>NZ_CDDF01000009.1 GCF_000819865.1 Aeromonas eucrenophila
TCAATCGAGCGGGCTTTTTTGTTGGCTGAGATGTGGAGTTTGGCAGATATTTTGTTCATCTTAAGCCTGTTTATCAGACAACTATTTCGTAAAGTAATATCTATTTAGTCAAACGCACTGCCTGCAGAGTCCCTGATTACCCATCTCCGTCCTCATTTTCTGCCGCTTTTTACCTGCTTTCGGGCCGCTATGCCTTTCATTGATGCTCACTATTGCCTGAAACGGGCGTGACAAGGCCGGCCGGATCCATAGACTGTGTGTTTCATACACAAGGAGCTGTCTATGTTGGGGATCCACGATCTGGCGTTGTTTATCGTATCCGGCCTGCTGTTGAACATGATGCCGGGGCCGGATTCCCTGCTCATCATGCTGCGCAGCGGCTCCCAGGGCTGGCGGGCCGGCTCGGTGGCGGCGTTGGGGATAGGGACGGGGACCATGGTGCACGTGTTGGCGGCGGCGCTGGGACTGTCGGCCCTGCTGAGTGCCTCGGCCGAGCTGTTCACCGTCATCAAGTTGATAGGGGCGCTCTATCTGGTTTACCTGGGGATTTCACTGCTGAGACAGGGAGCAAGCCCTGCTGCTTCTACCGAGCCCTCTGTGACGCTGCCTGCGCTCTCCTACGGGCGTATCTACCGGCAGGGACTGTTAACCAATGTGCTCAACCCCAAGGTGGCGCTGTTCTTCCTCGCCTTCGTACCGCAGTTCATCGATCCGGCGGCGCCACAGAAGGCGCTGGCCTTCATCGTGCTGGGCTGCATCTTCAACCTCAACGGCATGATCTGGTGCCACCTGTTGGCCTTCTCCGCCGCCTATGCGAGCCGCAAGGTGCGGCTGCCCGCGCGAGTGGGTCTCTGGCTCAACCGTTTGATGGGAGGCCTGTTTGTCGGCCTTGGCCTTAAGCTGGCGACGGAATGATGTTCGGCCATTGCAAAAGCCGGCCATAGAAAAAGGCGTATCCCATCGCTGGGATACGCCTTCGTCTGCACTGCAGCAGGGTGACCGAAATCAGTTCATGCCGTAGCGTTTGAGCTTTTTACGCAGGGTACCACGGTTGATGCCCATCATCACGGCGGCGCGAGTCTGGTTACCACGGGTGTACTGCATGATCACGTCCAGCATGGGAGCTTCGACTTCGGAGAGAACCATATCGTACAGATCAATCACTTCCTGACCGTTCAACTGGGCCAGGTAGTTACGCAAGGCCTGTTGCACAGAGTCACGCAGGGGGCGCTGGGTCGGCTCGGCAGCGTGATTGTGAGTAGTTGTTACCAATGCATCAGAAGTCAGGGTTTGTTCGAACATATTCGGTCGGCTCTTTAGTTATGCGAGTTATGCGTTAACCTAATCCATCGAAATACACTTCAAGTGCTTCCAGCTGTGCATCTGCACAATCCAGAGCATTGAAATGTTTACGGAATTCTCGGCCCGTCTCTTCTTCATCCAGATACCAGCCCACGTGTTTACGGGCAATGCGCGCTCCCAGATATGCACCGTAAAACTGGTGCAGGTTGGTAACATGCTCGTTCATCAGGGTGCGAACCTCTTCCCTGTCGGGAGGCGGCAGCTTGGTGCCCGTCTCAAGAAAATGACGGATTTCCCGGAAAATCCAGGGTCGTCCTTGCGCAGCACGGCCGATCATCACGGCGTCGACGCCGGTATAGTCGAGGACATACCGGGCCTTCTCCGGGCTGTCTATGTCGCCATTGGCGACCACAGGAATCGATACGGCCTGCTTAATCGCCCTGATAGTGTCGTACTCCGCGTTCCCCTTGTAGAGGCAGGCACGGGTACGACCATGCACGGCAAGGGCCGCGATACCGCAATCTTCGGCGATTCGGGCGATCTCCTCGCCATTGCGGTTATCCGGATCCCATCCTGTGCGTATCTTCAAGGTGACAGGCACCTCCACTGCATTCACCACGGCCTGGCAGATGGTTCTGACCAGCTCGGGTTGACGCAGCAGGGCGGAGCCCGCCAACTTCTTATTCACTTTTTTTGCAGGACAACCCATGTTGATGTCGACGATCTGAGCGCCCTGCTCCACGTTGTAGCGGGCGGCAAACGCCATCATCTCCGGGTCGGCTCCGGCAATCTGGACCGATCGCAATCCGCTTTCGGCAGAATGGCCCATTCTCATCCTGGTTTTCTGGGTATCCCAGACATCCGGGTTGGCCAGCAGCATCTCGGAAACGGCCATGCCTGCTCCCAAACGTAAACAAAGTTCACGAAATGGTCGGTCTGTTACACCGGCCATGGGGGCCACGATCAAGGGAGTTTCAAGCGTGTGGGGACCTATCTGCATTCCACGGTTACCATCGGCTTAGGGCGGCGTATATTACGCATTTTTTAGTCAGGAGAAAAGGTTAGTATTTGAGCGTCAGCCAATTTTTTCTGAAAAAAACGTCGCGCCAAGGCTTGCAAATTCAGGAGTGCTTGAAAATCAGACATATTGTCTGAGACCATGATCGGGGCCAAATGAGTGAGGGACTCGGTGATTTGTCAGTCTCCCTCCGCCGCGGGTTTACGTTATGATAGCGAGCCAGAATCGAGCAAAGGCTCCACACAATTTTATTACAAACAGAATTTGGGGATGTATGACGTCAAGCTTCATCAAATCACTCTGTCCGTGTCTGTTGGGGGCCATGCTGGGCTCGGCCCAGGCGCAGACGGTGAGCTTCACCGAGGCCTGGAGCCGGGTCATCCAGCAGGATGATGGCTTGGCGGCGGAGCAGGCCGGGGTAGAGCGGGCAGAGCAGCTTCGCGAGGCAGCCAAGGCCATGTACCTGCCCAAGGTGGATCTGGGGGCCAGCTACACCCACCTCGATCAGCCGATGGAGCTGGACATGCTGGATCTCAACCCCATCGCCAACCACCCGGAGTTTGGCAAGGTGCTGGGGCCCGTCATGCAGGCGCTCAACCTCAGCCCCAGCGACTTCGTCACCCCCCTGACCAAGCAGAACGTGGTCACCAGCTCGGTCAAGATGCTGTGGCCGCTGTTCGTCGGCGGCCGCATCGATGCGGCGCAGGATATCCGTCAGGCTCAGGTGAGCGAGGCGCAACAGCTGCTGGTGCTCAAGCAGCAAGCTACCTTCGAGAGCCTCTCCCAGACCTATTTCGGCGTGGTGCTGGCGGCCCAGGTGGTGCAGACCAAGCAGGAGATCGAGCAGGGGTTGGCCCAGCACCTGGATCATGCCCAGAAGCTGGAGGCCCAGGGCCAGATCGCCAAGGTCGAGCGACTCTCCGCCCAATCGGCCTATGACAGGGCACGCATCGATACCCAGAAGGCGCGGCGCAGCCTGGAAATCGCCCAGCTGGCCCTCGGCCACCTGCTCAAGCTCAAGCAGGCCGAACCCAATACCCGGCTGTTCATCAATGAGGGGATGCCGCAACTCGATCCCTTCGTGCAGGAGACCCTGGCGGTGCACCCCGGCCTCAAGCTGCTGGCGGCCAAGAAGGAACAGGCTCAGGGCATGATCAAGCTGGAGAAGGGCAAATACGCCCCCGAGCTGTTCCTGTTTGGTAACTACAACCTCTATGAAGACGACTCCATCGTCTCCAAGACCACGCCAGACTGGTTGGTCGGGGTGGGCGTCAGCATGCCGCTGGTGAGCCGTGACGGTCGTTCTGAGACGGTGCAGGCCGCGAAAAGCGCCGAGCTGCAGGTCAATCTGCTGCAGGCCAAGACCCGCCAGGATCTGGAGCTGCTGGTCGAGAAGACCTGGCGCGAGGCGGCCCAGGGGCTGGAGGAGTATCAATCCCTCTCCTCCACCCAGGCGCTGGCCGAGGAGAACGTGCGACTGCGGGACAAGGCGTTCGGGCAGGGGCTCTCCACCTCGCTGGATGTGGTGGATGCGCGCAACCAGCTGGCGGGGGTCAAGACCCAGCGCGCCGCCGCCGCCTACCAATACGTGATCTCGCTGGCCCGCCTGTTGGCGCTCTCCGGTCAGATGAACAGCTTCAATCAATATCAGCACGGTCAGGCGATAGAGGTGAACTCATGATCGCGGCCCTGTCTGTCCCTCTTTCCATGTCTGTTTCGACCGCCAAGGGTCGCCCGTTTGTCGAGGTGAATGCATGAGTCATCCCCCCATCAAGAAGAAGATGAGCCAGGGCAAGCCACTGTTGTTGCCACTGGCACTGATCGTGCTGGTCATCTGGCTGGGCTGGCGTTTCTGGCTCGCCTACCAGCCTGAGCCGGTACGGCTGCAGGGCCAGATCGAGGCGCAGCAGTATTCGGTCTCCTCCAAGGTGGCGGGGCGGATCGACGAGGTGTTGGTGAAGAAGGGCGATCAGTTGGCTCAGGGCCAGCTGGCATTCACCCTCGCCAGCCCCGAGATCGAGGCCAAGCTGAGTCAGGCCAAGGCTGGCCAGGCGGCGGCCGGCGCCCTGGCGCAAGAGGCGGAGAAGGGGGCGCGGGCCCAGCAGATCGCGGCGGCCAAGGATCAGTGGCAACAGGCCAAGACGGCGGCCCTGCTCCACGGCAAGACCTATGAGCGCATCGCCAACCTGCACCGGGAGGGGGTGATGCCGCTGCAAAAGCGCGATGAGGCCTGGACCGCCTGGCAGGCGGCCAAGTACAGCGAAGGCATGGCCTGGCAGCAGTACCAGATGACATTGGAAGGGGCGCGGGAAGAGACCAAGATTGCGGCCCGCGAACAGGCCAAGATGGCGGCAGGGGGGGTGGCCGAGGTGGAGGCCTATCTGGCCGATACTCGCATCGTTACCCCCCATGCCGGTGAAGTCGCCCAGGTGCTGCTGCGCAGTGGCGAGCTGGCACCGCAGGGCTTCCCCGTGGTGACCCTGCTCGACATGGAAGATGCCTGGGCCCAGTTCCACGTGCGGGAAGACTTGCTGCCCCGCTTCCCGGTCGGCACTGAGTTCGACGCCCGCATTCCCGGTCTGGGGGATCAGCTGGTGCGCTTCAAGGTTACCCACGTGGCGGTGATGGGGGACTTCGCCACTTGGCGTGCCACCGACAGCCGGCAGGGTTTTGATATGAAGAGCTTCCAGGTGGAGGCGCGCCCCTTGCAGCCGGTGGAAGGCTTGCGGGTTGGCATGAGCGTGCTGGTCGAACTCTGATGGGACGTGAATGGCGGCTGCTGTGGCAGGATCCCTTCAGTCGGGCGCTGGTGAGCTGGGTCCCCCTGTTGCTGATAGGGCTGCTGTGCTGGGTCTTCTCGGCCGGGTTGGCGCGGGACCTCAAGGTCGGCCTGGTGGATCTGGACAGGAGCGCGCTCTCCCGTCAGTTGGCGTTTTCTCTCGATGGCTCGAGCGGACTCAAGCTGAGCAATCAGTTTGATGCCATCGACGAGGGGACCCGCGCCCTGCGCGGTGGCGATATCTATGCCCTGGTGGTGATCCCCGCCCATCTGGAGCGGGATGCCCGGGAGGGAACCCAACCCAAAATCACCGTCTTCAACAGCGGCCAGTTCATCCTGATCGCCAAGCTGGTCAACTCGGCCCTGGCTCAGGTGGTCGGCACCCTCAACGGTCAGGTGGGTGTGCTGGCGGCCATGGCGGACGGCAAGGCGCTGCCCGGCGCCCTGGGGCAGTCGGTGCCCATCGCCAACCAGGTGACGGCGCTCTACAACATCAATTCCAGCTATGCCCAGTTCCTGCTGAGCGCCCTGCTGCCCGCGGTCTGGCAGATCCTGGTGGTGCTCTACGGTCTCAATGCGCTGGCCCGTACAGACCGACTCGGACTGGACTGGACGACCAGAGGGGTCTGGTTCGGCCTCTGGCGCACGCTGATGCCGCATGTGCTCATCGGCTGGGCTTGGGGGTTGGCGTGGAGCCTGCTGCTATTTAAAGCGCTTGGCTACCCCATGCAGGGGAGCTGGCTGATATTGACCCTGGGTCTGGGGCTGGCCTCTGCCGCCTGCGTCAGCATGGGGGCCTTCTTCTACGCCGTCATCCGGGATCCGGCCCGCGCCCTGTCGCTGGCGGGGGCCTATACGGCGCCGGGCTTCGCCTTCATGGGGGTGACCTTCCCGGTCAGTGCCATGGGGGACTTCGCCCAGTTCTGGCGCAGCCTGCTGCCCATCTCTCACTACGTCGAGCTGCAGATAGGGCAGACCAACTACGGCCTGCCGCTCGGTGCGACGCTGCCCCAGTTCGGGGCCTTGCTGCTGTTTCTGCTGCCTCTGCTGGTGGTGATGCGCCGCTATCAACCCCAGGCGCATGCGGCCCGCCAGTTGGCTGACAAGGAGCCGGAGATATGATGGGTTTCTGGGATCTGGTGCGGCTGGAGCTGCGTACCCTGCTGGCGGACAGGGCCATCATGCTGACCCTGTTTGGCGGCGTCTTCTTCTACTCCTTCCTCTACCCCCAGCCCTATCTGCACCAGTTGCCGAGGGAAGAGGCGGTGGTGGTGGTCAACGACGACAGCAGTCAGCTCTCCCGTCAGCTGGAGTTCATGGCCGATGCGACCTCACAGGTGGCACTGGTGGCGCGGGTTGGCAGCCTGGAGGAGGCCCGTCAGTGGCTGCTGACCGGCAAGGCGAGCGGCATCTTGCACATTCCCCGCCACTTCTACCGGGATCTGATGCTGGGCAGGAGCGTGACCCTGAGCTATGCCGGGGATGCCTCCTACTTCCTGGTGTATGGCACCATCGCCGAGGGGTTGGCCCAGGCGGGCGGCACCCTGGCCGCTCAGATCAAGGTGGCGAGGCTGCTCAGCCAGGGTGAGGCGCTGCCCCAGGCGGCCCTGGGCTGGAGCGCGGTGGGGCTCAACGTGCTGCCGGTGTTCAACTCCAGCATGGGCTATGTGAACTACGTGGTGCCGGCGGTGTTCGTGCTGATCCTGCATCAGGTGTTGCTGATGGGGGCCGGCATCCTGGGGGCGACCCAGAATCAGCGCAGCCTGCGTGGCGAGCAGGGCTACTGGCAGAAGGTGCCGGTGCTGGCCCTGTTGCTGGCGCGCACCCTGGTGCTGGGGGGGCTCTTCGTGCTGCCCGTGACCTACTTCTTCGGCTTCTGCTTCGACCATTACGGCATAGCGCGCAGCGCCGCGCCGGCCGAGTTGTGGCTGTTCACCCTGCCGTTCCTGCTGGCGACCACCTGGCTTGGCATAGTGCTGGGGGCGCTCTTTACCCGCCGCGACTTGCCCACCCAGGTGGTGTTGGTCTCATCCCTGCCGCTGGTGTTCCTTGCCGGTTTTATCTGGCCCCTTGAGCTGATACCGGCCCCCCTTAACTGGCTGGGCCAGTGGGTGCCGAGCACTCCGGCCATCGAGGGCTTCCTGCGTCTGAACCAGATGGGTGCCGACTTTGCTCAAGTGTCCCGCTACTGGTGGCAACTGTGGGGATTGGCGCTGCTCAATGGCGGGCTCGCCTGCTGGCTGCTGGGATGGCGTCAACGGCAGCGGTTGGCAACCGAGATGAAAACGGTCAGCTGAGGCTGACCGTTTATTTCGGAACTAGGCGAGGCTGGCTCAGCTGCGCTGCAGGCCGGGCTCGCCGATGGCGTAGATCTGACCGAGGGCCTGCTCGTTGGTGAGCAGTTGCAAACCCTGGATGGCCACGTCCTGGCGATGCACCAGGCCGTGTACCTCTTTCCCCTGACTCAATACCGCTCGGCCGGTGGCTTCGCCATCTTGCAAGCCGGCCGGCCGCAATATGGTCCAACTCAGCCGGCTCGTCTGCAGCCAGCTCTCCGCCAGGCTCTTCAAGCGCACCTCGTGACCGAAGGCTTCCCGTGCCCGCTCGGGCAGATATTGCCAGCTGTCGCCGCAGCCGAGGGAGGTGACCAGCAGCAGGCGCTTGAGCCCGGCCTGCTCCATGGCGTCTATCACCTGACGGTTGCCCTGATAATCCACCGGCTGGGCTTGGCGAAAGCTCCCCAAGGTGGAAACTACCTGGGCTTCGCTGCCCGCCAGCAGGCAAGCCTGCGCGACAGCGGCCCCGTCCAGGGCATCCCCCTGAACGACCTCGACCCCCAAAGTGTGCAGCTCGGCAGCCATCTCGGCGTTGCGGACCAGGGCCACGACCCTGTGGCCCTGACGCAGGGCCTGATCGGTGAAGGCGCGGCCCAGCCCGCGGCTGGCTCCGAAGATGAGAATGGTCGGCATGAGAGAATCCCCTTGAACAAAAGGGCTAGCCTAGGGCTTGGATGACTCGATGTAAATGAGAGTTGTTTTTATCTGTGAAGGGGAAGCAGAAAAGCAACGGGCCAACGTCAATGACGCTGGCCCGGGGGATCAGCCGTTGTAGTGGCCGATACTGGGGCGACGGCTGGGGCCGCTTAAGTGGATATCCACCGGGTTGAACGCCTTGATCGCCTCGAAGCTGAAGTCGCCTATGGCCTGATGCAGGCTCTGGGGACTGTGGTTGCTGATGATGATGACGCTCTTGGATAGGTTGCGACGACGGCGCAGCAGGTGGCCGAGGAAGCTGGACTGGCTCTCCGCCATCTTGGCGCGGTTGGCCGCGACTTCGTCGATGATCAGCAGATCCACCTCTTCCAGGGCGCGGCGGTACTGATTGCGCTCCTCCTGATCCTGGATCACGTTGAAGAACAGCCGATCGACGATGGAGGCCCACTGCTGGAAGATCACCGATTTCTGGTGAAGGGCGATCAGCTCGTGGGCCACGGCGCCCGCCAGGGTCGACTTGCCGGTGCCATAGTCGCCATAAATGAGCATGCAGCCGCCACCACTCTTCTCCCAGTGCTCGAAGCCGCTGATAAAGTAACGGGCGGTTTCGATAGGGTATTGCAGCACAGGGTCGGTGGCATCCATCTTGTCGAACACCCAGTCCGGATTGAGGTCGGCCTGGGCGATCAGCTTCTGGATCCGCTCCTGACGGGCCGCCTTCTGCAGCTCGCGCACCTCGGCGTTGGCCTTGGCATCGTACTCCTTGCGCAGGGTCTCGTAGTCGTACTGGCCACCGCCGGTCTGGGCTTGCAAACGGCGAATGCGTTCGAGCAAGCCGCCCACATGCTGGCTCAGCTCGGGATCGTGGATACGGTGGTCTTGTTTGGCTTTGGCGATCTTGCGGCGCTTGGCCTCGATCTCCTCCAGCTCCTGGCGCAGTGGATCGTGCGGGTCTGTCATGGAATGCTCCTTCTGCTGGGGCCTGGATGGCAAGGGCCTGATGGTGCTGCTAATAGTGCCTGCTGCGAAGCGTGGGGATCAATCATTATCCGGCCCCTGAGCGAGGCGCTTGGCCTCTTCGATCATCTCCTGCGCCCGCTTGCTCGGCCCAGATTCGGCGGGAGCAGGGGTGACCTGCTGGTAACCCGTCACGACAGTGGGCTGGCGACGGGCGTAGCGGCGACTCTTGAGGGTGCGGATAAACCTGAGCATCCACTGATGCTGGGAGTCGAACACCTCGGGGCGGCCCAACCAGTAGGCGATGAACTCCCCGAGATCCTCTTCGTTGTAGCTGGCATCGATCACCCCGCACAGGCGGGCGAGGGCGGGCAGTTCCTCATCCGGTCGCCACTGCAGGTGCATCTGGAATGGCCGCTCCGGCAGCGGACTGCGCACTCGCTGGCTCAGCAACGGCAACTGGAACGGGCATTGATGGTAGTGCTCACTCTCGGGCAGCGCCTCCACCTGCAACAATTCTGCTTCCATCAGCTCATCGAGCAGCTCGGTCAGCTGTCGGGCATTGACCTGATAGCAGAAGCCGCTGGGATCGCCCGGATCCACCACCGCCAAGGACCGCCCCAGCTCGGGATAGTTGAGCCTGGCCTGTCGATTTTCCAGCACCAATCTGCGCAACTGCAGGGTATAGAGGCTGCGTGCCGGGTGGGACAATCTGGGATGGGCGAGGGCGCTGTATTCGGCTGGAGTCATGGTGTTCTTCAGGATCTGGAATGGGGGCATTATCCCTCATGGCGGGGTTGCATACAATTCACGGCGCACACACAAACCAAAGCGGCGGTGCGGGGACTCATCACGAGCCGGATAGGCCCGTTCGAGGGAAGAACGTCACGGATTGATCAGAAAATCTCGATAAAATAATCCGCCCATTTCAAATGGTTGGAAGGTGTCATGGCCATTTCAAACGGATGCGCGGCAATCTGGGGTGGCGAGATTGACCCCACATGATCTAGGCTTAATGCTCAACTAACACACTGACTAATAAGAGCTTTGTCAAGATGTCAAAAGCCGGACTACGGATCCTGGTGGTGGAGGATGAAGCAGTTTTTCGCCACTCGCTGGTCACTTATCTCGAGCACGATGGGGCCTGTGTCTTTCAGGCCGAAGATGGCATTGAAGGGCTCTCCGCCGCCGCGCTCTATCACCCCGATGTCGTGTTATGCGATCTGAACATGCCGAACATGGATGGGCATGAGGTGATCGCCTGCCTCGCCGCCCGTTACCCCGAGGTACCCGTCATCGTCATCTCTGGCCAGGACAAGATGGCCGCGATCGAGCGGGCGCTGCGGGCCGGAGCCAGGGACTTTTTCATCAAGCCGGTGTCCGATTACAGCCAGATCCGGCGCAGCATCGATCTGTGTCTGGCGGGAAATGTGCATCAGACCCAGCAGCTGGAGCTGATGGATCACATGGATTTCTTTCGGGCGCACGACAAAGCCTCCAGCCGCCTGCTGGCCTGGTTGAGACCGCCCGGCTTGCAGGAATGGGGGCCCTGGCAAGTGACCTTCGCCGGTATGGGCAACCTGTTTACCCCCGACACCTTCAAGCTGGGGGACAAGCTGCTGGTGCTAGTGATGGAGCTCCCCATTCTCGGCATGGATGCCGCCTTCTGTGGCGCTCTGGTGCGATCCCTGATGAATGGGCCCTACCGCCAGTATCAACAGCAGGAGAGCCTGCTGCTGACCCAGCCCCATCGCCTGCTCGACTATCTCAACCTGCAACTCATCGAATCGGGTCTGCGTCATTCGTTCGCCATGGCGGCGCTGCTGTTCGATCAGGAGGATGGCCTGGTGTTCGCCAATGCGGGCCTCACCTCGCCACGCTGGTTGATGCGCTCGGGCGGCTTGCCGCTGGGATTGATGCGCAGCAGCCGTTATACCTTGCACAAGCGCAGCTGGCACGAGCCGTTCGAGCTGCAGTTTCGCAGCGACAGTGGCAGCGCGCTGAAGATGCAGGTTCGCCATCACTGAATAGATGAGCATAAAGAAACAGGGCGCCCACTGGGCGCCCTGTTTGCTTTTCACAATCCGGACCGATTAGACGGCGGCAGACTGCAGTGTTTTGTCTTGCTCGTCGGATTCTTTGGCCGGGCCTTCGGCACCGTGCATCCAGTAGACCAGACGATTGGCCATGGTCAGCAGGATCAGGGCACTGATCACGGCGGCGATGGCGATACCACCGAAGATGGCGATGGCACCGGACTCACCGACGAAGGAACCCACGAAACCGGCGATGTAGTTGGCCAGGGCGACGAAGCCGAACCAGGCACCCATCATCAGGGAGGCCAGACGCAGCGGAGCCAGCTTGGTCACCATGGAGAGGCCGATCGGGGAGAGGCAAAGCTCGCCCAGGGTGTGGAACAGGTAGGCGCCGACCAGCCAGAACATGGAGGTCTTGACGGCCTGATCACCACCTTGCTCCAGCACGGCACCGATCATGAACATGAAGCCGATGGCCAGGAACAGCAGACCCATGGCGAATTTCACCGGTGAGTTGGGTTCTTTGCTACCGAGCTTGATCCAGATGGCGGCCACAATCGGGGCGAGGGTGATGATGAAGAAGGGGTTCAGGGACTGGAACCAGGCGGTCGGCACTTCGAAGCTGCCGATCATGCGGTCGGTATATTCCTGTGCATACAGGTTCATCAGGCCGCCGGCCTGCTCGAAGCCAGCCCAGAAGATGATGGTGAACAGACCCAGCACCAGGATGACCTTGATGCGATCCACTTCTTGCTTGGTCAGCGGTGCCTTCTGCTCCTTGGAGCGTTGTGCGGCGGCGCGCTGAGCGGCCGGCACGCGGCCGATATCACCCAGGAAGCGTTGCGCCATGGTGGCTTGCACCACCAGGGAGAGCAGCATGCCGATACCGGCGCTGACGAAGGCAGCCTGCCAGCCGTAGGCAGTGGCGGCGGCACCGCAGATCACGCCTGCCAGCAGGGAGCCCAGGTTGATGCCCATGTAGAAGATGGTGAAGGCCCCGTCACGGCGGTGATCGCCGGTCTCATAGAGATCACCCACCATGGTGGAGATGTTTGGTTTGAACAGGCCGTTACCCAGGATCAGCAGACAGAGGCCTGCATAGAAGAGGCTGTTGACCATGTCCGGGAACATGGAGTGGGGCAGGGCCAGGGTGAACTGACCCGCGGCCATGAAGATGGCGCCAATCAGGATCGCACGGCGTTGGCCGAGGAAGGTGTCCGCCAGCCAGCCACCGATGATCGGGGTGATGTAGACCAGGCCGGTGTAGATGCCGTACAGCTTGAGTGCATCGGCTTGGGTCCAGCCCATGCCGCCGTTGGCGGTCATGTCGGTCAGATAGAGTACGAGGACGGCGCGCATGCCGTAGTAGGAGAATCTCTCCCACAGTTCGGTACTAAAGAGCAAAAAAAGCCCTTTAGGGTGACCTAAAAAGGTCCCTTTGGACGGGTTATTCATGGAACTTCCACCTGTGTCTTGTATTTTTTTAGGAATTTTATGCAAGGGCTAGAAACAAGCCATATTCCTTATAAAACATGATGGATCGAATTACAATGAGAGGTTTTGACGATATTTTATCTATCAACGGTTGAATTTTTGTTTATAAAATGAAAAAGGGCATCGAATGATGCCCAGTTTTTTATTCTGTCTATTACGCGAATATTCAGCTATTACAACTGTTTGACAAACTGCTTCAGCCAGGCGGTGAATTCGCCGTCCAGTTCCCGGTGGCGTACGGCGTATTCCACGTTCGCCTTCATATATCCGAGCTTGCTGCCGCAGTCGTGGCTGCGACCCTTCATGAAGTAGGCGTTGACCGGCTCGTGTTCCATCAGCATGGCGATGGCATCGGTCAGCTGGATTTCGTCCCCGGCACCGGCCGGGGTCTTCTCCAGCAGGGGCCAGATGTTGGCGGAGAGTACGTAGCGGCCGACCACGGCGAGATTGGAAGGAGCCTCGTCACGGGGCGGTTTCTCGACGATCGCCTGCATCGGCAGGGACATGCCGGCGCTCAGCGCCTCGCCCTTGATATCGGCGATCCCGTACTTGTCCACTTCGCTCTCGGGCACGGCTTCCACCATGATTTGGCTGATCTGCTGTTCTTCGAATAGATGCACCATCTCGGCCAGGTTGTCCTGCTTGAGATCGCTGGCGACCTCGTCGATCAGCACGTCCGGCAGCAGCACGGCGAAGGGGTGATCCCCGATCAGCGGGCGGGCACAGAGCACCGCATGACCCAGCCCTTTTGCCTCGCCCTGGCGCACGTGCATGATGGTGACGTCTTTCGGGCAGATGTGTTGCACCTCTTCCAGCAGCTGGCGCTTGACCCGTTTCTCCAGGGTCGCCTCCAGCTCGAAGCTCTTGTCGAAGTGGTTCTCGATGGAGTTCTTACTGGAGTGGGTCACCAGGATGATCTCCTTGATGCCGGCGGCGATAGCCTCGCGCACCACATACTGGATCAGCGGTTTGTCGACCACCGGCAGCATCTCTTTCGGGATGGCCTTGGTGGCGGGCAGCATACGGGTACCCAAACCGGCGACGGGAAGAACGGCCTTGCGAACAACGAGCGGGGTCTTTTTCATGGAAATGAGTCCGAAGATACGAAGTGGGCTCATGATACCCGAAGAAAAATAGGGCAGCCACAGGCTGCCCTCAGGATGACAGAGCTTCAAACCAGTTACTTGACGATAATCATGTCCCGATTGGCATCCAGGGTGGCGGGTCCGATGCCGCTCACATCGGCCAGCTGATCCACCGAGGTAAACTTGCCCTGCTTCTCCCGATAGTCGACGATGGCCTGGGCCTTTTTCTCGCCAATGCCTTTGAGCGCCGTGAGTTCAACGGCGCTGGCAGTGTTGAGGTTGATCTTGCCGACTTCCTTGGCGCTGGTGACAGTCGCGGCTGGCGTGGCTGCCGGCTTGTCGGCGGCGAACACAGGCTGGCTCAGCAGGGGCAGGCAGCCCAGCAGCAAAGCGGCGAACAGAGTCTTTTTGTTCATGGTTTCACGTCCTTGTGTGGTGCCGAATGGCTATAAAAAGCTAGTCGAGCTGCGCCACTTTTTGTCTGTCAGTTCTGACACTGCATAAGACCGAGTAAACGGCTATAACTGCCTCTGTTCAGACGGAGGTACACTGGCTAACCATTTGAGCGAGATATCTTTTCCATGTACTTACCCGCCATTTCAGAGCTGGAGCCCATCGCCCGCGCCGCCGGTGAGGCCATCATGGCCATCTATAGCCAACCCTTCGCGGTGGAGTACAAGCAGGATGAGAGCCCGCTCACCGCGGCCGATCAGGGGGCGCACGAGGTGATTGTGCAGGCTCTGGCCAGCCTGACCCCCGATATCCCCGTGCTGTCGGAGGAGTCGGATGCCGGGATCATGCAGGCCCGGCTCGGCTGGTCCCGCTACTGGCTGGTGGATCCCCTGGATGGCACCAAGGAGTTTGTCTCCCGCAACGGGGAGTTCACGGTGAACATCGCGCTGATCGAAGAGGGCAGGCCGCTCTGGGGGCTGGTCTATGCCCCTGTACTGGACAAGCTCTGGTATGGTGGAGCCGGACTGGGGGCCTGGCGGGTTGACGAGAGCGGCGCTGCCGCGATCCAGACCCGGCCTCATGCAGAGGGTCAGACCTGGAAGGTGGTGGGTAGCCGCAACCATCTCTCCCAGGCGACCCTGGATTATCTGGCCCGCTTTGGTGACATGGATCGGGGTGAGATAGCGCTGGTCTCCATGGGCAGCTCCCTCAAGTTCTGCATCATCGCCGAGGGGGGCGCCGAGCTCTATCCTCGCCTGGCCCCGACCTGTGAGTGGGATACCGCCGCCGCCCAAGCGGTGCTGGAAGGGGCGGGTGGCGCCGTTACCCAACTTGACGGTGAGCCGCTTCGCTACAACAAGCCGGATATCCTCAATCCCTGGTTTGTGGCGCGGGCCTGAGGCTATCGCTGTCAGTCCCTGTGACGCAGACACGAAAAGGCCGGACAGTGTCCGGCCTTTTGCATTCCAATGGTCAGGGGTTTAACCCTTAGCCTCAGAACACCTTCTTGTAGGGCTTGATGGTGACGCGGGCATAGACGCCGGCCACCACGTAAGGGTCGGCATCGGCCCAAGCCTTGGCTTCGGCCTGGCTGCCGAACTCGGCGATGACGGTGCTGCCGGTGAAGCCCGCATCGGCGGGATCCTCGGCGTCGATGGCCGGGTTGGGGCCGGCGGTCAGCAGTCGTCCCTCATCCTGCAAGGCTTGCAGGCGGGCGAGGTGGGCAGGGCGCGCCAGTTTGCGCTGAGGCAGACTGCCTGCCACGTCTTCGGAGTAGATCAGATACCACATGGAACAGTCCTTTTCATGTTGCGGTTATTTTTCTTGCCCGGTTTTTTGCTCGGCGGGCAGGTGGCGATAGAGGTAGACGCCGCTGAGCAGGGTGAACACCAGCGTCATACCCAGCAGGCCGAACACCTTGAAGTTGACCCACATCTCCTGTGACAGGTTGAAGGCCACATAGAGGTTGAGCAGGCCACAGAGGGCAAAGAACGCGACCCAGCCCAGATTGACATGATCCCAAATGCGATCCGGCGCCTGCAGCTCCTTGGCCAGCATCTGCTTGATAAGGTTCTTGCCAAAGCCGTAGCGGCTGATGAGCAGGGCGAGGGCGAACAGCACGTTGATCACGGTGACCTTCCACTTGATGAAGGTGTCGTCGTGGAAGAAGACGGTGAGGCCGCCGAAGAAGCCGACCAGCAAGAAGGTGAACAGCTGCATCTTCTCCACCTTGCGATAGCGGATCCAGCTGTAGGCGAGCTGCAGGCCGGTGACCACCACCAGGGCGCCGGTGGCGGTGTAGATGTCGTAAAACTTGTAGACCGCGAAGAAGACGATCAGGGGAATAAATTCAATAAACTGCTTCATGCTGGGCTCATCAACCTCAAAATTTGACTCAGTGTACCTGCCCGTTAGGCAACGGCAAATGAATAAGACCCGTCGGCGTGCCGTCGGTTCCCGTTATTTTCCCGCCACCCCTTGAGCGTTTGTCGGCTCAAACAGCCCCTGGGCGATGGTCTCGCCGAGGCGCACCTGATCCGCCAGCAGCTCGCGGATGTGGCGCTCCTCGATCAGCGGATTGAGCAACACGGCGCGCAGCAGGGTGAGCGGTTGCGCGCCGTAGCGCCCCACCGCCCGCTGGGTGCGTGAAACGAAGCTGTGCCCCTCGGCGCGCTGCGCCTTCTGCAGCGCCACGTTGAACTGATTGATCTGCTCGTTGGCTTCTTCATCCAGCGCCTTGCCCTGCAGGTGAGGCGGAATGCAGCGGTAGGAGAGCAGGTTCATCACCGGCGTCGACATCAGTTCGAAGGCCGGGCTCTCCTCGATCAGGCTGGCCATCAGCCGCGCCCTGTCGTAATTGGCCTCGATAAGCTCGGCATAGCCCTGCTGGCCCAGCAGCTGGAAGGCGGCATCCAGATAGAGCGCGTTGGCCGGGCGTGTTCCCTCCAGGGTGAAGCGGCCCTGATCGAAGGAGCTGGCGCGAATGGCGTAGGGGGCCTCCCGTTTGACGGCCATCATCAGATCCGGTTGGCGGCAGAGCAACATGCCGGTACCGAGCGGCACCAGCAACTGCTTGTGGCCATCCAGGGTTACCGTATCGGCCAGCTCAATCCCGGCCAGCAAGCTCTGATAGCGGGGAGAATACAGCGTCGGGCCACCCCAGGCCGCATCCACGTGCAGATGGATCTGCTCGCGCCTGGCGATGGCGGCGAGTTCGGGCAAGGGATCGATGGAGCCAAAGTCCGTGCTGCCGGCGACCCCGATCAGTGCCAGCACCTTGAGCTTCTGCGCCTTGCACTGGATTAGCGCGGCCTCCAGCGCCGGGATGCTGAGCCGGTTGTCGGCGTCGGTATCGAGCCGCCATACGCTGCCAGCGCCGAGCCCCAGCAGATCCATGCCCTTGTCGAAGGAGTAGTGCATCAGCCGTGAGCCCAGCACCACGGCGCCGCGATAGCCCTGCTCATAGAGCGCGAACAGGTTGTCGCCACAGGCCCGGTTGCGAGCCAGCCAGAGGGCGGTGACGTTGGCGATGGTGCCACCGCTGGTCATGACGCCGAGGGCCGCGTCCTTGGCGTGCATCTGTGCCTGATAGAAGTCGTCGCCCTCGCGATAGATGAGGCGGTGCAGCTTGGCCAGCACCTCCCGCTCCAGGAAGCTGAGCAGACGGGAGGACTCCATCTTCATCGGATTCTGGTTGAGCATCACCAAGAGACGCGACAACTCGGCGGTGAAGGCCGGCAGTGGCGCCGTCATGTGCCCCATGTAGCGTGGGGAAGTGAGATGGGAGGCGCCGGGGACTAGGGTGGCGAGCCGAGCGAGATACTCTGTCGTACTGATGCCGGTGGCGGGCATGCGGGATTGATCGAGCTGATGAACGAAGTGATCGCGCTGGTAGGGAGCCTGGCTGTCATCGGAGTGATGAAAGGTCTCCAGCAGGGCGGTCATGGCCTGGCCGAAGGCAGGATCCGGTTGTGTAAAGAGTTCAGTCAGCTTCATCAGGTTCTCCAGACCAGCGTGTCGGGCAGAAAATAGCGGGCAAAAAAGGTGCCGCCAGACATGGCCATCAGCACGGGCGGCTGGTGGCGTCGGCCGCAGAGCATACACCAAAGGCCCCTGGGGAACAGCCATCTCCTGGCGCTCTGGCGCCCGGGGTGGTCGCCTCAATATTTTTGAGCTAACACTTGTAGCCTGAAATGAGGGCCGTTAGAGTGAGCCAGAGTTTGGGCAGGGAGTATGCGATGAGTGATGTGACGGGATATTCCCCGAAAGAGGAGTGGGCCAACCGCCTCAGCCATGGGCTGGGGCTGTTGCTCGGGATAGTGGGTCTGATCCTGCTGCTGCACAAGGGCTGGAACGAGGGGCCACAGGTGCTGCTGAGCTACGGCCTCTATGGCGCTAGCCTGGTCCTGCTCTATCTCGCCTCGACGCTGTATCACAGCATGGGATCGGGGACGGCCAGACGCTGGTGCAAGGTGTTCGATCACTGCGCCATCTACCTGCTGATCGCGGGCACCTATACCCCCTTCCTGCTGGTGGCGCTCGACACGCCGCTGGCGCAGGGGTTGATGGTGGTAATCTGGGCGCTGGCGCTGGTGGGGGTGGTGTTCAAGCTGCTGTTTATCAATCGTTTCAAGCGGTTGTCCCTGTTCACCTACTTGATGCTGGGCTGGCTGTCGCTGGTGGTGGTCTATCAGCTTTACCTGCATCTGGCAGGGGAGGGATTGCTGCTGCTGGGGATAGGTGGCCTCATCTACAGCCTGGGGGTGATCTTCTATGTGGCGAAACGGATCCCCTATAACCACGCCATCTGGCATCTGTTCGTGCTGGGGGGCAGTCTGTGCCACTTCGTGGCTATCTATGGCTACATCTAACCCTTAGTTGGTATTTTTGTGCCCGCGAAAGGCTGAATTCGTGCGGCACCCCACAGTTGCCCCTTTCGTTTGCTGACAAGCTAGGTGCAGTTCAGCTTGGAAAGGATGCACACAATGAGTGAGATCGCGCTTTCCATCAGCATGTTGTCGCTGGTGGCGGTGCTGGGACTCTGGCTGGGGAACTGGCGGGTCTATGGCGTTGGGTTGGGGATTGGCGGGGTGCTGTTCGGCGGCATCATAGTGGGCCACTTCGCGGGTCTGTCCGGTTTGCAGTTGAATGAGCAAACCCTTCACTTTATTCAAGAATTTGGTCTGATCCTGTTCGTCTATACCATAGGCATCCAGGTCGGCCCCGGCTTCTTCTCCTCCCTGCGCAGCTCGGGTCTCAAGCTCAATGGCTTCGCCGCCCTGCTGGTGCTGCTCGGCTGCGTGGTGGCGGCGGCCTTGCATCAGCTGTTCGACGTACCGCTGCCGGTGATCCTCGGGGTCTTCTCCGGCGCCGTGACCAATACTCCCTCCCTCGGGGCTGGCCAGCAGATCCTGGCCGAACTCGGGGCCGATCCGGGCACCACCGGCCTGATGGGGATGGGCTATGCGGTGGCCTATCCGTTCGGGATCTGTGGCATCCTGCTCACCATGTGGCTCATTCGACTGTTCTTTCGCATCAAGATCGAGGAAGAAGCGGCCGAGTTCGAGCAACAGGCGGGCAAAACCAAGGAGAGCCTGCAGACCATCAACATCGCTGTGCGCAACCCCAACATGCATGGCCTGATGCTCGGCGAGATCCCGAGCCTGGACGAGGCCGACGTCATCTGCTCCCGGCTCAAACGCGGCGACGAGCTGATGGTGCCGCGACCGGATTCGCGCATCGAGCTCGGCGATCTGCTGCACCTGGTCGGCGAACGGCACGCCCTGCACAAGGTGCTGCTGGTGCTGGGGGAGGAGGTGGATACCTCCCTCTCCACCCGGGGCACGGATCTGCGGGTCGAGCGGGTGGTGGTTACCAACGAGCAGGTGCTCGGCAAGCGGATCCGCGATCTCGACATCAAGCAGAAATACGACGTAGTCATCTCCCGTCTCAACCGGGCCGGCATCGAGCTGGTGCCGACCAGTCAGACCAGCCTGCAGTTTGGCGACATCCTCAACCTGGTGGGACGACTCGAAGCCATCGAGGCCGTGACCAGCGTGGTGGGCAACGTGCAGCAGAAGCTGCAGCAGGTACAGATGCTGCCGGTCTTCATCGGCATCGGCCTGGGTGTGCTGCTGGGCTCCATCCCCTTCTACCTGCCGGGCTTCCCGGCAGCGCTGAAACTGGGGCTGGCGGGAGGGCCGCTGGTGGTCGCGCTGATCCTGTCGCGCATCGGCAGCATCGGCAAGCTCTACTGGTTCATGCCGCCGAGTGCCAACCTGGCGCTGCGGGAGATAGGCATAGTACTGTTCCTCGCCGTGGTGGGGTTCAAGTCCGGTGCTGGTTTCATCGACACCCTGATCAACGGCGATGGCCCGGCCTGGATGATGTACGGCATGGCGATCACCCTGATCCCGCTGCTGGTGGTCGGGGTGCTGGCGCGCCATTATGGCAAGCTCAACTACCTCACTCTCTGTGGTCTGCTGGCGGGCTCCATGACGGATCCTCCCGCCCTGGCGTTTGCCAACGGCATGCACCCTACCAGCGGGGCCAGTGCCCTCTCTTACGCGACCGTTTATCCGCTGGTGATGTTCCTGCGGATCATCTCCCCTCAACTGCTGGCCATCCTGCTCTGGGCCGGCGCCTGAGCTAGCGCAACACGGGAGCCCACCGGGGCTCCCGTGTTCAAACTGTCATAATCGATATTATTGATTTAACTAATCTTATTACCCTTCACCCACCCTTCGTTTTCAACCCATAACCCGGCTTCATATTGGTCTGTTCATTCGATTTTTCTCACTGGTTTCTGGTCAATATAACGGGCACATTAGAGGCTGGAGATACATGCCCATTGATATTTCAGGAGAAACCATGAGCAGCCATAACATCGTATTGGATCAGGATGTCGTCGTTACCCAATTGCAAGGCAAAATCTATCTGGTTGCCGCTGACGGGAGCCAAACACTTCTGACCGAAGGCGATGTGCTGCCCAAGGATGCGGTGGTGTTCAGCCCTGAGGGAGCCAGCTTCCAGGGCGGGAATACGACCTTCACCCTGAGCCCGAGCAAGGAGCCGGTGGCGGAGGATGCCCCTCTGTTGGCGCAGAATGTGCCGGCAGGGACCCCTGATGATATTGCAGCCTTGCAGAAGGCCATCCTGGACGGGGCTGACCCGACCAAAACCTTTGAAGCGTCGGCGGCTGGCGGGGCACCCGCTGCTGGCAATATCGGTGGCGTCGCTGGCGCCAGCGGCAATGGCGGTTTTGTCACCATCGACAGAACCGGCGATGCAACCATCTCCACCGCCGGCTTCGACACCGCCACCCCGGCCAATCTCGCGCCGATCATCGAAGCGCGAGATGGAGAGGATGGGCTCACTGACTTCAACGTCCCCGTCATCGCCGGCGATGACCGCGGTGCGGTGGTGGAAGATACGAGCAAGCCGACCCTGACCGACAGCGGCGTGCTGACCGTGGATGACGCGGACGCGGGCCAATCGGTGTTCCGGGCCGG
>NZ_CDDF01000010.1:0-47812 GCF_000819865.1 Aeromonas eucrenophila
GAGCCCAGTAACGACCACCACTTTCTTGTCAAAGAAAGCCAGAAGCCCGCCACATAGCGGGTTTTTTCGTCTCTGCGGTTTGGCGGCCGATACGCCGAAACAGAATCACGAGGCGCTGGAATCACTTATCTCGTCGGCTGGATTTGTTGATGGGTTTGTGGCTTGCTTCTGGGTATAATTTTTACCTTTCCAAGCGTTGATGGAACAGTCGCAATGAGCAATGCACTGATCAGTGTCCCTCCGGTCATCGAGATGGACTATCCCTTTCCGGTCAAGCCGGCTCCCCTGACTGCCGAACAGAAGGCGGCCCTGATCACCGAGATCAAGGCGCTGCTCGAGACGCGTCAGGCCGTGCTGATTGCCCACTATTACACCGACCCCGAGATCCAGGCGCTGGCCGAGGCCACCGGCGGTTTCGTCGGTGACTCCCTCGAGATGGCGCGCTTCGGCCGGGATCACGCCGCCCAGACCCTGATAGTGGCGGGTGTGCGTTTCATGGGGGAGACCTCCAAGATCCTGAGCCCCCACAAGCGGGTGCTGATGCCGACCCTGGAGGCGGAGTGTTCCCTCGATCTGGGCTGCCCCATCGATCAGTTCTCCGCCTTCTGTGACGCCCATCCCGACCACATAGTGGTGGTCTACGCCAATACTTCGGCCGCCGTGAAGGCTCGGGCCGATTGGGTGGTCACCTCCAGCATCGCGCTGGAGATCGTCGAGCACCTCGACAGTCAGGGTCACAAGATCATCTGGGGCCCGGACAGGCACCTCGGTGCCTACATCGAGAAGAAGACCGGGGCCGAGATGTTGCGCTGGCAGGGGCACTGCATCGTCCATGACGAGTTCAAGGCCCGGGCCCTCAAGGAGCTCAAGGCCCAGAACCCGGATGCCGCCGTGCTGGTACACCCGGAATCGCCTGCCTCGGTCATCGAGCTGGCCGATGCGGTGGGCTCCACCAGCCAACTGATCAAGGCAGCCAAAGAGCTGCCCCAGCGCAAACTCATCGTGGCGACCGATCGCGGCATCTTCTACAAGATGCAGCAGGCCTGCCCGGACAAGGAGATGGTCGAGGCGCCGACCGGTGGCGATGGTGCCACCTGCCGCAGTTGTGCTCACTGCCCCTGGATGGCGATGAACGGCCTGGTGGCGATCAAGGAGGCACTGACCGACGGCGCCGAGCGTCACGAGATCCTGGTGGACGAGGCGCTGCGGGTGAAGGCATTGATCCCGCTGGATCGCATGTTGAACTTTGCCGCCGAGCTCAGGCTCAAGACCCAGGGCAATGCCTGATCGCTTCGGGCACTGAACGCAAAGAGGGCACCCAATGGGTGCCCTCTGCTTTTATGGGGTGGACGAGGATCAGATGATCACGGTGGAGAAGCTGTGCTCCTCATCCGGCATCACGGTGACGCCGGCATCGGCGGTGATGGCCGCCTCGACACAGAACATAGTGCTATAGCCGTCGTCGCTCATGTCGGCCATGGCGCTGGCACCTTCCTGCCAGGGGTTCCAGACCACTATGCTGTCGTGGTTGCCGCTGACGACCCGGATGCTGCGATCCCCATCCTCGACGGTGACGATGGCGTCGGGTTGGCGGTATATGCGATCCATGGCCGCACAGAGCGTCAGAGCGCCCTGCTGCTGCTCATCCTGGCCGGTCAGCTTGTCCAGGTAGGGCTCACCCAGGCCAGTCACACTGATGGCTGCTGGGCTGCTTATCTGCAGATAGGTATGCAGGGCGGCGTTGTAGACGATGGGGGCGGTGCCCGTGTTGCGGGTGGTCAGCACCAGCGAGAGCTCCTTGCCGATCAGCACGTCCAGCTCCAGCTCGAAGGCGTGAGGCCAGAGGGCATGGCTGCTCTTGGTGTCACCGAGGGAGAGGTGCACCAGGGTGCCATCTTCGTGGTCGGAGACGCCATCCAGAGACCACAGTGTGGTGCGGGCGAAGCCATGGGCAGGCTTGCCGCTGCCAACGCGCTCCGGGGCCGGCCCGAACCAGGGCCAGCACAGGGGGATGCCGCCGCGAATAGGCTTGCTGCCGTCCAGCACGGCCTTGTCACTGAGCCAGAGAGAGGCGGGCTCGCCATGGCGCTGATAGCTCAGCACATGGGCGCCAAACAGGCTGATCTCGGCCCTGGCATGGGCATTGTCGATGGTCAGCAGGGGCAGCCCTGCCTCGTTGTGGCTGAGGCTGCAGTGGGCTGTCAGAGTGCGTATGGGTTGCATGAAGGCTCCTGTGCTCGTGCACATTCAGAAAAGAGGGTTACAAGACTCAGAATACAAAAAGGCGGCCAATGGCCGCCTTTTTAAGCTACTTGATTGCGCATCCCAAATTACTTGGAGATGTGAGCGATCAGGTCCAGAACCTTGCTGGAGTAGCCCATTTCGTTGTCGTACCAGGATACAACTTTAACGAACTTGTCGTTCAGTGCGATACCAGCTTTGGCATCGAACACGGAAGTCTGACGCTCACCCAGGAAGTCAGTGGAGACCACTTGATCTTCGGTGTAGCCCAGAACACCCTTCATGGAACCTTCGGAGGCGGCTTTCATCGCTGCGCAGATTTCTGCGTAGGTGGCAGCTTTCTTCAGGTTAACGGTCAGGTCAACAACGGACACGTCCGGAGTCGGTACGCGGAACGCCATGCCGGTCAGCTTGCCGTTCAGTTCCGGGATAACAACGCCAACAGCCTTGGCAGCACCGGTAGAGGACGGGATGATGTTCTGAGCCGCACCGCGGCCACCGCGCCAGTCTTTGGCAGACGGACCATCAACGGTCTTCTGGGTAGCAGTGGTAGCGTGGACGGTGGTCATCAGGCCGGATTCGATACCGAAGGTATCGTTCAGAACCTTGGCGATCGGGGCCAGGCAGTTGGTGGTGCAGGAAGCGTTGGAAACGATGTCCTGGCCAGCGTAGGTCGCGTCGTTAACACCCATGACGAACATCGGGGTAGCGTCTTTGGACGGACCGGTCAGAACTACTTTCTTGGCACCGGCAGCGATGTGCTTACGGGCGGTAGCGTCGTCCAGGAACAGACCAGTGGCTTCGGCAACAACGTCAACACCGATGGCATCCCATTTCAGGTTGGCCGGGTCACGTTCAGCGGTAACACGTACGGTCTTGCCGTTGACAACCAGGTTGCCGTCTTTGACTTCAACGGTGCCCTTGAAGCGGCCGTGAGTGGAGTCGTACTTCAGCATGTAAGCCATGTAGTCAACGTCGATCAGGTCGTTGATACCAACCACTTCGATGTCGTTGCGCTCAGCGGCCAGACGGAAGACGAAACGGCCGATGCGGCCAAAACCGTTAATACCTACTTTGATAGTCATATTTGGTTACCTAACTGTTCAGTAGTCAAAGAAAATTCCGTTTGTAAATTTACTAGAACTCACCCGTGAGTCAACCAACAATCTGTCTGAAATTGCGCTATATCATGAAAAACTGTGAAATTTATTTTCGGTTTATGTAACTGACTACCAACTTTTGTCGAATGTGTCATCAGCCGGTTCTCGTCACAGAGATCAACAATAGTGCCTGCCCGGTCACACATCCAGCCGGGGAGATATGTAAAAATGTGCGCGGTTTAGCATGGCCAAAGAGCCACTGTTCAAGCACCACCCATAAAAATTAATCAAATAGTATAGATAGAATCCACAGCGGGAATTCTCAAACTATGACCACCCTGATTGAACAGCTGGCTGCCGCCAAAGGCATCGCCAGCGAGTATGTTGATGCCTGGGGCCACCCGGCTCAGGTATCCGAAGAGAGCAAGGCCGCCATGCTGGGCGCCATGGGTTACCGCGTCGATGACGAGGCCGCCCTGACCGAACAGCTTGAGCAGGAACACCGTCAGCACTGGCTGCGTCCACTGGATCCCGTGATGGTGGTCCGCAGTGGCGATGCCATCAGCCTGGAAGTCCGTCTGCCCATCGAGTTCGTCAACGATGCGCTGCATTGGCAGATCGCGCTGGAGCAAGGTGCCCTGTTGTCCGGTCAGCTGACCCCCATCGAGGGAGAGCTGGTCGGGGTCGCCGAGTTTGAGGAGATGGAGTGCCAGGCTTATCGCGTGGCACTGGATGTGCAGCCCGAGCTCGGCTATCACCAGCTGACGCTGCTGGAAGAGGGCAACGACGAACCACTCGCCAGCATGCGCCTCATCGTCGCCCCCAAGTCTTGCTACAAGCAGGCGCCGATCGCCAACGGGCGCAAGGTGTGGGGCCCTAGCGTGCAGCTTTATTGCCTGCGCAGCCGCCACAACTGGGGCATGGGGGATTTCAGCGATCTCGGCCAGCTGGTCGAGAAGGCGGCCGCCTGGGGCGCCCACTTCGTCGGTCTGAACCCGATCCACGCCCTCTACCCGG
Organism: Aeromonas eucrenophila; assembly: GCF_000819865.1. GTDB lineage: Bacteria > Pseudomonadota > Gammaproteobacteria > Enterobacterales > Aeromonadaceae > Aeromonas > Aeromonas eucrenophila. The sequence goes on from NZ_CDDF01000010.1 coordinate 4,359, forward strand.
CCAACCCGGAGAGCGCCAGTCCTTACAGCCCCTCCTCCCGTCGCTGGCTCAACGTGGCCTACATCAACGTCGAGGCGGTACCCGAGTTTCTGGCCAACGAGCGGCTCAAGGCCGAGGTGGCCAATCCTGCCTTCCTGCAGCACCTTGCCTCCCTGCGTGCCAAGGAGAACGTGGACTATACCGGCGTCGTCGAGACCAAGATCGGCATACTGCGTCAGGTGTTTGAACAAGCCAGCTTCGGCGCCGAGCGCCAGGCCCAATTCGACAGCTTCGTGGCCGCCGGTGGCGACAGCCTGCAGCAGCAGGCGGCGTTCGATGCCATCCAGGCCCACTTCTATGCCAAGGGCGAAAATGCCTGGGGCTGGCCGGTCTGGCCAGAAGCGCTGCGTGATTACCACAATCCCGAAGTGGCAGCCTGGATGAGCGATCACAGCCAGGATGTGGCTTTCTATCTCTATCTGCAGTTCCTGGCCGACGAGCAGCTTGCGCAAGCAGACGCCCGCGCCAAGGCCGCCGGCATGGTGATGGGGATCTACCGCGATCTGGCGGTGGGTGTCTCCGAAGGCTCCACCGAGATCTGGGCCAACCGGGATCTCTACTGCCCGAAAGCCTCGGTCGGTGCGCCGCCCGATATCCTGGGCCCCCTCGGCCAGAACTGGGGCCTGCCCCCCATGAACCCGAACCAGCTGTTCGAGGCTGCCTACCAGCCGATGGTGGACTTGTTCCGTGCCAACATGCGTGCCTGTGGCGCGCTGCGCATCGACCACGTGATGGCCTTGCTGCGCCTGTGGTGGGTGCCGCCCGGAGAGTCTGCCGCCAAGGGTGCCTACATCTATTACCCGGTCAACGATCTGCTGGGGATCCTGGCGCTGGAATCCCACCGCAACCAGTGTCTGCTGATCGGGGAAGATCTCGGCACAGTGCCGGAAGGCATCGATGTCACCCTCAAAGAGAACGGCGTGCACTCCTACAAGGTGTTCTTCTTCGAGCGCTCCAAGGGGGATGGCGGCTTCATCTCTCCTGCCCACTACACCGAGCAGGCTATGTCGGCCCTGACCACCCACGACATGCCGACCCTGAAGGGGTTCTGGCATTGCGACGATCTGGCGCTGGGTCGCGAGCTGGGATTGTATCCAGATGAAGAGGTACTCAAGACCCTGTATGCTGATCGCCACCAGGCCAAGCAGCGGATCCTTGACAGCCTGCATGCCCATGGGGTCATCTCACAGAATGTCAGCCACGACGTGAACTGGGTCGGCATGAACACCGAGCTCAACCACGGTCTGCAGCTTCACATGTCCCGCGGCAGCTGCGCCCTGTTCAGCACCCAGCTGGAAGACTGGCTGGAGATGGACAAGCCGGTCAACGTGCCGGGCACCAGTTACGAGTACCCTAACTGGCGCCGCAAGCTCTCCCGCGATCTGGAGGATATTTTTGTCGATGAGGCGCTCAAGGCGCTGGCAGGCAAGATGAGCCAGGCCCGTGACGAGGCCAGTCGTTGAGCCATTGTCGCCAACTGACTTACTTTCATCCGCTTCGGCTTAGGCCGGAGCGGATGCTCAGCCATGAAAGGAAATGTCGATGCCCGTTGAACGTTTGGTTGCCGCCCGCTGTGCCGAGCCCTTCTCCCATCTAGGCCTGCTGGCCAATCCGGGTGGACCAGGCCTGAAACTCACCGCCTGGTTGCCCGATGCCCTAGAGGTCCGCGTCAGGGATCTCAAGTCCGGCAAGATAGTGGCCACCCTGACCTCCGCCGACGAAGCGGGCCTTTTTGAAACTGTTTTCACCCGTCGCAAGAATCCCTTCCCCTACCAGCTGATCGCCAGCTACCCCGATGCCAGTGCCGAATTCATCGATCCCTATCAGTTCCAGGCTGCCGCCTGGGATGGCTTGGCAGAACTGACCTCACAACCGGAAAACATCTACCACACCCTCGGTGCCCAGCTGCGCAGCGTTGACCATCTTGGCCAGCGGGTGGAAGGGGTGCGCTTCGCCGTCTATGCGCCGAGCGCCAGCGCAGTGAGCCTCATCGGCGACTTCAACTTCTGGGATGGCCGCCGTCACCCCATGCAGCGCAGCCAGTGCGGCCACTGGGTGCTGTTCGTGCCGGGCCTCAAGGCGGGGGATCGCTACAAGTTTGAACTGAAAGATCCGGCCGGCCACCGGCTGCCCCACAAGAGCGATCCGGTGGGCTTCTACTGCGAGCAATATCCGTCCTTTGCCTCCGTCATCCATGACCATGAGCAGTACCAGTGGCAGGATGCCGCCTGGCGCGAGAGCCAGCACAACGACAAGCGGGAGCAACCGCTCTCCATCTATGAGCTGCACGTGGGCTCCTGGAAGCGCCATCCCAACGGCGACAGCCTGAGCTGGCGCGAGCTGGCGGTGGATCTGGTCGACTACGTCCGGCAGATGGAGTACACCCATATCGAGCTGATGCCGGTCTCGGAGCACCCCTTCAGCGGCTCCTGGGGCTATCAGCCGGTGGGCATGTTCTCGCCGACCAGCCGCTTCGGCAGCGTCGATGACTTCAAATACTTCGTCGACCAGTGCCACCAGGCCGGGATCGGCGTCATCCTGGACTGGGTGCCTGCCCACTTCCCGGCGGATGCCCACGGCCTGGCCCGCTTCGACGGTACCCCGCTCTATGAGTACGAGGACCCGCGCCGTGGCTGGCACCCGGACTGGAACTCCTACATCTACGATTTTGGCCGCAACAACGTGCGCCAGTTCCTGGTGGCGAGCGCCCTGTTCTGGCTCGACAAGTTCCACATCGACGGCCTGCGGGTGGATGCGGTCGCCTCCATGCTCTACTTGGATTACTCGCGCAACGCCGGCGAGTGGGTGCCGAACGTCGATGGGGGCAACCACAACTACGAGGCCATCAGCCTGCTGAAGTGGACCAACGAAGAGGTGTACGGCAAGTATCCCCACACCATGACCATCGCCGAGGAGTCCACCGCTTTCGCCGGTGTCTCCAAACCCACCTTCCTGGGGGGACTGGGGTTTGGCTTCAAGTGGAATATGGGCTGGATGCACGACACCCTGAGCTACATGCAGAAAGAGCCCATCCATCGCCGTTATCACCACAACGAGATGACCTTCTCCATGGTGTATCACTATGACGAGAACTTCATCCTGCCGCTCTCCCACGACGAAGTGGTGCACGGCAAGCACTCACTGCTCTACAAGATGCCGGGAGACGAGTGGCAGCAGGCCGCCAACCTGCGCGCCTACATGGGCTTCATGTACGCTCATCCGGGCAAGAAGCTGAACTTCATGGGCACCGAAATCGCCCAGAGCAACGAGTGGAATCACGATGCCCAACTGCCCTGGCAGTTGCTGCAATACCCCAAGCACGGCGGTCAGCAGCGGCTGATCCGGGATCTCAACCACCTCTATCGTCATGAAGCTGCCTTGTATCAGGCCGATTATGAGCGAGCGGGCTTCCGCTGGCTGGACCACAACGACGCCGACAACAGCATCTTCGCCTGGCTGAGGGCCGACAAACAGGGTGAAAATCCTGTCATGGTCGCCAGCAACTTCACCCCGGTACCGCGTATCGCCTATCGACTCGGGGTGCCACAGGCGGGCCGCTACGCCGTGGTACTCAACACCGACAGCGAGCATTACTGGGGCAGCAACTATGATGTGGGCCTGGCCTCCGTCGCCGAGCCGACGCCCTGGCAGGGGATGTCGCACAGCATAGTGCTGGACCTGCCGCCGCTCGCGACCTTGTTCATCAAACAGGAGTCTTGATGTTTGTAATGGAAAACGGGGTGGACTACCCGCTGGGCGCCCGGCTCGATGAGACGGGCTGCCATTTCTGTGTTTGGGCCCCCCAATCGGACAAGGTGGAACTCTGCCTGTTCGACGAGCAGGAGCAGGAGCTGGTTCGGCTGACGCTGCCCGGTCAGCGTGGCCAGTATCGCTTCGGCCATGTGCGCGGCGTCAGGGCGGGTCAGCGTTATGGCTACCGGATCCATGGCACGCCGCGGGACGGCATGCTGTTCGATCCCGACAAGCTGCTGATCGATCCCTATGCCAGGGCGCTCAGTCGTCCGACCCACTGGGACGACGAGCAGTATGAGGGGGACAGTGCGGCCATGGTGGCCAAGTCGGTGGTGGTGGATGACGCCTTCGACTGGCAGGGGATCGGCAAGCCTGCCATTTCCCCCGAGCGGGTCGTGCTCTACGAGACCCACGTCAAGGGCTTCACCCGCCAGCATCCCGGCGTTCCCGCCGAGCTGCGCGGTACCTACCTCGGCATCAGCCACCCGCTGATGATCGAGCACCTGACCACCCTTGGTGTCACCTCGGTGCAGCTGATGCCGGTGGCCGCCTTCATGTCCGAGCCCAGGCTCGAGCAGCTGGGGCTCACCAACTACTGGGGCTACAACCCCATCGCCTTCTTCGCCCCCGAGCCCCGTTACGGGGCGGGAGAGGCGTTGACCGAATTCAAGACCATGGTGCGCGAGCTGCATCGCGCCGGGCTCGAGGTAATACTCGACGTGGTCTACAACCACACCGCCGAATCCGGCGCCGACGGCCCCATGCTGTCTCTCAAGGGATTCGACAACGCGGGCTACTACGCCTTCGAGGCGGGGGCCCACGGTCCGGACTACAACCGTCACGCCAACGTGACCGGCTGTGGCAACAGCGTCAACCTGGATCACCCCAACAGCCTGCGGCTGGTGCTGGATGCCCTGCGCTACTGGGTGACCGAGATGCAGGTGGATGGCTTCCGCTTCGACTTGGCGGTCACCCTGGCGCGGGAGGCGGGGGAGTTCGATCCCATGAGCGCCTTCTTCAAGGCCATGCTGGCGGATCCCGTGCTGGCACGGGTCAAGCTCATCGCCGAGCCCTGGGACATAGGCCCCTTCGGCTATCGGCTCGGCCAGTTCCCGAGCCAGTGGCTGGAGATCAACGACCGCTATCGCGATACGGTGCGCGCCTTCTGGCGCGGAGATGCCGGCAAGATGGGGGACTTTGCCACCCGTCTGGTGGGGTCGCGGGATCTGTTCCCGAAGAACTGGCGTGCCCCGCACACCAGCGTCAACTACCTCTGCTACCACGACGGCTTCACCCTGGAGGATCTGGTCTCCTACAACCAGCGCCACAATCAGGCCAACGGCGAGGACAACAGGGACGGCCACGGCAACAACCTCTCTTATAACCACGGGGTCGAGGGGCCGACGCTGGATCCCAGGATCAACAACCTGCGCCAGCAGCAGAAGCGCAACCTGATAGCGACCCTGCTGCTCTCCCAGGGCACCCCGCACTTCCTGGCCGGGGACGAGATGGGGCGCAGCCAGCTTGGCAACAACAACGCCTACTGTCAGGACAACCAGATAAGCTGGGTCAACTGGCAGCTGCGACCGGAAGATGAGCGGCTGCTCGACTTCACCCGCCAGATGATGGCACTGCGGGCGGAGTCCGGGGTCTTCTCCAATCTGCAGTTGAGTGACGACAGCTGGAACGGCGCCGCCGTCAGCTGCCACAAGGTCAACTGGTATCATCCCGATGGGCATCAGCTCAACGATCAGGACTGGCACGCCCCCATGGGGCAGGCGTTCGCCATGGACATCGGCATGATCGAGGGAGATGGGGAGCGCTGGTATGTGCTGTTCAACGCCAGCGACTACGACATCCAGTTCCGTCTGCCGCCACCCGGCACCGGGCTGGAGTGGGTGCAGGTCGTCGACACCGCCACCAACGACGGCCTGCCCTTCCTGCCGGACGACATCAAGCGTCAGGTCTCGGTGGGGCGTGCCCACTCCCTCAAGTTGCTGGAGCGCGTCGCCCTGTCGGCGGTGGCCTTGGCAAGGGAAGGGGTGATGGCGGCGCCGGATGTTGCCGTCGTGTTGCCAACGGGATCACAGTTCCCGCTGGCGGGGTAGAGTGAAACGGCCTGACTGGGTATGCTGGGCGCCGTTACCCATGGTAAGGAGCCCGTATGAATGGCAACAATCCTGCACGGTGGCGCAGCAATCCCGAGAACCCGGCAGTGTCATTTCTGCCCGGCAAGCATGACGAGGAGCCCGTATGAATGGCAACAATCCTGCACGGTGGCGCAGCAATCCCGAGAACCTGGCAGTGTCATTTCTGTCCGGCAAGCATGACGAGGAGTCAGAATGAGCGGCAATAATCCCGAGCAGTGGCGCAGCAAGCTGAGCGCCGAACAGTTTCGCGTCTGCTGGGAGAAAGGCACCGAGCAGCCCTACAGCGGCGCCTTGCTCCACAACCGCAAGAGCGGCGACTACCTGTGCGTCTGCTGCAAGAGCGTACTGTTCCACTCGGAGGCCAAGTTTGACTCGGGCTGCGGTTGGCCCTCGTTCGATCGGGCCATCGAGGGGACCGTGACCTACACCGAGGATCGCAGCCACGGCATGGCAAGGGTGGAGATCACCTGCAGCCAGTGCGGCTCCCACCTGGGTCACGTCTTCCCGGACGGGCCGACCGAGACCGGCCAGCGTTACTGCGTCAACAGCCTGAGTCTGGACTTTGATCCCGACGCTGAATAAGCACGCACCTCGCCCAGCCTGAACACGGCGCCTCTTGTGAAAGAGGCGCCGTTTTTTATGGGCTCTGCATGATGGCTGCGACTGGTGAGGCGTCAGAGCGGTAGCAGCGAGGCGCCCACCAGCAGGCCGGCGAGGGCCAGGATGGGCAGCTTCAATACCCGCAGCAGATAGAAGCCGAGGGCGGCCAGCGCCAGATCCCGCGGTGCCAGCACGGCGCTTTGCCACACCGGCTGATAGAGCGCCGCCAGCAGCAACCCCACCACGGCAGCGTTGATGCCGGCGACGGCGCCCGCCAGCCGGGGATGGGCCAGCCAGCCTTGCCAGCAGGGCCCCAGGGCCCACAGCAGCAGGAAGCCCGGCAGGAACAGCGCCAGTGTTGCCAACAGGGCACCCGCGAGGGGAGTCTGTGGCAGTAGCAAGGCGCCGAGGTAGCTGGCCAGGGTGAACATGGGGCCCGGCACCAGTTGGGCCAGGCTGTAGCCGGTCAGCAGTTGCTGCTGGCTGAGCGCCTGTCCGGCGCTCTCGGCAAGCAGGGGCAGCACCACGTGGCCGCCGCCGAACACCAGGCTGCCTGCCCGATAGAAGTCGGCAACCAGCTGGCTGGCGGAGCCCTGGGTCAGCAGTGGCAGGCCGACGAACAGCAGGGCAAACAGCAGCAAGCCAGGCCAGTGGGGCTGACGGGTGCTGGCCGGAGTCGAGAAGGCGGCAGAGTGCGGAGCAGCCGCATCAGATGGCCCTTGCCCAGGGCTGAACCGGGCCGCTATCGAGGCGGCCGCGATCAGCAGAAGCATCTGGGTCAGCAGGCCGGGCTGCCACCAGAGCGCGGCGGCGGTGGCGACCATGATCCCCTGGGCCAGCGCCGTCTTGCAGAACTGGCGGCTCATGGTGAGCACAGCATCCGCCACCACCACCAGGGCCAGCAGCTTGAGGCCGTGCAGGGCCGCTTCCAGCCAGAGGTTGGTGCCGGCTTGGCCTAGGCCTATGGCCGCCGCCAGCAGCAACAGGAAGGAGGGGAGGGTGAAACCGAGGAAGGCGGCGATGGCGCCCCCCAGTCCCGCCCGGTGACGACCGATGGCGAAACCGAGCTGGCTGGAGGCCGGACCCGGCAACAGCTGGCACAGGGCCAGCTGTTGGGCAAATTCGGCCTGACTCAGCCAACGGAGGCGGGTGACGAAGGTACGCTGAAAGTAGCCGATATGAGCGGCGGGCCCGCCGAAGCTGACGCAACCCAACCACAGAAATTGCAAGAACACCTGCCCCACGTCATCACTCCCTCGTTGTCATCATGGCCCCCGATGATATGACAAAACGGCGACTGTTTTATGACAGTTCGGATTGGCTCGGTTGCGGCAGATAGCAGCGTCCGGCCAGCCAGCAGGCGATCGACTGGCGGCTGGCATCGAAGTGGGGCTCCGGCAGCGCGCGGGGATCGCACCAGATCCAGCCCTCGCACTTCTCCGGCTCCAGCAGTTGCGGCTCCCCTTCCACCTCGGCCAGCAGGGTGACCGAGATATAATGCAGCCCGCTCTCCAGCCAGGTCTCCAGGTTGTTGGTGACGGCGATGACGCTGGGGGCTGTGATGACGAAGCCCGTCTCTTCCGCGACTTCCCGGATGGCGGCGGACTCGAAGCTCTCCCCCAGCTCCAGATGACCGCCGGCGATGGACCAGTAGGGCGCGTGGCTACCCCTGCGCTTGCCGAGCAGCACCTGGCCCTGGGAGTTTGTCAGGATGACGCCGACACCGACGCGGGGATAGGGAGTGGTGGACATATAAGCTCCTTGCCGAAACGGGATTGCACCATAAAAAAACGGGCCCACCTTAGGTCGGATGGGCCCGCTTCGCAAGTCGCCAACTGGCAATCAACCAGGAAATTAATCCAGCTTGACCAGCATCTTGCCGGTGTTGCGGCCCTCGAACAGCCCGATAAAGGCCTGGGGCATGCTGGCCAGCCCCTCGCTGACGGTCTCCTCGGCTTGCAGGGCGCCCGCCTCGAATGCCGGGATGGCCTCGGCCAGGAAGTCCCCGTAGTGCTGCCAATGATCCGAGACCAGCAGCCCCTGCATCAGGATGCGTTTGCGGATCATCTGGGCCAGGTTGCGCGGGCCGCTCGCACCACCGTTGCTGTTGTACTGCTCGATGAGACCGCACAAGACGATGCGGCCATGGACCGTCATCTGGTTGAGCGCCGCCTCCAGCATGGCGCCGCCCACGTTCTCGAAGTAGACGTGGATGCCCTCCGGGGCGAGCCGGGCCAGCTCGGCATCGAGATCCGGGGTTTCACGATAGTTGATCACCGCATCGACTCCGAGGGTCTTGAGGTAGGCGACCTTGTCGGCCGAGCCGGTCGAGCCGATGACCCGGGCCCCGGCACGCTTGGCGAGTTGTACCGCCATGGTGCCGACCGCGCCTGAGGCGGCCGAGACCAGCAGGGTTTCACCGGCCTGCAATTTGGCGACCTTGTGCAGGCCCGCCCAGGCAGTCATGCCCGGCATGCCGAGGGCGCCGAGGAACAGCTGGGAGGGCAGCGGGGTGGCCGGCAGCAGGGTCAGCTGCTCGCCCCTGGCGACGAAGCTATCGCGCCAGCCCAGCATGCTGCTCACCCGATCCCCGACCTTGAAGCCGGGGTGGCGCGAGGCCAGCACTGTGCCGATGGCGCCGCCATCGAGGGGGCCATTGAGGGGGAAGGGGGGCACATAGCTCTTGGCTTCGCTCATGCGGCCGCGCATGTAAGGATCCACCGACAGCCACTGGTTGGCGACCAGCACCTCGCCTTCCTGGGGCTCGGGCAGGGGAACCTCCCGCAGGGCGAAGTCGGCCGGGGTGGGCAGGCCGGTTGGGCGACGCAGCAGCTGAATTTGATGGCTGAGCTGACTCATGGTGTTTCCTCCAATGGGGTGCCGTTGAGAGAGAGTTGGGTGATGACATTGCCCCGCATGGCGTTGGAGAAGGGGCAGGTCTGGTGTGCCAGACGCACTATCTGCTCAGCCTGCACCCCCTGAAGGGAGACGTCCAGTGCGATGGCGAAATTGAAGCGGCCATCGTCCAGGGCCAGCAGCTCGACGCTCGCCTCGACCGGGGCACTGGCGAGGGGCGTACCGAGCTGCCTGGCCACGTGGATCAGCGCGTTGGAGAAGCAGGCGGCATAGCCGGCGGCCAGCAACTGCTCGGGGTTGTTGCCATGGCCGTTGCCGCCGAGGGCGGTCGGCAGGGCCAGCGCCAGTTGCAGGCTGTTGTCCAGGGTATGGACCTCGCCGTTGCGGCCCGCCTGGGCGATGGCCTGAGTGCGATAGAGTGTCTTCATGTCGGTGCCTTCGAATTGATTTGTGTGCAAACTAAAGCGAGACTAATCCCGAACCCCTGGGCTGGCAACTGTTTTGTGTGCAAATTATTCAGCCCTCCGTTTTCCTGAGGTATACTGGCCCCACTTGTCAGCGAGGTGCCCCATGAGTGAATTGAAAAAGCAGGTCTGTTTTGCCCTCTACAGTGCCTCCAATGCGGTGATGCGCGCCTACCGGCCGTTGCTGGACAAGCTGGATCTGACCTACACCCAGTATCTGGTCATGCTGTCGCTCTGGGCGCGGGATGAGGTCAGCCTCAAGGAGATAGGTCAGGAGACCGGGCTGGATGCGGGCACCCTGACCCCCATCGTCAAACGGCTGGAGAGCAAGGGCTGGCTGACGCGCAGCGTCTCAAGCGAAGACGAGCGCCAGAAGTGTATCCGCCTGACCGAGGCGGGGCGCGAGCTGCAGCAAGGGGTCAGGGATTGTTGCCTGGTCGACAATCTGCGCAGCCAGCTGGATCTGGACGATGGGGAGCTGGCTCAACTCAAGCAGCTCTGTGACCGCCTGGCCGGGCAGCTGGGGCGCTGAACCCGGCTCAGACCCTGGCCGGACCCATGGATCCTGACCGCCACGGGCATCCCCTTTGGACGAATACGCTGCAAGCTGAACCTGTGGTAGATAAAGTCGCCAAAATAGTGTGATACAGGCATCATAAAATGACATAACCGGCTCCTTTGCCGGTTTTTTTCGCGATCTCGCCTGCACTTTGGCGCCTTGTTCATGGTGCGCTCATTTTTATCTTCCCATACTGGCCCCACAGTGCCATCAAAGGAGAGAGAGATGCAGTCATCCATCGTCGGGCTCTCCATTCTGTGGGGGCTGTCCAGTTTTGGTGTTCAGGGGGATTTCATCGAGAGCCGTGATTCCGTTGCGCCGTCCTGGCAGGCCGAGTCCAGAGTGGAGATGGAAGGGTATTTGATAGAGCCGTTGGGCGCCGACCGCTGGCTGTTCGACAACGGTAACGAGAGTCTGCTGGTCTCACTGCCCGAGGGGCACTGGGTCCCTGCCGGTGAGCGGCTGCGCCTGAGTGGCGAGCCCCAGCAGGAGCAGACCGGCTGGCTGCTGCAGGTGCAGGACATCAGCCAGGTGGCGGTCTGAACTCAGCCGCGAACCAGGGCTGAAGAAACAGAAGAGGAGGCTAGGGCCTCCTCTTGTTTTTGGTCGGCGTCCACCGCGCCTAGCCCAGATGATTGAGGGGCAGCGCCGTCTTGTGCTTGATGCGGCGCAGCACGAAGCTGGAGCGCACGCCGGTCACGCCGGAGATGTGGGTGAGCTTGTCCAGCAGGAAGTGCTGGTAGTGCTCCATGTCCCGCACCACCACCTTGAGCTGATAGTCGGCGTCATTGCCGGTGATGAGATCGCACTCCAGCACCTCGGGCAGCTCCTGAATGGCCCGATCGAAGTTCTCGAACCGCTCCGGGGTGTGCCTGTCCATGGAGATGTGAATGTAGGCGGTGAGCGTCAGCCCCAGCTGGCGGGCGTTGAGCAGAGTGACGTGGGTATCGATGAGACCGGCATCTTCCAGCGCCTTGACCCGGCGCGAGCAGGGGGAAGGGGAGAGACCGACCAGCTCGGCCAGCTCCAGGTTGCTGATGCGGCCATTCTCCTGCATCAACTCCAGAATATGCCTGTCGATACGATCAAGTTTCAGCATTATCCGTTCCTCGTTGCAATTACTAATTCACTTTTCCTAGATTAAGGGTGAACTATTGCAAAAACAACTGTAAATACTTGCTACTTCACAACCACTCACCGCAGCGGGAAGGGTACTATGGTTACATCTTCCGGTGGTAAAGCAGATACCCGACCAGGTCTCTGCGGTGAAGGACCTTACCGGGTCAAGAACCCCATCAGCCGTCCGACTCTATCGGGAAACGACAGGCTGGAACGAGAGCATCTCCTCCCCGAAGGCAACAAAGCAGGCATCCCGGCGCCTGCTTTGTTGTTTCTGGCGTTCAGCTATCAGGGCTGCGGCCTGATGCGATAGAGACAGCGCTGATCCCCCTCCAGCAGATATTGTTCCCGCTCCACCTTGGCCGGGGCCAGCAGCTCGCGAAACAGCACCAGCTCGCTTCTGCAAAATCCCCGGCAGGCCCGCGCGGCGGCGCAGATGGGGCAGTGACTCTCCCACCATAACCAGCTGCCATCCTCTTCCTGGCGCATGTCCGCCATGTAGCCTTCCCGGCTGCGCAGCGTCTTGAGGCTCGCCAGCTTGCCCTCCAGCTCGGTCTGGGTCAGCTCGGCTTGATAGCGGCTCAGCATCTGCTGCTCCCGCCGCCCGATGAGCTGCTCCATGCCCTCCTCGCCAAACAGCTGCTGGACGTCGTCGATGAGCTGCAGGGTCAGCTCGCTGTGGGTGTCGGGGAAGCGCTGCCAGGCCTGATCGGTCAGGTGCCAGAGTCGCACCGGGCGGCCCCGGCCACGGGCCTCGTCGCTAAAGCCAATCCAGCCTTCGGCCTCCAGCGCGATCAGATGCTGGCGGGCGCCCATGGAGGTCATCTGCAACTGCTCGCCGAGGGCGGCGGCGCTCTGGGGCCCCTGGGTCTTCAACAGGTACAGGATCTTGTCGGTGCTGGCATTCATTGGGTAACTCTCGTTATCGACAGGCGCGCTCTGAGGAATCAATGTCATCTTGAGCAGGAGCAGCAGGCATTGATGGGCCATTATGGGGAGGGGATCCATTTAAATCAATAATTCACTTTACTTAATGGCGCCTCTCCATCCAGTATAAATAAACAAATGACTTTATTTAATGAGGCGTACATGGAAGGAATCAAGACGCAGGCCAGTCTCTGGGTGCTGGTGATGACGGTGACCCTGGCGGTGGCGGGCTTCAGCCTGCCATCCCCGGTGCTGGCACCCCTGATGCTGGATCCGGCCCAGGGCATGCTGACCCCGGAGGCCTCTGACTGGAGCCGCAAGCTGTGGCTCGGGGTCATCATGGGGCTCTACCCGCTGTTCCAACTGCTGGGGGCGCCCTGGCTCGGCAAGCTGTCCGACCGCTATGGCCGCAAGCCCATCTTGACCCTCTGCCTCGTCGGGGTGCTGGCGGGCTACGCCCTGATGGCGCTCGGCATCGCCTGGCGCTCCCTGCCGCTGCTCCTGCTGAGCCGGGTGCTTGAGGGCTTCTTCAACGGCGACATCGCCATCGTCCAGGCCATGGCGGCGGACATGAGCACCCCCAAGACCAAGGCTCGCAACTTCGCCAGGATCAACATCGGCATGAATCTGGGTTGGGTGCTGGGCCCCATGATCGGGGGCTATGCCGCCGTGATATCCGGGGATTACAGCCTGGCGGCCTGGCTGGCGGTGGCCATGACGGCGGTCAACCTGCTGCTGATCCTCTGGCTCATTCCCAACCGGCCGCCGGTGGCGGCGGAGCAGACTCTGGCGCCGCTGTCGACCCGGCAGCTGTTGCTGCAACCCCGCTTGCTGCCCTACTTCGTGCTGACCCTGCTCAGCTATGGCGCTGTGCAGCTCTACTTCACCTACTTCAACGTCTGGTTGGTGGAGCGGCTGGCCTGGGATCCGGTGCAACTGGCCCAGGCCGCCGTGCTGGTGAGCGTGCCCATGATGCTGGGCTCCTGGATAGGGGAGCAACTCGCCCGTCACTGGCGCGGCAGCAGCCTCGGCATCGTCGGTCACCTGGTGATGGCGGTGGGCATGCTGATGTTCGTGCTGCCCACTCAGTGGTGGGGGTTGGCGCTCACCTTCATCCCGGCCGGCATTGGCATGAGCCTGGGGGAGCTGGCCACCTCGGTTGCCGTCTCCAACCGCAGCCATCCCCAGCAGCAGGGACAGGCGATGGGGCTCTACCGCGGGCTGGCTGTGGGCAGCGAGATCCTGGCGGTGGTGGTGGGCAGCGTGGCGCTGCTGGCGGGCACCGAGTGGCCCTTCTATCTGGCGACCCTCGCCGGGATCGGCTGCGCCCTCGGCTTCTATGGTTTGCGCCGGGCGGCGGACAGGCGCGAGCAGGCGGGTGCCCAGGCCGAGCCGGGCTGATCCCGGCCGACGGGATCACGGATTGGCGACGGCGGGGCAGCGGGGACTTGCATAGTCGCGCCGACTCTGGGACGGTATGGCTCTTTGCTTCGTTTTACCCCATCGCTCGGCGACCCCTCTCTCAATCATGCGCCCGGCGATGCCCAGCCTTTGGAGGTGATATGAGTCGTTTTCAGGCCATTGCGCTAGAACCGGGACTGTATGGCACCTCGCACGGTTCAATCTTCTTGGAGGTGATATGAGTCATTACCAGGCCATTGCGCTCGATATGGATGGCACCCTGCTGACCCGGGATCACAGGATCTCGTCCGCGACCCGGGCGGCGCTGGCGCAGGCCCGCGCCCACGACATCAAGGTGCTGCTGGTGACGGGCCGCCACTTCATGACGGCGCGCCCCTTCCACCACGAGCTGGCCCTCGACACCCCCATCATCTGCAGCAACGGCGCCTACCTCTACGATCCGCTGCAAGACCAGATCCTGGCGGGGGATCCCCTGTCGGTGGCGCCCCTTCGAGCGCTGCTGGCCGAGGTCGAGGCCCAGCAGATGGAGGCGCAGTTCCACCTGAGCGACGGCATCGGCTACATCGGCTGCGAGGAGTATGTCACCCGCATCCAGAGCCGGTCGGATAAGCTGCCGGCGCACCTCAAGATCTCCCTGCTGCCGGCGGAGGACATCGAGGCCTGGCTGCAGAAACCGGTCTGGAAGCTGGAGCTGTTCAGTCAGGATCCCGGCCGCTTGCATCGCTTCGTGGGGGAGGTGGTGCAGGGCCTGCCCTTTACCCAGGACTGGGCGGCGCCCTATGCGGTGGAGCTGGTGCAACCCGGCTGCAGCAAGGGCAACCGGCTGGCCCAGTGGGCCGCGAGCGAAGGCATTGCGATGGAAAACGTGGTGGCCTTTGGCGATAACAACAACGACATCAGCATGTTCGAGCAGGTCGGGCTGGCGGTGGCCATGGGCAATGCGGCGCCCCAGATCCAGGCGCACGCCCACCAGGTCACCGCGGATCACAACGAGGACGGCATCGCGCTGGCACTGCAGCGCTGGGTACTGCCCTCCTGACCGGCCGGAACTTTGGAATATGATGGGGTGGCATCGGCCACCCCATCATCCTTTGAGAATAAGGGGAGGGGATGGTGCCCTCCCTGACGCTCAGTTGCCGAAGGAGAACTGGATCACCCGATCCGGGAAGCGGATGCGGTTGTACTCCCGGCGAACGCCTTCGTAGTGGCGCACGGCTCTGTCACGCTGGGCGCGGTAGTAGTCCCGCTGTTTGCTGTCGCTCTCGCCCCGGATCTGCTGATCCAACTGGTAGATGTTGCGCTCGGTCCGCTCCAGCTCCTGCTCCAGCTCGCCGAGGCGCTGTGCTATCAGGAACTCCTTGCGACCGCGTTCGAACTGGGTGAGGAAGGTCGTATCGTTGGGGCAGACCCCCAGATACTCGTTCCCCTCCCGCCCCTTGCTGTAGGCGAGCTCGGGGATGCAGTAGAGCTCAAGCCCCTTGGCGTAGCCCCGTTGCCACTCGGCCTCGTCCACCTTGAGGCCATATTCGCCGCAGGTCTTGCTGTAGCCGCTGCTGGCCGTCCGGGTCTTGCCCTCTGTCCCGTCCTGATAGCCCTGGTTGTACCAACTCATGGCGCGGCACTCCTCTTCCGACAGCGAACTGCAACCGGCGAGCAGCAGGGGCAGGGTCAGCAACAGCATCCTGGGGGACATGGGGAGGGCTCCTAATGTGAAAGTGCAGGCATTCTAGAGAGTAAGCCGGAGCGGGACAAGGGCCGCAACAGAACCCGGGGTTATGATATTTTTATCATTATTTTCAATCTGTTATGAACTGCTTTCGGGTCGACTTTCCTTGCCGGGATTGGCAGGGTAAACTGCGCCTACTTTTAACTGGCGCGTAACAAAAATAATGAAAGTCCTGACCGTCGATTACCGCTCCCCCGATGCGGCCGAGCGCTTCACCGAATCCCTGCGTACCACCGGCTTCGGGGTGTTGACCAACCACCCCATCCCCAAGGAGCTGGTGCAGTCCATCTATGACAACTGGTATCGCTTCTTCATGAGCGAGCAGAAGCACGACTTCCTGTTCAAGCGCGAGACCCAGGACGGCTACTTCCCGCCGTCGGTGTCCGAGGTGGCCAAGGGCAACACCCAGAAAGACCTCAAGGAGTACTTCCACCTCTACCCCTGGGGTCAGATGCCGGCGGAGCTGAAGGCCCAGGCGATGGAGTACTACGCCCTCGCCAACAACCTGGCCGCCGAGCTGCTCGGCTGGGTGGAGCAGTACACCCCGGCCGACATAGCCGCCCACTACAGCTGCCCGCTCTCCTCCATGATCGAAGAGAGCCAGAAGACCCTGCTGCGGGTGCTGCACTACCCGCCGTTCGACGGCACAGAGGCGCCGGGTGCCATCCGCGCCGCCGCCCACGAGGACATCAACCTGCTCACCATCTTGCCCGCCGCCAACGAGCCGGGCCTGCAGGTGAAGGGCTCCGACGGCGAGTGGATGGATGTGCCCTGCGACTTTGGCACCCTGATCATCAACATAGGTGACATGTTGCAGGAGGCCTCCCACGGCTACTACCCCTCAACCACCCATCGCGTCATCAACCCGACCGGTGGCAGCGCCGCTAAGTCCCGCATCTCCCTGCCGCTGTTCCTGCACCCGCGCCCGGACGTGGTGCTCTCGGAGCGTCACACCGCCCACAGCTACCTGATGGAGCGGCTGCGGGAGCTGGGGGTTATCTAACCTGACGCCCACCTGTAAGGGAGCAAAAACCGGAGCAAATAGGCTCCGGTTTTTATTGGGTGGCATCTTTGGGTAGTAATCCGAATATTATTGGTCATTGCTGCCAATAAAGCGGTTTTACGCCGGATATACGCCGAGTGATTGCGCGCCCTCGGGCGTACTCTGAGCGCCTTTCGGGCCCAGTTGGCGGGCCCCTCGCTCGGAGTTGTTATGCAGCAGTCCCAATGGTCATCCCGGCTCGGTTACATCCTGGCCGCCGCGGGTTCCGCGGTCGGTCTCGGCGCCATCTGGAAGTTCCCCTATGTCACCGCCGCCAACGGGGGCGGTGCCTTCCTGCTGGTGTTCCTGCTGTTCAGCTTCACCCTGGGGGTGGCGGTGCTGATGGGGGAGACCCTGCTCGGCAGCCTGAGCCGGCGCGGGGCCGTGGGGGCCTTCGGCGCGCTCATGGGCCAACGCTGGCGCTGGGTCGGTGCCATGGGGCTCTTGTGCAGCCTGCTCATCTTCTGCTTCTACAGCGTGGTCGGCGGCTGGACCCTGGGCTACACCGGCATGGCGCTGGCGGGTGAGCTGCGCCACGGCGATGGGGCGGCGCTCACCGCCCGCTTCAACGACTACGTCGGGGATCCGCTCTGGCCCGTGCTGACCCACCTGCTGTTCGCCGGTCTCACCTGGTTGTTCGTGCAGGGCGGGGTGCA
Organism: Aeromonas eucrenophila; assembly: GCF_000819865.1. GTDB lineage: Bacteria > Pseudomonadota > Gammaproteobacteria > Enterobacterales > Aeromonadaceae > Aeromonas > Aeromonas eucrenophila. Next base: position 21,672 of record NZ_CDDF01000010.1, read on the forward strand.
AAAAGGGGTGGAGCGCACCCTGCGCTGGATGATGCCGGCCCTGTTCATCATGATCCTGCTGCTGGTGGCCTTCGGCCTGACCCTGCCCAACGCCATGGCCGGGGTGCGCCACTTCCTGCTGCCGGACTTCAGCAAGCTCGGCATGTCCGGGGTGTTGGACGCCCTGGGGCTGGCCTTCTTCTCCCTCTCCATCGGCCTTGGCATCCACACCACCTATGGTGCCTATCTGCCCACCAGCGAGGGAGTAGGCTGCTCCAGCCTCTGGGTGGTGCTGCTGGCGAGCCTCATCGCCGTGCTGGCGGGGCTGATGATCTTCCCCGTGCTGGCGGCGACCGGCATCGATCCCGCCTCCGGCCCCGGCCTCACCTTTATGACGATGCCGGCGGTGTTCCAGCAGTTGCCGTTCGGCCAGGGATTGGCGGTGGTGTTCTTCGCCCTGCTGGTAGTGGCGGCGCTCTCCTCTTCCATCTCCCTGCTGGAGCATCTGCAATGTTTCCTCTGCGAGAGTTTCGGCTGGTCGCGGCGCGCCTCCTGCGGCCTCATCACCGGGGTGGTGATGGCGGGGGGCATTCCGGTCAGCCTGTCGTTCGGCCCCTGGGCGAGCATCACCCTGTTTGGCAAGAACATCTTCGAGCTGCTGGATTTTGTCACCTCCAACCTGCTGATGCCGCTGTTCGGGCTGGCCCTCACCCTGCTGCTCGGCTGGCAGCTCGGTCGCCGTGCGCTGCCCGAGGGGCTGGCTCCCCACTGGCGCCAGTTGGTGATGGGCTGCTGGCGCTGGCTGGCCCCCTTGCTCATCGGCGGCATCCTGGTGCGGGGTCTGCTGTAAACTCGGCGGCGGGCCCCAGGCCCGCCCCCTTGAAATGCCATGATGATATGGCCGCCGGGTGGTCAGCGTTCATCGCCCGTGGCGGGATTGACCATATTGAAAAATCCAACAAGGCGGGCCTTGTCGATATTTTTGATGGGTCATGTGATTTTTTTAATCATCAATATTCTGTTTTATGGGCCTGTGAGGACTATTAACTGTCAACCTCTCTTTCCATGGTTTAGGCTGTGCCCCCTGTTTTGCGTTCGGGTCACCCCCTCATGTCACCTTTCATCGCCTCCTTTGGTCGATTTTTTAGCTCGCAAGAGAGGTGACCTGGCGCGCGCAGTTTGAATGTTCATCGCAAGGGTCGCCAGGGGCGGCCTTTTTTATTGCCCGTCGTTTTATTGCCAGGAGTGTCGATTCGATGTTCTCTTCCCCGGAGGTTGTATGAGCCAGGTTCAGTGGTCTTCCCGTCTTGGGCATGTGTTGGCGGCAGCCGGCACCGCCATCGGCCTCGGTGCCATCTGGAAGTTTCCCTATGTGACCGCCACCAACGGCGGCGGCGCCTTCCTGCTGGTGTTCCTGCTGTTCAGCTTCACCCTGGGGGTGGCGGTGCTGGTGGGGGAGACATTGCTCGGCAGCCGCAGCCAGCGCGGGGTGCTCGGCGCCTTTAAAACGCTGGTGGGGCCGAACTGGCGCTGGATGGGTTACATGGGGATACTGTGCGGCTTCTTCATCTACAGCTTCTACAGCGTGGTCGGCGGCTGGACCGTGGGTTATGCGGCGCTGGCGGTGATGGGCAAGCTGAACCTGAGCGAGGGCTCGGCGTTGACCGCCCTGTTCAACGGCTATGTCAGCCACCCCGGGTGGCCCGTGCTGACCCATCTGGTGTTTGCCGCGCTCACCTGGTGGTTCGTGCAGGGGGGTATTCAGAAGGGGGTGGAGCGGGCCCTGCGCTGGATGATGCCGGCCCTGTTCATCATGATGTTGCTGCTGGTGGGAGTGGGGCTCTCCATGCCGGGTTCCATGGCCGGGGTGCGCCAGCTGCTGCTGCCGGACTTCTCCATGCTGACCGGCCAGAGCGTGCTGGATGCGCTGGGGCTCGCCTTCTTCTCCCTCTCCATCGGCCTGGGGGTGCACACCACCTATGGCGCCTACCTGCCCAACAGCGACGGGGTGCTGAAATCCGGCGTCTGGGTGGTGACCCTGGCGAGCCTCATCTCGGTGCTGGCGGGCTTGATGATCTTCCCGGCGCTGGCGTCGACCGGCATCGATCCCACCGCCGGCCCCGGCCTCACCTTTATGACCATGCCCGCGGTGTTCAGTCACCTGCCGTTCGGCCAGGGGCTGGGGGTGGTGTTCTTCCTGTTGCTGCTGGTGGCGGCGCTCTCCTCCTCCATCTCCATGCTGGAGCACCTGGTGCGCTTCACCACGGAGGAGTGGGGCTGGTCCCGGCGTGGCGCCTGCCGGGTGCTGACCCTGCTGATCATGGCCTCCGGCATTCCGGTCAGCTTGTCGTTCGGCCCCTGGAGCGAGCTGACCCTGTTTGGCAAGACCGTCTTCGACTTGCTGGACTACCTCACCTCCAACCTGATGATGCCGCTGTTCGGCCTGGTGCTGACCCTGCAGCTGGGCTGGCGACTGGGGGACAGCATTCTGCCCGCCGACCTGTCGCCCTTTATGCGTGGCTGCCTGCTCTGGTGCTGGCGACTGGTGGCGCCGCTGCTGATCGCCGGCATTCTGGTGCGAGGCATCATCTAAAGGGCTGGAAGGGATAAAGCGAGAGGGGTTGGCCAGTGGCCAACCCCTCTTTGCATCTGGCGCGGCTTATTGCAGTCCCGGCCCCTTGGCGGAGAAGGGGCAGTCGGCCTGCTGGATGAGGTGGCGCCCCTGATGGCCATTCCCCTGCCAGACGAGATCGAGTTGACCGAGCCGGCCGAGGTGGCGCAGTTCGAACTCGTAGCGCAGGCAGGGGTTGTCCGTGGGCAGTGCCTTCATGCCGTCCAGCAGTTGGTAGCGATAGCGCAGCAGGGGGCCGTCCTGCAGCGCGATCTCTGCGGGCACCAGCCCTTCCGCCGTGGGGGAGGGCGCCTCGAGATAGCGACGCAGGACGACGGGGGCGTCGATGGCCTTCTGGTAGTGCAGTCCGTTCATGGCCGCGAGTTCTTCTTCCAGCCGCACCAGCTCCCCTTCCAGTCCGCTCAGGGCCTGGCCGAGCTGCTGATGGGCGGGGGCGGCGCAGCCTCCCAGCAACAGGGTCATGAGTAACAGGGGGGCGCGGGGTGGCAACATGAAGGCTCCTTCTGGGCGGGCCACTGACTATAGCAGGGGATTGGTCGGCGGCGCGGCGCGCAGCAGGCCGGCGAGACGCTCGAGCCCCTCGGCGACGCGGGCGTCGGTGGCGGGCTGGCTCAGGCTCAGGCGCACTCCCTGCGGCGCGGCAAACTGGCCGGCGGCGAAGTGTTCCCCACTGGCGACCCCGACGTCAAGGGCGTTGGCCGCCTCGGCGAACTCCTGACTGCGCCAGGGCTCGGGCAGGGGCAGCCAGGCGTGCATGGAGCCCGGCTGCCAGCGGGCGCCCGGCAGCAGGTGGCGCAGCAGCTCCCCCCGGCGCGCCAGGATCCGTCTCTGCAGCTCGATAAGCGGCATGATCTGGTGCTGACTCACCAGCTTGCAGGCCAGCTCGATGAGCAACGGGCTCACCATCCAGCTCGACAGCCGCATCGCCTGGGCGAAGCCGTTGCGCAGGGCCGGCGGTGTCAGCACGAAGCCGACCCTCAGGCCGCCGCAGGCGATCTTGGCCAGGCTGCCGAGGTAGATGACTCGCTCAGGCGCGAGATTGACCAGGGGGGGAGTGGTGGTCTCCGGCAGCAGGCCGTTGACGTCGTCCTCGATGATCAACAGATCGTGGCGACGGGCGATGGCGACTATGGCCTCCCGCCGCGCCAGGCTCATCACGGCGGTGGTGGGGTTTTGCAGGGTCGGCGTCAGGTAGAGCAGCTTGGCCCGGCGCTGGCGACAGGCCGCATCCAGCGCCGCCGGGATCAAGCCCTCCTCGTCCAGGGGCAGGCCCACCACCTGGTTCTTCAGCTGGCGCGCGTTGCCCAGCATGCCGGGGTAGCTGAGCCCCTCGCACAGTATGGTTTCCCCCACGCAGCCGGTGGCGAGCAGGGCCAGCATGATGCCGTGCTGGGCGCCGTGGCTGAACAGCAGGTGCTCCTCCCGGCAGTTGACCCCCAGTCCGGTGAGCCAGTCGACGAACAGCTGGCGCTGCTCGGGCCGTCCCGCCTCCTTGTCATAGCCGAGCAGGGCATTGAGATCCCCTTCCGCCAGCTCGTTCAGCATCGGCTTGATGATGGCGGCCCTGTCCAGCTGGACCGGCAGGTTCTGCCACAGCTCGATGCGGTGGCTGTCCTCGTTGCGGATCACCCATTCGTTGGCGGGATCCGCTTCCCCCCTGACCCAGGTGCCGTGGCCCACCCTGGCGGCCAGCAGACCGCGTCGCTCGGCCTCGGCGTAGGCGCGGGTGACGGTGCCGACCGTCACGCCGAGCTTGTCCGCCAGCGCCCGCATGGTCGGCAGCCGGGTCTGGGGAGGCAGGGTGCCGCCATGGATGGCCTGCTCTATGGCCTTGACCAGTTTCAGGTAGAGAGGGCCTTCGAAGGCGTCGAGGTTGGGGGTCCAGATTGTCATGGTGACAATAAATCCATTGATCGCAAGATTGTCTCAATATAGCGTGAATATCAGCCGTTAAACAACCTCGATACCCACATTGTATCGATACAATATGATCTGATGGGAGATAAATCCATGACCATGGAATGGTATGCCACCCTGTTTGGCTTCGCCCTGCTCACCTGTGGCACCCCGGGCCCGAACAACCTCATGCTGACCGCCTCCGGTGCCAACTTCGGGGTGCACCGCACCCTGCCTCATCTGCTCGGGGTGACGATAGGTCAGCCGGTCTTGCAACTGGTGCTGGCGCTCGGCTTCTATCCGTTGTTCGAACGCTGGCCCGTGCTGAGGCTGAGCCTGCAGGTGCTGGGCAGCCTCTATCTGCTGTGGCTGGCGTGGCGCATCGCGGTGGCCGGGGCACCCGGCGATCCGGCACGGCGCTCCCGTCCGCTGACCTTCCTGGAAGGGCTGGGCTTCCAGTTCCTCAATCCCAAGGCCTGGATGATGGGGATCTCGGCCATCAGTCTGTTCAGCCTGCCGGGGAGCGATTACTGGCCGAGCCTGTGGGGCATCATGTCCGTCTTCCCCATGGCGGGGTTGCCGGTCTGCTTCGCCTGGGTGTTGTTCGGTCATCAGCTCAGCCGCTGGATCAACTCGGACAAAGGCTGGCGCCGCCTCAACGGCAGCCTGGGCGCCCTGACCGCGCTCTGCGTGGTGATGCTCTGGTATTGATGAGTGACTGATTATTAATGCAAATAAAGTGCATTGCTGACCTTGTCGTCAGGGCGCAGGCTCTGCATATTAGGGAGCTTGCTGTCACTCTATGAGGTTGAGATGGATCTGAACTGGTTGCTTCCCCTGGCGGGCTTTGCCCTGATCACCTGTGGCACGCCTGGCCCCAACAACATGTTGCTCACCAGCGCCGGTGCGGCCCAGGGCTTTCGCCGCTCGGTGCCGCTGCTGGTGGGGGTGGTGGGTGGCATCAACCTGATGATCCTGGCCATGGCGCTGGGGCTGGGGGTGGTGTTCGAGAAGCTGCCGCTGCTGCACGAGGGGCTCAAGATCCTGGGCTCGGCCTACCTGCTCTGGCTGGCCTGGAAGGTCGCCACCGCCAGCGGCCCGGCCGAGGGCAACAGGCCGCTGATCCCGGCCCACCAGGGCGCCATGCTGCAACTGCTCAATCCCAAGGCCTGGATGATGGCGCTCTCCGCCATCAGTGGCTTCACCCTGGCGGGAGAGGCCTATTGGCCGTCCGCCAGCTGGGTGCTCGGCACCTTCTTCATCACCGGCCTCTACACTGGCGCTTTTTGGGTGTTGTTCGGTGCCCAGGTGCGCCGCCTCATCCGCACCGCCAGGGGCTGGCGTCGTTTCAACCTCGGCATGGGGATCGCCACGGCGGCCTGCGTGCTGATGATCTGGATTTAGGTGTTTGCACCTACCCTTCTGTCTTGTTGGCCCTGCGGGGCCTTTTTTATCTCGATGACGGTGACGCGCCGCACCAAGGAGTTTCCATGAAATGTATCGGTTTGCTGGGAGGCATGAGCTGGGAGTCCAGCGTCAGCTACTATCAGGCGCTCAACCGGGGCGTGCGGGCCCGGCTTGGCGGCCTGCACTCGGCGCGGGTGCTGCTCAACAGCGTCGACTTCGCCGAGATAGAGCGGCTGCAGCACGCCGGTGACTGGCCCGCCACCGCTCGCCTGCTGAGCGTCGCCGCCCGGGATCTGCAGGCCGGTGGCGCCGACTTCCTGCTGATCGGCACCAACACCATGCACAAGGTGGCGCCGGAGATCGAAGCCGCCATCGAGATCCCGCTGCTGCACATCGCCGATGCCACCGCCAAACAGCTGGTGGCAGACGGGGTGACGCGGGTCGGCCTGCTCGGCACCCGCTTCACCATGGAGCAGGATTTCTACAAGGGGCGGCTGGAAACCCTGTTCGGATTGGAGGTGCTGGTGCCGCAGGCGGCCGAGCGGGAGCGGGTGCACCGGATCATCTATGACGAGCTCTGCCTGGGAGAGGTGCGTGACGACTCCCGGGCCGAATACCTCGCCATCATCGCCGGACTGGCCGAGGCCGGTGCCCAGGCGGTGATCCTGGGTTGCACCGAAATCGCCCTGCTGGTGGGGGATGCGAAGGCCGCGGTGCCGCTCTACGACACCACCGCCATCCATGCGAAGGTGGCGGTGGAGTGGGCGCTCGGCTGAAGCGTCAGACGCACGAAAAAACCGGATCCCCGAAGATGAAAAAGAGGCGCCATGGCGCCTCTTTTGCTGCCGGTTTTTCGGCATCGGCAGGCTCGAAGAGAACTGTGAGTCAGCCTTCACTTCAGCAGGGCGAGTGGCGCTTTTATTGTCAATCGGCTCACATTTCCCTCTTTTGCACCTTGAGTCCTGTTGGGCTGAGGCCTAGTTTCTCGATCGCTGAAACGATTCAGCCCTCATGAAACCAAGCCATAAGAGGATAAATCCATGTTGAAGAAACTCTCCATTGCCGTGCTGTTCGCCCTGGGGGCGAACGCGAGCCAGGCCGCCGAATTCCTGCTGACCGACTCCCAGCAGGGGTTGGACGTAGGGGACTGGAAGACCAGCAGCGAGCAGCTGGGGATCAAGAGCCCGGTGCCCTTCTCCATCGAGAAGAAGCGGCTGCACGGCGGGCGTCAGGAAGGGGTGGATCTGCTGATCATCGACAACGGCGTGATGAAGATTATCCTGGTGCCGACCCGTGGCATGGGGATCAAGGAGGTCAAGGCCGCCGATCTGCGCCTCGGCTGGGACTCGCCGGTCAAGGAGGTGGTCAACCCGGCCTTCATCGATCTGGAGAGCCGCGCCGGCCTTGGCTGGCTCGACGGCTTCAACGAGATGCTGGTGCGCTGCGGTTATGAATGGACGGGTCACCCCGGGGTGGACGACGACGGCCGGCTCAAGAGCCTGCACGGCCGGGTGCAGAACACTCCCGCCTCCGTGGTCAGTGTGACCGTGGATGAGGCGCCTCCCTACGCCATTCATGTGCGGGGACGAGTGGACGAGCGCACCTTCAAGATGAGTGATCTGGTCACCTGGACCCAGCTGAGCGTAGTGCCGGGTCAGGCGGAATTTGCCCTGCAGGACAAGCTGACCAACCACGCCGACTACGAGAACGAATACCAGATCATCTATCACGGCAATTTCGGGACCCCGATCCTGGAGGAGGGGGCGAGGGTCAGCACGCCGGTGAAGCAGATCTCCCCGTTCAACGACTATGCCAAGCAGGGGCTGAAGAGTTGGCAAAGCTATCTGGCGCCCACCAAGGGCTTCGATGAGATGGTGTTCAATCTGGTGCCTTACGCTGACGCCGAGGGCAATACGCTGGCGGTGCTGAACAATCGGCAAGGCAGCGCCGGCGTCGTCGTGGCTTACAACACGCATCAGCTGCCGGTGCTGACCCTGTGGAAGAACACGGACACCCTGGCCCAGGGCTATGTGACCGGGATAGAGCCGGGCACCAGCTATGCCTACAGCACCAAGTACCAGCGCCCCCTGGGATTGGTGCCGAAGATCCAGCCGGGAGAGACCAAGACCTTCGATCTCTCCTATCGCCTGCTGCAGAGCCCGGATGAAGTGAAGCAGGCGTTGGCCCGGGTTGACGAGATCCAGGCCGGCCGTCCGACCGAGCTGCGGGAGCAGCCGCTGGTCAAGCTGCCCTGATCCGGCGTGCGCCGGATAACAAAAAGCCGCCCCGTTGCAGGGGCGGCTTTTTCATTGGCGACAGGAGCGGGATCAGACGTGGCTGTACATCGCCTCGATCTCGCTCTGGTACTTGGCCTCGATGATCTTGCGGCGCAGCTTCATGGTCGGGGTGATCTCCCCGAGCTCCATGGAGAAGGCGCTCGGCAGCAGAGTGAACTTCTTCACCTGCTCAAACTTGGCCAGCTCCTGCTGCAATTCATGAATGCGCGACTCGAAGAATTCCACCACCCGGGAGTGGCGCAGCAGCTCGGTCTTGCACTGATATTGCAGGTTGATGGAGCGGGCGTACTCCTCCAGGGACTCGAAGCAGGGCACGATCAGCGCCGACACGAAGTGACGGGCGTCGGCGACGATGGCGATCTGCTCGATGAAGCGATCCTTGCCGAGGGTGCCTTCCACCAGCTGCGGTGCCACGTACTTGCCGTTGGAAGTCTTCATCAGCTCCTTGAGGCGCTCGGTGAAGTAGAGGTTGCCCTTGTCGTCCATCTCGCCGGCATCGCCGGTGCGCAGGAAGCCATCCTCGGTCATCACCTCGGCGGTGGCCTCCGGCTTGTTGTAGTAACCGCGCATCACGGTCGGTGAGCGCACCAGCAGCTCGTTGTTCTCACCCAGCTTCACCTCGATACCGCTCAGCACTGTGCCGATGGAGCCCAGCTTGAACTGTTGATCCTCGAAGCAGCAGACGGTGGCCGTGGTCTCTGTCATGCCGTAGCCGTACTTGAGGTTGAGCCCCATGGCCTGGAAGAAGAGGTTGACGTCGTCCGCGAGGCGGGCGCCCGCCACCGGCAGGAAGCGGGTGCGGCCACCGAAGCGGGCGCGCAGCTTGCGAAACACCAGCCGCTCCGCCAGCGCGAGCTTGGCATAGAGCAGCGGCGAGACGGACTGACCCGCCTGACGGGTGGCCACCACCTGCTGGCCGACCTTGGTGGCCCAGCCGAACAGGGCGCGGCGCAGGCGCGGGGCCTGGGCGACCTTGGCCTGGATCATGGCGTAGGCCTTCTCGTAGAGGCGCGGCACGGCGCACATCACGGTCGGTTGCACCTCGCCGATGACGTCCATCACCTTCTGGGGATCGCGGATGTAGACGTTCTCGGCGCCGCAGTAGAGCACGTAGTAGGTCCAGACGCGCTCGAACACGTGGCTGAGCGGCAACATGCACAGAGACACGTCTTGCTGGTTCAGATCCAGGCGCTTGTCGTGCATCTCGAAGCAGGCGGCGACGTTGGCAAAATCGAGCATGACCCCCTTGGGCTCACCCGTGGTGCCCGAGGTGTAGATCAGGGTCAGCAGGTCGTCCATCCGGTACTGCTGCTCGCGAAGGCGCAGCTCCTGCTCGCTGGGCTGATGATTGCCCGAGGAGAGGAAGGTCTGGAAGTGGCTGGCCTCTGCACAGCCGCGCAGATCGACGGCGCCGTCCAGGGTGACGATCTGGCGGATCTCGCCATTGTTCAACAGCTGGAGGGCCTGATCGAACTGCTGCTGCTCCCCCACGAACAGCAGGCTGATGTTGGCGTCACGCACTATGTAGCGCAACTGCTCCAGGGTGCTGGTGGGATAGATGGGCACGCTGACGCCGCGGGCGGCGAGGATGCCGAGATCGGCCTGGGTCCATTCCGGCATGTTGCGGGCATAGATGCCGACCATCCCGGTGGGCTGGTGGCCGGTACGGATCAGGGCCTGGGCGCAATAGTCCATCGCCTGACCCAGGGTGCGCCAGCCGATGGCACGCCATTGGCCATCCTGTTGAACGCGCAGGGCGGCCTTGTTGCCAAGGCGGGCAATGCGTTCCCGCATCAGTCGAACCAGATGAAACTGCGGCATCCTCAATCATCCTCAAGTAACAGTTGTACGCCCGTGAGGGCACTCAAAATCGCGCTGGAGTGTAAACTCTAGCATTACAGCTTACAAGTGTGCGCCGTTTGTCCTGGATCACAAAGTCGTCAAGTTGGATCGACTCAGGCATGATGGGACAAAGAGATCGGATTCGTTCAGGGAGGGGAGCCATGAAGTTCGGGATCAAGAGCCTGATCACCGGGGTCTTGCTGCTACTGGCGGGGGTCGGCGTGCTCTGGTTTGTGCTGGGGAGCTTGCCTGCGGGGGAGGACAATCCCTGGCTGAGCGGGGCCGAAGGTTATGAGCAGGGACAGCAGCGGGCACTGAGCGAGGGGATCCCTCTGCTCTACGTGATCGAAGGCGCCAAGTGTCGACGCTGCAAGGCCCTCGATACCCTGCTGTGGCACGCCCCCGAGCTGCAATCCAGCTTGGCCGGGCTGGTCAAGGTGCGGCTCAACCCGGATGCGGGGGATGGCAGCGCCCACATCTTGCGCCGCTTCCCCCAGGTGACGACGCCACCCGGCATCTATCTCCAGCGGCCGGGTGAGCCGCTGCGGCCCATCAGAGTCGAGGTGGAGGATCAGCAGATCTGGATGCCGGGGGTGACCTATGGTCGCGGCTTCTTCATGCCGCTCTCGGCCGCGGGTTTCGACGCCGTGGTGCGGGTCACGCTGAGTCTGGAGGATCCCGCCATCGACAACGCGCCGTTGCCTTAGCCGCTGCGCGTTGAAGACAGGGCGTAACCAACATAATGCAGAGGAGACATTCCCCTGTGTTGACCGGCGGCTTAACCGAAGTCGAACAGGCGGGACATCAGCACCGCATCTTCCCTGTCCTGACCGGTGCCGTAGTAGCCGTCACGGCGGCAATACTCGGCAAAGCCTTCGCTCTCGTAGAGGCCGATGGCGCGCTGGTTGCCGGCGCGCACCTCCAGGAACCAGGCCTCCGCCTTCTTTGCCTTGCTGCGGGCGAGGTACTCCTTGAGCAGCGCCCGGCCCAGCCCCTTGCCCTGAAAATCGGGGTGCACGCAGATGTTCATCAGCGAGCTGTCCCCCGCCACCAGATCCGAGATGTAGAAGCCGGCGGGGCGGCCGTCCACCAGCATCAGGCCGTTGAGATAGCGCGGCCCGAAGCAGGAGAGCAGGTTGGCCTGGCTCCAGGGCTCCCGATGGGCGGCCTGCTCTATGGGGTAGATCAGCTCGAAATCGGATTCGAGCAGGGGGCGAAAGCTGAGGTTGGCGTCAGACATGGTAACTCCGGGAAGGATTCGCACTTGCGATACAGGGCATGGCCATGCCATGGTCGTTGGCTGGGAAGGCCGTGCGGCGCAAGTCTGGTTGACTTGAATGGTGCCATGAGCCGATGGCGAGTCGGGCCATGGCCTGGCTCAGCCGGGCAGTCGCTGCCGGCACTGTTGCCAGAGGGCGCGCTTGTGCGCCGCATCGGGCTTGAGCGGGCAGACCAGGGCGTCGGGCCAGCGCGGGTCGGCCACGGTCAGCCAGAGCAGGGGCGGGGTCGCCCCCTCGGGCAGTTCGCCGAGCAAGGAGACCTCGTCCGGCCCTATGCCGAGCAGGCTGCAGATGTCCGCCAGCAAGCTCGGGGCGGGCAGCGTCGGTGCCAGCAGCCATAGCTTGCCCGTTGGCAGTGGGGCCTGCGCTGGTGCGGGGACGGCGTTATCCGCCGTTGCCTGTGCGGGCTCGCCACCCGGCAGGGTCGGCGCTCTGAGCTGCCAGCTCTGTATGCCCATCCTGGCCAGGATGCGCTGACGCAGGGGGTCCAGCAGGGGATCTTGCATGGCGAAGGCTCACTCTTGATCTGCATTGGGGTAAATTCTGATGCGCAGAGTACACTCTCGCCGGATTTGCTGCACCCTTTGCGCGTCGCGCCCGGATCGGGATTTTCAGCGGGATCCCCGGCGCCTTGCGGCGGGGATGACCAGAATCAACAGACATTGCAGTGGCGCGCGGCCAGAGGCCGGACCGCGTCGCCACCTTTGACCACCAGCTTCGGAAACTGTGCCTATGCCGCCTTTAGCCCAGAATACTGTTCGTGCCGTCCCCATCCAGGAGCGCCTGCCCCGGCTGCTGGCCGCCCTCGGAGAGGGGCTATACGAGCGGCAGGATGCCCTGCGGCTCGGCCTGCTGGCGGCCCTCAGCGGCGAGAGCGTCTTCCTGCTCGGCCCCCCCGGCATCGCCAAGAGCCTGATCGCCCGGCGGCTCAAGCTGGCCTTCCATGACGCCCGCCACTTCGAATACCTGATGACCCGTTTCAGCACGCCGGAGGAGGTGTTCGGGCCGCTTTCCATCCAGGCGCTGAAGGAGGATGGCAAGTACCTGCGGCTGACCCGCGGCTACCTGCCGGAGGCCGAGGTGGTGTTTCTCGACGAGATCTGGAAGGCGGGCCCCGCCATCCTCAACACCCTGCTCACCGCCATCAACGAGCGCCAGTTCCGCAACGGCGACAGCCAGCACCCCATCCCCATGCGGCTGCTGGTGACCGCCTCCAACGAATTGCCCGCGCCGGACAGCGGCCTCGAGGCGCTCTATGACCGCATGCTGGTGCGGATCTGGATGGACAGGGTGCAGGAGAAATCCAACTTCCAGGCCATGCTGGCGAGCGATGGCCAATCCCATCAGAACCTGCCTCCCTCGGTGCAGATCCAGGGGGAGGAGTACGCACTCTGGCAGGAGCAAATCGAGCAGGTGCGCCTGCCGGACGCCTGCTTCGAGCTCATCTATCAGCTGCGCCTGCAGCTCGACAGCCAGCTCGGCCACGGCTGCTACGTGTCGGATCGGCGCTGGAAGAAGGCGGTAAGGCTCATCAAGGCGAGCGCCTTTTTCAATGGCCGCGACGAGGTGGCGCCGCTGGATCTGCTGCTGTTCAAGGATTGCCTCTGGCACGACGAGGCCTCCCGCACCGCCTTGCTGGAGATGATCGGCGAATTCTCCCGCCTCTACGGCTACCAGCAACTGACTCTGACCCGCCAGCTGCTCTCCCTGCGCGAGCAGTTCAAGCAGATCAAGGGGGCGGTCTCCCTGCGGCTCGGCTGCAAGGCGATCAAGCGCAAGCAGTGGTTCGGACGCCGCGCCCGTGGCACCGAGCTGCCGCTGGTCAACGCCAAGCCCTTCGGCAAGCTGGTGCGCTTCCATCTGCTCACCCCGGCGCCGCTCGATGGCGGGGATCCCGAACGCCTGACCGGCACCCTCACCTTCGATCGCACCCTGCTCTCCCACTGGCACCCCACCGGTGAGGCCCTGGTGGGCTGGCCCCTCGGCAACCCCAAGGAGGGGCACTACGAGCTGGTGCTCGACGCCGAGCTGCGGCTGCATGTGCTGGACATCCAGCGCCAGCCGGTGCCCCTGGTGCTGGTGGAGCGCGCCGCCATCCCCGAGGTGGTGCTCGCGCCCTGGCAAGCCGAACTGGATGAGCTGGTGGAGCAGGTGAGCCGGGTGCAGCAGAGCCTCAAGGTGCAGCGGGGACTGTTCGATCGTCATCAGCCTCATCTGTTTGTCGGGGCGCACTGGTTGCAGCAGGTGGAAGACAGCTTCTTCGTGCTGAACCGGGATCTGGAGCGGTTGCGCGCCGAGCTGCTGCAGTGGCGCGACCGCCTGTCCGGGCTCGATGCATGATGGTGTTTTGTGCTGCCATGATCGCAAATAACACGTCAGACATGCTGCTGTGGTGTGACCGGCAGCATCTCCTCTGCCAGCGCCGCCCCCTAAGGAGATCCCGTGCTTGAGATCGGCATGATGGATCTGGGGCTCCTCATCGGGGAGGGGGAGCTCGCGGGGGAGATGGCGCTGCTGCTGGCCTCCACCCCGAAGATCTCCGAATTCCTCAAACGCTCCCCGCTGCAGGGCAAGCTGCTCAAGAAACGCATCCAGAGCTGGAGCGAACAGCTCGGCGAGGAGATGCGCCACAAGCCGGTGCCGGTGGCGCTGGAGCAGGAGTACCGGCTCTATCAGGCGCACCGGTTGCTGCCCATGACCGAGCTGGTGGGCCGCCTGCCCGCGCTGCTGGAGGCGCTGGATCAGCACAGCCCCTTCGCCGGCGACGCCCGCAGCCTGGTGCGCCAGATCATGGTGCAGCCCACCGAGGGCCTGCGTCAGCTGTTTATCGAGAAGTGGCGGGCCAGCCTGGTGGGCAGCCTGCTGCAACTGCAGCAGCAGATCGCCGAGGCGGAGCGGGAGAAGCAGCGCCAGGAGATAGAGGATCAGCTGCTGGCGAATCGTACCCTGGCCGACGCGCTGGATCCGCACCAGATCTCGGCGGGCGGCCTCTGGGATCTGGCCCAGGGCAGCTGGCACAAGCGCAGCCTGGTGCTGGTGCAGCAATATGCCCGCATGTTGCAGCGCGAGCCCTTGCTCGGAGAGATAGCCGCCCTGCTCGGGCGCAGTGAGCGGGAGCAGCGCACCGATGCCAGGACGTTGCCGCCGGTGCCGGTGCATGAGCTTGAGGAGGTGCAGACCGACGACGTGCCGGACGATCTGGTAGGGGTACACCCGGCCAGCGATCTGATGCGCTTGCTGCCGAGCGAGGCGGTGATGCTGGCACTGCCGGAGCTGGAGCTGGAGTTCTATCGCCGCTATCTGGAGCGGCGGCTGCTCAGCTACCAGTCCCGGGGCACCCTGCCACGCCAGCGCCTGATGCTGCGATCCCCGGAGCTGGGGGGGGAGGAGCCCCAGCCGCGCGGGCCCTTCATCGTCTGCGTCGATACCTCGGGCTCCATGGGGGGTTACCCTGAGGAGTGCGCCAAGGCGCTGTTCCTGGCGCTGCTCAAGGTGGCGATGGACGAGAAACGGGGCTGCTACCTGATGCTGTTTTCCACCGAGGTGGCGACGCTGGAGATCACCGCCGAGACCGGGCTCGACAAGGCGGAGCGCTTCCTCTCCATGAGTTTCCACGGCGGCACCGACCTGGTGCCCTGTCTCGAACAGGCGCTGACCCAGCTGGATCAGCCGGATTTTGCCAAGGCCGACGTGCTGGTGATCTCCGATTTCATCGCCCAGAGCCTGCCCCATGCCCTGCTCGACAAGATGAACGCGAGGCGCAAGCAACAGACCCGCTTCCACGCCGTCGCCATGTCCAAACACGCCAAACCGGCGATCCTGCGGGTGTTCGACAACAGCTGGTTGCTCGACTGCGGCCTGCGTGGCCGGCTATTGCGGCGCTGGCAGCGTAGCTGAAGAACTCCCTCCTCTCATTCTGCCGGCGTTGGCAATGCTGCTGAGGTCAGGCGTCGGGTCTGTGGTGCAACCCCCGCTCGCTCACCTGCTCCTGATCCAGCAGCGGCTGACCGCTTGGCTGGGCGATGTGAAAGCCCCGCTTGCCGCTGCGTTTGACTCTGTACATGGCCTGATCGGCCCGGGCCAGCGCGGTGCTGAAATCATCCTGTGGCCGAATGGCTGCAATCCCCATGCTCAGTCCCACCGCCGCCTCCCCGTTGGGTAGCTCGAACGGGGTGGCGATGGCGTTGATGCACTGACGGGCCAGGTGGCTGGTCCTGGGATCCTCGGACGGCCAGGGCAGCAACAGCACGAACTCGTCCCCGCCGAGCCGACCCAGCCTGATCTCGTCGCCGCAGCAGTGACGCAGCCGCTGGCCGAGGGCGACCAGCAACTCGTCGCCGGCGCGGTGGCCCAGGTTGTCGTTCACCTGCTTGAAGTCGTCGAGATCGATGAAGCAGATGGCCTGATAGTCCTGAGGGAACTGGCGCTGCAGGGCGGTGCGGTTGAGCAGGCCGGTGAGGGGATCCCGGTGGGCGAGCCTGGCGAGCTGCTGCTCGTACTCCTTCTCGTGGGTGATGTCGATGTGGGTGCCCATCACCCGCAGGGGATTGCCCTGCGAGTCCCGCTCCACCACCCGGCCCCTGTCCAGCACCCAGGTGACCTTGCCCTCTTTGGAGAGCATGCGGTGCATCACCTGATAGAAGGGACTCTTGCCCTCCAGGTGATCGAAGAAGGCCTGCAGCACCCGCTCCCTGTCTTCCGGGTGCAGGTGAGCGCGCCAGACGTCGAAGTGAGCCGACAGCTCCTTGGGCTGATAGCCGAGCATGGCGCCCCAGCGCCGGTTGAAGATGATGAGCTTGCCGGTCGGCACATGATTCTGCCAGATGCACAGGCCGGTGCCGTCCATGGCGGCATCCAGCTTTTCACGGGCATCCTCGGCGATCCGTTTCAGGCGCTCGTTCTCCAGCAACAACCTGTCATGGGCCTCCCGCAGCTCCTCGTAGGTCATTCATCGTCCCTTCCCTTGTTCGAATCTGCCTATAGTCGATGCAGATTTTCATCCTGTAAAGAATGAGATGGCTGTAGTTGATAGCGGATCGGGCTCCTCGTCAGCGGATGGCTGTGCGCCCGCGATAAGTAGGGATATTATTGGCACTGTGGGTGCGGCATGCGTGCCATCGAACGGGGAGACGGAGTCGGCATGAAGATCCTGATGAGCTGGAGTCTGCTGTTATGGCTGGGTATGACCCCCGCCTGGGGAGCGCAAGCGCCGCTCACCGAGCCCGGTTTGTCCCGGGAGTTGCAGCAGTTGGAAGACCATACTCCGCCGGTGCGGGAGTTTCGTGCGCGGGTCGCGGTTCTTGCGGCCCACAGTGGTGACTATTCGGCAGAGGCGCAAGGGCGCATCGCCCGGCTGCAGTGCTGGGCCCAGCCTGCCGAGCGCGATGACGATTTTACGCGGGCGGTGGGGTTTGCCGAGCAGGCGCTGACCCAGGCCCGTGAGCGCAAGGACCGCGTCACCGAGAGCGGCCTGCTCGCCTGCCGCGGCTTTCATCAGCAGTTGCTCGGCAACATGACCGAGGCTACCCAGGATTATGCCGAGGCGCTGACCCTGGCGCGCCGACTGGGGGATGAGCGGCAACGGGCCGACATCCTCAGCCTGCGCGGGGAGATGTACTCCTACCAGGGGGAGATGGCCGAGGGGCTGATGGAGCTTATCGATGCCCACCGGCGCTACGAGGGGCTCGGGCTTGAGGACAAGGGGCGCGAGGTGCTCGGCAAGATCGCGAATACCTATCGCAGGATGGGGATCTACGAGCGGGCACAGGGCTATTTTCAGGAGCTGGAGCACGATTACCGAACCCTGGGGGACGAGGAGCACCTGGTCGACATCCATACCCAGCAGGGATTGCTCTACGTGGAGACGGGGGAGTACGACAAGGCGCTGCCGCTGATGGCGGAGGCCGAGATCTACTATCTGGCGCAGCAACAGGAGGGGATGCTGGCCTGGAGCCGGATCGAGATGGCCAGCGTCCTGCTCAATCA
Organism: Aeromonas eucrenophila; assembly: GCF_000819865.1. Taxonomy (GTDB): domain Bacteria; phylum Pseudomonadota; class Gammaproteobacteria; order Enterobacterales; family Aeromonadaceae; genus Aeromonas; species Aeromonas eucrenophila. The sequence goes on from NZ_CDDF01000010.1 coordinate 38,990, forward strand.
GGGCAAGCCGGCGCAGGCCATGACCAAGCTGGAGATGGCCTCCTCCTTGCTGCATCAGGGGGAGGGGGCGGACAGCGTAACCCGCGGCCACTGGGACATCGTGATGGCGACCGTGCTGGAAGCCATGGGGAAACCGGCTGAGGCGCTGCCCTATCTGGAGCGGGCCGAGCGGGTCTTCGCCCGGGAGCGAAACCTGCGTTTCCTGGCCTGGATCCACGAGGTGCGGGCGCGGGTATACGAGCGGCAGGGGCGCATCAAGGAGGCGCTGCTCAGCCTCAAGCAGTACGTGCAGACCCGGCACGAGCTCGAGCAGATGCTGCGGGAGCAGCGCTCCTTGCAACTGCGCTTCGAGTTCGATCTCGCCCGCAAGGAGCTGGAGAACCAGACCCTCAGAGCCAACCAGCAGCTGCAGGCGGAGAAGCTCAAGCAGTTGCAGGAGCGGCGTCATTGGCAATATCTGGTGGTGGCGCTGCTGATCCTGATGATGGGCATTCTGGTGCTCCATCAACGCAGCCGCACCCGCAAGATGCACCGCCTCGCCATGACGGATGAGCTGACTGGGATCCACAACCGGCGCCAGATCCAGGCCAAGGGTCGCAAGTTGTTCAGTCAGGCGCGGGAGGGGGGCAAGCCGTTTTGCGTGCTGCTGCTGGATATCGACTACTTCAAGAAGGTCAACGATCAGCTCGGCCACCACGTGGGGGATCTGGTGCTGACCGCCGTGGCCCAGTGCATCGAGGATCAGCTGCGCAGCCTGGATCTGGTGGGGCGCAACGGGGGCGAGGAGTTTCTGGTGTTGCTGCCGGATACCCGCCTCGACGAGGCGGCCGAGGTGGCGGAGCGGATCCGGTTGCAGGTTTCCCGACTGCGCATCGAGGAGGTGCCCGAGGATCACCCCGTTCACATCAGCATCGGCTGTGCCGAGTACCGTCCCCAGGACGGCAATCTCGGGGAGCTGGTGCGCCGCGCCGACGAGGCCATGTATCAGGCCAAGCTGGCGGGTCGCAACCGGGTGGTGAAGGCGCAATGATCCCGCTCGGGGTCTTGCCCTTTCCTGTCATGCCGGGCTGGGTATTTTTCACTCGCGCGGGTATAATGTCGCGCAATTTTGCTTTGACCCAGGCGAGAAGGCCCATGTAACGCAACGCTCTTTCCTTTCCCACCGGTTGGCCAGATGGCCCGCTCGGGTGGCGCCGTTGTGTGCAGGGGGCCCCATTCTCATGGTGGCATCCGCATTTATTCCCACGGGGGCCTGAGGCCCTCGCTCAAAAGAAGAACACTGAATTATGTCTGCTGAATTTCTGAGTGAAGTCTCCAAGAGACGCACTTTTGCGATCATCTCGCACCCGGATGCGGGTAAAACCACCATCACCGAGAAAGTCCTGCTGTTCGGACAGGCCATTCAGCGCGCCGGCACCGTCAAGGGCCGAGGATCGGGCCAGCACGCCAAGTCCGACTGGATGGAGATGGAGAAGCAACGCGGCATCTCCATCACCACCTCGGTGATGCAGTTCCCCTACAGCGACTGCCTGGTCAACCTGCTCGATACCCCGGGTCACGAGGACTTCTCCGAAGATACCTACCGTACCCTGACGGCGGTGGATTGCTGCCTGATGGTCATCGATGCCGCCAAGGGCGTTGAGGATCGGACCCGCAAGCTGATGGAAGTCACCCGTCTGCGGGACACCCCCATCCTCACCTTCATGAACAAGATGGACCGCGAAGTGCGCGATCCCATGGAAGTCATGGACGAGGTGGAGCGCGAGCTGAAGATCATGTGCGCCCCCATCACCTGGCCCATCAGCTGCGGCAAATCCTTCAAGGGTGTCTATCACCTCTACAAGGACGAGGTCTATCTGTACCAGACTGGTCAGGGCCACACCATCCAGGAGAAGCGGGTGGTCAAGGGTCTGCACAACCCGGATCTGGACGCCGCCATCGGCGAAGATCTGGCGGCGCAGCTGCGCGGCGAGCTGGAGCTGGTGCAAGGCGCCTCTCCCGAGTTCGATCACGAGGCCTTCATCGCCGGCGAGATGACCCCGGTCTTCTTCGGTACCGCGCTCGGCAACTTCGGTGTCGACCACATGCTGGACGGCCTGACCGACTGGGCCCCGGCCCCGATGCCGCGCAAGGCTGAGAGCCGTGAAGTGAGCGCGACCGAGGAGAAATTCTCCGGCTTCGTGTTCAAGATCCAGGCGAACATGGATCCCAAGCACCGTGACCGTATCGCCTTTATGCGTATCGTGTCAGGCACTTACTCCAAGGGCATGAAGATGCGCCACGTGCGCATCGGCAAGGACGTGAACATCTCCGACGCCGTCACCTTCATGGCCGGTGACCGCGAGCAGGCCGTCGAGGCTTGCGCCGGCGACATCATTGGTCTGCACAACCACGGCACCATCCAGATCGGCGACACCTTCACCCAGGGTGAGGATCTGAAGTTCACCGGCATCCCGAACTTCGCCCCCGAGCTGTTCCGCCGCATCCGCCTGCGCGACCCGCTCAAGCAGAAGCAGCTGCTCAAGGGGCTGGTGCAGCTCTCCGAAGAGGGCGCCGTACAGGTGTTCCGTCCGCTCATCAGCAATGACCTCATCGTCGGCGCCGTCGGTGTGCTGCAGTTCGACGTGGTGGTTTCGCGTCTGAAGAGCGAATACAACGTCGAGGCCCTGTACGAGGCGGTCAACGTCTCCACCGCCCGCTGGGTGGAAGGCACAGACGTCAAGAAGTTCGAGGAGTTCAAGCGCAAGAACGAGCTGAACCTGGCGCTGGATGGCGGTGACAACCTCACCTACATAGCCCCGACCATGGTCAACCTGCGACTGGCCCAGGAACGTCACCCCGACGTGCTGTTCCGCCAGACCCGCGAGCACTGATACCCGCTCGCAGGGCTCAGGCCTGCAGATGACATAAGAGACCCCGCTTCGGCGGGGTCTTTTTTTATGGCGATCTAGATAGAGAAGGAACAGCCCGTCGCCAACTTCTTTGCTCCCTTCTCCCCTCGCGGGAGAAGGGTTGGGGATGAGGGGGTGATATTTGACGGCGGGCTAGAAGGCGCGCAGCAGCCTGGCCGGATTACCGGCATAGGTACCGGGGATCAGGATGTCGCGGGTCACCACGGCGCCGGCGCCGATGACGGCCCCCCGGCAGATCCGCACCGGCAATATGGTGGCGTTCGAACCGATGGAGACCTCGTCTTCGATGAGCGTCCGGCCCCAGTTCGTAGAGTCCGGATCTGGGGCTCCTTCCTGAAACAGATCGTTGGCAAAGATGACGCCATGGCCGATAAAGCAGCGCTCGCCTATGGTCACATGCTCGCAGATAAAGCTGTGGGACTGGATCCGGGTGCCGGGTCCTATGCTGACGTTCGACTGGATCTCCACGAAGGGGCCAACGAACACATCGTCGGCCAGGGAGCAGCCATAGAGGTTGACGGGTTCGACCAACTTCACCCGTTCACCGAACTGAACATCACGGATGCCGACCGTCAGGCGAGTCGGGCCCGTCATGCTCCCGTCTCCTGACCCAGCGTCAGCACCATGCAGATCTCGCAGGCGTCGTGGCCCGTGCTGCCGAGCGGCCCCGGCAGGTGCTCGAAGCCGAGGGACTCGTAGAGCGAGGTCGCCTCTCGCAGGACCTCGGTGGTTTCCAGATAGCAGCGCCGGTAGCCGAGGGCTCTGGCCTCGCCCATGGCTTGCAGCACCAGCCGCCGTCCCAGCCCCAGACCCCGCAGCGCAGGCATGAAATACATCTTCTGCAGTTCACATATCTCTTCTTCCCCCGCCAGCGGGGCTATGCCGCCGCCGCCGAGGATGGTGCCGTCCGGCCCTTCTATGACCCAGTAGCGGCAGCGCTCACCCTGATAGGTTTCATGGAGAAAATCGAGGTTCGGATCCGCCACCCCGTAGCCCTTGTCGGCGGTGAGACCGTATTCGGCGGAGACGGCGCGCACCACGGCGGCGATGTGGGGGTTATCGGCAGGGGTGATGGGGCGGATGCGATAACCCTGCTGGCGCCGGGCCCGGGAGAGGGCGCTGCGATACAGGCGCAGGCCGCTCCACAGCTGCTCGCACTCGGCGGGGCTGAGCTGGGCCAGCGCCAGCTCGGTGGCACTGTCCATCTCCTGATGCAGGGCCAGCAGCTGAGCCTGGCCGGCCTGAGTGAGACGGGCCTCCTTGCTGCGCCCATCGGAAGGGTGCGGGTGCCATTGGATGAGGTCGCGCTCGACGAGGCGAGCGAGCGGGCGGCTGGCGTTGGACTTGTCGATGCGCAGTCGCTCGGCCAGCTGCTGGTTGGTGGCGGGGCCGCTCTCGAGTTCGATCAGCAGGTGAGCCTCGAGCGGACTCAGGGCCAGGGCGCCGCACTGTTGGGAGAGCATGCCGAGTTCGCGTACCAGCTCCCGTGACAGGGCGCGCAGGGGTCGGGGATCCATCTGTCATTGTCCTTATTTGGTTGTCATCAACAACCAATATAGTCAGATAGTTGTTACTAGCAACCTCTTTTTTGGACGAAATGATGGACCACGTGAATGGACAAGGGGTTGGCGGCCATAAAAAAAGGGCCCGGGAGAGGGGCCCAAACATTGGAAACCCGCGCCGTGGCGCGGATCCCATCCTTGGTCAGGAAGATGGCCGGTGATATGCCCGGCCAGCATGGTCTTGGCGCTGGATATCGCAGCGGCTTGGTCTGTTTCGTCTTGGGTGATCGCTTTGGCTCACACCAACTCGGCCAGCATGGTGTCGGCACTGGGTGCCATCAGCTGCTCGGCTGTTTATACCAGCTCGGCCAACATGGTGTCGGCACTGGGTGCCATCAGCGGCTCGGCTGTTTATACCAGCTCGGCCAACATGGTGTCGGCACTGGGTGCCACCAGCGGCTCGGCTGTTTATATCAGCTCGGCCAGCATGGTATCGGCGTAGGGAACCAGCGGCTCGGCCTGCTTCACCCTGGTGAGGTAGTCCGGGTTAGCGATGAGCGGGCGACCGATGGCGATGAGGTCGAAGCGATCCGCCTTGATGGCCTCGGCAGCGCTCTGTGCGCTGTAGTTGCCGACCCCGACCAGATGGCCGTCGTAGTGGGCGCGCAGGTAGTCGGAGGCGCGGCCGTCCAGGTAGTCGAAGGTGAGGCTGTCATCGAAAATGCCGAGGTGCACATAGGCCAGGGTGCGGCCATTGAGCTCGGTTAGCAGATAGTCGAACACGGCGCGATCCCGTGCATCCCCGGCCAGGTGCACATAGGCACCGGGAGAGAGGCGTAGCCCCACCCGATCGCCGCCGATGCGAGCGCTGATGGCGTCCACCACTTCCAGCGCGAAGCGGCTCATGTTTTCCGGGGTGGCGCCGTAGGCATCGTCACGCAGGTTGCTGGAGTGATGGAGGAACTGATCGATGAGGTAACCGTTGGCGCCGTGGATCTCCACCCCGTCGAAACCGGCCTCGATGGCGTTGGCGGCGGCTTGGGCGTAATCCTCCACCAGTTGCGCTATTTCAGCGATGGTCAGGGCGCGGGGCACCTGATAGACCAGCTCGCGCATGCGCGGCACTGTGCCGTCATGGGCGACGGCGGACGGCGCCAGCACCTCGGCCTGGTGGAAGAAGGGGTGGGAGAGGCGACCCACGTGCCACAGCTGGGCGAAGATCTTGCCGCCTTTGGCGTGCACGGCGGCGGTGACCTGCTTCCAGCCTTCAACCTGCTCCGGGCTGTAGAGACCCGGGGTGTTCGGGTAGCCCTGGCCGTCCGGGCGAATGATGGTGGCTTCGGAGATGATGAGGCCGATGTCGGCACGGCGCGCATAGTAGGCGGCCATCTGCTCGGTGGGCACCAGACCAGGGCCCGCCATGCAGCGGGTCAGGGGAGCCATCATGAAACGATTCGCGAGCGTGAGAGTGCCGTTGAGGCGATAGGGCTGAAACAGGGTATCCATGGTCGTCTGTCCTCGGGGAGTAATTCTTGAACGTGCATTCAAGACGTTTTTTGTTTTGCACGCAAGTATTTTTTGAGCGAGCATTCAGCCCAGGTTGGTGTTGCCCGCCCGCTGGGGTAAACTTGCCGCCCTTTTCTCCCCGGATAGCCGGGGCCCTGCCAACGGAGATCCCATGCGCAGCGCCGAGTTTGATCGGGACCATGTCCTGCGACACGCCATGGAGGCCTTTCGCGCCAGGGGCTATGCCAAGACCACCATGCAGGATCTGGTCGCAGCCACCGGCCTGCACCCGGGCAGTCTCTACGCCGCCTTTGGCAACAAGCGCGGCCTGTTGCTGGCGGCGGTTGACCACTATGTGCAGGAGAAATGCGCCCTGCGCCGTCGCTGCTTTGACCGGCCTAGCCCGCTTGACGGTCTGCGCGCCTACTTCAACCAGCTGGTGGACGATGCCCTGCAGGGCTCCTGTCTGATCACCCGCACCCTGATGGAGCTGGCGGAGCAGGACGAGGAGCTGCACCTGCGCCTCAAGGCCATCTATGGCGAGCTGGAGGCCGATCTGGCGCTGATCCTGCAACAGGCGAGCGCGCGCGGCGAGCTGGCCGCCGGCAGCGACATCCCCACCCTGACCGCTTTCTTGCAGATCAACATTCAGGGTCTGGTCACCTTCGCCCAATGCCGTCCGGATCGCCCCTTGCTCAATGCCGTGGTGGATCGGCTGATGGCCGCCCTCGGCGCTCCCCGCTAACCGGCCCGGCGGGCCGATTTTTGCTCGCCGCCCTTGCCCTCAACTGCCCGCTCTTCCATCTTCATGGAACCATCAGAGGAAGGAGAAGGGCATGACCAGAAAGGCAAAGTCCCAGGCGATGCTGCTGCATTTCACCGCGCCGCGCAGCACCATTGCGGAGCGGTTCGCTGCCGGCAAGCAACTGCGTGAACAGGTGCCCCGCGAATCACACGCCCAACTGCCTGACCCCGATCCCGAGCGGGATCCCGTCGCCGTGCTCAAGGCTCAGGCCCTTACCCGCTTGCAGCAGCTGGTGCCGGTGCGCCACGCCCGCATGCAGGAGTCGCCCTTCGCCTTCCTGCGCGGGGCGGCCGCCATCATGGCGGCGGATCTCGTGGCTACCCCGTGCTCCGGGCTGATGGTGCAGGCCTGCGGCGACATGCACGTCGCCAACATCGGCCTCTATGCGAGCGCCGAGCGCAACCTGGTGATGGCCATCAACGACTTCGATGAAACCCATCTCGGCCCCTGGGAGTGGGATCTCAAGCGCCTGGCCGCCAGCGCCCTGGTCGCCGCCGACTACCTCGGTGCTGACGCCGCCCGCCAGCGGGAAGCCGCCAGAATGGTGGCCGCCGGTTATCGCACCAAGCTGCGGGAGTACGGCAAGCTGGGATTTATGCAGGTCTGGTACGATCGCATCGATCAGGCCTCGGTGCTCCATGCCTTTTCCGCCGATGCCCATAAACGGGTCGAGGCCACCTTCGCCAAGGCCAGGGGGCGGGATCATCTGCAGGTGCTCGGCAAGATGACGGATCTGGTGGACGATCAGCACAGGATCCGCGAACTGCACCCCTTCGTCATTCGCGAGACCCATACCGAGGATGGGGAGCCCGTCTACGATGTGCTCGGCGAGTTGCTGGAAGCCTATCTGGCCTCCCTGCCGGAGGACAGGCGCATCCTGCTGCAGCGTTACCGGATCCTGGACGTGGTGCGCAAGGTGGTGGGGGTCGGCAGCGTGGGTACCCGTTGCTGGGTGATCCTGCTGAGCGGGGCCGATGACGACGATCCCCTCTTCCTGCAGGTCAAGGAGGCGCAGCCCTCGGTACTGGCCCCCTACTTCCATTCGGAGGAGGACAGCGGCAGCCAGGGGCGGCGGGTGGTGCGCGGCCAGCGCATGATCCAGGGTTCGCCGGACATCTTCCTCGGCTGGTGTGAGCTGCGGGGGCGCCACTTCTACGTGCGCCAGTTGCGGGACATGAAGGGGGGCATCGACATCACCCCCGGCGTGGTGAAAGTCCGCCACTTCATCGAATATTGCCAGCTCTGTGGCTGGGCCCTGGCGCTGGCCCACGCCAAGTCGGGGGATGCGGCGCAGATCGCCGGCTACATGGGCAAGTCGGAGGTGATGGACGAGGCCATCGCCGACTTCGCCGTGGCCTATGGCCAGCGCACCCGGGAGGATCACGCCACCCTGCTGGCGGCCATCGCCCGCGGGGATCTGCCGGTCGCCAGTGAAGCCCGCTGAGGAGCAGCTAGGTCGTTTAGGACTATGCCTCACGGGCTGAGCAGCATCGAAGGTCATTTGCTCCCTTCTCCCCTCGAGGGAGAAGGGCTGGGGATGAGGGGGGTCTCTGGCTTAAAGTAGCGACTGCCTGATAAACGTCATCACGGCATCCATCCGGCCCATCACATCGTTGTTCCACACTCTGATTACCCTGAACCCCTCGCGAGCCAGATAGGCCGTTCTGACCTCATCCTGCCGCTGGCCTTCCGGCTGGTTATGTTGCGAGCCATCGACCTCGATCACCAGCCGTTGCTCCAAACAGATGAAATCCACTATGTAGGGCCCGACAGGGAGCTGGCGGCGGAACTTGAGCCCTTCAAACCGGCGATTGCGAAGCTGAAACCAGAGCCTCTGCTCGGCCAGGGTCGCCTCGGTTCTCAGTTGCTTGGCAAAGGGGCGGGTTTTCATGGGAGTTATCCGGCGCTGTCTGACTCACTAGGTATAGCCATTACCCAGTAGCGTATTGAATCTGTTTATTGGACGTGGATTCTTTTCCCTCACCCTAGCCCTCTCCCAGAGGGAGAGGGAACCGATAGGGGAGTCGTTGAGAGTGAAGATTACAAAGGGCCTGTGTGCGGTGGTGTTGGCGCTAGTGTTGGAATCTTGGAATCTTGG
>NZ_CDDF01000010.1:48218-69297 GCF_000819865.1 Aeromonas eucrenophila
ATCGCCGATCTGCTCCCTTCTCCCCTCGTGGGAGAAGGGTTGGGGATGAGGGGGGGGAGACACTAAGACTGGCATTGCGTAAGTCAGATATAACTCACTCCGCTAACTCGGCTCCTGATTGACCAGCTCCCGCATCAACGCCTTCAACCAAATCAACGCCGGTTGTTGGGCATGGTTATTGAGAGCGTGCCAGACGCAGTTGCTGCATTAGCCCGGTTCCTGATTGACCAGCTCCCGCATCAATTCCTTTAGCCAGATCAGTGCGGGCTGCTGGGCGTGGACCGGGTGCCAGACGCAGTTGAGGTGATAATCCGGCACATCTTCGGGCAGCGGCAGGCTCTTGAGCGGCCAGTGCTCGGCCAGCAGCTCGGCGACCTTGCTGGGCAGCACCAGCAGGTGATCGCTTTGGCTCACTATGGCGGCGGCGGACATATAGCTCTGGCTGTTGACCGAGATGGTGCGGGATAACCCCCGGGTCTGGAGGAACTTGTCCAGGCTCGCCTCCGAGGTGCCGAGCGGCGAGTGGAACACATGGGGCATCTCCACCAGTTGCGCCAGCGTTATCCGCTCTTCCGGCAGCTCGCGGGTGGCGCGCACCAGCCCGGCCAGGGGCTCGGTCAGCCAGGTCTCTTTGCCGAGATACCCAGGCACCTGCATGTACTCGTCAAACCCCAGCACCAGGTCTATCTCACCGCTGGCGAGCTCCGCCTCCGGCAGGCTGTCGCGCAGGATGCGGATCTCGATGGTGACCCCGGGCGCCAGTTTTTTGAGGCGCGAGATGAGCGGCGGGATCAGCACGCACTCCACGTAGTCGGTGGTGCAGAGCACGAAGCGGCGTTTGGAGTGGCGCGGCTCGAACACCTCCTCGTCGCTGAGTTGTTGCTCCAGCAGCCGCAGCGCCTGCTGCACCCCCAGGTGCAACCGCTGGGCGCGGGGGGTCGGCAACATCCCCTGGGGCGTGCGCACCAGCAGTGGATCGCCGAAGAAGGTGCGCAGCCGGCCGAGGGAGTGGCTCATGGCGGGCTGGCTGATAAACAGCGCCTCCGAGGCGCGGGTGACACTGCCCTGTGTCATCAGGGCGTCAAAGGCGAGCAGCAGATTGAGGTCGAGCTGGTGCAATTTCATGGGGGGATTATTCACGCTGTTTATGGGATGATTAATCCTATTCATTTGATTGATGTGAACGCAACTTCTTACACTGCGGCTCACTCTTATTTTTCCAACGTTCCCGCGTCAATCCGGGGGGCCTCAATCCATGCAAGGAGTCTTGCGATGAGCATCAAGACCATCAGTTCCACCCCGGCCGCCGACGGCTTCACCATGCCCGCCGAGTGGGCGCACCAGCAGGCCGTCTGGATGATCTGGCCGTTCCGCCCGGACAACTGGCGTGAAGCGGGTCGTTTCGCCCAGAGCACCTTTGCCAAGGTGGCCGATGCCATCGGTGGCGCCACCCCTGTCTTCATGGGGGTGCCGGCCGAGTTTATGGATCAGGCCCGCGCCATCATGCCCGCCCACGTCACCCTGGTCGAAATGGCGAGCGATGACTGCTGGGCCCGCGACAGCGGCCCGACCGTGGTCACCAACGCCGCCGGCGAGTGCCGTGGGGTGGACTGGGGCTTCAACGCCTGGGGCGGCCTCAAGGGGGGTCTCTACGCCCCCTGGAATCAGGACGAAGAAGTGGCCGCCAAGATGCTGGCCGAGCACGGCATGAGCCGCTACGACGCGCCGCTCATCCTGGAAGGGGGCTCCATCCACGTGGATGGCGAAGGCACCTGCATGACCACCGCCGAGTGCCTGCTGAACGAGAACCGCAACCCGCACCTCTCCAAGGCGCAGATCGAAGCTCACCTGCGCGACTACCTCGGCGTGAAGAGCTTTATCTGGCTGAACGAGGGCGTCTATCTGGACGAGACCGACGGCCATATCGACAACATCTGCTGCTTCGTGCGCCCGGGTGAAGTGGCCCTGCACTGGACCGACGACGAGACCGATCCCCAGTACGCCCGCTCCCTGGCTGCCCTCGAGGTGTTGGAAGCGGCGGTGGACGCCAAGGGTCGCAAGCTGAAAGTCTGGAAGCTGCCCCAGCCGGGCCCGCTGTTCTGTACCGAAGAGGAGTCCGCCGGCGTCGAGAGCGGCAGCGGCGTGCCGCGCGAGGCGGAAGGTCGTCTGGCCGGTTCCTACGTGAACTTTCTGATCACCAACGATCGCATCGTCTACCCGCTGCTGGATGTTGCCACCGACGACGAGGCCCAGCGCATTCTGGAAGAGATCTTCCCGGAGCATAAGGTCATCGGCGTACCGGCCCGCGAGATCCTGCTGGGGGGCGGCAATATCCACTGCATTACCCAACAGATCCCGTCCGGCAAGTAAGCTGGCAGGGGATTCTCGATAATAAAAGCCCCGCGAACCGGGGTTTTTATCTATTCACTGGCATGGTGGCCGATAGTGCTTGAAGGCGCGAGAGGCCGGCTACCATTGCCAAGCAATCACCTGATGCATCCGCCCTGCAGCGCGGATATCGTCAAATCGTCACCCTTTACAGGAGATCCCCATGATCGAAGTGACAGAGGTTTCCATTGCCGAGCTGCGTGCCGCGCTCGAATCCGGCCGCACCACTGCGGTCGAACTGGTCGAGGCCTATCAGGCCCGGATCAAAGCCTACAACGGCCCCGAGACCGATACCAAGCTCAACGCTCTGGTGGTACCCAATCCCGATGCGCTGAAAGAGGCGCAAGCCTCCGATGCCCGCCGCGCCCGTGGTGAGACCCTGGGGCCCCTCGATGGCATCCCCTACACCGCCAAGGACAGCTACCTGGTCAAGGGGCTGACCGCCGCCTCCGGCAGCCCGGCGTTCAAAGACTTGGTCGCCCAGCGCGACGCCTTTACCGTCGAGCGGCTGCGGGCCGCCGGCGCTATCTGTCTGGGCAAGACCAATATGCCGCCCATGGCCAATGGCGGCATGCAGCGTGGCGTCTATGGCCGCGCCGAGAGCCCCTATAACGCTGACTACCTGACCGCGCCCTTTGCCTCCGGCTCCTCCAACGGCGCCGGCACCGCCACCGCCGCCAGCTTCTCCGCCTTTGGCCTCGCCGAAGAGACCTGGTCGAGCGGCCGGGGCCCGGCCTCCAACAACGGTCTGTGCGCCTACACCCCGTCCCGCGGCGTCATCTCGGTGCGCGGCAACTGGCCGCTGACCCCGACCATGGACGTGGTGGTACCTTACGCCCGCACCATGGCAGACCTGCTGGAAGTGCTGGACGTGGTGGTCGCCGATGATGCGGACACCCGCGGGGATCTGTGGCGTCTGCAGCCTTGGATCAAGCTTCCCAAGGCCTCCGAGGTGCGCCCGGCCTCCTACCTTGATCTCGCCGCCGGTGCCTCCGCCCTCAAGGGCAAGCGCCTCGGCGTGCCGCGCATGTTTATCAACAAGGATGAACTGGCCGGCACCAGCGAGCACCCCGGCATCGGCGGCCCGACTGGCCAGCGTATCCATACCCGTCCGTCGGTGATTGCGCTCTGGGAACAGGCTCGCCAGGCCCTGGAAGCCGCCGGCGCCGAGGTGATTGAGGTGGATTTCCCCCTGGTCTCCAACTGCGAAGGGGACAGACCCGGTGCGCCGACCGTGTTCAACCGCGGCATCGTTAGCCCAGAGTTTCTCAATGACGAGCTGTGGGAACTGTCCGGCTGGGCATTCGACGACTTCCTGCGCGCCAACGGCGATCCCAAGCTCAACAAGCTTGAGGATGTCGACGGGCCCAAGATCTTCCCCCACGATCCGGGCACCCTGCCGAACCGCGAAGGGGACCTCGCCGCCGGCATGGACGAATACGTCAAGATGGCCAAGCGCGGCCTCAAGCGCTTCGACGAGATAGCCTCTGTGCCGGATGGCCTGCGTGGCCTGGAGCAGACCCGCAAGCTGGATCTGGAAGACTGGATGGACGAGCTCGGACTCGATGCCGTGCTCTTCCCCACGGTTGCCGACGTCGGCCCGGCCGATGCGGATGTGAATCCGGCCTCCGCCGACATCGCCTGGAGCAACGGCATCTGGGTCGCCAACGGCAACCTCGCCATTCGCCATCTCGGCGTGCCGACCGTCACCGTCCCCATGGGGGTGATGGCCGATATCGGCATGCCGGTGGGTCTGACCTTCGCCGGCCGCGCCTATGACGACAACAACCTGCTGCGCGTCGCCTCGGCCTTCGAGTCCACCGGCAGCAAGCGGATGGTGCCGCCGCGTACCCCGCCGTTGGGGTGATACCAGTTAATAGGTATAAGAGGTTGCGAATATGCAACCTCTTACGTTAACGACTCTATGTAGGTATTTAATCCAGTTGAATTAATAACCGAATTAATTTCGGCGGTGTTTTTTACATACATGACGTTAGGCCAAGAAAGATAAGTTATGATTATGCATGTTAATCTGATCATTGCAAAATCAGATAAATTAACTAATGTTTCTACGTACATTAGTTTATCTTTTTCATCAAAGCCATTCTCCACTGTAATTTTGTCGTTAATGAGTTTAACAATAAGGTAGAATCTTCGAGCACAAGAAAATATCTTGTCATCAGAGTTATTATCTAACGCCTCAAGCACCTGAGATAAATCAATTGTAACACCCCTACCTTTTTTAATGAGGTTCTCAAGTTCGTTGACCGCATCAACTTTATCTTTTTTTACTAACCCACTTGGTGATGGAAATTTCAAAGAGAAATCATCAAAGCCGCTTTTTTGAGCTTCCATTAAATTATAAAACTGAAATTCAAAAGATTTCCTTTTGTCGAGAAACTCCTGTCTCTGCGTCTCTTTTATTAAGGAGGAATTTGCGATCAATTGTAACCTAACTGATTTAATTAGAAGCAGCACTGACATGAAACTTAGAATTGGGTTAAGAGTTCCACCAAAATAATCACCAAACTGCCCCCATACATCTTTGCCCTCGGAAAGAGTGGTTGGGCCTACGCCAAATTGATAATAGTATAACCCCAAAACTATCATTATAATAATTGACGCTCCCCAACCAATAAATCCCATAATCATTCCACCTCAATAATCAAATATTTTACGATTTCACCATTGCTAATAGTCATGTCTCTAACCTTTAACGACAAATATTGTCGGTCTTCCTCGGCCAATCTATTATTGGAGTTAAGATTACTAGTTATTTTCTTTGTTTGCGCATCAGTTACATACTTTAATCCATTCAAAAAACCAAAAGAAGTAGTTCTTTCCTCCCCATTGACCAACAACCTACCATTTCCAGTAAAAGTGTTGAAACGAGTTATAATAGCTTCAATTCGATGGTCGTGGTCAGTTTCAATTAATTCAGTGATATTTAAAGCTGTATTCTGGTTTAGAGTTGCAATTTTTTGTTTTCCACCAGGTTTTCTGTAATTCAAATCGACAGAATAATTACACATGGTCGAGATTTTATGCATGTTTTTTAGTCTGTTTCGAATGGCTTTGGTTAGTTCATCCTCGATATCTTCCAATCCCGTAACGACTTTTTTAGCGGCACCGCTTAGCTCTGCACTCTCTAAAAAAAGCGATTCATAAATATAATAGCCCATTACTTCTGAAAATACAGTTCGAGTCATGTTTGCAAGGCGCGCCGCAACCTTTTGATCTGCTATTACAACATCAAAACACTGACCGAAAGATCCTGTAAATGAATGTTTTAGGTTAGTTCTTATTTCATTGCTTTGATGTCTATTTTCTTTGACTTTCCCACGAAGAACGGCTTCAGTAATAATGCTGGTAACTCCCGATGCTCCTGATAAAGTCTGAAGGGCATAATCCATATCAACATCGTTATCGCCACTGTTTATAGTTAAATCAAGACTTATCTTCATTATTTTCCTCGCAAATATGAAAAGGTTGATAAAAGAACATGATTTTATTTAGCGTTCAGCTTTTCAATAGCTGAAACATGAAAAGTTAATTTATATGATGACGATCAACATTCTGAGCCCAATGTTCTCGCTGTTCTCGCTGTTCTCGCTGTTCTCGCTGTTCTCGCTGTTCTCGCTGTTCTCGCTGTTACATCAGGTACATAGGTACTAATTGTGGAACCGTATAAGGCCGCCAGAGTCTTAGGTTCCCTGCTTGTCGGCCGATCACCATATTCGTGGTAAACGGACGATTACGATGCGCTAATCATCCCTACATTTGTTACCTCCCCCTCATCCCCAGCCCTTCTCCCGCAAGGGGAGAAGGGGACAGATATGCCTCGCTGATTATGCGTTGGCTATGTAGTGCGGGTGGAGATAAGAGGTTTGGCAATGGCACGATCCATCCCCCTCCCTCGGGAGAGGGCCAGGGTGAGGGGGCGCTTTCATAAAGAGTTGCCGCTTGCTCCCGTCATCTCACAGACGACTTTCCGTCATTCCACTTTCGGCTTTTCCGCACTGCCAACCGCAATCTCTGTCGCGACTCGCTTCTAACTTCACCCAGACTTCACACAAGCGCATTTCTCCCTCACAAATCCCCCGTATCTTCTGTTCACTACTGGGCCCGCGATGCTGCAAAAGGCCAGGGGGCGGATATTGAGAAGGAGCAACAACATGAAGAGTTGGATCAAGGTGGGATTGGCGGGGGGCTTGGTAGTTGTGGCTGGCCTCTGGGGTGGCAGCGTGCGGGCGGCGGGGAGCGAGTGCCTGCAGCCACAAAGCTCCAGCCATGGGGTGGAGCACTATGATGGCCAGAGTGATGGTCAGCGTGATGGCCAGAGGGCCGACTCTTGGTTCGGAATGAAGTTGGAAAACCAAGGCTCCGCTTCTGAGTGTGGTGTCATCTTGGCGCCGTGATGGGTCGGCTGCCGGTCCCTGATTAATAGCCTGGGGCGTAAAGGCTGTTCAATCCGGGTCTCCCTTTTATAAGATGGGCCTCTCCCTTGCCTCGCAGCGACCCGGCCTTTCACCTATGCAAGTTATGCAAGACGCACAACCCGACTCCCTCACCCGCCTCAAGCAGGCCTTTGTCACCGGCATGTGGGCGTCGCTCGCCAGCATCCTCATCGGTTTCGCCTTCAAGGTGTGGTTGGCGCAGTGGGTGGCCAAGGGGGATCTGGCGCTGTTCAACAGCGTGGTGGATTTGATTTCACTGTCTCTCATCCTGATGACCGGCTTTCGCTCCTCCATGGTGGTGAGCTACTCCCAGACCCGAAACGATCGGGACATCATCAATATCTTCCGCTACTTCCTCATCGGCATGGTGCTGCTCACCTGGGGCGTCGTGATCCCCTATATCAAGCACGGGCTCCATATCCGGGTGGAGTATCTGCACCTGGTGGGGCTCATCTTCGGGCTGGGGCTCAAGGTCTATTTCACCAATCTGGTGGCCATGTACCGGATGTACGAGATCGCGAATCGGGTCACCTGGCTGGAGCCGCTCGCCAACGCCCTGATGTTCGGGATCTGCTATTTCGGCCTCGGGATGGAGGCGCTCGCCTCGCTGTTCTACGGCCTGACCTTCTCATCGCTCGGCATCGCCGGCTATATGTATCTGCACCGGCGCCGGGCCATCGCCACCCGGCCTCTCGCCAAGGTGGCGCTCGGCCCCGAGATGCGCAGCTATGTGAAGAAGAGCTTCACCGCCTCCCTCGAGGCGGGGGCCAGTATCCTGATGATCTACATCACGGTGCTGCTCACCATCCGCCACTTTAGCCTCGATGAACTGGGGGATTTTCAGGTGGTGGTGCGCCCCATCTTCACCTATATGACGACCCTGTTCGTCTTCCCCATCTACCGCTTCGTGCTGCCGGAATTGGCGGTCAATTTGCGCAATGGAGATCACCGCCAGATCCGGCTGATCCGTAGCTGGATCTTCCGCCTGAGCGCCGTGGTTAGCATAATATTCTTCCTGGTGATGCTGCTGGCGGGCAAGTCGCTGGTGTTGCTGCTGTTCCCCGCCGACTATGCGGGGGCCGTGCCCGTGCTGTTCCACTTCTCGATATTCTTTATCTTTATGATGCTCAACGGCTATCAGCTCGCCTATATCAAGGCTCACGGCCACTTCACCCAGAGCCTGATCATCCGCCTGGTGGGCATAGTGGCCCTGGTGGCGGCTTACTACCTGGTGGCCGAGTTCACCGCCAACGTGGTGGCCATCATAGTGGCGCTGGGTCTGGGCTATCTGGCGATGTTTATCCTCTCCACCCTGGCGGAGCGGCGGATCCTCCGCTCCCTGCCGGCCGAGCCACTCCCTCAGTCCTAGTGATATCTGGATAAGAGCAATAAAAAATGCCCGACTGGGCGTTTTTTATTGGGAGTGGATGCAGACGCTGAAGCTTCTTTCTTTCCCGGTCCTGCTCCCCTTGTTGATGGCAAACAGTGGGAGAGGGGAACCGATGCGCCTAGCGCTTGCCTTTGCCGTTCTTGTTACCCGTCAGCGCCTGCTTTCTGGCCTTCTGCTTCTGGGCGGCCCTGCTGCTCCTGCGGGGTTCTGGCTCGAACTTGGTGAGATCCGGCTCGAAGCCCGGGAACCACTGCTGGGGCAGGCGGGTATCGAGCACGGTTTCGACCTTTTCCAGCTGAGGCGCGTCTTCCGGGCTGAACAGCGTGATGGCGAGCCCCTTGTTGCCGGCGCGACCGGTGCGGCCGATGCGGTGCACGTAATCCTCCGGCTGATGTGGAAACTCCAGGTTGATCACATAGTTGAGTTCAACGATATCCAGCCCGCGGGCGGCCACGTCGGTGGCGACCAGGGCCTGCAGGGTGCCGGCGCGAAACTCCAGCAGCACCTTTTCCCGCGCGCTCTGGGAGAGATCCCCGTGGAAGGCCAGCGCATTGATGCCCGCCTTGCCGAGTCGCTGGGCCAGCTGGTCGGCGCCCTGCCGGGTGCGACTGAAGATCAGCGCCGGCGCATAGCCCTTCACCTTGATCAGGTGTTCGATCAAGGCCTGCTTGCGATCGCCATCCACCGCATAGACCCGCTGTCCTATCTCGGCCGCCGTGGTGTTGCGGGTTGCCACCTCGACAAGCACGGGATCGCGCAGCAAGACGCGGCTCAGGGCGAACAGGTTGTCATCGCAGGTGGCGGAGAACAGCAGGGTCTGGCGCTCGGCCGGGATCTGTTTCAGCAGGGCTTTTATCTCGTCCATAAAGCCCATGTCGAGCATGCGGTCCGCCTCGTCGAACACCAGATGACGGAGCTGCGAGAGGCTGAGCGCCCCCTGGCGCAGGTGATCGAGCAGCCGGCCCGGGGTGGCGATCAGGATATCCACCCCGGCTTTCAGTGCCTCCACCTGGGCGGCTATGCTCACCCCGCCATAGACCAGGGCGCTGGTGAGGTTCGTCTCCTTGCCATAGCGCAGCACACTTTCGTGCACCTGCACCGCCAGCTCGCGGGTCGGCACCAGCACCAGTGCGCGGATGGGGCGGGGCGCTTCATCCTGCGGGTGCAGCATCAGCCGCTCAAGCAGCGGCAGCACGAAGGCGGCCGTCTTGCCGGTGCCGGTCTGGGCGCCCGCCAGCAGATCGCGGCCCGCCAGTATGGTCGGGATGGCGCTGGCCTGAATGGGGGTCGGCCGGGCATAGCCGAGCTCGCTCAGGGTCTGCTGCAGGCGGGGGGAGAGGGCCAGTTCGGCAAAGGAGGCAAGGGACATAGGGATACCAGATTGAGCCGTCGCGGCGGGATGAAAACAGTCACAGTGGTAAATGGTAACAGAAGCGCTCGCTGGAGCAGAAGTTGAGAAGAACATCGGCTGCCTGCCGATCTTCAACCAGCGCGATGCTTGTCAGCAGCGGTTTCTACCTGTTCACTCTGCTGTTTGTGGTGCGCTGGGCTCCCTGACCAGTCTTATCGCCTGTCCCTGGTAGTAGGCGATGTTGTGCTTGCCGCGCTGCTTGACGTGATAGAGCAGTTCGTCGGCCAGGGTGACTGCGTCCGGCACTGTCAGGTAGTCGCGGATGCGGATGATGCCCGCCGAGAAGGTGATGGGGATGGGGAGCTCGGCAATCTGGAGCGGAGCCGCCAGCAGGCGGCCGACGGTCTGGCGCATCTGGGCCTCGTCCTCGAGCCCCTTGTAGAGGGTGATGAACTCCTCACCTCCCCAACGAATGGCTGTGTCCCCGTGGCGGATGCTGGTGTGCAGGTGGCGGGCAAAGGCGGCAAGGGCAGTGTCACCCACGCTGTGGCCATAGGTGTCGTTGATGGCCTTGAAGTTGTCGATATCCAGGATCATCAGATAGTCGTGCTCCTGCAAGAGATCCCCATCCAGGATCTCCCGTCTCGGCAGCCGGGTCAGGTGATCCGTGTGGGCCAGGGCACGCAACCGGGTATAGATGCGCCGGCCGGTCAGCATGAACAGCAGCAGGGCAATCAGATAGAGCTTGAAGGCGGGGCTGTAGATCACCACTTTCCACAGGAAGTCGCCGTAGGAATAGGACCACTTGAGATAGAGATCGGCCCCGGCCTTGGTGCGCATCAGCGGGGTGCTCAGGCAGATGTGGCGGGGACGGCAAGGCTCGACCGCATCGAAGGTGATGACGGTGCGGGTCGGGTTGAGGCTCTCATAGGGTTGCAGCACATCTTGGAAGGCGGCATCGATGGCGATGTCGATCCCCGTCAGGCCGTAGCGATACTCCCTGCTGGGCTGCTCGTACAAGACGAAAGGGAAATACATGGTGATGGTCTGGCGCTGGGTGAAGGTGTCGGTGTAGATGTCGGACACCTGGGCCTCGTCTGCACTGCAGGGGACATGGGTCATCGCAAAAGAGGTGCAGTCAAAATAGTGGCGCCAGGACGCTATCTGATCCAGCACCGTATTGGCGGTTTGCAGCCGAACGGGAAGATCATGGTTGTCGGGCACCATGCCGAGCAGGCGGTGATCGTCGAAGATGGTGTAGAGGTTGATGACCTCGGGGTAGGAGAGCACGTACTGGTAGGCGGGGAGGGTATCGCGAACAGACGGCATGATGGGGATCTCCGCGAATCGTTCCCGGGTCTTGAAGTCATAGCCATAGACATAGGCCAGGGCATCGCGGTTCTCGCTGAAGATGGGGATCCTGATGGGGGTCTGATCGATAAACTGCACCAGTCGCGCGGGCGCCAGGATGCGGGCCCGCTGATAGAAGACCTCGAACACGTTGGGTTGTTTGGCGGTGATGAGTGCCATGTCATGACGAATGCTGAGATAGGTGTAGTTGCATACCAGTGCCAGTCCCGCCAGCGTCAGACACAGCAATCCGAGCCGGGTCAGCCACTTGCGGGGTAGGGAGCGCAACGTCGATACCGGCATGTCTGGGCCTTTCCTAAGATGGTGAGATGGCTTTCGTGACAACTGCCCCAGTATAAGCAAGCGGGGTCTGGCTTGATGCCATTGTCAGAGAAATGCACCATTAATATCAAGGAGATAGATAGCCGTTTCCGCCACGCAGAGGATGGCGGAAGAAGCCGCTGGTTGCCCTATGGGTGAAGAACAAGGGGATGGCGCCAGGATTTGAGGTAACAGGCGCAGGCTGAACGCAGATTGAACGCGGGTTTGGCAGCCATCAAAAAGAGGGCTGGCGCCCTCTTTTTAATGGTGAGATGACTCTTTATTGTTTCTGGGATTTCGGCGAGTAGGGACCGTAGAGAATACCGTTGGGCATGTCGGCACTCAGCAACCGGAAACTGGTGACGCCTGCGATTTCATGACCCTTCTCGGTGATGGTGTCGGCAATCTGGTTGACGACGGCAACCACCAACATACCGATCAAACCGCCTCCCGAATTGCTCTGTTGCTCGGCACTGCTCGCACTGGCCGTGCCTTCCCACAGCAGTTTACCGCTTCGCAGATCCACCAGGCGGGCACTGGCTGTGACCACGGTCGCGCTGGAGACGACCAGATAGCTGGTGCCATAGTCCTTGATGTCTAGATAGAGCGCGGTGTCGGCGCCATAGATCTCATGGAGTTTCTTGATGGGCAGGGCATGAATGTCTGTCGCTTCGGTAACCCCATTCTGCCGGAAGGTTTCGTTGGTGACCGCGACCGGCAGCACATAATAACCCGACTCGGCGAGCGGGTAGGTGATCTGGGACTGCAGGCTGGCTCCCGCCTTGACATCAGGGGAGTGGTTTACCGGCGGTAGTACCAGAATGGAGGTCGGTTTGCTCTCCTTGAAGTTGCTGTAGTCATAGGTGGGGCGCTGTGCGCAACCAGCCAGCAGGAGGGTACCCAGCATGAGCGGGAGTAGGGTACGCAGGTTCATTGAGTGGCCCCTTTCTTGTTGGACATCAGGAAGTTCATGAAGGGCGCAGATTCGGGGAAGAGGCGCTTCTCGGTTTCAAATTGCTGGCGGGTCTGGTCATCCTTACCCAGCTGTGCATAAAGCATCCCCAAGTGGGCATGGAATCCTGGGGGAACAGCCTGCCCCTTGGCGCTGGCCTCTTGTTGGTTCTTCTCCAGCGCGGTGATCTGGGCTTCTACACCGGCCTCATCGCCTTGCATGTGCTGATAGACGACGGGTTGGTATTGATCCCAGTTGTACAGGGAGCGTGGAGCCTGAGCGCAGGCGGTGAGCAGCATGGTGCCTGCCAGCAGCAGGTAGAGATTGATAGATTTCATCGTCATTGTTCCTATTGGGCGGGACGCCAGGCGCCGGTCTCGATACCGTTGACCAGATTGTTGACTGCCTCGCGAATGGCGAGATCCAGCACTTTTCCGTTCAGGGTGGAGTCGTAGCTGGCGGTGCCACCAAAGCCAACGATCTCGCGGTTGGAGAGCTCGTATTCCCCGGCCCCCTGAGAAGAGAAGACGACTTCAGAGGTGGTGACGTTGACGATGTTCAGGTTGACCTTGGCATAGGCAATTTGGGACTTACCGCGGCCCAGAATGCCAAACAGCTGGTGGTCGCCGACTTCCTTGCGGCCAAACTCGGTCACATCACCGGTTACCACGTAGTCGGCTCCCTTGAGTGCCTGAGATTGTTTCTTGATCCCGGCTTCTGCCTTGATTTCATCCATATTGTCGCGATCCAGCACGCTGAAGCGGCCAGTTTGCTGCAGGTGAGTGATCAGAACAGTTTTCGCCTGACTGCCAAGTCGATCCACGCCATCGGAGAAAATGCCACGCATGTAGCTGGAGCGGTTGTCAAACTTGCCGACAGCGATCGGGCTGCGCACACCTTGGTAGTGGCTCTGGTAGGAAGCGACCTTTGGCACTTCCAGTGAGCGAGAGGATTCACTGGCACAACCGGCCAATAAGCTTGTTATCAATATTAAACTATATGAAACAACTAACTTCTTCATATAACATCCCGTTATTTAAGGAAAAACAACGGCAGACTCTAGCACTTATCATCGCGAATAAAGGCCCCCGAATGGGGGGATTCTTAGCTTAAAAACCACGCACTCAGTGTGCTGTCGTCTAAAGATGTAAAACAGAGTGGATTGGTTTTATCACTACAAACGATTTCCTGCTTCCGGCCATGAAATACATCCCGTGGGCCTGCGATCGATCAGGTTGGTACTCCTTCAAGAGATAAAGCCGGCCTGGTGGGGCCGGCTCGGTGCAGGTTGCAGTGGTCAGGGGGAGATGAGCGAATGATGTGATCGCTCAGGGTTGGATCCTCGGCGTCAGCGAGAGAATGTCAGTGATTGGCCAGCACGACCCGCTGGGCATCCAGATGGTGCATCCATTCGCGCAGGATCAGCAGGGTGGCGGCGAAGTGGCGCGCCTTGGGCAGGTTGGCCGCCGCCAGCGGATCCCCTTCGACCATGGCGGCAAACTGGCCGAACAGTTGCTCGACGCTCTCCCGGCTCAGTTCATGACTGCCGAGGGCTCCGGCCAGTTGGACGGGGCTGTGCAGGGTCAGTTGCTGGTGGGGCGGGATCTGGGCCGCCAGCGGCATCAGCACATCCTCCACCACCATGATGGCCTGCTCCAGCTCCATTGCGGTCGGCGGATCCCGGCGAAAGGGGCCCGGCGTCATGGCATCCAGACCAAAGGCCAGCGGGTAGGTGTCACGCGAGCCATCCTGCCGGAGGATCTCCAATCGGCTCGCCTGCTCACCCAGGATCAGGGAGAGCCTGGGGGCTTGTCGCTCTGTCATCACCACTCCTCGTTTCAATTCTCGATACAGCCCCATGGATACACCCGTTCGGGGGCGCAGGCGAGCGCTTTCCCCCATTCGGGTCTTGGGGCTTGCAAAGAACAGAGTTAATGGCATTCTGGATGTCTAAATGGCTATCTCTGCTTTTCATCTGTCCCCAAGGAGTTTCGATATGGATATTCGCACCGCTCCCCGCGTGCTCGCGCTCACCCTCTCGCTGCTGGCTGGTAGCGCCTTCGCCAACGAGGCGTTGGTCATTCAGACCGACTTTGGCCTCAAGGATGGCGCCGTGTCGGCCATGAAGGGGGTCGCCTTCGGGGTGGACCGCACCCTGCCGCTCTACGATCTGACCCACGAGATCCCGGCCTACAACATCTGGGAAGCCTCCTACCGCCTCTATCAGACCATCAACTACTGGCCCAAGGGCACGGTATTCGTGAGCGTGGTGGATCCGGGGGTGGGCACGGCGCGCCACTCAGTGGTGCTCAAGACCAAGAGCGGTCACTACATCGTCTCGCCGGACAACGGCACTTTGACCTTGGTGGCCGAGCACTTCGGCATCGAGGCGGTGCGTCAGATCGACGAGAAACTCAATCGCCTCAAGGGCTCCGAGAAGTCTTATACCTTCCACGGCCGCGACGTTTACGCCTATACCGGGGCGCGGCTCGCCTCCGGCACCATCAGCTACGAGCAAGTGGGGCCGCTGCTGCCCGCCGAGGTGGTGACCATTCCCTACCAACCGGCGCTGGCCGAGGCCGATGGCACCCTCAAGGGCACCATCCCCATCCTGGATGTGCAGTACGGCAACGTCTGGACCAACATCGACGAGACTCTGCTCGCCAAGGCGGGGATCAACAAGGGGGACCAGGCCTGCTTCAAGATAAGCGAAGGAGACGTGCAGAAGTACGAGGGCAAGGCCCCCTACGTCAGCAGCTTCGGCGACGTGCCTGAGGGGCAGCCGCTCATCTACCTCAACAGCCTGTTGCAGGTGTCGGTGGCGCTCAACATGGACAGCTTCGCCGCCAAGCATCAGGTGCAGTCAGGTGCCAACTGGCATGTCAGCCTGAAGAAGTGTTAACGATGCTTGCCTGAGTGGGCTCTAGAGCCGAGGCTAGGGTGGGAGAGGGCCGGTACCCGCAGGTGCCGGCCCTCTCGTCATCTGTTGGCAAGGGGTTGCTGGTGGCAGTTGTTATCAAAATGAACATTAACTGAATGCAATTGATAACGATTGGTATTTAAGTAGATAATCGCCGGCCTGTCTGCCCACCGCAACCACAAGATGAAACCCATATTACTGCTGGCCAGCTTGCTGGCCCTGACCGCTTGCAACGACAACAGCAGCGACGGCTCCAATCCCGTGCCGCCTGTCGTCGAGCCTCCCGTCGTCATTCCGCCTGTCATCGATCCGCCGATCGTCACACCGCCGATCGTCACCCCACCCGTCGAGCCACCGCTGCAGACCCACACTCGCGCCGATCTGACCCTCGCCATCGATCTGGGTGACCGGTTGGCGCCGGGGGCGACCCTGAGCCTGCGCCAGCGCGCCACCGGAATAGGCAGCTCCGTGACCCTGAGCGGTCAGGGCGATACGACCCTGACTCTGCCCGCCGGCCTGTTGTTGAGTGCGCCCCTCGAACTCAGCGGTGAGCAGGATGGCTACATCTTGCGGGCCAGCAGTGCCCTGGTGGCCGACCTGGCCGCCGGTGACAATCGGGCTCGCCGCGCCGCCGCGCCGACACTGCGACTGGATGAGGAGGAGACTGCCCTCTTCCTGCTCAGCGATCGCAATGGTGACGGGGCACTCGATGCCAGCGAATGGGGGCAGGGCAGCGAGATCCGCCTGCAGCAACAGGCTGCCATTCAGGACTACGCCACCCTGCTGCGGGCCCAGCGGTTGGGGGCCGAGCTCAACTATCCCGACAGCTGGCAGATGCTGCTGGCGCTGCGGGGGGACAGTGCCGCCCGCAGCTGGTATCGCCGCACCAACGAGGCCGCGATCCAGGCCGCCCAGCTTGCGCTCTATCCAACCAAGCCCGTGATCCCTGGGGAGCCGGAGACCGCCGAACTGTTGCGACTGGATGAACAGGGCAAGTTGCTGACCCAGGGCGCCTGGCACTGTCTGCACGACGTGCGCAGCGTCTCCGGGGTCAAGGGCAGCCAATACTGGCTGCCGGGGAAGGGCTTTATGAGCTCGGCGGCGACTCCCAGAGATATGCTGTTGCAGCGCCCGACCGACTGTGGTCAGACCGGCTGGCGCCTGCCGACCCTGGTGGAGTTCGAGCGCCTGCTCACCACCGACAAGCAGGGCTGGCGTTATCCCCATACCTTCGCTATCGCCTTGCCCCAGCAGATCTGGCTGCAGGATGGCGCTAAGGAGCGACTCTACCAGCCGCAGACCCGCAGCTGGCTCGACGAGGGGGAGGGCAGCCTGCTCTGGTATGCGCTCGCCCTCTACCCGGTGCGCCCCTCTGTGGTGCGCGACGGCGTCATGCCGGATCTGGCGGCGTTGCGGGCGCAATACGCCGGCGATAGCAGCCAGTGGCCCGCCGCCAATGTGGACGAAGGCGTGCAGTGGCAGGAGCTCGGGGCCATGCCTGCGGTGTCCTTCCCGGCCGACAATCCCTACAGCCGCGCCAAGGTGGTGCTGGGTCAGCAGCTGTTCTTCGACAAGCAGCTCTCCCAGGCCCGCGACATCAGCTGCGCCAGCTGTCACGATCCCCAGAAAGGCTGGAGCGATGGCCTGAGCGTCTCGGTCGGTCATCTCGGCCAGAAGGGCACCCGCAACGCGCCGACCATCCTCAATGCCGCCTACAGCAGCACCCAGTTCTGGGATGGTCGGGTCGGCTCTTTGGAGGAGCAGTCCCTGCACCCCATCAACAACCCCGTGGAGATGGCGCTGGATCACGACGAGCTGCTGGTGCGGCTGCGAGCCAGCCCGGATTATCCGGCGGCCTTCGCCACGGCCTTCGGGGACGATCACATCTCCCTGGATCGGGTCGCCAAGGCCATCGCGACCTTCGAGCGCACCATCATCAGCAGCCCGAGCCCGCTGGAGCGCTTCGTCAAGGGGGATGCCCAGGCCCTCAGCGACAAGGCGCTGTGGGGCATGCACCTGTTCAGGACCGATGGCCGTTGCATGAACTGCCACTCGGGCCCCCTGCTGAGCCAGCATCAGTTCGAGAGCGTGGGGCTGACCTATTACGGCCGTAACCTGGAAGACAGGGGTCGTTTCCTGCAGACCCGCCAGCAGGCGGACATGGGGCTGTTCAAGACCCCGAGCCTGCGAGACGTGGCCTTCACCGGCCCCTATATGCACAACGGCGTCTTCCCTATCCTGGCCCAGCGCCTCGGCGGATCTGTACAGGGGGTGGTGGCCATGTACAACTTCGGCGTCACCAAGTGGAGCAGTGGGGTCGGCTTCCCGACCGGAGCGGATCAGCACGATCCCTTCTTCCCCAAGGCCTCCGATCACCTGCATGCCCTGGGTCTGACCAACGATGAGCTGGACGCCATCGGCGAGTTCCTGCGCGGCGCCTCCGCCGAGCCGAGGCGCACCCCGGCCAGCGTCGCCGAGCTGGGCCTGAGCAAGGTGGATGACGCCCGCCCGGTCGGCGCCATTCCGATCGATCTGGTGGTGACACCGGCCCTGCCTCAGCTGGAGGTCGGCCGTACCCTGGCCCTGCAATTGGCCTTGCGCCTGAGCGATGGCTCCCTGGCGCAGCTCACCGAGCCGGCAACCTGGTCCAGCGAGTTGCCCGAGCTGGCGAGGGTCGATGGACAGGGGATGGTCAGCGGCCTCGCCGTCGGCCCGGCCCGCGTGCGGGTCAGCGCCGGTGGCCGTACCCTGGCGGTACGAGTGCAGGTGGTGGATGCCGAGCCGGACTTCAGCCAGGGTTGTCATCAGCCAGAGCTTGCGGCGGGCAAGCTCTCCTTCGTCTGCCCGCTGACCCAGAGCGAGGCGGATCGCCTGAAGATTACCTATGACGACGTTGCGAACGACGAGGACGGGGATTACAACCCCTTCAGCGCCAACTACGCGATGATGAGCCAGCAGCGGGCGCGCGATTATTGCCAGCAGCTGGTGGCCCGTGGTCATGACGACTGGCGCCTGCCGACGGCCCAGGAGCTGGCGGGCCTGTTCGCCGCCCATCACCAGGGCGGTGAGGAGATGAAGCTCTTGACCGACAAGGGCTGGCCGCTCTACAGCCGCTTCTGGAGCAGCGACGCCAGCAATGGCGACGGCGAGGCGCCCCTGCTCGATCTGGGCACCGGCGAGCCCCTCACCGATGTGCCGGCAGAGGCCCATGCTGCTGCCTGTGTGCGGGCCATCTAGCGCGCTAGCACTCCTCTATCGCAATAAAAACCGCAATAAAAACCGCAATAAAAACGGGCGCCCAGGCGCCCGTTTTTTCGTTCTTATATAAGGAGGAACTTAGAACTCGTTGGAGAGCGCCTTGTAACCCTTGACCAGATCGATATTGGTGTGGGCCACGTCCTCGGAGAACTCGGTGGCATCCACGGTGACCCGCGGGATCTCGGCCAGATCGCTCTGTTGGTTGATACGGGTGGTGGAGGGCACGTAGAAGCCGGCGGGCAGATCGCAGCCGTCGACGACCGAGTTGTGGCGCACCACGCAGCCTTCGCCGATGTGGCAGTTGAACAGCACGCTGTTGAAGCCGATAAAGACCCGGTTTCCCACTTCGCAGGGGCCGTGCACTATGCTGCGGTGGGCGATGGAGCTGAACTCGCCTATGGTCACGGCGGCGCCGGACTTGGAGTGGATCACCACGCCGTCCTGGATGTTGGAGTTGGCGCCGATGACGATGGGCTCCATGTCACCGGTCTCGTCAACCTCGTCGGCGCGGATCACGGCGTAGGGGCCGACAAACACGTTTTCCTTGATGATCACCTTGCCGCAGATGATAGCGGTCTTGTCGATATAGGCGGATTCGTGGATGACGGGCAGGTGACCTGAGGGATTCTTGCGGATCATGTTACGTCCTGTTGCAGCTGAATTCGGGGATAGGGTGGCGGGACGCAGGGGCTCGCCGGAGAGTCAGCTTACGCCTCTGATCCGGCAGGGGAAACCCTTTACTGGTCTGACCCAGTATAAGTAGGGACATTTCAGATGGTTGTTTTTCGGGTCCCATCGGTGGGAACATGGGACTCGGTTCTGGGGGCGTTCAGCCTTGCCAAGGTGAACCACGAGACGTGAGGAGGTAGATGGATGAAGCAGATGATGGTGCTCCTGATGGGAGCCCTGCTGGGGATCTCGGCGGTGCAGGCCAAGGGGCGGGTCGGGGAGTTTGATTACTATGCGCTGGCGCTCTCCTGGTCGCCCCAGCACTGCGCCGTCAAACCGGGGGATCGGGAGCAGTGCAGCCGACCGCTGGGATTCGTGCTGCACGGCCTCTGGCCGCAATATCAGCGCGGCTACCCGAGTGATTGCGGCACCGAGCGGCTGGATCCCGCCATGGAGCGCGAGTTTGCCGGACTCTATCCCAGCCGCTTCCTCTATGGCCACGAATGGCAGAAGCACGGCACCTGCTCCGGCCTCGACCAGGCGCAGTTCCATCAATTGGCCAGTACCCTGCGTGAGAAGGTCACAGTGCCTGCTGCCTATCAGTCCCCGGCCGAGCCGCTGCGCAAGAGCCGAGATCAACTCAAGCAGGATCTGGTGGATGCCAACCCCTGGCTGTCCAAGGGGAGCATCACCCTGGCCTGCGCCGACGGCGGACGTTTCCTGCGGGAGATCTATGTCTGCATCGACAAGAATGGGCGCGACGCCGTGCCCTGCTCCGACGAGATGCGCAAGCGAGAGTCACGCTCCTGCGGTCAACCGAATTTCCTGCTAAGAAATGTGCGTTAAACAGCGGTTTTGATAGTTAGCCGTCGAGACAGGCAGAGAGATAAGCAGTGTCATGACACAGGGAGGCGATGAATGACTGAGATGAAACAGTTCCCGGCGAAGGAGAGGGCCTTGCTGCTCGGGGTGAAGGGTGTCGGGCCCACCGTCATCGGCCGGCTCGAACAGCTCGGCTACCATAGCCTGCGCGAGCTGGCGGAGGCCGACACCGGCCAGATAGTTCGGCTGGTGGCCAGCATGTTGGGCTCGACCTGCTGGCAGAACAGCCCGCAGGCGCGGGTTGCCGTCGAGGGGGCCATCGTCATGGCGCGCGACTATATAGAAGAGGCCGTGTCGGCAGGGCAGGCAGAGGGCGGAGCATGACGCTGCTTGACCAACTCGGGCTTCGCTATCCCATCATTCAGGCCCCCATGGCAGGGGTTCAAGACTACAAGCTTGCGCTGGCGGTCAGCGCCGCCGGTGGGCTGGGCTCCCTGCCCGCCGCCATGCTCAGTTCCGCCGAGCTGCGGCGCTCTCTGACCCTGCTCGGGGAAAGTGGTCCAGGGCCTTTTAACATCAACTTCTTCTGTCACCATCAGCAGGATCTGGATCCCGCCGAAGAGCGCCGTTGGCGACAGACACTGGCACCTTACTATGCCGAGCTGGGACTCGCGGCCGATGCCAGCTTGAGTGCCCCGAGCCGCGCCCCCTTCAATGCAGAACATGCCGCCATCCTGGCCGAGTTCAAACCCGCCGTGGTCAGCTTCCATTTCGGCCTGCCCGCTCCCGCCTTGCTCGAGAGTGTGAAGGCCTGGGGCGCCAAGGTGCTGGCCAGCGCGACGACGGTGGCAGAGGCGCGCTGGCTTAGCGCGCATGGCGCCGATGCCATCATCGCCCAGGGGCTGGAGGCGGGGGGGCACCGCGGTCACTTCCTCTCGGACGATCTCAGCCTGCAACAAGGCACCTTCACTCTGCTGCCGCAAATAGTGCAGGCGGTGAACCTGCCAGTCATAGCGGCGGGGGGCATAGTCGATGGCAAGGGGATCCGGGCCGCCCTTGCGCTGGGGGCGAGCGCCGTGCAGATGGGCACGGCCTTCCTCTGCAGCACTGAGGCGACGACCTCTGCCCTGCACCGCGCCGCGCTCCACGCCGAATGGGGTCATCACACCGCGCTGACCAACCTGTTCAGCGGCCGCCCCGC
>NZ_CDDF01000011.1:0-53457 GCF_000819865.1 Aeromonas eucrenophila
GTGACCCGCATCAAGGGCAATGTCTACGTCAACACCGGCGCCTACAACGGCTACGAGCGCGGCAACGGCTGGTCCTGGGGGGATCAGACCCTCTGCTTCGCGGCCCCGGTCTCCTCGGTCATCATCGACAAGAACTGCGCCTACGGCACCGTCACCGCCACCCAGATTGGCAAACCGGCGGTGGGCAACGTGGCCACCGGCGTGCCCATCGGCATCGGCGCCGACAACGTGGAGGTGATGAGCTATGCCGACATGGCGCGCCAGTTCTGCGCCCTGGAAGTGGACATGGCCAAGGGCAACTTCTACGAGCTCAAGGGCTGCATCACCCCGAACAAGGAGCCGCAGGGTCTGCGCTTCGCCATCCACGACGTGGAAGCCTGGGGCTGGGACAACATCCGCTGGGCCATGAACCGCGCCGGCATCAGCCACGACGGCCTGCTGCGGGTCACTCATCAGGCGCCGGTGGGCGCACAGACCCTGGCGACTCACTACTCCGTCTCCCTGCCGGTGATGCTCTCCAAGATGCTGAAGAAATCGGACAACCTCTACGCCGATACCTTCTTGAAGACCGTCGGCCGTCACTACTACAACAAGCCGGGCAGCTATCGCAGCGGCACCATGGCGGTGCGCGCCATCCTGACCAAGAACGGCATCGATCTCGGCAACGCCACCCTGGCCGACGGCTCCGGCCTCTCCGCCCACAATCTCATCAGCGCCCGCCAGATGCTCTCCGTGCTGACCTTCATCCAGAAGAACGACGCCCAGCTCGACTTCATCAAGCTGCTGCCAAGCTCCCAGGTGGACGGCACCCTGGCCTGGCGCCGCAGCGTCACCGCCCCCATGATGAAGAACAAGGTACACGCCAAGACGGGGACCATCACCGGCACCTCCAACCTCGCCGGCTTCATCGACACCGCGGGCGGCCAGCGCAAGGCCTTCGTGATGTTCCAGCGCGGCCTGTCCCAGGATCCGGCCACCCACGAGCGCTTCCGCGCCAGCAAGGCCCCCTGGCCCTGGACAGTATTCGAGAAGGGGGTGCTGGAGAGCATCTATCAGCAGCAGCCGATCCAGATCGCCGAACAATAACCACAGACTGCCGCCTTGCCCGCAAGGCGGCCTCCATACCCAGGACAGTGTTCGAGAAAGGCGTGCTGGAGAGCATCTATCAGCAGCAGCCGATCCAGATCGCCGAACAATAAACTCGGGCCTGGGTGCCCGCCATTTTCCACTTTAACGAACCCTGAGGCGGGGCTATGCTGTCGCCAGCCTCATTGCAGCGCTTCATATCACGGCTTCATTTAACGGAGAGAAACGATGTTTGTAGAAATTTTTGGTCGCCCGGGTTGCCCCTACTGTGTCCGTGCCAAGCAGATCGCCGAGCAGTTGACCGAGGAGCGCGATGACTTCGAATTCCGCTACGTGGACATCAACGCCGAAGGGCTGACCAAGGACGATCTGGCCGTCAAGGCGGGCAAGCCGGTCACTACTGTGCCGCAGATCTTCCTGGACGAGCAGCACATCGGCGGCTGCACCGACTTCGAGGCCTATGCCAGGGCCAATCTGGGTCTCTGATCCCGGCATTCGTTGCAGACAAAAAAGGCGCCTGATGGCGCCTTTTTTTATGGTGAGCACAGCAGCAGGCTCAGTCTGCCACCGGCGTGAAGCGGCTCACCACGGCCCCCTGATGCTCAATCCACTCCATGAACATGGCGACGGGCCTGGCATAGACGATGTCGTCCTGCTCGGACTGATAGATGACCAGTTGCTCCTGGGTTTCGGTGTGAAGGGCCAGGGTGAGCACTCGATAGTGCCCTCCCTTGAAGTGGCGATAGCGACCGGGTGTGGGTGCGTGCATGACAAAGCCTCGAAACGGGATGAAAGACCACCGGACGCGGAGCTGGCCGGGCCGATAAGGGGGGCTGGCGGGCGTTTCTCAGCCCAGCCAATCGTGCCAGATGGGGGGAGTATTTCAATACACTCCTGCGGCTTTATGAAGCTGACCCTCATCTTTCACTGGTTTCTTGCGAAACAGGCAAACGATCCTGCTGAATTTAACAGATTGGCAACCCTGTTTTAGGGGTTAATATCAGGGATTTATTCCATAAATTAGATTGTTCTAGCATTCAATTCTGTGAAGAATAGGGGTAGAGAAATTTGATACTAAAAAACGCTTTTTGCCAACGCGCCCCCAGGGGAAGGAATCACGCTCACCATGTTCACTATCGACAAGTCGCACAAGCTCGACGATGTCTGCTATGACATTCGCGGCCCGGTGCATAAAGAGGCCCGCCGTCTCGAAGACGAAGGCCACCGCATTCTCAAGCTCAACATCGGCAATCTGGCGCCATTCGGTTTCGATGCCCCCGAGGAACTCATCAAGGATGTGATCCTCAACATGCCCCAGAGCCAGGGCTACTGCGACTCCAAGGGGCTCTTCTCCGCCCGCAAGGCGGTGATGCAGTATTACCAGCAGAAGGGGATGCGCAAGGTCGATATCGATGACATCTACATCGGCAACGGCGCGAGCGAACTCATCGTCATGGCCATGCAGGCGC
Source organism: Aeromonas eucrenophila (assembly GCF_000819865.1). Classification (GTDB taxonomy): domain Bacteria; phylum Pseudomonadota; class Gammaproteobacteria; order Enterobacterales; family Aeromonadaceae; genus Aeromonas; species Aeromonas eucrenophila. The sequence goes on from NZ_CDDF01000011.1 coordinate 2,556, forward strand.
TGCTCAACAACGGCGACGAGATGCTGGTGCCCTCCCCCGACTACCCGCTGTGGACTGCGGCCATCACCCTCTCCGGTGGTCATGCTGTGCATTATCGCTGCGACGAAGGGGCCGACTGGTATCCGGATCTGGACGATATCCGCGCCCGCATCACCCCGCGCACCCGCGGCCTGGTGCTGATCAACCCGAACAACCCGACCGGCGCCGTCTACGGCAGCGAATTCCAGCTGGAGCTGATCGAGATCGCCCGCCAGCACAACCTCATCATCTTCGCCGACGAGATCTACGACAAGATCCTCTACGACGACATCGCCCACACCAGCGTCTGCACCCAGTGCGACGACGTCATGGTGGTGACCTTCAACGGCCTCTCCAAGGCGTACCGTGCCTGTGGCTTCCGCCAGGGCTGGATGGTCATCACCGGGCCCAAGGGCCGCGCCAAAGGCTATATCGAGGGGCTGGAGATGCTGGCCTCCATGCGGCTCTGCTCCAACGTGCCGATGCAGCACGCCATTCAGGCGGCGCTCGGTGGCTACCAGAGCATCAACGAACTGATCCTGCCGGGCGGCCGGTTGCGGCGCCAGCGAGACAAGGCCTGGGAGCTTATCAACGCCATCCCCGGTGTCTCCTGCGTCAAGCCCAAGGGGGCGCTCTACCTGTTCCCGCGCCTGGATCCCAAGGTGTACGACATTCGCGACGATCAGAAGATGGTGTTCGATCTGCTGCAGCAAGAGAAACTGCTGCTGGTGCAGGGCACCGGCTTCAACTGGCCCGCGCCGGACCACTTCCGCCTGGCATTCCTGCCCAGGGAGGAGGAGCTGGAGGATGCCATCGGCCGCCTCGCCCGCTTCCTCAAGAACTACAAGCAGTAAGCACTGCCAACACCATGAAAAAGGCTCCCGCGGGAGCCTTTTTGTTGCCTGTCGTTTGTTTCTTGAGCCATCAGCCGTGCAGCAGGGCGCCAACCACCAGCACCCCCATGGTGATGAGCACCACCCCGATGATGAAGGGCAGCACCCAGCGCACGAAGCGCTCGTAGGGGATCTTGGCCAGCGCCAACCCGGCCACCAGATGAGCGGCGGTGGGGGCGAACAGGTTGATCCAGCCGGAAGCCGACTGATAGGCGGTGATCACCAGATCCCGGGAGATGCCGGAGAAGTCCGCGAGGGGCCCCATCAGCGGCATGGAAACGGTCGCCAGCCCCGAGGTCGAGGGGATGAAGAAGCTCAGGATGATGTGCACCAGATAGGCCATCAGGATGAACACCGAGGAGGAGAGCCCGGTCACCAGTCCCTCGGCCCAGTGCAGTATGCTGTCGATGATGACGCCCTGCTCCATCACCACATAGATGCCGCGCGCCACCGCCACCACCAGCGCCACCCCGATGAGATCCCGCGCCCCTTCCAGGAAGGTAGCCACATAGTTGGACTCCGGCATCCGGTTGATGAGGGCGATCAGGATGGAGGCGCTGAAGAACAGGGTGGAGAGCTCATCGAACCACCAGCCCAGGGTCGGCAGAAAATCGATCCCCAGATCCGCCCAGGGCACCACCGCATAGATCATCAGCAGGAAGGTGCCGAAGAACACCAGCATGGTGAGTTTCTGTTTACCGCTGAAGGCCGAGTCGCTGCGCTTCATCTGGGAGAATTCGTCGTCGTACTGGATGTCGGCCAACACAGAATTCCCCCTGTCCTGCTGCACCTGCTTGGCATAACGCATCACGAACCAGGAGGCGAAGATCACCAGCAGCAGCCACTGGATGACCCGCAGCCCAATCCCCTCACCGATGGGGATGCCGGCAAAACCGGAGGCGATGCCGGTGGCGAAGGGGTTGACGGTGGAGGCCAGCACCCCGACCCCGGAGCCGAGCAGTATGATCCCCGCCGCCACCATGCGATCGAAGCCCGCCGCCATCATGACCGGCACGATCAGCGCCCAGAAGGCCACCGTCTCCTCCGCCATGCCGAAGGTGGAGCCACCGAGGGCAAAGAGCGCGATCAGCACCGGGATCAACAGCCGCTCACGGCCGGCGAAGGCACGGACTATGGCCCCGACCCCGGCATCCAGCGCGCCGCTGTGCATGGTCACCGCCAGGAAGCCGCCGATGATGAGCACGAACAGCGCCACGTCGGCCGCCTTGTGGAAGCCCTGAATGGGAGCCTTGAGCACATCGAACACCCCCTGCGGGTGAGAAGGCAGCTCGGTATAGCTGCCGGGCACCGGCAACAGCCGCTCGTCGCCGCTGTAGTCGGCCACGGCCGCCGCCGCGATCGGCTGCTGGCTCTTGGCGGTGACATAGTTGTACTTGCCCGCCGGCAGCACCCAGGTGAGGGTGGCCATCAGGGCGATGATGATAAACAGCAGGGTGTATACGGTGGGGAGTTGGCGCTTCTTGGGCGCCGCATGTGGGCTGGTCATAGTGTCCGTTCCTCGGCAAGGCCGTCATGTGATCCGATCAGCGCAAGACTAGCGGTTTTGATATCGGAAAAAGGTGATCGCGGATAATAAAATTTCTTGATAAGGCAGAATTCTGGATAAAAAAACAGGGCCCCGCGGGGCCCTTTTTCATTTGAGTCAGGATCAGAGCTCGACCACGTCGAAGCGCACGTCCGGATTCACGTCCGCATCGTAGTCCACCTCGTCCAGACCGAAACCGAACAGGCGCAGGAACTCCTGCTTGTAGCCGGTGTAGTCGGTGAGCTCGGACAGGTTCTCGGTGGTGATGGAGGGCCAGAGATCGCGGCAGGTCTGCTGCACGTCGTCACGCAGCTCCCAGTCGTCCATGCGGATGCGGGCCTGCTCGTCCAGCGCCAGCTCCTCGCCATAGAGGCGGGTGCGCAGCATGCGATAGACCTGCTCCATGCAACCCTCGTGGATGCCCTTCTCCTTCATGATCTTGAACGCCATGGAGATGTAGAGCGGCATCACCGGGATGGCGCTGGAGGCCTGGGTCACCACGGATTTCAGCACGGCCACGTGAGCGGTACCGCCCTTGCCGGCCAGGTCGCCACGGATGGCGCTGGCGGCGCGGTCCAGGTCTTCCTTGGCGCGGCCCAGGGTGCCATGCCAGTAGATGGGCCAGGTCAGATCGGTGCCGATGTAGGAGTAGGCAACGGACTTGGCGCCGTCTGCCAGCACGCCCGCATCACGCAGGGCCGCCATCCACAGCTCCCAGTCCTGACCGCCCATGACAGTGATGGTGTTCGCGATCTCTTCTTCATTCGCCGGCTCGACGGTGGCGGTGATGATCTGATCCTTGTTGGTATCGATGGCGGTGGTGGTGTAGGTCTCGCCGATGGGCTTCAGAGCGGAGCGCACCACTTCACCGGTATCCGGCATCTTGCGCACCGGGGAGGCCAGGGAGTAGACCACCAGATCGATTTGTCCCAGATCGGCCTTGATGAGCTCGATCACCTTGGCACGGCATTCGTTGGAGAAGGCATCGCCGTTGACGCTTTTCGCGTACAGGCCGGCCTCTTTGGCGGCCTTGTCGAAGGCGGCGGAGTTGTACCAGCCGGCAGAGCCCGTCTTGGTCTCGGAGCTCGGCTTCTCGAAGAAGACACCTATGGTGGCAGCACCTGAGCCAAAGGCGGTGGCAATGCGCGAGGCCAGGCCGTAGCCGGTGGAGGCGCCGATCACCAGTACCTTCTTGGGACCATTATCTATGGTGCCCTGAGCCTGGGTGTACGCAATCTGGCGACGAACATTGGCTTCACAACCGACCGGGTGAGTGGTGGTGCAGATAAAGCCGCGAACCTTGGGTTTTATAATCATTTTGGGTCTCGACACCGTTTAATGGATGAAATCGGGGCATAAGATACCTCATTGTGGCCCAGTTTGGTGCTCTGATGTGTTGAGGCGCGGGGAAAACCGGCGGGGGATCCCGCCTCCGGGGCCTAAGTGGCGACCCTGAATGACGGCGCAGCGGCCCAATGCGCGATTTGAAATGAAGTGGCTCGATGAAGAGACTATTGTTTCAAAGACCCCACCTTGTTGGCAGTCTTCGAGGAAGCTTTCGGCCCCTCGAACTCCCGTGCAGGAATAGGATTCAAGGAGGAATCTATGTCACGCGCCCTGGCCCTCTGCCTTGGTACCCTGATCGTCGCCACCCCTTTGTCACTCCAGGCCGGTGTCTACCAATGCACCGTCAATGGCAAGGTCACCTTCAGCGATATCCCCTGTACCGGCGACGCCAAGCCCATGGACTTGCGGATCTACACCCCACCGGCAGAGGCGGTGGCAGAGGCCAGCAAGCAGACCCAGGCGATTGAAAAAGATCTCGCCACCAGTCTGAAACAGCGCGAGCTGGCCGCCCTTCACGCCGAGGTGGAGGCCAAAAAGCAGAAGATGAACGGCGAGATAACCAGATACAACGACCAGTTGACGGGCGTCACCCCATCCCAGACTGGCGATGGCAAAGGACCGCGCTCCGCCGCCGAGATGAAGGCCGCCACCCGCCAGTATCAAAGCGACGTGGAGGCCTTGAACAAGCAGATCTCGACCCTGCAGCAGAAGAAATAGGCTCACCCGCCGACCAGACGCCGGGATTGTGACGATCAAGCTGACATGAAAAGGGGGAGCCAAGGCTCCCCCACTATTTTCCGCTCAATACTGCGTTTCGAAAGAGGCCTCCGTCACCCCGGCCGGCAGCGCCAGCGCCCCCGGCGTGGTCTTGCTGACCACCAACTTGCTGCTCACCGTAAAGCTCTGCGGCGCTATGGCCGCCACCTCGGAAGAGGGGGCGACATAGAGCTTGTAGGTACCGGGCTCGATGATCCACTCGTTGTTGGCGTTGTCGAAGCTGGCGAGCCAGCTGGCCGGGATCTCGAAGCTCAGGGTCTCGCTGGCCCCCGCCGGCAACAGCTTGGTCTTGGCAAAGGCCTTGAGCTCGATGGCCGGTTTGCCCAGGGTTCCCGCCGGGGCCGCCACATAGACCTGGGCCACCTCTCTGCCAGAGACGCTGCCACTGTTATAGACGGTGGTAGTCAGGGTCACTTTCCCGCCTGCTGAAGCCAGCGTATTACTCTGTATCGCCGTATTTTTGTAGTCGAACTGGGTGTAGGAGAGGCCGTGGCCGAAGGGATAATTCACCCCCTTGCCGAAGGTCGCGTAGTAGCGATAGCCGACATAGATGCCCTCGTTGTAGTAGTGGGTGTCGACCTTGCCATCCCCGTCGGTATCCGTGCCCGGGAAGCCCGCAGACGAGGGCACATCCTGGTAGCTGGCCGGGAAGGTCTGGGTCAGCTTGCCGCTGGGGTTGACGACCCCGGACAGCAAGTCCGCCACCGCATGGCCCGCCTCCTGCCCCGGCATGTAGGCGAGCAGGATGGCATCCACCTTGTCCTGCCAGGCGCTGGTGTCCATCACGCCGCCGGTGTTGAGCACCACCACCACCTTCTTGCCCAGCCCGTGGAAGGCGGTGCTGACGTTGTCGATGAGGCTCTGCTCCACATCGGAGAGCAGATAGTCCCCCTTCGCATTCTGGCGATCCTGCCCCTGGGCCGAGATGCGCCCCAGGGTGATGACGGCGACGTCATTGCTGGCGGCATAGGCCGCGATCTCGCTCTGGCTCAGCGCCGGCTCCGGGCAACTGACGACGGTGGAAATGCCACCAAAGTCGCTCGACGTCTTGTTCTGCTCGAAGAAGGTGCGATAGAAGTCCGCAAGCCCGGTATCCAGGCTGAACTGCTTGGCCAACCCGTCCGCCACGTTGACGGTGTAGGCCGCGTTCACGTCCCCGCTGCCGGCGCCGCCCTTCAAGGTATTGATCTGGGTGATCCCGAAGGAGGCGACCTTGCTGCCCCCGGCCAACGGCAAACTGGCCTGATGGTTCTTCAGCAGCACCATGCCGTCGCTGGCTGCCTGGCGGGACAGGATCGCATGGCTCGCCAGATCCGGGGCATTGGTCGCCACATAGCCCTGATTCGAGGGCATCTTCAGCACCTGGGTCAGGATCCGCACCGCCCCCTGAGTGATGGTATCGGCGCTCAGGCTGCCGGCGGCATAGGCCTCCTGCAAACCGGTCAGGGCGTCACCGTAGCCATAGGGCAGCGCCGGGCCACCCGGCTCAATCAGATCGTTGCCGGAGTTGATCATGTCCGCATAGTGACCATCCCCCGACCACCAGTCGCTCATCACGAAGCCTTCGAAGCCCCACTCATCGCGCAGCACCCGGGTATTGAGATCCGCCCACTGCCCGGTATAGGTGCCGTTGACCTTGTTCATGGCGGTCATCACCGCCCAGGGATTGGCGTGCTCCTCGGCGTACTGGAAGCCCCGCAGGTAGATCTCACGGATGGCCCGCGGCGAGATGATGTTGTCCACGATGGAGCGCGAGGTCTCGGCGTTGTTGGCGATGAAGTGCTTGATGGTGGTACCCACCCCCTGGGCCTGGGCCCCCGCCACCTCGGCGGCCCCCATCACCCCGGAGACCAAAGGATCTTCCGAGAAGTATTCGAAGCTGCGCCCGTTGAGCGGGTCGCGCTGGATGTTCATGCCGGGGGCGAGCCAGACATCCAACCCGTACTCCTTGATCTCGTTGCCGATGGCCGCCCCCACCCGTTTGACCAGATCCGCATCCCAGGTCGAGGCCAGCAGGGTGCCCACCGGGAAGGCGGTGCCGTGGAAGGTGCCGGACTCCCCCTCCCGGGTCGGCGCTATCCGCACCCCGGCGGCGCCATCTGCCAGCTTGCTGGCGGCGATGTCCAACCCGGATTCCGCGTTATAGACGCCGTTGATGTAGCCCACGCTGCCCGGCACATCCCCCTTGAGGTTGTTCAGGGCATCCAGGTTGGTCACGAAGGCGCCGTTGGCAAACACATATCCCGGCCCCACCAGCAATCCCAGCCGCTCGTCCTGGGTCATCTTCTGGACCATGCCTTCCGCCAGCGCCCGGTAGTAGGCGTTGTCCTTGACCACCTCGGTCTTCGCCGTTGAACTGTTGTCGTTACACCCCTGCACGCCCAGCGCCAGCGCGATGGCGACCGCCACACCACTCCAGTGGTGGCCCTTATTGTTATGTTTCATGTGATTCCCTTTCATTCCGTTATTCGAATGGACAAGCCGAAATAGCCTGCGCAGCTTAACGCGAAGGCAAGGGAACCCGCTTTGCATGGGGGTGCGGCTATTTTGCATTGCGGTGCCGGCATGCAATATCACCGCCGTCATCACAGCGTTACATTTGGTTACAACAACGGACGTTAAGTTTCACTGCATTTGACCTGACGCGCAGATATCAGGCCCGGAAAATGCCTTAATCCCGCAGCGCGGCAGGATGCCGTCTGCACAATAAAAACAGGCTTGATGTGAGGGATCATATATGGGAAAGAGCGTTTCAAATATCATCGCCAGATCGACGCTTTATTTCCTGAAAGAACAGGGAGTCAATACCGACGCCATCATATCGCAGTGTCATCTCAGTCAATATGAAATAAATAAGCGCGATGGTCGGCTCTCGGATAAACAACACCTGCGCTTCATCAAGGAGACAGCGGCATACCACCACTTGTGGCAGGAACAGATGTCACAGGATGATTCGCCAGACCAGCTTATCAACCAGGCCTATGCACTGTTTCCCGAGCTCGTGGGTTATTGCCTCAATCAGAAGACGGCCAGCGACGCCGTGCTCGGCTATATCCGCAACAGGATCATCATAGGCAACTGCGATCGGTTCACCCTGCACCAGGAGGATGGACAGCTTGCCATCCACTATGTCGAGGACGCCGACACCTTGCTGCGCGATCACTCCGCCATCGGCAATTTGAGGATGATCAGGGAGCTCGTGCGCCTCTACGCCCCCACCGCCAGCACGGCGGTGAGCCTGCGTGGCAGCGACGACAAGGACAGCAGGCGGCTCGATGATGCCTTCGGCTGTCGCTGCCAGTTCGGCCAGAATGCCAATGTCATCTACTTCAAGGAGGCCGATCTGCTGGCCCCGGTGGACAGCTATCTACCGCTGCTCCATCAGAATCAGCACCGGCAAATAACGAAAACGGTGGCGGCACTGGAATATGAGCAAGGGTTCTCATCATTGATATATTCCCTGCTCGATGAGGCCATCGAGCAAAATAACATTGCCGACGAAGCCAGCTTTATGGAACATATTTGCACCCTGGTCGGCATGAGTCGCTGGACGTTGAATATTCGTCTCAATCAGGAAAATACCAACCTCAGTCAGTTATTGAAAAATGTGCGTCTGAAAAAAGCCTGTCTCTGGTTGGCCGAAACCAACCTGAGTGTTCAGGATATCAGCGAGCGCCTTCGTTTCTCCTCCCTCTCGGTATTTTCACGGTTTTTTTCTACCCATATGGGATCTTCTCCACTGCATTATCGTCGCCGGCTCGGCTAGCGGGCATAAGGCCTCATACGAACAACTTTATTATCGAGCCCCCCAAATGGCGTGCTTATAAGCAGTGCCAGTGGGCACTCATTCATGTCAGTATCATGAGGTGTATGTCATTGACATTCGTATCCGAACAAATCTGCTTTACCCCGGTGACCGGCGATAGCGCCCTAAATTAATCGACAGTGATAATTAAAAAATACCAAAAGTTAACCCGGAGTCGATTAAGGTTCATAGAAGATCGTTACTATTGTTAAATTGCTCAGATAGCATTGAGCATGTCATTCAAGGTCTCATGGAGGAGTGCCGATATGTTCTGGAACAATACGACCAGCAAGGAAGCGAGTGAGCAGGCGGCAAGGGTGGTGGCATTGAGTGCCTTCGAGCAGGCCATCCAGTCCCAGGTGCCCTTCATTCAGTTTACCCCGGCGGGCATAGTCACCTTCGTCAACGATCTGTTCCTCAACATTGTGGGCTTTGGGCGGGAGGAGGTGATCGGCAAGCACCACAGCGCGCTCTGCTTCCCCGAGGACGTCAAGACCCGCGAGTATGAGAATCTGTGGCAGGATCTGCGCGGCGGCACCTCTCGCAACGGCCGCTTCATCCGTCAGTCGAAGTCGGGCAAGCCCATCTGGCTGGAGGCCACCTATTTCCCCATCATGATCGATGGCAAGGTGGCCAAGGTCGCCAAGGTTGCCTCCGACGTGACCCAGCAGCAATCCTCTCTGGAGCGTACCCAGGCCCTGCTGGCGGCGCTGGACAAGTCCCTTGCGGTGATCGACTTCCAGCCGGATGGCACCGTCATCACCGCCAACCAGAATTTCCTGCGCTGCTTCGGCTACCGGCTGGAGGAGGTGGTCGGCAAGCACCACCGCCAGTTCTGCGATCCCGAGTTTTATCAGAAAAACCCGAACTTCTGGCGAGATCTGGGCTCCGGTGACATCAAGTCCGGGCTCTTCATGCGCCTCGGCCATCGTGGCGAGAAGATCTGGCTGGAGGCGACCTACAACCCCATCTTCAATCACGAAGGCAAGGTGGTGAAGATCATCAAGCTGGCGAGCGACATCACAGAGCGGGTCGAGAAATCCATCTCCACCCGGGAGGCGGCCCAGAAGGCCTGCGCCATCGCCAGCGAAACCGTCGCCAGCGCGGCCAAGGGGCGCGAGGTCATCGACAAGGTGCTGGATACCTCCCGCCACATCAACACCTCGGTCAACGAGGTCAGCAAGCAGATCGATCAGCTCAACCAGCAGTCCAAGAGCATCGAGTCCATCATCTCCACCATCAGTGGCATCGCGGATCAGACCAACCTGCTGGCGCTCAATGCCGCCATCGAGGCCGCCCGGGCCGGGGAGCAGGGGCGCGGCTTCGCGGTGGTGGCGGACGAGGTGCGGCAGCTTGCCGCCAGAACCTCGACCTCCACCAGCGAGATCGTCTCCGTCATCAAGCACAACTCCAGCATCACCTCCCAGATCACCCAGACCGTCTCCATCGTCTCCGACAAGGCGATGGCGGGACAGGATCAGGCCAACATCATCTCCGGCGTCATCAAGGAGATCATCGAAGACGCCAACTCGGTGTCGGACACCGTCAAGAGCCTGTCCATCTGAGGCGATAGACGACCAGAAAAAACAACACGGGGCCTGGCCCCGTGTTTTCGTTGGCAATCTGGATGATCCGAGAGACGCGGCGCGCTCAATCCTCCCCCATCAAGTAGCGCCTGGCATCCTCGTCGGCCAGACGCAGGGCAGACTCCCATAACTCGGCGATGCGCAGCCCCTCCTCCCCCACGGCCTCTTCTTCCAGCGCCTCCAGTGCCCGGGCATCGCCCAGGGTGAAAGGTTGATGGGTCAGCAGCGTCTGCGCCCTTGCCAGTAACATCATGTCGTTCATCACTTGGCTCCTTCATGGCCGGGATACCCTCTGTCCAGAGGGTAGCCGATAAGCAAGGAATCAACTCTCGGTGGCGGTGGCCCGCTCCCTGCGGCGTCTCGTCGGCAGCTGGCCCACCCCGATCCCGGCCAGCACCGCGGCGCAGGCGAGCCACTGCAGGCTGTTCAGGGTCTCCCCCAACAACAGGTAGGCGAGCAGCAGGGTAAACACCGGGATGAGATTCACGTAGGCCGCCGCCAGGGTCACCTTCACCTGGGTCACCGACCAGTTGTAGAGCAGGTAGGCCCCCAGGGTCACGAAGGCGCCGAGGAAGACGATCACCGCCATGTCCTGCCAGCGCCAGGCGCTGGGCCAGGGTGCGCTGAAGGCGAAGGGGGCGAAGAACAGCGTGCCGACGAAGGCCTGCAGGGCGGTCAGGGTCATGACGCCGTAACGGCTGGAGAGCTTCTTGAACACCACGGAATAAGTGGCGGCGCAGAGCATGGCGCCCATCTCAAGACTGTTGCCAAGCAGCGCATTGGGTGCGAATTCATCTGTCCCACCGCCCAATCCCAGCAGGGCGATGCCGAAGATGGCGATGGCAAAGCCGAGCAGCTGACGGCGGCTCACCCGCTCTTTGAGCAGCACGAAGGCCACCAGGGCCACCATCAGGGGCAGCAGGGCGCAGACCATGCCCGCCTGACCGGCGCTGGTGTAGCGCAGGGCGTTCACCTCCAGCAGGAAATAGAGACAGGGCTCCAGCGCCCCCATCAGGGCCAGCCAGCGCCAATCCCCCCGCTGATAACGGAAGTTGCCAAGCTGGCGGTAGCACAGTAGCCAACAGCCAGAGGCCACCAGCATTCGCATGAACAGCACCTGGCCGAAGGACCAGACTTCCAGCACATACTTGAGGGCGATAAAGGAACTGGACCAGAGCAACATGGCCAGGGTCAGGGTAAAAATGGGTAAGGGACGCACAACTCCTCCATGAATTGGCCATTCGAATAATAACCATACTGCCTTGCGGTTGTAGAAAGGCACCTAACATCAGATAATACGGCCGCCTTCACACCGGATAACCCATCGTCAATGACTGAGTACCTGCTTTTACTGATCAGCACAGTACTGATCAACAACTTCGTGCTGGTGAAGTTTCTCGGCCTCTGCCCCTTCATGGGGGTCTCTGGCAAGCTTGAAACCGCCATCGGCATGGGACTGGCCACCACCTTCGTGATGACGCTGGCCAGCGCCTGCTCCTATCTGATGGAGCACTATATCCTGATCCCGCTGGATATCGCCTACTTGCGTACCCTCGGCTTCATTCTGGTGATCGCCGTGGTGGTGCAGTTCACCGAGATGGTGATCCGCAAGAGCAGCCCGACCCTGTATCGCCTGCTCGGCATCTTCCTGCCGCTCATCACCACCAACTGCGCAGTGCTCGGCGTGGCGCTGCTGAGCATCAACGAGCACCACAACTTCATCCAGAGCATCATCTATGGCTTCGGGGCCGCGTGCGGCTTCTCGCTGGTGCTGATCCTGTTCGCCGCCATGCGCGAGCGTCTGGTGGCCGCCGATGTGCCTACGCCCTTTCGCGGCGTCTCCATCGCCATGGTCACCGCCGGCCTGATGTCGCTGGCCTTCATGGGCTTTACCGGCCTCATCAAGATATAGCGCTATGACTCACATCTTCTTTGCCATCCTGGTGCTGGCCCTGCTGGCCCTGGTCTTCGGCCTCATCCTGGGTTTTGCCGCCGTCAAGTTTCATGTGGAAGCCGATCCCATCGTCGATCAGCTCGATGCCCTGCTGCCCCAGACCCAATGCGGCCAGTGCGGCTACCCGGGCTGCAAGCCCTATGCGGAGGCCCTCGCCAACGGCGATCAGATCAACAAATGCGTGCCCGGTGGCGAGGCCACCATGCGCAAGATAGCCGATCTGATGGGGGTCGAACCCCAACCGCTCGGCGGCGATGAGGCCGCCGTGCCCGTCAAGAAAGTCGCCTTCATTCACGAGGACATGTGCATAGGTTGCACCAAGTGCATCCAGGCCTGCCCGGTCGATGCCATCCTCGGCGCCACCAAGGCGATGCACACCGTCATCGCCGACGAGTGCACGGGTTGCGATCTCTGTGTCGACCCCTGCCCGACAGACTGTATCGAAATGATCCCGGTTCCGACCACGGTCGATAACTGGAAATGGGATCTGGCCAAGGTCGCCATTCCGGTCAAGATAGTGGAGTAACCATGCAGCACCTGCTCGAACGTATCAAAGCCGGCAACCTGTGGGATTTCCACGGCGGCATTCACCCTCCCGAGAATAAAGATCAATCCAGCCTGACCCCGGTGGTGGACGCGGGCCTGCCGCCCCAGCTCATCATTCCGGTGCGCCAGCACGCGGGCCCCGCCGGCGATCTGCTGGTGCAGGTCGGCGACAGGGTCAAGAAGGGCCAACCCCTGACCCGCTATGACAAGGGCCGCATAGTGCCGGTCCATGCCTCCACCTCCGGCGTCATTACCGCCATCGAACAGCATACGGTGGCGCACCCCTCCGGCCTCGAGGATCTCTGCGTCCTGCTCACCCCGGACGGCGAGGATGCCTGGGGGCCGCGCGACGCCAGACCCGATTACTGGAATCTGGATCGGGGCGAGTTGCTCGAGCGCATCCAGCAGGCCGGCATTGCGGGCCTCGGCGGCGCCGTGTTCCCGACCCACAGCAAGCTCGACGGCCGTGGCCAGCTCACCGAGATCCTGATCGTCAACGGCCTGGAGTGCGAACCCTACATCACCACCGATGACCGGCTGATGCAGGAGTACGCGGACGAGATCATGGACGGCGTCCGGGTGCTCAAGCACCTGCTCAAGCCGAAACTCACCCTCGTCGGGGTGGAAGACAACAAGCCGGCCGCCATCGAGGCGTTGACCCGTCATGCCACCGATGAGGACGTGCTGGTCAAGTCGGTACCGACCAAGTATCCCTCGGGCGGTGCCAAGCAGACCATAGAGCTGCTCACCGGTCGCCAGGTCCCCAAAGGCGGCCGGGCGGTGGACATGGGCATCATGGTGCTCAACGTCGCCACCGTGTTTGCCATCAAGCGCGCCATCATCGACGGCGAGCCCTTGATCGAGCGCATCGTCACCCTCACCGGTGACGCCTTCAAGCAACCGGGCAACGCCTGGGTGCGGCTCGGCACGCCGGTACGCTGGCTGCTGCAGCGCTTCGAACTGCAACCAGAGGCGGATCAGCGGGTCATCATGGGGGGCCCCATGATGGGCTTCACCCTGCCCCACGCCATGGTGCCCGTGGTCAAGGCCACCAACTGCCTGCTCTCCCCCACCAGAGCCGAGCTGCCCGTGCCCGCCCCCGAGCAGTCTTGCATCCGTTGCAGTGCCTGCTCCGACGTCTGCCCGGTCAAGCTGTTGCCCCAGGAGCTGTACTGGTACAGCCGCGCCAAGGACTACGAGAAGACCGAGAAGCTCAACCTCTTTGACTGCATCGAGTGCGGCGCCTGTGCCTGGGTCTGCCCGAGCACTATTCCCTTGGTGCAGTATTACAAGGTCGCCAAGGACGATATCCGCGAGGCCCGTGCCGAGGCCGAGAAGGCCGAGCGCGCCAAGCAGCGTTTCGAGGCCAAACAGGCCCGCTTCGAGCGCGACAAAGCCGCACGTGAGGCTCGCCACGCCGAAGCCGCCGCCCAGCGTCGTCAGGCCATGACAGCCGCCGGTGGCGAAGACCCGGTGGCCGCCGCCCTGGCCCGTCTCAAGGCCAAGCAGGAGGCAACGGCCAGCGGCACCGCCGCGCAACCCGATAACGCCGCCATGGCCGCCGCCCGCGAGGCGCGCAAGCAGGAGGCGCTGGCCCGCCGCGCCGCCAAGGCGACCGATGCCCCGGCCGCAGAGACGGTCGCGGCAGAGACGGCGACCGGCGAGGTCGATCTCAAGAAGGCCGCCATCGCCGCTGCCTTGGCCCGCGCCAAGGCCAAGAAGGCGGCGCAGGCCACCGATGAAGGCAATGCCGAGAGCGAACCCGCCGCCGTCAGCGAAGTTTTCACCCCAGCAGCCAGCGAGCCAGCACCCACCGACGAGGTCGATCCCAAGAAAGCGGCCATCGCCGCTGCCATCGCTCGCGCCAAGGCTAAAAAAGCCGCTCAGGCGACGGCGGAAGGCAATGCCGATAACGAGCCCACCGCCGTCAGCGAGGTTGTGACCCCCGCAGCCAGCGAACCAGCGCCCGCCGGCGAGGTCGATCCCAAGAAGGCCGCCATTGCCGCCGCCATCGCCCGTGCCAAGGCTAAAAAAGCCGCTCAGGCGACCGGGGAAGGTAATGCCGATGGCGAGCCCGCCACCGTCAACGAGGTTGTGACCCCCGCAGCCAGCGAGCCAGCGCCCGCCGGCGAAGTCGATCCCAAGAAGGCTGCCATTGCCGCCGCCATCGCTCGCGCCAAGGCCAAGAAGGCGGCCGCCGAAGCAGCCAAACTCGACCAGCGCGAGTCAGACCCACTTTCAGACAAGAGTCACTGATCCATGTTCAATATCGCGATGGCGCCCTTTGCCCATAACCGCAAACAGACCCAGACCCTGATGTTGCTGGTGATCCTGGCTTGCCTGCCGGGCCTGCTGGCCCAGACCTGGTTCTTCGGCTGGGGCACCCTCATTCAGGTCCTGCTGGCGCTGGTGACGGCGCTCGGCTGCGAGGCGCTGGTGCTCCGCCTGCGCAATCGTCCGGTCAAACCGGCACTGCTGGATGGCAGTGCGGCCCTCACCGCCGTGCTGATCGGTGTCTCCCTGCCACCCTTGCTGCCCTGGTGGATGCTGGTGCTGGGCACCGCCTTTGCCATCATCATCGCCAAGCAGCTCTACGGCGGGCTGGGGCAGAACCTGTTCAACCCGGCCATGGTGGCCTATGTGCTGCTGCTGGTCTCCTTCCCGGTGCAGATGACCAGCTGGCTGCCGCCGTCCAGCATCGCCGCCTATGACATCGGCTTTGGGGATGCGCTGTCGGTGATCTTCACCGGTTTCAGTCTCGACGGTTACAGCATGCTGCAACTCAAGCAGGGGGTGGATGGGCTGACCATGGCGACGCCGCTCGACACCCTGAAGACGGGGCTGACCCAGGGGCTCACCGCGAGCGAGGTGATGACTCACAAGGTGTTCGAAGGATGGGGTGGGATAGGCTGGAGCTGGGTCAACCTCGGCTATCTGCTGGGCGGCCTCTTCCTGTTGCAGCAAAAAGTGATCCACTGGCGCATTCCGGTAGCGGTGCTGGGAGCCCTGCTGTTCTCGGCCTTGCTGGGCTATCTGGCCACGCCGGATTCCACCGCCACCCCCATGCTGCACCTGTTCAGCGGCGCGACCATGCTGGGGGCCTTCTTCATCGCCACCGATCCGGTGAGCGCCAGCACCACCCCCCGCGGCCGTCTGGTGTACGGGGTGTTGATCGGCGTGCTGGTCTACCTCATCCGCCGCTTCGGTGGCTACCCGGATGCCTTCGCCTTCGCGGTGTTGCTGGCCAACCTCTGCGTACCGCTCATCGACAGCCTGACCCGGCCCAAGGTCTATGGGGATCGTCGTAAATGATCGCCGCTCGCACCTCACTCTCAGGAATCCTCCCATGTTAAACAGCATGCGTAAGAACGGCGTGACCCTGGCCCTGTTCGCCCTGGGCTGCACCGCCATAGTGGTGCTGACCAACGAGCTGACCCAGGACAGGATCGCCCACCAGCAACAGCTGGAGAAGCTGCGGACCCTCTCGGCCCTGTTGCCGGAGGGCAGCTATGACAACGATCTGGTGGCCAGTTGCCGGCTGGTCACCAGCCGCGAGTTCCTGGGCAGCGATCAGGCCATGCCGCTCTATAGCGCCACCCTCAACGGCGTGCCGACCGGCTATGCACTGGAAACCATAGCCCCCGACGGCTACAGTGGGGCCATTCGCATGGTGGTCGGCACCGATGCCAAGGGGGCGGTCAGCGCGGTACGGGTGCTGACCCACAAGGAAACCCCGGGCCTTGGGGACAAGATAGAGCTGAAAAAGTCCAACTGGATCGACAGCTTCGTCGGCCGCACCCTCACCGCCGACAACGACGCCAGTTGGGCGGTGAAAAAAGACGGGGGCGAATTTGACGCCTTCACCGGCGCGACCATCACCCCTCGCGCCGTGGTCAAGGCGGTGAAGAACCTGCTGCTGTTGCAACAACAGCACCCGGAGTTGCTGCGTGATGCCCCCCCCTGTGAGGCCGCGCCCTAACCATGGCGGCGCATACAATGAACCAGAACAGATTGATGGCCGGCACGGGCTACTCGAGAACAGCGGAGCCAACAGATGGAACAGATTGATGTGATTGACGGCCAGAGCCTCGCCAATGAAGGCAATAGCCGCCGCGAAGAGCTCAAGGAGCTGATGTTGCAGGGGCTGTGGAAGAACAACCCCTCCCTGGTGCAGGTGCTGGGACTCTGTCCGACCCTGGCGGTCTCCTCCACCTTCACCAATGCCCTCGGGCTGGGTCTGGCGACCCTGGTGGTACTGGTGAGCTCCAACCTCGCCATCTCCCTGGTGCGCAACCTGGCGCCCAAGGATATCCGCATCCCGATCTACGTGATGATCATCGCCGCCCTGGTGACCAGCGTGCAGCTGCTGATGAACGCCTACACCTATGGCCTCTATCAGTCCCTCGGCATCTTCATCGCGCTGATCGTCACCAACTGCATCATCATCGGCCGGGCCGAGGCTTATGCCTCCAAGAACCCGCCCCTGCTGGCGGCCGTCGACGGCTTCATGATGGGGCTGGGCTTCACTCTGGTACTGTTGGTGCTGGGTGGCCTGCGCGAGATCATCGGCATGGGTACCCTGTTCGACGGCGCCGATCTGCTGCTGGGAGACTGGGCCAAGTCCCTGCGCATCGAGCTGTTCCACGCCGATGCCAGCCTGTTGATCGCGATCCTGCCGCCCGGTGGCTTCATCGGGCTTGGGCTGCTCATCGCCGCCAAGAATGCCATCAACGATCGGATGGGCCGCAAGCAGGCCGCCGACAAGGCCCACTGCGCCGTGCCGGCCCCCGGAGCCCGCGCGACTCAGCTTTAAAAGAACCAGACTCGAGACTCGATGAATAACCAAAAACGCAGACAAATTCTGGAGCGGCTGCGGGACAACAACCCGCACCCCACCACCGAGCTCAACTTCAACTCGCCGTTCGAGCTCTTGATCGCCGTCTTGCTGTCAGCCCAGGCCACCGATGTCAGCGTCAACAAGGCCACCGCCCTGCTCTATCCGGTGGCCAATACCCCGGCCGCCATGCTGGCACTCGGGGTGGACGGGGTGAAGCAGTACATCAAGACCATTGGCCTGTTCAACACCAAGGCCGAGAACGTCATCAAGACCTGCGCCATCCTGCTGGAGCGCCACGGCGGTGAAGTGCCGGAGGACCGCGAAGCGCTGGAAGCCCTGCCCGGGGTCGGCCGCAAGACCGCCAACGTGGTGCTCAACACCGCCTTCGGCTGGCCCACCATCGCCGTCGACACCCACATCTTTCGCGTCTCCAACCGCACCGGCTTCGCGGTGGGCAAGAACGTGGATCAGGTGGAAGAAAAACTCCTCAAGGTGGTGCCCGCCGAGTTCAAGCTGGATGTGCACCACTGGCTGATCCTGCACGGGCGCTACACCTGTCTCGCTCGTAAACCCCGCTGCGGCTCCTGTATCATCGAAGACTTGTGCGAGTACAAAGAAAAAGTCTACCCGGAGAGCTAGGCACCGGGACTTTTGCACCTACCGCAGCCATTTTTACTATTTTCTTCTACTGAATTATCGATAAGCAGTACAAACAACCAACCTGGAGAAGCAAGCAATGAGAATTCTGCACACCATGCTGCGCGTCGGCGATCTGCAACGCTCCATCGACTTCTACACCCGGGTGCTCGGCATGAAGCTGCTGCGCAAGAGCGAGAACAGCGAGTACAAGTACACCCTGGCCTTCGTCGGTTACGGCGACGAGAAGGACGAAGCCGTCATCGAGCTGACCTACAACTGGGGCGTGAGCGAGTACGAGCTAGGCTCGGCTTACGGCCACATCGCCCTGGAAGCGGACGACATCTATGGCACCTGCGATGCCCTGCGCGCCGCCGGCGCCAAGATCACCCGCGAGCCGGGCCCCGTGAAAGGTGGCACCACCGTCATCGCCTTCGTGGAAGACCCGGACGGTTACAAGATTGAGCTGATCGCCAAGAAAGATGCGGGCGCGGGTCTGGGCCAAAGCGCCTAAGCCAGCCGCTTGCGAGCAATAAAAAAAACGGGGCCATGGGCCCCGTTTTTTTTGTCTGTGCCCGACGGTTCAGTGCGCCCCGCAACAGGGTGCACTGAATATCGGCAGCGAACTGTCAGCATCAGGCCAGGCGGAACCGCCCTATGGTCTGGCGCAGGCCGGCCGCCAGCTGGCTCAGCTCCAGGCAGGCGCGGGCGGTGTGATCGGCACCGATCGCCACCTCGTTGGAGGAGTCGTTGATCCGCTCCACGTTGCGGCCAAGCTCGTCGGAGACCGCATCCTGCTCACCGCAGGCGCTGGCGATCTGGATCGCCATGTCGGCTATCTGGGCCACCGCCTCTTCGATCTGCTGGATGCCCGAGCTGGTCTGCTCGCTTTGCACCACGCACTGACGGATCATCTCGCAGCTCTGGCCGGTCACCGCCTTCGCCTGGTTGGCGCGGGCCTGCAGGGTCTCGATGATGGCGACTATTTCGCCGGTGGAGGCCTGGGTACGGCCCGCCAGGGTGCGCACCTCGTCGGCCACCACGGCGAAACCACGGCCCTGCTCACCGGCGCGGGCCGCCTCGATGGCGGCGTTCAGTGCCAGCAGGTTGGTCTGATCGGCGATGCCGCGGATCACGTCCACCACCAGGTTGATCTGGGCGGATTCCCGCTCCAGCTCGGTCACCAGGGTGCCCGCCTGCTCTATCTCTTCGGCGACCCGGGTGATGGCCACCAGAGCCCCCTGCACATCCTGATTGCCCCGTCTAGCCAGGGCATTGGCGGAGCTGGCAGATTCCGAGGCAACCTCGGTATTGCCCGCCACATCGGCCACGGTCGCCTTCATCTGGGCCATGGCGGTCGCCACCATGGAGATCTCCTGCTGCTGGCTCTGGATCCCTTGCGCCGACTGCTCGGAGACGGCGCTCACCTCCTCGATGGCGGCGCCGAGCTGGGTCACCGCGGCCACCACCTCTTCGATGAGGCCGCGCAGGTTGTCCTGCATCTTGAGGGAGGCCCTGGCCAGCATGCCGAGTTCATCCTGGCCGATGTGCTGGCGATCCAGCTGGTGGGTCAGATCGCCGGCCGCGATGGCGTTGGCCTGGGCCACCACCGCCTGCAGCGGCAGGCAGATCTGGCGGGTGAGGAACCAGGTCATGAACCCCATGAACAGCAGCAGGGCACCTATCCCTAGGGTGGCGGAGTTGATCACCATGCTGACGCTGCCGAGCAGGCTGCCACGGTTCTCCTGCACGAAGCCGAGGTTGACGTCCACCAGACCGTTGACCGAGCGCTCCAGCTCGGCATAAGCCCCATTGGACTGAAACAGCTCATCCTTGGCCTGCGCCATGTTGCCTTGTGCCAGCAGGCTGTCGACCCGGTTGACCGCGCTCAGGTACTGTTGCCAGTGCTGCTTGGCGCCCATGAACACCCGCCGCTCGTTATCGTCCCCCACCGTCGCCTCATAGGCACTGAGGGCGCGCTCGACCTTGTTGATGTTGTCCTGGATGCGGCCACGGCGCGCCTGCAGATCGGCGGCGTCCTCGATCATCAATAGGGCAAACTGGGCGCGGCGCACATAGGATACGTCATAGAGCAGGTTCTCCACCGAGATCACGCTGGGCAGGGTGGAGTCGGTGAAATTCAGCACCCGAGACCGTATGTCGCGCAATTCGTTCGCGAGAAACAGACCGAATATCACGTTGATGACGGCAATGACCGAAAAGACCACGGCAATCTTCTTGCCGATGGAGAGATTCTTGTAAGACATGGTGGCGGTGATCCTCAACTGCTGATGAGCAGCGGTGCTGTGACGATCACATCCCTGTGAGCGATGACCCGAGAGTCCTGACGGGAAATGCAAAAAATCGCGAAAGATCAAAGGGAGGAGACCTCGCAAGGGGCGGCACCTTACCACAATCCCCCCACGGCCTCATCGCCTTTATCGATATCAATCGGCGCTCTGCGCCAGGCACAATAGCGACCGGGAGACGGCAAACTTGAGCCGATTGTCACAATCGACCCGTCCTCGTGGACAAACCGCGGGTCAGGTTATGTAATGGCGTCCTCGTCTCTTCACTCTCACTGCCCCCGAGGTCTTGTTCATGGATAACGCATCGACCCTACCATCCCCCTGGTCTGCTCAACTGCGCGAGCAGATCCAGGCTCGCCCCCTCACCGCCCTGGGGCTGCTCGTCGCCCTGATCGCCGTCTTGCTGCTCCTGCTGCAGAGCCTCGTCATGCTGGCGGCCGGTGACATCAGCCCGGGGGTGCGCTATGGCCTCATCGGTGGGGTCGCCGGTTTCGCCGCCACGGCGCTCGGTGCCCTGCCGGCCCTGTTCCTGCGCTCAGTGCCGCAACGGGTGGAGGACGGCATGCTGGGCTTCGCCGCCGGCATGATGCTGGCCGCCAGCGCCTTCTCCCTGCTGCTGCCGGGGCTGGAAGCCGCCGAGGGGATCACTGGCGACGGCTTTCTCGCCGCCGCCGTGGTGGTCGTGGGCATGACCCTCGGCGTCCTGCTGATGCTGGGACTGGATCAGTTCACCCCCCACGAGCACGACAAGACGGGCCCCTGCGGCCCCGGCCACGAGAGCTGCTCCCGGGTCTGGCTGTTCGTGTTTGCCATTGCGCTCCACAACCTGCCGGAGGGCATGGCCATCGGGGTCAGCTTCTCCCAGGGGGACATGGGGGTCGGCCTGCCGCTGACCACCGCCATCGCCCTGCAGGACATTCCGGAAGGGCTGGCGGTGGCGCTGGCCATGTGCGCCGCCGGTTTTCGTCCCTCGGTCGCCGTGCTGGTGGCCATCGGCAGCGGTCTGCTGGAACCGCTCGGCGCCCTGCTCGGGGTCGGGCTCGCCAGCGGCATGGCCATCGCCTACCCCATTGGCCTGGGCCTCGCCGCCGGCGCCATGTTGTTCGTGGTCTCCCACGAGGTGATCCCGGAGACCCACCGCAACGGCCACCAGACCTATGCCACCCTAGGGCTGATGGCAGGTTTCGCCCTGATGATGACCCTGGATACCGCCCTGGGTTGAGACGCCGGAGCCCCATGCAACCAGTGATCTCCCACGAGGTGATCCCCGAGACCCACCGCAACGGTCACCAGACCTATGCCACTCTTGCCACCCTGGGCCTGATGGCGGGCTTTGCCCTGATGATGACCCTGGATACCGCCCTGGGTTGATCCCCGGTCAGGCGCACAGCCCATGGCGCTGGCATATTTCTGCACCGGCCTCCTCCTTTAACGACCCATTCGACGGGCGGCACTCGGCGCCGCCCTTATCTTTTGCTATGATCCGCGCCAACTTATTTCGGCCAAGCGGCCGACCCCGCGCAAGACCAGATAGACGAGGTAGAGGATGAAAGTAGGTATTATCGGCGCCATGGAGCAGGAAGTTGCCCTGCTGCGCAGCCAGCTGAGCGAACTGACCACCCTGCAACTGGGTGGCTGCGAATTCTATCAGGGCCGCCTGGCCGGTAAAGAGGTGATCCTGACCCGCTCCGGTATCGGCAAGGTCGCCGCCAGCGTCGCCACCAGCCTGCTGCTGGAGAAGTTTGCCCCGGATTGCGTCATCAACACCGGCTCCGCCGGCGGTTTCGCTCAAGACCTGCACATAGGTGACGTGGTGATCGCCAGCGAAATGCGCTTCCACGACGTGGACGTGACCGCCTTCGGTTACGAGATGGGCCAGATGGCCCAACAGCCCGCCGCCTTCCCCTGTGACGAGAAGCTGATCGCCCTCGCCCAGAGCTGCATCGCCGAGCAAGGCAAGCACCAGACCAAGGTCGGCCTCATCTGCACCGGCGATCAATTCATGTGCAAGCCGGACGCCATCGCCAAGGCCCGCGCCGACTTCCCGCAGATGCTGGCGGTGGAGATGGAAGGGGCCGCCATCGGCCAGGTGTGCCACATGTTCAAGGTGCCCTACCTGGTGGTGCGCGCCATGTCTGACATCGCCGGCAAGGAGCAGGTGGAATCCTTCGATGCCTTCATCGAAGTGGCGGGCCAGCACTCGGCCGAGATGATCATCGCGCTGCTCGGCAAGCTGTGATCGACACCGCCAACCTGGCACAGATGGCCGCCTCGCTGGCTTCAACGACGGCGGCCATTTTAGTGGGTGCCGCCCTGCTGGAAGCGCTCCTGCCCTGGCCTGCCCGTTTCCGGCTCGGCGCGACCCTGCCCCTGCTGACCCGACTCGGTCGCAAGGTGCATCGCCCCGATGGCTCGCCCCGTCAACAGCTGCAGGCCGGCCTGCTGGCGCTGCTGGTGGTCTGGCTGCCCTGCGCCGCCGGGCTCTGGGCGCTGCGCAACCTCTCCCTATCCGAACCCCTGTTCGATCTCCTGTTCCTGCTGCTGATGCTGGAATCACGACCCCTGCGCGAGCTCGCCAAGGCGACCCGGGCCCTAGCGACGCAAGAGACCCTGGTGGTGGCAAGGCTGCAGGTGGCGCCTTGGCTCAAGCGCGAGACGGGTACCCTGTCGGTGATGGGATTGAACAAGGCGGTGAGCGAAAGCTGTGTGCTGCGACTGGTGGGCCAATGGGGCGGTCCCTTGCTGGGCTTCGCCCTGGCCGGGGTACAGGGTGCCCTGCTCTGGCGCCTCGCCCATCTGATGAATCAGGGCTGGAGCCCGAAACGGCCCGAGTTTGCCCATTTCGGCCGCCCCGCCGCCGCGCTCTATCAGGGGCTCTGTGCGCCCGCCATCTTGCTGCTGACGCTGCCGCTGTGTTTGAGCCAGCTGCGCCAACTGGGCAGCCGACTGCGCGCGGCCCTGCATTGGCCCTATCCGGCCATGGGCTGCCTGCTCAGCCTGCTGGCGCAAGCCACGGGCAACCGGTTGGGGGGGCCTCGTTATTATCAGGGACAGCTCGTGCGCTTCCCGGTGTTTGACGCCGGCGCCGACCCCGTCGCCGACTCACCACAGCGCCTGCTCCATCGCCTGTTGCTGATAGGTTGGGGCTGGCTGGCGCTGGCACTGCTGCTCACCCTGCTGGAGTTGTCTCGTGGCTAGCCGCTTCGACCTGCGCGCCCTTGGCGTTCTGCTTTGCCTGCTCTGCTGGCCGCTCTCGGGCTTGGCCCAACCGCCGCAGCGGATCATCAGCCTCACCCCCCACCTGACCGAGCTGCTGTTCGACATAGGCGCCGGGGATCGCATCGTCGCCACCGACGATGCCTCCGATTTTCCCCCCGAGGTGAAAACCCGGCCACAGGTTGCCAACTACCGCAGCATCAACCTGGAAGCCCTGCTGGCCCAGAAGCCGGATCTGGTGGTGGCCTGGCGCTCGGCCCAGTCCCGCATGCTGGCCCCCATAGAGCAGCTCGGCATTCCGGTCTTCTACTCGGAGCCGACCGACTTTGCCTCCCTTGCCGACGAGATGCGCCGCCTGGGCAAGTTGCTCGGTGTCGAGCAAACCGCCGATGCCCGGGCCGATGCCTATCTGGCGCGGCTCAATGCCCTGAAGAGCCGTTATGGCCAACCCAAGCCGGTATCGGTGTTCTACCAGCTCTGGACCCCGCCGCTGACCAGCGTCAACGATTCGACCTGGCCGGGTCAGGCCATTCACCTCTGCGGTGGCACCAATGTGACCGCCGGTGCCAAGACCCCCTACCCCCAGATCGGACTGGAGCAGGTGATCAAGGCCAACCCCCGGCTCATCCTGGCCGGCAGTCAGGATCCCGCCGTGCTGACCCACTGGCAGCAGTGGCCCATGCTGGACGCCGTCAAACACAGCCAACTCAAGCTCATCAACCCCGATGAGCTGCACCGCTTCACCCCCAGAGCCCTCAACGCGGTGGAAAAGGTGTGTGAGGCCATAGCGCAGGCCAACCCGGCCCCCTGAGCCACATTCCTATCGCGAGTCTGCCGCCAGGATGCCGAAAACGGGTTCTGGCACAGAATATGCTTTTAATTTTCGCAGACACACACCTTCATCATGGGACACCAACATGTTCAACGGAAAAACGATCCTGGTCACCGGGGGTTCCGGCTCCTTCGGCAAGAAATTCATCGAGACCGTCCTCTCCCGCTATACCCCCAGCCGCCTGATCGTTTATTCCCGTGATGAGCTCAAGCAATTCGAGATGCAGCAGCGTTTCAACCACCCCTGCATGCGGTATTTCATCGGTGATGTGCGAGACGCAGAGCGGCTTAACATGGCCATGCACGGCGTGGACTTCGTGGTCCATGCCGCCGCCCTCAAACAGGTGCCCGCCGCCGAATACAACCCCATGGAGTGCATCAAGACCAACGTGGGGGGCGCGGAAAACGTCATTAAGGCGGCGCTCAACAACGGGGTCGAGAAGGTCATTGCCCTCTCCACCGACAAGGCCGCCAACCCGGTCAACCTCTATGGCGCCACCAAACTCTGCTCCGACAAGCTGTTTGTCGCCGCCAATAATATGGCGGGCAAGAACCCGACCATCTTCTCCGTCGTCCGCTATGGCAACGTGGTGGGTTCTCGTGGCTCTGTGGTGCCCTTCTTCGACAAGCTGATCAGAGAGGGCGCCAGCCATCTGCCGATCACCCATGCGGAGATGACCCGCTTCTGGCTCACCCTGCAACAGGGGGTCGACTTCGTGCTGACCAATTTCCAGCGGATGAAGGGAGGGGAACTCTTCATTCCCAAGATCCCGTCCGTGCGCATCACGGATCTGGCCAGCGCCATGGCGCCGGAACTGCCGCAGGAGATCATCGGCATTCGCCCCGGCGAGAAGCTGCACGAGGTCATGTGCCCGGCCGACGATTCCTATCACACCTTCGAGTTCAAGGACTATTACGTGATCTCCCCGAGCATCAGTTTCAGCAGTCGCAACAACGACTTCACCACCAATGCCGTTGGGGAAACGTCCACCCTGGTCGAACCCGGTTTTGAATACAATTCCCTAAACAATCAGCACTTTCTGTCGATAGACGAATTACAGATGATGAACCAGCAGGTGCTAGCCGAATGATCCCCTATGGACGCCAATCCATCACAGATGATGACATCGATGCCGTTGTTGCCGTCCTGAAGTCGGACTATCTCACACAGGGTGAGGCGGTCCCCGCCTTCGAGCAGGGGCTGGCCGATTATTGCCAGGTTCCCCATGTGGTCGCTTGCAACAATGGCACCACGGCTCTGCACCTCGCCTGCGCCGTACTGGACCTTGGGCCCGATGACTGGGTTTGGGTCTCTGCCATCAGCTTCGTCGCCTCCGCCAATTGCGCCCGTTACTGCGGCGCCCAGGTGGATTTTGTTGACGTGGAGCCCGATACCGGCAATCTCAGCGTGGCGGCGCTGCGCGCCAAGCTGCAGGCCGTTCAGGGCACCCCGGCCCGGCCCAAGGCGCTGGTCGCCGTGCACCTGGCGGGTCAGCCCTGCGATCTGGCGGAAATTGGCGCCCTGTGTCGGCAATATGACGTTCACCTGATTGAGGATGCCTGCCACGCCCTGGGCGCCAGCTATCAAGACAGCCCCATCGGCAGTTGCACCCACAGCGACATGACCGTCTTCAGCTTCCATCCGGTGAAACCCATCACCACGGGGGAAGGGGGCGCCGTCACCACCCGCGATGCCGCGCTGGCCGCCAAACTGCGGCTCTATCGCAGCCACGGCATCACCCGGGATCCCGAGCAACTGAGCTCGCCCAGCCCGGGTGGCTGGTACTACGAGCAGCAGGTGCTTGGCTTCAACTATCGTCTGACCGACATCCAGGCCGCGCTGGGTCTGAGCCAGATGAGCCGCTTGTCCCACTTTATCGACCAGCGCCAGCAGCTGGCAGCCCGTTACGACGAGCTGCTGACCCGGCTGCCGGTAACGCCACTGCGTCAATGCGAGGATCGTCGCTCCGGCTACCACCTCTACGTGATCCAGGTTGCCGACCGCGACCAGGTATTTGCCCGCCTGCGAGACGCAGGCATAGGGGTCAATGTGCATTACATGCCCATCCCGGCCCAACCCTACTACCGTGAGCTAGGGCAGGATCCCGCCAATTACCCCGGCGCCCAGGCTTACTACCGTCAGGCCATCAGCCTGCCCCTGTTCCCCACGCTCTCTCTGGCCGATCAGGACAGGGTCATCCAGGCCCTGGAGCGGGTGCTATGCGCCTAGCCCTGGGCACGGTGCAATTTGGGCTCGATTACGGCATCAGCAATCGGGCAGGCGAGGTCGCGGATGGCGGGCTCGACAGCATACTGGCCCTGGCCCGTCGCCTCGGGATAGATACCCTGGACACGGCGCAAGCCTATGGTAATGCGGAGTCACGGCTCGGCAGTCGGCAGACCGCCGACTTCACTATGGTGAGCAAGCTGGCCCCAGGCACCTCGGCCACCAATGTCGTGGCCTGCGTCGATGACAGCCTGCAGCGGCTCGGCCGCGCCAGGCTGGATGGCCTGCTGCTGCACCGCAGCCAGGATGCCGGCCCGGCGCTGTTCGAGCGGCTCAAGGATCTGCAGCGACAAGGCAAGGTGGGCAAGCTCGGCGTCTCCGTCTATTCACCGCAAGAGCTCGAACACTGGCTCGAAGAGGGTCATCCCCTGCAACTGGTGCAACTGCCCGCCAACCTGCTGGATCAGCGCTTCCTGCGCGCGGGCTGGCTCGATCGGTTGCAGGATATGGACTGCGAGATCCACGTCCGTTCCCTCTTCCTGCAGGGACTGCTGCTGATGCAGCCGGCGCTGCGCCCGGCTTATTTCGAGGCCTTCGCCGAGCCGCTGGCGCGGCTGGACAATTGGCATCCCCATCTCTCCCCCCTCGTCAAGGCGCTCTCGCTGATAGCGGCCCTGCCGCAGGTCAGCCGCTTCGTAGTGGGGGTCTGCCATGCTCATGAGCTGGCGGCCATAGGCGCGGCCCATGGTCATCTGCCTCAGTGGCCCGACACCGAGCTCGCCGGCCTCGCCTGCGACGATCCCGCCCTCATCAATCCGGCCATGTGGACATCATCATGATCCTCGGAATCTTGCAAGCCAGGGCGGGCTCCAGCCGGCTGCCCGGCAAGGTGCTCAAACCCTTGCTGGGCGAACCCATGCTCGCACGTCAGATTGAGCGGCTCAAACGCGCGACACGGTTGGATCAGTTGATGGTCGCCACCAGCGATCAGGCCGACGATGAGGCCATCGCCCTGCTTTGTGAGCGACTCGGTGTTCCCTGTTTTCGCGGTCCCCTGGACGATGTGCTGGCACGTTTCCACCTGGCGGCCCAGCCCTTTGCGCCCAGCCATGTCGTCAGGCTGACTGGCGACTGCCCGCTGGCGGATCCCGAGCTCATCGACGAGCTCATCGAACTGCATCTGGCTGGCGGCTATGACTACAGCAGCAACTGCTGGGACCCCAGCTACCCGGATGGGCTGGACGCCGAGATCCTGAGTGCCGGCACCCTCAACCTGCTGGCCGAGCAGGCCCATAGCCAGGTTCAGCGTGAACACGTCACCTACTACATCCGGCAACATGAAACGCAGTTCAACATAGGCAAGCTGGCACGCCAGCCGAGCCTGTCTCATCTGCGCTGGACGGTAGATGAACCCGCCGATTTTGAGCTGATTGAACAGATTTACGGACAGCTTTACCCTGCAAACCCAGCATTTACCACTAACGACATCCTCAATTTGCTGGCTCGGGCGCCATATCTCGCGACCCTGAATACCCGGCATCAGCGCAATGAAGGGCTGGCAAGCTCGCTGGCCAAGGAGAAGCACCCATGACCTCACGTTATCAGCATTCACTGGCACTCTCCGCCCGGGCAGAGCAGAGCATTCCCCTGGGCTCCCAGACCTTCTCCAAGAGCCGTCTCTGCTTCCCCTACGGCGCCGCCCCCCTGTTTATCGAGCGCGGTGAAGGCGCAACGGTCTGGGACGTGGATGGCAACCAGTACCTGGATTTTGCCAGCGGCCTGCTGGCCATCAGCCTGGGCTACTGTGACCCGGACGTGAACCAGGCCGTGCTGGAGCAGCTCAACCTGGGCTCCATCTTCTCGCTGCCTCACCGGCTGGAGACCGAAGTGGCGGAGCAGCTTATCGAGCTCATCCCCTGCGCCGAGATGGTGCGCTTTGGCAAGAACGGCACCGACGCCACCTCCGCCTGTATCCGCCTCTCCCGCGCCGTGACCGGCCGTGAGCGAGTCGCCGTCTGTGGCTACCACGGCTGGCAGGACTGGTACATAGGCTCCACCACCCGCCACCTGGGGGTGCCCGAGTGCGTGCGCGAGCTCACTCATCGCTTTGACTACAACGATCTGGCCTCCCTGCGGGCCCAGCTCGAGGCTCACCCCGGCGAATTTGCCGCCGTGATCCTGGAGCCCATGAACGTCGCCTGGCCCACGCCGGAGTTTCTGCCCGGCCTGCGCCAGCTGTGCGATGAGCACGGTGCCCTGCTCATCTTCGATGAGACCATCACGGGTTTTCGCTTCCACCTTGGTGGTGCCCAGACCCTGTTCGGCGTGACCCCGGATCTCGCCGCCTTCGGCAAGGGGATGGCAAACGGCTTCCCCATCTCGGCCGTGGTGGGCCGCCGCGAGCACATGAGGCGCATGGAGGATATCTTCTTCTCAGGCACCTTCGGCGGCGATGCCATCGCCCTGGCGGCCGCCAACGCCGTGATCAAGAAGATGCGTCGACTGGATGTGCCCGCCCGACTGGCCGAACGTGGACAACAATTGCTTAGCGAGCTCGATGCCTTGCTGCAGAGGCTGGATGCCCCGAGCTGGCTGAAAAGCGCCGGCCACCCGAGCTGGAGCTTCCTGCTCATCGCCGATTCCCCCAACCACTCCAGCTGGCTGCTCAAGAGCTACTTCATTCAGGAGCTGTGCAAGCGCGGGATCCTGAGCCTCGGCAGCCACAACATCAACCTGGCGCACGGTGAAGCCGAGGTCGCACGGTTGCTCGAGGTCTATGCCGAGGTGCTGCCCGCGCTGATCCGTCTGGATGCCGAGCACGCCATCCACGAGGCCCTGGATGGCGAGCCGATCCAGCCCGTCTTCAAGGTGCGCTGAGTGCTGCCACTCTGGATCTTCTGTGAAGGGGACAAAGCGCGGGGTCTGGGTCATCTCAGCCGCTGCAGCGCCTACGCCGCCGCCTGGCAAGCCCAGGGGGGCGCAGTCCATTGGGTAGTGGACGGGGATGAGTTCGCCGGTTCCCTGCTCGAGGGCGAAAGTGTCAGCTGGGAGGCGTGGCAGGATAAAAACGTCCCCCCACAGAACGCAGTCGCCATCGTCGACTCCTATTCGGCGAGCCTGGCCACCCTGGAGAGTATCTCGGCCGGCTTTGTGCGAGTCATCTACCTCGATGACACCAGGCGGTTGGCCTACCCCGAGGGGCTGGTGATCCATGCCAGTCCCGGCGCGCCCGACCCTCAGCCGGGCGCCGCCATCTGGCAGTGGGGACCGAGCTGGCAGCCGCTGCGCCCGCCATTCTGGTCGGTGCCCGCCCGCACTCGGATCTCCGCCCGTATCGAACGCATCCTGATCATCATGGGAGGGACAGATATCCGGGATCTGACCCCGGGGCTGGTGGCCTGGCTGCATCGTCATCACCCCGAGGTCGAGCTGGAGATCATCACCCAGAAACATGACCCACGGCTCCTGGAATACAGACAGCACCATCGCCTCGACGCCGGGCAGATGGTTGAACTCATGTCCCGCTGCGATCTCACCATCAGCGCTGCCGGCCAGGTTAGCTACGAGCTGGCCCGCTGTGGCCTGCCCGGCCTTCTCATCGGGGTCGCCGACAATCAGGCCGATCAGCTCGCCGGCTGGTGCGGCCCGGACGGCTTCGTCTCGGGTGGTTGGTGGCATGAGGAGGCATTATATACCCAGCTGGCGCAAGGCCTGACCTTGCTCGGTAGCCAGGATGAACGGGCCAGACGAGCCCGGGGGCTGCAGGCGCGGATGAGCGGAAATGGCACCCTGGAGGCCCTCGCATGGCTCAACCAGCGCTAGATCTGCAACGAAGCGTCGAGCTGGCCGGGCTGACACTCCTCCCCTTCTCCACCCTGAGTGAGCCGCAGACACTGATGGTTTGGCAGATGCGCAACCACCCGGATGTCGCCCACTGGATGAGCTCGGGAGGCGAGATCCCGCTGGAGGCTCACCTGGCCTTCATGGCACGCCAGCAGCACGAGACCCGCAACTTCAACTACCTCTGCCTAGATAGCCAGGGCCCCGCCGGGGTCGTTTCCCTGCACCAGCTGGACTGGCACAACCGTATCGCCAGGCTCGGCATCTATCGCAACCCCTCCCGGTACGGGGAGAGCCTGGGTGCGCGCCTGCTGGCGGCCGTCGGTCAGCTGGCATTCGATATTGCCCGGCTGCACACCCTCAAACTGGAGGTGGCCGCCGACAACGAGCGAGCCATCCAGGCCTATCAAAGAGCCGGCTTTCGCCACGAAGGCGCCTGGCGGGAAGCCGTCTGCCGCCCGGATCAACACCGCTTTATCGATCTCCTGCTCATGGGGATCACCGAACAGGAGTGGAGACACCCATGACACTAGCCCTGGCTCAAGCCATCAATCCGAACCGATGCTTCGTCATCGCCGAACTGTCGGCCAATCATGGCCACTCCCTGGAGACGGCGCTGGCGACCGTGCGCGCCGCCAAGGCGTGCGGCGCCGACGCCATCAAGATCCAGACCTATACCGCGGACACCATCACCCTGGATTGTGACAACGACTATTTCCAGATCAAGCAGGGAACCATCTGGGATGGCACCACCCTCCATAAGCTGTATCAGCAAGCCTTTACCCCCTGGGAATGGCATGCCGCCATCCAGGCCGAGGCACACAGGGAGGGGCTGGTCTTCTTCTCGACCCCCTTTGATTTCACTGCCGTCGATTTCCTGGAGAGCCTCGAGGTGCCGCTCTACAAGATCGCCTCGTTCGAGATCACCGACATACCCCTGATCGAATACGCCGCCAGCAAGGGCAAGCCGATGATCATCTCGACCGGCATCGCCACCCTTGCCGACATAGATGCGGCCGTGCAGGCCTGTCGGCGCATGGGCAACCAGGACATCACCCTGCTCAAGTGCACCTCCTCCTACCCGGCCCCGGCCGAGGAGGCAAACCTGCTCACCATGCCCAACCTGGCACAGACCTTCGGGGTCAAGGCCGGGCTGTCGGACCATACCCTGGGTCATGCCGTGGCCATCGCCGCCACCGCCCTCGGTGCCAAAGTGATCGAGAAGCACTTTATTCTGGATCGCACCATCGGTGGGCCCGATGCCTCTTTTTCGATGACACCCAGCGAGTTCGGCTCAATGGTTGAAGGAATACGGCAAGCGGAAGCGGCGCTGGGCGAGGTTAGCTACCACCTCAACGAGAAGGCCATGCTGAGTCGGCAATTCTCGCGCTCCCTCTTCGTCTGCGAGGCGATGAAGGCGGGTGAGGCGTTCACCCCGCAAAATCTGAGATCCATTCGCCCCGCCCACGGCTTGGCGCCTGTCCACCTGCCATCCCTGCTCGGCCGCCACGCCAGCCAGGATATTCAGGCCGGCACGCCCATGAGCTGGTCACTGGTTTCCTGAACCACCGAGGAGCACGAGATGCAACAGAAAAACGTCTTCATGGCGCAGGAAGGGAACGAATGGTATGAGCGCAACAAGGCCGCCATCCTCGACAAGTCGCTGGCGAGTGATCCCATCTTCAAGGCACTGCAATACCTGGGGAGAAAGCCCGGTCGGATCCTGGAGATAGGCTGTGCCAACGGCTGGCGGCTGGCGCAGTTGGCAGACCACTACGGCGCCCGCTGCTATGGGGTGGACCCCTCGGCCAGTGCCATCCAGGATGGCCTTGCCCGTTACCCCGGCTTGCAGCTCAGCGTGGGCACGGCCGACTGCCTGCCCGAGATAGAACCCGTCGATCTCATCATCTTCGGCTTCTGCCTCTACCTGTGCGATCCTCAGGATCTGTTCAAAATTGCCGCCGGCAGCGATGCCCTGCTAGCCGATGGAGGCCTGATGACCATACTGGATTTCAATCCTCCGGTGGGCCACTATCGCAACGACTATCAGCATCACGCCAATCTGTTCAGCTACAAGATGAATTACGGTGACTTGTTTGGCTGGCACCCCGGCTACCACCGTCTGTTCGAACATGTACAGCACCATGACGGCGGTCAGGAGCTCGAGCCCGATGCGCTGATCTCGGTGCAGATAATGCGTAAAGACGCCAGGCTGCTCGCGGCGCAGAATCCCTATCCGAAGCGATAAAAAATGCCGACCCCTGGGTCGGCATTGTTCTTTTCGGGCCCGGTTCCAGGCCCATTTTTTACGCTGATATTCTGAACAGGCCTCGCGGCCTGTTTCCTACGCTTTCTTCCTGAAGAGGGCCATCACTTCGTTATCGATCATGTCGACGCTGTCGAGGGCCTTCGGATACATCTCTCTCACCTTCCCCAGGAATTCCAGCCACAGCTCGATAGCGGGTTGCATCAGCACCAGGGTCTCCTCTTCCCCCTCGAACGAATAGAGAATGGAGCTCAGCAGAGTGAACACATAGTTCATCGACCCCACCATGGTCTGGGAAATATGCTGCTGACGGGTGGCGGCGATCTGGGCAAGGTAACCAAAGTTGCGCAGCATCAGTTGGTTCAGCTCGTTGCGAGACGAGAATGGCTGTTGCCATTCGTCCATCATCTTGTCGATGAACACATTGAAGAACTCGACGTCGAGCAATGGGGAAAAGTCTTGCTTGGACAAGGGAATGGGCGCGCAGAGTGCCAGAATCCCTCCCAGCAGGGCGGCCTTGTCGATCGTCAGGGAGAGGCTTATCTCCGTGCTCGGCAAGGCCCTGGCCTTCTCAATTTTGGCGCCATCGCTGCAATTGACGCAGCGCACCTCGTCATTGGTGACCAACACCTGCTCCATCACGCGGCGGGAGGTATCGAACATGGCGTTGCTGATGACCATGCCACCGAAGTTCCCCTCACGCTGCCACAGACTGTCGCCATACATCATCTCCCCCAGAGCCCCGGCATTCTCCTCATCGTTGTAATAGGAGCTGAGCTTGGAGTGATGGTGTCCCTTGTGCTTGTAGCCATTGTCCAGGCCGAACAGATAGAGATGCTTGAACCCGAGGTGGACGGGAGCACTGATACCGATATTGCCCACCAGTGGGTTGACTCCACCTAGGGCAGCACAAGATTGCAAGCCCGAGAAATAGTTGCGATAGAGCACGACACCGGGCTCGCCAAG
The DNA here is from genome assembly GCF_000819865.1 of Aeromonas eucrenophila. Classification (GTDB taxonomy): domain Bacteria; phylum Pseudomonadota; class Gammaproteobacteria; order Enterobacterales; family Aeromonadaceae; genus Aeromonas; species Aeromonas eucrenophila. The sequence continues at coordinate 36,156 of NZ_CDDF01000011.1, forward strand.
CTTGAAGGCGAGTGCTGAATGGTTGAACAAGGTGGCACAATCCGGATGGATGACGTCTGTGCTCAGGAACAGCACATCACGCAGGTAGTCAGGGTCATCCAGATTCACCAGGAAGTCATAGACGATCTTGGTGCGCTCGGTCTCGACATGGATATCCGGCTTGATGCCCACCTTGTGCAGGGCCGAGATGGCACTGCCGCAGGATATGATGATGGCCTTGTCTTGATTCTTCCTGATGACGGCGATGGACTCATCCAGCGAGGGGCCATTGGCAACGATAAAAACGGGGGTGCGCTGATATTGGGGCGAGATCTTGGCGTTATTTCCCAAGAAGGGAACGGCACGCTCAATATTGTTGATGGTGTGGGACAAGGCGATCAGGTTGTCGTCAAAGAAGCCCCAACCCATCACCAGCAGATAATATTCCTGCTGCACCTTCTCTATCAGTTTCTTTATCTTGTCGCCCTGGTATCCCCACATGATGAAGGCGTTGGCGATGAGGAAAGAGCCCCGACTGTGAATGGCCGACGCGAAGTCCTTCACTATGGTCTCTTCATCCTGCCCCAGCAGGATGTGCAGCCCCAGATTCTCCTGATGCAGATAGGCCAGCAAGGGAGCCCAGTCGAAGCAGAACAGCGACCCGTAAAACAGATCCAGATCCGGCTCGAACAGGAACAGGGTGCCTACCTTGCACTGCTCATAGAGGTAGCCAAGATGGTAACCCAGCCCCACCCCGAAGATCAGGGCGCTGGGCACCTCATGGGGCACCCGATCCAGCATCGCCTCCCGGGCCGAGATGTCGTCGAGATAGGCATTGAGCTTGTTGAGGTACTCCACATGCATGAAGCCGAGCGGATTTGCCTCCTGGCTGAAGGAGAACTTGGATAACCCCCCCTTCTCCATAAACTCGGTTACCAGCGTCTCGCAGATGAGGTAGGGTTCGGCTCCATAGACGGCGACGTCATCGTCGAGCCAGGCCAGGTTGGGCTGACCATTCTCGTTACAGAAGAAGCGGAACGGGCGCGCGGGTTGGTAGGCTTCGTACATATCGGCGATATGGGGGATATATTGGCGAAACGCCGCCATATTTTGTTCGAAGCGCAGCGGCAAGGCCATCGCCATGGCCGCTTCCTGCTCTGCCTGCTGTTGGAGTCGCAGTGCGTCTTGTTCGGCTTTGACCAGGGTCGCGTCGATATTGAGTGACATCAGAACTCCTTGCTGTTCACACGATAAGCTTGCCCGGCCCTGTTGCCTCTCCCAACGCGAGCCAGCTGTTCGAAAATGGCGTGATGATGACTGGCGGCCAGGGTCTTCATGCTCTCTTCCTGAATGGACAGAGCGCCGGCCAGGGCCGCTGCGGCTTGTTGCTGAGCAGGTTCCTCTCTGACCAGCTGCACCAGGCTGTCTATCAACGCCAGCCGGTCATCCATGCACAGCAAGGCCTCGTCATATTGCTGTTGTTGCAACAGCGACTCCATCAGGCAGGCGTTGTCCGTCAATGCCTCTTCGAGGGAGACGAGAGTGACGCTCACAACTCACCCAGCTGTTGTCTCATCTGATAACCTTGTTGTTTTTCTGCCTCTGGCAGCTGATCCCATCCGGATTTGATGGTCACCATCAGACCCATGACCTCCTCGAGGGGCGCAATATCCCGTGCCAGACTGGCATCCCAGATACGCTCATCCATATAGACGTAGAGTCCATACAGATCCTCGGCCATGGTTCCCTGACTCAGGTCGAGCGCATCCTGCAGGCCGTGCAACAACCCCTGAGCCTTGGAGATAGCGACCGATTTCGCCTCCATGTCATTACGATCGATGGCGCCCTTGGCCTGAGCCAGCCGCTCGAGAAAGCCTTGCATCATAAGCTGAATGACACGATGAGGATCGGCAACCGTCAAATCAGCCGCGATGCTGGTTGCCTTATATGCCTTCAGATTACGGTTGTACATGGTATGAGTCCTCGTAACATCACGATCAATCAATTCTTATTGTTTATTTGTAGCGACGTCAGGGCGGATGCCGAGTTGTTCATCTTGACCAACAGGGCATCCAGACTGCCGTATTGTGCGCGCAAGGAGGCTTCATACTTTGTCAGCTGTGCATTGGCCGTCGATGCTTTTTGAGTGAGGCTGCGCAGATCCGAATTCAGGACATCTTCCCGCTGCGCCAGCATGCCGCCACTCTTGGTGTATTCCTTCAGACCCTTGTTCAAGGTGGATGCTAAACCATCATCCCCACCGAACAACGCCACCACCTGATCGAAATTCTTGTCAATAGCCTCACTGAACTTTGTCTTGTCCAGAGACAGCTTGCCCTTGTTATCCATCTTCATACCGATCTCGAAGATGGTGGAATAGGTGCCGCTGTTCTTGGAAGGGCTGACCAGCAGATTGCTCATGAAAGAGCTGATGGCGCGTGTGGTCGCATCACCGGCCAGGGCACCACCATCGTCCTGCTTCACCCCCCCCACGAAGGTGCCACGTTTGTCCAGGGTATTCATCTTGTCTTGCAGCGTGTTGTAGCCATCTACAAACTGCTGGACCAGCTCCTGGATAGAGGTCTTGTCGGTGGTGATATCCACCTTGTTTGACTTTCTCGCATCCGGGACGGCGCTATCTTTGTCCGCATCCGACAACCGCAGTACGGTTATCTTGAGATCCTGAACGGAGTCGTCAAAGGTATTGGTGTCGCTCTTGAGGACGTTGCCATCCACGTTGATCTCGGCGCTGCCGGCGCTGCGCGTCTGGCTCATCACGCTACCCGACGTCCTCACATCGAAAACCTCGAGCTCAGGAGTGCTCCCGGTTATGGTCAGATCCTTGCCATCCCCCGAGACACCGGAGTCGATCATCAGCTTGGCCTTGCCATCCGCCGTGTTGACGATGTTGACACTGAGCCCGAAGTTGTCCCCGTTGCTGTTGATGGTCTTGCGGATGTCTTGCAGGGTATAGCCCGCCTTGACATCTACCTTGAACGTCTTGTCACCGGCCTTGAACGTCAGCTGGCCATCCTGAGTCACCATCGGGGTAGTGGAGCTATCGAAGACCCCCTCCTGACGGCTCGTTTGTGCCAACTTATTGACGGTGATGTTGTACTGGCCGTTGGAGGCACCCGACTTGCTCTCCACCTTCAAGATGGGATCGTCTTTGCTCTGGGTAATGTTGATGGCGCGTTTGTTGAAGGCACCGGGGGCACTCAACTTGTCCAGAATGTCGGTGAAGGCAGAGATGGAGGATTTGAGCTGACCTATGCCAGACAAGGTGATCTGAGTGCTGTTTTGCTTGGTGACGATCGGCTGCTGCAACTGGGCCTTCTTGGCCGCCACACTTGCCGCGATCACACTCTCAAGATCGAGTCCAGAACCCGCCCCTGCAGAGGTAATTGCCATCCTATCCTCCTGTCTATCCGCTTAAAAAAATAGGGTCACACCTGACCATCAAACAGCAGTCCTGGGAGGCTGGCCAGATTGCCACTCGCCTGCTCCATCGCCTGCAGTCTCTTGTTCATCAAGAGCATTTCTTCGCTCGGGATCTGGCGGATAACTTGCTTGGTATCCGCGTCTATCACCTTGATCACGGGTTGATCGAGCTCGGGTACCAGACTGAAGTTGATGGTCCATCCCTTCAATCGACTCAAACTGTCCAACCTTTCTTGCAATTCCTGGGCCTGTTTTTCTATCTGGGCCTCTTTGATACGCGACTCTGATGCCTTGGTATGCGCCTGCGATGCCTTGGCTGTCGGCTCGACACTCGCCTGTTCGACTGCATTGTCCCCGCCGGATGTGGACGGTGAAACAGGCATGGCGGCCTGAGGGCCGCCATGTTGAGTTAGCGTCGAAGTAACAGAAGGCATGACTATCGATTCAGTGGCCATCTGCTGCTCCTCATGTCAGTGTTTGACGGTGTAACCGACTTAACCCAGCAGCGACAGAGCCGACTGTGGGCGCTGGTTGGCCTGGGCCAGGATGCTGGAGGCCGCCTGTTGCAGGATGTTCTGCTTGGTCATGTTGGCGGTCTCGGTCGCAAAGTCCGCATCGCGGATACGGGAGCGCGCGGCGCTGACGTTTTCCGAGATATTGGACTGGTTGCGAATGGTCGAATCCAGCCGGTTTTGCACCGCACCCAGCTCGGCACGCTTGCCATCGACCACGCCCAGCATGGCGTCGACTGCCCCCAGCACATCTTGGGCATTGCTCTGGCTACTGATGCTGATCCCACCGACAGTAGAACCGCTGGTGAAAATACTGCCGACTGCGGCACCACCTGATGCAGATACTGCTGCCGCAATACCGGAAATGCTGAAGCCATCGGTTTGAGACAGGCTGAAGCCGATGGTCTGGTTGGCATCTGCACCCACCTGGAAGTTCCCAGCATAAGAACCATCCAGCAGCTTGGTGCCCGCGAAGGTGGTGTCTTTGGAGATACGGTTGATCTCTGAACCCAGCTGATCCACTTCTTTCTGCAGGGCCTCGCGATCCTTGGCTGAGTTGGAGCCGTTGGCGGATTGCTGAGCCAGGGTGCGCATGCGCTGCAGCATGCCGGTCACTTCATCCATGGCCCCTTCTGCGGTCTGCGCCAAGGAGATGCCATCGTTGGCGTTGCGGTTACCCTGATCCAGCCCATTGACCTGGGAGGTCAGACGATTGGAGATCTGCAGGCCTGCGGCATCGTCTTTTGCACTGTTGATGCGCAGACCGGATGCCAAACGGGTATATGAGGTATCCAACGATTTGGTGGTGTTCATCAAGTTACGCTGGGCGTTCAGTGATGAAGTGTTGGTATTGATAAACATGGCCATAAAAAATTTCTCCTGATGAACAAGAAACTGCGGGCTCTGCTTGTGTCACACAGTCAGGATCCCACCGTTCAGATGGACAGCTTGAACAGGCTGTTTCATCTGGCGGGTCCTCTGTTTGAACGGACATCAAACCCGCAGTTGCGCAAATGTTGGATTTCCGAACACCCCTCAATTTGCTTCATATCCTGTAACGGCAGTCCCATCAGAAGCTTTAGGAAATTTATTGCCGCTTTCATCAGCAGGGAGGCAAGACTCCTCCGCCTGTATGAGATTGCAGGCAAGGATCGGCCATTCAATCCCGATTCAGACGCAGAGAACCAGCCCTGTGATGAATCCTATGGCTTGGATGAGGAGTGGCATGGTTCATGCTTGAAACTATGGGTCGCCGACTTTATGGCGCCCATAAGAAAGCCGACGATGTCGGCCAAAGAAGAGCTTATGCTCAGGAGAACAGCCTTGATAGTGGGCAGAGTGAACGACTGCTCAACCCTCGAGGCGGTATACCACAATAAGAGAATTTCTCTTTCGATAGAACAAGGCGTAAATCCGAACACCCCGTTGTTCCATCTTTCTTACCAGGGCGGCCTGAACAACCGCCCTTTTCTTTTTTCCGCTTAACCCAGCAGTGACAGCGCGGACTGCGGGCGCTGGTTGGCCTGAGCCAGGATACTGGAAGCCGCCTGTTGCAGAATGTTCTGCTTGGTCATGTTGGCGGTTTCGGTCGCGAAGTCCGCATCCCGGATACGGGAGCGCGCAGCACTGACGTTCTCGGAAATGTTGGACTGGTTGCGAATGGTCGAATCCAGACGGTTCTGCACCGCACCCAGCTCGGCACGTTTGCCATCAACGATCCCCAGCATAGAATCAACTGCGGCCAGAACATTTTGCGCATTAGTCTGAGTACTGATACTGATGCCACCAGCACTACCACTCAAGAAGATGGTGCTCACGGCAAGGGCACCCCCACTTGCTGCGGTCACAGTCGTGTTCGCCGCAGCAGAAATACCGGAAATGCTAAACCCTCCTGCTTGGGAAAGACTAAAGCCGATGGTCTGGTTAGCGTCAGCCCCTACCTGGAAGCTACCGTTGTAGTTGCCATCCAGCAACTTGGTACCTGCGAAGGTGGTATCGGTAGAAATACGGTTGATTTCGGACCCCAGCTGATCCACTTCTTTTTGCAGGGCCTCGCGATCCTTGGCTGAGTTGGAGCCGTTGGCGGATTGCTGAGCCAGGGTACGCATACGCTGCAGCATGCCGGTTACTTCATCCATGGCACCTTCCGCGGTCTGCGCCAGGGAGATGCCATCGTTGGCGTTGCGGTTGCCCTGATCCAGACCGTTGACCTGGGAGGTCAGACGGTTGGAGATCTGCAGACCCGCCGCATCGTCCTTGGCGCTGTTGATACGCAGGCCGGAGGCCAGGCGGGTGTATGAGGTATCCAACGATTTGGTGGTGTTCATCAAGTTACGCTGAGCGTTCAATGATGAAGTGTTGGTATTGATAAACATGGCCATAAAAGATTTCTCCTGATGAACAAGAAACTGCGGGCTCTGCTTGTGTCACACAGTCAGGATCCCACCGTTCAGGTGGACAGCTTGAACGGGTCTGTTCCACCTGGCGGGTCCTCTGTTTGAACGGACATAGGACCCGCAGTTGCGCAAATGTTGGATTTCCGAACACCCCTCAATTTGCTTCACATTCTGTAACGGCCGCTCCATCAGAAGCTTTAAGTAATTTATTGCCACCCTCATCAACAAATAAAACTCCGGTGTAGCTGTTAATGCGAAATAGCAAAGGGGAAAGAATGTGATCATGAGTCTCCTGATCACAGGAGATGGATGCGAGTCTTGAACATTAGGCTGGATTAAACTGGCGCACTTTGTGCTTGGAATTGGGTGCGTCGGTATTTCGGCGCCATAAAAAAGGCCGACAATGTCGGCCAAAGAAGAGCTTACGCTCAGGAGAACAACCTCGAGGGTGACAGAGTGAACGATCTGCGCAACACTCGAGGGGTATACCAATAAAAGAATCTCTCTTTCGATAGGACAAGGCGTAAATCCGAACACCCCGTTGTTCCATCTTTCTTACCAGGGCGGCCCGAACAACCGCCCTTTTCTTATTCTTGAAATAACGCTTAGTTTTGCAGCAGAGAGAGCGCAGACTGCGGACGCTGATTCGCCTGAGCCAGGATGCTGGACGCTGCCTGTTGCAAGATGTTCTGCTTGGTCATGTTGGCGGTCTCGGTGGCGAAGTCTGCATCGCGAATACGGGAGCGCGCGGCACTGACGTTTTCTGAGATGTTGGACTGGTTACGAATGGTTGAGTCCAGCCGGTTCTGTACCGCACCCAGCTCGGCACGCTTGCCATCCACTACGGTCAGCATGGAGTCGACTGCTGCCAGCACGTTCTGAGCGTTGCTCTGGCTGCTGATGCTGATACCACCGGCACTACCGCCAACAAAGACTGTGGAGATACCAACCGCAGCCGCTGTACCAGCAATGGTGGTTGCCGCTGCTGCCGCAATCCCGGAGATACTGAAGCCATCTGCCTGAGACAGGCTGAAACTGATGGTCTGGTTGGCATCGGCACCAACCTGGAAGGTGCCACCGAAAGAGCCATCCAGCAGCTTGGTGCCCGCGAAGGTGGTCGCGGTGGAGATACGGTTGATCTCGGCGCCCAGTTGATCCACTTCTTTTTGCAGGGCTTCACGATCTTTGGCGGAGTTGGAGCCGTTGGCTGACTGTTGGGCCAGTGTACGCATGCGCTGCAGCATGCCGGTCACTTCGTCCATGGCCCCTTCTGCAGTCTGTGCCAGGGAGATGCCGTCGTTGGCGTTGCGGTTGCCTTGATCCAGGCCATTGACCTGAGAGGTCAGGCGGTTGGAGATCTGCAGACCCGCCGCATCGTCTTTGGCGCTGTTGATGCGCAGGCCGGAGGCCAGACGAGTGTAGGAGGTATCCAGAGATTTGGTGCTATTCATCATGTTACGCTGAGCGTTGAGCGATGAAACGTTAGTATTAATAAACAGACTCATAACCATTCTCCTAAGCTATTAAATTTTATCTTTAATTCACTCAGGCTTTGTTTTGTTTTGTGCCTGATATGTTTAGTTAACGGCGCCTTTTTCAGATACTTTAATTTGTTTTTTAAAGCGCTTGTCGCTTTAATCGCCGCCTACCCTATATATCGGCCCATATCCACCAGCCTTGAGAAAAAATTCGAAATTTTTTACCGATATGTTCAGACTGCCCCTCATCAGCATGGCTCCTTCCTTGTTACCGCCGATGTGCAGGGAGCGCCGCTCTCGCCCGCCTCCCCCGACGACTGGTGCCAAGGAAACCGGCTCTGGCTCTCACTTTTGCACGTCAGGATTGCTCACCGGCGCCCCTTGCCCCTAAAATCGCCGCCCCACCATTTATCGGACGTGAGTTGTTCTCCATGCAGACACTGGTTGAGCAAATTGTTTACATCAGCGACATGTTTGGTACTGCGGTCTTCGCGTTCTCCGGCGTGCTGGTCGCCGGTCGGCTGCGGATGGACGGCTTCGGTGTCATGGTGCTGGCCGCGGTGACCGCCATCGGCGGGGGCACCATCCGCGACATGATCCTGGGCGCCACCCCGGTGTTCTGGGTACGGGATCCCCTCTATATCTGGGTGATCATCGCCACCGCACTGATCGGCATGTGGATGGTCAAGCTGCCAAGACGCATGCCCTGGTACGTGCTGCCGGTGGCGGATGCCTTCGGCTTGGCCCTGTTTACCGTGATCGGGGCGCAAAAGGCGCTCAACTTCGGCACGCCGGGCCTGATTGCGGTGATCATGGGCACCATGACCGGCGTCGCCGGTGGCATGATCCGGGATGTGCTGGCCCGTGAAGTGCCCATGGTGCTGCAAAAGGAGATCTACGCCACCGCCTGTATCCTGGGGGGCATCCTCTATACCCTGGCGCTGGAGTGCAATGTGGACAAGGTAGTCGCCATGCTGATCAGCATGCTGGGGGTGTTTGGCCTGCGGGTGGCGGCCATCTACTGGCATCTGTCACTGCCGACCTTCTCGCTGCAGCGACACTGAACTGGCTCTGAATGGGCTGGCTCCCATCCCAGGAGAGGCAACATTGAACCAAGCACACTTTTCTGTTGTCATAGAGTGGTCGTTTTAAGCCGGACTACCTCATGCAAAAACTTGGGCTCATTACCACTCTCCTACTGATGACGGTTGCGGCGGCTCATGCCGGCGCACAGGCCCTGTTCGGACGCCTGGCATCGACCCCGGTGCAACAGTTCAACCAGCAGATCCGTCAGGCGAGCAGCAGTCAGCAGGGTTGGGTCAACGACTACCGCGAAGTGGCGCGCCGCTTCGTGGGCCATGAAGACGTGCCCAGCCGCATCCACGCCCAGCAACTGGATAACGATCTGGTGCTCTCGGTGGCGCTTGATGGCCGCAAGAGCGACATGATCTATATCCTGACGATGTTTCGCAGTGACAACCTGTGGCAGATGCGTCAGGCCGAGATGGGCTGGCGCTGTCAGGGCCAGGAGACCTTTACCCCCGTGCCTTGCCCCTGATCCCATGGCAGAAGATAGAGGGATCAGCCTGGGCTGACCTTCCGAGGTGAAATAAAAAAATCCGGCGCTATGGCCGGATTTTTTTATGGGAGGCGCGTTGGTTACGGGCGATACACCTTCACGTTGTCAAAGCCCTGCTCTTTCAGATAGAGCGCCTGCAGCTTGCTCATCACGCCGCGATCGCAATACAGCAGATAGGTCTGCTCCTTGGGCAGGTCGCCAAAGGTGGTCGCCAGCTTGAAGAACGGGATGTGCAGCACCTCGCGTCCCTCCACCACCAGCGGCTTCTCGTCACGCTCATCACTGGAGCGGATATCCAGCACAACCTCATCGGCGGCCAGCACCTCGGTCGTCTCGACCTCCTGCACCTGGGCGGACGTCTCCTCGCCGATGCGGCGGATGTCGAGATAACGGGCCTCGCTCACCACCTTGTCCAGGATGGCGAAGTCGAAGTTGCCCTCTTCCGCCTCGATGTTGGACAGCACGGCCTTGATGGTCGGCTTCTTGGAGATGACGCCGCAATATTCCGGCATGGTCTCGGCGAATTCCAGAGTACCGATACGGCGGGCCTCGGCGATGATGTCCGGCTTGTCCCAGGTGATGAGGGGGCGCAGGATCACCTTGTCGGTCACCCGGTCGATGACGTTCAGATTGGTGAGGGTCTGGCTGGAGACCTGCCCCACGCATTCGCCGGTCACCAGCGCCGGGATCTGGAAGGTTTCTGCCACCTGGCCGGCGGCACGCATCATCATGCGCTTGAGCACCACGCCCATCTGGCCGTTGTCGATCTTCTCGAGGATCTCGGCCACCACCGGCTCGAAGTCGATGGCGGTGAAGCGCACCTTGTGGGAGGCACCGAACTTGCTCCAGAGGTAGTAAGCAACCTGCTTGACGCCTATCTCGTGGGCAGCCCCGCCCAGATTGAAGAAGCAGTAGTGCACCCGGCAGCCGCGCTTGATGAACTGGTAGGAGGCGACGCCAGAGTCGAAGCCACCGGAGAGCAGGCTCAGCACGTCTTCCTGGGTCGCCATGGGGAAGCCACCCATGCCGTGGTGCACGGCGCTGATGATGTAGAGCTCATCATTTTCCACTTCCAGGTTGACCTGGATATCGGGTTTTTTCAGGCGCACACCGGCGGTTTCGCAATGCTGGTTCAGGCCACCACCCACGTAGCGCTCCAGCTCCAGGGAGCTGAAGTCGTGCTTGCCGACCCGGCGCGCACGCACGCAGAAGGTCTTGCCTTTCAGACGATCACCCCAGACGGCGCGAGTCTGCTCGAAGATGTCGTGCAGGTCGGTGAAGTTGCTCAGCTTCACCTCGAGGAAATACTGGATGCCCGGGATACAGGCCAGGGTCTCCAGATACTGGGCGTGGAACTGGTCATTGCGCGAGCTCACGATCAGCTTGTCCCAGTCCATCCGCACGCGGGCATCTTCGTCAAAGCGGCGCAACACGTTGCGGATGTTGCCCTGCAGCATCTTGGTGAAGCGCTGACGCACTGACTTGCTCTTGATGGTGATTTCCGGGAACAGCTTGATAATGAACTTCATGATGATGACTCGGGTGGCCTCGATTTAAGGGCGCGAATTATATCAGAAGTTTGGGGCCAGCGCCTACTGGCTGAGCGCCCGCTCACATTCCCCCGCACAATTCCCCACGCAATGTTTGCCGCCAGACGGCGATCTTGCGTATATTCCCCAGCCTGCGACCTGGCAACAGTCTTGATAACAGATCGATTCGATGAAGACCTATATCTACTACCCCGGCATGGAAGTGCGGGATGAACTCTGGCTCAAGTTTGCCCTGATCTACCTGGAGCGGCTCGCCTTCGTCTTTACCGTCAGCGAGAAGAGCGGCCTGACCGCCCTGCTGGAAACCCTGCGCCAGCAGACCGATCTGCTGGCCGAGCGGCCCGATGCCGACTTCTTTGCGGCCATCACTCCCCAAATAGAAAATCAGATCGCCGGCCTTATCGCTCCCGACTTCGTCCGCCACAAGGTGTTTGGCAACAAGGAGCTCATCGGCCGCTGGCGTCAGGCCAGCAATCACGACTGTTTCTGCCCGGCCCAGGCCGGTCTCGAGCGGCTGCACGGCTATTGTCTCGCCACCGGCTTTGCCAGCCAGGACGAGGGGGGGATCAGGATGGCGCGGCGCTTCGCGAACCTGCTCTCCATGCGCCTCGCCCGTGAGTGGGCGCTCGCCAATGAGGGGGCCCTCATCACGGATCACGACTATCTGGACAGGTTGCTGCACCTGCTCGAATCCCGCTACCACAACCGGGGCGGTCAGGACTGCTTCCACCTCGAGATCCCGTTGCGAGTACCCACTCACCTCTCCGCCATCCCCTTCGAGGAGCTGATCTCCCTGCGGGCCCGCAGCGGTTTTCGTCAGCAGCTGGCGGCCTTTCATCAGGCCCTCGATGCCCTGCTCACCATGCTGGGCAGCGGCTACGCCGATCCCGCCGTCATGACCCGCTTCGAGCAGGCCCAGCAAGGGCTCAATCTGCTGCTGGGGGCAGAGACCCAGAGTCTGCCGCTCACCACCCTGGTCAGTACTGGCCTGCCGGCCATGGCAATGATCCATCGGCTCAAGGCGAGCCACCCGGACACGACGCTCATCTTCCATCCCATCAAGAAGAGCCACTTCCATCAGCGCAAGAGTCAGCACTTCTTTACTCGGCTGGGGCAGGTCAAGCCCTGAGCCGCTGAAGGCAAGGCCCCTCTCGCCCTTCACAGGCTCCTGACCAGGGCGATCGTCAATATTTTGTCACATTATGGTGGGCCAAAACCGAACCCTCTCCTGCTCAGGAGGGATTTTCCAGTCGAAACTCTATACGATCGCTGTTGCCCGCCTCATCAACCACTACCAGCTGATATAGGCCCGCCTCGCTAAGTACCTGATCCCCGTCCCAGCGCAGGCGCTGACCGTTGAGAAACCAGAACGGCTTGCCGATCCCGCCCAGCACCCTGGGTTGCAGGCGGTAACGCTGGCTGCGGATGAGGTTGCCCTCCCCCAACGCCACTATGCGAATTGGCGCCTGCAGATCCGCCCCACGTCCCTCCCCCTCGCAACCACTGGCCAGCAGTGCCCCGCGCCGCTCGCCGGGGGCACGCCAGGGCTCGAGCGCCAACGGCCACAAGGCCCGCCAGGTCGAGTCGCTGGCCTCGAGACAGCGCGCCAGGGTCGGTGTGCCCTGCGCCGTCAGCGCCACCTTGCGCAGCGGTGAGGGCCAGTCCATGGGATCGGGCAGAGTCGGGGGATCCCGCTCATCGAGCAGCCAGGCGCTCTGGTGCTGCTGGCAGGTGCCTGGCAGGGTGGCGCTCGCCCGCCGCCCCAGTGGCCAGCAGATGTCGGCCTCACTCACGGTATTGGGTTGTACCGGCAAGGGGCTGTTATCGCTGAGGCGGGAATACACCGAGAGCAGCAGCGGCACCGCCGCACTCTGGCCGTAGAAGCCGGGCAAGGGGGTGCCATCGGGGCGTCCGAGCCAGACCCCCAGGGTCCAGCGGCCCGAGACCCCGAGCGCCCAGCTGTCGCGGTAGCCGTAACTGGTGCCGGTCTTCCAGGCCAGCCGGTTGACTCGCCCGGTCGCCTCGCTGTCGAAGGGTTGATCCGCCCTCCCCTGCGTGCTCAGCATGTGCCAGACGATCCAGGCGGCCCCCGGGCTCAGCAAGGGGCGAGACACCGCCTGCTGCCCTGCGAGCCAGACCGGCATCGCCACCTGCCCCCGGCGGGTGAGCGCACTGTAGAGCGCCACCAGCTGCTCCAGCCGAATGCCTGCGGCCCCGAGCGCGATGGCGGGATTGGGTTTGTCTGACAGCGCCAGCCGCACCCCCGCATTGTCCAGCCGGTTGACCAGGGTATCGGGCCCCAGCGCCTCCAGTACCTGCACCGCCGGCACGTTGAGGGACTGCTGCAGCGCCTGGGCCAGGGTCACAGGCCCCTGAAAGGCGCCGCTGAAGTTCGCGGGGCGGTAGTCAGCGCCGAGGCGTGGCGCATCGGAGAGCAGGGAGGCCGAATGCACCAAGCCCGCATCCAGCGCCAAGCCATAGATGAAAGGCTTGAGGGTAGATCCCGGCGAGCGAATGGCCTGCACCATGTCGAGGTAGCCGTGGCGCCGCAGGTTGCCATACTCGGCGCTGCCCACGTAGGCGCGCACCGCCATGGTCTGGTTGTCCACCAGCAGCAGGGCGGCGGAGGTCTGCTCCGGGAAGCGGCGGATGTAGCTCGCCACCCGCGCCTCCAGCCAGCGTTGCAGATCCCCGTCTATGGTGGTGTGCACCAGCGCCCCCGGCTGGCTGTCGGCGGCGAGGCGGGCAAACAGCGGCGCCTCCATGGGGGTGAAGTGCCCCCGGGCCAGCACCGGCTCGATGCGCCCCTGCTCCCAGACAGACGCAGGCCAGGCCCCCTGTTTGACCAGCCGCTGCATCACCTTGTCGCGGGCGGCGCGGGCCAGCTCGGGGTGCCTGTCTGGCCGGTAACGGCTGGGCGCCTGGGGCAACACCGCCAGCAGGGCCGCCTCCGCATGGGTGAGTTTGGCCGCACTCTTGCCCAGATAGGCGAAGCTCGCCGCCTGCACCCCCTCCAGATTGCCGCCAAAGGGCGCCCGGTTGAGGTAGACGGTGAGCAGGGTGCGCTTGTCATAGTGCCACTCCAGCTGCAGTGCCCGCGCCATCTGGCGCAGCTTGCCCGGAATGGATCGCTGGTAGGGTTCGATGAGACGCGCCACCTGCATGGTGAGGGTGGAGCCACCGGAAACAGCCCGGCCATAGCGCAGCCACTGCCAGACGCCGCGTGCCATGGCCAGCGGGTTGACCCCGGGGTGTTGCCAGAAGTGGCGATCCTCGTAGCCAAGCAGCGCCTCTATGTAGCGTGGGGAGACCTGCTCCAGGGTCACCGGATAGCGCCAGACCCCGCTGGTGTCGGCGAAGGCCCGCAGCGGCTTGCCCTGCCGGTCCAGCACCACCCGCGCATAGGCAGGATCCAGCGGCGGCGGCGGGAAGACCCTGTCCAGCGCCAGCAATAACAGGACAGTGCCACCCAATAACAGCCCCGTCAGGCGCAGCCAAGGGGGCCCCCTCCGCCAGGCGGACCCTAGCTTGCGAGCGCCTGCCCGGCATAGCGCCAAGTAGCTGGCCGGGCGTGAGGGGTCCGGCAAGGACGACTTATTCAGAGATGATCACCTCGTGAATATCCTGCCCGACCGCCCTCAGCTCGGGGCGATACATATCCTCCACCTGGGTCGGCGGCACCTGATAGCGACCCGGCGTCACCGCCCGCATCAGGTAGACCAGTTGCTGATTGCCTCCCGCGCTCAGATCCAGCGCCGCCGTGTAGCGATCGTCCCTGAACTCCTGATGCTTGAGGTAGTCGTTCCAGTCGCTCTGCCAGGCCGGTTTGCCTTCAATCTTCAGCTCCTCGAGCTTGATGCTGTTGCCAAGGGCCGGGTTCTCCAGCTCGAAGCCCGCCGGCAGCATCTCCACCAGCAGGGCGTCGGGCACCGCCTGTTCGCTCGATACGTTGAGCCGCACCACCACCAGATCGCCGACCCGTGCCTTGGCGGGATCGAAGCGCTGCCCATCGGCATTGAACCAGCTGCGGGTCACGCTCATGCCCTGGCTGATGCGGGCTGGCGCCTGTGTCGGGTAGCCTATCAGGGTGCGCTGCACATAGAGGGAGCCCTCGCCCTGATTGTCGACACCGGTGACGGCCAGCGAATCCGGAGCCCCTAGCTGCCGGCTCATCTGACCGGCCAGACGCTGTTCACCCGCGGCGCTCTCCACCCTGGCCAACCAGTCGACGGCGGGGTCGACCTGGGCCAGGCGCAGCAGGGCGAGCCGCTCCTGGGTACTGAGCCACTGGCGATGGGCCAGGGTGTCGGCCAGCTTGGCGCTCAACTCGGGCCAGCTCGCCTGTGCCAGCTTGTGCTGGCGCAGCAGGGCAAGCTCGAGGGCACCGTCCCGCAGCGGCGAGCCGTAATCTGCCAGATAATCCTCCCCGCGCGGGGTCGCCAGCGCCCGGTCGAGGGCCAGGGCGCCGTTCTGTTCGTCCCCCATGGCCGACAGGGCCAGGGAAAGGTGCAGCAGCGGCAGACCGGAGCGGGCATGATCCGCCTGCTGCTCCCAGATGAGCCGCAGGGTGGAGAGCGGCGCCTTGCCCACCCGTGCCAGTACATAAGCACTGTAGGCCTGATAGGCCAGCCGGCTGTGCTCGGGGGCACTGCTCCAGCGCTCGCCGTACTGACCATCGGTGAGATAGCTCTGCAGGCGACCCAGCGCCTGGCTCAGCATGGCCTCGGGCACGGCTTCCCCGGCCTCCTTGCGAGTCAACAGGTAGTCGGCGGCGTAGACGGTGAGCCACTGCTCCTCGTCGGAACGCCCATCCCAGAGGCCGAAGCCGCCGCTCGGCAGCTGCAACCGTTGCAGGCGCTGCAGCAAGGCCCGCTGCACCTCGGCCTCACTCGTCGCCTTGTCCTGCCTGGGCAGAGACTGAGACCAGGCCTCGCGCTCGGCGGCCGTGGTGAGCTCATAAGGCCAGGCGCGGGAGAGGGTCTGCTCCAGGCAGGCATAAGGGTATTGAGCCAGCGCCTGCCACTGGGCCGCCGGATCCCAGGGCGGGGTGCCGGAGAAGCTGAGCAGCCCCTGCAGGTTGGCAGGATCCAGCCCCGCCAACTCGTCCGGTGCGAAGCTCATCTGCTGGTTTGGCGCCAGCATCTGATAACGCTGGCGAGTCTCGGCCGGCCAGGGTGATCGCAGGGGCAGCGACCACTCGCGGTTCACCTCAAAGCCTTTGCCGCTGGCCGCCAGCTGCAGGCGGGCCACCCCGCTCGCCCCGCTGACGTGCAGCGGCAGAGTGAGCCAATGCTCCTCACCCTGCTTCAGCGCCAGGGTGGTTGGCAGCTCGGCGCCCGCCTGCAGGCCGCCACTCAGGGTCCAGGCCAGCGACAGGGTCTGATCCTCGCCGCTCATGTTGCGCAGCTGCACCAGGGCGCGGGTCTCATCCCCGCGCGCACCGAAGCGTGGCCAGCCTATCTCGGCCACCAGGGGAGACACCACCTTGATGGCCCGCTCGGCCTGACCGACTTGCTGCTCATTCCAGGCCAGCGCCATCAGCGCCAGCTCACCATTGAAGTTCGGCAGATCCAGCGGTATCACCGCCTTGCCGCTCTCATCGAAGCTCACCTCGCCGCTCCAGAGCGCGGCCACCTCGACCCGGCTCTCCAGCGCCCCGCCCTTCTTGAGGGCCGGCGCGTCGCCGCCGTAGTTGAGCCGTGCCAGCTTGCCATCCTGGGGCGGGATCACCTGACCGTAGTTATCGAACAAATCCTGAGCGAAGCGCTTGCGACCGAAGAAGATCTCGAAGGGATCCAGCGGCTGGTAGTCGCTGATATTGAGCACCCCTCTGTCCACCGCCGCCAGCACCACCCGGCCCCGGCTGTTCGGGGTCGCGCTGACCGCCACCTCGAGCCGGCTGAGCGGCACCGCCTTGTCCGGTGCACTCAGACTGAGTGGCAACCGACGCGCCTCCCGGTCGAGCACCAGCGGCACCAGCCCGACCGAGCGCAGACCCTGCACCCGCTGCTGGCTCACCGGCTGGGCGTCGCTGTCCGGCGCCGCTATCTGGGCCGAGATATGCACGTCGTGGCGCTGCCAGTCGGGGCTGACCGGGATCTCGAACTCCCCGCGCCCCTCTGCCGCCGCGCCGCCTTCGGCTTTGAGCTCGATGCGCTGCCACCAGCGCAGGCCGTCGCCATCTTCCACCATCAGCAGCCCCTTGCCCGCACGGGGAGAGACCAGGGTCACCTTGGCCTTGTCGCCGGCCTGATAAGCGCGCTTGTCGAGGCTGATGGCTATCTTGTCCGGGCGCGCCTGCTCGCCACCGCCGCCCCAGGCGTAGCTGCCTATCTCTACCCTCAGGCTGGATTGGTGGCCCTGACTG
>NZ_CDDF01000011.1:53723-54275 GCF_000819865.1 Aeromonas eucrenophila
GATAGGGCTGGGGATCGTACTCGTACTTCCAACCCTCCCCGCCTGCGTAATGCCAGTAGTAGTCCCGGTATTCGTTGATGAGACGCACCTTCACCGCCCCCGCCACCGGTTGCCCCTGCTCATCCAGATTCAGGATCTGGAACGGCAGCGGCCTGCCCCCCTCGACCCGCTCCGCCACGAAGTCAGCCTTAAGCGCCGGCCACTGACTCCCCACAGGCCAACCGTACTGGGTGTGGCTGCGATTGACCGCCCGGCCACCGGGCTCGGACAGCGACACCCGATAACTCACCTCGAGGGGCCCAAGGGCCTTGAGATCCTCCAGTTGATCCGCGAGGGCCACACGCCCCTGCCCTTGCTCATCCAGGATCAGGCTGACGGGCTCCAGCTCCTTGGCCTGCTCGATGAGCCGCACATCCCCCAGAGTGAACTCCTGCCACTGGGTGAAGGGCATGAGGGCGCGACTTATCTTCACCTCCGCCTTGGCCTTGGTGCCGCTGGCGGGGGCGCCGTAGAGATAATCCCCTTTAAGAGGCAGCGTCAGCGCATCGGCAT
>NZ_CDDF01000011.1:54565-358083 GCF_000819865.1 Aeromonas eucrenophila
GTCAGCGCATCGGCATCGCCGAGCAGTTCCCCATCCGGCCCCTTGCCCAGCTGGAGCTTCAGTCGCTCCGGCAGAAACTCCTCCACCAGGAAGGGCCACTCGAAGCGGCTGCCGGCGGCGGTCTTGAGGATGATGTTCCAGCGCCCAAGGGGGGCATCGCCCGGCAGGCGCACGTCATAGTGCGCGGCGCCCAGGCTATCTGGCAGCAGTCGCCGCTGCTCGAGCAGCTGGCCGTCCGGTTGCTTGATCTCCAGCTCCACCGCCATGCCCGGCAACAGCTGACCATCCTGCCCCTTGAGCAGGATCTCGCTGTCGAGCCGCTCGCCGGGGCGATAGAGATCCCGGCCGCTGAACAGATAGAGCTGCTGGGCCTGCCAGGGCTGGGTGCCCAGATCGAACGAGGAGAGATCCAGCGCGGCGCCGTCGAGGCGCAGCACGGCCAGGTGCTTACCCTGCTCCGCCAGCAACAGGCGGGCCCCCTGGATCTGCTCGAAGCGGCGATGACCTTGCACGTCCGTGGTCTGCACCTGCAGCCGGTTGCCCTTCTCATCGAGCAGGGAGAGCTGCACATCCTTGAGGGGAGCGGCGCTGGCCAGGGAGCTGACGAACACCTCCAGCTGATCCGGGTAGCGGCGGGCACTGAGCCCCATGTCGCTCACCGCGAAGTAGGTGGTCTCCTTGCGCCAGTTGTAGTCGCCAAGGGGAGACATCACCGCGAAATAGACCCCGGCCTCCGCCAGTTGCGGCTCCTTCACGTTGATGAGGCGGGTCTCGCGGCGGTTCGGATCGAGCGCCAGGGCGTAGCGGCCGCTGAACACCCGTTTGGCCCGCGCACTGATCTGCTCCAGATCCCAGTTGCCCATGCCCGCCCCCGGCTTGTATTCCGCCAGAAAGCGCGGCAGATAGTCGGCCTCGATGCGGAAGAAGTCGATATTGACCTCGTCCACGTTGACCGCGCTGATGGGCAGGCGCAGCTCCTGGCGCAGCGGCAACACCATGCCGCTGGCGGTGAAAGAGGCCCCCGCCACCAACGGCCGGGTCTTGATGGTCCAACTCTGGGGGGCGGGCCCCAGCCCCGCCTCGAGGGTCACCTCGTAGCTTTTGTCGGGGGCAACCTGCGGGAAGTAAAGAGTGCGGCCATCCTCGGCCAGGACCCAGTCCCCCTGCACCTGCTTGCCCCCCTCGCTCACGGCGAGCCAGCGCTGCCAGCTGCTGCGCGGTGAGAGCGGGGCCGAGAAGACCAGCGCCAGCGCCGGTGCATCCCGGTATTGGCGAGCACTGGCCTGACTGATCTCGCTCGGGGCGCCGCTCTCTTGCTGCGCCGCAGACGGCGGACTGGCCTCAGTCGCGGGCTCTGGGCCGCAACCGGCGAGCAGCACAGCAGTCAGCAACAGGGCTGACCAAGGACGGCAGGCATAGGAGGCACGAGGTAGGGGTTTGGGCTCGAAAAGGCGCATAAGTTTCATCCCGGGTGGAGTCGCCGCTGACGCGGCTCAGGAGCCAATAGAATATAGGGTTTCCCATGAATACACATCCATGACAGGGATAATGTCGTGCAAGAGGTATATTTCAGCACATATATCTACCCATAAGAGTGATATTGGTGTAACCCATTCGAGGCTTATTAATGGATAACTATTTTATATATACCTTTATCCCCCGTTTTCTGAACCCAAGCTAAACTGGGAACAACAGTTCACTTGTGTGGTATGCGAGGACTCTTTATTCTCTAGCCCCACTGGAACTGTTGCACCAATCAACCTAATATCAAACGGTTAAGTCATTTTTTAAAAACTTGACGTCTGTGCCATCAATGAAAAGAAGGCATGGTGCAATACCAAGGCGCACCCTCAATGTTTGAACTCAAGTTCATTTATTACTGCGCAACCTTTACTTGCTGGCTCGGCTTTTGTCGGGCCAGAATTGTTGTGCGCTCATCACCTGTTGGAGTGATACCAGAATGGAAATTAATGATCTTGCCGTAGTCGAAAAAAGACTGGTTGCCAGATTCCTGGATATGTTCATCAAGTTCGGTCTTATCCTGGCCTTGGGATCTTTCTGCTTCACCGTGTTCTCCCCCTTCATGAACATGATGCTGTGGGCCCTGATCCTGGCGGTTACCCTCTATCCCCTCCACCAGCGCTTCGCCGCGCGCCTTGGCGGGAAACAGGGCAAGGCATCGACCCTGCTGGTATTGCTGGGAATACTCTTGATCGTGGCTCCCACGGTTGCCATGGTCAGCTCGCTGGGTGACAGCGTCAGCACCCTGGTCGACAAGGTGGACAACAACACTCTGGTGATCCCGGCCCCGTCCGCCGACATCGCCAACATTCCGCTGGTGGGTGCCAAGCTGCACGCCATCTGGCTGAAAGCCTCGGTGGACTTGCCAAGCCTCATCATCAGCTACAAGCCGCAGTTGGGGGATCTTGCCAAGCAGGTCGTCGGCATGCTGGCCAGCATGGGCGGTGGCTTGCTGGGCTTCGTCGCCTCCTTCATCGTGGCGGGAATCATGATGGCCTGGGGTGCCCCAGGCGCAGTGAGTGCCAACCGCATCGCCATTCGCATCACCGATGAGCGCAAGGGTAACGCCCTGACCAAGCTGTGCACCAGCACCATACGGGCGGTGGCGCAAGGGGTGATCGGCGTGGCCTTCATCCAGGCCTTGCTGGCCGGCATCGTCATGTCGCTGGCGGGGATCCCGGCCGTGGGCATCTTCTTCATCCTGGCCCTCATCCTCGGCATCGCCCAGGTCCCCGTCATTCTGGTCACCGGTCCCATCATCGCCTACATGTGGATGGCAGGGGATCACGGCACCCTGGTCAACATCATCTACTCGGTGCTGCTGGTCATTGCCGGCATGGCAGACAATGTGCTGAAACCGCTGCTGCTGGGACGCGGGGTCGATGCCCCCATGCCGGTAGTACTGCTCGGCGCCCTTGGCGGCATGGCCACCAGCGGCATCCTCGGCATGTTCATCGGTGCCACCATGCTCTCCATCGGCTATCGCATCTTCATGGCCTGGGTCAACGAAGGCCTGGCCACTGCGGAAAAATAACCCCATGGTCATCGCTCTTCCCTCTATGCGCCCCCTGTTCACAGGGGGCGCATGCCTGTTGCTCAGCGCCTGTACCGTGCTCGGCCCCGACTACCAGACACCCCAAGTCAAGGAGATTACTGACTGGCACAGCGCCAGCGAGAGTCAGAAAACGACCGCAGCCGCCGACTATCGTCTGTGGTGGCACCAACTCGGGGATCCCGTGCTGAGCGCCCTGGTGGAAGAGGCCCTGAAGAAGAATCCGGACGTGCGGATCGCGGGTCTGCGCATCCTCGAGGCCCAGGCCCAGCTCGGCATCGCCGAGAGCCTGCTCGGTCCCCAGGCCACCATAGGCACCGCCGAGTTACTGCAGGCGGGTCAGACCCGCAACGGCCACAGCAGTGCCGGCAGCAGTTATGGCGCGGGCTTCAATCTCGGCTGGGAGCTCGACTTCTGGGGCAAGTTCCAGCGCGGCATAGAATCGGCTGACGCCAATTACTTCGCCACTCTGGCCCAGTATGACGATGTCCAGGTGCTGATGATTGCCCAGGTGGCCCAGCTCTATGTGAGCATCAGAACCGTCGAGGCCAGACTCCAAATCGCCCATGAGAACGCCCGTATCCAGCAGCGCAGTCTGGAGATCACCGAGCGGCTGTTCAAGAGCGGCAACAGCGCCGAGCTGGATGTGCAACAGGCCAAGACCCAGTATCTGGGCACTCTCTCTGGCATACCCCAGCTCGAAACCAACTTGCGCCAGAGCCAGAATGCCCTGAGTACCCTGCTCGCGAGGACACCGGGCCCGCTGCCCGAGATGGCCGCCAACACCGGCAAGATCCCGGAGGGCAAGCTCGCCCTGGTCGCCGAAATGCCGGCCGACTTGCTGCGCCGCCGTCCCGACGTGCGGGTCGCGGAGCGGCAACTGGCTGCCCAGTCGGCCCTGATCGGGGTGGCCGAGAGCGATCTCTATCCCTCCATCACCCTGCTCGGCACCCTGGGAGTTAGCGCTACCGGTGGCGACAGTGGCACCTTCTCCTGGGCCGTCGGTCCCTCGCTAAGCTGGAACCTGCTCGATCAGGGGCGGCTCGGCAACCAGATCCTGGTGCAGGATGCCCGCTTCCAGCAGTTGCATGAACGCTACCGCGATACCGTGTTCAAGGCCGCCCGCGAGGTGGATGATGCGGCCGTAGGCTACGCCAACGGCCAGGATGAGCTCGCCTTGCTGACCCAGACCGGTGAGGCGGCCCGCCGTTCACTGGACATCGCCAACACCCAGTACCGCGAGGGAATGGCCGACTTCCAGCGGGTACTCGACTCCCAACGCGCCCTGTTCAACCAGCAGGAGCGCCTGGTCAACAGCCGTGGTGCCCAGATGCGCGATCTCATCACTCTCTACAAGGCGCTGGGTGGTGGCTGGGAGCAGGGACGATCGCGCCCCCTGGTGACCCCGGAGGTGGAAGCCCAGCTGCGCGCCCGCGCCGACTGGGCTCCCCTGCTCGACGCAACCCGGCCTCAGCCTCAAACCCAGCACCAGAAGGTAACATCGAATGACTGACAGCAATGTTTCTCCCGGTCAGGCCAGCAGCCGCGCCACTCTCGGGCTGCTGGGCTTGATCGCCCTGCTGCTCGGCTGGTATCTGCTGGCCGACCGGCTCACCCCCTACAGCTCCCAGGCCCGGGTGCAAGCCTTTGTGGTCCCCGTCGCCGCCGAGGTATCCGGCCAGATCAAGCAGGTCTATGTGCGCGACAATCAGGACGTGTCGGCAGGGGCCTCCCTGTTCGAGATCGATCCCGAGCCCTACGACATCGCCCTCGCCAAGGCGCGCTCCGACTACCAGACGGTGCTCAGCAGCGTCAAGGCGAGCGGTGAAGGCATCAAGGCCGCAGAGGCAAGCCTGCAGGCCATGCGCGCCGCCTATGACAATGCGGCCAAGGATGCCGACCGCCAGGAGCGCCTCTATCGGGAAGATCCGGGTGCCATTTCGGTCCGTCGCCTCGAAGTCGCCCAGGCCACCCGCGAGACGGCCAAGAGCCAGGTGGCCGCGGCCGAGGCCGATGTGCGTCGCGCCATCGAGGCCGCAGGGGTGAACGGTGAGAACAACTCCCAGCTGCTCAGCGCCCGCTCGGCGGTGCACAAGGCAGAGCTGGATCGCAAGAACACCCTGATGGTGGCCCCCGGTCGCGGCCTCATCACCGACTTGAGCACGGACGCGGGCCAGTTCATCGGGGCCGGCGCCCCGGCCATGACCCTGATCGCCATTCACGACGTCTGGCTGTCGGCGGATCTCACCGAGAACAACCTTGGCAATATTCAGCCGGGAGACAAGGTCGCCATCCTGCTCGATAGCCTGCCCGGCCAGCTGTTCGAAGGCGAGGTGCGCAGCATCGGCTACGGGGTGAGTGACGGCAAGAGTCAACCGGCGGGTTCCCTGCCGACGGTGGACAACAACCGTGACTGGCTGCGCCAGGCCCAGCGTTTCCCGGTCAAGATAGCCTTCAAGGCCGAGGATCTGCCCCCGACCGACGCACTGCGGGTGGGAGGCCAGGCCGATGTGCTGGTCTATGCGGGCGAGAGTGGGCTGATGAACCTGCTGGGATCGCTCTACATCCGCCTGATGAGCCTCTGCTCCTTCCTCTATTGAGGCGCCATATGCATAACGCCGACAGGGCAGTACTGCGGATCGGCACGGGCATCGCGCTCGCGACCCTGATCTGCTACGGGCTGGCCCTGCCCATGCCCCACCTCGGGGTCATCATGGCCTGGGTGGTGCTGTGCAAGCCCGGGGAGGCCCTCGGCCTGAAGAAAGGGGTGGCCGGGGCGCTGCTGCTGATGGGGGTCATGATAGGTGGCGTGCTGCTGGTGCCCCTCTTGACCCACTATGCCCTGGCGGCCGTGCTGCTCGTCTGCCTGCTGCTCTACCTGCTGATGCAGCAGGCGATGGCGGGCAAGGGCGCCTCCGCCATGCTGCTCATCATGGCCATCACGGTGATCCCGGTGGCCGGCCTCATCGAGCAGGTGCTGGCCATCGCCATCGCCCAGATGATGGCGGTGGGGATCCTGGTGGGCACCCTGGTCAACCGGCTGGCCCACGCACTGTTCCCGCCCCAGCCGGTGACGGATGCCGTGGCGAGGCCACTGCCGCCTCCCCCGGAACATCCCGAGCGACTGGCGCTGCGCGCCGTGGCCATAGTGTTGCCGGTCTGGCTGCTGGCCCTCGGCAATCCGGCTTTCTACATCCCGGCCGTGATGAAGACGGTGACCCTGGCCCAGCAGAGCGGCTCCCTCACCGCCAGGCAGGCGGGCCGGGAGCTGGTGCTCTCGACCCTGATGGGGGCGCTGATCGCCTTCGTGCTCTGGCTGGGACTCAGCCTCTGGCCCTCGTTGTTGATGCTGGTGCTGTTGCTGGCCCTGATGACGCTCTGGCTGGCACGCCGCCTGGTGCGACTGGTGGCGGGTCGCTTCCCGCCCTCGTTCTGGAGCAACGCCTGGATCACCGCCCTCATCCTGTTTGGTCCGGCGATCGAGGACAGCGCCACCGGCAAGGATGTCTGGCTGGCCGCCGCCATGCGCTGCGGCCTCTATCTGTTGGTGGCTGGCTACGGCTGGCTCTGTATGTTGCTGCTCGAGCAGTGCTGGCCAGCGGGCCGGCCACTGGCGGAAGCCAAGTTAGGAGACTGAGATGTTTCATATTTTTCTGGTCGGCATCCCGGTGATCCTGGCCAACATGCTGCTGCAATCCCTGGTGTCCGTCTGGTGCATTCGCTTCTACATCAAGCGATTCGGTGAGCGGGAGGGGGCCCTCGCCGGGGTGCTTGCGCTGTTTGGCATCATCACCCTGGTGATGCTGGGCAACCTGGCCCAGATCGGTGTCTGGGGCGCCCTCTTCCTGTGGCTGGGGGAGTTCAATAGCCTGCAGGAAGCCGTCTATCACTCGGGCGTCAACTTCGCCACCCTGGGTTATGGCGATATCGTCATGAGCGCGCAGTGGAAGCTGTTGGGCCCCCTCGAAGCGGTCAATGGCGCCCTGATGATCGGCCTCTCCGGCGCCTGCATGCTGGCGGTGCTACAGCACCATCTGCGCAAGCAGCTCGGTCAGCCTCGCGAATGACGGCCCTCTCACCAGAGGGGTGAAAGCCACAAGACGAGAGGGGAGCCAATGGCACCCCTCTCTCATTTCACCTGGGCAAGGCGCTCACTCATTCCAAGCCCCCTGCCCTGCACATCAACTCGCGGCGATGGCTTCGGCCGTGGTGGCGGCGCCCTGACGCTTGATCTCCCGCACCAGCAGGGTGGAGATGACGGTCCCGGCGAAGGCGAAGCAGGCCATGATGCCGAACACTATCTGATACCCCAACAGACCGCTGTATTGATCCAGCAGGTGGCCATAGAGGCTGAAGCAGAACATGGCCGGGGCATAGCCGATGAAGCTGCCCATCGCCATGGCGGAACCGATATGGTCCTCCTTGATCCTGGCCTCACCGATGGGGGCGAAGAAGACGGCGCGCTGGGTGAAGACCACGGTACCAAAGCCCAGGGTGCAGGCCATGCCGAGGTAGACGGACATCTGCTCATGGGGCAGGACGATCAGCAGGCCGAGCATGACGGTGCTGACCATGAAGCTGTAGCAGAGATAACGACTGGGGGACTTCAGGACTTTGTCCGCTATGATGCCGCCTATGGGGCCTCCCACCATCTTCAGGCAGTACTGGTTGATGATGCCATAGGCGCCAACCAGCGCCACCGGCAGGGCGTAGATCTTGCTCAGGAAGGGAATGAAGAAGGTCAGGCCACAATAGACGGAGTAGACGCAGAAGATGTTGAGGGCGATGAGCCACACCAGCTTGTCTTTGAGCACAGACGAGAGATCGCCGGTACGCGCCGCCTTCTGCTCGGCCCCGGTCTTCTCCTCGTCGTTCATCAGGAACAAGATGCCAATCCCCACCACGATGACGATACAGGAGTAGAACAGGATGCCGGCCCTGAAACCGCTCAGGCCGCTGCCGAAATAGGCGAAGACCCCCAGCGCACAGAAGGCGACCACGGTATCCACCACCCCACGCCCGGTCTCGAAGAAACCGAACAGCCGTCCCTGCTGGGTGTTGTCCCCCAACAGGCTGACCGACTTGAGAAGGACCGGCCAATTCAACATGTCGCAGGTCACGCCAAACAGGGCCCAGATCAGCAATATGCTCCAATATCCCGGCATGCTCGAAAGATAGAGTCCCAATAAGCCGGTGGCTATCAGCGAAATAGCCATCGTATATTTCTTCGGTAATTTATCGGCGAAATAGATAGAGAAGAAAAAACCCATGGTCGCCACTATGGAGTTGACCGACATGGCATTACCAATCTGTCCATTGGTCAGATTAAAATATTCCTGCATGGGGATATAAAATGCGTCTTTCAGCGATGGCAATTTATAGATAGTACCGCCGCACAGCGTGAGCAGGCTGAAAAGAGCCCATCTCTTCTTGGTGAGCATAATAGTGTCTCTTGTTTTATATTATGAGTAGGGGACGTACTTTTTATTAATTCAGAATGGCTTCGGCTTGAGTGACCAGTTTTTTCAGAACGGTTCTGACGTGTTCTATCTGGCGAATGGCATCCTGTTTTTCTTGCGCCAGGCGCGCCGATAATAGCTCGGGAGCCGGCAAGGGGGTTTCACTCATTTCACGCCACGGGATCCAGGGATCATTGCCCTCATCGCTGAACCGAAATGCCGGCGCATAATAATCCACTTCTTCTTCCAATCCGTAGGCGAGTACCTGAGGCGCATCGTCCCCCAAACAGATCAGCTGTTTCAACAGCTCTTCGAATGGCATATCCCCGGTCCCGGACGCGCATGCAATATGGCCGAGGCCAGTCCCTTCCTGAATTATTTTGGCATCCTTGATATGTACGTGGGCTATGTGGGGCGCCATGATCTGCAACGCCTCGAGAGGCTGCTCGTTGGCATTGATCATGTTGCCAAAATCAAATAACAGGGAGAGGGAATCGATGCCACTCTCCTGCACCAGCTGCACCAGCTCACCTGACTTCAGATCCTCATGCTGCTCTATGGTGAAGGACAACGCCCGATGGCCGTGCTGCTGCCTGATATGCGCAAGGTCATCACGGATCCGCGCCAGCACAGACGATAGATGACCCTCATAGCGAGGATAGAAACGCAGCGAGGTGGCGCCTATCTTCTCGGCGACGGTGACAGCTTCATCGATCTCCGCCGGTACGGAGGAGCTGATCTCCAGGTTGATATCCAGCCCAAGTTGCTCGGCCTTGCGGCGAAAGGCCACCAGTTCCGGGTCGCTCAGGTGCTTCAGGGAACGGCTCTCTCCATCCAGGATATGGATCTTGACCCCGCGCAACCCCTGCTGATGGGCAATGTCCAGTAGATCGGCTGGCAAGATCTGCTCCAGACGCATGTTCATGTGGAAAGAATATGCGTGCAGATAGAGCGGCAGCGATCCCTGCCGCGCGAGGATTTTTCTGGCCTGAATTGCGTTCATATTTACAACCTCACAGATGAATAACAAAGTCCACAGACTCAAAACGCCAATATTCGATATCGATATGCACTACGACACCGTCCACATTCGCTCTGTGCTTTTCGACGAGAATGGCGGGCGATCCGGGAGCACAACCCAGATGCCGGCAAATATCCGCACCAATCCGAATGGGACTGAAGGTGAGGTGCTTGGTTTTCACAGTCTGAGCAAAACGGGTTTGCCACAGCGTCTGCAGAGAGTCGTTGCCGATATGATCGATAAAGTCGGGGGCATAGTCGGGATGAATATAAGTCTCGTGATAAAACACCAGGTGTTCGTCCAGGGCGCCCCAACCGGTTATCTTATATATAGATTTCCTCTCTTCGCCGAAGAAAAGAGTCGCGAAACGCGCCTCATATTCAACAAGACGCTCTTTGCTTAAATATCCCCAACTGGGAACACGCCCCTGCTCCTCGGCGGCGATACGAAAGCTGGATGAAGATTTCGGATTATAAATAAAGCGAGCGGGCGTCATAAACCAGCCGCGACGATCCTTTCTAAAAATGACCGAGTCTGATTCCAGGCTCAATAATGCCTGTCTGAGTGTCATCCGCTTCACATTGAGCGCTTCACATAATGCTCGCTCGGATGGCAACTTGCTGCCGGCAGCCAATCGGTGATCGGCTATCCATTTATCCAGCGCTACTTTAGCGACTTCAACGGTATATATGGTGTTTGACATCACTCACCTGAATGTTGGTTTAAACCAGATTGCGAGACAGTACTCCCTCGCCCCCAAAGCCGGCAACAACGACTCGAGGTCATGATGTCAAAATGTGATTTCACTCTCAGTGCCAGCGGCGTTTACAAACGGGATCGCATGAAATGGAGGGCTGTCACAGCCAAAAGAGTCTCTATGGAAACCCTGCTCTGCCGTCAGATAATCCCGATGCAAAGTACCCAACCCGAACCTCAGAGCCGGCGTTCGAAGCGAGAAACCGACTTTCAATGATCCGGCAGGGCCATCGCCGGACCGCCCCCGGACGCAAGCATCGACAGTGCCTGCATTTCCCATGGTATGAAATTTCGTTTGGACCGGTTTTGCAGTATTCTTGGCCGCAGACAATTGCCCAACAGGATAGTGCCCGTTCATGTCGTCTACCGCGCTCAGTCATCTCCCGACCGCCAGCCAGGCGCCGCTGTTCTTTCGCCTGGATACCCGCAGCCAACGGCTGGTCGCCCTGACCGATGTGATGCAGACGCCGCTCCACTGGCTCGATGAGCCAAGAAGCGCCTGGCCGGCCCAGTTGCCGGATGCCTTGCGCCAGCCCATAGAGCAGCGGCTCGCCAGCGGCCAGGGCGGCAAGCTGTTGCTGCGCTTTGCCGATCTGCAGTGGCATATCTCCCTTTCCCACGAACAAGACGCCTTCTGGCTCATCTGCCTGCAGACCCAGCGCCAGGAGAGCGCGGCCAACCTGTCGTTGCAACTGCCCCGCCTGAGCCAGATGGCCAGCCAGCAGCAGTACACCGCCATGCTGGAGAGCCTCAAGGAGTGCCTCGGCGCCGATCGCCTCATCCTCTGGCACTACCAGGCCAATGGCCCGCTTGGCAGCGAACAGCTGACCCCGGTTTTCACCCTGGGAGTCCCTTCCCTCGGGGCCATCCGGGGGGACAGTCGCTATATCCGCGCCCTGCGTACCCGCGGCGCCCTGAGCTTCTCCGAGGCGGCCCATCAACCCATGCTGAGCCAGCATTATTACCTGGCTGATGCCAATGTTTGCTCCCGCCTGGATGGTGCCTTGCTGGAGCAGGAGAAGCTCATCGGGGTGCTCAGCCTCGAGTTCGTCGAGACGCTCCTGCCGAGCGAGGAGACGCTGCAACTGGTGCGCCACTGCGCCCAATTGCTGGGTCACTGGCAACCTGAGCCGCCGGCGACCGAGACAGCGGCCATCTCCCTGCCCGCCGACGCCCTGAGCTGCAAGACCGGCAACGACTATTGCCGCGCCCTGCTCGGCTGGGCCATGGCCAGTTGCGGGGCCCGCATCGGCTGGATAGGTGAATTTCAGCCCCGCGGTCAGGATCTCTGGATCATCCCACGCTGCGTCCTGTCGGGGGAGACCTTCTCCACCGTCAGACCCATCCGGATGGACATGGGACCAGGCCGGGAGATCTTCCAGCACGGCCAGAGTCTCTACGTGGATGACTTGCCCCTGCGCTACCCCCAGGCCAGCCAACTGCTGGCCCTCGATGCCAAGGCCTATGTCGGCATCCCCCTCCATGGCCCGAACGGCGCCCCTCTGGGCCAGCTCACCCTGCTGCTCGATGGCCCGCTCGCCGACCCCATGCCCCTGCTCGACGCCCTCGACAGTCAGCGTGAGCGGGCCGCCATCGAGCTGCAACGCCTCGCCAATGACGATGCCCTGCGTCTGGCCGAAGTGGCCTTCAACACCCACGACGGTCTGCTGGTGATGGATCACAGCGGCATCATTCTCAAGGTCAACGACTCTTTCAGCCGCATCACAGGTTTCGAGGCGGATGAGGTGATCGGCTTTCACATCGGCACCCTGCGCCCGACCTACTACGGCGACAGCCTCAAAGATGACGTCACCGCCGCCGTCAACGAGCAGGAGTACTGGCTCGGTGAGGAGCAGTGCCTGCACAAGGCTGGCCAGCTCTTCCCGGTCCGGCTCATGGTCAGCGGCGTCAAGGATGAGGCCGGCGAGATCAGCCACTTCGTCTGCAGCTTCCACGACATCACCAGTGAGAAGGAGGCCGCACGCCACATCGAGCGGCTCGCCTATTACGACGATCTGAGCGATCTCTACAACAGGCGCAGCCTGAACGACATCATGCAGCGCACCTTGCAGAGCCCCAGTGGTCAATGGGGCGCCTTGCTGCTGCTCGATCTCGACAACTTCAAGTCGATCAACGACTCCCTCGGCCACGCCTGCGGCGATCTGCTGCTGCAGGCCGTGGTGGCGCGGCTCAAGTCCCTGCCACAGGAGAACCTGGTGCTGGCCCGGACCTCGGGGGACGAGTTCGCCCTGCTGTTCACGGCACTCGGCCAGGGTTATGTCACCGCCAAGATCCTGGCGGAGCATTTCGCCCGCGAGCTGATGGGCATCTTCCGCAATCCGTTCGACATCGGCGATCACAAGCTGCACTGCAGCGCCTCCGTGGGGATCAGCCTCTTCTGCGGCGATGACAGGGATCATTTGATCCTGATGCAGCAGGCCGATACCGCCGTGCACATGGCCAAACGCGCGGGGCAAGGCAACTATGTGTTCTTCAGCGAGGCCATGGCGGAGAAGGAGAAGAACAAGCTTTCCCTGAGCAACCAGCTGCGCGATGCCCTGCGCAACAACGAGCTGGTGCTGCATTATCAACCCCAATACAGGGTCGACAACGGCAGCCTGTCCGGGATAGAGGCCCTGCTGCGCTGGCAGAAGGCCGACGGCACCATGGTGCCCCCCGGTGAGTTCATCCCCATCGCCGAGGAGACCACCCTCATCCAGGAGATAGGCTACTGGGTGATGAAGACCGCCTGTGCCCAGTACAGTTTTTGGCTCAACAACGGCCTCGTCATTCCCCATCTGTCGGTCAACGTCAGCGCCCGCCAGTTCCACACCGCCGGCTTCGTGCAACAGGTAGAGTACATACTGCGCGACACCGGCGTGCCCCCCTCCCGCCTGCTGCTGGAGGTGACCGAGTCAGTGGTGCTGGAAAACCGGCTGGACAGCATCGCCAAGATCCGCCAGCTCAAGGCGCTCGGCATCCTGATCTCCATCGACGATTTCGGCACCGGTTATTCCTCCCTCGCTTATTTGCGCGATCTACCGGCCGATGAGGTCAAACTGGATAGAAGCTTCATCCAGACGCTGGTGCACAGCGAGCAGGACAGGGCCATCGTCAAGGCGATCCTGGACTTGGCCAAGGTGTTTCGCTTCACCGTGACCGCCGAAGGGGTGGAAGATGAGGAGCAGCTGGATGTCCTCAAGCAGCTGGGATGCCAGCACTATCAGGGCTTCCTGACCAGCCGTCCGCTCGCGGTCAAGGCACTGGAGGCGCTGCTGGGCAACGCCAGACCGGGCTAAACAGGTAGGATTTATAGGGCTTTTTGTAATAAAATAACGACCGCTCGCACCCTGCCAGAACAATTGGAGTCGTCTATGTCAATCATTAACCGGATCCCTGCCGTCGAAGTCAGCGGCTCTGCCGACAGGAAAGTGGCTAATCCCCGGATCCCTGCCGCCACCGTTAGCGACGCCAGCAATACCGAAGTCATTGGCCGGATCCATTCCATCGAGACCTGCGGCACCGTCGATGGCCCCGGCATCCGCTTCATCGTGTTCATGCAGGGCTGCCTGATGCGCTGCAAGTATTGCCACAACCGGGATACCTGGGACACCCAGGGCGGCCGCGAGGTCACAGTGCCCGAGCTGATGCAGGATCTCACCAGCTACCGCCACTTCATGAATGCCTCAGGCGGCGGCGTCACTGCCTCCGGCGGGGAGGCCATGCTGCAGCAGGAGTTCATCGCCGAGTTGTTCGCCGCCTGCCAGGCGCAGGGGATCCACACCTGTCTCGATACCAACGGCTTCGTGCGCCACTACGACGAGCTGCTCGATAGGGTGCTCGACAACACCGACCTGGTGCTGCTCGACATCAAGCAGATCAACGATGAGAAGCACATACCGCTGACCCACGTCAGCAACAAATACACCCTGGAATTTGCGCGCTACCTGGCGGCCAGGGGCCAGACCATGTGGATCCGCTACGTGGTGGTGCCCACCTGGTCCGACGATGACGAGAGCGCCGAGGGACTCGGCCAGTTCATCGCCGAGCTGGGTGACTGCGTCGAGAAGGTGGAGCTGCTGCCCTATCACGAGCTTGGCAAACACAAGTGGGATGTGCTGGGCGATCATTATGATCTCACCGGGATCAAGCCCCCCAGCAAGGAGACCATGGACAGGGTCCAGGCCATCCTCGGCAAGTACCACCCCAACGTCAAATATTGAAGAAAAGGGCTGACCCAACAGGGTCAGCCCTTTTTCTGCGCCATCCCGAGGATGGCCATCGTTCACCCGCAATCGGTAACGCGCAAAGGACATGCCATGACTGAAGGACAAGTCGCCGCCCTCCTGCTCTGGCTGGTGCTGCTCGCATTCAGCCTGCGTGGCTCCCTGCTACGAACCCTGCATGACAACCCCCTCTATCAGCATCTCTGCTTGGGAGGCGCCATCGCACTGGTGCCGCTCTGGTATCTGCGGGCCGGCCTGCACGAAGGGCTGGAGATCCATTTTCTCGGCCTCACCAGCCTGACCCTGCTGCTGGGCTGGCGCCTCGCCCTGCTGGCCCCCTGCCTCACCCTGCTGATCCTCGGCTATTTTGGCGTCACGAATCTGGCAGACTTCGGTTGGCAGGCACTCATCGACATAGGCTTGCCGGTGGCCACCAGCTGGCTGTTGTTCCTGGGGAGCTGGGCCTGGATGCCCCGCCACCTGTTCGTCTATCTGTTCGTGGCCGCCTTCCTCGGCGGGGCGCTGAGCATCTCGGTCAAGATGATCGCCAGTGCCCTGCTGATGGGACTGGATGAGCGCTACAGCTGGCAGGTGATCAGCGCAGACTACCTCTCCATCTGGCCGCTGCTGCTCTTCCCCGAGGCGCTGCTCAACGGCATGGCCATGACCCTGCTCGCCGTCTACCGCCCCCACTGGGTCAACACCTTCTTCGATCGGGAATATCTGGGGCGTTGACCGCGCAGCGCAAACCACAAAACACCCACAAAAAAGCCCGCGACTGCGGGCTTTTTTGTCTCTGATTTTTCGTACCCGGTTACACGGTACGGGGGCGCAAATGGGCGTGCCAGCGGGCTTCCCACTTCTTGAACAGCCAGACGATGACGAAGGTCAGCAGCATGTAGAGCAGGCCCGCAGTCAGGAAAGCCTCGAACGGGCTGTAGTAGCGGGAGTTGATGATCCGCGCCGCGCCGGTGAGATCGACGATGGTGATGATCCCCGCCACCGCCGAGCCCTGCAGCATGAAGATCACCTCGTTGCTGTAGGCGGGCAGCGCACGGCGAAACGAGTTCGGCAATATGATCCGCGTGAGCGTCTGCCAGCGGGTCATGCCGAAGGCGTTGGCCGCCTCGATCTGGCCCTTTGGCATGTTCAGCACGGCGCCACGCACGATCTCGGCGGTGTAGGCACCGGTGTTGAGGGTGAACGCCAGCAGGGCGCAGAACCAGGCCTGGGCGAACAGCTCCCAGGCGGCGCTGTTCTTGAGCCACTCCCACTGGGCGGCGCCGTAGTAGATGATGAACAGCTGCACCAAGAGCGGGGTGCCACGGAAGAAGTAGATATAGGCCCAGATCGGCCCCTTGATCAGCCAGTTGCGGCTATTGCGCAGTATCCCCATGGGCACGGCCAATGCCAGGCCGAGCACGAGGGACGCCGCCACCAGCAGTACTGTGGTGTAGAGCCCCTCCCAGTAGGTGGGCCACTCTTTGAGAATGATTGAGAAATCCATGGCTTACCTCGTCTTGATCGCGTAGTGACGCTCGGCCCATTTCAGCGCCGAAGTAGAGACCGCGGTGAAGATCAGGAAGATAAGCGCCACCGCCATGTAGAAGGTGAAGGGCTGCTGGGTCGAACCCGCCGCCAAGGACGCTTTGCGCACCATGTCATCGAGCCCGATGATGGAGACCAGCGCCGTGGTCTTGAGCAGCACCAGCCAGTTGTTGCCAAAGCCCGGCAGAGCGTGACGCATCATCTGCGGGAACAGGATCCGCACAAACACCTGGGTCGCTCTCATGCCGAAGGCGCGCGCCGCCTCGAGCTCTCCCTTGTCCACCGCCAGGATGGCGCCGCGGAAAGTCTCGGTCATGTAGGCGCCGAAGATGAAGCCGATGGTGGCGACCCCGGCCGCGAAGGGGCTGATGTCGATGTAATCCGGCAGCAGCGAGACCCACTCCTGGTTGGGATCGCTCGCCAGCAGGTAGTTGTTGTAGCTCTCGTTGATCCAGGTGCAGAGGTTGTTGATCAGCACCTGACCGCCGAAGAACAGCAGCATCATCAGCACCAGATCCGGGATGCCGCGAATGACGGTGGTGTAGGCGGTGGCGATGCCGCGCGCCCATTTGTAGGGGGAGAGTTTGGCCAGCGCGCCCAGCATGCCGAGCAGCAGGGCCAGCAGCAGGGAGGCCAGCGCGACCTCCAGGGTGACCCAGGCGCCCTCCAGCAGAGAGTGTTCGTATCCTTTCAAATCAAACATAGGCAGCTCCATTGCAACAACTGACTGGGTTCGTCTCTCCAATACAAGAGGCCCCATATTCTTTTAAATCAACCACATGCAGCTCCATTGCAATTAAGCAGGCCCGTCACTTCCGGCGGGAGGCAACGGGCCCTATGACGCATCGTCCGGTGACGCCGCTTCGCGGCTAATCGAACTTACGGCGCTCGCCGTACACGTCTTCTCTCTATTTGTTGCCGTAAACGTCTTTTCGTTATTCGCCGTAAACGTCGAAGTCGAAGTACTTGTCGTTGATGGCCTTGTACTTGCCATTGGCACGCAGGGCCAGGATGGCGGCGTTAAATTTCTCTTTCAGATCCTTGTCAGCCTTGCGTACCGCAATGCCGGCACCCTCGCCAAACCACTTGGGATCGGTCAGTTTCGGGCCGACGAATTCGAACGCATCGCCACCCTCTTTCTTCAGCAGACCATCGCTGATGGCGGCGGAGTCGGCCATCACATAGTCCACCCGACCGGATTTCAGATCGAGATAGGCTTCATCGGCGGTGCCATAACGCTTGATGGTGGCATTCGGGAAGTTGTCGGTGATGTAGGTGTCCATGGAGGTGGCGCGCTGCACGGCAACGGTTTTGCCATCCATGAAGGCCTTGTCGAGCTTGACCTCGGTGCCTTTCTTGGCGGCGAAGCGGGCCGGAATGTGCTGGTACTTCTGGGTGAAGTCCACCTTCTTCTTGCGCTCTTCGGTGATGTCCATGGTGGCGATGATGGCGTCATACTTGCGTGACAGCAGCGCCGGGATGATGCCGTCCCAATCTTGCTTGATCAGGGTACATTTCACCTTCATCTCCTCGCACAGGGCGTTGGCGATGTCGATGTCGAAGCCTTTCACCTCGCCACTCGGCTCGGTCCAGGAGAAGGGAGGATAGGCCCCTTCGACCCCGATCCGCACCTCTTTCCACTCCTTGGCCATCAGGTTACCGGAAGCCAGAGCAGTCACCACGGCAGTCGCCAGCATCAGCTTGTTCATGTATCTCTCCTTGATAAACACGTCGATCGTTGAAAATGAAGATGGTTAAAAGACAGCCCGCCCATCAGTAGATGGAAGAGATGAATTGCTTGAATCGTTCCGACTTGGGATGGGCGAAGATCTCCTTGGGATTGCCCTCCTCCTCCACTCGCCCCTGGTGCAGGAACATGACCTTGTTGGACACGTCGCGGGCAAATGACATCTCGTGAGTGACCACCAGCATGGTGCGCCCCTCTTCGGCCAGCTCGCGCATCAGGCCGAGCACCTCCCCCACCAGTTCGGGATCGAGCGCCGAGGTGGGTTCATCGAACAGCATCACCTCGGGCTCCACCGCCAGGGCGCGGGCGATGGCCGCACGCTGCTGCTGACCGCCGGAGAGGTGACCGGGATAATAGTCGCGCCGCTCCCACAGACCGACCCGGTTGAGCAGATGCTCCGCCTTGGCGATGGCCTCGGCGCGGGGCACCTTCAGCACCTGGATCGGCACTTCGATGATGTTTTGCATGATGGTCATGTGCGACCAGAGGTTGAAGCTTTGAAATACCATGGCCAACCGGCTGCGAATACGCTCCACCTGGCGCATGTCCTCCGGTTGCCGTTCACCGGCCCGGTTGGATTTCATGCGAATGAGCTCGCCGTGGAGGGCCACGGTGCCGGAGGAGGGGGTTTCGAGCAGATTGATACAGCGCAGAAAGGTCGACTTCCCCGAACCTGAGGAGCCGATCAGGGAGATGACATCCCCCTTGTGGGCCGTCATATCGATGCCCTTGAGCACTTCGTGGGTGCCAAAATACTTGTGCAGTTCACGAACTTCCAGTGCGGCGACGTCGCTCATCCATTACAACCTTGTCTGTCCCTAGACGCCGCTGGGGCGTGACTCAACCATCGTCCATTTAACAAAACGTTAACCGATGGCAACCTTCAGCGAAAATATCACTCAGGTAGTTAAAAAACAATACAGAACCGAGGTATTTGGTGTTTTATCTGTATTTTTATTGGTCTCATCGGTATTTTTCAGCACTTTGTCTGCATAAAACCCGATTTCAGACGCCCCCGAGATACCGCATTTTTATACTCAGAACGCACTGGTAGCAAGAAAATTCAGCCATCCACACCGGATGTCGCTCAAAACGACTTTATTCATCCTTTTCTGTCGAGTCAGCCGGTCAGTTTTTGTGAATGAAATTGATTTTACTGATGATGACCGCCCCTTGCCGGAGGATGGTCAGGATGGGCCGCCATCCGAAAAATATAACAATATGATAAAAAAGGCCCGTGTGGGCCATGTCAAGCTCACGGATATGTGACACTTGCGCAACAACTCGTGATAAGGTGCCATTTTTCCCAGTTTTGTGATCGAGGCCCCAATGTTGCTGAATGTGTTGCTGATCCTGCTGCCGCTAGGTATCGGCTATCTGATCCCCCTCTCCTCCCAGCGGCTCATCAAGCTGGTCAATCAGTCTCTCGGCAAGATGGTCTACCTCATCCTGTTCCTGATGGGGCTGGGGCTGGCCTATGTGGAGAACCTCGGCAGCAACCTGACGGTGATCTTCGAGGTGGCCGCCATCATGCTCGGCGCCATCACCCTCTGCAATCTGCTGGCGCTCTGGTGGCTGGACAAGCGCAGCCCACCGACCCACGAGGCCATCGATGCCAGGCAGCCGAACAAGCTGCACATGTTGTGGGAGTCCCTGCAGCTCTGCTTCGTGGTGCTGGCCGGGGTCGGGCTGGGGCTGCTGATCGATCTGCGCGCCCTGCCCATCGACAAGTTGAGCGAGTGGGCGCTGATGCTGCTGTTGCTGCTCATCGGCATCCAGATGCGCAACTCCGGCATGCGGCTGCGCCAGGTCCTGCTCAATCCCTGGGGCATGAAAATCGCCCTCACCGTGATCCTGAGCAGCTGGCTCGGCAGCCTGCTGGCGGCCCAATGGCTGGGCATGCCCTGGAACCACGCCCTGGCGCTGGCCTCCAGCTTCGGCTGGTATTCCCTCT
The DNA here is from genome assembly GCF_000819865.1 of Aeromonas eucrenophila. Taxonomy (GTDB): domain Bacteria; phylum Pseudomonadota; class Gammaproteobacteria; order Enterobacterales; family Aeromonadaceae; genus Aeromonas; species Aeromonas eucrenophila. Next base: position 74,350 of record NZ_CDDF01000011.1, read on the forward strand.
CCGGCATCCTGGTGGCAGACAAGCTGGGGCCCGTGCTCGGCTCCGCGGCCTTCATCAACGATCTGGGGCGCGAGCTCATCGCCATCATGATCATTCCGATGCTGATGCGTCGTCACCCCTCCGCGGCCATCGGCTACGGCGGAGCCACCGCCCTGGATTTCACCCTGCCGGTGATCCAGAAGTCCGGTGGCATCCAGATGGTGCCGGTGGCCATCGTCTCGGGCTTTATCCTGAGCCTGCTCGGCCCCATCCTGATCCTGGGCTTCCTGGCTATCTAAGCATCACCTCTCAAACGAAGAAGCCCGACCTTGAGGTCGGGCTTCTTCGTTTCGGGATGTCAGGGTCTTTGCACCAGCTGACTATTCTCTGCCACTGCTGGCCTCAAGCCCGCCACTGACCGCCACTCATCACCCGCGTGATGGCGAGGGTATCGGGAGAGATCAGCAGCAGATCCGCATCCAGGCCAATACCGATATTCCCCTTGCCAGCGAGGCCAAGCGCCCGGGCCGGATTGGCCGTCACCACCGACAGCGCTGTCTCCAGCGCCACCCCCTTGGCGCAGGCCTGCACCAGCTCCTGCCACAGGCTACCAATCTGGCCACAGCGCATCTCGATCAATCGCCCCTCGGCATCGAAGCGCGGCAGGCTGGCGTTAGCATCCGAGCTGAAGCTGATGCGATCCATGGGCACCCCGGCGGCCAGCAGTAGTGCCTCTCTAAAGGGAGCCTTCAGCTCATATTCTTGTTCAATTGAGGTCACTTTTACTGATTCTGATTGCCCTTGCTGTAATTGAAGCTGACACGCCACCATCGGATAGGATATGTACAGAGTACTCAGGAATAATGTCACTCGATGTGCCTGCCATAGCAGCAGTGCCAGCGGAAGCCTCTCCGCCGATATCAAATACCCAGAGACCCTCTTTTAATTTTTCAATGATGTTTGGTGACGACACTAAAACTAAAGCCTTATAGGAACGAGCCCCCCAACCAGCGCCCAGATCAAAACGCTGAACACGATAAAAAGTGGGTTTATTTTCTGCTTTCATGAAAAGCACTCCCTCGCCGCCACCTACTCCAACAGCAGGAATTTTTGTTACTTTCATGTCGACAACCATATAAGCTAACGATTCATCGAACGCTTTAGTGAGTCTTTCATCCCGCTCGAGCAGCTGCGTGATAGTGTCGCGTGCCATGTCATTAATGTTCTGCTGCTTTATACTCTTTTGTTCATCATTTAAATTGCTGCAACCTGCAACCATTAACATAATAAAAATCAATATACACCGATTTGTTTTCAACATCCCCTCCCACTACAACTCAGAAATACGGACACCTTCATATCACGAAATCTATTGAATTTCATAAATCTGAATAATCAGCATACGATGGATAATATAACCGTTAGACACCTCTACCATTAGAGTTATTGTTCCGTCGAAGCTCCGCCCAATATAAATAAATCTTGGCTATCATGGCTCTGCCTACCATCGATAGTCCAGCATCATGACCATGCTGGTTCGTTCAGGACCGACACTGAACTCTGTCACTACGCCGTAATGGCGGGCCAGATTCCAGTTCAGCCCAACCACACCTGCCCATTCATTTTCGTTTTCAGAAGAAATACTGTAAGCGACATTGTATCCAAACGGATCAGACTGCTGCGTAAATCCCTTCACTTTCATATAAGAAAAACCAACAAAAGGGCTGACCAACCCCAGATTGTTGAGGTGGAATGAACGACCAATTCGTGGGCTAATCAGGAGAGCTTCACTTTCGGTTCGCTTATCATCAGTTTCCGACCTGGTATAGCTGATCGGCAGAACACCAAAATACTGACCGAAACCAGCGGTAAAATTCGTACTTACCCCATAATTCCAACCTGAGAAATCTGGCGAAAAATGAATCGGCTTGATACCCGGCTTAATATGATTAAACACCGAATCCGGGATGGTGACTTCCAGGTCAGAGCTTCCATCAAAACGCCCGGCATGTACGCCGACCTGCATAAACGGTAGAACCCACGAGCTGAGTTTCAGTTGCCATGTCTGGGTATTGGTTTCTGGATGACCAAAATCGATCTCATCCAGATTTAAACGGTCAAAGTCGATATCCGGACGACTGGGAATTGCCAGCTTCAAGCCGGAAAAACCGATCCCCTGTTGCATATAAGTTGGCACAATGGAAAAGGAGAACGGTAGAGGTAAATCAAATCCAAGATCAATCGCCTTCTGCGCATAGAAAGGTAATGCATGTTCCCACTTGCGATTCAGCCTCTGCTGGTTTGACTGACTTGACCGAGTGATAGATGGGCGTACATCTGCCGGGATAGTGGCATTCCGCTCAGCTTTGCGCAAAGCTCTGATCTGCTTGCGACTCTCATTGAGGTCTACCTCATCTGAGGATGATAATTCAGTAGCCGACGCTATCGATAAGGTTAGAAACAGAAATATAAAAAGCAAAGCATGCATACTTCTCATCTTTATTAACATTGACTAGCCAACTATACTAATAACAAATGAATCACCAACCACTAACAATTGGCATTTGGGTTATATTTTTTGACGGTTAAATTTACCAGCGAACTTTTTCCACCGTTTTTATCCTTTTAGCGTGTAAAAATATTATCCTAATTAGCTATTCTTAAAATCTCCATAATTTAAAATAATTACAGATATATATCACCGCCATGAATACGTAGGATTTTCCCTGCATATCACGTAATTTGGAGGGAATATGGCTCACCTTATCGAGACCATAGCCTACACCGGCCAAACCCCCTGGCATGACTTCGGCAATCTGTTACCCCCGCAGCAATCTCTCAACATCTGGCTCCAGGCCGCCTGGCATAGACTGGACCGTTGAACAAAGCGAGGTAAAGTTCAACGTCAAGTTGCCCCTCTCGACACAATTTGATGCAGCGGCCGTGAAGGCCTCGCTGGGAGTGGGCTGCCCCATTGGGATGAGTTCAAAACCCAGACTCAAGCGCTGGTGACACGCCCCTGCTCCCCGAGGAAGCATTGCGTTTCTTCAGTGACTTGCTGCATAACTACGGGATGAAGACAGTATTATCCTCACGCGCCCAGTACAGCGGCTGAACGAGTGCAGTGGTCTCATCATCCCGGACACCGTTTTAGGTGCCACCGTTACCTAAGGTGTTCAATGGCAAAACAACGCCGCTCATTCACTGCCGAGTTCAAGCTGGAAGTGGCATCCAGATGGTGCCGGTGGCCATCGTCTCGGGCTTTATCCTGAGCCTGCTCGGCCCCATCCTGATCCTGGGCTTCCTGGCCATCTAAGCATCACCACTCAGACAAAGAAGCCCGACCTTGAGGTCGGGCTTCTTCGTGTCGGGATATCACCCTCTTTGTACTACCGAACCATTCTCAGCCACTGCTGGCCTCAAGCCCGCCACTGCCCCCCACTCATCACCCGCGTGATGGCGAGGGTATCGGGATCGACCAGCAGCAGATCCGCATCCTGACCCACCCCTATGCTCCCCTTGCCAGCGAGACCAAGCGCCCGGGCTGGATTAGCCGTCACCACCGACAGCGCTGTCTCCAGCGCCACTCCCTTGGCGCAGGCCTGCACCAGCTCCTGCCACAGGCTCCCGATCTGGCCGCAGCGCATCTCGATCAATCGCCCCTCGGCATCGAAGCGCGGCAGGCTGGCATTGGCATCCGAGCTGAAGCTGATGCGATCAGCGGGCACCCCGGCGGCCAGCAGATCCACCAGTGCATCGGCGGCCAGCCGTTCGCCATCCTCCAGCAAGTCGGGGAAGCTCGAGGTGGTGAGATCGACCCAGCCCCCCGCCTTGCCCCAATGGATGGCCTCGGCGAACAACCAGGGGTTGCGGTTGCAGTGGGTGGGATAGAGCTGGCGCAATGGGATATCGGTCTCATCGCGCAGGGCTCGCAGCGGCGCCAGCGCCCCGCGGCCATCCCCCAGGTGGAAGAAGCTGACCCCGCTCTTGCCCGAGAGCAGGCCGGCCACCCGCGCCTCGCTCACCAACCGGGCCAGCTCGTGGTGAGTCGGCGCGCTGGATCTGTGATCGCTGATGGCGACCTCCCCCACCCCCAAGACCTCGGGGATCAAGATGATGTCCGACTCCACCGTGCCGGTGAGGGTCTTGACCGGCAGGTGATAGGAGCCGGTGTACATGAAGGCGCTCACCCCGGCGGCGCGAAATTCGCGCACCTTGCCGAGCACCTGGGCCGGCGAGCGGGTCAGGCTGTCGGTACCGAGCGCCGCTACCAGGGTGGTGACCCCCGCCTTGAGGGCCTCCTCGGCGGCGAGCTCGGGGGTGCGAAAGGCGAAACCGCCCTCCCCGCCGCCGCCGGTGATATGGGCGAGGGGGTCCACCAGACCGGGCACCAGATAGCGGCCGCGACCGTCCACCCGCGTCAGCGGCCAGCCGTCGGGCACGGTCAACCCCTTGCCTATCCAGGCGATGCGGCCATCGGCCACCAGCAGATCCTGCTGCCCCAGGTAGGCTGGGCAGTAGAGTTCGGCACCCTCGATCAGGGTCAACATCATGGTTATTCCTCGCAATCCGGTTAATGGCACCAAAGAGACGGCTGCCCCCATTAATCCACCATTGGCGCCTCAGTGAAAGCTTTTCATGAATAGCGTGCGAGCTCGATCGCCATAGGCAAAGGCGGCCGGATCCGCTAGGCTCAGCAGCAATTCTCCCTTGCTGGTCCTCATCCACCTTCATGAACTACCTGGCTCACCTGCATCTGGCCGCCCATACCCAGAGCTCCCTCACCGGCAACCTGCTAGGGGACTTCGTCAAGGGGCCGCTGCCGAGCGCCCTGGGCCCCGCCTTCGACGAGGGGATCTGGCTGCACCGCAAGATAGACGCCTTCACCGACGCCCATCCCGAGCACAGGGCCGCCGTCGCCCGCTTCGAGCAGCCCTGGCGCCGCTTTGGCGGCATCCTGGTGGACATGCTCTACGACCACTGGCTCAGCCTGCATTGGCAGCAGTTTGCCGAGCCTTCCCTTCCGCACTTCCTGCGCGAGAGCTATGGCCGCTTGCTGGCAGACGACGCCTCCTTGCCGGAGGGGTTACCCCTGCCCCTCAAGCGGATGGCGGAGCAGGACTGGATCGCCTCCTATCGAAGCCGGGAGGGACTGACCCGGGCCCTCAACGGCATAGGCCATCGGCTGCGCCGCCCGCTCCCGCTGGGAGAGGCGCTCGCAACCCTGGACGCGCCGGCATGGCAGGCAAGCGAACGGGGCTTTCTGCGCTTCTACCCCGAGCTGATGGCCTTCAGCGAGCGGCAGCTGGCCGAGCGGCGCCAGCCCCCTGCCCCATAAAAAAACGCCCCTCGGGGCGTCTTGTCAGGATAGGCCTGGCTTATTGCGCCTCGCCCTTCTTCTTGCGAATGCTGAGCCCCAGCTCACGGCCGCGCAGGCGGGCGTAATAGATGGTGCCGACGAAGGCGAGGGTAGTGAACACCAACTCCACCACCGCCAGCCACCGCTCACCCTCATCCGTTGTGATCAGGGTCAGGGCGTGCAGGAAATAGGGCATCAGCACGAAGTTGCCCCAGGCGTGGGTGTAGGGGTTGCCCTGCACTATGCCCTTGAGGGGGAACAGCAGCGGCACCGTCCAGATCACCGGCAACAGCCAGGGATTGAGATCCGGGTGGGGGGAGAGCCACAGGTGCCACAGCATGACCCAGACCAGCAGGCCGAAGAAGCCGACCAGGGTCAGCAGACGGGCGAAGCGGGTGCTCACTTGAGGATCTCCAGTACCAGCTCGGGCGGACGACCGATGCGGGCCTGGCCGTTCTTGATGACGATGGGGCGCTCGATGAGCTTGGGGTGCTGGTGCATGGCGGCGATCAGCGCATCACCCGCTTGCTCGGCCAATCCCAGCTCCTTGTAGAGATCCTCCTTGGTGCGCATCAGCTGGCGCGGATCGCTAAAGCCGAGCTGGTTCAGCAGGGTGCGGATCTGCGCCTCGCTCGGCGCCTGTTCCAGATAGAGCACCACCTCGGGGGCGATCCCCTGCTGCTCCAGCAGGGCCAGGGTCTCACGGCTCTTGGAACAACGTGGATTGTGGTAAATTTGGGTCTCGCTCATGGTAACTCCCTGATTGCTCGCAAGATGGGGCAAGAAATGGCGCTATTGTAGGGGAAACCGATGCGCAGGGTAAGCAGGAGGGGAATGGAAATGAAACGAATTTGTTGGCTGATTGTGGCCAGCCTGCTGGGGGGCTGCACCCCGGCTCCCAGTTTTACCGACGCCGCGGGCCAGTCGGTCAGCCTGAGCGATTTTGCCAGCAAGCCGCTGCTGGTGAACTACTTCGCGCCTTGGTGCGCCCCCTGCCTGCGGGAGATGCCGCTGCTGGCGGCGCTGCACCGGGAAGGCCAGATTGGGGTACTCGCCATCAACTACGATCCCGCCTCCCCCGCCGAGCTGACCGCCCTGGCGCGCCAGTATCAGATCGCCGTGCCGCTGATGATCCCCGATGATGAAACCCGCCTCCCCTTCCCCAGACCGACGGTGCTGCCCACCAGCTACCTGCTGGATGGTGAGGGCAAGTTGCGGGAGACCCTGGTAGGAGAGCTCGATGCGCAGAAACTGGCGGATCTCAAGGCCAGACTGACGGCGCCACAATAGCGCAAGCTGCTACATAGGCATCATTTAACGCCATCTAGCTCTATAGAACACTTCTAGACCAGCATATGAATCCAAAAAAACAAGACGGGGCGCCTCTCGGCACCCCGTCTCGTCGCTGATAGGCGAGTTAGCCCTTCAGGCTGTCCAGATCCTTCTTCGCACGCTCCAGCTGGGTGATCCGTGCCTCGATGCGGGCCAGGGTCAGCTTGTCGCTGGTGGTGCCGCGCGCGACGATCAGCTCGTCGATGGCCGCCTGGTAGTCACCGCGCAGGGAAAGGGTCTCCGCCCGCGCCATGTGCAGATCCGTCATCCGGCCGGCCTTGCGATAGGCATCCGCAAGCAGACTCCAGGCCAGGCTGTTCTCTTCATGCTCGCGGGCATAAGGGTCCAGGATGGCGATGGACTTCTTGTAGTTGCCCCCCTCCAGATAGGCGTTGCCGAGGTTGACCACCACCACCTCGTTGTCCGGCATGCGGATGCGGAAGCGCTCCAGCCGGGAGATGGCCTGGGCGTTGCGTCCCTTGGCGAGATCGATGTCGGTCATGCCGTCGAGCATGAACAAGTCTTCCGGATGGCGCGCCGTCAGCTCCTGCATCAGCTTGTCCGCCTCGTCGGTGCGTTTGAGCTGCAGCAGGACCAGCGCCTTGCCGTAGAGGGCGGCGTCTTTGAGGGGATAGTCCCCCTTCTGCAAGCGGCTATCGAAGTAGGTGAGCAGCGCCTGCGGGTTCTCGGTGCCGTAGCGCACCTGGATGCGCACCTTGGCCAGCCAGAAATCGAGGCTGGGGGGCAGAGTCCGCTGGCCGTAGCTGCTGGCACGGGCGCGGGCTTCGCTGATCCGGGTCTCGGGCAGGGGGTGAGTGAGCAGCATCTCGGGCGGCTTGCTGGCGTAGCGATACTCCGCCGCCAGCTTCTGGAAGAAGTTCGCCATACCCATGGGATCGAAGCCGGCGTCATAGAGCGTCTTCATGCCGATCCGATCCGCTTCGTATTCGTTGTCACGGGTGTAGTTGATGGCCGACTGCATGGACAAGCCCAGCGTGGTCTGCAGGGCGGCGATGCCGGCGGTGGGGTTGATCACCGCCAGCGCGATGGAGCCCACCAGCCCCGCCAGGGTCATGGCCGAGCTGCTGGCCTGCGCCTCCATGTAACGGGCGATGTGGCGCTGAGTCACGTGGGTGATTTCGTGGGCCAGTACCGAGGCCAGCTCGCTCTCGCTGTCGGCGTAGAGGAACAGGCCCGTGTGCACCTTGACCCGCCCGCCGAGGAAGGCGGCCGCGTTGATGCTGGGATCGTTGATGAGGAAGAAGGTAAAGGGGAAACGCACGCCGTCGGCGTTGGTGAGCAGTCGCTGACCCAGATCGTCGATGTACTCGCTGAGCACGGGATCGTCGATGATGGGCAGACCGGCCCGCGCAAACCGCATGAAGGCATTGCCATAGCGCACCTCCTGCTCGATGGGCAGGGCCGCGACCCCGGCGGTGCCGATGTCGGGCAGCTGATTACTCGCCTGGGCATGAAAGGTGGCGCTCATCAGAGAGATCAGCAAAGGAAATGATGCCATCAAGGGGGAAAAGCGTGCCACGTTATCTCTAGCTCCATCAGAAAGTGCTCGGGCAGAATACCCTTGCCCATCAAGGCCCACAAGCGTTGTTTCACGGTGCCATCACGGCCATAATGACGGTCATCACGCACCATGGAACCCTTCCTTGTATGGAACCCCAATGGGAACAGCTCGACCTGACCCCCTGGCGTTGTCCCGAGCCCCTGATCCGGCTCAAACTCTGGCTGCGCGGCGCCCAACGAGGTCAATCCCTGCTCATTCTACTGGGGGATGCCGGTTCCAGACAGGACATTCCGGCCTGGTTGCGCCGTCAGGGTCATCAGGTGTTGCCGTTGCAGGAGTCAGATGGCCGTCTCGCCTTGCGGATCGTCGTCGGGGCCGGGCCCTCACCCTGACGCCCATGCCAGCCATCTCCCTTGCAGTCCGTCGTCGGGGCCCTGTCATTGCGATGGACATGACCCCAGTAATCTAAGGAAGCCTCGATGTTAGAAGTATTGAAGCGCTGGTATCAGACCCGTTTTTCCGATCCCGATGCCGTCACCCTGTTCCTGCTGCTGGTATTTTGCTTCGCCGTGCTCTGGCTGTTCGGCGATCTGCTGGCGCCACTGCTGGTGGCGCTGGTGATGGCCTATCTGCTGGAATGGCCGGTCAGCCGGCTGCAACGGGCCGGGCTCTCCCGCACCCTGGCAACCAGCCTGATCTTGCTGCTGTTCATCGCGCTCACCACCATGGCCTTCCTCGGGCTGATCCCGACCCTGGTGAATCAGGGCATCAACCTGGCCAAGGAGGCGCCCTCCATGCTCAACCATGCCCAGGACTACGTGCGCACCCTGCCGGAGAAGTACCCCGAGATCATCGACGTCAGCCTGGTCGAGACCATCATAGACAACATCCGCCAGCGTATCCTGACCGGGGGTGAACAACTGGTGAGCGCCTCCCTGAGCTCCCTGATCAACGTGGTCGCCATCCTCATCTACGTCATCCTGGTGCCGCTGATGGTGTTCTTCATGCTCAAGGATAAGACGGTATTGATGGGGGGCCTGCGCCGCTTCCTGCCGCGCAACCGCACCCTGGTCAACCGGGTCTGGGTGGAGATGAACGACCAGATCATCAACTACATCCGCGGCAAGGTGATCGAGATCCTGATCGTCGGCATCGCCACCTACATTCCCTTCGCGTTGATGGGGCTGCGCTACTCTGTACTGCTGGCGGTGGCGGTCGGTTTCTCGGTGCTGGTGCCCTACATCGGCTTCGTCGCCATCAGCGTGCCCGTCGCCATGGTCGCCCTGTTCCAGTGGGGGCTGACCCCCGACTTCGCCTGGTTGATGGTGGCCTATCTGATCATTCAGGCGCTGGACGGCAATCTGCTGGTGCCCGTGCTGTTCTCGGAGGCGGTCAACCTGCACCCGGTCGCCATCATCATCGCCGTGCTGGTGTTTGGCGGCCTGTGGGGGTTCTGGGGCGTCTTCTTCGCCATTCCCCTGGCGACCCTGGTCAAGGCGGTGCTCAACGCCTGGCCCAAGCGGGATGAACAGCCCCGCCCCACGGCTTGATGGGGATAAACGGGATGAGCCGCCTCATCCCGCGGCTTGCTGCTGATGTAAATGAGAGGCTCCGGCCTCTCTTTTCTTATCCATCTGGCCAGGGCGAGATGGCAAACAGAGTCACTTAGCGCCAACCTTCCACCAAGGTGCAGAAAGAAAGGGCACAACCTTGCTATCGACTTGAATTTAAAATAAAAACAAGCTTCACTGACTGCATCATCAGCACTACTCTATGCCCCCCCAGCTCCGGCCCCTGATCAATAAGGATGTGTCCATGCCCCCTCTTCGTGCCTTGCGCCATGCGCCCCTCGGCTGCCTGCTGGCTCTGCTACTCGCCCCCACCGCCCGGGCCGAGATCGATCTAGGCTCCCTCGACGTCTTCGTGCAGGACAGTCCCACCAGTCCGGTCCCCAAGGGGCTGGTGCTGGGCGGTGCCGCCATCGGCGGGGATGCGCGCTACCAGGGCCAGGACAACACCGCCCTGGTGGTGCCAGGCGCCGTCTACTTCGGCGATCAGTTCATGTTCCTCGGGGACAGGGCCCGCTACTACTTCCACAAGGACGACAACTTTGCCGCCTACGGCTATGGCCGGGTCCGCTTCGGCAACCTGGATCCCGACGATGCCCCTGAGCTCGCGGGCATGGAAGAGCGTGAATGGGAGCTCGAAGGGGGCATAGGCGCCAGTCTCATCACCCCCTACGCCCTGCTCAGCACCCGCCTCAGCACGGACGTGACCGGCACCAGCAACGGCCAGGAGCTGCTGCTGTGGGCCGACTTCCCCATCATTCGCGACAAGCTGCTCATCATGCCCGGCATGGGGGTGATGATCCGCAGCGACAAGATGGCGAACTACTACTTCGGCGGTGTCTCGGGCGCTGAGGCCACCGCCCAGCGCGCCGAGTGGGACACCGGCACCACCCTCTCCCCCATGGCAGCCATCATCACCAGCTACCGCTTCAGCCCCCACTGGATCGGCATGTTTGCCGCCAACTACGAGCTGTATGACAACGACATCGCCAACAGCCCCATAGTCCAGCACGATGGGGAGCTCTACGCCGGTTTCGGGATAGGCTATATCTGGTAACCGGATAGACCGATAACAGGAAACACCACCAACAAGAAGGGAGCCCAAGGCTCCCTTCTTTGTTATCCATTGGCGACTAGCACTGATTGCCCGGCCTTATAGTCCGGCCAGAAACTCTGTCAGCGCCTGATTGACGAAGGCCGGGTTCTCCAGGGTCGAGATATGGCCCGCCGCCGGGATCTCCTTGAAGGGACAAGCCAGCGTCTCGGCCATCAGGTAACCCTCCAGCACCGGGCGCGCCTTGTCCTCGCAGCCGGTCATCACCAGGCTCGGCACCGTGATCTCCTCCAGCCACTCCATCCGGTCTTCTCGGCTCACGAAGCTGCGCCCCACCGCCACCAGGCTCGCCACCTTGTCTGCGGGCCAGCTGGCCAGCCGCGCCTTGAAGCCTTCCATCAGCGCCTCATCTGGCTGATGGGCGAAGAACAGCGGTGCCACCTGCTCTATGATGGGCGCGGGGATGCTGCCGACCTGCTCGATGGCGCCGAGCATGGCGAGATAACGCTCGCAGGGGATCTGGGGCTCCCAGCCGACGAAGCTGTCCATCAGCACCAGTCCCTTGAGGCGCTCAGGCGCGGCCCTTGCCAGCTCGACCCCCCACATGCCGCCGATGGAGAGACCCACCAGCGCGAAGTCGTCGACGCCGAGGGCATCGAGCAGGGCCAGATGATCCCTGGCCAGGGTCCCCAGGGTGCAGGGGCCCGCGGGCAAGACGTCGGAATCACCGTGGCCCCACAGCTCGGGCACTATGCAGCGATATTGCCCCTTGAGCGCGGCAACCTGCGGCGCCCACATGGCGCTGTCCCACAGATAGCTGTGACCAAACAGCAGGACCGGGCCCTGACCCTCGTCCAGGTAGGCCAGTTGACGACCCGCTATCTCCATCATTTTCTTCATGTTTGCTCCTGTTGCCGGCAAAGGGGGCGGCAGTGTAGCACGAGCGCCCCGCCCCTGACTCCCCGGCGGCGTCCTGCGACGCCATATGCGCTCAGGGTCTACCCAGACCCAGCGTCCGCACCCCGAATGCCGGGCAATAAAAAGCCGGTCTTGCGACCGGCAAAAAGGCATTGAATAGGACGAAAAACCGTTGCGCCATCAGGCGCGAATATATTTGGCCGTGCGCGGGAAGGCTTGCTCCTTGGCATCGAACAGGTAGCAGGCCTCGGCCGGAATGCCGACGCTGTACTGCTGACCGGTGGCCACATCGATATCGGAGTGCGCCTTGACGGTGAAGTCGTGGCCATTCACATCCATATAGACGAAGGACTCGGCGCCCAGATGCTCTGCTACCTGCACGATCCCGCTCACCTTGCTGTGGGCATGGGGATGATCCAGGGTCACCAGGTGCTCGGGACGAATGCCCAGCTCCACCTTGTCGCCGACGGCACCGCGACGGGCATCGACCCGTACCCGCACCATGTCGCCGGAGGTAAGCTTGACCAGGCATTCCTGCTCCCCGATCTCCTGCAGCTCGCCCGCCAGGAAGTTCATCTTGGGGGAGCCGATGAAGCCCGCCACAAACTTGTTGTCCGGGTTGTGATAGAGCTCGAGCGGCGTGCCGAACTGTTCCAGGTTGGACTCGGCATCTCCCTTGAGCGGGCTCAGCACCACGATGCGGTTGGCCAGAGTCATGGCTTCCACCTGATCGTGGGTCACGTAGATGATGGTGGAGTTGAGCTCCTTGTGCAGCTTGGCGATCTCGATGCGCATCTTGACCCGCAGCGCGGCATCCAGGTTCGACAAGGGTTCGTCAAACAGAAACACCTGGGGCTGCTGGACGATGGAACGACCGATGGCGACCCGCTGGCGTTGGCCGCCGGAGAGTGCCTTGGGCTTGCGATCCAGCAGGGGCTCCAGGCCGAGAATATCGGCGGCACGCATCACCCGCTTGTGGATGTTCTCCTTGTCCATCTTCTTGAGCTTGAGGCCGAAGGCCATGTTCTCGTAGATGTTCATGTGCGGGTAGAGGGCGTAGGACTGGAACACCATGCCCACGTTGCGCTCCACCGGCGGCACGTCGTTCATGTAACGGCCGCCGATGGTCAGCTCGCCGCTGGTGATGTCTTCCAGACCCGCGATCATCCGCAGCAGGGTGGACTTGCCGCAACCGGACGGGCCGACGAAGACGATGAACTCGCCCTCCTTGATGGCCAGGTTGATGTTACGCAGGGTGTCCTTGTGGACCGCCGGATCGTAGTTCTTGCGAACGTTGTTGAGTACTACTTCAGCCATGACGAGCTCCGCTCTTGAATCTTTGCAAATCGTGATAGCGGGGGGAGAGGACTCCCCCGGCCATAAACATTAACCCTTGACGCCGCCCGCAGTCAGGCCACCAACCAGCCAGCCCTGCGATAGACCAGCAGGAAGACCTTGGTGCTGGCAGCGTGGCGCATGCCGCCAGCTCACTTAACCTTTCACACCACCGGCGGTCAGGCCACCAACCAGCCAGCGCTGCGCCATCAGGAAGACGACGGTGATGGGCAGGCCCGACAGCACGGCGGCGGCCGCGAAGTCGCCCCACAGATAGTTCTGCGGATAGAGGTATTGCTGGGCGCCGACCGCCAGGGTCAGGCTGTTCACATCCGAGAGCAGGATGGAGGCCACGGGCACCTCGGTGATGGAGCCGATAAAGGCCAGGATGAACACCACCGCCAGGATGGGCACCGACAGGGGCAACAGGATCAGGCGGAACGCCTGCCAGGGAGTCGCACCGTCGATGGCCGCCGCCTCTTCCAGGGAGGAGTCGATGGTCTCGAAGTAGCCCTTGATGGTCCAGACGTGCAACGCGATGCCGCCCATGTAGGCCAGGATCAGGCCGCCGTGGGTGTTCAGGCCCAGCCAGGGGATGTAGTCCCCGATCTTGTTAAAGAGCGCATAGATGGCCACCAGTGCCAGCACCGCCGGGAACATCTGGAAGATCAGCATCCCCTGCAAGATGGTCTGCTTGCCGCGGAAACGCAGACGGGCAAACGCATAGGCACAGGTGGTGGAGAGCACCACTATCATCAGGGCGGTGATGCCCGCGATCTTGATGGAGTTCCACAGCCAGGTCAGCACCGGGAACGGCGGCGGCGTGATGCTGCCATCGGCGTTGGTGATGGACATGCCAAGGGCCAGCTTCCAGTGATCCAGGGTCGGATCGGAGGGGATGATTTCCCCCACCGAGAAGTTGCCGTTACGGAACGAGATGGCGATGACCATGATCACCGGGAAGATGATCAGTGCGAGGAAGCCCCACATGACCAGGTGGGTTGCCCACACCCGGTATTTGACTGATTTGGGTTGTACGATAGCCATTTTAGAGCCTCCTTACAGCTTGTCCGCTTTGGACAATTTCAGGTTGAGCAGTGCGAGCGCGCCGACGATCAGGAAGATGGCGGTGGCGATGGCACTGGCCAGACCGTAGTCCTGACCACCCGAGCCCTGGAATGCGATCCGGTAGGTGTAGTTCACCAGCAGATCCGTGGTCCCGGCCGGGGTACTGGCCCCTATGATGTCCGGTGCCCCGTTGGTCAACAACTGGATGAGTACGAAGTTGTTGAAGTTGAAGGCAAAGGATGCGATCAGCAGCGGGGTGAGCGGCTTCATCAAGAGCGGTACCGTGATCTTGAAGAAGTTCTGCACCGGACCCGCGCCGTCCATGGCGGACGCCTCATAGAGATCTTCCGGGATGGCTTTGAGCAGGCCCATGCAGAGGATCATCATGTAGGGGTAGCCGAGCCAAGTGTTGACGATGAGGATCATCATTTTGGCCAGGAAGGGGGTGGTGTACCAGTCCGGTTTGATGCCGAACGCCGCTTCCAGGAACAGGTTGATCTCACCGAAGTTCTGGTTGAACAAGCCCTTGAACACCAGGATGGAGATGAACGCCGGTATGGCATAGGGCAGGATCAGCATGACCCGGTAGAAACCGCGCCCCCTGACCTGATCCCACTGCACCAGACAGGCCATCACTGTGCCGATGGCCAGGGTGAAGAACACGGAGCAGGCGGAGAAGATCACGGTCCAGACGAAGATCTGCATGAAGGGACCCTGGATACCCGGGTCTGTCATGATGCGGACGAAGTTCTTCCAGCCCACGCTCACCACGAAACCGGGGGCCATGCCCTTGCCGACGAACTCGCCGTTGGCATCGATGTACTGGTAGAAGCCGGTGTCCGGGTTTGGCAGCATCAGCTCGCCGCTCTGGTTGTCGCGCAGCAGGTTGCTGTCCTTGATCATGACCCCAGACTTCTGCAGAACAACTCCATCCGTCAGCTGGGTATAGAGGGGCTTTTGCGCCGCAAACTTGCGCAGGCTGCTCATGGTCAGGTGAATACTGCCATCTGGCAGCACCAGATCCAGGGCGTTGAGATGAGTGCGATGATCGACGATGGCGCGAATGGGTGCCGCCTGGCCGATGGCTTCCCCGTTCAGGGGTTGCAACTGAACAACCTGCGCCTCGTCATGGACCTTGCCCTCACGGACGGCCAGGGTACGCGCCTTGTTGTTCATCAGATGAAGAGGTTGGCTGATGAAGGACTGATCGTCCTGTTGCAGCAACAGCTGGAACTGATTGTTCTCGCCGCCCAGCAGGGTGAAGTCGAACTCACCACCCGCCACCTTGTAAATCTTTTTCAGATGGAATTCCCGCGCCTGCTCGAGGGAGAGCAAGTTGGATCCCGAATAGTTGGTGAAGGCGATGCCGATCGTGTAGGCGAGAGGGAAGATGATGAACACCACCATGCCAGCCACACCGGGGAAAATATAGCGGTGGGCATAGGTCTTCTTGTTCATGAAGACATACAGACCGACGGAAACCACCACCAGATCGAGCAGGGCGAACACCCATTCACCGCTGGCGTACATCATCACGGCAGCATAGCCGTTGAGGATGGCGACCAGGGCAGCGAGGGTCCACTTAAGCCAGGTGTGCTTATCCTTCGGACCGGCATAGGATTCGATAGAAGGTACTACTTCCATGCCAATTAACCTTTATTACGCCAAGAGAGATTTGAGAGAGTGGGAGGCCCGAAGGCCTCCCTGGTGCATGCTTACTGAACGATACGCTTGGCAGCGGTATCCAGGGCTTCGTCAACGCTCTGACGGCCGGAGGTGACGTTCTTGAGGGCTGTTTCGAAGGAAGACCAGAAACGGCTCATCTCAGGCACGGACGGCATCGGCTCGCCATTCTGGGCGTTTTGCATGGTGGCCTTGATGTTGGCGTCGGATTCCAGGGTCTTCTGGAAGGACTTCAACGCCACGGCGCCCAGCGGTTTGTCGGCGTTCACCGGTGCCAAACCAGCATCGGTCAGCAGATAGTTCTCGAGGAACTCGACAGCCAGATCCTTGTTCGGGCTGGCGGCGTTGATGGTCGCGCCCAGCACGCCAACGAAGGCCTTGGCCGGCTTGCCATTCAGAGTCGGCAGCGGGGCTACGCCGTACTTGATGCCGCTCTTGTCCAGGTTGCTCCAGGCCCAGGGACCGTTGATCATCATGGCCACTTCGCCCTTGTTGAACTTGGCATCCATGACACCGTAGTCGATGCCCTTCTCCAGGTGACCGGACTTGATCATCTCGGAGATGTAGCCGACGCCGGCCTTGGCACCTGCGTTGTTCACGCCGGTGTCTTTCACGTCATAACCGGTAGCGGTCTTCTTGAAGGCATAACCACCGTTGGCAGCCACCAGCGGGTAGCTGAAGTAAGGGGTGTCATAGGCCCACATGATGGCGCGCTTGCCATTTTTCTTCAGATCTTCGTCGATCTTGGCGATCTCTTCGAAGGTCTTCGGCGGGTTCGGCAGCAGATCCTTGTTGTAAATCAGGCTCACGGCTTCCACCGCAACCGGGTAGCCGTAGGTCTTGCCATCGACGGTCATGGCATCCCAGGCGAACTGCTCAAACTTGGCCTTGGTGGCGGCGTTCGGAGCGACCGGCACCAGCAGACCGGCCTTGACCCACTCACCGTAACGGTCGTGAGCCCAGAGGAAGATGTCCGGACCATTGCCGGTAGCGGCGGCTTGCTGGAATTTCACTTCAACCTGATCCGGGTGAGCGACGGTCACCTTGATGCCGGTTTCGGCTTCAAATTTCTTGCCTACTTCGGCCAGGCCGTTGTAGCCCTTGTCACCGTTGATCCAGATGGTCAGCTGACCTTCGTCAATGGCGGCGGTGGCTGAACAAGCCACACCCAGGGTAGCCAGACCGATCAGGGATGACAGCAATTTCTTTTTCATGAGCCTTTCCTTGTATGAGTTCCGCGCTGTAAGAGCATTGTGTGCGAGATGAATATTATCCCAAGCCGCCAATGCCTCACATGACACGCCTCGCATTTTTGAAATGCAATTACGTATTTTCTTCCAGAAAGTTCTGAAAACATTTTCTTATTTCAGCGACTTATCGGGATTTATCGCCATATTTTTGGATGAATATGGAAAAATTATTACCAAATAGAAATAAAATTACACCAATGAAAGGGCTTTCACCCCACTGAAAACCCTTTCACATCCATTATTTTGTTTAATGTGTTAACAAAGTACCGAGTCAATTTCGACGTGCGCCAACCCCTTAAATAAAAAGACACCGGGGCAAGCCCCGGTGTCTTTTTGCTAAAAGTGATGACTGGATCACATTATGACTGGCGTAGCAGCTGATCCTTGAGGTTCGGCGGTACCCCCCTGATGGTCAAAGTATCGGTCTGCGGGTCATAAAAGACGCGGCTGTTCAATAACTTCTGCTCGAAGCTCAGGGTCAGGCCGCCGCCGGAGCCGACGAACTTGGTCAGGCCGCGCAGGGTGGACCTGTCCGCCGGGAAGCGATCCTCGAGCTCATACTCCTGGCCGATGAAGCTGTAGAAGTCCAGATCGCCCTCCCCCGCTTCTTTTGCAGAGAGTTCGGCGGAGAGTTCCTTGATCTCGATCTCTTCACCGGCGCTGGCCTGCTCGGTGCAATATTTGAAGACCTGCTTCTTGTAATCATTGCGCTCGGCGGGCTCGAGTTGACGGCTGTCGCAATAATCGTCCACCGCCTGCAGCAGGCCCTTATTCTGCACCTTGGCATCCATGCCCTCGCGGGCACCCAGCAAGTCCATGAAGAAATCCCCCAGCTTGCGGCCGACGCGCCCCTTGCTGAAGGTGATATAACGGCGGGACTCCGGCTGGGTTTTCCATTCGGTCAGATCGATGCGGGCCACCAGGTTCAATTTGCCGATATCCAGATACTGGATATGACGCAATTCCAGCGCCTCGCTGACGGTGACGCTCTCCTTGCCTTCCAGCAGGGCGAGCATCAGGTAATCGACGCCGACATAGTTGTATTTGGCAAACAGCAGCACACCCTGCTCATCCAGGGCGTGATCCACCAGATTTTTCACCAACAACTCGGTCATGGCTACCGAGAAGGGAACGAAGTCGGTCTGCTCGCCGAGCAGTTGTTCGAGGGCGATGCGAAACGCGGGGGAAGGCTGTTTCGGGGCTTCCTCGCCGTCGACAAGTTCGGCAACGGCCGCCTCGGGGTCGGCAAAGAAACCAAACCCCTTGCCGCCCTTGCCGTTGTAGATGCGATGCAGTTCCGCCATCAACCCTTGTACCGCCTCGTCTGCGGGCAGGGTCTGGCTGCGGGTGTCGGCGTGGGGTTGACCATCGTGGCCAGGCCGCAGGGAGTGAAGAATGATCTTGTCGATATCGAGACTCATGTCACAAAGCCATAGTGTTAGCCGAAAGGGTGAAGTATTATAAGGCGCTTTGAACCGAGATGAACCCAAGATTATGCCCATCGTATCAAAGTACAATAACGAGCAGTTTGACGCCCTGATGAACGATCTGATCACCGCCCTCGAGAAACACAAGGCGCCGGTGGATCTCAGCCTGATGGTGCTTGGCAATCTGACCACCAATATCATCAACGGTATGGCCCCGGCGCAGCGTCAGGCGATCACCGAGAAGTACATCCAGGCGCTCACCGCCTCGGTGGATCATCGCCACGATGCTCACTGAGTTTCTTCGCATTCTTTGATGTTTTTCAAGCAGATGGATCACTATGGTCGAAACCGGCAACCCCTATCGTGATAATGTTTCTCGCCTGATCACCTGGGGGCATTGGTTCTCCTTCTTCAACATCATTCTGGCCATGCTGATCGCGACCCGTTATCTGGGCTCCATCAGCTGGCCATCGACCACGCTCGGCATCACCTATCTCATCATCAGCTGGATAGGTCATTTCTCGTTCCTGAGCTTCGTCACCTACCTGCTGACCGTCTTCCCCCTGAGCTTCGTGTTGCCCAAGGAGAGGTCGCTGCGCTTCATCTCAGCCCTCATTGCCACCCTGGCGCAGGTGCTGCTGCTCATCGACACCCAGGTATTCCAGCTGTTCAAGTTCCACCTGAACGGTCAGGTGTGGCAGCTGCTGTTGGATCAGGCCCAGACCGAGGAGGGCTCGATCTGGAGCATCATCTTCGTGGCGGTGCCCACCATCTTCCTGCTGCAGTTGCTGCTGTCGGCCTATGTGTGGCGCAAGATCAACAAGCGCAAACGGCGCCAGTACGGCAATCAGGTCGGACTGGCCCTGCTGGTCTGCTTCGTCCTGACCCACCTGGTCAACAGCTGGGCCGATGCGACCCTGTATCAACCCATCACCATGCAGCGCGCCAACTTCCCGCTCTCCTACCCCATGACCGCCAGAAGCTTCCTGGCCAAGCATGGCTGGCTGGATCTGGAGCAGTATGAGAAGCGAGCCGAGGATCAGGGCAGCGCCGAGAACCGGCTGATCTACCCGCTGCGCCCGCTGAGCGTGAGCGCGCCCGCTGAACACAAGAACCTGCTGGTGGTGGTGGTCGACTCCCTGCGCGCCGACATGCTCAACAACATCAACATGCCCAATCTGCAGCGTTACGCGGATCAACACCTCAATTTCCGAAACCACATGAGTGGCGGCAATGACGATGTGATGGGGATGTTCAGTCTCTTCTACGGGCTGCCAGGTCACTATTACGGCGACATCCGCACCGACAAGCGCCCGCCCGTGCTGTTCGACGAGATGCTGCGCCAGGACTACCAGTTCGGCCTGTTTGGGGCGCTGGAAGATGCCCAGCAATACCAGCAGAGCCTGCTCGCCGGCCTGCGCAAGCAGGTGTTTGTCTCCCAGCAGACAGATGACACCCGCCTCATCGGTGACTGGCAGCAGTGGCTCGCCAAACGTTCGGCGGACAGACCCTGGTTCTCCCTGGTCTACCTGTCGAGCCCCGGGGATTATCAGGTGCCTGCCAATGTGAAGGGCCCCTTCCAGCCGGAGCTGACCCGCTTCAACCCGGCCACCGCCTATAAGGCAGAGAACCTGCAGAAGCTGGAGAATCGCTACAAGAACACCGTGTTCTACACCGATCAGCTACTGGAGCAGATGCTGGAGCAGTTGCAGCAACAGGGGCTGAGCGAGCAGACCATAGTCGTCATCACCTCCAATCACGGCCAGGAGTTCAACGAAACTCAGAGCAACAGCTGGGGCTATGGCAGCAACTACTCCCCCTATCAGGTGCAGGTGCCGCTGGTTCTCGCCTGGCCAGGTGCCGAGAACAAGCCACAGCCCCAGGCGAGCAGCCACCTGGATCTGGTACCCACCCTGATGAAGGGCATGCTGGGGGTACGCAATCCGGTGCGCGACTACAGCATCGGCCGCAGCCTGTTTGACGACAGCCCCCGTGGCTGGTTGCTGGCGGGGGATCAGAACGATTTCGCCATCTATCAGGGCAACACCATCACCCACTTCAACAAGCAGGGTGACTTCGAGCTGCTGGATCGCGAGAGCTATCGTCCCATCAAGCACGGCACCCCTGACATGGGGGCCATGATCCAGGTGATGAACGAGCTCAACCGCTTCTATCGCGCCCCGTAACGGCTCGATCAAGTCCCTTAAAGCCCGCCGCTCTGGCGGGCTTTTTATTGCCTGAAGACTCGCTCAAGGACTGAAACCGCCTCCGCACTCACCTCCATCTTTCCCCTGCTTCGCCCCTCCTATTCACAAACGTATCGCTTCCACTAATGATTTATCAGTCAAAAAAGTCAGTCTGATCAAGATCATAAAAACAAAATGATAATGATTATCAGTCGTTGAACTGAAAGGATTCATCTGCAATAATCCGCGCCCTTCAGGCTTAAATAATAATCATTATCAACAATGAAAACACCATTGCACTACTGGCCCATGCTGCTGTCCGGTACAGCCTTGGCCGCCAGCGATCCCGCGAGGATCGACTCAACCGAGATGAACCCCGAGCTCAAGGCGCGCGAGACCATAGTGGTCAAGGGCCAGCGTATAGAGCAGAAGTTGTCCGACGTGTCGGGCTCCATCACCGTCATCACCGAGGAGGACCTGGATCGCCAGGTCGCCACCGAACTCACCGACGTGTTCAAGAATGAGCCCGGTGTCTCGGTGACCGGCTCCGCCGGCCGGCCGCAGAACATCATCATTCGCGGCATGGGCGGCAATCGGGTGCTGATCATCAAAGACGGGGTGCGGGTCAGCGATGGCTTCGGTGCCGACGATCTCAACGACAAGGTGGGCCGCTTCAGCTTCGATCTGGACGACGTCAAGCAGATCGAAGTCGCCAAGGGCGCCGGCTCCTCCCTCCATGGCTCGGACGCCATCGGCGGCACCATCGTCATCAGCACCAAGCAACCGGAAGACTACCTGCAGGGTCAGGATGCCTATCTGAGCAGCAAGGTGCTGCAAGATGGCAGCAGCGACAAGCAGAAGCTGAGCGCCACCGGCGCCGCCCGGGTAATGGATACCGAGCACCTGCTGCGCCTCTCCGGCTGGCAGGGGCACGAGACCGCCAACTATGACGAGAGCCGCATCCCGGCGGATCTGGACGGGCTGAGCGCGTCCACCAGCTCCCGCTTCGATCTCAACGAGCACCACCTGCTGCGCCTCGAGCTCGACTACTTCGAAGACAATGCCCAGCGGGATCAGGGACCGCGCGAGGTGCCCCAGCCCGACGGCAAGTGGCAGGTACGCCAGTACCGGGAAGACGCCTCCCAGAAGACCCAGGGCGGCAAACTGAGCTGGGAGGCGCGCGACCTCGATACTCTGCTGGCCGACAGCTTCACCTGGAGTGCCTATGGCAACCACTCCAAGAACACCGCCAACAAGCGCAGTCTGCTGCAAAACGACCTGCTGAGCGGCTATCCCCGCTATCGCAGCGAGCGGGAGCTCGCCACCTTCACCGAAGACAGGCTCGGCACCGAGCTGGGTGTGCGCCGTGATCTGACCACAGGTGACATTGCCCACAAGCTGAGCTACGGCCTGGAGCTGGAGCGCACCACCCACGAGCGGCCGGTGGAGAAGCTGAGCCTGGAGGCCGGCGTGCCCCAGCCCCAGCAATCCGCCCCCTTCAGCCGGGCCCGCACCGACAGGGCCGGCGTCTGGCTGAGCGACGTGGCGACCCTGGGCCGGTGGCAGTTCACCCCGACCCTGCGCATGGATCACCAGTGGCTGCAGCCGCTCGATGGCAGCAACGGCGAAAACCACAGCTGGCACATCTCCCCGAGCCTGGCCACCAGTTATCGCTTCAACGAGGAGTGGCGCAGCTGGCTCAGCTACGCCAACGGCTTCCGTGCCCCCTCCTATGACAAGGTGTACGGCAACATACCCCACTACTTCGCCCTGCCGCCGTTCGAGATCATCGCCAACACCGAGTTGCAGGAGGAGACCAGCCACAGCTTCGAGTGGGGATTGAGTGGTGAGGGGCAGAACTGGAGCATCAAACCGGCCCTGTTCTACAACCGCTACTACAACTTCATCGACTGGCGTGAGGTGGGCCTGCGCCTGCGCGACGGCGTCATACTGCGCCAGTACCGCAACGTGGCCAAGGCCGAGACCTGGGGGGCAGAAGTCGCCGCCAGCTACTGGCTGACCCAGGAATGGGAAGTCGCCACCAAGCTCGGCTGGGTCGACGGGGAAGACAGCCAGGGCGAAGCCCTGCGCACCCTCACCCCGCTGGAGGGCAACACCCGCCTGAGCTATCAGGCCAACGACTGGAGCTTCGGGGTGCAGGCGGACTACGCCGCCGCCATGAACCGGGTGCCCACCTGTGGCAACAGCCTGACCGGCAGCCAGGGCGACTGCCTCAAGAGCGCCGGCTGGTTCAGCATAGCCCTGACCGCCGACTGGCTGGCCACCGATGCCCTCAAGCTCAACGTCAAGCTCGATAACCTGTTCGACACCCGCTACACCCGCTATCAGGATGTGGCCGGGCTGGAAGCCGGTACCGACGCCGGACTCTTCACCCAGAGCGGTCGCACCCTGAGTGCCAGCCTGCGCTACACCTTCGTGGGGATCTGATGCAAACACTGCTGATCCTGGCCAGCCTGCTGGCCACCCCGGCGCCCGCCTCTGTCCATGAAGTGACTCAGGCAGCGGCGCCCCTTATCCCCGAGCGCCCCTTGGTGATGAAAGGCGAAATAGCCCGCTTCGACACCTATGGTGGCTGGCGCGACGACAGCCGCAGCGCCCCCGCGTTGCTGACCCTGCTGCGCGAGCAGAACCGCTGGACCGAGCAACAGCTCGCCGGCCAGCAGCCTCTCTCAGAGAAATTGCAATCCGAGTGGCAGCACAGGGAGCGGGGCGAGCCCATGCCCGTCGAGTGGCTGAGCCAGGCCGGCAGCCAGTGGCGCATGAGCGCCGATGGCAGCCTGTGGCAGCGCTCGGGCGAGCAGGCAGAGCCCCGCCAGCGGCTGGCTCCGCGCCAGAGCGGCGATGGTTACTACGAACTCGCCGCCTGGTCCCTGCACCCGAACGGGCGCTGGCTGGCCCTGGCCGAGGACAGCCGTGGCGATAGAGACTACCGCATCACCCTGCTGGATCTGACGAGCGGCGAGACCCTGGCCACCCTGCCCCATAGGGCCAGCGATCTGCTCTGGAGCCTGGACGGCAAGACCCTCTACACGGTCGCCAACGAGCGCAACACCCTGCGTCCCTGGCAGCTCTGGGCCTGGCAAGACGGCAAAGAAACCATGGTGCATCAGGAGGCGGACGCCGCCTGGCTGCTCAGCCTCTATCGCACCACGGACAAGCGCCACCTGATCCTGCAGAGCAACAACCACGACAGCTCGGAGCAATACCTGCTGGACGATGGCAAGGCGACCCTCGTCAAGGCGCGCCAGCCCGGAGTCGAATACTACCTCGACACCCTGGCCGAGCGGGTGCTGATCAAGAGCAACCGGGATGGAGAGCTCGGTCTCTACCAGGCAACCAGCCTGGCCGAGGTGGGCAGCCAACCCTGGCGGCCACTCTGGTCCGGGCAGGATCGCAGCCTCGAGAAGTGGCGCCTGTTTGCCGCTCATACCGTGCTGCAATACCGCAAGGAAGGGGACGACTGGCTCGACGTGCTGGATGCCGACGGCAAGCTGACCCACAGCCTGCCGCTGACCGAGGGAGCCGGCACGGCCTGGATCCAGGGCGCCCAGGATCCCGAGAGCAAGCGGGTGCTCATTCGCCGTCAGGGCATGGCCGAGGCCCCGCACCAGCGCTGGCTGGATCTGGCCTCGGGCGCCTGGCTGACCGGCGATGAGCCAACCCAGGCCTCTCCCTATCAGAGCGAGCGGCGCTGGGTGGTCGGCAAGGACGGGGTCAGGGTGCCGGTCTCCCTGGTGTGGCGCAAAGACATCATCACACCCAAGGCGCTGCTGCTCTATGGCTATGGCGCCTACGGCACCCCCATGCGCCCCTACTACCAGTCCCAGGTGCTGAGCCTGCTGGATCGCGGCTTCGTCTACGCCATCGCCCACGTACGGGGGGGCGGCATGCTGGGGGAAACCTGGTATCTGGATGGCCGTGGCCAGAATAAGCAGCACAGCGTGGACGACTTCCTGGCGGTGGCAGACAGCCTCGCCCGGGATCCCGCCATCGATCCCGCCCGGTTGTTTGCCATGGGCGGCAGCGCCGGCGGCCTGCTGGTGGCGGCGACCCTCAACCAGGCGCCGACCCGCTTCGCCGGCGCCGTGTTGCAGGTGCCCTTCGTCGACATGCTCGGCACCATGATGGATCCCGAGCTGCCGCTCACCCGCCAGGAGTATGCGGAGTGGGGCAACCCAGCGAACGCCGCCGATTATGCTGCCATGCGCCGACTCAGCCCCTATGACAACCTGCATGCCGCCCCCTACCCACCACTTTATGTGACGGCAGGGCTCCATGACAGTCAGGTCCCCTACTGGGAGCCGCTCAAGTGGATAGCCCGCCTGCGGGCCCACAGCACGGGCAAGGGCCCTTACTTGCTCCGGACCGAGCTCGATGGCGGTCACCTCGCCAACCCCCGTACGGCGCAGCTGCGCGCGGCCCAGGAGTATGCCTTCCTGCTCACCCTCGCCGGGGTGAACCACTGATGCCACGCCTCATCTTTTTTGCTTTGGAGTCACCTATGAAACCCTCATCCCTGGCCCTCTGGCTGGCGGCGACCCTGCTCGCCCAGCCCCTGCAGGCCGCCGAGCTGCTGTATGTCGATGCGCCGCCGCTCACCACCACGCCCCAAGCCTGGCTGGAGCAGCGCCTCGGCGTGACCCTCGTCCCCGACTACGACAGGGTCAGCCTGCTCGGCCACCACCATAGCTTCCATCAGCTGGTGAACGGCCTGCCGGTGGCGACCACCCAGGCCGCCGTCAGCATCGATCCAGCCGGCAAGCCCTGGCGCCTCTATCACAACCTGCGCCCGCTCCAGAGCACCGAACCCGGCTGCGACCCCGCCACCAGCCTGGATCCCCTGCTCACCAGCCTGCGTGATGCGGGTGCCGAGATAGATACGCTGGGGCCGGTCGAGGCCTGGTACTGGCGCGATGGCGAGACTCTGGTGCCAGCCCTGCGCCAGCGGGTGCGCGAGCACAAGGACGGCAACGCCAAGGCCGCCTACCAGCAGCTGTTTGCCAGCTGTGACGGCAGCCAGGAGCTCGGCCGCTGGATGGACGCCGCCACCACGGCGGCCCCCTTCATCCCCGATGCGGGGGATCAGTCCGTACTGGCCCGGGTATTTGATCCGGATCCCCGCACCCAATTGCAGGATGCCAGCCTGGTCTGGCACGAATCCCTGGTGCTGGCAGACGCCGCCTATCAGGACAATGTGGCCCTGCCGGTCAGCCTGCAAGGCAGCGACTATGTGCTGAGCGGCCCCAATGCCCGGGTGGTGGATGCCATGGAGCCCGCCACGGCCCCCTACAGCACCGACAACCCCCAGGCATTTCGCCTGACCCGGGACGATGCCGGCTTTGCCGACATCAATGCCTACTACCACCTGGACTTGGCCCAACGGCACCTCAAGGCGCTCGGCTTCACCGACCTCATCCCCGGCGCCCTCGACATCGACACCGATGCGGGCTATCAGGACAACTCCCTCTACGATCCGTTCGAGCGCAGGCTGGAGCTGGGCCGCAGCGGCGTCCCCGATGCCGAGGATCCCATGGTGGTCTGGCATGAGTTCGGCCACGCGGTACAGCATCACATAGTGCCGGATCTCGGTGATGAGGCGGATTGGGGCGCCATCGGCGAGGGCTTTAGCGACTATCTCGCCGCCAGCCACCGCCAACGCAGCGAGGCCGGCCGCAACTTCGAGCCGGCCCTGGTGTTTAACTGGGATGCCCGCTTCACCGACCGGGCCCCGCGCCAGCTGGACGATCTGCGCGCTCGCTACCACCCGGACTACAACTACCCGGCCCACCGCACCGTCAACGGCAGCAACGGGGATCAGCTGTGGGGCACGCCGCTGTTCCAGGCCCTGCTGGCCTCGGTCGCCGAGTACGGTGAGGTGGCCAGGGACGAGTTCGATCGCCTGATCATCGAGTCCCACTTCGGCCTGGGCCCGGCCATCCGTATGCCGCAGCTGGCCCGCCTCACGGTGGACACCGCCGAGCGGCTCTATCCGGCGCGCCACTATGGCCGCCACCTGGAGCAGGCCTTCCGTCAGCACGGCCTGCTGCAGGCTCCGGTCAACCTGTCCCTGGCCGATGGCAGCGCCATCGAGCTGGGTCAACGCCAGTCCGTGGTGCTCACCCTGAGCAACCCGGGCAACACAGCGGTGACCCTGCACGATCTGACCCTGACCCTGCCGACCGGCCTGCAAGCCGACCCCTATCAGTGGCAGGCCAGCACCCTGGCGGCCGGCGCCAGCATGAGCACCACCCTGCGACTGCTGGCCCAGAGCCCCCTCACCTGCGGCGACGTGGCCGCCCTGCCCGTCAACCTGACCCTGACCGGTGCCAGCCCGAGCGAGCGCCAATGGCAACAGTCCCTGAGCCTGCCCATCGGCACCCCCGTCATCAGCCGGGCCAACGGCCAGGCCCTGACCCTCAAGGATGCCCAAAGCACGGAGGAGAAGGGACTGAGTCAGACCAGCCTGGTGCTGGCGAAGAGCGATGCCCGGGTGAACGGCGAGCTACAACTGAGCCTGGACTTGCAACACGAGGCGCTGGACGAGCTGGAGATCTGGCTCAACTCCCCCTCCGGCACCCGGGTCCAGATCTGGGACAAGGGCTACAGCCCGCTGCCGCGCCTCAAGGGGGTCTTCCCGACCGAGTTGCAATCCGTGCAACCCCTGAGTCAGTTCATCGGTGAGCCGCTGGCCGGTCAGTGGACCCTGGAAGTGGTGGACAACGCCCCCGGCAAACAGGGTCGCCTGAACGGCTGGAGCATCAGTCAGCGCATCGGCGCCCAGTGTGGTGAGCCCATTGCCCTGCCGGATGACGGCATCATCCACTTCAACACCTCGGACAGCAGCGGCGGTGGCAGCCTCAACCTGCTCTGGTTGCTGCCGCTGGCCTTCTGGCGCCGTCTGGTGCGTCGCGGCTAAGACCCCTCGATGGGATCAATGACTCAAAAACAGCGAGGGGCCCAGGGCCCCTCCAAGGACAATAAATGAAGATGAGAATGACCCCGCTGGCCTGTTTGCTGGCCCCCCTGCTCACCGCCTGTGGTGGCGGCAGCACGGATGAGGCGCCGCTGGCGGCGCCGGATTATCGCCTGACGGTCAATTTGCCCCAGGCGGGCACCCTGTGCGTCAACCTCAACCAGAACGACAGCTGCGACCCCGGCGAACCCGAGGCCAGTGGCGCCGCCGGTGCCCGTCAGCTGAGCGGCAACTCCCCCGCCTTGCTGACCAGCCCCTTGCTGTTCATTCCAAGGGATCCGGCCGCCCTGACCCTGACCCACCCGGCGGCGCGCCTGGATGGGCAGAGCCTCACCCCCACCCCCTTGAGCAGCCTGTTGCAGACCCGCATCGGCGACGGTATCCCGCCGGCCCAGGCGCTGGCCGACCTGCTGCTGGCCCTGGCCCCGCTCCAGCCTGGCCAGGATCTCGCTGCCCTCGCTCAGCTGACCGCCTTCAACCAGGCCCTCGGTGAGCTGGCGCTGGCCAGCCTCGATGACACCAGCATACTGCCAGGGCTCTCTGCCGATGAGCGCCGACGCCAGATCTGGCAGGGCCTGGTCACCCTGCTGCCCGAGCTCGGCCAGCACTTTGCCAACAGCCCCGAGCTGCAGAGCCTGCAGGCCAGACTCACCACCGTCTTACTGCAACAGCAGCCAAGAGCCCTGATCACCGCCAGCGGTGTCACCACTTACAGCGACGGGGTGGACTACCTGCTGACCAGCGAACCCGCAGATCACCCGGGCCAGGACGCCAGTCTCAATCAGTCCCCCTTGCGCTATCGCAAGCTCGACAACCAGGGGCAGCCACTGCCGGACAGCGCGACTCAGTGGGACTGCGTGGAGGATCTCAACACAGGTCTTATCTGGGAGAAGAAGCTGGATGACCCGGACAGCCCGCGGGATCTGCACCGAGCCTTCGCCTGGGAGTTTGGCAACTACCACCCCTTGCAGGAGGAGCTGGATTACGCCTGCCCGGCCGGCGAGGCCATCTGCACCACCGAGCAATACCGCCAGTGGCTCAACAGCCAGCAACTGTGCGGCATCCAGACTTGGCGCCTGCCCCAGGCCCAGGAGCTGATGAGCCTGCAGCATTTTGGCTCCCTCAGTCAGCAGGATGGCCAGATAGCGACCCTGGATGTGCGCTACTTCCCCGATCTGGGCACCGGGTTCAATGGCTTCGATGGCTATTACTGGAGTCAGACCCTGACCCCGTCCCGTCGCCTCGAGAGCGCACCGCTCAGCGTCATTGCCCCGCTCTTCTGGGGTGAGGATGCCGGCAGCGATTACCCGACCCCCGTACAAACCCCTGACGACACCAATGCCCTGCAACTGCGCCTGGTGGCCGAGGTAACCCGATGAACAAGTTTATCCTGACCCTGCTGCTCGGTCTGTGCAGCCCGCTGGCACTGGCCATCGCCATCTGCGACGACAACATGCCCAGAACCAGCCCCAGCTCCCGTTTCCTCGATCACGGCAACGGCACGGTAACGGACCGGGCCTCCGGCCTCAC
This sequence comes from Aeromonas eucrenophila, assembly GCF_000819865.1. Classification (GTDB taxonomy): domain Bacteria; phylum Pseudomonadota; class Gammaproteobacteria; order Enterobacterales; family Aeromonadaceae; genus Aeromonas; species Aeromonas eucrenophila. The sequence continues at coordinate 103,555 of NZ_CDDF01000011.1, forward strand.
CTGGATGCGCTGCCAGCTGGGCCAGACCTGGCAAAATAACAGCTGCCGTGGCGAGCCTACCCGCCTCTACTGGCAACAGGCGCTGCTGACCGCCGAGCGGATCCGCACCGAGCCCAATCACGCCCTCCATGGCTTCGGCGGCCACCAGGACTGGCGCCTGCCCACCATCAAGGAGCTGACCAGCATCCTGGAGTCCGCCTGCTACAAGCCGGCATTGAACGAGACCATCTTCCCCCGCGCCATGGCCGGTGACGGGAAAGAGGTGAACGATGGCTACGTCTATCTCTGGTCCGCCACCCCCTTCCCGGCGGGCAAGACGGTGGCCTATCTCGACATCACCAGTGGCTCCGTCGGTCTGCGGGCCCCCAGCGCCTGGGCCAAGCAGGTGTTGCTGGTGCGTTGAGGCTCTGGGTGGGGGTCTCATGACCCCTACCCTGTTGCCTGTTTGTGAGGCAAGCCGTCAAAAAAGCATCAAATTACGTCATTGTGTGCCGGTAACGGCAGGTTTTGCGCCCCGCAGCGCTGGCATGAAAACGGCAGAGCGGTTAGTCTAGCGGCGTTGAAGCAATCCCATGAGGTACAGATGAAAACCGTATTGCGTTTTAGCCTGCTGGGCGCCTTGTTATTGGGCGGCCATGCCTTCGCCGCCGAACCGAAAAAATTTGATATCAGCATGTTCCCCGCCGCCGAAGTGAACCAGGAACGTGTCGTGATCCGTCTGCCGGAAGTCGAGAATGAAGCCGACATGATGGTTGAACTGCAGGTCGGCAAGAAGATGCTGGTCGACTGCAACCTGCCGCGCTTCGCCGGCAACCTGGAACAGCACAGCGTCAAGGGCTGGGGCTACAACTACCTGACCCTGGGCCAGGTCTCCGGCCCCGTCAGCACCCTGATGGCCTGCCCGGATGGCCAGAAGAAAGATACCTTCGTCCAGATCTATGGTCAGGGCTTCTTCGTGAACTACAACTCCAAGCTGCCGTTCGTCATCTATGTGCCGCAAGAGTATGAAGTGCGCTATCGTCTGTGGCGTGCCGACAACCTCGCGCAGCCAGCCATGATCGAATAAGTGCCTGATGATCGGGTACAGTTGTTCATAAACATCTAAATAAGGCGCCACATGGCGCCTTATTTTTTGGGTTTTTCGTGCGTCAATGCTGCCATTTCCTTTACAGAAGCTGACATAACTCCACTATTTTTCAGGCTTTTTTGTGGTACTCACCGCAAAATCCCCCTTCGGGATGAGCGAAACCCAGTTCGATGAAATATATTTATTAACATAGTAAAAAAATTGATTTTGCACTCTGCGACGGCCTGATGATACTTGCCCGCAAAGGTCAAACTAACCAGAACAAGAGCACTATGAGCTTCGAATCAGACAAGCGTTTCAATGACTTCAAACATTTTCCCCGTGGCCTGCGTCGCAGCGGCGAATTCACCGTGGCCGAAGCCGACAGTCTGGAAAAATACGGCACCGTCATGCTGGCGCTCTACCAGGGCAACCAGGCTCCGCGCGACGAGGTGGAGAGTGCCTTCATCGAGCAGGTCAAGTCTGGCGCCGCCGGTAGCAACCCCCACGCCAAGGTGTGGTTCAAGTATCTGAAGGTGATTGGTCCCAAGCGGGTGCATCGTCTGTGCACCGTCGCCGGTGGCGCCAACGAAGACATGGGCGGCAGTTTTGAAAGCAGCGGTGGTGGCGGCGGTGGCAGCGACGAGTCCCTCGATTAATGGATACCGAGCTGCTTCGGACCTTTATCGAGGTCAGCAAGACCCGGCACTTTGGCCGGGCGGCCGAGAATCTCTACTTGACCCAGTCGGCGGTGAGCTTTCGGATCCGCCAGCTTGAGCAGCAACTCGGGGTCAGCCTGTTTGCCCGTCATCGCAACAACATCCGCCTGACCGCCTCCGGTGAGCGTCTGCTGCCCTACGCAGACGCCATCTTGCACACGCTAGGCCGCGCCAAGCAGGACGTGGCCCTCTCCCCCGGCTTCAGTCAGCAGCTCGCCATCGGCGCCCCCGCGGTGTTCTGGGAGCTCGATTTCAACGACTGGCTCAATCACGTCTATGCGCTGGCCCCCGGCCTCGCGGTGCGGCTCGAAACCGCGTCGCGCGAGCACCTGTGCCGCCAGTTGCTGGAGCGCTCCCTCGATCTCGCCCTGCTCTCGGAGCCGACCAAGATCGACGAGATCGCCCTGCACCCCATAGGTGAGCTGGTGTTCGTGCTGGTGAGCCGGGACAGTGCCGCCAGCGCCGACAGCCTGATGCAGATGCCGCACATTCACCTCGACTGGGGCACCAGCTTCGAGCCCCAATCCAGTCGCTTGCAGAGCCTGCAGAAGACGCCTGTGCTGCATTCGAGCTCCGCCAGCATGGCGCTGCAGTTCGTGCTGGCCAACGGTGGCGCCGCCTACCTGCCCAGACGGATGGTGAGCCCCTTCCTCGAGCAGGGACGGCTGCATCTGGTGGAAGGAGGGCAGCCGCTCAGCCGCCCGCTCTACCTCGCCTATCTGGAGAAATCCGATCGCCGCGAGCTCATCGATCAGCTGCTGACCCTACCCCTTGGCTGGGACGAGGCCGAGCTGCGACTGCCGTCCCTCGAGCAAGGCAAGCTGCTGCCATGATGACAATTTAGCTGCGTCTTCCTCTGCTGCGCCTGCACCAATCAGCATAACAGCAACGAAAAAGGGGCCTGATGGCCCCTTTTGTATAGATGTCGTTCAATCTCAGCCGTGCTGTCGGCGATCGTTGGCCTGGGCCAGCAGCATGCGGCTCTCGCGCAGGAACTCATCCGCCCGCTCGCCGAAGAAGCCGGAGACCTGTTCGAAGGCGTCGATGAAACCCGCCCTGTCCCCTTGCTCCAATATCCCCAGCACCTCGCCAAAGTTCTGGTAGTAGCGGCGGATCATCGCCAGGTTCTGTGGTGACGACAGTATGATGTCGGCATAGAGGTGCGGATCCTGGGCAAACAGCCGTCCCACCATGGCGAGCTCCAGCCGGTAGATGGGAGAGCTCAGGGTCAACAGCCGATCCAGGTTGGCCTGCTCCCGGGAGAGGTGCCAACCGTAGGCGAAGGTCGCAAAGTGGCGCAGCGCCTGGATGAAGGTCATGGCCTCGTCGTGGGCCTTGGCCTCCACCTGCTGCAGCCGTGCGCCCCAGATGGTCATCTGATCCAGCAGCCACTGACTGGCGGCCGGGTCCCGGCCCTGACAGCAGACGATCACCTGCTTGGCGAGGCTCGCCACGTCCGGTCCGAACATGGGGTGCAGCCCCAGCACGGGTCCCTTGTGCACCGCCAGCATGTGTGACAGGGGCTGTGCCTTCACGCTGGTGACATCCACCAGCAGGCAATCGCCGGGCAACGCACCGAGCCGGTCGATGATCTGGCAGGTGACATCGATGGGCACCGCCACCATCACCAGCCCGGCCCCGGCCAGGATGGCGTCAGCCCGTGGCCAGTCGGCCTGCTCCAGGCTCTCGACTCTGTAGCCCGACAGGCTGAACAGCTGGCCGAACAGCCGGCCGAGCTGGCCCTGACCGCCGATGATCACCACCTTGCCGAGGGTCGGCTTCATGCACTTGAAGTGATGTTCCTTGTCGCTGGCCGATTCCAGGATATAGGACTCGCGCATCACCCGGCGCAGCACGTCCTCGATGAGATCCCCGGGCACCCCGAGGGATTCGGCCTCGGCGCGACGGCGAGCCAGCATGCTCGCCTCCCGATCCGGCGCATAGATGGGCAGACCGTGTCGGCTCTTCACTTCCCCCACCTCCCCCACCAGGGCCAGGCGCTCGGCGAACAGATCGATCAGCTGCCTGTCCACCGCATCAATCTTGTCCCTCAAGGCATTCAATTCTTCAGCCATGTCCAATCCTTGCTGGCGCCGCTGGCGGCGACGCCTTGTGATTCAATCGATTGCAACAGATGTCAGGAGGGCGCCACCGCCGTTGGCCGTGGCGCCCCCTGCTCCAGATGATGACAAGATACCACGGCTTAAGACGCGGTTCTGCCCTGAAGTGGCGCCGCCAGCTGACGATGGCAGCGGGCCAGCAAGTCGGCGGTGGTGTCCCAGTCGATGCAGGCATCGGTGATTGAAACCCCGTAGCGCATCTGCTCCTTGGGCTGCTCGCTGGACTGGTTGCCCTCCAGCAAGTTGGATTCGAGCATCACCCCGATAATGGAGCGGTTGCCCTCCTGGATCTGGTGGATGACGTTGTCCGCCACCTTGGGTTGCAGGCGGTGATCCTTGCTGGAGTTGCCGTGGCTGCAATCCACCACCAGGCCGGGCAGCAGGCCCGCCTTCTCCAGCGCCTCTTCCGCCAGGGACACATTGACCGAGTCGTAGTTCGGGTGCTTGCCGCCGCGCAGGATCACGTGGCCGTCCGGGTTGCCCTGGGTCTGCAGCAAGGCGACCTGGCCCTGCTGGTTGATGCCCATGAAGGCATGGGGGCTGGAGGCCGCCTGCAGCGCATTGATGGCGGTACCGAGGTTGCCGTCGGTGCCATTCTTGAAGCCGACCGGCATGGAGAGACCGGACGCCATCTCCCTGTGGGTCTGGGATTCCGTGGTGCGGGCACCGATGGCCGACCAGGAGAACAGCTCCGCCAGGTATTGCGGGCTGATGGGATCCAGCGCCTCGGTCGCGAGCGGCAATTCCAGCTCGGCGAGCCAGCACAGCAGCTCACGGGCCCGGTGCAGACCCAGCTCCACGTCGAAGGTGCCATCGAGGTTCGGATCGTTGATAAAGCCCTTCCAGCCGACCGTGGTGCGTGGCTTCTCAAAGTAGACCCGCATGACAATGTAGAGAGAATCCTGATAGGCATCATGCAGCGCTTTGAGTCTGGTTGCGTACTCTTTGGCGGCGTCCATGTCGTGGATGGAGCAGGGTCCACAGATCACCAGCAGGCGATGATCACGACGGTGGATGATGTCGGCGATGGTGGTGCGAGCCCCTTGCACGAAAGCCAGCGCACGCTCGGAGATGGGTAACTTCTCCTTGAGCTGGGCAGGCGTGATCATCACTTGTTCGGACTGGATATGGATGTTGTTCAGGGGATCTCTCTGCATTTTCTCATTCTCTCTACTGTATTTAAGCCAATTGCGCCGAGTGTATTTTATTGTTTACACAAGTCAGCGCTTTGTTACGCAACCGCCCCCACCTTACCAAGGAAAAACAAACAATCAAGTGAAACTAGCGGTGAAATGGCTCAACAGGTGAATAAACGACCAACATATTGACCTCGGCAGCCATAAAATCGGGTACCCCTAACCTCCGAAGAACAAAATATCGTAAACATAAATTTACAATCAAATCATTCACATGAGTCCAGACGACTGGTTATCTTCTTGCTCCTCTCTCGGGCATAAAAAAGCGGGGCACCTGGCCCCGCTTGCGTTCCCGTGCTCTCTTCTTCTATTTATGCCTTGCCGTGCGCCTTGATGACGGCTACCGCCTTGTCCGGGAAGTCGCTGAACACCCCGTCCACATCCGCCTGATAGAGGAAGATGTTGAGCAGATCGGTGAAGTCCCTGGCATAGGCCGGGATCTGACCCTGATCCTGGCGGAAGGTATAAGGATGCACCTTGAGGCCGGCGGCATGGGCCTCCTTGACCATGCCGGTGATCACCGGCTTGCCGAGGGTGCCCGGCTCGGTCACCACCATCGGCTTCCAGGGGCCTATGCCGTCGGCGTAAGCGGCGATCGTCTTCATGGCCCCCGGCTTGAACATCCAGTCGTAGTCGTAGGGAGTCGCCTTGCCCTTGGCGTCGTAGACCATGGTCTCGTGCCAGTCGGTCTCGGCCATCAGCTGCACCAGCTTCAAGTCCATCCCTAAGGCAGGCATCAGCTCGGTGTCGATGCGCTTGAGCTCGTCGGCATCGAAGCTCTGCAGGTAGATCTTGCTCTCTTTATTGGTGTAGCCGTACTGCTTGAGCACCTTGAGCACGGCGCTGGAGATGTCCTTGCCCTCATGGCGGAACAGCCAGGGGGCCTTGATCTCCGGGTAGATGCCAATCTGCTTGCCGGTGCTCTTGTTGAGCCCCTGGATCATCTCGATCTCCTCCTGGAAGGTGTGGATCTCGAAGCTGGATTGCCACAGCGGGAAGCGCGCCGGATAGACCGGCACCTGCTTGCCATCCACCAGCTGGAACGGCTCCGTCATACGCAGGGAGCGCACCTCGGCCAGGGTGAAGTCCACCACATAGTAGCGGCCATCCGGGCGGGCCCGGCCGGGGAAGCGCTCGGCCACGTCGGTGATGCCGTCGAGGAAGTGATCGTGCATCACCACCAGCTGGTCATCCTTGGTCATCACCAGATCCTGCTCCAGGTAATCGGCCCCCATGCCGTAGGCCAGCGCCTTGGACGCCAGGGTGTGTTCGGGCAGATAACCGGAGGCGCCGCGGTGGGCGATCACTATCTTGCCTTCGTCGGCGGCAAGGGCGGGCAATGCGAGGGCGGCCCCGAGGCCAAGGGCCACCAGGGAGAGAGGAAGTTTGTTCATGGATTGTGCTCTTGTTATTGTGCCGTTTATTATTTCGGCTTGAATGTAGGTTATTGTTATAGCAGAGGTTTATTGCAGATTTACGGCGGGTGACCAGGGCCGCCCGCCTTCTTCATCAGCTTGCCTTGGGCAAGGCCTGATGTTGATCCAGCCAGGCTTGCAACTGTTGCTGCTCAGCCTCGGACAGGCGCAGCCCCAGCTTGCTGCGGCGCCACAGTATGTCTTCCAGGGAATAGGCCCACTCGCGGCTCATCAGGTAGCGTACCTCCGACTCGTACAAGCCGGCGCCAAAGTGCTGACCACGCTCCTCGTGCAGCCAGAGGCGGGCATGACTGCCGTAAGCCTCGGCGATGCGGCGGGCGCCGCGCTCATCCAGCCAGTCGAATTCGAGCATGTAGGCGCGGGCCAGCTCTGTGGTGGAGCAGTCGAACTCGCCACCGGGCAGCCGGCTGCTGGCGGTCCAGTCGTCCCCCATCTGGTGGAACCAGGGCTTGAGCTTGTTGCAGGCTGCCTGGGCCAGCTTGCGGTAGGTGGTGAGCTTGCCACCGAACACCGAGAGCAGGGGCGCGCCGTCGGATTCACCACTCAGTTCGAGGGTGTAGTCGCGGGTCACCGCCTGGGGTGAGTCAGACTCGTCATCGCAGAGCGGGCGCACCCCGGCATAGGTCCAGATCACCTCGGAGGGCGCTATCTGGCGGGTGAAGTGCCCGTTGACCACCTTGCACAGGTACTCGATCTCGGCGCTGCTGATCTTCGCCTCCCGCGGATCCCCCCTGTGCTCCACGTCCGTGGTGCCGATCAGCGAAAAGTCCTGCTGATAGGGGATGACGAAGACGATGCGGTTGTCCTCGTTTTGCAGGATATAGGCCTCTTCGCGCTCGTGGATGCGCGGCACTATGATGTGGCTGCCCTTGATGAGGCGAATACCGCGCGGGGATTTCTCGTGCAGGCTCTCGTCGTAGAAGGTCTTGACCCAGGGACCGGCCGCATTGACCAGGCCACGGCAGGTGACGCTGAACTGCTCGCCGCCGGCCCGCTCCAGGGTCAGGGTCCAGTGCTTGGAGCCGCGCACCGCCTTGACGCAGCGGGTGCGGGTCTGCACCTCGGCGCCCTTGTCCCGGGCCATCATGGCGTTGAGCACCACCAGACGGGCATCATCGACCCAGGCATCCGAGTATTCGAAGCCCTTGTTGATACCGTTTTTCAGGCCGTCTTGCGGCAGAAAGCGCACGCCACAGCTGCCCTTGAGCTTGTCGCGCTTGGCCAGGTTGTCATAGAGGAAGAGGCCGGCGCGGATCATCCAGGCCGGACGCAGGTGCGGGCGATGGGGCAAGCGGAAACGCATGGGACGGGCGATGTGCGGGGCCATGCCGAGCAGCACCTCCCGCTCCGCCAGCGCCTCTTTCACCAGCCGGAATTCGTAATGCTCGAGGTAACGCAGGCCGCCGTGGATCAGCTTGCTGGAGTTGGAAGAGGTGGCCGAGGCGAGATCCTGTGCCTCGAACAACGCCACCTTCAGCCCCCGCCCCGCCGCATCTGCCGCAATGCCGACCCCGTTGATGCCGCCGCCGACGACGACCAGATCATAATGTTCGCTCATGTTCACCTACTTTCTTATTTTGTGTTTGCCATGTGGGCAATGTTTGATTTCGCTCATATTAGAACATGAAAAAATGATAAACGAACATTTTATGATGAGAATGTGATCGGGATTGTTCCGACAATGCTAAAAATGCTGCCAATCGGTGATCGGCATGCCGGCGGTGGCCACTGCGGGCGGGGGATCCCCCCCTGGCGGGCACCCTTGCCATGCCAGGGCGCGACGGCAAAGGGGGAAGAAGGCGGGGCGTATTGAGTGGAAAAAAGCGGCCGCCCTATGGCGGCCTGATGCTGGCGGAGTCTTGGATGTCAGCAGACGTGGCAGGCGATCTGATGTTGGGACATCAGCCGCATCAGCCGCTCCGGCGGCTCCTGATCCGTGAACAGGGCGTGGATCTGGTCGATGTTACCGAGGTTGACCATGGCGTTGCGGCCGAACTTGGTGTGGTCGGCGGCCAGGAACACCTGGCGGGAGTGGGCCATGATGGCCTGGGCAATCTTCACCTCGTGGTAATCGAAATCGAGCAGGGAGCCGTCGTTGTCGATGCCGGAGATGCCGATGACGCCGTAGTCCATGCGGAACTGGCCGATGAAGTCGCGGGTCGCCTCCCCGACGATGCCGCCATCCCGGTTGCGGATCTCGCCACCGGCGATGATGACGGTGAAGTCATCCTTGGCGGTGAGGATGCTGGCGACGTTCAGGTTGTTGGTGACGATGCGCAGCTCGCGGTGATCGAGCAGGGCGCGGGCGATGGCCTCGGTGGTGGTGCCGATGTCGATGAAGAGCGAGGAGCCGTCGGGAATGTTGGCAGCCACCTCGCGGGCGATACGCTCTTTCTCCTTGAGCTGCATGACCTTGCGGGCGCTGTATGCGGTGTTGACCGTACTCGAATGCAGGGAGGCTCCGCCGTGATGGCGCCGGATCTTGTTCTGCTCGGCGAGATCGTTCAGATCCCGGCGAATGGTCTGGGGGCTGACGTCAAAATGGGTCACCAGATCGTCGGTCGAGACGAAACCCTGCCGCGTCAGGACGTCCAGGATCTCCAGATGTCGTTGGGTTTGCTTCACGCTTGCACTCCGCTGATGGGACGAAAAAAGGCCCCGGCAATGCGGGGCCTTGGGCAGTCTACCTTATCCCTTTTCGGATCGATAAGGGCAGGATCACGTTTTATGCCTTATTGGCAGCGGCCTTGGCGGCGACGGCGATGTTCTCGTGCTTGAGAGTCATCGCCAGCAGCACGATGGAGAGCAGGCAGGAAACCACCAGCACCATGAAGCCACCGTCCCAACCGAAGTGGTCGACGGTGTAGCCCAGCATGGCGTTGGCGGCCACGGCGCCACCCAGGTAACCGAACAAGCCGGTGAAGCCGGCGGCGGTACCGGCAGCCTTCTTCGGCGCCAGCTCCAAGGCATAGAGACCGATCAGCATGACGGGGCCGTAGATGAGGAAGCCGATGGCCACCAGCGCCATCATGTCGACGCTCGGGTTGCCTGCCGGGTTCAGCCAGTAGACCAGCACGGCGACGGTCACCAGCACCATGAACAGGATGCCGGCCGGGGCGCGGCGGCCCTTGAACATCTTGTCCGAGATCCAGCCACACAGCAGGGTGCCCGGGATCCCCGCCCACTCATAGAGGAAGTAGGCCCAGGAGGAGTGATCCACGCTGAAGTCTTTCGCTTCCTTGAGGTAGGTCGGCGCCCAGTCCAGCACGCCGTAGCGGATGAGGTAGACGAAGGCGTTGGCGATGGCGATGTACCACAGCAGCTTGTTGTGCAGCACGTACTTCATGAAGATCTCCTTGGCGGAGAACTCCTGTTCGTGACTCTCGTTGTAATCCTTCGGGTAGTCGTCCTTGAACTCCTCGATGGGGGGCAGGCCGACGGATTGCGGGGTGTCGCGCATCACGAAGAAGGTGATCACGGCGATGGCCGCAGCCGCAGCCGCCGGCACATAGAAGGCGCTGCGCCAGTCATTGAACCAGCCCATCCCGAGGATGAACAGCGGGCCTATCATGCCGCCGCCCACGTTGTGGGCCACGTTCCAGACCGAGACGATCTCGCCCCGCTCTTTCTGTGACCACCAGTGCACCATGGTGCGGCCGCAGGGGGGCCAGCCCATGCCCTGCACCCAGCCGTTCAGGAACAAGAGCACGAACATGATGGCGATGCTGGAGGTGGCCCAGTGCATGGTCCCCATCATGAACATGATACCGGCCGAGAGCAGCAGGCCAGCGGAGAGGAAGTAGCGCGCGTTCGAGCGATCCGACACGTTCCCCATCAGGAACTTGGACAGACCGTAGGCGATGGAGACCCCGGACAGGGCCAGGCCCAGATCGCCGCGGGAGAACCCCTGCTCTATCAGATAGGGCATGGCCAGGCTGAAGTTTTTGCGTACCAGGTAGTAGCCGGCATAACCGAAGAAGATCCCGAAAAACACCTGCCAGCGCATGCGCTTGTAGAAGGGATCGACCTTGTCGGCGGGTAGCCGGTCGATGTGGGGTGCTGGCCTGAAGAGACTAAGCATGTTTGCTTCCTTATTGTTGTTATGGGCGGTTGAGGGTGCCCCGTTCGTGCAGACAAACCAGATGAGTCCCGATTCGCAAGCGAGCCTATTGTGCTCACATGTGAACATTTAATCTGTGATGTAGGCGGAAATATTGCAGTTTTATTACAGAGAAAGTCATCGGAGGAGTGAGGGCACATTGAGCGCAAGCCCTTATACAGCACGGCTTTCACATACCCCATTGGTGGTATCTAGTTCTGCGCAAGTTGCTTTTCGTCACATTTTCTTAGCAATGAGTGGGATCTTGTCCACATTTCCTGTGGCAGGGGTATGGTGAATTGATACAGAAGGTTTATTTTCTCTCTCGTCCAAGAACGAGCGAAAACGAACATAACGTTTGCGCTGGCTCAAAAAACAAGAAGAAACGTTTGCGGACGCAACAAATGGAACTGAACGATAACGAGATGGAACATCAAACCTACTCTGGGTGGATATAAGGAATAACAAGTTATGAGCATACAAAGACCCAATACCCTGCTTGGCGAGTGCATCGCCGAGTTTATCGGAACCGGCCTGCTGATCTTCTTCGGCGTCGGTTGTGTGGCAGCCCTGGTGCTGGCCGGTGCCAACTTCGGACAATGGGAAATTTCCATTACCTGGGGTCTGGGCGTCGCCATCGCCATCTATGTCACCGGCGGCATTTCTGGTGCCCACCTGAACCCGGCCGTTACCCTGGCGCTGATGACCTTCGCTGGCTTTGACAAGCGCAAAGTCGTGCCCTTCATCATCGCTCAGGTCGCGGGCGCCTTCTGCTCCGCCGCCTTGGTTTACTTCCTCTATGGTAACCTTTTCACCCAGTGGGAACTGACCCACAACGTGGTGCGCGGCAGCGTCGAGAGCCTCGGCACCGCCGGCATCTTCTCCACCTACCCCAATGCACTGCTCTCCAACATGCAGGCGTTCGCGGTCGAGATGGTGATCACCGCCGTACTGATGCTGGGCATCATGGCGCTGGGTGACAACAACAACGGCGCCCCCAAAGGTTTCGCCGCCGCCCTGCTGATCGGGATCCTGATCGCGGTGATCGGTGCCTCCCTCGGCCCCTTGACCGGCTTTGCCATGAACCCGGCCCGTGATTTTGGCCCCAAACTGTTCGCCTTCGTCGCAGGCTGGGGTGATGTGGCCCTGACCGGCGGTCGTGACAATCCCTACTTCTGGGTCCCCATCCTCGGCCCCATCGTCGGCGCCCAGCTGGGAACCGCCCTCTATGTGAAAGTATTGGCTCCCTGCGTGCCGGGCAACCGTGTTGCCGCCACCGAGCAAGCCGACCTACTCGCTAAAGACAAAGCCGCCGCATAAGAGTGGCCCCCTAAAACGTGGAGAACATCATGTCTGCTGAAAAGAAATATGTCGTCGCCCTGGATCAAGGCACCACCTCGTCCCGTGCCATCGTGTTTGATCAGGACGCCAATATAGTCGCGACCTCCCAGCGCGAGTTCACCCAGCACTACCCCAAGGCGGGTTGGGTCGAGCACGATCCCATGGAGATCTGGGCCACCCAGTCTTCCGTGTTCACCGAGGTGCTGGCCAAGACCGGCCTGCACAGCGAGCAGATCGCCGCCATCGGCATCACCAACCAGCGTGAAACCACCGTAGTGTGGGAAAAAGCCACCGGCAAACCCGTCTACAACGCCATCGTCTGGCAATGCCGCCGCACCGCCGCCATCTGCGAAGAGCTCAAGGCCCGCGGTCTGGAAGACTATGTGCGCGAGAACACCGGTCTGGTGCTGGATGCCTACTTCTCCGGCACCAAGGTGAAATGGATCCTCGACAACGTGGAAGGGGCCCGCGAGAAGGCGATCAACGGCGAGCTGCTGTTCGGTACCATCGACACCTGGCTGGTGTGGAAGATGACCAACGGCGAGGTGCATGTCACCGATCCGACCAACGCATCTCGCACCATGCTCTACAACATCCGCGATCTGAAGTGGGATGAAAAGATGCTGGACGAGCTCGGCATCCCCATGTCCATGCTGCCGGAAGTCAAACCCTCCTCCGAGGTCTATGGCTACACCACCCGTGGCGGCGGCACCCGTATCCCCATCGCCGGCATCGCCGGTGACCAGCAGTCCGCCCTGTTCGGCCAGCTGTGCTTCGAGAAAGGCATGGCCAAGAACACCTATGGCACCGGCTGCTTCATGCTGATGAACACCGGTACCGAACCGGTTCGCTCCCACAACGGCCTGCTGACCACGGTCGCCATCGGTCCTAAAGGCGAGGTGAACTACGCGCTGGAAGGGGCCGTGTTTATGGGCGGCGCCACCATCCAGTGGCTGCGCGACGAGCTCAAGATCATCCACGATGCCCGCGACACCGACTACTTCGCCTCCAAGGTGGGTGACACCAACGGCGTCTACCTGGTGCCGGCCTTCGTCGGTCTGGGCGCCCCTTACTGGGACCCATACGCTCGTGGCACCATGGTCGGCCTGACCCGTGGCGCGAACCGCAACCACATCATCCGCGCCGCGCTGGAATCCATCGCCTACCAGAGCCGCGACGTGCTGGATGCCATGCAGCAGGACTCCGGCATCAAGCTGGCGGCCCTGAAGGTAGACGGCGGCGCCGTGGCCAACGACTTCCTGATGCAGTTCCAGTCCGACATGATGCACACCCCAGTGGTGCGTCCGACCCGGATCGAGACCACCGCCATGGGCGCCGCCTTCCTGGCCGGTCTGGCCGTGGGCTTCTGGAAGAGCTCCGACGAGCTGCAAGACAAGTTCAGCGTCGATCGCGAATTCATCCCCCAGATGGATCACGCGGATCGGGACAAGCGCTATCGCGGCTGGCAGAAAGCGGTGGAGCGCTCCCGTCGCTGGGCCCTTGAAGACGAATAACCAGCCCCTTTCACCCAGGTGAAAACCCAAAGAGGCCGACAGCGATGTCGGCCTCTTCTATTGTGTTCGCGCCCCACGCCGGTGCACACCGAGCAGGCAGAGGTGGTGATTGCCCTACAGGGAATGGTTGCCGAGCTGCTCCCGGATAAAGTCGAGCCAGACCCGCAGCCGGATGTCGCGCTGGGCATCGGAGTAGAACACCGCATTGATGGGACGCGAGGCGCCGCTGTTGCTGCGCGCCAGCACCTCCACCAGGGCGCCGCTCGCCCTGTCCTCCCCGGTCATGAAGTCAGAGAGGCAGACGATCCCCTGCCCCTTGAGCGCCAGCTGGCGCAGGGTCTCGCCGCTGCTGGCCCTCAGGGTCGGGGTGATGGCAAAACGGTCTCCCTGCTCCGCGCTCAGCAGCGGCCAGTGGTTGAGGTGATCGGGATGCAAAAAGCCGAGCAGCTCGTGACCCTCCAGCAGATCCGCCGGCTGGCGCGGGGTGCCGCGCTCGCTTAAATAGGCGGGAGAGGCCAGCAGCCGCAGCTTGGATCGCCCGAGCGGCAGGGCGCGCAGGGAGGAGTCGGTCAGCTCGCCGATGCGAATGGCCATGTCCACTCGCCGCTCCATCAGGTTGATGAAGCCCTCGGAGCTGTGCAGTTGCAGCTCGATGGCCGGGTAGCGGCGGCGAAACTCGCCGATGATGGGCACCAGCCGGTGCAGTATGAAGGGGGTGGCAGCATCGACCCGCAATATCCCCTCCGGTTGCTCTCGGCGCATCAGCAGGTGGCTCTCGGCCTCGCTCATCTCGGTCAACACCTTGACCGCCCGCTGATAGAACCAGCTCCCCTCCTCGGTCAGGCTGACCCGGCGGGTGGTGCGATTGAGCAGCACGGTGGCGAGCTTTTCTTCGAGGCGCTTGATGCCGCGGCTCACCACTGAGTTGTCCATCCCCAGGTTCTCCGCCGCCTGGCGAAAGCTACCCGCCTCCACCACGGCCACGAACAGGGTCAGTTCATCGGAATGGGTCTTCATTGTTGTTATCCTGGCAAGAGCAATGGCGTTTTATAGACGCAATGTCGATAAATTGGCAAGCCAAAATCTCCCGCGCCATCACGTTGGCGCCCGGCACCCGGCCCACATAAACAAGCCCCACGACGAGGCGTGGGGCTTGTATCGACAGCGGCCTTCGGCCGAGGGGTTAGTTCAACTTCTCGATCTTGGGCGGGATCCAGCTGCCATCCAGTATGGGTTTCTCGCCCCAGTAGGCGCGGATATAGAGGGAGAAGTGACCCTCGGGCGCCGGCAGCCAGTTGTTGATCTCGGCCTTGGGCGGCGCCTTGCGGCTGACATGGATGGTCAGGGAGCCGTCAGGATTGAGCTTGAGATCCTTGTTCTTGGTGCCAAGCGAATAGCGGTTGAGCTCGTTCGGGCTGAACAGGTGCTTGCTGTTATAGAGGGTCAGGGACCAGAAGCCCTTCACCGGGGGCAACTGCCCCTTGGCGAAGGTGACCTGGTAGCTGTGGGCGCCGTCGAGCTGCACCTTGCCGGCATCATAGTCCGTGTAGAAGTACTGGGTCTCGTCGGGCTTGTTGTCGAACATGTTCGACTTGGAGGTGCCGGTGCGGTTGTAGTAGTCCACCCCGAACTGGGCGTTGTTCTTGGAGCGGTTCCAGCCATTGCCCGCCGGTACCCCGTTGTTCTCCCACCTGAAGAAGTCGGCGATCACCGTCTTGTCGGTCTGCTCCGCCGCTTCGTTCATCCACTGGCGCACCTTGGGATCCTGCTTGCCCGCGTTCACCAAGTGGCGGAACTGGGCATACAGCGCCTCTTCACCGGGCAGGGGCGCGACCTTGGTCAGCACGTTGTCCAGCTGATCGAAGAACTTGTCCGGGATGACCCACTTGGTCTCCCCGGCGCTGGGGTTGGGCTTCTCGCCGATGGAGGGGATGTTGGCGTAGTCATAGGACTTCATCTTGCCGTCGAACTTGCTGAGCGGGTAAGTCATCACCTCCCGCACCGGCGCCTGGATGGCCGCCCGATCTTCCTTGGTATCGTCCATCTGCACCCGGGGGATCACGTTGGCCATCTCGGTGGAGGAGCAGATGACCCCCTCGATCCCCTTGGGAGTCTCACCCTGCCAGTTTGGCCCCACCAGCAGGTAGAAGCCGGGCTTGGAGCCATAGGGCTTGCCGAGGTTCGCTATCTGGTCGGTGCGGGCATCGTAGATGGCGTAGACCCAGAAGCGATCGCCGAAGTCCGGCACCTGGATCACCACGGGTTCTTTATCCAGCTCGAAGAAGCCGAGCCCGTAGACCACGTCCTGATTCGGGCAAGTAACGAAGGTTTCTGCTGGTTTGATGTAATCCGTCAGCATGCTGAGCTGCCCCATGGGGGCAACCGGCACCATGCCGCCATTGAGGGCCGGATAGGGCGCCTTGGTGATGGTGGCCCGGCGGTTGAACTGATTGACCATGGGATAACCCCAGATGTAGGCCTGCTGGGCGATGGCCTTCACGTAGGCCTCCGGCATCTGGACCCCGGCGGCGGGCCAGGTCAACGCATCAAACGCCGTGGGATGGGGAATGGTCAATGGGGCCGACTGGGCCATGGCTCCCGCGCTCAGCGCGAGCGTGGTCAGCCATACGAGTTGCTTGAGTTTCATCTATGTCTCCTCTGAGGAAGGCTCCCGGCGCGGCACCTTGACCACACCGGGATGCTGTCTGATTCAGTTGTTCACCTTGACCAGATCGTCCAGGATCCAGGTCTGGTCATAGAAACCGTCTTCGGTGCCATAGAGGCGCAGGGCCACCAGGAAATTGCGTCCCGCTATGGTCTTGATAAAGGCGCTGTCTGCGACATCTTTTGGCTTGCTGGGCCCAAACCAGAGGTCGATGGAGCCATCCTGGTTCTTCGGAATGTCGTAATAGCCGTTGGTGGAGGGCAGCAGCTGATCCGTCTCCGGCATGGTGCCGTCGGTGATGTTGTAGGCGGTCACCGCCCAGAACAGGGCCGCCGGCGGGTTCGCGGGCAGGTGCAGCTTGTAGGTGTTGCCGCCCTCCAGGTGCTTGCCGTCCTTGTCCTTGGTCGCATAAGGGTACTTGGAGCCCGCCCCCGTGGTGTGCATCACCATGGCCGCCGCACTCGAATAGGCGATCTGGAAGAAGGCGGCGCGCTGGTTCTTGTCCAGGGTGGCGTATTGCATCCACTCGGCGGTGGCCCCTGCCCAGGAGTTCTCCCACTGGCGGTTCGGTTAGTAGAGCTGGCGCTGATCGTCGAGTCCCACCTGACGGCGGGCCAGGATCATGCGGGGGGCCATCTCCACCGCCTTCTTCAGCAGGGCCCCTTGCTCGGCGCGAACGGCTTGCCCTTGACGATGCCGATGCCGATGCTCAGCAGGGCACTGCGAGTCTGATCCGGGATCGCGGTGAGCGGCTCGTAATCGACGAACTCCTTCAGTTTCTGCCAGTAAGCGCCATCCGTCGGGTACATCATGGTGACCCGCTTGCCGCTCGCATCCGGGAACTCCATCGGCTTGACCTCCTTCTCCACGTCCCACAGGGGATAGACCCGGGTGGTTTCCGCATTCTTCACCGCCGGGGCCGGATCCGGCTTGCCCTCCCCCTTGCCCATGATGGTGCGGAAGAACAGGAAGACGTTGTAGGTCGATGACTTGAACGCGAAATAGCCTTGCGGCACAGGCCCTTCGTAATCCGGTGGCAGCAAGAGGTAGAGGCCGCCACGGGCGCGACCCGGGCCTATGGCCCCCACGTCCGTGATGGTCTGCTGGAAGAAGTCGGTGAACATGCCGATGACGTTGGCCGGCGCCTTGATCACCAGCGGGCCCGTCTGCTTGAGATCCAGATAGCTCATGGAGTAGATGACATCCCCATTGGGGGTCGGCACCACGGCGCGGCTGTCCATCCGCTCCTTCCACACCGGCAGCACGTTGTAGCCGCTGCCAAAGGCGGCCTCGGAGCCGTCGCGCAGGCCTATGGTGTTCATCAGCGGCAGGGAGACCAGATAGGCCTGCACCGCGTCCTGGTAGTAGAGCTCGTCGCTCAGGGTCTTCGCCTCGGACTCCGACAGCCAGTTGCCCTTGTTCAGCTGGGTCATCAGGGGAGACATGGGGGCCTCTGCCGCCGCCATCATGGGGTTGGCCCCCAGCAGGGCGAGGAGAATGGCCGAGGTGAGATAGCGATGTGTCATAGAACCTTCCTGTTCTCTGTGAAGTCGGCGGTAATCCATTACCGCCTACGAGAAGGGTCTCTCCTGAGTGCGCAGTCAGCGCAACATGAACACAACGTATATGCTTCTTTCGATACAAAAATGACATTGGTAACAAGGGGGCGTCGGTTGCCTGATCGCCCCCCGTCAACGAGGAGCAATGACATGAAATACAAGGGAAGCTGCCACTGCGGCAGGGTGGCATTCGAAGTCGAGGGGGAGCTGACCCAGGCCATGGCCTGCAACTGCTCCATCTGCCAGCGCAAGGGATCCCTGCTGTGGATGCTGCCGCGCGACAAGCTGCAACTGCTGACCCCGGACGAGGCCGCCAGCACCTACACCTTCCACAAACATGTGGTCAAACACCGCTTCTGCCCGGTGTGCGGCATCCACCCCTATTGCGACGGCGTGGATCCCAAGGGGCACCACATGGTCGCCGTCAATGTCCGCTGCCTGGAGGGAGTGGATCCCGAGGCGCTGCCGGTGCAGCACTACGATGGCCGGGCCCTGTGACCGGGCGCTGAGCCAAGTCATCCGCACGCCGGGGCAATGAAGCCCTGGCGTGCGATAAGCTCCTCCTTTCCGCCACTACCTCTCCCCCCAGACTTTTCCAATCCCTGGTGCCATTGCTGTGATCCGGCGCTAACACTCCCGCCGACAACAAGGCTACAATCGGCGCCCACATAGGGATATTGAGCAGGCGTCTTATCACCAACCCTGCTGTCACACGAAGGAAGCACAATGTCATTTGAACACCGCCTGTTCGCCGCCCATCAAGAGCTGGCCAGCAAGGGCGTGAAGGAGATCAACTACGACCCGCCCCTGTGCCAACTGCTGCGCAAATTCGGCTGGCAACTGAAACCACCCCACTATGAGCGCTTTATGGTCAACCTGATCGCCATGGGGCTGCCGGTGGGTATCATCTGGGGACTGTTGATGTGGTTCTTCGGCTGGGAGCATGAGGTGAGCCTGGGGTATGCCCTGCGCCAAACCAGTTTCTTTGCCATCGGTGTCGGCCTGCTGATGGCTATCGTCTTCCAGGTGCGCCGTCGGCAGCTCAAGTTGACCCCCTGGGAGGCACTGCCCCACTCCACGCCGCGGACCCAGAAGCGCTGGCAACCCAAGCAGTAAGGTGTCAGTAATGGAGCATCAACCGACAAGCCAGGAAGCCATATGACCAAGGCCCATGAAAAACTGAACTATGTGGAGTTTGCCGCCCGGGATCTCGCGGCCACCAAGACCTTCTTTACCGCCGCCTTTGGCTGGCAGTTTGTGGATTACGGCCCCGACTACTGCGCCTTTGCGGGGGAAGGGCTGGATGGCGGCTTCTACCGGGCGGATCTCTGCTGTCAGAGCGCCCAGGGCGGCGCCCTGCTGGTGTTCTACAGCGCCGACATTGCGGCGACCCAGGCCAAGGTGTTCCAGCATGGGGGCACCATCATTCGCCCGCTGTTTGACTTCCCCGGTGGCCGCCGTTTCCACTTCGTTGAGCCCAGCGGCAATGAGTTTGCGGTCTGGTCCGAGGCGGCCGGCGCCTGAGCTGGCGTGGTGCGCTCCTGGTGACTCCTTGCAGGGGCGCACCCTTCACCACTGCTCTATTGCTGCGCTCACCTCAATAGTGTTTTGCGACAGCGCCCCTCTTATCCGCACGCCACCGCAGGCATACTGACTCTCGTTGTCTCGAGGAGAGTCAGATGTCCGT
Source organism: Aeromonas eucrenophila (assembly GCF_000819865.1). Taxonomy (GTDB): domain Bacteria; phylum Pseudomonadota; class Gammaproteobacteria; order Enterobacterales; family Aeromonadaceae; genus Aeromonas; species Aeromonas eucrenophila. The sequence continues at coordinate 122,957 of NZ_CDDF01000011.1, forward strand.
TCCCGTCATAGTGATTGCCCAGCTCGACGCCAAGCCCGAATTCGCCGCCCAACTCAGGGCCGCCCTGACACCGCTGATCGCGGCCAGCCAGCAAGAGGCCGGCTGCCTGCGCTATCAACTGCACCAGAGCCTGGATAACCCCCAATCCTGGATGCTGCACGAGGAGTGGGTGAGCGAGGATGCCCTTATCGCCCACCAGCAAGAGCCCCACTTTATCGCCTTCGTGGCCGACACCCAGGGCTGGTTTGCCAACAGCACCGTTCGCCGCTATCACTTGGCCTGACCGCCTGCACCACTTTTTCTGCCCACCAGCAGTTTGACCGCAGACGGCAAACTGACTGATGGGCAAACCCCATAAACAAGAACGTAAAAAGCAAGAACATGAGGAGTTTGATGATGAAAATGCCAATGATGGGTCTGGGCACCTTCCGCCTGAAGGGCGAGCCCCTGCTCGCCACCCTGAACACCGGCCTGGAGCTCGGCTATCGCCATATCGACACCGCCCAGATCTACGGCAACGAGGCCGAGGTGGGCGAGATATTGGCCAGCACTGCTGTGCCCCGCCAGGATATCTACCTGACCACCAAGGTGTGGACCAGCGAGTTCGGTCCGGGCAAGGTGATCCCGAGCCTGAAGGTAAGCCTCGAGAAGCTGCGCACCGATTATCTGGACTTGGCGCTCATTCACTGGCCCTCCCCCCAGGATGAAGTGCCGATGGCGGTCTATCTGGAGCAGTTGGCCGAGGCCAAGGCCCAGGGCCTGACCCGGGAGATCGGGGTCTCCAACTTCACCGTGGCCCAGCTCAAAGAAGCCATCGACATCCTGGGGCCGGGCGCCATCGCTCACCAGCAGGTGGAAGTGCACCCCCTGCTGCAAAACCGCAAGGTGGTTGAGTTCTGCCAGGAGCAGGGCATCGCCCTCACCGCCTATATGCCGCTCGCCTACGGCAAGGTGCTCACCGAGCCGCTCTTGGTAGAGATCGGCAAACGCCACGGCGTCTCGGCGGCCCAGGTGTCGCTGGCCTGGCTGCTGGCCCAGGGCATGACGGTGATCCCGAGCTCCACCAAGCGGGAGAACCAGGCCGCTAACCTGGCCGCCCTCAAGGTCCAGCTCAGCCCCGACGAGATGGCCCAGATCGCCACCCTGGAGCGGGGCGAGCGCTGCGCCAATCCGGACTTCGCACCTGCCTGGGACTAACCGGATTGTTCCCTCTCCCCATGGGAGAGGGTATAGCAGCATCTTTCGCTACCCTAAGCCAGTTTTGCAGCATATACAGAATGTCCCCTCATCCCCGCCCCTTCTCCCGCCAGGGGAGAAGGGAGTCAATAACGATCCGGGACATTTATCCAACCCCTAGCGGGAGGCACTGTGCCTCCCGCTTTTTTTGGTTTGGTGCGCTGCCACCCCCCTTTCCCGCCCGATAACACCCGCCTCCCCTCGGTTATTGCTGCTGATTAAGCAAAAGTAATTTGATGTCATCGTCATTTTTGCCAACAAAGCACGTCGGCATACTGGCGCCATTCTCCCGTCGGGAGTCCTATCCAAGGAGTTTGTATGCCACTGGCGTTATTTGCCCTCACCCTGAGTGCCTTTGCGATCGGCACCACCGAATTTGTGATAGTGGGGCTCATCCCCACCATCGCCGAGCAACTGCATGTCTCCCTGCCCTCGGCGGGCCTCTTGGTCAGCCTCTACGCCCTCGGCGTCGCCATAGGTGCGCCGCTGTTGACCGCCCTGACCGGCAAGCTGCCGCGCAAGTGGTTGCTGGTCGGGCTGATGGCGCTGTTCACCGCCGGCAACCTGCTGGCCTGGCAGGCCCCCGGCTACGAGAGCCTGATCGTCGCCCGGGTGCTGACCGGTCTGGCTCACGGGGTCTTCTTCTCGGTGGGTTCGACCATCGCCACTGGCCTCGTGGCCAAAGAAAAAGCGGCCAGCGCCATCGCCATCATGTTCAGCGGCCTGACCGTCGCCCTGGTGACCGGTGTACCGCTCGGCACCTGGATTGGCCAACAGTTTGGCTGGCGCGAGACCTTCCTGGTGGTGAGCCTCTTGGGCCTCATCGCCATGGTGGGCAGCCTGCTGCTGATCCCGAGCAACCTGCCCAAGGGGGCAGCCTCCAGCATCCGTGAACAACTGCTGGTGCTGACCAAGAAGCCGCTGCTGCTGGTCTACGCCAAGACAGCGCTCGGCTACGGCGGCGCCTTCACCGCCTTTACCTTCCTCGCCCCCATCCTGCAACAGGTGAGCGGCTTCGGCGCCAACGCGGTCAGCCTGATCCTGCTGGTATACGGAGTATCGGTGGCATTCGGCAACATCTGGGGCGGCAAGCTGGCGGACAAGATGGGTCCATTGCCCGCGTTGAAGCTGATGTTTGCCGGGCTGGCGCTCATCTTGCTGATGCTCACCTTCACCGCGCCCCATCCGGTGCTGGCGGTGCTGACCGTGCTGGTGTGGGGTGCCTTCGCCTTTGGCAACGTGCCGGGACTGCAGGTGCTGGTGGTGAAACAGGCCGAGATCCATACCCCCAACGCCGTGGACGTGGCCTCCGGCCTCAACATCGCCGCCTTCAACGTCGGCATCGCCTTGGGTTCAGTCGTTGGTGGCTTCGTGGTGGAGCACCTTGGGCTGATGCACACCCCCTGGATAGGCGCGCTGATCGTGCTGCTGGCCTACGGCCTGACCCACGTCAGCGAGAAGCGCGAGGCCAAATTGGCGCTGGCGGTCTGACCTTCCCCCAAACGAAAAGGCCGACACTGAGTGTCGGCCTTTTTCATTTCCAAGGCGGCGGGGCTCAAGACTCCTTGAGATCCTCGTCCGCGGCCCAGCGCGCCTCCAGCCAGAGCAGGTTGACCAGGCCGCACAGCAGGGCAAAGCCCAGCCCCAGAATCCAGGTGAAATACCACATAGTCGAAACTCCCTTGAGTAGAAGACGGTTAGTAGAGGCTGTGGCCGTGCTGGCGAACCTGATCCGTGCTGACCTTGCCGCGCACCACCCGGTAGACCCAGAGGGTGTAGCCGATGTTGATGGGCATCAGCACCCCCACTATCCCCAGCATGATGAGCAGGGTGCCCTCGCTGGAGGTGCCGTCCCACAGGGTCAGGCTGCTCGACGGATCCAGGGACGAGGGCAGCACGAAGGGGAACAGGGCGATGGCGATGGTCAGCATCATGGTGGCGCAGGCGCCGCCGCTGGCCATGATCGCCAGGCGCGGCAGGCCGCGGGCACTGGCAAGGCTGCTCACCATGGGCAGCAGCAGGCCCAGGGCCGGCACGCACCAGAGCCAGGGCTGCGCCGCGAAGTTGCTGAACCAGCCGTCCGGTGCCAGCGCCACCTGCTTCATCAGCGGGGTGAGGGCGCCGTTGAGATCGCCTATCTCCTGCAAGCGATAGCCTTCCATCTGACTGAGCCAGACGCCGCCAAGGGCAAACAGACCGCTCGCCAGAGGGCCGAGCCAGAGGCTCTGGCGGGCGCAGCGCTCGGCAATAACCCCTTGGGTCTTGCACTGCAGGAAGCTGGCGCCGTGCAGCATCAGCAGGGCCAGCGCCGTGCCCATGCAGGTCAGCAGCAGCGGCCAGTTGAACTCAAAGGCGCCGTAGTGGATTCGAAGGTGCGAATCGAAGCGAAACGGCAATCCTTGCAGCAAAAAGCCGAGGGTCGCGCCGAACACTAGGGTCGGCAGCAAGGCCCCGGTCACCAGGGCCCTGTCCCACCAGCGGCGCCACTGGGCCGATTCCAGCTTGCTGCGATAGTCAAAACCCACCGGGCGCAGGAAGAGGCCGAACAGCAGGAACATGAAAGGCACGTAGAGCGCCGAGAAGGCGGCGGCATAGACCAGCGGCCAGGCGGCGAACAGGGCGCCGGCACCGGCGATGAGCCACACCTGGTTGCCCTCCCACACCGGGCCCACGCTGTTGAGCAGCACCCGCCGCTCCTCATCTGTCTTGCCGACGATAGGCAGCAACAGGCCCACCCCCAGATCGAAGCCGTCCATCACCACGAAGCCGATGAGCATGAACAGCACCAGGCCCCACCAGATCAATTTCAGGGTTTCATAATCCATCAGAGCGCACTCCCGCTTGCCAAGACTTCACCTTGATAACGACCCGTCTGCAGGCTGGCGGGCCCTTTGCGGATCACATGACGCAACAAGAACAGCTCCACCACCAGCAGGCTGGTGTAGATGAGGCTGATGGAGATGAGGCTGAACCAGATCTGGCCCGGCTGCAGCAGAGAGACCGAGGCCGAGACCGGCAACACCTCGCTGATGGTCCAGGGCTGGCGGCCAAACTCGGCCACGAACCAGCCCGCCTCGATGGCAATCCAGGGCAGCGGAATGCTCCAGAACAGCACCTTCAGCAGGCGCGGCGATTGCACCAGCCGGCCCCGGCACAGTTGCAGGAAGGAGGCGGCAAAGAGCACCAGCAGCACCACCCCTATGCCCACCATCAGCCGGAAGCTCCAGAACAGCGGCGCCACCTGGGGCACTGAATCCTCCACCGCCTTGGCGATGGCCGCCTCGTCGGCTTTGGCAATGTCTTTCGCATGGGGGGTCAACAGCAGACCGTAGCCGAGATCCTGACGGTGCTGCTCGAAGGTGGCGCGGGCGGCGCCGTTGCCACCGTCCTGGCGCAGCGCCTCCAGGGCGCCATAGGCCAGCATGCCGCTGCGGATGCGCACCTCGTGCTCGGCCTTGAGATCCTTGATGCCGGTCACCGCCTCATCCAGGGAGCGGGTGGCGATGATGCCCATCAGATAGGGGATCTTGACGGCCGCATGGGTCTTCTCGGCCTGCTGATCGGGCCAGCCGAACAGGGTGAAGGCCGCCGGGGCAGGCTCTGTCTCCCACTCCGCCTCGATGGCGGCGAGCTTGACCTTCTGCACCTCACCGGTGCGATAACCGGACTCGTCCCCGAGGACGATGACCGAGAGGATGGCGGCCAGACCGAAGCCGGAGGCGATGGCGAAGGAGCGCAGGGCGAAGCGCACCTCCATGCGGCGCAGCAGATACCAGCTGCTCACCCCCATCACGAACAGGGACGCGGCCACGTAACCCGCCGCCACAGTGTGCACGAACTTGACCTGGGCCACCGGGTTGAACAGCACGGCGGTGACGTCGGTCAACTCCATGCGCATCGTCATGGGGTTGAACTCGGCGCCGACCGGGTTCTGCATCCAGCCGTTGGCGATCAGGATCCAGAGCGCGGAGAGGTTGGAGCCGAGCGCCACCAGCATGGTCACCATCAGGTGTTGACCACGGGAGAGTCTGTCCCAGCCGAAGAAGAACAGGCCCACCAGGGTAGATTCGAGGAAGAAGGCCATCAGCCCTTCCACCGCCAGGGGGGCGCCGAAGATGTCGCCGACATAGTGGGAGTAGTAGGCCCAGTTGGTGCCGAATTGAAACTCCAGGGTGATCCCCGTGGTCACCCCCATCACGAAGTTGATACCGAACAGCTTGCCCCAGAAACGGGTGATGTCCTTGTAGATCACCTTGCCGGTCATCACGTAGGCGGATTCGGCGATCACCAGGATCCAGGACAGCCCCAGGGTGAGGGGCACAAACAGGAAGTGAAACATGGCCGTGGCCCCGAACTGCAATCGGGACAGGCTTACCACATCATCCAGGCTAATCATGCAGGACTCTCTATGTTGCATTTAACAGACAGGTTTTCGCCTGCCAAGTACAACATGAGTCATGACACCTATAACAGATGCAGTTATATTGAAATACACCTAGAACAGTTTGAACCCACCATGTCTCGCTACGGCCAGCTGGCAGCCCTGCTGCAGCAACAGATAGAGCGCGGCGTCTGGCAGCCGGGGGAGCGCATTCCCTCCATCCGCCAGAGCTGCAAGACCCACGCCCTCAGCCCCATGACGGTGCTGCAGGCCTATCAGCTGCTCGAAAGCCGTGGCCTGATACTGGCGCGGCCCCAGTCCGGCTACTACGTCAAGGCCGCCCCCTCCCCGCTGCGGGCCAGCGCGCCGCAACAGGCCCACTACAGCGGCTCGGTGGACATCAACGATCTGGTGTTCGAGGTGCTGCAGGCGAGCAAGTCCCGCGAGCTGGTGCCGCTCGGCATGGCGGTGGCGGATCCCGCGCTCTTCCCCCACCCCCAGCTCGGCCGGGCCCTGGCCAGCTGCATGCGCCGGCTCGACCCCTTCAGCACGGTGGCAGACCTTCCCCCCGGTAACGAGGCGCTGCGCCGCGCCATCGCCCAGCGCTATGCCGGCGACGGGCTGGCGGTCGACCCCCAGCAGATCATCATCACCACCGGTGCCATGGAGGCGCTCTCCCTCGGACTGCAGGCCCTGACCGAGCCGGGGGACTGGGTGGTGGTGGAATCCCCCACCTTCTACGGCGCCCTGCAGGCCATAGAGCGCTTGAAGCTCAACGTGGTGGAGATCCCGGTGATCCCGGGAGTCGGCATCGATCTCGCCCTGCTGGTGGAGGCGCTGACCCAGCGCCCCATCAAGGCGTGCTGGCTGATGGGCAACGTCCAGCACCCGCTCGGCCACACCATGCCGGACGGGCACAAGCAGGCGCTGATGGCCCTGCTCAACGAACACCGGGTGCCGCTGGTGGAGGACGACGTCTACGCCGAGCTCTATTTCGGCCGGGAGCGGCCTCGCCCCATCAAGAGCTGGGACGCGCGGGGAGACAGCCTGCTGTGCAGCTCCTGGACCAAGTGCCTGGCGCCGGGTTTTCGGGTCGGCTGGGTGGTGGCGGGGCCCCATGCCGAGCGCATCCAGCGGCTGCAGCTGATGTCGACCCTGTCGACCAATGTGCCTAGCCAGCTGGCGCTCGCCGACATGCTGCGCCAGGGCGGGGTGGACGCTCACTTTCGGCGCCTGCGCCACACCCTGGCCCAGCGTCAGCAGCAGATGCGCGCCGCCCTGCTGCGCCTCTTCCCGGATGAGGTGCGCATCAGCGCCCCGGACGGCGGCTACTTCCTCTGGCTGGAGTTCGACCCCCACCTCGACTGCCGGGCCCTGCACGCCCAGGCACTGGCCTGCGGCTTCTCGCTGGCGCCGGGGGCCTTGTTCTCGAGCCAGGGCCAGCACAACCACTGCCTGCGCATCAACAGCTCCCATCCCTGGAGCCCGGCGCTGGAGGCGGCCCTGGAGCAGCTTGCCGATCTCATTCACCGGCAACTGGGCACCGGTTAGCAACGTCCGTCAGAGCCCGCCAGAGTAGCGGGTTCCCCTTCAACCCCGCTCACTCTCGCTCCACAACCCATCTTTTTTTCCGTGCGGCTGCATCCAATCGCCTCCCCCCGTCGTCTCTTGCTTGAACCTCAATCAAGGAGAGACGATGAAACCCCACCCCCTATGGCCGGCCCTGCTCTGCGCGGCCCTCGTTCAACTGCCGCTGCAGGCCGCCCCAAGTGCTGATCAAGCTGGCGCCTCCGAGAAGACCGGCGTTGCCCATCAGGCCGGCGATGGCGTGATCCGCCTATATGGCCCGGGCGGGCCCGATACCGCGCTGAAACGGGCGGCCACGGCCTTCCAGCAGGAGACCGGGATCAAGGTCGAGGTCACCGCCGGCCCCGAGTCCAGCTGGCGCGATCGGGCGCTGCAGGATGCCGATCTGTTCTTCGCCGGCGCCGAGCAGTCCATGTCCGCCTATCTGGAGCGCTATCCCTTCCTCGACAAGCAGAGTGCCCACGCCTACTACCTGAGGCGCAGCGTCATCGCCGTGCAGAAGGGCAACCCGGCGGGGATCCGCGGCATCGAGGATCTGATCAACCGCCCCCTCAAGGTGGTGGTGACCGAGGGGCTCGGCAGCTACAACACCTCCGGCACCGGCCTCTGGGAAGACGTGGCCGGGCGCAAGGGCTCCCTGGCCGATGTGCAGAAGCTCAGACGAAACATCGTTGCCTTCGAGCAGGGCAGCGGCGCCAGCTTCCGGGCCTTCACCGGCCAGCAGGCCGATGCCTGGATCACCTGGGTGCACTGGCCCCTAAACCACCAGGACAAGGCCGACTTCGTCGAAATCGAGCCGGAGCGCCGCATCTATCGCGATCTCGTCATCGCCAAAGCCGCGGGGGCCGACGCCAGCACCCAGCGCTTCCTCGACTTCATCGACAGCCCCCAAGGCGAGCCCCTCTTCGCCCAGGATGGCTGGACCCGTTAACCCCAACCCCATGAATCTCAGGAGACACACCATGAACAAGTTCCTCATCACCCTCGCCTGCCTGCCCCTCGCCTCGGCCTGGGCCCTCGAGACCCAGCCCCTGAGCGGGGCCGAGCAGGTGCCCATCGCCCAGATGACCGAGAACGGCAAGGCCTATCTGGTCGATGCCAAGGGCTTTAGCCTCTACCGCTTCGACAAGGATGCCCAAGGAAAATCAAACTGTTATGCTGAATGCGCCGAGAAATGGCCGCCGGCATTGGCGAGCGACAGCGAGGTCAAGGCCGGGGTCGGCAGCGCGGCCGACGCCGGTGTCGGCCTGGTCCTGCGCGACGACGGCCGCTATCAGTGGAGCTACCGTGGCCAGCCGCTCTATCGCTGGATCAAGGATGAGCAGCCCGGCCAGAGCAGCGGGGATGGCATGAAGAATGTCTGGCACCGCGTCCAACGATGAGGTCTGAGTGAATATCGACAATCAGCAGCTCGCCCACCTGCTCGCCCGCAGTCGGCTCAGGGACAAGCAGGCGTTTGAAGCGCTCTATCAGCTGACGGGCCAACCCCTGTTCGCCCTGCTCCACGCCCTGCTCAAGGACAAGCAGTGGGCCGCGGACGTACTGCAGGAGGGCTTTTTGAAGATCTGGCACGGCCAGAGCGCCTATCCGGTCGACTACCCCTGGGCCTGGCTCTGCCAGTGCATGCGCAATCTGGCCATCGATGCCCTGCGGGCCAAGGCCCGCCACGGGGAGATCCCGCTGGAGGAGTCCTTCGAGGAGAAACCTGCTCAGAGTACGGAAGGGGGGCTTGCCCCCTCTTTTTCCCTCGAACGCTGCCTCGGGCAACTCTCCGCCGACAAGCGCAACGCCATAGTGCTGGCCTATCGGCACGGCCTGAGCCACCAGGAGATCGTCACCCACACCCAAACCCCGCTTGGCACCGTCAAGTCCTGGATCCGGCGCGGACTGGAGGAGCTCAAGCTATGCCTGACCCAATGACCCCCAAACGCTACCGGGACCCCGCCCTGCGCGAGCGGCTCGCCGGTGAATACGTGCTGGGCACCCTGAGCCCGCGGGTGCAGGCCAGGATGACCCGCCTGATGGCGCGCGATCCCGACTGGTGGCAGTGGATAGCTCAGTGGCAACAACATCTGGATCCCCTGCTGCATCAACCCCAGCCCGCCCCGACCCTGCCCCGCAGCGTCTGGCGCAACATAGAACAGGGAATCTCCCCCAAGCCCAGGCCCCATCGCCTGTGGTGGCCGCTCGCCATGGCCGCTTCCCTGCTGCTGGGCCTGTGGCTGCAACACCTGCTCCCCTCGCCCTCCGCCCCCATCCAGCCCGTGCGCTACCTGGCCATGATGTCTTCCGCGGGCGAGGAGGCTCCCTTCGTGTTGGTGGCCTACCAAGGCAAGCAGCCGGGCCAGTCCAGCATCCGCTTGCAGCAGAATCAGGCGAGCCCGCTGCACCTGCCCGCCGACGCCATGCTCTGGATGCGCGACAAAGCGTCCGCCAAGCTGGTACCCCTAGCCCCCCTCAAAGAGGTCATGGCGGGTCGCCTGATGAGCCCGACCGAGTGGCAGCAGCTCAAGGCGAGCAGCGAGTTGCTGGTGATGGCGAAGGACAGCGAGCATCCGCTCTATCGCGGCCACTGCATCGAGCTCGGCCCCTGGCCGACGGAGAGCTAGGTACCGCAAGACGCGGTTCACCGCAGATGCGGCACCAACAACAAGGCCCCGTCACGGGGCCTTGTTTCTACACGTTGTTCGAGGCTTAGCCCGGCCCGTTCAGCTGGGCCACCTGCCGCTCTATGCTGCCCCTGAGGTTGTCGTCGAGCTTGAGGGCCCGCGCCAGCTCGTCGAGGTAGCCACGCTCCATGAAGTGATCCACGTCGATGGCGAGCAGGGAGGCGAGGTAGACCTCGGTGGCCTGCTCCATGTCGGTGACTTCCCGGGCCAGCGCCTGGGGATCCAGCGGACGGGCGAGCTCGGCATCGATCCAGCGCGCCGCATCGCTCTGCCCCTGCTCGGTCAGGTACTGCTGGATCTTCTGACGCTCGGCGTCGTCGATGTGGCCGTCGGCCCGAGCCGCCGCCACCATGGCGCGCACCAGCAGGGTCGAGCGGGCGTCAAGCGCCTGCCCTTGCAGCGTATCGAGGGGCTGGGCAGGCTGGCTCGCGCCCCCCTGCTGGGACTGCCAGTCCTGATAGAGCTTGTAGGCGAGGCCGCCCAGGGCCGCCGCACCGCCTACCGCCGCCACCTTGCCGCCATACTTGCGCACCTTCTTGTTGCCAAGCAGCAAGGCCATGGCCCCGGCGGCCAGACCGCCCTGCGCCATGCCCTTCATCTGGGCCTTGCGGCTGTCACCGCCGTCGTTGAGCCAGCCCTTGCCGGCACCCAGCAGTTGGTCGAGTATTTGTTTCATAGGTCCTCCTCCACGGTGATTTTCATGCTAGGTTGGCCTGACTGAATCTGAGGTGAATGAATGCCGCTCCCAAGACTGGCCCTGCTGACCCTCTTTACCCTGCTCGCCTTCGCGGCCAACTCCCTGCTCTGCCGCCTGGCCCTGTTCGAAGAGCGGATGGATCCGGCGCTGTTCACCCTGCTGCGACTGACCAGCGGGGCCCTGGTGCTGCTCCTGCTCTGTGCAGCCCGCAGCCCCACGCCGCCCCGCCAGGGAGACTGGGGGGGCGCCCTGGCCCTCCTCGTCTACGCCGCCGCCTTCTCCTTTGCCTATCTCACCCTGACCACGGGCACGGGTGCCCTGCTGCTGTTTGCGGCCGTCCAGCTCAGCATGCTGGCCCCCCCTCTGCTGCGGGGCGAGCGTCTGCCTGCCCGCCAATGGGCCGGCTTGCTGCTCGCCATGGCGGGGTTGGTGCTGCTGTTGCTGCCAGGCATCCAGGCGCCGGATCTCCTGGGGGCTGTCCTGATGGTCACCGCCGGCATCGCCTGGGCCTGCTATACCTTGCGGGCCTCGCGCTTTGGCGATCCCGTCGCCGCCAATGCCGGCCACTTCCTGCGCGCCAGCCTGCCTGCGGCCCTGCTCTATCTGCTGCTGGGCCGGCTCGAGGCCAGCCCGGCCGCCATCGGTTATGCCCTGGCCTCGGGGGCCCTCGCCTCCGGCCTGGGGTATGCGCTCTGGTATTCGGTGCTGCCCCAGCTGGGACGCACCCTGGCCGCCAGCGTCCAGCTGCTGGTGCCCCTGCTCGCGGCCATGGCCGGGCTCATCTGGTTGGATGAGTCCTGGTCGCTGCGGTTGTTATTGTCATCGCTGGGCATTCTGGGGGGCATAGCCCTGGTCATCGCGGGACGCCCCCCGGCGGGAGACAAACCATGAAGATCGCCATACTGCTGCTCGGACTTACCCTCTCGACCGGCCTGCTTGCCGCCAATCCGGACAGGGAGACCCATCAGGCCGGGCTGGACAGAGCCTGCATCAACGCCCGCCAACAACAGACGGGGCAGGACAAACAGCAACTCATCGATGCCTGCGTCAGGGCCGGGGGCAAGGCGACCCGATGCCAGCAGCAATACGCCAGCGTCGGTCAGCGTACCGGCAACGAGCGCCCCTATGTGTCACCCCTGGCGCCCTGCCAGCAGGCCGACGCCTACCGCAAGAGTAACCGGCAGTGATGCCATCTGAGGAGAATGCATGACCCCACCCCGCGAGCTGACCCTGCAGTTTCTGGCCGAGCCCGCCGACGTCAACTTCGGCGGCAAGGTGCACGGCGGCATGGTGATGAAGTGGATCGATCAGGCGGGCTACGCCTGCGCCGCCGGCTGGTGCGGCGGCTATGCGGTGACCGTCTACGTGGGGGGCATCCGCTTCCTGCGCCCCATCCAGATAGGCCAGCTGGTGGAGGTGCACGCCCGGGTGATCCACACCGGCACCACCAGCATGCACCTGGCGGTGGACGTCTACAGCCGCCACCCCACAGAGCGGGAGCGCCACAAGACCACCCACTGCATCATCATCTTCGTCGCCATGGACGAGGGCGGCAAACCGAACAAGGTGCCCCAGTGGCAGCCCGTTTCGGACGAGGATCGGCAGTTGCAGCAGTACGCCAGGAAGCTGATGGCCCTGCGCGAGGAGATAGACAAGGAGATGCGCCAGCATCTATGACAACGGGGCGCCAGCATCTGTGATGGTGGTGTGCAGATGTGACATGGGCTCGCTCCCGATCCGGACGCCGCCCTGTATAATGGCCGCCATCGACAGACGAGTATCGGAGCAACCATGTCACTGGAAACTGCCCCCCCCGAGGTCAAGCTCGCGGTGGACCTTATCGAACTGCTGGAGACCAACCGGATAGCGCCGGATCTGGCGCTGGCGGCGCTGGCCATCGTCACCCAGGACTACCAACGCAAGCTCAAAGAAGGCAAGGATCACTGAGCGCGGCTCGGTTGAGCCCACACCAGGAGGTTCCATGACAGATCCCATTCGATTCGAAACCGGTCGCCCCATGCTGTTGGGGGGCCTGCGCCGCCACCATGAGTTCCAGCAAGGGGACTTCGGCGGTCAGTGGCGCGACTTCGGCGCCCTCGGCCCACTGCCCGGCCAGCTCGGGGAGCACGCCTACGGTGTCATCTGCGGCGCCGACGCCACCAGTTGCGAATACATGTGCGCGGTGGAAGTCGCGGCGCTGGAGGTCTTGCCCAAGACCCTGGGCCGGATGCGCATCGACCCCCAAACCTACGCCGTCTTCCTGCATAGGGGCCACGTCTCCACCCTGCCGCAGACCTGGCAAGGGGCGCTGGACTGGCTGGCCCGGTCCGATTATGAGTCTGCCCACAAGCCGGACTTCGAGCGCTACGGCGCCGCGTTTGACCCCGAAACCGGCGGTGGTGAGCTGGAAGTCTGGCTCGCCGTAAGGCCCAGACAGGCGCTCGCCTGACCCCCTGGCACCGACCGCTCAAGCGCGGATAAATATGCATAAAAACAGCTTATAAATGGGGTGACGCCGAACGAAGACCATGCAAGGATGGAGCCCCTCTTTGTGTGAGCCTCGTGATGGATAACCCCAATAACATCGAACGGCCAGGGCCCTGGAGCCTGTCGGCCCGGCTCATGACGCTGGCCTGCCTCATCGTCTTCATGGCCCAGATGGCCACCACGGTTTACCTCCCCTCCCTGCCAATCGTGATGAGCGATCTCGCCATGACGAGACAACATGCGGAGCTCTCCATCTCCCTGTTCGTGATTGGCGCCGACCTGCCACTGCTGTTTTGGGGCGCCGCCGCCGATCGCTTTGGCCGCCGGCTTCCCCTGGCCCTGTCACTGCTGCTGTTTGTCGGGATCAGCCTGCTGCTCGCCACCACAAGTCAGGGGCCGCTGTTGCTGGTCTTGCGCACCCTGCAAGGGATAGCGGCGGGGGGCGCCACCATCATCGCCCGCATCCTGATACGGGATCACTGGCAGGGGGACGAGCTGGCTCGCCGCCTCTCTGTCCTCTCCATCGCCTTCATCACGGCCCTCGGTGGCGGCCAGTGGATAGGCGGGCTCATCAGTCGCTATGCCCACTGGCAGCTGGGGTTCGTCCTGGTGGCGGCCGTTGGCATGGTGGCACTGGCGCTGATGATCCGCCTGCCGCTGCAGGGCCCCAATGCCGCAGCGCCCACCACCGGCATGTGGCGGCGCTACGCCAGCCTGCTGCAACGCCCCGGCTTTCTCTGGCCCGCCTGCGCCGGGGGGCTCGGCTTTGCCATCACTGTGACCCTGCAAGAGATCAGTCCCTTCGTCCTGCAGCAAGGGTTCGCGCTGGAGGTGACCACCTTCGGGGCGCTGGGGCTGCTGATCGGGGTCGCCTACTTCGCGGGAGCCATGGCGGTCAATCGGCAGGTCGCCAGGGTGGGTGGCAAGCGGCTGATGAGGCAAGGGGCCGGCCTCATCTTGCTGGCCGCTGCCGGCATGGTGGTGCTGTCAATGCTGTCCGATCTACAGGGAGAGGGGGTGCTGGTGATCATGATGGGGCTCTACTGCCTCATCATCTTCGGGCAGGCGGTGCTCTTCCCCAACAGCATGGCGCTGGCGGTCAGTGATGCCAGGGAACATGGCGCCTACGCCATGGCGCTGTGCGGCTTCTTGCAACAGGGGCTGGCGGGTATCGCCGCCGCAGGTGCCACCCTGCTGAGCCATCACGGCACCTGGGCCCCCGCCATCTTCGCCCTGGCCCTGGTGGCCGCACTGATCGTCCGCTTCAAGGTGCACTAGCGCGGCTCATCTCGCGGCCTGCGCTCAGCGCGGCCCCATCACCTCGTCGCACAGGCGAATGAGCGCCTGGCTGAGGCCTTCGAGCGGTTCCCCCTTGTCCATCCCCAGGTGCAGCGCCAGCTCGACCGAGCGCACCTGGGGCCAGTCCGTCAGCGCCACCTGATCCGGCAGCAGCAACCGCGCCGGCAGCAGGCTGACCCCTATCCCCGCGCTCACCGCCCCTTGCAGGCTGGCGAGGCTGGCGCTGACATAGGCGATGTGCCAGCGCAGCCCCTTGGCGTCGAGGGCCTCCGTCAGCTGGCGCCGGTAGAGCCCCTCACTCGGGAACACCACCAGGGGCACCGGATCCCGCCCGCAGGCGGGCCAGTCCCGGCTATCGACCCAGGCGAGCGGCTCGCGCCAACGGGCGACGGGATCCCCCTGCCCCCGCGCCTGCTTGACCAGGGCCAGATCCAGCCCCCCTTCCTCGAAGCTGCGCCACAACTCGTGGCTGAGGCCGCTCTGCACCTCCAGCCGCACCATAGGATACTGGCGGGCGAAGGCGGCCAGCACCGGCGCCATGACGCCGGCGACGAAATCCTCCGGCACCCCGATCCGCAGCGGCTGGCTGGCCTCGCTGACCCGCTCCCCGGCCTGCGCCAGCAGCGCCAGGATGCGGCGCGCCAGCCCCAGCAACTTCTCCCCGGCCACCGTGGCCACTACTGTGCGGCCGCTTCTGTCCAGCAGCGGACAGCCGAGTTGCTGCTCGAGGCGGCGCATCTGCTGGCTGATGGTGGACTGGGTCAGGTGCACCCGCTCGCCGGCGCGGGTGAAACTGCCGGTTTCGAGGATGGCGACAAAGCTGCGCAAGAGCTGGGGATCCAGCAGGGGGCTGTCCATCTGAGGGGTTTTCCCATTTATAAAATCACTGATAGTCATTCTATCATTTAATTTCCAAATGACATGGCGGCCCGCTAGGCTGCTCCCATCCCCCTCTTTCGCAGGATCTCCCATGCTACAGGCCCATCTCCCCCAGTCCGGCACCCGTCTCGTCAACTCGTTGACCGCGATCTCCGATCCCACCCATCAGGAGTGGCTCGAGCAGACGCTGCACCTGGCGCTGACCCACCGTCAACAGGGGGGCCGACCCTTCGCCGCCCTGCTGGTGAAGGAGGGCAAGCTGCTGGCGAGCGCCGTCAATCGCATGCTGGAGGCGGGGGATCCTACCCGTCACGCCGAGCTGGAGGCCCTGCGCGAAGCCAGCCAGCACGGCTCCCTCAAGGGCGCCGTGGTCTATGCCAGCGGCCACCCCTGCCCCATGTGCCTGTGCGCCCTGGTGATGAACGGCATCGGCGCCGTCTACTACGCCTTCGACAACCAGGATGCGGCCCCCTTCGGTTTCGACAGCACATCGAGCTATGACAAGCTGCGACTGCCCCTCAGCCCGCCGCCGCTGCCCCTCATCAAGCTGCCAAGCCCGCTCCCGGCCGCCGCCCTCTACGGGGCCCAGCCCCATGAATGAGCCGTCCATGCGGCCAGGGGCCGGCGCCCTGCTGCTGCTGGTCATGCTGATCGGCATCAACCTGCGCCCCTTCCTCACCGCCATCGGCCCGCTAGCGGGGCAGATAGACGCGCGGCTGGCGCTCGGCATGGACAACCTGGCCTGGGTGACCCTGCTGCCGCTGCTGCTGATCGGGGTGGGCGTGCTGTTCACCCCGACCCTGCGCACCCTGGCCGGCCCGCGCCCGCTGCTGGCCGCGGCCCTGCTGCTGCTGGCCCTCGGCAGCGCCCTGCGCTTCGATCTGACCAGCGGCGCCCTGCTCATCGCCAGCGCCGCCCTCTGCGGCCTGGGCTCGGCCCTGGTGCAGGGGGTGCTGCCCGGCCTCATCAAACAGGTCTTCGCCAGCCGGGTGCCGCTGGTGATGGGGATCTTCTCCGCCTGCATGATGGGAGGCGGTGCCCTCGGCGCCGTGCTCAGCCCCCAGCTCGCGAGCCAGCTGGACTGGTCGCGGGTGCTGGCACTCTGGAGCCTGCCGGTGCTGCTGGCGCTCGGCTGGCTCGGGTGGCGCGTGCGCCTGCCCGTCCCCCCCGCGCCGCTAGTGCCCGAGGGGGAGCAGCGCCTGCTCGCCCTGCCCCGCAGCTGGCTGCTGATCCTGTGCTTTGGCATCATCAACAGCGGCTATGGCATCGTCGTGGCCTGGCTGGCGCCGGCCTACATGGCGCTGGGCTGGAGCGCCCAGCAAGGGGGTGAGCTGGTGGCCTGGCTGGCGCTGGCACAGACCCTGAGCGGCCTCGGCCTGCCGCTGCTGGCGGCGCGCAAGGAGGACAGGCGCCCCTGGATGGGGCTCGCCATATTGCTGCAGGCGCTGGGCTTTGGCGGCCTCTGGCTGGCGCCGACCAGCGCCCCCATCCTCTGGTGCATGCTGTGCGGCGCAGGCCTTGGCGGCAGCTTCTCCCTCATCATGGTGATAGCGCTCGATCATTTGCCGGATCCACGCCGCGCCGGCACCCTCAGCGCCCTGATGCAGGGGTTTGGCTTCATGCTGGCGGCGACCGGCCCCTGGGTGGCGGCGCGCCTGCATCATGTGAGCGGCGACTTCGCCAGCGCCTGGCAGTGGCAGCTGGGCGGCCTGGCGCTGATGAGCCTGCTGGTGCTGCGTCTCAACCCCCGTTACTACGCTCGGGTGATGCGCCTGCCCGTGGTTGGCAAGACGGGCACATCCACACCTGCCCAAAGCAATACACCGGCCTAGGGCCGGTGTATTGGGAGCATGAACAACCGTGTGACGGGGCGCCTTAGCGTCCCTTCTTCTGCCGTCCACCCTGGTTGGTGCGCGGTTTGCCCGCCGCGGCGGGTTTGCCGCCTTTGGCCGGGGCACCCTTACCAGCGGCGCCTTTAGACGCTGTCCCCTTGCCTGCGCCGCCCTTGCCCGCCGGACTCTTGTTTTCGAATGCGGCCGGACCCGGTACGTTGGGACGCCCGCCTATCTCGTGATCGTCGTCCCGGCGCGGCTTCTTGCCCTGCGCCGCCTTGGCAACCGGCTTGTTGGCAGGCTGCGCTCCCTTGGCCGGCTTCACCTCGGAGGAGGAGTCCTCGATGAGCTTGAACAGCTCGATCAGCTCGTCGTCGGTCAGATCCCGCCACTCCCCCACCGGCAGCCCCTTGAGGCTGACGTTCATGATGCGGATGCGCTCGAGCTTGGTGACCTCGAAGCCGAAGTGCTCGCACATGCGGCGGATCTGGCGGTTCAGGCCCTGCACTAGCGTGATGCGAAACACGAAGGGCGCCTCTCGCTTCACCTTGCACTTCTTGGTGACGGCGCCGAGGATAGGCACCCCGGCCCCCATGCCCTTGATGAACTCATCGGTCACCGGCTTGTCGACGGTCACCAGGTACTCTTTCTCGTGATCGTTGCCCGCCCGCAGGATCTTGTTCACCAGATCCCCGTGGTTGGTGAGGAAGATGAGCCCCTGGGAGTCCTTGTCGAGCCGGCCTATGGGGAAGATGCGGGTGCTGTGGTTGACGAAGTCGACGATGTTGTCCTTCTCCCCCGCCTCGGTGGTGGAGACGATGCCCACCGGCTTGTTCAGCACGATGAACACCAGGCTGTCTGCTTCCCGCGCCTCGATCACCTGACCGTTGACCTTGACCAGATCCCCGGCAAACACCTGATCGCCGATGCCGGCCCGCTTGCCGTTGATGAAGACGTGGCCCTGCTCGATGAAGCGGTCGGCCTCACGGCGCGAGCAGATGCCGCTCTCGCTGATGTATTTGTTCAGGCGCATGGATTCATCGGCCAGCATGGGTCACCTGCCAGATCATGGGGTTGAGGGGGGTTGTCGGCTGGGTCAGCCGGATCGTCATCGGGTTAGTCTGCATAGCATTCCATCATTAAAAGGGTCAAAGCCTGCGCATTCTTCAAAAAAACGCCGCTACAGTAGCATATTGCCCCGCTCCGTTCGCCGGATACTTGCAGCCGCCTCGGAATCCCGCCCCCTGCCAATGAGGCTCCATCCGGGGTGGAGGACCGTATGTCGCAACTCTGCCTGCCCCATCGACGGCGCCACTTGCTCAGCGCCATTCTCCCCGGGCCGACCTTCCCGGCTCAGTTACACATATTCATTCGCACCTCTTTATACCCGGGCCGGATAAGCCAGCGCCGGTGGCGAGCCTGCCCAACGCGAAAAGGCAGAACTAAGACTTGCTATTTATTGACTGAAAATGCATAAAAAGATTTTCGTCAGCACGAATTATCTTGCCAAGGTTGAGCGCCCAGAGGCGATATTGCGCCCTTTGTCGGCAAATCCGGCAGGAAACCAAATTGTTGTCCGTATTCACCTAAAACACCGAACATAAATTTGGATACGAGGCATGAACCCTTCTCTGGCATGAGGCCATTTTTACCATTCATTACAGGAGTTACAGATGAGTCATTCCCTATCCCAGGCGGATTTTCTGGCCCAGGTCGCCAAGCGCAACGCCCATCAACCCGAGTTCATTCAGGCGGTGAGCGAGGTGGTCGCCTCCATCTGGCCCTATCTGACCCGCCACCCCCGCTATCTGCAGCACGGCCTGCTGGAGCGACTGGTGGAGCCGGAGCGCTTGGTGCAGTTCAGAGTCAGCTGGGTGGACGACAAGGGTCAGGTGCAGGTGAACCGCGGCTACCGCATCCAGCACAGCTCCGCCATCGGTCCCTTCAAGGGCGGCATGCGCTTCCACCCCTCGGTGGATCTCTCTGTGCTGAAATTCCTCGCCTTCGAGCAGACCTTCAAGAACGCCCTCACCACCCTGCCCATGGGTGGCGGCAAGGGCGGCAGTGATTTTGATCCCAAGGGCAAGAGCGAGGGCGAGGTGATGCGCTTCTGTCAGGCGCTGATGCTGGAGCTCTATCGCCACCTGGGTGCCAACACCGACGTGCCGGCCGGCGACATCGGCGTCGGCGGGCGCGAGGTGAGCTACATGGCGGGCATGATGAAGAAGCTCACCAACAGCGCAGAGTGCGTCTTTACCGGCAAGGGACTCTCCTTCGGTGGCAGCCTCATTCGCCCGGAAGCCACCGGCTACGGCCTGCTCTACTTCGTCGAGGCCATGCTGGCCCACCGCGGCCAGTCCCTGGCGGGCATGACGGTGTCGGTCTCGGGCTCCGGCAACGTGGCGCAATACGCCATCGAGAAGGCGATGGAGCTCGGCGCCAAGGTGATCAGCGCCTCCGACTCCGGCGGTACCGTCCATGATCCGGACGGCTT
The DNA here is from genome assembly GCF_000819865.1 of Aeromonas eucrenophila. Taxonomy (GTDB): domain Bacteria; phylum Pseudomonadota; class Gammaproteobacteria; order Enterobacterales; family Aeromonadaceae; genus Aeromonas; species Aeromonas eucrenophila. The sequence continues at coordinate 142,518 of NZ_CDDF01000011.1, forward strand.
CACCCCCGAGAAACTGGCCCGCCTGATGGAGCTCAAGAACGAGCAGCGCAAGCGGGTGGCGGATTACGCCCACGAGTTCGGGCTCGAGTTCTTCACCGGCCGCACCCCCTGGCACCTGTCGGCTCAGGTCGCTCTGCCCTGCGCCACCCAGAACGAGCTGGGGGAAGATGACGCCGCCAACCTTATCGCCAACGGCGTGCAGCTGGTGGCCGAGGGGGCCAACATGCCGAGCAGCGCTGCCGCCATCCAGGCCTTCCATGCCGCCAAGGTGTTGTTTGCCCCGGGCAAGGCCGCCAACGCGGGCGGCGTCGCCACCTCCGGCCTCGAGATGAGCCAGAATGCCCAGCGCCTCTCCTGGAGTCGGGAAGAGGTGGATGCGCGCCTCAAGGGGATCATGAACAGCATCCACGCCACCTGCGTGCGTTACGGCCAGGATGGCGAGGCCCACGTGAACTACGAGTCAGGCGCCAACATCGCCGGCTTCGTCAAGGTGGCCGACGCCATGCTGGCCCAGGGGGTTTGTTAATTCACCAGGATAAGGCGATGGGCGATTGATTCGCCCCTCAGATCACAAAAGGCAGCCCAGGGCTGCCCTTTTTCTTTCAGATCGTTTTTCACCTGCCTCACTTCACACTCCCTTCACCCCGGCATGGGAGGCTCTGCTCTCTTCCCAATGCAGCGAGATCAATATGATGGTCAGAATAGGCGTGCTCTTGATGGTGATGGGGGTCGCAGCTTCATGGCGTTCAGCCTCATCGGCTCCTCCCTCGATAAACAGGGATTCTTGCATGAACCCTTCGCCCTGCTTCCCCTCGGCTACCTGTTGCTGCTGGCGGGGGCCGGCCTGACCTTCCTGGGACTACTCAGGGCGAGACGCCGGCAGGGACGCTCAGGCTGACTGAGCTGGCGGTTTGTTCTTAGTGCCAAGCTGATGCAATCGGACGATGGCCCGTGGGCAATCTGCGCGGGGTTGATGCCCTGCTCGCCCCAGAGCCTCTCGCAAGCCTAGAGATAGCGGCTTATCTCGATAAGGTGCTGATCCGGGTCCAGGAAATAGACGGATTCGATGGGCCCGTAGGCACCGCTCTTGGTCACAGGCCCCTCCACTATCTCGACTCCCTGGCTTTCGAGCTGCACCACCACCTGCGCCAGGGTCCAGTGGGTGATGAGACAGATATCCCCCGCTCCCACCTGCGCCCTGTTGCGCGGCTCCTGCCCCAGCAGTTGCAGGTTGATCTTCTGATTGCCAAAGCGCAGCGCCCGCCGCCCGGCCCCGAAGGTGATGGCCTCCATCTCGAGCACCGCACTGTAAAACGCGACCGAGCGCTCTATGTCGCTCACCGTCAATACCAGATGGTCGATATGGCTGATCATGTGCCCTCCCAAACCTTGTGATCCCTTCTCATCCTACCCCAGTGAATACTCTGGTGTTGTGTGGAGCCATAGGTTATCTGGCATTTATTAAATTTTTTAAAATCCTAATCTTGGGCCTATACGCCGGCTACGTTACGGAGCCATTGGAAATAGCGTTAAGGCCCAAATAAAACGAGTCGACCACAATCGAGGAATGCTCAGATGCAATGGGCAATAGAGTGGCGCTTTACCACAAGCTGCCGAGGCTGGTGCGAGAATAGCGCGCGTCCGAGCCTTGTCGGTCACGGCTCGGGAGCCAAGATACTGACGGACGAGGCTACACCTCCACCAAGGTGACGCCAACCGCATCGAGCCCATGGCGCTGCTCGTCCGACAGGCCAGTCTCCGTCACCAGGGTAGCCAGCTCCGCCAAGGGCATGATCTGATAGGGGGACGCGGCGCCGAGCTTCTCGCGGGTGGCCAGCACTATGGTCTCTGCCGACTGCCTTGCCATCAGACTCTTGATGGCCGCCTCTTCCCGATCGCCGGTCGTGATCCCCATCTGTGGATGCAAACCGGTCGCCCCCATTAGAAACAGATCGGCCCGAATGCGGGATATCGCCTCCGCGCTCTGGGCCCCCACCGCGACCATGGAGTGCTTGAACAGACGACCACCGATGAGCTCGACCTCCACCCTGGGGTGATGGACAAGCTCCACGGCGATGCTGGGACTGTGGGTGATGATGGTCGCTCGCAGCTCCCGGGGCAGCTGACGTGCCAGCTGCACATTGGTGGTGCCGCCATCGAGAAACACAATCTGGCCAGGTTGGATCAGCCGGGCGCCGGCCTGTCCCAGCCTGATTTTCACCGACGAGCCTATCTGCTCGCGAGTGCCAAAGTCCGCGATCGCCGAGGAGACGGGCAAGGCCCCACCGTGGACTCGTTGCAGCAGTCCTTCGCTGGCAAGTTCCCGCAGATCGCGCCGGATCGTATCCTCTGACACCTCAAATTGCTGGCTGAGCGCCTTGGCAATCACCCGGCCATCTCGCTGCAAGAGACTGATGATAAGCGCCTTGCGTTCCGATGTGAGCATTCGTCCTCCAACTGCACGAAATCAATTGACTGTGCACGATATTGCATTAAATATGCGCAAATATCCAGCACAGGGATCCCCATCCCTGCTCACCGAGGGAAATCACATGAGCATCGCAAATCGCATTCGGGTAGAGCATGTCGCCGTCCTCTCCGACGACTGGTACCTGCTAAAGAAGACCACCTTCTCGTTCTTGCGCAGTGACGGCAGCTGGCAGCGCCAATCCCGTGAGACCTACGACCGTGGCAATGGGGCGACCATACTGCTCTATGAGCCGGAGCGCCGCACCGTCATCCTGGTTCGCCAGCTTCGCTACCCCGCCTTCGTCAATGGTCACGACGATCTCCTCATCGAGGCGCCCGCCGGCCTGCTCGACGAGGCAGCCCCCGAGGTGCGCATTCGTGCAGAGGTCGAGGAAGAGACGGGAATTCGGGTGCGCGAGGTGCGCCAGATCTTCGATGCCTTTATGAGCCCGGGCTCGGTGACGGAGCGGCTGCACTTCTTCGTGGGCGCCTATCATGGGAGTGATAGGGTCTCGCAAGGGGGTGGCAACGAAGAGGAAGGGGAAGATATCGCCGTGCTCGAGGTCGGTATCGAGGAGGCGCTCGCCATGATTGAGTCGGGAGCTATTCGGGATGGCAAGACCATCATGCTGTTGCAGTACGCCGCCCTGCATCTGTTTAACACCCGATAACCCTGGGTCATGGCCCAGCCTGCGCCGCTTGGCTTGTCCACACAGAGCGCGTCATCGGGTGCCTGAACTGTCCCTCAGATTGGTTCAGTCGGAGCTAGCGATAGGTTGGCTCAGCATGGGATCCGCTCGATCCGGCCGCCGCTGAGTTTGAAGAAGGCATCCTGTGGCAACTCTTGGCGCCAGCTGGTGACATAGTCGAGATCGGCATAGGCACCGCGCAGCATGGCACCAAACAGGCCGTGGGAGATGACGATGGCACGCTCGGCGACTGTGCAATCCATCAGCCAGCTCTGCGCCCGGCGCTGGATGCTCAGATAACCTTCGCAGCCGGGCGCCTGCAGATACCAGTCCGGTTTGCTGATATCGAGCTCTGGGTGATCTTCCAGCAGATCCGGTACCCGGCAGCTCTCCCATTCCCCCATCCCCAGCTCCACCAGCCGCTCATCCCAGATGATCTGTTCGCTCTCTATCCCCAGCTGCTGACATACCAGCAGCGCCGTCTGGCGGGCACGCCCCAGCGGGCTGGCATAGACGCACCAACGGGCAGGCTCGGCGATCTGCTCCCGCAGACGAGCCCCCATGGCACTGGCCTGCGCCTCGCCCCTGGCGGTCAGATCCGAGTTGCAGCGCCCCTGCAGTCGCTGCTCGGCGTTGTAGCGCGTCTGACCGTGGCGTAGCAGATAGAGGATGCGAGACATGATTTCTCCTGCGGGTTTAGATAGATAATAAGTGTGCGGAATAGTAGATATAAGATACGAACGAAGGCCAACGAATAGGAAAAAACACGCCATAGACCACTGTACTAACTTCATCATATATGGCTTGGCTTACACGGCAGGAAAAATTGAGTATGTCGTTCAGCCGAGCGGGGTAATTGCCCTATCAAACAAGTTCTCCGTTTAAAAGGAGGTCCAATAAAGAATATCTATGATTTCATCCACAACATTTTATGTGTTGGGTGGAAAATCACTCTAACTCAAGCCATATAATTATTTATAAGAAAAAATTCGCTTTCATGATCCCCTATCGATAAATCAGAAATAATTATTCGCTGTAGAAACGATCATAAATAATACTCATACCTTAGATATCCTATCATTTTAATTAAGTAATATGGATATTATTTATTACCCACACTGAAATGCTAACGAAAAAACCAAGGCAAACCCAAAAACAAACAAACGCATAACAACATTGACACAATAAATTCAACTTGGTGATGGGAAAGCTGTCATCACTCATTTTTTGATCGTCAATTGTGAATAAGACGATGAAAATCGGTCTCAAATGCAGTATAAAAGACTATCTGCGACAATTTGTGACTGACAAAACCATGGATAACACTGTTAATAGAGGAGTCAACAAAGGAATGAATCATCAGTTTATTGACAAAAAAGATGATGAGATAGACTTGTCTGAATTGATAATATTGTTATGGAAGAAAAAAATTCGTATTTTCCTTGCAGCCTTCATCTGCGGCTGTATTGGTTTGCTGTATGCAATACAGGCACCCGAGCAATGGACCGCCAGCGCAGTCATCTATCAACCTAAGCCACGCGACACATTGCAGCTTGATCAACTAAGAAATGCCCTTAATATACAAGGGTTAAGTGGCACCAAGAATAATGACTCCCTGTACAAGGATTTTTTCCTAGAATTTAATTCTTACAACAATATAAATGATTATTTAAAGGCAACGATCCAATTCAAAGAATATGTGGCAGAGCATAATTTGTCCGAATTGGCACAACAACGCTTGTTGAGAACCTGGTCGGCATGGATGAAGAACGAACTTGAAGATAAGAAGGGTGAACAACCTGGTATACGTCTCTCCTTTTCTTTCTATAAGAGAGATGACGCATTATCAATGCTAACTGGCTATATTAATTATGTTGTTGAATTGCTGAGCCAAGAATTCATCGAAGATTTGGAAAATAATAAAAAAAGTAAAATTAATACTCTTAATCTAAGAATGAAATTAATGACCGAAGATGCAAAGCGAAAATTGGCTAGAGAAATCGAAGGTGTAGAATACAGTATGAGCATAGCCAATGCTGCTGGAGTAAATAAGCCATTAGAGAATTTCAGCTATGGTGATCGTTTCCCAATAACCCTAGGGGAAGATGCATTAGTAAGAAAATTAGCCATTTTAAAATCACTAAAAATTGAAGAGTATATGCCAGAAATAGCTGAGTTGGGAGTACAGCTCGCTAGACTGGATCAAATAAAGATTGGTGATTTAAAACTTAGCCCATTTTCTTATCTGGATACACCTAGCCAACCATTGAGACGGGATAAACCCAAACGCCCGTTGATCGTCATATTAGCAACAATGCTTGGGGGAATGTTCGGTATAGTGATGGTGCTCATCCAACATGCACTTACTCAAGCAAAAAATAAAAAAATAGAACAAAATTATGATTACCCACCCCAATTGGTTAATGCCCGTTCATATACAAGTTCTTGAAAAACAACGAACTGAAAGGATGTTATCCCAATAGTATGCTGGAAAACTAATCATGAAACAGGTCATCCCGATGACCTGCTTCATCAATTCCCCCCCAACATCCTTTGTTTCTCTTCTCACTGCTCACTTTTATATTTCAGTTTAAAAACACACCGCATCTGGTCCTGTTACTGTCCCGGCGACTAGCCTACTCACCTGAAGTTACCATTTCACGGCAACGTCAATGCCCGAGGTCGTGCTCTGTGGCGATAATAGTGGGAAAAAAGTATCGGTTTGACACCATCAACAGGCAGGCTCGGCGAGCTGATCCCGCAGATGGGCGGGGCGGAAAAACGACAAGGAGAGGAATGCGGAAGGTAAGAGAGGCCCTGGCCCCTCCCCTTTCAAGCGGCCACCATCCCTCGCTAGCCTTTCTTGATCTCCCGCAGATAGCGGTAGATGGAGTGCACCGAGATGCCGAGCTGACGGGCGGCGATCTGGGCGCTGTCTTTGAGCTCGAAGATCCCCAGCTCATGCAGCTGGTTGACCATGACCCTGGTCTTCTGGGATGGCGGCACCGCCTCGTTGCCCCGCACCTCTGCGCTGATGCTGTCGATGGTGCTGCTCAGGGCCTCGTCGATGTTGCGGGCGAACACTTCGGGGGTCGCACTCGGCTCATGCTGGTGCATGCATTCCGGCATCATGGTGCGCAGCACGGATTGCAGCGGGGCATCCATGTCGCTGTTGATGCAGAGCAGGCCGATCGCCTGGTGCTCGCCGTTGCGAATGACGGTGGTGAGAGAGCGCAGCGTCTTGCCGGTGGCGCACTTGGTCATGTAGGGGCTGGAGACATCCTGTCCACTCTTGATCTTCATCATCGCCAGGTTGGTGATGGGGGCGCCGACGCTGCGGCCGGTGATATGGCCGTTGGCAATCTTGATGATCGACGGATTGCGCGCATCCAGGCTGTGCAGCAGCACCTCGGTATGCTGACCATACATGGCGGCGATGCCGTCCACGATGATCTCCATCGCCTTGAGGATCTCGAAATCGGTCGGGGTCAACTCGTGCAGTTTCATGGGGGCCTTAATGATAACGCCGCGGCCCATGATCGGCTGCGGCTGGGTGCCTGCTCAGGCAGACATGATAGCCTCGGCGGCGGCCATGTCCACTGTTGCCATCTAGCTGATCCCTATGGTGGTTTTAACGCCCGACCGAAGAGCATGCGGCCCTTGGAGGGACGTCGTCAAACGGCTCGCAAGCGGCCTCCCGTCTCAGGGCAGCCGATGGGCGATGGCCTCAATCTCGACCCTGACCCCCATCGGCAGATCCTTGACCGCAAAACAGCTGCGCGCCGGGCAATCCGCCTGGAAGTACGCCTGATAGACCCCGTTGAAGGCGGCAAAGTCGGCGATGTCCGCCAGATAGCAGGTGGTCTTGAGCACGGTGTCCAGGCTACCGCCACCGGCCTCCAGCACGGACTTCAGGTTCTCCAGCGATTGACGGGTCTGAGCCTCGATCCCCCCCTCCACGACGCCCCCCTGCCGCTTGCAGACAGGCAGCTGACCCGAGGTGAAGATGAGGTCGCCATAGGCGGTGCCATGGCTATAGGGACCGATGGCATCGGGCGCGGCGGCTGAGACAATAAGGGTTTTCATAGGACCTCCGAGGATCAGGTGCGGTGAGCATCAGGCTCATGTTGTTCGTGCAACATTATTTGATTAAAAATAGATTTGTTCAACTTTATTTTTATGAAAACAAACTGAAGTACGCGCAAAGGAACAACAGGTTACAAGTCAATGTACTGATTTAAATGAAAAATTTACCTCCGTAAAAGAACCTCAAAGGTTCAAGTTTTTTTGCATCTAACGCACGACCAGGATTTTCATCGGGCGCATCAGACGCCGTCGGCGACTCGGGTCGGGCTTAGGCATGACGCCTGCGACTCAGCGCTCTGCGTCTGCGTCAAAGCCAGCCACGGCTTGATCTCAGGGAGTGCTGATAGCGGATAACGGATAACGGATAACGGATAACGGATAGCGGATAGCGGATAGCGGATAGCGGATAGCGGATAGCGGATAGCGGATAGCGGATAGCGGATAGCGGATAGCGGATAGCGGATAGCGGATAGCGGATAGCGGATAGCGGATAGGATGCTGGCAATACTGCGCGAGGCCGCAATAAAAACGGCGCCCTGAGGCGCCGTTTTTCATTCCCGTGAAGGACGAAGCAAGCCGTGGCTTATTCGTCTTCCAGATAGGCGTAACCTTGCAGACCCAGCTCCAGCTCGTCGAGCAGGGCCTTGCGGGTCGCGTCGTCCAGCGCCGGGTGGGAGGCGATCCGCTGGTAGTTCTCGCGGATGACGGACGGGTCGATGTTGACGTAACGCAGCAGCTGATCGACGGTGTCGCCGCGCACCACGTTGCGAATGTCCATCTTGCCTTCGTCGTCGAGCCACACTTCCGCGCAGTGGGTGTCACCGAACAGGTTGTGCAGATCCCCGAGGATCTCCTGATAGGCACCGACCAGGAAGAAGCCGACGTGGCACTCTTCGTTTTCGCCGTACTCCGGCATCGGCAGGGTGCTTTCAACCCCCAGACCGTCGACGTAGTGCTCGACCTGACCGTCGGAGTCGCAGGTGATGTCCATCAGGATGCCGCGGCGGGTGAGCGGACGCTCGAGGCCGGTCAGCGGCATCACGGGGAACACCTGGCCAATGCCCCAGGCATCCGGCAGGGACTGGAACAGGGAGAAGTTCGCGAAGCACTTGTCCGCCAGCTTCTCGGAGAGCTCGTCCGCCAGGGCGCGGTGGTTGCGGTTCACCGGGTTGAGCAGCTCTTTGAGCGCCAGACAGGTGTTCTGGTGCAGCATCTCGGCCCAGGCGCGCTGCTCGAGGTTCAGCAGCCCCATGGTGAACTGGGTGTTCACGTCCCCAAGGTCGGCCACGGAGTCGTGGAAGATCTCCAGCAGGGAGGGATCCTCGGTGCGCAGATCCAGCCAGCCCTTCCACATGTTCTGCAGAATGGTGGGCGCGTCTTCATCCGGCGCGTGGATGTCGTTCACCTCCACCCCTTCGGCACCGATGAGATTGGTGACCAGCACGGCGTGGTGAGCGGTCAGGGCGCGGCCGGACTCGCTGATGATGGTCGGGTGCGGCAGGTCGAACTCGCGGCACACATCGCCTATGCCCCACACCACGTTGTTGGCGTACTCGGACAGGCTGTAGTTCGCGGAGCAGTGGCTCTGGGAGCGAGTGCCCTCATAGTCCACACCCAAGCCGCCGCCCACATCGACCACGTCGATGGGCACGCCGAGACGACGCAGTTCGGCGTAGAAACGGCCGCACTCACGGATGCCGCCCTGGATGTCGCGGATGTTGGCAATCTGGGAGCCCAGGTGGAAGTGCAGCAGTTGCAGGCAGTCCAGCTTGCCGAGGCTGCGCAGACGCTCCACCAGCGCCAGGATCTGGGAGGCGGAGAGGCCGAACTTGGACATGGCGCCGCCGCTCGATTCCCACATGCCGGAGCCGGTGGAGGCGAGCTTGGCACGCACGCCGATGTTCGGCTTGATGTTCAGGCGAACTGACTCGTCCAGCACCATTTCCAGCTCGGAAGGCTTCTCCACCACGATGTAGACCTTGTGGCCCATCAGGTTGCCCAAGAGGGCGTGGCGGATGTATTCGCGGTCCTTGTAGCCGTTGCACACGATCACCGAGCCTTGCTCATGGTGATGGGACAACACGGCCAACAGCTCCGGTTTGGAGCCCGCTTCCAGCCCAAGCCTTGGCTTGTCGCTGTAGGACTGGCTGATGGTCTCGATGACGCGGCGCTGCTGGTTTACCTTGATCGGGTAAACGCACAGATAGTCCCCTTCATAGCCTGACTTCTCGATGGCCTGACCGAAGGCGTTGAACAGCGCATCGACCCGGCTCTTGAGGATGTCGGGGAAACGCAGCAACACGGGGGTGGTCAGCCCGGACTGGCGCAACTGTTCGATGGCATCGGAGATTACGATGTGGGCATCGGGGCGCGACTTGTCGGGCGCGACGGTCACATGACCGGCGTCATTGATATTGAAAAAACCCGCACCCCAGTAGGGAACGTTGTAGACCTTCAAGGAGTCCTTGCTGGACCAGTTAGTCATGGGCTATGCCTCGCAAATGAGCGGCCAGAAGACCGCCTTCGTTACCCTCAATCACATCCAGACCATCGATCGCTTAAGAGTGGCGAGCCTGAGCTGCCTGCTGGCGTTCGGAAGGTAGTGACACCACGGTCATGACCTTCCACATCGCCAGACCCTCGATTGCAATCGCGGCAAGCCTGAGCTGCCTGGTGGATCTTGGGAAGTAACGAGTCTTGATGTGGGGCTGGTGGCTTTACATCAAGCTCAACGGTATGCGGTGCCACTCTAACGCGGCGCCGCGGTACTTTGATGACGAGCGGCATCAGCCACGCCGTTCGTTCATCATTCGGCAGCCATCGCGACGACAAGGGAGATTTCAAGGAAGATAAGGGAAGACGTCAGCACGCACGCGTGTTGATAGACGACAACCACCACAGCCAGCTCAACTCCAGTGACCACCCATGACAAGGGAAGATGATGAGCCATTGGCTCAGTCGGTCAGTTGGATGATGAGAGTCCGTTGCTCTCCCTGATACCGGAGCCTAACCGGTATTAAAGAAACCATACCCTAGCAGTGTCTGTCGTTTCTGCGTGCCTCGCCCTATAGGCGTATGATCCTGCCGGTGTCTGGCGGCTCTGCCTGCTCAGGGTTACCATCGGATCGGCGCGGAGTGTACACACTTACCGCCGCTACTGACAATAAAAAATCGTGTTAAAAAATCGGTTTTACCGGGTGGGTCAAATCTTGCTGTCAGCAAGGCTGGCTCTGGGATGGCGCGCATTGGCCCCCCCTCCCGATTAGCCCTGAAAATAACAGGTGAACCGGCCATCTTGCCCCATGCCTTGCCGGCACAGGGCCGAGGTCATATTTGGTCAACACGCCTGTGATTAACCACGCTTTAATCCGGAATTTTTATGCACGAACACCCCTGAATGACCACCGTAGCCCCCTCCTTTTCCCCTTCCACAAATTCATCAAAAACTGCGCTGACGCAATGAGAGGTGCGACAGTATTGTCCACAATGGCCCCTCATCATTTCCGGTTCGAGGCTTGCCCATGGATACCCTGCTTGAGCGTTTTCTGCGTTACGTGACTTTTCATACCCGCTCCGATGCGACCAATCCCGCCTGCCCCAGCAGCGAGGGACAGCTCGTCTTCTCCCGCGCCCTGCAGGAGGAGCTGACACGGCTTGGCTTGAGTCAGGTGACCCTGGACGAGCACGGCTACCTCACCGCCTGTCTGCCGGGCAACCAGCCGGACGCGCCGGCCATCGGCTTGATTGCCCATATGGACACCGCCGACTACGAGGCCGAGCAGGTAGTGCCGCAGATCATCGAGCGCTATCAGGGGGGAGACATCTGCCTCGGCAAGGGGGACGAGGTGCTGGCCATCCGCCAGTATCGTTGCCTGAAGAACTATCTCGGCCAGGATCTCATCACCACCGACGGCACCACCCTGCTCGGCGCCGATGACAAGGCGGGCATCGCCGAGATCCTGACCGCCGTCGAGCAGTTGCTGGCCCATCCCGAGATCCCCCGTGGCGATCTCTGGCTCGGTTTCACCCCGGACGAGGAGATTGGCCGCGGCGCCGACTTATTCCCGCTGGACAGATTCCCCGCCAAGTGGGCCTACACCGTCGATGGCGGTGAGCTCGGCGAGCTCGAATACGAGAACTTCAACGCCGCCAGCGCCACCGTGCGTTTTATCGGCAACAACGTGCACCCCGGCACCGCCAAGGGGGGCATGATCAACAGCCAGACCCTGGCCGCCCGCTTCCATGCGGACATGCCAACCGAGCAGACCCCGGAGTGCACTGAAGGCTACGAGGGCTTCTTCCACCTGGCCCAGATGAGCGGCACAGTAGAGCAGAGCGAGCTGCACTACATCATCCGTGACTTCGACGAGGACAGCTTCGCCGCCCGCAAGGCCCAGCTCAAGGAGCGGGTCGCGTCATTGAAGCTGGACAATCCCAAGGCGCGCATCGAGCTGGAGATCAGGGACAGCTACCGCAACATGCGCAGCCAGATAGAGCCGCACATGCACATAGTGGAGCTGGCCAAGGCCGCCATGGTGGCCGCCGACGTGGTACCGAAGATCAAGCCCATTCGCGGCGGCACTGACGGTGCCCGCCTCTCCTTTATGGGGCTGCCTTGCCCGAACCTGTTCACCGGTGGCCACAACTTCCACGGCAAACACGAGTTCATCCCGCTGCAATCCATGGAAAAGGCAGTCGCCACCCTGGTGGAGCTGGTGCGACTGACCTCGGCCTACCGGGCGTAACGGCGCCGCCCTGAGCTGTGCGAGCCGGGGAGCGGGCCGTTCATGGACTTTGGCAGAGTCCCCGCGTTCCACCACGGCATCGACGGCCTGGTGTGGGTGGAGGTAGGCCGTATCAAGCCCACAAGCGGGCATGAGACCTCAATCAGTAGCAGGTCATGCCATAGCTGTTCAAGTTGACAGTCAGACTGACTGCCAACAAGCAAAAGGGAGGCATGGCCTCCCTTTTATCCGTTCGAGCACCCTGGATCACTCTGTGGCAGGCTTCCTGTCCGCGTGCCCGAGGTCCCGCTCCGGGGCTATGATGTCGCGCACCCGTTGCTTGATCTCTTTCGCCTCGGGGAAGCCCTCGTCGGCCACCCTGTCCCACACCTGCACGCCGTTTACCAGGATCTTGAACTCCCCCTTGCTGGCGGGCACCAGCGCCACCTCGCCCAAGTCGCTATCGAAGGTGGAGAGCAGCTCCTGGGCCAGCCAGGCGGCCCGCAGCATCCAGCGGCAGAGGGTGCAGTAGCGGATCTCGATGCGGGGCTTGCCGACGGGGGTTAACTGTTCAGTCATGGGATACTCCGTAAAAAGGATTCAGCGGACGATGCAAGCCCGCGACACCGGTGCAAAGAGGACGGGGCTGGCCCCTTTATTGGATGACCCCGTGAAAGTCCGCGAGCCAATGACGCGCTATGGTCTGCATGGTGGCCTGGGGCAGCTCGAACAAGCCGGGGATCGGGGCCTGACGTGCAAGCTGATGCACCCCCTCGATGATCTCCGCCAACACCAGATAGACATACTCGCCGATGACGGCGCCGTGGACGAAGTTGACGGCCTCCCCCCGGTTGAGCAGGAAGATGGTGCTGCCATCCGGGCGGGTAAGCGCCAGCACATGGGGGCACACCTCCTCGCTCGGCCAGGAGAGCTGGGAGAGACAGAACGCAAACTCGTCGTCGGCCGAGGTGACCGAGGCCAGCATGGCGCCGGGGCGCAGCGCCTGCAGATCCGCGAGACCCAGCGAACCGTTGCCGGTGGAGCAGATCACCAGCTCGGCCCGGCCGAGCGCCTCCTCCTTGCCCACCAGCTTGAAGCCGTGGGACAGCGCCTCCACCTGGCGCAGGGCATCCGTCTCCACCAGCTCCAGATGCAGGTTGCGGCAACGCAGCTCGCGGGCGATGCTGCGCCCCACCTTGCCATAGCCAAACAGGGCGGCCTGACAGACGTTGAAGGTGCGATTGAGGGTGCGCGCCAAAGATTCCGCGGAGTAGACCACGCTCAGGCCAATCTGGATATCCTCGGCCTGCTTGAGCGGGCTGCGCGCCACCGAGATGACGGGGGCGGCCAGCACCTCCTGCTCGTAGCGCTGATGACCGTTTTCGGTCATCTCCACCACCCCGATGAAGCGCTCGCCGAAGTGTTCGCAGAGGATGGCCTGGGTCCTGGCAAAATAACCGCCGATGTCCAGGATGATGAGCCGCTCATGGGCCTCCACCAGTGGCGCTATCTGGGCGATCACCTCTGCAGGGTCGTTGCTCCAGTGACGGTCGAGGGGCAATACGGGGTAGTGCTGCTGGGCCCAGGTCAGGGTCGGCCCGTGCACCGACTTGGGTTTGGGCAAGATGGCGCCCACCCGTCCGATCCGGGATAGCGCCTGGATAAAATAGGGCCTGTCGGGGAGCAGATGGGTGACCAGCAGGATACAGAGGCCCTCGAGGCGCGCCTGCTCGATAAAATGGCGAAAAAACAGATGCTCAGATCCTTGACTGCGCAACTGTGCGCCTCCTTAGTGTGCCGCAAGTATGCAGGCAGACAGAACCCGGCATGGCCGGGTTCTGTCTGCGTCCAGATAAAAAATTAACAAAATCATTTTTATCTGAAACCACAATAACGCTCAATCTTTATCTGCACAGACTATGACTAAGCATGCAAATATAAACGTAATCGCCTGTTTTTCATGCAAAAATCAGTACAGTGAGGCCTCAGGCCAGACCCACCACAGACTCAGACCGGCACCGATGCCCGCCACCAGGGTCAGCGCAATCCAGCGCTGGATCCAGGGCTTGTTGCGCAAGGCCCATTCCAGCAGCGGCAGCAGCCAGACCGGCAGCAGCACGACGAGCGGCACCTCCACGTATTGCCAGGCCAGCATCTGCACGAAGGCGAGCGCCAAGCCCAGTGCCGCCGGTGCCACCTTAACCCCGGCGAAGGCCGCGAGCAGGGCACGGAAGCCGGCAAACGCCGCCAGGGCCCCCGCCAACTGGGCGATGAGCAGACTGCCATCGATGCCGATGACCAGCGCCAGCCAGATGAAGCCGAGCGCAAAGCCGAGCCCCTCCTGGCTGTCGGTGCGCAGCTGCGCCCAACCGAACCAGGCGATGGCGGGCAGCAGCGCCAGCCAGATGCGTGAGTCCAGGGCGAGCACCGAGGCCAGCCCCAGCCACCACACCAGGGCCGCGAGCGCGGCGAACAGCGCGACGGCGGCCCGCTTGTCCTCTACCTGAGCCGCCACGGCGGGCACCAGCAGGGTCAGCGGCAGCCATTGCCACGCCTTGACCGGCAGGCCATAGACGCCGCCGAGCAGACAGCCCACCAGCCAGATGGCCAGCGCCCCCCACAGATACCCCAGCCTCGGCCAGCGCCATGACAGCAAAGCGGCCCCCAAGGGAGCCGCCAGGGTTTGCAACAGGAGTGCTGCGCCCATTACTTGCGCACGCCTTCGACGAACAGGTTGATGGTCAGCTCATCGGTGATATTCGGCACCATGAAGTTCACCCCAAAGTCGCTGCGCTTGAGAATGGTGGTGGCGTTGAAGCCGTTGCGGTAGCCGCCCCAGGGATCCTTGCCTTCACCGATGTGCACCAGCTCGAAGGACACCGGCTTGGTGACGCCGTGCAGGGTCAGGTTGCCCTTGAGCACGCCCTTGTCCTTGGTGCCCTCATAGCCGGTGCTGACGAAGGTCACCTTGGGGTACTGCTTCACGTCCAGGAAGTCCGGGCTGCGCAGATGCTTGTCACGGGGCTCGTGGTTGGAGTCCACGCTGGCGGCATCGATCTCGAAGCTCGCCTTGGCCGTGGCCGGGTTGGCTTCGTCCATGCTGAAGGTGCCAGTGAAGGTGTTGAAACGACCCACCACCTCGGAGAAGCCGAGGTGGCCCACCTTGAACTGGACAGTGGTGTGCGCCGGATCGACGTCGTAATCGGCCGCCATCAGGGGAGCCGCCATAAACAGGCAGGAGGCCAACAGGGTTTTGGTCATCTTCATCGCGCTCATTCCATTTTCCTTCATTTATTCATTGAGAAGCCATAACTGTAGACAGGATGTTAACCTCACGAGTGGTGATAGATAATTACCGTTATATTAAAATGATTATCATCTGACAGTAGAAAGTGAGGAGAGGAATGTAATGGATCAGATAGCCGCCATGCGCACCTTCATCAAGGTGGTGGAGTGTCAAAGCTTCACCAAGGCCGCCCATCAGCTCGGCATCTCGGTCGCCATGACCTCCAAGCTGATGCAGCAGCTCGAGGAGTCCCTGTCGACCCGGCTGCTGTCGCGCACCACCCGCCAGGTCAACCCGACCGAGGCGGGCCAGTTCTACTACCAGCGCTCCCAGGCGCTGCTCGCCGAGCTGGAGGAGACCCACAGCCAGCTCACCCGCAACAACCAGCAACCTCAGGGCACCCTCAAGCTGTCGGTGCCCATGGACTTTGGCTACCTGCACCTCTCCCCCGCCCTGCCGCTGTTTCGCGAGCGCTTCCCCGAGCTCAAGCTGGAGATCGAATACAGCGATCGGCGGGTGGCACTGGTGGAAGAGGGCTTCGATCTGGCGCTGCGCATCGGCAACCTGCCGGACTCCTCCCTGGTGGCCAAGCCGCTGGCCATGATGAAGCTGGTGGTGTGTGCCAGCCCCACCTATCTGGCCCGCCGGGGCAGCCCCAAGACGCCTGAGGATCTCAAGCAGCACGACTGCCTCATCTACACCCTGACCCAGCCGGACTGGGTGTTCAAACGGGATGGGGAGCAGCTGAGCGTGCGCCCGCAAGGGCCGCTGCGTGCCAACAACGGGGTGGCCCTGACCCGGGCCGCCTGCGACCATCAGGGCATCATATTGCAGCCCACCTTTATCGTCGGGGACGCGCTGCGCTCCGGGGCCCTGGTGCCGCTGTTACCGGAATGGGAGAAGGGGCAGGTGGGGCTCTATGCGCTCTACCCGCACCGCCGCTTCGTCTCGGCCAAGGTGCGCTGCTTCATCGAGTTCGTGCAGGAGCGCTACCTCGCCCCTCATTACTGGGATCGAGAGGTCTGACAGGCCAGATTGCGGCGATTAGATGAAAGGGCCCCACTCCCCTATGATGGGCGGGGCAGATGCTCAGAGCTTGGCTTGGGGGTCCGTCTGGGAGGGCGTCTCGGGCCGTGGCAGTTCGGCCACCAGCAGCAGTTCGGTCATCGTCAGCTGCCAGCGTGGCAGGCGCCGCCGCAGGGTGGCGAGCTGCGCCTCACTCAGGGCGTAGGGCAGCATGATGTGCAGGCAGTGGCAGTCCAGCATGGCTGCCAGTTGCAGCGTCAGGGTGAGGTTGGCCTCCTCGGTCTTGTGCTTGTTGATGCGCTTGCCGAGCTCCTGGCGAAAATGGGTCTCGGGATCCTGGGTCATCGCCTGCCAGCCATAGCCAAACAGCGGGATCAGGGTGCTGACGATGCCAAGGGCGGTCAGCGGCCGCTTGGGGGGGTGATAGAGGGCGTTGAGATCCAGCAGGACAGGGCTTTGATGGGGCTCACGACTACCGGATAAAATAGCATTACTCATTGGATAACCTTGTTGATTCCTCTAGACTTCGCCGCAGTTTTAACCAGACATGCCAACGAGGTGCTGATGCTAAGCGATATCGAGATCTCCCGCCAGTCCCCCCGCCTGCACATCGACGAACTGGCCCGGCGCCTTCGCATCCCGGCCGCCCTGCTCAGCCCCCGTGGCCATCACAAGGGCAAACTCAGCCTGGCGCTGCTCAAGGAACCGCCGCAGAAGCGCGGCAAGCTGGTGCTGGTGAGCGCCATCACCCCCACCCCGCTCGGCGAGGGCAAGACGGTCACCACCCTCGGGCTCTCCATGGGGCTCAACCACATAGGCCAGTCCAGCATCGCCACCATACGCCAGCCGAGCCTGGGGCCCGTGTTCGGGGTCAAGGGAGGCGCCGCCGGGGGCGGTCACGCCCAGGTGGTGCCGATGGAGGAGATGAACCTGCACCTGACCGGGGACTTCCACGCCCTCAGCGCCGCCCACAACCTGGCCGCCGCGGCGCTGGATGCCCGCCTGTTCCACGAGCATAAACTCGGCGATCAGTTCAGCGCCAGGACAGGCCTGCCGCGCCTCGACATAGACCCGGCCAACATCCTCTGGCCACGCACCCTCGACATCAACGACCGCGCCCTGCGCCACCTCAGTATCGGCCAGGGTGGCCCGAGCGACGGGGTAGAGCGCCAAGATCGCTTCGTCATCACCGCCGCCTCCGAGCTGATGGCCATACTGGCGCTGGCAAGCGATCTCAGAGATCTGCGCGAGCGCATCGGCCGCATCCAGCTCGCGCTGGATCTGCACGGCCAGCCCATCACCGCCGAACAGCTCGAAGTGGCGGGCGCCATGACGGTGCTGCTCAAAGACGCGCTGCAGCCGACCCTGATGCAGACCACGGAGCAGACCCCGGTGCTGGTCCACGCCGGCCCCTTCGCCAACATCGCCCACGGCAACTCCTCGGTCATCGCCGATCGCATGGCGCTCGGCCTCACAGACTATGTGGTGACCGAGGCGGGCTTTGGCTCCGACATGGGGCTGGAGAAGTTCTTCAACATCAAGCACCGCCAGTCCGGCATCACCCCCTCCTGCGTGGTGCTGGTGGCCACTGTGCGCAGCCTCAAGGCCAACAGCGGCCTGCTCGACATTCGCCCCGGCCAGCCCTTGCCCCCGAGCCTCGGGGAAGAAGATCTGCCGACCCTGCGCCAGGGCTGCGCCAACCTCGCCTGGCACATCAAGAACGCCCGCCGCTACGGGGTGCCCGTGGTGGTGGCCATCAACCGCTTCCCAAGTGACAGTCAGGCCGAGCTGACCCTGCTGGCGGACGAGGCGCGCCGCGCCGGTGCCTGCGGCGTCGCCCTCTCGGAGGCCTTCACCCAAGGGGGCGCCGGGGCAAGCGAGCTGGCTCGCGCCGTGGTCGAAGCCTGTGGGCAACCGAGCGAGATCAAGCTGCTCTACCCGGACGCCATCAGCCTGACAGCCAAGCTCGCCACCCTGGTGGAGTGCGGCTATGGCGGCCGCGGCGTCCTGCTCTCAGACAAGGCCAAGGGCCAGCTCGCGGCGCTCGCCAAGGCGGGCTGGGATCACCTGCCCATCTGCGTGGCCAAGACCCCGCTGTCGCTGAGCCACGATCCCGCCCTCAAGGGGGTGCCTACGGATTTCGAGGTGCCCATCGAGGAGGTGAGGCTGTGCGCCGGCGCCGGCTTCGTCTACGCCCTGGCGGGCCCCATCATGACCATGCCGGGCCTTGGCAGTCTGCCCGCCTACCGTCATATCGATATCGATGACGACGGCGAGATTATCGGACTGAGCTGAGCAGCAAACCCGCCAGAAACGACAAGGCCCCGCCAATGGACGGGGCCTTCTGCTATCTGCAACGCAACGATGCGACTTAGAGCGTAAAGCGCTGGGTCATATGGTGCAGCGAGGTCGCCAGCTTGCTCAGCTCGATGCAGGCCTGGGCGGTCTGCTGGGCGCCCTGCGCATTCTCGTCCGCGGCGTTGTGAATGTTGACTATGCTGCGGTTGAGCTCCTCGGTCACCGCGTTCTGCTCCTCGGTGGCGGTGGCGATCAGGGTATTCATGTCGCTGATCTGGGTGACGGCACCGTTGATGCTGTCGATGCTGTTGCCCGCCTCCCGCGCCAACCCGACGCTGTTTTGCATCTGCTGGCGGCTCAGTTGCATGGCGCTGCCCGCCTCGGCGGTGCGCTCCTGCAGCACCTCGATCATCTTGCTGATCTCGGCGGTGGAGTTCTGGGTGCGCTGGGCCAGTGAACGCACCTCGTCGGCGACGACCGCGAAACCACGGCCCTGCTCACCGGCGCGCGCCGCCTCGATGGCCGCGTTGAGCGCCAGCAGATTGGTCTGCTCGGCGATGCCGCGAATAACGTCAAGCACCATGCTGATGTTGGTGCTGTCCTGCTCCAGCTGCTGCACCACGCCACCCGCCTGCTCGATCTGCTGGGACACCTGCTCGATGCTGGTGATGGCGCGACCCACCACCTTGTGCCCCTCGCTCGAGGTGTGGGAGGCGGCCTTGGCGGCGCTCATGGCGTCCGTGGTGTTGCGGGCCACCTCATTGACGGTGGACTGCATCTCGTTCATGGCGGTGGCCACCTGGGAGACCTCGCTCTGCTGGCTGGCCATGCCCTTGGCGGACTGCTCGGAGATGGCGCTCACCTCCTCCACCGCGCTGCTGAGCTGGCTCACCGAGCCCGCTATCTCGCTCACCAGATCCGCCAGGGAGCCCTGCATGCGATCGATGGCGGTGCCGAGCTGGCCCAGTTCGTCGCGCTTGAAGCGGTTGCCCCGGATCCACTCCTGCAGCTCGCCCTTGCCGAGATCGCCGCTGGCGATGCGCTGGGTCTGGCGAGCCAGCATCACCAAGGGATCCCGGATCTGACGGGTCAGCACGGTGGAGAGCACGGCCACCAGCCCCAGTCCCAACAGCAGGGAGATGATGATGCTCAGCTTGGCGCTGTCAAAGGCGGCCACCACGGCGGCACGGGAGTTGATGGAATAGCCGTGGTTGATCTGGATGAGATCCGCCACCGACTTGGCTAGGCCGGTGTAGAGGGTGATCCCCTCCGTCATGAACAGGCGCTGGGCCTCGGCCATCTGATCCGAGTCTTGCATCTGTCTGATGCGCTGGTGCAGGGCGACGTATTTCCCCCAATCCACCTTGACGGTGTCGAAGGTACGGCGCTCCTCCACGTCCTCCGCCCAGATGGTGGCGTCGTGGGCCGCTATCTGGCGCTCGGCCTCGCGCAGGCTCTGCTCGCTGGCATCGCGGTAATGGGCTTTCTGTTGGGGATCGTCCGCCACCAGGAACACATCCAGCTCATAGCGGCGCAGGGCATTGATGGTCTCACCCAGGGTGCTGGTGCGAACGACGGCAGGCAAGATGCTGTCGGTGAAGCCGGTGGCGGCCCGGTTCATGTTGCCAAACTGCAGCAGCGAGAAGCCGCCGATAAAGGCCATCATCAGGCCGAGCACCGCAAAGCCTGCGGTGAGTTTCTTACCTATGGTCATGGTATTCATGGCATGTCCTGCAATGGGTGAGCGAGTGGTATTCGTCTGTGCTGTGCCTTCCTGGCACGGGGCACCATAGCTGCCATCCATTGCAGTATTTCAAGCCTCCCGGGCACCACGCCCTGTGAGTCCCGGCCCGTCACATCAGGGCCATAGAGCCGATGCCGGATCCCAGATGGACACCAAAGGACCATGGGCCGGCATGAAGAGCTGTATCGGCCAGTGCAGTCACGGCTTTAACACTTTTCTGAGGAAATCTTGAGGGGGCAGTACGGGGATAAACGGCGGGGGCATGGGCGCCCCCCCGTTGTCAGCCTTTCAGGCCGCCGAGGAACTCGGCGCGGGTGTCCGGCTGGGTCTTGAAGACACCACCGAGGGAGGTGGTGGTGGTATAGGAGGTGGAGTCCATCACGCCGCGGGCCTTCACGCAGAAGTGGGTCGCCTTGATGCTGATGGCCACGTCACGAGTGCCGAGCAGGGTCTGCAACGCCAGCAGGATCTGCTGGGTGAGCCGCTCCTGCACCTGGGGCCGGCGGGCGAAGAACTGCACTATGCGATTGATCTTGGAGAGCCCTATCACCTTGCCGCGGGGGATGTAGGCCACGTGGGCCAGCCCGTCTATGGTGACGAAGTGGTGCTCGCAGGTGCTGGTGAGACTGATGTCCCGCACCATGATCATCTCGTCCACCTTCATCTTGTTCTCGATCACCGTCACCTTGGGGAAGGTGCTGTAGTCGAGGCCGGAGAAGATCTCGTTCACGTACATCTTGGCGATGCGGTGCGGCGTCTCGGTCAGACTGTCATCCGTCAAGTCCAGCCCCAGCGTCTCCATGATGGCGCGCATGTGGCCTTCGATCTTCTCTCTCTTCTGCTGGCCGTTCAGTTCATTGGCCACCAGCGGTGTCTCCAGGCCCTGGGCCTCGAGGGCGGCCCTGACCAACAGGGCTTCCTGACTTAAGCTCGTCATCTTGTTTCTCTCCCACGCTCAGGGACTGTGATGGCCACCGTACCGGTGACGGCACTCTGCGGTGCGCACCCGTTCAGGACGGTAATAGTACAGGGCGATTATTGTCATAATTCGGACTAACTCAAGCCCGACACCTGACTTTATGTCAAACCGTCCTGTTTTACCCTCGATCCACCCTGCCCATACGGGGGGAGTTGGACGAGATAATGTCACCTTTCATCCCCTCATTCCCGCTCGCCACGCATTCCTGTGCGGTGAACCTGCCCATGGCGCGGTTTTTTTGGGATAATCCGCCCTCTACCACACCAAAGAGGTCATGAAGATGGGATTCGACACTGGCGCACTGCTCCCCTTGAACGAGGCCCTGCAAGGGATGCTGGACCAACTCGCCTGCAACTGCGACACCGAGCAGTTGCCGCTGCCCCAGGCGCTGGATCGGATCCTGGCGGAAGATATCGCCTCCCCCCTCTCGGTGCCCCCCTTCGATAACTCCGCCATGGACGGTTACGCCGTGCGTCTGGCCGATCTCGCCACCGGTACCCCGCTCAAGGTGGCGGGCAAGGCCTTCGCCGGTCAGCCCTATGAGGGAGAGTGGCCCGCCGGCCACTGCATCCGCATCATGACGGGGGCCCCGGTTCCCGCCGGCACAGAGGCTGTCATCATGCAGGAGGAGGCCGAGCTCGAAGGGGAGCTGGTGCGCTTTATCAGCCAGCCCAGACCCGGCCAGAACATCCGCCGCCGCGGTGAAGACATGGCTGAGGGCTCGCAGGTGCTGGCCTCCGGCCTGCGTCTGAGCCCCCGCGAGTTGCCGCTGCTGGCCTCCTTGGGCATCGCCACCGTCACCGTGCGCCGTCCGCTCAAAGTCGCCATCTTCAGCACCGGCGATGAACTCAAGCCAGTGGGCACGCCCCTTGCTCACGGCGACATCTACGACTCCAACCGCTACGGGGTCAAGGCCATGCTGGCGCGCCTCGGCATCGATTGTCTGGACCTTGGCATCATCCCGGACGATCCCGCGCAACTGCGTGCCGCCTTCATCCAGGCAGACAGTGAAGCCGATGCCCTGATCACCACGGGCGGCGTCTCGGTCGGCGAGGCAGACTTCACCAAGCAGTTGCTCGAAGAGCTCGGTGAAATCGGCTTCTGGAAACTCGCCATCAAGCCGGGCAAGCCGTTCGCCTTCGGCCGCCTGCCCAACGCCTGGTTCTTCGGCCTGCCGGGCAACCCGGTCTCCGCCATGGTCACCTTCGATCAGCTGGTGCGCCCGGCCCTGGCCAAGCTCGCCGGCCAGACTTTCATACCGCCACTGCGGATCGGCGCCGTCGCGAGCGAACCCTTGAAAAAAGCGCCGGGCCGGCTGGACTTCCAGCGCGGCATCTTGAGCGCGGGCCCGAACGGCCTCGAGGTGCGCAGCACAGGCTCTCAGGACTCCGGGGTGTTCAGCTCCCTCTCCAAAGCGAACTGCTACATAGTGCTGGAACAAGAGCGCGGCAGGGTGGCGGCGGGGGACACCGTCACCGTCGAGCCCTTCGCGGGGCTGCTGCTGTGAGCGAGATCCTCTCGGACGCGGAGCTGCTGCGCTACAACCGCCAGATCATCCTGAAATCCTTCGACTTCGAGGGACAGGAGGCGCTCAAGCAGGCTCATGTGCTGGTGATAGGTGCCGGCGGCCTTGGCTGCGCCGCCGCCCAGTATCTGGCGGTGGCTGGGGTCGGGCGGCTGACCCTGGTGGATTTCGACAAGGTGGAGCTATCCAACCTGCAGCGCCAGGTGCTGCACAACGACGGGCGCATCGGTCAGTACAAGGTGGACTCCGCCGCCGAGTCCCTGCGTGCCCTCAACCCCTGGCTGAAAGTGGAAACTCACGCCGCCGTCGCGGACGAGGCGCTGCTCGATGCCCTGTTGCCGAGCCACCGGCTGGTGCTCGACTGCACCGACAACGTAGTCATCCGCAACCTGCTCAACCAGAAGGCCAGACGGCATAAGGTGCCGCTGGTCTCCGGCGCCGCCATCCGGCTGGAGGGGCAGCTGTGCAGCTTCACCTGGCAGGAGAGTGAGCCCTGCTACGCCTGCCTGAGCTCGCTGTTTGGGGAGCAATCCCTCACCTGCGTCGAGGCCGGCGTGCTGGCCCCCATGGTGGGGCTGGTGGGCAGCCTGCAGGCGCTGGAAGCCATCAAGCTGCTGGCCAGCATGGGCAAAACCTACAGCGGCCGGCTGCTGATGATCGACGGCCTTGGCGGCGGATTTCGCGAGTTGAAGCTGCCCAAGCGCCCCGACTGCCCGGTCTGCTCACATCCCTGAGCACGCATTCTCATCAATAAGTTGCGCCCAATAAAAAGCCGAACCCAGGAGTTCGGCTTTTTATTGATGACGAGATGCTTAGAAGATCCCCTTCGCCTTGACCTTCTTCATGTTGGCCACTTGGCTCGAGAGATCCTCGATCAGCGGCTCGGCACTCGACTCATCCCCGACCTGTCGGCCCGGCTGGCTGGCCAATCGCTGGATCAGCCGATGCTGCTCACGAATGAGTTTGGATTGCTCCTCCAGCTGGCGAGAGAGCAGCGCCAGGCTGTTCTGCAGTGGCGCCAGATCCGTCTCAACCCCCATCGCAGGCAGCTTGCCTGCGATGGCGTCCGCCAGCTGATCGTGATCCAGCGCCCCTGGCAATCCCTGGCGTAGCTCATCCCAGAGTTCGGTGGGTTGCTGCTCACCAAGGCGGCTCACTATCTCATCCACCAACTGGTCCGACGCCGGCATGGCCTGAGGCTGGCTCAGGCGTTGCACTATTTCTTCCAGTATCTGGGCACTGTTGTCCTGACCCAACTGGGGAGCCAACCTGGCCACTATCTGATCGATCATGGCGTCGGTCAGAGCCGGGGCATCACTTCCCTGCCCCAGATCGAAGCCGCAGCTGGCGAAGGCATGGCGCAGGGTGGCCAGGCTCACCTGCTCCGGGCCGAAGGCATTGGCCACCGCCTTGCACAGGCTGGGGGCCAGCACGTACATGAACATGCCGGACAGGTAGATGTCCTTGTGGAAGCGGCTCTTGGAGAAATCGAACTCCTCGACCCCGTCCTGGATCTTGCGGGCCCTTTGATACCAGCTCTGCAATACCCCAGCCGCATAGCGGTCAGACTCCAGCGCACCCGGATCCATGTAGATGGAGAAGGTCATGCGCTTGAGCTGACTACTCATCGTCAACCCCGGCCATCACGGCCGCTTCCCGATACACCTCTTCTTCCTCCGTGGTGTAGAGGCAAATCTCCCGGGCCAGAGCAGACTGGGCGTCTTCCAACAGCTCGACCCGCTCACCCAGGGTCGGATAGGCGCTCTTGATCGCCTCAACGATGAGGGAGGCGCCACCACCGACTAGATAGACCCGGTTCGGGTTCTTGGCGAACTTCTTCGCCTCGTGGGCCACCTGGGAACCCAGCTCGTCGATCTTGTTCTGCATCTTCTCGAGGATGCGCGGGATCTGGCTCTCGTCATTGACCACGTCGCGCACGAAGCTCATGTCGTGACGACGCTTGATGAACTCGTTCGCCACCAGGTAGCTGGAGTCGCTGTCTGCCGCCGCCAGGGCCTTGCGGGTGGCGTCAGTCACCATGGAGACGCCGATCTCGTTGTTGCCATACACATCGGAGACATCGTCAAACTCACCGACGATGATCCCCATGTCCAGGGTGGTGCCACCGCAGTCGATCACCAGGGTCTTGGTGAACTCGTTGCAACCGGAGCCAACCAGACGGGACAGGGCTGCGGGCAGGCTTTCCGGCATCACCTCGACGCTGACGATGTTGAACAGCTCACCTTTGTTCAGGGAGATGGCACGCATCAGGTTGCGGCGCTTCTTCTCAATCTTCTCTTCGTTGCGCTGACAGTCATCCGGGTTGTAGAACTCGGTGATGGGCAGGGTGACGGTAATGGCCACATCCCCCGGGGTGACGCCGGTCTGCAACAGGGCATGATGCACGGACAGCAGGTTCAGGTCGTCGTACTGGTACTCCACATGGGTCGTCGCCAGGGACTTGTCCGAGGTGGCGTCATAGGTGTACTTGGTGTTGCCTATCTCGTAGTTGTAGATCTTCTTGTCCTTGCGCAAGGCGGCGCTCTTCCAGTCTTTACGGAAAGAGTTGGGAGAGATGATGGTCTTGAGCACCTTGTTCTCGATCCAGCTCACCTTGACGTTGGTCGAACCATCATCGATGGCCATTTTTATTACTTCAGACATGAGGAAAACCCTGTTGATAGAGCGAAATGGGTCCGATTGCCTTGCCTTATGCCCTTGGCAAGGCGATCGGACCAATCCATACACGGTGAATAAGGCTAAGGGGCGACAAGTTTAATGAGTTTCTAAAATCCGGTGAAGCAAATGATTGAATCCGGCGGGATCTTCCGCCGGCCAGGCGTGATGACCTGGGGGGGTGTGGATGCTGGCGTTGGGAAGGGC
This sequence comes from Aeromonas eucrenophila, assembly GCF_000819865.1. GTDB lineage: Bacteria > Pseudomonadota > Gammaproteobacteria > Enterobacterales > Aeromonadaceae > Aeromonas > Aeromonas eucrenophila. The sequence goes on from NZ_CDDF01000011.1 coordinate 168,227, forward strand.
AGCGAATTGTTCTACCCGTTTGGCCAGCGGCAGATAGTCCTGGGTGGTGGAGATGATGGCGACCGGCTGCACTATCTGGCCGAGACGGGCGCGGGCCGACCAGCCGGGCAGGCCATCGAGCAGGGCCCGATAGGTCTTCTTCTTGTTGCTGCGCACGAAGCGCTGGCGGAAAGTGGCGCGTACCTGGGCGAGCTCGGGGCCGGGGAACAGCTCGCGGCCGAGCCACCAGGCGAGCGGGCGCATGCCGAACCAGCGCAGCCATTTAAGGCGCATGGCATGGCGCTCCTGATCCTTGGGGGTCTCCAGCAGGAACTCGCTGAAGCCGTTGACCAGCACCAGCCCGCGCACCTTGTGCGGCAATTGCAGGGCCAGCTCCAGCGCCACCATGGCCCCCAGCGACAAGCCCACTATCCAGGCGGGTTCAGGCTGTTCGTCGAGCCAGCGCGCCACGTCACCGGCCAAGGTGCCGACGTCGAAGGGGCCTTCCTGCAGGCTCTGGCCGTGGCCGCGCAGATCCAGCGCCACCACCCGGTAGTGTTCGCTGAAGCGCTCTATCTGCGCCTGCCAGTCGAGGCTAGAGGAGCCGAGCCCGTGCAGCAGCAACAGCAGGGGGCCTTCTCCTGCACTGCGCAGGGCCAGCCCGTGGGATTTCATTACCTGATTACGACGCACGGATCTCTTCCTCTCGACTCCTGCCTGCCTCAACATCCGCCCCTGACGGCTTGCGCGCCAGATCCCGGAGCCGGTGCTCGTTACCCCTCGCCCACCAGGCTGACGGCCTTGATATAGGCGAAGAGCCGCTGTCCTGGCATCAGCGCAAGCCGTGCGGCGGAGCGGCTGGTGATCCGGGCCAGCAGTATCTGCTGCCCCAGCGTCAACTGCAACAGGGTTTGCCCCGGCCTCAGCTCACGCACCTCGAGCAGACGGGTCTCGAGGCAGTTCGAGAGGCTGGAATGCTCTATGGGGGCGGTCGCTATCACCACATCCCGCCCCGCCACCTTGATCTGCAGGGGACCGGTCTCGTCGGGAGCATGCTCCATGGTGACCATCAGCAGCTGATCCCCGAGCTGCAGGCTCGCCATCTGCGAGGCCGCATCGTAGTGGGACAGGCTCGTCTCCAGCATGACGCCGGCATCGTCGCGACTGGCCAGGGAGAGGTCGGTGCGGGCGAAGATCTCGCTCGGCCGACCTTGGGCCTCCACCTTGCCGCCGGCCAGCAACACCAGCTGATCGCACAGCAGGCTCACCTCCTCCATGGCGTGGCTGACGAAGATCATCGGCATGCCGCTCTCACGCTGCAACCCCTTGAGCACATGGGCCTGCTGAATGCGGCTGCGTCTGTCCAGCGCCGAGAAGGGTTCATCGAGCAGCAGCAAGTCCGGCTCGGCCAGCAGGGCCCGCCCCAGCGCCACCCGCTGGCGCTGGCCACCGGAGAGACCGTGGGCCGGCTGGCTCAGCAACTCGGCAAAGCCGAGCCGCTGGGCCAACTCCTCTGGCTGCCAGCGCCCCCTGCCCTTCTTGGCCGCCAGCCGCAAGTTGGCAAGCACCGTCAGGTGAGGGAAGAGCCGCGAGTCCTGAAACACCAGCCCGATACGGCGCTGCTCAGGCAACAGGCCGGCCATCTCCCGCGCCTGCCAGCACAGGCGATCCTGCGGTTGGCGATCCAGCCCCGCCATGATCCGCAGCAGGGTGCTCTTGCCGCAGCCCGAGGGGCCGAACAGCCCGAGTATGCCGCTAAGGGGCAGTGCCAGATCGCAATCGAGTTCGAATCCGCCAAACTGGCGGTACACCTGCAACGAGAGGGTCATCACCGACTTTATCTCCATGGATTCAGGCCACTGATGGCGTGGCCGAGGATGGTAAGGTGCTGGCCACTATCTCTGCCACCCTCTTCGCCCGGGTTTCCGCCTTTTTAGCCTGAAGCAGACGCATCAGCAGCGCTTTTTTCGCCGATTTGCTGAGCGCCTCGAACCACTCAGCCGCACCGTGCTGGCTGGCAAACGCCTGCGCCAGATCGGCCGGGATGAGCAACGCCTCTACCTCGTCCAAGCTATTCCAACTGCCGTTACCCTTGGCCAGTTCAATGACCCTGAGCCCCTCGGGGCTGATAAGGGCGTGCTCAGCCAGCCTCGTGACCTTCTCCTTGTTGATGCTGGACCAGGTGCTGGCGGGTTTCCTCCTGCTGAACAACTGCATGTAACGATCCCCATCCAGGCTCTTCTTGGTGCTGTCTATCCAACCAAAGCAGAGTGCTTCATCGACGGCCTGCGACCAGCTCAGCGAGGGCTTGTTCGATGCCTTCTTGTAGTAAATGAGCCAGATCTGCTCTCTTTCGAGGTGGTGTCGGTGCAGCCACTCCCGCCACTGTGCCTGACTGGCAGGACAGACTGTTTCGTACTGCTGTGATGCATTCTGCATTGCGATGAACATATCCTCTCGATGAAACTCGTCCTCAGCCAAACAGCCTCCGTTGCCTGCGCTGCAATACCCCATAGACCAGCACCAGCATGACGAGGGAGAAGCCCATCAGGCCACCGGCCAGATAGTGGGCGCTCTGGTAATCCATGGTTTCCACGTGATCGAACAGGGCGATGGAGAGCACCTGGGTTTCCCCCGGGATGTTACCGCCTATCATCAGCACCACCCCGAATTCCCCCAGGGTGTGGGCAAAGCCCAGGGCCGCCGCCATCACGAAGCTCGGCAGCGTCATCGGCAAGATGATGTGAAAGAAGCGCTCTAAGGGCCCGAGCCCCAGGGTCGCGGCCGCTTCCAGCTCCTTGTTGCCCATGTTGACGAAGGCGGAGGTAAGGGGCTGCACCACGAAGGGCAGGGAGTAGATGACGGAGGCGAACAGCAGGCCGAGGAAACTGAAGGCGAGCGGTGCACCGAAGGTATCCCGCCACCAGGCGCCGAAGCCGTATGTGGGGGAGAAGGCGAGCAGCAGATAGAAGCCGAGCACGGTCGGCGGAAGCACCAGGGGCAGCGCCACCAGCGCCTCCACCACGGGTCTGAGCCTGTGCTGGCTGCGCGACAACCACCAGGCGAGCGGCGGCGACAGCAGCAGGAGTATGCCGGTAGTGCTGGCGGCCAGTTTCAGGGTCAGCCAGACGGCGAGCAGATCCCCTTCACTCATAGAGTCTCCTCTTCGGTTCTGGTGAAAAATAGGATGCCATGAGTGACCGGACGCCGCTTCCGGGTCAGGCGAAACGCCGCGAGCAGACCCCCTTCACTCATGTCCGGCTCCCAAATCGAATTCAGGCAACAGCATGTTTTGCATCCTTATCTTGCAGACTGGCCGGCCCAGGGGCCGGCCAGTCACCATACGGGGTCAGCTCTCATGCCATCATTGCGGCAGGGCATAACCCGCGGCCTTGATCTGCTCCTGGCCCGGGCCCTTGAGCCAGGCCACCAGGGCATCGACCGCTTCGCCCTTCTTCAGGACCAGGCCCTGCTGCTCAATGGCAGGATAGAAGGCGTTCGGCACGGCCCAGGCTTCCCCTGTCTTGCCCGCTTCCACCAGGTTGGCCCAGGCGACGAAGCCCATCTCGGCGTTGCCGGTGTCAACGAACTGCCAGGTCTGGCCGATGTTGGTACCGGTCAGCAGACGATACTGCTTGGGATCGATCTTGAGGTGTGCCAGGGTCGCCATGGCGGCGGTGCCATAAGGCGCGGTTTTCGGGTTGGCGATAGCGAGGTTGCCCTTCCAGTCGCGCAGGGTGGCCTCATCGGGTGCCGGACCGCCCTTCTTCCACAGGCCCAGCTGGCCGATGGCATAGGTGAAGCGCTCGCTGCCCTTGCCTTCAGCTTCCAGTTTCTGAGGAGTCTTCACATCGGCGGAGAGGAAGAGATCGAAGGGGGCTCCGTGGGTGATCTGGGTGTAGAGCACCCCGGTCGCGGCGGAGGAGATGGCCAGGGTGTGGCCCGTCTTGGCGGTGAAGTCCTTGCCGATACGCTCTATGGTGCCCTTGAAGTTGGCGGCCACGGCGACCTTGACCTCATCGGCCTGCACGGCGGTGGTGTGCAGCGCCGCGGCGCAGATCCCCAGCATGACAACAGATAACAGCGGTTTCATTCCCTTACTCCTGGTTGCGGATCCTTCGTGACCAGATCCTGTGACGGGGCCTATTCCCCTGACTGCCAGCGGGCCGCGGCGGCGTTGTCGCTCTCCTTGGCCTCGACCCAGCGTTGTATCCCCTCGGCGGTCAGCTCCTTCTTCCAGAACGGCGCCCGGGTCTTCAAAAAATCCATGATGAAGTGACAAGCCTCAAACGCAGCGTCTCTATGGGCGCTGCTCACCGCCACCAGCACAATTTGATCGCCGAGCAGCAGCTCGCCGATGCGGTGAATGAGGGTGCACTCCTGCAGCGGCCAGCGGGTGCGCGCCTGCGCGATTATATCGGCCAGCGCCTTCTCGGTCATGCCGGGGTAGTGCTCGAGGGCCAGCCCCAAGACCTGCTCCCCCTGATTGAAGTCGCGCACCTTGCCGACGAAGGTGACGATGGCCCCTGTGTCGTGGCGGGCGGCGAGCCGCTCGTACTCCTGCCCGAGGGAGAAGTCGGCCCGCTGCACCAAGATGCGGTCGACGGCGTCACTGCGCAGCTCGTTGGACATGGCTCAGCCTCCGGTCACGGGGGGGAAGAAGGCCACCTCGTCGCCATCGACAAGGGCCGTCTCCAGCGGCACCAGGGTCTGATTCACCGCCACCAGCAGCTTGCCGGATTCCAGCGCCAGCGCCCACTTGTCGCCGCGCTCGCACAGCGCGGCTCTCAGCTGTTCTGCATCCCGGTAGTCGCACGGCAGGCTGAGCTCGTCGCAGCCGACCAGCTCCCTGACTTGCGCAAAAAACAGTACCTTGATCATGCTGGCTCCTCGGGGTTATCCAACGGGCTGGCCAGCTGGAAATGGCCGGACTTGCCGCCCCGCTTCTCCACCAGTCGCAGCTGCTCGATCACCATGTCTTTTTGCACCGCCTTGCACATGTCGTAGATGGTGAGCGCCGCCACCGAGGCGGCGGTCAGGGCTTCCATCTCCACCCCGGTCTTGCCGGAGAGCTTGCAGAGGGTGCGAATGTGGACCCTATTGTGCTCGGACTGGGGTTCTATCTCTACCTCCACCTTGGTGAGGGCCAGCGGATGGCAGAGGGGAATGAGGTCGGCAGTCTTCTTGGCCGCCATGATGCCGGCGATGCGGGCGGTGGCGAACACATCCCCCTTGTGGTGCTGACCGCTCAGGATCAGAGCCAGGGTGGCGGGGGCCATGGTCACGAAGGCTTCGGCGCGGGCTTCCCGCTCCGTGACCTGCTTGTCGGTGACGTCCACCATGTGAGCTTCACCGCTCTGGTTGAGATGGGTCAGGTTCATCACTGTTCCCCTGCTTGAGAGCTGGAGTGGATGGCGCGTGCTGACACGCGCCGCGATTCAAAGATGGGAGACAAAGTTGCACGGCTTGGTACGGGCATCGAGCTGCTCCCGGATCAACTGCTCCCAGCCGAGCTGGCAGGCGCCGGTGGAGCCCGGCAGGCAGAAGATGAGGGTGCGATTGGCCAGCCCCGCCAGTGCCCGGCTCTGCATGGCAGAGCCCTTGATCTCGGCAAAGGAGAGTTGACGGAACATCTCGCCAAAGCCCTGCACTGTGCGCTCGAACAACACACCGACCGCTTCCGGCACCCGGTTTTGCTCGTTGAAGCCGGTGCCACCGTTGACCAGCACCACTTGCACCGCCTCGCCGGCGATCCAGTCGCTGACCTGAGCCCGCACGCGGAACAGGTTGTCGGCGCACAGCGCCCGATCGGCGAGGTGATGTCCGGCCTGAGTCAGGGCCGATACCAGATAATCCCCCGAGCTGTCGTCGGCGGCGGTGCGGCTGTCGGAGACCGTCAGCACGGCGATCTTGAGGGGAATGAATTCACTGTTTTTTGATGCCATCAGGACAATTCCTGTCAATCAATGACCATGAGAGGAGAAGGGATGAACGCGGTTGCCTGGCCAGATATCCGCCGGCCACGCCGGTTGTGCATGCACACAGGCACAGGCGCCCCATTACCGGGGACGGATTCTATCAAAAGTTGGCGGCAAGATGGGGTTAATGAGTCCATAAAGGTGAAATGCCATCGGGCCGGCAAGGGCCGGTCCGATGGCATTGGGTTTAGAACCCTTTCACGCCCGTCATGTCGGGCAGCTGGTGCGCTATGCCCTTGTGGCAGTCGATACAGGTATTCTCCCCGCTCGCCAGGTTGGTGGAGTGCATCTGGGCGGCGCGACGTCCCTGCAAGGAGAAGTCCATGTATTCGAAGTTGTGGCAGTTGCGACACTCCCTCGAATCCGTGTCCTTCATGCGCTGCCACTCCCGTTCGGCCATCTCGCGGCGATGGGATTCGAACTTCTCGCGGGTATCCACCTTGCCGGTCAGCATGCCCCACAGCTCCTTGGAGGCCTGCACCTTGCGAATGATCTTGTAGGTCCACTCGTGGGGCACGTGGCAATCCGGGCAGCTGGCGCGCACGCCGGAGCGGTTGGCATAGTGAATGGTGTCGCGGTATTCCACGAACACGTTGTCCTTCATCTCATGACAACCGGTACAGAACTTCTCGGTGTTGGAGGCTTCCATGGCGGTGTTGAAGCCCCCCCAGAAGATGACACCACCGAAGAAGCCCATCATCAGCAGCACCCAGAGGGCGGCCTTTGAGGGAGACTTGAAGGTGGTCCACAGTCGCTGCAAAAAACCAGGTAATTTCATCAATGGACTCCTCAGTTCAGGGCTTCATTCAAGGGGGACTTGAAGGTGTCCCGAAGGCACTGCAAAAAGCCGGGTAATTTCATCTGTGGATTCCTCAGTTCAGGGCTTCGACGGGCTTGAAGGTGTTTTCCACCAGCGGCTTGGCATCCGCTTGCGGCACATGGCACTGCAGGCAGAAGTAGCGGCGGGGAGAGACCTCACCCAGGGTCATGCCGTCACGGGTCTCGAAGTGAGTCGGGCTGATCTTGGGGGCCTTCATGCGGCTGGCATTCTTGAAGCTGTGGCAGGCCAGGCACTTGTTGACCTTGTTATCCACCTCGTAGTTGCGGATGTCGTGGGGGATCAGCGGAGGCTGATGCATGTACTGGCGATCGTAGATGTCGCCGTCCTTGCGGTAGTTCTTCAGCGGGGCGGGATCGGCCTCGGCCGCGAGATCCGTGCTGCCTCGCTCCGACTTGATGCCCCCCGTGCTGTTGGTAACCTCGGGGACTGCCGCCATCAAGGAACCCGCCATCAGGCAGGCCAGCATTGCTCCAATCAGCTTTTTCATTATTTGTTCTCCGACATTGTCTCTGCCTTGACGGCAAAACCTACAGTGATTTCAAAAACTTGCTCCGCGCAGACATCGATGCAACGGCCGCAATTTGTGCACTCCTGAGCCGCAATCAAGGGCCCGTGACCGCGCCTGGCACCGTGAACCGGGCCGCGCAGAATGGGACGCTCGGGGCAGACCGCATAACAATCCATGCAGTTGCTGCAACGCTCACGCCCCCTGGCTGACAACTTGATAAATCCGACCCGGTTGACCAGGGCATAGAAGGCCCCCACCGGACAGAGGTGACCACACCAGCCCCGCTCCACCACGAAGAGGTCGAACAGGAACAGCGCCACCAGCAGACCCCAGCCCGCCCCCATGCCAAACAGCAGGCCGCGCAGGGCGAGGGAAACCGGGTTGACCAGCTCCCACACCAGCACACCGGTGACGACCGGGGCGACCAGCACCATGGCCAGCAACCAGTAACGCGTGTTGCGGCTGAACTGGCCGTTGCCCTTGAGACCGAGCCGGGCGCGCAACCAGGCAGCCGCATCGGTGACGAGGTTGACCGGACAGACCCAGGAACAGAACACCCGGCCCCCGACCAGCCAGTACCCCAGCAGCACTATGGCCGCCCCGAGCCACAGGGTGGCGAGGGGCCAGTGGCCCGCCGCGACCGACTGCAACAGGGTGAGCGGATCCGCCAGCGGCACCGTCTCCAGCAGCAGGGAGCTCGAGAGATTCCCCTTGAGGATCCAGAGATCCGCGAGTGGCCCCAGCAGGAACAACCCCAGCACGCCGAACTGCGTCAGACGACGCAGCAGCAGGAAGCGGTGTGACCGCCACCAGCCGAGCCGTGCCCTCGCCTCCTGTCCCGGGTAACCGCTCATGATCCCTCCGGGGTGCGGGTCGGCAGACTGAGCCGCTCACCGATGAGCGACTTGCCCGCCTTGCGCTTCTCTTCCCAGCCGAGCCGGTAATGATGACCGAGCTCCCCTTTGGCGAGCTGAGGGGGCACCACCTTGATGGCCGCCGTCTCCAGCACGCAGGCGTGCTCGCACTTGCCACAACCGGTGCAAACATCGCTGTGCACGGTCGGCAGGAACATGGCGTGCTTGCCGGTGCGCGGATTACGCACCAGCTCGAGCGTGATCGCCTTGTCGATCAAGGGACAGACCCGATAACAGACATCGCAGCGCAGACCCAGATAGTTGAGGCAGGTCTCATGGTCGATGAGCACCGCCACCCCCATCCGCGCCTGATCGATGTCGGTCATGGCCGGGTCCAGCGCCCCGCTCGGGCAGACCACCACGCAGGGAATGTCTTCACACATCTCGCAGGGCACGGCACGCGCCTCGAAGTAGGGAGTGCCCGTGGTCACGGGTTCGAGCAGCCTGGCAAGCTTGAGGGTGTCGTAAGGACAGGCCTCAACACAGAGCCCACAGCGCACGCAGGCGCCGAGAAACTCGGCCTCCGTCAGTGCCGCCGGCGGTCGCAGCGCCTGGGCAGGCACGGCGTGCGCCTGCTGGCGCGCCACCCCGCCGAGCCCTGCACCAAGCAGGCCCACACCGCAGGCCCCCTTGGCGAGATCGGCCAGGAACTGGCGACGGCTGCGACTCATCCCCCGCGCCCCGCCTTAGGCCTTCATGACCTTGACGGCGCACTTCTTGTAATCCGTCTCCTTGGAGAGCGGATCCGTGGCGTCCAGGGTCAGCTTGTTGACCAGCTGGCTCGCATCGAAGAAGGGCATGAACACCAGGCCTTTTGGCGGCTTGTTACGACCACGGGTCTCGACGCGGGTCTTCACCTCACCGCGGCGGGAGGAGACGATCACCTCTTCCCCACGGCGCACACCCCGGGCCTTGGCATCTTCCGGGTGCATGAACAGCACCGCATCCGGGAAGGCGCGATAGAGCTCGGGCACGCGGCGGGTCATGGAGCCTGTGTGCCAGTGCTCCAGCACCCGGCCGGTGGAGAGCCACATGTCGTATTCCTTGTCCGGCGCTTCGGCGGCTGGCTCATAGGGCAGCGCGAAGATCACCGCCTTGCCATCGGGTTTGCCATAGAAACGCACGCCCTCGCCCGCCTTCACATAAGGATCGAAGCCTTCGCGATAGCGCCACAGGGTCTCCTTGCCGTCCACCACGGGCCAGCGCAGGCCGCGCGCCTCGTGGTATTGATCGAACGGCGCCAGATCGTGACCGTGACCACGGCCGAAGCTGGCGTATTCCTCGAACAGCCCCTTCTGCACGTAGAAGCCGAAGTGTTCTGCCTCGTCGTTCAGCACGCCCTTGCTCTGCTCTTTCGGGAACTGATCGACCTGACCGTTCTTGTAGAGCACCTCATAGAGGGTCTTGCCCTTGAGCTCGGGTTGCTTGGCGATAAGCTCCGCCGGCCAAACCTCGTCCACGGTGAAGCGCTTGGAGAATTCCATCAGCTGCCACAAGTCGGACTTGGCCCCTTCCGGCGCCTTGACCTGCTGGTGCCAGAACTGGGTGCGGCGCTCGGCGTTGCCATAGGCACCCTCTTTCTCCACCCACATGGCGGTGGGCAGGATGAGATCGGCAGCCTGGGCGGTCACAGTCGGGTACGGATCGGACACCACGATGAAGTTGGCCGGGTTGCGATAACCGGGCAGCCCTTCTTCATTCATGTTCGGACCGGCCTGCATGTTGTTGTTGCACATCACCCAGTAGGCGTTGAGCTTGCCGTCTTTGAGCATGCGGCTCTGCAGCACGGCGTGATAGCCCACCTTGTCCGGGATGGTGCCTTCCGGCAGTTTCCAGATCTTCTCGGCAATGGCGCGGTGCTTGGGCTCGGTCACCACCATGTCGGCAGGCAGACGGTGGGCGAAGGTGCCCACTTCGCGGGCGGTGCCACAGGCGGACGGCTGGCCGGTCAGGGAGAAGGGACCGCTGCCCGGGGTGGAGATCTTGCCGGTCAGCAGGTGGATGTTGTAGCAGAGGTTGTTGGCCCAGACGCCACGGGTGTGCTGGTTGAAGCCCATGGTCCAGTAGGAGACCACCTTCTTGCTCGGGTCGGCATAAAGTTGCGCCAGTTTTTCCAGCTTGTCCTTGGAGACGCCGGAGAGCTTGGAGACCGAATCCACGTCGTAATCCGCCACGAATTTCGCGAAATCATCGAAGCTCATGGGGGTGGATTCGCCACTGTCCGGGTTCTTCGCCTGCTGCTGCAGCGGGTTGGTCGGACGCAGGCCGTAGCCGATGTCGGTGACGCCCTTGCGGAACTGGGTGTGCTTGTTGACGAACTCCCAGTTCACCTTGTCGTTCTGGATGATGTAGTTGGCGACGTAGTTGAGGATCGCGAGATCGGTCTGCGGCGTGAACACCATGCCGTTGTCGGCCAACTCGAAGCTGCGATGCTCGAAGGTGGAGAGCACGTGCACCTGCACGTCCGGATTGGAGAGGCGGCGATCGGACATCCGTGACCAGAGGATGGGGTGCATCTCGGCCATGTTGGAGCCCCACAGCACGAAGGCGTCGGCTTGCTCGATGTCGTCGTAGCAGCCCATGGGCTCATCCATACCGAAGGTGCGCATGAAACCGACCACGGCCGAAGCCATGCAGTGACGGGCGTTGGGATCCAGGTTGTTGGAGCGGAAACCGGCCTTCATCAACTTGGAGGCGGCGTAACCTTCCCACACTGTCCACTGGCCGGAGCCGAACATGCCGACGGCGGTCGGGCCCTTCTCTTTGAGGGTGGCCTTGAACTTCTCGGCCATGATGTCGAACGCCTGATCCCAGCTGATGGGGGCGAAGTCACCGTTCTTGTCGAATTTGCCGTTGGTCATGCGCAGCATGGGCTGAGTCAGCCGGTCCTGGCCGTACATGATCTTCGACAGGAAGTAGCCCTTGATGCAGTTGAGGCCACGGTTGACCGGGGCATCGGGATCGCCCTGGGTCGCGACGACGCGGCCACCCTGAGAGCCCACCAGCACAGAACAACCGGTACCGCAGAAGCGGCACGGCGCCTTGTCCCAGGTGATGGCGGTCTTGTCGGTACTGGTGATCAGGTTCGCCGCCAGGGTGGGGGCACTGACACCGGCCACAGCAGCGGCTGCAGCCACCGCGTTGGCCTTCATAAAGTCGCGTCGACTCAGCTTCATGGCATATCCTCACTTTGCTTATCGCGTAAGTTGTCGAGTGTATCGATCTGGTAGTCGCTCAGGCGGTGAACAACACACCCGGCATCGCTTTTATCGCATCAATGGCCGCCATCCTGATGGATCCCGTTGGCTCAGCCTTATGACGCGTCATTCCTTGTTATTGCACATCGAATTCATCGAGCTATTGGTAGATAAAGGCAGCACAGAGCCCCGCATCACCTGCATCATGAGAAGCCGCGCTGGCTCAGTCTCATGACTCTTTATTCCTCACATTGGGCATCGGATTCATCGAACTGATGGTAGATGAGCGCGGCGGAGAGCACTCCCGGCAGCGCATTAATGGCGTCGATGGCATCCATGATAGGGCGTTGGCTCGGCCCCTCCAGGGTCACCACCAGCTTGCCTTCATCGCTGACGGCGTGGATCTCGGCCCCCTTGAGGGCGGCTATCTGCTCGGCGAGCCGATGACGCAGTGCAGGCTGGGTCAGCACCACCAGGCTAGATACGTGAAACTCTTCTCGGTTCATATTATTTTCCAACTTGCTCATCGCTTGCTTCCTGTCGGCGCGTCGCCATGGCGAACTCCGATCCTGATGCTGCCAACCGGGCAATCCGCGACGCAGGCGCCACAGCCATTGCACAGCTCGCTATCAACGCTGGGGGTTGGGACTCGCCCCAGCTGGGGGGAAAAACGGATCGCCTGCAGCTCACAGCTGTCCTGGCAACGCTGGCAGAAGACCTGGGCACTGGCCAAGCAACCAGCTTCGATGTGGGCCACATAATCCCACGGCGCCTGGGTGGTCGGCCGAAATATCGGCGCCTGGCAGGCGGTCACACAGTCGGTGCAGAAGGTGCATTCGCCGCGCAGAAAATCCACCGTCGGAAAGCCACCATCCCCCTTGACCAAGATCTGCTCGGGGCAGGCCACCAAGCAATCACCACAACGGGTGCAATCGGCCACAAAGTCGGCCCAGGAAACGGACCAAGGCAGCTGCACCTTGGGCTCGGTCGGGCTCAGTCGTCCTCGAAACAGACTACGGCGTGACAGGTTGACCCCATCCGGCATATCGACTCCTTTTTTCAGGGACAGAACACGAGAGCGAAGACAGTGACTGGTATTTTTAATACCTATTAGAAGCGTGGGTGTATATTGCGACTCTGACAAGTCCAGCGATATACCACTAGGGGGATAAACAGGGGGGATTCTTGCGCTGGATCAAACCCTTGGCGCAATAAGCAGCAATCGGGGCAAACCAAATTACCCCTATGGGAGGATTGCTTATTAATCGGTGGCTATTTTTGTGCGGGAGATCAACATCTCAGCCACCGATGGAAGCGAGGTGAGGAGTCATGCCGGCGTTGCCGTCGTGCAGACGGTGGGTCGCGGCCTTGCCGGTGAGGGCATGGCGGATCCGCTGTTGCAGCTCATCTTGCTGAGCATCGGCGTTCAACAGATCCCGCAGCTCGACCCCATGGTCGCCAAACAGGCACAGGTGCAGCTTGCCCACCGAGGAGACCCGCAGCCGATTGCAGCCAGCGCAGAAATCCTTGCTGTAGGGCATGATCAACCCCACCCCGCCTTGGGATTCCGGATGCATGAACACCTGGGCCGGGCCGTCATCTACCCCGCGCAGTTGCTGTACCCAGCCATTGCCAAGCAGCTGCTGCTTGATGAGCTCGCCGCTGGTGTGGTGATCGCGAAACAGGCTGTCCATCTCGCCGGTCTGCATCAGCTCGATGAAACGCAGCTCGATGGGCTTGTGCCTGATCCAGGCCAGAAAGGCATCCAGCTGGTGATCGTTGAGCCCCTTGAGCAGCACCGCATTGATCTTCACCGACTTGAAGCCGGCGGCCAGCGCCGCCTCGATGCCCTCCATCACCTCCGCCAGCTTGTTCTCGCCGGTAATCTGGTGAAACTGGCGGGGATCCAGGCTGTCGACGCTGACATTGAGCGCTGTCAGGCCCGCATCGAACCACTCTTGGGCGCGCTCTTTCAAGCGATAACCGTTAGTGGTCATGGCCACCTTCTCGATCCCGGGCGTGTTGGCCACTGTCTCGATGATGGTGGTGAAATCACGACGCAGGGACGGTTCGCCGCCGGTCAGGCGCACCTTGCGGGTGCCCATGGCGGCAAAGCCAGACACGACACGGCGGATCTCCTCCAGGGAGAGAAACGACTTGCGTCCCTCCTTGTCCCCTGTCGGAGGCCGATAGCCGTCGGGCAAGCAGTAGGTACAACGGAAATTGCACACGTCGGTGACAGACAGGCGCAAATAGTAAAAACGACGGGAAAAACCATCTTCAAGTGGCAACATAAACACCTTTCCAAATACGGGAGGCCAGGGCATTTCTTTCCTGACCCTTACAGCTCGAACATCGGCTGACGGCTGTTTCCCCCTATCTCAAGGACTTAGGCAAAACAGCTCGGAGTTCATCTAGTTTTTCGATGCTAGCACAAGTTGGAGTACACTCCCATGCTACTTTGTGGGGTTATTGTCTGATCCGAGGGAATCCAATCGGTATGGGAAAGTGGTTCAAAGTGCACTCGGTCAGCAGCGCCATCGGCCGCTCCATGGTGCTCATCCTGTTCATGGCGAGCCTGATCGCCTTGGTGGCCATGGTCACCCTGTTCTATTCGGTACCCGACGCCAAGGCCATCAATCTGTCCGGCTCCCTGCGGATGCAGGCCTATCGCATGGCCTACGAGATAGAGAAAGATCAGGCAGTGCTCGGGCGGCTCGCCCAGTTCGAGCAGACCCTGCACGCCCATGAGTTGCAGGAGACCCAGCGCTGGATCACCCCTGCTTCCCTGCGCCGCACCTATGGCGAGGTGCTGCTGCAATGGCAGGTGATGCGCGAGCACATCGAGAATGCGACGCCGAGGCGTTACACCGACAACACGGAGCAGTTTGTCGCCGCCATCGATGACTTCGTCAACCAGATGCAGTATCACGTCGAGTTCAAGGTGCGCATGCTGGCCCTGGCGGAAGGGCTGGGCCTGCTCTCCATCATCACCATCGCCTGGTTCACGGTGCGTTTCACTCGCCAGCAAGTGGTCGCCCCGCTCAATCAGCTGGTCTATTGTGCCCGCCAGATCCAGCGTCAGGAGTTCGATCTAACCCTCCCCCCCCACTGTGACAACGAGCTGGGGGAGCTGTCGGGCGCCTTTGCCACCATGGCGGATGAACTCGGCAAGCTCTACCGGGAGCTCGGTAGCAAGGTCGAGGAGAAGACGGCCAAGCTGCAACAGGCCAACGACACCCTCTCCTTCCTCTATTCCACCGCTCAGAAGTTGCATGCGGCGCCGCTGAGTCGACGCACTCTGCAAAAGCTGCTGGAGCGGGCCGCCGCCCATCAACACATCGATTACATCCGGCTGACCCGCTTCGAACACAACGCCATGCCGGTCTATATCACGGGACGAAAGGGCTGGCCCGGCGATCTGGATACCCTGGTGAGCTTCTATCTGCAGATGGACGATCAGGAGTACGGACGGCTCGACATGATAAGCAGCCACCCCATCGACGAGCGGTTGATGAAGAACTTCTCCATGCTGCTGGCCCAGGTGCTGCACAAGGATCAGACCCTGCTACAACATCAGCGTCTGCTCTTGATGGAAGAGCGAGCCGTCATCGCCCGCGAGCTGCACGACTCCCTGGCCCAGGCGCTCTCCTACCTCAAGATCCAGTCCACCCTGCTCAAGCGCTCCGTCGCCAAGGGCGATCATGGCAAGGCCGAGGCAGCCATGCAGCAGATCGATGAGGGACTCAGCAACGCTTACACCCAATTGCGCGAGCTGCTCGGCACCTTCCGCCTCAGCATAGGGGACGCCAATCTCGGGGAAGCCATCGCCGTCATGCTGGAGCAGCTCAAACCCCAGACCGGTGCCGAGATAAGGCTCCAATACGGTCTTTCCGATACCGACCTCGAGGCCGGACAGCACATCCATATCCTGCAGCTGATCCGTGAGGCAGTGCTCAATGCCATCAAACATGCGGGCGCACAGCTGATTGAGGTTAGCTGTGAGACCCTCGCTGATGGTAACATCCAGGTTCAGATTTCAGATGATGGTGTCGGAATTGGGAGCGCGAGCTCCGCGGTCAATCACTACGGTCTTAGCATCATGAACGAGCGCTCCAGCAAGTTGCACGGTCAGTTGACCATCAGTGAGCTGCCGTCCGGAGGCACCCGTGTACACCTGACCTTTCCCACCAGCCTAACAAGAGACGCCTGATGGACGAGATGAAATATAGTGTTCTGGTCGTGGATGACCATCCCCTCATGCGCAAAGGGATTGTGCAACTGCTGGAGTTGGAAGATAACCTCGAGGTGATAGGTGAAGCTTCCAACGGGACTGATGCCGTGGCCATGGCCAAGGAGTCCGAACCGGATCTTATTCTGCTCGATCTCAACATGAAGGGCCTGTCCGGTCTCGATACCCTCAAGGCACTGCGGGCCGAGGAAGTCACCTCCCGGGTGGTGATCCTGACCGTCTCCGATGCCCGTCAGGATGTGGTTGCCCTGCTCAAGGCCGGCGCCGATGGTTACCTGCTCAAAGATACCGAGCCGGATATGCTGCTGGGCCAGCTGGCCGATGTCATGACCGGCAAGCAGATCCTGAGCGAGCCGCTGCGCCCCTACCTGGAAAACATCTACGAGCTGGATCACCTGCAGCAGAAGCTCGAGAGCCTGACCCGACGCGAGATGCAGATCCTGCGCGAGATCGCCAAGGGTCTCTCCAACAAGCAGGTCGCCTCCGTGCTGCATATCTCCGAAGGGACCGTCAAGGTTCACGTCAAGAGCCTGCTCAAGAAGCTCGAGGCCCAGAGCCGGGTAGAAGCCGCCGTCATGTATCTGGAGCAGCGCAACTAAGCGCCCCCTACATAGCTCAGCAGGCGGCATCCTTGCCCACATCAGGCCCCGTCACCTCGGGGCCTTTGCTGGCTGCGGCACCAAAACCTCTCCCTCCGATGAGCCCGATACCGGGGCACATGAAATAATCTCACCTCGCCACACCTTATTGAGTTATTGCATTATTATGTTCATGCGACCACAGATGGAGGACGGGCGACATGACTACCGCACAGATCGAACTGGTACAGAAGGCATGGGGCAAGGTCACGGCGTTGAATCACACCTACGTGCTGGAGGTGTATGAGGAGCTGTTCCGACTGTCGCCGGAATTGATCAACCTCTTTCCCGATCCTTCGGGAATGCCGATCGCCAAGGTATCGGAGACGCTGAACACGGTGATCACCAGCCTGGAGCAGCTGGATGCCCTGGGTTTCATCATCAGGGATCTCGGTCGCAGGCATCAAAAGTTCAACGTGGAGCCACACCAGTTCGCGCTGCTGAAGCAGGCACTGACGACGGTACTGGCACGGCGCTTGGGAGAGAGCTTCAAACCCGAACTGGCCGACGCCTGGTCACAAATGTATGACGAGATCTCCGCCTTGATGTTGGAAGGACTCAATCATCGCACCACATCACTGGTCTGAACTGCCATGACCATGGCCTCGGATGGTTCTTTTCCTCATCGGGTAGATAACGACAGACGGGCATTTTGCAGGGAGCGTGTTTGCAATATGCAAATGATGCCCCATTCTGCAGACGGGGCATGTTCGAGCCCCTTAAAACTCATCCGTATCCCATCAGAGTTCATCGTGAAGCCAATAATCATTACTTCCATAACCAACTGATTTTAAATACAAATTAAAATAAACTCTCCCTCGACGGCCCCGACGGGCCGTTTTCTTCACCCTCTGGCACAGTCACTGCATTGTCATATTCAGATGCGACTTATTCGGAGGATGGAACATGAAACTTCAACCCTTGGCACTGTTCCCCTTACCCTCACACATACTGCCGGGCGGAAAACTCCCCCTGCGCCTGTTCGAACCGCGCCACCTGCAGATGCTCAAGGAGTCGTTCATCGATGATCGAGGCTTTGGCATCGTCATGGAGGAAACGACCAGCACGGGCGCTTGCGGGCGGATCCTGCCGGTGGGCACCCGGGTCAAGGTAACGGATTTTTATACCCTCAACGATGGCCTGCTCGGGGTTACCGTACTGGGTCTGGAACGATTTTCCATTCATGAAATGGAGACTGACGAGACGGGTTTGCGTCACGCCCGAGTAGAAACGCTGCCCAACTGGCCGAGTGCCCACTCGGATTTCAGTGACAAGCAACTGGTCAGCAGATTGAGGGAGGTGTTTGAGCAATATCCTGAACTGGATGAGCTCTATCCGGACAAGCAGTTTGACGACGCAGCCTGGCTCTGCCAGCGCTGGCTCGAGATCCTGCCCATGCCTATCTATGAAAAACAGATGTTGATTGCCAAACAAAACAGTGAAGCGGCGCGCCAGTTTTTGCGCCGACTGATCGCACAGTGAGTCACGAAGTGTTTTGCAAAATGCGATAATTCTTACAATGAGAAATAATAATTCGCATTTTGCAACGAGCTGGCAGAATAAATAACACATAGCTCAGCTGCAAGCCGCAATAACAGGTTATGACAAGTTGGCACGGTTTTTTCATATAGGACCGTACAACCCGATTTATCCCGTGCTCTCTTCAGTATTTGCTGAAGAATTGGTCAACCACCAGGTTGACCATTTTTTTATCCAAAATTCGCTCAGCTTGTCCTGCAATGACGCAACAGACAGTTGCGCAGACGGATCAGACTGATGGGTTTGGCCAGGAAGTCATCCATTCCCTGCCCCAGGCAACGCGCCCTGTCTTCCGTCATCGCATTGGCCGTCAAGGCCACTATCGGCATCTCATACCCCATTTCACGCAATCGACGGGTCGCCTCCAGCCCATCCATCTGCGGCATCCGCATGTCCATCAATATAAGATCGGGTCGCTTCTCGCTGACCTGTGCCAACGCCTCCAGACCATTGGCCACCAGCCTCACCCGGCACGCCAGTTTCTGCAGCATGAGCGACACCACCAGCTGATTGACCGGGCTGTCCTCTACCACCAGCACGTCCAGATCCAGCATGGAGAGCTCATCGTTGGCGGTGCTGACAAGTTCGGCGCAAGGCGCCGCCATGTCGGCCAACTCGAACCAGAAACAACTGCCTTGTCCAAGGCGGCTATGCAGGTAAATTTCGCCTCCCATCAATTGCACCAGCCGCCGGCTGATGGCAAGCCCGAGTCCGGATCCGGAGAAGCGGCGGGTGGCCGAGCTGTCGACCTGATAAAACGGCTCGAACAATAACGCCTGATCTTCGGGCGAGATGCCTATCCCAGTGTCGGTCACCGAGACCCTCAGCCGTTCATCCTGCCATCCCAGCACGAGCTGCACCTGACCGGCGGCGGTAAACTTCACCGCGTTACCGAGCAGGTTGCCGATCACCTGGGATAAACGGACGGCGTCGCCCTGCAACTGACCCGGCAAGCTCTCATCCAGTTGCCAATCCAACCGGATGCCCTTGGCGCAGGCTTGCTCCTGCAGAGGCTCCACCAACGCCTGACACAACCGGGCGGGCTGAAACGGCTCGCAGTGCAGTGCCAGGGTGTGAGATTCAATCTTCGAGAAGTCGAGCACATCGTCGATGATTGTTTGCAGCAGATGCGCCGAATGGGTGGCATGGCCGAGCAGGGCCTGTTGCGGCGTCTCGAGCCGTCCATATTGGAGCAGATCCAGCATCCCCAGCACCGCATTCATGGGGGAGCGGATCTCATGGGTCATCATGGCCAGAAACTGCGACTTGGCGCGGTTGGCCGTCTCGGCCTCATCCCGGGCACGTGCCAGCTCCTGCTCCCGGCGGATCTGGTTGCCTATCTCCCGGGCCGTCCCCCGATAGCCGATGAAGACGCCACTGGTATCGAAGCAAGGTTCGGCGTTGATCTCCATCCAGCAGGGGCCGCTGGCCAGGGTAACCTGGGCGCGGATCGCCCGTACGGGCAGATGGCGAGCGATCAGGTGCCGGTACTTGCACCACTCGGGATCCTGTTTGTCATGGGCAAAGTCATGGAGGCTGCGACCGGTCTGGCGGATGAGCACTTCCCCCTGATAGCCCGGGGCTGACACATAGCTGAGTCGGTGCTCGGGGTCCGTCTCCCAGAACCAGTCGGACGCCATGGCCGCGAAGCTGCGAAAGCGCTGCTCGCTCGCCTGCAGTGCCAGGGTCTTGAGATCGACCTGCTCTTGCAGGCGAGCCCGATAGGCGATGTTGACCAACGCCTGGGAGATAAGGGGACGGCAGCGCTGCATCGCCGCCTTACTCTTGAGATCGAAGGTACCAGCCGCGTGATGGCGGCAGATGAGGACACCGGAAAAACCGGGAGCCTGCAGACCCGTCATCATGACGCTGGCCCAACCGGCGGTGTCAGCCAGGGGGGCGAGCTCCGGCAACTGGGCCGGATCATAGATGACCAGAGTTTCTCCTGCGATGGCGCGGGAGAAGAGAGGCGTCAGCGACCAGGGACGCCCCACCTCGTCTGGTTGGGTACTCAGATGAGTGGTGCCGCTCGCGGCGCCCCAAGCCACCACATCCGCCTGCTCGAAGCCGATGAAGGGTTTGAGCGCCAGGATGAGGCTGTCCAGCACCTGCTCCAGGCTCTGAGCCTCAGCCAGCGTTGCCACCCCGCACAGCAAGGCTTGCGACTCCTGGCGGTATTTGGCCTCCCGCTCCCGGCAACGCACCAGCTCCACCAGCGTGGTCTGCAGCTTGTCACCCAGCGCTTCGAGTTCGCTATTGCCTATCATTTTGTGTTCAGCACCCAGTCAACTATCGAGGAAGATGACGCTCGACACCATGAGGTTGCCATGGGCCAGCTCACCATGGGGCAGACGTCCCTGCTCGCCGAAGGTAAAGGCAGTAATGAAGGGGATCTCCCCCAACCTGTCACGAAACTGGTCGACGACGTCGTTCAGACTCTCTCCTAGCGCCAGCCGGCAGCCGGCGCAGAAGACCACCAGCGCCCCGAAGGGCTGCACGTTGCCCACCATGCCATATTCAGGCTCGATCCGCACCGCGTTCAGGCTGCGCTGCAGCAAGCCTTCCTGGCTGCTGTGCATCAGTTGCAAGCGCTCCCCCAGCCGGGTCTCGGTAAACAGGCGCAACCCCTCCCGCTCGGTCACTGCCTCGGGATGAGAAAGTTTGTAATAAGGCATGTCATCGAGCATGCCGACCTGACGGGCCAGCGGGGAGAGCGTGGTCTCCCTCAGGATGGGGCCCACTCGCCAGGGTGCTTCGCGCTCGGTCCAGCGGGCATACACCCGGGCCGCTGGCTCGTGGTCGATGGTCAGCACCTCGCGCCCATCCAGCGCGGTAATGATGCCATGCCGCTCGGTGGGCACATAACCGGAATGAAACTGGAAGGCCAACTGACAATCCGGATAGAGCACCGCCAGCACGCAACCCTGCTGCCCCTCCCCCTCGCTCCAGCACAGCTGCCAGTCACCGGTCACCCCATCATCCGCCGCCGAGCCGCCGACGACGGGAACAGTCGCGCCGAACTCCGCCTCGATCCCCGCCAACACAGCCTCTTCCAGCCCAGGGCTGGTATGCAGCAAGATGAGTTGCGGCAACTCGCCCGGGCGGCCGCCATCGGCGATGGCACTGCGCAGCAGCTGGCGCACATCCGGCGTCGCTCCAATCTGACCCGCCACACCGTAGGCCCCCCTGTCGTCATAGAGTGCGGCAACGGCCAGGCTACAGCCAAGCCGGGCATGGTAGCCGGTCTGGGTCAGGATCCCGCAGCAGGAGCTGCAGCCGAGCAGGCGGGCATCGGGAAAGTGGGCCTTGAGTGCATGCCGCAGTACCGCAGCATCGTGAGCTTGGGTAAAATAGACCAGCAACAACGAAGGAGAGCGAGGTGATTGAGCGAGCAGCCGTTCAGCTATCTGTTGGGCGGCCAGCAATGTCGTCTCTGCAAGAGAGTGAGCCGTCAGGAAGTTCAACACCATCTCCTCGTGATATGTGATGCTGCTAGCAAGCAAAAATCATACCCTTATCAAACAATTACCTGGCTGCGTTGACTAGAATGACACTCACTGGCCTCCCACAGGATGACTGCATGTGGCAGAAAAATATCACTCATTTTGATCGGGTCGTCGCCATCGGCGGTGGACACGGCATGGGTCGGGTACTCTCTTCCCTCTCATTTTTAGGGCCCAGGCTGACCGGTATCGTCACCACCACGGATGATGGCGGCTCGACCGGACGCCTGCGCAAGAGTCAGGAATGCATTGCCTGGGGAGATCTGCGTAACTGCCTCAATCAGCTGGTGACCGATCCCGGCATCGGCAGCCTGCTGTTCGAATACCGCTTCACGGGCCGTGGCGAGCTGGCGGGCCACAATCTCGGCAACCTGATGCTGCTGGCCCTCGACAATCTCTGTGTCCGCCCCCTCGATGCCATCCGGCTCATCAGCGACATGCTGAAGATAGAGCCTCAGCTACTGCCCATGTCCGAGCAGCCCACCGATCTCTGTGCCCACACCCTGTGCGGCGACCAGATCCTGGGGGAGGTCTCTATCGATCGGCTCACCACGCCCCCCCGCGCCTTGAGCCTGAACCCGGCCGTGCCGGCCACCCAGGAGGCCGTCGAAGCCCTGACTCACGCCGACATCATCATTCTGGGGCCAGGCAGCTTCCTGACCTCCGTCATGCCCCCCCTGCTGCTCTGCGACATCGCCGAGGCCATCCGCAACAGCGGGGCCATCGTCGTCTTCATCGGCAATCTGGTAGCAGAAGAGGGACCAGCCGGTCAGCTGACGCTGCTCAACCAGTATCGCTGGCTGGAGGAGAAGATCGGCAGCGGTCGGGTCGATGCCATCCTGGCCCCCGAAGGCCCAGCCATCCCCGAGCTGGCCCATTGCCTTGTCCAGGCCGATCTGGGTGAAGCTGCCCTCCCCCATCGACACGATCGCCTCAAACTCAGGCAAGCGCTGGACGACGTCATCCAGAGCTGGCACCTCGCCCATGACAAGGCGGGGTAACCCCGCTCACCAGCTCAGTGATAACGGGCCAGGTGGGAAAAGACCTGCGGCAAGGAGTGCTCGAGCTGTGCCAGACGCTGACCGGCGTCTTCTGCATCTTCCCGCCGGCAGGCGAGTTCCAGCGCGATCACCTGCCGGTAGCTGGGCTCGGCACCGTAACTGCCGCAAGAAGATTTCATGCTGTGGGCAAGACGTGCAAGGGCGGTCCAGTCCCGCTGTTCAAACAGCGGCCTGAGCTGGGCAAGTTGCCCCCCCACCTCCTCGACAAAGACCGAGATGACCACAGGCATCATCTCGTGACCTATGTCCTCTGCCAGTTGTCGCAGCACCTTCTGATCCAGCCACTCCATCTTTTCTTTCCTTTGATGGTATTCAAACAGAACACAATATAGCCGATAGGCCCGCTTGCTGTCATCTGCCCTTGCGGGGGATGGCGGGGTCGTCGGCCGCCTCAACAGCACAGTAGTGTGAGCCAGATCAAGTTCTAGAAAAGTAGACACAGCGGGATGAAATTTAAATATTGCAACAAAATTAACATTTAAATAACAATGAAAGCCATGAGAATGATGCGGCTCAGCAACACCTCTCTCATCCCTTTTTGCCTGTATGGCTGCTGCGAAGAACCAGGGTAGGATTCTACCCTGGTATTTTTTTTATGCCTGAGCCAGCAACTTGGCCGAGTTGCCATATTCCAGTTCACCCAACCGAAACAGGCAAAACTCCCCCGGCATCATCTTCACCCAGTTTTCATTGCCGGTGAGCGGCCGGGTCGCGACCAGGGTCACCACGTCATTCGGCGTCGTCTCGCTCTGAAAATCGATGGCCACGTCCTCATCCAGCAGGCTGGCCTCACCAAAGGGAGCCCGACGGGTCAGCCAGTAGAGGTTGTTGCTGCAATAGGTCATCACGAATTCCCCATCCGACAGCAACATGTTGAATACCCCCAGCGTACGCAGCTCCTCGCACAGACTCGCCAGATGGCGGAACATGGCGGGGAAATTGGTCGGGCGTTTGGGGTATTTCTGCTCAAGCTGGCCGAGCAGCCAGCAGAAGGCGTGCTCGCTGTCGGTGTCCCCCACCGGACGGTGGCGCCCGGTCGGCAGCCGCTTGTAGCCGGTCAGCTGACCGTTATGAGCGAAGGTCCAGTAGCGTCCCCACAGCTCGCGGGTGAACGGATGGGTGTTTTCCAGCGACACGCAGCCACGGTTCGCCTGCCGGATGTGGCTGACCACGGCGCGGCTCTTGATGGGCAGCGCCTGCACCAGCTTGGCGATGGGAGACTGGGCGCTGGGCTCGGGATCCTTGAAGGTGCGAAAACCTCGCCCCTCGTAGAAGGTGATCCCCCAGCCATCCTTGTGGGGGCCTGTCTTGCCACCCCGCAGCATCAGCCCGGTAAAACTGAAGCAGATGTCGGTCGGCACATTGGCACTCATGCCGAGCAGTTCGCACATATCCCCTCCACTGCCTGAATCACTCGGGCATTTTTCAATCGGTGCACTCGGCGACTTGGGGAACGTCGACATCGGTCACGCCGATCCGACAACCCCCAGCGCTGTCTAAATTACTTGGCCATCTCTTTCTCGACCAGCTGGATCAGGATGTGGATCACCTTGATGTGTATTTCCTGAATCCGGTCGGCATAGCCAAAATGCGGCACCCGGATCTCGATGTCGGCCAGGCCAGCCATCTTGCCACCGTCCTTGCCGGTCAGCGCGATCACCTTCATGCCCTTGGCGTGAGCGGCCTCGATAGCCTTGAGAATGTTGCCGGAGTTGCCACTGGTGGAGATGCCAAGCAGCACGTCGCCACGACGACCGACCGCTTCCACGTAGCGAGAGAACACATAGTCATAGCCGAAGTCATTGGAAACGCAGGAGAGGTGGCTCGGATCCGAGATGGCGATGCCGGCATAACCGGGGCGGTTTTCCCGGTAGCGACCAGTCAGTTCCTCTGCAAAGTGCATGGCATCACAGTGGGAACCACCGTTGCCACAGGAGAGTACCTTGCCTTCCTGCTTGAAGGAGTCGGCCAGCAGTTTGGCGGCCGCTTCGATGTTCTTCAGGTTCTGCTCATCGGCCAGGAATGCCTGGAGCACGGTGGCAGCTTCGGTCAATTCATTGCGGATAAGTTCTTGGTACATGGCGTCTGATGTCTCTTTGTATCGTCCAACATAGGGTCAGCGCATTGTCGCACAAGCCAATCTCGCCGTCGCCCCCCTGCCCGCCAAGATGCTCCCCGCGAGACGTTAGGCCGATCACGGTGTCAAGGTAACAAGCTTGTAAACAGCTTGATAAGTTTGTGCACATGAATTACAACTGGGGCCACATCCAACAGGTCAGACCTCTGGATCAGTTAATCCACTCTCCACCCAATTTCGGCAACTCATGCAAGGAGCGAAAAATGACGACGACCCTCACTCTGCTCGGAGTGATCCTGGTGATCGGCGCCATGGCTTATCGCCGGGCGTCTCTGTTCACCTCCACGCTGGCCACGGCCGCTGCACTGGTCATAGGTGCCTTCTATGGCCATGTCCCCCTGTTGATCTGGGTACTCTTCGCCCTGGTTGCCATCCCGTTGAATCTGGTGGAGTTTCGCCGTAATCAACTGACCAAGCCCCTGTTCAAGATCTACAAGTCCATCATGCCGGAGATGTCTCGCACCGAGAAGGAAGCCATCGAGGCGGGCACCACCTGGTGGGAAGCGGACCTCTTTGCCGGCAACCCGAACTGGAAGAAGCTGCACGCCATTCCGGTCAGCACCCTCAGCGCCGAGGAGCAGGCCTTCCTGGATGGCCCGGTCGAAACCGTGTGTCGCATGGTCGACGACTGGGAAGTGACCCACGAGCGCGCCGATCTCTCCCCAGAGGTGTGGCAATACCTGAAGGACCACAAGTTCTTCGCCATGATCATCAAGAAGAAGTACGGTGGGCTGGAATTCTCCGCCTATGCGCAATCTTGCGTGCTGCAAAAGCTGTGCGGCGCCAGCGCCGTGCTCGCCTCCACCGTCGGCGTGCCCAACTCCCTAGGCCCTGGCGAGCTGCTGCAACACTACGGCACCGAGGAGCAGAAAGACCACTACCTGCCGCGTCTGGCCATTGGCAAGGAGATCCCCTGTTTCGCCCTGACCAGCCCGGAAGCGGGTTCGGATGCGGGCTCCATCCCGGACTTTGGCATCATCGCCAAGGGGGAATGGGAAGGGGAAGAGGTGCTCGGCATGCGCCTGACCTGGAACAAGCGCTACATCACCCTCGCCCCCATCGCCACTGTGCTGGGGCTGGCGTTCAAGCTGCGCGATCCGGATCACCTGCTGGGTGAAGAAGAGGAGCTCGGCATCACCTGTGCCCTGATCCCCACTCATATCAAGGGGGTCGAGATCGGCCGCCGCCACTTCCCGCTCAACGTGCCGTTCCAGAACGGTCCGACCCGCGGTGAAGAGGTGTTCGTGCCGCTCGACTTCATCATCGGCGGCCCGGCCATGGCCGGCCAGGGTTGGCGCATGCTGGTGGAGTGTCTGTCGGTCGGCCGCGGCATCACCCTGCCCTCCAACAGCACCGGCGGCGTCAAGATGCTGGCCCTGGCGACCGGCGCCTACAGCCGCATCCGCCGCCAGTTCAAGCTGCCCATCGGCAAGATGGAGGGGATCGAGGAGCCGCTGGCTCGCCTCGGCGGCAACGCCTACATCATGGGTGCCGCTGCCAAGCTGACGGTCACCGGCATCGATCTGGGGGAGAAACCCTCGGTCATCTCCGCTATCGTCAAGTATCACCTCACCGACCGTGCCCAGAAGTGCGTCATCGATGCCATGGACATCCACGGCGGCAAGGCGATCTGCATGGGTCCGAACAACTACCTGGCCCGTGGCTACCAGGGCGCCCCCATCGCGGTGACAGTCGAAGGGGCCAACATCCTGACCCGCAGCATGATCATCTATGGTCAGGGTGCCATCCGCTGCCATCCCTATGTGCTGCCGGAGATGCTGGCCGCCAGCCACCCGGACAAGGAAGTGGCGCTCAAGGAGTTCGACAAGGCGATGTTCAGCCACGTCGGCTTCGCCATCAGCAACCTGGTGCGCAGCTTCTGGCTGGGCCTGACCGGCGCCAAGCTGGCGGCGGCACCGTTCAAGGATCAGACGAAGGGCTATTACCAGCAGCTGACCCGACTCTCCGCCAACCTCGCCTTCCTGTCCGACATGGCAATGGGCACTCTGGGGGGCGAACTCAAGCGCAAGGAGCGGGTCTCCGCCCGTCTCGGCGACGTGCTGAGCCAGCTCTATCTGGCCTCCAGCGCCCTCAAGCGCTATCAGGACGAGGGTCGCCAGCAGGCGGATCTGCCGCTGCTGCACTGGGCACTGCAAGATGCCATGTTCAAGGCACAGGAAGCCATCGACGAACTGCTGCGCAACTTCCCGAACCGCTGGATTGGGCTGGCCCTGCGCGTCATAGTGCTGCCGCTGGGTCGGGATCTGAAACGTCCGAGCGACAAGCTGGACCAGCAAGTCGCCCGTCTGCTGCAGACCCCGAGTGCCACCCGCAGCCGTCTGGCCGAGGGCCAGTACCTCACCCGCGAGGAGGGCAATCCCTTCGGTCTGCTGGAGCAGGCGCTCGAAGACGTGCTGGCCGCAGAGCCCTTGTTCGACAAGGTGTGCAAGGCGGAAGGCACCAAGCGTCCCTTCACCCAGCTGGACAAGGTGGCCGATGCCGGCCTCGCGCTGGGGGTCATCAACCAGAACGAAGCCGAGCTGCTGCGCCGTGCCGAGCAGAGCCGTCTGCAGACCATCAACGTCGATGACTTCGACCCCATCGATCTCGTCGCCAACAAGTCACTGTTCGAGCCATCTGCCTATCACAGGGCAGCCTGAGTCCGGCTCTGAGCGTCAAAACGCCTCCCTCCTGGAGGCGTTTTTTTATGCCTGAATCATTTGTGCTACCAAGACGAAAAAAGAGACGCCAGCGGGATCAAATTTTGTAAATCTATCCGTTTCCTATCTTTAATGAAGCAGTTAAGGTATGCACAGGATCACAAACAGGATTGCATAATGGATGATCAAATCCTGATTATTGACGACGACGATCTACCCCTGCCCGTATCGCGACAAGCCGGCTGGAAGGTGATGATTGTGGATGATGAGCCGGAAGTGCACCGCATCACCAAGATCACCCTGAGCAAGTTTGAATTCGACGGCAAGCCCATCGATTTTCTGCACGCCTATTCGGCCGCCGAGGCCAAGGCGCTGCTCGCCACGACCTCGGATCTCGCCTTGCTGCTGCTCGATGTGGTCATGGAGGCCGATGACGCCGGTCTCGAGGTGGTGAAATTCGTACGCGATGAGCTGCAAAACAAGATGGTGCGCATCGTGCTGCGAACCGGCCAACCAGGTCAGGCGCCGGAGGATGACGTCGTCACCAACTACGACATCAACGACTACAAGGACAAGACCGAGCTCACCTCCCAGAAGCTGCGCACCCTGCTGCGCGCCAGCCTGCGCTCCTATCGGGACATCCGCACCCTGGAGAGCAACCGACAGGGGCTGGAGAAGGTCATAGAGGCGTCCAAGGGGATCTTCGAGCAACGGGCACTGCGTCAGTTCGTCGAGGGGGCCCAGACCCAGCTCAGCGCCCTGCTCAATCTGGAAGACTCCCAGATCTACGATGTGAAGCACCTGGCCTACGAGGTCCGGGATCAGGAACTCGAACCCCTGCTCAGTGATGAGCCACCCCTGCGACTGAGCGAGGCCCCCGTCATTCTGCGCCACGCCATGACGAGAGGGGCCAACGTCTACGACGGCAACCAGATGGTGCTCTACTGCCAGAATCCCCGCCACCACCTGCTGTTCCACATCGAGACCTCCCGCCCCCTCAACCAGATGGACACAGGCCTGCTTAGTCTGTTTACCGAGAACATCATAGTGGCGCTGGAGAACATCCGGCTCAACGAGGTCATCGGCGACAACCAGCGCGAGATCATCTACCGCATCGGTGAACTGGTGGAGACCCGCTCCAAGGAGTCCGGCCTGCACGTCAAGCGGGTGGCGCTCTACACCGAGCTGTTCTGCCAGCTGCTCGGCATGAACGAGGAACGCTGCGAACTCATCAAGCGCGCTTCCCCCCTGCACGACATCGGCAAGGTGGGGATCCCGGACGCCATCTTGCACAAGCCGGGCAAGCTCACACCGGAAGAGTGGGAGATCATGAAGACCCACGCCCAGCTGGGGCAGGACATGCTCTCCGGCAGCGATCTTGCGCTGTTTCAGATTGGTGCCACCATCGCCGGCAGCCACCATGAGAAATGGAATGGCAGCGGCTATCCCCGCGGCCTCAGCGGCGAGGCCATTCCGCTGGAGGGGCGGATAGTCGCGTTGGCCGATGTATTCGACGCCCTGGGCTCGGATCGCTGCTACAAGCAGGCCTGGCCGCTGGATCGCGTGATGGCTCTCATCGAAACCGAGCGGGGTCAACACTTCGATCCCCAGCTGGTGGCCCTGATGCTGGCCAATCTGGACAAGTTTCTCGACATCCGCGAGCAACACAAGGATATCTACGTCGGGGAACACTGATCCCGTCCGGTTGACATGCCTTATCAGCTACCAAGCAAAAAGCCGCCCACTCGGGCGGCTTTTTCACAACCAGATTGAGGCCTACTGCTCCGGCAGGTTCAGATCCAGCCTGGGCGCTGGCGCGGCCTCGCCTTGGGCCTTTTGCGCCGCCATCGCCTTGTGCAGAGTCCGGCGCTTTTGCAGCACGATGAAGCCGCCCGCACCGAGCAGCAGCAACAGGGCACCGCCGCCCCCCAGGACCCAGGGCAACCAGCTGCTTTCCTGCTCCTCAGGTTGCGGCTCGGCCGCTGTCACCACCGGGGTGGCTGGGGCCGCAGAGGGCTCAGGGGCCAGCACCGGCAGTATGTTGAACGACTTGGTCGGCAGTTGCAGTTGAATTTCACGCCCGAGCCGGGTCGTGCCAAACAGGGTCGCCTCGACCTTGTACTGCCCCACCGCCTTGAGGGTGGGGAGATCGATGCTGAGGCGAAGTTCACTCGCCACCGCATTGAACGCCAGGCTCTCCCCCGTGCCGTTGATGGCCTTGCCCTGGATAGCCACCGAGGCCGGATCCAGTTCGTCGGCATCGATGAGCAAGGAGATCTTGGCCCCCGCCTCACCCGAGGGCGCCGCCAGGGTGTAACTGACCGGCCAGGGATAGAGCAGCACCTGCTGTGACTGGGCCCGGGAGAACACCTGGTTACCCGTGCTGTAGAGGGCCCGATACTTGCCGGCCGGGACGTCCAGCACGGCCTCGGCAGTCATTACACCATCGCCCGGCACCTCGTCGAGCCCCTTGCCATCGTCCAGATAGCGGCCAAGGGTCTCCTCAAACATGGGCTCCCCGCTCTGGTCGCCCTCCCCAAATTGCTGCAGCTTCACCGTCATGCCGAGATCGGAGAGGTAATAGCCCGCGCCGGGCGCGGTGCCATCTATCAGCAAGCGGGACTGGAGCTTGACCCTTTCTCCCTGATAGAGCCGGGACGGCAGCGGTTCACTCTCGAGCCGGATGTCAGACAGCAGCCGTACCCGGTTGTCGGGGTCAACTCCACCGATGGCTTGCCAGGGGCCCGCCATGGGATTTCGGACAGTGATGAGATCCTGATCCGGCAGCGCCAGCCAGCCCACATCCGGCGGGGTGACCTTGCCCACATAGAGCTTGCTGCCATCGGGTTGCACCAGGATCACCGAGGGGCTATCCGGCTTGCGCTTGATGATAAAGGTGATCTCCTTCACCCCGTAATCGATGCGAAAGCGATTGTCGAGCAGCGGGATGTCGGAGGGGGCAAACACCTCATTGGCCATGGTCGTCGCCGAAAACGACAGCGAGGCCAGCAGCAACCCTCCCCAGAATGGGCTCATTGCCGCCACAGGCAGGCGCCTCCCTTCTTCTGCACCAGATCGAGCCGCCCCTCGTGGGTCGCCACCACCTCGTCACTGGCCCGGATCACCTTGAGCGCCGGGCGGTTGCTCTCCAGCCGGCGGATCCCGGTGTCCTGGTTGCTGTCATTCTCGTTGCTCTCGCTGGCCAGGTTCAGCTTGGTCTGGCCACCCGTCATCAGCAGATAGACGTCAGCCAGGATCTCCGCATCGAGCAGTGCACCGTGCAGGGTACGGTGAGAGTTGTCGATGCCGTAGCGATCGCAGAGCACGTCCAGGTTGTTGCGCTTGCCGGGGAAGAGGTCCCGCGCCATCGCCAGGGTATCCGTGATGCTGCAGATATCCGCCGTCTTGAAGCTCAGCCCGAGCTTGCTGAACTCATAGTCCATGAAGCCCACGTCGAAGGGCGCGTTGTGGGCGATGAGCTCGGCGCCGCGGATGAACTCGATGAAGTCATCGGCTATCTGGCTAAAGGCAGGCTTGTCGACCAGGAAGGCATCTGTGATGCCGTGCACCGCGATGGCCTCGGGGTCCACCAGTCGATCCGGCTTGATATAGACATGGAAATGGTTGCCGGTCAGTTTGCGGTTGATCACCTCCACACAGCCGATCTCGATGATGCGGTGCCCGAGGTAGACGGGACCGCCTGCCGTGTTCATACCTGTGGTTTCAGTATCCAGAATGATCTGGCGATTCAGTTGGGGTGTGTTCATGATCCAATCTATGTCAAACTTCGGTTTTACTCGCTAGTTTACCCTCAAGCACCATGCAAAAACAGATTGATTTATATACGGATGGTTCCTGTCTCGGCAATCCTGGCCCCGGTGGCTATGGCGCCGTCATGGTCTATGGCAAGCACCGCAAGGAATTGGCGGGAGGCTATCGGCTGACCACCAACAACCGGATGGAGCTGATGGCCGCCATCATGGGACTGCGAACCCTGAACGAGCCCTGCCTGGTCCGCCTCACCACCGACAGCCAGTATGTGCGCCAGGGGATCACTCAGTGGATCCTCGGCTGGAAGAAGAAAGGCTGGATGACGTCAAACCGCCAGCCGGTCAAGAACGTGGATCTCTGGCAGGCACTGGATGCGGAGGCGAGCCGCCATCAGATCGAATGGCTCTGGGTCAAGGGACACTCAGGTCACCCGGAGAACGAGCGCTGCGATGTGCTGGCGCGCGATGCCGCCAGCGGCAAACAGCTTGCCGAAGACACGGGTTATCAACCTTAAGGCTGTGGTGTCACCCGGCCATTGAGGCCTGTTACCAGCCCTGGCGCGCCATGCCCGGCGCCGCCATCGACTCCGGCAGGCGCCAGCGGCGGCGCACCGGCGTGATGGGATAACGCCGCTTGCGGGCGGCTATCACATAGACCGAGGCCAGGGGCCGGCAATAGTCCCGCCCCAGACTCTCCCGCCACCAGCCGATCCGGCTCTGCTTGCCCATAAAAGAGAAGCCAAAGCGCTCGTCAAACATTACCTCGCACCCCAGCAGCTGCAGCCAGTCGGTCACCCGTACCGGGGTAAACATGCGCGCCGACCAGGGCAGGCGCTGGCGCATCACCGGCAGGTAATGGCCAAGCCCCACCAGGCTGGTGGGGTTATAGCCGCTGATGATGAGCCAACCATCCTCGGTCAGCACCCGTTCGGCCTCACGCAGCACCTGATGGGGATCCGGTGAAAAATCGAGGCAGTGGGCGAGCAGACAGGCATCCACACTGCCGGATCGCACCGGCAAGGCCAGGGGGTCGCCCTTTATATCCAGCGGCCTGCCGTCGGGGGCAACGCCAATCTGATGACGGATGGAGGAGTTCCCACAGGAGAGCTCGGCGCTCAGGGCGCCAATTTTCAGCAGATGATAACCAAACAGGTGTGGGCACCAGTTATCGAGCCGTTCCTGGATTTCGGCGGCCACCCAATCCCCCATGGGCAGCGACGACCAGCTGGTCGGGATCTCGATCTGTTGTTCGGTACGTGCCAGCTGCATAATGGGACCAATCCGGGGTTCAAACGCCATTCTGTTATATAAGATCCCTCCCATAAAGAGAACACAAAGAGAGACCGACTCATGTATAGCGTCATCACAGTTCCTGCCTTCAGTGACAACTACATCTGGTTGATCCGACACGAGAATCGCTGCCTGGTTGTCGATCCGGGCGAGGCGGCGCCGGTGCTGGAACGGCTCGAGGCCCTGGGGCTCGAGCTCGACGCCATCCTGCTGACCCACCACCATCGCGATCACGTGGGCGGCGTGCTCGAGCTGCTGCACCACTTCCCCCATGCCAACCTTTATGGCCCGAAACTGGATCCCATGCCGGACCATCACGGCCAGTGGCTGGAAGATGGCGATCAGATCAACTGGCATGGCCTGAGCCTGGACGTCATCCATGTGCCAGGCCACACCCTGGGCCACATCGCCTACCACGGTCAGGGCATGCTGTTCTGTGGGGATACCCTCTTCTCCGCCGGCTGCGGTCGGCTGTTCGAAGGCACCCCGGCCCAGATGCACGACTCGCTGCAACGGCTCGCGTCCCTGCCCGATGACACCCTCCTTTATTGTGCCCATGAATACACCCTCTCCAACCTGCGTTTCGCCCACACGGTCGAACCGGACAACCTGGCGATCCAGCAACGGATCGGGGTGATCAGCAAGTTGCGCCAACAGGGCCTGCCGAGTCTTCCTTCCCGGCTGGGGGATGAACGGCATTTCAACGTTTTCATACGCTGCGAGCAGGATTCTGTGAGATTTTCTGCTGAGAAATACGCCCTTAAATGCTTGGAAAATCCAGAGGATACCTTCGCCGTGCTACGGGGCTGGAAGGACGTTTTTTGAACAAACCTTGATCAGGGGGCCATTGCCCCTTATGATGCGAGCTGTTTTTCAATAGATGACCTGAGCGAGATGAAGCTACGAACGGCCTTATTGGCGGCGCTGTTTCTCAGCGGCTGTCAAAACCTGAGCCATCAGGATGACCGGGCGGTAACGGCAATCGAGCCGATCAAATCCCCCCAAGTCAGCAAGAAAACGTACAAGAAACACTCTTCCAGAATGCTGTTCGGCGACGAGCAGTTAGAAGAGATGGATGACACCGATAACCTGTGGGTGCGTATCAGCGATGATATGCAGCTGGACTCGCATGATAATGCCCGGGTCCGCCAACAGCGTGATTGGTTACTGCGTAATGATAAGCATATGGCGACCATTGCCAGCCGGGCTGAGCCCTACCTGTATCTGATGGTAGAGGAAATCGAACGGCGTGAGCTGCCAATGGAGCTTATTACCATCCCCATGATCGAGAGCACCTTCGATCCCAATGCCCGCTCCCGCAGCAATGCGGTCGGTCTTTGGCAATTTGTGCCTGCCACCGGCAGAAACTTCGGCCTGCGCCACGACAACTGGTATGACGGCCGTCGTGATGTGATTGCGTCCACCAACGCGGCGCTGGATTATCTGGAATACCTGAACCGCTTCTTCGACGGTGACTGGTTGCAGACGCTGGCCGCCTACAACGCCGGTGAAGGCCGCGTGCGCAACGCCATCATCCGCAACCAGAAGGCCGGTCGACCGACCGACTACTGGTCTCTGGACTTGCCCCGCGAGACCCGGATGTATGTGCCCAAGATCTTGGCCATGGCGGACATGATCCGCAACGCGGACAAGTACAATGTCCCGCTGCCGGTGCTGGCCAACAAGCCGCAGCTGCGGACCATCAACACCGGTGGTCAAATCGATCTGAACGTGGCCGCCCAGTTGGCGGGGGTATCCGCCTCCCAGCTCAAGGCACTCAATCCCGCGCTCAAGCGTGGCACGACGTCGCCGCAGGGGCCTTACAACCTGCTGGTGCCGGTCGAGTATGCCGACACCCTGGAACTGGCGCTGGCCGACCTGCCCAAGCGTGAACGCACCCGTGGCGTACGCTCCTATCAGGTCACCAGCGGCGATACGCTCTCCCGCATCGCCCAGAACCACGGGGTGAGCGTGCAGCAGCTCAAGCTCGCCAACAACCTGCGTGGCACCAACCTGCGCCGTGGCCAGAGCCTGGTGATCCCCAACGGCGGCACATCGAGCCAGGTCGCCCAGAGCAAGCCGCAGCAGCTGGCCAGCCGCAGTGGCAACAAGGTGAACTACCAGGTGCGCTCTGGCGACAACCTGTGGAGCATCAGTCAGGCGCACGGTGTGGCACACACCGACCTGGCCAAGTGGAACGGATTGAATGCCAAGTCGGCCCTGAAGCCGGGCATGAAACTGGTGGTCTGGCCCAAGCAGGGCAAGGGCAGCAACAAGTCCATGGTCTATCAGGTTCGTCGTGGAGATTCCCTCTCCTCCATCGCAGCCCGCTTCCAGGTCGCCGTCAACGACGTGATGCGCTGGAATCAGATCGGCAAGAGTGACAACCTCAAGCCGGGTCAGGAGCTGACCCTGTTCGTGAAGAACAACAGCTGATGGCCGAGACCCAATAAAAAAATACCCCGCCTGGTGCGGGGTATTTTTTTGTCTGCTATCCGGCTCCGATCAGGGGGTGATGGCCTGAGCCGCGAAGCGCGCCATGATGGGATTGTGATCCGAGGCATCGGTGGCGGGTGAACTCACTTCCACCAGATCCAGGTTGCGGTAGTAGAGGTGATCCAGCGGGCGGCCGAAGGCGGTGCGGCGCAAGTCAGGCACCGGGATGGCTTCCTGCAGGCCCAGCTCCCCCACCAGCTTGTTCAACCAGAACTCTCGCTTGTCACTCCAGGTGTTGAAATCCCCCGCCAGGATGACCGGCCCCTGATGGCGATGAACGAGCGCCGTCAGATCGTTGATCTGCTCGCGGAAGGTGGCCATGCCCAGCTCGAAGTTGACCGCATGCAGGTTCACCACCAACACACCGTCAGGATCGCCCTGCAAGGGGTACAGGCTCACCAGACCGGACTTGGGAATACGCAGCAGCGGCTCGGGAGAGCGCACGCCACAGACGAAGGCTTGAGGTGTCTTGGCCACCGTCATGACGCCGAAGGAGACACCGCCCTGGGTGAAGGCCTGTAGTTGCTGCCACTGGAAGTCACCGGTCTTGAGCCAGTCCAGCATCTCGGGCCGGGTGACCGACTCCTGCAGCAACACCAGATCCTGGGACTTGGCATACTCGTCCAGCCCCTCGCGCCAGTTCTTGCGCTGACCCTTGTAGAGATTCCAGACGGTGATGCCGAACTCGCGGGGCAAGGCGGTGGACGCCAGCGCCACCAGCGGCGGTTGCTGGCAATTGACGCCGGGCACTATGCCCGCCGCCGTGACCAGATGATCCTGATCAGGCACCTCGAAACAACCGACCAATCCCAGCGTCAGCAGGGAAGTCCCCAGAATCCGATAACTATTTTTCATTGGCTAACAATCACCTGCCTCTGCAACCGGCCATGACCAACACAAGTGTCATGGTCGCCGACTAGTCTCATTATTCGTGTCCGGCCCGACTCATCCATGAGGGATCCCGCAATGGCGAGACAGCACCAGTACCGCGTGACATTTTATGATCAACAAGGAACTTGTCATCAAGTGGAGCTCTCCACCGTCTACCAGATCAGGCGGGATCCCCAGTGCGATCTCTGCCTGTTTGACGCCACTCAATGCGTCGGCTCGGAAGAGATGCTGGAGCGCATGATACGGCAAAAAACCGGGCTTGAGCAGGAAATATCCATCATCAGCGCCCGGATCATCTGAGCGGGATCAGACCGGGACGGGGCGGGATTTACCCTGATCGTCGATGGCGACGTAGGTGAAGACTCCCTCGGTCACGCAGTAGCGCTGGGCTTCATTCTCCCGCAGCACCGGCTTGACCCAGACTTCCAGCTTGAGGCGCATGGAGCTGCGCCCTACCTTCAGGCAGCGGCCGTAGCAGCACACCACATCCCCCACCTTGACCGGACTGTGAAAAGTCATGCCTTCGACCGACACGGTACAGATGCGCCCCTTTGCCAGCTCCTTGGCCATGATGCCCCCACCTATATCCATCTGGGACATGATCCAGCCCCCGAAGATATCACCATTGGGGTTGGTATCGGCTGGCATTGCCAAGGTTCTCAGCAGCAGTTCCCCATCGGGGTGACGCTTGGTATCGACCATCATTACGACTCTCTATGACTGGTATGAATGGCGGTATGGCGGCGAAATCCCGGCGTCCCATCGAGGCAGGCCGGGTATAGAGCGCCACATGACCGCACTTCAGGCTATGGGTGAGGCATGATAGGGGGCGATCCCGACCTTGGCAAATCGCAATTACCCGCCAGGCTCTTGGATAAAATGCAGCAGATAATATTGAGCCCTATCTTTTTTCAATCTGATTGTGCTACTGGATCCGCAAACCAGTGGGCCGGATCCGGCCAGCGGTAGACGAAACCGAGCCGCTGGCAGATCCGTTGCCCCTCGATGGGGGCAAAGTCGCCGCCCGGCTCGGTGAAGGTCGGCGGCGCCAACCCGAGCAGGCGCGAGGCAAAGGGATAGAGCTGCTCGCGCCTGGGGTGCACAGGGGCACTCAGGTTGTAGGCGTCCCCATCCTGCCCTTGTGCCAGCATCAGCAGACTGGCTGCCACCACGTCGTCCAGGTGCACCAGATTCACCGCTTGAGCGCCCCCCGCCAGCGTCTTGCCTGCGAGGAAACGGCCGGGATGGCGATCCGGGCCATAGAGACCGGCGGGACGCAGCACCATGGCGCACTCAAAACCTGCGCCCAGCACCGCCTGCTCGGCGGCCAGCATCCGCATCCCGCGAGAATGGGCAGGTTGAGGGGCTTCGTCCTCCCCCTGCCCCGGTGCCCACACCGAGGTGGCGCTGATGAACAGCACCCGCTGCGTGCCCGCCGCCCTGGCCAGCTGGCAGAGCCGTGCCACCGCGGCCGGATAATCTTCCGTCTTGCTCGGCGGCACGCAGACAACCAGCTCGCGGCAGTGAAACGGCAAGGCGTCCAGCTGGGCCGACAGTTGCAGCGACCAGGCCGGTATCCCTTCGGCCGTCAGGCGCGCGGCCTTCTCGCTCGAGCTGACCGTCACCGCGACCGATTGACCCTGCGCCTGCAGCGCCTTCGCCAGCGGCAATCCCAGCCAGCCAGCCCCCACTATTCCCGTCTGATATTCACTCTCGACTGTCATCGGTAAAATCCTGGCAAAAAAAAACGGCCATCCATGATGACCGTCGAAAGTAACGAAGGAAATAGCTGGATTAACCAGTTACCTCCCACAGCGGGAAAATCGGGAGCGCACGCTCCTAATTCGTGGGCCTATCCTAGTGGCAGCGCGGTCAAAAAGCTTTGAAGCGGATCACAGTTGAAAAGGATTTCTGAAAGCGCTTTCAATGTTTTGCGAATAAATTGGCCCGTTCAGGGCCAATCTCTTGCTCAGGCGACGGATTCGCGGGGCACCAGTTCTGCCTCGAACTTGAGTGCCAGGCCGTCGACCGGCTTGTGATCCAGCAACCGCAAGGCCAGCTCCGCGGCCCGCTCGCCCATCTCTTCGATGGGGTAGCGCACAGTAGTGAGCTTGGGGTAGATGTAGCGGGCGTAGGGAATGTCATCGAAGCCGACCACCGACACCTGCTGCGGGATCTTGTAGCCGCGCTCCAGCAGACAGGAGATGGCCCCCGCCACCATGGCGTCGTTGAAACCCAGCACGGCGCTGAACTCGACCCCGCGTTCCAGCAATTCTGTCATGGCCACATAGCCACCCTTCTCATCGGCATAGGCGCGACCGATCAGGGTCTGATCCAGCTCGATGCCGGCTCGCTGCAGGGCGACCCTGTAGCCCGCCATACGCTGCTGGCCATCGACGAACTCCTCATCATCCGAGGTGACGAAGGCAATCTTGCGGTGGCCCGCATCCAGCAGATGCTGACAGGCGGTGGTGATGCCCGCCTGGTTGTCCAGCCAGACGCAGCGATCCTCGCAACCCGGCACCTGACGGTTGATGAAGACGATGGGGGTGGAGCCCGTCGCCAGTTCGATCAGCTCGGCATCCGGCAGCGCCTTGCTGTGCAGGATCAGGGCATCACACTGGCGCTGCAGCAGCGCCTGGATGGCGTGCCGCTCGCGGGTCGCATCGTGGTTGCCGGACACCACTATGGTGAACTTGTTCGCCTTGTCGACCATGCTCTCGATGCCGCGCATCATCTGGGCGAAGAAGGGGCCACCACAGAGATCCCCCACCAGCACGCCGATGCAGTTGGAACGTTTGCTCACCAGGGCCTGGGCAAAGCTGTTGGGACGGAAACTCAGCTCTTTCATGGCCGCGAGGACAGCCTCGCGCTTCTCGGGGGCGACCTGCGCCGTGTTGTTGATGACTCGCGACACCGTCGAAATGGACACATTCGCCAGCTGAGACACATCTTTGATCGTTGCCACTCTCAATTCCTTTGTTGGGGAAGCCTGTCTGTGTTGATCGGGCTATTGTATCGAACCTGCCAGCCCAAGATGCGGTGCCCGATCACCTGGCAGGTTTCCTTTTGTAACAAAGCTTAAGGGATGATAACCATTTTGAGGCAAGAATGGGAGGCAACCGCCGTGACGACTGCCTCCCATTCTCAATAGGCGTGATTCAGCTCGCGTTCCGACATGAAACGCAGGGGCTGCTGCAGCTTGTGCTGATAGATGAGATCGAAGGAGAGCACGTTCTGGACGTAGTTGCGCGTCTCCCGATAGGGAATGCTCTCCACCCAGACGTCCATCGGCTTGTTCTCGCTCTGATCGCGCCAGCGTTTGACCCGGCCGGGCCCAGCGTTATAGGCCGCCGCCGCCAGGATCCGGTTGCCGTCATACACATCCAGCAGGCGCTTGAGGTAGGCACTGCCGAGCCGGATGTTCATGGCCGGATCGAACAGCTGCTGCTCGTTGCGATAGGGCACCCCCAGCTTGGCGGCCGTCTCCTTGGCGGTGGCCGGCATCAGTTGCATCAGGCCACGGGCCCCGACCGGCGACTGCGCCAGCGGATAGAGGGCGCTCTCCTGACGGGAGATGGCGTAGAGCAGGCTGGTGTTCATGGTGCGCTCCTGCGCCATCTGGGAGAAGGTGCGCTTGAGCGGCAGCGGGAAGCGCAAGTCGAGCGCGTCCCAGGCCTCGGCCCGGATGCTGGAGAGGATCGCCAGCTCATGCCAGCCCTGATTGAGGGCGATGTGACCAAACTCGAGGCGCTGAGCCACCGGGTTGCGATCCATGTTGTGGATCCACTCAGAGCGTGCCGCCGTGATCTCGTTCATGTCCAGCAGCTCGCGCACTCGCAGCAGGAAGGGCCAGCGGCTGCTCGCCGTGCGCCAGTCCGGCACCTTGTGCGCCGAGCTCTGGTTCTTGATGCGATAAGGCACGCCGGTGCGCTGGGCCGCCATGAAGCCATAGAAGCCGCGCAGGTTGGCGGTCTCGAGATAGAGATCCCGCGCCGCCTTCTGCTGGCCCTTCACCTCGAGGGAGCGAGCCAGCCAGTAACGCCAGCGATCCTCCTTCTGCAGCGCCATCGGCATCTTCTTGACCCAGCCGTCGAGCCCACGCCAATCCTCTTCCCAGATGGCGAGCCGCGCCCGCAGCTCCAGCAGCTCGGCATCCTTGCTGCGCGCCAGGGTTCCATCCAGCCAGCCGCGCTGGGCAGTGGATCTGTCCAGCAGCAGACGACGGGCGGCGGCGCGCTCCACGGCCGCTACCTCGGTCTGATTCAGGCCGAAGCGGCGCTTCATCTCGCCCAGCTGGCGGAGCACGGCCTCGGGCTCCTGATTGGCATACCGAGCCAGCCCCAGGGCGAGCAGGTGTCTGGATTGGGGCGCCGCCGTGAAGTTGGCCGGGTTCATCGCCCTGGCGGGTTGATCGAACAGGGCGATCATCTGATCCCCATAGGGTTTCAGGTTGCCGCTCAGCTGGGCGCCAAGGTGACGGATGAGATCGGGATTTTGCGCCTCGAACGCCAGCTTCATCCGCTGCCAGATCTTATCCTGAGTGCGCAAACCGGCCTGTTGCCAGAGCTGGAACAGGGGATCGCAGGCATCGGGCCTGGATTGGCCGCTCAGCCAGAGCTTATCTGCTTCATTCAGGGCTTGTGTCCGCTGTCCGGTGTAGTAGCGCGCCTGATAGTGCATGCAGAGCAAGTCGGTGGAGCTCGGCTTGGCCGGGTAGAAGCGCAGGAACTGGGACCACTGCTGGCTCTGGGCCAGGTAGGTGAGATAGCTGCGCTCCAGCCGGTTGGACTGGGGCGTGTCCCCGTGCTGGCGAATAAAACGGGTCACATCGTCGTAGTCCGCCGCCCCCGGCCGGAACGCCAACTGGTAGTAATCCAGATAGGGCAGCAGCGGATAATGGGTCAAGCGGGCACGGATCTGCTGGAAACGGGCCTGATCGTCCGCCCGCACCGCGTCATAGGCCTGACGGTAGAGGGATTGCTCCATGGTTTGAGCAGAGGCTTGCGGCAGCAGCCCAGGCAGGCACAGCGCCGATAAGATGATTCCCCAGACGGCTTTCACGAATAGCGTTCTCCCTTGAGAGGCACAACCACCGCCCGTTGGCGGTGGTGACATGGCTTTCATTCTACCCGTTAAATATGGGGGCTACGCCACACTATTTTTATCGGTCTGGGGGTTGCGGTCGTGGCGCGTCAGCCGGCTGATATAGCGCTCCAGATAGGGCACTGGCAGCGGCTTGGAGGCGAGATAGCCCTGGAAGAAATGACAGCCCTGCGCCTGCAGGAATTCCAACTGCTGGCGCGACTCGACCCCCTCGGCCGTCACGTTGAAGCCCATGTGACGGGCCATGGCGATCACCGCCTCGACGATGGCCATGTTGTCGCCATCCTTGGGGATGTCCTGGATGAAGGAGCGATCTATCTTGAGCTCGTCCGCCGGCAGTCGCTTGAGGTAGCTCAGGGAGGAGTAACCGGCGCCGAAATCGTCGATGGCAAAGCTGATGCCGAGGGTCTTGAGCTCGGCCATCTTGCTGATGGTGTCCTCCGCATGACCGAGCACCACGGACTCGGTGATCTCCAGGTTCAGACAGGCGGGATCCATACCGGTGGCGGCCAGCACGTCGTGAATGCAATCGACGAAGTCATGGGCATGGAACTGCTTGGCGCTGACATTGACCGACAGCTGAGGCACGTGGATCCCGTTCTCCTCCCAGGAGACATATTGGGCGCACGCCTCGTGCAGCACCCAGTTGCCGATGTCGACGATGAGATCCGTCTCCTCGGCGATGGGGATGAACTCGGCGGGCGAGACCAGCGCGCGGCCAGGGGGTTGCCAGCGGATCAGCGCCTCCACCCCTATGATGTCCCCCCCCTCCACCATGTGCTGGGGCTGATAGTGGAGCGTCAGCTCCTGATTGTTGAGGGCGCTACGCAGCTCGTTGTGAATGAGCAGACGGCGATCGGCCTGCAACTGCATGGAGGCATCGAAGAAGCGCCGGGTCTTGCGGCCCGCCGACTTGGCCTGATACATGGCGGTGTCCGCCTGCTTGAGCAGGTCCCCCGCCTCCTGCTCCCGCCCGGGGAACAAAGTAATGCCCACGCTGGCGCCGATGTGCAGCACCTGGCCGCCATGGCTGTAGGGCGCGGCAATCTCGCCGATGAGCCGCTCGGCGATGAGGTCGGCCTGCATCTCCGCCTGGGGGGGGCTGATGGAGAGGGAAGGCAGCAACAACACGAACTCGTCGCCGCCGAGCCGCGCCAGGCAATCTCCTTGGCGCACCAACCGCTTGAGGCGGCTGGCCACCTCTTTGAGCAGCCAGTCGCCGGTGGCGTGACCGAGGGAATCGTTGATGGTCTTGAAGTGATCGAGATCGATGAACAGCAGGGCGCCGATCAGGTGCTCACGGCTCGCCTCCACGAACGCCTGGGCCAGGGTCTCATGGAGCTGGCGACGATTGGGCAGACCGGTCAGCTCATCGTAATAGGCGAGATCCTGAATGCGGCGCTCCGCCGCCTTGCGCTCCGAAATGTCTTCAAAGAAGATGACATAGTGACTGATGCCCCCCTTGTCATCCTGCACCGGCGTGACGATTTCCCACTGGGGATAACCATGACCGTCGGCGTGTAGCCGCAGGGTCTCCCCCTGCCAGCGATCCAGGCCATTGAACTCATAGCCAAGCCCCCCCAGCCCGGACCAGAGGTCATTGCCAAGGTAGCGGCCTATCACCCCCTGGTTGTCAAAACCGGTGATCTGGCTGAAGGCGTTGTTGACCCGCAGGATCTTGAAGTCGGGATCCGTGATGATGATCCCTTCGTGGGTTTCGAACGCCACAGCCGACAGGCGCAGCTGGGCATCGCTTTGCAGACGCTCCAGCTCGGCCACCATGCGCACCGAGAAGATGGTCAGCACGGATCCCAGGTTCGCGGTCTGGGTCTGGCTCGGGAACAGCAATGCCAGATGGCCGAGGACCTGTCCCCGGCGATCGAGCAGGGGCTGAGCGTAATAGTGCTGGCCCGGTGGTAGGCTGGTGCAGCCCTGCAGGGGCTCGCTGATGGGGTTCACGGCGACCACATCTTGCCGGTAGAGCCGCTGACAGGGCATGTCGGCGAGGGCATATTCTTTGAGGTCGATCCCGTGGCCCGCCAGCACCCTGAGCCGATCGCGGCCAACGCGCTCCGTCAGCCAGACCGCATTGGCCCCCAGAATATGGGCAAGCTCGTTGACCAGGGTGTTGCAGAAATCGAGACCGGTCTTGGCGGAGAGGGCCTGGGCCAGCTGGGTCAGCAGGGGGTCTTGCAACTGATGGGAGGGTTGCACCAGGCCGTCCGGCAGTTCGGCGCCATGGGCCCCGTCCAGCGGCGCCAGCCAACCACAGCACACCTGCTGGGCTGGCACGTACTGACCGCTCCAGAGCACGTGGTGCACGGCGCCGTTCTCGTCGCAGAGGTGGCCGATAAACTGGCCAGGTTGACGCGAGTGATAGAGTCTGGAGAGAAAGTCGGCGAAGCCGGATTCATCCTCT
Source organism: Aeromonas eucrenophila (assembly GCF_000819865.1). Taxonomy (GTDB): domain Bacteria; phylum Pseudomonadota; class Gammaproteobacteria; order Enterobacterales; family Aeromonadaceae; genus Aeromonas; species Aeromonas eucrenophila. The sequence continues at coordinate 211,406 of NZ_CDDF01000011.1, forward strand.
TGCGCCAGTTGCCCGGCCCAGGGATGAGCCCCCTCCCCCTGCCAGGGCTGGCAAGAGACATGATCAGACAGGCTCCATTGCGCATGCTGCCGATCATAAAACCACATCATCTGGGTGGCTTGTTGCTTCATTTACGACTCCAACACTACAGCAACCAGGTTATCCACCCCGCTCGCTTGAGGGGGCGGAATATCCGCTTCTACGCATACCGCCATTCGCGCATGGCAGTCAGGCTGCGATGCGGTGACGGGGATAGACAGAGGAAATACGAAACTAAGCGGCAAAAACCAGACATCAGGTCGACACAAGGCGCTGCCAAGAGGGGACAGAGACGAGCCTAGTTTCGTCATACTGCCTGCCAGTTTCGCGGAGCTCAAGCGGTTTTTGGCATGAAACGGGAAAAGCTCACAATTTATAAATCGCTAGATAACCAAGGCCTGATTTCGTGACACAGATCACATTTCAATCTGGCAACATGGGTAATCTGAAGGTGAAGACACAAGCAAGACGACCCAAAGGGGGCCAATATGAAAATCGAAATCACCAGCAAAATCATCGACATCACCCCAGCCATTCGCGAGCGCATCGAATCCCGTTTTGAAAAGCTCGAGCGTCTTCAAGTGCCTCTTATCACACCCCATGTGATCATCTCCAAGGAGCGTTTGACCTATATCGTCGAGGCCACCGCCGGCATCCCCAACGGCAAGCTGTTTGCACAGGCAGAGCACGAGGATCTGTACGCCGCCATCACGGATCTGGGCCAGAAGCTGGAACGCCAGCTCAATCGCCACACCGAGAAACCCCTTGCTCGCCGCGCAGCCGCCGCAGGCAAGGACATTCCCCAGACGGAGCCTGACGAAGCCGACGCCTGATCCAGGCAGTCATCCCATCCATTGAGCAAAAAGGCGGGTCATCCCGCCTTTTTGCATGTTGTCCGCTCGCTCTCCTCCTCACCCCAACCATCGCAACCTGGCATCGACCCCACTCTTCAGCTCATCGAGCAGAGGCAGCATCAGCGAGAGCTCTTCCTCTCTGGGTTGCGAAGCCAGAGACCGGGTGGCTTGCTTCTCCTGCCAGCGCTCACGTCCCAGCGCCGACAGATTGTCATACACAGCGGGATCCAGGGCGGGCGCCTCGCTCAGCAGAGGGGGCGTTCGCAATGCCAGCCAGAGCCGCACATCCGTCATGCAGCCCCCTTGCTGCAGGCGCTCGTTGAGTGCGCCGCCGTCGGCATCATCCCATTTGCCCTGCAGGGGTGCCTGCGCCGGCAAGCCGAAGTGGGCACGCCACTCCCTGGCGCCAGGGGCGGCCAGCGGCTTGTCGCCAAACCAGGGCTGATCTTCGACGGCCCCGCTCAGCAGGGCGAGGTGCAGCCTGAAGTCGGCCCTGTCCCCTTGTCGGAGATCCCGGTTGAGGCGCTGGCCCAACTGGGCTTCATCAACGAGCAGTCGATCACGAATCGCACTGGGCAGCATGAGATAAATCTTGGAAATGGAGGTTTCATTGCTTATCGGCCGGCAACCTCAACCTTTGAGCATTAAAAAACCCCGTCGAGGGGTTCACAACACGGATAGATCTGTTAGTATGCGCTCGCACTTGGGGAGGGGTTCCCGAGCGGCCAAAGGGATCAGACTGTAAATCTGACGGCTCTGCCTTCGAAGGTTCGAATCCTTCTCCCTCCACCATTCAAGTGCACAAAGCAGTATCACATCGATAGAGAAATACCCCGTGGAGGGGTTCCCGAGCGGCCAAAGGGATCAGACTGTAAATCTGACGGCTCTGCCTTCGAAGGTTCGAATCCTTCTCCCTCCACCATTCTTCAGACAACCCGGCCCAGCGCCGGGTTTTCGCTTTTTAGCCCCGGCATGTTCACTCCCAAGCGCCTCGCTACCCAATACCCCGTCGCCAATAGCAAACGGGAGGCCAAGGCCTCCCGTCGTCACACTCCTTATTCCCCTCACAGGGTGAAGCGGTAGAAGATATCCACCGCCTGGGCCACCCCGCTCACCGCCTGCAGATAGAGCCTTGGCAGCACCTCGTAGCGCAGCTTGAACTCGGCGATGGGGCTGAATACCCCGACCCCGTACTGGAACTGCAGGCCGGGCAGCAGATAGGCCGACAGTGTCACCTGGGTGTCGTCACCGCTGCCGGCGGTATCCAGGGCCACGTCGCTCATGCCGAGGGACTCCCCTATGCTGGAGACCACCCCGTTGGCCTGACTGACGGCGCCGGCCACCAGCAGGCCGTTGAAGCCGCCATCCTCACCGCTGGTCTGCAGCCCCTTGCCGCGTAGCAGGTAGGAGAGCTGCTCGGACTGCGCCATCTGCGGCTCGGAGTAGACGGTGATCTTCGGCTTGGCCGCGGGTCCCGCCACCCGCACCCCGACGGTGACATTGTCCTCTATGGTATCGGGATCCCGGTTCGCCTCTATGTTGAGGTAGGGCTGATCGATGGGGCCGGAGAACAGGATGCGACCCTCCTTGATGATGAGGTTCTGGCCATAGGCCTTGAAGCGCCCATCTTTCAGCTCCAGCTGACCGTTGCCCGACAGCGGCTTGGACGGATCCTGGCGAATGTTCAGCGCCCCTGTCATCTTGGTCTTGAGCCCCATGGCCTCCAGCCGGACATCGTCACCGAGCCGGATGGCGAGCTTGATCTCCATCGGCAGCGGCTCGGCCTTGGGGACAGGCGGCAGATCGTCGTAGATCACGGTCACATCATCGGAGACGGCCACCGCGCTTTCGGGCAGGCTCTTGACCAGGATCCGCGACCAGGGAATGTCCACCTGACCGCTAACTTTGGTCTCCTCCCCGAGCGAGATGGCAATGTCCGGGGTCACCCGCACCCGGCCCATGCCCGGGTACTGCGCCTCCAGATCCTTGCCCTTGATGGTGAGGCTGCCGGTGACGGGCTGCTGGGCCCAGCTCAGCCAGCCCCCCAGCGCGAGCGGTCCCTTGCCCACCATCATGGTGCCATCGAGTTCGGCTCTGTTGCCCTGGATCTTGAGGCGGGTCACCAGCTTGGAGAGGGTCACCATGTCGGAGTGGGTCTGCACCTCGCCGTCTTTCAGGTCGAGCTCCCCATACAGCAGGGGCGCCTTCAGGGTGCCATCGAAGCGGGCATCCGCCGAGATGAAGCCCTGCAAGGAGCGCACCTCGGGGATGAGCGGCGCGAAGGTGGCGAGCTTGAGCTGGTCAAATTTGAGCTGACCCGACAGCTGGCCCCGCCCGGCGGGCTCTTTGATCAGCAGATCCGTGTCGATGTTGCCGATCTGCTTGGAGGCAAAGTCGAGCCGGATGGCGGCCTGCTGGCGTTCGAAATCGACGCCGAGTTCAAGCCGCTGGTACTCGGTCTTGAGCTCGTCGGCGATGAAGGTACCGGCCGTGGTACGCACGGTGGCGTGCAGGGTCGGTTGGGAGCCGCGCCAGCTGGCACGGCCATCGGCCGACAGCACCGCCTGCCAGCGGAAGTTGTCCGGCAGCCAGGGGCGCAGTCGCTTGAGATCGAGGGCATTGAGGGCAAACTCCAGACTGCCCTGGGCGGCGGAGATCTGGCTGCCCTTGACGCAGAGACTGGCGCCCTGGGAGCCCAGGCAGAGATCCCTCATGGTCAGCTGCTGTTTGGACAGCGCCAGATCCAGCGCCCAGGGCGCCATCAGCTCCCAGCGCTTGAGGGGCGTCTTCATCTTCAGGGTCGAGAGGGTTCCGCGCCAGTGATCGCCGCGCAGGCCGCCATTCAGACTCAAGTCCGCGGCCACCGGATCCCCTTTCATGGTCAGGGTCAGATCATGGCGATTGAGATCCCCGCGGAGGTTCAGGGCGAGCTGGGAGAGGGCCGTCGTCCCCTGCACCAGGCTCGCCACCGTCAGCGCCAGCTCACCGGCGGGTTTGTCCCCCACCAGGGCATTGCCCTTGATGGCGATCCCTTTTAGCACTGTTCCCGCATAGGAGAGGCGACCGGACGCCAGATCGGCGTTCACTCTCGGCGCCTTCTGGCTGCCGGTGAGCCGCACCTGTCCCTTGACGTCCCCCTTGAGGCCGGGATAGATGCCGCCGAGGGCGGGCGCGTCGATATCCGCATCCAGCTTCCAGGCTTGCGCCGTGAGGGCGCCCTTGGCCTGCAGCTGGTTGGGGCCGCTTTGCAGCGCCAGCGCCGGGATCTTCCATTCCATCTTGTCGTTGCCGCTGAGCTCCCCCTTGAGGGCCAACGGATACTGGTTCAACTTGCCATCGACCTTGAGCTCGGGCAGGGCCAGCTGCCAGTGGCCCGCCTCTGTCATCTCGAAGCGGCTGACTATCTTGCCCGCCAGCTTGCCCTTGATCTCGGGCACCAGCTCGGCCGGGTTGATCTCCTTGAACTCGGTGGTGCCCTGCCACTGGACGCCCTTGCGCCAGGCCAGCTTGCCATCGAGCTTGAGCTCCCCGGTCAGGGCATTGAGCAGCAGCTCGATGCGGCCGAGCTGGGTCAGGTCCCCCTTGCCGGACAGGGCCAGCTTGAAGGGGGGCACGTCCGTGCCCTTGCCGCCGGTGTTCAAGGCAAACTGGTAGCCAGAGAGCTTGCCCTTGGCACTCAGGCTGCCCTTGTCCAGCTGATAGCTCGGCTCCTCCTTGGCGGGCTTGTGCAGCGGCCAGCCGAGGCGCTTCCAGTCCAGCGCCAGATCGAAGGGCAAGTCAGGATCCAGCGCCCCCAGGGTCCCCTTGAGGTTGGCGGCCACCGGCCCCTTGGCCTGCAGCGCCAGCGCCAGCTTGCCCACAGAACCATCCAGGGTCAGCTTTGCCTGCTCGGTGTCGAGTTCCCACTGCTTGAGCCCCTTGCGGGCCTTGGCGTCCAGGGTCAACGCGAGGGGGTAGTCATCCACCAGACGGACATGGCCACTCAGGGCCAGATCGGCCATGTCGTGGCGCAGGGAGAGCTCGCGCACATCGATGCGCTCCTCCTTGGCCGTGGCGCTGAGCAGCAGGGTGTCGAGCCCCTCTATCAGCTCCCCTTGCTGGTAACGCAACTTGGTGGCGTTCAGGCCTTCCAGCTGGATGGGGAATGGCAGGCGGATGGCGGGCAGCGCTATGGGCTCGGGCTTGCTGGCGGCCTTGCTCTTGCTGTTCTTGTCGGCCTTGGTTCCCTCGGACGGCTTGGCCGCCGCGACGGAGACATCCTTGCCCTGCTTGTCTTGCTTGTCTTGTTTGTCCTGCTTGTCAGTGGCCGCCTTGGTCTGCGCCGCCTTGGCGGGCTGCTTTGCCTTGTCGGCGGGCTTTTTGCCGGCAGGCTCCTCGGGGGTCTCCGCCAGCACTATGTTGAGTCCATCGAGCACAGGCCCCCGCACTATGAGCCCCTTGCGATCCAGGGTCGCCCCTATGTCGAGGGCCTTGAGGGTGACAGCTACTCCAGGCACGGCTAGATCCAGATCCGCCACCTTGAGGCTGTCAAACTGGATGCGCAGCGGCAGCGGGCGCCAGACGAAGGGCTCCGTCGGCTCTTCGGCCACCGGCTCGGACTCGGCCACCCGCACCACGGGGTGGGTGACCTCCAGGGACTTGATCCAGAGCTTGCCCTGCAGCAGCTTGCCGAGATCCCAGTCCAGCACGGCGCGATCGACGGTGACATCCACCAGCTCGTCCTGCCAGCCGGCTCCTTCCAGGGTCCAGCCGTACCCGAGCTGGCCGGCCACCAGCTCCCCCTTGAGGGACGGCAGCGCCGACTTGGCCTGTTGCCACAGCCACTTGTTGCCCTGATGGGTGAAACCCAGCAGGCTGACGCCGATGAGCAGCAGGAAGATCAGACCCATCAGCCAGAGGAAGATGCGTTTTATCCAGATCACTGTGCCACCCCCTGGGAAGAGGACAAACTCAGCGGCCACAAGAAAATACGTTTTATCCAGATCACGATGGGGACCTCAGCGAGAAATGCAGCCGCAGCGGCCGAACCAGCATAATTAAATTGAAAATGGCGATACTTTCAGCGCAAGGTTTCGCTGAACTTTTAACAAATAGCGTATGTAGCTGCCTCATAGCTCAGGCCCCAGCGCGAAGTGCAGCCGCAGCGGCTTGTCTTCCTCGGTGATCCCCACCGCCAGATCCAGCCTGACTTGACCTATGGGGGTTACCCAGCGCACCCCGACCCCGGTGCCTATCTTCCAGGCCTCGCTGTAATCGTTGGTGGCGGTGCCGCCATCCACGAACAGGGCGCCAAGCCACTTGTCGCTGAAGCGGTAGTTGTACTCCAGACTGCCCACGCTGGTGTAACGGCCCCCGGTCAGCTTGCCATCGTCCCCCTTTGGAGAGACGGTCTCATAGCCGTAGCCACGGATGGTCTGATCGCCACCGGTGAAGAAACGCAGGGAAGGCGGCACCAGGGAGAAGTCGTCGCCGACGATGGCCCCCTGCTCGACCCGCATCAGGAAGCGGTGATCCTCCCCCAGAGTCCGCAGCCACTTGCTGCGCCCCCACACCCGCATGAAGTTGATGTCAGAGCCCCAGTAAGGACTGGAAAACTCCATCGTCAGTTGCTGGCGATCCCCCCAGTCCGGCACCAGGCCACCACGCACCCGCAGCCGCGACCAGGAAACACCCGGGATCAGCAGCAGGCTGTTCCCCTCGTCGTTACCCTGCACGTAGCGCTCGTTCTCCAACCGGATGAAGACGTCTCTGTCCCAGCTCTCCGGCCGCCGCGTCCAGCGGTGCACGCCGAAGGTGGCCAGATCGGAGCGGGTATCGTTGTTGTCGGTGTACTGGTAACCCGCCTGCAGGGAGTAATAGTCCCGCAGCGGGTTGCCCACCGGGATCTGGTAGTCGAAGCTGAGCTCCGCCTCCGGGGCCGAGATCTTGGCGGTACTGGAGAGGCTGTGGCCGTAGCGGTTGACCCAGGGTTTCTCCCAGGTCGCGCTCAGCCGCGGCCCGACGTCGGTGGCATAGCCGATACCGGTCTCGATCTCGTGATCGACCCGGTTGGCGAGCGTCACCTGCACCGGCACCCGGTTGCCCTCGGCCTGGCTGATCATGGGTTTGATGTCCACCTGCTTGAACAGCTTGGTGGAGGAGACATCCTGGGACATCTCGGCGAGGCGGATCGCCAGATAGGGATCGCCGCTCTTGATGTTGATCAGCGGCCGGATGAGGCGCAGTGCCTCCGGCGTCGCATCGTAGTGGATGTCGCCGAAGTGATAACGGGGGCCTGAGCGGAACAGGATGAAGATCTCGGCCTTGCCCTGCTCCGGGAAGACCTTGACCTGGCTCTTGCTGATCTTGGCGTCAAAGTAGCCGCGCGCCAGCCCCAGGCTGCCGAGATCCGCCTTGATGGACTCGTACTTGCCATGGTTGAGGGGCTCCCCCTCCTTGAGGGGCAGCTTGTCCAGCAGCTCGCTGTAGACCTCGTCACTGCCCGCATCCCCTTCCAGCAGGATGTCGAGGCGCGAGATGAGCACAGGCTTGCCCTTCTCTATGGCGATCACCACCTTGGCGGGAGCTTGCTTGTCGCGGCTCAGGGTGATCTTGGGCTGGTAGTAGCCGTAGACCTGCAGGGCTTGCTGCACGCTCTCGGTGATCTTGGCGCGGGCGGGGCGATACTGACGCTCCTGATAGACGGGTAGGGCATTGAGGTAGGCTTCGACGTTATCCTTCTGCTCCCCTTTGACCCCCTTGATCTGGTAGGTCAGTTTGGCCGCCATGGCGGGCGTCACCAGCAGCAACAGGCAGAGCGCGAGCCCCCACGGGGCCAGCCCACGACGAAGCATGCACCGGAGCGATCGGTTTCCTGCTGGCTGGATAGGATAGCATCCTGTCAAACGTAATTTTCCCCGCATAACATGATTAAAAAGCTGTCATATTTAGAATGATAATGAGGCTCACTCGGTGGCAAGCGCCGTGCATCCTAGCATAATCGGCGCGGCGACCGCAGCGGGATCCCCCATGGGGCCCTCCCCTATTCTGGCACCACTCCGCCCGTAACATAGCGACCAGACAGGGAAAATCCCATCCAGAGCGGGCGAAAGCGAACACTCTCTCGGCAGAATGGTACAAAAAATCCCCGCCACGGGGGCTCGGCCAGCGTCCCACAGGTGGCGTCTCCTGCGGTTTTCACCGCCTGCGTCACGCGACAAACCCTGTCGGAAAAGCGGCGACAGCGGACCGGGTGGCCGCGGCATGACTGGACATCAGCCCTGCCATCAGCGTGCACCCTTCTCGCTATTCAACAGGAAAATAAATTTAAATCAATAAGTTGAATGGGTGAGATGAAAGCTTCGTTCAATCCAATCGATTTATCCCGCTGCCACTGGGCGCCCACCTGCTCCACACTGATGACATCAATCGCAGGAGACACCCCATGCCCTTACGTAGCGAACAGATGGCTGACTACATCGCCGACCGGCTCGAGTTCATCACCTTCCTGGCCTGTTGCAGCGCCCTGCTGGCCCTGCTGACCGGCATGAATGGCCAGCAGGCCCTGGCCTTCACCGCCCTCAACCTGCCCTTCGGGCTCGCCCTGCTGCTGGGGCTGGCCATGCTGGCGCCGCTGCCGCTGCACTGGCGCCTGCCCGGCATCACCTTGCTGCTGGCCGGCGGCGCCCTGCTCACCCTGCAACTGGGCGGTCAATGGCTCAATCCGCTGGCCATCTGGAGCCTGTATGGGCTGCTCGGGCTGGAGATCCTGTGGCAGGCTCGCCCCAGGGCGCGTCTGGCGGCTGACGCACGGGGCTAATTCGGGTAATCTTGCGCCCCCTGTTATCCGCCCACCATCCACTCATGGAGCGCCCACATGAAAAAAGCCTGTGCCCAACACATCCTGGTCAAGACTGAGAAACAGTGTCTCGAGATCAAGGAAAAACTCGCCAAGGGCGCCGACTTCGGCCAGATGGCCAAGCGTTTCTCCACCTGCGCCTCCGCCAAACGCAGCGGCGATCTCGGGGAGTTCTCCAAGGGTGACATGGTCAAGGCATTTGACGATGCGGTGTTCAAGGGCGAGCTCCTCACGGTGCTGGGCCCCATCCGCACCAAGTTCGGCTTCCACCTCATCAAGGTACTCTACCGCAACTGATCTGCCGGGCTCGCCACCGACGCGGGCCACTCTCCCACTGCCCCCTCCTTGAGCCAGACAGGCAAAACCCCGGAAGCTGGATGAATTTAATAACGTTATCAGGCGATTAAGTTTATCCTTCTGAGCATTGTCCATCATCACCCGTGGATCTCCCCTATGCCCAGCTATCTGTGGTGGCCCCTGCTGGCCTGGCTGTTGCCCCTCATCGGTGCCCTCGGCAGCCGTACCCATCTCTGGCCCTGGTGGCTCGGCTTCGGGCTCTGCCTCGCCAGTGCGCTGATCGGCCTGGGTCTGTTGCTGCGCCTGCCCTGGAGCCAGCATCGCACCCCCAGCCTCTGGGGCGCCGTTCCCCTGCTGCTGCCCCTGCTGTTTGTGGTGCAGGCGCTGCGCTCGCCGCTCACCAACGACGTCAGCACGGATCCCTATCATCCTCCCCGCCTCCTGTGGGCAGAGCAGCTTAGATCGGCGCAGGATCTGCCCGTCAATGCCGGGCCCCTGTCCGCCTTTGCCGGCAACCCGGCCCCGCTCTATACCCAGGCCTCCCCAGCCGAGGTCCTCGCCGAGGCGGATGAGTTGATGACGGAGCTGGGCTGGCAGGTGAGCGCGAGCCCGGACGGCCTCGATGCCGTGGTGACCTCGGGCTGGTTCGGCTTTCAGGATGACGTGGCGCTGCGGGTCTTTGCCGGCCTCAAGGAGACCCGCGTCGACATGCGCTCCGCCTCCCGTCAGGGACGCAGCGATCTGGGCGTCAACCGGGCACGGATTCAGGATTTTTTGATCCGCCTGAACGAGCGACTGGGAGGGGCCATCAAACCCAAGATGCAGACAGTCGATGAGGATCTCCATGCGCGTTGAGGTAAAAGCTGACCGGGAATATGCCTGGTTTATCCGCCCCTTCTTCTGGCTGCAGAAGCGCAACTACGGCCAAGTGCTGATCCCGGGCAAGTGCTGGGGTCGCTCCCCACGGCTGTTCGCCGCCGTGGCCACCCTGTACGGGGTCATCAACCGCAGGCGATCCCCCATAGACCCCGTGCTGCGCTCCCTGGTCACTGTGCGTGTCTCCCAGCTCAACTGGTGCCGCTTCTGCGTCGACATCAACGCCATGACCTTGGTAAAGAGAGCCGGCTCAAGCGCCAAGGTGGAAGCCCTGGCCCAGTGGCGAGACAGCCCCCTGTTCGATGAGCGGGAGCGGGCCGTGCTCGATTACACCGAGGCCATGACCGGGCTGGACGGAGTGAGCGACGAGCAGGCGCTGCGCCTCAAACCCTGGTTTGACGACGACGGCCTGGTGGAGCTGACCGGCCTCATCGCCTTCCAGAACATGTCGGCCAAGTTCAACGCCGCCCTCGACATCGCGCCTCAGGGCTTCTGCCAGTTGCCGGTGCAGCCGGTGCGCCCCCCGTCGGGCGACGATCAGCACCAAGACAAGGCGCCCTGATGACGCGCACCCGCCTGCTGCTGTTGCTGGTGATGGGGGCCCTCATCGCCGCCTTCTTCGCCTTCGATCTCGGCCGCTATCTGAACCTCGGCGCGCTGCAGGCACGCCAGGCGCAGCTCTCCGTCTGGGTAGAGGGGAACTTCGCCCTGGCCGCCCTGCTGTTCCTGCTCGTCTACGTGCTCAGCACCGCCCTCTCCCTGCCCGGCGCCAGCCTGCTGACCCTGGGGGGCAGCGCCGTCTTTGGCGTCGGTTGGGGGTTGTTGCTGGTGTCGTTCGCCAGCTCCCTCGGGGCCACCCTGGCCATGCTCAGCGCCCGCTTCCTGCTGCGGGACTTTCTGTTGCGAGAGGGGGTAAAAGCTCGCTTTGGCGACAAGCTGACCCAGTTCGAGCAGGGGATGGCGAAGGATGGCGCCTTCTATCTGCTGAGCCTGCGCCTCATCCCGCTGTTCCCCTTCTTCCTGGTCAACCTGCTGATGGGGCTCACCCCCATACGCGTCGGCACCTACTACTGGGTGAGCCAGCTTGGCATGCTGCCCGGCACCTTCGTCTATGTGCTGGCGGGCAGCGAGCTCGCGACCCTCACCAGCACCGGCAATATTCTCTCCCCCGGCCTGATGGTGGCGCTGACCCTGCTCGGGATCATGCCGCTGCTGATGAAGCAGCTGATGAAACGCTTGGCCCTGCGCCGCCTGCATGCCCCTTATCGCAAACCCGAACGCTACGACTACAACTTGCTGGTGATAGGGGCCGGCGCCGGTGGCCTGGTGACCAGCTATATCGCCGCCGCGGTGAAGGCCAAAGTGGCGCTGATCGAGCAGCGCAGCATGGGGGGGGATTGCCTCAATACCGGCTGCGTCCCCTCCAAGGCGCTGATCCGCGCCGCCCGCTTCGCCGCCGAGCAGCGCCGCGCCGCCGAGCTGGGCTTCACCCCCAGCCAATCCCGTGCCGATTTCGCCGCCGTGATGGCGCGTATCGCCCTGGTGATCAAAGCCGTCGAGCCCCACGACTCCATCGAGCGTTATCAGGGGCTGGGGGTAGAGTGCATCCAGGGCGCCGCGCGGCTGATCTCCCCCTGGGAGGTCGAGGTCAATGGCCGGCGCCTGTCCAGCCGCCACATCGTCATCGCCACCGGCGCCAGGCCCAGAGTGCCGAGCCTGCCTGGATTGGCAGAGGTGCCCTACCTCACCTCGGACAGCCTCTGGCAACTGCGCGCGGCGCCACGCCGACTGCTGGTGCTCGGCGGCGGCCCCATGGGTTGCGAGCTGGCCCAGAGTTTCGCCCTGCTCGGCATCCCGGTCAGCCTGGTGGAGCTGGCCGATCGGCTGCTGCCGAGGGAGGAGCCGGAAGTAGCCGCACTGTTGCAGGCCCAGATGGAGGAAGACGGGGTGCAAGTGCTCACCGGCTGGCGGGTCGAACGGGTCGAGAGCGGGAACCTGGGCGAGATCCGCCTGCACCTGAGCAGAGACGCGGAGCGCATGATGATAGAGGGAGACCAGTTGCTGCTGGCCCTCGGCCGGGTCGCCAACGTGGGCGGCTTTGGCCTCGAAGAGCTGGGGGTGACCCTGGCAGCGGGCGGCACCCTGGCGGTCGATGGTTTCCTTGCCACCAACTACCCCAGCATACTGGCGGTGGGGGACGTGGCCGGTCCCTATCAATTCACCCACGTCGCCGCCCATCAGGGCTGGTACGCGGCGGTCAACGCCCTGTTCGCGCCCCTCAAGTGTTTTCGGGTGGACTACCGGGTGATCCCGACCGCCACCTACACCAGCCCGGAGATCGCCCGAGTGGGATTGAACCAGGGCGAGGCCCGCGCCCGGGGCATCCCCTTCGAGGCGACCCGCTTCCCGCTGGCCGAACTCGATCGCGCCATCACGGATGGCGATCGGCAGGGGTTCGTCGAGGTGTTGACGGTGCCGGGCAAGGACAGGATCCTGGGTGCCACCATAGTGGGCACTCACGCCGGCGAGCGGCTCGCCGAGTTCGTGCTCGCCATGGGCCAGGGGCTGGGGCTGCGCAAGATCCTCGCCACCGTTCACGCTTATCCGACCCTGATGGAGGCCAACAAGCAGGTGGCCGGACGCTGGCAGCAGGCCCATCAACCCCTGCGTCTGCTGCCCCTATTGGCCCGTTATCACGCCTGGCGCCGCGGTGCCTGATCCCTTTTGCAGAAGGTCATCCCATGTTCAAGACCCGATTTAGCACCTTGCTCCGCCCCTTGCACCGGGCCCTGCTGCTCGGCGTCCTCCCCCTGCTGATGGCGAGCCCGTTGCGGGCGAGCGAACAGCCGCTGGATGAGTCGCGCTGGCAGCAGACGCTCCAGGAGGCCCGTGGCCAGACCGTCTACTTCAACGCCTGGGGCGGCAGCCCGGAGATCAACAGCTATCTGGTCTGGGCCGGCCAGGAGATCGAGCGTCAGTACGGGGTCAAGCTGGTGCAGGTGAAGGTGGATGACATCGCCCAGAGCGTCAGCCAGCTGCTGGCCAACCAGCAGGCGGGCAAGACCGAAGGTGGTCCCATCGATCTGCTCTGGGTCAACGGCAAGAACTTCAAGGCGCTCAAGGAGCAGCACCTGCTGGGCACCCCCTTCAGCACCGAGCTGCCCAACATGGCGCTGGTGGACGAGACGCTGCCGGTGACGGAGGACTTCACCGTGCCGGTCGAGGGACTGGAAGCCCCCTGGGGCATAGGCCAGCTCAACCTCATGGTCAATGAGCAGGAGGTGGCGACCCCGCCGACCTCGGCCCAGGCCCTGCTGACATGGGCCCAAGCCCACCCCGGCCGTTTCACCTACCCCAAGCCGCCGCAATTCCACGGCTCCAGCTTCCTCAAGCAGATCCTGCTGGAGTTGACGCCCGATCCCGCGCCTCTCTATCGGGAGGCGACCGATGCCGACTTTGATCGCCTGAGTGCGCCTCTCTGGGCCTGGCTCGACGCGCTGCACCCCGTGCTCTGGCGCAAGGGCAAGCTGTTCCCCACAGGCGCAGCCGAGACTCGCCAGCTGCTGGACGACGGCGAGCTCGCCATGGCCATCAGCTTCAACCCCCAGGAGGCGCAGAGCGCGGTTCAGAACGGCACCCTGCCCCCCACCGTCAAGGCGGTAGCCATGGCGAAGGGCGCGCTGACCAACAGCCACTTCCTCGCCATTCCCTTCAATGCCAGCGCGAGGGCCGGCGCCAAGGTGGTGGCCAACTTCCTGCTGAGCCCGGACGCCCAGGCCCGCAAGGCGGACCCCGCCTTCTGGGGCGATCCCAGCGTGCTGGATCCCGCCAAGCTCGGCGTCAAGGCCATCTCCACCACGGGGGCACCGGCACTGCGCTTCAAGGCGGTGGCTGAACCTCACCCCAGCTGGCAGCTGCGGCTGGAAGCGGCCTGGGCCCAGCGCTACGGCCACTGATCCATGAACATCCGTCCATGAACACCCAGGCCTGGCGCCTCCCCTTGCTCTGGCTGTGCGCCCTGCTGCTGGCTGCGCCGCTCGCCGTCGGCCTGCTGCTCCTGCTGGCCGACGGCGTGGCCCAAGACAACCTGCGCCTGTTGCTGGCCCAGCCCGGGCTCTGGCACTCCCTGGGCCTGAGCCTCTGGATAGCGAGCGCCTCTACCCTGGGGGCCCTGCTCTTTACCGCCCTGCTGCTCGCCCAGGGAGATGGCAGCCGCTGGATGGGGCTGCTGCTGCGCCTGCTCTCCCCGCTGCTGGCGCTGCCCCACGTGGCCTTTGCCATCGGCTTTGCCTTTTTGCTCGCCCCCTCCGGCTGGCTGTTGCGGCTGCTTTCCTCGCCGCTGGGCTTCGCCAGCGTCCCTCCCGACTGGCAGACCCTCAAGGACCCCGCCGGTCTAGGCCTCATCCTCGCACTCATCCTCAAAGAGACCCCCTTCCTGCTGCTGATGGCGCTCTCGGCCCTGGATCCGGCCAAGGTGGCGCGTCAGCAGTGGATAGGCGTGAGCATGGGCTTCAGCCTCCCCCAGATCTGGTGGCGCCTGCTGCTGCCCGCCCTCTGGCCAGCCCTGCGCCTGCCGCTCTACGCGGTGGCGGCCTATGGCATCGCCGTGGTGGATCTCGCCCAGTTGCTGGGGCCGGATGCGCCAGCCCCGCTGGCGGTGCGGCTCTGGCTCTGGTATCAGGACGCCGATCTGCACTGGCGCGGGGCCAGTGCCAGCGGCGCCCTGCTGCTGCTCGCCAGCGGTCTGTTGCTGCTCGCCGGTTTGCGGCTGCTGGAGTGGGGGCATCTTGGCCTTGGCCGGCGCCATTGGCTCGATGGCCGCCGCGCGGCCCCTGCTTGCCTGGCCCGGCGTCTGGTCGGGGGGGGCGCCATGGGGCTGCTCGCCATCAATCTGCTGGTGCTGGCCTCGCTGCTGCTCTGGTCCCTGACCCGCCGCTGGCCCTTCCCAGAGCTGTGGCCTAGCCAGTGGAGCGGCCACCACTGGCTGGTGCTGCTGCCTACCTTGAGTCCACTGCTATGGCAGAGCCTGTTGCTCGCCATCGCGAGCGCCGGTATTTCCCTGCTGCTGGTGGTGCTCAGCCTGGAGGCGCAACAAAATCGACGCCCCTGGCCACTCTGGCTCGTCTGCCTGCCGCTGCTGCTGCCCCAGGCCAGCCTGCTGTTCGGGCTGCGCTTGGGGGCGGACTGGCTCGGCGCCTGGTGGCAGGGCTCTTGGTTGCAAGGCTCTTGGTTGCAGGGAAGCGGCATCGGCTGGGGCTGGGTGCTCTGGAGCCAGCTGCTGTTCGTGGCCCCCTATGTCTACCTCTGCCTGCACGGCGCCTATCGCCAGTTCGACCCTCGTATCGTACAGGCGGCGCAACTGCTCGGGGCCAGCCCCTGGCGCGCCTGGTGGCGGGTGAAGGCCCCCCTGCTGGCGCGCCCCCTGCTGTTCGCCTTCGGGGTCGGCGCGGCGGTGAGTCTGGCCCAATACCTGCCGACCCTGCTGTTTGGCGCCGGCCGGGTCGTGACCATCACCACTGAGGCGGTGGCCATCGGCAGCGGCCTCAACCGGCGGCTGGCGGGGCTCTACGGCCTGCTGCAACTGCTGTTGCCGCTGTGCATCTACGCCCTGGCACTCTGGCTGCCGGCCCGCATCAACCCAGCCCTGAGGCACAACTCATGACGGTGAAACCCTGACCATGCTGCACAGCACCCCACTCATACTTCACCTCGCAGGCAGCCCCCTGCTCACCCTGCCTGCGCTCGAGGTGGCCCCCGGCGAGGTGCTGACCCTGATGGGACCAAGCGGCTGCGGCAAGAGCTCACTGCTGGCGGCAATGGCAGGCGTGCTGCCCGGCGCTTTGACGGGAAGAGGCCCCTTTCGGCTGGAGGGCGATCTCTGGCTGGGTGAGCGACTGCTCACCCCCCTGCCCCCCCAGCGGCGGCGGATCGGCATGCTGTTCCAAGAGGACTTGCTGTTTGCCCACCTGACGGTGGCCGAGAACCTGATGTTTGGCATGCCCGCCCGGCTCAAGGGGCAGGCCGCCAGGCGGGCCTGTGCCCTCGAGGCATTGGCGCAGGTGGCATTGATGGATCAGGCGGACAAGCTGCCCGGCCAGCTCTCCGGCGGCCAGAAGGCCCGCGTCAGCCTGCTGCGGGCCCTGCTGGCCGAGCCCGAGGCGCTGCTGCTGGATGAGCCTTTCTCCCGGCTGGACAAGCCGCTGCGGGCCGCATTCCGGACCCTGGTGTTCGCGCAGATCGCAGCGCGACAAATACCCGCCATCCTGGTGACCCACGACGAGGACGACGCGCCGGGCGCCATATTGACACTGACAACCCCCTGCTCTGACAAAGAGGAACCCGACCTTGTTTGACCGCCATCTTATCCCCCTGATCCGCCGCCCCCTCGCCGCCCTCGCCGCCCCCTTGTGCCGGGCCGGGTTGAGCGCCAACCAGATCAGCCTCACCGGCTTTGCCATCGGCATGCTGGCACTGCCGCTGCTCGCCTTCGGCCTCTATCAGCCGGCGCTTGTCGCCATCCTGCTGAACCGGCTGCTGGACGGGCTGGACGGCGCCGTGGCGCGGCAGACGGCGATCACCGACTGCGGCGGCTTTCTCGACATCACCCTCGACTTCATCTTCTATGCCGCCGTGGTGCTGGGCTTCGCCCTGAGTGCCCCGGCCAACGCCCTGCCCGCCGCCACCCTGCTGTTTGCCTTCATGGGCACGGGCTCGAGCTTCCTGGCCTTCGCCATCATGGCGGGCAAGCGTGGCATCGAGAGCCCCGTCTATCGCCACAAATCGCTCTACTACCTGGGCGGGCTCACCGAGGGCAGCGAGACCATAGCCCTGTTCGTGCTGATGTGCCTCTGGCCCGCCGCCTTCGGGTGGCTTGCCTACGGCTTCGCCCTGCTCTGCCTCATCACCACCCTGACCCGACTCTGGAGTGGCTACCACAGCCTGCGGGACTAGATGCATTTGGCTATGCCTGCTCGCACTGAGCACTTGCGCGCAGGCACCAATGTTTTACCATGACACCACTTAGTTTCAGGCTCCCGAGATCCCCTATGCGCCGCCTTGTCTGCCTTCTCACCCTTTCCGCCTTGCCGCTGATCCAAAGCTGCAGCAGTACACCGCCCCCCGCAACTGTGGTCAAGCCACAGCCAAACAGCGCCTTCATCAACCAGACGCCGCCGAGCAAAGCTGTTTACAGCCAAGGGGTTAGCAAGGGTGACTTCGCCAATCGCCCCAACGTGGACAGGTTCGTGCAGCGCATGGTCGAGAAGCACGGCTTCGACAACGCCGAGCTGCACCGGGTGCTGGCCCAGGCCCAGCGCTACGACTGGATCATCAAGCTGATGGACGCCCAGGCCCCCACCACAACGCCACCGACCGGCCCGACCGGCGCCTGGAACCGCTATCGCGCCAAGTTCATCACCCCGGACAACGTGCAAAATGGCGTCAACTTCTGGCGTGAATACGAGGGCGAGCTCAACAGGGCGCAGCAGATCTACGGGGTGCCGCCGGAGATCATCGTCGGCATCATTGGGGTGGAGACCCGCTGGGGTCGGGTGATGGGCAAGACCCGCATTCTGGATGCGCTGGCCACCCTGGCCTTCGACTATCCGCGCCGGGCCGATTTCTTCACGAGCGAATTGGAAGCCTTCCTGGTGATGACCCGGGACGAGGGCATGGATCCCACCGAGCCGCAGGGCTCCTACGCCGGCGCCATGGGCTACGGCCAGTTCATGCCATCCAGCTTCCAGAGCTACGCGGTGGACTTCGATGGCAACGGTCACACCAACCTCTGGGATCCGGTGGATGCCATCGGCAGCGTGGCCAACTACTTCAAGGCCCACGGCTGGGAGAAGGGCCAACCGGTTGCGGTGCGCGGCCAGGGCCAGCTGCCCGGCTATGAGCACGGCTTCCAGACCCGCTATCCCGTCGCCACCCTGCGCGGGGCTGGCCTCGCGCCCACCGGTTCGCTGGGCAACCACCAGCAGGCGAGCCTGCTGCGCCTGGACGTCGGCACAGGCTACCAATACTGGTACGGCCTGCCGAACTTCTACGCCATCACCCGCTACAACCACAGCACCCACTACGCCATGGCGGTATGGCAGCTGGGTCTAGCGGTGAGAGACGCCAAAGGCAGCTATTAACGCTGCATCTTGCTAACAAAACGGGCCCGCTGGGCCCGTTTTGTCATTCGTTTTCCAATAGCCAGCGCTTGAGCAGGGCCGCAAGCTGCGCCTGCTCGGCCTGGGTCAGGGGCGCCAACAGGCGGCGCTCGTTCGCCACATGCCGCTCCACCGCTCGCTCGATCAGCTCCCGCCCCTCCTGCGTCAGGCAGACCAGCAGGCTGCGCCTGTCGCTTGGCGCCGCCTGCCGCTCGATGAGACCCCGCTCGGCCAGCTTGTCGAGCCGGGCCGTCATGGCCCCCGAGGTCAGCATGGCGGACTGATAGAGCGCGGTGGGGGTCAGCGGTTCATCGGCGCGTCTTAAGGTCGCCAGTATGTCGAAGTCCGAGCCCAGCAGGCCGCACTCCTTGAGATCTTCGCTCACCTCGCGCCCGGCGATCGCCGCCATCCGCGCCACCCGGCCCAGCACCCCCATGGGGCTACAGTCGAGATCCGGCCGCTGTCTGGCCCACTGCACCAGCAGCAGATCTACATGATCAGACTCCATCATGGCTCCATTATCTTTTCGTAAAGATACTTGATAATAAACCAACTCGTGGCTAATGTATCTTTACTTAAAGATACTTATCAATGAGATACCCATGCCACTGCTGATCGCCCTGCTCGCCCCCTTGCTGTGGGGGAGCACCTATGCCCTCGTCAGCCTCTATCTGACCGACTACTCCCCTTACTGGGTGGCGGTGTGGCGCGCCCTGCCCGCCGGCGTGCTGCTATTGTTGCTGCACCCGAGCCGGCCGCCGCTGACCTGGAGCAGGCAATTCCTGCTGGCGTTTTGCAACATCACCGCCTTCTTCGCCCTGCTGTTCGTGGCGGCCTTTCGCCTGCCGGGGGCCGTGGCGGGCACCCTCGGCGCTACCTTGCCGCTGATCCTGATGGCGCTGGCCTGGCTGCAGGATGGCAAGAGACCCACCCTGAAGTGGCTGTTGCTGGGGCTGATGGGGCTCGCGGGCGTGTTGCTGCTGCTCAACCCCTCCGCCAATCTGGATCCCGTCGGGGTCGCCTGTGCCCTGCTCGCCACCCTGCTCATCGGCCAATCCAGCCGCTGGATGCAACGCTGGCCGGTGAGCGATCTGCTGGCGCTGACCGCCTGGCAGCTGCTGCTCGGCGGTCTGATGCTGATCCCGATCGCCTGGTGGCTGGCGGGCCCCATGCCGATGCCGCACATGGCGAGTGCCCCCGGACTGGGCTGGCTTATTCTGCTCAACACCGCACTGGCCTACTGGGCCTGGCTGTGGGGCCTCAAGCGCCACGGCCCCGAGGTAATGGGCATGCTGGCCCTCACCAATCCCATGGTGGCGGTGTCGCTGGGCGTGCTCATGGTGGGGGAGACCCTGGACGGCCGCCAGTGGCTCGGCATCGGGGTGATCCTGCTCTCCCTGTTCCTGATGAAGCTGCCGGCGAGGCCCTTCTTCAAACGCTGGCAGGCCCGCAAGGCAAGCACCGGCAATGGCCGATGATCGATGCGAGGCCTGCGCGGCGCATAAAACGCCCATAAAAAAGAGGAGCCACCAGGGCTCCTCTTTTACATGGGGTGATCCGCAGAGGGCGTCAGACGCCGGCCTTGGCCAGGGCGGCGGAGACGATCAGCTGGGCCTCCTGCTGGATCAGGTCCAGGTGTGCCTCACCCTTGAAGCTCTCCATGTAGATCTTGTAGATGGACTCGGTGCCGGAGGGGCGCGCCGCGAACCAGCCGTGCTCGGTCACCACCTTGAGGCCGCCGATGGCGGCGTCGTTGCCGGGGGCGCGGGTCAGCTTGGCGAGGATGGGATCCCCCGCCAGGCTGGCGGCTTCCACCAGAGCCGGATCCAGCTTGGAGAGCACGGCTTTCTGTGCGCTGTTGGCCGGGGCATCGATGCGGCGGTAGCTGGAGCGGCCGAACTTGGCCTCCAGAGCGTCGTAGTGGGCCTGGGGATCCTTGCCGGTGACGGCCAGGATCTCGGCCGCCAGCAGGGCCAGGATGAAGCCATCCTTGTCGGTGGTCCAGACGGTGCCGTCCTTGCGCAGGAAGGAGGCGCCCGCGCTCTCTTCGCCGCCGAAACCGAACTCGCCGCTGTAGAGGCCGTCAACGAACCACTTGAAGCCGACCGGCACCTCTTTCAGGGTGCGGCCAATCTCGCCAGCGACCCGGTCGATCATGGAAGAGGAGACCAGGGTCTTGCCGACGGCAGCCTCTTTTGCCCAACCGGTTCTGTGGGTGAACAGGTACTGGATCGCCACCGCCAGATAGTGGTTCGGGTTCATCAGGCCGGCCTTGGTGACGATGCCGTGACGGTCGTAGTCAGGATCGTTGCCAAGGGCGATGTCGAACTTGTCTTTCAGCGCAATCAGGCCAGCCATGGCGAAGGGGCTGGAGCAATCCATCCGGATCTTGCCGTCCTTGTCCAGGGTCATAAAGGAGAAGGTCGGGTCGACGCGGTAGTTGACCACCTCGATGTCGAGGTCGTAACGCTTGGCGATCACGTCCCAGTAGGCGACACCGGAACCGCCGAGCGGGTCGACCCCGATCTTGATGCCGGCGCGTTTGATGGCGTCCAGGTCCAGCACGTTTTCCAGATCGTCCACATAGGGGGTGACATAGTCGTGTTCGACCACGAACTCACTCGCCAGCGCCTCGGCGAACGGCATCCGCTTCACCCCGGCGAGGTTCGCTTCCAAAATGGCGTTGGCGCGGTCTTCCACCCACTTGGTGATCTCACCCTCGGCGGGACCGCCGTGGGGCGGGTTGTACTTGAAGCCACCGTCTTCCGGCGGGTTGTGGGACGGGGTGATCACCACGCCGTCCGCCAGGGCCGCCGGTTTGCTCGCCCCTTCTTTGCCAGAATTGTGGCGCAGTATGGCGTGGGAGATGACCGGGGTCGGCGTGAAGCCGAGGCCAGCCTGAATGCGCGTCTCGACGCCGTTGGCCGCCAGCACTTCCACCGCGCTGGCAAAAGCGGATTCCGACAGGGCGTGGGTATCCATGCCGACGAACAGCGGACCCGAGATCCCCGCCTGCTGGCGGTACTCCACCAGCGCCTGGGTCACCGCCAGGATGTGGGATTCGGTGAAGGCGTTGTGCAGAGCGCTGCCACGGTGGCCGGAGGTGCCGAAGGCCACTCGCTGCTCGGGGCGGCTCATGTCCGGCTTGTTGAGGTAGTAAGCGCTGACCAGACGGGGGATGTTGGTCAGATCGCTGAGGCGAGCCGGCTTGCCGGCGTGAGGATGCTGTGCCATGACGTTTTCCTTGAGCGAGGCCTTGCCGACAAGGCCTTAAGTCTGTGATGCGTTAAACTGCGCCGCACACCCGCGCAGTCAGATCCTCGTCGTACCCCATGCTGGCCATCAGCTGGGCCACCATGTTCTGCTTGCGGCTGGTGTTGGTGTTGGTAATCACCCAGAACGGGGTATCCGGCACCTGCTTGGGCTTGGTGGTGCTGCCACTGGCCCGCAGTGCCTCGGGATCCTGAGAGAAATAGACGCGCTTGCGGCCCTTGATCTCGGTCGCCTGGGTGAAGCTCTCCGGGTTGTCTCTATAGAGGGTACTCAGCACCAGCATGAAGCGGTTGATGGACTTCTCTTCCTGTTGCAGCGCGCCGGAGTCGAGCAGCGCCTGCAGTCCCATGGCATCGGCCGGGGCCACTGGCTGGGCCTGCACCGCCGGTTCGACGGTGGCGGGCACTCGCGCCGAGGCTGGTTGTTCCAGCAGGCGGCGCAGGATATCGGAGGCACTCTCGCCGATGTGCCGGGTCTGGCTCGCGATAAAGAAGTAGAGATCGTCATCAAGCTCGATGGTTTTCATAGGGATGCGCTGGACTCGTCGAAGTTCGGATGCGGCGATTATACATAGGCAAACCCGGCAGCCCAAGGGAGCGGCTGGCAGATGTGCATGAATCTCATCGAGAATACGGCATAATGCGGGACCAAGTGTGTGATCCCCCGCACTGATAGCGGATCCCGGGCGGTTTTTTTGGAAAAAAACCACATAAGAAACCTCCCAAAAAGAATGAAATCCTTTTCTTTCAATAGATTAAAAATCAGGCCCGCGTGCCAACGACCGATGAAGGTGTCATTTTGCAACACAACCCTCCTTTGAATTTCAAACAACAAGGCCAGGGAGCCCCCGTCGTGCTGATCCACGGTCTGTTCGGCAGCCTGGACAACCTCGGCCTGCTGGCCCGCCCCCTGAGCGAACAGTACGGCGTCATCAGCCTGGATCTGCGCAATCACGGCGCCTCCTTTCATTCAGACGAGATGAGCTACCCCCAGCAGGCGGCCGACGTGCTCGCCCTGCTGGACAAGCTCGGTCTGGACCAGGTGGCGATTGTGGGCCACTCCATGGGTGGCAAGGTCGCCATGCAGCTGGCCAAGCAGGCGCCCGAGCGCGTCAGCAAGCTGGTGGTGGCCGACATTGCCCCGGTCGCCTACCCCCACGCCCGCCACAAGAATGTGTTCGCCGGGCTCAATGCCACCCTCGCCAATCCGCCCCAGAGTCGCAGCGAGGCCGAGGCCATGCTGGCCCAGCACATCGAGATCCCGGGGGTACGCCAGTTTCTGCTCAAATCCTTCGCCAAGGGGGAAGCCGGTTGGGGCTGGCGCTTCAATGTGCCGGCGCTCGAACACAACTACGCCAACATCATGGGCTGGCCCGACGACCAGACCCGCTTCGATGGGCCGACGCTGTTCATCAAGGGGGGGGATTCGGACTATGTGCTGCCGGAATACACCGATACCGTGATGGCGCAATTCCCGGCCGCCAAGGCCCGCGTCATCGCCGGAACCGGCCACTGGCTGCACGCCGAGAAGCCGGTTTTATTCAATAAGCTGGTTGTGGATTTCCTGTCGACAGGCGGTTAACAGTTTCAAATCCTTTGTGATATAGTGCGCCCGTCATAAGGAGTGTGCGCAATCCATGCTGAGTGAACATATCGATCTGATCGAGAGTCTGGGCCTGAAGTTGTTCTTCGTGGCCATCTTCCTGCTGATTGGTCTGGCCATTCACGACGTGCTCAAACGCGGCAACGTGCCCCGTTTCGGCCGCCTCGTCGTCTGGCTGGTTCTGTTTCTGGGTTGCGCGGGTTTTGTCGCCAAGGGGCTGATCGAAATGGGCTGGGAAGGCTCAGGGATCGGCTAACTTATTTTCATCTGTGATGTATGGCCAAACAGCAAACTGATCGAACAACACTGGATCTGTTCGCAAGTGAGAAGCGCCCCGGCAGGCCAAAGACCAATCCACTCCCCCGTGAGACCCAACTCAAGATCAACAAGCGCAACCAGCTCAA
Source organism: Aeromonas eucrenophila (assembly GCF_000819865.1). GTDB lineage: Bacteria > Pseudomonadota > Gammaproteobacteria > Enterobacterales > Aeromonadaceae > Aeromonas > Aeromonas eucrenophila. The sequence continues at coordinate 234,744 of NZ_CDDF01000011.1, forward strand.
GCGCGATCGGGAGAATGGCCTGAAACGGGTAGAGTTAAAGGTGGAGGCCGAGTTGCTGGAGCGCCTGAACCAACTCGCGCTGCAACAGAACGTCAGCCGAGCCGAGCTGATCCAATCTATCCTGAAGCAACAGATTGAGTCTGCTTTTGCAGCAGGCGTCGCAATCTGACCGTTAAGCATTAACACCAGATACGGGTAACTAAACACTATGGCTAGTGTAGGTCTGTTTTTCGGCAGCGATACCGGTAATACCGAAGCTGTCGCCAAGATGATCCAGAAAGAACTGGGCAAGCAACTCATTGAAGTTCATGACATTGCCAAGAGCAGCAAGGCCGATATTGCCAACTTCGATCTGCTGATGTTTGGCATCCCGACTTGGTACTACGGTGAGTCTCAAGCTGACTGGGATGACTTCTTCCCCGAGTTGGAAGAGATCGACTTCACCAACAAGCTGGTAGCCATCTTCGGCTGTGGCGATCAGGAAGACTATTCCGAGTACTTCCTCGATGCCATGGGCACCCTGCGCGACATCGTCGAAGCCAAGGGCGCCATCATCGTCGGTCACTGGCCGACCGCCGGCTACGAGTTTGAAGCCTCCAAGGCGCTGGTCGATGACAAGCACTTCGTCGGTCTGGGCATCGACGAGGATCGCCAGCCTGAGCTGACCGCCGAGCGCGTCAAGGGTTGGTGCAAGCAGCTGCACGAAGAGCTGAATCTGGGCGAGCTGGCGTAAGTCACCTGCTCCCAAGACAAGGGCCCCACTGGGGCCCTTGTTGTTTCTGCGGCGCGGCTCGTCAGCCGCCCCTGTGCTCCGGCTTGGATCTCACGTAGAGGGTGCGCCTGACCTGGGCCACCAGCTCGCCGCGCTTGTCCTGCACCTGCACCTCGAACTCGGGGAAGTGCTTGTCTCCCCCCTCGGTCGCCGCGACGATGGACGCCAGCTTGGCGTCGGTCAGATTGAACTCGGCCACCAGCATCCCCTTGCCCGGCTTGATGTAGTTGATGCTGCCCGCCTTGTCCCAGACGTAATAGCGATTCTTGAAGTGCCCCATCAGCATCAGCGGATAGATGGGATCCGTCATGGCGAACATGCTGCCGCCAAACTGGGTCCGGTTCGCATTCTTGTTCCACCAGCGGGATTTCAGAGTGACCCTGCAGAAGCGAAAATCGGCGCTCAGGGTTTCTATCTTGATACCGGCTCCCCAGAAGGGAGGCCAGGCGTTGAGGGCGTGGCGCACCCAGGCTGCGTTGCCAAAAAGCCAATCCATGGATCTCATCCGACCAGACAATAGAGAAATTACATATTATCAACATTCCCCGCGGGAGCAAGCCGAACCACGCCGCGACAGATTTATCTTCAGACCCGGGTTATCTGCTAAAGCCCTTGAATTGCTGGGTTTATTTTTACGCTGGCTACGACCTATAATGACAGGCTAAACGAGTTCGTGGTTGCCATTCCCTCGGCAGTCAATCAGAATAACCACACCTTCGAGAATGCGAATAAGTAGAATATGGCAGACCACAATCAAGCATTAAAAAAGGCCGGGCTCAAGATCACCTTGCCCCGCGTCAAAATCCTGGAAATCCTGCAACAGCCGGACTGCCAGCACACCAGTGCGGAAGATCTGTACAAACGGCTGATCGATCAGGGTGAGGAGATTGGTCTCGCCACCGTCTATCGCGTTCTCAACCAGTTTGATGATGCCGGTATCGTTACCCGTCACCACTTCGAAGGCGGCAAGTCGGTGTTCGAGCTGGCCACCCAGGAGCACCACGACCACCTGGTCTGCCTCGACTGTGGCAAGGTGATCGAGTTCTCCGACGAGGTGATCGAGCAGCGTCAGCGCGACATCGCCAAAGCGCACAACATTCGCCTGACCAACCACAGCCTCTATCTGTATGGTCACTGCGCCTCCGGCGAGTGCAAGCACGACGAGTAAGTCTCTGCGCGTCAGCCAATAAAAAAGCCAGCATCACGCTGGCTTTTTTGTGTCCGTCATCCGGACAAGAGTGGCGGGGTCTCCCCCGCCCTCTTCCTCTATCAGGCTTCGGCCTTACCCCAGACGTCGCGCAGGGCGACGGTGCGGTTGAACACCAGGTGTTCGGCACTGGAGAGCTTGTTGTCGGCGCAGAAGTAGCCTTCGCGCTCGAACTGGTAGGCAAACTCCGGCTTGGCATCTTTCAAGGAAGCTTCCACGCGGGCCCCTTCGATGATCACCAGAGACTCCGGGTTCAGTGCAGCTTCGAAGTCGTCTTCGGCAGCCGGGTTCGGCATCTTGAACAGGCGATCGTAGAGACGGATCTCCGCCGGCAGGGAGTGAGTGGCACTGACCCAGTGGATCACGCCCTTCACCTTGCGGCCGTCCGCCGGATCCTTGCCCAGGGTTTCGGGATCGTAGGAGCAGTAGATGCAGGTGATCTTGCCGTCCGCATCCTTCTCGACCCGCTCGGCCTTGATGACGTAGGCGTTGCGCAGGCGCACTTCCTTGCCCAGCACCAGACGCTTGAACTGCTTGTTCGCCTCGATCTTGAAGTCCGCCTCGTCGATGAAGATCTCGCGGCTGAAGTGAAGCTCGCGGCTGCCCATCTCCGGCTTGTTCGGGTGAGCCGGCGCATTCAGCACCTCGTCGGCGGCCAGGTTCTCGATGACGACCTTCACCGGGTGCAGCACGGCCATAGCGCGCGGTGCGTTCTCGTTGAGATCCTCGCGGATGCAGGCTTCCAGCATGCTCATCTCGACGATGTTGTCCTGCTTGGTCACGCCGATGCGCTTGCAGAACTCGCGGATGGAGGCCGGGGTGTAGCCACGGCGGCGCAGACCGGAGACGGTCAGCATGCGCGGATCATCCCAACCGCTGACGTGCCCCTCGGTCACCAGCAGGTTCAGCTTGCGCTTGGACATGACGGTGTATTCGAGGTTCAGACGGGAGAACTCGTACTGACGGGGGTGGCAATCGATGCTGATGTTGTCCAGCACCCAGTCATACAGACGGCGGTTGTCCTGGAACTCCAGGGTGCACAGGGAGTGGGTAATCCCCTCCAGGGCGTCCGAGATGCAGTGGGTGAAGTCATACATCGGATAGATGCACCACTTGTCACCGGTCTGATGGTGATGGGCAAACTTGATGCGATAGATGACGGGATCGCGCATCACCATGAAGGGGGATGCCATGTCGATCTTGGCACGCAGGCAGGCGCTGCCCTCGGCCATCTCGCCGCTCTTCATTTTGGTGAACAGGGCCAGGTTCTCTTCGACGCTGCGATCGCGGAACGGGCTGTTCTTGCCAGGGGCCGTCAGGGTGCCACGGTATTCGCGCATCTGCTCGGGGGAGAGCTCGTCCACATAGGCCAGACCCTTCTCGATAAGCTCGATGGCGTAGCCGTGCAGCTTGTCGAAATAGTCGGAGGAGTAGCAGATCTCGCCGCTCCACTGGAAGCCGAGCCACTGCACGTCCTGCTTGATGGACTCCACGAACTCGATGTCTTCCTTCGCCGGGTTGGTGTCATCGAAGCGCAGATTGCACTGGCCCTGATAATCGCGGGCGATGCCGAAGTTCAGGCAGATGGACTTGGCGTGACCGATGTGCAAATAGCCGTTCGGCTCTGGCGGAAAACGGGTATGCACGCTCTTGTGCTTACCGCTGGCCAGATCTTCATCGATGATCTGACGGATAAAATTGGTTGGGCTGCTCGCCTCGCTCATGAATTCACCTCGAAAGTCTCAGCTCATGGGGCAACCGCGCGCCCCCGCTTAGAAACCGACAATGATCCACTATTCACCCATGAGGCTCAACAGGAATTTGCCGCCGCGCCCTGCACAGTATCACGCCAGACCGTCTTTCCATCGGCGCAGTGCCTGGTTCCCGACGTCATGCTCCCTTTCTTTAGTCGCCATGGAGGTGCGAGCAAGGGATTTGCGGAGCCGAAAAGCACCATGGGCACCTTGCCTGAGCATGGAAGCCCGCTTTTGAGTAAAAATAAAACGCTATTTACACTGGTTATTTCGACATCAAAATTCAACTACCTAAAAATGATTGCCAACAATCAGCGCATCACACTACAAAAACAGATTAAGTCGGCATAAACAAAAACCAGGTGTTTTCCAAATCACATCATCCTAGTATCCTGTTTACAACCTTGTCACTTTCAACCGCGACTTCAGGGAAGATGGTCGACAGCCCCTGTCCCCTCCCTTTCCCCCGAACCACTCGCCTCATCCTCACACAGGTAGCGAAGCCATGTCCTATCCCTTATCAAGACGTGAATTCATCAAGCAGTGCGTCATCGCCGGCATCGCCGTCTACAGCGCCCCCCTCCTCGCGAACCTCTCCCTGTCCGGCATGGAAGACGAGGTCTTCGATCCCGCCTTGCTCGGCCAGTGGAAGCAGGGAGGCAAGGTCAAGTTTCGCAGCGACGGCCTAGCCAAGGTGACCGGCCAGAAGATCTACAGCCGGGACTATCGCGCGCAGGACCTCGCTGGCTGGCCGTCCCAACAGCAACATGCGCAGCTGATCCGGCTCGACAAGGCGGATCGCCGCTATCTGGGGCTGGATCTCGCCATGCTGCCCGCCAATGCCCAGCCCAGCCGGGTGATCACCGCGGCCGATCTGCTGCGCGATGGCGTCGAGTTGCCCTCCTTCTACGGCATCAACATGCTGGTGAGCGAAGGCACCACCCCGGACTATCTGGGCCAGGCCGCCGCCATGCTCCTCTTCCCGGACTTCGCCACCTTCAATCGGGCCAAGCAGACCCTGCAATTCAATGACAAGGTGGTGCGCTACGGTGACGTGACGCCGCTGGTCGCGGCCTCCCGCGATCCCTGGGCCTGCTGGCGCATCATCCGGATCGAGGGCAAGCTCGGCATGGCCGATCAATACAGTGCCTTGAAAAATGGCCTCTTCTTCCCGGCCATCGCCAATCACCGGCCGGTATGGCCGACCCCCAAGGCCGATGGCGATGCGGGCGAGCAGGGCATGTATCAGGCCGAGCTGGTACACAAGGAGCTGGAGGCCGACGACGCCCTGGTGCTGGATCGCACCTATCAGACCCAGTTCATCGAGCCCATGATGATGGAGCCGGAGAACTTCAACGGCTGGTTCGATGCCAAGGCGCGTACCATGCACCTGGTAGTGAGCACCCAGTCCCCTCACGACTTCTACTACGAAGCCGCCGAGATGCTGGCCAAGGGGCCGCTCGCGGGCAAGGTCGACAAGCTGGTGGTGCACTCCCCCTTCATCGGCGGTGGCTTCGGTGCCAAGGATCACACCATATTCCCCTTCTACGGCCTGCTCGCCGCCATCTATGGCAACGGCCCGGTGCGCCTGGCCAACGACCGTTTCGAGCAGTTCCAGGGTGGCCTCAAGCGTCATCCGTTCAACATGAAAAACAAGCTGGTGCTCGACAAGCAGAGCGGCCAGTTCCGCGCCCTCATCTCCTCCATGACGGTGGACGGTGGCGGTCGTTTGAACTTCACCGGCTCAGTCGCCAGCGTAGGCGCCAGTGCCATTCAGGGCGTCTACTACCTGCCCAAGAACGACATCACGGCGGTCGCCCTGCCATCCGAGAACCCGGACTGCGGCTCGATGCGAGGCTATGGCTCCCTGCAGAGCATGGCGGCCATGGAGATGATGGTCAACGAGGCCGCCGCGCTGCTCAAAATGGATCCGCTGGAGCTGAGGCGCCGCAACCTGATCAAGCCAGGCCAGCCCAATACCCAGGGCGCCATCCCCGAGGGCAACAACCGTTACCCCGAGATCCTGGTGATGGCCGGGCAGCACGAGGCCTGGGCCCAGCGTGAGGCCAGGAAGCAGGCTTACGAGGCCCAGCACCCCGATCGCCTGCACGGCACAGGGTTCAGCATCACCACCAAGGACTACGGTACAGGCGCCGTGGCACCCTCGGCCTGCGTCGAGCTGACCAGCAAGGGAGAGATACTGCTGAAGATCAGCGGCATGGAGATGGGCACCGGGATCCAGACCTCCCAGGCCGAGATCGTCAGCCGCTACTTTGGCCAACCGGCCGACACCATAGATCTCGCCGAAATTGCGCTCTGGGAAAGCTTCAAGCTGGAAGAGACGGACAACCCCTACACCATCTCCCAGGAACGCCAGGACGAGATGCAGAAGAACCCGCGCTGGACCCTGGCCATTCCGCAGGCCTCCTCGGCCTCCATTTCCTCCTACTTCCAGAGCCACGCCACCGCGGCGGCGGCCCGCCTCCTGTATGAGCAGACGCTCTGGCCGGCGGCGACCGCCATCTGGCGCAAGCAGTACTTCGTCGGTCAGGCCGGCCTGGATCTGGGTCCCTCCAGCGAAGCGAGCTGGACCCCGGCTGGCCTCACGACCCGTGGCATGCCGCCACTGCCGCTCTCTCTGCTGGCGACCCATGCCCACGCCAACGGCCTCATCACAGGGGCCATGGTGCACACCTTCAACCGCTGGGCCTGGGCCGAGTGCGACTTCACCATCGAGGGTCAGAGCAAGCGCCTGCCCATCGATGCGCTGGCGCTGCGCTACGGCGAGGGTGCCAGCAGCGAGAAACGGGCACAGGCCGATGGCAACGGCTATCAGCTGCTCGAGCGCACCCAGGCCCACTACCCCAGCACCAGCCTGAACAACGCCATGGTGACCTATTACGCCCCCTGCGCCACCCTGGTCGAGATCGCACTGGAGAAGGGCTCGGGCAAGGTGCATATCCTGTCTGCGCACAGCTGGCTGGACGCCGGCCGGGTCATAGTCCCCGAACTGGTGGAAGGCCAGATCCAGGGCGGTCTCGCCATGGGCGTCGGTCATGCCCTCTATGAATACTTGCCACCAGGACAAGAGGGGCCGGGCAACGGCACCTGGAACCTGAACCGCTATCAGGTGCCGCTGGCCCATCAACTGCCGGTCTGGAACCTGACCCACACCCTGCTGGATCCCCTCTCCCCCACCGATGCCACCAAGGGCATAGGCGAGGTGGTGATGATCCCCGTCGTCGCCGCCCTGGTCGAAGCCATCTATCAGGCGAGTGGCACCCGCTTCTATCATCTTCCCGTCACTGCAACCGACATTCAGAAGGCCATCCAATGATCACCGTAAACATGACCATCAACGACCGTCTCATCGGCCCGATCGACGTGGATGACAACACCATGATGATCGACTTCCTGCACGAGTATGTGAACCTGACCGGTACCAAGTTCGGCTGTGGCGTCGGTGTCTGCCATGCCTGCACCATAGTCGTCGACGGAGCGGATGGCACCAGCGAGAGCGTGCGCACCTGCATCAACGGGGTAGGTCGCTTCAACGGCCAGCGCATACGCACGGTGGAAGGTCACGCCAAGCGCAACAGCCTCGGCAAGGTGATCGCCCTGAGTCCGGTGCAAAAGACCTTCCTCGATCACTTCTCCTTCCAGTGCGGCTGGTGCACCTCGGGCTTCGTCAACGAGACCACTGTGCTGCTCGAGCGCCTGCGCAAACAGCCGGTGGCCATGGCCGATCTCGAATCCACCATAGAGGGGGCACTCAAGGATCACGTCTGCCGCTGCACCGGTTACAAGAAGTATTACGAGGGGGTCAAGGCCATGCTCATCTCGGAGGGGGTAGTACGCACATGATGCTCTCCAGACTCACATTCGCACTGCTGCTTGGCGCAGGCACAGTGCACGGGGCCGAGGCACAGGATCCCCTGGTGGCACAGGGAGCCTACCTCTCCAAAGTCGGTGACTGCGCCGCCTGCCACACCACAGAAGGCGGTCAGAAGTACGCAGGGGGGCTCGGCTTCGAGACCCCCTTTGGCGTCGTCTACTCCACCAACATCAGCTCGGACAAGACCCAGGGCATCGGCCAGTACAGCTACGAGCAATTTCGCGAGGTGATGCACAACGGCGACGCCCCCAAGGGACGCCTCTACCCCGCCATGCCCTACACCTCCTATCATCTGGTCACGGATGAGGACATGAAGGCGCTCTACGCCTACTTCATGCAGACCAAGCCCGCCGCCACCCCGAACCGGGATAACGGCGTCTCCTTCCCCTTCAACATACGTACCGGTCTGCTGGCCTGGAACCTGGTGGAGCACGACGACAGCCCCTTCCAGCCGGATCCGGCCAAGAGCAGCAACTGGAACCGGGGCCGTTACCTGGTGGATGGGCTGGGCCACTGCGGCGAGTGCCACACGCCGCGCAATGTCTTTATGGGGATGGATCAAGCCAACTACCTCAAGGGCAACATGATCGAGGGGGTGATGGCGCCGGAGATCACCGCCACCGAGCTCAGGCGCCAGGGCTGGACCCATGACTCCCTGACCAAGCTGCTGCGCAAGGGCTACTCGGTCAAGGGCAGCGTCTTCGCCGGCATGTACCCCGTGGTCGAGAAGAGCTTCGCCTACCTGACCGACGAGGACATGCACGCCGTCACCAGCTATTTGCTCGACAGCGACACCCCGCTGCCGGTGCCGACACCCAAGCCGGTCACACTGGATAACGCGCATCCCGGTTATGCGCTCTACAACAGCTATTGCGCCGGGTGCCACGGCCAGGAGGGTCAGGGCAAGCCGAACGTGACGCCGTCCATGTACACCAACGCCACCCTGGATCAGAAGACGCCGACCAACACCCTGGCGGTACTGCTGCGCGGGATCCCGGCCCAGAGCTACAGCCAGACCGAGCGCTTCGCCCCCATGCCAAGCTACGCCAAGGAGCTCAATGAACAGCAGCTGGCGGATCTGGTGAACTTCCTGCGCCAGACCTGGGCCCACCAGCCCTCTACCCTGAGCGCCGACGACATCAAGGCGCTCAGGCAGGAGATCGTCGGGACGCACGATGAGTAACGCCCAGCTGGAGGTGCTGCGCCAGAGCCTCGCCTGGCTCGCCCAGGGAAAATGCATCTGGCTGTGCAGCATAGTCGACACCTATGGCTCGGCCCCCCGTCCAAAGGGGGCCCTGTTCGCCACCGACGGCACGAGCCGCAGCGGCTCCATCTCCGGTGGTTGCATCGAGGATGCCTTCGTCGCCATGCTGGCAAGGGGGGAGCATGACTCAACCCTGAGCCTGCTGGACTATGGTGCCCATCTCGCCCCCGATGGCAGCGCGTTCGAGCTGCCCTGCGGTGGCCGCATCCGGCTGCTGGTGGAGCGCCTCGCAGGGGACGAGGCCATGGCGGATCTGGATGAGTGGCTGACCCGACTGCAAGGGGGCCTCCCCTTCGTGCGGGAGCTGCAGCTTGAGCAAGGAGTTCGCCGCTATCTCGCAGGCGAACAGCTGGATCTGGGCAAGCAGGACGAGCCAGGCAGGGTGCGGCTCGCCTACGCCCAGCGCTGGCGCCTGCTGCTGCTCGGCATCAGCCAGGTGAGCGAGCAGGTGGCACGGCTCGGCCAGGCCGCCGGGTTCGAGGTACGGTTGTGCGATACCCGTGAGCAGTACCGCGCCGACTGGCACTGGGGGCCTGAGCAGGGCGGCATAGCCGTGGAATGGTGCGATCCCGAGCGCTTCGTCGAGCGCCATGCCACGGCCCAGAGCGCCGTGCTCGCGCTGGCACACGATCCCAGGATCGACGACGCCGGCCTGATGGCGGGGCTCGAGTCCGAGGCCTTCTATCTCGGCGCCATGGGCTCCATCCGTACCAGTGCGCGTCGGCTGGAGCGGCTGCAGCGGGTTTGTGAGGCGAGCCAGGACCAGCTTGCGCGGATCCATGCGCCGATCGGACTGCCCATCGGCAGCAAGACCCCCATCGAGATCGCCATCGCCGTGCTGGCCGAGCTGATCGCCGTGCGCCAGGGCATCACCTTGGAGCGCACCGCCCATGTGGCCTGAGCCAAACCAGTCACTGCATGGACTCATATTGAGGAGCCTCCCAGATGCCGCCTGAACGGGTTGCCCTGCTGCTGGCCGCTGGCTTCTCCCGCCGCTACGGCAGCGACAAGCGCCTCGCGGGCTCACCACCGCTGATCCTGCGCACCCTCTCTACCCTGCTCCCCTGTCATGACCGCGTGCTGGTGGTACTGCGCCGCGACGACGAGGCGCTGCGCCGCCTGCTGGCGGACTCCGGTGCCGAGCTGACCCAGGTCCCCCTCGACGGCGGTCTGGGGGACAGTCTGGCCCACGGTGTGCGGACCTTGTTGAGCCAAGGTCGTCCCATCCACAGCCTGACCATAGCCCTGGCCGACATGCCCCACCTCTCGTCCACCAGCTTGCAGGCGATCCAGGCCGCCCAGTCGGGCCTGGAGATAGTGCGTCCCCTTCACCTGGGACAACCCGGCCACCCCGTCAGCTTCCCCGCCGACCTGCTGCCCGAGCTCGCCAACATCGGTGGTGAGCAGGGAGCGCAGAGCATAGTGGCGCGTCACAAGACGCGCCTGCGCTGCCTGCCACTCAACGATCCCGGCTGCGTGCAAGACATCGACTGGCCAAGCGACCCGCTCTGACCCACCGACCTCTCCTTTATTGGCAGTTGCTCTCACTGCCAAAGGCCAATTTAATCGATATTCCCACCAATAAATTGCCGTGCTACAGATAAAAAAAGCCCCGCACGAGGCGGGGTCACAAGTAATGAAAAACAGACAATACACACACACAACAAAGGTTCACACGCACAGTCAACCTTTCCCAAACCCGATGACACCTCGGCCTTGGGAAAGGTGGGTCTTGCGACCCACCCTGTGCTCATGACAACTATCAGTTCAGTTCGGTGACGCGGCTGCTGCGCTTGCCATCGAAGCTGGTGGTACGCAGGTAGACCTTGCCCGTCACGCTCGGCTTGGCCGCGGCGTCATAGGCGGTCCAGGTCTTGCCATCCAGGCTGTACTGGATGGGCAGGCCCGGCAGATCCACGTTCGCTTCCAGCACGCCGTTGACCAGCTTGGCACCCGGTACGGAGAGGCGGTATTCCACCCCGGCCTGATCCAGCTTCGGCAGTTGGCGCTGACCCAGCAGGTTGGCGAACTGGTTCCACTCCTTGGCCAGGGTCGCCTTGTTGACGAACTTGGTCTCGCCGGAGAACTCGCGGCCCTTCACGTACGGCAGCTCGAAGCCACCCTGGTGCCAGGCACGCTCGGCCACCGAGAAGATGCGCGGGTAGACCATGTACTCATACTGGGCGTCGGTGCGCACCGTCTCGCTCCACAGCTGGCCGGACATGCCCTTGAACTTGACGGCATCCTGGTCACCCTTGGCGACGAAGTGGTTGCCATCGCGGTCAACCGAGGTCTCGGCGTTCTGCGGCAGGTTCTCAGGGGCGAAGGCGAACACCTTGCGGGTGTCGTTGAAGCGGGTCGCCCAGTAGTAGCCACGCTCGGCCGGGTGTACCTCGTTCGGGAAGTCGAAGTAGAGGTAATCCGGGTTGGAGAGCACTACGTCATAACCGTTGTGCGCCCACTTCATCGCCTCGTTGAAGCCACCCCAGTAGAGGGTTTCCCAGAAGTTGACCCGGGTCTTGTCGGTGGCGAAGACGCCGGCATTCTTGGCGTACTTCAGACCATCTTCCCACGCCTGCAGGGTGGAGAAGCCGTGGCCCTTGACCATCTCGCTCACTTCCTTGGCGAAGTAAACCGGCAGCTCGGCCACGTCCTTGATCTTGCCATCGGCAATCATCTTCTGGCACATGGGGGACTTGCCAAACGGCTTGTCCTGCTTGCTCCAGTCGGTGTTGCCCTTCCAGGCCACCAGCTCTTCTTTCTTGGTGGTGGCCGGATCCTGATAGCCACCGCCCAGCATGATGTTTTTGGCCTCATCACCACCGTAGTGCCAGGCGGTCAGCGGCTGACCGGCGGCCTGGTGCATCTGGGCCACTTCATCCATCACCTTGGCGACGAAGGTGGCGGCACCCGGCTGACAAGGATTGATGAAGGACATCTTGTCGTAGAACTGCACCGAGGTGACGTTGGAGGTATCCGCCGGGTCGGTCAGACGATACTGGTTGGCTTCGGCTTCTTTACCCTCGGCCATCAGCCGCTTGTAACGCGCCTCCATGGAGACCACGGCGGCACGGGCGTGCGCCGGCATGTTGATCTCGGGCACCACGGTCACGCCGCGCGCCTTGGCGTAGCGCACCAGCTCGATGTAATCGTTCTTGCTGTAGAAACCGGTGCCCTGGTTGTCGCTGCCCGGGCCTGAACCCAGCTGCGGCAGTATGCACTTGGTCTCGGACAGATCGTGGCAACGCTCGCTACCGACCTCGGTCAGCTCCGGCAGGCCCGGGATCTCGAGGCGCCAGCCTTCATCGTTGGTCAGACCCAGATGCAGCACGTTGAGCTTGGTGGCGGACATCTGATCGATCAGCTTGTGCAGGGTTTGTGGGCTTCTGAAATGACGGGCCACGTCGGTCTGCATGCCACGGTATTCGAAGCGCGGCGCATCCTCGACGCTCATCTGGCTGACCAGCTTGTCGTCGACTCCCAGCAGGGAGATCAGGGATTGTGCGCCCCAGAAGGCCCCCTCGATATCCTTGCCCTGAATGACGGTGCCCTTCTGGCCTATGGTCATGTCATAACCTTCGGCCTGCTTGACCTTGCTGCCGAGCTTGATGGTGACCGGGTAGCCGGTGTCGGAGAGGGTGACACCCAGCTTGGTCAATTCAGCCTTGATGACCTCGGCACGATCGCTTGGCAAGTCCAGCGCATTGAGCTTGATGCTGGAGAAGTCCACCTGCGGGCCCGCTTTCACCACCTGCTTGTAGGGGGTCGGCAGGATGCGATCGTCTATCTGTTTGGCCGGCAGCAGGCTGCTGGTCTGGTTCGCGTCGAAGCGAGTCTCGCTGGTCATCAGGATGTTGTTGTCATCCTTGGTGCGCTTCCAGCCGTCGGCCGGCATCGGCTTCTCGTAGGTGGTGGCGTCGTTGATGTTGCTCATGCTGGCGAGCACCTTGGGTTCGGTACCCTCGGCGGTCACATACCAGCTCGGCATGATGTCGCTTTCAAACAGTACCCAATATTCCACCACCAGCGGCACTTCGACGGTGGCATCCTTGGCAAAGCCCTGGAACTTGTCGGTCGGGCTCATCCGGTAGAGATCACCGGTCAGGTGGGTGATGGTGAACTGGTCGTTGTCGACCCGCTGGATGCGGCGGATGGAGGATACATAGATGCTCCAGTCCTTGGAGGTCACGTCGGCACCTGTGTTGGTCAGGTGCAGCTTGGCAACCCCGCAACTCGCCCATTCGGAGCCGAGCGCCTGGCAATCCAGGCCTGCGCCGGCACCGTCGTTGGTGACGACTTCGTACTTGACGACCAGGTTATTGGCGAGGGAATCCACCACGGCTTGCTTGGCGGCATCGGCTGCCTGCACTTGGGTGGCACAAATAGTAGACATGGCAATGGCTAACAGAGAATGTTTCAAGTTCATAACTGCTGCTCTCGTTTGAAGTAAAGGTTGGATTTTCTTGGCTTTTTTTATATGGGGCCCCTAGGCGGGGCCCTCAGTTATGTCAACAATGGACTTAGACTTGAGGCGAGCTTGCGCTCTATTAACGCAGGGCTTTCATTTCACCGGCGATGATTTCGGCCAAGGGGCCCAGAATCACCTGCAGGTTTTGCTCACCGAGCTTGACCACACCGGCCGCGCCCAGGGCTTTGAGCTTGCGCTCATCGACGATGCTGCGATCCTTCAGGGTCAGACGCAGACGAGTGATGCAGGCATCGATGGTGACCAGGTTCTCTTGGCCGCCCAGCACTTCCAGATACTGGCGAGCCAGTTCGGTGCGGTCGGTAGTCTGAGCCTGTACCGGCACGGCTTCGTCATCTTCGCGACCCGGGGTTTTCAGGTTGAACTTGACGATCACGGCGCGGAAGATAGCGTAATAGAGACCGAAGAACACCAGGCCCTGTACCAGCAGCATGTACCACTGGGTTGCCAGCGGGTTGCGGCTGGAGAGCACCATATCCACCAGACCGGCACTGAAGCCGAAGCCAGCGATCCAGTGCATGCTGGAGGCGATGAACACGGAGATACCGGTCAGCAGGGCGTGGATGACATAGAGCACCGGCGCCACGAACATGAAGGAGAACTCGAGCGGCTCGGTCACACCGGTGAAGAAGGCGGCAAAGGCGGCTGCGATCATGATGGATGCAACTTTCTCTTTGTGCTCTTTCTTGGCGGAGTGGTAGATGGCCAAGGCGGCGCCTGGCAGACCGAACATCATGATCGGGAAGAAGCCAGCCTGATACATGCCGGTGGTGCCGATAACGGCCTTGCCAGCATCGATGGAACTTTGACCACCCAGGAAGTTCGGGATGTCGTTGATGCCAGCCACGTCAAACCAGAACACGGAGTTCAGGGCGTGGTGCAGACCCACCGGGATCAGCAGACGGTTGAAGAAGGCGTAGATGCCCGCACCGGTGGAGCCCATGCTGACGATGGATTCGCCGAAGCTCACCAGGCCACCATAGATAACCGGCCAGACCGCCATCAGGATGAAGGAGACCACGATCATCACCACGGAGGTCACGATCGGCACCAGACGACGACCGGAGAAGAAGGCCAGCGCCTTGTGCAGCTCGACGCTGCTGAAGCGGTTATACAGCTCGGCAGCGATGACACCACAGAGGATACCGACAAACTGGTTGCTGATCTTGGCAAAGGCAGCCGGAACCTGATCGGCCGGGATACCCTTGATCTGGGCAACTGCGCCCGGGCTCAGCAGGGTGGTGACTACCAGGAAACCGACCAGACCGGCCAGCGCGGCAGAACCATCTTTATCCTTGGACATGCCATAGGCGACGCCCACCGCGAACAGCACGGGCATGCTGTCGATGATGGCGGCACCCGCCTTGATCAGGAATGCTGCGACAGGACTGCCGCCGCCCCAACCGTTCGGGTCAATCCAATAGCCAATCCCCATCAGGATCGCTGCGGCAGGCAATACCGCTACCGGCACCATCAGGGCACGGCCGATCTTTTGCAAATAACCGAGAATGTTCACGGTTCCTCTCCTTAGTTGATGTTTTTTTAGAAATTAAGTGCTTATCACGTTCGACGCATAAGCCATCAAGGCTTGATTGGCAGTCTATGGGTTTTATTTCGCTGCGCAAATTAATAAACCAACTTTCGTGATCCTTATCACTCAACAGAGATAAAGGTAACGGATAGATGTGGCTTAGTTCGCAATCTTTATTTACGCTATGAAACAACTTAAATCCATCTTAAATCCTTGCCGTCGATAGACTGCCGCAACCCGTACAGAGGTATACATAATGCGCCTGATCCCGTTGAAGTCTGCCAGCCAAGTCGGTCTCTGGTCTGCCCGCTACATCGTTGACCGCATCAATGCGTTCAAGCCCACCAGCGATCGCCCCTTCGTACTGGGTCTGCCCACCGGCGGCACACCGCTCAACACCTACAAGCGCCTGATCGAACTGCATAAAGCAGGCGAAGTGAGCTTCGAGCACGTGGTCAGCTTCAACATGGACGAGTACGTCGGCCTGCCCAAAGAGCACCCTGAGAGCTACCACAGCTTCATGTACAACAACTTCTTCAACCACGTCGACATTCGCCCGGAGAACATCAATATTCTCAACGGCAACGCGCCGGATCTGGCGGCCGAGTGCAAGCGCTACGAAGAGAAGATCAAGTCCTACGGCAGGATCAACCTGTTCATGGGCGGCGTCGGCAACGACGGTCACATCGCCTTCAACGAGCCGGCCTCCTCCCTGGCCTCCCGCACGCGGGTCAAGACCCTGACCGAGGATACCCGCATCGCCAACTCCCGCTTCTTCGGTGGCGACATGGAGCAGGTGCCCAAGCTGGCGCTGACCGTGGGCGTGGGTACCCTGATGGATGCCGAAGAGATCCTGATCCTGGTCATCGGCCACGCCAAGGCCCAGGCCCTGCAGGCCGCCGTGGAAGGTTGCGTCAACCACATGTGGACCATCTCCACCCTGCAACTGCATCCGAAGGGCATCATGGTGTGTGACGAGCCCTCCACCATGGAGCTGAAGGTCAAGACGGTGCGCTACTTCCAGCAGTTGGAAGCCGACAATATCAAGCACCTGTGAGGAGCCTTCATGTACGCACTGACTAATTGCACTATCTATACCGGCAGCTGCGTGCTGACCGGCCACGGCGTACTGATCGAGGGCGACAGCATTGTCGCCATCGTGCGCGAGGCCGAACTGCCCGCCGAGGCACAGCAATATGATCTGCACGGCGCCAACCTGAGCGCCGGCTTCATCGACGTGCAGCTCAACGGCTGCGGTGGCGTCATGTTCAACGGTCACATCACCACCGAGACCCTGGCCATCATGCAGGCGGCCAACCTCAGATCCGGTACCACCAGTTTCCTGCCGACCCTGATCACCAGTCCGGATGCGGACATGAAGCAGGCGGTGGCGGTGACCCGCGACTACATGGCGGCGCACCCCAACGAGGTACTCGGCGTCCATCTGGAGGGGCCCTACACCAACCTCAAGCGCAAGGGCATTCACCCGGCCGCGCAGATCCGCCAGCCCGCCGACGAGATGATCGACTTCTTCTGTGCCAACAGCGACGCCATCGCCAAGATCACCCTGGCACCGGAGCGCAACAAGCCGGAGCACATCCGTCGTCTGGTCGAGGCGGGCATTCTGGTCTCCGCCGGTCACACCGCCGCCAGCTATGAGCAGGCCATGGCCGGGTTCGATGACGGCATCGGCTTCGCCACCCACCTCTACAATGCCATGACGCCGACCCTGAACGGGCGCGAGCCAGGGGTTGTGGGCGCCATCTATGATCGCAAGGATGTACACGCCGGCATCATAGTCGACGGTCATCACGTGCACTGGGCCACAGTGCGCCTGGCACACAAGATCCTGGGCGAGCGACTGGTGTTGGTTACCGATGCCACCGCCGCCGCTGGTGCGCCGAAAGGCTTTGAGAAGTTTGATTTTTGTGGCGCAACCGTCTATTTGCGTGATGGTCAGTGCGTCGATGAGAATGGTACACTCGGCGGTTCCGCCCTCACCATGATTGAAGGGGTGGAAAATCTGGTCAAACAGGTCGGATTACCGCTCGATGAAGCACTGAGAATGGCCACCCTTTACCCCGCTCGCGCCATTGGATGGGACTCACGTCTCGGTAGTATCCAGGTCGGAAAAATTGCCAACCTCACCGTCTTTGATCAGGCCTTCACGGTCTGCGGGACCGTGGTTAACGGACACTACACACAACAGTGACACTATGACTGGCGGACAAATAGCAAACGTAGATCTTATCAAGCAGGTGAACAGTGCGGTCGTCTATCGGCTCATTGACCTGCAAGGACCCATCTCGCGCGTCAAGATTGCCGAACTGAGTCAGCTGGCCCCAGCCAGCGTGACCAAGATCACCCGGCAACTGATCGAGCATGGGCTGATCAGGGAGACCTCGCCGCAGGCCTCGACCGGTGGGCGGCGCGCCATCTCCCTGACCACCATCAAGCATCGCTTTCAGTTTGTCTCTGCCAAGCTTGGCCGTGGTTACCTGCAGCTGAGTCTGTATGATCTCGACGGCAAGGAGCTCGATCAGCACATCACCGAGGTGACCGAGATCGAGCAACAACCCGTGGTCGACATGCTGCTGCGGGAAATTGGCGCCTTCATCGATGCCAATCGCGAGCGCAGCCGCAACCTCATCAGTGTCGCGCTGACCATGCCGGGTCTGATCAACCCGGAATCCGGCATGGTCATCTACACCCCCACCTATCAGATCCGCAACTTAGGCTTGGCCAAGCTGCTGGAGCACCACTTCAACCTGCCCTGCTACGTGGGCAACGACACCCGCTCACTGGCGCTGGCCGAACACTTCTTCGGCGAGTCCCGTGACTGCATGGACTCCATTCTGGTGAGCGTGCACCAGGGCACCGGCTCCGGCATCATCACCAAGGGCAAGGTGTTCCTCGGTCAGAACCGCAACGTCGGCGAGATAGGCCACATCCAGGTCGAACCCCTCGGCAAGCGCTGCCACTGCGGCAACTTCGGCTGCCTGGAGACCATCGCCTCCAACGAGGCCATTGTCGACAAGGTCAAGGAGCTCATCAGCCGTGGCCATCTGAGCAGCTTGCAGGAGAAGCACATCACCATCCAGGAGGTGTGCAAGGCTGCGGTAGCGGGGGATGAACTGGCCCGCAGCGTGATCGAGAACGTGGGAGAACATCTGGGCCGGGCCATCGCCATCACGGTCAACCTGTTCAACCCGCAGAAGGTGCTGATCGCCGGTGAAATCACCGCCGCGGAAGAGATCCTGATCCCGGCCATTCGCCGCTGCGTCGAGCATCAATCCCTGCCGAGCTTCCACCGTGGCTTGCCCATCGTGAAGGCGCGCTTCCAGAACCAGCCCACTATAGGCGGCTTCGCCCTGGTCAAGCGCTCCCTGCTGGAGGGTGACCTGCTGCAAATCATCATGGAGCAGAAGTAGTTTTCTCCTTTATTACCAAATAAAAAGGCAGCCTAGGCTGCCTTTTTACTGTTTAACATCCCGAAGTGTCTGCCAGGTGTTTATTTAATGGTCAAACTATCTAATTAGACACAAACAAGCGCCCTCCCCGCTCGTCTCCCGGCAACACAGCCACCTGCCGTCTATCTTATCGGGTCCATGGACCCAAAAGCCGCACGCTTATCAACCCGGCTCGATTGCTACATATCAGGCTTGCGAGTCACCAGGACATAAAAATCCCAGCGCCCTTCTTCCAATAAAAATGGCAGCCCATCGGCTGCCATTTTTATCTGTGGATATCGACTCAGACTCAGCCCCCGCGGCAGGGCTTGAACATATCCAGTGCGCCGTCGTACACCTTGGTTTGTACATCCATGATGCCGAGCATGGTATGGATAACAACAGGTTGTCGCTGCGTATGAGCCATAGATCAGCCCCCGCGGCAGGGCTTGAACATATCCAGCGCGCCGTCGTACACCTTGGTCTGTACGTCCATGATGCCGAGCATCGAGTGGAACAGGTTGTCGTGGGAGAAGCGCTTGGCAGCCGCCTCCTGGCGCAGGCAGTTCTGATCCAGCTGACGGTCGCTTTGCAACTGGGGGGAGAACCAGGTCAGCAGCGGTACCCGGGTCTGATCATCCGGCGCAAACTTGTAGGGGGTGCCGTGCAGATAGAGCCCCAAGGCCCCCAAGGATTCGCCGTGATCCGACAGATAGACCATCCCCACGTTGTACTGGCTCTCCAGGGTCTTGAGCTTGGCGATGAGCTGAGACAGCACCTTGTCGGTATAGCGGATGGTGTTGTCGTAGGTGTTGACCAGCTCCTCGTTGCTGCAGTTCTCGATGTCGCTGCGCGGACAGTCGGGGGTAAAGAAACGATCCTCTGCCGGATAGCGGCGATAGTAGGTCGGCCCATGGCTGCCCATCAGGTGGAAGGCGACCACCTTGTTCCCGCTCTTCATGTCGCTGATCTGCTGATCCAGCCCCTGCAACAGCACTTCGTCGTAGCAGGAGTCACCCTGGCAGTAGTCGGGGAACTGCTTGGGCTGGATCTCGATGGTGGGCACGTTCTTGCACACCCCCTTGCAGCCGCCGTCATTCTCCTTCCACAACACGGAGACACCGGCGTGCTGCAGCACATCCAGCAGGCCATCTCGGGATTTGGCCACCGTTTCATCGTATTCATGGCGAGTCAGGTTGGAGAACATGCAGGGCACAGAGACCGCCGTGGCGGTGCCACAGGAGCGCACATCCTTGAACGAAACCAGCTCCTGCTCCTTGCCGATGAAGCCGTTGGTCTCTTTCTGGTAGCCGTTGAGGGAGTAATTCTTGCTGCGCGCCGTCTCGCCTACCACCAGGAACATCAGGGTCGGCTTGTCGCTCTTGCTCACCACCTTGGCATCGGTACCGATCGGCTCGTAAGGGACGGGGGTGGCGAACACCACATCCCGGGCGTAGCGATAGACTCCCCCGACATAGTTGGAAGGCACTATTTCTTTGAGCAGGCTGTGATTGTTGCGCCCGACCGAGGCGTAGTCCTGGTAATAGAGGGCGGCGACCCCGAACAGGAACAGCAAGGAGAGCGCTATGCCCCCGAGGCGCAGGCCAAGCCCCTTGAGCCAGGAGCTCGGGTATTCAATCTTGATGAGCAACAGGCAGAGCACCGGCAGCACCGCGGTCAGCAGGAACCAGAGCATGATCGAAAGGTTGAGGTAGGAGGTCGCCTCCCCGCGGTTGGTCTCGATGACGTTTTGCATCATACCGGCATCGAAGATGATGCCGTATTTCAGCATCGCATAGCTGACGATGGAACCCGTCATGATCAGCAGGATGAAGAACGGCTTGAGCAGATACTTGAAGGTGAAGGGCAAGAAGACGGCATTGAGCGCCGCCATCAACACGAAGGGGATCGAGAGGGCGAAACCGGCTTTGACGTGTTCCAGATCGGTGAGAATACGGTAAAAGTGCAGGAAGATGGGCCAGTTGAAGACCAGTGCAAACAGCAGCACCAGCAACAGATTAACCTTCATCACTCCCAGAGTGAGACGCATAACAATACTCCGACAAGCCAGTAGATCTTGAGGCCCTGCATGGGGGCTCAGTTTTGGGCATCCCAGTCACCTTTCTCTCATCCCGAGCAAACGAAAGGTGATGGGCACAGCGGCCCGGATACAGGGTGAGCATAAGAAGGCAAACTTAAGCGGGAATTAAGAGATGACCAAAAAAGGGATTGATTGAATCCCGATGACACTTTCAAGACAAAAATAAGACATAAAAAAACGGCAGCCCAGGGCTGCCGTTTGCATTCGTTTTATCCGCAGACTCGGTGCATCACAGGGATCCGCGCCTGCATGCGTCCCCTGATTTAGAGGGTTGCTGCGACTTCGTCGGAGGTGATCTCGTTGTGATACCCCTCCTGCGCATGCGCTCCTGACTTAGAGCGTTGCCGCGACTTCGTCGGAGATGGAGCCGTTGTGGTACACCTCCTGCACGTCGTCCAGATCTTCGAGCATGTCGATGAGACGCATCAGCTTGGGGGCAGTCTCGGCATCCAGCTCGGCTTCGGTGGACGGGATCATGGTCACTTCGGCGTTCTCTGGCTTGAAGCCGGCGGCTTCCAGCGCATCCAGCACAGTGCCGAAATCGTTCGGAGTGGTGTACACCTCGATGGAGCCATCCTCTTCGGTGACTACGTCATCGGCACCGGCTTCCAGCGCCGCATCCATCAGGGCATCTTCATCCACACCGACGAAGGTCAACAGCCCTTTCTTGCTGAACAGGTAGGCCACGGAGCCGTCGGTGCCCAGGTTGCCGCCGCTCTTGCTGAAGGCATGACGCACTTCGGCCACGGTACGGTTACGGTTGTCGGTCAGGCACTCTACCATCACGGCGGAGCCAGCCGGGCCATAGCCTTCGTACACGATGGTTTCGAGCTGCTCGCCATCGCCACCACCGGCGCCACGCTGGATGGCGCGGTTGATGGTTTCGCGGGTCATGTTGCTGGTCAGGGCCGCCGTCACCGCCGCACGCAGACGCGGGTTGTTCGCCGGATCCGGATCGCCGATGCGGGCCGAGGTGGTGATCTCGCGGATCAGCTTGGTGAAGATTTTACCGCGCTTGGCGTCTTGTGCCGCCTTGCGGTGCTTGATGTTGGCCCATTTGCTGTGACCTGCCATAAAAACTCTCCGTTATAATTTTAACTCGATGAGATAGTCTGATAATGCGGGCCGCAAGTGCGGCCCGTCTGGTTTATTCGGCGCCTTCGACGTCCGCCTTGGCATCGGCCTTGGCGACGGTCGCAATGGCCAGCTCGGTCAGCTGGGCCTGGTTGGCAAAGCTCGGAGCGTCTGTCATCAGACAGGCGGCCGCGGTGGTTTTCGGGAAGGCAATCACGTCGCGGATGTTGTCGGTGCCGGTCAGCAGCATGCTCAGACGATCCAGACCGAAGGCCAGGCCGGCGTGCGGCGGGGTGCCGTATTTCAGCGCATCCAGCAGGAAGCCGAACTTCAGGCGCTGCTCGTCCGGGGTGATCCCCAGGATGTCGAACACGGTGGACTGCATCTCGCTGTTGTGGATACGGACAGAGCCGCCGCCCACTTCGTAACCGTTGATCACCATGTCGTAGGCGTTGGCGTAGGCACCCAGCGGGTTTGCCTTCAGCTCGTCCGGACCCAGGTTGCTCGGGGCGGTGAAGGGGTGGTGCATGGCCGCCAGGCCGCCTTCGCTGTCTTCCTCAAACATGGGGAAGTCGATGACCCACAGCGGTTTCCAGCACTGCTCCACCAGACCCAGATCGCGACCCACCTTCAGACGCAGGGCGCCGATGGCGTCACAGACGACCTTCTTGCTGTCGGCGCCGAAGAAGATGATGTCACCATCGGCTGCGCCGGTGCGGGCCAGGATCTCGCGCACTATCTCGTCAGACAGGAACTTGGCGACCGGAGACTGCACGCCCTCGAGGCCGTTGGCTGCGGTGTTGACCTTCATCCAGGCCAGGCCCTTGGCACCGTAGATGCCGACAAACTTGGTATATTCGTCGATCTGCTTGCGAGACAGCTCGGCGCCGCCCGGGACTTTCAGGGCTGCCACACGGCCTTTGGGGTCGTTGGCCGGGCCGGCGAACACGGCGAACTCGACCGCGGTCAGCAGATCGGCCACGTCCACCAGCTCCATCGGCAGGCGCAGGTCCGGCTTGTCGGAGCCAAAGCGACGCATGGCTTCGTCGAAGGTCATCACCGGGAAGTTGCCCAGATCCACGGCCAGCACGTGTTGCCACAGCTGGCGGATCATCTCTTCCATCAGCTCGCGCACCTGGGGTGCGGTCATGAAGGAGGTCTCCACGTCGATCTGGGTGAATTCAGGCTGACGGTCGGCACGCAGGTCTTCGTCGCGGAAGCACTTGACGATCTGGTAGTAGCGATCGAAGCCGGACATCATCAGCAACTGCTTGAACAGCTGCGGGGACTGCGGCAGGGCGTAGAACTTGCCCTTGTGAACACGGCTCGGCACCAGGTAGTCACGGGCCCCTTCCGGAGTGGCCTTGGTCAGCATAGGGGTCTCGATGTCGAGGAAGCCCTGCTCGTCCATGAAGCGGCGCACGAAGGCACTGGCCTTGGCACGGGTCTTCAGGTACTTGGCCATCTCGGGACGGCGCAGGTCCAGGTAGCGATACTTGAGGCTGATCTCTTCGCTGTTGACCTGGTTGAAGTCCAGCGGCAGCGGCTCGGCGCGGTTGATGATGGTCAACTCGTGGGCGAACACCTCGATGGCGCCGGTGGCCATGTCGTTGTTGCGCTGGGACTCGGGGCGCGAGCGGACCACGCCGGTCACCTGAATGCAGAACTCACCGCGCAGTTCGGAGGCCAGGGCGAAGGCGTCCGGCTTGTCCGGATCGAAGAACACCTGCACGATCCCTTCCCGGTCGCGCATGTCGATAAAGATGAGACCGCCCAGGTCACGACGACGATGGACCCAACCGCACAATGTAATGGTCTGCCCAGCATGGGCCTCATTGACCTGTCCGCAATAGATAGAGCGCATGGACTTCTTCCTTCGAAATTGTAGAGAGACGGTTTTGGGTCGCCGGGCACGACTGGCAAGCACCGCCTGTCTCACAGCTGGCCAGATCCTGCTTCTTACCCGGTTTGAAATCAATCTCGTACCCTTCGGCTCCTCTGAGCCGAAGATTTGCCGCCACGATTTGCCACCCATGTTGGCTCGACCTGCGTGACCGACAAGGGGTCAAAGAGCCGGAGCGAGGACATCGGCAAGCATCGTTGTTTAGCCAGTTCATGGCCGCCATCGTCGCCACCATAGGCGCACGACCCCATGAGGCACAACAAATTGGCAAACAAAAGGGTTGGCATTATAGAGGAAAACCCCTATTTGGGTAAAATAGCCCGCAGCCTCCTTTGCCCTGTTTTTTCTTGTCCTGGCGCAAAAAGCAGAGCAAAACAAGATAAATCCGCCGACAGGAGTCGTGATGAGCCTCTATTTGGGTCTGCCGCAGTGGTCACATTCGGCCTGGCCCGGTCAGCTGTTGGGGGTCAATGCCAAGCCCGCCGAACACCTCGCCCACTATGCCCAGGTGTTCAACACGGTGGAAGGCAACACCACCTTCTACGCCTCCCCGACGCCGGACACGGTGCAGCGCTGGGCCGATGCGGTGCCCGCCCACTTTCGCTTCAGCTTCAAGTTTCCGCAGACCATCAGCCACCAGAGCGATCTGGTGAGCGCAGGCAAGCTGGTGACAGACTTTATCCGCCTGCTGGCGCCGCTGCACGACAAGCTGGGGCTGCTCAAGCTGCAGCTGCCCGCCCGCTTCGGCCCCGCCGGCTTGCCGCGCCTTGCCACCTTCTTCGAGCGCCTGCCCGGGGAGTTCACCTATGCCCTCGAGGTGCGTCACCCCGATTTCTTCGCCAAGGGCGAGGCGGAGCGCGCCCTCAATCGGCTGCTGATGGCGCGCGGCATCAACCGCATCATGCTCGACAGCCGGCCGTTGTTCTCGGTGCCGGCCAGTACCGCAGCAAAGAGTGCCGCCATGATAGACGCTCAGGGCAAGAAACCCAGGCTGCCGGTGCACCTGCTCGCCACCGCCAATGCCCCCGTGGTGCGCCTCATCGGCCTGCCGGATCCGGCTGCCAATCACCCCTTTCTGCCGCCCTGGCTGCCCCATTGGCAGCAGTGGCTGGCCGAGGGCAAGGATCTCTACCTCTTCATTCATAGCGCCGACAACGTGCAGGCACCGGAGCTGGCCCGCCAGGTGAGCCGTCTGCTCGGCCAGCAAATGGCCCCCTGGCCGGGGGAAAACGATCGCGCGCGCCAGGGCCTGCTGAACTTTTAGCCCGCCATCAGGCCGCCATAAAAAAAGCCGATTTTTTGTGGTTCGGGCAGGGCTGGCGTCAAGACAAACGCCAGTCAATCCACTACACTAGCGCCCCATACATAAGGGCCCGGACACTCGTCCGTTGCAACAGTTTGCAACAAAAGGGGCGGTCCCCAACAAGGGCCAGGGCATTAGTCCGTTGCAATAAGTTGCAACAGGCAATGCGGTCCAACAGAAAGGGCCAGGACGATGGCCCGTTTCGAACGGAGCAGGCTCGAAGGATCTCAAGGCCGCCATCCGTTTGCAAACCGGTGACGACGCCCTGTCGATGAGCGTCCAGCCAAGATTCCATTGAACAAAACAGCCGGCCCTTGTACCGGCTGTCAGGTTGCGCCAGCATGCAGACCAAAGACCAGATTTTTGCCGCCCCCATCGCTCGCCTTGGGGATTTCTGTTTTGACGAACAGGTCGTCGATGTCTTCCCCGACATGATCCAGCGATCCGTGCCGGGCTACAGCAACATCATCTCCGCCATCGGCATGATGGCCGCCCGCTACGCCCAGCCAGACAGCCGTCTCTACGACCTTGGCTGCTCCCTCGGTGCCGCCACCCAGGCCATGCGCCGCAACCTGACTCAGTCGGGCTGCCGCATCACCGCGGTCGATCTCTCCCACCCCATGATAGAGCGCGCCCGTGCCCACCTCTCTGGCTTCAAGTCAGAGGTGCCGGTCGAGCTCATCGAGGCGGACATCTGTGACATCGAAATCGACAACGCCTCCGTGGTGGTACTCAACTTCACCCTGCAGTTCGTCGAGCCCGAGAAGCGGGCCGCCCTCATCAAGCGCATCCATGACGGCCTGCGCCCCGGCGGCATCCTGATCCTGAGCGAGAAGTTCCGCTTCGAGGATGCCCAGGTCAACGAGCTGCTCATCGACCTGCACCTGGACTTCAAGCGCGCCAACGGTTACAGCGAGCTGGAGATAAGCCAAAAGCGCAACGCGCTGGAGAACGTGATGCGCACCGACAGCCTGCCCGTGCACCAGGCCCGCCTGCGGGACGCAGGCTTCGCCCACCAGGACCTCTGGTTCCAGTGCTTCAATTTCGGCTCCATGATTGCCATCAAAGCCAGCGACGCCCAATAAGCCATGATCGACTTCGCCAATTTTTATCAACTGATCGCCAAGAACCGGCTGAGCCACTGGCTGCACACCCTGCCCGCCCAGTTGCACGCCTGGCAACACGACAACCTGCACGGGGATCTGCCGCGCTGGAATCGCGCCCTCAACAAGCTGCCGAACATCGCCCCCGGCCATGTCGAGCTGATCGATCGGGTCGAGATCGGCAGTGCCGACAGCCTCGGCGAGGGGGAGCGCAAGAAGACCGAGAGCCTGCTGCGCCAATTCATGCCCTGGCGCAAGGGCCCCTTCCACGTCCACGGCATCCACATCGACACCGAGTGGCGCTCC
This sequence comes from Aeromonas eucrenophila, assembly GCF_000819865.1. GTDB lineage: Bacteria > Pseudomonadota > Gammaproteobacteria > Enterobacterales > Aeromonadaceae > Aeromonas > Aeromonas eucrenophila. The sequence continues at coordinate 260,892 of NZ_CDDF01000011.1, forward strand.
GACTGGAAGTGGGATCGGGTGCTGCCCCACATCAGCCCGCTCACGGGACGTTATGTGCTGGACGTCGGCTGTGGCAGCGGTTATCACCTATGGCGCATGGTTGGCGCTGGCGCCAAGCTCGCGGTCGGCATCGACCCCAGCCCTTTGTTCCTGTGCCAGTTCGAGGCTATCCGTCACTTCGCCGGAGGGGATCAGCGCGCTCATCTGCTGCCCCTCGGCATCCAGGAGTTGCCCGAGCTGCGGGCCTTTGACACCGTCTTCTCCATGGGGGTGCTCTATCACCGCAAATCCCCCATCGAGCACATAGAGCAGTTGCGCAACCAGCTCAAAGACGATGGCGAGCTGGTGCTGGAGACGCTGGTGATAGAGGGTGGAGTCAACGACGTACTGGTGCCTACCGACCGTTACGGCAAGATGCGCAACGTCTGGTTCATCCCCTCAAGCGCGGCGCTCAAGCTCTGGGTCGAGCGCAGTGGCTTCAAGGACGTGCGTATAGTGGACGAGAATATGACCAGTACCGACGAACAGCGTCGTACCGACTGGATGATTAATGAGTCCCTGAGTGACTATCTGGACCCCGCAGATCCGGCACTCACGGTGGAAGGATATCCGGCACCCAAGCGTGCCGTACTGATCGCCAGGAAGGCCAAAGACTAGCCGATGGCGCCTGCGGAAGTTACACTGACCCAATTCCAGGAAGCACAGTTAAATGAATGACATGAAAAGCAAATTAAAAGGAATGACCCTGCTCTCCCTGCTCAGTCTCGGCGGGTGTGTCAGTATGGAGAAAGCGCCTCCGGTTCCGACCCTGACGCTGGCCGAACTTCGCAACGAGATTGCCCTGAGCGAACAACGCCTGCAAACATCCATGGAACAGCAACAGAAGCAGTATGTGCAGCAACAGCACCTGCTGGTTCAGCTCAACACCGATGTCACCAACATGAAAGAGTCCGTGAATAAAGTCGACAGCAAGCTGGCTACCCTGCCACCCGAGCCACCCAAGCCCATGGTGATCCCGACCGAGAAGTGTGCGGCGCCGAGCCAGGGCCACACCGTCGATGGCAAGCTGCTGGTGGGTGAAGCCGAGTGGATCTGGGTGGATGCGGCCAACGACGCCTTCCAGGCGCGGGTCGATACCGGTGCCACCACCTCCTCCATCAGCGCCCAGGAGATCACCATCTTCGAGCGCAACGGCAAGAACTGGGTGCGCTTCTTCCTGAGCCATCAGGAGATGGACGACAAGATCCAGATCGAGGCGCCGCTGGTGCGCCACGTGCGGGTGCGTCAGGCCTCCGCCGACGATCTCGACCGCCGTCCCGTGGTACGCCTCACGGTGCGCATCGGTGACATGACCGAGAAGGCCGAATTTACCTTGAAAGATCGCAGCGACATGACCTTCCCCGTGCTGCTGGGCCGTGAATTCCTGAAGGACATCGCCGTGGTCGACGTGGCCCGCGAATATATCCAACCAAAACCCAAGCTCAAGGATGTAAAATAATCCATGGTTTCCCGTAAGCCGTTCTATTTGCTGGTCGCCCTGCTGTACATTGTCGGCCTGGGAATGACGTTTTATCACCATGTCGCGCTGGACGTGCCGCTCACGCCGGGCGAGAAACGTCAGATCTGGTCCATTGAAGCCAAGCTCGAATTCGAGGCGACCGGCGAGCCGGTCATCGCCTCCCTGGCCATCCCGGGTACCCAGCCCAACTTCACTCTAATGAACGAGAACGCCGCCAGCCCCGGCTACGGCCTGTCGTTTGTCGAGAAAGACGGTGACGCCCGTGCCGAGTGGTCCATTCGTACCGCCTCCGGCCGCCAGGAGCTCTACTACCGGGTTGACATGATGGCCGACGCCAATGCCAAACCGGCCGCCAATCCCCAGCCTCCGGCCATCGAGAAGCAGATCGAGAGTGAGCCCTACGCCACCGCGATGAAGCAGATCCTGGAGCGCGCCCAGGAGCGCTCCGCCGACGGCTATACCCTGACCCGCGAGATCATCAAAGAGATCGAGAAGCAGGAACAGAACGCCGAGCTGCTGAAATCCCACAAGAGCCGTGCCAACCTGATCGCCGAGCTGCTCAACAACGCCGAAGTACCAGCCCGGGTGGTCCATGCCCTCAATCTGGAAGACGGTCGCCGTCGCCAGGAGCTGATCGACTATCTGCAGGTGTTCAACAGCCCGACTGACTACAAGCTGTTCAACCCCCAGACCGGCGAACAGGGCCAACCGGCCAACCTGCTGCTGTGGGAATACAACTCGGGCGCCCTGCTTGACGTGACCGGCGGCCACAACTCCCGCGTGACCTTCTCGATGATCGAGCAGGAGCAACCGGTGAACGTGGCACTGGCACAGAAGTTCGAGAAGTCCGAGATCATGAACTTCTCCATCCACAGCCTGCCGCTGGAAGAGCAGGCGCTGTTCAAGGGCCTGCTGCTGATCCCCATCGGCGTCCTGATGGTGGTGTTCCTGCGGGTGCTGGTCGGTATCAAGACCTCCGGTACCTTCATGCCGGTGCTGATCGCGGTCGCCTTCATCCAGACCTCGCTCATCACCGGTCTGGTGGGCTTCCTGCTGATCGTCGGCACCGGCCTTATCATCCGGTCTTACCTCTCAAGGTTGAACTTGCTACTGGTGGCCCGAATATCGGCGATCATCATCATGGTGATCTCGATGATCGGCGTCTTCTCCGCCCTGGCCTTCAAGCTGGGTCTGACCGACGGCATGAAGATCACCTTCTTCCCGATGATCATCCTCTCCTGGACCATAGAGCGGATGTCCATCCTGTGGGAAGAAGAGGGTCCCAAAGAGGTGGTACGCCAGGGCGGCGGCTCCCTGCTGGTGGCGGTGATCGCCTACCTGGCCATGGATAACGAGCTCATTCGTCACCTGACCTTCAACTTCCTCGGCCTGCAGCTGGTGCTGATGGCGACCGTGCTGTTGATGGGTAACTACACCGGCTACAAGCTGAGCGAACTCAAGCGCTTCAAGCCGCTGGTGGACGAGATGAAGTCCGGCAGTACCCCGGGTAAGGACAAGTAACAGATGTGGTTCTGGCAGAAATACACCAGTCCGTGGAGCCTGTCCCAGGCAGGCATCCTCGGCATGAACAAGCGCAACCACTCCTACATCAGCCGTTACAACCCGCGCAGCCTCTACCCGCTGGTGGATGACAAGCTGCAGACCAAGCGCATCGCGCTGGATGCAGGAGTCACGGTGCCGGAGCTTATCGGCACCATCCGCGAGCAACACGACGTGACCCGGATCACGACGCTGGTCAAGGATTGGCCCGGCTTCTGCATCAAGCCGGCCCGCGGCTCAGGTGGCAAGGGGATCCTGGTGATCCTGCGCCAGGAAGACGGCCTGTTCTACAAGCCCAACGGCAGCGCCAGCAATGGTCAGGACCTGGAGCGCCATGTCTCCAACATCCTGGCGGGTCTCTATTCCCTCGGCGGCAAGCCCGACGTGGCGCTGGTGGAAGGCCTCATCAACTTCGATGATGTCTTCGACGGCTACTCGTTCGAAGGGGTACCCGATGCCCGGGTGATCATCTTCAAGGGCTTCCCGGTGATGGCCATGATGCGCCTCTCCACCGCGGCTTCCGACGGCAAGGCGAACCTGCACCAGGGCGCCGTGGGGGTGGGTCTGTGCCTGCGTACCGGCCGCGCGCTGCGGGCGGTGCAATTTGGCAACCCGCTGCGCCACCACCCGGACACCGGCCTCGATCTCTACGATCTCAAGGTGCCCCACTGGGATACCCTATTGACGCTGGCGGCCTCCTGCTACGAGATGTCGGGCCTCGGCTACATCGGCACCGACATGGTGCTCGACAAGTTCCGCGGCCCCATGCTGTTGGAGCTCAACGCCCGTCCCGGCCTCGCCATCCAGATCGCCAACGGCCGTGGCCTGGTGCCGAATCTCAAGACCATCGAGAAGCTCGGCCAGGTCAAGATGAACGTGGAGCAGCGAGTCAACTTCGCCAAGGATCACTTCGGTATCTTCGACGACTAGGCAGCCCCCTGTCTGTATCCAGTAAAAACGCGCCATCTGGCGCGTTTTTTTATGCCGGTAGCGGCCCGATAGCCTGGGCTGAGTGCGGCGCCATCAGCACTATGCCGATCCCCATCACATCCCCTCACCGGGGCGCTTCAACGGCGCAGGAGAAGGGGATAAGCTGCCAGAGCGGCTGTGCCTCCGGGCAGGCAATCCTCATCATTTCAGCCGCTTGCGGGATGACTCACACACACTGCCATACACGAGGCGCGCGCCTAATCTCGGCGACAAAGTGCGCTCCCGATGGTAGATTAATGAAATCAAATAGATAGCAACGATCGGGTTCCCCTTATGCAACGTTGGCCCAGCCTGAAACAGCTGCAATATCTGGTCGCTCTCGATGAGCACAAGAACTTCAACCGTGCCGCCAAGGCCTGCCATGTCAGCCAGTCCACCCTGAGTACCGGGATCCAGACCCTGGAAGACATGATGAACCTGCAACTGGTGGAGCGGGATCACAAGAGCTTCATCATGACGCCGGTGGGCATGGAGATAGTCGCACGGGCACGCAACCTGCTGTCCGACGCCCGGGATCTGATGGAGCTCGGCCAACTGCAGGGCGGCGTCATGCACGGCACCGTCCGGCTCGGTTGCATCCCCACCATAGCCCCCTTCCTGCTGAGCAAGCTGCTGCAGGTGTGCGGCAAGGAGTATCCGGAGCTGGAGCTGCTGCTGCGGGAAGACACCACCACCAACCTGCTCAAGCAGCTGGAGCAGGGGCAGCTCGACTTGCTGATCCTGGCGCTGCCGGTGGAGATCGGCGGTTTTCACAGCAAGATGGTGGGCATAGATCCCTTCCACATGGTGATGCCGTCTCACATGGCGGCGGGCCTGCACATGCCGTTTGACTACAAGGAGCTGCCCAACCAGAGCATCTTCCTGCTGGAGCGGGAACACTGCCTGACCGAGCATGCGGTGAGCGCCTGCCGGCTGCGGGACAAGAGCAAGATCAACCCCTTCGCCGCCACCAGTCTGCACACCCTGGTACAGATGGTGGGCGCCGGTCTCGGCACCACCTTCCTGCCGCAGATGGCCATAGATGCAGGCATCCTCGACAACTCGGATCTGGTGGCCATTCCCCTGCCGGGAGAGAAGCCCTATCGCGAGATCGGTCTGGTATGGCGCCCCAGCACCACCCGGGTGCAGACCTTCTACAAGCTCGCCGAGTTGCTCACACCGCTGATCGAGCCCAAAACAGAGGCCGAATAGCCGATTGTTGTTAGCAGCTTTTAACGCCAAGCGGGGAATTTTGTTATTGGCATTCAGGTTCCAAGCAGCAACACTGGCTATGATGGGTTGCGTGCCCTATCAAGGAGTTCCGATGTTTCGCACCTTGCTACCGCCCCTGCTGGCCCTGCTGATCACCGCCTGCTCCAGCACACCCGAGCCGCCGCCCCCGCGTCAGAGCGGCGCCTTCGACGGCTTCTATCAGCAGTGGCGCGGCGTGCCCTATCGCATGGGCGGCACGGACAGAGCCGGTCTCGACTGCTCCGCCTTCACCCAGCTCGCCTACCAGCATGTGCTGGGGTTCGAGCTGCCCAGGACCACCGAATCCCAGGCTAGCCTCGGCAGACCGGTGGATCGCTACCGCCTGCAATACGGCGATCTCGTGTTCTTCAAGACCGGCTGGCAGCAGTATCACGTCGGTATCTACACCGGGGCGGGGGAGTTTATCCACACGTCCACCAGCAAGGGGGTGATCCGCTCCCGGCTCGACAACGTCTACTGGAACAGCCGCTACTGGCAGGCCAGACGCCTGACGCAATAGCCACTGTTTGAGAACGAAAGCGCGATAACGAAAAAGGCCCCGACGGGCCTTTTTCCATTGGAGCTTCACCGACTCAATGCTTGCGGTGCCAGCGCGGTGAGACAGCCCGCTCGCCCCAGGGGGTCACGCAGGGCAACAGGGCTCCTTCGATCACCCCGTCGCTGCTGGCCAGCGCCTCGGCAATCTTCTCGTGGAGCAGCCGCAGCAGGTTCTTCTCCTGCTCGGCCAGGGAGTGGCCGGCGGCAAAATATTCGCGCTGATGCCGCGACGCCAGCTTCTGGGCAAACTCATAGGTGTTGAAACACTCCGGCATCCGCTCGATCACATCGTCCAGCCGGGCCAACAGGCTGTGCAGTTCCCTGGTCATAGGCAGCTCTCCATGTTGTTGATAACCAAAAACTACCTCTTATTGGATAATCAACCAATCGAGAGCCCCCGGAACTGTGGCACCGAGCACAGTTTCCAAGGCTCCTGGCCCCACTCATCCCCTGACCCCGGGCACGATGTTTACAAAGCCGCAACAAGGCGTTAGAGTCAGACCGACTAATCAGTCGGCCATTTTTCGAGCGGAGCATGCCATGGAAGCGATACGAATGCAGTCCTCAACCGACAAGTTCTCCCTGCCCGGGCAGTTGCTCCGCCTCAAGCAGGCCTGTCAGGCCCATCCCATGCCGAGCCTGGATGAGCGTCGCACCCATCTGCTGCAACTCAAGGGCGCCCTGCTCGCCCATCAGCAGCCCCTGTGCGATGCCCTGGCCCGGGACTATGGCCAGCGCAGCGACTATGACTCCTTGATCGCCGACATCCTGCCCTGCGTCATGCAGATCAATTACAGCCTCAAGCGGCTTAAGGGCTGGATGAAACCCCAGCGTCGCCACGCCGGGCTGCTGCTGGCCCCCGCCAGGGTCGAGGTGCATTACCAGCCCCTCGGGGTAATCGGCATCATGGTGCCCTGGAACTTCCCGGTGATGCTGAGCCTCGGCCCCCTCATCGGCGCCATCGCCGCCGGCAACCGAGCCATGCTCAAGCTCTCCGAATTTACCCCCCACACCAATGCCGCCCTGCGTGCCCTGCTGGCCGAGGTGTTCGATGAGAGTCAGGTGTGCGTCATCGAGGGGGATGCCGAAGTGGCAGCCGCCTTCAGCACCCTCCCTTTCGATCACCTGCTGTTCACCGGCTCGACCGCCGTGGGCAAGCGGGTGATGGCCGCCGCCGCCCCCCAGCTCACCCCGCTCACCCTGGAGCTCGGCGGCAAGAGCCCCTGCCTCATCGCCCCCGGCATGCCCATCCCCCTGGCGGTGGAGCGGATGATCTTCGGCAAGAGCCTGAACGCCGGCCAGATCTGCGTGGCCCCCGACTATGTGCTGCTGCCCCGTGGGCGGGAGCAGGCCTTTATCGAGGCGTATCGCAACCACTTCGCCCGCCTCTACCCCAAGGGGTTGGCGAGCCCGGATCATGGCGCCATCATCAACCCGCAGCAGTATCAACGCCTCATCGACTGGCTGGCCGAGGCCGAGCAAGCGGGAGCCGAAGTGCATCCTTGCGCCTCCCCGGCCCGGGATGATGCCACCCGGCGGCTGGCCCCTCACCTGCTGACCGAGGTGCCCGCCCACTGCCAGCTGATGCAGCAGGAGATCTTCGGCCCGCTGTTGCCGCTCATTCCCTACGATGACATCGACGAGGCGCTCGCCTACATCACAGCTCGCCCCCGCCCCCTGGCCCTCTACCTGATGAGCCTGGATCCCGCGCTACAAGAGAGGGTCACTCGCGAGACCCACGCCGGCGGCATGGCCATCAACGAGAGCCTGTTCCAGGTAGCGGCGGATGATGCCCCCTTCGGCGGCGTCGGCCCCTCCGGCATGGGCCACTACCACGGTCACGAGGGCTTCCTCACCTTCTCCAAGGCCAAGACGGTGCTGCGCCGTGGCAAATTCAGCACGGGCGCGCTGATACACCCCCCCTATCGGCGCTGGTATCAGCGGCTGATGATGACCCTGTTTCTGCGCTAGGAGAGCCCCATGACCGACAAGCGCCGCCAGATCCTGGATGCCGCCCTCGCCCTGTGCGCCGAGGATGGCCTGCAGGGCGCCGCCACCGCCCGCATCGCCAAGGCCGCCGGGGTGGCTAACGGTACCCTGTTTCACCACTTTCCGAGCAAGGAGCTGCTGATCCAATGCCTCTATCAAGACGTCAAAGAGCGCCTCGGCGCCGCCATCAGCGAGGCGGATCCCACCCTGCCGCTCAAGGAGCAGGCACGCCACTACTGGCGCCAGGCCATGGGCTGGATGCAGGAGAACCCCAACGAGCTCAGGTTCGTGCTGGGGTTCTTCCACTCCCCGCTGCTGGCCAGATCCTTGCGCAGCCAGATCCTGAGGGATACTTTGCGCTTTCTGCCGCTGCTGCTGGCGCAGGGCCAGGCCAGCGGTGAGCTGATGCGAGCCCCCGAGGCCCTGATGCTGGAGGTATGTCAGAGCCAGTTTCTGGCCTGCGCCTCGCTGTTTGTCGACAGTCCGGAGCTCGGGCAAGACTCCCACTGGCAGGCCAGCGCCTTCGCCCTGTTCTGGTCTGCCATTTCGGGGGCCCGGGATGACGCTTGATAGCCTGCTCGCCGCCGGCCGCCGTGGCTGGATCGCCGCCCTGTTGTGGGTGATCGGCCGCACCCTGTGCCGCGCCGCCCGGATCGATGAGGCGGTGCACCGCGAACTGGCCCCCCTGCCGGAGGGACTGCTCATCCGGCTCGAGGTGTTCGGCCTCCCCCCGGGGCTGCTCATCCACAAGGCTGCCGACGGCTGGCGCTGCGGCCCTCCTCGCCAGAGTGGCGGCAAGGGGCAGTCGCTGCGGGTGTGTTTCAAGCATCCGGCCATCGCCTTTCGGGTGCTGAGCTTTCGGCTCGGGATCAATCAGGCCTTCTGTGAGAACCGGCTGCTGGTGGAGGGAGATCTGGTGGTCGCCATGCACTTGGTGCGCGCGCTGGAGCAGTTGCAGGCCCTGATCCTGCCCGCCTTCATGGTGCGACCCTTGCTGCGCCACTATCCCAATCCGTCTCGCAAGCTGAGCCGCGCGGGCCGCATCTACCTGGGTCTGTTGACCGGTTGAACGAAAGGATGAACAAGATGAGCCGCTATTACGATTTCTTCTGCCCGGTCAAGCTGATGGCGGGGGAGCAGGCACTGGAGCAGCTGGCCGGCGAGTTGCGGGCGCTGGGGGCGACTCGCCCGCTGCTGCTCACCGACAAGGGGGTCAGCGGCAGCGGGCTCGCCACGCTGGTGACCCGGCTGCTGGCCGAAGGGGGGCTGCCGATAGCCGCCAGCTGGGACGAGATCCCGGCCGACTCCTCCACCGCCGTGGTGGAACAGATCGCCGCCCACTATGGCGCACAGAACTGCGACAGTCTGGTGGCCCTCGGCGGCGGCTCCGTCATCGACACCGCCAAGGCGGTCAACATCCTCGCCACCTTGGGGGGTAACCGGCTGCTGGACTATGCCGGGGCCGACAGCCTGACCCGGCCGCTCAAGCCACTGGCGGTGGTGCCGACCACCGCGGGCACGGGCTCCGAGGTCACCCAGGTAGCGGTCATAAGGGATGAAGGGAGCGGGCGCAAGGTCCCCTTCACCTCCCCCTTCCTGCTGCCCCGGCTGGCGGTGCTGGACCCGCGCCTCACCCGTGGCTTGCCGCTGCCCATCACCGCCGCCACCGCCATGGATGCCATGACCCACGCCATCGAGGCCCTCATCGGCAACGCCCGAAATCCGGTCAGTGACGCCCTGGCCCTGGGGGCGGTGGAGAAGATAGCGGGTGCCCTGCCCCAGGTGCTGGCACAGCCAGAAGACAGCCAGCTGCGGCTGCAACTGGCGGAGGGCTCCACCCTGGCAGGCATGGCGTTTTCCAACTCCATGGTGGGGCTGGTGCACGCCCTCGGCCACAGCCTGGGGGCCCGTTGTCACCTGCCCCACGGCCTGTGCATGAACCTCTTCCTGCCCGCGGTGCTCGACTACAACAGGCCCGAGATCGATGAAGAACTCACCCGCCTGCTGCTGCCGCTGGCGGGAGCCGAGCGCTTCGCCACCACCCCGGCCGCCCTGCGGCCCCAGGCCAGTCTGGATGCCATCAATAGCCTGCGCGATACCCTGTGGGAGGCAGTGCGACTGCCGCGTACCCTGGCGGAGGCGGGGGTGACGGATAGATCTGTGCTCCAAGATATCCGGGATCTCGCCATCAACGACGGCGCCCTGCTCTACAACCGCAAGGATGCCGACAGGGATCAGTTGCTGGCGCTGTTGGAACAGCTGTGGGAATAACGTGCTAATCAGCTGGGCTGGCACAGCACAAGATCCCGTCCCATGCCAGTCCGGGACTGGCATGGGCTCCCGGAGGATGGCGCCAGGGATCAGGGGGCGTCGCTGAATACCCCGGTGGAGAGGTAACGGTCCCCCCGATCGCATATGATGGCGACCACCACCCCTTGTTCGAGGTCGGCGGCCACCCGCAGGGCACCGGCGACGGCGCCCCCCGAGCTGACCCCGCAACAGATCCCCTCTTCCCGCGCCAGTCGGCGCATCATGGCCAGGGACTCATCGAGCGTCACGTCCAGCACCCGATCCACCCGCGCCGGCTCGAAGATGGTGGGCAGGTAGGCGGCGGGCCAACGGCGGATCCCCGGGATCTGGCTCCCCTCTGCCGGTTGCAGGCCGACTACCTCGATGGCCGGATTCTGCTCCTTGAGGTAGCGGGAGACCCCCATGATGGTGCCGGTGGTGCCCATGGCACAGACGAAGTGAGTGATTGCCCCCCCGCTCTGGTGCCAGATCTCGGGGCCGGTCGACAGATAGTGGGCATCCGGGTTGGCCGGGTTGTTGAACTGATCCAGCACCAGCCCCTCGCCGCGCGCCTGCATGGCCAGGGCGAGGTCTCGCGCCCCCTCCATGCCATCGTCCACCAGCACCAGCTCGGCACCATAGGCCAGCATGGCATCGCGCCGCTCCTGGCTCATGGTGCTCGGCATGATGAGCCGCATCCGGTAGCCCCGCACCGCCGCCACCATGGCCAGGGCGATGCCAGTGTTGCCTGAGGTCGCCTCGATGAGCCGGGCCCCAGGCGATAAGTGACCACTCGCCTCCGCCGCCTTGATGAGGTTGAGCGCCGGCCTGTCTTTGACCGAGCCGGCGGGGTTGTTGCCCTCCAGCTTCACCAGCAGGGTCACCCCGGGATGGGGATTGATGCGCTGCAGCCGCAGCAGCGGGGTATTGCCTATCAGGGCATCCAGGGTGGCGAAGGCCATAATGGGATCCATCCTCTGTTAACTGTTCTATACCTTGGGCTATCGGCCATTTGCAGGCGGAGCCAGTGTAAGGGAGCGCCCTTCGCCGACAAAGCGGAGGACGGTCGAAAAGCCCGGTTGGCAAAGTGTCGCCAGCATGCTCTGATCATTTTTCTCATCGTTTCAGGAGCCAACATGAGTGACATCCTTCATCAGCCCGACCAGCAGCAGTTCGTCTGCGTGGTGGACGGCCAGCTCTCCCGCCTCGCCTATCGCCGACTGGATGCCAGCACCGTCGAGGCCTACAGCACCCAGGTCCCCTCGGAACTGAGGGGGAAAGGGATCGCCGATCGGCTGGCGCGCAGCTTCTACGACTGGAGCCAGGCAGAGGGGCTGACCATCATCCCCACCTGCAGCTACATCGACGTCTGGCTGCGCCGCCATGGGAGCTGAGGCGCAACTGCGGCTCCCACCGCAAACCGGACCTGAGGCGGCGACAGAGCAGCGGCTGCAGGCACAGACCGAAACCTTGCTGCGGGCCGACTCAACACGCATGGCCTGTCTGCGGGCGGCGCGGGAGCTGGACTTGCCCGACTGGGCACTCGGCGCCGGCTTCGTGCGAAATCTCGTGTGGGATCACCTGCACCACAAGTCCGAGCCGACTCCCCTCAACGACATCGACCTCATCTATCTGGATGCCAGTGATCCCCAAGGGCTGGCGGAGGCCGATCACGAGGCCTGGCTGGCGGCCCGATTACCGGCTCAGTGCTGGGAGGTGCGCAACCAGGCCCGCATGCATGTGCGGCAACAGGTGCCCCCCTTCGTCAGCTCGCTGTCGGCCCTCAGCCACTGGGTGGAGATCCCCACCTGTATCGGGGTCAGGTTACTGCCCGGTGACGAGTTCGAATGGCTGGCGCCCTATGGCTTTGGTCATAACTGGTCATTGCGAGTGGACGCCAACCCCAGATGCCGCCAGGAGAGCCAGGTGTTCGTGCGGCGCGTCCTCGACAAAGGGTGGCAGGCCATCTGGCCCGACCTTGTGGTGACCTGGCCATAACGGCGTTGCAATGCTTTGACAACCTTGGGCACACTAGAGCCAAAAGCTGTTTATAACTCAATGGGTTAAATAATGCGCGACTTCTTCTCTCTCGAACGCTGGCTGCCGGGCCTCGCCGCCCTGTTGCAATATCAGCGGGCCTGGCTGGTGCCGGACCTTCGCGCTGGCCTGTCGGTGGCTGCGGTAGCATTGCCTGTGGCCATCGCCTATGCGGAGCTCGCCGGGGTCGGCGCCATCGTCGGCCTCTACTCCTGCATCTTGCCCATGCTGGTCTACGCCCTGTTTGGTACATCCCGCCAACTCATCGTCGGCCCGGACGCCGCCACCTGCGCGGTGATCGCCGCCGTGGTGACGCCGCTCGCCGCAGGGGATGCCACCCGCCAGTGGCAACTGGTGATGACCATGACCGCCATGACCGGCTTCTGGTGTCTGATCGCTAGCCGCTTCAAGCTGGGGGTGCTGGCGGACTTCCTCTCCCGCCCCATCCTGATGGGGCTGCTCAACGGGGTGGCCATCACCATCATGGTGGGCCAGCTCTCCAAGATCTTCGGCTTCACCTTCAGCGAGCGCTATCTCATCGAGCGGATCTTGAATGGCACCAACTACATCACCCAGACCCATCTGCCCACCCTGGCCATGAGCCTGACCGCCCTGCTCACCCTGCTGCTCGCCAAGCGCTACAAGCCATCCTGGCCCTCCTCCATGGTGGCCATGGTGGTGACGGCTGCCCTGGTGTGGTCGCTGGATCTCGCCCGCTTCGACATCGCCACCCTGGGGGCCATCGGCTCCGGTCTGCCCGAGCTCCAGATGCCGGAGTTTCCCCCCGGCCTGATGCGGGAGCTGGTGTTGCCGGCCCTGAACCTTGCCATGGTGAGTTTCGTCTCCATGATGCTCACCGCCCGCAGCTTCGCCGCCAAGAACGGCTACGAGATCGATGCGGACAAGGAGTTCCGCGCCCTCGGGATGGCGAACCTGGCCTCGGCCCTCTCCCAGGGCTTTGCCATCAGCGGCGCCGATTCGCGCACCGCGGTCAACGACGCCAACGGCGGCAAGAGCCAGCTGGTCTCCATCATCGCCGCCCTCGTCATCGCCCTGGTCACCTTCTACCTGACGGCGCCGCTGCAATACATCCCCACCGCCGCCCTCGGGGTGGTGCTGGTGATGGCCTCCCTGTCGCTGACCGATTTTCGCGGCCTCTGGGCCCTGCGCCACTCGGACCGTGCCGCCTTCTGGCTCGCCCTCATCACCTTTATCAGCGTGCTGACCATGGGGGTGATCCCGGGGATCACCCTCGCCGTCCTGCTTGGCCTGTTCCAGTTCCTGCGCAACGTGATGCGACCGACGGATCAACTGCTCGGCATGGATGACGAAGGGGTGGTGCGCACCCTCGGCGACAACGAGCAGGCCAAGGCCATCCCCGGCATCCTGGTCTATCGCTTCAACTCGCCGCTCACCTACTTCAACGCCCCCTACTTCAAGCGGCGGGTGCTGGCGCTGCTGGTGCAGGACCCCCATAGCCCCCAGTGTCTGGTGATCGACGCCGTCGCCTGCTTCACCCACCAGGACATCAGCGTGATGAGCATGGTGGGGGAGCTGCACAAGGAGCTCAAGCGGCGCGGCATTCACATGGTGATGGCCGGTCGCCATGGCCAGATGAGCCACTGGCTGCAGCAGGCCGGGATCCGGGTCGGCGACGAGGGGATCACCCTCTGCCCCGACATGTATCAGGCGCTGCGCATGACCCGCTGCTACCGTGAGCCGGTGTTCAAGGACGACGAGGCAAAGGAGAGCACCACGGATGCCCTGCTCTCCCGCTGGCCCCAGGACGAGGCGCTGCCGGACTCGGCGCGGCTCACCCTGCCTTCCGAGCAGGAGGCCGGCGCTACCCCGGCCTGAATCAGGCGATCCTGCAGTCACTTGCGGATGGCAGGATCTGCCATTGCACCGCTCAGGCTCTTGGTGTTAAATGCCCGTCCAGATGGCGCTGACGAGCGCCATCCTCCCTATTTGGATAAGCCATGCAGACTCAATCCCACGCGGGCCCGGGCTCCCTCTTCGCCCTGACCTGGCCACTGTTCATCGATCTCGCCCTGCACTTCCTGACCGGGGCCCTCAACACCTTCATGGTGGGACACGTCTCCTATCAGGGGGTCGCGGCGCTGGCGGTCGGCAACCAGGTGTTCGATCTCGCCATCACCCTGTTCAGCTTCGTCAGCATCGGGACCAGCGTGGTGATCACCCAGTATCTGGGAGCCGGCGACAAGGAAAAAGCCCGGGTGGTGATCCACACCGCCATCGGCTTCAACCTGCTGGTGGGACTGGTGGCGGCGGTGGGGGTCATCGCCGGGGCCAGCACCATGCTGGCGCTGATGAACCTGCCCGCCAACCTGATGGGGGATGCCACCCTTTATTTGCAGATCATCGGCCTCTGTCTGCTGCCGGAGGCGGCGGCACTCTGTCTGGCCGCCACCCTGCGGGCCCACGGTCACACCCGTCAGGCCATGTACGTGACACTCATCGTCAACCTCATCACCTTCGTCGGCAACCTGCTGCTGCTCTACGGCTGGTTCGGCCTGCCACAACTGGGAGTGGCCGGGGTCGCCATCAGCACGGTGGCGGGCCGCATCGTCGGCGTGGTGCTGCTGGTGTGGCTGGTCACCCGCAAGACCGGCATCAAGCTGCGCTTGCCCGAGATCGTTCGCCCGAGCAAGGCCATGCTGGACAAGGTGCTGCACATCGGCCTGCCGGCGGCGGGGGAGAACCTCTCCTGGATGCTGCAGTTCATGGTGGTGACGGCCTTTGTCGGCCTGCTCGGTGACAAGGCGCTGGCGACCCAGTCCTACTTCTTCCAGATCTGCCTGTTCATCCTGCTGTTCGGCCTCTCCATTGGCCTTGGCAACGAGATCATCATCGGCCACCTGGCCGGCGCCCGCCGTTTCGAGCAGGCCTACAACCAGCTGATGAAGAGCCTCAAGCTCGGCCTCATCGTCACCACCGTTATCGCCATCGCCGCGGCCCTGAACGGCCGCGCCATCATCAGCCTGTTCACCGACGATGCCGACATCATCACCCAGGTGGCACAGCTGTTTCTAATCAGCCTCATCCTCGAACCCGGTCGCACCTTCAACCTGGTGGTGATCAACGCCCTGCGCGCCACCGGGGATGCCCGTTTCCCGCTCTACATGGCGCTCGTCTCCATGTGGGGGATTGCCGTTCCCCTCGCCTATTTCCTTGGTATCATGCAGGGCTATGGCCTGGTAGGCATCTGGCTGGCGCTCGCCTGTGACGAATGGGTGCGCGGTCTGGCCATGTTCTGGCGCTGGCGCAGTCGCCGCTGGCAAAACAAAATCCTTGTCGAAACATCTGTGGAATCATAAGCGGAATCATGATGAAGAAAATCGGACTCTTGCTGGCAGCGATCCTGCTCAGCCCACTGGCCATGGCGCAGACCGCGCCCAAAGCCCCCAAGGCACCCGCCCCCCAAACTTGGTACGTGGCCCCCATCGCCATCGATGAGACCAACGAGGCGCAGAAGGCGCTGACCAAGGAATTCATGGCTCAGATGATCAAGACCATCAAGATCAACGAGTACCAGACCGGCAAGGCGGTCGGCAAGACCAAAGATCCCAAGTGGCTGATCCGCACCAAGCTGATGCACGCCAGCACGGAGCCCCTGGTGGGCAAGAAACATCCCCAGGCGCTCACCTACGGCAAGGGCACTCCCACCCAGGAGATCGTCGGCGAGCTCATCATGAACGGCACGCTCGTGGCCCATGTGGGTCAGGGCTGGCGTGAGCCCATAGTCCCCGGCACCCCGGTGGCCGAGAAGATCACCATCGCCAATTACCAGTACGCCATCGGCGACGAGGCCAAGGCGCCGGATCTGGAAGAGCTGGCGGCGCAGATCGGCTTCGAGGTCGGCAAGGTGATCGCCCGTGACGGCCAACCCCTGCCCGAGAAGAAAAAGAAGAAAGAGTAAAATCCATCCGCGTTGCAACAAGGGGCCTGTGGCCCCTTTTTGCTGCCTGCGGCTGTCATCCCCTGGTCATAAACGTGACGTCCCTCCCGATTTAACGCACTCCCCCTTACTCATAAGCCCCTTATCAGCTTGCGATTCAATCAGTTAAAAAACCGTGGCGGCGGGCGGCGAACCATTGGCGCCGAATTTGAAGCGGATCACATTTCTTCGTCGGGGATAGGGGTAGTTTGAAGGTCAAGGCACAATCAAACGAAACAAAGGAGGCTCCATTACATGTTCCCAGAGTACAGAGAACTCATCTCTAAACTGAAGAGCAGTGATGTCCATTTCCAGAAGAAGTTTGACTTGCACAACGACCTGGATGAGGAGATTAGAAAACTGGAAAAGCATCACGCCAGCGATTACAGCTCCGAGGTGAAAGATCTGAAAAAACAGAAGCTTAAACTGAAAGAGGAGATATACGACATCCTCAGACAACATCCACATTAGACGCCTCGACGAATACCCGGATAAGCAACTTATCCCCCAGCCCGGCCCGCAAGCCGGGCTTTTTATTGCCAGTTGCCTACGTCTCTCCCACCTGGAGCCATCAGTCATCACAGGGCTTGGTGACAGCCCTCAAGCCGGTTAACATCTTCCCTCTCTGCACTCCCTGCTCCGCTCGGGTATCGTCGCGCGATCCTGGCCGGACCGGAGTCGCCACTGCGCCCCTCGCGACCAACAAGGACCCGGACATGCCAAGGCTCGACAGCATTCATCTCTATCCCATCAAATCGACCGCAGGCATGCCGCTGACCCGTGCCCTGGTGACTGAAGAGGGCCTACAAGGCGATCGCCGCTACATGGTGGTCAAGCCGGACGGCAGCTTCATCACAGCCCGCACCCATCCCCAGTTGCAGCTGGTGGTGGCCGCCCCCGTCGAGGGCGGCTTGCAGTTGCGCTACCCGGGCCTGGAGCCCCTCAGCCTGCAAGAGCAAGCATTCAGCCTGGCCCCGCAGGCCACCGGCGTCTGGGGCGACAGCTTCCAGGCCCTGCACACCCAGGATCGGGCCGATGCCTGGCTGAGCCGGGTGGCGGGGGAGCCGGTCCGGTTGCTCTGGCTCGGGGAACGCTCCGATCGCTTCCGGGCCAAAACAGGCACCAGAGTCAGCTTCGCCGACGGTTATCCGCTGCTGCTGATCGGCCAGGCTTCCCTTGAGGATCTCAACCTGAGATCCGATGCCTTGCACCAGATGAGCCAGTTCAGGACCAATCTGGTGGCAAGCGGCGCGCGCCCGTTCGAGGAGGACGGCTGGAAGCGGATCCGCATCGGTGAGGTGGAGTTCCTGGTCGCCAAGCCCTGCAGCCGCTGCATCATGACCACGGTGGAGCCTGGCAGCGATCGCTTCAACGCCCTCAAGGAGCCGCTCGCCACCCTCACCCGCTATCGTCGCGGCGAGGATGGGGAGGTCTACTTCGGCCAGAATCTGGTGGCCCTGAACGAGGGCTGGATTGAAGCGGGCAGCGAGATAGAGGTGCTGGAGCGCGCCCGTCCGCCGGTCTACCCCAACGGGGCGCCGAAGAAGCGTGAGCTGGTCTGCGTGGCCCGCGAACCCTTGGCGCGGGATCTGGAGACCTTCTGGTTCGAGGCCGCCGACGGCGAGCCCCTGCCGGACTATTTGCCCGGTCAGCACCTGCCCGTCAGCCTCGACATCAAGGGGGAGCGGCTGCAACGGCGCTACACCCTGAGCTCCACGCCGGAGCAACCGGAGCGCTACAGCATCAGCGTCAAGCGCCTCGGTGACGGTCGCATCTCCCCCTGGCTGCACAGTCAGCTCAAGGTCGGTGACCGCCTGCTGGCCAGCGCCCCCGCCGGTGACTTCCACCTGGGGACAGAGCGCAAGTTGCTGCTGCTCTCGGCGGGATCCGGCGTCACCCCCATGCTCGCCATCGCCCGCACCTTGCAATTGCGCCATGAACTCGACGAGGTGCACTTTATGCACCTGTGCCGCAGCGAAGCCGACATCCCGGCCGCCGCCGAGCTGCATGCCCTGAGTCAAGCCGGGATGCAGCTGACCCTGATCCTGAGCCAACCAGATGGCCATTGGCAGGGATTGAGCGGCCGCCTGAGCCAGGCCCATTTCGCCAGGATCCCGGAGCTGCTAGCAAGGGACGTCTTCCTGTGCGGCCCCCACGGCTTTATGAGCGAGGCGGTCGCTCAGCTGCGTGAACTGGGAGTGCCTGCCGAGCGCATCAGGCAGGAGAGCTTCGGCGGCGCCATCCTTTCGGTGGCCCGCCCCCACCAGGCGGTGCAGCTGCGCATCGGCGAGCAGAGCTTTGCCGGCAACAACCAGGGCACTGTGCTGGATCAGGCCCACAAGCAGGGGGTGGAGCTGCCCTGGAGCTGCCGCGCCGGCATCTGCGGCAGTTGCAAGCAAACCCTGCTGTCGGGAGAGGTGGATCATCCGGAGGCACCGGCCATCACCGCCGCCGAGCGGGCCGAGGGCAAGATCCTCACCTGCTGCGCCGTACCGCT
Source organism: Aeromonas eucrenophila (assembly GCF_000819865.1). GTDB lineage: Bacteria > Pseudomonadota > Gammaproteobacteria > Enterobacterales > Aeromonadaceae > Aeromonas > Aeromonas eucrenophila. Next base: position 279,519 of record NZ_CDDF01000011.1, read on the forward strand.
CACCGATCTGGTGATCGGACCCCGATAAGGGTGGGTGCGAGGGCCATGTGTCCCAGAAAGCAAAACGGCTGCCCAAAGGCAGCCGTTTTTGATGGCGATACGCTTAACCGCGCAGGGCGGCGATGCGCTGCTCGATGGGCGGGTGGCTCATGAACAGCTCGCTCACGGAGCGCTTGCCGTTGATGCCAAAGGCCATCATGGTGCCCTCCATCTGCGGCTCGGCACCGCGGGAGAGACGCTGCAGCGCGGCGATCATCTTGTCGCGACCGGCCAGCTTGGCGGCGCCCGCATCGGCGCGGAACTCACGCTGACGGCTGAACCACATGACGATCATGGAGGCCAGCACACCGAAGATCATCTCCAGCACGAAGACGGTGATCATGTAGGCGAAGCCACCGGAGCTGCTGCTCTCTTCGCTGTTGCTTGAGCTGAAAAAGTTGCTGATGACGCCGGCCACGATGCGGGCGAAGAACATCACGAAGGTGTTCACCACCCCCTGGATCAGGGTCAGGGTCACCATGTCACCATTGGCCACGTGGCTCACCTCGTGGGCCAGCACGGCTTCCGCCTCGTCACGGCTCATGCTGTAGAGCAGGCCGGAGGAGACGGCCACCAGCGAGTCGTCGCGACGGGCACCGGTGGCGAAGGCGTTCATCTCGGGGGAGTCGTAGATCCCCACCTCCGGCATCTTGATGCCTGCCTCGCGCGCCTGACGAGCCACTGTGCTCACCAGCCAGTGCTCGGTCTCGTTACGGGGTTGCTCGATGACCTGGACACCATAGCTGCGCTTGGCCATCCACTTGGACATCAGCAAGGAGATAAAGGAACCCCCAAAACCGAACACGGCGCAGAACACCAACAGACCGGAAATGCTGGACTTGTTGATCCCCAGAACCGAGAACAGGATATTGAGTACCACCCCCAGCACCAGCATGACGGCCAGGTTGGTCACCAGGAATAGCATAATTCGCTTCATATTGACTCCTTGTGAGATATAGATGCGTGGTCCGGGCCGATTCGCTGCCGGCCTGCTACCACACCAGCTCCAGATAATAGATAGATCCGATGAATGTTTGCTGAATGTCGGGTTCAGAGCAGAGGAGAAATATCGAGACACCCGCGCAAGTCAGCCTCGAGTGGATTGTTTACAAAGGGCATTTCACCCAAAAATGGCGCCGGTAGCAAGCCCCTCAGGGTATCCAGATTCTCCTGGTAGTGGCTCATGCGATCATCCAGCCGGTTGATCACCCAGCCCGCGATCGGCAGGTCCATGTTGCGGATGGCGGCGAAGGTGAGCAGCGCATGGTTGAGGCAGCCGAGCTTGGCCCCCACCACCACTATCACCGGCAGATTCTCCTGCCTGACCCAGTCCGACAGCAGATAGGTTCTGTCCAGCGGTAAAAACCAGCCCCCCGCCCCCTCGACGATCACCAGTTCGGCGCCGGCCTGCTCGATGGCACGCAGCCCCGCGGACAAGCCGCTCAGGGGGATGGATTCACCCACCTCGCGAGCCGCAATATGGGGCGCGATCGGGGGCTCATAGGCAAAGGGATTGACCAGATCGTAGGGCAGCGGCAGGCTGGCGGCAGCCTGCAGCAGCAGGGCATCCTGGTTGCGCAGCCCCTCGGCGGTGCGGGCGCAGCCCGCCGAAATGGGTTTGTAACCGGCGCATGAGATGCCCTGGGCGGCGAGTTCCCGCAGCAGGGTGCGGGCGACCAGCGTCTTGCCCACGTCGGTGTCGGTGCCGGTGATGAAGAAGGATTTGACCATGATGACTCCTCAACGCAATACAGGGTGAGAACCTGAGCCACTCACCCGCGTTTCTATGATGTTCGGTGGCGAGCCCGCTCCGCTTATGAGCGGGCGGAATCGCTTATGGGCGGATCAGCCGGCCTTCTGACGAACGAGTCGGCCCTCTATTGACGAACGAGTCGGCCCTCTATTGACGAACGAGTCGTCCAAGGCAGACCTGGTAGCTGGCGGCCAGCAGGCCATCCGGCTGACGGAATTGCTCATAGGCCTCCTCCAGGCGCAGCAGGCGCTGACGATTGCCAAGACCAGGCTGGCGTCCGTCGTTGAGCTGGCTGGCGCCTATGCCCTTGAGGTCCCGCAGCAGGCCGGTCAGCTCCGGGTAGGCGAGGGACCAGGTCTGGCACGCCAGTTCCGGGGCGGGGAAACCCCCGTCGCTGAGGGCGCGGCGCAATTGTGGCAGGCTGAGGAAGCGATTGACATGGGGACGCTCGTCAACTGTGCGCCAGGCCTCACGCAACTGCCACAGGGAGTCCGAGAGCAGGGTCGAGAACAGCAGCTGGCCGCCGGGCTTGAGCACCCGATACAACTCGGCGAAGGCCTGGGCCGGCCGCTCGCACCACTGCAGGGCCAGGCTGGAGAAGACCCAGTCCAGGCTCTGGTCGGCGAAGGGCAACTGCTCCGCATCGCCGCACAGCAGCAGGGCGCCGCTGCCCCGTTGGGCCGCCTGCGCCAGCATGCCGGGGGCGAGATCCAGCCCGTGCAGCCGCTGGCAGCGATCAGCAAGGGCAGGCAGGAAGAAGCCGGTGCCGCAGCCAAGATCCAGACCCACTTCCGGCAAGGCACCAGTCAGAGGTGAGCCCGCCGACATCATGGCCAGCAGGGCCTGCCCTACCTCCTGTTGGAACTTGGCATGGGCGTCGTAGTGACGGGCGGCGGCGCCGAAGCGGCGCGCCAGCTGCACCTTGTCGACCCGCTGAAAGGCGTCCCGAGATTGAGGCTCATGCATGGTGCGACTCCCCGGCAGGGGCCGGGCAGAGGGCTGCACCTTGGCAAGGGCCCAAGCCATCGAGCAGGCGATCGACATCCTGCGCGCTGTGGGCAGCGCAGAGGGTGATGCGCAGCCGCGCCGTGCCCGCCGGCACCGTCGGCGGGCGAATGGCACCGACCCAGAGGCCGCGCTCTCGCAGCCGCCCGCTCAGGGCCAGCGCGGGTACGCTCTCCCCCACCAGCAGCGGCTGGATCGGAGTCTCGCTCGCACCCAGCGTCCAACCAAGCTGGCTGGCCCCCTGCCGGAAGCGGGCGATGAGCGAGCCAAGATGGGCGCGAGCCTCATCGGCTTCCCGCACCAACACAATGCTCGCACTCACCGCGCAGGCCTGGGCGGCGGGCATATGGGTGCTGTAGACGTAGGGACGGGCGAAGTTGACCAGATAGTCCACCAGGGTGCGGCTGCCGCCGACGAAGGCCCCGGCCACCCCGAGCGCCTTGCCGAAGGTGCCCATCTGGATGTGGACGCAAGCCGGGTCAACACCTTGCGCCGCCAGGGTGCCGCGCCCCTCTGGCCCGAGCACCCCGATACCGTGGGCATCGTCGATCATCAGCCAGTTGCCGCTCTGGGCGGCCAGGGCTGCGAGCTCGCGCCAAGGCCCCTGATCCCCGTCCATGCTGAACACCCCCTCGGAGACGATGAGGCCCCGGTTTGGCTCCAGCTGCCGCTCGAGCGCCGCCATGTCGTTGTGGGCGAAGCGCCTCATCTTGCAGGGCAGCTGGCTGCCCATCTCCTGCAGGGAGGCGTGGTTTAGCCTGTCCTGCCACAGCAGGTGATCCTTGCCGAGCAAGGCTTTGAGCACCGCCTGGTTGGCGGAGAAGCCGCAGTTGAACAGCAGCACCGCCTCCAATCCAAGCCAGTCGGCGATCTGCTCCTCCAGTGCTTGATGGGCGCGGCTGTAGCCGGTCACCAGGGGGGAGGCGCCGGATCCCGCGCCATAACGATCGACCCCGGCCTTGAAGGCGGTCTTGATAGCCTCATGGCTCCCCAGCCCCAGGTAGTCGTTGGCGGAGAAGTTGAGGTAGTCGCACCCTCCCACCCGTAGCCGGGCACCGCTGGCCCCCTCGGTCGGGATGCGCCGGCGCAGCAGGGCCTCCTGCTCGCGGGCGACCAGTGCCTCCCGCAGCGCAAAGGGGCCTGGTTCGGCAGTCAGATACACAGGTTTCATATCGATTTTGCAGCAGATTGCACTGCTACTCTATCCGTCCCACTATGACGGGTCGCGTCATAGAACAGCTCGTCGCCAAGGGTTTCCCTTGTCACCTGGGCCAGCAGCTCCTTTTCTTGCACCGCATCCGGCTTCTGGGCGCGCTGGGCGGGGCGAATACCGAGCCGCTTGAACAGCTGCATGTCGGTACTCTCGTCCGGGTTCGGCGTGGTCAGCAGCTTGCAGCCGTAGAAGATCGAATTGGCACCCGCCATGAAGCACATGGCCTGCATCTGCTCGTTCATCTTCTCCCGCCCGGCGGAGAGGCGCACGTGGGAGCTCGGCATCATGATGCGGGCCACGGCGATGGTGCGGATAAATTCGAAGGAGTCGAGGTTCGCCTGGTTCTCCAGCGGCGTGCCCTTCACCTTGACCAGCATGTTGATGGGCACGCTCTCCGGGTGGCGCGGCAGGTTCGCCAGCGCCATCAGCAGGCCAGCGCGATCCTTGGCCTGCTCCCCCATGCCGACGATGCCGCCGGAGCAGACCTTCATGCCGGCGCCGCGCACGTGCTCCAGGGTGTCCAGCCTGTCCTGATAGGTGCGAGTAGTGATGATGTCACCGTAGAACTCCGGCGAGGTGTCGAGGTTGTGGTTGTAGTAGTCGAGCCCGGCGGCACCCAGACGCGAAGCCTGATCCGCGGTCAGCATACCGAGCGTCATGCAGGTCTCCATGCCGAGCCCCCGCACCTCCTCGACCATCCGCAGAATGTAGGGCATGTCTTTTTCCTTGGGGTTACGCCAGGCGGCACCCATGCAGAAGCGCGACGAGCCGTTGGCCCTCGCCTCGCGGGCCCGCTCCAGCACCTTCTCCACCTCCATCAGCCGCTCGGTCTCGAGGCCGGTGTGATAACGGGCGCTCTGGGGGCAGTACTTGCAATCCTCCGGGCAGGCCCCCGTCTTGATGGAGAGCAGGGTGCTCACCTGCACCTCGTTGGGATCGAAATGGGCGCGGTGCACCGTCTGGGCCTGAAACAGCAGATCGTTGAATGGCAGGGCAAACAGCGACTGCACCTCGGCGAGGGTCCAGTCGTGACGAAGGGCGTGACCACCCTGGGTGAGAGCATTCATACATGGCTTCCGATTGTTATAAGTGGGATCCTGCGCCGGCCATCCAGGATGAGCGACCGCAGAACCCGCCATGCCCCGCACGCAATCCTGAGTGTGCGAAGCCAAGTGGCTGAAATTGTTGGCTAGTGTAGAGAGCGCGCGTAGACTGTCAACACCGACCAGATTAATCACATTGACAACAGAACAAATAATGACCAATCAAGAATTCGACCTGCACCACGTCTGGCACCCCTATACCTCCCTCACCCATCCCCTGCCCTGCTACGAGGTGGCCAGCGCCAAGGGCGTGACCCTCAGCCTGAGCGATGGCCGTACCCTGGTGGATGGCATGAGCTCCTGGTGGGCCTGCATTCACGGCTATCAGGTGCCGGAGCTGGATGCGGCGGCGAGCGCTCAGCTCGGCAAGATGTCCCACGTGATGTTTGGCGGCCTGACCCATGCCCCCGCCATCGAGCTGTGCCGCAAGCTGGTGGAGATTACCCCGGCCGGGCTGGATCGGGTGTTCCTCGCCGATTCCGGCTCGGTGGCGGTGGAGGTGGCGCTCAAGATGGCCCAGCAGTACTGGCATGCCAAGGGCACCCCCAGATCCCGCTTCCTCTCCCTGCGCGGCGGCTATCACGGAGATACCTTCGGCGCCATGAGCGTCACCGACCCCGACGGCGGCATGCACGAGCTCTACAAGGGCTTCTTGCCCGAGCAGCTGTTTGTGGAGGCGCCGAGCTGCCGTTTCCACGCCGACTGGAACGAGGAGTGCGTGGTGGAGCTGGCCACCCTGATGGCGGATCACCACGAGGAGATCGCCGCCATAGTGCTCGAGCCCATCGTCCAGGGGGCAGGGGGCATGCGCTTCTATCACCCCCGCTACCTGCAGTGGGTGCGCGCCCTGTGCGACGAGTTCGGGGTGCTGCTCATCGCCGACGAGATTGCCACCGGTTTCGGCCGCACCGGCCAGCTGTTCGCCTGTGACTGGGCGGGGATCAGCCCGGACATCATGTGCCTTGGCAAGGCGCTCACCGGCGGCTACCTGACGCTCTCTGCCACCCTCACCACGGAGCGGGTTGCCCGCACCATCTGTGACGGCAAGGCGGGGGTCTTTATGCACGGGCCCACCTTTATGGGCAATCCGCTGGCCTGCGCCGTGGCCAACGCCTCCATCGAGCTGCTGCTGGCTTCTCCCTGGCAGGAGCGGGTGCGCGCCATCGAGCATCAGCTCAGAACCGAGCTGGTGGCCCTGACCCTGAACCCGGCGGTGGCGGATGTTCGGGTGCTGGGGGCCATCGGGGTGGTGGAGATGAAGGAGCGGGTCGATGTGGCGCGCATCCAGCGCAAGTTTGTCGAGCTGGGGGCCTGGATCCGGCCCTTCGGCAAGCTGGTCTATCTGATGCCCCCCTTCGTCATCTCCCCGTCGGAATTAACCGTGCTGACCACCGCCATCACCCAGGCCATCGCCAGCGGCGACTACTGAGCCAGCATGAACAGGCCCTGCATGGGAGTGCAGGGCCTTTTGACTCTTTTTCATCAGAATGTGAGCGAGACACCAGAACCCGGCAGATTGGAAGAGTAGACTGCGTGGGTTTGACCCAACAGATGTACCTTTCCCATGCGCCTCTCCATCACTGCCAAGATCAATTTTTTCCTGCTGTTCATCTTCTCCATGGTATTGGTGTTTTCCGCAGCCTATCAGGCGGTGCGCGAGCGCGATCTCATCCTGACCCTCATCAAGGAGCAGAGCCACGAGCAGACCGAGGCCTACTTCGACGGCCTCAACATGCTGATGCTGACCGACAAGATGGCGGCCCGCGATACCCTGCGTGGCAAGTTCCTCGAGCACGCCCACGTGGAAGACGCCCGCATAGTGCGCGGCGCACCGGTCAACAAGCAGTACGGGCCGGGTCGCGAGACCGAGGCGCCCAAGGACAGATTCGATGCCCTGGCGCTGGCGGGCAAGGCCAGCGTGGAGGTGGTCAACGACGGCATGCACAGCAGGCTGGTGGTGACCCGTCCACTGCTGGCCCAGAAAGATTTTCGTGGCACCGACTGCACCAGCTGCCATCAGGTGGCGGAGAACACCGTGCTGGGAGCGGTGCGATTCGACTACTCCCTCGACACCCTGTTCACAAGGGTCGAGCAGAATATTCTCACCTCGGCCTTGAGCCTCACCGTCATCTTCGGGCTGGGTCTGCTGCTGACCCTCTGGGTCATCCGCACCTGGATAGTCCGCCCCCTCAACCAGCTGACCCGCTCCATGGAAGAGGCCACCGATCGCCATGACTTCGGCCATCGGCTCGAGGGGGACGAGGGGGACGAGATAGGCAGAGTCGCGCTGGCCTACAACCAGATGCTCGACAGCGTGGAGCGCCAGCTCGGCAAGCGCCCCATCTCCCCGGAGCGAGACAAGAAAAACCAAGGCTGAGCGGGAGAACGTCACCGCCTGCGGGCTCTCGCCAGGCCCCGTAAGGCGCCTGCCTGTGCGCCGCCCTGCTCGCCCCCCGTTTTTACCGCCCACCTCGCGGGCGATCTGGGCCGACAACCCCGCAAACGACCGATATTTTTGCTTGGTTTTATCAAACCCCCGCGGGTAAGATTGACGGCTTAGTCTGCCAGCCAGGGCCCTTCATGCCCCGGCCAGACCCCTAGTGTTGTAAATAGCGCTGCAAGAACAAGCTGGAGACAAAATTTCGATGACGCACGCATCCGTAGTAGATGTGCTGGCCGGTAAGTATGCGGTTGGCACCACCCAGACAGTCAAAGGGTGGATCCGGACCCGCCGTGATTCCAAGGCGGGGATCTCATTTTTGGCCATATCCGATGGCTCCTGTTTCCATCCGGTACAGGCCGTCGTCCCCAATACCCTGGCCAATTACGAGAATGAAGTGCTGCGTCTGACCACCGCCTGCTCAGTGGAAGTGACCGGCGAGATCGTGGCTTCCCAGGGCAGCGGCCAGGCCTTCGAGCTGCAAGCCTCCGAGGTCAAGGTGGTGGGCTGGGTCGAAGATCCGGACACTTACCCCATGTCTGCCAAGCGTCACAGCATCGAATACCTGCGCGAGCAGGGTCACCTGCGTGCCCGCACCAACGTGGTCGGCGCCGTGACCCGGGTGCGCAACTGCCTGGCCCAGGCCATTCACCGCTTCTTCCACGAAGAAGGCTACCTGTGGATTGCCGCCCCCCTCATCACCGCCTCCGACACCGAAGGCGCTGGCGAGATGTTCCGCGTCTCCACCCTGGATCTGGAAAACCTGCCGCGCACCGAGGCCGGCAAGGTCGACTACGACAAGGACTTCTTCGGCAAGGAGACCTTCCTGACCGTGTCCGGCCAGTTGAACGTCGAGACCTACGCCTGCGCCCTGTCCAAGGTCTACACCTTCGGGCCGACCTTCCGCGCCGAAAACTCCAACACCAGCCGCCACTTGGCCGAGTTCTGGATGGTGGAGCCGGAGATCGCCTTCGCGGATCTGGAAGATAACGCCGCCCTGGCCGAAGCCATGCTCAAATACGTCTTCAACGCCGTGCTGACCGAGCGCCGCGACGATCTGGAGTTCTTCGCCCAGCACATCGACAAGGACGCCATCGACCGTCTGGAGCGTTTCGTCGCCTCCGACTTCGCCCAGATCGACTACACCGACGCCATCGAAGTGTTGAAGAACTGTGGCAAGAAGTTCGAGTTCCCTGTCTCCTGGGGTATAGATCTCTCCTCCGAGCACGAGCGCTATCTGGCCGAGGAACACTTCAAGTCACCGGTAGTAGTGAAGAACTACCCGAAAGACATCAAGGCCTTCTACATGCGCCTCAACGACGACGGCAAGACCGTTGCCGCCATGGACGTGCTGGCCCCGGGGATCGGCGAGATCATCGGTGGTTCCCAGCGTGAGGAGCGTCTGGACGTGCTGGATGCGCGCCTGGCCGAGATGGGCCTGAACAAGGAAGACTACTGGTGGTACCGCGACCTGCGCCGCTACGGCACAGTGCCGCACTCCGGCTTTGGTCTGGGCTTCGAGCGCCTGGTGGTCTATGTGACCGGCATGGGCAACGTGCGCGACGTCATCCCCTTCCCGCGCACCCCTCGCACCGCCGAGTTCTAAGCCGCGAGCAGTGCCACATTGCAAAAAAGCCGACCTCTGGGTCGGCTTTTTTTATGGTTCGCAGGCCGCGCGCCGGGACCCCGGCTACTTCCTCAGACTCGATAACGTGCGGCGGCATGGGCCTGCCGGATATCGGAGAACAGGGCCTTGCGCGCGCCTTCGAAGTCATCCCAGCGGCTCGCCTCGTGCAGCGGCGGTATGGTGACCAGCTCGCGGCGATCGAAACCGACCAGGGCCGCGTCCACCAGCTCACCCACCTCCATCACCTCCGGCAGGCTGTCGGGATCGATGCCGGATCGCGCCCAGATCTCGGTGCGGGTCGCCGCCGGCAGCACCGCCTGCACATAGACACCGTGGGGTGAGAGCTCCTGGTTCATGCCCTGAGACAGGTAGAGCACGAAGGCCTTGGTCGCACCGTAGAGCGTCATGCCAAATTCCGGGGCCAGCCCGACCACGGAGCCGATGTTCACTATGCTGCCCGCGCCGGCTTGCGCCAGCCGCGGGGCGATGGCGGCGGCCAGCCGTGCCAGCGCCGTGGTGTTGAGGGCCATCAGCTGATCTATGCTGGCGGCGCTCTGCTCGATGAAGCGCCCCACCTGCCCGGCCCCGGCGTTGTTGATCAGGATACCGATGCTAGCGTCATCGCGCAGGCGGGCCTCGACCCTTTCCAGGTCTTGCGATTGGGTGAGATCTGCCGGCAGTACATCGACGGCGACGCCACACTCCTGGCGCAGACGGGTGGCGAGCGTCTCCAGCCTGGCCTGATCGCGGGCGACCAGCACCAGATCGTGGCCGCGCCGTGCGAAGCGGTCAGCGTAGGTGGCACCGATGCCGCTGGAGGCGCCGGTAATAAGCACTGCGGGATTCGTAGTCATGATGGGGTTCTCTCGATGAAGATGCGGTGGCTGCCCACTCGGGTGCAGCCGATGGCATGACGAGGCCGCACCGCCCTGGCACGACCTCGCCGACGGGTCATGAGTCGCTGGCTCCCGCCAGGGCCGGATAGTCGATGTAACCCTCGGCGCCGCCGCCGTAGAGGGTCTCGGGTTTCAGCGCGGCAAGGGGAGCGCCGAGGGCCAGCCGCGCCACCAGATCCGGATTGCTGATAAAGGGGCGCCCAAAGGCAAACAAGTCCGCCTTGCCCTGGCTCAGATAGGTGTTGGCCAGCGCCAGGTCATAGCCGTTGTTGGCCAGATAGGTCTGCTTGAAGCGGCGGCGCAGGGAGCCAAAGTCGAAGGGGGCCAGCTCCCGGGGACCGCCGGTGGCCCCCTCGATCACGTGCAGATAGACGATGCCAAGCGCGCTGAGCCGCTCGACCAGATAGTCGTACTGCGGCTGGGGATCGCTGCAGGAGATGCCGTTGGCCGGCGAGACCGGGGAGAGACGCACCCCGGTGCGATCGGCCCCAATCTCCTCTGCCACCGCGGCGGTGACCTCCAGCAACAGACGCGCGCGATTCTCGATGGAGCCACCATAGGCATCGGTGCGCAGGTTGGCCCCATCCTTGAGGAACTGCTCCAGCAGGTAGCCGTTGGCGCCGTGCACCTCGACCCCGTCGAAGCCCGCCGCCATGGCGTTGGCAGCCGCCTGACGAAAGTCATCGACGATGGCAGGGAGCTCCTCCAGGGTCAGTGCCCGTGGCGCCGACACCTCGACGAAGCCGTTGTTGACGAAGGTCTTGGTCTCGGCGCGGATCGCCGAGGGGGCCACGGGGGCGGCGCCCTGCGGCTGCAAATCGACGTGGGAGACCCGGCCGACGTGCCAGAGCTGCACGAAGATCTTGCCTCCCTTGGCATGCACCGCATCGGTCACCTTGCGCCAGCCTGCTACCTGCGGCTGGGTGTAGAGGCCGGGGGTGTCCTGATAGCCCTGGGCCTGGGCGGAGACCTGGGTCGCCTCGGCGATCAGCAGGCCCGCCGTGGCTCTCTGGCTGTAATAGGTGGCGGCAAATTCGCTCGGCACCAGGCCGGGACCGGCGCGATTGCGGGTGAGCGGGGCCATCACGATGCGATTGGCGAGGGTGATGGGGCCGAGGGGATAGGTCTCGAAGAGCGTCTTGTCTGTCATGTCTCGCCTCTGTCAGTTGAAGGCCGGGTCTGGTGTGGAAGCGGGCGCCTGCCAAAACCGCTCAGGCGTATCCATGATGGCGCAGGTCGGGCAATCACGCCCGCTCGCCGCTGCCGGATCGAACGCCATTAAAGATGACGATCATCATCTTTGCAGTCAAGTGTTTTGATGATGACCGACATCAATGTATATTGGGCATCACATTACTCGCACCAATTAAGAGAGATCACCGGCGATGAGGGTCACCAAGGCACAGGCACAGGCGAACCGGGCACACATAGTCGAGACTGCCGCCAGGCTGTTTCGGGAGCGGGGTTACGACGGTGTGGGGGTGGCGGATCTGATGGCCGCCGCCGGCTTTACCCATGGCGGCTTCTACAAGCACTTCCCGGCCAAGGCGGATCTGATGGCGGAGGCCGCCACCTGCGCCTTCGAGCAGAGCGCCGAGAAGACCCGCACCCTGGACGCCCCCTCGTTTGTCAGCCACTACCTGTCCCGGGAGCACCGCGACGGCCCGGGGGATGGCTGCATCATGGCCGCCCTGTGCGCCGATGCGGCCCGTCAGCCAGCGCAGATCAAGGCCGCCTTCGCGACCGGTATCGAGACCCTGCTGACCCGCGCAGGGACACTCGGCGAGGTGGATGGCGAACATGACGAGGCGGCCCGCCGGGCCAGGGGCATAGCGCTGATGGCGCAGATGATAGGCGCCATAGTGCTGTCGCGCGCCTGCCCGGATGACTCGCCACTGGCCGATGAGATCCTCGCGACCTGCGGCGACGCCATCCTCTCCCGCCTCCCCTCGGCCGCTGCCGCGCCAGACGACAATCAATAACGAATGAAGGGCGGGCCTTGTCCCGCCCTTTCTGGGCCTTGCTCCTAACACCTGACCTATCCCCGCCCCCGAATTGATAGCCACGCCTGATATGGCGCCCCATTCATGCCCCCGGCTCCACCCTTCATCTCGCCTTGGGCTCTAAGGCAACGCCTGCTCCGATCTTCCCTCTCCCGGCTCGCGGCAAGCCCCTTTGCCGCGCCATTTCCCTCCTTTTATCGCCTCAGACCGTAGTTTTTATGCACTTAAATCGAAAAAAGATGAGTTGTTGAAGCACTTCAAATTTTTACCCCTTTAGGGTAGGCAGAATAACCACTAACCCTTTAGGGGCAAATAACAACAAACAATGTCGTCCTGGGCGCTGCGCCTTCATGGACCGAATCACACGAGGTAATGGAATGATCTTCATGGAATTTATGGTGGTACTCGGCTGTTTGCTGCTGGGTACCCGTTTCGGGGGCATGGGACTGGGTCTCATCAGCGGCATAGGCCTGTTCCTGCTGACCTTCGTGTTCGGCCTCACCCCGGGTGAGCCACCGGTGCAGGTGATGCTCACCATACTGGCGGTGATCGGTTGCGCCGCCACCCTGCAGACCGCGGGCGGCCTCAACCTGATGATGCAGATTGCCGAGCGCCTGCTGCGCCGCCACCCGCAATACATCACCATCCTGGCCCCCCTCACCACCTGGACCCTCACCTTCCTGTGCGGCACCGGCCACGTGGTCTACACCATGTTCCCCATCATCTCCGACATTGCGCTGCAGAAGAATATCCGCCCGGAGCGCCCCATGGCGGTGGCGTCCGTCGCCTCCCAGATGGCGATCTGCGCCTCGCCGGTGTCGGTGGCCGTGGTCTCCATGGTCTCCATCCTGGCGGCCGGTCACGGCATAGGTCAGGCCTACAGCCTGCTCGACATCCTGATGATCGCCATCCCCTCTTCCCTGTCCGGCGTCATAGTCGCGGCCCTGTGGAGCCTGCGCCGCGGCAAGGATCTGGACAAGGACGAGGAGTTCCAGGCCAAGATCAAGGATCCGGAGCAACGCGCCTTCATCTACGGCGGCGGTGAGACCCTGCTCAACACCAAGTTCCCGAAAGAAGCCTACTGGTCGACCTGGATCTTCTTCGCCGCCATCGCCGCCGTGGTGGTGCTGGGGGCCGACGCCTCCCTGCGCCCGGTGTTCGAGATCGGCGGCAAGACGGGCCCCCTCTCCATGAACCTGGTCATCCAGATGATGATGCTGATCGCCGGCGCCGTGATCCTGATGCGCTGCAAGGTCAAGCCGGGTGACATCTCCAACGGAGCCGTATTCAAGGCGGGCATGGTCGCCATCTTCTCGGTGTTCGGGGTCGCCTGGATGAGCGAGACCTTCTTCCAGGCCCACATGCCACTGCTCAAAGAAACCCTGGCCCACGTGGTGCAGGCCCAGCCCTGGACCTATGCCCTGGTGCTCTTCCTCATCTCCAAGCTGGTGAACAGCCAGGCCGCCGCGCTCACTGCCATCGCCCCCATGGGGCTGGCGCTGGGGGTCGAGCCCAAGCTGCTGATCGCCTTCCTGCCGGCGAGCTACGGTTACTTCGTGCTGCCGACCTACCCGAGCGATCTGGCCTGTATCGGTTTCGACCGCACCGGCACCACCCGCATCGGCAAGTACATCATCAACCACAGCTTCATCATTCCGGGCCTGATCGGGGTGGCCACCTCCTGCAGCCTGGGTTATGTGCTGACCAGCATACTGCTGTGACGCGCTTTCACACCCATCGGCATTACTGATGCCACTCAACAGGCCTCCGTTTGCGGGGCCTGTTGTCTTTCTGCCCTCTGCGCCCGCCCTACGGATTTTGCCAAGGCCCCCTTGGGCGGGTAGCATGCCTCCCTCTTTCCCTTCTGGAATCACACCATGTCTCGCGTCATCGCACTCTGGAGCGGCGGCAAGGATGCCATGCAGGCGCTCTGCCATGCCCGCGATCAGGGCCATCAGGTGGTGGCTCTGGTCACCTTCGCTCCGCCCAACCCCAGCTTCCTCGCCCATCCCCTGCCGCTGGTGCGGCGCCAGGCGGAGGCCCTGGGCCTGCCCCACCGGCTGGTCACCATAGAGGCCCCGTTCGAGCAGAGTTACGAGCAGGCGCTGGCCGACTTGCGGCAGGAGTGGCAGATCGAGGGGGTGGTCACCGGCGACATCGACAGCGTGGCCGGGGCACCTAACTGGATCCGCGAGCGCTGCCGCCCGCTCGGCCTCGCCGTCCATACCCCGCTCTGGCAGCAAACTCGCGTGGCGCTGCTGGCGGATCTGCTGGCCCGCGGCATCAAGGCCCACCTCTCCTGCGTCGATACCAGGGTGCTGACCCCGGACTGGGTGGGACGGGCGCTGGACGCCGCCACCCTGGCCGAATTGCAGGCGCTGGCGGCGCGGCAGGGTTTCGATGCCTGCGGCGAGCAGGGGGAGTACCACAGCATGGTGACCGACGGGCCAGGGTTTGCGGCGCCCCTCCCCCTCAGCGGCTGGCGGGTAGCGCGGCAGGATCACCTCGCCTATCTGGCGGAAGATGGCGAGAGCCATCTAGTCAGTTAGACATTAATCAGTTAGGCATTAATCAGTTAGGCGCTAGCCATCTAGTCAGTTAGGCATTAGTCAGTGAGGCGTTAGCCATCTAGTCAGTTAGGCATTAGTCAGTGAGGCGTTAGCCATCTGATCAGTTAGGGCTGCGCCAGACCATCCAATTTCCATAAAAAACGGGAGGCCTGGGCCTCCCGTTTGCACTGCTTTTATTCGATATGTCAGCGTGCCAGCTTGGTCAGCACCCGCTTAAGCAGACGAATGCGCGGCGCTATGCTGTCCAGCAGCAGGAACTCGCTCTGTGAGTGGAAGCCACCCCCCATGGGGCCGAAGCCGTCCAGCGACGGCACCCCGGCCGCGGCGGTGAAGTTCGCATCCGAGCCGCCACCGGCCTCCAGCCAGTTGAAGGGGATCCCCTCCTCCGCCGCCGCGTCCTCCACCAGCCTCATCAGCCCCTGAGTGTCCTCGTTGGGGCGCATCGCCGGCTTGAAGGTCTGGCGCTCCACCTCGACCCGGCAACCGCGTAGGAAGGGGTTGTTGGCCATGAAGCCGAGCCGCTCGTGCACGGCGGCGGCCTCGTCGTTGCTCCAGAAGCGCAGATCGACGATGGCCTCGGCGAAGTCCGGCACCACATTGACCCCTGTGCCCCCCTGCACTACCCCCACGTTCATGGTGGTACCCGTCTCCAGGTTCACCTGCTCGTTGATGGCCAGCACCCAATTCGCGAGTTCTGTGATGGCGGAGATCCCCTCGGCCAGGGCCGAGCCCGCGTGGGACGCCTTGCCGTGGAAGCGGATGCGGTACTTGGCGTTGCCCTTGCGGGCGCTGATGAGATCCCCGCTCGGGCGGGCCGCCTCGGCCACCAGCACGCAGCCGCTCTGCTTGGCCTTCTCCACCAGCCACTCCTTGGACCAGGGGGAGCCAATCTCCTCGTCGCAGTTGCAGCAGACCAGCACCCGGAGCTTGGCCAGCACCGCCGGATCCAGGGCCTTGAGGGCATACCAGGTGGAGAGCAGACCGCTCTTCATGTCCGAGACGCCGGGGCCGAAGGCCTGATCGCCCTCCACCTTGAGCGGCCGTTTGGCGGCAGTCCCCTCCGGGAATACCGTATCCATGTGGCCCACCAGCATGACGTCATAGTGGCTGGCGCCGGGGGCATTGGTGATCTCGAGGCAGGGGCCGCACTCATCGGCGAACTGGTGGCGCACCACCTGCCAGCCGATGGCCTCATATTTTTCGGTCATGATGTCGGCCACTTTGGCCACCCCGGCCGGGGTACGGGTGCCGCAATCGAGGTTGATCAGCGGGGCGAGATCCGCCAGGTAGGTATCGAGGGAAAAGCCGTTAAGTGAGTCTGTCATCATCATCTCCATGTCGTGGGAAGGCAGGCCTCCCATCCAATAGCCGAGTGAAAAGAGCGGACGGCCCGGGCCATCCGCCAGCTGATTACATAAACAGCAGGTAGTTGAGTGCCAATGCGGTCACCAGGGCGCCCGCCATGGGCACGCTGGTGCGTTTCACCACCACGAAGGGAGAGACCTTGGCGATGCCGGCGCAGGCGATGAGCACGGCGGCGATGGGGGAGATGCTGCGGCCGATACTGGAGGCGAGCTGCATGGGCAGCAACATGGTCACCGCCGGCACCCCGAACTTGGCCGCCACCGCGGGGGCCAAGGTGGAGAAGCTCAGGAAGGCGGCGTTGCCGGAGCCCATGATGACCGCGGCCACCATGATGAGGCCCACCATCACCAGCGTCATCAGGCCGCTGCCGATGCCGGCGTTGCTGGCGGAGTGGAGCAGGGTGTCGATGGCGCCGATGGCCTTGAGGGATTCCGCAAACAGTTCGGCGCAGACAATGAGCGCCACGACGGGGCCGAACACCTTGCCCATGCCGTCGAGGAAGCTCGACAGTCCGGCCATGGCGGTGCGCACCGAGCGGCTACGCAGCAGCTCGCACAGCATGCCGATGAACACCGACAGCAGCATGGCCACCTCCACGCTCATCTTGATGTCGTCCTCCAAGAGCTTCGAGAAGGTCATCATCAGCACGAAGGGGATGATGGGCAGCAGGGCATACCAGGTCGGCGCCTTCACCTCGTCCGTCCCCTGCTCGTCGAGCTCCGCGTGATCGCCACGGTGCAGGGCGGGATCCCAGCCATCCTGGCGATCGCAGTGCCGCTGCCAGAAGAAGTGCAGCACCATGGTCACCAGCAGCATGGGGGCCACCAGCCAGATCTGGTAATCCACGAAGTAGCTGGTCGGATCCAGGCCGGACTGGCCGGCGGAGAAGATGGCGTTGGTCTGGGTCGGGCCAATCTCGAACGCCTGGGAGGTGGCGATGACGCCACAGGCGGAGGCCGAGCTGATGCCGAGGTTGCGCATCACAGGGTACATGGTGACCATCAGCAGCAGACCGAGGCCGGTGGCCGAGGTGACGAACAGGGAGACGAACACCGCCACCAGGTAACAGATCGCCAGCATCAGGTAGCTGGACTGGATGCCCGCCACCGGCTTGACCGCCACCCGCACCAGGGCCTGGGAGGCGCCGATGTGGGACATGTAAGTCGCAAAGCCCGCCACCGCCATGATGGTGAGGCCAAGCCCCGCCGCTCGGTAAGAGAAGATCCCCTTGAACACCTCGAACAGGTCGAACAGGGCGAAGCCGGTGCTCTTGTCGGCGGGCAGTATGGGGTGCAGACCCAGCCAGTAGGCCAGGGTGAAGAGGCTCATCCCCGCCAGCGCCAGCACGGCCTGCGGGTTGTAGTCCTTGACGATGCCGTAGATCACGGCCATCAGCACGAACGAGACGAATAAGAGTTCCAAAATGCGCTCCTGTTAAGATATCGAGGGGCGGAATCTAGTGGCCGATCCCGTCTTCTCCCTTGATCCCCATCAATAAAGATGGATTGGATGCACATTTAAAGAATAAAACACCAACTAAATCACAAAAATCAGTCGTTAAATTTGACGTCAGCGCATTAAGATCCAGTTGCATAGCGTCAGGCCCCGCAACCTCCACTTTTTTTGCTCTGGATCAACGTCCGTTGGGGGTGAACTGGCCAAGATGCCCGTCGACACAAGGCGACCATTTCGCACCGGAGAGAGTTATGACAAACCAGGCCACCGCAGAGAGCATCCACTGCGACTACAAGCTGTGGGACATCCTCATCGAGTCTGCAAAGGAGCGCACCACCATTCGTTACTCCAAGCTGGCCAAGCAGGCCGGGCTGGAGGGCAGCCAGGACGAGCTGCGCACCCTGCTGCAACGCATCCGTATGTACTGCACCGAACACGAGCTGCCCACCCTCTCCGCCATCGTCGTGGATGACGTGGGCAAGTACGCCGGCCTCTCCTCCAGCCTGCCAAACGCCCCCTGGGAGCGTGCCCGGGTATTCGATTACCAGTGGCCTCTCTCGCCATAAGCCCAGATCTCAGGGAAAAACACTACAAAACGCGCCACTCGGCGCGTTTTCTGTTTCCGGGCGGCCTATGGCTGGTCGGACTGGTGGCAGAAAAAGCCCGGCAACGGGGCGCCGCCGTTGCCATCGCGGGATCGGGATCGGGATCGGGATGCCAGAATCGGGCCTTCGCGTGATATCGCGCCTTTGCATTTCGGGCCCAGGCCCAGCGATTAAAGATCCCCATGGCCACCACCCTCTATGGCATCAAGAACTGCGAGACGTTAATGATGGAAGGACCATGAATAATAGGCTGAGTAGCCATAGCCACCAATTAGAACAGTCAACGTTTACTCTTTGGGTCCATTTTCCAGCACACATATGTTCTGATAACCCATTCTAAATAAACCCACTGCAATATGTCAGATAGGCCTAGTGTACCATGACGCCAATAAATTTTGAATCCCATCAAGTCAATACCTGAGTAAGGAATCTCTATAATTCCTTGCGGCTCTTCAGGGTAGTAGAAATAAAGAAAATTACCAATTATGTCTGAAAAAACAGCGAACCAAGGTTTGAAGCTCAATTTTTCAGGAAAGAGATCTGGAATTGGGGGATACGCAGGTAAACGCTTCCACCCTCTAGAATGTCTACTCGCGAGACTATTCAATAAAAAATTTCTTGCATTTGGTACATAGCCATTACCTGCATCGAGCATTACAGGTACGACTCTAGATATGGCATCAGGGATCAGCTCACCATGCCTCCAATCCCTGTCTGAATTTTGGGTTTTTAACTGCTCTGCATTGGGATTCAGATAGCTTAAACTTCCTTTCAGATAATCAGGAGTAACGGTACTACAACCTTGAGATATGTATTTTATAAATAATTCTTCAACCTCGACCGCACTTATTTTTTCATTTTCCCTGCGACCATCACCGTTAGTAATGGCAGCCTGTACTATATCGATAGCTAGAACTATAGCACTCACATCTGACATAGCTACTCCATCAGCTATATGTATGAAGAATGTAGAAGCTAATCATAACCCTATCCTTAATACTCAATAAACCATTAAAGAACGACTACATGAATGTTTGATTTCATCAATCCTTTAGTCCCACTAAAGTTTTTGTAAATAGTTTTTGCAACCATATTTTTCATATAACGCCATGGCAGCTCCTTCGGATGCAAAAGCATACCCTTTATCCCCCTTAAATTTCGTCCACCCTAAAAATGTTTCCTTCAATTCTTGAAAGCTATAGATTTTACGTGGAGGGCTCATACAGGTTGAATTTTCATAAATACCTGTCAAAAAGCCATGACAGAAGGCCTGCTCATCAGCCTCTCCACTACACCATTTCTCAAGATCTGTTGTTAAAATGGCATGATTATCTACATCATATTTAGCTAGTGTTGAATTTTGCCCCATCAATAACAGCACGATAGCAACGAAGAATGATTTCATTGTTCATTACTCCACATTAACCCCTAAGAAGGGGGGCGTAAGCATGCTCTCTTTTTACTCTATCTAGTCGCTATAATACGATGAGCACTTGAAAGACTAATACCCGTCGTTTAGCCACCGATACCTTCGTTATACCTTGCGAAAGCAAGTCTAGCATTTCTTGCTGCTTATCCATCACCATCGGCTTACAACTCTTATAGACCTTTTGTGCTTTGCCAAAGAGATCCTCTCCGCCATCGTGGTGGATGACGTGGGCAAGTACGCCGGCCTCTCCTCCAGCCTGCCGGGCGCCCCCTGGGAGCGTGCCCGGGTATTCGATTACCAGTGGCCTCTCTCGCCATAAGCCCGGATCTCAGAGACAAACCCTACAAAACGCGCCACCTGGCGCGTTTTCTGTTTCCGGGCGGCCTCTGGCTGGTCGGACTGGTGGCAGAAAAAGCCCGGCAACGGGGCGCCGCCGTTGCCATCGCGGGATCGGGATGCCAGAATCGGGCCTTCGCGTGATATCGCGCCTTTGCATTTCGGGCCCAGGCCCAGCGATTAAGGATCCCCATGGCCACCACCCTCTATGGCATCAAGAACTGCGACACCATCAAGAAGGCCCGCAAGTGGCTGGACGAGACCGGCGTCGACTACCGTTTTCACGATCACAGGGCCGACGGCCTGGATCCCGCCCAGCTGGATCTGTGGCTGGAGCGCCTCGGCTGGGAAGCCCTGCTCAACACCCGCGGCACCACCTTTCGCGCCCTGCCGGATGAAGACAAGCAGGGGCTCGACAACGGCAAGGCCCGCGCCCTGCTGCTGGCCCAGCCCGCCATGATCAAGCGCCCGCTGCTGGACAAGGACGGCGAGCTGCACCTGGGCTTCAAGGCCGATCACTATCAATCCCTCTTCTCTCGTTAAACTTTTCGCTTAAGGAACGCCGATGTCGGATGTCATCGCACTGGCCAAGGATCTGATCCGCCGCCCCTCAGTTACCCCCCTGGACGAGGGGTGCCAGACCCTGATGGCGGCGCGCCTCGAGCGTCTGGGCTTCGTCATCGAACCCATGGTGTTCGAGGACACCACCAACCTCTGGGCCCGTCGTGGCACCCAAGGTCCGCTGTTCTGCTTCGCCGGTCACACCGACGTGGTGCCGGCCGGGCCGCTGGACAAGTGGCACACCCCGCCGTTCGAGCCGACCATCCTGGACGGCATGCTGTACGGCCGTGGCGCCGCCGACATGAAGGGATCCCTGGCCGCCATGGTGGTGGCCACCGAACGCTTCGTGACTGCCAACCCGGATCACTCAGGCTCCATCGCCTTCCTCATCACCTCGGATGAAGAGGGCCCCTTTATCAACGGTACCGTCCGGGTGATAGAGACGCTGGAGGCGAGAGACGAGAAGATCCGCTGGTGCATCGTCGGCGAGCCCTCCTCCACCGCCCTGGTGGGGGACGTGGTGAAGAACGGCCGACGCGGCTCCATCACCGGGGATCTGGTGGTGCGCGGGGTGCAGGGCCACGTGGCCTACCCCCATCTGGCGGACAACCCCATCCACCGTGCGGCCCCCGCCCTGGATGAGCTGGCCAGCACCGTCTGGGATCAGGGCAACGCCTACTTCCCCCCCACCAGCTTCCAGATAGCGAACATCCAGGCCGGCACCGGTGCCTCCAACGTGATCCCCGGCGAGTTGCACGTGCAGTTCAACTTCCGCTTCAGCACCGAGCTCACCGATCAGGCGATCCGCGAGCAGGTCGAGGCCCTGCTGACCCGTCACGGGCTGGATTTTGAGATCAAGTGGACCCTCTCCGGCCAGCCCTTCCTGACCGACACCGGCGAGCTGCTGGCGGCGGCCGTGGGGGCCATCGAATCCGTCAACGGCCAGCAACCGGCCCTGCTCACCACGGGCGGCACCTCCGATGGGCGCTTCATCGCCCCCACCGGCGCCGAGGTGATCGAGCTGGGTCCGGTCAACGCCACCATTCACAAGGTGAACGAGTGCGTGAAGGCCCAGGACCTCGATCTGCTGGCGGACATGTACCAAGGGGTGCTGGAGCGGTTGCTGGCATGACCCAGGATCAGCTGCTCGGGCTGGACGACAGCCACCTCATCCTGGTGGGGCGCGGCCCCCACCGCCTGACCGCCGCCACCGCGGCGGCCTTCAACGACATGCAGGTAGCCGCCGCCCATGAGGGGCACAACCTGCAGGCCGCCTCCAGCTGGCGCGGCTTCGAGCGCCAGCTCGCCATCTGGAATGGCAAGTGGCGCGGCGAGCGCCCATTGCTGGACGCCAACAACCAGCCGCTGGATGCGCTGCAGCTGACAGAAACCGAGCGGCTGCACGCCATCCTGCGCTGGAGCGCCCTGCCCGGCACCAGTCGCCACCACTGGGGCACGGATCTCGACATCTACGATCCCGACTGCCTGCCCACGGGCACCAAGCTGGCGCTGGAGCCCTGGGAGTACGAGGAGGGAGGCTGGTTCGGCGAGCTGAGCGCCTGGCTCGGGGATCACATGAACGACTTCGGCTTCTTCCTGCCCTATGCCCAGCTGAGTGGCGCAGGCAGCGGGGTCGCCTACGAGCCCTGGCACCTCAGCTTCGCCCTGGAGTCCGCCGATCAGCGGCTGGATCCCGATGCGCTGGCGCTTTGCCTGCAACAGGCGGATATTGAAGGCAAGGCGTGCATACTGGCCCATCTGGACGAGATCCTGGCCCGTTACGTCACCCCCTGTCTCGACACGAGGCATCACTTATGAAGATGGGGCATATTGACCGGCTCGACGAGCTCCTGAGCCGTTATGACGTCAACGCCGGTCGCACAGAAAGGAGAAAACCATGAGTCTGTGGTTATGGATAGGCCTGCCGCTGTTGTTCCTGCTCGGCCTGTTTCTCAATGCCATCAAGGACATGAAGCGGCTCGAAAAACAGCTGCCCAAATATCGGGACAAGATCCGGGAAGTCAAAGACGACGAGGACGACTGATCTCCCCGCAGGGGCCCTGCCGGCGCCCCTGCTTACCTTTTTGCCCCTCCTGCTCGCCCCCTTGCCAACCCGCTCCCCGCTAGGGGGAATCCGCCGTTTTGCTGCCCGAAGCCTGGCACCAAATGTCACTCCCTGTCAGCGTTTTACCCCCTTGGCACCGATTGCCCTCTCTGCGTAAAAACAGCACGGTAAACGTAAAAAACTGCAAATTGATGCACAATTAAGCCACACAAAGGGGTCCGAACTGCATATAATGTGCCTGTTTTTGCGGAGCGCTACGAGGAGTTCGCCATTGGATGCCACCACCATCAACAATTTCTTCTTTATCGGTGCCTTGTTGGTGGGATGCAGTGTCCTGTTAAGCGCGCTCTCCTCCCGGCTCGGCATTCCCATTCTGGTCATATTCCTCGCCGTCGGCATGCTGGCCGGTGAGGACGGTCCCGGCGGCATTCACTTCGCCAACTACTCCACCGCCTATCTGGTAGGCAACCTGGCGCTCGCGGTCATCCTGCTCGATGGCGGCATGAAGACCCGGGTCTCCTCGTTTCGGGTCGCGCTCTGGCCCGCCCTGTCGCTCGCCACCGTCGGGGTCGCCATCACCACGGCCCTGACCGGTTTCGCCGCCGCCTGGCTGTTCGACCTCAACCTGATACAGGGCATGCTGATCGGCGCCATCGTCGGCTCCACCGATGCGGCGGCGGTGTTCTCCCTGCTCGGCGGGCGCAGCCTGAACGAGCGGGTCAGCGCCACCCTGGAGATAGAGTCCGGCAGCAACGATCCCATGGCGGTGTTTCTCACCGTCACCCTGATCGAGGTGCTGGCCACCGCCCAGCAGAGTCTGGATCCCGGCTTCCTGCTGCTGCACCTGCTGCAGCAATTTGGCATGGGGGCCGGTATCGGTCTCGGCGGTGGCTGGCTGCTGTGGCGCCTCATCAACAGCGCCAAGCTGGCCCCGGGCCTCTATCCCCTGCTCACCGTCAGCGGCGGCCTGCTGATCTTCGCCCTCACCACGGCGGTGGGGGGCAGCGGCATCCTCGCCATCTACCTCACCGGCCTGCTGCTCGGCAACCTCTCCCTGCGCAGCCGCAGCACTACGCTGTCGGTGCTGGACGGCCTGACCTGGCTCAGCCAGATCGGCATGTTCCTGGTGCTCGGCCTGCTCGTCAATCCGAGCGAGCTGCTGCCCATCGCCCTGCCGGCCCTGGCCCTGGCGATGTGGATGATACTGTTCGCCCGCCCGATCTCGGTCTGGGTCGGCCTGCTGCCGTTCAAGAACTTCGCCCCTCGCGAGCGCTGGTTCATCTCCTGGGTGGGCCTGCGCGGCGCCGTGCCCATCATATTGGCGGTCTTCCCCATGATGGCGGGGCTGCCAAACGCCCAGCTCTACTTCAACGTCGCCTTCTTCGTGGTGCTGGTCTCCCTCATCCTGCAGGGCAGCTCCCTGCCGCTGGCATCAAAGCTGGCGCGGGTCGAGGTGCCGGCGCCGCCCTCCCCCATCAACAGATCCGGTCTCGAGATCGATCTCGACAGCCAGTGGGAGACCTTCGTCTATCGCCTGAGCGCCGAGAAGTGGTGCATCGGCTCCCCCCTGCGGGAACTGCGCATGCCGGAGGGCACCCGGATCTGTGCCCTGTTCCGGGGCCAGGAGCTGTTGCACCCCTCGGGCAGTACCCGCCTGCAGTCCGACGACATCCTCTGCGTCATCGGCCACGAGCGCGACCTCCCCGCCCTCGGCCAGCTGTTCAGCCAGGCCCCCGAGCAGGATCTGGGCCCGCGCTTCTTCGGTGACTTCCTGTTGGAGGCGGCCGCCAGACTGGCGGATCTCGCCCCGCTGTACGGGCTGGATGTGAGCGAGGTAGCGGATCAGACGCTGGGCAACTTTATCGCCGGACAGTTGGGCGATAATCTGGTGGTTGGTGACCATTTCGCCTGGCAGGGCCTGCTCTGGACGGTGGCGGAGATGGAAGAGGGCGAGCCTCGCAAGATAGGGGTACGCTTCCTGGAAGAAGACCCCGTCTAGGGCCGGCCAGCTTGAATGAGGCCGCCAGCGCCGCGGCTTATGGTGATAATAAGGTTCAGAGCAGCACATCTTCCTGATCCACGGATTTTTGCAAGACAGTGGACAGGTTTTTAGCGAGAAGGGAGTCGATTATGCCTTACCAAACCCTGTTGTCAGGTCTCACCCCTCCCTCGCCCAAGCTGGGCCTGATCGAGGGCTTCTTCGGCAAGGGCTGGAGCTGGGACGCCCGCGCCCGCTACGCCCAGTGGCTGCCCCGCCACGGTTATGGCTTCTATATCTACGCGCCGAAAGAAGATGGCTATCTGCGCAAGCACTGGGCCCAGCCCTGGCCCGCCCAGCAGCTCGACGATCTGCGTCGCCTCGCCCAGCAGTGCCGTGACAACGGCCTCGCCTTCGGCATCGGTCTGAGCCCCATGGGCGCCCATCACGACTACGATCGCAAGCGCCCGGCCCTGCTGGAGAAGCTGCGCGTCATCGAGCAGGAGCTCAAGCCTGATATACTGGCGGTGCTGTTTGACGACATGAAGGGGGACACCCCGGATCTCGCCCACTGGCAGCTCACCATGGCCCACGACATAGCAGCCCACACCCAGGCCAGCCGGCTGCTGTTCTGCCCCAGCTACTACTCCACGGATCCCGTGCTGGAGAAGGTGTTCGGCGCCATGCCCCCCCACTACCTGACGGACCTCGGTCAGGGTCTGGACAAGCGCTTCGACATCTTCTGGACAGGCCCCAAGGTTTGCTCCAGCGAGTACCCGGCGGCGCACCTCAAGCAGGCCGCCGACTGGCTGCACCGCAAGCCCTTCCTGTGGGACAACTACCCGGTCAACGACGGCAGCAAGGCCAGCAGCTTCCTGCACCTGCGCGCCTTCGAGAACCGCACCGAGCTGGCCGATCTGGTGGCCGGTCACGCGGTCAACCCCATGAAGCAGGCCGCGCTCTCGGTGTTGCCGCTCGCCACCCTGCCGGTGTGCTACAAGCTCGGCAGGCAGTACGATCCGGACAAGGCGCTGCACGCCTCCCTCAACGCCACCTGCGGCCCGCAGATCTCCGCCATGATCCAGGCCGACTTGCCGCTGTTCCAGGACATCGGCCTGGCCCAGCTCACCCAGGAGCAGGTGATCCACCTCAAGACCCGCTACCTGCCGTTCCAGGATCAGATCTGCGTGAACGAGATCCTGCGCTGGCTGGCGGGGGAATACGTGTTCGATCCTGACTGTCTGACCGACTAGTCATAGGCGCCAGCCGCCCACGAAAAAGGCCACCTCTTCACAGGTGGCCTTTTTGCATGGCGAGGGCTATCAGCCGAAGGCCAGCCAGACGCCGACAAACAGCATCAGAGAGCCGGCGATGCGGTTCATCAGGGTGACGTTGCCGCTTTTCGCGAGGAAGTGGCGCAGGGTGCGGCCGCCGCTGGCGTAGAGCAGCAGGCAGGAGAACTCGATGACGAGAATGAGCATCACCAGGGCGCTGATCTGCGGCGCCATCGGCTTGGCCGCGTTGATGAAGGGGGGCAGCAGGGAGACCATGAAGGCCCAGCCCTTGGGGTTGGCGATGGCGGTGACGAAGCCCTGCAGCGCCAGCCCGAGCGGTTTGGTCTCCTGGCCCGCCGACAAGTCCGCCGGAATGGCCATCTTGCCCTTGGCCTGCCACATCTGGATGCCGAGCCAGACCAGGTAGGCGCCCCCCACATATTTGAAGGCCGAGAACAGCGCCGGGTAGTTCAGCATGACGGCCGCCACCCCGACCACCGACAGCACAGAGACCAGCCCGACTCCGATCAGCTCCCCCCACATCATGTGCAGGGTGCGGCGCACCCCCAGGCTCATGCCGAGGGTCATCGCCAGGGTCATGCACATGCCGGGAGTGACGGAGACAAAAAAGAACGTGGGAACAAATAACGCCAGAATGGCGGGATCAATCCAGTCAGACACACTACACCTCCAGGCCAATAACCCTGTGATCTTGCCTATCACACTCTTTTAACACAAGAAAAAACCTTTTCGCCTGGCCCGGTTTCAACCATAAAAACCTTGTGACAGCCCTTGACGCGCCTGTGTAAGATGCCGCCTCACTCCTCTTTTGGGTTAGGATCTTCCATGTCGTTGAATACCCTGTCTATCCGTCTTCAAGTACTCATCCCCCTACTGCTTGCCAGCCTGCTGATGATCCTCATGGCCGGGATCAGCAAGCAGGAGATAGACGGCGCCATTGGAGACATGAATCGGACCACCGCCAGCGTCACCCGCCACAAGGACGACATCGCCGCCCTGATCCACGCAACCTACCGGCTGCGCACCAACGCCATCTATGGCCTCTACGATCAGCAGCGCTTCGCCCAGTTGCCGAGCGCACTCGATGCCGCCGAGCAGGAGATAGACGCCATCCTGGCCCGGCTTGTGATCACCGGGGCCGAGCAGGACAATCGCCAGGTGGCGAGCGCCCTGCAGGCCTACCTCAGCCACACCCGCAACAACATGCTGCCGCTGCTGGCCCGGCAATATCAGGGTAACGGCGACAGCGCCGCCTACGAGCAATCCCGGCTGCGCTTTCGCGATCTGGGGGAGCAGCTGATCAAGGAGATTGACAACATGTCGGCTCACGTCAATCAGCTGATCCTGGCCGACATCGCCGAGGAGGAGGCCCACTACCACGCCACCCTGCTGCGGACCCTGCTGCTGATGGGGGGCACCCTGCTCGCGGCGCTGCTCGGCGGTTGGTGGTTGTCCGGCCAGATAGTGCGCCCCATCGGCCAGTTGCAGGAGGTGATGCGCGCCGTCGCCCAGGGCCGGTTCAACGTGCGGGCCAGGGCCGAGGGCAATAACGAGCTGAGCCAGCTCGCCAAAGACATCAACCAGACCCTGACCCAGCTCGGCAGCACCATCCACACCCTCACCGGCATCAGCGGCAACGTGGCCTCCGCCGCCACCGAACTCGCCGCCGTCATGACCCAGTCCGAGGCCAATGCCCAGCAGCAGCGCAGCGAGACCGAGCAGGTCGCCTCCGCCGTCACCGAGCTGGCCAGCACCGCCGATAACGTCAACCACAACGCCGCCCTGGCCGACGAGCTGGCGCGGGACGCCAACCACAGAGTCGAGCAGGGTCTGGCGCTGTTTGCCAAGAGCATCCAGGCCAACAGCCGGATGGCGGGGAGCCTGGAGAGTGCCGCCGCCGTGGTGGCGCGGCTCAAGTCCCAGTCCGAACAGATTGGCAAGGTGATCGAGGTCATTCAGGGCATCTCGGAGCAGACCAACCTGCTGGCTCTGAACGCCGCCATCGAGGCCGCCCGCGCCGGCGAAACCGGCCGTGGCTTCGCGGTGGTGGCCGACGAGGTACGCCTGCTGGCGGCCCGCACCAAGGACTCCACCAAGGAGATCCAGGTCATCATAGAGCAGTTGCAGAGCCAGTCCCTGTCGGCCAACAGCGGCGTGCAGGAGACCCTCGAGATCCTGAGCCACAACCAGCAGCTCTCTGCCGAGGTGCAGGCGCTGCTCGGCGGCATCACAGAGGCGGTCAACCAGATCAACGGCGCCAATGCCCAGGTGGCCACCGCCGCCGAGGAGCAATCCTGCGTCACCGCCGACATCAGCCGCAACATCACCAACATCCACGAGATAGTGAACCAGAACGTGGCGGGCATCAGCCAGAGTGCCGCCGCCAGTCACGAACTGTCACAGCTCGCCGAGCAGCAACGCAAACAGCTGTCCCAGTTCCAGCTGTAGTTGTCCCTCCTGTCCCTCCATGGTGACGCTTGGGCCCCACACAGGGGCCCGAGTCTCGCTGCCCCCTGGACCCAGCCTGTTTTAAACGACACTTTTGATTTTAAGGTGCCATTAGGGGCTGGGCTCCATGCTTAAATATGGGTATGGTAGAGGCACGTCATTCCCCCTCACCTAGAGAACACCATGAGCCTCAAGTTCAAGAAACCCGCCTTTATCTGTCTGGGGCTCATTGCCCTGCTCTCCGCGCTCTGGCTCGACTACTACCTGCCGGAACACACCATCGCCACCATCACCGGGGTCGAGGTGAAGCGCACCGACAAGGACGGCCCCATCAGCCAGAAGAACCCGGCCGACGGCCCCACAGTGGATGTCTATTACATCTACACCGAGCGCCCCGGCGAGAAGATCCGGGTGTTCCGCAACGAGGACACCCTCTGGGGCTGGCCCTTCTACTTCAAGTTCAACGCCGCCGACGTACAGGCCAAGGCCAAGTCCATGGAGTTCGAGAAGCGCCTGGCCATCATCACCTCCTACGGCTGGCGCGTGAACATGTTCTCCCTGTTCCCGAACGTCACCAAGATAGAGACCACCCAGCCCGATGCCTCCACCTGGAGCTTCTTCCGCTGGTTCTGGTTCGGCATCTGGGCCCTGGTGATGGGCAAGGCCACCATCGCGACCTGGCGCTACTTCGACCGGCTCGAGGATGAGATATGAGCGAGCCGAGCAAGACTCGCACCAGCTTCTATCGTCGGCTCTATGTGGCCCACCTGATCAGCCAGGGCACCGACACCATCCCCGCCATCATGGCGGCGACCGGCATGCCACGACGCACCGCCCAGGACACCCTGGCGGCCCTGGCGGAGCTCGACATCCTCTGCGCCTTCGAGCAGACCGAGGGAGCGCGCCACCTGCAGGGTCACTACCGCATCGGCGACTGGGGACCCATCAATCCCGTCTGGATTGCCGCCAACCTGGCCGTCATCAAGCAAATTCTGGATTATCCCTGAATGATGAATAGCCCCCCGTCGCATCGGCGACCGGGGGAGCAGAGAACAGAGAGGGGAGCCATGGCTCCCCTCTCTGTTCTCTGCTCGTTGTGATGCTCGCCCCCAGAGTCTATTCCTCCGGGAACGGCTCCTCCGGCAGCGGCTCCGCCGACTCCCCCCTGGTGCAGTCGATGATGGTGCGTTTGGGGTTGTTGGGATCCCGCAGCAGCAGGGGGGCTTCCCCCAGATCGTGCTTGCGCTCATCGCTGAACTCGCTGCCATAGGCGTTGTGGGTCAGCCGGCGCGCGTTGGCGATGGGGGTATCGACAAAGAGGGCGTGCACCTCGAAGGTCGAGGCCGGGATGAGAAATCCGGTGATGGGCAGGCCGTGCAACTCCTGGTGGGTCTTGTACCAGGCGAAGCCGTCCGTCACCTTGTCGGGGGTGAAGGTCTTGAGCAGCGGATGGGACGGCTCACCGGTCTCGCTGTCGAGATGGAGCTGGTCCAGATCACAGGTCGCCAGCCCCTGCCACATCGACTCGAATGGCGTGGCACACCCCGCCAGTTGTACGCAGGCCAGCAGTGCCAGCGACGATTTGTACATTTCCCGTCCCTTCTCTCAATAATGCAATGGCGGTCAGCCAAAAGCCCGCAGTCGCTCGACCAGCAGGTCGATGAAGCCCGCACGATCCAGCCCCAGCAGCACCAGGGCATTGGCCGGTTTGCCGGTCAGGCCATAGCGATCCACCACCGTCATGCCGGTGGTATGCGCGCCGCTGGTCTCGATATCGACCCGGCACTCGACCCCGTGAAACAGGGTTGGAGCCAGCAACCAGGCAATGGTACAGGGGTCATGCAGCGGTGCACCAGCAAATCCCCACTTGGGATCCCTATGGTAGATCATGAAGAAGTCGAGCAAGCCAGCCACGCACTGGGCCACCGGATTGGCAATGGCGCGTACCCGCTCGATATCCTCGTCCATCACCTGGGCCTCATGGGTCACATCCAGCCCGCACATGGTGATGGGGATGCCGGACTTGAACACCATATCGGCCGCTTCCGGGTCCACATAAATATTGAATTCCGCCGCCGGGGTCCAGTTGCCCGCCCCCGCGGCGCCGCCCATCAGCACGATGCGGGCAATCTTCTCCTTGAGCTCGGGGTGCGCCGCCAGCAGCAGGGCGATATTGGTGAGCGGGCCGGTCGGCACCAGGGTGACCGGCACAGGGCTCTCGCGCAGGGATCTGGCCATCAATTCGAGGCCCGTCATGGTCTGCGGAGCAAAGGCGGGCTCCGGCAAGATGGGGCCATCGAGACCTGACTCGCCGTGGACGTTGTCGGCGATGATAAGCTCGCGGGCCAAGGGTTTCGGTGCCCCCATCGCCACCGGAATGTCGTCACGGCCAAGCAGGGTCAGGATGCGCAGGGCATTGTTGAGGGTCTTGTCCGGCGTCTGGTTGCCGGCACTGGTGGTGACCGCCAGCACCTTGAGTTCGGGGCTCGCCAGCGCCAGTATGAGGGCGATGGCATCATCGTGGCCGGGATCACAATCAAGCATAACGGGCAACGCCATGGATAGACTCCTTACAACATGACAGGGAGCCACACCTTAACAAGCAAGCTCCGGATGAACTCTGGAAGGGGTCACAAAACGGCGCCCTTCCCACTTTTAAATCACTGAATTATCAATCTGTTGAAGGAATTATCCCCGCTTATCCCATCGAACGGCACCAACAGCCGAGTCGCCCCGCGCAGCCGGTTCGAGTATGATCGCCCCCCCCCTTTCCAGCCCGTGCGCCCTATGTCTGCCATCGTCGACACCTTTATCGCCCCTCCTTGCCACGCCAGCATCGGGATCCTCCATGAGGATGAACACCTGCTGATCATCGACAAGCCGAGCGGCCTGCTCAGCCTCTCGGGCAAGAACCCGCAGAACCTCGACTCGGTGCACTATCGGCTGGTGCAGGATTTCCCCGGTTGCACCCTGGTGCATCGCCTCGACTTTGGCACCTCGGGCCTCATGGTGGTGGCCAGGAACAAGGCCATCAACGCCCAGCTCTGCCACCAGTTCAGCCAGCGCGCCGTGGCCAAGGCTTACAGCGCCCTGCTCTGCGGCCATCTGTCCGAGGACGAGGGACTGATCGATGCCCCCATCGCCAAGGATCCGGCGCTGTTTCCGCTGATGAAGATCTGCCCCCAAAGCGGCAAGTCCGCCCGCTCCCGCTATCGGGTGCAAGAGCGCTTCACCCGCCAACAGGAGCAGGATGAGCCGCTGGCACTGACCCGGGTGCGGCTCGTGCCCGAGACCGGCCGCACCCACCAGCTGCGCATCCACTGCCAGCAGCTGGGGCACCCCATCCTCGGCTGCGATCTCTATGGCGGCCTGGTGCTGCCGGGCACGGCGCACACCCCAAGGCTGATGCTGCACGCGAGCGAGCTCGACTTCATCCACCCGGTGAGCGGTGAGCCGATGGCGGCAAGATGTGCCAGTCCGTTTTAATGGGTTAGCAGAAATAAGAGTGGGGAAAGCAAATGCGGCCCGTGGCAGCGGTCCCCATCAAGCCGTGCTAATGGGGTAGAAGAAATAACGGCAGGGAACTGAAAACAGACTTAACCCACACGGTGAGCGATGAGCCCCTGACGGCGAGATATGCCAGTTTGCTTTAATACGGTGGAATAAATGATGGCGGGAAAGCTAAAGACGGGACGAACGATGGTTATCTTGATAAGCGGCAGATAAAGATAGGGGCCGTGCTTTCGCAACGGCCCCCACCCCCCACTCGGTGTAGCTATCAGATCAGCTTGCGGGCGGCGCCCAGCACGATCTTGATGGCATCAGATTCGGTTCTCGCCATGGTTTCGGCGTTCGGGATTTCCTGCTGGGTACGGTTGACGATAACGCCAGCCACCATACCGGCACGCAGGCCCTGGCTGGAGCACATGGTCAGCAGGGTGGCAGATTCCATCTCATAGTTCAGCACGCCCATGGCTTGCCACTCTTTCATGGAACCCTGGAAACGGCTCACTACGCGGCCAGATACGGTGTCGTAACGCTCCTGACCCGGGTAGAAGGTATCGGAAGAGGCAGTCACACCGATGTGCAGCTTGGAGCCCATCTCTTTGGCAGTGTTGACCAGCGCCGTGGTGCAGTCGAAGTCGGCAACAGCCGGGAATTCCATCGGTGCGAAGTGCAGGCTGGCACCGTCGAGGCGCACGGAGCCGGTAGTGACGATCACGTCGCCCACGTTCAGGTGCGGCTGGATGGCGCCTGTGGTGCCGATGCGCAGGAAGGTGCGGATGCCCAGCTGGGCCAGCTCTTCTACCGCGATGGAGGTGGACGGGCCACCGATACCGGTAGAGCAGATGATCACGGCCTTGCCGTCCATCTCGCCGCGCCAGGTAGTGAATTCACGATGGCTGGCCAGGTGCACCGGGTTATCCAACAGCTCTGCGATGCGCTTTACACGCTCGGGGTCACCGGGGACGATCGCCAAGGTGGCGCCTTGCAGATCAGCTTTCTTCAAACCCAAGTGGAAAACATCAGACATAGTGGACTCCTGGTTGCTCCCCACCAGCATGGTCAGGGGGCAAATTAAGATGATTCTTTATGGTACTTTCAAGCCTGCTCTCCCCTCATTCGGGGAGGGGCCAACTATGGTCGAAAGCGCTTTCCAATTCCTTGAAGCTCCTCACACTTCCACGCATTGACAGTCACAAATTCTACGCAAAACGTTTGCTAACTTGATGAATTTCTTGAAAAACGTTTTTCACCCGTTCGAACATTTGCGCCCCTTGTCAAGCCCTCTCTGCTCTCCCCGAACAAGAGCACGATCGAGTCCACAAAGTTGTAAATCAGATGCTATTGACCCCTTCTCATCGCCTCATCTGCTGTTATGTTGGCGCCCGTATACCACTTAATGGCTAATCATACGGAGTCCATCATGGCGACATTCAAATTCTACATTCCCGCGGTCAACCTGATGGGAGCGGGCTGTCTGCAAGAGGCGGCAGCCGATATCAAGGGCCATGGCTTTCGCAAGGCGCTGATCGTCACCGACCGCGTCCTCAATCAAATAGGCGTAGTGGCCAAGGTCGCCAAGCTGCTGGCGGAGCATGGCATCGAGAGCGCAGTGTTCGACGAGACCAAACCCAACCCCACCATGACCAACGTCGAGGCAGGCCTCACCATGCTCAAGGCCAACGGCTGCGATTGCGTGATTTCGCTCGGCGGCGGCTCCCCCCACGACTGCGCCAAGGGCATCGCCCTGCTGGCCACCAACGGCGGCAGCATCGCGGATTACGAAGGGGTGGATCGCTCCGCCAAGCCGCAGTTGCCGCTCATCGCCATCAACACCACCGCCGGTACCGCCTCCGAGATGACGCGTTTTTGCATCATCACCGATGAGGCCCGCCAGGTGAAGATGGCCATCGTCGACAAGCACGTCACCCCCCTGATGTCGGTCAACGATCCCGAGCTGATGCTGGCCAAGCCCGTCGGCCTCACCGCGGCCACCGGCATGGACGCCCTGACTCACGCCATCGAGGCCTATGTTTCCATCGCCGCCACCCCGGTCACCGACGCCAGCGCCATCATGGCCATTCAGCTGATTGCCAAGCACCTGCGCACCGCGGTCAACCAGGGCGATGATCTGCACGCCCGCGAGCAGATGGCCTATGCCCAGTTCCTGGCGGGCATGGCGTTCAACAACGCCAGCCTCGGTTACGTGCACGCCATGGCGCACCAGCTCGGCGGCTTCTACGACCTGCCCCACGGCGTCTGCAATGCCGTGCTGCTGCCCCACGTGCAGGCCTACAACGCTCAGGTGAGCGCCGCTCGTCTCAAGGATGTGGCCCATCACATGGGAGTGGATGTGAGCGCCATGAGCGACGAGCAGGGTGCCGCCGCCGCGATCGACGCCATCAAGCAGCTTGCGCTGGACGTGAAGATCCCGGCCGGTCTGGAGCAGCTTGGCGTCAGGAGCGATGACTTCGATCTGCTGGCCAGCAACGCCCTGAAAGATGCCTGCGGCTTCACCAACCCCAAGCAGGCGAGCCACGCCGAGATAGTCGCCATCTTCCGCGCCGCCATGTAACCCTTCGCCTGTTTGCCAGGGGCCGCCACGCGGCCCTTTTTATTGGCTGGAGGATCAATGGCTTTTTACTTCCGCACGGGGAGTGGGTATGATTTGCCGAGCTAAAAAGACTGTATGGATGATCTGAACCCGATATGCGGATGAAACACCTGATTGCCGCGGCCCTGACCGCCCTCACTCTGTCCGGTTGCAGCCTGGTCTATCGCATCGATATTCCCCAGGGCAACTATGTGGAACAAAAACAGGTCGACAAGCTGCGCCAGGGCATGACCCGCGAGCAGGTCGAATTCGTGCTGGGTTCCCCCATGCTGCGGGACGGCTTCGATCCCAACACCTGGTACTATCTCTATGAATTCCAGCCGGGGCGCGGTGACAAGGAACGCAAGGAGCTGACCCTGAACTTCGTGGGTGACCGACTGGCCACCGCCACGGGAGACTTCCCGCTCCCTGCGGCCTTCACGACCCCGCTCTGATACCCAACAAAACCGGCCAAGGCCGGTTTTGTTTTATAGGCTGATAACTGAGTCCATCCCCGAGGAGATGACAGTGAGCCAGATATTGATAGCCGGCGCCACCGGCCTGATCGGGCGGGAACTCGTCCGCCAGCTCGGTACCGACCATGAGCTGACCCTGCTCTGCCGCAAACCGGGCGAGCCCGCCCCGAACCGCCACTGGCTGCTGGTGGACTTCGACCAACTGGACGAGGTCGCCCTGCCCGCCCCCGTCGATCTTGCCTTCTGTTGCCTCGGCACCACCCGCAAGGACGCCGGCTCCGATGCCGCGTTTCGCCGGGTGGATCACGACTATGTGCTGGCCTTCGCCGCCCTCGCCCGTCGCCACGGTTGCCGTCGCCTGCTGGTCATCTCCAGCCTCGGCGCCAATGCCCGCGCCTCTGCCCTCTATCTGCGCACCAAGGGGGAAGTGGAGCAGGCCCTGCTGGCCCAGGAGTGGCAGCGACTCGCCATCCTGCGCCCCGCCATGCTGCTCGGCAACCGCCAGCCGCCGCGCACCTCGGAGCGGCTGACTCAGGCGATCTATCCATTGGTCAGGCCGCTGCTGCAGGGACGATTCAGGCGCTGGCGCGCCATCGAGGCGAGCCAGGTAGCCCACGCCATGAAAGTGCTCGCCGAACAGGATAAAGGCATCGAGACGGTGGAAAACGAGCGGCTGCTCATGCTGTGATCCCTCGATTTGACAGCGGATCACCCCATTTCATGGATGAAAAACAGCATCCAATAACAAGAGGCGCCACGGCGCCTCTTGTTTATACCAACGCCGCAACCTGTGTCAGGTCGACTCGGCATCGCCCCGCTTGCGGTGCACATCGGGCCGGCCACCGGTGACCACGTCGGCGCGCCCCTCTTCCTTGGCCTTCTCGGCCCGCTTCTTGCGCATCTCTTTCGGATCGGCGATCAGCGGCCGGTAGATCTCGATGCGATCCCCCTCCTGCACCGGCTCGGCGCCCTTCACCGGTCGGCTGTAGATGCCGAACTTGTTGACCGCGAGATCGATCTCCGGGTGCTTCTGCACTATGCCGGACTGCTCGATGGCGGCCAGCACGCTGGTGCCGGGGGCAACCCGGATGCGCAGCACGGTCTGCCGCTCCGGCAGGGCATAGGCGACTTCGATATTGAGCAGATCAGACACCGTATACCACCTTGGCGCGGTTGGAGAAGGCGAGCACCATGGAGCCCACCAGGTCGCGGAAGATCTGGCCAAAGGCCAGCTCGATCAGCTTGGAGGTAAATTCGAAATCGAGGTCAAACTCCACCTTGCAGGCATCCACATCCAGCGGCGTGAAGGTCCACCAGCCCGCCAGCGTCTTGAAGGGGCCTTCCACCAGCTCCATCTTGATGGTGCGGTTGGTGTCGAGCTGGTTGCGGGTGGTGAAGGTCTTGGCGATGCCTGCCTTGGCCACGTCCACCGAGGCCATCATGTAGTCTTCTCCCGTCTCGTGGACACGGCTGCCGACGCAACCGGGCAAGAATTCGGGATAGGCGTGAACGTCGTTGACCAGCCGGAACATCTGTTCGGCGCTGAACATCACCAGGGCACTGCGAGTAATACGGGGCATGGGCTTTCCTCTTCCAATCGGCCCGATTTTACCACCTTGTCAGCCAAAATCACCGCCGAAACGGTTCAGAAAGCCATCACCCGACCAATCGCTCACTTTTTCGCCTGCGTTGTTCACGCATACACACCTCGTCTGCCGAAATCCCCCCAGGATCGCTCACAAAGCCACCACTCGAGCGGTTGCGCGTTTTACAGCCGCCGCCACCCACGTATAATGCGCCTTCATCAACATTGCCGAAGGCCCCCGTCATGAGCAAAAAGAACAGTAAAAACAAAGCCGGGTCCAGCACCATTGCACTCAACAGAGCCGCCCGCCACGAGTACTTCATCGAAGAGCGCGTGGAAGCCGGTCTGTCCCTGCAAGGGTGGGAAGTGAAATCCCTGCGGGCGGGCAAAGCCAACATCAGCGAAGCCTATGTCATCTTCATGCAGGGTGAAGCCTTCCTGTTTGGCTCCACCTTCCTGCCGCTGAACGCCGCCTCCAGCCACGTGGTCTGCGACCCGACTCGTACCCGCAAACTGCTGCTGAGCCGCCGTGAAATCGACAAGCTCGAGAGCCTGGTGGCACGTCAGGGCTACACCATAGTGCCGCTGGCGCTCTACTGGAAAGAGTGCTGGGTCAAGGTCGAGATCGGCCTGGTGAAGGGCAAGAAAGAACACGACAAGAGGGAAGACACCAAGGCCCGCGAATGGGATCGGGAGAAATCCCGCATCATGAAGAACAAGAACCGCGGTTGATGCCGTGCCACCAGCCGATGAGTGGCGCCCAATAAACCAGCAATCGACCGGCACCAGCCGGTCGATTGCCATCAACGCCTTGCCATGACAGGATTTTTGCGTACAATCGGCTTTGACAACTTGGGGCTGATTCTGGATTCGACAAGATTCACGAAACCCAAGGTGCATGCCGAGGTGCGGTAGGCCTCGTTAATAAACCGCAAAAAAATAGTCGCAAACGACGAAAACTACGCACTCGCAGCTTAATAACCTGCGCTGAGCCCTTCTCCCCTAGCTTGCCTGTGTCCTAGGGAAACGGAAGGTCATCCTTCACAGGATCGTGTGGAAGTCCTGCTCGGGGCGGAAGCATTAAAACCAATCGAGCTAGTCAATTCGTGGCGTGTCTCTCCGCAGCGGGTTGGCGAATGTAAAGAGTGACTAAGCATGTAGTACCGAGGATGTAGTAATTTTGGACGGGGGTTCAAATCCCCCCAGCTCCACCAATTTAACTAGGACACCGACAGGACAACACGAGTTAAAACAGCAACTTAGCGAAATCATCGCGACAGAGGCTGGCCTGAAACAGGAACCAAAATGATCCACCGGTGATCCAAGATGTAGAAAGCCTGCAGAAATGCAGGCTTTTTTCTTTTCTCCCCTCCAAGACATAGAAAAGCCCGCTCAGTAGCGGGCCAATCCGAATCCTTCCACATCTTTACGACGCAGCAGCTTCATCGCGTAGTTTTTGTAGAATGCGCGCGATTCTATCTTCCTCCTGGGGCGTCAAATCCAATGTCTCGATAAGCTCTTCTAGTTCGGTCAGTGATGATTCCATCCAATGTCTCCCGTTCTCTCTCAACCTCTCGGCTGTGAAATACTGTATGGGCATACAGTAATGCAATGAATCTATCATTTTTGGACCGCATTGGATATTAAAAAAGGGGCCTAAGCCCCTTCATGAACAATGTCTCTTTCAAAACTGTGAGCCAAATTTCACCAGATACTAATGAGAACATTCACAGCAAAACCAATCAGCACAATGATGAAAGCGAAGGCCATGAAAGTCTCCAGGCTCTCCCGGTTAGACTTACTGAAACACCAGATCCCTATCGCGAACGGTATAAGTGCCAATGTGAAACTGACACTGGACGCTTTCAACGCCAGCACCATGCTTCCGATCGCAAGCAGCAGCCACATGGTTGAGTCCCCACAGGTAAAGGCCTCAGTTTACTCCCATCAATATGGCCATGGCAGGGCCGCTATTCCCAGTTTCGCTGGTTGGTATTGACTACCTGGTACACAAGGTCATTACGACGGGTCAGCAACTCATCAATGCGCTGGCGCTTTTGCTCAGCCCCCATGGTTTTATCACGCTGGATCAGCTCTATCCTGTTGCGCACCACCCTAATCTGCTGCTGGGTACGACTCAGGTTGCGACGTGACTTGAGGATCCCGCCCTGCTCTTCCAGCAACTCACTGGCCTTATCTGTCAGTCCCTCGCTACGATACTGGTCCACTGTACGCTTGAGTTGATTCACCTCGCTCAGCATCTGGTAAAACTCTTCCATGTGCTGAGTGGACTTGGCCGGCCCGGTGCCGCGATACACAGCCTTCACTAGAGGGATTTCGTCAGCACGCCAGGCCGCTGACTCTCCTGGCCTGGCGGCTCGGATCAGACCGTCAGCTGCAGCCATCACATAGCTTCCCATAGTGCCGGTATACCCGATCAGCAGGTGTTCCAGTTGCTTAGGTGACAACCCTGAAAGCTCTCCCAGCTCGCGCATCAGCAGGCTAGTCTGCTCGTTGTAGCGAGCCTCAGCACGCACGGCCAGATCCTGCGGGCTGTCGATGGGGCCGCCACGGAAGCTGTCGTAGTTAAAAACAGCCTCCACCACAGGCTTGACGATCTGTGGCGTCGGGTTCAGAGCGAAGGTTTCCCCGATCGCCCTGGCTACGGCCTTGCCAAACTGGGCGCCAGTGTCCTTATCGCCCAAGGCACGCATCATACGCTCAGGGATGGTGCCGAACATCACCCCGATCTCGAACGGCTTGGGGATACGCCAATGCTGATCACCAACGAAGAAATGCCAGTTGCTGTCCTTGTCCCAATCTGGCAGTTCCTCATAGCGTTCATCGTCCCAGTTGATGGCCAACAGCCCGAGTGACATGGCGGTGATCATCCCAGCCCGTTTGGCAATTTCGCGCGGATTATCGCGCAGCTCACGGGTCAACTTACCCAGCCCCTGGATCCTGGCATTGAAGAATGGCAGCACCATGGCAGCACCTTGGATAGCTCGGGCGGCCCCCAGCATGGAGAAGTCCATCAAATCCTTCGATTCAAAAGCAGCCTGTGCATGGCTCTTACCCGACTTGATGGCGGCGTCATAGACCGCCTCACGGTTACCATTCTCAAATGCTTCGCCAAAGCGGCTGTATTTCTCCCACACGTCAGCTATAACGCCTTTGGCGTGTGCCGCATTGCGGATGATGGATTTCTCATAATTCGCGATTTGTTCCGGCGTCATCCCCTTGCGGCGCAGTGACTTGCGCACAGTGTCGGCCATGGCCGTCGGGTCGTTGCCGTTGACATACCCACCCAGGAAGCTGGCGCCACTGAACATCACGTCGATGGTGCTGCCTTCCATTGCCAGGGTCTTCTTCACCCCTTTGATTGAGCCAATTACCGGCTTGAAGCCGTCCTTGCTTATCGCCCAGCTGGAGAGGGAATCGCGCAAGAAATTGCGAAGCATAAACTCAGGTGAAGCAGTGACCCCGGCGGTCAGTAAACGCTTGGCCTTGGCGGCCACAGTGACCATGGCGCCGAAAGGCTTGCGATCGAAGAAGGTCATGGCGCGATAGAGGTCGGGATCCTCAATCCGGATCATATAGTCCTCTCCTTCCAGCTTGAGCATTATCCGGTCCTTGCCATTAGCAAGCGCCTGATAGTCCATCTTGTTCGGCTTGGGAATGACCTCGATGATGCCTGTGTCGGCCAGGTTCCAGATGGTCTTTTGTGCCGCCATGTTCTTCATGGAGGCATCAATCAGTTTGGAAGTTGAGGTGAAGATATTCTCGAGCAGGTCGTTGGTATTGGCCTCCCCGCCCTTGAGCTTCTTAATCCCGGCGTTCTGGTTGGCGATACCCTTTGGCTTGAAAGGTGCAATCACGTCACCATCATCCGACTCACGGAAGAATGGAATGTACCATTCGCTTTCGAACTCGGCCCGCGCCTCGGCGGTGAACAAGCCGGCCTCCTGCGCCAGATCCAGGGTGGCTGTGTTGAGCCTGTTCCAGCGCTCTTTTGCCTCCATGAACTTGGCCTCCTTCCCGTTGCCAAGCCCCTTAAGCGCAGCAATATCCTGCTCACTCAGCAAGTTCTCGCGCCCCTGCCCCATCAGGATTTCAGCCCGGTGCCCGGCCATCCAGCCCAGCCAGTTATGCAGGTCTTTTCCGAGGTCAGAAAAAATGCCCAACAGGGCATCTTTTTCACCAGTACCAGCCTTTCGCTGGATCACACCGTCTTTCCACTCTGGCAGGCCGTAGAGCATCGTCGCTTGCATGGTGGAGGCTGCGCCAGTGGCCATACGTGCGCCCACATATCCGGAGTCGGCCGCCTCGGTAATGCCAGCGGCCTCTTCCGCATATTTGATGGGAGCCAGGGCGTCTAGCACCTCAGTGTTGGCCTTCTTGATGACGCGATCAACCCATGAACTGACCACGCCGCGGTCTACCTGGCGTAGCTTGTTCAGGTTGGTTTTGGTCTTGTCGATGATGTCGGGCTTAGGGCCCAGATTGAGCTTTTGCAGCGCCTCATCGGTAGCTGCATTGGTCTGGCTAAATTTCAGACCATCAGGCGGGAGAGATCCATCGTCTCGAGCGCTTTCATGTTCACTTCGTGACGGCGCTTGCGGTCCTGCCGCAGTGACTCGATCTCGGACTTTGTCAGCATCCTTGGCACGAAGGAGGTATCGGCCTTCAGACTCGGTGAGGGAGTCGAAGTCGTAGCCGAATCGGTTTTGCCACCACGCTTCAAGGCCTGTGCCGTCATACTGATCTCGTAATTGCTCAAGGGTTGAGCTATCAATCGCAATTTTGGCGGAATATTGCTTACCGGTCAACGCTGTTGCAGCCAGTACCTCCCCACCTCGGTTCTCTATGTATCCCTTTAGATTGGCAAGTGTGCCTCCCTGAGTCAGGGTGTCATCCATGATGAGATAGGGTTTGTCTTTTCGAACTGGGCCAGCAAAGCCGGGTTGGTTTGCCAACCGACCAAACCCGTCCTGCGCCGTGCGCCCGACCTTAGCGGACTGCATGATATCCAAATCTACCTCGATGCCCAGTACCTTGCCCAAGGTATCTGCCATCGCACTGGGGATAGCGTTGCGGCTCACAGCTTCCTCGGCATGCACTCCGAGGGCAATGGCCGAATGATCGCCGATCAGTCCTTTGAGTTGCTTGATAGCATCGGGAGAAAGCACGTCATGGACCAGTCGCCGAGCGGCAGCATCATCGCCCCCCTTGGCAGCCTCGTAATCAGGGTGGCTGGTTGCATCAGCGAGGCGGCCATGCAAGATCACCTCTGGGAACCCCTTACGCCAGGGAGAGCGCTCGGCGCTGAACCACAAGCGCTCCCCTTCTGAGGCTCCAACCTCTGCACCTGCTTGCTGCAGCTTCTTACCCAGCCCCTCGATCAGGGAGCGAGTCTCAGCCGCAGTAATGCCATCCGGCACAAAGCCAACGGCGCGCAGCGCCCGGGTAACCCACGCAACCACTCGATCCCAACCGCGGCCCCAAGCACCCTGCTCCAGCTCGGCCAGATGGGCCACCACCTCCTCTGCTTGGGTACCAACGTCCTCATCGGCGTAATGGGTGTTCACCCAGTCCCACACCGCCTTCATGCTGGAGTCTTTCTGGGACTGGATGAGGCGGCTCATGAGCTTGGTATATTCCCCATCGCCCAGCACATTGGCCAGGCCGTAGTGGGCCAGCACCTCATGACGCAGTATCTCGCGCATTCGCTTGGGGTTGGCGATGGTATCTGCGGCCACATGCAGGGTGCCCGCATCGTCGTCAAACGCGGCGCGCCGGATCAACCCATCTTTGGCATCCAATCCCAGCGCTTGTTCCAATTCAGCTTGGGTTGCGTGGATCTGCACATTGATACCGCTCGCCCCCCGGTACTGCTTGAACCACATTTTGGTGACCAGCTCGGCTTCTTTCCGGGTCAGGTGCTTGGCTGGCTTGTCACCCTGGGCCATAGCCTGCTTCGAGAAGAGGATGACGCGATCGCCCTCCTGCTTTGTCTCGAGGGTGTTGAAGAGGTGGTCGAAACCTGCTCGAATACCCGGCACCTCACCGGCGGTCGGATAGGGATAGCTGTTATCCAGTTCCCAACCCAACTGGGCGGATACCTCCCAGGTCACCTCATCGACGATATTGGCCAGATAGTCGTTGCTGGCCCCCTGATCCTGCAGCTTGCTGATGAGATAGCT
This sequence comes from Aeromonas eucrenophila, assembly GCF_000819865.1. GTDB lineage: Bacteria > Pseudomonadota > Gammaproteobacteria > Enterobacterales > Aeromonadaceae > Aeromonas > Aeromonas eucrenophila. The sequence goes on from NZ_CDDF01000011.1 coordinate 322,066, forward strand.
CTCGAACGCCCGCGCACTCATCTCGGTATTGGTGGTCCAATATTGCTTGGTGCGCTTGCTATCGAGCTTGCTGGATCGCGCCCTGAGTGCGGTCTGCTTGATGGCACGCATGACCGCACCAAACGCCACCACCATCTCCTTGCGTACCTCTCCCTTGTGGGCGAAGTTGCTGCCACGGGCCGCTAGATCCACGTCCAGCGCCTCAGTCATGTTGTCGCCAACCTTTCCGCGCAGTCGGGAGAAGTAGTTGTCCAGCGCGTGCCACCACTCGTGGCCAAGTGAGCCGGCGCCGTTCATCTTGGTGAGGTTGATCACCATCTTGCCCGGTTCGTAGTGGGCGGCAGCGGGCGATACCCCGCCACTACCACGCGCCCCGAAGGCTAGCCCCAACTCTCCGTTGAGAGAGATCGCCTTGGGCGGGATTCCCAGAATAGCGGCCATGTCCATAAGTGCGTCGAAGGCATCATTGAGGTTGCGCTGGCGGCGTCCCTGCTCCACCCAGTTGCCGAATTCAACCCCACGGAAGCCGAAGCTGCTGGCAAACTGCTCCGGGGTGACATCCTGCCCGGCGCGCATGTCCTCGCCCACTCGGGGCTGATTGAGGTCGCGGCGCTCGCGGGGGATGGCCTTGTGCTGCTCCAACTTGACGATCAGCTCGTCCTGATGCTCGGCCCGGTAGGCACGGGCCTCCTTCACATCTTTGAACGCTGGCGTGAGATCGAGATAGTTACGCCCCAACTTCTTGCCAACAAACCAGCCCTTGCCATCGTCCCGACTGTAGATGTCAAACGTCACCACCTTGGGCTTACTTGCCTCAGCGGTCAGCTCCTCATAGCGAGCCTTGAAGGCGGCAATGGCCTCCTGCTTGGTATCACCGGTGGCGATGATACGTGGCCAGTTGCCCAGGGTGCTAGACTTGGTCCCGCGTTCGAGGGTCCACATCTGCTTGGGCGGGTCGTACTTCACCCCGTTATACAGACTGTACTCACCACCCCGCAGCTTGAGGTCGGCCAGACTGCGTTGATGACCCACTGCCTCGTACAGGGCGGCGCGGTTGCTAATATCTTCCGCCAGATGCAGGCCCGACTTGGCGATCTGCTGGCGCAGCTGCTCGCTGGCGCTGCCGCCTTCCAGTAGCCCCAGCGCGGTGTCGCGCATCGCCTTGACGGCTTCGGCCCAACGATTCTGCTTCCAACCGGTCTGCGGCTTGGTCGGGATGCTGTCACGGGCCGCGCGGGCGTAGGCCACGAACCACGGCTGGATGCCGCTGTCGAGCAGCTTCTGGTAATCTGGCGTCGGCCAGGCCTTGGAAAGCGGCAGCTCCTTTATCTCATCGACCGTATTGCCCTGGATGCTGTCCCGGTAACTGGCCCAGACATCCTTGCGAGCCCCGCCAATCTTCTCGCCGAAGTCAGTAATCGATTCTTGTGCGGCGTGCTTTGCACGGCTGATCGACTGTGTGGTATCCCCTTCTTTCAACCAGCGCTTGAACGCCTTCACTGGTATAGCCTTGATGGCCCCCAGTCCCTTCCACCCCGGCTCGTAATTGGCCAGATAGCCTGCCCGAGCTGCGGCCTCGTCAGCAAACCCCAGCATCACCTTGTGCTCGTCAAACTTGCCCGTCTTGGGGTCTACCTGGTCCACCACATAGACCTGCTCACTCTCCGGCTGGTCCCCGATATAGACGTCAACGTGATCACCATCAGCCCCTTCGGTACGTTTGATGTAGCCGTAGTCATGGGCCATGGTCGATTGCCAAGCTTTGCCATCAGGCGCAGTACCGGAGCGGGTGGATCCTTTGGGGTTTTCCAGAGCAATGTCGAAGCCGTGTAACTTGAGGTGCCCCTTCTTGTAGTTACCTGCCTCCTTCTGGGCCTGGGTTGGCTCAGTGTTTACCTCTGCCCTGGCGGCCTCCACCTGTGCGACCGGCTCAGAAACAACAACCCCGGCAGGAGCCGGGGTTGTCAGTGTCTTGTCATCTTGTTGCTGTCCAGTTGATGCAGGTACAGGAGAAGCGAGATCTCCCCGATCTCCCCGATCTCTTGCTCCAGCTCGGCTGGCGAGCTCGGTAGTGGAAGGCTTAGCGTCAGCTGCAGCTTGATTGCCTGCGCCAGGCTGATCACCTTGTCCTTCACTGCTACTTGCAGGTATCCGGGCAGGCTGGTCATGGGTCACCTCGGGTTGTTCACTGGAAGGGATGGCATCGCGATAGCCAGTATCGACTGCAGGTGTGAGTTGCTGGGGCTGACGGTTGTTGGACTGCCCCGCTTTGGCCCGTTCAACCTCGGTTATTTCGGCAACACCAAACCCACCACCATTGAGTTGGACCGGCGTCTCAATCCCCTTGCGACTAGCTAACCGGGCTTCCTTCTCACTGGCGAATGGCTTGCCCTTCCGGGTAACACGCAGGCTCTTGAGCGGACCGATGGTGGGGTCAGTCTCCACACCAACCGACACACTACCCCTCATGGGTGCAGCATCCGGCTGACGCTGATCGCCACCATAGATCACATCTCGATACGGAAGCTCGGTGCCAATCTCGCGCCCCTCTCCCTCGATGGTAGCGCCGGGCAGCGCATCAGCATTTTGCATCTGACCACGATCTGCAGGCAATAAGTCCCCCTCCTGCCCGCTTTGCCACCGGGTGCGCTTACTGCCACGAAACTGAGGGCCGGGGCCAGCCTGGTGGTCATCGTGATCCCCCGGTGCGGCCACTTCCTTCCCTTTGGGCTTGGCATTCGCGTCACCAGCAAAAATCACATCCTTGAGCGGCAGAGCCGGACGCTGCCCCTCCATTGCCACCTGTAAGGCACCCTTGCCACCGGCAAAGGGATCCTTTCCCAGTTCCCCAGCTTGAACTCGCTCATAGAGGCTTTTTCCCAGGTTGCCCCCCTGCATTTGGGCTGACACCAGCTCCTGCACCGAAAAGCCAAACTCGCCGGCCAGAGCGCGCTGTACCTCGCTATCCTGGGCAAGCCCCTTGAAGCGATCGGCCGTATCATCCTGGCGTAGATAAGCTGGCACGTCGCGCAGCTCGTCATACTGGCCGGCGCTTGGGCCTAGCGGGGATCGGTCTGTTGCTGTAGGTACTTCGGGCTCGGGAGTAACCTGCGGCTCAACTTGCTCATCTGGCGCGGGCTCCGGTGCAGTAGGCTCAGCGTCTCGAGCCGGGTGGTCTTCGGTCTCCACTTCGCCACGCTCGCCGCGTAGGCCGCTGGCGCCACCCGTGGCGCCACCAACCCCCATGCCGATAAGGCCGCCCTCAATGGCAGAGGAAACAACCCCTTTCATGGGGTCGATGTTGGCTCCTGCGACCTCATTGAGTGCTTCGTTCACGCTGTACTGTTGGGTCCCCTCTTCGAGCGCTTCACTGATCCCCTCGCCAGCAGCCCCTTTCCCCATTCCCTTGAGCACGCCACCACCGGCGCCTTTACCGGCCAGCATCTTGAACAGCATGGTGTCGCCCATCAGGGTACCCACGGCAGCCGCTCCCCAAGTCTTGGCATCCCCCATGGTGGCCTGGCTCGCAACATTGGCAGTTTCTTCGCGGGCCAGTTGCAGCTTCTCGCTATCAGAGAGATGTGCGGTCTGCTGATCGGCATCGATGCGTAAGAAGGTATCCCGGAAAGTCGTGCTGTTTCGCAACTCATCAAAGCTCATACCCAGCACAGAATCCCTGGCATTCACGCCCGCTGCGCCAACCGAACCGGTGACCCCCGTGGTCGTCGCTGCGCCAGTGGCCAACCGAGATACCGTCTTGGCCGCAACAGCTTCCGCCACCTCTTGCGCGGCCCCCCGCTTGATCATGGTGGTGGTCACCATCCGACCGATCGTCGCCTTGGCAGCCAGCCCGGTGATCCCACCACTCGCCAGCGTAGGGAGAAGCGACCCCACCCCTTGCGCCATTTTCATCGCCCAGACATCAATATCCCCAGCACCATCCCCCAGAGTGATAGCGCCCGCGGGTGACTCACTGACAAGGCTGCGAGTCATCGCCTCTCGCGCATCGACACTCATCCCCTCTTTGAGGCTGTCCGCTCCAGATTGAGCCAGCTCCCCAGCACCGGCCACCACATCCAGCGTCGGCGCCAACTTCTTGGCCAGGTTTGCGCGGGCATTCTCCAGGTAGTCCCCCTGGTCCTTGTCGCCATTCTGCCGGCCATAGTTGCCAGCCTGGCGCGCCAGCTCACCGATGCCGCCCACGAGCTCGAGTCCGCCAGCACCGACAGCACGCGCAACGTCACTGAGGCCAACATCCAGATTGCGCGACGCCGGGGCGGGGGTAGCCAAACCGGCATCTAGGCTGTTCCAGAATTCATCCATGCGGGTATCACTTTGCTGCGCCGTCGGCAGCGTGGTTGCGGTCTTATCCATGGCGTCCTCGAGAATGGAAAAAGAAAAGCCCCGACCGGCGAACCAGTCAGGGCTTGGAGATGGCGGTCAGGGCAACAGGCACACTGACCGATGATGGGGAGATGCTAACGCTGGATAATTATCCAAGCAAGGGTAGAAACTAAAACATGCCTGGGAGATGATGAGAGCCCTTTGTATCTGAGGTTTCAATATGGGCGCATTATTCTTTTTCGATGAGACTGTATCACTAGATAACAATAAGAGTGTCGATTGCTCTTCATGCCAAGTTGAGGTCTTGGATAACCATGGCATACCAGAAATTCGTATAGGCCCAGAAGGCGATGCTTGGGCAGGTCACAGGGCAACCTTCAATGATTGGGAGCAGTTCGAAAGATTTGTCGATGCGGTAAATGACACTCGTTCACGCTTACTCCCAATCAGCAAAGATCGGTAATCTTGGCCTTATTTGACCATCGCCTGATAGGCAGCCAGGCCATCGGGGGCCTTGTTGAGGTGTGGGGTCGTATTAAAGGGATCCGCGAGTGCGTTGAGTGCTGCCTTCTCGGCAGCTCTGGGATCCTGCTGGGCAACCGCCGCTGGAGTGGGTTCCCCGCGCATGGCATTGGCCGTCTGCCCATCCCGCCGCAGCTGAACCCAGCGACTGTAAATCTGGTCTAGCATGGCCGGGTCCGCATGCTCGGTAATCGACTTCCCATTTGCTCCCGCCTCCTGCACAAACTCTCGGCGAAGGGCATCATTGCCTACCCATTGCGTCAGCCCTGAGGGGGCAGGTTCAGACCCAGCACCGGCCGCTGTGGCCGGTACCTGGGCCTGGGCCTCCAGACCGAATACATCACGCAGTCCCTGTGCCTGCTGCTGGGCAGCATCTCGCTCTGCTGCGATAGCTGTCTCTCTCTCTTCCTGGCTCAACATGGTGTCACGGCGGATCTGACCGATAGCCTTATCGGTGTCGGCCTGCAGCTTCACAACAGCCTGGCGGTAGCCCTTCACATCAGCCCCGGGCGTCAATCCCAGGCTGGTCCGGATGTTATTGGCCTTGGCCACCAAGTCATGGGAGAGCGCCGCACGCTTGTAACCAGTGCCGACGAAATCAGAAATGGGGATCACCTTGGGTTTATCATCGCCCCTGGCTGTGCGGTTATCCGTCACCGGGCGATCGGCGGTAGAGCCGTCGTCATAGGTGACCTTTAACCCCAGCACCACGCCTGCCCCATCAGGTGTCACCATGATGCGGCCCAGCTCTTTGTTCTTGATGGTCTTGCCGGTGGCAGGATCCACATCGCCAATACCGGTCTTGATCTCCTCCTGGTAGAGGGTACCGGCAGCCTTGAGAAACTCTGAGTTATTGATGCGGTTTACGCCTTCCTCACTATTCCAGTCCAGTTTGCCGCTTTCGGCATCACTCATCAGGCCCTTCGTGTAATTCACAAAAGTCTTGCCGGCGCCAGTAAACTCGCTCTCCATATAGCGCTCCGGGCTGTACTGCGCAGCTTTCGGGTCGCTCACCACCTTTCGAAAGACATCCCCCGGATCCTTGCCGGCCTCGATATCCATCCACCCCTGCTGGATCACCGGCAGGTGTTCCTGCTGATAGGCCTCTTTCTCCCGTCGGTCTTTGAGCCACTGGTATTCGACCTCTGCCCGAGAATCGGCGCGCGCCGCCCGGGCGTTTGCCGCCTTGGTGCTGGCAATGGATGAGCGCACTTGCTCCTCATTGAGATCATCACGCCGCGCCTCGCGCTCGTCTTGCTTGTTGTCTCGCTGCCGGGCATAGGTCGTCTCATCGGCATACCGTTCATCAGACTGCCGTTGACGGTCCAGATTGTTCTGCCACATCGCATCCCGCAGCCCCTGCTCTTTCTCCGCACGCTCGTCGGCCTTCTGGCCGCGCTGATAGTGGTTCATGGTGCCAAACCCGGCGAGGAACCCCTCGGCCAATCCTGAAACTCCCATCACTCCTCCTTAAAACAAACTGGCCAAGAGGCCGACACCGGCACCGATCACAGCGCCCCACGGCCCACCCACAGAGCCTGCCTGGGCCCCCGCCATGGCGCCGACGGCCGCACCGGTCCCCACGTTGGTCATCGTCTGCTGCTTCTGCTGTGCCTTGAGGTTCTTGTTGGCAGTCTCACGCGCCTCGTCCAACTTTGCCGACTCGTTCATCCCCTGCATGGCCTGGCGCCGCGTCTGCGCGCCAATATCAATCAGTCCATATCCCATCACATCCCCCCGCCTGCTTTAATCGCCTCTCGCAAGCCGGCATCGGCTCCGGTGAGGATCCCCATCTGACGTTCTTTCTCCTGCTCGCGCAGGCCATTCTCGGTACCGGCCGTCATCAACGCCATGCGCAGCCCCTGGCTGTTGTCTTGTGGATTAGCCGGTGCTGCGACCCCCATGCGACCATTGCGATTAGCAGTGGCCTGCTGTGCGGATACCAGCGCATTGGTGTTGTTCTGCTCGACGCGGCCGAGTTGGTCACGCAGCAATTGTCCACTCGTGGCCTGCTCCATCAGCTCTTTCTGCTTCGGGTAGAAGCGAGTCAACCAGTCGTCGTATTGCTGCCGAGTGATGCTGGCAAATTGGTCCGAAGCCCATCCCATCGGTTACCCCCCTTAGTAGCCCTTGTTTTGCAGGACGCTGGCGGTCGGGCCGATCTTCTTGCCCGCCGCGGTCCCCCCAGCTGCGCTGTTCATGCCATAGGCCGTTGCAGCACCGCCAACAGTACCGACCAACCCCAGCACAGCCTGCTTGTTGTTGAACTTCGTTTGGGCATCGCTCGCAGCCTTGTTGAGGCTGGAGCTGGCCAGGCTGCTATATCCCTCAAGGGCCTCAGCCTTCTGCCCCTGTCCCATCGAGACCACATCCTTGAGCCCGGCCACATACTTGTCCTGCTGACTGGACTGCGTGCGGTTGGTGGTATCGGTTTGGCTTAGCGCCTGGTCTGTTTCCAACTCGTGCATGGTGTCCTGATATTTGCCGCTCGTCGGGTCTACTCCAGACGCAGCCATTGCATCAGATAGCCCCTCCCGCGCCTCACCGAAGCTGTGGGCCGTGCCCAGGGCTGCGGTACCCGCGGCATCGTCAAAGGCCTCCTCCCCGTTCAACTTGTCCACCTTGTCCATGAAAATGTCTTCGTACTGCTTGAGATCCGACTGGTAGATCCCCCATTGCTTCATCGCAATGTCCGCCATGGCCTTCTGCGCCGAGGTCTCTTTGATCTCGTTAGAACCGCCCTTACCCATCACTCCACCTCACAGGTTGATCTGAAACACCAGCATGCCGTCGTCGTCATCCGGTTGGCGTACCCATCCCATCTTTGGCGCCACCTTGAGCCAACCGCGCCTGGTCGAGTGGAACCGCAGCCAGCGAGCACCAATCATCCTGGCCAAGTGCTTAACCTCCGGCAGGTGCCGTGCCGGGGCGCCGTCGTCCCCCCAGCCAGCCCAAACCAGCACTCCTGTCACCTTCTTCTCCACCACCGGTTTCAGGACAAACCCATCTGCATCACGCACAAACAAAAACGCCACCCGGTTACGGATGGCGCTTTGCAGTTCGGCGGAAATATTAGGGTTTCTAGTATCGCTGGCGATGCGATCAATGCTTGCCTTCATGATAGAGAGCTGCCTTGTTTAAATAGCACAACACGCCCACTTTGAGATGGATCACTACGCACCCACCCGTCCCCTTTGATCCGCTGGATCCTGATGGTAATGAGCGGTTCACGATTCGCTGGGATAGTAACGTCACCAATATAAGAGCCGACTTCATCTACGCTGGTCACTGGTCCTTGTGATGGATTAGATGTCGCATATGCCGAGGCTACCGCAGTCAGCGTTTTCGCCACAGAGCCATCCATAAACACGGTAATTTGCATCGTCGTCGAATTGGAGTTCGATATAGGTGAAGAACCACCACCCGATGCAGTTACAGAGCAACCAACCAGTCCCGCCAACCCAGGGATAGTAAGTGTTCGAGCGAAACCAACGGATTGGTTGACTTTAATACTGCAAACATCAATCGGACCGGCCTGTTTTGCATGTGTCACGCAGGCATAGTCCCGGGCAACATATACATCTCCCACAATGCGATCGGCATAAACCGTTCCTTTAACCACACAGTCCTGCTCAATGGTGCAATTTCGCATCGTCATGTTGTCGATGCGCCCGCCCTGGGCAGTCAGCCGGTTGGTGTAGAGGTTGCCGTCGCTGTAGATGATGGTGAACCAGCCTTTCCCCCACCCGCTATAAGGCCCGCCCAGGCCAAAGCCGGCGGATCCACCCGACATAAAGGCATTGCCCATATCGAAGGAACCGCCCGAGATAGAGGGCGCCGAGATACTGACCCCGGCCTTGATATAGTCCGCCGTGATTTTCTCGGAGTTCAGGATCTGGATGGTGGCCTTGCGGATAATGGCCTCCGCCATCACGACCTGGCCATTGTCGATGGCAAAAAGCGGCGCCATCGGCTTGCTGCTGTTTGGGTCAAACACAAAGACTTGGGACGCTGAGATGGCCACCTGGCTGGTGCCATCCGACTTGGCGATGAGGCCGATCCCTGCCGTTATCTCGCCGGCGCTCGCCTTAGTGCTCCACATTGCTTGAGCCCCACCCTCGAGATCTGCGATGGCCTGGCTTTGCTGCTGAACAGCCGCCCCTAACTCACCTGCCTTGGCTGTTACCGTGTCGATCCGCTTGCCCAACGCACCATCGGCTGAAGCCCTGGCCTCCGTCTCGGTGGTGATCTGGCCAGCCAGCTGGGTATCCCCTTCTTTGAATCCGGCGGTGACTTGCGTGATCTTCTGGGTCAGCGCCTCCTGTGCATTGGTGCGCGCCAGCACCTCCTCATCCAGGCTGGCTCCGAGCTGGTTGAGGTTGTTGGAAAGCTGCGGCACCTGCTGTATGGGCTCCAGCAATGACTGAACCAGGTGACTCGCCTCAATCTTCCCCTGCAGCTCATCCAGGATGTCCTGCACATCCCGACTGGTTACGGCATGCAGCCCCTCGGTGCCTTGATAGGGGCCCTCCATGGCATTCTTGTTGACGAACCGCACCCAGTAGAAGGCGGAAAACTCCTTGCCCACCGCATCGGCATAGACGTTGGCCAGTGTCGTCCCGACCCTGACCGCATGACTCAGGTTGTCGTCCCCGGCGCGCCACACCTCGGCAAAGGCATGCCCCCAGTATGTCGGGGCGTCCCAGGTCAACACGATGGTATGAAATGCTCCACTGACCGAGACGTTGACCGGGGCATGGGGCGGCTGAACGCCACTCCACTCCGGATCGATGTTGTTGGCTGGGGGGAGCTCCGGCACCACGGCGCCGCCGGCAGTACGCCGCAGATTCAGCATCCCCAGGCTGGCGGCCTCGCGCAGAGTCAGCGCCTTATCCAGCCGGTCCCCTTTCTGGCCGGTCAGGATCTGCATGTTCTCGGTCAGCCCCTGCTGGGTGCTGCTGGCTCGGAAGGTGTTCTTGCTCATTGCAGACAGACCTCCGCCATACTGCCGCCCAGGGTAATCCGCTCAACCTCGGCGACTCCTCTCACCTCGACTTGCCAGCGCCGGCCCCGCAGTGGCGGCAACCGGAATCCGGAAGGTGGGACCTGACCCGCCATCAGCTCGAACACCCTGACCCCATCGACAATCAGCACAAAGCCAACTTGCGCGACGGCCTCACTCATCACCCGCGCACAGCTGAGGCGCACACCGGGGGGCAGCACAAACTCCTTGGACCGCCAGCACATTGGCAGGGCAGCAGTACCGCCACGCCATTGATGCAGTTGGGTACCTTTAGCAATCATCAGGGCATCGAGCTGCATGTCTGCGACCGCCGCATCCCAGCGCCCAGAGAGCCAGCGCAGATCACCAGATCTGGGGTCAAACACAAAGCCATGGCTATCGGTCTGGGCCACATAACGCCCCTCGCTGTACCAGGCTCGCAATGTGTCGGGTTTCAGAGCCTGCCACTGCTCCCGTGTGATGATCCCCTCGGTCACCAGCGCACCACCGTCGGCCCCGACACCGACCAGTCCATCCGGCGCGGCGTACAAGACCATCCCATCCAGTGCCACCATGGATCGAGCGCTGACACAAGCCTGTGGGGTGGGCGTGAGCTTCTGACCCGTGATGGAGGACGGGGACGCCCCCTGGAAGATATAGGGATAGCCCTTGGTGCCTACAACCAGCGCCGTGTCGATGGCCGCGATCGCCACAATGTCGTGCTCAGTGGTCAGCTTGTATTGATCCGGCCAGGCATAGGGCAGGAAGGGCTCGGAAAACAGGACTGCATTGCCGACAAACCCGGCACAGATGCCATTGGCCATCTGGCAGATCCCTCGCATCTTGTCGGGGGGCATGCTGTAGCCATAGGTCTCAAGCACCGGTCCCAGCTCTCCATCTTTCTTGGCATCGCTGTAGCTGGCCGTCGCAATGGGCAGATCGGCGACCAGCAGATAGTCAGCAAGGCCACCACCCGACACCGAGCGATAGAGACGCCGCCGGGTAATGTTGCTGTTGTTGGTCGGGACGGCAGACAGGCCCACAACCACCGTCGAGCCCGGGATCGTGATCGTCGTCTTGCCGCTGGCCGGTCCCGGGGCACCCTCCTCCCCCAGCCCGGTCACGTAGGTCTCCACGTAGAAACGGGTCTCATCATCCGTCGGGTCATCATCCTTACTGCCAGAGGGTGGCGTGACGGATTGCACGTTCGGCGGCGTGGCCGGCACCGGCACCCCCAGCCGATACCAGGCCGTGGGCTTATTGCTGCCACCGGTGGCGATCGCGTCGTAAGTCAGCTTGGGAAACTCCCCATCGGTGAAGTAGACGCGGTTGTACTGATCCTGGGCGATGGGCGATCGCATGACCTCCACCTGCTTGTTCCAGGCAAACCAGTGCGCGCCGTAGTAGTGGAACAGCGTCTTGGGGGTGATCGGCAGGGAGACGCCAGCCGCCTTATCTGTCATCAGTGGCGCCACCACCCCGCGGTCAAAATGACAATCTTGCGCCAAGGTGGCCGCTTCGTCCGGCAATAGGTGGTCTGCCACGCGCGGCACCATGCCTCGCATAGTCACGATGTCGATCAATGGCATGGGGTTTCTCGAAGGCTAGAAACGAAAAAGCCCCACTCGTTAGAGCAGGGCCATGATGGGGCTATGCTAACGCTGCACCGGGCGATGAGCAAGCTCACCAAGCATTGCGAAGCGGGATCTTGCGCTCGTCATACTCGATGCTATCCCGGCAATGCGTCGGGCTGCGCATGATGAAGTTGATGGCTTTCTCAGCCTTCAATGCCCATGGCTTTCCCTGCTTGGCGTTGTAGCCCACATTGCCAGAGATGGTTTCATCAGGCCGGCCACCCAGGAGGGTGTTGCCAAGCTGGTCAATGGAGACCAGCACGCGAAAGAGGTACCGGGTAACTCGATTGCTCATGTCATGTCCTTGTTGGTGTGGCTAGTTAGTACACTTTCGTGATGGAGAGCAGTGTGAAGCCACTGCCATTAGCGGTGTTATTCACCTGTCCGTCCTTGCTGATGTAGACAGCAAGTGCAGACACACGACTTGCCCCTCAGCAGTCAGCGCCAGAGGCTCCGCCGTCCCACCAGATCATCACAGTGTCCCGTTGATATGGCGTTGAGTTGTTGTGATAAGCCATTGCGTACAAGCCCGCGACTTTCGGTATGGTGGCCCCGGGAAACGAAGGAACTGGGCCGGTAAAGATCACCGTGCCCACTCCTACGTCAGCGGCAGAGGGCTTGTTTAAGGTGTTGTAATCCCTTGCCCAAGCAGTCCAGGCGCCAGTGCTGTATTGCGCTCGGGTCCACACCCGGCTGGAGTTATAGACGTGGTAACGCTGCTGGGGGCCAGCACCAGAGGTCACAATCAGGCTGCCAGCAGAGTTCTCTGGATAATGCTGAGCTGCAGAGGTATTTGCGTTTGCGTGCTGGGCGTAGTGGCCCGGCGTCTTGATGGTATCCAGGTCCTCCTTCGCCAAGCTGATCGGGTTGAGTAAGCTGCCAGGGTGAGTGTGATCCGCAGCGACCAGATCCGGTTTGTCGGTTACCTCCGTCCAACTCGGCCAGCGGGTCGCTTGCGTTGGGACACCTGTCAGTTCGGACCATGGGTGGTTATGCGCGGATGGCGGCATTGTGCCCGGCTTCCCCGTAACCTCACCCCAAGCTGGCCAGCGGGTCGCCTGAACAGGAACCTGATCGAGTTGGCTCCACGGATGCCGATGGACAACCGGGGCAAAGTCGGGTTTGTCAGTTACCTCGTCATAGCTCGGCCAGCGACTAGCGGTGGTGGGTACTTCATCCAACTCACTCCAGGGATGGCGGTGAACCGCGGCAGCGATACTGGGTTTGCCGGTGACCTCGCTCCAAGTTGGCCACCGTGAGGCCGTGACCGGGATCTGATCAATCTGGTTCCAGGGGTGCCGGTGGGATGCGGCGGCCAAGTCAGGCTTGTCTGTTACTTCTCCCCAAGCTGGCCAGCGAGTCGCATAGGTAGGGATCCCCGTCAGCTGCGACCAGGTATGGGTGTGGCTCACTGAGGCGGCCCCCACCTCTGCAAGCGTGGGCCAGCGCGATGCGTATACCGGGACGTTGGATAGCTGCGACCAAGGGTGGTTGTGCTCAGAAGGCGGCATGGTCACTGGCTTGTTCGTGATATCAGTCCATCCCGGTACCCAACTGGCTGACCTGGCCCCCACATCGGCTGCACTCAGCACCACGGCCCCGGTCATGCCATTGACCGAGATCACCGCGTCCGAACCATCAATCTTGAACCAAGTACGTGTGGCCGGATCCCAGTGCAGGTAATCACCCGCCACATAGGAAACGCTGGCGATCACCCCAGGGTGAGAGATCCGATAAAACGGCACGCCTTGATTCGCCGCCGGCACAGCTGGCGCCCCCGCGGCGGCATTCCAGGGGCCAGCCCAGACCAACTGCGAGGTGATCGCCTGCGCCCACTTCTGAGCCTGCAGCGCCCAATGCAAAGCCGAAAACTCCCCGGGGCGCCCGTTGATGTCGCTCCCTTCCGGATTCTGCGCCCAGGCCTCCGCCATGCCCTCTGACACACTGGCGCGCTGGGAGCTGGCATTGGCCGAGGCCTGATCTTGCGCCGCCTGGCTCGCCTTGGTGCTCGCCGTGTCTGCTGCAGCCTGTGCCTGGGTCGTCTTCGCCACCACCACATCCCGCATGCCCTGAATGGCGGTTTTGGCCTGTGAGACGGTGTCGGTGTTGGTGCTGACTTCCTTGGTCTGCCCGGCGACTGTCGCCGCATTTGCCGCAACCTGGGTGGCTTTATCCTGTACTTGGGCTCGATCAGCCGTGACTTGCTCCGCCAGCGTGCCGACTTTGGCCGCGTTATCCAGCGTCACCACCTTCGCCCCCTCTGCCGCCTGGGCCGCCTTCTCGGCATTAGTGGCGTGGGTACCGGCATTGGTGGCGGAGGTAGCCGCCGCGACTTTGGAACTGTTAGCAGCGCTCGCATGGGTGGCAGCCGTGCTCGCACTGGTGGCCGCCTCACCGGCCTTGGTCGTCGCCGTGGTGGCGCTGGTATTGGCGTTGTTCGCCTTGGCCGATGCGGTACTGGCACTGGCCGCGGCCGCCGTTGCGCTTGTCGCAGATTCCGATGCGGAGGCATTCGCCTTGGTCGCGTGATGCAAAGCGGAATGCTTGCCAGGGACCACCGCCACATCCACCGGGTTCTCCGCCCACTTCTGGGCACTGTTCGCAGACCCTGCTGCTGCACCCGCGCTGGTTGCCGCGTCACCCGCTTTGCTGCTTGCCGTCGTGGCTGATGCGGATGCCGCTGCAGCCTGTTCAGCCGCGACCTGCTTTGCCTGCTCCACAGTCACCACATCACTGCCGGTCTGCAGCCGATCTTCGGCAGTGGCTTCTGCCGCAGCCTCTGACCGCTGCATAGCCTCTACCGCCCGATCAAGCAGAGGGGGCGTCAGGTTGATACCGCTATCGACCAGGATACTGTTCAGGGGGCCATCGGTACTTTGAGCCGTCACCACCCCGGACCCCATGTAATCCATGTCCCCACACAGGTCGTTCTGGGCATAGACATCATAGGTGCCAGCCGCCAGCTGGAATCGGTACCCTCCAGCCTGGTCACATTTGAAGGTCATTACCGACCCCATCAGCACCTCACCAGTGGTACTGAGAGCTCGCAGCTCAATAAGAGCCCTTGGGACTGGCTTGCCAGCAGGGTCGGTGATCACACCGTGGATCTGGATCATGGATTACCCCTGGTTGGTCTGAAACTTCTTGTCGCGAATGGAAACCAGCGTGCTGTCAGTCTCGATCTTGATACCGAGATATTGCGCGAACGCCTGGAGGTGAAGCTGGCCGCGGGCGGAGTTGGCCGTCTCATCGGAGTCACGCAGATAGGCGCGATAGATGATCCAGTCCATGCAGGGGGTGAAATAGGTGTCATCCACCTGCAGGAGATCGCCGGCCTCAACCTGGGCAACTTTCACCGGCGTAGGCAGCACGCTCAATACCAGATCGACCTTCACATCTGCGGTCACTCCCGGGTAAAGCCAGAAGATGCGCGGGTTGGTGGGCTCGAAGAGGTAGGCCTCTACTTCGCTGGCATCGCTGCCGGTAATCCACTCGGGATCCAGATCATCGAGCTGGCCTCGCTCGAAATAGCGGATCTTGCGCCCGCCAGTATTGCGCTCCACCTCGATGAGTTTGGTGGCGCCCGCCGGCAAGGCCTGACGAGTGCCTGCTACACAGCTGATGGTCTGGGTCGTAGCGAAGATGTCTGGTCGGTAGTTGGCAATGGAGGCGATGGCGCTGTTGTAGTAATGAACCAGGTCCTCCAGCGACCAATGGGTACGCGATTTGTCGGTCAGCTCGAGTGAGACCCGATCAAGCAGGTCTTTGATGAGGGTCATGGGGACCTCTTAGAAGAATGAGTGACGCCGCACCGGATTCACAGTTCGGGCATTTGCCGTTTGTTCGATGCGAAACCGGTAGGCTTCCCGCGCGGCTTCATTGAAGCGAGCGCGGTTGAGCTGAGCCAGTTCAGGGTTGGCCCACGGCTTGCCGGGTTGGAGCTGCAAAATGGCTGCGGTGCCATCGGCCATGGCCTCTGCGTAGTCCTCAACCAATGCCGCCGGGATCAGCTTGGCCGTAGGCAGTGGCTCGATCGCCCCTATGATGCAGACATCCTGCAGCGTGACCAGAAAGCGGATCGATTCTGCAGACTGGACGTGATACTGCTCCCCAGCCGTCAGCAGATGGCCCCCAGCGGTGATCCGGTGGATCACGGATCCTGTCACCTGGGGGTCCCGAGTCTCCTGGCGGGCCTGCCGGTTGATGCTGCTGGCCTTGGCAAAGCTCACCGTCTGCCCTTCCAGCACTTCCTCGAACTGCCGCTCGAGGTGAACGAGCGCACTCTGCTTGCAGAAATCGATCGCCGCCCGGATGAGTGCTTGGCGGATGATGCTGTCGAGGGGGCCCGATACCCGCTGGCGAACCAGCGGGATCAGGGAGTCAGGACTGACCAAGCGGCTGTCCAACACCGGCACCATTACTCAGCCTCCTTCTGGGCACGCAGGGCATCGCGAACACGGAGACGGAACTCATCCACACGCTCACCGGCGTCCTGCTTGATGTTGAGCTCGTACTTCTCAGCCACGGTAGCCAGCTGTGCGGAGGTCATCTTGACCAGATCCAGGCCGAGGTGGTCCACCATCATGCTCTGCTCAGCAGCAAGGCGGGCGGCTTCTTCCTCTGCTCGGCGGGCAGCGTCGGCTGCTGCGGCCTCGAGCTCAGATTGATGGGCCAGCACATCCTCCAGCTCGTCGGCCTTACGCCAGACGGTCGGGAACTCCAACAGTTGCATGGCGATGTGGCTCTCCACATCCACAGGGGTGTGGCGCGGGAACACCATGCGGGATCCGGTCACGGTGTCTTTCTTCATCGGTTTGTCACCGATGTAGGCGATTGCGATCTTGTCGCTCACGGTTGTTTCTCCAGTCAGGGAAAAGAAAAACCCGGCACAGGGCCGGGCTCACAGGGGGGCGGTGGAAACCTTAGAGGTTGCCCACCATCTCGTAGTGCAGTTTGACTTTGACGGTACCCGTGGCAGCGCCGCCGCCCACCGTCAGGCTGATCTCCTGCCCCTCCTGGGTCATCAGGTCATCCACCGGGATGTAGCTGTTCACTGCCGTCGCGGTGTTCTGGGCGTTGATGATGGCGGTCTCCCCCACCTTCACCGTGAGGGTGGTACTGGCGCCGAGCGCCGCGGAGGTGAGCGAGACCCCCACCACCTTGATGTTCGGCTCCACCGGATCGCCGAACACCACCACATCACCGACCGGCACGGCGGCCAGTTTTGCCACCAGGGTCGGAGAAATAGAGAGATTGCCGAAAGCACCGTTGAACCAGCGGTGCAGGGTCTTAACCAGGGTCAGTTTGGCCATGGAATGGTCCTCTTGTCAGTCTGAGTAAAGGCGCCCCGGGTCGGGGCAACCCAGGATTAGCGGGCGATCGGGCTCACAGCGGTGTCCAGCACCATGCAACCGTGGTCCTGCACGTTGCCGTTCTTCTGCTTGAAGCGGATCTTCTGCAGACCGGAGATCCAGCTGATGGAGAGCTCGGTGCCGTTGTCGTGGTCCGCCTTCTCCTCGTGCATGTTGAAGGAGCCGCCTTCCACACCAGAGCCAAAGGCATTGGCCAGCGCCTGGCCGCCCAGCAGGATGGCGCGGTCGATGGTGGTGCCAGCAGTCTTCTCCGCCTCCACACCGGTTGCGGAGTTGGCCGCACACACCTTGACGGTGCTGCCCTGGTTGAAGCGGATCGGCATCCCGGGGTACTGCTTGACCAGGATGTTGCGCCACATGGCACTGTCCCCCTGGAACAGCGGGTGACTCCAACCCTTGCTGCGAGTGATTGCCCCTTGCAGCATCGCCTGCCAGTCTTTGCCGGAGCTCGAGGTGTAGAAGTCATGCCACTGGCGCGGGGTAACGTAGAGCAGGTACAGGGGGTCACCGGTGTTCGGGTCGGAGCCGAAACGGATGGGCTGGATCGGGTTAGCCATTTCGGCCAGGAACAGCGCCATGTTGTCCACACAGCCCAAGTTGAAGCGGTCAGCAGCGTCGATCGCCTCGAAGGAGGTGGCATCCCCGCCGAAGAAGTGGCGTTCGTAGGTCGGTGCCGTCACTTTGTTGACCATGATCTCGCCGAACTCGGGATCCTCCCCCAACGGTACGATGATGTCGGTGGCCATGTAGTCGCCACGGGCGCCGGCCAGCTGGACCATGCCACGCTGGTCGGTCAGGCGACCGTAGTAGCCATCAGCCAGCATGGTGCGGGCAATCTGGCGAAGGTCGTGCTTTGTGCGCTTCTGGCTCATCTTGCCACCGGCATCCACACCGTGACGGGTCTGGTTGATGGTCAGACCGAAGTCCGCCTGAGAGAGGTTCTCCAGGCGGCCGGCAATCTTCTTGTCACCCATGGTCGGGCGGCCAGACAGTTGATGGAAGATCTGCATGTCCACTTCGGTACCAGCCTGCTTGCTCAGATCGGTGATGCGGACAACGGGGGCACCATGGCTGGTCTGTTTGCCGCCGTTGATTTTGACGCCCTTGGGCGCCTCCTCGGTCAGCATGTTGACCAGGGAGTGGGTGCGGTTGGCCTCGGTAAAGAGGGCCACCTGCAGGATTTTGTTGGCTTGCGCCTGGGTGACTTGGGTCATGATCCTCTCCTACAAAACAAAACCCCGGCACTGGGCCGGGGTCGGAATGGGTTTGGCTGGTTTACAGGTCGTGCTCTGCAAGCAGGGCTTCGATCTGGGCAGCGGACATGTTGGACATCTCAGCCATCAGCTGCTCTTGGCTCATGCCGCCATACTTCTCGAGTTTGCTCTCGTGCTGTACGGACTGGCCGAGGTCTGACGGGCTTTGCGGAATATGGTCACGCTCCTCGACCTTCTTCTGGGGAGCCGGCTTCTCGACAGGCGGAGCCTGCTGTTCTACCGGGTCACCAAAGGCGGCCTTGGTGCGCTTGGCCACTTCCGCAAAGCGCTCCGTCAGGGGTTTATCCTTCCACACAGGATCCTCTTTGAGGCGCTCATCGACACTGACGGCAAAGGTGGCACGGTCCTGGTCCTTCTCCATCCAGGTTGCGAGTTCAGGTACCGCCTGCAGCGCAGTCTGAACATCGTTCGGGATAGAGGGAGCCTGCGACTGGGTGGGTTGCTGGGGTGCTGGTTGCGCGAGCTTGTTAAGGCGGCTGGCAATACCGGTTAGCACCTTCCCGATCTCGGGATAGTCCTGAGCCAGTTGCTCAATCTCCTCAACGTCGAGCGCATCCGGATCGGCATCGGGCTTGATCCCGTGCTTATCCAGCAGAGCCTGCAGTCGCTCCCGTTCGCCGGCTTCGGCCTTGAGCTGCGCATTCTCGGCGACGAGAGCCTGCCGCTGCGCCCGCTCAGACTCCAGCACGTCGTAGGGGATCTGGTGCTTGCCATCTTTGGACAGAATGACTTTGGCGCCCTCCTTCCCCTCTTCTTGGTTGTCATCTTGGGTAGCTTTGCCCTGCATCTCGGCCGCCGGCGGCGCGGTCTGTTCGCCCTTTTCGTCGGTGTGGGTGGCCTGCTCATCCTGCTTCGGCTTCTCGGTGTCACCACCGTCCTCCAGCGCATTCAACGCGGCCTCAAGCTCCTCCAGTGATTCGGTACCAGTCAGGTTGTTAATGTCGATGGGGTCCATAGTTGTCCTCGTGGTGTTTGCGGGTGGTATCGCTGCCCAAGCGGGGCAAGGCTCTCGGGGAAAGCCCTCTCCAGCTGGGGCAGAAATGACAAAGCCCGCACAAAGCGGGCTCAATCATCATCGGTACTAAACACAAAACCCGGCGCGGTGGCCGGGTTCGGAAACGAAAAAGCCCAATCTCGAGAGACTGGGCCATGTTGGGGAAATCCTAACGCTGGCAGGTGGTGAATGCAACCGCCTTAGAGCTCAATCGCGTCGATCTGAGTTTGGATCGTCTCAGCAAGCTGTGCCTGCAGCGCAGCACGCTCGACGGAGATCTGCTCCCCTTCTTGCTGCATAAGCTCCATCTCTTGCAGTACCTTGCCGGTGTTGGCCTGCTTGAGGGCGTCATCAAAGCGCATGGAGTCGATTTGCTTCTGCAGGCGCTGGGCCTCTGTCTGCCATTTGGCAGCCCTCGCCTCGATCTCTGCGACCTTGGCCTCGGCCTCCCGCATCGCCAGCTCCTGCTGAGCTTGCTGCATCTGCGCCTGCTGCTGGGCTGCCTGCTGCTCCTCTGGTGTCATCTGGTCGGCAGGCTTGGCGATCCCCAGGGCATTGCGCACCCGCTCGGCAAACTCGTGCTTGTTGGGCACATCCATGAGCTCGACCAGCATATCGAAGCAGGCTGCTTGAGCCTGGGGCGGCAAGCGGGTCATGGCCTCCATCATCCGCTCAGCCAGTTGCTGCTTGTAGGCCGGAGTCTGCTGGATCGGGGCCAGAGCGATATGGGCACGTAGCCGGGTCACATCGTTGGTCAGCATCTCCCCTTCCGGCACATTGAGCATGACGGCCTTGCGGCGCCCCTTGTCCTCCCGGTTGATGGTCACCTTCACATTGCGACGCTGTGAGAGCTCCTCAAGGAGGTACCCCAGCGCAAGCTGCCCAACCAGCTGCCGGCCGAACCGGTAGTTGTCGTTGATCTCGGAGAGCGTGGTGGCGCCCTGCTCCACCAGGTTGGCAATGGCCACGCCAGACTGCCCATTGGTACCCTGCCCAAGGTAGGCCGCATAGACCCCCATGGTGTCCTGGATCAGCTTCACGCTGTCCTGCATCACCTGGAACTGCTGCGCCGCCACCTGGAAGTCCTGCTCCACCTTGAACACGTCCGCGATGGTCTGCTTGTTCTTGCGGTCCGGGTTCAGCTCGATCAGTCCGTCGGCACGCTCCACCTCTTCCATCACCTGGTCGCGGCTCATGTTGGTGGCGTCCTTGTCCATGATCACCCGCTTGGCCTGCAGCAGCCAGGTGAGCTTGATACGGCGCAGGTTCACCTCGTCCTGGGCTGGGATGGCCCGGGCAATCAGGCCATAGGGCTCACGACTGCGGTCCTTGCGGTACCCCCAGAACGGCACGAGGGGATACATATTGTGCGGGGCGCTGCAGGGGCGATCTACCAGGGCATGGGGGCCGGCGAACCAAGCCTCACGGATAGTTGCCACCGGCTGGCGCTCCACGACCCCGCGGCCCAGCGAAACGGCGGCGAGGTGAAGCTCGTTGCGCTCATCGAACTCAATGGCTCGGCCTGACTCGAGCAGCAGCACGCGGCGCATGGTGTAGGCCCGGTAGTAGACCACCTGCAGCAACAGGCGCTTGCGGTCGGTACTGCACCACTCCACCTGGCGGACGTCGAACTGCTGCCACTCGTCGAAAGCGTTCTGGGTGCTGGCGTCCATCCCCTCAATGGCGGCGACACTCACTACCCCATTCCAGGTTTCGCCGACACTGCAGCGCAGCACCTCAGCCTTGCTGGGGAACATGGTGCAAGCCTCATCGAGGTCGAGCCAGCGCCGGCGCATCAGCCAACGGTTGTCGGAGAGATCCAGCTCCCGGTGGTGCCAGTCCCAAAACACTTCATCCCGGTGGACGAAACTAAACCGGAAGCGCGGACCGAACGGGTCAGGATTGCGGCGGATCTCTACCCAGCCGATGCCCGTCTTGATCTGGCTGGCATAGGCCTCGCCACAAGCACGATCACAACCGCCGAGCCGGGCCATGTCGGCAAACTCCGAGTTCACCGCCTCGGCCAGGAGCTCGTATTCCTCTTCGATGTCATCAGCGACGACCATCAGGTCGGTGCGGGTCTTGGCCTCCATCCCGAGCACACCGTCGATAGTCGGGGCGATCAGGTTGTGAATGGTGGTCGGCTGCCCGCGGTCCTTGAGCACCTTGACCACATTCGGCGGTAGCTGGTCCCCGTCGTAATAGGCACAACAGAGATTGGCGAAGGTACGCCAGTCGGGCTGCCCCTGAATGTCGCTCATCAGGGCGAGCAGGCGCGTGGTATCGAGACGCCCCTTTGCGGGCGCCTTGGTCGGGGTATCGTTCATCAGTGGGCCATCCAGTGCTTTTGTTGGCGGGGTGTGTTGTCTCGGACGATGCGAGCTGGCATACGAGCACGCATCTCTTGGGAAATCATGTAGCTCATCAGCTGGTCATCGAAGCAGCCATCCTGGGCGTTCATCCGGCCCTTCTTGTCATAGACATAGCTGGATGCCTCGTGGACGGTTCCAATCCAGCGGATCCCGGACTGACCGGCACGCAGCAGGGTCTTGAGTCCATCCACGACGATTGGCTTGCTCTGGGCCGTGGTCAGCCAGCCCAGGCGGTCCGTCTCGTCGTCGCTTTCCCGGTCGATGTACTCCTGGGAGTAGATGCGCCGGGTGGGGTAGATGTCGCGCAGGCGCAGCAGGAAGGCGTGGCCGTGATTGTTGCGCTCAGGGCCGACGAAGGCCGGGCCATATTCCTCGGAGCCATACCAGCGCCCCACATGGGCAGCCAGTTGCGCCAGCAGGCCCGGGTCCAAGTGTCCGAACCAGTGCGCTACCTGTTCGCCGTTGCTGCGCTTCACCACGTCCACGCTGGAGCGGTCACCATGCTCCAGCCCCTCAGAGATATCCACGCCGATCGCGTAGTCCTCCTCCTGGTCGGGGAGCTCCCAGACCAGCAGCAGGTTGGCCAGGCTCCTCTGTCCCCGCTCATCCAGCGTCTCGGGACCATTCATCCGCTCACGCTTACCGGTGACGGGATCCATGTCATAGACCAACTCAGGGGGGCGGCAGTCGCCCTCTGCACGCATGGTCATGGTCGGGGCGAACACTCGGCGCCCAGAGGTGAGGAACGCCTCCAGCGGCGTGCTGGGGAACTCCTGCTTCATCTCACCGCCTTGAGTGAACTCCTTGAGCACATACCACTGACGCTGCTCATCGGTGATGATGCAGTCCATGGCCAGCTCCACCGCGTCGAAATATTCGGCCTGTTCCTTACTCATGGTCACGCCACTGGCAGGAACATCTGCGCGGTACTTGGGATCCTGCCACCAGGCGAAGAAGTGGAACTTCCAGTCTTGCTGAGTCAGCTCGCTACACGCCCGAGCGAGCTCCAGCGACTTCATGCTCATACCGTGGAAGTCGCCACCCACCCCCTCCGCTGTGCTCTCGATAAAGGCGATAGCGCCAGGGTGAATGGCGTTGAGGGTACCGGTGCGCACCTCCTTGGCTTTCTCGGGGTACTTGGCGCAGATCTTCCCGTGCTCGGAGACATGCAGGCGCTGGACGGTACCAGAGCGGAAGGAGGTGGCCACCTGGATGCTGGAGCCATGCCGGAACAGGATGTAACCGCCATTAGCGCCGCCGCGGCGAGAGGCTATCGGGAAGCAGGCCTTGAGCCACTTAGGTAAGTTATCGAACGGGACTTCAATCTTGGTGCGGTAGATCTCGCCGGCGGCCGTCAGGTCCTGGGCGATGATCCCGCACTTGAGGTTCTTGTTGAACAGCGCCTCGTCGAGCAGGTAAATATCGATGGCGGTGGAGAACCCGAGCTGGCGTGCCTTGAGGATGATGTTCAGGTACCACATGGTCCGGAACAACAACTCCTGTGCCGGGCGCAGCTTGAATTGCACCAGCTCACCTTGCTCGTTCTCCACCTTGTAGAGGTTGTTCATCCTCCACCACTTATCGCTGAGCTTCGAGCGGATGTATGCAAGCTGCTCCTGCTCGTTCATGGCAGAAATATCGGGGTCGGTCATGGAGTTCTCCAGACAATAAAAAACCCGCCGAAGCGGGTTTAGGTCTAAATGGACACTATAAGATAATCTTTTGTAGAAAGTACGAAGTAATAGCGGCCATGGAAGTCAACGTTGGCAATATTGCATCGCCAAATTGTGTCTGATGAATTGCGTTAGTTACCCACGCCACTCTATATTTAAAACTGGCTATGCACCATGTACTGTCAAGTTTAAATTCAAAAATCTCGCTGCCACCTGAAAATACAACGCTGATAAAACCAACATCGGTCAGATTAAAAACAGTTCCACTATCACTAAATGGGATTGCTTTTTCTGCTATTTCAACACCATAAATAGAAGGCCTAACAACATAGTCATCTTCACTACACCCAAATCTATCGCACAGTCTTATTTTAA
The DNA here is from genome assembly GCF_000819865.1 of Aeromonas eucrenophila. Classification (GTDB taxonomy): domain Bacteria; phylum Pseudomonadota; class Gammaproteobacteria; order Enterobacterales; family Aeromonadaceae; genus Aeromonas; species Aeromonas eucrenophila. The sequence continues at coordinate 345,628 of NZ_CDDF01000011.1, forward strand.
TATGTTCGTACACGTAATTTGGAAATTTTGCATTATGAATGGCTTGATTTTTTATATCATTTCTAATGTCTTTACTGACCTGCCAATGCCGCCACCAGAAAAAACACATAACAAAAACCATTGCATATTCTAACCACTCAGGCCGGCTAAAAGTAAGCTTCGCCCCAAACATACTAAGATCACTTGTCATCTGCCCCCCTGCTATGGAGTACATAAGCACAAGACTGGCTACGATCATCAAGTTTTTGCGGTACTGTCTCTCTAGGTCTTTATCAACCGACATTACTTGGGCTCCATATCTAAAAGGCATTGGGTGATATTATCAAATTCAACTGTCACTCATCAGCCCACCAGTCCCCATTCCCTGAAGTTCAGCCGTCATTTCTGCCACCGGAGTCATATCAGCACCGCCATCCTTCTCCAGCAGGTCTGCCTCAGCGGTCAACTTACGCGTTGCGGCCTCAATCCGCCTGGTGTCAGCTTCAATCTTCGGAGCGTTCACCTCGTCGATGCGTAGAGTGCTCAAGGTGCGCTCGATGGACTCGATACGCTGAATGTTGCGGTCGAGGGCCTGCTCGGCTTTCAGGATCTTGTCATAGAGCGCGAGCCGGTCGGCCATCTCGGCAGCCGTGGCCAGGTCCTGTTGCAGGCCCTTGAGCAACCCGGTGACAGAGATGACTCGCGCCCGGGTGAAGTCCAGCTCGTCACGCAGTTGCAGCTCGCGAGCTTCGTCGAACAGCTCTTGGGAGTCGAGGAACTTGGCATAGCCGCCGTGGGTCTTGGTCAGCTGCATGCCTGGCTTGATGTTCGCCGGCGGGTTGGGGTTGCCAGGGTTGCCCTCGGTGAAGCGGCCACTGCCATCACGGCCGTTGTTGTTCGCGCCTTGGGTAGAATTGGCCTGAATGTGTGGGGATGAGGATGACCTTCCCCCTCTTCGCTCTCCCCCTTTCGTCTTGCCTTCATTCCCCTTGGCTTGCGCACGTTGCGCAGATTGCGCAGTTTTGCGCACTTCGGAATGCGCAGTTTGCGCAGCTACGCGAGATTTATCGGGTTGCGCAGGGGATTGCCCCCGAGATTTCAAATAGCGACGCGCCGAGTTGTAGTTCAGGCCGCGGCTGTCACACCAGTCTTTCGCACTGATGCCGGTCGCTTCATGCTCCTGCAGGAACTCTGCATTGAGCTCTGCCCAGTCGGTCTTTGCCATTTAGAGAGATAGCTCGCCTTCAACGATGGTGTCACCAGGTGCTGGCTTATGGGCCGCCGGCACCACGACGGAAACACCGGAGGAAAGAACAACCAGGGCCTCTGCTCCGTCGTAGTGCTCTACGCGGGTGATGACCCCAGTCACGTCGATACCGTTTACCACTTCACTGCTACAGTTCATCTGCCTCACCTCCTTCCCCCAGAAAGACAAACCCCGCCGTTATGGGCGGGGTTTCATGGTCGCGGTGCGCAAGGAGTCATAGGCCCGTTCGCAGGCTAGTCCTGACGCTCGAGCTCGGTCATACGCTGCTGCCAACTCACCCGCTCTTTCGTCAGCCCTGCTGAGCAGGTCGGCGAGCACCATGGCAGGTTGTTCGGTTGCCGGGCCTCCTTGGGCAGTGCCGGGATTGCTGGAGCACTGACTTGCTCGAGCTGCCAGGCGGCGGGCTTGTTCGCGCAACCGGCCAGACTCAAGGCCAGCAAGAGCGGCATCAGCTTGTGCCTGAGCGATTTCTTCTTGTGCATGGTCTCTCACCTCATCGATTTCAGTCTGCCGGCGCTGTTCTTCCTCCCGGGCCTTCTGCTCGGCCTTGGTCCTGGCAGTGGCCAGGCGGGCTGCTTCTTCATCCCATCTCGCCTGCCAGGTCTTGCGCTCCCCTTCCTTCCCATCGGCTTGCCCAGACCAGTAGAGCGCCACCCCACCACCGGCCAGGGCGGCTATCACCAGGGTGCCGGCCAGGAACGGCAACACCCTGCGTTGTGGAGTCGTTACCATCACTCCCCCTTGCACTTCGCATTGAGGCGCAACCGGTCTTTCCAGAGCCCGGGGCATACCCGGTTCCCCGGTACAGAGCAGTCTTGATTGCCAGCACGCTTGAACAACAGGATCGCCTCACAGGCCCCAGGATAGTCACCAACGTTCAGGCGCTTCACTATGGTGGAGCGGCAGAAGGCACCAGGGCCGATGTTGTGGGAGAGCTCGACATAGGCGTCGAACTCATACTGGTGGAGCGGAGCCTTGATGCAGGCCTTGAGGGAGTCCTCGAATGCCCGCACCTCTCGCAGGCTTCTGTTCAATGCCCCGACGGGTGTGATGGTGTCACCCATCCTGACCCCCTCGGTGCTTCCAAATCCGATGGTGGGGAGCTTGGTACCGTGTACCGGGTCGGGGTAAGCCAACGGCTCATACCCCTCCCGATTTAGGATCCCCACAAAGCCGGCGGCACTCAGCGTGAGGGCCGCGATTGCAATGCGGACCTTACTCACTCTGTACCTCCCTGCTGGCGGCGTGGCTTGATGATATTCGACCAGATGAACCACCCCATCTGAACCGCTATCCACATCAACGTGGCGGCCAGCACCCAGTCATTGAGCGAGTACCCGGCCAGCGTCATACCGGATACCACCACCGGCGGTGCGCTCTTTGCCACCCCCGCGGCAGCCGCAGCCGTCGCAAGTTCTTCTTCTTTCCCCATGCATCGCCCCTCCAGAAACGACAAAGCCCGCACGAGGCGGGCCAGAAATGAAAAAGGCCAGGGTCGGTGAGACTCTGGCCATGATGGGGCAATCCTAACGTTAAAATTTCACAACTTCAACACGCTAGTTATAGGCACGCCATGTATAGGCACTGACACAGTAAGTATCGTAGATATCCCTCAATTCCTTTAGCGGTTCCTCCGGATATTCTTTTTGATCATTTCCATATTTCGATATGATCTGCTCTATTCGAAAACGGTGGATGCTAGATATCTTAACTTTGCTGGATTCAGCTAACATTTCCATTAGCCTTTCCAATAACTTATGAAAACCTATCATGTTACCTCCGATATGTTGAATACCATTCACATGTGGCTTTCCTTGCTAAGACATCTTCCTTTAATACTTTCTACCGTACTTTATCGACAAATGTCAAAGCGCTTGTGAGGTGAACATTCTATGCTTGATGACATTCATAGAGTTCAAGTTTCAACTCTTTGATATCATCGTATTTTCTGTATTTTCCGCCACTCCCATGGAGGTACTGGCGTTGGTTCTACCCATAGTCCTGAGCGGCTAGATTTTGCTTTTTCTTCTGCTTTCAATAGCCGCGGGTCATGGCTGTAGTGGCGATAAACCCACGCACCCCCTTGTGAGACCATCTCTAAATTCACCCACAAGCCTTGCACATACACATCCCCGATCACCCGGCCATACCTGTCCGTACCAACCTCCACAATTCTGACCTTTTGCCAGGCAATAAGCTTGCTTAGTGACTCTTTTGCCCTCTGACCAAATGCCTGTTTCTTTTCGGGTGCATCGATACCAGCTAAGCGAATCTTTAACAGTAGTTGTGGATAGCGTGATACAGAAATCGTGTCCCCATCACTCACTGATACGACTTTCCCTATATACACTTGCTCTGCACGTACACTTGAAGCCAGGCAGAGAAGAATGTAGATCAACACCAGTTATGACTTGGACATGTGTTTCTCTCAATCTTGACACCAACTGACGATAGTGACTCAATAGAGTCATCTCGCTTACATGGTAGTTTACCTATGATAAAAAACACTCCAGATATTTTTATTTTGCTCGACGAAATTGCTTCTATTTATACAAAAACCAGTTCAAAAAACTTACTTATGGCTTATGGTAAGAGTTGGTATTTTCATCTGTCACTTGCTATTTATATCATGATAAGTGCGCCGAACATAATTCTATCACTAATGCAGCTATTTGAATCCGGCGCGTCACCGGCCAACCACAAGTATGTTTTCTTTATCTCTACAATAGTCACGATGCTAGCAGCCTTAATCATAAGGTGGTTTTTGACACTCGCCATACAAAAAATAATAAAACCAGATTCTTGTCTACTTAATAAAAAATGGAATCGGCTGTTCATCAGATACATCCACTTCAAAGAGTATTTTGAGAACAGTCATGTTCTAAACAATATCCCAATAGAGACTTTAATTGAGTGGAGAAAAATAAGCTCATCTGGAAAGGATGATAAATCAATTTTAAAAACAGCTTGGTTTATACCATTAATAGGTATAACTTTGGGTCTAGCACCAATAGATACAAAAACAAAAATAGACATCACGATCCTCTGTGGGTACATAATCATTACTTTTACCCTCGCGTTTTATATGTTTAGAGGAACAAATGAAGATGAGAATATTGATAAGTTTCTAGCCTGGATTAAAATGGAGAAAGCATCCGAGTCAATTCTTACTCATGGCACAGAGCATTATTTCATCCCATCAAAAACCAACTCGACCGTTCCCCTAAATTTAACTGTCGAGGACCCGACTCAAGTTAGTTCTGCTGCAACAAGCCAAGACTAAAGGCCCATCAGGGCCTTTTCATTTAACACTAGCCTTATACTGAACCGGCAATAAGTTGAAGCCCTCCTCTACCGCCCCCTTCAACGAGAAGAACTCCCCATGGTTTTGCTCTCGAGAGTAACTGTGCACTCGGTACAACCAGAACCGCTCTTGAAGCTGCCGAGAAACAGCTACCTCATTCTCGCTGATGTAGAAGGGGGTGGAGGCTGGTCCTGTGGTGGTCTTGACCTCGATGAATCTCTCACCTCCATCCAGCTCGAACGAGACAATGTCATAACCAGCGGCAGAATCGCTCAGAGCAATATGCTCGACCCTGGAGGCCAGGTCATTACGTCCACCATCACACAAGCGCTTTTTCTCATGCTCTATGACAAGGAGCTCCCCGGCATGGCCAAGGTCTCGATTTCTCTGCTCTCTGGCTGCCCAGTCAACGATGCCACCTTTGACTCCCTTCCCTCCCTTTCCTGATTTCGACGTTGCTTTCGGAGGTGATCCCTCCGCCAAGGTCCCAGGTTGGGTTTGCTTTGGTTCGGGGTGATACAAGGGGGATAAGGCTGGCCTAACGTGCTCTGAGAAGCGCGTTTGGATATTTGATGGCAGAGGCCAGTTCAAGAGTTTCCAGGTGAAATGGACAGGGTTCTTTGACAGAGGATCCCAATCATTGAAGGCCAGCGGCCCCATGTAGGTGTAGTCCTCTTTCTTGGACGTTCGGAGGAACAGCCGCACGTTATGGCGGCTCTCGTCATGCTCAACTAACCGTTGGATTTGAGGCGTTTCAGGCGTTTGCTGGTTCTGTGACTTCCAGATAAGGAAGCCGTCAGCCGTCAAGGCATCATCATAGTCATTGCTCTCATGCATGCCGAGAGTAACGAAGAAGACAAAGTCTCTTTCGCCCGGCGCCTTGCTGATGATCCCAGATAGTCCCCATGACCCGGCCCCCGGGGTGAACGATGTCCCTGGAGCGAGGATCGCAGCCACCTCTTCACGGGAATACAAATGGTGCGGTAGCAGACGAAGAGGAACATCTTTAGTAACGATGGTGAACCCCAGCGTCTCCAGGATATTGAAGCATGGGCTCTTCAACCCTCCGGAGAATTTTGATGAAGGGAATTCATAGCCAAGAAGCTCTTGAGCAGCCAAGCCAAGGATGGCTTTTGGCGGATAGCGTCGTTCACCAACGAGCAGATCATAGACTGTGGAGTTCTGGTAGGTTGGAACTTCCCCACCAAGACGCTGATAAGTTTCTGCTGCGCGCAGTATGTGGTCCCTAGTCAGCCCACTCAACGTTCCAATGAGATCCTTGTGCTTCACTTTTTGTCTCTTCGCCACAGCCACGTCGCCATCCCAAAATCAATGATGTACCAATATACCACTAGGTCAGCCTCAAACGCTGCACACGCCTAGCAACTAACTTCTAGGTAAAAACTCAGCCGATATGGGGGGGTAACTTGGCAAATCTATCTGTGAGCACTAACGTTCTAGTTTAATTATTGAACAAGGAGGTTCATATGAAGATCCCTGCAGTTCTACTAACAGGGCTACTCTGCGGCTGTTCAACAACAACGCTCATGACAACGCCGATGACTGCGACATTAACTGGTGATGGGAAATATTGGGTACTTCATCAACCCTTGGAATATAGGGACCCGGCTACAGGTATGGTTGTCATCGCTCCCCGCGGATTCGCCACAGACTTAGCAAGTGTGCCGAGGATGTTTTGGGCAGTGTTCCCACCTTGTGGTCAGTACACTCCAGCAGCAGTAATTCATGATTACCTTTACTGGACTCAGCCAGAAAATTGCAATAAAGAATGTGCAGACCACATTCTCTTGAACGCAATGTCTGATGCTAACGTTTCGGAAAAGACACGGAAAAGTATCTATTATGCGGTGAAGTACGCAGGCCAGAAGTCATGGGATGATAATGGGAAAGCAAAGAGAAACCATGCAATCAGGTTTGTGCCAGAAAAGTATATGAACTTTGGCTCGTATGACACTTGGCAGCAGATTGAAGAACGCATACGCACAGGTACAGCAGTAGAAGCTGCTCAACCTTCCATATCGGAAAAGTCATCTGATTACACGATAAGCGCCAGTGTTATCCAGCCCGCAGCAGGACCTGTATATAGGCAATGCACGCGAGCCGGCTCATCAACACTTGGTTAAAGGGAGGCCTGTAGATTATCAAGACAGCCTTTGAAGACCGCGTTCCAGTCGGCCTCTTGTGTGACTCCTTGCATAGAGATCCCGACATCCAACAGCGCCCCTTCCCATGCCTGAGCATCATGAAACGCCTTGGCCTTGGCTTGCTCCAGGGTCAACCCATCTTCTTGAGCATATGCAGCAAGCAGCTTATCGGAGGAGGTTGAATAAAGCCTCTCGAAGTAGGCTAGATCTGTTGCATCACGCACCTCAGCGCGCAACGCAATCAACTCATCTTTATCCCGCACCGAATACGCTTTCGCATCTTCGACAAAGGAGTCACAGATCGGGTATGCACTATCGTTATGGCCTTGGGACCCCAGGGCCGCAAGTAGTGGGATAAGAGCTAGCACGGTATTCATCCTGTCCACCTATGAAAGCGCTGTAGCCTCAAACTCTAGTATCCTCTATTGAATCCAGCAATGGAGCATGTTTCTAAGAGATCGACATCTCCCTCATCTGCCGGTCCATGAGCTTTGACAGGTCTGACGCTTGGTGGAACACCTCATCAACAGCATGTTCTAACGCCTGCTGCATCTGTACGCTAAACCGTCGAGATACCAACTCAGCATCCGGTACCACTCGCCCGGTACCATGGCACTTCGGACACTCATCACCAAGCCGGGGGCGCTTGCCAGTTCCCTGGCAGTGGGGGCAACGGCCAGTCTGCAGCAGTTCATCCACACAACGGTTATGTGCCGCGGCCAGGATCCCATTTCGCTCCGCCAACAGGCGCCGGTACTCGTGGCCATTGCCAGCACGGTGCGCCCGTTTGGCCTTCTCCATCACCACGGCTGCACGGCGGCGCTCTTTGTCATAGTGAGGGTGGGAAGGCACCAGCCGCTCAAGCTGTTCGGGAAGCGGGCGGCGCAGCAGAATGGCCACCGCCATACCGCCGGCCTCGTCATCACCCAGAGTCCTGCAGAAGTATGCCTGCAACCCCTGGATGGCTTGCTCATCCATCAGGTGATCAGCCATCAGATACTGGTACCCCTGAGGGTTATCCTTGGCGGCCATCTGCAGGGCCCCCAAGATGTCCTCGCGATTCAGTGGGCCGGCAGTCCCCCGGGCGACCTCGGTCAGAGCGCCGCGGGGAGAGAACAGGCGTAGGGCCATTTCAACGGATCGGTTCATGAGTAGGTTCTCCTGTGGTGCTCTGAAATGCTCGATGAAGCCAGGCGCGCAGCTGGCTAGTCTTGATGTGTTCGGGGGTAACTTCCAGCACGGTCCACCCAAGCAGGGCGGCCTCGTTCATCTTGGTGCGGTCTTCTACAAACCCCCTCCCCCTGGTATGCCGGCCCCCGGAGTGGATCCCGCCATGGATCTCGAGTGCGATCATGCTGGCCGGCCAGGCGTAGTCGAAGCGCCATTTGCGCTTGGGGTGGAACAGCAGCTCGGTGACCGGGTCAGGGAAGCCAATAATCTGGGCCAGCACCTTGTCGTGCAGGCTGGTGACCTGCTGGGCTTTGCGCACCTGGTTGGCTGCGTTCCTGGCCTTGGGACTGTTACCCAGTAGTCGGGCCGCATCGAGGACGGAAAGGTGGATCATGCCGCCCTCCCGATGGTGTTCTTGCGCAGTGCGGCAACCTCTCTGGCCACCTGGGTGAGCAGAGTCTCCTCACTACCGTGCTCGGCTTGCCAGCTCTTGGGGGCGGCGTGGAAGCCGGTGGGGTAGCAGGCTCTATGATGGCGTGGGCAAAGGGGTAGCACCTGAGTGTGGGCAGCGCGCTGCGCCATCCCGACGCCAAAGCGCACATGGTGAATTTCCGCGAGGCTCGGCCCCAAGCCTGCATTCCGGCAGGCAATGCAGCACAGAGAGCTGACATCGTCCAGCCACTGCTTATCAGCCTTGGTCTTGCTCATGCCGCGGCCCTACCGTATGCGGCCACCCAGTCGAAGCCGCGGCGGGATTCATCCCCGAACTGCACGCCCTGTTGGGCGCCGAAGGCCTGGGCCAGTTCAATGAGGTCGCGCATCTCCCGCACAGTCATCTTGGAGGTGGACTTGCCCAACACTACAAAACCGGAACCGTCGATATTCGGTACCACGTCCTGCTGGTACAGGGCGGCGCTGAGGACATGCTTCCACTCCTCCTTGGCGAGTTTGCGGCCGTGCCAGTTCACCTGCTCGGCGATATCGGTGAGGCATGCCCACAACATGGAGTTTTGAGCCAGGCTCCGGGTCATCTCCTTAATTTCGATGACCAGCGGCTTGTCCTGGTCAACCGGTAGGCCAGCAACCAACTGGCAAGCACGGGACCGGATTTCAGGGCTGCGGAGGAAATACTTGGGGTAGGTGTTCAAGCTACGCCCTCCCCGACCAGCATCTGGAACAGATCAACCTGCTCAGGGTTGAAAGGAAACTCTTCTATAGAATTAGCCAACTCATAATTGAGCTGGTGACTGAGTATACCAACGCCGTCCAACGGAAACGTAATAGATAGATTTTGAATATATTGTTTGGTCATGGTCTGGGCCCTTTTGGTCATACACAGCCGGGTGGTCTAGGTCCGGCGCTGACTATGGTACCCACTACTATTAATTTCTGTCACGCAGCAGTAACTATCGGCGCTTCTGATTATGCTAAGACTCATAACGCACGCTCCCTAAAAAGGGCCTAGACAGCGCAGATCAGTTGATATTTCTTGCATTGATGTTCAGTAGACTGAAACACTTAGCTTTCTGGTGGCTTCAATCGTAAACGAACCCTCAGGGGCTGGTTAGAAAGGGCATGCCGGCACAAGAAAATAAATCATTACGGTTATAAATGGGTAGGTTAACATGCTTGAAAAAACAGCTTCGGAAGCGAATAAAATTTTAGATAAAGCAGATGATTTTAAATATTTCGTGTTACTTGGGACATTCATAATGATTTTAGATAGTTCCTTGATTCAAGCCAACAACATCTCTCTGCTAAACATGACATGGGGCGACATAGAATTAAAGATTACAATTGGTGATATCTTGGTTTTCATCTGTTTTTTCAGTTTATACATAACCTTCATTATAACAACTATCAAATTCTGTATTCTCGGAATAGCAATGTCATTACCAACTAAAATACTAATGTTTTTCAATTCAACATCTGTTGACCGGCAGCCTAGAAGAGAATGTATTCATGTCAGCCGCTTAAAGTCCATGGCAATAAGGGAAAACAACTCTATTGCTTATGATGTTGTAAAGGAAGAGCAAAAAGAAAAGGACTCTAACAGACAACTAGAAAGGTATTGTCTAGCATTCTTGGTTGCTAGCCTTGTAAACTATTTTGCTGGCTCCGATAAAACCGAGTCCGTACTATCTGTATTATTTTATATTTCTGACATTAATAACCCAACTTTTTTTGAAAGTATCAAAATGGTTCTAGGCTCGTTATTATATTTTGGTATATTTAGGATTGGGGTGCTAATTGGGTGTGGATTTATCTACGACACTTCAGATAGAGATTATATATACCTTCCAAAAGATAATGAATTGTCGTAGTTTATGAGTGCGGTAACTACAAAATAGATAACCCTTCGACTGGTTCTCCTTCATGTATTTACCGCACCTCACTGCAGACTCATTATTTTTCCATCTTAAGGCATGGAGCTCGAAGTCCCCAGAACAAACCGAGCCTGAACCTCTCGCAACAGCGTATAAGTATTGATACAAGGAACGTTGAACTCTCGACAGATGTTCGGCACTTTCACCTTACGCGAGGAGGGGTCCACAAACCCTTCTTGGGTAACAACAATAGCCCCGATTGCCATCGCTTTGGCAATAAGCCATGGGTCTGCTTTAGCCAAGAACTGATCTCGGTTAGCCGGATTGTAGTGTTTAGAAGATGCTACTTTTTGCACAATATTCACATAATGCGCTTGAGTAGCCGGATCGGTGTCATCGACAAAATGGTGTGCCCGTGTAGCTACCCATTGCGCTAACGCATCATCACCAGCCTTTAACTCCCGGCCAATCATACCGACACTAGCAATCACCCCTTGGTTGTACTGCAGGTCTAGCCAGTCCCAATAAGCCGGGCAGAATTCCATGTCATAGTACAGGTTCTTTGCTTGAATGTAGGTATTCGCGTCAAGCAGATATCTCACCGAGGCTCCCTAGCAAATTGAGCAATCTTTCCAGGTTTTATCCCACCGAGGAGATGGCTGGCATCCCGTAGCAACAACTGACCACTGAGCGCCTCGCTCACAACTGCACTAGAGAATAGATGGCTGATTTGCGCATTTTTGACTTTGTAATAACTCGGACCACCGCCTGTATCAGGACGATTCTTATAATCTTGGCGTAGCTTTCTTACATACTCAAAGTAATCCTCTTGGCTGATGAAACCAAGAGTCTGCGCACGACGAGCAAGTACCCAAGTGCTAACGTGGAAATGGGCTTCAAGGTCCGCAAGGTTCTCACGCCAATCGTCATACTCATGACGCCACATTTTACGGAACTCAGAAGCAGGGACGAGGAACTCTGCAGCGACAGCATTACAGACTGTTTCCTCCAGCCGATGACTACTCACTCCCCCGTCAGATATACCAGACAGGCCTATCCAGATGTGACAGAGCTCATGGATAAGGGTAAACAACCTGGCTCCAGGAGAATCAGCGTCATTGACGAATAACAATGGGGCATAGCTGTCTACCATCGCAAACCCCCTAAATTCTTCTACAGAGAGAGGGCGTGTATGATGGCCGACATCACTTTGGCGCATGACAAGGATGCCACAGCCCTCTATCCGCCGAACCAGGTCACGATAGTAGTCTTCCCAGTTACCTCTAGTCGGGTGTTCAGGGACCCCCAACTTGGTTCTCATATCCTTCACTATTGCATTAGCATCCGAGCGAGCATCAAAACGCCCCAGGATTGGGTTCGGCTCAGCAAACTGCTGCCTGATATGGTCGCGGTACCACTCCTGACGTAACTGCATCAGCTTGAGGAGATCAAGCAGACCCGCACTAGGGCGACCAACCCCCTTGCCGTCAACCGTTCTCAGATCAGGAATGGGAAGCTCATCAACCGGCGGTTGCTGAAGGAAGAGATAACCGAATGGAACATAGGCCTTTTCGGCATAGGTCATTGCCTGGTTAAAGGTCAAAGCACGCTCACCAGCCTCCCACTCAAGCAGCCGTTCCTCGGTCACCCCACATTTCTTAGCAAAATCAGTCACAGCGATGCCGGAACGCTCACGCGCCCAAATCAACATGTCTGTATTGATGCTTGCCGTTGTCATAGCCACTCTTACCTTGCTGAATTAAATATCATTGTAGAGAGCCTACTGGATGCCGTACAGAGCAGAAGGGGCTGAACGAGTACGACACGGCTCACACTTTTGCAGCATCAACAGCTCTCGGATGAAGGAGGCACATGATACATGAACTCCCTTATCCATCCACCCCAGACCTATCTGGAGCACCAACTCCAGAGGGTATTCCTACTTCCCCTGTAGTCCCTCCGCAAATCTGTGATCCCCTCCTGATTCAGTGCTCATTACACTCAACAATCGGAACCATATGAGTTACGATTCCTGCACGGTGCCCAAGCTCCATGCAAGGCCTACCCATGACAAGGAAATGTCATCTGATCGCAGATCAAAAGCAGTAATCTGGGGGCTGTAACTCAGGGGCGGTAGCATATTCACTGCTAAAAATAGACTATTAAAAAACGAAATTCCCACTTCAATTTACCATAAGTAAATAATAAATAATGGAAAAAGAAGAGCAAGAGCAGCAAGAGCAG
>NZ_CDDF01000011.1:358396-362598 GCF_000819865.1 Aeromonas eucrenophila
GCAGCAAGAGCAGCAAGAGCCAGGGTGGTATAAATTAATACCTAGTAACACCGTCGCTATTTTTATTCATGGATTAATGTCTAACTGTGATAAATGCTGGAGGGATAAAGAAGGTAATTATTGGCCCAATATTGTAGCAAACGACCCAAGGCTAAGTAATTTGTCAATTTATTTGGCCGAATATTTTACTAATATTGATTCCGGAGATTTTGATTTTTCAGAGTGCGCAAAGCAAGTCTTAACAGATATAGCCAGCGTAGATTATCAATTGAGACGCCCCCCACTTGATTATCCGAACATTATTTTTATAGCGCATAGCGCGGGAGGCGTGATATCAAGAGCGATCGTGGAAAAAAACAGAACCATTTTCAAAAATAAAAAAATTGGCTTTTTTCTAATTGCATCCCCTTCCTTAGGATCAAAATATAATTTCATAACAAAATTAGTAGCGAATATCCTCAGAAACTCTCTTATTAAAGAGCTTTACCATGAGAGTCCATATCTAAAAGAATTAGATAATAATTTCAGAGACTTTATTGAAGGGAAGGAAATTAACGTTTGCGGAAAGGAACTATACGAAAACAATAAACAAACAGGGAGTGCAGTTGCCTTTTCTAATAGAAAAATTGTTGATAAAGAATCTGCTAGGCGTTATTTTGGCAGCGGAGTAATGATACCTAATTCTGATCACTCAACAATATGCAAGCCGTCATGTAGTCAAGATGTCATTCATAAAGAACTATACAAATTTATTGCAGATAATTTCATATTAACCAAAATTATAAATGAAGTTAATGGTGCTGCCATTTTAGCCACTGAATCACCAGATCCATTATTTATAAGATACGCTCCCCAACATGAACCATATTATTATTTAAGAGATATTGATTTTCAAATAGAGCAGACATTTGAACGATATAGTATTTGGGTTTGTGGTAAGAGTGGTGTTGGGAAAACTGTTTCTATCCAAAGGATGTTATCCAGAAAAAACATCAACTATAAATTTATTTCTATGGCGCGCTCAGTTAATGAAAGCACTAGCCAGATGCTAATTGATCTATTAAACGAGTTAAATAACTACGAGCCTATATCTACAATCAGTAGATCACATACTTTAAAACTAATTTCTGATAAAATACGACTTCTAAAGGATGATGGTTATTCAGTTATTTTCATTGAAGAGATCCCAATAAAAAATAAAGAACAGTTTGTTGACTTCTCTGAGAGTATTTTTTCAATAATATCATCGTTGGGTTCACACAATAAATATTGCAACATCATTCTATCCTCAATATTTGAACCTCCTGATATGTGTGGAACTGAATTCGAAAAAAATTCTGAAAAGATTAAAATACTAAGTGTTGAAAGTTGGAGCATTCATGAACTTTCACAACTTTCTCATATAATTGAGAATCATCTTGGATTTACGATATTAAATCACTCAACTCTCTACACCACATTCAATGGCTCTCCCAGAGCAATGAAAATATACTATCAAAATTACATATTCGATAACTCCATTGAGAGGGCTTCATAAGTGACAAAAATTTTATGGCCAAGAACAATTATCCCGGCAGAACTATACGTTGAGAGAAAAGCAGATAAACAACTTGCACAGATAATGTCTGACATGGGAAGGCCTGGTTATATTCTTGTTGCTAGGCAAATGGGTAAAACCAACCTATTGATCAATGCCAAACGAAAATACTCAAAAGGAAACAATGTAATTGTATATATTGATCTTTCCAATAGATATGATACTGACCGATTATGCTTCAGGAATATCATTGATACCATACTGTCCACAAATGAGGAAAAACTCGGCCACCTCATTGACAAAATACATAGCGAACGGGAAACCAGAAGAATACCGGCATATACGGAACACAGCGCTGAACTCAGATTGATACTTGAAAACATAGCTGGAAAATTAATAATAATACTCGATGAAATAGACTCCCTCACTGCTGCTGACTATTCTGATAAGATATTCGCACAAATAAGAAGCGTTTACTTTGAAAGAGTTAACTTTAGCTGTTTAGAGCGACTTACGTATGTTTTATCTGGCGTTGCTGAACCGAGTGAAATAATTAAGGACAAGTCAATATCCCCTTTTAATATTGGTCAACGAATTGTACTTGGTGATTTTGATTATGGTGAATTTCTTGATTTTATAAGAAAAACAAAAATTGATATACCAAGTAGCACAATTGAAAGAATATTCTATTGGACAAATGGAAATCCTAGAATGACTTGGGATATATGTTCCGAAGTTGAGGATATTTTAGCTGATGGCAAAACACCAACATCAGAGCATGTTGACTCCATTGTGGAGAGAACATATCTCACTAATTTCGATGTGCCACCAGTCGACCATATTCGGTCACTTGTTGAATCCAGCCAAGAACTACGAGAAGGTATAATTTCAATACTCTATGGAAAAGGTGATGCGATAAGTGATGAAGTTAAGTCTAAGCTGTACCTTGCAGGAATATTAGATTCAAAATTTTCAGAGGGTTTGATTAAGATCAAAAATAAGGTCATCGAAAAAAGTCTAGATGAAGATTGGATTGAATCCATCACATCCCGAGAGTCTTATTCACAAAGTAATGCAGATAATGCCTTTAGAGACAGTCGGTTTAAAGATGCAATTGAACAATACTCCCACCTCCTAAGGAGTGATAAGCTTGATCCTATAGACAAGCAGCTAGTTATTTACAGATTGGCATGTTGTTACTTCTATGTTATGGATTATGAGAATGCTTATACATATTTTGACACCTTGGTACTCGATAAGAAAAACTATAAGGCTGCATACATCGAAGCGCTGTACTTAAAAGGTTTATGCCAGCTAATACTGGATAGGGACGTTATATCAGCAATTAAAACACTAAACGAAGTTAGGCTTGAAACTGATTATACAGATGAATATCACTGGCTTTCATCAATAAATATTGTATCAGCAGCCAGTCAACAAGTATCTATCTTAGAAGGTTATTTATCCAAAGAGGATTTATTAGAAATCTTAGGTAGAATTATTGAAAACCAAAATCTAATTAAGTCAGATGGGATCATTTCCAACGCCTACCTATTTGCTGGTGACTTTGAAACTGACACTGAAAAATCTCTCGACTATTATCTACTTTCTGTTGAAAATGCTAATGGATTAGAAAAAGTAAAACCATATTTGCATGCAATAGCAAAGAATAAATCAAAGGAGATTTATGAGAACATCTCAACTCTTCTTATAAATAATCCTGACAGTAAAACGCTACTCCATGAGAATCCATCTAAAACATTTAATGTAAAGACACTTTTTGAATTTATATCCTATTCTTTAGACAATGAACACAAAGATACTCTGTTATCTGTTTTTGACTCTTTCATAGAAAATGAAACTCTCAATGAAGAAAGTGATGGTGTATTTGCAAGGATAATTATTGGCTATGTTATATCATGCAACAATCTTGATAATAAGAAGGGGCTTTGTGAATATCTTCTCGA
Organism: Aeromonas eucrenophila; assembly: GCF_000819865.1. Lineage (GTDB taxonomy): Bacteria > Pseudomonadota > Gammaproteobacteria > Enterobacterales > Aeromonadaceae > Aeromonas > Aeromonas eucrenophila. The sequence goes on from NZ_CDDF01000011.1 coordinate 361,901, forward strand.
AAAAGGTAGAGCATACATCCCACCTCAAGTAACCTTCGAGGCTGCAAAAATTCTATTGTCTTTATCTCCAGATAATAAGGATGCGAGCGATATATTTTTCACGGGCTTTCAGAACTATGTTGAAGGGAGACCGGATTACATTGATATCTTAAATTTTCAATATCGAATAGTAGAATGCATTAACAATGAAGAAATAGCTAAAGCTTTGACCTACTCTACTCAACTTATAAACAACACAAAAAATCTCAATGAAAAAGAGCATGTGAAACTGTTATATATTTATTATCTTAGAATGATTGTTTCTAATGAAGTGGAACAAAGCAAACTATACGATAAGATAACATTCTTGCTATCTCTCGTTGATGAAGATGACTATCTTAAAGCGTACTACACACAAGAGCTAATCCAGAAAATAAAGGTTAACTCTACTATTCTGTATAGAAGAGCGAATCCAATTACCACTATAAAGTGTGCAGTTAAGTTTGGTAGGAACGAGGTTGTGAATGTTATATATAAAAATGGAGAAATAAAAAACGGTAAGTTTAAACATTTCCAAGATGATATTCTAAACAAGCGGTGCGAGATCGTACAGTAAGTATTTTTAATATTTCCATTGGATCGCCGGTTATATGCCGGTGATCCTCTACGCCAAAATCCCACTATAGTCTAGATATAATATAAGACTGAGACTGAGACTG
>NZ_CDDF01000011.1:362874-470164 GCF_000819865.1 Aeromonas eucrenophila
CTGAGACTGAGACTGAGACTAACTAGTATTTTAAATTTAACGATATCTGTATGCAACACTCAAATAATGGACAAGTGCTTTTTGTATTTAATTTGACATTGAAAGTTTAAATATTATAAGATACTGCCCCTATTAATATGCAACCTGCGCCTACTAAATACGATTTTCAGAATCATTTTTCTCCTCGAGTTAACGTACAGATCATTACATAACTGCAGCCAGTGATCGGCTATCTCCTCTCCCTGCTTATAACCTGGGAAGTCAGCCAATATCATCTCGCTGGAATGCTCCGTGTAAATGACCGTCCATACCCATCCGCACACATTAATGTGCTCTCTTTGGTCTATTGGGGATGGCCAGAACTCCTCCCCGATATCTTCCCAAGCAGTAAGTAGCACAACCCCTCTTGGTTCCATTTCACTCATACAACTTTCCCCGTCACAATCACTCCCTGGCACGCCTTTTCAGCCAGTACCTGCTGCAGCTCCTTGGCCACAGTGTCCACCGGTACTGATCTCTCCCGCTGGAATACCCGTACTTCTGCTGCCATCTCACAGGCTCGAATTGATATCTGGGGCCTGGCTGCAGCCATAGGCCTTGGTTCAGCACAAGCCTTTACAATTACTCCCCGCACCTCCGCCGGCCGCGGGGCGAACTGCCGATCTGCTTCTTCCCCAAGCTGCAGCACCGCTTCCCGAATTTGCTGCGCATTGAAGCCCCTGAGTAGGCTCCCCCAGGCCAGCGCCACGCCTCGGGCATTGCTGTCCAGCTGGTTAGCACTGGCGGGCCAGATCCCGGCCATCAGCGGCAGCAGCTCCTCGGCCAGGAACACTGACATGCGGGCGCTGACCTGCAGAGCATCCCCTGGTGTGCTCAGAGCAGTCGTCTCGCTAGAGCGGAGTGCTGTCGTCATAGTCTCCCCTCCCCGACTCTCTGAGTGCCTGAGCGGCTTGCTGGGCAGCCTGGATATTGGCCAGAGGCCTTCGCTGTGCTGCGGTTCGGAACGAGCTGGCTGCCCGGCGTATCCAGTTGCGCCAGGTCTTCTCCCAGTCCAGCTTGACGGCCTTGGCGCCGGGCAGCGCTTGCCAGTAATCGGCGAACGTGGCCGCCTCCAACAGGATCCGCTCTCTGGGGAGCCCCGTCTCCTGGATAGCCCACCTCCCCCACTCCCCTGGAAGTCTCCAGTCATTCGGCAAACGGGTACCTCGTCGCGGCGCCCCACTGTCAGGACGTTTTTCCCCCTGGGGGGATACAGGGGGGATCTTTGGATCAATGACGGGATCTAAAGAGTTACTGATTCTATGTGCATCTCCTGCACCACCCCCTAGTGCAGCTCCTGCACTACCCTGGTGAATCTCCTGCACCTCTGGATGTGCAGCTCCTGCACTATCCAATGTCAGCACATAGACGTTCGATCTCTTCCCTTGAGGCCCTATCCGAGACTCCTTTGTCAGGAGCCCCACTTCACAGAGTGCGTCGATATGGTTAATCACTGAACGTCGAGAGATCTCACACTGATCCGCGATGTGTTGGTATGACGGCCAGCACTCGCCGGTATCGCTGGCGTTGTCCGCCAGCTTGATCAGCACGAGCTTCCGCAGCGGATTGCCTACCTTGATACTCATGGCCTTGGCCATCAGGAGCATGCTCATGCCGCCCTCCCCTGCTCGAGCAGTGAGGAGCGGCTGCAATGGCGCAATAGCTCGGCCCCAAGGGCCTGGGTTGTCTTGGTCATTGTTGGGTCCTGTGGTGTTCTGCCCGGTGGTTAGGCGGGCAGGTTGTAGCTATGCGCTAGGTTGAGCCTCAGCACGTTCAGCGGTGCGGGCCTGCAGCTCGCGGGCAAGGCGCAGGGCCTGCCGGTCAGTACCTGCAGCGTGCGCAGTCGGGATAAGTGCTGTATCCAGCTCGAGCGCCAGTTCGTGGATCACCGCCTTCAAAACGATGTTGTCCCGATCGCTGACGTGCTGTGACGCCGGGCGCGGCGGCCTGAGTTGTGTAGTCATGGGTTACCTCCTGAGAACGAAATCGATGAGCTTTTGCAGAGGGCGCTTGGGGCGCTCTACTTCGTAGGTTTCCTCATCGAGGTGGGTGAAGGTGAGTAGCCCGCGCTCGGGCAAGCCGGAGCCCTCCAGGATCTCCTCCACGGTGACAAGGGGGTAGCCCTGTTCGATGAGGCTTCGATTGGCGCGTTTGACGGCCCTCGTCAGGATCTGGGGTTCATGCTGTGATATAGCCCTGAGCAGGAGCAGCAGCGAGGTGCGAGCGAATGCGGTTTCGGTCAGCTGGAGCTCAGCGCCGACTTCTTGCCACACCTGGCGATGGGCTGGGGTGCCGCGCACTTTCAGCGCGGGGATCACATCGAGCTTGGCATGATCAGGTAATGCTGGTCGTCCCATTGTGTTGGTCCTCTAGTGGTTATGACTCAGGCCGGTGGTCAGGCGGCCTGTTGGGTGGGGAGCTCCTGGGTTTTGTTCAGGAGGGGGTAATCCTCAAGTCCGAGCCGCAGCTCACCATTACTGGCGATGACAAAGCTGACTGCGTGCTGGGCCGGGATCACATCGCCCCACTTCACAGCGAGGCTGCGGGAGATGCCGATGGCCTTCATTGCGCGGGCCATGTTGCCGAAATACTCAATCACTTCGCGTTTCTTCATTGGTCGGGTCCTTGGTATAGGTCATTGGCAATCGTTCACTATCGTAACCACTAACAATCCAACATTCAACAACCAATGAGAACGACATGCATCATAAAATTTGTTCATAATCGATAACTTGCAGCAGGCGACATGAAACCTTCATTTAACGAACGAGTCAGAGCGAGAATGGAAGAACAAGGTCTTGGCGTCTCTGAGATAGCCAGGAGGGCAGGTATATCCAAATCCCTGGTATCGAACCTTCTAAGCAACCCTCTGAAAGACGTTCGGGTTTCCACCTTATTCGGTCTTGCAAAGGCTCTGTCCGTAGATCCTATTGAGCTGTACACCGGCCGCCCGTCTATTGAGGTGGTTAGTGACTTGGTGAATAGCGTTTATCGGATTCCAGTGTTCACCATTGATGAGGTGCTGCAACATCCGACTGACTCACTTCCTCTTGTAAGCTCAGACCGTATGCTTCTCACCGATATGCCTGGTGCGCTTATTGGGGTTGAAGCGCCAAACGACCAGCTATCCAAGCAAGGGATAGTGCAAGGTGATGTTTGTGTGATCGATCTCGGGGTCAATACGATTGAAGCCGATGCAGTGCTGCTAGTGCAATTAAGTCGGGCTAACCAAGCCAAGCTTCTGAGGGCTATACCTGCCATAGAGGGATGGGCCTTTGGAGTTGATGATGAACGCCTTCCGGTCATCTCCGCTAAAGATGTGATCATCCTTGGGAGGATGGTAGAGCGTAGAGGCTAATCCATCGCCCTATGACCAACTAACCCACGGCCTATGGCCACCTGCTAACCCTGCTCAAGAAGCCCCGCCACTAAGCGGGGCTTTTTTTATTTGAAAAATTCACGATCGTGTATTGACCAATCGTTCCCGATCGATAACAATCATTTCCGTCAACTATCGAGAACGATCTGATGACAGCTCGATAGACGCGATACAAAACAGCCTAAAGCCAGTTTCAACCAGACCAGAGGACCAACCATGAAAGTGAATGACCCTGTGCAGTACACCAACCCCCGGACCCGCGTCACCGTGTCGGCGGTGATCACCAACATCACTGATCTGGGCAAGCGCCGCGGTGGTGGCCTGTTCTACACCGTCAAAACCGAGGCCGGTAAAGAACACCGTGCCCGTGCAGCCAGCTTGCAAGCGGCTGCGTAGCGAGTCGCTCCCGCCGAGTGCGGGAGCACTCAACCGCATGAGCATTGCCTCAGTGCTCAACCGGTTGAACTGAACCATCGACCACCAGCAACAGGACCCGCCCTTAACCAGGGAAAGTAGAAGGCGCCTGACCAGCGCGTAAGAACGACAAAGCCCCGCACAGGGCGGGGCTTTGTCGGACCAGGGAACCACCCCCAGTCATTGTGCCGAGGGACCAACCCCAGCAACAGGACCCAGCATGAATATGAATAGTCAGGTGGGTATTAGCGAGGACCAACTCGCCAACAGGAGTGAATGTACCATGACCAAGCGCATTTTTTCCAGAGCCGCAAAACGCGCCGACCAGATGATTGTGGCCTTCGCCGACAGGCTGAACGGTAACGCAGCACGCCGTCGCGCACTTAAACAGCGCCTCTTTGTGGCCATGCTGGCCGCTGAGCAACACCACATCGTTGCCGCTCGAGCTGCCCAGCTTCGCAATACCGGCTTCACCAAGCACAGCGCCCTCCTCCACTGGCGCGCCGAGTTCCACCGCAACGCCGTCTGACCCGGGTCTGGCGCTTCCCTCATAGCGCCGAAGCCAAAGCCTCTTTCTCAAGCACCGCAAGGATGCTTTGGCTTCGCTCACGCCAAATTCGGCTGAGCTCGCTCTTTAACAACCAGGATTGGGCAGTCACCACTCGTAATTTGCTGGCCCGGCAAATCCCCGCTAACCCGTTCAAACCGGAATGCAGGGCTGGAAGGTGACAAGGTGCCGGCTTCCGAGCCGGTATCCGAAGGTGGCTCCGCTGTAGCCGTGGCCACCTTCGGATAACCACATATCACGAGGCTTTGAATATGAAAGACCAAACCGAGAAATCTCCCTCGAATGAGCCGACCCCTCTTCGCTTCATTCGAATGCGTGAGGTCACCAAGAAAACAGGACTTTGTAAGTCCAGCATCTACGAACTGATAAACAAGAAAGATTTTCCTCAGCCCGTCCACCTATCTGCCAGGTCAGTTGCCTTCATCGAATCCGAAGTTGAGGGTTGGATGGCGGATCGCATCTCAGCAAGTCGCAATAGCAAGTAGCAACCAGAACCACCACAGGACCCGACCATGAAAAAGCGTACCGACCAAAGCAACCTGACCATCCCCCCGCTCAATGACGCATGCCGCAAGCGCCTGCGCCAGTTGCGTGAGCACCTCGGTCTGAGCCGGCCGAAGTTCGCCGACATGCTGGGCATCCCGCCCACCACGCTCAAGAACTACGAGCTGAACTACCGGGAAATCAGCGGCGGCACCCTGCTGTTGATAGCACAGCACCCCGAGCTCTCATCCCACTTCGCCTGGCTGACAACTGGACAGGGGAATGGGCCCGCTAAGTTGGAGACATCAGAATGAAGATTCTTGGCCTCACTAACCCTCGCAGTGTCGAGAACATCGCTGTCCAGCGCAGAGTCGTGTCCATTCACATGCAGAACGATGGGATTGGCGATCGCCGGTTCGCCCCCGAAGTTGCACAAGCTCTTCGGGAGATTGCACAAGCCCTGGACGATGGCCTCATTGGTAACGAAGCCGCAGATTTTCTAAGGAGCTCCGGAGGAACGGAAATCACCATGCACGGTTATAGCCTCTTTCTCGGCTCCCTCTCAAACACGAGTTCACGCTTTGGAGCATCAAATGAAACAGATAGGAGCTGATCGTCTGGGGTTTCTTTAATCCACTCCTGAATCGTAAGGAGCCTATGGGAATCACCATTTCTCTCCAACTCTGACCCTGCCGAGTTTGAAACTTCATATTCACCACAGTTTGAGCAGGTGAAGAACTTCCTATTGCTGTGATCTGTTGCTACGGCCAAAGCCTCCTCTCCACAGAGGCAACACGTCATAGGACTCAGCTTCATAAACGCACCTTTTTGGTTGTGTCATTTGGAACAACCTCGCACGAAACCGTAAATGGGGCAATACCAGCCCTCCCCCGACCAAGGACCCGACCATGAAACAACTCACCGAAGCCCAGGTGATGGGCTTTCGCGGCTCAATGCCACCCCGCACTGAGCACCGCTACAGCGTGAACGTCGAACCCGGTACCGAAGAACGCCGGGCTGCCCATCATCGCACCGCCACCCGTCGCGCTATCGAGGAGTACCACGAGGAGCGCGCCCTACGGCTTGAAATGGGGATCTAGCCATGTCTCTTGGCATCGAATATCGCTATTCCGAGCGTGGACCAGAGTCAGAACCAGTGTCTGACAACCTCCCTGAGCCTGTGCTCGTCGGCCCACCTATCCCGCTCCACATCATCAACCAACGTCAATTCCGCATCATCACCGAATCCAGGGCTCGCATGGACAAAGCCAAGTCCATCGCTCTGGATAAGGCGCTGGCTGCCATTGACGCACTATTTAACAAACGAGGACCAACCATGGATAACTCCAACCAGAAAACCCAGATTGCCGACGCCATTGTCACCAAGTTCGAGCCTGCAGCCCCAGGCATTTACCCCGGTATCCCCGGCGAGGCCTACCACGGTGGACCAGGCTTATCCAAGAGCGGTTTGGATTGGGCTTTGGTGTCTGGCCAGCACTATCACTACTACCAAGTAGAAGGTAACGACCAGAAGCAAACTGCAGCCCTGCGAGAAGGCCGGATCCTGCACAAAGTCGTGCTGGAGTTTGAGGACTTCAACAGCGAGTTCGTTGTTGAGCCTGAATGGCCAGAAGATGCCATCAACGGTGCCGAGCAGATGAAGGCCATCATCCAGGCCTACAACGATAAGCTCGAGCAGAAACCAGTGATTGAGGAGCTCATCCAGGCAATCGAGAGCCACAACGCTAAGCTGCCAAAGCCCATTGACGCAGGCAAAAGCGTGGGTGAACACGAGGCAGCCTATGAACTGCTGCCCGAAGCATTCCAAACCCTGGGCGAAGATGACAAACGAACCGGTACAGCGCTCAAAGCCTGTATCAAGGCCTACAACGACGGCCTACCCAAGCCCGTTAAAGCATCTGGCAGCTATCAAGCTGTGCTCGAGAATTACGCCCTGCTGGGCATCCAGCAAGCAGAGCGTGCGGCCCATATCCATGCCCTGCCGACCCCGCATCCTTTGAATGGCACCAAGGCTGAAATGGCAGAGCGGATCCGTACCTTCCACCCCGATGCTGTTTTCCTCGAGGAGCTCAAAGAGCAATTCATGCAAGGGGCCGGCAGCCGCGAGGTTCTGACAGCCAATGAGTATCAGCATGCTCTTCGCTATCGCGAGGCAGTCTTGGCCCATCCCGAAGCAGCGGTACTGCTTGATGAAGGGGTCGCCGAATCAAGCCTCTACTGGCATCACCCCGAAACCAAAGCTCTGCTCAAGTGCCGGCCAGACTGGATGCGTCCCGATCACGTTCTTGTTGATCTGAAATTCGTGCGCAACGCCAGCCCTAGCGGTTTCGCCCGGGATGGCAGCGCCCACAACTACCACGTTCAGGACGCCCACTACTGCGATGGATATGAAACCCTGACTGGCCACAAGCCGAGCTTTGTATTTGTCGCCGTCGAGAAGGACGGTCCCCTGGGTCGGGACGTGTTCAAGCCCATCTTGGTCGGCGTTTACTACTACGGCCAAGATGACCAGCGCCGTGCAATCGAGTTACGCAATATGGCGGTACGAAACGTGGTGCGCTGGAGCCAGGACAACTACTGGCCCGGTCACGATGGTATGGGGGAAATCATCGTCCCCACGTATCAGGCCAATGCCGAGCGCAGCACCCTCAATGAAGATGAGAGTGGCATAACGTTCACTCAAGTCACCGACGTTGAGCAGCCGCTGGACACACTTCCCGACAACCTCTTTGGCAGCGAGGCAGCATGATGAACAATCAAGTAGCAACCCAAGAGGCCAGCCCTGTGTTGGCCAATGAGCGTGGCCAAGCCAACATGCTCAGCCTGATGATGAACGCCGATTTCATGACGAGCATCGACAAGATGGCAACCATGATGGCCAGCGGTAAGACAACTGTTCCTCAGCATCTGCGAGGCAACCAGGCTGACTGCTTTGCCATCTGCCTGCAGGCGATCCAATGGGGGATGAACCCCTTCCCTGTGGCCCAAAAGACACACCTGGTCAATGGAACCCTCGGTTATGAGGCACAGTTGGTCAACGCCGTGGTCGTCAACTCCGGTGCGATCAAGGGGCGCTTTGACTACGAGTTCTTCGGACCCTGGGAACGGGTGATCGGCAAGTTCAAGGTGATCCGCAAAGAGAAAGAGGGGAAACCCGTCGAGTATCGCGTACCTGACTGGACCTTTGCGGATGAGGCTGGGTGCGGCGTAAAGGTCATTGCGCATCTTGCCAACGGTCAGACTCGTGAGGTGACCCTGTTGCTACAGCAGGCACGCACACGAAACTCCACCCTTTGGGCTGATGACCCTAAGCAGCAGTTGGCCTATCTCGGGGTCAAGCGGTGGGCCCGGCTCTACACCCCGGACGTGATCCTCGGGGTCTACTCCGTCGATGAGTTGGAGGAGATAGACGTAACGCCCCCGAGTGACGGCCCGCAAAGCGGAACTGATGCAAAAGCAGAACTCACCCGCAAAGCAGCCGAGCGCCGCGCACAGCAGCAAAAAGGACAGGTTATCGAAGGTGAAGCCCAGGTCGTCAGCGCTGGACATGAGCCCGCGGCGGAGCCCATTTCAGATACCAATGAGCAACGTGAGCCAAAGGACCTCGAAGCAGAAGACCTCCTCGCCGATATCCTGTTCAGGATGGATCTCGCTCAGTCTGGTTCAGAGATGAAAACCCTGGTTACCGAAGTCAGCCAGCTGGGTCCCCGCCTTACCACTGAACAGAAGAAGTCAGCATCTGGCATCTACCAGAAAAACGTTGACCGCCTTGGGCTCAGTACCAAGAAAGCTGCATAACCCATCTATCCAGCCCACAAACCAGTGGGCTCTTTTCTCCAAGGACCCAACCATGACCACCCAGCTGAACCCCAGCGAGGCGACCAGCCTCGCCCTGAATACCCTGAGTACTCAACTTCGGGCCATCCTCCAAATGCCGGACGGCCCGGCCAAGGTCGCCATCGCCAGTTTCGAAACTCTTCTCGCTGCCAACCTGACCATGATCAGCGACGCGGCCAACGAACATATCGACGAGTTCAATGCCCTTATCGGTGAACTGGAAGCCCGGGATCAGGAGATCGAGGCCATCACCCAAGAGCACAGCGCGCTCAAGATCCAGAGCTCTCGCCTGATAGCGGCTCGCCGTACTGACGAAGAGATGGTTCGCAAAATTGAGGCCACCAGCGCCCAAATAGCCCATCAACGTGACGCCTACAAACGCGACGCGGAAGAGGGCCGTCGCCACAAACCCGAGCTGGACAAGGCCAGGGCTCGGCTAAAGCGACTGGAAGAATCCGCCGTCAAACGGGAGGCCGAGCACAACGAACTCAAGATGAAGCTGCAGCGTACCGAATCCCTCCTGATGCGAGCAGCCCGGGGTGTTATCCAAGCCAAAGACACTGTACAGAACGTCCAGCACCGCATGATGCAGGATGGCCTTGAGGCCGAAGTGACATTCGAAGTGAAGGGAGTCCATTACTACATCTATCGCCGCCCCTGCATCGTAGCTGAGGCCTTCAAACCCACGGATGGCCAAGTGGCTAGCCGAGATCACATGTATGTGTTTCGCGTCGAGACCAGCGCCGGCTACCACTGGGATGCCATTCCTCTGGTGGATGGTGATGTGGGTATCGTGAAGCAGCGCGCCATGCCAAAGGAAGTGAAACAGTACCTGGTCAACGAGTACAAACAGAGCCCCTTGTTTGAACTGGAGCATATTCGCCTGCGCAGTGATGAGCTGGATCAGGGGATTGGAAAACTTTCGAACGTCCTAGCGGAGCTCGAGAGCATCGACCACAGCCTGACGCCCCTCAAGGTCAAAGACAGCCTCAAGCAAACTCGTGCCCGCAAGCTGATGGGTAATTCAGGGAAGAAAGCGGCATGACATCTATCACCATCACCCAAGAGATAGAGGTTGATATTGACCTCGAAGAAATCGACACCGAAGTGCTAGAAGAAGCTCTCAAGGCTCGCCGCCGGAGCATCTCCGGAATAGAGGTTGGGTCTGAGCTAGTAGATCAGATCTACTACGCGCTGCGTGACAACGATGTCGATACTCTCAAGCGCCACTCCGGAACACTGGTATACGCAGTCTCCGGCCGCATCGTATAGGAGTAGTCATGAAAATTGACATCCTCAATACTGATCGCAAGTACCGCGTGATCTACGCGGATCCCGCCTGGAAATTTGGCAACCGCAACACCGGTGGAAGCATGACCAGCTCTGCCGAGGCGAAGTACACCGTGACCAGCGTCGCCGATATGGCGGCCCTTCCGGTAGCCCAATTGGCCGACGAGAACTGCCTGCTGGTGATGTGGTGGGTAGGCAGCATGCCGCAGGAAGCGATCGACCTGTGCTGCGCATGGGGCTTCCGCCTAGTGAACATGAATGGTTTTGTGTGGCGCAAGCTGACCAAGGCGAAGCGGATCCCGGTCTTCGGCATGGGATTCACCACTAGGGCTGGGTCTGAGAGCGCGCTGATCGGTGTGAAGGGCAAGTTGGGACGGCTTATCAAGGACAAGAGTGTCCGTGCAGTCATCGAGGCGCCGGTGGGCCGACATAGCGAGAAGCCAAACGAGTTCCGCGAGGCCATAGAGAAACTATGCGGTGATGCGCCGCGCATAGAGCTCTTTGCTCGTCTGGCCGCCCCAGGCTGGGACTGCTGGGGTAATGAAGCACCATCACTGCTGACGCAGTCTGCAGCCTGATACCCCCAACCCATCCACTGCTGGCCTCACAGAATCGGTGGATAACTCATAGGACTCCCATGCAAAAGACCGAAAGTCCCTACTGCGGCGCAGTAGTCTTTGGGCTCGGCGTCGTCATGCCCGACCCTAAGCAACCTGACAAATTCATCCTACCGGGCGGTACTACCTGCGATCGGCAAACCGCCGAAACCGCGGCCCGCAAGATTCACAACTTGCAGAAACAAAGCCACCCCAAGCTTCGGAGATGAGTCATGCGCTACCAAGAACCCATTATCCAATCTGGGTTGACCCGGAAAGAAGCTACTGATGTGCGGGAGCGATACCTCCGCATCAATCCCGGCGCCCGGGTCACCATCGATAGCCAGCCCGATAACCCCCAGCTCAAGACCCTGATAGCCCACCTCCCCGTCCTGCCATTTAGGCGGGTACGGGATCCTGGTTTTATCGGGTACCGCGGCTGGCGGGATTAACCATTGCCCCAGCCAGTCCGGGGCAATTGCCTGTCATACTCAACCAAAGGTTGACTGCGCATTGTTGTCTGCCAGATACTTTGCCAAATTCAAATGAATCATCAACTAGCAGGATTCACCATGGCAGTTTTTGCGGTCATAACATCAAATGCATCAGATAAGCTGGGATCGATCATCCCCGCCAAACTGGAGCCGCAAGACTTTCACAAAGTGGATGAACGGACTTGGTTCGTGAAGGCTCCGGGTACGATCGTCACCCCCAAAGAGCTATCGGATTTTTTAGGTATCAGTCAAGGGGGAGTCGGTCACGCACTGATCTTTCACATCACCACCTACTGGGGCTATCACGCCAAAGAAACGTGGGATTGGCTGAGCGTGAAAGGGGTATAACTGTGGCTAACCCAGACCGCAATCTCTCTGATGGCGTCAGTCCTCAGGCTGAGGGAACGCCTCGAAGAAATACGGAAAATGGCCAGATCCAATGGCTGGTTGAATCCGTTTCATCCCTAAAAGCCAGCCAAGATACCTTAACTGTCGAGGTTAAAAGCAACAAAGACCACTTCAGTACTCAGCTAGACCACAAGCTAGAGTTGCTGAATGTCACCACAGCACAGAAAAATGACGCCATTGCAGCGAAGCTAACCCATGTCGATGAACGCCTGGCCGAAAGGCATAAAACCCTTGAAGATAAGATCAACAGCCATCATCAGCTAATGATGGCAAAGCTCGAAGCAATGGAGCACAAGGTCGGTAAGGCCCATTCAGATACCCGCTTCGACACAATGAAATGGGTGATTGGTATGATGGTCGGTTTCCCCTCGATTGCATGGGCCGCCGTCCAGATCGTCAAGGCCTTCGCTAAATAGCGTCCAGCCCTTAGCATTCCCCCAAGCCCAGCCACGCTGGGCTTTTTGTTATCCCCCCCAGGACTCGTTATGGCGAGAAACCCGCATTAAGCGGCCCTTCCTTCAATCCAATTGGCGCCCCATCCTCAAGGACAGGAGGCCCACGCCAAATGCAACAACTTCAACTGACCATCGACCAGGACAGCCAACTACTCAACGACCTGGTCAGCACTGTGCGCTCCCCTACCCTTTCCCGATCGGCCAAGCTCGCCGAGATCGGCCGCATCCTGGCTCACTTCGATCTGCCTATCGAAGCCCCCAGAGTCAGCGGCCAACTCTGGAGCGCCACCGAGTTGGGTAAGGAGCTGGGGGTCAGCGCCCAAGCCATTGGCCGACTGGCCAACCTGCACCAACTAAAACGCCCAGCCTTCGGGGAATACCGCCTTGACCAGGCGGTCTGCAGCAGGAAGCAGGTGGAATGCTTCCTCTATAACCGAGCCGGCCGGGATGAAATAACCAAACTGACGAGGACCAACTACCATGGGAACAGTAATCGACCCCGCAAAAAGCCAGCTCCCGGGCCAACTCACAATACTGAGAATGCCTGACGCCATCCCACTCAGCACCTACCTGAGCACCATCGAGCTTACCGATCGGGACACAATTAATAAGCGGATCCAGCGTGGCATCTGGCAGCTTGGGGTGCATATCGTCAACGTGGACGGAGTAAAGGAACGCTGGGTGAACATCGCGGAGGTAACAAAGTGGGCAATGAAAAACAGCTCCCACGCGGCGTGACCGTCCGTGGCGAGACCATCAATATCACCTTCACCTTCAAAGGGGTTCGCTGTCGTGAGCCCCTGTCAAACCTGCCCAACACCACCGCCAATGTGCGCTATGCCGGGCGCCTGCTCGGGGAGATCCAGGGCAAGATTGAACGGGGCCAATTCGCCTATGCAGACTATTTCCCGAAGTCCAAGAAGCTGCGCATGTTCGGCGGTGCCTCGATCGCCGCCAAGGTCTCCGACTACCTGGACGAATACTTGCAGCAATGTGAACGACGGGGGCTCAGCCCCTCCACCATGGTCGGGTACCGCAAGTGCCACAAGGCACTGGCCGACCTGCATGGGATCACCGTTTCTGAGCTGTCTCCGGCACAAGTGAAAAACTGGCTGGTGAGAAGCGGTACCACTGCCAAGACTGCGCGCAATAGGCTGTCGTTCCTGCGTAGTTCCATTGACGAAGCAGTCACAGATGGGCTGTTGCCATCTAACCCAGTATCGCTGGTTACCGTCTCTCGATATTTGGACGTAGATTCAACTCCTGAACAGGGAGCCAAAGACGTGGATCCGTTCACCCCGGAAGAGGTGTCCGCCATCATATCGACAGCCAACGGTATCAACGAGCAATGGGCCAACCTGTTTGCCTTCGCTTTCGCTACCGGCATGCGGCCATCGGAGATCTGCGCACTGAGCTGGTCATCCATCGACTGGATCGGCGGCACGGTGCTGGTGTCGCGTGCCAAAGTGGTCGGGGTAATCAAGACCACCAAGACTAGGGCCGGGACTCGCACCATCGATCTGACCGGCGATGCGCTGGCAGCACTGACCAGCCAGAAGCTGTTTACCTTCATGCGGGGAGACTATGTATTTGATGACCCCAAACTCGGCCAGCCATGGGCCGGTGCGGATGCCATCAGAAAAAAAGCCTGGCTCTATACCCTCAAGCGATCCGGCGTCCGCTATCGCCACCTCTACCAGACCCGCCACACCTTCGCCACGGCCAACATCAGCCGCGGCTGCAACCTGTTTTGGCTCGCCAGCCAGATGGGACATAAAGGACCGGAGATGCTGTTTCGGCACTACGGATCCTACCTTTCCGAGTACGATGGCCAGACCTCAAAAGCGCCAATCCTGATCCAAAATCCAGCCTAGAAATAAAAAAGCCTTATAGTTCAATTGGTAAAGCTGCTCAGTCTGGGGGTTCAAATCCCCCCAGCCCAAACGTTTGGAAAAGGCCACTTCGCAAGAAGTGGCCTTTTTTTATCTCGAGTTCCAGAGAACCTGTCGTCAGGGCACCAAAACTTTCGCTAGTGCCCTGAGGGGAGATAAGAGGCTAGTCGCCGGCTACCAGCATCAATGTCCGCCAGGGGCCGGTGATGTCGCAGTGGCCCGTCTCGTCCGTGTTTTCCCAACCCAGTCGGTGGTAAAACGCCAGCGCCGTGGTGTTGCGGGTGGCCACCTTGAGAGATGCCGGTTTCACATACCCTGCCAGTCCTTCGGCCAGCAAGGCCCGTCCCAGCCCCTGCCCGTGCCAGTCTGCCGACACGTACAGGTGGTGTACGAAGCTGTCCTCCCCCCAGATAGAGACGAAACCACAGGGGGTGCCACCCTGCTCGGCCACCCAGATCTGTTCACCCCGGGTCTGGTCGGCAAAATCACTCAACAAGAACAGGGAGGGTTCGACCCAATGGAAGGCCTGTCGCCGCCCTTTGAGAAACAGCTGTGCCAGCATGGGCGCATCCGCGTCTCGCATCCTTCTAATCATGCCTGCATCCTTGATTCACGTGACCACAGGCTCTCACTTTCAATGGATCCTGCCCCCATGTCAAATGGGCAAAATAGACCCTCTTGAATACATAATGCTGTGACAGATGACTGCTTATTTAATCGCCTCTGGGGCTATACTGCCTGAGCCCCGTCCATGACTGGTTTGAGGTTCATTGATTTATGGATAACAAACAGATAGAAGGCAGCATTCTGGTTCCGGCCCACATCGACGATGTCTGGCGGGCCTGGACCACAGAGAGCGGGCTGCGCAGTTTCCTGGCACCGGAGTGCCTGATGGTGCCAGAGCCCAACGGCCCTTTCGAAATCTATTTCAGGCCCGATGCCCCGCTGGGGGAGCGTGGCAGTGAAGGCTGTAGAGTGATGGCGGTCATGCCCCATGACCTGCTCAGTTTCAGCTGGAATTTCCCTCCCCAGTTCCCCCATATCCGCCAGCAGAAGACCCAGGTCAGCCTGCGCTTCGTGCCGGAGGGTCAGGGTACCCGGCTCCATTTCTTGCAGACCGGCTGGGCTCAGGATCCGGACTGGGATCAGGGCTATGCCTACTTCCGGGAGGAGTGGCTGGAGCTGAGCCTGCCCAGGCTGCAATACCGTTTCACCCACGGCCCCATCGACTGGAACAATCCGCCGGACAAGCAACAGCTGAAGTCCCTGGCCCAATAAGCCGGGCATCAGGCGCTGACGGACGGGCGCGGCCCCCTTCCCCAGCAAGGGGCGCCAACCCGGCCGACAAGCAGAAAGAGCCAAAAGCCCCCAATTTCAGGGGGCTCATTCATCCATACAAAATTCATGGTTTATTAACTAAAACAATGGGATAGATCTAAAAAAGCCATCAAGGCGGCTGATTTCATGCGATGCTCGCCACTGGCAGAAGATGTCTTTTCTGCACAGCAACGACATACACAATAACAGCCGCGCCCCAGCGCCAATCCTGGGAACATGAGGTAGCCATGTTGATCGAGAAAACACTGCTTGAGCAATTCAACATCAATGAGATCGAAATCCAACGCCGAATGGAGCTATTCAAGCTGACGCAAGCTGAGCTGGACTTGCTCGCGGCGCAGCAACCCATCATAGAGCAGCACCTCGACGGCCTGGTCGCCAAGTTCTACGACAAACAGACTCAGTTTGATTAGATTGCGCTGCTGATCGGTGATGCCGACACCCTGCAGCGCCTGCGCAATGCCCAGCGTCGCTACATTCAGGAGCTGTTTTCCGGCCACTACGACAACGCCTATGTCAACAGTCGGCTGCGCATCGGCCTGGTGCACAAGCGCATCGGCGTGGAGCCCAAGCTCTATCTCTCCGCCAGCTGCACCCTCAAGTATCTGGTGGAAGATGTGTTGATCGAACATATCGCCAATCCATCGGACGTGCCCCAGGTGCTGCGGGCCCTCGACAAGCTCATCAGCTTCGATACCGCACTGGTGTTCGATACCTATATCGGCACCCTGCTGAGCGCGGTGGAAAATGCCAAGAAGCGGATGGAGACCTATGCCCGCGAGCTGGAGGAGAAGTCCAAGATCCTGAGCGCCCATGCGGAGCGGGATCCCCTCACCGAGCTGTACAACAAGCGGGCAATGCAGCGCACCATCATGCGGGAGCTCAATGCCGCCATCCGCCGCAAGAGCTACCTGTCGGTGATCTACATCGACGTCAACAAGTTCAAATTCATCAATGACACCTTCGGCCATGCGAAGGGCGACGAAGTCCTGCAGACCCTGGGTCAGGCGATCACCGAAAGCTGCCGCACGTCGGACTTCCCGTGCCGGATCGGGGGAGACGAGTTCTGCGTGATCCTGCCGGAGGCGAGCAGGGCCACCGCCTTGCACATCGGCGATCGCATCGAGGCCGCCTTCACCACGGCCTACCCCGAGTACTCTATCAGCATCGGCATCTGCGTGACGGGGAACGAGAGCTTTGTCAGCGCCAACGAGTTGATCGAGGGGGCGGACAAGGCGATGTACGAAGCCAAGCAGCAGTCCTGAATGCACCTAGCCTTCGCATAAAAGCACAACGCCGTTCACCTGGGAGTGAACGGCGTTGTCAGGTAGCAGAGGATTCCGAGGGAGTGAGCCTTACTCTTCTTCCATCTCGTCGAACAGGGGGTGATAGAGCACCTCGCCCTGCAGGCCACTGAGGCCATCCTGTTGCAGCTCCATCGCCATGAAGCAGTCGGCAGGCACCTCGTAGATGCAGTGCAGGCCAAAGTCGCTGGCCGGGCGGAAGCCGAACCGGGCGTAGTAGGCCGGATCGCCGAGCACCACCACCGCCTTCCAGTCCATCTCCAGCGCCGTATCCAGCCCCTCTCGCACCAGGTCCGAGCCGATGCCCTGCCCCTGCCAGTCGGGATGCACCGCCACCGGCGCCAGACCGAGCCAGGGACCGTCCTGCCCGTTAATGGTGATAGGGCTCAGCATCAGGTGCCCCATGAACTCGTACTCTTCCTCTTCGACCATGGTGACCACGGCGGCGCCACACTCGCGCAGGCGATTGACCAGCTCGGCCTCGTCGCTACGGCCAAAGGCGGCGCTCACCAGCTCATAGACTGGCAGCATGTCGCCGGGGCGCTCGGTTCTCAACATAGGGCATTACTCCTCGTACAGCAGGGCGGCCATTATTTCACAGAAGTTGGGCCCGACTTGAATTCCTTTATTCGAAAATGGGAGGGCGGACTCAGGAAAACGAATGGCAAGAACGGCAGATCCCATCAAAACAGGCCGCTATCGCCGCTCGCCGAGCAGCCGCCGCAGGTAATCCAGCCCCGCGTCCCCGCGCTCCTTGAGCAAGACGCCGCCGCCGTGGGACTCTTGCCAGGGATCGCTGCGCGCCAGCCAGGCAAAGGGGTGGCGCCGGATCACCAGCTCGATCCCCGCTATCCTGACCCGCTCGCTCCCCAGATCGGCATTGTCCATAAACAGGGCCAACTCCAGTGCGCCGCCGTCTTCTCCCCGGGCCCAGGCACCGTGCAATATGACCACCGCCACCTGTGGGTCCGCGAGCAACGGCACCAACCACGCCAGAACCCGCTCGGGCAGCGCGAGGTCGCGATCCAGCCGCCAGTGGCTCAACTCGACGGGATAGCGATCCGTCCCCATGCAGCGGCCGCCATAGTGCATGCCAAGCTTGGCCATCACCCGGCCGGAGGCGAGGTTGTCCGGCATATGGCGGGCGGTCAGGGCAGGCAGCTTCGCCACCTCGAATGCGAATGACCTGACCAGGGTCGCCGCCCGGGTGGCGAGCCCCCGATTCTGCCAGGGTACCCCCACCCACCAGGCGAGTTCGCCGTTCCAGTGCAGCGAGATAACCCCGAGCAGGGGAGCGCCCCCGGCATCCTTCGGCAGGGTCAGCGCCCAGCTCCAGCCCAGCCCCAGCGCCGCCTTGCGCCCGCTCAGGGCGAGCCAGTCCCGGGCCGCTTCAGGTGGATAGGAGTGAGGAATGTTGAGGGTGTAGCGAGCCAGCGCGGCGTCTGCGCAGTAACGGGCTATGTCGGCCTCATCCTCCGGCCGCAAGGGCCGCAGCACCAAGGCTCCGGGGCTTTCAGGCTCGCGCAGTTCAGGGATAAGGAGGCGCCGGGCGAGCAGCCGTTGCAGCACCATAGTCAGGTCATCGCCGGGGCCCAGGGTCAGATCCGCACCCACGGGGCCCAAGGTAAGCAGACCGCTCTCCTTGGCCAGGGTCAGCAAGGCGGAGGAGGCGCTGATCAGGATCCGCTGGCTGGGATCCGCTCCCATGATGGGCCCCTCGTCCCCGTCCAGCCAGGCCGCGAGCAAGGCGCTGGCCGAGAGGGTGCCGTCCGGCGGGCAGGCCGCCCAAGGGGTCGCCTCCCCCTCGGGATAGTGCGCGGCCCGCTTGCTCAGCAGCAGTTGCCAGCGGTGCCCCTGCCCTCGCCATGCCTGCAATGCCCCCAACCAGTGGGGTTGCCAGAGCCCCCCCTCGATCAACAACTCCATCACTCCCCCTGTGAGCCGCACAGCGACGATGGTCGACTGTCATCACGCGAATCAGACCCGGATCCCCGCAGAGCGCCATTTTCCACCGTCGGGACATCCAGCAAACAGGCAGCATAGCCTGCTGCTAACTCGCTGTTAAACCCTATGTTCGACGCGGTTAAACGGCATACCCCATGAAAAAATGCCATATGTCCACCTTGATGAACATCACATTAATGGGGTCGCCCCCTTCCTATCATGCCTCCATCTTGTGCCACCCGCCCAGGCGCATGAATGACAACGCATAACAAGAGAACACACTATGCAGCAATCCAACCCCCTCAAAACGGTGTTAGTCAGTACCCTGGCGACCGCCCTGCTGATCTTCGTGGCCCAATACCTGATTGGGAAGCAGGAGATCAAGATAGGCATCGCCATCATCCCCATCCTGCCCATGCTGTTTGCCGTCATCATCGGCATGATCGTCTCCGCCAAGCCGGTCAAGGACCGTATCCCCGGCTGGAAGCAGCTCTTCACCGAGAAAGAAGAAGGCTTCTGCGGCAAGATGGTGGGCTTCAGCCTGCTCATCCTCGGCACCCAGTATGCCGGCATGATCATCCCCAACCTCAAGCTGATCCTGAGCGTCGGGGTGCCCCTCTTCCTGCAGGAGATAGGCAACTTGCTGCCCATCTTTATCGCCATCCCGCTGGCGGTGAAGTTCGGCTTCGGTCGCCGCGCCATCGGGGCCTGCTCCTCCATCAGCCGTGAGCCCTCGGTCGCCGTCATTCAGGGCAAGTTCGGCACCGGCTCCCAGGAGTACATAGGCGTGCTCGCCATCTACCTCTGTGGCTCCGTCATCGGCACCCTCTGGTTCAGCGTGCTCGGCAGCATAGCGCCCCTGACCGGGTTGCACCCGCTGGCCCTGGCCGCCGGCTCCGGCGTGGGCTCCGGCTCCATGCTGAGTGCCGCCTCCGGCGCCCTCATCAACGGTTTGGACGAGGCACTGGCCCAGCAGGTGCTGAGTATCGCCGCCGCCTCCAACCTGCTCTCCTCGGCCCTCGGTGCCCTCTCCCTCACCTATCTGGGACTGCCGCTCGCCGAAAAAATCTTCGCCATCTCTTCCAAAGGAGAGCAAGCATGAAGAGCATCGTGATGGATATGCGGTTCGTCTTCTTGGCGATCCTGCTGGCCATGTTTACCCAGACCCTGACCACAGGCCTGCCGCTGTGGCAGATGGGGGACAGCTTCGTCGCCATGGCGCTGGTGGTGTTCGCCTCCCTGGTGGCCAAGCGCTACCTGCCCTCCTCCCTGCCGGCCTTTGCCTATGCCACCATCATCGGCATTCTCATCTGCCTGCCGGAGACACCGGTGCGCGGCCTCTTCATCGACGCGGTGGCGAAGATCTCCTTCCTCTCCTGCTGCGTGCCGCTGCTGGCCTTCGCCGGCCTCTCCGTCGGCGGTCAGCTTGAGGAGCTCAAGAAGATGTCATGGAAGGTGATCCTCATCTTCATGATCGTCTCCACCTGCTGCTTCTTCGGCGCCTCGCTGGTTGCCCAACTCGGCTTCTCCATTCAAGGGATCATCTGATGCACCACTACCACATAGAACCTGACCTGCTTGCCCTGCGTGACTTCAGCCGCGAGGTACGCCACCACCTGCACAGCATCCCGGAATACTCCGGTGCCGAGTTCAAGACCTCGGCCTACTGCCGCGCCCTGATGACAGAGTTCGGCTACCGGATCACCGACTACCCGGGCTTCACCGGTTTTCACGGCGACCTGAACGTCGACCCCAGCCTGCCCACAATCGCGTTTCGCGCCGACATGGACGGCCTCGAGATGCACGACATGAGCGAGGTGGCGTTCAAGTCCACCCACGAGGGCATGGCCCACAACTGCGGCCACGACTCCCACATGGCGATAGCCCTGACCACAGCCCGGTTCCTGGCCAACCACCAGGAGAGGCTGCAATACAACGTGCGCATTATCTTCCAGATGGCGGAAGAGGACATGCGGGTACCGGGCGCTGGCAAGATGGTGGAGCTCGGCTGCATGCAGGGGGTGGACGAGGTCTACGCCCTGCACAACGACGGCGCCATGGAGACAGGCACCATCAAGTTCAACCAGGGGGTCATGTCCTCCTGGGGCTCGGCCTGGACCCTGGAAGTGCACGGCATCTCCGCCCACGGCTCGACCCCCCACAAGGGGCTGGACGCCATCCGCGAGGCGGTGCGCATCATAGAGGACATGGATTACATCGTCGCCAAGCGCACCAGCCCGTTCAGCCCGGCGGTGTTTGGCTGCGGTATGATCAACGGCGGCACCATCCCCAATGCGGTGGCCGATCACGTGCAGGCCCGTGGCACCATCCGGGCCATGGACGCCGAGACGGATCAGATCCTCAAAAACAGCTTCAAGGACATGGTCGCCCAGAGCGAGCTACGCGGCTTCAAGACCAGCATGAGCTACGCCGGCTACCCGGCGGTGGAGAACCACGGCACCGCCTGCGCGCGGCTGCAACAAGCCGCCGCCAGCGTGCTGCCCGCCGAGGGCATCAATGCTCAGGGCCAGCCCATGACCGGCAGCGAGGATTTCAGCTACATGATCAACGCCACCCCGGACCGCATGGGGGCCATGTTCTTCCTCGGCAGCGGCTGCCAGGCCAAGGGGATCTGCAACTACCTGCATGCCAACCCCTACTACCTGGACGACGACTGCCTGCTCATCGGGGCCCAGATCTTCGTCAATCTGGCGACCCAAGCGGCTTGAGGGCAACCCGGAACAGGCCACGCCACCAGATCAGGGAGTTGGGCAAGGAATCGCGTCCATCTCGCCTGCGACCTGGACGACCGCCAGTTAATCAGTGAACAGATCGTCGAGAATACGATCCCCCAGGCAGATTAATCACTGCCATAGAGTAAAAAGAGAGGCCATTGGCCTCTCTTTTTTCCATTCAAGGCAGTGGTTATGTCCACCACGGAACGGTTTATCTCACAGCCAGGGCAGGGTCGCCGGATTGATCGCCTGGGGCTGATTGAGGAGGGAGAGCTGCACCGTCTCCCGGCTCACATGGGGGGCGAAGAGGTGGATGAAGTCATACATGTAGTCCCGCAGGTGGGCATGCCTGCGCAGGCAGACATGGGCCACGCTCGAGGCGATCAGGTGATCGATGTTGAGGCAGACCAGACTCCCCTTGTCCCCCTCGTCGAAGGCGGAGGTGGCGATCACCCCCACCCCCATGCCGAGGCGCACATAGTGCTTGATGATGTCGGTGTCCGTCGCCGTCAGCACGATGCGGGGGCTGAGGCCATGGCGGCCGAACGCCACGTCCATCTTGGAGCGGCCGGTGAAACCAAACACATAGGTGATGAGGGGGTAGCGGGCGAGATCCGCCATGGAGAGTGGCTGGCAGTCGATGAGCGGGTGGCCGTGAGGCACCACCACGCTGCGGCCCCAGCGGTAGCAGGGCACAGTGGCCAACTCGTCGAACAGGTGCATGGACTCGGTGGCGATGGCCATCTCCACGTCCCCGTTTTGCACCATCTGGGCGAGCTGGGCCGGCGCCCCCTGATGCAGGTGGAGGGTGACCTCGGGATAGCGGCGGGAGAAAGCCGTGATCGCCGCCGGCAGCTTGTAGCGTGCCATGGTATGGGTGGTGGCGATGCGCAGCACCCCGCTGGTGGCGAGCTGCTCGCGCGAGGAGAGCTGGCCTATCTGATCCACCTGGGCCACCACCCCCTTGGCCAGCTCCATCACCTGCTCCCCCATGGGGGTCAGGCCAATGAGGTTCTTGCCTTTGCGGGTAAACAGCGCCAGCCCCAGCTCATCCTCCAGCATCTTCATCTGCTTGCTGAGGGTCGGCTGGGAGGTGTAGAGCTTCTCCGCCGTCGCCGAGATGTTGAAGTTGTTCTTCACTATCTCGGTGAAGTTCTTGAGCCGGGCAATGTTCATCAGGGGGCCAGGCGCTCTATGTGCCAGCCTTCCCCTTCCCGGCTGTAGTAGAAGCGATCGTGCAGGCGATGCTCGCCCCCCTGCCAGAATTCCACTGTGTCGATGACGACGCGATAGCCACCCCAGAAGCTCGGCAGCGGCACCTCGCCCTTGGCAAACTTCTGCTTGAGCTCGAGGAACTTGGCCTCCAGCACGCCGCGGGCCGAGATGCGGGACGACTGCTGGGAGACCCAGGCCGCTATCTGGCTGTCTTTCGGGCGGCTGTGGAAGTACTTCATCACCTCCAGGGTGCCGAGCTTCTCCACCCGGCCGGTGACGTGCACCTGCCGGTCCAAAGTGTGCCAGGGGAAGTGCAGGCTGATGCGGGGGTTGCCCTCGAGCTGGCCCGCCTTGCGGCTACCCATGTTGGTGTAAAACACCATGCCCTCTGCGTCATAGTGCTTGAGCAGCACGGTGCGCTGCCAGGGCTGGCCGGCGGCATCCACGGTCGCCACCACCATGGCGGTGGGATCCGTCAGCTTGGCCTCACAGGCCTGGGCCAGCCATTTCTCGAACAGCTCCAGCGGTTGGGCCGGCAGATCGGCCCGGTGCAATCCGCCCCTGGTGTATTCACGGCGCAGATCGGCTACATCCATCATCTTGATTTTCCTTCTCTCTTTGCCGCCAGCGCGGCTACGCATGCAGGCATTGTGCGACGAGCACGCCGGGGGTACAAGCCCGAATGCCCGCAAATCGGGGCCCGAAAATGAATGAAGGGAGGCTCTGGCCTCCCTTCATGGTGATCGCCTCGCAGGCGCGCTTATTTCTCCGGCGGCGGCGTCTTGGGGCAGTGCGCCAGCATGCGCTGGTTGTATTCGGCGGCGTAGGCGCTGAGTTTGGCGTGATCCTCTTTCTGGTCGGGCCTTATCACATCCCCCAGCCCATCGAGGTAGCGCACGCCGCAGCGCGCCTTGGCCTCGGCTTGCGCCTCGGCCGGGATGCCGGGGGCCACCTCGCCGCGACCGGCCCGCACGATCAGCCGGTAATCCTGCAGGGTCAGGCTCTGCTCAACGGCCTGCTCCAGGGTGCCGGCATCCGCCTGACAACCCGCGAGCAGCACCAGCAGCAAGGCGTAACCGGCCCTCATCCCCGTCTCCGCGACCAGCCCAGCAGGGCCAGCGCCAGGGTCCAGAGGCCGAGGGCACCACCCCCGCCACCGCCCTCTTCCACCCGCTGGGTCACCGACAGCTTGAGCGGGCTGATGGCGAAGAAGATATTGTCGCTGCAGGCGACCCTCAATCTGGCGGTGCCATCGTTACCGGCCGGGATGGTGACGCTGGCCGAGCCAGAGTTCGGCTGGCCGCTCGCAAGCGGGAGCCAGCTCGTCCCCTCGTCCCGGGTCATGGCGAGATCCACCCTGCTGCAATTGATGGGGGCTGCGTTGGTGCCCGCCACTTCCCAGCTGATGGTCTGGTTATGACCCGCCGCGAGCGGCGTGATGAGCGGGCTGGTCAGGCCGAACGCCTTGCCGGTGTTGACCACCTGGATCTTCATGTCATCGCTGGCAACCCCGCCCTTGCCATCGCGCACCGTGAGACGGAAGTTGAGATCCCGGTTGGTGGCGGGCCAGGCCTCCCCCTTCGCCAGGGTATTGGAGAGCAGGGAGGGCAGGCTTGGCAGCACGCGCTCCGGTACCGCCGTCGGCGCCACGAAGCGGAACAGCGGGCGGGAGCCATCGTCCACCATGCTGGCGGCGCTGAAGGACTCGGTGCCCAGATCGATCTGCTCCCAGGTGTAGGTCAGGGGATCCTGGTCCAGATCGGCCCCGGCCCCCTTGAGCACGAAGGGGGTATTGGCCGGGATCACATAGTCGCCGCCGGCAGCCGCCTGGGGCGCGTTGTTGACCAGGCTCAGGGCAGTGCCGCAGCTCGGCACGGCCGCCATGCGGGCCCGCATCTGCTCGATGGATTTGCTGTGGAAATAGGGCAGGCTGTTGGGCTGCAGGTTCTCGGCCCCGCAGATCCCGGCATAGGCCATGATGGAGCTGCCGCTGCCCGGCTCCCAGGCCTGGTCGGGGGAGCGGTTGCCGCCGCCGCAGCTGCCGGTGGTGCCGTTGAAGGTGTGCTCGGCGCCAAACTGGTGGCCTATCTCGTGGGCCACATAGTCGATGAAGAAGGCATCCCCAACCGGGTTGGGAGAGCCCGTCATGCCGGCCGATTTCTCGCTGCCCCCACACAGCGAGTCGAGCTGTGCCAGGCCACCGCCCCCGGTGTTGACCACGTGACCGATGTCGAAGGCGCCGAGTTTGGTGCCTGCCTGGGTCTGGGCGGCTTGTTGCACGGCGACGTTGATGTCGATGTCGTTGTCATCGTTCTGGAAGGGATCGGACGCTGTATCCGTGTAGATGATGGTGTCGTTGCCGCTGGCGAGTTGGAACTCGGCGGCGACGTCGCGCTGATACACCTCGTTGACCCGGTTCAGCAGGGTGGCGATGGCTCCCAGCCCGGCAGCCACTGTGCCGCCATGGTACTGGGTGTACTCCCCTGCCGCCGAGATGGCGATGACGTAGCGCTTGCGCTCGTTGCCATCCACCAGCACCTGACGCGCCAGCGTTCTGGCCTGGCTGCCGATGACGCTGTCCGCCTCCTCTTCCAGCCGGCTGTGGGCATCCTGCTGGTAATAGACGACGTAGCCTTCCCCATTGCGCAGGGGATCGACGAACACCATCTTGCCCTGATGGCTGAACATGGCGTGGAAGCCCTGCGGCCCCAGATCGAAGCGCCCCGTCTCTACCGGACTGGACTCGTTGTATCCCTTGAAGGCACGGATGTCGGGATACTTGGCGGCCAGATCCGCAGGCAGCAGATCATAAGATTGCAGGCTGAAAACAACCTCGTTGCCGTCCGGCAGGGGCAGGGTCAACCGCGACTCCCCCGCCAGCAAGCCGGCGAAGTGATCGGCGGGCACGGTGGCGATTCTGTATTGGCTGGCTCGTACCTCGTAGCCATCGGCGGCGGTGGCTCGCGCCGCGACCGTGTTCCACTCCTTGGCGGCAAGGCCGCTGGAGGCCAGCAGCCCGGCCACCATCAGCACCAACGGAGAATGTTTCATCAACGGCATCTTTTTAATTCCTTTTTTTAATGCGTTCGCCCGAACTGCCCAACATCATTTTCCCGCCACGCCGATAAGTCCAGCGCCATCCGCTGTACATTCCCCGTATGGGGACGGTTGCGCCAACGCGGTCTAACCCCTATCATTGCGCGGATTTGTCCGTTTCAGAACCCCCTGTGCAACGGGGCCGGTTCATCCTTTTTTGGCCAAGGTTAATCTCATGCTCAAGTCCCCACTGTTGCCCCGTTCCGGGGATCTGGTCGTTGCCATCGTTGACGATGTATTGGCCCAGGGTCTCACCCTGGACAGAGCCTATGCCCGTCACTTCTCCGGCATCGAACTCAAACCGCAAGAACAGGCAAGGATTGCCCTGGTCACCGGCGATCTGCTGCGCCGCCTCAGCCTCTATTGCGCCCTGACCGGCATCCAGGTGCGTCAGGCCTCCAAGAACGTCTGGCCGCTGCTGCACAGCTGGCACGCCTTCCACAAGATAGCTCAGTCGAACCACCCGACCCTGGATCGCTTCAACGAAGAGGCCTTCCGCCGCCGTCTCAGCGAGGCCAAGAAGAATCCGGTGCTGATGGATGGCTGCCCGAGCTGGCTGGAAAAACTCGGCAGCGAGCAGCTGGGTGACGCCTGGCCTGCCGAACGTGCCGCCCTGGCCTGGATGCCCAAGCGCTACCTGAGGGTCAACACCCTCAAGGGCACCCTTGAGCAGTTGCAAGCCGCCCTGGCCAAAGAAGGGGTCAACACCATACCGGTGGAGGGTGTACCGACCGCCCTGCAGGTCACCTCTGACGCCGCCCTGTTCCGCACCAAGGCGTTCGCCGATGGCTTGTTCGAGCAACAGGATGCCGGCTCCCAGCTGGTCGCCGCCGCTCTTGAAGTCACCCCGGGCATGCGCGTCATCGACGCCTGCGCCGGTGCCGGTGGCAAGACCCTGCACATCGCCGCCATGATGAGCGGCAAGGGCCGTCTGCTGGCGATGGACGTGGAAGAGTGGAAGCTGGAGAACCTCAAGCAGCGCGCCCGCCGCGCCGGTGCCCACAACGTGGAAACCCGGGTCATCGAGAGCAGCAAGACCGTCAAGCGCCTCAAAGGCACCGCCGATCGGGTGCTGCTGGACGTGCCCTGCTCCGGCCTGGGCGTGCTCAAGCGCAACCCGGATGCCAAGTGGCGCGACACCGCCGAACGCCTGCCGGTGCTGATGGCCCTGCAAGAGGAAATCCTGCAGCGCTACAGCCAGATGGTTAAGGTCGGCGGCCTGCTGGTCTATGCAACCTGCTCCATCCTGCCCCAGGAGAACCGCCAGCAGGTGGACAAGTTCCTGGCCGCCAACGACAACTACCGGCTGCGTGACGATCATACCGTCAGCCCGGCCGAGACCGGCTTCGACGGCTTCTACATGGCGCGGATCGAACGCATCGGCTGACACCGTCAGCCTGAATAAAAAAGGGGGAGCCATTGGCTCCCCCTTTTTGCATGATGTGGATGCGACCTTATTCGGCGGCGGCCTCATCTTGCTTGTGCTTGGCGGCCACTTCCTTGATCAGGGTCTGCAGCTCACCGGCCTGGAACATCTCGATCATGATGTCGCAGCCACCGACCAGCTCCCCTTCCACCCACAGCTGGGGGAAGGTGGGCCAGTTGGCGAACTTCGGCAACTCGGCGCGGATGTCCGGGTTTTGCAGGATGTCGACGTAAGCAAAGGGCTCACCGCAGGACATCATGGCCTGGGAAGCCTGGGCAGAGAAACCGCAGCTGGGCAGCTTGGGGGATCCCTTCATGTAGAGGATGATGGGGTTGTCAGCCAGTTGCTGTTTGATCTTTTCGATAGTTTCCATAGGTGCCTCACTAGAGCGATTTCGGCGGCCATTCTACTGCAAACCGGGCAGACCACAAACTGGCAAACCGTGCGAAGTGCAAGAAGATATGGGTCAATAAGCGGCAGCTTGATCCAAGTCATGGCGAGAATCAAGAGTTGTTAGCCCATCTTTGATACTGCTACAATCGACGGGCTTTGGGCCTTTCGGCCCCCTATTTTAACAACAATTCTTTTCAAAATAGAAAAGAGTACGCAATGTCTTGCAACCGTCGCTGTCGCACGGTCCAGCCAATGGAGAGTAGAAAATGGCTTTCGAACTTCCCGCTCTGCCCTATGCAATCAATGCTCTGGAACCGCACATCTCCCAGGAGACCCTGGAATATCACCACGGCAAGCACCACAACACCTACGTGGTCAACCTGAACAACCTGGTGCCGGGTACCGAGTTTGAAGGCAAGTCTCTGGAAGAGATCATCAAGACCTCCACCGGTGGTGTCTTCAACAACGCCGCCCAGATCTGGAACCACACCTTCTACTGGCACTGCCTCTCCCCGAACGGCGGTGGCGAGCCGACTGGCGCCCTGGCCGATGCCATCATCAAGGCCTTCGGCTCCTTCGCCGAGTTCAAGGATGCGTTCACCAAGTCTGCCATCGGCAACTTCGGCTCTAGCTGGACCTGGTTGGTGAAGAAAGCCGACGGCTCCCTGGCCATCGTCAACACCTCCAACGCCGGCTGCCCGCTGACCGAAGCCGGGACCACCCCGCTGCTGACCGTCGACCTGTGGGAGCACGCCTACTACATCGATTTCCGCAACCTGCGTCCGAAGTACATGGAAACCTTCTGGACCCTGGTCAACTGGGAATTCGTGGCCAAGAACCTGGCTGCCTGATAGCCCGCTCTTGCCAAAACGTCCCGCACCGCGGGGCGTTTTTTTATGGCCAGCAATCAACAAGAGAGGCGCCCGTGGGCGCCTCTCTTGTGCTTCAGCAAGCCTTATTGGTCTATCTCGTCCAGATACTCGTCCAGGTTGCTGTCATCTTGCTGGCCCTTCTGCTGCTTGAGATCAGGCTGGCGACCACTCACCTTGCCATCGTTGTACTGCAGGTAGAAGTCCTTGGTCAGGGCATAAGGATCGAGCGCGTTGTCGATGATCCGCTCCTGATCGATCAGCTTGGCTCGCGTCCCTACCCCGTCCAGCGCCCAGTGCACTACCCGCAGCGGGAAGGTCAGCAGGGCATAGGGGAAGTAGATGGTATCTATGGTATCGCCCACCAGCTCACGGGTAGTGGTCGGGCCGTAGACAGGCACCATGATGTAGGCGCCATCGCCGATGTCAGCCTTGCCGAGCACGGTATCCATCTCCAGCATGTTGCGCTCGAGACCGGCATGCTTGGCCACATCGAAGATCCCCAGCAGACCCACGGTGGTGTTGAGGGTAAAGCGGCCGAGGTTGGTGCCCGCGCCTTTCAAGTCACCGGTGAGCAGGTGGTTGACCATGCTGCTCGGCTCGTCGAAGTTATCCACGAAATTGTCGATGCCGTCCTTCACCCCCTGCGGCACATAGCGGGCATAGCCGTGCACCACGGGACGGGCCACATAGGGCTCAAGCACATCGTAGTTGACCGCCCACATGGCACGGTTGGCACCCTGGAAGGGGTCACGGGGATCGCTGGCCGTGCTGGTGGCCTCGGGGCGGTTTGGGGTTTCTTCGAGATCCAGGCTCTCTGGGCCCGGCTTGGGAGGGCCACCCGCACAGCCCCCCAATAGCAGTGCCACTGCCAATGCTCCTGAACGCAGATACATATGAAAGTCCTAAGCTTTTTTGGGAATCTTTATGAATTATAGGTAGCCCGCCCCATCCTGGGGTCGGGCCAAGAGGGTATTAGAGGGCGTGATCGATGCGGATGTCAATCGGCGCTGTAGGAATTGAGGTCGTCGGTACCGTGACGGAGACCCCTTCGAAGGCCCCTTCCTTGTTCATGACGTTGCCGCCACGGGACAAACGGGCCTTGAACTGCAACTCGGGATAGGCTGCCAGCTTGCTGCCCTCCATCATGGCGTCACCATCCCCGAGAGACAGGGTCAGCGGGAAGCCGGGACCTGGGATACGCTTGACCGCGATCGGCATGGGCGGGCCGTTGGGGATCACCGCAAACACGAACAAGTGGGCGTCTTCCGGCAGCTGGATCCCCGGCGCCAGGGTGATATGCAGCGGGAATTCCCCCTCCTTCACCGCCAGCACCTGAGCCGGTGCCTGTGTGCCAGCCTGCTCACTCTGGGTGGCCGGGGCGGCGGTCGGGGCTATGCCACGCTGGCGCAGTTGCTGCTCGGCGTACTCGATGGAGCGCTCCACCATGGCGTGGCGAGTCGAGCCCTTCTCAAGCAGCGGCAACATCGCCTGCCAGCGGTCGAGGGCGGTCTGGAAGTCTTCCTTCTGCAGCGCCATGAAGGCATAGACGGAGCGCGCCTCGATGTTTTTCGGATCCTGGGCGATGGCGGCCTGCAGCAACTGTGCCGCCTGTGCCTCCTCCCCGGTCATCATCAGCGCCTGGGCATAGGGCACCGCCACCATGGCTTTTTGCGGAGCCAGGCCATAGGCCCTCTCCAGCGCCTCACGCGCCATCTCGGGATCGTTGCCATCCAGGGTCAGCCGACCCAGCAGCAGCCAGCCACGGTAATCGTTCGGTTCATCCTTGAGACGGGTACGCAGCCCCAGGGTGAAGTCCAGCAGATCCTGCTCGGTCACCTGGGCATCCCGCTCCACCAGGATGCGGTTGCTCAGCTCCCCGAGCCGGCTGCTGGCATCCTGCCAGCGCTGCACCTCCGGCCAGGCGCCGAGCTTGTAGTAGAGGCCGAGGCTCACCACCACCAACACCAGCACCCCCGGGATCCACACCAGACTCTTGCCGCCTCGGGCGGTCTGCTCCACATCGGGAATGTCGTCCAACAGGCTGCGTTGCAGCTCCACCAGGGATTCCCCTTCCTCCGCCAGCACGCCCTGGTCGCGCTCCTCGCCAATTTCCAGCACACGCTGGCGATAGAGCTGCTTGTTGAGCGCCGAGCGGCTGATGCTCTGGCTGCCCTCACCGCGCCACAGCGGCAGGATCAGCGCCAGGCTCACCAACACTAGCAGGGCCGCGATCACCATCCAAAAAGCGGTCATTGTTTCTCTTCCTCTTTGAGCAGGGCGGCCAGCCGGGCCTGCTCTTGTTCGCTCAGGGCACTCTCTGCCCGGACGGTAGCGGGGGAACGGCGGCGGCTACGCACCACCACGGTGGCGGCGCCGATGACGATGACCAGCAAGGGGCCGAGCCACAGGATCAGGGTCGAGGCCATCATGGGCGGGTCATACAGGATGAAGTTGCCGTAGCGGGCCACCATGTAGTCCACCACTTGCTGCTTGTCTTTCCCTTCCCGCACCATCTGGTAGGTCTTGTCCCGCAGGTCTTTCGCGAGCCCGGCGTTGGAATCGGCGATGTCCTGGTTCTGGCACTTGGGGCAACGCAGCTCCTTGGTCAGCTCGCGGAAGGTCTGCTCCTGGGCGTCGCTGTCGAAGGTGTAGACGTCGATGGCGGCGCGGGCCTGACCGGCGCCAAACAGTCCCGCCATCAACAGCAGGGACGCAATAAGCGTTTTCATCTATGGCTCCCTTATTTCATGGCATCGAAGATGGGTTTGAGGGTCGAGGCCCAGACCTCGGGGTTCACATCCCCCACGTGGCGATAGCGGATGATGCCCTGGCTGTCGATGAAGAAGGTCTCGGGGGCGCCGTAGACCCCGAGATCCAGCCCCAGCATGCCGTCCGGATCGTAGAGGTTGACCTGATAGGGGTTGCCGAGCTCCGCCAGCCACTTGATGGCCTTGTCCCGCTCGTCCTTGTAGTTCATGCCGACGATATAGATACCCTGCCCCGCCAACTCTTTGAGGTAGGTGTGCTCCCCGTAGCAGGTCGGGCACCAGGTCGCCCAGACGTTGAGCAGCATGGGGCGCCCCTTGAGGATGCTCCTGTCGTGCTGCTTGTTGAGGTCATAGATGTCCTGCAGGGTGAACATCGGCACCTCCTTGTCCACCATCACGGATTCGAGCTTGGTTGGGTCGGAGTAGAGCCCCTTGAACAGGAACACGGCCCCCATCAGGAAGATGATGAAGGGCAGCAGAAACAGCCAGGTCTTCTTGCTCATGCCTTGCTCTCCTCTTCTTCACGACGGCCGAAGCGGTAGCGCTTGTCCAGCATCGCCAGCACGCCGCCGATGGCCATGAAGACGCCGCCGAACCAGATCCAGCGCACGAACGGCTTGTAGTAAATCCGCACAGCCCAAGCACCGTTGTCGAGCTGCTCGCCCAGCGCCGCATAGAGATCCCGGGTGATACCGGCATCAATGGCCGCTTCCGTCATCGGCATGCGGCTCACCTTGTACATCCGCTTCTCCGGCTTGAGCAGGGCGACCTGTTTACCGTTTTTGTGCACTTCCAGCACACCCTTGAAGCCATCGTAGTTGGGGCCGTTCTTCTCCTTGATGCCGGTGAAGACGAACTCGTAGTCGGCGAATTGCACCCTGTCGCCTGCCTGCATGCGCAGGTCCTTCTCGATGCTGTAATTCTGGGTGCAGGCGATGCCGATGATGCTGACCGCCAGCCCCACGTGACCCAGGATCATGGCCCAGTGGCTGTTGCCGAGCTTGCGCACACCGGTCGCGAAGCTGTGCTTGTGGGTGGCGCGCACCCAGGTTTCCTGCACGCTGGTGATGATGATCCAGACGCCGAGGCCGATGCCGAGCGCGGCCCAGGGTTTGAACTCCTCGGCCAGCAGCAACGGCAGCAGGAAGGCGGCGGCTAGGCTCAGCACCAGCGCCAATACCACCTTGCCCTTGAGCTCGCCAACGTCCTGACGGCGCCAGCGGAACAGGGGGCCCAGCCCCATCAGCAAGGCGAACGGAATGATCAGCCAGCTGTAGATGTGGTTGAAGAAGGGAGTGCCGATGGAGATGCTACCGAGCCCCAGCTCCTTGTGCACCAGGGGCAACAGGGTACCGAGCAGCACGGTCAGCAGACCCGCCACCAGCAGGATGTTGTTGCCAAGCAGCAGGGTCTCCCGACTCCACAGCTCATGTTTGCCGTGGCTCTTGACCTGGGAGCCCTTGAAGGCGAACAGCAGCAAAGAGGAGCCGATCACCGCCAGCAGGAAGCCGAGGATGAAGAGGCCGCGGGTCGGGTCTGAGGCGAAGGCATGGACCGACACCAGCACGCCGGAGCGCACCAGGAAGGTGCCGAGCAGGCTCAGGGAGAAGGCCGAAAGCGCCAGCAGCACTGTCCAGGCCTTGAAGCTGGCGCGCTTCTCGCTCACCGACAGCGAATGCAGCAGGGCCGTGCCCGCCAGCCAGGGCATGAAGGAGGCGTTTTCCACCGGATCCCAGAACCACCAGCCGCCCCAGCCGAGCTCGTAATAGGCCCACCAGGAGCCGAGTACGATGCCGAGGGTCAGGAAGACCCAGGCGGCCATGGTCCAGGGACGGGACCAGCGTGCCCAGGTGGCGTCGAGCCGGCCGGTCATCAGGGAGGCGATGGCGAAGGCGAAGGCCACCGAGAAGCCCACGTAGCCCATATAGAGCATGGGTGGATGGAAGATGAGGCCGGGATCCTGCAACAGCGGATTGAGATCGCGCCCGTCCACCGGGAAGTACGGCAGGGTGCGGGTGAAGGGATCCGAGGTGAACAGCACGAAGGCGGTGAAGCCGACCGAGATGAGCCCCAGCACCCCGAGCACCCGCGCCACCGCATCGAGCGGCAGGCTGCGGCTCAGCAGCGCCACGGCGGCGGTCCAGCCGCCGAGGGTCAGCACCCACAGCAGCAGGGAGCCCTCGTGGGCGCCCCACACCGCCGAGATGCGGTAGGCGAGCGGCAGCAGGCTGTTGGAGTTGGTGGCCACATACTGTACGGTGAAATCGTTGTCCACAAAGGCCCAGGTCAGGCAGAGGAACGACAGCAGCAACAACAGGAACTGGGCATAGGCCAGCGGTCTGGCCGCCGACATCATGCCCAGACGCCCCCACTTGGCACCGAGCAGCGGGTAACTGCCCAGCAGCAAAGCGGTGGCGAAGGCCAGGATCAGTGCAAATTGCCCTAATTCAGGGATCATGGTTGAGCTCCTTTCAATCGAGCCGCGACCTGAACCTGTTCACGGGCGAGAAACGGTGAAAAAGACGTCAGGAAGGAGGCGCTCATTGCTTGGCTCCCTTCAACTGCGCCTCGGTGTATTCGGGTTTGAAGTGCATGCCGTTGGTGGCGTCGGCCACTTCCGGCGGCATGTAGTTCTCGTCGTGCTTGGCCAGCACCTCGAAGGCGGCGACCGTGGTGGCATCCTTGAGGGTGCCCTGGGCGACTATACCCTGCCCCTCGCGGAACAGGTCCGGCAAGATGCCGTCAAACTCCACCGTCACCAGATGGCCGCCGTTATCCACCAGCTTGAAGGCAACCTTGAGGCTCTGGGGATCCCGCGCCACCGAGCCTGGCACCACCAGGCCCCCGATGCGCAGCCGCTGCCCTTCTTCCGGCTTGATCTTGTCCGGCCCCTTGCCCTCCACCAACTCGCTCGGGGTATAGAAGAGATCGATGTTCTGGCTGAGGGCATAGAGCACCAGGCCGATCACGCCGGCGAGGCCGAGGCTGATCGCCAGGATGATGGTGAGGCGTTTCTTGCGTCTCGGGTTCATAGGGTGTTCTCCATCTGCTGGGCCGCCTGGCGGCGAGCCTCACGCGCCTGCTTGCTGCGCAACTCGTTGAGCAGGCTGCGGGTCTTCAACCGGGTGGAAATGACGATGCCGACCAGACAGAGCAAGGTCAGACCGAAGGAGAGCCAGACGTAGAAGGCGTAGCCCCCCATGGCCATGAAGTCACTGAACGAGGCAAAGTGCATGCTTACTTCTCCTGCCTGGCGATGTCGGCGACCCAGGGGCGATGCCACTCCCGCATCAGCAGTTCATTCCTGAATCGCATCAGGGTCAGGGCGCCGAGGAAGGTCGCGAACGCCAGTATCATGATGAGCAACGGCCACAGCATCTCGGCCGAGATGGAGGGCTTGTCGAATTTGGTGATGGAGGCGCCCTGGTGCAGGGTGTTCCACCATTCCACCGAGTAGTGAATGATGGGCAGGTTGATCACCCCCACCAGCGCCAAAATGCCGGCGGCGCGTCCCGCCACCACCTTGTCGCTGAAGGCGTTGTAGAGCGCGATGACGCCGAGGTAGAGGAACAGCAGGATAAGCTCGGAGGTGAGCCGCGCATCCCAGACCCACCAGGTGCCCCACATGGGCTTGCCCCAGGCGGCGCCGGTGAAGAGAGCGATGAAGGTAAACACGGCGCCCACCGGTGCGACGGCGGCCACCGTCATGTCGGCCATGCGCAGTTGCCACACCAGGCCGATGAAGGCCGCCACCGCCATGGTGGAATAGGCGCCCATGGAGAGGATGGCGGAGGGCACGTGGATATAGATGATCCTGAAAGAGTCCCCTTGCTGATAATCAGAGGGCGCAAAGGCCAGCCCCCAGACGGTGCCGATGACGAAGGCAAGCAGACTGATCACGGCAAACCAGGGCAGCAGGGTCCCGGCCAGCCGGTAGGCTCGCTCGGGTTTGGCATAGGGGTGCAACCATTTCCACATAGCTCACAGAACCTTTCAGTTATTAATTTTTAGTGGCGAGACCCACCATACCCACTGCCGGAAAACATCACATCCCCCGAAAGCGATAAGCAGCCATCCCCTTGATCTATCTCAATTATATTTTATCAAAACAAGCCTCATAAGAAGCTCATCTAAAAAATTAATCAGTTGACGCTGACCCGCAGTGCCGCCGAAATCGCCAGTGGCGTCAGGGTCAGGGCCCCCACCAGCATGGCCCCCAGGATGGCGAGCTGGCCGGCATAGGGCATGCCCATGCTGGCCGCATCGATGGCGGAGGTGGCGAAGATCAGCACCGGAATATAGAGCGGCAACAGCAGCAGGCTGAGCAGCACCCCGCCCTTGCGCAACCCCGCCGTCAGCGCCACCCCGACCGCCCCGAGCAGGCTCAGCACAGGGGTGCCGAGGGCCAGGGTGGCGACCACAGCCAGATAGGTCTTCATGTCCAGGGAGAGCAAGATGGCGAGCAGGGGGGAGACCAGCAGCAGCGGCAGGCCGGTCAGCAGCCAGTGAGCAACCACTTTCGCCAGCGCCAGCAGCCCGAGCGGATGGGGCATCAGCATCATCTGCTCCAGCGCACCGTCGCTGAAGTCATCGCGAAACAGCCGCTCCAGGGAGAGCATGGCCGCCAGCAGGGCCGCCACCCAGATGATGCCGGGGGCGATGCGGGCCAGCAGCTGGGGCTCGGGCCCTATGCCGAGGGGGAACAGGGTGATGACGATGAGGAAAAACCAGAGCGGATTGAAGATGTCGGCACGCTGGCGCAGGGCCATCAGCAACTCTCGCTGGATCAGGGTCAGTACGGCGCTCAGCATCAGACGGCATCCTGCATCAGGGGAGTGAGGGAGAGGGTCGTCAGGCGCCCCTGCATCAGGGTCAGGTCCTGGTGGGTGGTGAGGATCACCATGCCGCCGCGATCGGCGTGGGTCAGGAACAACCGCTCGAGCACCTTGACCCCCTGCTTGTCGATGGCGGTGAAGGGCTCGTCCAGGATCCAGAGTGCCGGCTGATCAGACAGCCAGAGCCTGGCCAGTGCCACCCGGCGCTGTTGGCCCGCCGAGAGCTGACCCGCCGGATAATCTTCGAAACCGGCGAGGCCGACCTGGGCCAGCACCTGCCAGAGATCCACGTCGGTGGAGCCCGTGCCGTGCAGCTTCTGGTAGAAGGCGAGATTCTCGAGGGGGGTCAGGGTTGCCTTGACCCCGGGCTGATGGCCCAGATAGAGCAAGTTGGCATGGTACTCATCACGGCAACGGCGGATCTCCTCCCCGTTCCAGCACACCTCACCGGCAAAGGGCTGGGAGAGTCCGGTCAGCAGCCGCAGCAGGCTGGTCTTGCCCACCCCGTTCGGCCCCTCAATCTGCACCAGATCGCCGGAGGTCACCGCGAAAGAGAGATGTTCAAACAGGGTGCGATCTTCACGCACGCAGCTCAGATTGTTGGCTTGAAGCAGCATGAGGATTTAATCAATGGAAAGAGGCGGCCTGCATGTTAACACAGGATTGGAGGGCGTCTTTTCAAAGATGCCAACAATCAGCAGGATTTGTGGGGGAGATCGCGCCTTGGCAGAGGAATATATGGCAGGAGAGAGAGGGGAAGCGAACGCCTCCCCTTCGGAATCAGGAGCGGCCTTTGCGCAGGGAGATCAGCAATTCGGCCTCGGCTTGTGGCAACTCGCACTCGCTCATGACCTCGTCGAGATCGGCGCCGAGTTCCACCATCTTGGCGGCGCGGCTGTAGAGGCGGCGATCCGGATCCTGCAGGGTCAACTCCTGCTGGCTGTCATGGATCTTCTGCATGGCCCCTTCGGCCGATTGCAGGCGCTGGCCCATGCCGATGGCACCGGTATGGAGCTCCATCATCTGCTTGCGCAGACTCTCGAGCTGCCCTTGCAGCGTCTCTATCCTGGCCTCGGACTCTCGTCGGCTGCGACGCTGGCCGAATATCCCGACCAGGGCCAGCACCAGTGCCAACAAGGACAACCCCAAGGCTGCGAATTCAATCATCAAACCATCACCTTCCTGTCAACGCAGACTGAGCGATGCGACCCCGGGCGTGCACACCCGGAGCCCGCATCCTCTCGTACTTCCTCTCCCCATTACAGGGAGCCAATGTCGTCCCACTCTTCGTCCGAGAGCAGCTTGTTGAGATCCACCAGGATCAGCAGTTGGCCGTCGCGGTTGCTGACGCCCTGGATGAACTTGGCGCTCTCCTCTGTGCCCACCGCCGGGGCGGGATCGATCTCGGAGGAGCGCAGATAGACCACCTCGGCCACGCTGTCCACCATGATGCCGATCACCTGCTTCTCCGCCTCTATGATGACGATGCGGGAGTTCTCGCTCACATCCCCGGCCGGCAGGCCGAAGCGGGAGCGGGTGTCGATGACGGTCACCACGTTGCCACGCAGGTTGATGATGCCCAGCACATAGTCAGGGGCACCCGGCACGGGGGCGATCTCGGTGTAGCGCAACACCTCCTGGACCTGCATCACGTTGATGCCATAGGTCTCGTTTTCCAGCTGGAAGGTCACCCACTGCAGCACTTCATCTTCGGCCAGATTTTGTGCGATATTGCGCTTCTCTGTCATGCTCTTAATCCTTGTATGAACCCGTCAACGGGTAAAATTAGCAATAAAACCACGGTATTGCCGATATTCTCAGCGACCTTCAATGTTCACGCCACGCCCGAGCAGCACCAGCAATTCCCTGACGTGCAGCAGGGCACACATCTTCTCCTTGACCATGCCCGCCAGCCAGGGGCGCTTGCCCTCCTGATGGCGCCATTTCACCTGGTCCCGACGCAACAACTCGGTGCCCTTGAGCTGATGGCAGGCCAGCCCCCAGGGGGACTCTCCCAGCATGATCAGATACTTGTAGTCGGTGACATCCAGTGACCTATCCGGCATCACCCAGAGTGCCGTGTCCACCACGTTCATCTTCTGATCCCGGGAGGCCATGATGCCGCGGTACCAGGCCGGCTGGCCGAACAGGGAAGTCACCTCCCCCAGCTGGTGAATGCCGCCAAGCTCGGTCAGGGGCACCGCAAAGGTCACCCCGGCCACATCGAAGAAGAGTGCCTGAAACTCGTTGCCGGTGTCCAGATTCTCCCAGCTCGACGGAGCGGCCTCCACCTCGAGCCGGGGCGCCAACTCGGGTTCGGTCACCAGCAGGGTGGCCGGCTCGATGACGACAGGTGCCGGCACTATCTCTGGCAGCAGCTGTTCGAGCTCGATCGGCGTCTCCAACGCCACCTCGATTTGCAGAGGTTCGGCGTGGCTCTCCTCATGGCTCAAGGCGTCCATCTCGAACTGCACCTGCCCCACCTGGGCGAGCAGCTCGCTCAGTTGCTCGAGCCGCTGGTCGGTCTCGAGATAAGGGGCGACGACCACCTCGGGCAAGGAGGCGGGCTTGGCCTGACGCTGCAATACCGGCGCCGGCTCCTCGTCATCATCCAGGCTCTCCCGCAGCAGGGCATCGTCCAGCAGCAGGGAGTTGAAATAATCATCCATGGCCCGAACCTGGGTGGTTTCTCTCATGCTGTCACCTCTTGGGTCCGTTGACGCTCCTGAGCATCGAGATGGTTGAGCAGGGTCTCGTAGGCATAGGTGCCACGGCTGCCCGGCGCATAAATGGAAGGCGGGATGTGCAGCAGGCTGGCATCCCGGAATTTGGTGTCGATGGGGATGACCGCATTCCACACCGCCTCGCCATACTGCTCCTTGATGGACTGCAGTGTCATCAGGGAGGCGCGGGTACGCTTGTCAAACATGGTCGGGATCACGGTATAGCGGAACTTGTCCCGCTTGGATCGCTGCATGATCTCGAAGGTCTTCATCATCCGCTCCAGCCCCTTCAAGGCCAAGAACTCGGTCTGCACCGGCACCAGGATCCGATCGCAGGCCGCCAGGGCATTGACCATCATCACCCCGAGCACCGGCGGACAGTCGATGAGCACATAGTCATATTGCTCCTGCACCCGCAGCAGGGCGCGCTTGAGCACCAGTCCCATCCCTTCCCTGTTGCCCATCACCCGATCCAGGGTCGCTAGGGTAATGGAAGCAGGCAGCAGATGAAGGTTGTCGAACTTGGTCTTGAGGGTCATGCGGTTGACCAACTCGACGCTGGGCTTGGCCGCCTGAAACAGCTCATAGAGGGTGCCCTCCAGCCGGTCCGAGTCGAAATCGAAATAGGAGGTCAGGGAGGCATGAGGGTCGGTGTCGATCAGCAGCACGCGCTGGCCACGCTGGGCCAAGAGCCCCGCGAGAGAGACCACTGTGGTGGTTTTACCGACTCCACCTTTCTGATTGGCAACCGTCCAAACAATCACTGTATCAATCCTGCCTTGTTGTTATGCGTATGCCACCGCCGGGCAGCGTCACCACCCTGACATCCTCTGCCGCCTGCTGCGCGGCCGGCACAGGCGCGACCGTCGCGGGACTGACGGCTGCGCTGGGCACCCAGGCGAAGCGGGATATGGCGACCACGACCTTGCGATTCTGTAGCCGCCCCTGCTCAGTGTTGTTATCGGCGAAGGGAGAGAATTCTCCATAGGCCTCGTAGGCGAGCCGCTGTGGCACTATGCCCTTGACGATCAGCGCATTGAGCACGGCCTCGGCCCTTGCCCCGGAGAGAGCCCAATTGGAGCGAAAAATTTCATTATTTATCTGCTGGTTATCCGTATAACCCCGCACCCTGACATAGTTATCGACCGGTTTCAGAATACCTGAAAGCGTATCGAGCACCGGGGCCGCATTGTTGCCGAGAAAGGCGCTGCCGCTGTTGAACAGCAGGCCAGAGCTCAGCTCCACCGTGATCCAGTTCTCATCCTGCGCCAGCTTGACCACGCCGGCATCGACCAGGGCGCCCATGGCCTCCTGCATCTGCAGCGCTATGGTGGCGAGGGCGGTGCCATCCTGCGAAATCGGAGTGCCCGTGATGGGGGCGAGGGAGGGTGAGGGAGACGCCGCGCTCTCCAGCAACGAGGGGGAGGCCGACACCGGGTTGTTCAGCAGGGACTTGCCCTGCCCTTCCAGCAAGCCATCGCTGCGCGGCGTCGCCTGATTGAACGCCTGGGTCATGCCATCGATGACGGCGCGATACTGCTCCTTGTTGACCATGGCCACCGAGTAGAGCACCACGAACAGGGCGAAGATCAGCGTCATGTAATCGGCGTAGGAGACCAGCCAGCGATCGAGGTGCTCTCGTCCCTGCAGGTGCAAACGGTAGCGCTTGCGCATGGCTATTTTCCTTCAGTCAGATAACCCCGTAACCGCCCTTGCTCTGCCAATCGGTCTCCCTCTGGACGAGTGCCAAGACTCGGCTACTCCCCTTTCAGATAGGCCCGCAGCCGCCGCTCAACCTGCAGGCCGTTCTCCCCGTGGGCGATGGCCAGCAGTCCCTCCAGGGTCATTTCCTGGTAAAGGCCATATTGGTAGTGGAATGCTCTAAGACGATTCGCGACAGGCAGATAAATGAGGTTCGCAAACCCCACCCCGTAGATGGTCGCGACGAAGGCGATGGCGATGCCGGCACCGAGAGTGCTCGGCTCCTCCAGATGAAACATGGCCTGGATGAGGCCGATCACCGCCCCTATGATGCCGATGGTCGGGCTGTAGCCCCCCATGGCCTCGAAGACTCGGGCGGCGTGCTCGTTGCGCTCCTGCTCGATGTCGATGTCCGCCTCCAGCAGTCGACGGATATCTTCGATGGAAACCCCGTCCACAATCATGGTGAGGCCCTGACGCGTGAAGGGTTCTGTCTCCTCCTCGGCCTGGTTTTCCAGCGCCAGCAGACCCTGCTGGCGGGCAAACTGGGCCCAGCTTTGCAGCCGCTCGGCTTGCTGGGCCAGATCCCACTTAGGCGGGAACAGCATCCAGCGCACCTGCCCGAGCGCCGCCAGCATGTACTTGCGGGGCGTCTGCAGGATCACCGCGCCCCAAGTACCGCCAACGACGATGACGAAGGCCGGGCCATCGAGCAGGGTCAGCAGGCTGCCACCGTGCCACCACTGGGCCACCGCGACGGCACCCAACGCCAGCACCAGACCAAGCATGCCCATGCTCAGCGACCCAACTCGACCAGGATGCGCTGCGCCACCCGATCCAGTGGCAGGGATTCGCTCGCTATGCCAGCCTTGGCGACCGCCTGGGGCATGCCGTAGACGACGCAGGAGGCTTCATCCTGGGCCCAGATGGTCGCCCCCTGCTCCTTGAGCAGGCGAGCACCGTCCCGACCATCGGCGCCCATGCCGGTCAGCACTATGGCCAGCACCTTGTCGCCGTAGGTCTTGGCGGCCGAGGCGAAGGTGATGTCGACACAGGGTTTGTAGTTGACCTTGTCATTGCCCTCGATGATCCGCAGGCGAGCGCCGGGACTGCGTCCCTCCAGCAGCATCTGTTTGCCACCGGGGGCAAGGTAGGCGTGACCGGGTTTGAGCACGTCGCCGTCCTCGGCCTCCTTGACCCCAATCTGACACAGGCCGTTGAGGCGAGCGGCAAAGGCGGCGGTAAAGGTCGCCGGCATATGCTGGATCAGCAAGATGGGGTGCGGGAAGTCGCCGGGTAGCTTGGTCAGCACATTCTGCAGTGCCACGGGGCCGCCGGTGGAGGTACCGATGGCCACCAGCTGATAGCTCTTGCCGCTGCGCTTGAAGCTGGCGGGAGCGCTCGGCGCCCGGACGGGCTCAAGCTGGCGCTCGGCAACGCGCCCGGCAGCGCCAGCGGAACTGGCAGCGCCGCCGAGCACGGGACGTGCCAAAGGCTCCGGCGCCCTGGGTTTGGCCGCCATCAGGAAGCGCTTGCGGGCAATCTCCCTGACGCGCTGTTGCAGCAACCTGACCGCCTCATCCTTGTCGCGGGCGATGTCTTCAAACTTCTTGGGAAGGAAATCGAGGGCACCGGCATCCAGCGCATCCAGGGTCGCCTTGGCGCCCTCATGGGTCAGCGAAGAGAACATCAGTATGGGTGTCGGGCACTTGGCCATGATCTCGCGCACGGCGCTGATCCCGTCCAGCACCGGCATCTCTATGTCCATGGTGATGACGTCGGGCCGCAACTGCAGCGCCTTGTCTACCGCCTCCCGCCCATTCTGGGCCGTGTCGATCACCGTCATCAGGGGATCCTGATTGATGATCTCGCTCACCCTGCGGCGGAAGAAACTTGAATCGTCGACCACTAGTACCTTGACTGCCATTGTTATTCTTCTAACTCCTTGGGCCAGAACTCTCAGTGGCGACGTGCATAGGCCTTGAGCAGGCTGGGCACGTCCAGAATGAGGGCGATGCCGCCGTCGCTGGTGATGGTCGCGCCAGCCATGCCCGGGGTGCCTTGCAGCAGGTTGTCCAGCGGTTTGATGACCACCTCTTCCTGGCCGATGAGGTTATCCACCACGAAGCCCACCTGCTGGGTACCGATCTGGACTATGACCACGTGGCCTGTGTCCTGGCGCGCCGTCTTGCCGGCGCCGCGCACCAGCCACTTGTGCAGATAGAACAGCGGGATCGCCTTGTCGCGCACTATGATGGTGAGCTGGCCGTCGACCACGTTGGCCTTCTTCAGATCCAGGTGGAAAATTTCGTTCACGCAGCCGAGTGGCAGGGCGAAAGTCTGCTTGCCCACCTCCACCATCAGGGTCGGCAAGATGGCCAGGGTGAGGGGCACCTTGATTTCCAGCCGAGTGCCCTTGCCCCAGGTCGAATCTATGTGGACCGAGCCATTCAAGCTGACGATGCTGGTTTTCACCACGTCCATGCCGACGCCACGACCGGAAATATCGGAAATCTCCGATTTGGTAGAGAAACCGGGAGCAAAAATCAGGTTATAGGCGTCGTTATCGCTCATGCGCGCCGCGCTGTCAGCATCCAGCACGCCACGGCTGATGGCGATGGACTTCAGCTTCTCCGGATCCATGCCGGCGCCGTCGTCTTCGATGCAGAGCAGGATATGATCCCCCTGCTGGGAGGCGCTCAGGGTGATGGTGCCTTGACGGGGCTTGCCCGCCTTCTCGCGCACATCCGGCATCTCGACGCCGTGATCGCAGGAGTTGCGCACCAGGTGAACCAGGGGATCGGCCAGGGCCTCCACCAGGTTCTTGTCGAGATCCGTCTCCTCCCCGACCATCACCAACTCGATGTCTTTCTTGAGGGTGCGGGCCAGATCGCGTACCACACGGGGGAAGCGACCGAATACCTTCTTGATGGGCTGCATGCGGGTCTTCATGACAGCACCCTGCAGATCGGCAGTCACCACATCCAGGTTGGCCACCGCCTTGGACATCTCTTCGTCATTGCTGGCGACGCCGAGGCTCACCAGACGATTACGCAC
This sequence comes from Aeromonas eucrenophila, assembly GCF_000819865.1. Lineage (GTDB taxonomy): Bacteria > Pseudomonadota > Gammaproteobacteria > Enterobacterales > Aeromonadaceae > Aeromonas > Aeromonas eucrenophila. The sequence continues at coordinate 406,158 of NZ_CDDF01000011.1, forward strand.
CAGGACCAGCTCGCCCACCATGTTCATGATGACGTCCAGGGTCTTGGTATCCACCCGCACCGTGGTGTCGTTCTGTACCGTGCTGCTCTCGGCGGGGGCGGCCTGCTTGGCTGGCGCAGGGGCCGGTGCTGGCTTGGCGACCGCGAGGGCGGCTTTGGCAACCGGCGCCGGGCTGGCGGCAGCGCTGGGCTGAACCACAGGCGCGGGAGTCGGGGCGATAGGTGCTGGCGTCGGTGCCGCCATATTGTGCTGCGGCGCCTGGCCGCGGCCGTGCAACTCATCCAGCAGGCGCTCGAACTCGTCGTCATCGATGAGCTCGTCCACCTCTTTTTGTACCGACTGCAGCGGGCTCAAATCGGGGGCTCCGCCGTGCTGGCCCTGGCCGTGCAGCTGATCGAGCAGCGCCTCGAATTCGTCGTCTGTGATGTCGCCAGAGCCGCTCAAGACAGGGGCAACCGACACCGTCGGTGCCTTGCCGGCACCGTGCAGCTCATCGAGCAGCCGCTCGAACTCATCGGCGGAAATCTCGTCGATGGAGCCACCGCCATTGACGGCAACAGGCACCACCTCGGGGACGATCACTGGCTCAGGCACGGGTTCGGGTTGCGGGGCGGCGACGATGCTGGCGGTTCTCAGCCGTTCTTGCCCTTCGGGCTTGCACAGCTCGTGCAGATCGTGCAGAAGATCGGCGGAAGCCGGGCTGGTCGGCTCCCGGTTCTGTACCTGGGCAAACATGACGTTGATGGCATCGAGGGCCTGCAAGATGACATCCATCAGCTCGGCACTGAGGGTTCGCTTGCCGTTGCGCAGCATGTCGAACAGGTTCTCGGCACCGTGGCAGACGTCCACCAGCTCGGTCAGGGAGAGGAAACCGGCTCCTCCCTTGACGGTATGGAAGCCGCGGAAAATGGCATTCAACAGATTCTTGTCATCGGGTCGCTTTTCCAAGTCGACCAGTTGTTCAGACAACTGTTCCAATATTTCTGATGCTTCGACCAAAAAGTCTTGCAGTATGTCTTCATCAACTTCGAAGGCCATGCGTCACTCCATTAGAATCCCAGACTAGACAGCAGATCGTCCACATCATCCTGACCGTTAACCACATCGGACCTTGTCTGCGGGTTCATGATGGGGCCCTCGGCTTCGATGCCGCTCGCCGGCAGGCTGCGCACCGCATTGTCGGCCACCGCCTCACCAAACATGGTCAGCATCTCAATCAGCTTCGTTTCAACTTCCTGCACCAGCTTGATGACCTTGCGGATCATCTGACCGGTCAAATCCTGGAAATCCTGAGCCATCAGAATTTCCGTCAGCAGTTGTCGTAACTTATCGGCATCTGCCTCTGAAGCCTTAATAAAATCATTCAGTTGATGGCAGAGCGCCTTGAACTGGCCCAGCTCGAGATCCCGGCTCATCAAGGCATTCCAATTGGGCATGACCAGCTGAATGTTGTCATTGAGCCGATCGGCGATGGGCAGGCTGGCTTCTACCGCATCCATGGTGCGGTTGGCCGCCTTGTCCGTCATGTCGATGACGTAGCTCAGACGTTCCCGGGCATCGGGGATCTCATGGGTGGCCAGGTCGGGGATCCTGGGATCCAGACGAAAATCCTGCAAAGAATTGTGCAGTTGGCGAGTCAGTTGACCCACCTTGTCGAACAGCGCCGCCGCATTGGGGGCACACACCTCGGCGAGGATGGTATCGGCCTGTTCAAACTCCCCTTGCTCAAGGTGGGTCACCAGCATCCTTGCCTGATCGAGCGAGATCAGGGCACTCGTTTTGGCCGTCATCCCTGCCACTCCTTAACCGATGCGTTCAAAGATTTTGTCGAGCTTCTCTTTGAGGGTGGCGGCGGTGAATGGCTTGACGATATAGCCATTGACCCCTGCCTGGGCGGCTTCGATGATCTGCTCGCGCTTGGCTTCCGCAGTCACCATCAGCACCGGCAGGTGCTTGAGTTTGTCATCGAGGCGGATGGCCTTGAGCAGGTCGATGCCCTGCATGCCAGGCATGTTCCAGTCGGTGACCACAAACTGGTAGTCGCCGTTCTTCAACATAGGCAGCGCCGTGTTGCCATCGTCTGCTTCGTGGGTATTGTTGTATCCCAGGTCACGCAGCAAGTTCTTGATAATCCGGCGCATCGTTGAAAAGTCATCCACGATGAGGATTTTCATGTTCTTGTCCAAAATTCCCTCCTAAATAGCCGCCAAAACGGCTCATTTACATGATGCTGAATGCAGGTTGAATGGTGCGGATTATGCCTTAGAGTTGCGTTCCAGTGTAGCCAGTACAACCACTTATAAATTCCAATCTCTCAAACGCGCGCGCAATCTGTGCATGGCCTGGCTGTGGATCTGGCTCACCCGAGACTCGCTCACACTCAAGACTTCACCGATCTCGCGCAGGTTCAGCTCTTCATCGTAATAAAGCGAAAGCACCAGCGCCTCCCGCTCGGGCAGGCGGGCGATGTGTTCGGCCAGGGCGCCCTGAAAGCGCTCGGCCGCCAGATCGTCAAAGCCACCGTGACCGCTGGCGTCATCGGGATGCCCTATCACATCCTCGCTGACCCCCAGATCCTCGATGCCGATGATCTTGCCGCAAGAGACATCCTGCAGCATGGCGTGATACTCGCCGAGGGAGACCCCCATGCGGGAGGCCACCTCGTTGTCACGGGCATCCCGGCCATGGGCCTGCTCCACGTTCTCGATGGCCTCGGCGATGGCACGGCTGTTGCGGTGCACCGAACGCGGCACCCAGTCGCCACGGCGGATCTCGTCGAGCATGGCACCGCGGATGCGGATGCCGGCATAGGTTTCAAAGCTGGCGCCCTTGCTGCCGTCAAAATTGCGGGAGGCTTCGAGCAGCCCAATCATACCTGCCTGGATCAGGTCATCCAGCAAGACACTGCTCGGCAGACGAGCCAACAAATGCTGGGCGATCCGTTTAACCAGCGGAGCATGACGCTCGACCAGCACATAGGAATCCTGATGACGCAAGTATGCTTGGGCTTTATTCACGGGAGTCTTCCTGTGCTATGACCGGCTTTTGCAATAAATTCTCGAGGAAAAATTCGAGGTGGCCACCCGGTTGATTCGGGATGGGCCAGCTCGCCGCCTTGTTGGCCAGGGCGCGAAACGCCAGCGCGGCGGGCGACTTGGGGAAGGCCTCGACGATCAGCTTCTGCTTGCGCACGGCGGCCCGCAGGTTGGTGTCATAGGGGACGCAAGCCACCAGCTCCAGGGAGGTGTCGAGGAAGCGGTCGGTGACCCGGGTCAGCTTGGCGTAGAGCTCCTGCCCTTCGCGCAAGGAGCGCACCATGTTCGCCACCACCTTGAAGCGGAACACCCCGTGATCCTTGGACAGGATCTTGATCAGGGCATAGGCATCGGTGATGGAGGTGGGCTCGTCGCACACCACCACCATGATGTCCTGGGCCGCGCGGGTGAAGCTCAGCACCATGTCGGAGATCCCCGCCGCGGTGTCCACCAGCAGCACGTCGACCTGAGTCTTCATCTCGCTGAAGGCGCGGATGAGCTCGGCATGTTGCACCGGGGAGAGCTCGACCATGGACTGAGTGCCCGAGGTGGCCGGCACTATCATCATGCCGTAGGGCCCCTCGACGATGATGTCGTCTATGGTGCACTCACCGGCCAGCACGTGGGACAGGTTGCGGTGTACCCGCAGCCCGAGCATGACGTCGACGTTGGCCAGACCAAGGTCGGCATCCAGCACCAATACCCGCTTGCCCTGGGCGGCCATGGCTCCCGCCACGTTCAGGGTGACGTTGGTCTTGCCCACGCCCCCCTTGCCTCCGGACACGGCGATCACTTTCACTCGATTGTTTTGACGCATTTTGCGCAGACCACTCGCCTGATCCATATACATGTTACTCATAAAACTCCGAATCTTCGGCCTCGCCAAAACCCGACCCCCAGAAATAGGGATCCTCTGCTTCTCGCTCGAGCGAGCCCATGGCGGCACCGACCAGCAGCGCCGCATTGGCAACTTGAATATCTTCCGGCACCCGCTGTCCATCGGTGATGTAGCTGATGGGCAGCGCGTTCTGAATGCATACGTTGATCACTTCACCCAGATTCAGGCTCTCGTCCAACTTGGTCAGGATGCAGCCGCTGAGCGGAATGCGCCGGAAGTGATCCACCGCCTCCTGCATCACCCGTCGCTGGGAGGTGGCAGACATGACCAGATAACTGCGAATGCGCACCTTGGCATTCTTGACCAGGGTATCGAGCTGTTCGGTCAGGCGGATATCCCGCTGACCCACCCCGGCGGTATCGATGAGCACCAGCCGGCGGTTGCGGAACTGGTAGAGCGCACTGGCCAGCTCCTCGGCATCCCGCACCTGGCGCACCGGGCAGCCCATGATGCGGCCATAGGTCTGCAGCTGTTCATGGGCACCGATCCGGTAGTTGTCCGTGGTGATCAGCGCCACCTGCTCGGCGCCATACTTCATGGCAAAGCGGGCCGCCAGCTTGGCGATGGTGGTGGTCTTGCCGACCCCGGTCGGGCCGAGCAGCGCCACGGCGCCACCCTGGCGCAGGATATCGTCTTCGCTGATCTTGAGCTGGGCCGTCAGCACCTCGGCCAGCTGGGCCATGGCCTGATGAATGGGCATGTCTTCCGGGATGAGGCCCGCCAGCTGATCGGCGAAGGCATCGTCGAAGCCCATCTTCTTGAGTTCCTTGATGAGCAGCGCCCGCATCGGCTCCCGGCGCTCCACCTCCTGCCACATCAGGCCGGAGATCTGGTGCTCCAGCAACTTGCGGATGCTGGCCATCTCCTTGCGCATCCCTTCCATCTCCTGCTCCCGTTGGGGAGCCTGGGTGGGACGCGGGCCGGGGGCAGAACGCGGCTTCGGTTTGGCAGGCTCGGGGGCGGCGCCCCACTGGCCCTGTTCGGCCAGGGTTCTGGGCGCCCCATTGGCGGACGTCAGGCCCGCGGACTGGTTGCCACCGCCCGCCACATTTCCGGACCAAGAACCCGGCGAGGAATTGCCATTGCCTGCCGCATTCCCGGACCAAGCGCCCGGCGAGGGATTTCCATTGCCCGCCGGATTGGCCGGGTTGAGCTTCTGCTGGCGGGCCAGCAGGGCCGCCAGGGTATCGGCATAATATTCGTTCTGCTCCTTGGCAGGAGCCGGGCGCGTCATCTGCTTGCCTGCAGACGAGATATTGACGCTCTCATCGTTCAACTGACGGCGAACCGGCGCATCCTTGGGTCCGGGCACCTGGGATTGGTAGTCGACGGCCGCGACTATCTCCACCCCACCGGTGACCTTCTTGTTGGACATGATGACGGCATCCGGCCCGAGCGTCTCCTTGACCTCGGCCAGCGCCGTTCGCATGTCTTTGGCAAAAAACCGCTTAATCTTCACCCGTCATCTCCGCTAACTAGTTCTGTCCTACCGCACTGACGATGCGGATTTGCTTGTCATCAGGCACTTCCTGATAAGACAGAACACGCAATCCAGGAATGGCATTCTTGACAAACTTCGCCAGGGTATTGCGCAGTATCCCCGATGTCAGAAGCACGGCCGGCTGGCCTTCCAGTTCTTGTCGTTGAGTGGCTTCCACCAGGGAACGCTGCATCCGCTCCGCTAGTCCCGGCTCTATGCCGGCGCCATCTCCTCCACCTGCTTGCAGGGATTGATGCAATATACGTTCCAATTCTGGTGACAGCGTGATCACCGGCAGCTCGGGTTCCGGGCCGGCGATCTCCTGCACGATCAATCGGCGCAGGGCGATACGGCAGGCGGCCGTCAGCACTTCCGGATCCGGACTGCGCGGCGCATATTCCACGAGGGTCTGCAGGATAGTGCGCATATCGCGAATTGGCACGCCTTCATTGAGGAGATTTTGCAATACCTTGACCAGGTTCCCCATGCTGATCACCTCGGGAACCAGCCCTTCCACCAGCTTGCTCTGATGTTTTCCGATCATGTCCAGCAGCTGCTGAACTTCGTCATGCCCCAGCAACAGGGCGGCATGATTGGAGAGAATTTGGCTCATGTGGGTGGCCACCACGGTCGCCGCATCCACTACTGTATAACCCAGCGTCTGGGCCTGGGAGACCTGCTCCTTGGCGACCCAGACAGCCTCCAGCCCGAAGGCGGGATCCTGGGTCGCAATGCCCTGGATCTGGCCGAACACCTGGCCCGGGTTGATGGCCATCTCCTTGTCGTGATAGACGGTCGCCTCACCGGTACTCACCCCCATCAGGGTTATGCGGTACTGGTTCGGGGCCAGATCCAGGTTGTCACGGATGTGCACCGCAGGCACCAGGAAGCCGAACTCCTGGGAGAGCTTCTTGCGCACCCCCTTGATCCGGTTGAGCAACTCGCCCCCCTGGCTCTTGTCCACCAGCGGGATCAGCTGATAGCCCACCTCCAGCCCGATGATGTCCACCGGCATCACATCGTCCCAACTCAGGTCTTTCTGCTCGACCGGGGCATCCCCATGGGCCGGCAAGAGTTCACCGCTCGCCGCCCTGGCCTTGTTCTGCTTCTCGCGGCGCAGCAACCACCAGGCGCCCACCGCGGCGCAGGCCCCGAGGCTCAGGAACGCCAGATGCGGCATGCCGGGCACGCTGCCCATCATCAGCAGTATGCCGGCGGAGATCACCAGTGCCTTGGGGTTTTCGAACAGTTGGCCGAGCACCGCCGTGCCCATGTCCTGATCGGTATTCTGACGAGTCACTATGATGGCGGCGGCGATGGAGAGCAGCAGGGAGGGGATCTGGGCTACCAGGCCGTCACCGATGGCGAGCAGGGTATAGACTTCGGCCGCCTCGCCGAAGGTGAGCTGATGCTGCACCATGCCAATGATGAAGCCACCGATGATGTTGATGAAGAGGATCATGATGCCCGCAACCGCATCCCCCTTCACGAATTTGGAGGCACCGTCCATGGAGCCGTAGAAGTCTGCTTCCTGAGTCACATCCTGACGGCGCTTCTTGGCCTCTTCCTGATTGATGAGGCCGGCGTTCAAGTCCGCATCGATGGCCATCTGCTTGCCGGGCATGGCATCCAGGGTGAAGCGGGCGCTCACCTCGGAGATCCGGCCCGCACCCTTGGTGACCACCACGAAGTTGATGATCACCAGGATCATGAAGACGATGATGCCGACCGCATAGTTGCCGCCGATCACCACGTTGCCGAACGCCTCGATCACGTGACCGGCCGCCGCGGTGCCGTTATGGCCTTCCAGCAGCACCACCCGGGTGGAGGCGACGTTGAGCGCGAGCCGCAGCAGGGTCGCTATCAGCAAGACGGTGGGAAAGGCGGCAAATTCCAGGGGACGGCGGGTATAGACGGCCACCAGCAGCACGACGATGGAGAGGGCGATGTTGAAGGAGAACAGGATGTCGAGCATCAGCGGCGGGATGGGCAGCACCACCATGCCCAAGGAGGCGAGCACCAGCAGCGGCGTCCCCACCCCCTTGGTCAGCAACCATCGGTACTCTTTGAAACGGCCCAGTCCAGCCTTGAATCCCATCATTATTCTCAAATTATCAACCGCCAGAGCCGGACTAAAGCAAACATCAAGCCAACAATTCAACACATTGATATAATTGAAGTTTATTTTTCAGCATGTCAGAAGTCCGTCGCCCTCGCCCCACACATAAACCGGGGCCATGGCGAGCGGGGCCAGGGTTTCCCCTTTATTGGCGGTATGGAGGCTCAGTGGGCAGGTCTTTCGCAAACGGTGTCAGGCGCTGGCTACGGCAGAACTTCTTGAGCGGAGGCGCAGCGGCCAAGGCTTACACCACCGAGGTAAGCAGCCCTCTGGCTGGCGATGTCATACAAACGCGGTTATGTGCGGAACTCGGGGGGAATGGGCAAGTCTTTGGCGATCGGGGTCGGCCGGCGGCCACGGCCACGGCCACGGCGAAACTTCTTGAGCTGGTACACATAGGCCAGCGCTTACACCACCACGGCAGACAGCCCTGCGGCAGATGGCGTTATGGCAGCGCCGCTATGTGCGGAACTCGGGGGGAATGGGCAGATCTTTGGCGATCGGGGTCGGGCGCCGGCCACGGCCACGGCGGAACTTCTTGAGCTGGTACACATAGGCCAGCACCTGGGCCACGGCGGCGAACAGCCCTTCCGGGATCTCCTGGCCGATCTCGGTGGCGTGATAGATGGCGCGGGTGAGCGGCGGGGACGGCATGATGGGGATCTCGTATTCGCGGGCGATCTCCCGGATCTTCATCGCCACCTCGTCCACCCCCTTGGCCAGCACCTTGGGGGCCGCGCCGGGTTTGCTCGCATCGTATTTCAGCGCCACCGAGTAGTGGCTCGGGTTGGTGATGATCACGTCCGCCTTGGGCACATCCCCCATCATGCGGCGCATCGCCATCTGCATCTGCAACTGGCGGATCTTGCCCTTGACCTCGGGCTTGCCCTCGCTGTCCCTGAATTCGTCCTTGATCTCCTGCTTGGTCATCTTGAGCTGGCGATTGTGGTTCCAGGTCTGGAAGGGCACGTCGATGGCGACGATGGGAATGAGGGCGCAGCAGAGGATGATCAGCATCCAGAGCAGCAGATCCAGGGCATCTATGATGCCGCCGGGAAACCCCTCGAGGGAGAGATTCAGCAGATGATTGAACTTGCTGGAGAGCATCCACCAGGCGAATGTGCTAATAAAAATCACTTTAGCGATGGATTTGATGAGCTCCACCAGGGATTGCACCCCGAACATCCTCTTAATACCATTCAAGGGGCTCAGCTTGCTCCACTTGGGCAGCATGGCCTCGGAGGAGAAGTTCATCCCGCCGAGCAGGGTGTTGCCGACGAAGGCGGCGATGGCCACCAGCAGGAACAGCAGGCCGAGCGGCTGCAACAGCGGGGCCAGCAAGGCGGGCACCATGGCGCCCATGGCGTTGGGATCGAAGGCCTGATCCCGATCCAGGGTAAAGCCGACGGTGAGCACCTTGACCATGGCGCCGGCCAGGCTCTCCTTGATCATCAGGAGACCAAACACGGTCGCCAGCAAGACGCTGGCGGTACCCAGCTCCTTGGAACGTGCAATCTGCCCTTTTTCCCGGGCCTGTTGCAGTCGTTTGCCCGTGGGTTGTTCGGTACGTTCCTGATCGGTATCAGCCATGCTGACCTCCGACTGGCGAGAGGCAGACGATCATCCGGCCTAAGGCCAAGCATTGCGTGAACTGCGCCAGCGCCCGGTCAACCATTCTGGCCCCCGTAGCACTGGACGTTGATAAGCTCGCAACTGGTCTCCTGCACCCGCTCCCAGATGGATTCGAAGTGGCCCATGAAGCCGCCTATGGTGAGCCAGAGGATAAACAGGCCGGACATCATGCTGACCGCGAAGCCGATGCTGAAGATGTTGAGCTGGGGGGCGGCCCGGGTCATGACCCCGAACGCGAAGTTGATGAGCAGCAGCGCGACTATGGCCGACAGCGCCATCACCAATGAGGCCTGGTACATGACCCCGAGGAAGCTTATCAGGCTGCGAATGGCGGGCAGGGTCAGCCCCTGATCCGAGACCGGCAGGGTCTCGAAGCTCAGCACCACCATCTTGATCATCAGCAAGTGACCGTCCACCGCCAGGAACACCAGGGTCGCCAGCATCAGGTAGAACTGGCCCACCACGGGGGCGGACTGGCCATTCATGGGATCCACCAGGGTGGCGAAACCCAGGCTGGTCTGCATGGCGATGACCTGACCGGCCATCACGAAGCTCTCCAGCAGGAACTGGGTCATGAGGCCCAGGGCCACACCGATGAGCAGTTGCTGCCCCAGCACCAGAAAACTGCCGACGGAGAACAGCTCTATCTTGGGCATGGGGGGCAACAGGGGGGCGATGATGAAGGTGATGGCGAGCGCCAACCCCATGCGGATATGGGCCGGGGCCAGCCGGCTGCCAAACACCGCCATCACCATCAGCAGGCTGCTCACCCGGGCCAGCGGCCAGAGGATGGACGCCAGCCACTCCATGATCACCGCTGTGGTGTAGCTCATGCCCTCGCCTCGCGGCCATGGGATGCCGGCATGGAGACTGCCAACCCCTGACTCATCCCACCCCCTCGGGAGGGATTTGAAGACGCCACCATCAACAGGGCGCCGGTGAACATGCCTGCCTTGGCAGACATCAACCGACGACCTCGGGGATCTGGCTCACCATCAGCTGGAAGAAGTCCATCAGGCTCTGCAGGCCCCAGTGAGCACCTGCGCCCAGCGCCAGCAGGGTGACGATGAGACGGGGCAGGAAGCTCAGGGTCTGTTCGTTGATGGAGGTGGCGGCCTGGAAGATGGCGACGACGAGGCCCACCATCAGGCTCGGCAGGATCACGGCGCACACCATGATGGTCACCAGCCAGAGCGCCTCGCGAAACACGTCGACAAAGGTTTCCGGACTCATCTTATCGGCTCCTTTCCATTGACCGGCTTAGCCTGCCTCCAGCCCGACGCTGTTGGCCAAAGAGCCCAGGACGAGGCTCCAGCCGTCCACCATGACAACCAGCATCGGCTTGAACGGCAGTGAGGGCGGCACCGGAGGAAAACATCATCCGGCGCCCAGCCCGAAGCTGTTGGCCAAGGAGCCCAGGATCAGGTTCCAGCCGTCCACCATGACGAACAGCATCAGCTTGAACGGCAGCGAGACCAGCATGGGTGACAGCATCATCATCCCCATGGCCATCAGTATGCTGGCGACCACCAGATCGATGACCAGGAACGGCAGGAACAGCATGAAGCCTATCTGGAACGCGGTCTTGAGCTCGCTGGTGACGAAGGCCGGGATCAGCACCCGCAGCGGCACGTCCGCCGGCTTGTCCACCTGCACGTTCGCTATCTCCATGAAGGTGTTGAGATCCTTGACCCGGGTCTGGGCCAGCATGAACTGGTGGATGGGCAGCTCGGCCTTCTCCAGCGCCTCCTTGGCCCCTATGGTCTCCGCCAGATAGGGCTGCAGCGCCTCGTCGTTGATGCGATCCAGCACGGGGGACATGATGAAGAAGGACATGAACAGAGCGATGCCGATCAGCACCTGGTTAGAGGGGCTCTGCTGCAGGCCTATGGCCTGGCGCAAGATGCCGAGCACCACGATGATCCGGGTGAAGGAGGTCATCATGATCACCATGGCCGGCAGGAAGGAGAGCGCGGTCATCAGCGCCAGCACCTGCAGGGTCAGGCTGTATTCCTGGCTGCCATCCGCCATGGTCTTGACGGTCAGCGCCGACATGCCGTCCTGGGCCATTGCCAGTGGCGACAACAGCAGCACGGACAGCAGGCCCAGCCACCGGATCCAGTTAGCTTTTTTCATGCTTGCCCATCAATTTGCCGAGCTGCTGGGAGAACGCCTGGGGCTGGCTCTCGTCCAGCGGCTGCTCCAGGCGGTAGAGGAAGTTGACCTGCTGGGGGGTTACCCCGATGAGCAACTGCTGTTCGCCCACCTTGACCACCATCAGCTTCTCCTTGTAACCCACCGGCAGGGTGGCGATGACCTTCATCTGGCCGCCGCCCATCACCTGGGTGAGCTTGCTCTTCTTGAGCAGGAAGCCCAGCACCAGGATGAGGCCGATCACCATCAGGCTGGAGAGCAGCCAGGAGGTGATGCTGGGGGGATTGACGCCCCCCTCGGCCAGCGCGGGGGCGGCGAACAATGTCAGAGCGAGGACACGGATCATTTGAGTTTCTTGATCCGCTCTATCTGGCTGATGACGTCGGTGAGGCGTATGCCGAACTTGTCGTTCACCACCACCACCTCGCCGTGGGCGATCAGGGTGCCGTTCACCAGCACATCCAGCGGCTCACCGGCGACCCGATCCAGCTCCACCACCGAGCCCTGGTTGAGCTGCAGCAGGTTGCGGATGCTGATCTGGCTGCGGCCCACTTCCATGGCGATGGTCACCGGAATGTCCAGAATGGTGTCCAGCTTGCGCCGCTCTTCGGCACTGATGGGGGCATCGTCCTTGAGTTCTTCCAGCGGGGCGGGCTTGGCCTCGGCCGTCACCTGTTCTTCCAGCGCAGCCGCCCAGGCATCTGCCATCAAATCCTGCTCGTCATCGGTTCCGCTCATCTTGCTTCCTTATGCTGCTTCGTGACCCGCGTCTGATACGACGGGTCTGTTAAGAGTGTTTGTCTTCGATGCTGCGCTCGAGCTCTTCCAGCTCGGCCTCGCCATCGATGCGCACGCCCCCACGGGTCACCAGATGCATCTCTGTCTTGACCCCGTCAGGGCGTTTGAGTTTGTCGACTATCTTGAGCGCCACGTTTTCCTTGGTGCGCCCCATCTTGGCGTGGAAGGTCGGCAAGTCCTCCACGTAGACCAGCAGGTTCTCCGGCATCTCCACCGGGATGATGTCGCCGGGTTTGAGCTCCATCAGATCCCGCAGGGTCAGCTCTGTCTCCAGCAGCTTGGCCTTGAGCTCCACCTTGACGTCCATGATCTCGTCGCGCAGCGCCTTGCTCCAGCGCACGTCGGTGTCGCCCTTGTCGCTCTGCACACCGGCATCGAGCAACTCTCGGATGGGCTCCAGCATGGAGTAGGGCATGGCCACGTGGAAGTCGCCGCCACCGCCATCGAGCTCGATGTGGAAGGAACTCACCACTATCACCTCGGTGGGGCTGACGATGTTCGCCATGGCCGGGTTGACCTCGGAGTCGAGATACTCAAAGCCCACGTCCATCACCGGCGCCCAGGCGTCCTTGTAGTCCTCGAACACCAGCTTGAGCAGCATCTGGATGATGCGCCGCTCGGTGGGGGTGAACTCGCGGCCCTCGATCTTGGCGTGGTAGCGCCCGTCGCCGCCGAAGAAGTTCTCCACCAGGATGAACACCAGGCGGGCCTCCATGGTGATCAGCGCCGTGCCCTTGAGGGGACGGAAGCGCACCATGTTCAGGCTGGTCGGCACGAACAGGGTGTGTACGTACTCACCGAATTTCAGCATCTGCACGCCGTTGATAGAGACCTCGGCGGTGCGTCGCATCATGTTGAACAGGCTGATGCGCATGTGGCGGGCGAACCGCTCGTTCACCAGCTCCAGGGTCGGCATGCGGCCACGGACGATACGGTCCTGGGAAGAGAAATCGAACTGGGCGATGCCGGGATCCCCGGCCGCCCCTAGTTCTTCCTCTTCGACATCATCGACACCGTGCAAGAGGGCATCAATTTCGTCCTGACTTAACAGATCGCTCACGCTTCACCTTTCATTGCATGACAAAGCCGGTAAACAGCACTTGTTCTATTACGGGGGAAGAGACCAGGTCATTGAGCACCCGGCGACACTCTTCCAGTGAATCCTGGCGCAGCTTCTCCTTGCCCTCGAAAGTCATCAGCTGCTCGGCGGTGGCCGCGCTGAAGACCCGCAGCAGGGTGCCTTCGATCAGGGGGGTATTCTGCTTGGCCAGCGCCTCATCGGCGGCGCCGCGCACCATCAGCTGGATCTTGATCTGCACCAGCCGATCCCGCTGCCCACCCGCCACATTGAACACGAAGGGGCGCAACATGGCGACATAGAGCGATGGCTCTGGCGTGCTGGCTTGTGGCTTGGCCTCCTCGGCCGCGGGTTTGTCCTCGCCCGCCAGCATGAACCAGGCACCGGCTCCGCCGCCCCCCAGCACGATGACGGCGAGGGCGACTATCATGATCAGCTTCTTTTTCTTGGCTGCCGCCGGGTCCTTCAGCGTCAGTTCGTTATCGTCTGCCATCCCTTGTCCACCCTGGTCCTAAACTGGTTCGATATCATAAACTTACTCAGGCAGGCATCAAGCATAGAAATCAATTCCGCTGTCGTTTGTCGATTCCACCAGCAGACTCATGGCGCGGGCCCCATGCTCTCCCTTCCCCTGGCCGCTGCCGCCGAAAGATCCGCCCTCCTGCCGGCCCTGCTGACCCTGACCGTTGAAGGTCGACTGGCCTTGAGATTGCTGCTGTTGTCCCTGCTGCGCCTGCTGCTGTGACTGTTGTTGCACTTGGGTCTGGCCGAGCTGGATCCCCTGCCCCGCCAGCATGTCCCGCAGACGCGGCATGGCCTGCTCCAGCATCTCCCGGGTCTGGCCATGCTGCACCACGAAGTGGACGCTGGCCTGGTTGTCAGCCCCCATCTGTATCTGGATCTTCATCTTGCCAAGCCCGAGGGGATCGAGCTGGAGCTCCGCCTGCTGCAACTTGTCCGTCAGCATCAGGTTCACCTTCTGGTGCAACTGCTCAGGTGCTTCCGGTGTGGCCAACTTGAGGTGCGGCAGGGTCTGAGCCTCCCGCCTGGCCGCTACTTCGGCCGCCGGCCTGCTCTCGCCGGGCTGGGCCTGTGCATGCTGCGGGGCCGGTGTCGATTCGCTCTGCTCGACCGACTTGGTTTCCAGCGCAGGCGTACCGGGCTCATCCAGCTTTGACTTCATGTCGGTCTGCTTGAGCTCGACGGCCACCCTGGCCGCGACTGCGGGCTCGGCCTCCATCTGCTGGATACCGGCCGACAGGGCCGTCAGCGAGGCTTGTGGCCCCTGAGATTCGTGGCGCGCCAGGATCTGCGGCGCCGTCGTCAGCACAGGCTCGGGATCCACGCCGGCGGGCGCCCCGCTCCCGGCGGCGACCTGGGTGGCAGCCTGGGTTTCGGACTTGGCTGCCGGCGTCTGTCCCGGTTTGGCCTCCGGCTCGGCGGCCGCTCTGGTTTGGCTGCTCTCATCGCCGGACTTGCCGCCATCCGGGGTGGCATTGGCGCTGGCGTCACTCTGGGTATCCACCCTGACCAGCCCCTCGCCAAAGGCCTTGGCCGCACTCGCCTGGGCGCCTTGAGTTGACTGAGCACCGTGCGCGCCTGGCGTTGCCTGGGCGCCATGGGCAGCGTGCTCAGTTGAGATGGATTGCGCCGACTTGCCCGCCGTGGGTGACTCGCTCGCCTCTGCCACCGGCGCGGCGTCCGTTTGAGCGGGGCTCACCTTGGCCAGCAAGGCGGCCCGCTCCTGACCGGACAGCGGCTGTGGGGCGGGTTTCGGCGCGACAGCCTCGGGATGCTCGACCTGGGTGGCGGCCTGCGCTTCCAACTGAGCCACCTGAGCTTCCGACTGAGCTGCCGGAGCTGCGAGCTGGCCATCGACAGGCAGAGCCTGAGCCCCCTTGCCGAGTCCGGTAGCCAGCTCACTTCCCTTGTCGCTCTTGCCTGCCTCGCCTCGCGGAGTTGCTGCGCCTTGAGCAAGGGTCTCGCCCGTGCCGCGCCCTTCGGCCACCGGTCGCAGGAGCGTCTGCGGTGTGGCGGCGTCGGTCGTGGCCGCGGGCTTGCCCGCATCAGCCGGTGACACCGGCTGCGACTCGGGCGGCAAGTCGTTGCCGTCGATGACGGGCGCCGTCGGCATCGCCGCCTGAGCCGTCTGGGCCACCAGGGGCGCAGGAGGGACCACCAGGCTCACATCCTGTCTGAGGGAGGCCTGCAACTGCTGCAGAAAATCATCGGGGGGAAGCTCGGTCTCATCGCTCTTGTCAGACGTTGGCGGCGTCGAGGCGGGAGTCCCGTCGGTCGCCAAAGATTTGGCATCCGGCGTCATGGCTGCGGGAGGCTGCTCACCCGTTTGGGCGGCTGGCGCCCCCTTGCCGACGAGCTGGGCCCTGGCCATGGCATCGGCAAACGCGGCCTTGCCACCGTCCTGCAACGGCAGTTCGGTCCCCTCGTTGCCCATGGGGAGCATGGCCGATGCTGTGCCGTTGTCGGCAGGGGTGGCCTGGATGGCGGCCTTGAGCAACTGGGTCTGTATCATGCGGGGATCCCTGACGACAATCCGGTGGCCGGCGACATCGACGTCGCCCCGTCACCGCGTATTTATCACGATGGAGAAAACGGAAGCAAATTACAGGCCAGAATGGTGATAGCGCCGCATGATGGCGTAATCGTCCAGCATCTTCTGCTCCTGACGCTGGGCCTTCTGGCGTACCCGCCCCGCCTGTTTCTCGAGCAGGAGTTCGACCGCCTTGCGTCGCTGCTGGGCCTCCAGCCATTGGGTGCGGCACAATCCCAGCGCCTCGCGCACCTGCAGCACCCCTTCGTACTGCTGGGTCGCCGCATTTTCAAGCTTGCTGATGAAGGCGTGATACTGGCTGTTCTGCTGGGGGGTGATCCCTTGCAGACCCCGATCTGTCCACTGCTGGTGGTAGATCTGGCGGTACTGGTTCAGCGCCTCTTGCTGATCCATGAACAGCTTCAAGTCCTGCTGGGCCTTGGCCAGCGCCATGGCCGCCTGCTGCTCCGCCTCGACCAACCTGGTGGCCAACAATTCCAAGCCTTTACTCATTCCAATACTCCACCCGGTTCATCTCGTCAGCGCATCAGTGGCATGGCCACCATATGCAGGGATTGCAGGCCTTCGTCGTAGGGAATCACCTCGCGCATTTTCTGCTGCAAGAACTGATCCAGATAGGGTTTCTGAATGATGGCCCTGTCGATGCGGGGATCCGAGCCCTGGCTGTAGGCGCCTATGGTGATGAGATCCCGGTTCTGCTGATAGAGGGAGTAGAACTGCTTGAAGGTGCGCGCCAGCTCCATGTGCTCCGGCGAGGTGACCATGGGCATGACCCGGCTGATGGACTTCTCGATGTCGATGGCCGGATAGTGGCCCGCATCCGCCAGCTCCCGCGCCAGCACTATGTGGCCGTCGAGGATGGCCCGCGCCGCGTCGGCGATGGGATCCTGCAGGTCGTCCCCCTCCGTCAGCACGGTGAAGAAGGCGGTGATGGAACCCTGGCCGTCGCTGCCGTTGCCGGCCCGCTCCACCAGCGCCGGTAATTTGGCAAACACCGAGGGTGGATAGCCCTTGGTGGCCGGCGGCTCGCCCACCGCCAGGGCGATCTCGCGCTGGGCCTGGGCGTAACGGGTGAGGGAGTCCATCAGCAGCAACACGTTGAGGCCCTGCTCGCGGAAGTATTCGGCGATGGCGAGCGCCGTCTCGCAGCCCTTGAGCCGCATCAGCGGCGAGGCATCGGCGGGGGCAGCCACCACCACGGCGCGCTCGCGCCCCTCGGCCCCGAGGATCTCTTCGATAAACTCCTTTACCTCCCGGCCCCGCTCGCCGATGAGGCCAACCACCACCACGTCCGCCGCGGCGCCGCGGGTCATCATGCCGAGCAGCACCGACTTGCCGACGCCGGAGCCGGCGAACAGCCCCATGCGCTGGCCTTGCCCCACGGTGAGCACGGCGTTGATGGCACGCACCCCCACGTCCATCGGCTGATGGATGGCCCGGCGGGCGAGCGGGTTGATGCGTTGCTGGGCGAACTGCACCGTCTGGGAGGAGATGATGGGACCGAGCCCGTCAAGGGGCTGGCCTATGCCGTCGATGACCCGGCCGAGCAGGTTCATGCCCACCGGAATGCCGTGATCCTCGGTGATGGGCACCACCCGGGCCCCCGGGATGACCCCCTTGAGCTGTTCGCTCGGCATCAGGAACAGCCGATCGCCGGAGAAGCCGACCACCTCGGCCTCCAGGGCGCCATCCTGGGTATCGATGCGACAGAGGGCGCCGATGGCGGCGCGGCAGCCGATGGCCTCCAGGGTCAGGCCCACCACCCGGGTCAGCTTGCCCGCCACCGGTGGAATGGGGGCGACATCGCGCACCCGGTAGCCTTGCAGCCGATTGAGCAAGGACGCTGTCATCGCGCCTCCAGAGAGAAAGGGGAAAGATGCCGGGTCACAGGGTGACTCGGCATTGTCACACAGGGAAATACAGCACAGCAGCGCGATGCCTCGTAGAGAGCACGGAACATGCCGTTACTCGGCATTGTCGCGCAGGAAGTTGCGCAGCAGCTGATCGATGCGCCCCGAGAGGGTCAGATCTATGCTGGAGAGCTCGGTGGCCAGTTGCAGATCGCCGGGAGAGAGGGTGGGTTCACTGCGCAGGCGCCAATGACGCTTGGCACACTCCTCGGCGCCGAAGGCCTGCTCGACCCGGGCCACATCATCCGGGTGCAACATCAGGGTGACCCCCTGCTCGGCGGCGGGCAGCAGGGAGAGCCCCTGCTTGAGCGCCTCGAGCAGCAGCCTGGGGGAGGTCTCGGCCTCGTGACGAATGAGGGCGCGGGCGAGCTGCTGCACCAGGGCGATGAGCTGTTGCTCCACCGCGCTGTCTTGCTCGCTCAGCGGGTTGGCGAGACGATCCGCCAGTCCCTGCCAGTGGGCAATCTGCTGCTCCACCTGCTCCTGGCCCATGGCGAACCCCTCTTCCCTGCCCTGCTCCAGACCGGCCTGATGACCCTGCTGCAAGCCTTCCAGCTTGCCCTCTTCCAAGCCCTTGGCAAAACCTGCTTCTCGCCCCTCACGCATGCCCTCTTCCCAGGCGGCCTGACGAATGGCTTCCAGCTCTTCTGCTGTGATGCTGGGAGCGGGCTCCTCCTCGGGCTCTTCGATGGGAGCCTCGGCTTCCTGTTCCTGCCGGTACCAGTCCGGGCCAAGCCCCAGGGCATTGACCTGGATCTCGGACTCGACTTCCATCTCGGGCCAGCCCCAGGCCTGCACCTGACTCTCATCCTCTTCGGGCCTGACATAGCCGCGCAGCTTGTTGTTATTCATGCTTTAGAGACGCTCCTCGCGACTACCAGACGACAGGGCAACATAATCCCACGTTTAGGCTGCATGGCTTAGAGGAATTCCTCGCCACCACCGGAGCCCAGCATGATCTCGCCCGCATCCGCCAGACGGCGGGCGGTGGAGAGGATTTCCTTCTGGGCCGCCTCCACTTCGGAGACCCGGATCGGCCCCATGGCCTCCAGATCGTCCGCCAGCATCTCGGCGGCCCGCTTGGACATGTTCTTGAACACTTTTTCCCGCATCTGATCGTCGGAGCCCTTGAGCGCCCGTTGCAGCAGATCCCCCGGCACTTCCCGCAGCAGGGTCTGGATGCCCCGATCGTCCACGTCGATCAGGTTCTCGAACACGAACATCAGATCCTGGATCTGCTGGCTCATCTCCTCGTCCGAGTCGCGGATGGAGTCCATCAGCTGGCCTTCGATGTTGGTGTCCAGGTAGTTCATGATGTTGGCGGCGGCCTTGAGGCCACCCATCTTGGCGGCCTGAGCACCGGCCGCGCCGGCGAACTGCTTCTCCATGATGTCGTTCAATTCCTGCAGCGCCGCCGGTTGTACCTCTTCGAGGTTGGCGATGCGCATCACCAGATCCAGGCGCACCTGCTCCGGGAACTGGCTCAGGATCTCAGCCGACTGCTCCGGCTCCAGGTAGGACAGCACGATCGTCTGGATCTGCGGGTGTTCGTTCTGGATGATGCTGGCCACCTGGCGCGCATCCATCCATTTGAGGGAGTCGAGACCACGGGCTCCGGACCCCAGGATGATCTGATCCACCAGGTTGCTGGCCTTGTCCTCGCCGAGCGCCGCCACCAGGGCCTTGCGCACGAAGTCTTCGCTGCCGATGCCGATGTTGGTGTATTTCTGGATGTCTTCGATAAATTGACGGTGCACCGCCGCCACCCGATCGTGACTGAAGTCCGACATGGAGGCCATGGACATGCCGAGCCGCTGCACCTGCTTGGGTTCGAGGTGGCGGAAGATCTGGGCGGCATCCTCTTCGTTGAGGCTCAGCATCAACAGGGCCGCCATCTCCATCCCGGGCATCTGATCCAGGATCTGGCGCTGCACATCGGTAATCTCGTTACCGGTGATTTGGTTTTTCTTCTCTTCAGGCATCTCGGTTCGTTACCCATTCTTTAATGACCTGAGCGGCCAGATCCGGTTCATTCGCCACCAGCGCACGCACCGCCTTGAGCAAGTCTTCGTCGCGGTGCAGATCCGGCAGTTTCAGATGACCGTCACGCACCCCGAACACGGGTTCGGCTTCCGCTTGTGCCGCCAGCAGGCTGAGCTCGTCATCCCCACCCAGCACTATGCTGTTGTCCAGATCCAGCTCCCCTTCCGGACGTGCATCCGGGTAGAGCAGGCGCTTGAGCATGGGCCGCACCACGGTCACGATCAGCACTATGATGACCAGCACCGAGGCGGCGATGCGCACCGCACGCCAGAACCAGGGCTCCTCGTAGAGGGGGGTATCGGCCATGGCCTCGAGTTCGGGGCGATTGAACGGAATGGCGACCACTTCCAGGGTATCCCCCCGGGTCACATCATAACCGAGGCCACCGCTGAGCAGGCGACGCAGGGTATCAAGCTCGGCCTGGCTGCGGGCCTCCCGGGTGACGGCACCCTCGGCGCCCGGGGTGGCCTTGTAATCCACCGCCACCGACACCGTCATGCGGCGAATGCCGCCCTGCTGGCGCCGGATATGGCTGACGGTGGTGTCCAGTTCGAAGTTGCGGGTCGCCTCCTTGCGGGAGCGGCCACTGGAGGCGGATTCCCCATCGGCGCCCGTCGCCTGCTGGGGAATGCTGGAGGCGGCGGGAGGCTGGTTGGAGAGCGCACCGGGTACGCCGCCATTGCTGCCCGTGCCGCTGTTGTCTTCCACCGTCATCTCGGAGCGCACGGCGGGCAGGTCAGGGTTGTAGGTCTTGCGGGTCTGCTCCTGCTGGGAGAAATCGAGGGAGAGATCTACCTCTGCTGTATAGTTGTCGGCGCCCAGCACCGGGATCAGGATGGCGTCAATTTTTTGTTTGTACTCCAGCTCCTGCTTCTGCTGCATCGCAAACTCCTTGCGAGTCTGGGCGGAGAGCGGGTCTTGGGAGCCGGAGTTGAGCAGGCGACCGTTCTGATCGGTCACGGTGACGCGGGTCGGTTCGAGGCCGTGGACGGCGGAGGCGACCATGTCGACGATGGAGTCCACCTCCCCCTGACCGAGGGCGCTGCCCTTGAGGCTCAGCACCACGGTCGCGCTGGGTTTGCGCTCGTTGCGGGCAAACACGTTGTCTTTGGGAATGGCCAGCAGCACCTGGGCCTTGGCCACGTTCTGGAACTGCTCGATGGCGCTCGCCAGCTGGCGCTCGCGGCTGAGCTTGAGACGCTCCCCCTCCATGCGCTGGCTGACGCCGAAGCTGGAGTCCTTGAGCAGGATCGACTCGCCATCGTTGCTGACGTCGCTATTGCCGGCCAGCCCAGCCCGGGTCAGACGCAGGCGGATGTCACCATAGTTCTCGGCGCTGACCAGCACGCTCTTGCCATCGACCTGATAGGGGATCTTCTGCTGATCCAGATAGTCGAGGGTGGAGACCAGCTCCTGGGTGCTGAAGGTGCCGAGGGGACGCATCTCCGGCTCCTTGCCCCACAGCAAGATGAAGACGGCGATGGCCAGACAGATGGTCAACCCCAGGATCAGGGTGATCTGGCGCAACACATCGGTGTTGGATAGGAAGCCCAGCGCCGAGCTCTTCTGCTCGTGCTCGTCGAGGGCTGCGCCCCCCTCGCTGTTGATCAGCAGGTCGCCGTTTTGATCAGTTGCCACGAGTTAGGTCCTTATTGCTGACATGTTCACGGTGTATTGACCCTTATACCGGCATGTTCATGATGGTCTTGTAGGCATCGACCATCTTGTTACGCACCTGCACCGTCGCCTCGAAGGCGATGGAGGATTTCTGGCCGGCGATCATCACCTCGGACAGGTCCACCGACTTGTCACCCATGTCGAAACGGGTGCGCAGATCATTGGCGCCGCCCTGCAGCTCGTTGACGTTGTCGAGCGCCTGTTGCAGCATCTGACCAAAATTCGAGCTGACCTGACGGCCTGGCTGGGTCAGCGGCGTGGCGCCCGCCTCGATCTTGAGCGACTGCATCTCTTGCATCAGGCTGCTTGCACTTATTTCCATCTTCCATCCCCAGACAAATCATTGACGCTGACAGCCACTAAGCAATTAGAGTGCCAATGAATGCAGATCCTGTGAGACGCGGCGGCGAGTGGTCAGGATTTAGACGAACCTGGCTCCGTGGTGGGCCCGGGACGGGGGAAATTTCATGAACATGAGCGGATCCTGGGCATAAAAATGGCCCGCATCAGGCGGGCCAGGATAACAGCGGATCTTGACGCTTACTGGGTCAGATCCTCGTCGATCCAGTATTTGGATCCCGTGATGCTGATGCCGTACATCAGTCCCTTCTCACCTATCTGGTAGATGGCCATGCCACCGTTGTAGCCGGTATCCAGGGACGCGCTCTCCTTGCCGGCCACCACCCCGGCATCCGAGGTCGCCTCCCAGCCCTTGTTCACGAAGTCGTCAAAGGTCTTCTTGGTCTCAAACAACATCACCTGTTGATAGAACTTGCCGCCGAAGCCGCTCGCCATGCCGGCGCCGAACATCTTCATATAGGTGTGCTTGTTGCTAGAACGATTGACTGCTACCCCGGCGCCCTGGTTGGTGTGCACCATCAGGGAGAACTTGCGCGAATCGAACACCGCGTAGCCATATGCCTTGTCAAACAGCAGCTTGGCAGAAGGTTGCTCGTTGAACAGCCGCACCAGCGCGGTGTCGGCCATGGTGTCGAGGGCGGTGCGGGCCTCCGTCGGTGTCTTGGGTTCGAGCATGGTGTCGAGCTTCTTGTCGGCGCTCGCCAGCCACTCCTTGCTGGTAGCGGCACTCTCCGCCGTCCAGGCTCCGGCCTTGTTGTAGGCGTCAGCCCCCCAATCCGAGACGCTATTCCAGGCCTCCTTGCTGCCTTCTGCTACCGCGCTGCCCAACTCGGAAGCAGCGGACTTGATATCATCCCACCCTGCCTGTGCCTGGACCGTGGTGAGAACCAGGGTGGTGGCCAGCGCCAGATACCGGATCTTCATGTTTATTGCTCCTCAAACATCACTCATGAACATGAGCTGATTATCGAAGCTCGGCGGTTGCAATTAAAGGCCGAGCGCCGCTTCGTTCAGCGCCAGTCTAAAAAACGGCTATTTAGTGGCTCAGTTGAGGGCGATTTGTCTCGTTCGCCCACCGCAAGGCAGCGTTCTCAACAAGGGCTCCTGCTGCCATGTCGACATAATATCCAGTACCACCTCTATGGCTGTATAGTTTTTGGTTAGCCATTCCGGTAAAATCCGCGCCCTTAAAGAAGAGCCACCTAAGAGTGATTGAGCGATGTCCAACACAAAACAGGCCCCCAAAGTAGGATTCGTCTCCTTGGGTTGCCCCAAAAATCTGGTCGATTCCGAGCGTATCCTGACCCAGCTGCGTACCGAAGGGTACGACGTGGTGCCCAGCTATGACGATGCGGAGCTGGTGGTGGTCAACACCTGCGGCTTCATCGACAGCGCGGTACAAGAGTCGCTGGAAGCCATCGGCGAGGCCCTGGCCGAGAACGGCAAGGTCATAGTCACCGGCTGCCTCGGCGCCAAAGTGGATCAGATCCGCGAGATCCATCCCAAGGTGCTCGAAATCACCGGCCCTCACGCCTATGAAGAGGTGCTGGGGCACGTCCACAAATACGTGGCCAAGCCCACCCACAACCCCTTCACCAGCCTGGTGCCAGCCCATGGTGTCAAGCTGACCCCCCGTCACTACGCCTATCTGAAGATTTCCGAAGGCTGCAACCACCGCTGCACCTTCTGCATCATCCCCTCCATGCGCGGGGATCTGGTGAGCCGTCCCATCGGCGAGGTGCTGGCCGAGGCCAAGCGCCTGAAAGAGGCCGGCGTCAAAGAGATACTGGTCATCTCCCAGGACACCTCCGCCTACGGCGTGGACGTCAAGCACCGCACCGGTTTCTACGACGGCATGCCGGTCAAGACCAGCATGGTGGCCCTGTGCGAAGAGCTGGCCAAGCTCGATATCTGGGTACGCCTGCACTACGTCTACCCCTACCCGCACGTGGATGACATCATCCCGCTGATGCGCGATGGCAAGGTGCTGCCCTACCTCGACATCCCGCTGCAACACGCCAGCCCGCGCATCCTCAAATTGATGAAGCGTCCGGGTACCGTCGAGCGCACCCTGGAGCGCATCCTGAAGTGGCGCGAGATATGCCCCGAGATCACCCTGCGTTCCACCTTCATCGTCGGCTTCCCCGGCGAGACCGAAGAAGAATTCCAGATGCTGCTGGACTTCATCGACAAGGCGGAACTGGATCGCGTCGGCTGCTTCAAATACAGCCCGGTCGAGGGTGCCAAGGCCAACGAGCTGCCGGATCCTGTGCCGGAAGACATCCAGGAAGAGCGCTTCCAGCGCTTCATGGAGCTGCAACAGCAGGTCTCCATCCGCAAGCTGGCCCGCAAGGTCGGCAAGGAGATGACGGTGTTGATCGACGAGGTAGACGAAGAGGGCGCCACCGGTCGCTCCTTCGCCGATGCCCCCGAGATCGACGGCCTGGTCTACTTGAACGGTGAGACCGGCCTCAAGCCCGGCGATCTGGTCAAGGTACGCATCGACGAAGCTGACGAATACGACCTCTGGGCCAGCCTGGTAGAGTAAGCACATCTATCGCCAGCGGCGCCCGCCATAGGTGCCCGGACAAGAGCCAGTCAGCCAAGCTGACTGGCTTTTTTGTTGCCCCTAGAAAAGAGCGCCCGGTGAGAAGGCTCAGTTATTGAGCCCGCCCCTGTCCGAGTGAACATGGCCTCTCATGAGTCAACTCCGGCGTCCTAGCCGGGGGATGGGGCAGGCCTTCTCCCTCAGTGAGCCAGCGCACACTTCTGCATCGCGTTCCGGGTTCTTGTTTCAATCTCGAAAAAAAGCCACCGGATGGAATAAAAAATGAGCACGATCCAGTTCACACAATCGCTTTTAGCTGGCAACAAAGAGTGACTTGATGCTCTGTGCTAATTAACATAAAAGGTTAATTTTAAAGGATTAAAAATACAAATTGACGAGAATGACGAGACGACGCACGTTTTTACGATATCGACGAAATGAACAGTTGTTGTTTTCCTGTTAATTCTGCTTTTCTAGTGGTGTTGGACGACACAACTACAAGGGTTCAAAACCTGACCAACACAGAGGGCCGACATCCAAGCATGCGATCTCGGCGCTCCATTCCAAAGATGGAAGACCCAATAAGAAAGGAAAACATATGCTTGCCAAAGTATCCAAAATCGCTACCTCAGTCATGCTGGGAACCCTGATGCTCGGTGCCGCCGGTACCGCCATGGCCGCCGAGAACAAAACGGTGCTGACCCTGGTTGCACAGCAGGAGACCGCATGGGTCAAGAACTTCAACCCCTTCCTGCAGGCCGGTCTGCTGCACACGACCCGTCACTTCATCTATGAGCCACTGGTGATCTTCAACGATATGCAGGGTGGCAAACCCGTCTATCGTCTGGCCACCAACTACGCCTTCAGCGATGATCTGAAGTCCGTCACCTTCGATCTGCGTGACGGGGTCAAGTGGTCCGATGGTGAAGCCTTCACCGCCGACGACATTCTCTTCTCCTTCAACCTGGTCAAGGCCAACAAGGCGCTGGATGAGCGCTCCATCTGGACTCAGATCAAGAGTGTCGAGAAGCTCGGTGATCACAAGGTCAAGTTCGACCTGACAGAAGTCAACACCAACGTGGTGAACGACCTGGTGCTGGTGCCCATCGTGCCTGAGCACCAGTGGAAGTCCGTCAAGGATCCGGTCGCCTTCACCAACGACAAGCCGGTCGGTACCGGTCCCTTCACCGAAGTGGACAACTTCTCCGCCCAGCTCTACACCCAGTGCCGCAACCCGCACTACTGGGACAACGCCAGCCTCTCCATCGACTGCATCCGCATGCCGCAGATGGCCACCAACGACCAGGTACTGGCCGCTGTGATGAAGGGTGATGTGGACTGGTTCGGATCCTTCGTGCCGGACATCGAGCGCCTCTACGTCGGCAACGATCCGAAGAACAACAAGTACTGGTTCCCCGCCTCCGGCACAGTAGCGTTCAACGTCAACTTCCAGACCAAGAACCCGGGCAACCACGAAGCCTTCAACGACATCAACTTCCGCCGCGCCTTCTCCATGGCGATGGACCGCCAGTCCATGGTGGACATCGCGGGCTACGGCTACCCGACCGTCAACGAATACCCGTCCGGCCTTGGCAAGGCATTCGCCTCCTGGGACAACCCGGATGTCGAGAAGAAATACGGCAAGTTCAACAAGTTCGACCTGGAAGGTGCCAAGGCACTGCTGAAACAGGCCGGCTACAAGGACTGTGACGGCGACAAATTCCTCGACACCCCGAGCTGCAAGAAGATCGAGTTCAAGGTGCTGGTACCGAACGGCTGGACCGACTGGGTCAACACCGTCCAGATCGGGGTTGAAGGCCTGCAGGCACTGGGCCTGAACGCCAAGACCTCTACTCCGGAAGCCACCGTCTGGACCGAGAACCTGATCACCGGTGACTTCGACGTCGCCCTGCAGGGTTACTTCGCCGGTGCCAACCCGCACAAGTACTTCGAGACCGCCTTCCACTCCCGCAACATGGGTGAGCGCGGCAACCGCTTCGCGGCGCCACGTTACAAGGATCCGGCCCTCGACAAGCTGATCGATGACTTCACCCAGACCGCCGATGCGGCCAAGCAGAAAGAGATCATGTTTGCCATCCAGGAGCGTGTCGGGGCCAACCAGACCATCATCCCGGTGTTCAACAACCCGACCTGGTACGAATACAGCACCAAGCGCTTCAATGGCTGGTTCAGTGCCGACAACCCGGTCGCCAAGCCGCAACTGCACCCGGACACCCCGGAGCGTCTGCTGCACGTGTTGTCACTCAAGCCAAACAGCTAACCACCTCGGCCCCCTGCGGGGGGCCCTCTTCCCCGCCATGTCTTCCATCCCTCGCATCCGCCGGGGTTGGGGGAGCTTTGCCCGGCGCGGGGCAGGCTTGCAGTAAAAGGTATCACCATGGGATTTATACTAAGACGCTTCTCCTTCTATCTGGTCGCCTTCCTGGTGGCCGCCACCATCAACTTCCTGTTGCCAAGAGCCATGCCAGGGGATCCCGTCTCCGTCATGTTCGCCCGCGCTGGCGCCATGATGGAACCCGCCGCCCTGGAAGCCCTCAAAGCCACCTTCGGCTTCGTTGACGGCCCTATCGGCACCCAATTTCTCACCTATGTGAAGAGTGTCTTCACCTGGGATCTCGGCACCTCGGTGCGTTATTACCCGCAGCCAGTGGCTGACGTACTCGGCCGTGCCATCGGCTGGACCCTGTTCCTGGTGGGCACCTCCACCATCATCAGTTTCTCTTTCGGCTCCATCGTCGGCATCTTCGCCGCCTGGTACCGGGGTGGACGCATGGACAGCATCCTCTCCCCACTCACCCTGGTGATGCAGGCCATACCGCCGGTGGTGGTCTCCCTGCTCGCCCTCTTCCTGTTCGGGGTCAGCCTCGGCTGGTTGCCCATCGGCTACGCCTACAGCCCGGAGATCAAGGCCGATTTCGGCTGGGAGCACATCAAGAGCATCATGCTGCACGCCATCATGCCGGTCGGCACTCTGGCCCTGGTGCAGGTGGGGGGCTTCCTCATCACCATGCGCAACAACATGATCAACTTGCTGGGTGAGGATTACATCACCATGGCCAAGGCCAAGGGGCTCTCCAGCAACCGGGTGATCTTCAACTACGGGGCCCGCAACGCCGTGCTGCCCAGCGTCACCGCCCTCTCCATGGCGCTCGGTTTCGTCATCGGCGGCTCCCTCATCACAGAGGTCATCTTCAACTATCCGGGCCTGGGTCTGACGCTCTATCAGGGCATACTCGCCCGCGACTACCCGCTCATCCAGGGGCAACTGCTCATCATGACCATCACCATGCTCAGCTTCAACTTCCTGGCGGACGTGCTCTACGTCTTCCTGGATCCCCGTCTGCGTACAGGAGGTAAATAAGATGCGCATGCCCACCATTCTCAAGATCCTGCTGGGAAACAAGAAGGCGGCCTTTGGGCTCGCCATCGTGGTCACCTTCGTGCTGATGGCCCTGTTTGCCCCGCTGCTCGCCAGCAATGAACCCACCAAGCGGGTCGCTCGCCCGCACCAGCCCCCCAGCGTGGAGCTGGTGATGGGATCCAGCCGCATGGGCCACGATCTCTGGTCCCAGTTCACCCACGGCGCCCGCATCTCCCTGATGGTGGGATTCGGGGCAGGTCTGCTGGTCTGCGCCCTGGCCATTGGCATCGGCATCACCGCCGGTTATTTCGGTGGCGTGGTGGACGAGTGCCTCACCTTCCTGATGAACGTGGTGCTGGTGATCCCGAACCTCCCCTTGCTACTGGTGCTCGCGAGCTTCATCGGGGAGGCGTCACCGACGGTGATTGCCCTCATCATAGGCTTCACCTCCTGGGCCTACGGCGCTCGGGTGATCCGTGCCCAGACCCTAGCGCTGCGGGAGAAAGAGTTCGTCATCGCCGCCGAGGTGCTGGGTGAACCGGCCTGGCGCATCATCCTGGTGGAAATACTGCCGAACCTCATCTCCATCATCGGGGTGAGCTTCATCGGCTCCATCATCTACGCCATCGTCACCGAGGCGACCCTGGAGTTCCTGGGGCTCGGGGATCCGACAGTGGTGAGCTGGGGCATCATGCTCTACAACGCCCAGACCTCGAGCGCCATCCTGGTGGGCGCCTGGTGGGAGATTTTGGCCCCCTGCTTCGCCATCGCCACCCTGGGCGCCGGCCTTGCCATGCTCAACTTCGCCATCGACGAGATAGCCAACCCGCAACTGCGCTCCCACAAGGGCCTGCGTCGCTGGAAGCAACTCGCCGTCCCGGTCACCGTCGCTCAGGAGAAGACAGCATGAAGCCGCAACAACCCCTGCTGTCGGTGCGCCAACTCTGCGTCGACTACATCACCGAGAGCGGCGACGTGCGCGCCGTCAACTCGGTCAGCTTTGACATCATGCCGGGGGAGGTGTTCGGCCTCGCCGGCGAGTCCGGCTGTGGCAAGTCCACGGTCGCCTTCTCGGTCGCCCGGCTGCACAAGCCGCCCGCCTACATCAGCGGCGGCGAGATCCTGTTCAAGGGCGAGAACATTTTGCACTTCGACGATGAGCGGCTGCGCAGCTACCGCTGGCGCCAGGCGAGCGTGGTGTTCCAGTCCGCCATGAACGCGCTCAACCCCGTGCTGCGCATGGAAGAGCAGTTCTGTGACGTGCTGATCGCCCACAATCCGGGGCTGACTCGCTACGAGGCGATCAAGCGCGCACAGGAGCTGCTGGAGATCGTCGACATTCACCCGAGCCGGTTGCGGGATTACCCGCACCAGTTCTCCGGCGGCATGCGCCAGCGGCTGGTGATCGCCATCGCCATGGCCCTCAACCCCGAGCTGCTGATCATGGACGAGCCGACCACGGCGCTGGACGTGGTGGTGCAGCGGGAGATCCTGCAGAAGGTCTATGCGCTCAAGGAGAAGTTCAATTTCTCCATCCTGTTCATCACCCATGATCTGTCGCTCATGGTCGAGTTCTGCGATCGCATCGGCATCATGTACGCCGGCGAACTGGTGGAAGTGGCGCCGTCCAAGTCAATCCTGACCGCGCCCCTGCACCCCTATACCAAGGGGCTCGGCAACTCCTTCCCACCCTTGCACGGCCCGAAAACCGTGCTGGAGGGGATACCCGGCACCCCGCTCAACCTGCTGGAGGTCCCGGTCGGCTGCCGCTTCCAGGCCCGCTGCTCCAAGGTGCATGAACGCTGCCGCCAGGAATACACCGCCCTCGCCGAGATAAGGCCTGGGCAACAGACCGCCTGTCATCTCTACGAGGTGGCGGAGCAACAACCGGATCTCCCGATCTATCTGGACAAGGCCGCTGGCTGTTAAGGATGTCTGTCATGCAAATCGCCCAAACCGATGCGCCTATCATCGAGGTCCAGCATCTCTACAAGGACTTCCCCGTCAACTCCAATGCCATCAAGAGTGGCAAGATGCGGGCCCTGTCCGACATCACCTTCAACCTGCACCGAGGCCGCGCCCTGGCGGTGGTGGGGGAGTCCGGCTCCGGCAAGAGCACCATCGCCAAGATCATCGCCAAGATGTACAAGCTCTCCAACGGTCGCATCCTCTATCGCGGCCGGGATCTGGAGGAGTTCAACAAGGGCACGGCCCTGCTTGACTACCGCCAGAGCGTGCAGATGGTGTGGCAAGACCCGTTCGGTTCGCTCAACCCGACCCACACCATCTACCACCACATCGCCCGCCCCCTGCTGCTGCACAGCAAGGTGCTCGACAAGAGAGACCTGCCGGAGATGGTCTACAACCTGCTGGAGAAGGTGGGGCTGACCCCGGCCAAGGCGACAGCGGCCAAGTACCCGCACCAGCTCTCCGGCGGCCAGCGCCAGCGCGTCAATATCGCCCGCAACCTGGCGGTGGAGGCCGAGGTGGTGCTGGCGGACGAGCCCACCTCCATGCTCGACGTCTCCATTCGCATCGGCATCCTCAACCTGATGGAGCAGATGAAGAACGAGCTCGGCGTCTCCATGCTCTACATCACCCACGACATCGCCACCGCCCGCTATGTGGCGGAAGATCTCGCGGTCATGTACGTGGGCCACATGGTGGAGTGGGGCGAGGTGGACGAGATCCTGCACCACCCTCAGCACCCCTACACCCAGCTGCTCATCTCGGCGGTGCCGGATCCCGAAAAGAGCATCCACGCCGAGCTGGAGGGGGGCCGCAAGGGGGAGATCCCGCTGTGGACGCCGGAATCCCGCGGCTGCCCCTTCGCCGGCCGCTGCCACCAGGCCATGGCCCGCTGCAAGGAGAGCCTGCCGCCGGTGACCAAGCTCGCCGACAACCACTTCGTGCGCTGCTACCTGCACGAATAAGCGGCGCCGGTACGGCCTTGCCTTGGCGGCCCGCAGCACTTCATCCAGGGCCTCCTCGCGAGGCCCGCTCATTGCCTCACCCAGACCAGGGAGTAAGCGTTTGATGGAACTCTTGATCAATCAGGTGGGTTACGATTGTGACGGACACAAGGTGGCCCTGCTGCAAGGCGCCGCCCATGCCGAGATCAGCGGTCAGCTCAGGCTGATCCGGCTGGACGATGGCCAGATCCTGTTCGAGGCGCCGCTGCAGGCCGCAGGCCAGGTGCCGGGTTGGCAGGGCCGCGCCTTCTGGCGCGCCGATTTCAGCGCCTTCAAGGAGCCGGGTCACTACCGGCTGGAGGCCATCACCACCTCTGGCGAGCGCGATGCGCCGCCATCGGTCACCCGCTCCGCCCGCTTCGCCATCGGCCCCGAGCTGCTCAGTCGCACCTGCCTCTCCGATGTGATCCACTACTTCAAGGGCCAGCGCGCCAGCGGCGCCTTCGATCGCGCCGACCGCAATGCCCGGCTGTTTGGCAGCGAGCAACGGCGAGATGTGCACGGCGGCTGGTTCGACGCCAGCGGCGACATGAGCAAGTACTTGAGCCACCTCTCCTACGCCAACTACCTCAACCCCCAGCAGACCCCCATGGTGGTCTGGGCCCTGCTCAAGTGCCGGGAGCTGCTCTCTACGCGCACCGACATCGACAGCCTGAACCTGGGCAAGCGGCTCAATGACGAGGCACTGCACGGCGCCGACTTCCTCTGCCGGATGCAAGACGAGTCGGGCTTCTTCTACATGACCCTGTTCGACAAGTGGAGCAAGGACCCCGAACAGCGTGAGCTGTGCGCCTACGCCACCCAGCAAGGACTCAAATCCAAGGACTGGCAGGCTGGCTTCCGGCAAGGGGGGGGCATGGCCATCGCCGCCCTGGCCCGCGCCGCCCGCGAATCCACCACAGGTGACTTCGATGCCAGCCGCTATGCCGGTGCCGCCAGCAGCGGCTACCTGCACCTGCGCGAGCACAACCTCGCCTACCTGGATGACGGGGTCGAGAACATCATCGACGACTACTGCGCCCTGCTCGCCGCCGTCGAGCTGACTCGGACTCTCGGCAATGAGTGGCTGACCGAGGCCAGGGACAGGGCAAACCGGCTCTGTGCCCGCCAGCGCATCCACCCGGAGCTCGGCCACCATTGGTCCGCCAACGACGACGGCAGCCGCCCCTACTACCACGCCGCCGAGGCGGGTCTGCCGGTGCTGGCGTTGATCGAATATCTGCACATCGAGCCGGATCCGGCGCGCCAGGCCAGCACGCTGCGGGTGGTTCAGCAGGCGCTCGCCGCCGATCTGGCCCTCGCCGCCCGGGCGGGCAATCCCTTCGCCCTCGCCCGCCAGTATGTGAAGGGGGTGGACGAAGCCCCCAGGGTCAGCTTCTTCATCCCCCACCACAACGAATCTGGTTACTGGTGGCAGGGAGAGAACGCCCGGCTAGCCTCCCTGGCGGCCATGACATTTTCAGCCGCAAAGCTGCTGCCACAACAGAACAAACCGCTACTGGCCTTCGGCCAGCGCCAGCTCGACTGGATTTTGGGGCAGAACCCCTTCAATGCCTGCATGCTGGCGGGACACGGCATCAACAACCCAAGCTACACCGCCGGTTACCCCAACGCCCTCGGCGGGATCTGCAACGGCATCACCGCCGGTTTCGATGATGAGGCGGACATCGCCTTCATCCCCGAGCAGTACAAGGACCGGCTGGATCAGAACTGGCGCTGGGGGGAACAGTGGATCCCACACGCGGCCTGGTTCGCCCTGGCCATCTGCTGGCAAAGCGCCCCCGGAGGCTCCCATGATTGAGTACTGGGTTGGCGTGGACGGCGGTGGCACCCATAGCCGCGCCCGCATTCGTGACAGGGCCGGGAAAGTGCTGGGGGAAGGCCGGGCGGCGGGCTCCAATCTGGAGCTTGGCATCGCACTGGCCCACGGCAATGTGCTGGCCGCCATCGACCAGGCCCGCATCGCGGCAGGCTTGCCCAGGGAGTGCGAGCAGCAGATGGGGGTCGGTCTGGCGCTAGCCTCCGCCGAGCTGGCCGATTGCTATCAGGCCCTGCTGGCCATGCCCTTCCCCTTCGCGAGCGTGCGGCTCACCTCGGATGCCTTCGGTGCCTGCCTCGGCGCCTTCGGTGGCCGGGAGGGCGCCATCCTCATCGCCGGCACCGGCTCGGCCGGGCTCATCTACCGGGACGGCCAGCTGCGTGCCTGCTCCGGCCGCGGCTTCCCCATCTCGGATCTCGGCAGCGGCGCCTGGCTGGGGCTGCGCGCCATCCAGCAGGCGCTGCTCTGCCACGACGGCGTCCTGCCCCCCAGCACGCTCGCCATTCGCTTGCTCGATCACTTCAAGCGGGATCAGGCCGAGGTGGTGCGCTGGGCGGCCAAGGCCATTCCGGCCGACTATGGCCGCTTCGCCCCCTGGGTGTTCGACGCCGCCGGCGACGGTGACGAGCTCGCCTGCCAGCTGCTGGATGAGACCTGCGCCCAGTTGCAGACCCTGCTGACGGGGATGCAGCAGCTGGGGGCCAGACAGATTGCCCTGCTGGGCGGGGTCGGCACGCGCCTGGCTCCACGCCTGGCCCACCTCAACCTGGTTCCCCCCAAGGCCGATGCCCTTGAGGGCGCCATCCTGTTCGCTCAATCAGAGGAATTTCCATGTCTGCACCCCTGATCCACACCCAGATCGACCGACGTGACGGTGATGATGTCTGGTTCAACTTCACCCTGAGCCAGTTGCCGGACACGGCCTGGAAGCTGCACTTCTGCCTGGCTCGCCACATAGACCCCAGCTCGGTCGAAGGCGGCGAGCTGGAGCGCCAGAGCGGCAGCTACAAGGTGCTTGTCCCCCTGGCTGGCGCCAGCGAGCTGCGCTTCTGCTGCCGCAACACCCCCATCAAGCGCCTCTCAGACCTCCCTCAGGGCTTCTTCCTGAGCCTGACCGAGCACGGCGGCGCTCCCCAGCTGCTGCCGGTGAGCCTGGCCAATCAGGATCTCAACCTGCCATCCCCCCCGCCCGCGGGCCCTGAGCTGCCCGAGGTGGAGCCGGCCAACGGCATAGTGCCCCAACCGGCCCATCAGGTGCTGACCGATGGCAACTTCCGGCTGGCGGAGCGGGCCCATGTCAGCGGCCCGGGTTCGCTGACCGCCCTGCTTGCCCACTTCAACGAGCTGACGGGGCTGGCGCTCAGCCAGGATCACGACGCCGAGATCCACCTGGTCGAGGCTCCCCTCGCCCCCGAGGCCTATCGCCTCTCCATCACGCCGCTGGAGATCCGCATCCAGGCGGCGGGCGAAGCCGGCTGGCGCCACGGGCTGGTGAGTCTGGCCCAGTGGGCGCTGCAACACGGGGAGAGCCTGCCCTGCCTCGAGCTGACGGATGCGCCGCGCTTCGGTTTTCGCGGCATCTTCCTCGACTGCGCCCGCCACTTCCATTCCATCGCCACCATCAAGCGCCTGCTCAAGCAGATGAGCCTCTACAAGTTCAACCGCTTCCACTGGCACCTGACCGATGACGAGGGCTGGCGCCTCGAGATCAAGGCCTTCCCGCAGCTGACCGAGGTGGGCGCCTGGCGTGGCCACGGCCTGGCGGTGGACCCCCAGCTCAGCGGTGGGGCCGAGCCTTATGGCGGTTACTACACCCAGAGCGAGGTGCGCGAGCTGGTAGCCTACGCCGCCGGGCTCGGTATCAGCGTCATCCCGGAAATAGACATCCCGGGTCACTGCCACGCGGCCATCAAGGCGCTGCCGGCGCTGCTGCGGGAAGAGGCGGATCACTCCCGCTACCTGTCGGTGCAGTATTTTGACGACAACGTGCTCAACCCCGCCCTGCCCGGCACCTATGCGTTTCTCGAGGCGGTGCTTGACGAGGTGTGCGCGCTCTTCCCGGGGCCGCAGATCCACATGGGGGGAGACGAGGTCCCCACCGGCGTCTGGACCGACAGCCCCGCCTGCCAGCAGCTGATGCAGCGAGAGGGGTATCAGGATTGCCGCGAGCTGCAGGGGCACCTGCTGCGCCACTGCCAGCAGTATCTGGCCGCCAGGGGCAAGCAGATGCTGGGCTGGGAGGAGATACTGCACGGCGACAAGGTGAGCCGGGATGCCGCCATCGTCGCCTGGACCAGCTTCCAGGCCGGGCTGGATGCCGCGAGCCAGGGCTACCCCGTGGTGATGGCGCCGGCCCAGCAGCTCTACCTGGATCAGGCCTACAACCAGGACATTCACGAACCTGGTCTCTACTGGGCCGGGCCGGTCAGTTTGGAGCAGGTCTATGCCTGCGATCCGGCCCCCCTCGATTTCCATGCCAACGATAACATCCTGGGGGTGCTGAGCCCCTTATGGTCGGAACTGGTGACCTCTCGTGACCGTCTCGACTATATGTTGTTCCCGCGCCTGCTGGCCACGGCAGAGGTGGCCTGGAGCGCCCCCGCTCGCAAGGAGTGGGTGCACTTCGCCGCCCGTCTGCCCGGTCAGCTGCAGATCCTCGATCAGTTGCAGGTGCGTTATCGGGTGCCGCAGAGGTAGTGTTATCTTTCTCTTTTTGGCGACCTTTTGGTCGCCTTTTTTTTACCACCAATCAACAAAAACCCAACCTAAGCCCTACTTTTCATCCGCCTTTGTTGGCAAAATAGGGCCCGAGATGAAGCCGACAAGGCACCAGGTCAGGTTTTCATCCTCCCAATCACAATAACAATCAGCATGAACATCGGAGCTTATCCTTATGGCCCGCAGAGACGTCCAGACACTGGACAGCGAAGTGGAGTTTCCTGCCGACGTACAACTCGTGTCGACCACGGACCTGCGCGGCGTCATCACCTACGCCAACCCCGCCTTCTGCCGCATCGCCGGCTACCAGGTCGATGAACTGGTCGGCCAGAACCACAACCTGGTGCGGCACCCCGACATGCCCAAGGCCGCCTTCGCCGATCTCTGGGATCGTCTCAAGGAGGGCAACCCCTGGCGCGGCATAGTGAAGAATCGCTGCAAGGATGGCCGCCACTACTGGGTCGACGCCTATGTGACCCCCATCTACGAACAGGGGAAGATCAGCGGCTACCAGTCGGTGCGCTGCAAGCCGGATCCCCAGCTCAAGCAGGTCGCCAACCAGACCTATCAGGCCCTGCTCAAGGTCGAGCGAGGGGGCGCCAGCAAGCTGCCCCCCCTGCGGCGCTACAGAGTGGCGGCGCTCTGCCTGCTCCTACCGGGGCTGCTCGGGTGGGCGTTCCACGCCCACGGCGCCATGACGGCGCTGTTGATGCTGCTGCCCCTGCTGCTGGTCACCGGCATCTACTGGCGCGAGCTCATCTCCCTGCCGCGCTATCTCAAGCAACTCGGCCAGCAATACGACAGCCTGACCCGGCTGGTCTATTCCGGGGATGCCCCCGGCGCCATCGCCGATTTTCACCTGAAGATGCTGCAGGCCCGCATCCGCACCGTGCTGGGTCGGGTCAACGACGCCACCCACCCCTTGCAGACCCTGGCGAGCGACTTGAAGGACTCCTCCCATCAGGCCTTCCTCGACATCAACGAGCAGGATGCCCAGACCCAACAGATGGCCGCCGCCATGACCCAGATGGCCAGCACGGCCCACGAGATAGCACGCAACATCCAGGACACCAACGGCCAGGTGACGGAGGCGCGCAGCAGCTGTCAGCACACGGTGCAGCAGCTGGATCAGACCGGGCAGCAGATGGAACAACTGGCAAAGCAGGCCGAGCAGGCCTTCCACTCCGCGGTGGAGCTCGCCAGCGAGTCGGAGCGGATCGGCAGCGTCATGGGGGAAATTCAGGGCATCGCCGAGCAGACCAACCTGCTGGCGCTGAACGCCGCCATCGAGGCGGCCCGCGCCGGCGAGCAGGGCCGGGGCTTTGCGGTGGTGGCGGACGAGGTGCGTACCCTGTCGACCCGCACCCACAAGGCGACCGAGCAGATCCAGGGCAGCATCCATCAGATCCAGCAGACCCTGGGACGCTGGCAGGGGATGATGCAGGACAACCTGGCACAGACCCGCGAGTGCGCCGAGATGACCCGCCAGGGCTCGGGCAACCTGCACCTGGTGCTGGGGGAGATAGAGCAGGTCACCGAGTTCTCCACCCAGATAGCGGCCGCCGCCGAGCAGCAGCAGGCGGTGGTGGAGGAGATCAGCCGCAACATTCACCAGATCTCCCAGTACTCCCGCGCCAACAGCCAGAAGATGCAGGCGGTGGACGACTCCAGTCAGGAGTTGCTCAGACGCACCAGCGAGCTCAGGGGCCTAAGCCAGACCTTCGGCTGATGCCTTCCCCTGATACGACAGAAGCGCCACAATGGCGCTTCTGTTCTTTAAGGGATGACCGACCCATGATGATGGATCCCCCCAAGACCGGCCTGAACAAGGTGGCGCGCATCGAGGCCATTCTGGCCCTGATCCCGGCGGGCCGGGTGGTGAGCTATGGCCAGGTCGCCGATCTGGCGGGCCTGCCCGGCCGCGCACGTCTGGTGGGCAAGGTGCTGAGAGAGACCGACAAGACGCTGCCCTGGCACCGGGTGCTGGGAGCCGGCGGCACCATCTCCCTGCCAAAGGGCTCGGTGGGCTTCGATAGACAGACGGGGTTATTGCAGGAGGAGGGGGTGCCGGTGATCGGCGGAAGGGTCAAGATGCGGGAGTGGCAGTGGCAGCCCGACCTGGCCGAGCTGCTGTTTCTGATCCCGTTCTAGGGGTTGTCGCTCTATTCACTGAGGAGCGGGCCCAGGATCTCGTCGCTGCGCACCTGTACCGGGATGGTTTCATCTTCCCGCTGCAGCAGCACCAGCAGACTCTGTTTGTCCACTTCCAGCACGTAGGCCGTTCCCTCCCTGGTCAGGCAGGTCATGCCTGGCCGGATTTCATGTATCTCCATGACAACCTCCGTGTCTTGCGCTGCCATCCATGCAGCCTCTTCAGTATATCGTCATCTCCCAATAAAAAGGCCCCTGTGCGGGGCCTCTTTCATCATTGTGTGAGCAATGGCGCGATCAGGATTTCTTGGCCTTGGCCAGGCTCTCCTGCCATTTTCCGTTGTCGTAGTGGGCCGTCCAGCCCGTCGCCTTGCCGTTGACCTCGGTCATCACGTACTGCTCCTTGGTCTTGCGACTGAAGCGCACCACGGAGGCGTTACCGTCAGGATCTGACGCCGGTGCATCGGCCAGGTACTGATGCTTGGGCGAGAGCCGGTCGCGGAAGCGCTTGAGCTCTTCAACCAGCGGCGCACGAGTCTCACGGGATTTCGGGAAGTTGCTGGCGGCGAGGAACAGACCGGCAGCACCGTCACGGAGCACGAAGTGGGCGTCGGACTGGGTGCATTTGAGCTCTGGCAACGGCACCGGATCTTCCTTCGGCGGCGCTATATCACCGTTTTTCAGGATCTTGCGGGTGTTCTTGCAGGTCTCGTTGGTGCAACCCATGTACTTGCCGAAGCGGCCGTTCTTGAGCTGCATCTCGGATCCGCAGCGATCGCAATCGATGCTCGGCCCTTCGTAGCCCTTGAGCTTGAACTGGCCCTGCTCGATCTCGTAGCCTTCACAGTCCGGGTTGCGACCACAGACGTGCAGCTTGCGGCTGTCGTCGATGATGTAGGCATCCATGGCGGTGCCGCAGATGCCGCAGCGGTGCTTGGCGCGCAGCGCCTCGGTTTCGGCCTCGTCACCGTCGGTGGCGGAGACGAACTCGTCGGCACTGACCAGGTTGATGGTCTTCTTGCAGCGCTCTTTCGGCGGCAGGGCATAGCCGGAGCAGCCGAGGAAGACGCCGGTGGTGGCGGTGCGAATGCCCATCTTGCGGCCACAATCCGGGCAGTCGATGTCGGTCTGCACCATCTGGTTGGCACGCATGCCCCCCTCTTCCGCCGGCTTGTCGGCCTGCGCCAGCTCCTGGGTAAACTCGGCGTAGAAGGCGTCCAGCACCTTCTTCCACTCCAGGCTGCCCTCGGCGATGCCATCGAGCTTGTCTTCCATCTTGGCGGTGAACTCGTAGTTCATCAGCTCGACGAAGTTTTCCACCAGACGGTCGGTGACGATCTCTCCCATCTTCTCGGCGAAGAAGCGGCGGCTCTCGACCCGCACATAGCCGCGATCGACGATGGTGGAGATGATGGAGGCATAGGTCGAAGGACGGCCGATGCCGCGCTTCTCCAGCTCACGTACCAGCGCCGCTTCGGTGAAGCGAGCGGGCGGCTTGGTGAAGTGCTGACGAGGATCCAGCTTGACCAGTTTCAGGATCTCGCCAACGGTGACCGCCGGCAGCTGGGTGTCTTCCCCCTTGCGCCCCATGGGCGGCAGGGCCTTGGTCCAACCGGCGAAGCGCAGGGTGCGGCCACGGGCCTTGAGCTCGAACTCACCGGCCTTGACGGTCAGGGTGGAGGAGTCGTACTGAGCCGGGGTCATCTGACAGGCGACAAACTGACGCCAGATGAGGTCATAGAGCCGCATGGCGTCCGGCTCCATGCCTTCCAGCATCTCGGCGGTGACCAGCACGCTGGAGGGACGGATCGCCTCGTGAGCCTCCTGGGCGCCGGCTTTGGAACCATAGAGGGTCGGCTCCGCGGGCAGATAGGCCGCGCCATACTGCTCGCCGATGTATTCCCGCACCGCCTCGACCGCCTCTTTGCTGAGGTTGGTGGAGTCGGTACGCATATAGGTGATGTAACCCGCTTCATAGAGGCGCTGGGCCATCATCATGGTCTTCTTCACCCCGAAGCTCAGACGGGTAGACGCCGCCTGCTGCAGGGTGGAGGTGATGAAGGGCGCGGACGGCTTGGAGCCGGTCGGCTTGTCTTCCCGGTTCACTACCTTGTAGTCAACCCCTTCCAGGGCGGCGACGGCGGCGAAGGTCTCGGCCTGGGTGACCGGCTTGAAGTCGGCGCCGTTACGGCTGACCACTTCCATGCGCAGGGTGCTCTTGTCGCCGGTCAGCAGATCGGCGTTCAGATCCCAGAACTCCACCGGCACGAAGGCCTTGATCTCGCGCTCTTTATCGACGATGAGGCGCACCGCAACGGATTGCACCCGGCCGGCGGAGAGACCGCGGGCCAGCTTCTTCCACAAGAGCGGGGAGACCATGTAACCCACCACCCGGTCGAGGAAACGACGGGCCTGCTGGGCATTGACGCGGTGGATGTTCAGCTCGGACGGCTGGGCAAACGCCTCCTGGATCGCGGTCTTGGTGATCTCGTTGAACACCACCCGCTTGTAGCGGCTGTCGTCACCGCCGATGATCTCCCGCAGATGCCAGGCGATCGCTTCCCCTTCTCTATCCAAGTCGGTTGCGAGATAGATGGTGTCTGCCTTGGCGGCCAGACTTTGCAACTCGCTGACCACTTTTTCCTTGCCGGGCAAAATCTGGTAGTTGGCCTGCCAGCCTGCGGTCGGATTGATCCCCATCCTGGAGAACAGGGCATTGCGATCCTTGGCAGCCTTCTCGGATTCGCTGAGCTTGATGCCGCGAATGACAGGTTTTTTGGGCTCGGTACTGGCGCTGCCGCTGGTCGGCAGATCGCGAATATGACCGACGCTGGATTTCACCACGTAGTCCTTGCCCAAATATTTGTTGATGGTCTTGGCCTTGGCCGGAGACTCCACTATGACCAGTGATTTGCCCATGCTGTAACTATTATCCTCGTTGCACCCGACGGGGTTGGCGTGCGGTTTTGTGGGGCTGTATAAGAGATTTGACGCAAAAAAGCAATCATGGAGGCAAATTTGCTTGACCAGCCCGCACCGCACTCTCTCTTTATTTATTAATGCGAAGCCAGGACGCGGGAAGCAACCGCTTTTTTGTTTTTATGCTATATCACCCCCTTTTTTAGCGTTGAAATGACATAACCAGCCGCCCTCGTCACATAAAAAACCAGCTTGGTTATCAGCTTGTTACAAAGGATGAAATCTCTTTATAATGGCCGCATACCGCAGCTTTGTGCGCGGAAGGAACCGTTCCCCCTATAAAAATCGAAAGGATATCGTGATGAAGCACTTCGAGGTCAACTTCGACGGCCTGGTCGGCCCCACCCACAACTATGCCGGCCTCTCCTATGGCAACGTGGCCTCCCAGAGCAACGCCAAGGAAGCCTCCAATCCCAAGGAGGCGGCCAAGCAGGGTCTGCGCAAGATGAAGGCGCTGACCGAGCTCGGCATGGTGCAGGGGGTGCTGGCGCCTCAGGAGCGGCCCGATCTCGCGACCCTGCGTCGCCTAGGGTTCAGCGGCTCAGATGCAAGCGTCCTGGCTCAGGCAGCCAAACAGGCCCCCGCCGTGCTGGCCGCCTGCTATTCTGCCTCCAGCATGTGGACCGCCAACGCCGCCACCGTCTCGCCGAGTGCCGATACCCAGGATGGCCGCATTCACTTCACTCCCGCCAACCTGACCAACAAGTTCCACCGCTCCCTCGAGCCCGAGGTGACGGGTCGCATCCTGCGCGCCGTGTTCAACAACGATCGCCACTTCTGCCACCACCAGCACCTGCCGGAGAACGATCACTTCGGCGACGAGGGGGCCGCCAACCACACCCGGCTGTGCCGCGCCTACGGTGAGGCCGGGGTCGAGCTGTTCGTCTATGGCCGCAGCGCCTTCGATGTCTCCCAGCCCGCACCCAAACGCTACCCGGCCCGCCAGACCCTGGAGGCGAGCCAGGCCATCGCCCGCCTGCATGGCCTCGGCGACGAGAGCGCCGTCTTCATCCAGCAGAACCCGGACGTGATCGATCAGGGAGTATTCCACAACGACGTGATCGCGGTGGGCAACCAGAACGTCCTGTTCTTCCACCAGCAGGCCTTCCTCAACACCGCCTCGGCGCTGGCGGAGGTGCGTACCAAGTTCGGCGAGGGGGAGCTGCATTTCATCGAGGTGCCGACTGCCGAGGTATCGGTGCAGGATGCGGTGAAGTCCTACCTGTTCAACACCCAGATCCTGACCCTGCCCTCCGGCGAGATGGCGATCATCGCCCCCACCGAGTGCCGCGACAACCCGGCAGTCTCCGCCTATCTGAACAAGCTGACCGCCCTGGGCACGCCCATCAAGCAGATCCATTTCATGGACGTGAAGCAGAGCATGCGCAACGGCGGCGGCCCGGCCTGTCTGCGGCTGCGGGTCGCCATGAACGATGCAGAGCTCGCGGCGGTCAACCCGGCCTGCCTCATCGACGACGGCCAGTTTGCTCGTCTGGATCAGTGGGTGGAGAAACACTACCGCGACAGCCTGGCGCTGGACGATCTGCGCGATCCTTCCCTGGTGCTGGAGACCCGCTCCGCCCTGGATGAGCTGACCCAGATCCTGAAACTGGGCTCCGTCTACCCGTTCCAACGCTGAGTGTCAGTAACGGCGCAACCGTGACTTCACCATAGAAAAGGCCGGACTTAGTCCGGCCTTTTTCATTGCAACGAGCGAGCTCTGCAATCAGCGCCAGGGGCTCTGTTGCCACAGGCGGCCGATTGCCCCCTCCAGCGCCTGGGCGCCCTGCTGTCCCAGCTTCTGGGTCAGGCTCTTGGGTCTGCGATAGCTGATGCCGATCACCTTGTGGTGGCTGGACTGGGCCAGCAGGTAGTCATCGCTGGTGCAGAGGGTATCCACCAGCCCGAGCGGCTTGGCCTGGCTCGCCAGCCAATGCTCACCCGTGGTGACCTTGTCGATGTCGAGGCTGGGCCTGTGCTCGGCCACGAACGCCTTGAAGCTGTCGTGAATGGCGCCGAGCTCCTCGCGAAACTTCTCCCGCCCCAGATCGTCGTTCTCGCCGAACATGGTGATGGTGCGCTTGTACTGGCCTGCGGTGTGCATCTCGAACTCGATGTCGTGCTTTTTCAGTAGCTTGTTGAAGTTCGGCAGCTGGGCTATCACCCCGATGGAGCCGACGATGGCGAAAGGTGCCGCCAGGATCTGGTCTGCCACGCAGGCCATCATGTAACCGCCGCTCGCCGCCACCTTGTCGATGGCCACGGTGAGCTTGATGTCCCTGTCCCGCAGGCGCTGCAACTGGGAGGCCGCTAGACCATAGCCGTGCACCACACCACCGCCGGACTCGAGACGCAGCAACACCTCGTCGCCGGGCTGGGCAACGCCTATCACCGCGCTCACCTCTTCACGCAGGGAGCTCACCTCCTTGGCGTCCATGCTGCCGTGAAAATCGAGCACAAACAGTCGGCTGCGCTCATCCGTCGCCTTGGCGCGCTGCTTGTGCTGCTCCTTGCGCTGCTTCTCGAGCTGCTTGCGCTCGGCCTTACCGGCCAGCGCCGCCTGCAGCTGATGACGCCCCTGCTCCAGCTCGTCGGAGAGATCGGTCACCACCAGCTCCCCCTTGCGCGCCTTGGGGTGGCGGCTGCTTGCAACTATCAAGACGATGGCGCCTATGGCCAGCAGGAAGGTGAGGGTCTTGGCCAGAAACAGGCCGTACTCGGTCAAAAATGCCACTTGAAGCTCCACGATGAGTCGGTTTTTTCACATAGTAAGGAGTTTGACGGGATCGTGCAAAACCT
Source organism: Aeromonas eucrenophila (assembly GCF_000819865.1). Taxonomy (GTDB): domain Bacteria; phylum Pseudomonadota; class Gammaproteobacteria; order Enterobacterales; family Aeromonadaceae; genus Aeromonas; species Aeromonas eucrenophila. The sequence goes on from NZ_CDDF01000011.1 coordinate 449,282, forward strand.
CTGCCCTTCCCCTCAGGATCTCGCCCCCAATCGGCCCTACTGCCCTGTTTTATTCACATTTTTACCGTCTCATACTGGTCAAAGGCGGTACCGGCTCAGTACACTTGCCCCCTTATTGGTACCGTCCATCTGTCACGCATTTGTTAACAGGAGTCCACATGCTCGATTATCAGGCCCCCCGGGCACTGCTCAAGGACAAGGTCATTCTGGTGACGGGGGCCGGTGACGGCATTGGCCGCGAGGCGGCACTCACCTATGCGGCCCACGGCGCCACCGTGATACTGCTCGGTCGCACCAGTGCCAAGCTCGAGGCGGTCTACGACCAGATCGAGGCCGCCGGCCATCCCCTGCCCGCCATAGTGCCGGTCGACCTGAAAGGCGCGACCAAGAGTCACTACCTTGGCATGGCCGAGACCTTCGCCCAGCAGTTCGGCCGCCTCGACGGCGTGCTGTTCAATGCCGGTCTGCTCGGTACCCTGTCGCCGTTCGAACACATCCAGGAGAAGGAGTGGGACGAGGTGATGCAGGTCAACGTCAAATCCGAATTCCTGCTGACCCAGGCGCTGCTGCCGCTCATCCGCCAGACCGCCAAGGAGCACGGCGACGCCTCCATCGTCTACACCTCCTCCAGCGTGGGCCGCAAGGGCCGCGCCTACTGGGGCACCTATGCCATCTCCAAGTTCGCCATCGAGGGCATGATGGAGGTGCTGGCGGACGAGCTGGAAAATACCCGGGTGCGTGTCAATACCCTCAACCCCGGCGGCACCCGCACCAAGATGCGGGCCAGCGCCTTCCCGGGGGAAGATCCCCAGACTCTGAAGACCCCGGCCGACCTGATGCCGCTCTATCTCTATCTGATGGGCGCCGACAGCAAGGGGCAGACCGGCCAGACCTTTGTGGCCCAACCGAAAGCGGCCCAGTCTAAATAAATCAACAAACTATCCAGATAGGGTTAAATTGAAGAGGGGTGTCAGTGGCACCCTGTTGAATCCCATCGGCACCCTGACAGGTTGAACTATGTTTCGTCCCAAGAGCACGTTTGAGCAATGGCGGATCTTTCAGGCCGTGGTGGACTGTGGCGGTTACGCCCAGGCCGCCGAGGCGCTGAACAAGAGCCAATCCTCCCTCAATCATGCGGTGGCCAAGCTGCAACAGAGTCTGGGGGTGGCCCTGCTGGAGGTGCGGGGCCGCAAGGCGGTGCTGACACCGGCGGGGGAGATCTTCCTCAAGCGGGCTCGCCAGCTCAGCCAGCAGGTGGAGGAGCTGGAGAATCTGGCCAACAACCTGGAGCGACAGTGGGAGCCGCAGATCAATCTGTATGTCTCTGTGTTGCAACCCAGGGAGCGGCTCTATCGGGCGCTGGCCAACTTCTATCCCCGCAGTCGGGGTTGCCGCATCAACCTGCACGAACGGATTCACTGCCATTTCAATGCGCTGCAGGTGGGGGATCTGATGCTCTCCGAGCACCTGCCCCTGGATCGCACCGGCCTGCCCCTGGACGAGGTGTGCCTACTGCCTCTGTGCGCGGCGACCTATCCCCTCGCCAACCAGGCCGAACCCATCACCTCAGAGCAACTCGGCAGCCATAACCAGATAAGCCTGCACCCGCCCATTCACCGCTCGGTGGACTGGAACGATGCGGACGACACCGGCTGGAAGGCGACCCATTATCACGAGGTGTTCACCATGTTGCGGCTCGGCCTCGGCTACGCCTGGCTACCGCGCCACCTGGTGCGAGACGAGCTCGCCGATGGCAGCCTGGTGCAACTCAATCTCGAAGGAGGCAGCGAGCGCTACCTCTACACCTATCTGCTCACCCCCTCGGCAGATGCGCTGGGGCCCGCGGCAGAGCTGCTATTGCGCTGCCTGCGCAACGAATATCAAGACGGCAACGGCAAGTAAGCCACCGTCTCTCGATGCTTCCTCTTCCGCACAGGGCTGGCTGATCTAACGCCTCACCCTACACCTCCCGCTCACCCCCTCGGCCGATGCACTGGGGCCTGCGGCAGAGCTGCTGCGTTTCCTGCGCAACGAATACCAAGACGGCAACGGCAAGTAAGCCACCGCCTCTCGATGCTTCCTCATCCACACAGGGCTGGCTGATCTAACGCCTCGCCCTCTACCTTGCCTCCCGCTCCCCCTTAGCCGATGACACCTGGTAATCCTCACACATTGGGTACCCGCCAGCAGGCGGCCAGCGCCGCCAGCGCCAGTACGGTGGCGACCATGAAGACCCCGTGGAAACTCCAGATCTCCGCCACTGTCCCCGCGATCGCCCCCGCCATGATGGAGCCGGTGCGGATGCTATTGGCGAACAGGGTGGTCGCCACCCCGGCGCGGCCCGGCATCAGATCCTGGAAGTAGGACATGCCGATGCCCGCAACTATGCCGATAAAGATGGCGTTGAGCAGTTGCAAGCCGATCAGCGCCTGCTGGCTCGACAGTGTCACCAGCCCCACGTAGAAACCGACCCCGGCCAGCACCGCCAGCAACATCATGGGTCTCTTGCCAAAGCGTCGGGTGTAGTAGCCCGCCAGCAGCATGAAGGGGATCTCGAGCGCCGCCGCCGTGCCCATCAGTATCCCGGCCAGCTTCTCCTCCAGCCCCAGCTCACGGGTGATGTAGAGCGGCATATTGATGAGGTACATGCTGTTGCAGGTCCACATCAGGGTGGAGGCGATGAACAGCGCCCGCACCGAGGGATCCTTCCAGCTGCTGACCCGCTCCCCATCGCCGCTGGACTTGGGCAGCGGCAGGGAGGGCAACCAGCGCCAGACCACGAAGGCGCAGACGAGGTAGGCAAAGGCCGAGGCCAGATACATCACCTCGAAGCCATAACCGATGGCAAGTGCGAAGGCGGCCGGCGGCCCTATCACCCAGGCCAGGGAGAACTGGGCCCGCAGCACGGAGCTGAACATGTCGGCGCGCTTGTTGCGACTGTCGGCGTACTCCCGCGCCAAGGCAAACAGCTGGGGACTGGCGGTGGCGGTCAGGCTCGCCAGCACTACCCCGAGGCTCACCAGCAGCCAGTATTGGCGGTTCCAGGCAAACAGCAGTGAGAGCACTATGCCGGCGAAACAGCAGCGCAGGATCAGCTGCTTGCGATCCCCCTTGCTGTCGGATCTGTGGCCGAGCCACTGGCTGATGAGGATGCCGATCACGGCGTTGACCGTGTAGAACAGCCCCACCAGGAAGGGGCGCACCTGCACCTCCTCGGCGAGGAACAGGCTCAGGGTGGGCACTTGCAACGCCACCGCCACCCCGGTCATGAAGGTCACGGCGAGGAAGGAAAGAGAGACGGGGTCCGGCCTCTTGCGGGCAGCAGTCAGCAAACTCATAGAGAGATACCATTGATATGGAACAGGAAAAGGAGTCAGAGGCCGGCGGGCGTATAGCATGACGACAATTATTTTATGCCATTATCAACAGCGACCTCAAGGCTTGCGAGCCCGTCCCCGACCCCGTACATTGAAAGTCCATTGGGCCAGAACAAGGATTTCACATGTTTGATTTTGATCGGGAGATAGACCGCCGCCACACCATGAGCCTGAAATGGGACAAGTACAAGGAGCAGGATGTGCTGCCCATGTGGGTGGCCGACACCGACTTCGCCTCCCCGCCAGCCGTGATTGAGGCCCTGACCCAACGGGTGGCCCACGGCATCTTCGGCTACTCCCGTCCCTCCCCGCGCTTGATCGAACTCATCCAGACCCGGCTGCAGCAGCGCTACGACTGGACCATAGCGCCCGAGTGGATCGTCTTCCTGCCGGGCGTGGTGCCGGGTCTGAACCTGGCCTGCAAGGCCTGGAGCCAGCATGGCCGCGGCATCATCACCCCCAAGCCGGTCTACTATCCCTTCCTGCAGGCGCCGGGTTTCAACGACCGCCCCCTGCTCACCGTGCCCATGATTGAGGAGGCCGGACGCTGGGTGCTGGATCTGGAAGAACTCGAGCGTCAGGCCCCTTCGGCAGATCTGCTGCTGCTGTGCAACCCGCACAACCCGGGCGGTACCATCTTCACCCGCGAAGAGCTGCTGGCCATCGACGCCATCGCCGAGCGTCACAACCTGGTGGTCTGCTCGGACGAGATCCACTGCGATCTGCTGCTGGACAAGAACGCGCGCCACATTCCCTACGGCGCCCTCAGCCCTTCGGCGGCCGAGCGCAGCGCCGTGATGATGGCACCGAGCAAGACCTTCAACATCGCGGGCCTGTGCTGCTCCTTCGCCGTGATCCCCAATGCCAGGCTGCGGCTCAAGCTGCAACAGGCCATGCGCGGCATCAGTGCCGACGTCAACCTGCTGGGCTTCGTGGCGGCAGAGGCGGCCTACGAGGGGGGCGAGCAGTGGCTTACCGAGCAGCTCGATTATCTGACCGCCAACCTGGCTCTGATAGAGCAGGCCGTCGCCCGCTGGCCCGGCGTCAAGCTGGCGCGCCATCAGGCCACCTACCTCGCCTGGATAGACATGAGTGCCCTCGGGCTGGATGACCCCGTCGCCTTCTTCGAGCAGGCCGGTGTGGGGCTCTCTCCTGGCGCCCAGTTTGGCGATGGCCAGTTCGTGCGGCTCAACTTTGGCTGCACCAGGGCTCGCCTGGTCGAGGCCCTTGCCCGCATGGAGAAAGCCATCTTTCAGCGCTGCGCCTGACCAAGGTCGTGCAACCAAACACCGGTTGCACCAGGGCGCGCCTGGTCGAGGCGCTGGCCCGCATGGAGAAAGCCATCTTTCAGCGCTGCGTCTGACCAAGGTCGTGCGGTCAAACCCCGGCTGCACCAGGGCACGCCTGGTCGAGGCGCTTGCCCGTATGGAGAAAGCCATCTTCCAGCGCTGCGTCTGACCAAGGTCGTGCGGCCAAACGCCGGCTGCACCGGGGCACTGCTCACCGAGGCCCTTACCCGTATGGAGCAAGCCATTCGGGCTAACATCTGATATAGATGTGACTCATGACGGGATGAGCCTGGCTCATCCCATTTTTTCAGCCATTGATCCGGTTCACTATGCACCCACGAGCCCTGCGCCACCTGTTCATCCCAAGCACAAGCCTGCCCTGGCTGGCCGCCTTGCTGGCCGGCGTGCTGGCCGGCGTGCTGGCACTGCCGCTGTCGGCCGCCCCCGCCTATGTCACCATAGGCACGGGTGCGCTCAACGGCGTCTACTACCCGACCGGTGGCGCCATCTGCCGCCTGCTCAATGAAGACAACAGCCAGAATCGGCTGCACTGCACGGTGCAGAGCACCGCCGGCTCCCTCGCCAACCTGGTGGCGCTGGCCAAGGGCGACGTCCAGCTGGCGCTGATCCAGTCGGATGTCTTGTACCATGCGGCCCACGGCAGCGGCCCCTTCGCAGGCCAGGCCCCCAATGATCAGCTGCGCAGCCTGTTCCGGCTCCATCAGGAGTCGCTGACCCTGCTCGCCAGCGCCACCAGCAACATCACCACCCTGGCCGACATCGAGGGCAAGCGGGTCGATCTGGGCAGCCTGGACTCCGGGGGCAGGGCCGCCAGCCAGGCGCTGCTCGATGCCATGGGCTGGCAGGAGAGCAGCTTCGCTGTGCCGCCGGTGGCCACCCCCGGCAACCGGCTGGAGGGGCTCTGCAACGGCACTCTGGATGCCGCCTTCCTGGTCGCCGGCCACCCCAATCAGGGGATAGGGGACCTGACCGGTCGCTGCAAGGCGCGCCTCATCCCCATCGAGGGAGAGCAGATCGACAAGCTGCTCAAGCAGCACCCCTATTACCAGCGCAGCCGCATCGGTGCCAACCTCTACCCGGGTCAGGCCGGTGGCGTCAACACCTTCGCCGTCACCGCCGAGCTGGTAGCGCTGGCGAGCCTGCCCGAGACCGAGGTGCGCACCGTGCGTGACGTGCTCACCAACAACCTCAAGCAGTTCACCCGCTTGCACCCGGCGCTGACCACCCTCACCCTGGAATCCATGCTGGCGGATGACATCATCCCGCCTCACCCAGGGATGCAGGATGCGCAGCCCAGCCTGCTGCCAGAATCCCTCAGCCCCTCAGCGGCGGTGCCTACCTCGGGCCCGCTGCCCACGGACGAGTCTACAGGCGAGAGCGGGGCTCCCTCCCCGGAAGGTGCCCCCGCCACGCAATCCGAACATGCCCCTGGTGCTACCCTGCCCACCAGCTCGGCAGCCACGGCAACCGAACCGGCCGCGAATCCAGTGCTCGAAGGGGCCGCCGTGGAGCAGGGCGGCAAGCTGACGGGCACCGCCGCCCCCAGCCCCTCCGCCGTGACGAGCGGAGAGCAACCCGCCAAGGCGACCCCGCCTGCGCCGAGCGGCGCCGCACCGACTCAGGATATCGCCCCTGCCCAATGATGCAGGCGAGCCCGCAACGAGAGAGGCCACCCAAGGGTGGCCTCTCTTCATTCCGATACAGGTCATTTCTCTACTCTGCGGCCGGGCTCACGGCGTGGCACCCGGCAACGGCTCGGGGCGCTGGATCTCCTCCTCCACCCAGTGCAACAGCTGCTTGATGGCCCGCGACAACACCTGATTCTGGCGCACCACGTACCCCAGGCTGGTGGCGGGGAAGTCGGTCAGCCGGGTCACGGGGGCTGTCAGCTTGAGGCGAGGGTGCAAGGAGAAGTCCGGCACTATGGCGACCCCGAACCCTGCCTCGGCCCAGTCGAGCTGGGCGTCCACGCTGCCCACCTCCATGATGCGGCAGGGGGGCAACCCCAGGAGCGGCAAGGAGGGGTCGATCAAGGCCCGGGTGCGGGTGTCGTGCCCCAGCAGGATGAGCGTGGGCTCGTCCTGGGGATCGCTCTTGCGCTCATCCACCCCGATCCTCGCCCTGCCCTGCCAGCGCGCCAGCCCGTGGCCGAGGGCGCACCAGGTCACCTGCTGCAACTCGGTGTAAGAGAGCGGCTCGCTGCGCTTTTGCGCCATCACGAAGCCCAGATCCGCCCGGCCCGTCTTGACCAGCTCAGCCGCCTGATCCGAGGTGGTGTTGAACAGGGTGAGATCGATGCCCGGAAAAGCCTGCTTGAAGCGCTGGAACGGCTGGATCAGCAAGAGGCGCGAGAGAATGTCGCTGGCGGCGATGGCCAGCGTCCCCTGGCTGTGCTGATTGAGGGCGTTGAGATCGGACTGGCACAACTGCAGCTCGTTGATGGCGCGCTCGGCGCTTTGCAGCAATCGCTCGCCGGCCTGGGTCAGACGAAACGGACTGCGCTCGATGAGCTTGACCCGGGTCGCCTGCTCCAGGTTCTTGAGGTGCAGGCTGACGTTGGGCTGAGTCATGTGCAGTTCGGTGGCGGTCTGGCCGAAGTGTTGCAAACGGGCCAGGGTGACGAAGGTATTTAACCAGTGGATATCCAGCATGAAGACGTTCTCATCCAGCGCTGGCGCGGCTTGGCGCACCATGACACTGTGTGTGCCGATAAATTGGCCACAATTATATGACTTCCTTATTGGAATTATAAAGATAATTAATTTTTCTAATCCACCCCAGGCTCCTAGGATGAACGCCTAACGTCTTAGGAGAATGAGTCATGTCGTCTATCGTAGTCGTAGGTGCTAACTGGGGTGATGAAGGCAAAGGCCGCATCGTCGATTATCTGGCAGGTGAATCCGCCGCCAGCATCCGCTTCCAGGGCGGCAACAACGCCGGCCACACCGTGGTCAACGATCTCGGCACCTTCAAGCTGCACCAGCTGCCGAGCGGCGTCTTCAACCCGGATTGCCTGGTTGTCCTCGGCCCAGGCATGGTCATCAGCCCGGAGCCCTTGACCAAAGAGCTGGCCGAAGTGAAGGCCGCCGGCGTGACTCCCAAGCTCGCCATCTCCGATCGCGCCACCTTCTGCCTGCCGATCCACGCGCTGGAAGACACCCTGGAAGAAGTCCGTCTGGGTGACGGCGCCTATGGCTCCACCCGTCAGGGCATAGCCCCGGCTTACGGTGATCGGGTCATGAAAAAGGCAATCCTGGTGGGCTGGCTGAAACAGCCGGACGTGCTGGTCGAGCGCATTCAATTCTTTCTCGACTGGAAACTGCCGCAACTGAAAGCCCTCTACCCGAGCTTCGAGTTCAGCCAGACCGCCCAGGAAATGGCCGACTGGCTGCTGGAAGTGTCCGCCCCCTGGCGCGATGCCATCTGCAACGTCAGCGAGCCGCTCAAGGCCATCCAGGCCCAGAACGGCACCCTGCTGTTCGAAGCCCAGCTGGGCGCCGGCCGTGACCTCATCTACGGTGAGTACCCCTGGGTGACTTCTTCCCACGTTTCCGGCGCCTACGCCGGCATCGGTGGCGGCCTGCCGGCCCTGCGCCCCGAGCGCGTCATCGCCGTGGCCAAGGCGTTCAGTACCTCCGTCGGTACCGGCACCCTGATCACCGCCATGGAGAACCAGGACGAGTTCCGCAAGTTCGCCAACGAGTTCGGCGCCACCACCGGCCGTCCCCGTGACATCGGCTACTTCGACGCCGTCGCTACCAAGCAGGGTCTGGAAATTCAGGCCGCCAACGAGATCGCGCTGACCAAGCTGGACTGCCTCTCCGGGATGCCGGATCTGAAGATCTGCGTCGCCTACGAAGGTGCCAACACCGAGAACCCGATCTGGCCGCAGACCGCCGGTCTCAAGCCGGTGTACGAGTCGATGGAAGCCTGGAGCGAAGACATCTCCCACATCCGCAAGTTCGAAGACCTGCCCAAGGCTGCCCAGCACTATGTGCTGCGTATCGAAGCCCTGCTGGGCGTTCCTGTGCCCATGGTCTCCGTCGGCCCGGGTCGTGAGCAGATGATCCTGCGCTAAGCAGCACAGTCTTCTCTCTGCAAGATGTCAAAACCGGCCTCATCGAGGCCGGTTTTTTTTATCCCTCATTCTGCCCCCTCAGTCGCCCTCGGCTCACCACCAGTAAATAGTTACTAAAAATAACTTCTATGTAACCCCGTGTAACCGGGTGACATGGCTCACACAACCCCGCCTCCAGACTGTGACACAGCCCCAAACTTTCCCCTTTCATTGCCCTACAATGCTCCTGGAAAACGATTTCACTAAAATAAACACAAAAAAAGCACCTTCCTTAACCTACAAAATCGTAATTGGAGCGAGATATGTTTCGTAAAAATTTACTTTCCGTCGCCCTCGGCGTCGCTCTGTTTGGCCTGGCCGCCTGCAACGGCAATGACTCCAGTGCCCCGACCCCACCCACTGCGACCCTGGCGAGCCAGTATCAGAACGTGATCGATCGCAGCGGCACCCCGCTCCAGTTCCGGGACTTTGACAGCTATTCCAACCTCAAGTACAACCCGCTGCTGGATCTGGGGGTCTGGCACGGCTTCCTGCTGCCCGCCAGCGAGAGCGAATGGGGGGGCTTCACCGGCCCCATGGTGATCGCCGAGGAGTACAGCCTGTTCTTCGCCAGCGAGCTGGACAAGCTGACCCTGAGCGACGAGAGCGGCCGCTCATACCCGCTCACCGCCGCCAGCAAGCACGACATCCACGCCATCCCGGGGGCGCTCATTCAGCGCTTCGAGTTCGAGCCCTTTACCCTGGAGCTGGAGCTGCGCTACGGCGATACCCGCACTGCGCTGATCCGCACTCGCCTCATCAACAACCAGGACGCGCCGCTCACCTTGAACCTCAGCTGGCAGGGTGAGCTGCTCCAGCAGTGGGATGCCAAGAAGACGGTGGCCGAGCAATACCCGGACTGGACTCGCACCATCAGCCAAAGCGAACAGGGCGTCGAGTTCCAGTTCGGCGAGCTGCGCAGCACCTGGAACATCATGCAGAGCGGCAGCGCTCGCTATCGCATCGATCGCACCCTGCCGACCCGCACCACCCTGGATGAGAAGGCGCTCGGCTATGTGAGCGAGGCCAGCCTCACCCTGGCCGCCAAGGGCCAGCAGGATGTGTTCACCCTACAGAGCTATGTGCACTCGAGCGATGAGGCGAGCCGCTTCGAGCAGAGCCGCCAGGCTCTCTTGGCCAAGCCCGCCAGCTATTTCGACGACTCCATTCGCCGCTGGGAAGGTTATCTGGAGCGCGGCCTCTCCAATCAGGGCATCAGCGAATCCGAACGGCGCATCGCGGTCAAGGCGATGGAGACCCTCAACGGCAACTGGCGATCCCCGGCCGGCGCCATCCTCCACGACGGGGTGACGCCGTCCAACACCGCCCGCTGGTTCGATGGTGTCTGGGCCTGGGACAGCTGGAAGCACGCCTACGCCATGGCTCACTTCAACCCGGAGGTGGCCAAGAACAACGTGCGCGCCATGTATGACTACCAGGTTCAGCCCAATGATCCGGTGCGCCCCCAGGACGCCGGCATGGTGATCGACGCCGTCTTCTACAACAAGCTCTCCGATCGGGGCGGTGACGGTGGCAACTGGAACGAGCGCGACACCAAGCCACCCCTCTCCGCCTGGGCCATCTGGGAAATTTACAGCACGACCCAGGACGAGGCCTTCATCGCCGAGATGTATCCGAAGATCCAGGCCTACCACGACTGGTGGTACAGGGCGCGGGACAACAACCACAACGGCATCATCGAATACGGTGCAACCAGGCACGTCGAGCACAACGACGAGTTCGGCAATATCACCTTCAAGGTGCAGTACAGCGGCGCGGTACCGGACGGGGTCGATCTGTCGAGCTGCCCCCCCGAGGGGGATGGCTGGTATGCCTGCGCCGGCATGTCGCTCTACCAGCAGGTGCTCGCCGTCGGCGGCTACAGCGACATGGACATAGGTGCCCAGCACGGCGCCGGCTGGGAGTCCGGCATGGACAACGCCGCCCGCTTCGGCTTCATCGAGCAAGATCAGTTGCAGCGCTACGCCGACAAGACCTATGGCGGGGATCTGGCCAAGGCGCGCCAGGACTGGAACGTCGCCTTCTTCGAAAACCACGAGGATGACGGCAGCCTCATCGGCTTCTCCATCGATCAGGAGTCGGTGGAGCTCAACGCCTTCCTTGCCAAGGAGAAGCGCATCCTGGCGGACATGGCCGACCTGCTCGGCAAACCGGACGAGGCGAGCCGCTATCGCGAGGGCGCCACCCAGCTCGCCAGCTACATCAATACCTGCCTGTTCGATGAGGCCTCCGGCTTCTATTACGATCGCCAGATCCATCAAGGCGACGTAGCAGACGCCAACGGCTGCGTCGGCAAGCTGCTGACCGCCCGTGGCCGGGGCCCGGAAGGCTGGAGCCCGCTCTGGGCCGAGGTGGCGGACAAGGAGAAGGCGGCGCGGGTGCGCGAGGTGATGCTGAGCAGCCAGGAGTTCAACACCAAGGTGCCGCTCGGCACGGCGGCGCTGACCAACCCGGCCTATGACCCGAACATCTACTGGCGCGGCCGGGTCTGGCTGGATCAGTTCTACTTCGGGGTGAAGGGGCTGGAGAACTACGGCTATCGCAGCGACGCCCAGGCGCTGGTCAACAAACTGTTCGCCAACGCCGAGGGGCTGGCGGGCAGCGGCCCGATCCGCGAGAACTACAACCCGGAGACAGGCGCCATGCAGGGGGCCAGCAACTTCAGCTGGAGCTCGGCCCACCTCTATATGCTGTATCGCAACTTCCTTAAAAACGAGGGCTGATCCCCGGCGGCAATGAGCCAACAAAAAGGCCTCCATATGGAGGCCTTTATTTTCAGGAGGGTTTGGCTTACTTGACCGTCACCCGGGCAAACTTGCGCTTGCCGACCTGATAGACGGCAGTGCCGGCACCGATGAGTGCCTTGCCATCGTCCAGCTTGTCGCCGTCACGCTTGACCGCGCCCTGCTTGATCATGCGCAGCGCCTCGGAGGTGGTGTCCACCAGACCGGCATCCTTGAGCAGGTTGGCGATGGGCAGGCCTTCCCCTTCCAGGGCCAGCTCGACTTCCGGCATCTCGTCCGGGATGGCGTTCTTGGAGAAGCGCTGGGTGAAGTCCTCGTGGGCCGCTTCGGCCGCCGCGGCGTCGTGGTAGCGGGTGATGATCTCTTTGGCCAGCCAGATCTTCACGTCGCGCGGATTCAGGGTACCGGCAGCGATGCCGGCCTTGAAGCCTTCGATCTCGGTCAGCGGGCGGAAGGAGAGCAGCTCGTAGTAGTTCCACATCAGATCGTCGGTGATGGACATGATCTTGCCGAACATCTCGCCCGGGGCATCGTGCACGCCTATGTAGTTGGCGGCGGACTTGGACATCTTCTTGACGCCGTCCAGACCCACCAGCAGCGGCATCATCAGCACGCACTGGGTCGCCATGCCGGCGTCTTTTTGCAGCTCACGGCCCATCAGCAGGTTGAACTTCTGATCGGTACCGCCGAGCTCCACGTCCGCCTTCAGCGCGACCGAGTCATAGCCTTGCAGCAGCGGGTAGAGGAATTCGTGAATGGCGATGGACTGGCCGCCGGAGTAGCGCTTCTTGAAGTCGTCGCGCTCCATCATGCGGGCCACTGTCTGCTTGGCCGCCAGCTTGATCATGCCGGTCGCGCCGAGCTCCTTGAGCCAGGTGGAGTTGTACTCGATGCGGGTCTTCGCGGGATCCAGGATCTTGAACGCCTGCTCCGCATAGGTGAGGGCGTTGTGCTTGATGGCCTCTTCGGAGAGCGGCGGACGGGTGGCGTTCTTGCCGGAGGGATCCCCCACCATGGCGGTGAAGTCGCCGATCAGCAGGATGATCTCGTGCCCCAGATCCTGGAAGGTCTTCAGCTTGTTGAGGATCACGGTGTGGCCGAGATGAATGTCGGGAGCCGTCGGGTCCATCCCCAGCTTGATGCGCAGCGGGCGCCCTTCCTTCAACTTGGCGACAAGTTCTTCTTCCACCAGAATTTCTTCCGCTCCGCGCTTGATCTCGGCTAGCGCCACCTCGAGCTGGGACATTTTTTGACTCTCCAATCACGATTCCACAGGGCCAAACATATTACTGGAATGGCGGGCCAATTGGAAAGGCTGTAAAATCCGACACTCTTTCTCTCTCGACCCGTCCGCCTCGATGATTATTTGGAACGCCTTCAACTCTCTTCCTACCTGGCACCGCAAGATGGTGCTGATCTTGAGCATCATGGTGATGATGCTGGCAGCCTGGCCAAGCGAACAGGCCGTCGCCACCCGGGTCAACGATGACGACCCCCTCGCCGATGCCTCCCCCCTCGATGACGGCGAGGCGCAGCCTCAGGCCCTGGCACAGAAGGCCGCCAAGCCGAGTTACGTCACCAAGCAGGTGAAGGTGCGCGCCGGTGACAACATGCAGGTCATTTTCCAGCGCCTCGGCCTCAGCGCCAGCGATCTCTACCTCATCGCCCAGCTGGAGGCCACCAACCCCCTGCGCACCCTGCAGCCGGGGCAGGAGCTCACCTTCAAGCTCACCAAGGGCGGCGATCTGCACAGCCTCTATTACCCCCACAGCCTGGAGCAGGCGCTGAAGGTCAGCCGCAAGGCCGAGGGCTTCGTCGCCCGCCAGGTCAAGCTCGAGCTCGATACCCGCGAACAGGTGGCCAAGGGCGAGATCCGCTCCAGCTTCTGGGGCGCCGCCGCCGAAGCCGGCATGACCGAGGATCAGATCATGGATCTCGCCGCCATCTTCGGCTGGGACATCGACTTCGCCCAGGACTTGCAGCCTGGAGACAGCTTCCGGGTGGTCTATCAGGACAAGTATCAGGATGACGAGCGGGTCGCCTCCGGCGACATCCTGGCCGCCGAGTTCATCAACCAGGGCGCCATCTACCGCGCCGTGCTGAACGACGATGGCAACTACTACACACCGGAGGGCAAGGCGATGCGCAAGAGCTTCCTGCGCGCGCCGGTCAACTTCAAATACATCAGCTCCAACTTCAACCCGCGCCGCCTGCACCCGGTCACCGGCAAGGTGCGCCCCCACAACGGCATCGACTACGTGGCGCCGGTGGGCACCCCCATCATGGCGGCGGGCGGCGGCAGCGTGGTGGCAGCGGGTTACAACCAGTTCAACGGCAACTACGTCTTCATCAAGCACGCCGGCAACTATGTGACCAAGTACCTGCACCTCTCCAAGCTCAGCGTCAACAAGGGCCAGCGGGTCAAGCAGGGCCAGACCATAGGCCTCTTGGGCGGCACCGGGCGGGTCACGGGCCCGCACCTGCACTATGAATTTGTGGTAGGAGGCGTGCACAAGAACCCGCGCACCCTGGATCTGCCCCAGGCGGAGACCCTGAGCGGGCGAGAGCTGGCCAGCTTCAAGGCCCAGGCCATGCCACAGCTGGCAAAACTCGATAGCAACGAGCTGCAGCTGGCGCAGCATAAACAGGACAGTGGCGGCATCTAACCCGCCGCCAGGGAGTGTGGGATGAAAGAGCGTACTATCGGGCCGATGTCGGGTATCGGTATATGCTCTGGTATCGATGCAGGCCTTCTGCCTCTACCCTGGGTTTCGCACGCATGTTCTCAACAAGCAGGGGCATATCATGACTGAGCGCTATATCGGATTGATGTCGGGCACCAGCCTCGATGGCATAGACGCCGTGCTGATCGAAACGGATGGGGATGCGCTACGGGTCGAAGCCGCCCTCTGCCACCCCTGGCCGAGCGACACGGCCCGCGAGTTGCACGCCCTTTGCGTCCCTGGTGAGAACGAGATAGATCGCTTGGGGGTCGCCGATAACCTGGTGGCGCAGGAATTTGCCGCCGCCACCCAGGCCCTGCTCGCCAAGGCTGGACTTGCACCTTGTGATATTCGCGCCATCGGCTCCCACGGCCAGACCATTCGCCATCGCCCGGCCCTCGGCTTTACCCTGCAGATCGGCAACGCTGCCTTGTTGGCGGCGCTCACCGGTATCGATGTCATCGCCGATTTTCGCACCGCCGACATGGCCCTCGGCGGTCAAGGCGCGCCCCTGGTGCCCGCCTTCCATCAGGCGCTGTTTGCCAATCCGGGTGCCCTGCGGGTGGTGCTGAACCTCGGCGGTATCGCCAATATCTCTGTGCTGCCGGGCCACTCCGCCGGGGTTTACGGCTTCGACACCGGCCCCGCCAACACCCTGCTCGATGGCTGGTATCGCCGCTATCACGAGGCGGGTGGCGACTATGATGCCGGCGGCCGCTGGGCCGCCAGCGGTGCCCTTGTCCCCGACCTGCTGGCCAGGCTGCTGGCCCACCCCTACTTCGCCGCCCCCTGGCCCAAGAGCACCGGGCGGGAGATGTTTACCCTGGAGTGGCTAGACCACGAGCTGGCAGGCGGCGTCTATGCCCCCGTGGATGTGCAGCGCACCCTGATGGCACTGACCTGCCACAGCGTCGCTCGCCAATTGCCTGCGCTGGACAAGGCCCAAGGCCAGGCCGAGCTCTTCGTCTGCGGCGGCGGCGCCCATAACGGCCCCCTGCTGGCTGAGCTCGCCGCCCTGCTGCCCCAGTGGCGCCTCGCCAGCACGGCCCAGCTTGGGCTCGCTCCCGACTGGGTGGAAGGAGCCGCCTTCGCTTGGCTGGCGCAGCGCTTTACCCAGCGCAAGCCGGGCAATCTGCCCGCGGTCACGGGCGCCAGTCGCCCGACGGTATTGGGCGCCCTCTATCCCGCCGGATAACCGCGAGTGCAGATCGGGCGCCACCCGACCTGCACCTGTTCACCCTCCCCTCCGTCAAGCCATGCTGTCCGCTGGGTTATGTCATCTGTCGAGCAACGTGGCCTGCGCCAGCGCCGCTTATGTCGCTAGGCCATCGGCGCTCTCATCCTTCCCGTCCCCTTCCCCTTTATTTTTTCTCCTCTCTCTTACCCTGAGCCTTATATTGCTCGCCCTTGACCTTTCCCCTTCAATTCACGATTGAAATTTAATGGCATATAACGCCCGCTCTTTGTCAGGAAAGAATGTGCTTATATCAGCATTCAAGCTTTATATCGGTGAGAGCAGAAAGGAGCGCCATGCAGAATCAATGCATTATATTCCAGACACATCTTTAGACTTATTCAGATGTCCTTTAGCTAGCATACTTTTGGCTGTCGAGATAGCCCGCCAGAAAATCAAAAATTACATATCCATGCACAATAATGCTGATTAGCTGCAAGATGCTGCATATTATTAACCCTTCATTCACAGCGATAGCCGCTACCCTGCACGGGACCGAGCCTTTTCCGCACTGCCTTCGCCGGGTCAAAGCAGCATATTCAACTGCCAATTGGTGATATTCATCATGAATTGAATAGCAAAATGGCTATTTTTCAGACCATTGAGCCACTTCATAGAAATGAGATCCCCGGTTTGCATCCCCCCTCGGCCACTCATAGAATCGCCCTGTCTGAAATAATCAACCCCATCCATGCCTCTCTTATCCAATCCCTCATTTGAATGGATTGACAATAATAACCGAGGACGCGGATCCGGCTTCCTGTTGCGTGCCGCTCAGCCCGCCTATCCTGGCCAGCTATTCGTCACACAAAAGATCTCGGCTGCCCAATTTATGGCACCGAGGCTGGCTCGCGATCAGATAGGGTCAAACCGTACTCTGCGTTAATACTGAATGAGGAACATAGATATGAGTGGAATTATCATCAAGTCTGCCAGAAATACTCCTAATGCCCCCCAGGATCTGGGCCCCTATACCCAGAGCGTGGCTTTCTCTCATTACAACAATATTTCCGCTCAACTCCCCGTCGATCCCGCAACAGGCAAGATGATCGAGGGCGATATCAAAGCACAGACCAGACAGTGCCTCGCCAATATCAAGGCCATCGTCGAGAGCATCGGTCATGTGATGGACGACGTGGTCAAGACCACCATCTTCCTCAAGAACATCGCAGATCTCGACGCGGTCAACGACATGTACCGCGAATTCTTCCCCGGCTATGTGCCGACCCGCACCGTGCTCGCCGTGGCCGCCCTGCCGCTGAACGCAGAGATCCAGATTGAAGCCATCATCTCCAACGGTGAAGGCACCTTCCCGCAGGCGCCTTGCGCACTCATCAAGCTGGCCCGCAATAGCGACAAGGCCCCGCAGAGTCCGCTCTCTACCCACACCGTTGCCTTCTCCCACTACAACAACATCGGGGCCCAGCTGCCCGTCGACGGGGCATCGGGCAAACTGGTTGCCGGCGGCATCAAGGAGCAGGCGGCTCAGTGCCTGAGCAACATCAAGGCCGTTCTGGAAAGTGTTGACGTGCCCTTTGACGACATCGTCAAGGTGACCGTCTATCTGACCAACCTGGCGGATATCGACGCCGTCAACGAGGTCTACACCACCTTCTTCCCGGACTCCGCCATCGCCCGCGCCGTCGCCTACCTGCCGGCCCGCTCCGTGATCTGCGCCTCTGCCCTGCCAATGGGTGCCCTGGTGCAGATGGATGCGGTGATCTCCCACGGTGACGGCACCCCGCCACAACTGGTGGAAGACAGACATAATCTGGTGATCTTGGCCCGCAATACCGACAAGGCCCCGAGAAGCGCACTCCATACCCAGACCGTCGCCTTCTCCCACTACAACCACATTGCAGGCCAGCTGCCGCTGGATATGACCACCGGCAAGATCCTGACCGGTTGCATCAAGGAGCAGACCGCCCAGTGCCTCGGCCATATCAAGACCATCGTCGAGAGCATCGACCATGTGATGGACGATATCGTCAAGGTCAATATCCAGGTGAAGAACATCGAGGATCTGGAGGCGGTCAACGCCATCTACACCCAGTACTTCCCGAGCTACCATCCCGCCCGTACCGTCATCGGTGTGAGCGAGCTGCCCGCCGGCGCCCTGGTACAGATGGATGCGGTGATGTCCAATGCGGAAAGCACCCCGCCCCGGTGCTGATTAGTTAATTAAAAAAAACAGGGCCCTGAAATAACTATTTCAGGGCCCTGTTGTATTCAACCTAATCTGGAATAAATCGTTGCCATGCAGGCTCGATAAAATACAGCCTTCAGTTTTCTTTATTTTAAATAGCAACCTTTTTATTGAATGTAACGCTTAAGCTCAGCTTCCCGCGCCTTGAACATCTGATAATCACCGGCGGCTCTGCTCTTTGCGGCGGTGAACCACTGCACACCCACCTCATCAGCATGTCTGAACTCCAGCCTGAATTCATATTTCATGCTTATCACCAGCGCCAAACATGCCCCCACCACGAATGCAACGGCAGGCAACAGCCACGTGATGACCTGACCATTTTCATCCGTTGGGACAAATATAAACAATAAGCTGGAGGCAATGGCACCCAACATCATCATATTGAGTACTTTGTCTTTCCAGGAAAGAACTTTGACTTGTACATTGGATATTTTATCCAGATCATAGCTATCTTTATTGACTTGCAACTTGCTTGCTGACTTGTTGATGACAATGGAACAAGGCATCGTAACACTCCATTTTAAATATAGGCCGCATGACATTTTATAATTAACAACGATTGGTGCGAGAAGGGGTCATTATCCCGAATGACCTTGTACTTTGCGCCCCTCAGGCTCGATGCGATAGCAACCTGCTGGTGTGGCTTGCACCATGGAGGCTGCCGGACAAGCACCCGCAAGGTGCCTTGGACAGGCGTAACAGCCGCCGAGAATGGTATCGTATGGCGCCAAATTTCACAGCAAAATGAGGATAAAAAGCGAGGCGGATCACCTTTCCAGCGCGGGAGATTGACCAGAGGCACTCATCCTCCCATCAGCCATGGAAGTCGCCCAGCCCGGCATCCATCATGGCGACTGGCCAGACCCTGCTTACAACCTGCGGAGACGCACCAGAAAGTAGCCGGCCGCGAGCAGCGGCCAGAGTGACAGCCATTGCCCCTGGACCAGAAACAGCAGGGTGATCGCAACCAGGGCGCCAGTCGCCAGTCCGGCGAGGTGCAGCCTGAGGTCACCGAGAGGGGCGCCGTTGCGAAAATGGTTGTCGAGGCGAGAGAGCGTCAGCAGCCCGACGCCACCGCACAGCAGCAAGAGTGCCAGCGGCCAGTGGCCAGTGGCCAAGCGCGAGCCCCTCGGTCGCCATCCCCATCAAGGCGGCCACCCCCATCAACATGAAGAAGGGGCTCACCACGAAAGTCGGCAGCAACACCAGCAGCCAGATGATTCGATAGAGGATCATGCTGTCCATGTCACCGGAGATCGGGCCGGCTGGCAGCTAAACACGCTGCTATTGTGCCGGCTAACAGAAGGTAAATGATGAAATTATCATCAGCGGCAGATGATCAGCTCCATAAACAGGCTGTTCGGGTCTGCCTCGTAGTTGCCGAAGGGCTCGCACTCGCGAAAGCCATGCTTGCGGTAGAGGGCGTGCGCCGGCTTGAAGAAGGCCATTGAACCGGTCTCCAGTTTCAGCGAGCGATAGCCCCGCGCGTTGGCGGTCGTGATGAGGTGGTTCAGCAAGCGGGAGCCCACCCCCCTGCCCCTGGCGGCATCATGCACCCGCATGGATTTGATCTCCCCACTGTGTCGATCCAGCTCCTTGATGGCGCCACAACCGACGAGCTCGCCCCCCTCATAGGCCGACCAGAAGGTGATCTCCGCCGCCTTGAGCCCCTCGAGATCGAGCGCATGCTTGCTCTCCGGCGGCGAGCTGGCCCTCATGTCATCCAGGTGACACGCCAGGAACGCGGCGATTTCCGGCCCCTCGAGGTTGTCGATGCCAATGTCCATCCCTGCGCTTCTCCTTCTCTCATATCGTGCCAGCATCCTGCTGGAGGTTTCAGGGTCGCCTGTGACGGCGAGCGGCCCTGCCAGCTCCATTGATACGCGATCAGCCGACTCGGATCCAGCCGCCAGCTGGTGCGGAACTGGATTGTGCCGGCGAGCGGGCCCTGGGCCGCCCATAAAAAAACGCCCCCCATCTTGCGATGGGGGGCGTTTATCGACTCAGCGCTTGGGCCCGATAGCTCAGCCCAAGGTGCCGGCGGGCATTACAGGGATTCGGCGGTAGCGACCACGTTTTCCACGGTAAAGCCGAATTCCTTGAACAGCAGCTCGGCCGGCGCGGACTCACCGAAGGTGGTCATGCCGATGATCTTGCCGCCAAAGCCCACGTACTTGTACCAGTAGTCGGCAATGCCCGCTTCGATGGCGACACGCTTGGTCACGCTCATCGGCAGCACGGATTCCTTGTACTCGGCAGACTGGGCGTCGAACACGTCGGTGGCCGGCAGGGAGACCACGCGCACGGCACGGCCCTTGGCGGTCAGCTCGACGTAGGCGGCCACGGCCAGCTCCACTTCGGAACCGGTGGCGATCAGGATCAGCTCAGGCGTACCGGCGCAATCCTTCAGCACATAACCACCCTTGGCCACGTCGGCCAGTTGCTGGGCGGTACGGTCCATTTGCGGCAGGTTCTGACGAGAGAAGATCAGCGCAGTCGGGCCGTCATGACGCTCGATGGCGTGCTTCCAGGCGATGGCGGATTCCACCTGGTCACAGGGGCGCCAGGTGCTCATGTTCGGGGTCAGACGCAGGGAGGCGATCTGCTCAACCGGCTGGTGAGTCGGGCCATCTTCACCCAGACCGATGGAGTCGTGGGTGTAGACGAAGATGGCACGCTGCTTCATCAGGGCGGCCATGCGCAGGGCGTTGCGGGCGTATTCCATGAACATCAGGAAGGTCGCGCCGTAGGGGATGAAACCACCATGCAGGGCTATGCCGTTCATGATGGCGGACATGGCAAACTCGCGCACACCGTAGTGAATGTAGTTGCCGGAGGCATCTTCATTGGTCAGGGACTTGGAGCCGGACCACATGGTCAGGTTGGACGGTGCCAGATCCGCAGAGCCACCCATGAACTCGGGCAGCAGCTTGCCGAAGGCTTCCAGAGAGTTCTGGGACGCTTTACGGGTCGCGATCTTGGCCGGGTTCGCTTGCAGGGTTTCGATGATCTTGGCGGATTCAGCGGCCCAGTTGGCCGGCAGCTCGCCAGTGGTGCGGCGCTTGAATTCGGCGGCCAGGGTCGGGTGCGCGGCTTCATAGGCGGCGAACTTGGCAGCCCAGTCGGACTCCAGCTTGGTGCCTTTCTC
>NZ_CDDF01000012.1:0-435 GCF_000819865.1 Aeromonas eucrenophila
AGCCACCCGCGAGCGGCAAGCCCCCCGCCTCTATGTGGACAGGGTCTTCACCGCCAGCGGTACCGGCACTGTGCTCACCGGCACATTGCAGCAGGGGCAGCTGCGGGTGGGAGACAAGCTGCGGCTCTACCCCGCCGGCCGGGAGGTGCAGATACGCTCCCTGCAGGCCTATCACAGCGCCGTCGATGAGATTGGCGCCGTCTGCCGGGTAGCGGTGGGGCTTAAAAAGGTGCCCCACAAGGAGGTGGCTCGCGGCCACTGCCTCGGCAGCGCGGCCGGAGATTGTCAGGCGGTCAGCCACCTGATAGTGCGCCTGGAATCCGCCAGCCAGGAGCCGCCCAGCCAGTCCCTTCGCAACCAGGAAGTGGAGGTGGCGCTCGGCAGTTGGCACGGCCGGGCCCGCTTTGTACCTATCAAAGAGGTGCCGATTAAAGA
>NZ_CDDF01000012.1:727-147316 GCF_000819865.1 Aeromonas eucrenophila
GCACCTATAAAAGAGGTGCCCATCAAGGAGACCCGGCTGGCCAGGCTTATCTTTGCCAGCCCCATCCCCTGCTTCTTCGGCCAGCCGCTCGCCATCATTCGTCACGGCAGCAGCGAGCTGTTGCACGGCGCCCGCATCCTCTGGTGCGGCGACATTCATCCCGCCAGGCGCAAGGCGCTGCACGCCCTGCTGTGCGCGCTGCCATGGGATCTCGCAGGCCTCAATCTCGCCGCCCTGCAGCTCGGGCTCGATGGCTATGCCCTCGCCAGCCACTTTACCGAGCCGCCCCCTAGCACAGTGCAGGATGGAGACTGGCTCCTGCACTCCGCCTGGCTCATGGATACCCGCACCGCGCTGCTGGCCGCCCTGGCGCAGCAGCCGCTCAGTGCCGCCGAGCTGGCCGACAGGCTGCGCCTCCCGCCACCCCTCACCCAGTGTTTGCTGCTGCGGCTCAAGGAGGAGCAGCAGATCCGCCTGCATCACGAGAAGTGGCAGCTTGGCAGCGGCGAGTCGGAAGATGAGCTGGGAGAAGAGGCGCGCCTGGTGCTCAAACTGGTGCGAGATCAAGGCAAGGAGGGATATGAGCCCGGTAAACTGGGCCCCGGCGGCGTGGCCATAGATCCCGTGCTCCAGCTCACCCTGCCTCAGGGGCTGCGGCAAAAAGGCGCGCTGCAAAAGCAGCTACGCAACCTGGCGCGGCTCACCTATCTGGTACAGCTGGAAGGACCCATCTACTACGATGCCGAACTCTATGACCATATGGTACGGGCCGTGCTGGCAGGCCAGCGGGTGGGGGATCTGATCGACATGAGTGCACTCAAAGCCATCACCGGGCTGTCGCGCAAATACGCCATTCCCTTCTGCCTGCGCATGGAGATGGATGGCTGGCTCAGGCGAGAAGAGAACGACCGACGGGTGCTGCACCTGCCCCCTTGTGCGCAGCTGGCAGACAAGCAGTTCGCAGAGAGCGAGGTGGTATGACAGCACAAGCGGCCCCGATGACTCACTCGGCCATCTCTGAGCCTGCCCAACTGCGCCGCGAGTTTCAGCTCAACGGCATAGTGCAGGGGGTCGGCTTTCGTCCCTTCGTCTATGGGCTGGCGCTCTCCCATCGCCTCACCGGCTATGTGCTCAACGATGCCAACGGCGTCACCATTGGGGTGCAAGGCAGCCCGACCCAGTTGGCAGACTTTGCCCGTGAGCTACGGGAGCTGGCGCCACCGCTCAGTCGCATCGACCACTTCGGTGAGCGAGCGCTCCCCCTTGATGACGACCCCGACTTCGATGGCACCTTCCATATCAGGGCCAGCCAGCAGCAGAGCGCGGCCACGGTCGCCATCTCGCCGGATCAGGGCATGTGCGAGGCCTGCGCCCGAGACATCGCCAACCCGGCGGATCGCCACCACCGCTACCCCTTCACCAACTGCACCCACTGCGGCCCGCGCTACAGCATCATCCGCCGCCTCCCCTACGACAGGCCCCACACCGCCATGGCGGGTTTCGCCATGTGCCCGCGCTGCGCTCGCGCCTATGAGGATCCGCTAGACAGGCGTTACCACGCCCAGCCGGTAAGCTGTCCGGATTGCGGGCCTCAGTTGACCTGGCGCGGTGGCGAAGGCCTGGCGCTGGCAAAACGGGAGCAGGCCCTGCAAGCCGCCGCCCGCGCGCTGCAGACAGGCGCACTCATCGTGGTCAAGGGGATGGGGGGCTATCACCTGATGTGTGATGCCCGAAATGAATCAGTGGTAGCGCGGCTGCGCCAGCTTAAACGCCGCGCCCGCAAGCCGCTGGCGGTGATGATGGGATCCCTCGACGAAGCCAAGTTGCATGTGGAGGGCGGCGAGGATGAGTGGAATCTGCTGCGCTCCCAGCCAAGACCCATCACCTTGCTGCGAAAGCGGGCAGCCGATCCCGGCACAATTTCCCTCGCCGAAGGCATAGCCCCCGGCATCCCCTATCTCGGCGTCATGCTGCCCTACACCCCGCTGCATCAGTTGCTGCTGGAGGCTTGCGCCATACCGCTGGTGGCCACCAGCGCCAACGGCCGCGGCAGCCCCATTCTGATCGAGTGTGAGGCTGTGATTACCGAGCTTGGCGCCCAGATAGACGGCATCCTGGATCACGATCGCCCCATCTTGCATCCCTGTGATGACAGCCTGGTGCAGTGGGCGGGCGGGCGGCGCCAGACCCTGCGCCTCGCCCGCGGTTATGCCCCCTGCACCCCCAGCCTGAAGGAAGCGGTCACGCAATCCGTGCTGGCGGTGGGGGCCCAGCAGAAGAATCAGCTGGCGCTCGCCTTCGGTCGCCAACGGATCTACAGCCCCTATATCGGGGACCTGCACAGCCTGCCGATGCAGCAGCACTTCGAGCAGACCCTGGAAACCTTCCGCGCGCTCTACGATCTCAAGCCCAAGACGCTGGTATCGGACCGCCACCCCGGCTATCTCAGCCATCGCTGGGCCAGGGACTATTGCGCGGCAGAGGGGGCGACCCACCTCGAGGTGCAACACCACCACGCCCATTTGCTAGGGGTGATGGCCGAGCACGACATCAAAGGCCCCGTGCTTGGATTTGCCTTCGACGGCACCGGCCTCGGGGATGACGGCACCCTCTGGGGCGGCGAGTTGCTGATCGCCGACGTGAAGGGGTTCGAGCGAGTGGCGCACCTCAAACCATTTCGGCTGATCGGCGGCGAACAGGCCATCCGCGAGCCGGTGCGCCAGCTGCTCGGCCTGCTGTTTGAATCCCACAGCCCTGACGAGCTCAGCGCCCTCGACATTCCGGCGATCAATCAGCTGCCCATCGAGCGTATCCACAACCTGCACCGGCTGTGGCACCTCGGCCGAAACGCTCCCTATACCAGCTCCATGGGCCGGCTGTTCGACGCCGTGGCCGCCCTCTTGAGCCTGGTCGACGAGCCCGATTACGAGGGAGAGGCGGGGCTTTTGCTAGAGGCGGCAGCCCTGCGACTCGCCCCGGATGCCGAGCCCTGGCCGCTGCATTTCGAACTGACCAAGCAAGCGAGCGGCCCCCTGCTGATCGACTGGGCGCCGCTGATTGCCGAGTTGCTCAGGCAGCGCAATGAAGCACCGGTGGCGAACTTGGCCGCCGGCTTTATCCAAGCCATCGCTGAGCTTATCGCCCAACTTGCCGAACGCTTCCCAGACTATCCCGTGGCGCTGGGTGGCGGCGTCTTTCAAAACCGCGTGCTGATGGACCAGCTTGTCCCCCGCCTCGAAGCGGCCGAGCGCGAGACCTTGACCAGTCAGACCCTGCCGCTCAACGACGGCGGCATAGCCGCAGGCCAGCTCTGGTTTGCCATCCATCATCTTGCGGAGCCGGGGTCAACCACCCCGCCCGCCGTGTCGGAGTCCTGAACATATGTGCCTTTCCATTCCCTCCCAGGTGGTGCAACTGCACCCCGAAGATAACTGCGTCACCGTCGACACTCTGGGGGTGCAACGCCGGGTCAGCTGCATGCTGCTCGAAGATCCGCTGGCGCTCGGGGACTATGTGCTGCTTCACATCGGTTTCGTGATGAGCAAGATTGACGAGGAAGAGGCACAGGCGAGCTTGGAGAGCTTCCGCCAGATGGTGGCCCTGATGCCAAAGCAGGACATCTTGCCATGCTGAGTCTGAACGATCTGTTTCAGGGTTTTCGTGAGCCCCAGGTGATCCGCGCCCTCGCCGCCCAGATAAGCGAGCTGGCCGAGCAACTGCCCGAGCCCCTGCGGGTCATGGAGGTGTGCGGCGGCCATACCCACACCATCATGAAATACGGCCTGCCCCAGCTGCTGCCGGACAGCATCGAGTTCGTTCACGGCCCCGGCTGTCCGGTCTGCGTGATGCCGAAAGAGCGCATCGATCAGGCCATGGAGCTGGCGAGAGAGCCGAACGTTATCCTGGTGACCCTGGGTGACATGATCCGGGTGCCGGGCTCCAAGGGTTCCTTGGCCCAGCAGCGGGCCAAGGGCAGCGACATCCGCCCCGTCTATGACCCCCTCGATGCGCTGCGCATAGCCCAGGAAAATCCCGACAAGACGGTGGTGTTCTTCGCCATAGGTTTCGAGACCTCCACCCCCATGACGGCGGCGCTCTTGGCGGCAGCCGACGCCGCCGGGGTGAACAATCTGCTGTTTCATATCAACCATGTGCTGGTACCCCCCGCCATTCATGCAGTGATGGCCGACGGGGTCGCCAAGGTGAACGCCTTTATCGGCCCCTCCCACGTCAGCGTCATCACCGGGGCCGACATCTATCTGCCCATAGTCCAGCGCTATCGGGTGCCCGTGGTGGTGAGCGGCTTCGAGCCGGTGGATGTGATGGAGGCGCTCTTGATGATGGTGCGCCAGAAGGTGGAGGGACGCTGTGCGCTGGAGGTGCAGTACAGCCGCGCCGTCACCGCCCACGGCAACCGCGCCGCCCAGCGCCTGGTGGACAAGTATTTTGAGACCCGCGAGCACTTTCGCTGGCGCGGGCTCGGCGACATCAACGCCTCCGCCCTGCGCCTGCGAGACGCCTTCGCCGCCCGGGATGCGGAGCGCCACTTTGCCCTCAGCCAGACCCCCATCGACGATCACAAGGCCTGTCAGTGCGCCGACATACTGCGCGGGCTCGCCAAGCCGAACCAATGCAAGGTCTTTGGCCGGGGCTGCACCCCGACCCAGCCCATGGGCAGCTGCATGGTGAGCTCGGAGGGGGCCTGCAACGCCTACTACCGCTATATGGGGATCCAGGAGCAATGAGAGAAATTCAGCCAAGCCGCGGAGCCTGGATGGTGCCTGGAGATAAACCTGTCTGCTTCTGCCACATGTCGGAGTCCCAATCCAGATGAGAGAAATACAACTGAGCCACGGTGGTGGCGGTGTGGAGATGAATCAGCTGATCAACCAGCTGTTCTTCCATCACTTCGGCAACGAGATCCTGCTGCGCGGTGAAGATGCCGCCCTGCTGCCGGTCACCGGCCCCATCGCCTTCACCACCGACAGCTTCACCGTCTCGCCGCTCTTCTTCGCCGGCGGCGACATCGGCAAGTTGGCCATCGCCGGCACGGTCAACGATCTCGCCATGATGGGCGCCAAACCCGAGTATTTGAGCTGCAGCTTTATCATCGAGGAGGGTTTCCCCTACGCAGACCTAGCCCGCATCGTCGAGTCCATGGCGGCTGAATTGACCAAGAGCGGCGCCCGCATCGTCTGCGGCGACACCAAGGTGGTGCCGAGGGGGGCGGCGGACAAGATCTTCATCAACACCAGCGGGGTCGGCAGCTTCCCCCTGCCCGAACAGAGCCGGGGCATCTCGGTGCGAAACCTTCAGGCCGGTGACGCCATCCTGGTGTCGCGGGATATCGGCAGCCACGGCGCCTGCATCCTGATGGCCCGCGACGCCCTGCAGCTCGGCTCGACACTCCAAAGCGACTGCACCACCCTCTGGCCCCAGGTGGAAGCGCTGCTCAAGGCGGATATTCGCCCCCACGCCCTGCGCGATGCCACCCGGGGTGGCCTCGCCGCCGTGCTGAACGAATGGAGCACGGCTTCCGGGGTGGCCATCGAGCTGGAAGAGTCCGCCATTCCGGTGTGCGACCCGGTGCGCGGCCTGTGCGAGCTCTACGGCTTCGAGCCCCATGATCTCGCCAACGAGGGCACCATGGTACTGGCCCTGCCCGCGGAACAAGCCGAAGCGGCACTGGCGCTGCTGCAAGGATTCAATCCCAGCGCCTGCCAGATCGGCGTGATCAAGGAGAGCGCCAAACACAAGGTGATCCTCAACAACCCCTGGGGCAGCCGCCGCTATCTGGAGCTGCCACAGGGGGAGCTGCTGCCCCGGATCTGCTGAGCCATGATCCATCACCATAAGGAGTGCTGAACATGCACGAGATGTCCCTCGCCATGGCGGCCATCGATCTGGCGGCCGATCAGGCGGCCCAGCGCGGCTTTAGCAAGGTCACCGCCATCTGGCTGGAGGTCGGCAGCTTCTCCTGCGTCGACCCCGATACCATCGCCTTCTGCTTCGAGGCCGCCGCCAAGGGCACGGCCGTCGAGGGCGCCAATTTGCATTTTCAGCACCAGACCGCCGAGGGCTGGTGCTACGACTGCAGCAAGACGGTCGCTCTTAGCGAGCGCGGCCAGGCCTGCCCCGAGTGTGGCGGATACAAATTACGAGTCGCGCAGGGCGATAGCCTGCGCATCACCGATATCGAGGTAAGTTGATATGTGTAGCGTATGCGGATGCGGCCAGGCGCGAGTTGCCGGCCAGGATCACCACCATCAGCACGACCATGAACACCAGCATGATCATGACCATCATCACGATCACGATCACGATCACGATCACGATCACGATCATCACCATGGTCATAGCCATGGCCACCCTCACGACCATCATCACGCTTATGAGCATCAATCCCATAACGAACAGAGCGCCCCCCGGACCGTGATCATCCATCATCATTACCACCATCAGGGGGATGTGCATCACCACTACCATGGCATGGCCCCCAACAGCCAGTCCGCCCGGCCAGATGCCCACGAGCACGCTCATTCCCATGACCACGAGCAGGGTCACCATCATGCTCATCCTCATCCTCATCAGCACGAGCACGAGCACGAGCATGAGCATGAGCATGAGCATGAGCATGAGCATCATCAGGCTAGCGGCCATTCCCACCATCATGCCCATGATCACAGCCATGAACATAAACATGAGCATGAGCATGAGCATGAGCATGAGCATCATCACGCCCATTCCCATGACCATCAACATCAGCAGGGGGATCTGCACTACGGCAAGGGAGAAGCGGGGCTGTCGGTGCCGGGCCTGGGTCAGCGCCAGCTGATCGCCATCGAAATGGACGTGCTGGACAAGAACAACAAGCTGGCGGCCCACAATCGCGAGCACTTCGAGGCCGCCGGCCAGCTGGTGCTGAACCTGGTGTCGAGCCCGGGGTCGGGCAAGACCACCCTGCTGTGCGAGACCCTTCGCCGACTCGAGGGTAAGCGCCCTTGCGCCGTGATCGAGGGGGATCAGCAGACCAGCGCGGACGCGGATCGCATCCGGGCCACTGGGGTGCCCGCCATCCAGATCAACACCGGCAAGGGCTGCCACCTGGATGCGAAGATGGTGCACGACGCCTGCCACCAGCTGCCCGCGCAGGATGGGGGCATCCTCTTTATCGAGAACGTGGGCAACCTGGTCTGCCCCGCGAGCTTCGATCTCGGGGAGAAGTACAAGGTCGCCATCCTCTCGGTCACCGAGGGGGAGGAGAAGCCGCTGAAATACCCGGACATGTTCGCCGCCGCCCAGCTGATGCTCATCAACAAGACGGACTTGTTGCCCCATGTGAGCTTCGACGTCGAGCGCTGCATCGAGAACGCCAAGCGGGTGAACCCCTATATCCAGGTGATCCAGCTGAGCGCCACCACGGGTGACGGGATGGATGCCTGGCTCAACTGGCTGGCAACCGCCTGAGAAAAGAGGTTAAGCGCGAACGATCTATGAGGCTGCGCCTCATAGAGCTACCGCCACTGGCTGGTGTTGATAAAAATAGAGAGGGAGGCTGATGCCTCCCTCTCTTTTTATCTTCGTCACTTTGGCAGGATCATGACCATCAATGTCACCCCCTCTGATCCCCTCACCCTGGCCCTCTCCCCAGGGAGAGGGAATCCATTCGTGGGTACCGACAGCATGCCCCCGAATCTGTGCAGATCCCGAGAGTCGGTATGGACTCCGAAGCCAGCAGCTCAACGGGAATGGCACATTCCGCCCCCTTCTCCCCTTGCGGGAGAAGGGTTGGGGATGAGGGGGGGACGCACGTTTTCAGGCCGCGCTGCTGACTCTGAACACCTGCTCGCCATGCCCTTCGCCGACGTGGATCACCCGATGACACACCTGCTGCAACAGCGCCTGCTGATGGCTGAACACCAGCATGCCGAGGCCCCGACACTCACACTCCACCATCAGCTCTTGCCAGAGCTGGCGCTGGATGTGGGGATCGAGCTGGGCGGTCACCTCGTCGGCGATCAGCAGCCGGGTGCGGGGATCGAGGGCCCGCAGCAGGGCGATGCGGGCCAACTCGCCGCCGGAGAGCTGAGACGGTTTTCTGGATAGCCACTCAGGTTTGACCAGAAAGCGCGCCAGCATGGCGTCGTCCGGGCGCCAGACATTCCGCAGGGACTGGCCGGTGCTGCGATAGGGATTGAAGCTGAGCTCAGGGTGCTGGGGCACCAGCTGCACCGGGTTATAACCCCGCGTTGGCAAGGGAGCGCCGTCGAGCAGGATCTGACCGCCCTCCCCCGCAAGCGCCCCAGCCGGTTGCCAGCCCGCCAAT
This sequence comes from Aeromonas eucrenophila, assembly GCF_000819865.1. Taxonomy (GTDB): domain Bacteria; phylum Pseudomonadota; class Gammaproteobacteria; order Enterobacterales; family Aeromonadaceae; genus Aeromonas; species Aeromonas eucrenophila. Next base: position 9,054 of record NZ_CDDF01000012.1, read on the forward strand.
ACCCGCCCCAGGGTGGTCTTGCCATGACCGCTCGGCGCCGAGAGGCCGAGCCGCTCGCCAGCCTGGATCCTCAGATTCAATCCCTGCCATAGAGGGCCTTGCCCCTGGCGGATGGTCAGATCCCTTACCTCGAACATCAGCACACCTCCGGGTTGGCAGGGAACAGCGAATGAAACTCCGGCAGCGCCTGCCACTGAATACCCGCAGCCTGACAAGTGATCCGCTCCAGCGACTCATTCATCAGGAGACCTCCGGCATGGCGAAGAGTGAATTGAACTCCGGCAACGCCCGCCACTGAATACCCGCAGCCTGACAAGCGATCCGTTCCAGCGACTCAATCATCAGGAAACCTCCGGCATCGCGAAGAGTGAATTGAACTCCGGCAACGCCTTCCAGTGGGCACGCAGCATGGCGCTGCCCTGCCCCGCCCGCAGCTGCTGGCAGCTCAGGCTGTCGCTCACCCGCCCCTGATGGAGCGCGACGATACGATCGGCGAAGCGGGCCGCCAGCGCCAGATCGTGGGTGACCCAGAGGATGCCGCTGCCCTCCCGGGCGAGCTCGCGCAGCTGGGTGAGCAACTGGCAGGCCAGGGGTTCATCGAGCCAGGCGGTGATCTCGTCTGCCAGGATATATCGCGCCCCGCTGAGCGCGGCGGCGCAGGCCAGGATGCGTTTCGCCATGCCGCCAGAGAGCTGGCGTGGGTAATGAGTGAGAGTCTGTACCGGCAGCTGGTATCTGAGCAATTGCTGGCTGAGCTGCTCGCGAGAGCCGCTCTGACCACAGAGGCGAGCGGCGCGGCCGAGCTGGCGCTCCACCGTCAACAAGGGATTGAGGGCACTTACCCCCTGCGGCACATGGCAGAGGGTGTGACCGCGCAGCCGGGCCCGGCCCTCGTCACACAGGGGGACGCCGTCGAGGGTGATGGTGCCGCCCATACGCAGATTGTCCGGCAACAGGCTGAGGGCGCTTTGCAGCAGCAGGCTTTTGCCCTCGCCGCTGCCCCCCACCAGCGCCACTATCTCGCCGGGGGCCAGTTGCAGACTGACCTCGCTCAGCAGCGGCTGCCAGCGACGGCGGCCAAGCCAGTTGTAACGGGCCGCCTCCAGGGTGACCTGCTCGAAGCTCAACATCTTTCATTGCTCCCAAACCACAGCCGTTGCAGGGCGCGCGAGTCACCTGATCGAACAGCAGCGCCAGCCAGACTGTGCTGACGCCAGGTGGCGGTTTCAAATATCAGCATCTATCACCCCCAAACCAGAGCTGCTGCAGGGCGCGAGTAGCCTGATCGAACAGCAATACCAGCAACAGCAGCATCAGGCCGGGGAAGAGGGCCAGCCACCAGCCGCCCCCCGCCAGATAGCGCAGGGCATCGGCCAGCAGCAGCCCGAGGGACGCCTCGTGGGCCGCCAGACCAAAACCCAGAAAACTCAAGGCGGCGCTGTGCAGCACCGCATGGGGAAACATCAGCAGGGTGCCGATAAACCACTGGGGCAAGAGGCCGGGCAGCAGGTGAACCCACCAGCGCCGCAGCGGCCCCATGCCCTGGCAGCGGGCCAGCACCACGTGGTCGCTGCAGGCGATGCGCCTCGCCTCGGCCCGCAGGATCAGCGCGAGCTTGGGCCAGTGGGTCAACGCCACCGCCAGGATCACCCCGTGCATGCCGCCCCCCAGGGTGAAGCAGATGAGGATCAACAGCAGCATGTGGGGCAGCGCCAGCATGGCGTCGATGACCAGGCGCACCGCACCGTCGCATCTGGGATGCAGCAGCGAGAGGCTGGCGGCCAGCAGGGCCAGCAGGCCGCTGCACAGCGCCGTGCTGACGCCGAGATCCAGACTGGTGAGGGTGCCCTGGAAGGCGCGCTGCCACAGATCCCGCCCCATCTGATCGGTGCCGAACCAGTGCAACATGGAGGGGGCCTGATGGCGGGCCAGCAGATCCATGGGCACGTCCTGAGCCGACAGGCTCCAGCCATAGCAGGCCAGCAGGATCAGGCAGATCAGTGCAAAGCCGAGTCGCAGCAGCGAAGGCAGCGGATTAAACAGCATGACGCCCCTCCCAGCCCTGATTGATGCGGGCCAGCAACCCGCTGGCCATGCTGTTGCCCAAAAACACCAGCAGGGTGCAGAACAGCACTATGCCCATCAGCAGGGGAATGTCGCCGCGCAGCCCCGCATCCACGGTCGCCTGCCCCAGCCCCGGATAGGCGAACACCTTCTCCGCAAGGAGGGATCCACCGATCAGCTCCCCAAGGGACGCAAATTGCAGGCAGAGCGCCGGGGTCAGGGCGTGGCGCAGCACATGAAAACGCAGCATGGGCCAGCCGCCATCGCCCTGGGCGCGGGCGTAGCGGATAAAGTCGCTGCCCAGCACCTCGGCCACCCGGCCCCGGGTGTGCAGGGCTATGTTGCCCATCCCGAGCAGGGCCAGGGTCGTCACCGGCAGCACCAGATGGCGCGCCCGCATGGCCCAATCCACCTGGTCGGCGCCAAGGCCCGGGGTCCAGGCACAGCAGACCGGTAGCAACGGCCAGTGCACCGCAAAGAGGGCGAGCAGCAGCAGGCCGACCCAGAAGGTCGGCAGGGAGGCGAGCAGGTAAGCTAGGCGACAGATGAGCCTGTCCGGCCAGCGGTTGAGGTAGCGGCCGGCGCAGAGCCCCAACAGCACGCCGAGGCTGCCGGACAGCAGCCAGGCCCCCGCCAGCAGCGCAAAGGAGGCGGTGAAGCGAGTACCTATCACCTCGGTGACGGGGGCGTTGTAGAGCATGGAGTAGCCAAAATCCCCCTGCAGCACCCGGCCGAACCAGTGCCAGTAGCGCAGCCACAGGGGCTGATCCAGCCCCCAGCGGGCGGCGATCCTGGCGTATTGCTCGGGGGGCACGTGCAGCAGATCGTTGCCGATATAGGCCTTGATGGGATCGATGGGGGAGTAGCTCAGCAGCACGAAGGTGGCGAGCGACACCAGGGCGAGCAGCCCTGCCAGACGCAGCAGGGCCTTGCCCAGCGTCTTGCCGGAGCGGCGCAGGGGCGAGCTTAGCGGCACGTCCACCGCCAATCGGACAGGTTGTTCAGCAAGGACCAGCTACCGTGGATCTCCGGCGCCCCCTTGCCGAGATCGACGCAGGCGTTGGCCAGATAGCTGTGCTGCACATTGAGCAGCCAGGCCCAGGCGGCATCCCCCTGCACCCCGGCCCCGGTCTTGCCGTCCCACTCCACCTGTTGCCAGAACGGCACGGCCGCCTGCCAGTTCGGGGCATCCAGCGCCTGCTTGAGGTGGGCATCCACGGTGGCATTGCGATAGTAACCGGGATTGTAGAACTCGACCCCGGCGGCGGCGCTCTGGTAGTGGTGATAGAGCTCCATGGGATCCAGACTCCCCCAGCCCATCAGCACCGGATTGGCATGCATCTCCCGCTCTACCTGCTCCCAGCTGCCGGATTTCAGGCTCACGTCCAGACCGATGGGCTTGAGCATGGCCCGCACCGCTTCGGCCAGATCCCGCCGGGTGCTGTCGCCGCTGGTGTACCAGAGGGTGAAGGCGGCGCGAAGCTCGCCCTTGTGGCGCACCCCGTCGCTGCCCATTTTCCAGCCCGCCTTATCCAGCAGGGCATTGGCATGAGCGGCGTCCCCGTCCTTGAAGGCGCTCGCCGGGTTGTACCAGGGCAGCCCCTGCACCGCGCTGTAGGCGGGAATGGCATGGCCTTCGAGCAGTTGGTCGGCGAGCAGCTTGCGGTCGATGGCGTAGTTGATGGCGCGGCGCACGGCCACGTCCGAGGTGACGTCATTGCCCACCGGGTTGCCCTTGGCGTCTTTGTCACCGGCGGGCGGGATCGGGAAGACGATGCCGCGGTTCTCCACGCTCGGGCGCACCCAGAGTTTCAGCGACGCCGGCACGGCCGGGGCCAGGGCGGGGGCGATGCGCACCACGTCCAGCTGGTTGCTCTGGGCCGCGGCGTAGGCGCTCTCCTCGTCGATGAAGACAAACACCAACCGCTTGAAGTCGTTGCTGTCACCGGCGTAATAGGGGTTGGCCTCCACCACCAGCTGCTGCCCCGGCAGGTAGCTGCGCAGTCGATAGGGGCCGGCGCCGATGGGCTGGCGGGCATAAGACTTGGGATCGTAGTCCCGCGCCGAGACGATGCCGAGGGAGCCCAACACGTTGACGAAGGTGCTCTGGGGAGCGCTTAAGCGAATGGCCACCTCCAGCGGAGACAGGACCCTGGCGTCGACGAAGTTGCCCATGTCGATCTTGCCGCCGCCCTGGGCCGCGTGCTTGTAGGTGAAGGCCACGTCCTCGGCGGTCAGCGGCGCGCCGTTGGAAAACTTGAGATCCGGCTTGAGGCGGATGAGCCAGCCCTTGCCATCCTCGCTCGGCTTGACCGACTGGGTCAGCACTCCCTGCCAGCTCAAGTCGGCATTTTGCTTGAGCAGCGGGCTGTGCAGCAGCAGGTAGCTGCCGTGGCTCCAGCCGAGCAGGGGATCGAAGCCTTCGGTGGGCTCGGCGCCGATGGCGAGCTTGAGCTCGGCGGGCAGCGCCTGAGTGGCGGGGGCGGCCTGCGCCAAGGGGCTGGCGCCGAGCAGCAGGGCCAGCAGGGCGGCGGCGCGGGGCTCACAGGGTCGGATGGTCATCATATTCCTCGTTCATGGGTGGCCAGGTTGCGTGAGAGCGCGAGAAAAGCGGGCACCGATAGAAGCGAATGAGGGGCCGATAAGGGCCCCGTCTCTTTTTTGCCAATGCAGGCAGGCTAACGCCCGCGCGCGCCAAACAGCCGTCGACGGCCGAGATCGACCCTTCCTCCTGCCTGTTGCAGCGGCAGGGAGAGCGACATCCTGAGGGTGCTGGGCACCAGGGCCCTGCCCTCATCGGCCACCAAATGCGGGTCGAGCGGCGACATCAGCGAGCAGGCGAGCAACTGTCCGATCTCCGGCAGCTCACCCACCATGAAGGTCATGTCACCGCAGGGCAGTTGCAGGGCGAGGCGCTCACTACTGGCGCGCACGGGCCAGTGCTGATCCGGCCCCGGCAGCACCACCAGGCTCAGCATCCAGGGGGTGAGCACGCAGCCGAGCCACTGATCTTCAAACAGCAGGCACTCGGCCAGGATGGGCATGCTCGGGTGGTAGAAGGGCAGCTCGCACATCTGCTCGCGGGCGATGCGCTCATACTGGGCCACCAGCAGGGAGGCGGGGTTGGTGGCAAAACCGGCTCCCACCTGCGCTATTTCATGGGTCATTTCCAGCATATCGCTCTGTTTATCACTCATAGGGTGGTGCGCCACGCTGCCTCCCGCCCTCGCTCGGCCCGCTCTTGCGTGGAAAGGGGGATGGCCGGGCAGCCGAGCTCGGCCAGCAGGGTCAAGATCCGCGCCTTCGCCTCCCCCATGGCCGCTTCCACCACGGGGGTGAGACCGATGCGGGGCTCGAGGGACAGAGGCTCGACCCCGATCAGAGTCAGCCGTTTGGGGGACTCTCCCGTCATCAGCAACGCCGAGAGCACGTCCGCCAGCCCCAGCTGATGGGGGGATATCTTGCGGCCAAACAGCGCCGGGATCTCCTCATCCTGCAAGGTGACGACGGTGCCGGGCGGATTGCCGCTGCGCACCGCATCCGCCAGTATGATGTGGTCTCGGCTCGCCATCGCCTCGAGCAGCTCCATGCCGGCGGTGCCGCCGTCCAGCAGCTCGATGCCGGGGGCGAAACGGTATTCGCGCTCCAGCGCCTCGACGAGACGCACCCCGACGGCCTCGTCGCTCAGCAGCAGGTTGCCGACCCCCAGGATCAGGGTATTCATCACAGCACCTTCACCTGGGTCACTTCGCCATTCTGGGTATCCACCACGTGCACCGCGCAGGACATGCAGGGATCGAAGGAGTGGATGGTGCGCACCACCTCCAGCGGCTTGGCGGGATCCGCCACCGGGGTGCCGACCAGGGCCTGCTCATAGGGGCCGGGCTCGTCGTTGAAGTTGCGCGGACCCGAGTTCCAGGTCGAGGGCACCACCGCCTGGTAGTTTTCAATCTTGCCACCCTTGATGACCACCCAGTGGGAGAGCATGCCCCGCGGCGCCTCCTCGAAGCCCACCCCGCGAAACTCCTTGTCCGCCGGGATCTCGGCCTTGATGTAGGCTGTCACATCCCCCTTGCCGATGTTGTCGATGAGCGCCTGCCACTGGTGGGACAAGGTGTCCTTGAGCACGCAGCAACGCACCGAGCGGCCGATGATGCGGCCCAGGGTGGAATGCAGCTGTTCGGTCTTGATGGCCGACCCCGTCAACGCCTTGTAAAGACCGTTAAGCTGCTCGAAGTGCGTCACCGTCTCGGGGTGCTTGGCCGCGAGCTTCACCAGCAAGTCGGCCAGCGGCCCCACTTCCACCACCTTGCCGTAGAAGGTGGGGGATTTGACCCAGGAGTACTTGCCGTCATCCTGCCAGCCGGTGTAGTTCGGCTCCGTCTTCCCTTCCCAGGGCTTGAGGGGCTCGTCATCCTTGTACCAGGCGTGCTTGTTGCTCTCGGCGATGCCGTCCATCAGCCAGGCATCCTGGTGACTCTCGATGGGGCGGTAATTCGCCAGATCGCCGTTCTCGATGTAGCCCCCCGGCATCAGGAAGCTGCCGCCGTCCCCGTCGGTGGGGAGCTCGGGCACGCTCAGATAGTGTTTGGCCCCCTGCCCCAGTGCCAGCCACTCGGGGTAATGAGCGGCGATGATGGCGGCATCCACCTTGTAGACCTGCTCGATGAACTCGCCGAGCCGATCGATGAAGGTCTTCACGTAGAGCAGCCGCTCGAGGTTGAGCACGCTCGGCGCGTCCAGGTTGATGGGGTTGGCTACCCCGCCCACCGCCAGGTTTTGGATGTGGGGGGTCTTGCCCCCCAAAATGGCGACGATGCGGTTCGCATCGCGCTGGCATTCCAGGGCTTGCAGGTAGTGAGCCACGGCGATGAGGTTCACCTCCGGGCTCAGCTTCATCGCCTTGTGACCCCAGTAGCCGTTGGCGAAGATGCCGAGCTGACCGCTCGCCACCAGGGCGCGGATCTTCTCCTGCACCTTGGTGAGCTCCTCGGCGCTGTTGAGGGACCAGGTCGATACCCCCTTGAGGATGTCAGCCGCCTTCTGGGGGCTGGCCTCGAGGGCCGCCGTGATGTCCACCCAGTCCAGCGCGGAGAGCTGGTAGAAGTGGACTATGTGATCGTGGATGTTGTGGGCCGCGATGATGAGGTTGCGGATGTATTGCGCATTGACCGGCACCTTGGCACCGATGGCGTTTTCCACCGCCCGCACCGAGGCGATGGCGTGGATGGAGGTGCAGACCCCGCAGATGCGCTGCACTATCATCCAGGCGTCGCGTGGATCATTGCCCTTGAGGATCTCCTCCATCCCGCGCCACATGGTGCCGGATGACCAGGCCTTGGTGACCACGCCACCCTCGATTTCACAGTCGATACGCAGGTGCCCCTCGATACGGGTGATGGGGTCTATGGTGATACGTTGGCTCATACGTTGGCTTTCCCTCGGGCCTGATAATCTTGGTGAACACGTTCAAGCGATGGCAGCACCGGCAACAGCCGGATCAGCAGCAGATAGGCACAGACCTCGATGGCGACGAAGCCAAGGGAGATCAGCACCTCTTCGGCACTGGGGAAGTAGTGGTAGCCATTGCCAGGATTGAAGGCGAGCAGTGAGTAGTCCAGTCGCCAGAGGGCGGCGCCCAGCAACATGCTGAGGGCTCCCAGGAACAGCATGCGCGAGTCCCGGCGGCTCTTGTCCCAGTGGAACACCAGCAGCGGGAAGATCATCAGCGCTATCTCGCTCCAGAACATGATGGAGAAACGGTTGAGATCGGAGAGGTACTCCGACTTGTCGTTGATGACGATCTCGGCAAAGCGCAGCGCCACGAACAGGATCAGGAAGATGTCGATCACCTGGGTCAGCTTGTAGAACAGCGGCTTCTCGTTGGGGCCGCGCCCCGCGAGCCCGGCCTGCACCAGAGAGCCTTCGAACACCACGATGGAAAAGCCCATGATGAAGGCGGTCAGCAAGGAGAAGACCGGTAGCAGCTCATAGCTCTGCCAGAGCGGATGTATCTTCTCCCCCGCCACTATCATCAGGGAACCCATGGAGGACTGGTGCATGGTGGGCAGCAAGGCCCCGAGCGCCAGCACGAAGAACATGATCTTGTTGAGCCGGATGAGCGAGGCCTTCCAGCCGAGCTTCTCCAGCAGCACGGGGGCGAACTCCAGCGCCATGACACCTATGTAGATGGTCATGCAGACCGCCGTCTCGAACAGCACCGAGGAGGTGTTGAAGTGACCCGGCAGGTAGAAGTAAGGCAGGTTCCAGTAGCGCCCCACGTCTATGGTGATGGAGAGACCGCCCAAGGAATAACCGAACAGGCTGGCCAGCAGCGCCGGTCGCACCAGGGGGTGATACTCGCCCTTGTTGAAGACGTAAACCGCCCAGGCCAGGGCCCAGCCGCCACAGGCGAAGCCGGTGCCGATCAAGAGATCGAACGAGATCCAGAGCCCCCAGGGGTAGCCCCCGTTCAAGTCCGTCACCGAGCCCAATCCGAAGATGAGGCGTTTCAAGATCAGCATGCCGCACAGCAGGGCGAAGGGGGCCAGCACCAGCACAGGCCAGCTGACCAGCTTGCCGCCGAGCGGACGTGCCTTATGTTCACTCATGGTCGTCGCCTCCCTTCTCGTTGCCCTGACCCGGCTCGGGATCATGACCCTTCTCTTGTTTCTTGGCATTGCGCCGGATCAGCACGGAGAGACCGGTCAGCACCACCATGGGCAGCACCATCCCCTTGTAGAGGGTGTGCTGGATGTGCTCGGAGCGGGCGCCGGAGGAGAGCTCCGGCAGGTCAGGCATGTCGAGCTTGGTGTATGGCACCCCGGCCAGCACCAGCACCTGGGTGCCGCCCCCCTCCTTCTCGCCGTACACATAGGGCTGATAGCTCGGCACCTGATGGCGGTAGGGATCATTGGCAGTCAGGGTCTGGCGCGGGTAGGCATATTCGCTGCCGGGGGTCGCCAGCAGACGGCGTTTGGCCTCGGCCATCAGATCCTCTCGGGTACCGAAGATGACTGCACCGGTGGGACAGACCTCGACACAACCGGGCAGCTTGCCCTGATCGATGCGCGCCAGCCCTTTCTGGTTGCACAGCTCGCACTTGTGGATGGCGCCGAACGGGTTGTCGTAGTCGTATTTCGGCACGTCGAACGGGCAGCCCACCATGCAGTATCGACAGCCGGTGCAGACATCCGGGTTGTAGTGGACTATGCCGGTCTTGGGATCCTTCTTGAGGGCCTGCACCGGACAGACGGAGACGCAGTTGGGATCGACGCAGTGCATGCACTGCTTCTTGATGTAGGCGTAGCCATCCACCAGCTGATCCTTGCGCTCACCTGTCCCGCTCTTCCACACCTGAATGATGTTGTTGGTGTAAGGGGTCAGCTTGTCGTTGTTGGACCAGGTCTGCTCGCCAACCGGGCTGACCGGGTTGCCGTTGAGGCGCTGACACTCGGCCACGCAGGCCTGGCAGCCGACGCAGAGGGTGGAGTCATAGAGCATGCCGAGCGACCCGGGAATGGGCGGCTTGTTCTTGGCCGCCGCCAGCGCCGTGCCTGGCACAGTGGTGCCCGCCGCCAGCGCACCGACGGAGGCGAATTTGAGGAAGTTGCGTCTGTTCACGGTTACTCCTCCCGTGATGGGTGCTGCCCGGCTTCGTGGTACTTCTGCTGACGACCGAGTTCACGCACCGTCATCAGGCTGACCCCCGCCAGCGCCCCGAGGGCGCCGCCGATGAGACCGGTGGCCGTGGGCGACACATGGCCCCCCTCTTGGATGGCCACATCCGGTTTCTCAACCCGCGGGGTGGGGTTCTCCACCTTGGCGAGCTGGAAGATCCCCTTGCTGAACCCCACCCCCTGTTCGTTGCAGCCGTAGCAGGGATGGCCGATACCGACCGGCCAGATGCCGCCGCCCACGTCGCAGAACTCCAGGGTCGAGCAGTTGCCGTAGGTTTCTGGCCCCTTGCAACCGAGGTGATAGAGACACCAGCCCTGGCGGTGGCCTTCGTCCCCGAACTCCTTGGCGAAGCGGCCGGCATCGAAGTGCGGGCGACGCTCGCAGTTCTCGTGGATGAGCCGCTCATAGGCAAACAGCGGCCGCTTCTTGGCATCCAGCGCCGGCAGCCTGCCGTAGGTGATGTAGTAGGCAACCGTGGTGAGGAAGTTGTGGGGGTTCGGCGGGCAGCCGGGAATATTGATGAGGGGAGTGCCGATATTGCCGAGGGCCTCTTCCAGGCTGACGGCCCCGGTGGGGTTGCTGCCGCTGGCGGGCACCCCGCCCCAGGCGGAGCAGGAGCCGATGGCGATGACGGCGGCCGCGTCAGCGGCGGCGCGGCGGATATGATCGACGATGGGCTCGCCGGCCACCATGCAATAGACACCGCCATCCTTGAGCGGAATGGAGCCATCCACCACCAGCACATACTTGCCTTTATAACGTTCGATGGCGTTGTGCTTGTTCTCTTCCGCCTGATGCCCGAAGGCCGCCGACAACACCTCGTGATACTCCAGCGAGATGGTGTTGAGGATCAGGTTCTCGATAGTGGGGTGGGTGGCACGCAGCAGCGACTCGGTACAACCGGTACACTCCTGCGCCCCTATCCAGATCACCGGTGGCCGCTGCGGGCTGGTGAGCGCGGTGGCCATCTTGGCCACCGCGTTCTGACTTAACCCCAGGGTTGCGGCCATCCCGGCGCACAGTTTCATAAAATCACGGCGATTAATTCCATGAGCCGATAAAAAATTATCCGCGACCATTCGTCTTATTCCCGTCAGTGAGCATTGTTTGATAAATGCTTAATTGCGGGAATGCTATGCCTCCCCCTCCCCCTCTATGTTGATCTCAATCAAGTCGCGGGACATTAATCACCGATAAAACTCATCAAGCCTCGACAAAAAAACCATATGCAGCAATGAGTTATCGAAAATCATTCTCAAGCAAAAATTACCCATTAGGGGTTATTTTTAGATGATTGTGAATTAACTGCTTATAAACTTCACCGATCTCGGCCATGACTTTTACAAAAATGAAAGCGTTGTCACAGAATCATTCTTTCATGGCTGATATCGGCTATTTTCGAAACGAAGATCACAATTTCTCGCAAAAAAGATGTACGGAGGAAGATGGAATACTGGCAATGCAGGGCCAATTAATTAATCACTCAGGGTTGTTGAACGCCAGAAGTCGACAACACATTCCTGCAACCCCACCTGTGGTGGCATGTCTGGGGTGAGCCTCAAAAAGGCCCCACTCTCTCAGGGCCACTGCAAAACACGAAACAGCCGGGACCAAAACCAGGCTCAGGAGGTAAGAAACCAGGAGAAGCAATGATGTGAGAGCTGCTGTAGCTTACCCGATATAAAAACACCGGCTAAAAGCCGGTGTCGGGGATAACGAGAACTGTACAAATAAGGCACACTTCTCATGTACATGAAATGACAGATAATTGTTTACCATTCTGAATGACTGAGATCTCACCTTTAGCAGGTGATACATTGTAGATAGTATTTTTATTCTTAAAGCTAAATATCTCACCTATCAATGAAAAATCATTAAGGGACAGCTCCTTCCCCTGCTTACCATAATTATATGTTACATCGCCTGAATAAGGAGAGTAGCATAAATTTAAATTTTTCCCTGATTTTGTCTTGCAGTAATAGAATACACTTTCATCATTGTCACAAATTTTATTTCCAGTTCGTTCTGACAATGCATCTATCTCGATATATCGCATTTCATTGTATAAATCCGACACTTCACCATTACTCGCAAGATCATAAGGAACATTAATGATTTTCCTTATGATTGCTGCATCTTCACTTGCCACCCCTTTCAAATTAACGGTAGCAATTTCATTACCTTTATTTATTTCGCCAACACCACTGACTTGCTCCTCACCAGAGCTTGTGGTAATAGATGCACTACCGATATAATTAAGTTTACCCGAAGAATAAAAATAATATACTGCCTTTAATCTCGGCCTATCAGCATTAACAGTGAACTTTATAAGCCTATCATCATTTATTGTCTTACATGAGCTGTTTTCAGCTGTAAATGGAATTGTGAATACTCGTATATCTCCGTTATGCTTTATCGATAAGGTACTAATAGGCTCATCGTCTGAAGTCTTAGTGGTAACATAATAAGATACATCATAGCAGGTGCTATAGGCATATGTGTACATAGGCATTATGCAATAAAATATGATGCATAATCTTCTTAAAAAAACACTCATTAACTTTCACCAAAAAAACATTAAACCAAGTGTCGTTCACATTGATTTTTTATTTTTCAATAAAACAACACTAGAATAAGTTAACACTGCATATATTAAAATAATATTTAATTTAACATGCTATTGATTAGGGTAACATCCTAATGCATCTTCTTTATCACATTGTAGCAAGGGGATAAGATCCATAAGCTTATTTGTAATTATTTTTTCGCAAGGAATATTATATTCTTTTTCAGATATAGTTACTATTATACCCGACATTTCTTCATTTCCTTCGTAGTTACTAAAAATCGAATACTTGTATTTCCCTTTGCTAAAAGAAACCTTTCCATATTCAGTCTGATATCTATAGTAATAATTATGACTAAACCCATTAAAGCCATCCCCCAATGAGTGATAAGAAAGCTCAACCTCACCACCTTTCGAGAACTCATAGTTTAATCTATTGCCATCAACGAATAACTTAACATCACCTTTATCCGTCTCACAAGCAAAATACACTCCTTCGCTTCCATATGATGAGGTAGAAATGAAGATAAACAATGTAAACATATAAAAATTAGAACGCATTATAATTATCCTTCATTCTTTTATCATACCCTTTTTGTCTAGGGCCATTGTACACTAGTGCAAATGCCAACCAATCCTTGGCTCGAATAGCTTTAAGCAATCTGTTATCTGCCTTTATAAAGTTAACAAAGGCTTTAAGATGATTTTTTTCTGAAACACTGAGTGCACTGACGAATTCTTTTACATCCTTATATCCAGCATTCAAATGGTTGGAACCTAAGATTTGAAACTTGCCCCAAGATGCTGCTTTTAGTGCGGCATTCTTATCCAATGAGTAGGCTAGCATAAGTTTTCCATATTGAACTTTATATGTTCCATATCCCCCTCCCACAGGGTTAGATATCTCAGGGTGAGACTCATCATATTTCCCACCGGTCATATTACTAAATTTGTGTCTTTCAAACAAAATAGAAAGCACAGCATCATCCTGATCTGAGAACTTATAATAACTACCAGTGCTACCAGTTTCCGTTAATGCTACTGCCTTTATAGCATTAACCTCACAACCAAGTTCAGAAGCAGCATTGATATAATCCAACTCTTCAACTACCTCATCATTATAGAAAGACAGAAATTCGATTTCATTTAAAGTGTCATATATATATGTCTTAGGGTACCCATTTTGGGCCTTTATAGCTAACGCTATAATTCCAATAAGCGAAAGGTGCCAGATCTCTTTTTCAAGCGTTAACTTGGCAGCACTCTGCATCCACTCCAGTTTATCAATGCGCTGCTTTTCGTGATCCACAAGTTTGTCAAAATCGGGTAGGCTAATTTTAGCCATCAGCTTGTCCAGCCATAGATAACTGCTGGAGGAAGATTTCTCATACCACTCGCTAGGATGCTTGACGATAAGCTTGTTTAGCTGCTCTCTATTACCATTATTTTGCAAGGCTGCCTGGATCTCTTTGCTGTCAAGCTCTCCACTCTTGTCGGTATCGAAGCTATTGACCAGATCGGTGAAGAATGTCGGTGGTGCATCGGGATCCAGATAGCCATCAGAGCCTGATCCATCGACCTTTTTAAAACCGATCTTCAGCCAGTCGTGCTGACTCAGCAGCTCCACTTGCTCTTTCTTGACGCATTTACCAGATGAGGTGCCAACCCACTCCTTATTTACCGCATCGTTCTCTATTTTGGGCGATTCAACCAATTCTTCCAGACTCTTTCCACCGGTCGCCACCCACTGATCTTTACCATCCTGCTTTTTCTTCTCATGCAAGACGAGATCCGCCGGCACCTTGGCATAGATGGTTCCTCCCTTGGTGCCCGCCTTGTTGGCCAGCACGTCGTCGAGACGAGGATCCTGAGTGAAGAGTTCGAGATGCACCTGATGCTTGCTCTCTTTCCCCCCGATGAGGGAGCCCGGCGTTTCCACCAGGCCGAGGTACCCTATTGTCTCGCCCGCGGCGATGGCGACGGGGGATGGCAACACATAGAGCTCGCCGAGATGGGACGGCGCCCGTGCACTCACCTTGATAAATTCGTCTTCGACGCACACCCAGGCGACACCACCGCTGCCTGGCACCCCTTCAATATTTGGCGTCACATATTTGCATCTGGCCATCTTGCGCGCCTTGTCACCAATCCAATGAAACTCCAGTTGGTGCGCATCATACTGCAACTTGGTACCGGCAGGCAGAGAAACACTGCGCTTTCCCGCCACCGGACGACCTGTAGGCCCATCAACTCCAGGATCCGCACGGCCAATCATATTCGTCAGCAGCTCAGCTTCTATTTGATCAAATAGCCAGGTTGGCAGATTGGGCTTAATAACGCCGATGGCATCCGGACTATTGGCTATCCAGACTGAACTCCCTTCATTGGCCAATACCCCCGCCTTCTCGGCCTCGCTCATCTGGGTACTGGAAAGCTTGCTCTTGATGATGACCCTGATGAAGTCATACTCCTTGCCCCCTACACTTCCCTTTTGGGATGGTGTACTGCTGTCCATCTCCAGTTCGGTATCCTTGGGCAGGGCGAAATGAGGCAAGGCAGCATCTGCACGTTTCTGATCCTCATCCGGATTGGCGTGGGGCACCGAATTGCGGGCATTCCAGTTCTTTTTCAGCACCAGCTTCTCGGCGGTCTGATATTGGCTCCATGGCAGCAAATGCATATAGAGCGAATAGAAGGTGAATTCGTTTTTCGCCTTGGTTTCTGCATTGATTTCACAATATTCGTGCTGCACTAGGCAGAAGCAGTTGGAATAGCGCAGGGATTCACCCTGGAATTCGGAGGTCAGGTAATCCTCCATCATCCGAAATGCCACCACCTTGCCATCGGCAATGGCTCTGATGGGATATTTATCCTTGCACCAAGGGGCGCTCTTGTCGCTTATATGGATGCCACCGTGCCACTTGTTGTGATTGCCGAGCAGATAGTGACCTGACTTTTCCCTATTGATCAACGCAGTCAGCGCCTTGACGTCTTTGAACTCTTCCCCTTTGGCCGTGAGGATGGGAAATGCAAACTTCATGCTGCGTCCTTATTCAGAAAAGAGGTAGAAGGCTGCAGGCTTCTGCTCTTTGAGCAGCGCCTCCATCGCCTTCTCGGTGGGAACGGCTTTGAGCAGTTCTACCGCATCGGGAGCCTTGACCACTTCCACGGCCTTGGGAACGATCGGTGCCTTGCCTGCCCAGCCGGAGCCGGAGCCAGCGCTGCCGCCAGCGTTGAGCTTGATGGCGGGCCCCACCAACTTGATGCCGCTCGGGTCGACTTTGACGAAACTGCCGCCCCCCTTGAGGGTGATCTCCGCCCCCGCCTCTAGCACCAGCTTGTCCCCCACCTTGATGTGTACCTCTTGTCCGGCCTGCACCAGCAGGGATTGACCCAGTTTCTGGTGCAGGGACGCATCCACGGTCAGCGACAGGTCGCCCTTGATATGGTCCCGTTTCTCACCATTCACGGTGAGATGGTCATTGGCCTTGATCCGGGTCACCCGTTCATTGTCGATGTCCCTGTGCTCGTCGTGCTTGATGTGCCAGGCAGTGTCGTTCTCGATGAGCAGGTTCAGGTCTTTCTGGCCGTGGATGTAGATCTCTTCCTTGCCCGCCTGGTCTTCGAAGCGCAGCTCGTTGAACCCCTCTCCCTGGTGGGTCTCGGTGCGTAGCACGGTGCGAGTCTTGTTGGCCGGCAACTCGTAAGGAGGACGGTTGGTGGCGTGATAGGTGCGGCCCGTGATGATGGGCTGATCCGGGTCTCCTTCCAGGAAGCTCACTATGACCTCGTGGCCGATACGCGGGATGGTCATCATGCCGTACTGGCCGCCGGCCCAGCCCTGGCTCACCCGCACCCAGCAGGAGCTCTGATCGTTGCTCGAACCGTAACGGTCCCAAGGAAATTGCAGCTTCACCCGGCCGTGCTCGTCGCAGTAGATCTCTTCGCCATCCGGCCCGACCACTATGGCGATCTGCGGGCCGTCCACCATGGGCTTATGGAGCGCCTGTGGGCTGCCAATGCGGGCCCGCCAAGTTGTGCTCGCTTTGACCACCTCGAACTCGTTGTGATAGACGGTCGGGCCGCTGCCCCCTTCCTCTTCCAGCGCCTGGGGCTGCGAGCCTGTGTGGCTGATGCGCACCAGTTGCCAGTCGGCGTTGAGTACCCCGTTCGGGTGTTCGGTGAGAGAAAACGTCTGCCCTGGCAACAGGGCCGCGCAGTTGGATTTGCCCTGGCCGGTGACGGAATCGCTGCGCAAGGCATCGAGCCTGTGTTGGGCGAAAGCCTTGCCGCTCGGGTCCAGCTTGTAGCGGCCCGGATAGTCGAAGTGCTGGTAGGTATCGCGCTGATGTTCGAGCTCGGCGCCGAGCTGCTTGTGGGATAGGCCGTAGGCTGGGGTCTTGAAGCTGTAGTCCTTGAGCTCCACATCGCTCGGGCGCACCGCCTCCCGGTAGTGGAACTGCCTTACATAGGGGCCCTGCTCCAGCGAGCGGTTACCGAGGTTGAAGAACAGCTCGGGGCCGGCGGTCAGGGCCGCGGCATCGTCGGCAAAGACGATACGATGTTTGCCAGCCTCGAACTCATGGAAATAGAAGAGCCCCTCTTCGGCGGCGAGGCGATTGAGGAACGCGAGGTCCGTCTCCCGATATTGCACGCAGTATTCCCGCTGGACGTGCTCGTTTTTGAGCGCAAAGGCGTAGTCGGTGATGCCATGCTCTTGCAAAAGAATACTGAGGATTTCGTCCGGCTTCTGGGCCTGAAAGATGCGCGAATTCTGACGAAGGGAGAGCCGCCACAGGGCCGGCTGCACCAACAACTGGTAGCGGGTGCGGCGAAAGCCACTGTCCCCTTGGGCAAAGTCGCTCACCACACCGCACACCCGCCGCTGCAGCTCGCCGTTGTACCACACCAAGAGCTCACAGGGCTGGTCCAGCACGGCGCCAAAGTCGACGTCCGGCTGGGGGCTCGCCAAGTCGAGTCTCAACTGGAAGGGCCCGTTTAGCGTCTCTTCCATCGCAAACTCGGCCACCACGAAGGTGCTCTCGGGCAGGGCCCCCACCTTGACGGTAAATTGTAATCCTGTGCTGTCTGCCATGGTCGGCTCCTTATCCTGCCTGCCCGCTGCCCGAACCTATCACCACGCCACCGCAACCGATGGCGGTGCCGGTGACGGCGATAGGCTTGCCGTTTACCAGCACTGAGCCGACGCCCCCCGAGATGCTGCGTGGATGGGGGGGATTGCTCGGTTTGACATGGGGTGCCAGGGGATCCCCCTGGCGGGCCACCGGCTTGCCGTCGAGGAACACATTGGGGCTGGCGGCGATCACCGGGGATGGGTGGAAGCCGTCGTGGTCGGTGCCTATGTCACCGAGCAATGCAATCGTGGGGCACATCTGAATTCTCCGTGTGGGCAAAGGGGTTGCCTTGGCGCATCCCCTGCCATGACCCAGACCCACTTAGGTGAGCCTCGGCCGAGGAACAGCTGGAGAGGCTACTCAGCAGCCTCCATGCCAACACCATGATTTAATAAATATCTTTTAAATCATGTCGTTATGAGCCGACTTTCGAGCCTTGGCAGATCAGGCTGCAACAACTTGCCTGCAGCAGCACAAACACAATAAAAATCATGCTTAAGGCAGCTGATCTATCTGCCATTTGCGCAACTTATTGCGCAAGTCGGAAGATTAAACGCCTTAATTGCCCTGCTGCAGCTGATAGAGGCGGATATTGAGCGCCTTGAGGTCATTTTCCAGCCCCTTGAGATCCGCCGCCGTGATGGGTTCCTGGGCCGCCTTGCGCGCCTCCAGTTCATTGAGGCGCAGGCTGAACGGGATGTTCTGCATCAGGTTCTTTTGCACCTCGTAGAGCTGGGACTTGAGGTAGGAGATGGTCACCGTCTTGCGCTGGCGCTCCAGCTCCAGCAGTTGATCGATCAGGGCATCCACCCCGGCGCGGGCATCCAGGTAGGTCGGCACGCTGATGGGATCCCCCTGCTGACCGGCAAGGGCGTTCTGCCACTGCTTGTCCAGCGCCTTCACCGCCAGGGAATCGGGATAGAGCATCAAGAGCGAGCTGCGCAGCCCCTCCCCATAGCGATAGCCATCAAGCGGTGATGCCTGCTCGAGGCGGGCGAGTTGGGACTGATAGCGTGCCACCAGCTCGCTCTCCATCCCCTGCAGGGCCTGCTCACCCAGCACGATGCGTGCCTGGCGGATGTCGTCATAGCTGAGCACTCGCGGCAGCTCGGTGGCCGGCTGCTGCAGGCGCTGGGCGGCCAATACTTTCGCCTCCTGCTGATGCTGCCAACCAAACCAGGCCATCACGGGCAGGGCGCAGCTGAGCAGGCCGCAGCCAAACCAGAACCAGGCCGGGCGCTGCTTGCGGTGCTGCTCTATCTTGAGCACGGTCGGCTTGACCTGACCCTTCTCCCGTCCCACCAGTATGCTGCCCTGGGGCAGATGGGGGGTCGCGGTTCCCGGGGAGGAGACGGTGTCATGCTCCATGTCGGCCTTGAAGAACACCATGGGGGGGATCTGCAGCTCATCCTTGAGGCCTGGCTCGTCGGAGACGATGACGATCTCGGCCTCATCGAACAGGTGGGTGTAACCCTCGATGAAGTGCACCAGGTTCTCGACCCTGGGAATGCGGCTGAGGCCCGCGTTGTGCAACTTCTCGCTGATGAGCTGCAACGCCCGTTCGCAGCGATAGACCAGCCGCTTGTCCTCGTGGCTTATCTGGTACTGGCGAATGACGTCGCTGATGCGGGCGATGAACCAGTCCAGCATCTCGATGCGGGCCCGCTCCTGCTGCACCGGCGGCCAGAAACTGTCCCACTGGGTCACGATGAGGTTGGCCAGAAACTCGCACCCCTCGGTAAAACCGCTCAAGCCCTGCAAGCGCGAGCGCGCCAGGGTGAAGTAGATGGCGGTCTGCAGATCCACCCCGTGTTTTTCGAAGATCTGGCTCGCGAGCTGATGGATCCGAAGCCAGTCCACCTCGGGGCGCGAGGCGTGGCTGAGCTTGTTGATCTCGGCGCGCAGCGCCTCGTATTCCGGCAGCATCCTGGGGTCGCGCCCCACTTTCAGTGCCTGCTGGCCTTGCTGGTTATGTGTCATATGAGCGTCCAACGCGGTGGGGCCTGAGGCCCCACCGGATCATCAATAGAGGGATTCGGGCAACTTGAACTGACTGAACAGGCCGCCGGTGAAGGGGTTCTGCGCGCTGTCGGTATAGACGCGATAGGTCATGGAGCCCTGATCCACCGGGAAGCGCACATCGAAGGTCGCCTCGTTGACCTGAGTCAGCTCCCCCTTGTCCATCAGGCGGAACATGGCCCAGGGCCCGACGAAGCCTTCGCTGCGCGGGGAGCGCTCACGGGCAGCCGGCACCAGGGTTATCTTGCTCTCGGCCCCGTCACGCATGGTGTTGGGCCACACCAATGGGATCTTGGTGCGCCGGCCGTGGGCGTATTCCAGCAACTGACCGTCCAGATTCAACACGCTGCGCCGCTTGTTGGCGGTGAGCTCGATGGGCTCGAGGGCAAATTGCACCTCCAGGTTGCCCTGCTGGCTGAAGAAGATCTGGCGGATGCGGGCGGCGCGGTCCAGCTGTTTTACCAGCTCCGCCTGCACCGGAGAGCCGAGCTCCCCTTCCATCAGACCGCTCTCCACCATGGGCTTGAGGTTGACCTGATAGAAGCTGTCCAGGGTCCCGTTGGGTGCGAAGAAGCGCTCCATCTCAGACAGGGGAACGTCCTTGGAGGAACTAGGCTCGAACGGATAGCGCCCCGCCAGCTGGCTGTTGAAGGGGGCCAGCACCTTGTCCTGCCACTCCTGGTTAAGAGAGGACATGGCGAGATCCACCACCAGTCGCGAGCTCTGCTCGGAGAGTTGCCCGACCCAGCGATCCAGCGGCGCCGGCAAGCCGCGGGCGTACTGCTGCAGCGCAAACACGGGGTCGGCGTACTTGTTGGTCAGGCGCAGCTGTACCGCCTTCAAGGCAGACTGGCCCGGCTCGGTGGCGTTGACGATGAGCTCCAGATAGTGCTGCAGCTCCACCAGCTTCTGGTTCACCTCCTGGATGAGGGGGCCCTGCTCACCGCGACCCGCCAAGGCGGCGTTGGTGGCCATGAAGGGGCGACCGATGCGGGCCGTGATGGCCTGGGCCGGATCCCCTTCCACATCGGACAGTTTGCGAATGCGGGTGTTGTCATCGAGCGCCGCCAAGACGCGCTGGAACGGCTGATCGTTACCCGTGATGGCGGTCAGTACGTCCAGCGCCTGCTCCGGGCTCTCCAGGTTTTGCACGTCCAGGTTGGTCAGCAGGTTCTGCCACTGGTTGACGTAGTCGGTGACGTAACGCTCGTTGACCTGACGGGTGATCTCCTTGCGATCCGCCTCGCTCAGCTGACTCAGCTTGCGCTGGCCCAGCACCCAGGCATCCATGGCAGTGAGATCGATCAGTGCCTTGTCCTGTTTGAGGAAGAAATCGCTGAAACCTGGCCAGGTCAGCAGACGAGGCACCTGCCCCGCCTGTTCGCTGCGCAGGGAAAACACGGTGTCGAAGGTCGGCCCTACCTCGTCGCGCACGTTGAGATCCGGCGGCAACTGATCCCCCGCCTTCACCACCAGGTTCTGGTAGACCCTCTGGTACATGGGCAGCTTGCCAAGCTCGCGCTGGGCACCGTACACCGGCTCCTTGAAGGGGACGAAGGCGGTGATGGCGGCCTGATCCTTGGCCACCCTGGCCCCATACCAGTCGGTGTGAGCCAAGGCATAATCGAGGTGCCCCATCAACTGCTCCTGCACCGGCCCCTGACCCGGGAAGGCCTTCTGCCAGCGGCTCGCCATGTACTGCTCCACCAGCTCCTTGTTGCGGCCGGAAGCGTCGTCCAGCATCCGCATCACCCGCAGGATGGAGAGCTTCTCCTCGCTGCCGGCCGGTGCCCGCTCGAGATCATCCAGCAGCCCCTGCATCTGGGCTGGCAGGAAACGCAGACTCAACAGTTGCAGGTAGGAGCCTTCCACGTAGGGGCCGATCTCGTCCCCCTGATAGAGGCCGAGGTCAGCCACCAGCGGGGTACGCTCCCGGTAGTTGCCAAAGGAGAGGGTCGCCTCGCGAATGAGGTTCAGGCGCGGCAGCTGGCTCACCCCGAAGGCGTGATCGTCGGTCAGCTCGCGGGTACTGGTAAAGGCCTGGGCCTTGGTCAGCACGTTGCGGCCCGCCTCCTCGTTGACCCGGTAGAAATGGTGCCAACCGCCGATGAGGGCCGCCGAGAACAGGGACAGGCAACCCAGCCCTATGGTCATGCGGCGACGGCGATAGAGAGTATGGAGCCGGTTTTCCCCGGCCAGATGGGCCTCGGGGAAGATGATGCCGGAGAAGAGTTTTCGCACGAAGTAGGTGTTGGACTCCCCGCGCAGGGCCGAGTGAATGGGCTCTGGCAGGTTGTATCGGCGGGAGGCCGCCTGGGCAAACGCATCGAACGGCACCCCTTGCTGATAGACGGAGCTGATGTAGACGCCGCGCACCAGCAGCGGCTTGCTCTCCTCTATTGCCAGGGTTTCGTCGAGCAGGCTGGTCACATAGTCCTTGAGGCCCGCCAGTTGGCGCACGAAAGAAAACAGCGCGCTGCGCTGACCGGCATCCAGCCTTGCCAGCATCATTTCTGGCAGGTTCTGGTTGAGGTTGTCCACCCACTGATCCCAGAACCGGGCCAGCTCCTGCTGCCAACCGTTGCCGTCGGTCGGGTTGAAGGTCACCCCCAGCACAGCCTCGCGGGCTTCCCGATCGAGCTGCTCATACACCACATCGAAGCCGCGCAGCAGATCCAGCTTGGTGAAGGTGACATAGAGCGGCAACCGGGTATTCATGGTGGCCGACACCTCCTGCAGGCGTGATCGCATCAGCTGGGCATAGGCCTTGCGCTCGGCCACGCTGGCGTGAGACAGCCAGGCCAGATCCACCGTCAGCACCAGGCCGTTGAGGGGTTGACGGCGACGGTGCTCGCTGAGCCAGTTCAACAGGTGCAGCCAGAGCCGCTCGTGCTTGCGCGCCAGCGGGTCCAGCTCGGGCTCGGATTGGGACAAGAGCTCACCGGCGGGATCCAGCATCACCGCCTGCTCCCCCAGCCAGCAGTCGATCAGCTGATCCTGCGCGAGATCCCTGAGCTCGCTATCGAGCCTGGGATTGAGCTTGTTGGCCGGGTTGGCGCGGTGGATCAGGCTGCTCTTGCCACTGCCGGGCAGGCCCAGCACCAGATACCAGGGCATGGCGTAGAGCGCCCCTTTGCCGAGATGCTCATTGAGGGCCTGCAACCAGCGATTGAGGAACAGCCCCTGCCGATCGAGCAACCCCTTCACCGGATCCTGCTCCAGCACGACCTCGTGCTGGCGCTCGGCCTTGAGCTGCTGCATCTTGCGCCACATCCGCCAGGAGAGTACCCCCAGCAGCAGCCAGAGCCACAGCAGAGTGAACACCACCCGACCCCACAGAGGCTCAAACGGCTTGGCATCCCGGATCGCGAGGCGAGGACCGAGCCACCACACCAGGATCAGGGCGACAACCCAGAGCACGGCACCGAGCAGGGGCCAGGAGGGTTTCAATTTCGGCAGCTGTTGCCGCAGAAAGGTAAAAATGGTTTTGAACATAAAATGTGATCCAGCTCCGACTCAATAACTCATTTCGACACTTATTTCGGCAATGCCGCCTGTTGTTCCAGGCGACTGACCAATCCGGGTTCCCATTGCGCCAATCCAAGGCGACTCGCCTCTTGCCACAAGTGTTGATAGTGCTGGCGTGCCAGCGCTTCCATGCCTTCCTGCACCAGCAACTCCGCCTGCACCAACTGGGCATGGAAGCGGGCTCTGGGCTCCTTCAATTGCGTCATCCGTTCATCCAGCAAGGTCAGGGCCGCGGCCATGCCCTGCTCCCCATGGCGCAGGGCGATCTCTTCGGCCAGGCTGCTGTCACCGTCGCCCCCCGCACCGCCCCTGGCGGGTTGCAGCCAGCGGCTGCACTCCACACCAAGAAAGGGGCTGCCGTCACTGAAGCTGAGATCCCGCAGCGCCGGCAAACGCTGCAAAAAACCATCGAGCTCCTGGGCGATGGCTTGGGCCGGCACACCAAACCCCAGCTTGTCCGCCACCTGAGCCGAGAGCCGGTGGCCCTCGAACCAGTAAGGTGCCAGGGTCAGGCTCTGCTCGATGCGCTGCCAGAGCGCCAGATCCGGCGCGGCCATGGCGGCGCGGTATTCATCCACCATGTCCACCGACATGGGCGCCAGCTGGGTTTTGTTGTCCCGGGCCGTCATCGGCGGGGCCGTGATCCCGGCCCAGATGGCGTGACGGCGCAGGCGATAGCCCACCGCCGCCTCCGGCTGGCGCTCGATGAGCAGCTGCGCCACCTTGAGCTGGGTCTGGCGCCAGGCACGGTCGTTGGAGCTGTCGATCTCGATGCCCTGTGCCTTGGCGCCACCACTGAGCACCATGGCATCCGTGCCCTGACCGACATGGGACGCCGTGTTCAGGGTGCCCGACGCAGCTGAGGAGGCACCATCCGCCTCTGCCTGGGCGGCCTGTTGGCGCTGGGCCCGTCTCAGCCCCATCAGCAGCGGATCGAGCAGCTCGCCCTTGTCCGGGCACTGCACCAGCCAGCAGGCACCGAGCTGCTCGGCCTGAATCAGTAACTGCGCCAACTCGGCCGCCGAGGCGCTTTCGCAAACACGCGTCAGCACCCCTTCGAAACGCTTGACGATCTGCACCATCAGCCGCTGCTTCTGGCTGGCGTTGCCGGGCCAGGCCAGCAGCCAGTAGGCGCGGATCCAGCACTCCAACAGGCTCAGCGCCGCCCCCATGGGGGTCGCCTTGGCCGGATGTTGCAGGCAGCGCAGCAACTGGGCCAGCACCCGCATGTCCTTGGTGCGCGTTTCCAGCAGGCCGAGGCAAGCCTCCGCCACCGCATTAAGATCCACTTGGGCGTGAGCCAGGGAACCCAACTTGACCAGCTCGGTATCCACATAGTCCCAGCGCGGCTCATCGGCCAGCACGGCGCCCCTTATCTGTTCATCCGGCAGGTTGGCGAGCAGGCGGGCACACCAGGGGTGTTGATAGCTCATGGCGCCCCCTACCAGCGACACTGCTGACGCAGTGGGGCCAGCGCTTCTTTCAAGCCACTCAGATCCACCCGCAGCAAGACGCCGTTAGCTGCCCGCACCTGCAACTCGCGATGGCCCAGCCAGCGCTTGAGCTCCTCGATGGCGGGCAGGCCGCGGCCATATTCCAGCAGCAGACCCTGATCCCGGATAAACCAGCTCTGGGCACCGCTACTTGGCTGACCGTCCAGCTCGATCTGTACCCTCTCCCCGACCCAGGGGCTGTCCAACCGCAGCCGGATGTGGGTGATGCTGTCGACGCAGCCGATGGAGAGCGTCGCCCCCCGCAGGGCCGGGCGGGTCAGGATCTCGCTGCCACGAGCGGGATCGCTTTGCAGCAGGAAGGGAGGACTGTCCGGAGTGCGGCTCTGCTCCTGCTCCCAGATAGCCTGCCAGGCGGGGGACTTGGCCGTTCCGCTCACCTCGGCGGGTTCGCTCCCCTTGCCGAGGGCGTCATAACAGGCGAGGCGCACCAGAGGAGAGGCTTCACGCCGGCACTGCTGCCAGCTGGCCATGTCTGGCTGAACGCCTGGTTGAGGCGCTGCGGCGCTCGCCAGCAGCAGGGGTAACAGGGTGAGGACGCTCATCAGTTCACCTCCAGCTTCTGGCACTTGTGATCCAGGGTGCGCTTGGGAATGTTCAGGCTCTCGGCCACCAGCATGCGGTTGCCCTGGAAGTAACGCAGCCGCGCCTCGATGACGGAGGCCTCGTACAACTGCATGGCCCGGCGCAGATCGCGGATGTGGTTGTAATTGTCCAGCATCCCCGGCAGCTCCACGCAGACCCTCTCCTTGAGCTCCGGCGGCAATGCCTCCAACACCACCTCTTCTCCATGACGGGTATGGGCGCAGGCCACCTCCAGGAGGTTACGCAGTTCGCGCACGTTGCCGGGGAAGTCGTAACTCTGCAGTTGCTTCTGGAACTTGCGGTGCAGGCCGCCGAGGGCCTTGCCATCTTGTTCGGCAAACTGAGCCATGAAGTGCTGGCACAGCATGGGTACGTCGTCCATGTGCTCGCGCAACGGGGCTATCAGCAGCAGGCACTGGCAGAGGCGGTGATAGAGATCGGCGCGAAACTGCCCCTCCTCCACCTGACGGGTAAGAGGCTGATGGGTGGCGGCGATGAGGCGAAAATCGGAGTGGCTCTCCTGCTCGGCCCCGAGGGGACGATAGCTGCGCGTCTCCAACACCCGTAGCAGCTTGGCCTGCATGGCGGCGGGCATGTCTCCCACCTCGTCCAGGAACAGGGTGCCGCCGTTGGCCTGAGCCACCAGCCCGGTCTTGTTGGTGAGCGCCCCGGAGAAGGCACCCTTCTGATAACCAAACAGCTCGCTCTCGATGAGGTTCTCCGGGATAGCGGCGCAGTTGATGGCCACGAATGGCTTGCCGGCGCGATCCGAGCATTGGTGCACCAGCCGGGCGACCACCTCCTTGCCGCTGCCGGTTTCCCCCTGGATGAGCACGGTCAGCTTGTGCTGCGCCGCCTGGTGGACCTGCTCACGCAGCCCGCAAATAACAGCAGATTGTCCTACCAGTTGGTCAGCCAGCAGCTTCTCGTGCTGCCTCTTGACCTGTCCCTCCCCTTTTATCTGGCGAAGGGAGTCCCTCAGCACGCTTTGATCCCGGCGGCTACGCCCCAGATCCCGGATGAGGGTGAGCTGGTTGCAAAACACCTGGGAGAGCTGGGCAAGTTCAGGGCCATCTGTCCACTCCTGCAGTTGCTCTGCGCTGTCCATCATGGCCAGTACGGCGAACGGCTTGCCGTTGCCGTCCAGCAAGGGGAAGGCGTGCAGGCCGCACTGCTGGCCGAGATTGGAGAGCAGGCCGCGAAACTCCTTGTGCTCGATGCGCGCCCCCCCGTGCAGGGAGTCCCAGGTGCGAGACTGGGCCTTGTGCAGCACATAGGCAAGGGGGTGAGAGAAGTCATCCACCGCCAGGGAGAGACTCACGGCCTGCCCCTTGACCCAACCGCTGCACGCCAGTTGGCGACCGCTCACCTCCAGCATGCCGAGCAGCATGCCCTTTGGCTGGAAGCTCGCATGCAGCACCTGTGACCACCATTGGCACAGGTGCGGCTCGTCACGCTGCTCGGTCAATTCGAGGGCAAAAGCGAGGGCTTGTTCCATGTTCAAGCCCCCACCTCGGCCACGAACTGCTGATCGGCCACGAAGAAGCGCACCCGGTTGATGGGCTCACCGGCGGCCAGACGTTGCAGCAGCTGCAGGGAAACCGGCGGCAGCAGGGCACCGTCGATGACGGATTCCAGCATGCGGGCGCCGTTCTCGCTGCGATTGGCGCGGCGCAGTATCTCCTCGGCCACCTCGGCATCCAGCTCCACCTCGGCGCCGAAGCGCTCCTTGAGCAGCTTGACCAGACGATTGAGCTTGCCGCCCACGATCTGCACGAGCGTGTCGTGACCGAGCGGCAGATAGGGGATCACCTCCATGCGCGCCAGCAGCGCCGGCTTGAAGAAGGCGGCGAGCTCGGGGTAGAGCGCATCCAGCAGTGCGTCCGGCTGCTCGGCATGATCGACTATGGTCTGGAAGCCGAGGTTGGAGGTGAGGAAGAACACCACGTTCTTGCAGTCGATGATGCGCCCCTCGCCGTCTGCCAGCTCGCCCTTGTCAAACGCCTGATAGAAGAGGTTGAGCACGTCCGGGTGGGCCTTCTCCACCTCGTCCAGCAGCACCACTGAGTAGGGTTTCTGGCGGATGGCCTCGGTCAGCACGCCACCCTCGCCAAAGCCCACATAACCGGGCGGCGAACCAATGAGGCGAGAGACGGTGTGCTTTTCCTGATACTCGGACATGTTGATGGTGGTGAGATACTGGCGGCCGCCGAACATCAACTCGGCAATTTGCAGCACGGTTTCTGTCTTGCCGACCCCGCTCGGCCCCACCAGCAGGAAGGCGCCAAGGGGCCGACCCGGGCGGCGCAGGTCGGCGCGGGCGGTCAGCAAGTGCTTGTGCAGATGGGCCACCGCCACATCCTGCCCCTTGATGAGATCCCCCAGGTACTCCGGCAGCCGGGTCACCACGTCGAGCTCCCCCTGGGAGATGCGATTGAGCGGCACCCCGGTCCACTCGGCGATCACTGCCGCGACCTGAGTCTTGTCCACGTGGGCCGAGACCAATACCGCGTCCTGCTGCAGGGCGGCCAGCTCGCGCTCGAGCCCGGCCAGCGCCTCGGCGGCGGCTTGCGGATCCAACGGCGCATCCGCCAGATCCAGCGCTTCTCTGGTCAGCAACTCATCCTGCTCGTCGGCGAGCAAGGCGGCCCGCAGCGCCACTATCTGCTGCACCAGTCCCTGCTGCTGTTGCCACTGAGCCTCCTGCTCCACCAGCGCCTCGCGGCAGGCGGACTGGGCGGCGTGCAGATCGGCCAGGCGCTCGGTGTTGTTACCCAGGCCTATCAGGCTCTGGCGCGCCAGCTGGCGGATCTCCAGCTCCCGCTGGCGCAGCTCGTTTTGCAGGTGGCTGACGGCGCGCGGCGGCGTGGTGAGATTGATGGCGACCCGGGCGCAGGCGGTGTCGAGCACGTCGATGGCCTTGTCCGGCAGTTGACGACCGGAGATATAGCGAGCAGAGAGCTGGGCCGCGGCCTGCAGCGCCTCCTCGTCGATCAGCACCCCATGCGCTTTCTCGTAGATGCTGCGCAGGCCGCGCAGGATCACGGTGGCCTCCTCGGCATCGGGTTCCCCCACCTTCACCAGCTGGAAGCGACGGGACAGGGCCGCGTCTTTCTCCACGTATTTCTTGTACTCCCCCCAGGTGGTGGCGGCTATGGTACGCAGCTCACCCCGGGCCAGGGCGGGTTTGATGAGGTTGGAGACATCCAGACCACCAGCCTGATTGCCCGCGCCGATCAGGGTGTGAGCCTCGTCGATGAAGAGGATGACCGGGCGCACCGCGTCCTTGACTTCCTGCATCACCCCCTTGAAGCGCTTCTCGAACTCCCCCTTGACCGAGGCCCCGGCCTGCATGGCGCCAAGATCCAGGGTCATCAGCTCCACGCCGCGCAGCTTCTCGGGCACCTGACCCGCCACCATCCGCAGGGCCAGCCCCTCGATGAGGGCGCTTTTGCCGACCCCGGCCTCCCCCACGACGATGGGGTTGTTCTTGCGGCGCCGCGACAGGATGTCGATCATCAAGTCGATCTCGTGATCCCGGCATAAGACGGGATCAAGCGTGCCCTGACGGGCCTGCTCGGTCACGTTGACGGTGAAGCGGGCCAGCAGGCTGGCATCGGCCGGCAGCGCAGCCTGAATGGGGTTGCCGTTGGCGGAGACAGTTACTTGCGTCTCGGCCGATTCCTTCACCCACTCGTCGAACTGCTGGCGCAGCAGCTCGCGATTGACGTTGGCCAGCAGCCGGGTGGCCGAGCCAGGCAAATAGCGCTGGGGAGTAATCAAGAGCACCAGCAGCAACATGCCGCTGCGCAGTTGGACATGCTGCAGCTCGGCGGAGGCCAGTAGCCAGCTGTCTTGCAGCCACTCCACCAGCAGCGGCGAGAAGGAGGGGTAACCCTGGCCGTAACCGCTGTCGGCGGATGAGGGCTGCAGCAGGGTACGCAGCTCGTCCACCTCCACCTCGGCGCGTTTGAGGATCTGGCGTACATCGGACAGG
The DNA here is from genome assembly GCF_000819865.1 of Aeromonas eucrenophila. Lineage (GTDB taxonomy): Bacteria > Pseudomonadota > Gammaproteobacteria > Enterobacterales > Aeromonadaceae > Aeromonas > Aeromonas eucrenophila. The sequence continues at coordinate 38,139 of NZ_CDDF01000012.1, forward strand.
GGGGTGTCCAGCATCTTCAGCAGCAGGTGCTCGATGCGGATCTCGGCCCCCTGGTGGTTGACGCAGAGGGCCGCAGCCTCCTCCAGCATGTGACGACAGATGGGATTGAGTCTTTCCACCAGTACCGGTAGCTCTATACGAATCAAGGCGTGCTCTCCTCAGAATATTATTTTAGTAATTCGCCCAGTTGACGCAGAACGTCCTGGGTCTGGTTATTCAGCTGCTGGTGATAGAGGCCAAAGATGATGGCCAGCACCACTGCCCCCCCCATGAACAGGCTGCGCAGGGAAACTTGCTTGCGCAGTTGGTAGCGAGAGGCCTGCTGGCCGAGGTCCAGGTGAAACACGCTGGGAGCCTCACCATTCACCTCGGGGGACAGCTGTTTGTGCAGCTGTTTGACGATGCGCTCGAACTCGCCTTGGCCCTTGCTCATCACCTTGTAGCGCCCTTCGAAACCAAGGCACAGGCACAGATAGATGAACTCAAGGATGTCGCGATAACGCACCGGATCTTCCTGCAGGCGGGCAAGCAGCACGAACACCTTCTCCCCACCCCAGGTCTCGTTGTGGAAGCGGGTCAGCAGGGAATGTTCCGACCATTCGCTCTGGCTGCCCCAGTCGCGCCCCATCACGGCCTCATCGATGAAGGTGCAGAGGATGTAGCGAAACGAGAGCACCACACCGTTCTCGTAGCCCTGGGCCATCAGCTCCTGCTCGATGGCCTGGATCTCGGTCACCACCCGCTGGTAGAGCTCGGGTACCCGATCATGGCGTGACAGCAGGCGCACTCGCTGCACCAGCCCGAGCAAGGGAGTCACGGCATCGATCATGGGATTGATGCTCTGGCCCCGCAGGCGGAACCAATGGTCCGAGTCCATGTCCAGCTGCTCGGCATGATCGAACAGCAGATCGCTGAGGTGCTCGTTCTTGAGAATGTCCATGGTCATCTGTGCTTATTCCTTGATGGGATCACTGGCTACGAATGGCCCAGAGCTGCATGTCGAGCTCCGGGAAATCGCCGGCAATGTGGAAAGCGAGGGTGTTGCCCACCGCCAGCATCTGCCAGGCCGGGCTCTGCCGGTCGAGCTGGAAGTAGCTGTAACCGGCGTGATAGGGCAGCTGGCGCGGGGCCACCGGCAGCGGCAGCAGCGGGATGCCGGGCAGTTGCAGGCTGATGAGCTCGCGGATCTTGTCGCTGGAGGCCACCTTGGTCTGTTGCAGCAACTGCTTGCGCAACTGTTCCTGAGGCATGCGGGCCCGCACCGCCAGCACGAAGTCGGCGCTTTGCATCAGTTCGCTCTCCCCCACCACGGCCACCATGACACCGTACTGGTGTTTGCGCAGCTGGATGGAGACGGCCCGTGGCGACAGCACTGTGCTGAGGGCCTGGCGCAGGGCCAGCATCACGGGCTCGAAGCTCAGTTGCTGATCGTCGTGACGGTAGGCGGCAAATTCCGGCGGCAGGCGCGACTCATCGGTGAAGGTCATCAGCTCGCCGCAGATCTGCACCAGGGCCTCGTGCAGCCGCTCCGGGTGCAGGGTGCCGAGGCGGGCGAGATGGGAGAGCTGAGGCTGAGCCCGGTTGAGCAGTTGCAACATCATGAACTCGGCCACGTCGGCGACCCCCTGCTGTCCCGGCGCCGCGATGCGCTGGGAGAGGCTGCGGGCCCGCTCGGCCACGAGGCCGGCGGACTCGCCGAGGAAGCGCTTGAGGGTCGGGATGGCGGAGACGCTGATGCTGCAGGGCATGAAGTTGGGGTCCAGCACCAGGCCGCCGTCCGGACGCTTGTCCAGGATGCGGGCGATGGCCAGCGACGCGTAGGCGCTGCGATCGTCGCGCTCCAGCATCAGCCGCAGGCTGACCCGGCCCACCTCGAGGGAGACCACGTCCCCCCCCTCGCTGTGCAGGTCGCGCACATCGTGACGATGGGCCTGCAGCCTGGTGGCCACCTGGCCCCCCTGATTGACCTCGTTGACCCCGCTCACCGACAGTGGCAGCGCCAGATAGACCTTCTGGTTCGCCACCGAGGCGTCGGTGACCTCCAGCGGGGTCGGCAGCACATCGTCGTTCGGAATGTTGAAGACGGTGCCGTCCGGCAGGATGCCGGTCGCCCCCACCAGGGCGATACGACCGAAGCCGAGGTAGTCCTCGTTGATGGCGAGGGACTGCAGCCCGTAGAAATAGTCGGACAGCGCGCTCAGGCGGGCGTGCAGCGCGTACTCCGAATGCCGTTGCTGTTGCTGGAAGTGCTGGGGCTTGATGAAGAGCCCCTCACGCCAGATAACCCGATTTCGACTCGACATGGTCACTCTTCTTCTTGTTGTAGTTCCACTTCATCCAGACGCAGATGAACCAGGATTTGATAGGCGCGGCCCGTGCTCTTGACCTTGATGACCTTGCGCCATTCGGCGCTCTCCGGATCGGCGTAGCGGGCGATCACCCCGATGTAGCGGGTCTTCTCGTCGAGCTTGACGGGCGGCAGGTACTTGAACTGCCCCGGCAGCAAGGTGTAGTCCTGATGATCTAGGTAGTTCTTGCCGAGCGCCTTCTCCACGTCCGCGGTCACCTGGTCATAATCGGTGGCGAGCAGCTTGGAATCTTCCGCCAGTAGCACCACCTGGAACTCGACGGGGGCCGCCTCCCCGCTCTCGTTGGGGTTGACGTCCGGCTCGGCCACCAGGCTCAGGCCCAGGGTGGAGGGCTGGTCATCGTTGCTGCCCACCTGGATGTCCGGGTCCATGGCCACGTCGGCCATCTTGCCCATGGTGGTACAACCCGCCAGGGTCAGCAGAGCTGCCCCCAGCATCAGCGCACGTGTCATCAAATCAGTCCCTGTTGCTGACGCACGGCCTGGTCATAGGCCTGGGCATACACCTGATGGAACAGCTTGTCGAAGCCCTGCTGACGAGCGGAGGTCAGCTCGCGGTAGTAGTGCTGGTACATGTTCCAGGCCCAGCCCTCGTCCGCGGCGCCCGGGGTACCGGTGCGGCGGTAGTGCTCGAAACGGCCGACCAGGGCATCCGGCGAGAAGGCTTGCAGGATGCTGTCGAGCGCTGCGCCTATGGCCTGCTGGTTCGCCACATGGTGGATGCGCACGTTGCGCAGGCTCTCGGCCACCGCCGCCGGCGCGGTCAGATGCACCGGGCTCTTCTGCTCGGCGAACATCACCGCCAGGGTCTCGTCATAACCGAGCCCCAGACGCAGCGGGTTGTCCTCGATGGGACGCAGGTGCTTGTCCGCCAACGCCGCCTGATCGCTTTGCAGCTGCAGCAAGCCTTCCACCATGGCGCGCACCGTCTTGCCCATCTCTTCGAGCATGTCGTGGGCCTGCTGGGTGTCCTGCATCTGCAGCGGCTGGCCCAGGCCACGCATCAGCGGGGTCAATGCCACGTGATCGACCCCCTCCAGTGGCGGCAGGTAATCCGGGTGATTCTCGATGGCGGGCATATCCAGAAATTCTTGGTTCATGGTGTTCTCGATGGCAGAAAAGGGGGACAGGGACGGATGTTCCATATCCGGTTGTGAGGGGAATTCGGCCTGGCGACGGGGATCCACCAGGGGCGTCAGCGCCGAGCGCTCGTGCTGCAGCGCCAGCAGGGGATCGAGCGCCAGGGCATGGGGATCTTCCTCGCGGACGGCGGGCTCGTCGCTCGCCAGCCACTCGTCCAGCTGCTCGGTGGGGCGATTGCCCAGCACCTGCTGCAGGCTCTGCTCCGGGGTGATGGCGCCGAGATAGGCCTTGAGCCGGAACGGACCGACGATGAGCTCATCCCCCTGCTCCAGGTGCACCTTGCGCGCCCGCCCTATGGGGGAAGTCGCACCATTGATATAGGTCTGGCCGCTCAGATCGCACAGGCAGAAACGACCGTCCTGCAGCTCAATCCGGGCGTGAGCCGGCATGACGGCCCCCAGCCTGTCTCGCAGGTGCCAGTCATCCTGCTCGGAGGCCCCGAGAGAGCCGCCCATCTCATCGAAGCGATACTGCACCTGCTGGTTGCCATCGAGCTGCTCACTGTTGAGCACCACCAGGGAAAGTTGCTGGTTTAGGTCGTTCACATTCACTCCTGCTCTCATTCCTGCACCTATTCCTGAACACAAATAGTCACAAACGGGTCACTTGGCGGCGCGCCGAGGAAGGTGCTCCACCCCAGGCGCGCACTCTGCTCCTCCCCCAATCGCAGCCCCCGGGCCTGCTCCTGGCCGAAGCCGAGTCGCAGATCCCAGGCCAGTTGGTCACGCAGGATGAAGGAGACAAAGGTCACCAGGGCGTGGAAATGCTCCCCGTTCGGGAGAAACCCGAGAAACTGCCCAAAACTCAGGTTATTGATCTTCAATAGAAACTTACCCGCACAGTCATTGACCTTGTCGCCGATGACGAAATCGCCCCCCAGGATGGCGCAGGCACGGCCCAGCCGGTTCTGCTGATCCTGATGGATGGGCACCCGGCGCCACTGCCAGGCATTGACCTCCACATCCGCAAGATCGAAGCAGTGAGCCACCAAACCGGCCACCACCTCTGGGGAGCGACTGGGGCTGGCCAACATGCCCGCGTAGGAGAGCATCTTGGCGCGGTTGACCGGCAAGCTGCGGCAGACGGCCTCGTTGCCAAGCCCCACCAGGGCAAACATCAAGCGGGAGAAACCATCCTCGCCGTTATCCTGAAAACGCACGTGGTAGCGATACTTGCGCCAGATCCGGTGTAGCAGGGTCAGCAATCTGTGATGGAAAAAGTCCAGGAACAGGCCGAGTTTCTGCTCCCCCTGGGCGTACTCCCACGCCAGGGAATCGAGGTAGTAACCCGGCATGGGAGACTGACTGCCATGCAGGCCGAGGAAGGCCACCTCCAGCTCGTGGCGCCCCTTGCCATCACGGCCAATCTGCAGCACATCGCTGGTAGGGAAGCCCAGAGAGGCGGTCGCCTTGAAGCGGATCCCCTCGTCGCTTGGCAGGTAGTCGAGCCCCCGCTCCTGATCGGCGCCATCCAGCCGGTTGAGCAGCTCAACCAGCTGGAAGAAATTGAAGCGAGGCGCGTCCCTGGCGGACGTCACATCAGGGAGTGTTGACCGATCTGGACTGGCCACTGGTAACGCTCCTTGTTGTCGAGATTGACCACCTCAAGCAGGTGGAAGGCATTGACGCTGGCATAGAGCGAGAAGAAGTGAGCCAGCACAGTGCTGAACAGATAGAGCTCCCCCTCGCTGCCAAAAGCGGATTGACGGACGTGCAGCACCGACTTGAGCCCGCGCACCGGCATGCCGCGCACCAACCTGTCGACCGGGGTGGTCTCGATCTCCTCGATCCCCGCCAGCCGCTTGCGCGAGGCCTGCTCCGCCTGCTTGTCGTGCAGGGCCGGGAAGTCATAGGTACGCAACACCTGTACCAGGGCATCCCGGCGCAGCAGGGAAACATAGTTGAGCGATAGGTTGGAGATAAGGGTCCAGTGCAGGCTGCCATCCAGTGCCGGGCGCAACGGTCGGGTCGGCCTGATCAGGTTGCGGAAGGTCGCAAACGAGGGAGAGCTGCCGGTCGGCACGCAGATGTTGCCCACCTTGAGGGTGGCGGCCCGGGAGCGGTTGGTGCAGGTCAGGGTGACAGAGATGGATTCATCCAGTTCCACTGTTGTGGTCTCGTCCCCGCGCACGAAGGAGAGGCTGTGCTCGAAACCGTCCCCGCTCACCGATTCGCGCACCCTCACCCGGTAATAGAGCGCCAGCCGCTGTTTGGCCCGCTCTATCTGGTGCTGGAAGCTCTCGAACGGCTGATAGATGCGCGGCGTTCCGCGAGAGCGCCCAAGGTTGCCTTCCACCCAGCCTTCCACCTCGTCGACCGAGAAGATCTCGAAACTGTCCGCGTGGCGGTAGCTCGCCTTGAGGGGGTATTCGGCCTGGCGCCCGTTGAGGTTGACCGGCTCGCTGTCGTGCTTAAACAAATTGATGGCCGGCACGCAGTTGAGCATGAAGGAGTCGGGGCGGATCTTGAGCTCAGCGGGCAGCGGCTTGTCGAAACAGAAATGGATCTTGAATTCGCTGACCGGCAGAGGTTGCCTGGGCCAGTCGCCACCACTGAGCTCGAAGAAGAGGAAGCTCTGCGGGAAGCAGAAATACTCCTGCAGGATACGGTAGCCGGAGTAGACGTTGTTCGGATAGGGCAAGAGCGCATCGTCGCGCTCGAAGCCAATGGGCTTGAGGGCCTTGGCCTCCTGGCGAAAGCGCTTGCCGTCGATCTCCAGCTCCATGTGGGAGAGCTGGTTAGAGAGCCAGAAGTAGAGCTCATAGGCGGTATAACTGTCCCCGCCGAGGAAGAAGCGCAGCTTGTCGAGCTGCAATTCACTGAGCGGCAAGGGAGCATGCAGGGCAATATCCAGGGAGATGGTGGAGAGATCATTGCCACTCTGGGCCGCGATCTGGCGGATATCGGCCGGGTAAATCCAGGCGTCGTGGCTGGTCTGGAAGTGACAAGTCACCTCATCAATGGGCAGGCTGTCGAGCTGACAACCCTGCTTGACCAGCGCAGGTTGAGTGATGGCCCCGGGGATGACCGAGAACTGCATGATGGTCATGCTGGGCACGGGGCGCAGATAGTTGGGCCAGAGCATATTAAGCAGACCGTGGGTCAGCTCGGGGAACTCATCCTCGATCTTGGCGCGCAGGTTGCCGGTGAGGAACGCGAAGCCTTCCAGCAGGCGCTCCACGTCCGGATCTGTGTTCTGCTCGGATAAGAAACGGGTGAGTTCGGGATGGCTATCTGCAAATTCGCGCCCTTGCAGGCGCAAAAAAGCCAGTTCATCCCTGAAGTAATGTTCCAGCGACATTGATCAGACCATGCGGTAGTGACGGTGACTGTCCATGTGGACGTTGAACGAGGTAACCTGTTCGATGTGCTCCAGCCTCACGTGGGCGGTCACCTGAAACGACATCTCGAGCGGGCTCGACTGATGGTCGGGTGAACGAACTTCCACATGAATGATCCGCGGTTCATAGCGACGGATGCATTGCCGGATCGCCTCACGGATCCGTCCCTTGATGTCGGCACTGCCCTGAGTCGCATCATTGAGATCGATGACACCGAGATCCGGGGCACTGCGACAATTGCCGGGACGGGTGTTGAGGATCTGATCGAGCTGCCGTTTGACAGAGTCCACCAGTTCATCAACTTCCGAGCGGGGGGAAGGATGAAGCCCCTCCCCCCGAATCCTGTCAAACAGGCTGGCCGCATTTCCTCTATCCCAAGAAGAGAGAGACGGCATCGGCCATTATTCCTTGTCCAGACGACCCACCAGAGACAGCTCGAAGCTAGCCCCCATGTACTTGAAGTGCGGGCGTACGGCCATGGTAACCTGATACCAGCCCGGCTCACCTTCCACGTCCAGCACCTTGATCTGGGCGGCGCGCAGTGGGCGACGGCTACGCACATCTGCCGGCGGGTTCTCCTGATCGGCCACGTACTGCTTGATCCAGCCGTTCAGCTCACGCTCCAGATCCTGACGCTCCTTCCAGGAGCCGATCTGCTCGCGCTGCAACACCTTGATGTAGTGTGCCAGGCGATTGATGATGAACATGTAGGGCAGCTGGGTACCCAGCTTGTAGTTGGTCTCCGCTTCCTTGCCTTCCTTGGTGTTCGGGAACACCTTGGGTTTTTGTACCGAGTTGGCGGAGAAGAAGGCCGCGTTGTCGCTGTCTTTGCGCATGGTCAGGGTGATGAAACCCTCTTCGGACAGCTCGTATTCACGACGGTCGGTAATTAGCACCTCGGTCGGGATCTTGGCCTGCAGCTGGCCCATGGCCTCGTACACATGTACAGGCAGGTCCTGGATGGCGCCGCCACTCTGCGGACCAATGATGTTCGGGCACCAGCGGTACTTGGCGAAGCTGTCGGTCAGGGAGGTGCCCATCAGATAGGCGGTGTTGCCCCACAGGTAGTGGTCGTGATCCGAACTGATGTCTTCTTGGTAGTTGAAGCCCTTGATGGGATTCTCGGTCGGGTCGTAGGGCAGACGTGCCAGGAAGCGCGGTGCGGTCAGCCCCAGGTAGCGGGCATCTTCCGATTCGCGCAGGGAGCGCCACTTGGTGTAGGCCGGGCCTTCAAACACCGACTTGAGATCCTTGATGGACGGCAGATCGGTGAAGCTGTCCACACCGAAGAAGGCCGGTGCGACGGAGGAGATGAAGGGGGCATGGGCCATGGCGCCGACTGCGCTGACATACTGCATCAGCTTGATGTCGGGGGAGCTGTGGGTGAAGGCATAATCGCCGATCACGGTACCGATGGGTTGACCACCAAACTGGCCGTAACCAGTGGAATAGACGTGCTTGTAGAGGCCAGACTGGGTAATTTCAGGGGAAAACTCGAAATCCTCCAGCAGTTCCTCTTTGGTCGCATGCAGCACCTGGATCTTGATGTTCTCACGAAAATCGGTGCGATCCACCAGCAGCTTGAGGGAGCGCCAGGAAGACTCCAGCTCCTGCAGCTCTTTGGCGTGCAGTATGACGTCCATCTGCTTGCTCAGCTTCTTGTCGAGCTCGACAATCATGCTGTCCACCAGCGCCTTGTTGACCGGCTCAGCGGTGGTGCCGCTGTCCAGAATGTTGGCGATCAGGGCGGCAACCCCCTGCTTGGCGACGCTGTAACCCTCATCCACCGGGGTGATGCGTGCCTGCGCCATGATTTCGTCCAGCAAGGACGACGAGGAGGCAACACTCGCCCCCGCTTGAACCTGTTCTTCGACCTGAGACATAGTTTTTCCTTATCGATCAGTTAATTAGTCTGCAGATCACTCGGCAGGCTTAATCAGATCCAGCTCCTTGAGCAGTTGCTCGCGAGCCTCGTCACTGGACAGCAGATCCTGCAAACGATTGCGGAAGGACGGGATATTTCCCAAGGGTCCTTTCAGGGCAACCAGGGCCTCACGCAGTTCCAGCAGCTTGCGCAACTCTGGCACTTGCTGGGCAACGCTGTCGGGGGTGAAGTCCTCCAGGGACTGGATCTTGATCGACACGGGCAGCTCGTCCTGGCTGTTCTCTTCCAGGCGATTGGGAACGGAAAATTTCAGTTCCAGTGCAGATTCTTTCATGACGGAAGAAAAATTATTCTTGTCGATGGAGACGGTTTGACGCTCCTCGATGGGGGTCTCTTCCGTGCGTCCTTTCATGTTGCCAACCACCATCATGGTCAACGGAAGCTCTATTTCAGCCTGTTGCCCACCGGTTGCCGGCACATATTTGATATTAATACGCTCTTTAGGCGCAACAGTGGCGCCATCAATTCCTTTTCCCATGCTCTAAATACCAAGTTAAGGATCCACGAAGACCCCAAAGCTTATAGCCAACGCCCACCATGGCAACTGTAAAAAATGACAGTTGACCTGTTAAACCCAGTTTCAGGCGAATGAGCGTTAGCCGACGAGGCATTTTTGATATGTATCAGGCCAAGGCCATGATAATCAAAAACGCAATGTGCTGCTTGTTACTTATACAACCGATTTTGCCTCTACTCTTCGTTAGAGGTCTGTTTGGCTTAAGAGCCATTTGCGACAGATGGTATATTCATGATTCTGATTACGTCAATAAAAAATATTTAAAAAACATTTAAATATTATTAGTGAAATAATAAATATCAATAAAATCAAACAGATAAGACAAATCATATGCTGAGAGAGAAATATCTTAAATTGGATTCCACTGCGAAATGGTGGTGCTTGATCGGCAAGGAAATCAATGAATTTTACATCAAGCTGATGGGGAAGCATTAATACTTGGCAACAGAATGACGACTCCAAAAAAGTGATAGCGCCTCTCTCATACAAAACAGCCATATAAAATACACTATAAAATTAACCCATAAAGTACAAAAAATATCCCATGGCATTCATCATCACACCATGGGATTTTTCCATCTAATATGAAAATTTAGTGTGTTTTATCATCTTGCTGAGCACTATGTATTGTCTTGTATCTTCTCAGGAGGATGGCTTTTCTCCAGCTTGATGAACCAGTGCTGGGCCAATTTTTGACCAGATGCTTTCTCCTGTTTTGTCATCCCTTTTTCCAGCTCATTGCCTGCATCGGTCGCGTCCTTGTTACCGTCGGTCGCAGCGAGCAGATACCATGCATAAGCATGCAAGCGGTTACGAGGTGCACCCCAGCCTCGCTCACGCATGGTGCCCATGCGATATTGCGCCTGTCGATGATTGGCATTGGCTGCCAGCCGATAGTGTTTGAGCGCCTGAACATAGTCCGCCTCTCCACCCAGCCCCAGCCGCAGCATCTCACCATAGGCATAGTGGGCCTCGACGTTGCCCTGCAGCGCCGCCAAGGCGAGGCTCTGGCGTGCCGCTACCAGCTCACCCCGTCCTTGTTGCAATTTGGCCAGCTCGAGTTGTGCCTGGCTCACCCCGCCTTTGGCCGCCAGCGTTAGCCAGTGCTTTCGCGCTGCCGGATCGCTCTGTGTCAGGCTCAGCTGATATTCAGCCTCGTGAGAGCCGTTGCTCGCGGCCAGCTCCAGCCAGTAACGACCGAGCGCAAGATCCTGAGCCACCACCTCCCCCGCCAGATAGGCTTGTCCCAACCACAGCTGTGCCTGGGGAGCACCGGCATTGGCGGCGCGCTGATACAAGGGGACAGCCTCGGCACCACTCGCCCGGCTGGCCAGGATCAGCAAGGCATCCGGTTGTTGCTGGGCTGCAGCCTTCTCATACCAGCGCTGAGCGAGATCGGGGCGCTTGGCGACTCCCTTTCCTTGCTCATAACGCAGACCGAGCCGATATTGCGCCTCGCGGTTACCCTGCTCGGCCGCCTTCTCCAGCCACTCGATGGCATCGGCGTCGGCACCTAGCTGCTTGGCATACCACTCTCCCAACACCAGCTGAGCGTCCGCATGATCGCGTTTGGCCGCCTGCTCGAACCAGTCGAGGCACTCATCGACCAGTTTGCCCTGATGTTGCTGCCGGCACGCCAACCCCAGCTGATAGCTGGCATCCGCATTACCCAGCTTGGCCGAGCGCTGCCACCAGTCTTGGGCCAGCTTTGGATTCTTGGGCTCACCGAGGCCAGTCTGATACCAGCTCCCCACCTGCAGCGCAGCCTTGCCTCGTACATCCGCATCGGCCGCCAGTGGTCCTGATTGATCCGCAGCCTGCTTCATCCAGCGCATCGCCTCGGGATAATCCGGCTTGGCCGCCAAACGATTGGCCAGCTCATATTGCGCCTTGCCCTGGCCCTGCTGAGCGGCTTGAGAAAGTTCAGACTCAGTGAGTGGTGTAGTTGTGGTGCAAGCGGTAAGCCAATAAACAGCCAATGCTAAGCATAAAAGGTGATATTTCATATATAGATCTTTAGATAATAAATTAACATACGTAAATAAAAATATTTACAATGGATTTTATAAAGATTTATTCTACAACGATATTTTATTTCTGAAGAAAATTATGCCTGTACCAATAATTAACCAACTGGTAGTGATTGAGCAATCTTGACTATAAGGTCATCGATGCCGATGATAAAGATCGTAGCAACTAGACTGCCTTGCCAACTGTCGAGTATCACTTTCGAATCGAAATTTTCACCACAAATGCGACAGATCACATGGTAGTAAGGCGTTTGCTGAAAACTTATTTAATATGAATGTGCAATAGCCATAGACTAACTACTCAAGCCAAGTTCTGTTGCAGGGAGAGACTAAAAAGGTAGGTACCCCAATAGCTTGTATCTTCCTCAAGAAGAATATAAAGCAACCAATGATGATGAAATTCTACAGAAACAACCTTAAGTTTATACATGAATATATACTATGATTTCTAAATAGGACAAGACATCGGCTAAGGCCGATGTCTTGAAATGATATTTTCAGTATTATTTGAATTCATTGTTTGGAAAACACTATTAATATTAACTATCACACATTTACTTTAGATAGAATCGACTGCCATTCTAAATGCTGAGAATGATACATATGCATCTGATGGGTTGGAGCTTTCTGCCTCAGTGCCTGCCAACCATTCATCCAGTTCATTATCGAAATTACTAATCACCCACTTTAAGTTGTCTTTTATAACAGGTGATGTTCTATCTATAATTTCCTCTCTTTCAAAATCATCTACCACTCCCCAAACCTCTACATATGGGATTAATGGCTTCAAACTATTTGGCACATCTGAAAAATCAATATCCGTTGTAGGAATGTTTTTCCCCAGATCTATGGCTATTTGCTCAAGCTCATTACAAGTCAATAATTTTTTAGAACTGTTCATATCATTCATTCCATCAATACCTTATTCATGCGTAAATACCAATCCCAGTATTCCTTTCTGATATCAGCTGGAACTTCAGCCGCATCAAACATTTTACCTGAAAGGGACTTGACTTCATCTTCAGTAACTTTACCCCAATCAAACTCCCCTCCCATTGATTTCCGCATGTCAGCACGCCACGTGTTATAAACACCAAAAGTTGCACGATGATTTGCTTCAGGCATTAGAACAGCAGGTGCTTGGCTAGCATCATACTCTGGGAAATTATGTTTCATCCATGCAGACATAACTCCATGATGAGAATTTAATCCAGGTCTAGGTTTAGGCATATTACCATGTTTATCAACTGTGAACTTAAAGGCATGTTTAAGACAGTTAGTCGCTTTAAGCATTAACCCCAGCGGATCCACCCAACCAGTGGGATTGGGAGCGTACTGGTAGTTATTGAGCCCACCGGCCAAGCCTATCGGGTCGGGGGTAATAAATCTACCGGTGTCGGGCTGGTAGTAACGGTGACGGTTATAGTGCAGCCCGGTCTCGGTATCATAATATTGCCCCTGGAAACGCAGAGGTGTCTCGACCTCGGCCAGCTCTTGCTTCCAGACATTGCCATAGGCGCGATAGCGTACCTGCCAGGCGCTATGGCCATCGTGATGGGTCAGGGCCAGGGGAGTGCCCAGATGATCCAGCTGGTAGTGATAAACCTCGGCCTGTTTCCCTTCTCCTTCCAGCTGAACCAGCGGTTTGAAGCTGCCCGGCTCATAGATAAAGCTGCGATAAGCCCCGTCGCTGCGGCTCTCGGCGATGAGGTTGTTGGCCTGCCACAGGAACTCGGTCACCTGCTCATCGGCGCCGTTTGTCACCGTCTTGCGAATGCGACGACCGAAGGCATCGTAGTCATAACGCGCACGGCTGCCATCGGGCAGCTCGGCCACAATCAATTGATGCTGACAGTCGTACTCATAGCGGGTAAACAATCGCTGCGCTTTGCCGCGCCGCTCGGTGGCCAGACGACCAAACTCGTCATACTCGAAATGGCGATCGCCACTAAATAGCAGCCGGTTGCCTTGAGTGCGCGCGGGTTCAAATTGGTTGCCCTGGGTCTGACTCAGCAAGTTGCCGGCGGGATCATGCATAAAGCGCTCGGTCAACTCACCGCACACCTCCAGCAACCTGTCCAGTGGATCGTAGCGATAGTGCTGCTCTCCTTGTGGATTGCCGGCCGCCACCTGAGCACTGTCATTGACACGCAGCAGATTGCCGGACCTGTCGTAACCGTAGCGCCGCTCGCGGGAGACCTGCTGGCCACGGTGCAGACGCAGTGCAGTCAAGCGACCCTGCTCGTCATACTCATACTGCTGGGTCAGTGCCCCTTGGCGACGACGCATCTCGAGGCCTGCCGCTACCTGATGGCGGGTCAGCTCGCTGCCATTAAGATCGATACCGCTTAACACCCCGTCCTGATAACGGTAATCGAGATGGTTGCCATCGGGCAGTCGCCACTGGGCGAGTTGCCCCATGACACCGTGCTTGAAATAACTGGAGGCCCACCCCTGATGCTCGGCAGTGAGGTTTCCGCCCTTGTCATATTCAAAGGCCAGCGGCCAGACACCGTCATCAACCCGGATCAGCTGGCCATAGGTGTCATAGGCAAACTGGATCTCACGGCCATCCGGCAGCTGTTTGCTGAGCAGTCGCCCCATGGCATCGCGCTCATAGCGGGTGACCAGCTCGGCCTCTTCTTTGCCGTACTCCACCTTCTCGCAAAGATGGCCATTCAGATCGTAGCGATAAGCGATGGTGCGCCCGTCAAAGCCGGTCTCCTGGGCCACCAAGCCATTGGGGTAATACTGGATGCGGTGCTGCTCGCCGTGCTCATTCTCGATTTCACTGAGAAACAGCTTGGCGTTGTCATAGCGGTACTTGAGTTCGCTGCCGTCAGGATTGATGCGCCGACTGAGCAGATGCAGGCGATCGTGGTATTCATAACGAGTCTCACGGCCCAGCTCATCCCACTCGGCCGTCACCTTGTCATAGGGGTTGTATTCGAAACGGCGACTACCGCCACCGGGCAGATGCACTGCCCGCAGGCGATCGGCTCCATCCCACTCGTAACGGGTGATAGCACCGCGGGGATCCCGGCGCAGGATCTGGCGGCCCCGCTCGTCATAGCGCCAGCGGGTGAGGCCGCCATCGGTCCCCTTCTCTTCGATAAGCTGGCCAAGGCGATTCCAGAGCAGTTCGATGCGACTGCCATCGGGCTGTGCCACCCAGCTGAGTTTGCCTTGTGCGGTGTAGCCATAGCGGGTCTGCCGCCCGAGCGGGTCAACCCGGGCAATGACATCGCCCTGTTCATTGCGCTCGAAGCGCCACTCACGCTCACCTTGCACCACTTTGCGAACCCGACCATCCCAGTAGCTGTAGGCGGTTTCACTGCCATCTGGCGCAATTTCCAGCGATAACAACCCCGCATCGTCATAGTGATAACGAGTTTCCCCTCCCAGAGCATCGCAGGCCAGTACCTTCTGTCCCTGGTCGTTGTAGTCAAATTCGGTGATTGCACCGTCCGGATCCTGCTGGCGCACCAGACGGGCATTGCTGTCATGGCGATAGACTTCGAGGCTGCCATCGACGCTCTGAACCGTCACCTCCCCCTTGTCGTCATCCCAGCCGTAGCTGACGTCGAAGCGGGCGACGTCGCTCCAGTGGCGAATGGCGCGGGCCTTATTCCCCTCCCCTTCCCACTCCCAGAAGAAGCCCGCGCCACCGGCGAGACGGCGCTCGAGGATCACCCCATCGGGCCGGTAGCGGTAGCGCTCCTGCTCACCCACCCCGTTCTCGGCGGCAACAAGCCGGCCCGCCTCGTCGTAGTGATAACGTTGCAGGGTCGATTGTGGCTGCCAGTGCAGGCCATCGAACTGCTGCAACTCGAGGGCACAGAGGCGATTGCCCTGATAGACAAGCCGCAGGGCTAGCCCTCCCTCGTTCTCCAGCCAGCAGGGGCGACCCTTCTCATCGGCGCGCACCGCCAGCCGGTTGCCGTAAGCATCGGAGAGCGCGGTCAGACACCCCTCGTTCCCATGCCAGAAAAAATGCAGGAAAGGCGACCCCGCCTTGGCCAGGATCACCTCGTCATCAGTGTCGCCGAGATAGACGGCCGCCGACGACAGCCGGTTGGTCGCCATGGGCATCCTGCCGGACGGCAGGGGCAGCTCGATGGCGAGGGATTCATCATCCCACCAGGTCAGGGTCTCGCCGTGGCGCTCGAGTCGGTGGGCCAGGGAGTGACTCCAGCCAGCCCCCATGCCGCGGTCCAGCGCCACCGCCGAGGTGCGGTAAAGACGGCCAAAGGTGAAGGGCAGCATGCCAGGCAACTGGGCATCCTCCAGTGCCAGCAACTCTTCCCCCGTTACCATGGAAACGGGGCAACCATTGGTGCAGGTCTGGGCTTCGGGCTGGTGCGCCTGATCCGATGGCGTCCTGCCCTGCTTGGAGGCATCCGGGGTGTTGTTGACCTGCTTGATCTCGGTATGAGCCTCGAACCTGCGTTTGGCGGCGGTTCCCTGCACGACCTCGGTCATGACACCGCTATCCACAAGCTTGAGATCCGCCTTCTTGGCCGGATTGAGGGGAGCTACACCGGCCACCAGCACTTTCTTGGCGCTCTGGGCATGCTGAACCAGATTGTGCTTCTTGGACATGGATATCAGGCTGGTCACAAGCACAACCATTCGAGCTTGTTTTTTGGCGGCGCCAGCCGCTTTTACGCTATATCGCACCGCCAACCCGGCCCCCCCGGTCAACACCACGCCGACGATGACGTCGATAAGCACGGTGGCGATCACCTGGGTACCGAATTCGGTCTGCTCATCCGGCGGCAGCAACTTGACCCAGCTCACCAAAGCGTAAGCGTAGAGATAAAGCAGGGCCTCATCTTGCAGCACCAGCATGGCTGCCTCCATCTGGGAGGCTCCTGCCGCAGCCATGGCGGCCGCATCAACCCCGAACTCCGCCAGCTTCTTGGCATTGCCCACCGGATCGGCCAACAGATCGTAAATGGTCTTGAGATCGTCCCAGACCCCGACCAGGGCCTTGCCGATACCGCTGACTGCGGCGAGGGAATGCGCCCCAAAACCGCCCCCGTTCATGGTGTAGCGGGCCCAGGCTGCCTTGTGTTCGCTCCCCCACTCCTTGGTGAGCCAGTCGATGAGATCCTGTTGCACGGGGGCATAGGAGGCAAAGAGTCCGTCTAGATCTGCCTTCTTCACATTGGGATAGAAGGTGACTCGATAAGATTTGCCGGGGACAAGCTTGCCCACCTCGGCGATACCCTTGGCATCCAGGGTTCCTTCCTTGGCCACGGACTCGCTGACGAAGCGCCCGCGATCCATCTTGCCCGCTTCCACCTTGTAGGGGGTATTGCCGATGGGGATAAAACGCACCGATTCGAACAAATGCACCAGCCGCAAGGTGCCGCTCAGCGGGCACTGGGTGACGACAGACTGCGCCTTCTTGCTGTTTGATGAGACAGAGACCTTCTTGTCACCCACCTTGATGGTCTGCTCCATGTCCATGCTGAGCAGATCACCCAGGAAGAAGCTCTCGGCATCCTTGCGATACTCTTTCAAGGCATTTCGATAATCGGCGATCACCTGGTTGAAGACGGCCTGACCGGCGTTGCTCATGCTTGAACCTCTTGCAGCAGCGCAGCTTCCAGCGCCGGAAATATTTCGGAGTCACTTAAGGGATTCCGCGCGACGAAGCGGGCAACCTTGAGCCGTAAATTGGCCTCGGGAAAGGACCAGTAGAGCTGACCATTCTGATCCGCAAGCTGCTGCATCAGGTTATTGATGAGGGGGCCGGGATCCTGCTTTGCAAGGCTGGTCGCCAGCGCTTCAGGCAGGCTCCACCAGGGGAAAGTCCGCGGCGCCTTGGCCTCGGACTCTGTCCAATGAAAGCCATGTCCAGCGACCCAGAGCCCGTTCAGCTCGGGCAACAGGGTGGTGAAGCCATCCCCCAGCTGCTCTGCAATGGGCACCAGATAGGCCCCCTCCCAGTGACGAAAGAACACCGTATCCCCCTGATGCCACACCTGGGTCAACCCCTGCAGATGGGCATAGAGGGTCGCCATGGGCTGCGCCGTCGACAAAATGAATCCCCAATCACGGGCGTCCGTGCTGGCGGCCCACTCGATAAAGGAGCTGCCTCGATCGAGCTCGACCAGATAGGGCATGACGGGGTGCCAGTCTTCATAAGGGGTGCCGAGATAGAGCCCGCTGGGAGTGTGGCGGCCATCCAGCCGGTAGTAGTGCTGCAAAGAGTTGGCATCGCTCGCCCCCGCCAGCACGGCATAGAGAGGGCGCTGATCACAAGCAGTGATCCACTCACTCAGAGAAATGGTCTCAGATCTCACAAGCGCCCTCCTTGCACTTCTCGCACTCTTCGCAGAAAGGCGCCGCACTCTTCATGGTGGCGAGCTGAGCCGGACTCAGCGGTACCTTGGGTGCGGGAGGGACTGTGACCCCTTGGGGGTTGATGGGAGATTTACCTGCCCAACCGGAGCCGGAACCAGGACTGCCGCCGGAGTTCATCTTGATGGTGGGGCCCACCAGGGTGACGCCGCCGCCATCTACCTTGACGAAGCAGCCGCCGACCTTGACGGTGATTTCAGATCCCGCCTCCAGCACCACCTTGGCACCGGCCTTGACGTGTACCTCCTGCCCCGCCTGGGTGAGCCAGTTCTGACCGAGTTTTTGATGCAGGGACGCATCCACGGTGAGCGACAGGTCACCCTTGATATGATCCCGCTTCTCGCCGCCCACAGTGAGATGGTCATTGCCCTTGATGCGGGTCACCCGCTCATTGTCGATGTCCCTGTGTTCGTCGTGCTTGATGTGCCAGGCCGCGTCGTTCTCGATGAGCAGGTTCAGGTCTTTCTGACCGTGGATATAGATCTCTTCCTTGCCCGCCTGATCTTCGAAGCGCAGCTCGTTGAACCCCTCTCCCTGGTGGGTCTCGGTGCGCAGCACGGTGCGGGTCTTGTTGGCTGGCAACTCATAAGGGGGCCGGTTGGTGGCGTGATAGGTGCGACCGGTGATGATCGGCTGATCCGGGTCCCCTTCCAGGAAACTCACGATCACCTCGTGGCCGATGCGCGGGATGGTCATCATGCCGTACTGACCGCCGGCCCAACCCTGGCTCACCCGTACCCAGCAGGAGCTCTGGTCGTTAGAGCTGCCATAGCGATCCCAGGGAAATTTCAGCTTCACCCGGCCGTGCTCGTCGCAGTAGATCTCTTCCCCTTCCGGGCCCACCACGATGGCGATTTGCGGGCCGTCCACCATGGGCTTGTGGGGCGCCTGTGGGCTGCCGATATGCGCACGCCAGGTCGCACTCGCCTTCACCACCCCGAACTCGTTGTGGTAGACGGTGGGGCCGCTGCCCCCCTCCTCCTCCAGCGCCTGGGGCTGCGAGCCGGTGTGGCGGATGCGCACGACTTGCCAATCGGCGTTGAGCACGCCGTTCGGGTGTTCGGTGAGAGAGAAATACTGCCCCGGCAGCAGGGCCGCGCAGTTGGATTTGCCCTGACCGGTGACGGCGTCATTGCGCAGGGCGTCGAGCCTGTGCTGGGCAAACGCCTTGCCGCTCGGGTCCAGCTTGTAGCGGCCCGGGGAGTCGAAGTGCTGGTAGGTATCGCACTGATGGGATAGCTCGGCGCCGCGCCGCTTGTGAGAGAGGCCATAGGCCGGAGTCTTGAAGCTGTAATCTTTGAGCTCAACATCCGACGTCCGTACCGCTTCCCGGTAGTGGAATTGGCGTACATAGGGGCCCTGCTCCAGGGCACGGTTGCCGAGATTGAAGAAGAGCTCGGGGCCTGCGGTCAGGGCCGCCGCATCGTCGGCAAAGACGATGCGGTGTTTGCCGGCTTCGAACTCGTGGAAGTAAAACAGCCCCTCTTCGGCGGCAAGGCGGTTCACAAAATCGAGGTCCGTCTCCCGGTACTGGACACAGTATTCCCGCTGGGCGTGCTCGTTCTTGAGTGCGAAGGCGTAGTCCGTGATGCCGTGCTCTTGTAGCAAGATGGAGAGAATTTCGTCCGGCTTCTGGGCCTGGAAGATGCGGGAATTCTGACGAAGCCCCAGCCGCCACAGGGCCGGCTGCACCAGCAACTGATAACGGGTGCGACGAAAGCCGCTATCCCCCTGGGCAAAGTCGCTCACAACACCGCACACCCGCCGCTGCAGCTCTCCGTGGTACCACACCTGCAGCTCGCAGGGCTGGTCCAGCACGGCGCCAAAGTCGACATCCGACTGAGGGCTCGCGAGTTCCAGCCTTAGCTGGAAGGGGCCGTTTAGCGCCTCTTCCAGTGCAAACTCGGCCACCACGAAGGTGCTCTCGGGCAAGGCCCCCACTTTGACGGTGAATTGTAATCCTGTGCTGTCTGCCATCGGCACGCCTCTGCGATTAATCCTGCCCCGCCAGCGGGGAGTATCAAGGTGGGTGAGAGATCAGCCATGGCCGCCGTGTTTTCGCCGCCATGGCTACCGCACGCCCTGAGGCGTGCGGTGGTATCAACGTCATGTTCTTTCTTGTGCTCGCTCAACGAGCAAACGAGCAGAAGAAAGAGGTGACCAGGACAGGCAAAGATGAGAAGCAGGCCGGTATCCCGGCCTTTGAGATCAGGCCAAGTTGGACTGAATGTATTGCGCTATCTGAATGCTGCGGTTATCACCACGCCCCTGCAGATCGACGATGACTTCCTGCACTGTGCCGCGATAGACCAGAGAGCCACGGACCAGGGTCCTGTGGTTATGGCCAATGTCGGTGAAGGTGGCGCCCCCCCGGTGCAGGTGAATGTGCGGTTCATTGGTATCGGGATAAAACGACTCTTTCGGCATAAGGCCTCCCTGTCTGAATACAGAAAAGGGAGCACCTGGACGGGTGCTCCCTCATGGCATCAAGCCTCGATCGGCGCACGCCAGTCGTCGGCACCGGAGGTACCGGCGACGGTGTGCTCCCAGTCGATCTTGCGGTAGGCCAGGGAGACCTGGATCAGCTGGGTGAAGTCGGCGTTGGCGGGGTCCTGGCAGTGGGGCATCTGGCAGTCGATGTCGACGATGGTGGAATCGGTCAACACTGTGCTGAAGAAGTGTTCCTGCTTGCCTTCGACCGAGGTGCGGTACCACTTCAGGGTCACTTTCGGCAGCATCTCACCGGAGGCCAGGGAGTTGTACATCAGCGGCACGGCTTTGTTCAGCGCGACGGTGAACTTGAACGGCTTGTGGACACGCTGGCCGGCAGGTTGGCCGGATTGCGGATCAGTCGGCACTGTGACGACGTGTTGGAATTCCTGAACCAGCATCTCGTCTTCATGGCCTTGCACGAAGATGTTGCCGACGGAGTCAGAGGTGAAGGCACCGGCGGTGATGTTGCCCTGGGTTTTACCTTCGATGCTGATGTAACATGGAGTTGGCATGGGTATGCTCCTGATTGGTTGAACGGTAATGACACTCAACCGAAACCATTAGCAGTGACCATGCCAAATATTTTTTTTCATATAAAACAATAAACTAGAGTTATATTTCTATTTTAATGCGTGCAATAGACCGCAATATTTTGCCTTATCAGCATATAAGGCCAATTTATTTTGCATTGTTGAAATTTATGACCGTAGTCAGAGCAATTAATTGCTTGTCATGGTGTTTTACACCAATTTCATCATACGTCGCCCCTATCCTGACTCTGTTCATCCCTACAGGCTTTCTTCCAGTGATGCCGCTGGCCCATGACAAGCGCAGTTCACGCACCAGCCGCGCCAAAGGGAGTAGCGAGACACAGGCTCCTCCCCGATAGAAGCCGCCTCGGACACGGGCAAGCGCTATACCTAATACCATGAGTCCCAGGTCAGGCGCATGGCGATGCACCCTCACAGCAACGGTCAAGACAACCACTCCCCCACCGCATTCCGATGGAGCCCGCATCCGTCCCACACAAGCCGCCCTGTGGTGATCGGATGGTGTTATGCCTGCTCATCATCTGTCTCCCCCTCACCGTCAACATCCGGTTCATTCATCGCCCCGGCCATAGGGCCGGGGCTTATTCGACACCAGACACACAGAGATCCCTATCATGTCGAACCATAAGCCCGTCATACCGCCCGATCCCCAGCGCCAACCCCTGTCCGACCCTTACAATTTCTCCCTGATCCTGGGAGGCCCGCTGTACCAGCTGTGGAGCCGAGCGCACCTTGGCGAGATCAAGACCCACATCCGGCGGCGGATCCTGGTGCTGAGCGGGCTCTGCTGGCTGCCCCTGTTGCTGTTGTGCGCCCTGGAAGGCAGCCTGCTACAGGGGGTGGCCGTCCCCTTTCTGCTGGATGTGGAAACCCATGTGCGCTTCCTGGTCTGCGTCTCCCTGCTGGTCTATGCGGAGCTCATCGTCCATCAGCGCATCCGGGGGATCGTCAGCCAGTTCATCGAGCGGGATCTCATCTCGCCCCTCGCCCTGCCCCGTTTCTATGATGCCATTCAGAGCGCCATGCGCTGGCGCAATTCGATCCCTCTGGAAGTAGGCCTCATCCTGTTTGTCTTCACCATGGGCTATTTCATCCGGACCAACACCTTCGCCCTGCACTCCTCCACCTGGTACGCCACCATAGAGGACGGCCATATGACGTTGACCCTGCCCGGCTTCTGGTTCTTCTGGGTGAGCAACCCCATCACCCAGTTTCTGATCCTGCGCTGGCTCTACCGGATCATCATCTGGACCCGCTTCCTCTGGCAGGTTTCCCGGATCCGGCTCGAACTCCTGCCGACCCATCCCGATCGCAACTGCGGCCTCGGCTTCCTCGGCGCATCGGCCTACGCCTATTCACCGCTGCTGACCGCCTTTGGTGCCCAGCTGGCCGGCTTCATCGCCAACCGGATCTTCTATGACGCCGCCGTGCTGACCGCCTACAAGCCCGAGATCATCCTGTTGGCGGGCTTCGGGCTGATGCTGGTACTGGGCCCGCTCGGTGTCTTTGCCCCCCACATACTGGCGGCAAAACGACAGGGTCTGCGGGAATACGGCGCCCTCGCGGCCGAATACAGCCGCGGCTTCGAGCGCCGTTGGCTGCGCACGGACGACAGGGACGGTGAACCCCTGCTCGGCGCCGCCGACATCCAGTCCCTCGCCGATCTGGGCAATGCCTATACCGTGATCAAGGAGGTCAGGCCCCTGCCGTTCAGTCGGGACATGTTCCTGCAACTGGTGCTGGCTACCGTCGTCCCCTTCATGCCTCTGTTGCTCACCATGTTTCCCTTCGAGGTGCTGCTCGATCGCCTGATCGGGGTGATCTTCTGATGGCCGAGAACGCAGGACAGTGAAAACCTGAGGGCAAATGAGAGAGCCCCTGCCGTCTTTGGCAACTCATGACATCAATGGGAGAGAAGAGGGTGTGAAGCAAGGGGCTTTACAGGGACGCCGTCATCAACGGAGGAAAGCGAAGAGGCGCCAAAACAAAGACCCCGCTCTTGCGAGCGGGGTCTGGCATTTCAAGGAGAGTCGGGACCCACGGCCCAGAAAGCAAAAAACCGCCCCTGAGGTCGGTTTTTCTAAATTTGGCGGTGAGGGAGGGATTCGAACCCTCGATACGTTGCCGTATACACACTTTCCAGGCGTGCTCCTTCAGCCACTCGGACACCTCACCAAATTTTTGTCTGTTGTTTATGGTGTTCAGCCAACACCCGTTCGTCACGCTGTTGCGCTGGAACGGGGCGTAATGTAAGGGATAGGCTCAGGCCGGTCAATCCTATTTTTCATCTTTTGCAGTCAATTGCTCAATAACCGAACCAAGTGACCAAAAACAGGCCGTTCCCTATCCCTTTCACTCAATTTTCAGCCGCTTCGTGCAAGGTTTCCCCTTTGATGGCCTCCTCCAGCGAGCCGTAGAACTCCAGCTCACCCGGGATGGGGCGCACCTTGGCGCGGGCCAGAGTCTTGAGGGGTTGGAACTGCAGCTCGGCCACCCGCACCCGGACCCCTGTCTTGGCCATCCGCTTGGCAAACTGCTGGAAGGCGGCCAGTCCGCCCGCATCCAGGATGGAGACCGCCTCCATCTGCAGCACCAGGGTCTTGTGATCCCGCACCTCGGCCAGCAGCTCGCCGAACACCCGCTCCGCCGCCGCGAAGAACAGGGGACCGTTGATCTTGTAGATCAGGGTATTGGCCGGCACCTCGCTGGCATAGCGCCTGTGTTCGGCCAGGTTGTGCAACTTGGTCATCTTGGCGACCTCTCGCATAAACAGCAGGGACGCCAGGATCACTCCGAAGGTGATGGCGATGACCATGTCGAAGATGACGGTGAGGGAGAGGCAAACCAGCAGCACCAGCACGTCCGAGCGGGGCGCCCTGCGAATGAGATCCACCACCTTGTGGGCCTCGCTCATGTTCCAGGCCACCAGCAGCAACAGGGCCGCCATAGCGGAGAGCGGCAACCAGGAGAGCCAGGGTGCCAACACCAGGATGGCGGCCAGCACCACCAGCGCATGCACTATCCCGGAGATGGGGGACGTGGCGCCGGCCCGCACGTTGGCGGCGGAGCGCGCGATGGCCGCCGTCGCGGTGATGCCGCCGAAGAAAGGGGCCAGTATGTTGCCAAGCCCCTGCCCCACCAGCTCACCGTTGGAGCTGTGCTTGCGCCCCGTCATGCCGTCCAGCACCACGGCGCAGAGCAGGGATTCGATGGCTCCCAGCATCGCCATGGAGAAGGCGGCGGGCAGCAACCGCTGAATGGCCGCCAGATCCCAGACCACAGGGGCGCCGTCGGGCCCGGGCAATGCCCAGGGCATCATCAGGGTCGGTGCTATGGGGGGGATCCCCATGCCCTGAGTGCCATCGGCCAGGGTGTAACTGAACTTGCTGCCGATGGTGGCCACATCGATGCCCATGGTATGCAACCCAAAACCGAGGCCCACCCCGACCAGCACGGCCGGCAGATGACCCGGCACCGGCAACCGCAGGCGGGGCCAGAGCAGCAACACTGCCAGGGTCGCCACCCCCACCAGGGTATCGCCCCACTGCCAGCTCGGCAGCGCCTGAACCAGGGCTTCGACCTTGCCGACATAGGTTTCCGGCATCTCTGGCACCTGCAGGCCGAAGAAATCCTTGATCTGCAGGGTCGCTATCACGATGGCGATACCACCGGTAAAGCCCAGGGTGACCGAAGGCGGAATGTACTCGATGAGGCGACCGAGTCTTGCCATCCCCATGGCCACCAGGAAGAAGCCGGAGAGCAGGGTCGCCATCAGCAAGCCACCCACCCCGAACTGCTGGGCCACCGGATAGAGGATCACCACGAAGGCGGCGGTCGGCCCCGAGATGGAGAAACGCGAGCCCCCCGTCACCGCGATGACGATGCCGGCGATGATGGCGGTGTAGAGACCGTGCTGGGGCGGCACGCCGCTGGCGATGGCCAGCGCCATGGCGAGCGGAATGGCGATGATGCCGACCGTGATGCCGGCGATGAGATCGCGACCGAAGCGCGCAACGCTATAGGGTTCGTCGAAACAGGATTGGCGCAATGCGATGGCCAGCTTCACGCCTTGTAAGGAAGCTTGATTGTGCATGTCTAGGGTAATACCAGAAGAGGGAGACAAAGGCCGGAGTGAACCGGCACCCGATCATCATCAAGGGCCGGCAGAGCTGTCGACGCGGCGATGGTATCGAGGGCAACCATACCCGAGCCGGCAAGATAATTCGATGGGCAGGATCAAGAAATGGCCATTACCCCACGGTATTGCCGTGGATGAGCGGTATATCGCCGATGTTTATCGCCATTTTAGTTATCCGCCATCATCGACGATTCGGGGCAAATCAGGGCGACCATCCAACCCCTGCCTCTGCCCGGCCCTCAGGCACTGGTGCCTTGAGAGGCTAGATGCAAACCTGCCAATCGACGCGGCGGCGAATGCCTCTCCCCCGTATCTTTGAGTCGCATTCACCCACCCAGGCGTTGCCAGACAAGGCAGCGCCCCTTGGTCGGTGCCAGATAGCTATCCCAAGCTGCTGATTGTGCTGAAAATAGTCCACAACGACCAAGTTTTGGGCAAACGGACCGAAAAGCCATTTTTTGCGCAGGGTTACGGGTTGACACCCGTCCGGGGGATCATTAATATCCGCTCCGTCTCGACGAGACAGGCAATTCCTCCTTAGTTCAGTCGGTAGAACGGCGGACTGTTAATCCGTATGTCACTGGTTCAAGTCCAGTAGGAGGAGCCAATTCCCTCGTAGTTCAGTCGGTAGAACGGCGGACTGTTAATCCGTATGTCACAGGTTCAAGTCCTGTCGAGGGAGCCATCTTCGAAAGCCCGCTTAGGAAACTGAGCGGGCTTTTTGTTATTCCGCGCCCCCCAGATAGGCTTTGCGCACGTCCTGGTTGCCCAGCAACTCCTCGCCGCTGCCGCTTAACCGGATCTTCCCGTTCACCATCACATAGCCCCGATCGGACAGCTTCAGCGCATGGTGGGCGTTTTGCTCGACCAAGAAAATCGTCATGCCGCTTTGCGCCAGCTCCCGCAGGGTGTGCAGGATCTGTTTCACGACGATGGGGGCGAGCCCGAGACTGGGTTCATCCAGCAGCAACAGCTTGGGGCGGCTCATGAGGGCGCGGGCGATGGCCAGCATCTGCTGCTCCCCCCCTGACATCGTCATCGCCCGTTGCTTGCGCCGCTCCTTCAAGCGCGGGAACAGATCGAACATGGCTTGCATATCCTGCGCCCCATGGCGATCGCCTATCGGTATGGTGCCCATCAGCAGATTCTCCTCGACCGTCATGTCGGGGAAGACTCGCCGTCCCTCCGGGGCCTGGGCAATGCCCGACGAGGCAACAGAATGTGTCGATCGATGGCTGATATCTTCACCGCAAAACAGGATCTGCCCGCTGCGGATCCGTGGCTGACCGAATATGGACATCAAGAGCGTGGATTTCCCGGCCCCATTGGCGCCGATCAACGCCACTGTTTCCCCTTGATGCACCTGCAGGCTGACCTGTGTCAGCGCCTGAATGGCGCCATAGAACACATCGACGTCACGAAACTCCAGCATCGCCTCACTCATGCGCAGACCTCGTCTTCGTCGGTGCCAAGATAGGCGGCAATCACCTTGTCATCGTGCTGGATCTGCTCGGGTTTACCCTCTGCAATCACATCACCGTGATCCAGCACTATGATGTGGTCCGAAATCTCCATCACCATGCCCATGTCGTGCTCAATCAGCAGCACTGTGATGCCGTGATGGTCCCGCAGAAACCGGATGATCTTGCTGAGGGTGCGCGTCTCCACCGGGTTCAGGCCGGCGGCGGGTTCATCGAGGCAGATGAGCTCCGGGGCCGTGCACATGGCCCGCGCGATCTCCAGCCGCCGCTGCTGGCCATAGGACATCTCCCCTGCCAAGCGGTTGGCACAATCCACCAGATCCACCACCTCGAGCCAGTAAAAGGCGCGATCCAGCGCGCGGCTCTCGGCCCGCCGGTATGCCGGGGTGTTGAGCACCCCGGCCAGCAAGTTGCGGTTCACCTGCATGTGTTGGGCGACCAGCAAATTTTCCACCACCGACATTTCCCTAAACAGGCGGATATTCTGGAAAGTGCGTGCAAGGCCGGCACGGTTCACCAGATGGGTGCCACCAAACATCTTGTAGAAGATGCGCTGCCCGAGTTGCGCCGGGTTGACCCAATCCCCTGGCTGGAATGCCTGACCGAGGACCTGGATCACATTGGTCGTTTGATTGCGTCCGTTGAAAAAGATATTGCCGCCGGTCGCCCGGTAGAAACCGGTCAGGCAGTTGAACACCGTGGTTTTGCCCGCGCCGTTGGGGCCGATGAGTGCGGTGATGGAGCCGCGCCGCACCGTGAGACTCACGTCATTGAGCGCCTTGATACCGCCAAAGGAGATCATCAGATGCTCGACATTCAGGATCATGTCGCTGAGAGGACTGTCCGTCATGGGGCCACTCCTTTTCGTACCGCGAAGCCGCTGCGGTTGATGCGGATAAGGCCTCGCGGTCGCCAGATCATCATCACCACCATCAGCATGCCAAACAGCAACACACGGTACTCGGCGAAGCCACGCAGCAGCTCAGGCGTGACCGTCAGCACGAAGGCCGCCAGCACGACGCCTATGGTCGAGCCCATGCCGCCCAGCACCACGATGGCGAGGATCAGGGCCGATTCGAAGAAGGTGAAGGAAGTCGGGTTGACGAACCCTTGATAGGTGGCAAAAAACACCCCGGCAATGCCCGCGGTGGAGGCCCCGAGCGTGAAGGCTGAGAGCTTGACCAGCACATGATTGAGCCCCATGGAGCGGCAGGCAATTTCATCTTCCCGCAGCGCCTCCCAGGCGCGCCCGATCGGCATGCGGGTCAGCCGATGTTTGACATAGAGCACCCACACCACCACCAGCACCAGAATGGTGTAGATGAAGATGAATTTAAGGTTGGGGTTGTAGCTGAGCTCAAAGAATTCATGGAAAGGCACACCGCCCTGCTCTTTCGCTCGTCGCCCGAACTCCAGCCCAAAGAGCGTGGGTGGCGGGGCAGAGATCCCGTTGGGGCCGCCGGTAAAGACCAGCCAGTTATTCAGGATCAGGCGAATGATCTCCCCGAAACCAAGCGTCACTATCGCCAGATAATCCCCGTGCATACGCAATACCGGAAACCCCAGCAGGGCCCCGGCCGCCGCCGAGATCAGCGCCGCCAGCGGCAACATCGACCAGAACCCAAGGCCGAGGTATTGGTAGCCGAGCGCGAGGCCATAAGCCCCGATGGCATAGAAGGCGACGTAACCCAGATCCAGCAAGCCGGCTAGCCCCACTACGATGTTCAATCCCAACCCGAGCAGCACATAGATCAGGCCGAGGATCGCCACCGTCAGCACATATTTGGTGGCAACGAAGGGGAAACAAATGGCCAGCGCGAGCACCAGCGGAATAATCCAGCGCAGGGGATTCTTGTAGTCGGGATCACGCACATAGACGCCCGAGTTGTCCGTTTCAAAAAAAGCGAGCAGGCGAGCCCCTGCGGCCGTGGTCAAGAAGGCGCTCATCAGAAAGCGCCCTGCCATGACGGCCAGGATGATCCACACCAATCGCTGCCCCGCGAAATTAAAGCTGTAGCCATCCAGCACCACGCCAACGATGGGGCCAAAGATGATCAGCGCCACCAGACCGGCAAGCATCGCATCCAGCGTGCAGCGCCTGAGTGAGAAACCGCCTTGCAACCTCGTCTGTGATCTCATGTCAGGGCCTCACACCTTGGTAATGACGGGGCGGCCAAGCAGCCCCTGCGGACGGAAGATGAGGATCATCACCAGTAACCCGAACGAAAACACATCCTTGTAATCGGAGTTCACCATCCCCGAGAATTGCGCCTCCGCAATGCCCAGCACCAAGCCCCCCAGCATGGCGCCGGGCAGAGAGCCAATGCCTCCCAGCACCGCGGCGGTGAAGGCCTTGATGCCAATGATGAAGCCGACATAGAAGTCGAAGGTGCCGTAGTTGAAGGTGATCAAGACACCGGCCAGCCCCGCCATGGCGGCACCAATCACAAACACCAGCGAGATGATCCTGTCCGTATTGATGCCGATGATGGAAGCCATCTTTCTGTCCTGTTGCACCGCCCGGCACATGCGCCCCAATTTGGTATTACTGATGATCCAGGTGAGCAATAACATGCCCGCAAAGGAGGCAATCAAAATAAACACCTTGGTGTAGGTCACCTGGACAAAACCGTCGTCGATATGAAAACGAAATACCCCGTCGAGCAAGGTAGGCACCCCTTGCTGGCGCGGCCCCTGGCTGATTTGCGCGTAATTTTGCAATATTAATGACATGCCGATGGCGGAAATAAGCGGCGCCAGGCGAGTTGAGTTACGCAGGGGTTTATAAGCGATGCGCTCTATGGTCCAGCCATATACACCCGTCACCACTATGGTGAATACCAGGGTGCCGAGGATCAGCAATGGAAAAGAGTGCAATCCGAAGAACGACAATAACGCCAGGCCGATGGCGCTGAGATAAGCCGAGATCATATATACCTCGCCGTGGGCGAAGTTGATCATGCCGATAATGCCGTACACCATGGTGTAACCGATGGCAATCAGGCCGTAGACGGAACCCAGCGTTAATCCATTGATCAATTGCTGCAGGAAAAATACATCCATCCTAGTACGCTCTCTTATGGGTCGCGAAGACCTGGTGTTTATAGAGCGCCGACTCCCGTCGGCGCTGAGCGTTTTCCACTGTGCCGTTATCGGGCATTATTTGACTTCTTTATAGGCGCCCTTGTCGTCCCATTCGTACACCACGTAATCGGAGACTTTCAGATCCCCTTTGCTGTCCCAGGACTTTTTACCCATCACAGTCTCAACAGTGTTCCCCTTCAGCCAGGCACTGGCCTTTGCGGAGTCAGTGCCACCGGCGGCCTTGAATGCCGCGGCAATGGTTTGCACCGAGGCGTAGGCATAGAGGGTGTAGCCTTCCGGCTCAAACTTGTTGGCGCGGAATTTCTCGATGACCGCTTTGCCGTCCGGGATCAGACGCGGGTCCTGGCCGAAGGTCATATAGATGCCCTTGGTGTACTGAGGGCCACCGGCGGCCGTGACCATCTCGGCGTTGACGATGCAATCCCCCGAGAAGAACTTGGCCGACACGCCCTGCTCACGCATCTGGCGCACCAGCGGGCCGCCTTCCGGGTGACAGCCACCGAAGAACACCACATCGGGTTTCTGCGCACCTATCTTGGTCACCAAGGCGTTGAAGTCTTTTTCGCCACGCGACAAGCCCTCGTACATCACGTCTTTCACGCCGCGCTTGGCCAGCGCCGCCTTGGTCGCATCGGCAAGCCCCTGGCCGTAGGTATCTTTGTCGTGAATGATCACCACCCGCTTGGCCTTGAGCTTGTCGATGATGAAGTCACTGGCGACTTGTCCTTGCTGGTCATCGCGTCCGCACATGCGGAACATGTCGCTCATGCCACGCTCGGTGACCAGCGGGTTGGTCGACCCCGGGGTGATGGCGATGATCCCGGCGTCGTTGTAGACCTCGGAGGCGGGCATGGTCGACGATGAGCAGAAGTGGCCGACCACCGCATTCACTTTGTCCTGATCAACCAGACGGTTGGCCACGGCGACGGCCTGTTTGGGTTCACAGGCGTCATCCCCCTGCACCAGCTTGATTTTTTCGCCATTGATCCCGCCTGCGGCGTTGATGTCATTCGCGGCCTGAGTCGCCCCGTGCCAATACTGATCGCCATAGGTAGCATTCGGCCCGGTGAAGGGGCCTGCCACACCGATCACAATATCCGCGTGGGCGGAAAATGCCGTGACCAGACAACTCGTCAACACGAGGGAAATAGGACTTCTGATGAAGGTTAGCGACATTATGCTGTTCCTTAGCAAAGTGGTTTATGTATGTGACGTTGAACGCCTCGATGGCGCGCCCAACCCAACAGCAAAAACGAGAACAATATGTACGAAGCGAACTTAATCCAGACATTATCCTGTGAGGTGGAGGTGGGGTGCTTGCGCTCGTTGCTAGCTGAAAAAAGCTAAGCAAATGATTGTCATAGTTGCAAATCGAGCTGCAATATTTTGACATGCCACAGTATAGGCGCCCTGTTAAGCGACCCGGCCCGGCGAAGTGAAATTACGGCGGGGATCACATCCGCTTAAAAATAACGAAAATGAATCATGCGGCGGTCAGAATATTTGCTACCTTGCGCCCAAAAAACGCGGATAAAAAAGCGGAAATATATATTCGGAAAAAAGATGGCATCTTCCATCAGAGAGTCAATGTCCCTTCTCAAGCGACGATGACTCTTTGCATCTGCCCTCCCCGCACGGCGTATGAAATCCCCATCACCTGCCTTCAATCCCCGTCGGCTCGCCATTCTCCGGACTTTCTCCCCGTTCAGGGATGCCATCGGGAGCGGATCCACGCCATACTCTGCGCACTTTCCCCCTGTTCGGAGTCTCCATGCGTCGTTTCAACTTCATGCTCAATGGCAGCCGGTTGATGATGTTCCCCTTCTACGTGGCCATCCTGGTCTGCGTTGCCCTGCTGATGGTGAAATTTGCCATGCAGCTCTATGTGCTGTGCCGCGACATCATTGAGATCCACTACATGGATCTCATCACCGGCGTCCTGACCCTGGTGGACTTCGTGCTGGTGGCGCAGATGCTGATCCTGGTGGCCATCTGCGGCTATGTGCAGTTCATCCAGACCCAGGAGCAACGCGAGGCGCTCGGCAACAACTGGCTCAGCAAGATCAACTTCGCCTCCCTCAAGCTCATCGTCATCAACTCCCTGGTCACCATCGCCGGGATCGAGGTACTCAAGGCCTTCCTGGATGACGGGGTCGGCAACGAGGTGGAGATGAAGTGGTCGGTGATCGTGTTCCTGGCCTTCTCGCTGGCGGCGCTCATCTATGCGATCACCGAGCGACTGGCGGATCACAAATAGCCCCCCTTCTGTTCAGGGCCTATTCATCAGTAGCGAAATTGATAACTCTTTTCATTGCGGTTACCCCATTGTAAACTTGCTTCCCCGGGCGAAATGCCCGGGCGTTGGAGCCTGTATGACAAGCCTTTTTCTCTCACCACGACACTTCTGGCGATGGCTGGCCTACCACCATCAGGCCGCCGAGGGCAGCCTCTACCTGATGTTCTTCTCCGGGCTGCTGCTGTGGGAGCCGCTGACCCCGCTCTGGTCCCTGGCCCGCTGGAACCTGTTCCTTCACGTCATGCTGTCGCTGTCCCTGTTCCCCCTGCTGTTTGGCGCCTTCTGGCTCTCTCATCGTCGCCTGCTGCGCCACAGCCACAAGCCGTTCTTGCGCACAACGGGTCAGATCATCGAGGCCCTGCTGCTGGTCTGCCTTGGCAGCGGCCTGGTGCTCGTCCTGCACGGCACCCCCGGCGACAGGCTGGGTGCCCTGGCGAGCTGGACACACTGGCTCAGCTCCCTGATGCTCACTCCCCTGGTGCTGCGCCACGCCTGGCGCTGGACCATTCTCAAATGGCGTTCCTGATCCCATGTTGAAGTTGCTCTTATCCTGTCTGCTCATCGGCCTCTCGCTGCTGGGGTCGGCCCAGGCCCAGCAGATGGGCTCGGCTCTGCTCGCCTATGAGGATGGCAAGGCTCCGCGCCTCGTCACCGCCAACCAGGGCGCAGGTTCGGTGACCCTGCTCGAGCGCGGCAGCGGCGAACGGCTCAAGGAAGCAGCCCTCGGCGGCGATCTGCGCCAGCTTGCCCGCAGCGACGATGGCACCCTGCTGGTCACCGATTACAGCGGTGATCGCCTGCTGCTGCTCGATGATGATCTCGATGTGAAGAAGGCCATTCCTACCGGCCATCGCCCTTATGGCGTCATCTTCGATCCCAAGCGGCGCTGGTTCTGGGTCACGCTGTTCGAGGCGGCACGCCTGCAAGCCTATGATGTGGATGGCCGCCTCCAGCTGGATCTCCCTACCGCCGAGACCCCGCGCGGACTGGCCCTCACCGACGACGATCGACTGCTGCTGACCCACGCCATGACGGGTCAGCTGGCCATCTACGATCTCGGCACACTCAAGGGAGCGGCAGATAAGGCGACCCTGGCCAACCCCAAGCTCATCACCCTGGCCGAGACCCACAGCGACACACCGAGCGATTCCCAGGGGCTGCCACGCCTGCTCGATGGCATCACCCTCTCCCCCGACGGCAGCGAGGCCTGGCTGCCCCATGTGCTCTGGAGCTTCGATCACCCCTTCCAGTTCCAGAGCACCGTCTTCCCGGCGGTCTCCATCATCGATCTGGACAGCGAGACGGAGCGGGTGGATGAGCGCAAGCAGCTGTTCCTGCAGATCAATCTGCCGAACGTCGGCAACCGCAGCCAGATCGTCTCCAACCCCTTCGCGGCCCGTTTCGCCGCCGATGGCAAGCGGGTCTACCTGACGCTCGCGGGCTCCGAAGATCTGCTGGTGTTCGATCTCTCCCGCAGCGGCAAGCAGAACAGCAACCGCCACCGACGCAAGAAGTTCCAGGGGGGCGCCAAGGCGACCCAGTTGCTGCGCCACCTGCCGGGCCAGAACCCACGGGACCTGCTCATCGATGGCGACCACATACTGGTGCACAACGTCATGGGCCAGGATCTGACTCGTCTCGCCAGCGGTGGCAGCGGCCCCTTCGCCCGGGTCACCGTCGATGTCCCCCACTTCGCCAAACTGGTGCAGGCCGATCCCCGTCCCGAGCCACTCAAGCGCGGTGAGCGGCTGTTCAACCTCGGCAACACCGCGGCCAATACCCGCTTCCCCATGGCGGGGGACAACTGGATGAGCTGCAACTCCTGTCACCTCGACGGCTTCAACTTCACCAACCGCTTCCTGATGCAGGCCCATCGTCAGGCCAGCAAAGACAACGCCATCAATGGCCACGCCAACCTCACCAACATGGTGGCAGGGGATTTCATCGGTGAATACCTGCGCATGACCCAACAGACCCAGGGCGGCATGGGCCATGACGGCCGCGACGGGGCCGAGACGGTGGATCCCACCCAGCCCCAGCCCGAGGTGAAAGCCATGATGGAGGATCTGCACGCCTTCGTGACAGCCGATGGCAACCTGCCCTATCTCGCCAACTGGCTGCGGCTCGATGCCCCGCGCACGGATCCCGCCAAGGCGCCGACCAGCCATCCGAAAGAGTGGCTCAACTCCGCCTCCTGCCAGAACTGCCACCAACAGGCCTTCGCGGATTGGAGCGACAGCAACCACCGGCTGATGGGCAATTCCCATCCCTATTACAAGGCGGTGCAGGCGCTGGCCAGACAGACCGAAGGGGAAGCCTTCGGCCAGTGGTGCCAGGGCTGCCACATGCCCCAGCAGGTGATGACGGGCCAGACCGACTTGCCCAAGGGCTCCCATATGCTGGAGCGGGGTGGCGCCTCCCTCATCAAAGCCCACCAGGCGGGTGAGCCCGTGGTGGAAGAAGGCACCAGTTGCCTACTCTGCCATCGCATCACCAGGCTCGAAGATGCCGGTGGCAACAGCGCCTTCACCGTCAACCTCAAGGACAGGGAGAGCTACGTGTTCGAGGATGCCCCGGGCGGCAGCGCCCGCCACTGGCTGGCCGAGCGGCAGATCAACGCGCGTCCCGCCATGCACAAGGCCTCCTACCAGCAGGACTTCTATCAAGATGCGGCCCTGTGCAAGTCCTGCCACAACGAATTCGCCCCGGGCACGGGCGCCAATATCGTCAACACCTGGGATGAGTGGCAAAACTCCAGCTTCGCCACGTCAACCGATCCGGACAAGCGTCGCGGCTGCATCGACTGCCACATGAACCCGGAGCCCGGCAACGGCGGCGCCCCGGTCGCGGGCCAGTCCACCGAGAATGGCCCCGTGAAGGCACGCCTCTATCGCCACAACTTCACCGGCGCCCAGCACCAGCTGGTGGGGCTGCGCAACCCCGAGCTCGAGCAGGAGAGCCTGGCGCTGCTGCGCTCCAGCGCTGCCCTCTCCGCCCGCATCGAAGACACGGCAGACCAGCCTCGGTTGGTGGTACGCGTCACCAACGTCGGTGCCGGTCACGCCCTGCCCACCGGGGTCGCGGATTTCCGCGAGCTCTGGCTGGAGCTGACCGTCACAGACGCCACCGGCCAGGTGGTGCTGAAAAGCGGCCAGCCGGTGGGGGGCGCCGTGCCCGAGGATGCGAGACTGTTCAGGAAAGTATTCGGCGATGCCGCGGGCAAGCCGCTGGGGCTCAAATTCTGGCGCTACGAGAAGCTCTTGGAAGACACCCGCATCCCGGCCGATGGCTGGCGTGACGAGGCCTGGCCGCTGCCCGTCGATGCCAGGGGGCCCTTTGCCGTCGACATCAAACTCAATTTCCGCACCTATCCCAAGTGGGTCAACGACATAGTGCGCGCCAGCGAGCCGCAGTTGCCGGAGCCCCCCATAGTGCTACTCAACCGGCTACAGCTGTCTCTGCTGCAGCCGACCCCACCCGTCCCTGACACGGAGCATGAACGCTGATGTTTGCAAGTTTTCTCATTACCCTGCGCGAGGGGCTGGAAGCCTTTCTGCTGGTGGGCATCTGCCTCTCCTATCTCGCCAAGCTGGGGGCGAGCCGTTACAACAAGTACATCTATTTGGGGGTGCTGCTGGGGCTGATTGCCTCCCTGGCCGTGGCCTTCCTGTTCCAGGTGGTGGTCAGCCAGTTCGAGAGCGAGCGCTACAACCACCTGCTGATGGCGGGGATCCTGATCTTCGCCACCCTGGTGCTCACCTACATGGCGGTCTGGATGCAGAAGCAGGCCAAATCACAGGTGGGGGCCATGACGGCGCGCATCGATGCGGCCATCGACGGCGGCAACCTGTTTGGCCTGGTGCTGCTCGCCTTCCTGGCGGTGATGCGTGAAGGCTTCGAGACGGTGTTGTTCTTCTCGGCGCTGCTCTACTCAGGTCAGGGGGTGAGCCTGCAGTCCGGCCTGACCGGCGCCCTGGCGGGGCTGGCCCTCTCCCTGCTGCTGGTCTGGATGCTGCTGCGCTCCACCCGCAAGGTGGCGCTCGCCCCCTTCTTCCGCTGGACCGGCCTGCTCATCATCATCATCGCCGCCGGCCTGCTGTCGTCTGCCGTCAACATGCTGCAAGCCGCCGGTGTCATCACCCTCTGGACCACGCCGGTGTTCAACATCAGCCACATCCTCGACGACAGGGGCGTATTTGGCACCTTCCTGCGGGCGCTGTTCGGCTACAATGCCTCCCCGGCCGGCCTGCAGCTCGCCACCTGGCTAGCCTACCTGGCGGTCTTCGTGACCATCTGGTATCGCAACTACAAGCCCAGACAGGTCGAAGCCAACAAGGCATAAGCCACCTTTTTTCAGTAGCGGGGCCTGCGGGCCCCCTTTTTCTCCTTGTGTCGTGGATAGCGTTGGATAGAGATTGATGGGCGATAACAGCAGTAAAAAAATTGCGGTGCTGGGGGCGGGTCCCGCCGGTCTGATGGCAGCCTGGCGCCTGCGACAGGCGGGCTTTGCTGTCACCCTGTTCGAGCAGGAGAGCGTGGTGGGGGGCATGTGCGCCACCCAGCGCTTCGCGGGCAAGGACGGGGACTACCGTTTCGACTACGGCGGCCATCGCTTCATCACCAAGAACCCGGAGCTGCTCGCCTTTATCGACGAGCTGATGGGGGAGGACCTGCTGCACGCGGAGCGCAAGAGCGTCATTCGCTTCGCGGGACGCACCTACGACTATCCCCTCAATCTGCCAAATTTGCTCAAGACCGCGCCGCTCTCCCTGATGGCGGGGGCGCTCAAGGACTTGCTGCTGCTCCCCTTCGCCAGCAAGCCCACCGATTTTGCCAAGGCGAGCTTCGCCGAGTGGATCCAGAGCCACTTCGGCCGCACCCTCTACCGCCAATTCTTCGAAGGCTACACGGCCAAGCTGTGGGGCATCAACCCGGACCGGCTCTCCGCCGACTGGGCGGGTCAGCGCATCAGCCTCATCGATCTGAAAGACGTGGCCCGCCGCCTGCTGCCAAGACGCAAGGGCAGCACCTCGGTGCGCACCTATGCCCGCAAGTACCGCTACCCCAAATATGGCTTCGGCCAGATCTTCACCACCCTGGGAGAGCGGCTGATGGCCGAGGGCGTCACCCTCAGGACGGGTGCCACCATCAGCCGGCTCGATCAGGCTGATGGCCGCATCCAGCGGGTGCATTGGTCGCAAGATGGCGCGGAGCAGAGTGAGGCTTTCGATCAAGTGATCTCCACCCTGCCCCTGCCCCTCACCTGCCAGCACCTCGGCTTGCCCTGCGAGCTGCACTACCGCGCCCTGCGCTTCGTCAACATGCCGCTCAATCAAGAGAACCTGTCGGACAACACCTGGCAGTACCTCTCGGATCCCCACATTCTCGCCACCCGCTTGCAGGAACCGCGCCGCCGCAGCCCCTTTATGGCGCCCGCGGGCAAGACCTCGGTGATGCTGGAAGTCCCCTGCAATCCGGGGGACGAGACCTGGCAGGCGCCGCTGGCCGAACTGCGCGAGCGAGTCAGCCAGGATCTGGCGAGCCTCGGCGTTGATACCGGCAAGCTTGGGGAGGAGACCTTCGAGGCCCGCAGCGAATACGCCTACCCGCTGATGGATCTCGGCTATCAGGGACGGCGGGACGCGGCCATCCAGCTGCTGATGCCCATCGACAACCTCATCATGAGCGGGCGCCAGGGCACCTTCCGTTACATCTTCACCGACACAGCCATGGAGATGGGGCTGATGGCGGCGGACATGGTGATCGACGGGGTGGACAGACGGCACGCCATCTTCAATCATCGCAACGAAAATACCGTGATCGAAACCCAAAGCGTGGCCTGATATGGCGGCAGAGAAAGCGGACAGACGCCTTGTCACCTTCAACCACAGCAACGAAAACACCGTGATCGAAACCCAGAGCGTGGCTTGAAGCCGCGCTCGATAAAGGAGAACAGGATGATCATACGCAGCGCTCTTATCACCCTCTTGTTGCTGACGACCATGGGGCAGGCTCATGCCTACTCCTACGCGGCGGCGGGCAAGGAACCCCTGATCGACGCCCGCGAACAGCTGCTGAGCGCGGCGAGCGAGGGCCAGGATGCCAGCGCCGTGCTGACCAGCCTCGACGAGGAGCTCACTTATCTCGAGCAGCATCACAAGGTGGTGCTGAAGGCGCCGCTGGCCGAGGCCATCAAGAACAAGGATGCGGCCACGACCGCCACCCTGCTCAACCGCGCCTACAAGGCCGAGATCGAGCGTCGCCTCGAGGGGGCCGGGCAGAACCTCGGGGACTACCAGACCGCCAAGGTGCTGGTGGTCAAGAGCAAGCGCTTCCTGGACTTGATCCTGCCCTCCCTCGGCGAAGCCGATCGCAAGGCCGCGGATCAGGCGCTCGCCAGAGTGCTGGATGCCATCGGTAACCCCGGCGTGTTCGGAGTGGGCGCCAAGGTCGCCGACGAGAAAGCGTTCAAGGCCGCCGAGCAGGATCTGATGACCGTGCTGGCCCCGCTCTGATCGTCCCAACCGAGTGATGCCCCCCCTCATCCCCAGCCCTTCTCCCGCCAGGGGAGAAGGGAGCTACTCTCGGCAACCGGCTAGCGCCTGCCCGTCTATCTGGTTGCTGCTCCTGCTGCAATTGGTCTGGATGGGCTGGCTCCTGGCCTTCCCCGTGGCGCTCGATTCAGACGATGCCCTGAACTTCGCCCACGGGGTGGCGCGCTTTAGCGTGCTGGAGTTCTCCCCCCACTTCCCGGGCTACCCCGCCTTTATCTGGCTCGCCCGCCTCATCAACCTCCTGACTCAGGATGCGGCAAGCGCGGTGCAGTGGGCCAGCCTGCTCGGCAGCAGCCTGCTGCCCCCCCTGAGTGCCCTGCTGGCGGTGCGGCTGTGGCGACGATCCGAGCTGCTGGCGCCAGTCTGGCTTGGGGCCATGGCGCTGCCGCTCACCCCCACCCTGGCGCTGTCCGGCCTCTCGGACGGGCCGGCCTTGGCCGCCTGGCTCGGCGCCCTGCTGGCTCTGCGCACTTCGTCATCGGTTTCCTCACGGCTCTCTTCACGCCGGCTGGCCCTCGCGGGTCTGTTGGTGGGATTGTTGCTGGCCCTGCGCCCCTCCTACTTCGTGCTAGGGCTGTTGCCGCTGTGGCAGGGATGGCAACACAGGGGGCAGCGGCTGCACTTCGTCACCCCCATAACCCTGGTGGGGCTCGCCTGTCTGCTGTTCGTCTGGCAGGCGGATGGCTGGGCCTATTTTGCCGAGGGACGGCGTTTCACCGATGGTCACTTCCACCTCTGGGGCAACACGGCGGCGGCCCACGGCTCGCGCCTGCTGAGCTGGGGCCAGACCCTGAATGCCCAGCTCAGCCCGCTCTGGCCACTGCTGATGGGGCTGCTGCTCTGGCCGCTCTGGTCAGGAGCAAAGCGCACATGTCTCGACAAAAGCTGGCCCCTCGGCTGGCTGGCCCTGCTGCTCTGGACCCTGCTCGGCCAGAACCCGGACAATCCCCGCCACCTGGCGCCGCTGGTGTATCTGGGCTTGATCCTGCTGGTCGGTTGGCTGCCTGCGGCAAGGCCTGTCGCCTCTTGGTCAATAAAGGGCGCCACGCTGGGGGCCCTGGCGCTGCTTGTCACCACCCTAATCCCGCCCAGCTTGCCGGCCATGAGTCAGGCCCGGCAAATGGCCGAACAAGGCTGTCCGGCGCTGGTGACCCAGTGGGGCGTGC
Organism: Aeromonas eucrenophila; assembly: GCF_000819865.1. GTDB lineage: Bacteria > Pseudomonadota > Gammaproteobacteria > Enterobacterales > Aeromonadaceae > Aeromonas > Aeromonas eucrenophila. The sequence continues at coordinate 77,638 of NZ_CDDF01000012.1, forward strand.
GGCTGCTGCGCGAGTCCAGCCCCCTGCCCGTCACCGATGGCTGGTATGAGGGCGACGCGCGGCTGGCGCTGGCCAAGGGCGCCTGTCGCCTCAGCCGCCGCCCCCTCGCTGCCGATGCCCTGCCGGGCCCCCATGACGCCCACTGGTTTGCGCCCCGTTTTCGCGCCGAGCCCGGTCTCTGGCTCGCCCTACCCCGTTGATGTTGTGACCTTCATCCACCACATGGCGTCTTTTGGCACCAAAGATGCCCGCTGACTCGACTACACTCACTGCGCACAGGGGATGCAGGGGGATGGGAGATGAAGGGAGGCAAGCCGTGGTATCTCGCGCCACTGATATTGGCCATGGCCTGCGCGCTGCTGTTGTTGCCCGCCTGGCTACAAGGCGGGACCCAGGGGCACGATCTGTTTCACCACCTGATCTCCGGCCACTACTTTGCCCAGCAGCTGTGGCAGGGGGAGCTCTACCCGCGCTGGCTGATGGGGATGAACGGCGGCTTTGGCAGCCCCACCTTCTTCTTCTATCCCCCGTTGCCTTACTACGTCAGCGCCCTCTTTGCCGGCCCCGGTGCCCTCCCTCAGCAGGCCGTCTATCCGCTGCTCGCCAGCGCCAGCCTGGGGTTGTGGCTCTCCGGTCTGTTCGCCTATATCTGGCTGCGCGGCGTCACCACCCCGGGTCGGGCCCTGGCCGTCAGCCTGCTCTACTTGGCCCTGCCCTATCACTTGGCCATGGATCTCTACGCCCGCTTCGCGCTGGCCGAGTTCTGGGCCTTCGCCTGGGCGCCGCTGATCCTGCTGGCCCAGGATCTCACCACCCGCCGCCAGCGTCATGGCCTGCCCCTGCTGGCCCTGGGTCTGGCGCTGCTGGCCTACTCCCACCTGCCCAGCCTGTTGCTGATGCTGGGCCTCATCAGCCTGCGCGCCCTGTGGCAGGCCTGGCGTGCGCGCACCCTGCGCCCCTGCTGGCTCACCCTGGGGGCGCAGGGGCTGGGGCTCTGCATGGCGGCCGCCCTGCTGCTGCCCGCCCTGAGCGATCAGGGCGCCATCTCCATGGAGCTGATGCGCGGCGGCATGTTCGACTATCGACGCAACTTCCTCGACCGCCTGCCCGGTGGCTGGGGCGACTGGCGCTTTCGCGCCCATCTGACCTGGCAGAGCCTGTTGACCCTGGCCCTGCTGTTGACCGCCTGGGCCGCCAGCCGCGAGCCGCGCCACCCCGAGCTCTTGTGCTGGGGAGCGATTGGGGTAGCCGCCTTCCTGATGATGCTGCCCCTAAGCCAGCCGCTCTGGAGCCTGCTGCCCCCGTTGCAGCGGGTGCAGTTCCCCTGGCGGCTCAACTTCGTGCTCGCCCTGGCCACGGTCGCGGTGGTGGCCCTCGGCACCCCGGTCCATAAACCCTGGCAGTGGCTCTGGTGGGGGCTCTTGCTGCTGACCCTGATCTCCACCCTCGCCTACGTTCATTTCTCTCCGCTCACCCGGGCGCCGACCAGAGCGGCCATCGCCAGCGAATTCGACAGCAAGCGCAGCGCCCGGGAATACCGACCCAAGCAGGTGCCAAGCGGCATGTTCGCCCCCACCCTGCTCGCCTGGAAAGACGAATTCCAGCCCCCCGTCAGCGCCGATCCCCCGATCGCGAGCTGGACGGTGCAGCGCTGGCAACCCCGCCAACTGACGCTCGAGGTGACGGCCAGCGCCCCCACCCGGCTGGTCCTGCACCAGTATGATTACCCCGGCTGGCAGGCCTGGCTCGATGAGAGCCTGCTGCTGACGGTGAGCGCCAATCGGCAGGGGCTGCTGCAAGTCTGGGTGCCCGCCGGCAGCCACAGCCTCAGCCTGCGGCTGATGGCCCGCTGGCCCGAGCGGGTCGGCAACGGGCTGACACTGCTGGGCTGGCTGATCTGGCTAGGGGTAACCTGCCATCGCCCAAAACCAGCCAAGAGGGATGATTTGTCAGCCGATCTGACCTCAGGGCCGGGGTCAGGATAGTCCTGCCCCGGCCAGCCAAAGCTGATAGACTCAACACTGTCTTCCCCATTCCCGGCCTTGCCCACGACTCGGATACCCTATGCCCCAAGCCACGACCCTCTCGCCCCGCTTCCTGTTCATCCTGCTCGGCGCCCTCGCGGGCCTGACGCCGCTCGCGGTGGACATGTACCTGCCCGCCATCCCGGCCATCGCCCGGGACTTGGCCAGCAGCATCGACGGCGCCCAGCTCACCATCAGCGCCTTCCTCGGCGGCTTCGCCATCGGCCAGCTGTTCTACGGCCCCCTGGCTGACAGCTTCGGCCGCAAGCCGGTGATCCTGATGGGGCTCTCCATGTTTGCCGTCGCCTCGGTCGGTTGCGCCATGGCGGATTCCCTGCCGGAACTGCTGGCCTGGCGCATGTTGCAGGCCGCAGGGGGCGCGGCGGGATCTGTGGTGGTCAACGCCCTGCTGCGCGATCTCTTCGAGAAGGATGCGTTCTCGCGCGCCATGTCCTTCGTCATCCTGGTGATGACGCTGGCACCGCTGGTGGCCCCCGTGGTGGGCGGCTACATCAGCGCCCACAGCGACTGGCGGGTGATCTTCTGGCTGCTGGTGGGGATCAGCCTGTTTATCTGCCTGGTGTTGCAGTGGAAGATCCCCGAGACCCTCAAACCCGAACACAGGCAGCCCCTCAAGCTCGGGCGAGTGCTGCGCAACTACTGGGGGGTGCTCTCCCATCGCGGCGCCATGGGCTATGTGCTGTGCGGCGCCCTGTCGAGCTCTGGCATGTTCGCCTTCTTAAGCGCCTCCCCTTACGTCTACATCGAGTATTTCCACGTGCCGACCGAGCACTATGGCTGGCTGTTTGGCCTCAACATACTGCTGATGATGGTGGTCACCTTCGTCAATAGCCGGCTGGTGAAGGGGGTCGGCGCCGAGCGCATGCTGCAATACGGCCTGATGATGCTGCCGCTGGCCGGCGCCCTGCTCATCTACAACGCCTGGAGCCAGACAGGGGGCCTGTGGGGCATCGTCATCCCGGTGGTGCTCTTCGTCGGTCATATCAGCCTGGTGGGGGCCAACGCCATGACCGGCCTGATGGGCCAATTCCCCCAGTCGGCGGGCACCGCCTCGGCGCTGGCCGGCACCCTGCGCTTCGGGGTCGGCGCCCTGGTCGGCATTTTGGTCAACCTCAATCCCCCCGAGTCACCGCTGCCCATGGCCATCGCCATCGCCAGCTGCGGCTTTGGCTCGGCGCTCTGCTACTGGCTGCTGACCGGCAAGCAACGTTGAAATAGACAGCAGCCATAAAAAACGCGGCCCCGGCACCACTTTCATCGAGATCGATGGAAAGGGCGCCGGGGCTGTGTGCTTTGGGCCGTTCAGATCCGCCGGGAGGGCAAGATCCGTGCCCTCAGGGGCCACTATGGGCCAAGAATCCTGAAAAAAATCTTATCAACTTGGCTCAATCATTAGCAGAGCTGATAAGTTTGAGCCTATTTCTTGCCAAAACCGGACTGCTTGAGGGTGTAGCCGGCGCTGTTTTGCCAAGCGTCCAGGCCGCTTCTGTTGTTGCCCGCCACCAGGCTGGCGGCGAGGCTCGGACTGTTGAACAGCTGATCGGCGATGAACACGAAGCCCCCCTCGGCGCGAGGACCTATCACCCCCTTGCTCAACAGCTCCTGGCGCAGCTCGATCACCGCCTCGCGCAGGGAGGCTGCGTCCTCACCGTTGGCGGTGGATCCCGCCTGCACCATGAAGCCGGGGTTTTGCCGTTTGCCGACCGGATAGCCATGGGCCTCGGCGCCCTTGCCGTTGAAGTGGTAGAGCTCGCGCTCCCCCGGCTTGTTGTCGGAGAGCGCCTTTTGCAGGGTCATCAGCTCGTTGTAGATGTCGATGGGAACCACGGCAGCCTGCTTGGTGCCCTTGCTGTCGATGATAAAACTGACTTGCTTGTGTAACATCCTTGCTCATCCTGCGACCCATGGAAGCCTCTATTCTAACCACCTCTGGCGAGCGGGATCCAGCGAGGATCCTCATCCCTTTTGCAGCCGGGATCACTAACTGGCATAGTGAAAGCCATTGACCATCAACCGGTTATCCCATGCTGACCCTGCGCAATCTCAGTAAAGGCTTCCACAATGGCGGCGAGACGAGCCCCCTGTTCGAGGGGCTGGATCTCAGTCTCGGCGCGGGGGAAAGCTGCCTGCTGCTGGGGCAGAGCGGTTGCGGCAAGTCGACCCTGCTCAACCTGATCGCGGGCCTGATCCCGCCCGATGGCGGCGAGATCTGGCTGGGGGAGACCCGGCTCGATCGGCAGTCACCGGACGAGCGGGCCCGGCTGCGCGGTCGCCACTTCGGCATCGTCTATCAGGATTTCAACCTGCTGCCGACCCTCAACGTGCAAGAGAACCTCAGCCTGCCGCTCGAGATCAACGGCCTGCCCCGCGAGCCGGCCGTGCTGGATAGGCTGCTCGAACGGCTGGGGCTGACGGATAAACGCCACGCCTGGCCGGAGCAGCTCTCCGGCGGTCAGCGCCAGCGGGTGGCCCTGGCCCGCGCCCTGATTCACCAACCCCAGTGGCTACTGGCCGATGAGCCCACCGGCAGCCTGGACGAGCACAACGCCGAGCAGGTGATGGCGCTGATGATGGAGGCGGTCAGGGAGACAGGCGCCGGCCTCCTGCTGGTGAGCCACAACCCCGCCTATGCCGCGCTGGCGGACAGGGTGCTGCGCCTCGAAGGGGGTCAGTTGGTGCAGCTCAAGGGGCCACGCCATGATTGAATCCTCTCTTCCTGAGCGCATCACATGCTGCCGCTAAAGGCGCTGCTGCGGCTCTATCGCTGGCACCCCTGGCTGCTGCTGATGAGCCTGACCGGGCTGATGCTGGGGGTCTCGCTGGTGGTCGCCATCGACCTGCTCAACCACAGCGCCAAGACCAACTTCGTCGCCGCCCGCACCCAGCTGGCGGGGGATGCCAACTATCGGCTGGCCCCGAGCGGCGGACTGGATGAGTCGCTCTACGTCAAGCTGGTGCGTGGCCAGCGCGAGCTGGACGCCATGCCACAGGTGCACGCCTGGCTCAAAGACGAGCAGGGTCGCAGCTTCCAGCTGCTGGGGCTGGATCTGTTCAATCCCGGCCCCCTGGCCCCGCTCTTTACCCTGGCGCCCCAAGTGACGGAGACCCCCTTCACCCGAGCCGACAGCATCTGGCTGGCGGCGCCCGAGGCCGAACGCCTCGACTGGCGCCAGGGCCAGTCCCGCAGCTTCCTGCTGGGCGAGCGTCGACTCACCCTCAGCCTGGCGGGCACCTTCACCCCGGGCCCAGTGCCCATGGATCGGTTGCTGCTCACCGACATCGGCCTGGCGCAGCCCCTGCTTGGCAAGGATGGACGGCTGGATCGCATCCTGTTCAAACTGACGGATCCCCAGGCCCGCGCCCTGCAGGCCGCCCTGCAAGCCTATCTCCCCAATAAGCCCCTGTGGCTCGAACCCATCAGCCCGGCGCTCGATGCCAGCCAGCTCGGCGATGCCCTGGCCCTGAACCTCAGCGCCCTCTCCCTGCTCGCCATGGCGGTGGGGCTGTTTCTGGTGTTCAACGCCCAGCGCTTCGTGCAGAGCGTGCGCCGTCCCCAGCTCGCCCAGCTGATCATCCTGGGGTTGCCACCGCGCCGTGTGCTGCGCTGGCTGGGGCTGGAGCTGATGCTGCTGGCCTCCCTCGGTACCCTGCTCGGCCTGCTGCTCGGCAGCCTGCTGGCCCTGGCCCTGATGGGGCAGCTGACCCAGGCGCTGGCGGATCTCTACGGCCCCAACCCCATCGATCTGCTGCGCCTCTCCCCCATCAGCCTGTTCAAGGCTATCGCCATCGGCCTGCTCGGCACGCTGGCCGCCAACCTGCCCGGCTGGTGGCAGCTGCTGCGCCAATCCCCCCTGGCCCTTCGCGAAGGCAACAGCCGCCCCACCAGCCACCCGGGGCGCAGACGCCTGCTGGCGCTGGCCATACTGCTGCTGTGCGCGCTCTGCCTCGCCCTGCCCCAGACCGGCCTGCCGGGCGCCCTGCTTATCGCCGGCGGCTGGCTGCTGGCCATGGCGCTCTGGCTGCCGGACGCCCTGCGCTGGCTGCTTGGCAAGTTGCGCCGCCATGGCCGCAGCGGCCTGACCGCCAGGCTGGCGGTGGCCGAGACCCAATATCATCTGGATCGCACCGCCATCGCCGTGATGGCGCTGCAGCTCGCCATCGCCGCGGCCATCGGCATCGGGGTCATGGTGTCGAGCTTTCGCAGCAGCGTGGAGATCTGGCTGAACCAGCGCCTCGCCGCCGATCTCTATGTCAGCACCCCCAAGGGCGCGGCGGGCAGCAGGGGCAGCCTGAGCCAAGAGACCCTGGACGCCATCCTCGCCAACCGGTTGGTGGAGCTGGCCTCGCGCCGTGCGGTCCGGCCCGCCCGCTGGCAGGGGGAGCCGATAGAGTGGGCCCAGATGGACTTTATCCCGCCGCTCCAGGCGGCCTATCCCCTGCTGACCGGACGCTGGCCGGAAAAACACAATGAGGTGCTGGCGAGCGAGCCGCTGACGGTGCGGCTCGGGGTCAGGGTGGGCCAGACGCTCGAGATAACGGATGAGGCAGGCCCACGACAAGTTCTGGTCACCGGCGTCTATCAGGATTACGGCAGCGACAAGGGGCAGCTCCTGCATGCCTTCGAGCAGGGACCGGTGCAGTCCCTCGCGCTCTTTAGCAAGACGCCCGAGCGGCTGGCCGATGAGCTGCGCGCCCAGTTCGGCGAGCGGCTCAATCTGCTGCCCGCCCCCGCCATCCACGCCGCGGCGCTCAAGGTGTTCGATCAGACCTTCGTGGTCACCGAGCTGCTCAAGCTGCTGATCTTAGGGATAGCCTTCGTCGGGATCGGCTCCGCCTTTATGGTGTTGGGGCTGGCGCGGCGAAGCGAGCTGCAGACCCTGCAGAGCTTAGGAATGAGCCCTCGCCGCTGCCGCCTGCTGCTGGTGTGGCAAGGGGCGGGTCTGGGGCTACTCACGGCGCTGCTGGCCCTGCCGGTGGGCTATGGCCTGGCCTGGGTGCTGATCGCCGTGGTCAATCCCCGCGCCTTCGGCTGGACCCTCACCTTCGAGCCCGCCCCCGCTCACGCCATCACGGCCCTGCTGCTGGCACCGGTGTGTGGGGCCTTGGCCTCCTGGTATGCGGCAAGGAGAGTGATATGAAGTGTTTACTGCGGGCCAACCTGCTGGCCGTCCTGCTTGCCGTGCTAGGCGCCAGTGTTCAAGCCCAGGATCTCGGCAACCTGCTGGGGGATGGCGGCGATCACTTCAAAAAAGCCTTGCCCAACCAACCCATACAGCTACCTGCCGATCACGGCGCCCACCCGGACTACAGATCCGAGTGGTGGTATCTCACCGGCAACCTCAAAGACGAGCAGGGGCGCGAGTATGGCCTGCAGTGGACACTTTTTCGTCAGGGCATGAAGCGGCAGATTGCCTCGGACAACCCCTGGCTCGCCCCCCAGCTCTGGCTCGCCCAGTTCGCCATCACGGATCTCGCCACCGGCAAACACTTGCAGGACGAGCGCACCAGCCGCCAGGGGCCTGGGCTGGCGGGCGCCAGTGGCGGCGACTATTGGCTGAAGGAGTGGGCACTGACGTCCGAGGGGGCGGCGCAATCTCCGGCACTCTTCCCGGCGCGCTTAAGCGTCGATAGCGCCATCGCTCAGCTGGATCTTCAAGTGAGCAATCGCAAACCCGCGGTGCTGCAGGGCAAGGCGGGTTACAGCGAGAAGAGCCCGGGCAACGCCTCCTTCTACTATTCCTACCCGCGCCTGACGCTGGAGGGCACCCTCAGCATCGATGGCGAGGCCCGCAAAGTGAGCGGTCAGGGCTGGTTCGATCACGAGTGGAGCAGCTCTGTGCTGGCGGACTGGCAGGCGGGCTGGGACTGGTTCTCGCTGCAACTTGCCGATGGCCGCGAGCTGATGCTGTTTCGCCTGCGCACCAAACCGGGCCGCGCCAATCCCGAAAACCAGCCCGAGAACCGCTACGGCATCCTGATCGAACGCGATGGCAACAGCCGGGTGCTGTCGCCTGACTCCATCGTCCTCACCCCCGGTAAAACCTGGCGCGGCCCCAAGGGCCAGCCCTACCCCATCGAGTGGCAGCTTAAGGCCGCCGATTTGAATCTCGTTATTAAGGCGCGCCAGCCCAATCAGGCCATGACAGGCCGCTTTGACTACTGGGAGGGGGCTGTCACCGTGGAAGGGGATGCCAAAGGGCTCGGCTATTTGGAAATGACGGGGTATTGAACCATGCGATTTATTGTTGGCCCTTCCCTCTCTTCTCAACCCATTATTTCTAATTTTCCATTCTCTGGAAGAGGTTTTACTCAACAAGCGGATGCATTGTTGATACCTTATGACATCCCCTATTCTGGACTGTTTTTTGGAGATGAAATTGTATAAGGAATTGACCAACAAACAAAAAAGAATGATCGCCAGAGATATCAACACAATATTGTCACTCAAAGGAATGACATTCCCTAAAAATATTGAAGACATAAAGAAGCTGGGTTTTTTCTCACCAAGAATAAAAGTTAAGAATAGAGAAGTGTATTTATCAGATGAAGGGATATCCGCAGTACGAAGAATATGTAACATAACCAATGGTAGCTGTAAGTATAAAAACCAGCTGAATTACAACGACATATTTCAATCTGTATTGTTAGAACTCGGTAAATGGTTGAGTGATGAATTACTTCCAGATACAGATACGTTTATTTTATCTTTGGACACTGCGTTATCAAAAAATATAGAGGAATTTCACTTCACTTGCCGAATTGATGGTATATCCTTTGATGGATTAGCTGGCATTAATATTGGAGGTAAGGTGATAGCACCTTATTGCAGCACTTATTTAAATGGGGCTAGCGATGTCAGCGACAAAATAAAAGGTGTTATCAATAATGAGTATGGTGAATGTCTTATAATCACTGGGGAGGAATATGGCAGCAAGTCAGTGGCGTTGGAAAAATTTTACTTTAATGCAGAGTTGTCGCTTTCCATCCTCAGATTATATTCATGTGCACTTTCTCAACAGTCTATACACAGTGTAAATATTAGATTAATAAACGATTGCACACATTCGTACGGACCTGCGAGTTGCATAGGTCAAGAAGGCTCAAGTAAGAGCTTGATCTTTACAAGATATTTCAGATCAACCCAAGATCTAAAATTAGACAAAGGGTTGTTGGACTATTTGGGTAAAGAATTGCTTTTCGAACAACTTTCTTTATTGGTTGCTAAAGAATCTAGAAATGAACTGGAAAATGCAATTATAAAATCATTATATTGGATCGGTGAATCTCAAAAAGATAAATCAAGACCCTCATCTTTTGTAAAACTATGGTCTGCCTTAGAGTGTTTTTTCACTCTAGGAGAAGATAACATTACAGAGCGAAATGCACGTGGAATTGCAGCAATAATCATGTATGGTGACTTTCACCATAAAAAGTTCGAGAGTTATGCACAGCTTAAAAAAACAATAAAAAAATACTACAAGTTTCGATCGAAAATCGTTCATAACGCCGATTTCTCTCATATAGAAAATATACAACTTGAAGAGATGGCCTTTATCTCTTCTTGGGTCGTAATAGCAATGGTTGCCTTGCTAGAGCGTGGATATACGAGGCTCTTCGACATTGGAGTGGAAGCTCAGAGATTAGATGCGATACAGAAATAATCACAAAAATACCATATCTGAATACTATACATTAAAATGACAAAAAATTAGGGTTCTCGTTGATAACTAATTGCATTGATAATTATATTTAAATAGCACTCAAAACAACCTTTTATTTTCTGATAACAGAGACCAAATGTTATATATGAGACATACTGTGCTCAACCCAATCCCCCATTAAATGCCGTGACCGTCTGGCTGGACAAAAACGCCAACGACTGCCGATTAAAGTGCTCCGGCTGCTCCACGTTGCAGACATGGCCGCAGTTTTCGATGATCGCGAGCTGGCTGTAGGCATCCCGCGCCACCTGCTCGCGCACCGGGGCGATAAACATATGATCCTCCTCCCCCATCAGATAGAGGGTCGGGATCGGCAAGGCACGTTCGCGGAAGTAGCGCATCAGGGGGTTGACCTCGGTGGCGAGGCGGAACCAGCGTTTGAACTCCTGCTGGCACAGCTTGCGGGCCTCGCGCACGAACAGATTGCGGGACTCCTGATGGTGCTGGCGCGGCATGATGATGAAGGCGAACAACCGGTAGAGCCACATGTAGGGCAGGATGTGTTGGCCGACCCGGCCGAGCTGCACCAGCGTCTGGGAGCGGATGTCGAGTCGCAGTATGGCGCCGCCGAGCACCATGCTCTTGACCCGCTCGGGGCAAAGCTCCGCCAGAGAGCGAATGAGGATGGTGCCCAAGGAGATGCCGACGAAATGGGCACAGGGAATGCGCAGATGATCCAGCAGCCGCACTATGTCTTCGGTCACCGCCCTGAAGCTGTAGTGACCCTTGACCACCTGTTGCAGCTGGTTGGACTGGCCGTGGCCGCGCAGGTCCAGCAGCAGCACGTTGAAGTGCTCGCGATAGGCGCGCAGTTGCTTGAACCAGATGGAGGAGCTGCCACCGGCGCCGTGCACGAACACCACCCAATCCCGCTCGGGGCCAAGCTCAAAGGTCTTGTGGTACAACATCTTATGGGCTCCCGGGGGGTTGGGGGATATACTCGGCGAGCATATTAACAGAAGGGGCGCCCCGCTGAATATGCTGCCACTTATCATCGGACCAGCATGGAGTCCTGTATGAGCCTTGTCCAGTTACGTGAATTTCTGCTCAGCCTGCCCGGCGCCACCGAAGATACGCCGTTCGGCCCTGAGTTCCTGGTCTATCGCATCGCCGGCAAGATGTTCGCGCTGGTGAACTGGCAGGCCGATCCGCTGACCATCAACCTAAAATGCGAACCGGAGCTCGCCCTGCTGCTGCGAGAGATCCACCCCGAGGTCAAACCCGGCTGGCACATGAACAAGCAGCACTGGAACACGGTCACGCTAGGCGAGAGCCTCGACGCCGCGCTCTGGCAGGGCTGGATTGAACACTCCTACCAGCGCGTGGTGGCGGGCTTGCCCAAAGCCAAGCGGCCCCAGGCGCCGACCGCCCATTCCACACCATGAGCCCTTCCATGTCTGACTCTCCTGCCCCGCACTCCCTCGACCGCTATCGCGTCGTTCCCCTGGATGAGCGCCATATCCCGGCCCTGCTCACCCTGTTCGAGCAGTCGGTGCGCCAGTGCGGCCCCGAGCACTACAGCCCGGAACAGGTCGAACAGTGGGCCCAGGGCGCCCGCCATCCCGGCCTCGTCACTCAGTTGCGGGAACACCACGGCTGGGTAATTGAAGAGGTCGCTGAGCATGGTAAAGCGCAGAGAACGGAATGGGACGCGGAGCACGCCAGGCCCCTTGGCTTTGTCACCCTGAGCGATAACGGCCACCTGAGCCTGCTCTATGTGAGCCCGAACCATCAGCGCCAGGGGCTCGGCAGCCGCCTGCTCGAGACCGCGCTGCAGGCCACCCGGCGGCTCGGCCTGCGCACCCTCACCACGGAGGCGAGCGCCTTTAGCCTGGCGCTATTTCTGCGCCACGGCTTCGAGCTGGCCGGATTGGAAACCGTGGAGCGCGGCGGGGTCAGTTTTATCCGCCATCGCCTCCACTGCCGCTTGCCAAGCTAGGGCCAGCCACTAAAATACCCCCAAATTTCCCATAGCAATCAATGAAGGCAGCCATCATGGTGGTAGAGAGCGAAGGTTATATCGCGCTGGTAGAGTATCTGGTCGAGAGTCTGGGACTGTTCGAGAGCCAGCAGCAGGGCACGGGCAATCAGACCATCGAGGATCTGGTGAGCGGTCGGGTGGCCGACAACCTGATGGCCATCTGCGAGCAGAACCCCCAACTCGATCCCAAGGTGCGCTTCATGATCATGCAGGAAGCCGACGCCGTGGTCGCCGATCTGGAAGAGGTGCTCTCCGCCGTCTGGCTGCGGGCACCGACCCCGCAGCAGCAGGACTTCCTCAATGAATTCATCGATCTCATCAAGAACCTGTTCGACAGCACCATAGGCTAGGCCGCGCGCAAGCCCCCTGCCCCAAGTTCGCCCCGCCTTGCACCACCCCAAATGAAAAGGGCCGCCTCATCGGGCAGCCCTGCTTGCTATCATTTCCAATTCATCGCGCTTGTCTAAGTTGAATGAATATCGAGGCAAGAAATGTGTCTGGTCTTGGCTGCCATCCATGGTAGCTACCCTGTTAGTCAGTTGAAGTTCTGTTAAGTTCCTCGCCATGACAGATTTTTTTCAGTTTTTTTTCATTTACATGAAATACATGAAAAAGGGGCCAAATTGGCCCCTTTTTCTGCATGAACGACGCACTCAGCGGTTCAGGCTGGGTGGCAGACAGACCCCGATCCCGCCCAGGCCGCAGTAACCTTCCGGGTTCTTCTCCAGATACTGCTGGTGGTAATCTTCGGCGTAGTAGAAGGGCGCCAGCGGCAGGATGCGGGTGCTGATGGTGCGGACGTCACCGCTCGCCATCATCGCCTGCTGGTAGGCTGCCTGGCTCTGCTGGGCGATGGCCTCCTGGCTGTCGTCGTCATAGAAGATCACCGAGCGGTACTGGGTGCCGATGTCACCGCCCTGGCGCATGCCCTGGGCCGGATCGTGCTGCTCCCAGAACAGTTTGAGCAGATCCCCGTAGCTGATGACCTTGGGGTCAAACACCACCTGCACCGTCTCCGCATGACCGGTCAGACCGCTGCACACCTCCTTGTAGGTGGGATTGGGGGTCAGCCCGCCCTGATAGCCGGCGGCGGTAGAATAGACGCCGGGCTGTTGCCAGAACAGGCGCTCCACGCCCCAGAAGCAACCCATGCCAAACCAGGCAAGCTCCATGCCCTCGGGCCAGGGGCCCTGGGTCGGGTGACCATTCACCGCATGCTGCTGGCCTATCACCAGCGCCTCCCGACGACCCGGCAGCGCCTCTGCCGGTGAAATAATCTGCTCCATCTGCCCTGTCCTTGTATAAAAACGCGCGTATCGCCGCGACTGACGAAAAGGAGTATCGAAGATAACAGGTTATCTGGCCGGATCAACCGGGAGCGCGGCCGCGCTGGGGTGAGCCGCTCCCCGCCGGACTTGGCCCCTCCGCCAGGGCACCACTGCGCCCCGGCCGGATAAAAAGGAGGCAAAAAATCCGCGAAATCAATATTTAGTCTTGATTTGTGCATTTATTTTCATATATTGAGCGAATTGCTGTTTTTTTATGGAAGAAATCTCACGTGCGTGAACGCGAACCCAGCCTGGTCTATGCCTTTCGGCAGTCTACCCCCTATGTCAACGTGCACCGGGGTGCCACCTTCGTGCTGATGATGGGCGGGGAAGCCATCTGCCACCCCAATTTTGCCAACATCGTCAGCGACATCGCTCTGCTGCAGACCCTCGGCATTCGCCTGGTCTTGGTGTTCGGCTCGCGCCCGCAAAATGACGAGGCGCTGGCCCGCGCCGGCATCGAGGCGCAATACCACAGGCGCATCCGGGTCACCGACGACGAGAGCTTCGACATCATCAAACAGGTGTGTGGCGGCCTGCAGTACGACATCACGGCCCAGCTCTCCATGGGGCTGGCCAACACCCCCATGCAGGGGGCGCGCATCAGCGTGGTGAGCGGCAACTTCGTCACCGCCCAGCCGCTCGGGGTGGAAGATGGCATCGACTACTGCCACAGCGGCCGGGTGCGCCGCATCGACGTGGAGGGGATAGGCCGCCAGCTGGATCAACAGGGGCTGGTGCTCATCTCCCCCATCGGCTGCTCGGTCACCGGCGAGAGCTTCAACCTCAGCTCGGAAGAGGTGGCGCGGCGGGTGGCGGTGGATCTCAAAGCGGACAAGCTCATCTGTTTCAGCAGCACCCAGGGGGTCATGGACAGCCACGGCGAGGCCATCTCCGAGCTCTTCCCCGAGCAGGCGGAAGAGCTGCTGGTGGAGCTGGAGCAGGCCGGTGAGGAGATGTCCGGTACCGCCCGTTACCTGCGCGCCGCCATCGCATCGTGCCGCGGGGGCGTACCCCGCTCCCACTTGGTGAGCTACCAGGACGACGGCGCCATGCTGCAGGAGCTGTTCAGCCGCGACGGCCTCGGCACCCAGATAGTGCGTGAGAGCGCCGAGCGGGCGCGGGCCGCCACCATCGAAGACATCGGTGGCATCCTGGACCTCATCCGCCCGCTGGAGGAGGAAGGCATACTGGTGCGCCGCTCCCGCGAGCAGCTGGAGATGGAAATCGACAAGTTCACCATCATAGAGCGCGACGGCCTCATCATCGGCTGCGCCGCCCTCTACTGCTTCATGGAGGAGGCCATGGCCGAGATGGCCTGCGTCGCCATCCACCCCGAGTACCGCAACTCCAACCGCGGGGATCAGCTGGTCGCCAAGGTGGCCGAGCGGGCCAAACGGCTCGGGATCCGCCGCCTGTTCGTGCTCACCACCCGTTCCATTCACTGGTTCCGGGAGCGGGGCTTCGAGCCGCTGGAGGTGGAGGACCTGCCGGTCGAGCGGCAACGGCTCTACAACTGGCAGCGCCGCTCCAAGGTACTGTCCAGGACTATCCTGTAACACTTTGTACAAGCCTCGCTTGTAACTGATTGATCTTGTACCGGGTTCTGACCCATTGTTGATTTTTTTATAAACTCGATTGACAGTGCAATCCAGTGCGGGGTATTTCTACATGCACGCCACCTTCCAAGGTGGCACCAGAAGAGGAGCGCTGCCCAGGCAGCCCAAGGGAGGACGCCAGAGTCCGATGAACTTGGGTCAGGGGGAGCAGCGCCGAGACGAGGCAGGTCACTGGACACCGCCACGTCGGCTGCGGGGGCTGAATCCCCCGGGTTGTCATCGGTCGTGTGCATCCCACAGGCATCCAGTTGGATTCTTGTGGGATGGGCACCGCGGGTGGAGTGCTTCTGGCCGGGATCCTCGCGCTTTCCTGCCATTTCAGCCTCCTCCTCTCTTTTGCCTGATGAAACTGGATTTTCACCTTAAGACTGGAGTATGCAATGAGCCCGATCAACGTCGCCAAATTTGGCGGAACCAGTGTCGCCGATGCCGCGGCCATGAACCATTGCGCCGACGTGGTGCTGGCCAATCCGGTGACCCGGGTGGTGGTGCTGAGCGCCAGCGCCGGCGTCACCAACCTGCTGGTGAGCCTGGCCCAGGGTGAACTCGACGAGGCGGGCCAGGACGCCCAGCTCGCCAAGCTCGCCGGGATCCAGCACGCCATCCTGAGTGCCCTCGGCAACCCAGAGGAGGTCAGCGCCCTCATCCACGCCCAGCTCGGCGAGATCCGCACCATGGCCCGCCAGGCCAGCCAGCACACGGATGCGGAGCTGGCGGACAGGCTCATCGCCTGTGGCGAGCTGATGTCCACCCGTCTGTTCACCGAACTCCTGCACCAGCGCGGGATCAAGGCCCAGTGGCAGGATGTGCGCCAGCTGATGCGCACCGACAGCCGCTTTGGCAAGGCGAGCGTTGACTTGGCCGCCACCCGCGCGCTCTGCCAGAGCAAGATAGGCCCGCTGTTCGGCGACAGCCTCATCATCACCCAGGGCTTCATCGGCGCCGATGCCGATGGCCGCACCACCACCCTGGGCCGGGGCGGCTCCGACTACAGCGCGGCCCTGCTGGCCGAGGCGTTGGATGCGGCCAGTATCGAGATCTGGACCGATGTGCCCGGCATCTACACCACGGATCCGCGTCTGGTCACCCGGGCCCGCCCCATCCCAGAAATCAGCTTCGTGGAGGCGGCCGAGATGGCCACCTTCGGCGCCAAGGTGCTGCACCCGGCCACCCTGCAACCCGCCCTGCGCCAGGACATTCCGGTATTCGTCGGCTCCGCCAAGGATCCGGCCGCCGGCGGCACCTGGATCCGCGCCAGCACCAGCACCAACCCGCTGTTCCGGGCCGTGGCCCTGCGCCGCCAGCAGGTGCTGGTCACCCTGCACAGCCTCAACATGTTCCACGCCTACGGCTTCCTGGCCGAGGTGTTCGGCATTCTGGCCCGCCACCGCATCTCGGTGGATCTCATCACCACCTCCGAGGTGAGCGTGTCGCTGACCCTGGATCACACCGGCAGTCAGAGCAACGGCGAGCCCATCCTCAGCGACAAGGTGCTGGCGGAGCTCGGCCAGCTGTGCAAGGTGGAAGTGGAGACCGGCTTCGCGCTGGTGGCGCTCATCGGCAACCGCATGAGCGAGGCCGTCGGGGTCGGCAGCCAGGTGTTCGATGCCATTCGCGAGCACAACATCCGCATGATTTGCTACGGCGCCAGCGCCCACAACCTCTGCTTCCTGGTGAAAGAGGGCGAGGCCGGCCACATCGTCAACCGCCTCCATCAGGAGTTGCTCGACTAGTCGACTAGCCATCGCCGGCGAGCCGTCATGAGAAAGAGGGGCCTTGGCCCCTCTTTTTTTGACTCCGCACCTTTTGACGCCGCAAGCCCCGCTAGACGGTGGCGTGGCCCGCCCCCGAGGCGACCCGGGTGGATGCTGGCAGCTGGTAGGCCCGGATCTGCTCGCGCAGGCCGGCGAGTTTTTGCAAGAGGCCGGTCTGGCCGAGCCCGGCCTCGTCGGGTCCCAGATTGTCGACCAGGGCGGGGAAGTGTTCCCCCACCGCCATCTCCAGCCAGTCGAGGCGGCGCAGGGTGAGCGGGCCGCAGCTCTTGCCGCTGAGATCGTCCAGGATGTCGAGCCGATGGCTGCGATACATGTCCCGCCACCAGCTGGCGGCCAGCGCCTCGTCACTCGCCAGCGCCGCACTCCACTCCCCCACCAACCCTTGCAGCCGCGCCAGCACGGCGGCGCTGGCCCCCTCCCGGTTCAGGTATTGCAGCTCGGACTTGGCCCAGGCCAGGCAGAGCTCGCGCCAGTGGCGAAACTGTGGCATGGGATCGGCGGCGTCCAGCCAGAGACCGGACAGGGTGCGGGTCTCCAGCCGCTCAGGCACGTGAAACTCCGGGTCGGACAGGCCGTTGGAGTTGAATTCGTGGCGGGGATCGAAGGGCCACATGTAGCCAAAGTCGAACACCGAGATCTGCTGGCCGTCGTCGAGCAGGTTGCCCGGGCTCGGATCCCAGTCAAACCAGCCCCAGTGGGCGAGCTCGGCCTCGATGGCCAGCATCTGCGCCAGGTTGCGTTCATCGAGCTTGTGCACCGGATCCCCTCTGAGCCAGGGGGAGACCAGCACCCCGGCCCGGGCCGAGCCGAAGCTGGTGCAGACCACGTTGGAGAGGATGGTGGGATGCAGTTCACGCAGGCTCTCGATCTCACGGCGCCGTTCGAGCTCGGTGAGAAAGGCGGTCTGGCCATCGACGTTCGCCACCAGAGACTCCTGCCTGCGCCGTTTCAGGCACCAGTGATGATCCTCCACCTTGAGATGGAACACCTCGGCGGTGAGCCCGTGACCATAGACCTTGAGCACATCCGGGTGCCCCTCGGCCAGCCTGAGCAATTGCGCAAGCGGCAGGGGGCAATCGCGCTCGCGCCCGATCCGGATCTCCTCTTTGTTCTCCAGCATCTGGAGCAACCTTGCCTGACGTGCCGCAACCTTGGGATTCATACATGTACCTCCGTCCATATTGAGAGACTAAGCAGCAAGGTGGCGGCAGACCAGCGGCAAAGCGCCATGATGCCGCTTTCATCACAGAATGAATGTGTCCGCAGGATCGGGATCACAATTTGCACGCTGAGGTCGTCACACAATATTCATCTCGCTGTCATTGAATTGACATCGAGGAACAAGCCCAGCACCATCGGGTCAAAATAAATACAGTCGCTCGCCGCGATCCCACCCGCTCCAAGGATGAGCTCCTTATGAATGCCCCTCTCTCAGCTCGCAGCACTCCCCCCTCCTCGCCCCTGGCCAGGTTGCTGTTTGGCCTGCTGGCCGCCCTGCTGCTGCTGACCCTGGCCCTGCCGGTGCTCAACCCCGGCAACTGGCTCGGGCGGGCAGAGCCGCTGATCCTGGGGCCCGCCGATCAGCCGCTCGCCACCCTCAACCGTCACAGTCTGCTCTACAAGAGTGACAGTCGTGGTCTCTATCTGGTGGTGCGCAGCCAGTGGCAGTTGCTCAAGCCATTGCAGGCGGGGGACAAGGTGCGAGTCGAGCTGCTCAACGACAAGGGCGTTCGCATCGATCAGCTGAGCCAGGCGGTGGAGAAGCGGCAAAAGTGCCGCAAGGAGCGCTGCACCCTGGATCTCAACAGCACGCTCAGGGCGCCGGATGATGCCCTGGACAGTCGCTACCAGCTGCGCATCGGCCTGCTGCTCAAGGATAGGCCGGAGAGCGCCGAGTACAGCCAGATCCTGCAGACCCTGCCCGAACGCGGCTTCAACCTGACCTATCTGATGGTCAGCCTGCTGCTGGTGCTGCTGGTGAGCGCCGCAGCGCTGCGGGTACTGATGCCCAGGCTGCGCCAGAGCTACGGCACCCGGGTGCTTGGCAGCCTGCTGCTCGGCAACCTCACCTTCGTGCTGCTGCACGGTTTCGTGGTGTTCAAACTGGGGGAGTTTCTGCTCTGGTCCGATTTTCGCACCGAGCACTACTACCTGGCCTGGGGCAGCATGGTGCTGGGCTGGAGCCTGTGCGCCCTGGCGGGGTTCAACCTCTACATGGGGCTGGTGTTCACGGCGCTGTCCGGCATAGGCCTGCTCGCCAACTTCATGAAGATCGCCATCTACGGGGTGCCGCTTGGGGGGGACGATCTCGGCAACCTGCTGGCGCTGGTGCACATACTGCTCGATCAGCACCCGGTGCTGCCGGTGCTGGGGGCCCTGCTGTTGCTGTTTGTGTGCTGGCGCTTCGCCCTGTCGCGCTGGGTACTGCGCACCGCCGCCGCCACCGCCGCCTTCTTCGCCCTGTGCGTGTTCGCCACCCAGACCGGCAACAAGCTGCTGGGGGCCAACGTGCGCTACGTGGACAGGGCGGTGAACTACCACCGCGACATCATCCGCTCCGGCCCCGGCCTCTACCTGTTCAGCCTGGTGGACGAGATGCTGCAAAGCGGCAACATCTTTCGCTACCCCTTGCAGATCAACGAGCGCGCCCCCGAGCTCGGTCACCGGGATCCCGTCCAAACGGCCCAGCGCCAGCCTCCCCGCTTCGATCTGGTGATCGTGCTGCAATACGAGTCACTCTGGCTCGACTGGCAAGGCAAGATCTGCGCCCCCGCCCCCACCCTGAGCCTGCCCGTCGGGGTGCAACAGTGGCAAAAGACCATCCACTCCCCCACCACCGGCGGCATGACGGTGCTGGCGGAGTTCGAGATGAACACCGGCCTGCCGGTGGGCCTGCTCAAGCAGGGGGTGGTGCCCTACTACTACCTCTCTGACAAGGTGCCGGGGCTCGCCAACAGCGCCAGGCAGAGCGGCTACAAGACCCTGTTCGCCCACCCCTATGTGGAGAAGTTCTGGGGCCGCGCCAAGGCCATACCGGCGCTGGGGTATGAGGATCGCTGGTTCGATACCCGCTTCACCAGCCTCGAACACAAGGGGCTCTACATCTCGGACGATGCGCTGATCTCGCACCTGCTCAAGCGCAGCGAGCAAGACAGCCAGCCGCTCTTTGCCTATGCGGTCACCATGCAGGGCCACGGCCCCTTCGACGGGGATCGCTACCAGGCCCAGCAGATGGACAAGGCCTGCCCGGATCAGAGCGCGGCCGACCGCCAGTTGCTCAACACCTACTACACCGGGGTGGTGGATGCCATGGCCTCCCTGGAGCGGCTGCTCAGGACGCTCGATGCCTCCGATAAACGCTATCTGGTGGTGGCCTTCGGCGATCATCAGCCGTTCTTGATGTCGGCGGGCAAGGACATTCACGGCGCCAAGCCGCCGCGGGATGCCGCCTATCAGATCCCCATGATGGCCTTCACCCGCAATGATGGCGGGATCGCACTCGATCGCCAGTTCGCCCCGGTGCGCCAGCTCTACCAGATGGGCCAGGCCACCCGAGCGCTGCTGACCGGCGATCTCACCCCCATCCCGGAGGTGGCCCTGCTCCACCCGGTGCTGGGGGAGGAGAAAGGCTTCGATCCCTCGCCCCTGGTGCCTCAGATCCGCGCCAGTTTCCGAGCCGATGCATTGCCCTGATCGATTGAGACACGAGGGCCATAGATCCTTGCAATACCCTCCGAGTCGATACATTGCCCTGATCACCCCTGACGCAAACAAAAGAGGCCGCAACTGCGGCCTCTTTTTATCCCCCCGGCTAGCGCAGCCAGGATTCCATCAGGGTCAGGCACTGGTCATCGAGGTCCAGCTCGGCCTGGATACCGAGCGGCAGGGTCAGCATGGGGTGAGTGTGGGCGCAGTCGAACTCCGCCAGTATGGGGAAACGCGGCTCCCCCACCACCTCCAGCAGGATGTCGAGCGGCCGCTTGCCGCTGCCCCGATCGTCAAACAGCTCGTGCTTGCCGAGCACCAGGGCCCCAATGCGATCGAACACCCCGCACAGCTTGAGGTGGGCAAAGGATCGCTCAACGGTTTCGGCGGACAGCAGGCTGTCTTCCAGCAGCAGAATATCCCCAGCTTCAATCGATGGCATATAAGGGGAACCCCAGATCCCCGCCAGGGTGTTGAGGTTGCCGCCCATCAGCCGGCCCCGCACCTTGCCCGACCCCACCGAGACTAACCGGTTGGGCCGGCACGCCTTGGCCCGGGTCTGGTGCTCCCAATCGAGCCGCTCCTCGCTCCAGCTGCTCGGTGTCGGCAGCCGGTGGGACACCTCTGCGGCTCCGGCCATGCAGATCTGGTGAAAGCCGGCCAGGGTCTCATCCACCAGGGGCGGCAATTCGCCGAAGGAGGCCACCAGCGCAGGCCCATAGAAGGTGACCAGCCCGGTTCTGGCGTGAATGCCGAGCAAGAGCGCCGTCACGTCCGAGTAGCCGACAAGGATCTTGGGATCCCGTTTCAGCGCCTCGTAATCGAGATAAGGCAGCAGGGAGTTGGAGTTGCTGCCGCCGATGACCGACATGATGGCGCGCACCTCGGGATCGCGGATGAGCCCATTGAGCTCGGCGGCCCGCGCGGCGATGGAGCCGGAGCGCCAGTGATCCTGGGCGCCGGTCAGGCTGCCCGCCTTGAGTTCGAAGCCCTGGGCCGTCAGATAGGCCTTGGCGCGCTTGAAGCGATGCGGCGCCCAGGCGGTGGCCGCGCTGGAGGGAGAGAAAAAACCTATGGTGTCGCCGGGTTTGAGCCCGGGCGGCTTGAGCAGCGTCATGGATAAGGCCTCTGTACTAACACCTTGCTACCGAGCCTGAGGGCCCGATGTCGAGCCTCATCCTAAGCCATCTCTTGGCGCCCCAACAAGGGGCCGAACGGTGCCAATCATGCCCATTTTTGTTTAAGAAAATCGAACATGGAATGGCATTTGTTCATTGGAAGTGAACAACAAACCGGTGCGGGAGCGGCGGACAAGCGCCTCCTCAGGCCCCGGGAGAGCCGTGGGGCCCTCTTCTTGAGGCTCGGCCGGCGATGTCCAAACCCCTCATCGCGCTGTCCAGAATCCAACGCAGAACAAAGCCGATCCTGGGATCGGCTTTCGGGACTGCACGGCGCCGCCCGCTGGCGGCAAAGCGGTTAGATCACCACGGCGGTGCCGCTGATGCTGACCATCAGCATGCTGCCGTTCTGGCCCACCACCTCGTAGTCGATGTCGATGCCGACCACGGCGTTGGCACCCAGCGCCTCTGCCCGCTCTTTGAGCTCATCGAAGGCGATCTCCCGGGCGCGGGCCAGCTCCTTCTCATAGGCGCCGGAGCGGCCGCCGATGATGTCGCGAATGCCGGCGAACAGGTCCTTGAAGATGTTGGCGCCGAGGATGGCTTCGCCCACAACGATGCCGCGGTATTCGCGAATGCTCTTGCCTTCCAGGGTGGGGGTAGTTGAGAGGATCATCATAAACTCCAGCTGAGATAATGGGTTCCAGACTACCCCAAAGCGGCGGGGGGTGACATCCCCCCTGCGCTAATAGCCTGTCGCTCTATAAGGCTATCCCTCATCGGTTCAAGCGCCTCGGACAGGGATAAAAAAAGAGAGGCCGCGGCCTCTCCTCTGTCGATGTGGATGCTCTGGACGAGCCCCGTTTGCTTAGTGCAGCTTCATGCTCGGGCGCAGCACCCGGTTGAAACGCCCCACCAGCATGCGGATGCTCTGAACGAACCCCGCTTGCTTAGTGCAGCTTCATGCTCGGGCGCAGCACCCGGTTGATGCGGCCCACCAACATGATGAGGCCGGTCTTGATGTAGCCGTGCAGGGCGACCTGGTGCATGCGATACAGGCTGATGTAGACCATGCGCGCCAGGTAGCCTTCCACCATCATGGAGCCACGCATCAGGTTGCCCATCAGGCTGCCCACGGTGGAGAAGCGGCTGAGGGACACCAGGGAGCCGTGATCGTGGTAGAGGTAAGGCTTCATCTCGCCACCGTTCATCTTGGCCAGGATGTTCTTGAACGCCTGGCTCGCCATCTGGTGAGCGGACTGGGCGCGCGGCGGCACGAACTTGCCGTCCGGCTGCGGGCAGGCGGCGCAGTCACCGATGACGAAGATGTTCTCGTCACGGGTGGTCTGCAGCGTCTCTTTCACCACCAGCTGGTTGATGCGGTTGGTCTCCAGACCCGCGATGTCCTTCATGAAGTCCGGCGCCTTGATGCCGGCGGCCCACACCATGAGGTCCGCTTCAATCAGCTCGCCATCCTTGGTGTGCAGACCCTCGGCCGTGGCTTCGGTGATCATGGTGGCGGTGCGCACGTCCACCCCGAGTTTCACCAGCTCCTGGTGAGCGGCGCCGCTGATGCGCTCCGGCAGGGCCGGCAGGATGCGGGGGCCCGCTTCGACCAGGGTCACCTTCAGGCTATCGGTCGTGAGATTCTTGAAGCCGTAGGCATAGAGCTGCTCCACCGCGTTGTAGAGCTCGGCGGAGAGCTCGACCCCGGTGGCGCCGCCGCCGACGATGGCGATCTTCACCTTGTCGCCCGGCTGGTATTCGGTGGCGAACTGCAGGAAGCGGTTCATCATGCTGTTGTAGAAGCGATGAGCCTGGGAGGGGCTGTCCAGGAAGATGCAGTGATCCTTGATGCCCTTGGTGTTGAAGTCGTTGGAGACGGAGCCGATGGCCATCACCAGCACGTCGTACGCCACTTCCCGCTCATGTACCACCAGTTCGCCGTTCTCGTCGTGAATAGGCGCCAGCACGATGCGTTTCTCGTCGCGCTTGATGTCGGTCAGGCTGCCGAGCTGGAAATCGAAGCCGTGGTTCTTGGCGTGGGACTGATAGCTCAGGGCATCGATGCCTGCGTCCATGGAGCCGGTGGCCACCTCGTGCAGCAGGGGTTTCCACAGATGGGTGCGGTTGCGATCCACCAGGGTGACCTTGGCCTTGTTCTTCTTGCCCAGCTTGCGCCCCAGACTGGTCGCGAGCTCGAGCCCGCCGGCGCCACCACCGACAACGACAATATTCATCATGATAATTTCCCTTGGTTCCTCAAAACGAAAGGGAGCCACCGGCTCCCTGAAACGAAAACGGTCGACGTGCTGGCTCAGGCTTCCTTGAAGGCCTTCATCCGCTGCAGGTGATGCGAGATGTTCTTGAATTTATGGGTCTCGCGATCGTCCCACACGATGTCGTAATAATTTTTCAGCTCACGTTCAGTCTCCCGATTATCGCGGATTTCATCCTGGACGGAAAGGATGCACAGGCAGTTCCCTGAATTTTTATTACGAAACTCGGTTACACACTTGGTGCCGATGTCGTCGTACTCTTCCGGCCTGTCGATCCGCCCCTGCATGTTGATCGCCGGGTCGAGATTGGGATTGAAGATCACCTGTTTGATGCCGCACAGAAAGCCGATCCGCTCGCTCCAGTAGCCACCGAGCCCCACGCCGCAGATCAGCGGTTTGGGATCCGTGCTCATGTCGAGCTGCTTCTTCACTTCCTTGAGCAGGTGGCTCATGTCATGGCGGGGGTGAACCGTGCTGTAGTGTACGAAACGCACATCATCATCGATGAACTGCAACTGCAGCACTTTCTCATGGTTGCCGGGGCTGGTGGCATCGAAGCCATGCAGATAGATGATCATGGATAAGACCTCAGAAACTGTGACGGTTCCCTCGAACCTACTCCAGCGGCGGGCCCATGCGCCACCAAAACATCCCACTTTCTTGCTTTGGATCACGTCCCAGGTTGCGAGTGAAACCAGATTGCCCCCCTCCCTATCAAACTGAGAGCCAGCGCGCCCCGAATGATAGGCGCGCTACCAATCTGATAACCCCAACGCCCAGCCAGGTAAACGATTGGCCGCCTCCCCCGCTCACCCTTGTGACCCTCGCCACAAAACCGTCAGGGCGCATGCCGGATTGGCCCCTCTCCCCCTCTATTGAGCATGTTTTGTGCACTCTCCTTCCTGACGAGGCGATCGCCAGCCGGCCCCTCTCACCCAGCCACCCGGCGACCGCAATGAGCGGGCCTGCCAGGATCATCTTGCCCGACCGCAGACGCTCGGGCCGCAAGGAGTAAGGGTTCATGCACCAGATCAACTCCCAACAGGCCGATCAGGCCACCACGGCGCCACCCGTCGACGAAGTCGAGCGCGTGCTTCCCCTCGGCCAGCTGTTCACCCTCGGCCTGCAGCATGTGCTGGTGATGTACGCGGGCGCCGTGGCGGTGCCGCTGGTCGTCGGCGGCAGTCTGGGGCTGCCCAAGGCACAGATCTCCTACCTCATCAGCGCGGATCTGTTCTGCTGCGGGATCGTCACCCTGCTGCAATGCCTGGGGATAGGCCGCTTCGCCGGGATCCGCCTGCCGGTCATCATGTCGGTCACCTTCGCCGCCGTCATGCCCATGCTCGCCATCGGCGGCAACCCGGAGCTGGGGTTGCCCGGCATCTTCGGGGCGACCATCGCCGCCGGGGTGATCTCCACCCTGCTGGTGCCTCTCATCGGCCGCCTGATGCCGCTCTTCCCCACAGTGGTGACCGGGGTGGTCATCACCTCCATCGGGATCAGCATCATGCAGGTGGGGATCGACTGGATGGCGGGGGGCAAGGGCAATCCCGAGTACGGCAGTCCGCTCTACATCGGCACCAGCTTCCTGGTGCTCGCCTTCATCCTGCTGGTGACCCGCTTTGCCAGCGGCTTCTTCGCCAACATCTCGGTCCTGCTCGGCATACTGTTCGGTTTCGTCATCGCCATCTTCATGGGAGAGGTGAGCCTGACCGGCCTCGATGAGGCGGCCTGGTTCGCCCCCATAGTGCCGTTCGCCTTCGGCTGGCCCACCTTCGATCCCATCTCCATCGCCACCCTGACGGTGATCATGCTGATCACCTTCATCGAATCCATGGGGATGTTTCTGGCCCTCGGCGACATCGTCGGTCATCCGGCCACCCGGGGCGACATAGTGCGCGGCCTGCGGGTGGATGGCATCGGCACCATCATCGGCGGCATCTTCAACAGCTTCCCCCACACCTCCTTCTCCCAGAACATCGGGCTGGTGAGCGTGACCGGGGTGGCGAGCCGCTGGGTCTGCGTGATGTCGGGGGGGATCCTGCTCGCCTTCGGCCTCATCCCCAAGATGTCGCTGATGGTGGCCTCCATCCCGCCCTTCGTGCTCGGGGGCGCCGGCATAGTGATGTTCGGCATGGTGCTGGCCACCGGCATCCGCATCCTGGCGCGGGCCGATTACACCGGCAATCGCCACAACCTGTTCATCGTCGCCATCAGCCTGGGAATAGGCATGATCCCCACGGTGTCCGAGCACTTCTTCCAGCGCTTTCCCGAGGCGCTGCAGCCATTGCTGCACAGCGGCATCCTGCTGGCGACCCTGAGCTCTGTGTTGCTGAATCTCTTCTTCAACGGCTACCAGCCGGATCCCAGCCTGCAGACCCGCCCCCTGCTGGTGGGGCCGGTGCGACCGGGCGACCCCTCGTAAAAAAACCGCCGGGCAGACAGGCTGCCCGGCGGCTTTTCATTGCGGGATGAGCGGGCTCAGCGGCAGAGGTGTTCGAAGCGCTTCACCGCATCCTCCACCAGCGCCAGGCTCCCCTGCCAGAACGCCGCCTCGCGGATGTCCTGGCCCAGGTGTTTCTCCACCAGCGCCTCGGCGCTCATGCGGCCGGTATCTCGCAGCAGGGCGCGATAGGCCTGAGCCACGTCCGTTTCGCCTGCGGCCTTGCGGCTCATCAGCTGGTGATAGACCCCGAGGCTGAACAGATAGCCAAACAGGTAGGGGTAGTTGTAGAAACCAAAGCCCGCGATGGAGAAATGCGCCTTGGCGGCCCAGAACAGGGGGTGATAGCGCGCCAGACTGCCCTCGTACCAGCGGCCCCAGGCCTCGTCCGTCAGGGCACTGAGCCGCGCGGCCGAGACATAACCCTGGCCACGGGCGGCCACCAGCGCCTGCTCAAAGTCGAAGCGGGCCGGGATGTTGACCAGGAAGGTGGCGGCGCCGTCGGCTTCGGCCCAGGCGATGGCCTGGCGTTGCTCCACGCCGTCGGCCAGCTCGAACAGGGCGCTGCGCACCAGGGTCTCGGCGAAGATGGAGGCGGTCTCCGCCAGCGTCATGGGGTAGCTGCGCTGGCTCATGGGCAGATCGCGGATGAGCCAGTTGTGCCAGGCATGCCCCAGCTCGTGGGCGAGCGTGATGACGTTGTCCATGGTGCCCGCGTAGGTGATGAACACCCGCGGCTCCACCGGATCGGCAAACTTGGTGCAATAGGCGCCGGTGCGCCGGTTCGGGGTCGGCGCCGCATCGATCCAGCCGCGCTCGGCCATCATGCGGGCGAAGTCCCCCATCTCGGGATCGAAGCGGGTGAAGGCCGCGGCTATGATGTTGATGGCCTCCTCGAACGGGATCTCCCGACTAGTCGCGGCCGGGGGCGGCGCAAACAAGTCCTCCGGTCCCAGCTCATCGATGCCGAGCCGCTCGGCCATCAGCGCCAGCGCCCGCTGGCCCAGCCCACGGGCACGATAGGTCTCGGCCATCAGGGTATCCAGGGTGGCGCGTTCGATGTGGCTCTGATGGCAGGACAGATCCAGTGCATCGAGCAAGCGCACCTTGCCGCGCTGGCGGGCCAGCTCGAGGCGCCAGCCGTTCAGGGCGTTGAGGATGGCGGCCACCGCCTCCTGCTCTCCCTCCCAGGCGGCGCTGATGGCGTCGAAGGCCTCCCGGCGCAGGGCCCTGTCCGGGCTCGACAGCAGGTTGCTGGCCTCGGCTAGCCCCCTCTCTTTCCCATCGATGGAGAGGCGCATTTTCCCCACCAGATCGTTGTAGAGGTTGCCCCAGCCGTGCAGGCCGTCGGTGCCGAGGCCGATCACCAGCTGCTCGGCCTCCACCGGCAGGCGCTGATCCTGCAGGCGCCGCTCGTGGCGCAGGCGGTAATCCTCCTCCCCCAGCAGGGGATCCTGCATCAGTTGCTCGAACTCGGCCGTCGGCAACCCCAGCATCAGATCCTCCACCGGCGCCAGGGTCTTGAACAGATCGGCGTTGAGGGCGCGGGCGCGGGAGGCCAACTGCTTGGCCAGCGGCTCCCGGGCATCCTGACTGCCGTTGCAGGCCGCCAGCACGGCGATGTTCCAGCCGATGTTGCGAATGCGCTGGGCTCGCTGGCGCACCTCCCGCAGCAACCCCAACAGGGCATCCGCTTGCCCTCGCACCGTCGCCAGCGTGCCAATGACAACCCCCAGCTCGTCGAGACTGGCGCGGGCCAGGCTCATGTCCGCTTCCAGCACGGCGCTGTCGAGGGAGGGATAGATATGCTGGTTTTGCCACTGCTGTGGGTAGAGAGGTTGTTGCATCGAACGCTCGTTATCAGAAGGGCCTGGCCCGGATGAAAGTGGGTGGCGCCGGGCCACGGATAAGGGGGTATCAGAGGATGGCTGCGCCTCTATGCCCGCGAGGATAGTACGAAGGGGGCCGACGCTTGCCTAGCCCCCAGGCGGCTCAACGGGCCGATCCGGCGAGGGGCAACGACGACCCCTGTCGGCTGGCCACCGCTACTTGGCGGGCTTGAGCTTGCTCACCAGGGTCATGGCCAGCACCAGCACCATGCCCGCCACCACGCCTGCCAGCGCGTTGAGCAGGGTCGGCGTCACGGCGGCCAGCACGGTGCCCACGCCGGCCAGGGGGGCAAGGCTGGCGGCAGCCCCTTCAATCAGGTGATGCAGGAAGGGCCAGCCATGAACCAGGATGCCACCGCCGACCATGAACATGGCGATGGTGCCGACCAGCGCCAGCAGGTGCATCAGGCGAGGAGCCGTCACCAGCAGGCCCCGCCCCAGGGCGCGGCGCAAGGCGCTGGCATCGGGCTTTTGCAACAGGTGCAGGCCGATGTCGTCGAGCTTGACGATGAGCCCCACCAGGCCGTATACCCCCACCGTCATCAACAGGGCGATGCCCGCCACCACGGCGATCTGCAGGCCCAGGCTCGAACCCTGCACTGTGCCGAGCGCGATGACGATGATCTCGGCGGAGAGGATGAAATCGGTGCGAATGGCCCCCTTTATCTTCTGCTGCTCGAAGGCCACCAGATCGTCAGGGATGGCCTGGCCGTGCGGCTCATCGGCGGCATGGGGCAAAAATTTGTGGGCCAGCTTCTCCGCCCCCTCGAAACAGAGATAGGCGCCCCCCAACATCAGCAAGGGGGTGATGAGCCAGGGCACCAGGGCGCTGATGGCGATGGCGGCGGGCACCAGAATGAGCTTGTTGCGAAACGAGCCCTTGGCTACCGACCACACCACCGGCAGCTCCCGCTCGGCGCGCACCCCGGAGACCTGCTCGGCGTTGAGGGCGAGATCGTCCCCCAGCACCCCGGCGGTCTTCTTGGCGGCCATCTTGGTCATCAGGGCCACGTCGTCGAGCACGCTGGCAATGTCGTCGAGCAGGGCCAATAAACTGGTTCCGGCCATATCAGGCGTTCCTTATTGCTATGGTGAATTTACCCAGCAGGGTCAACAAACTGGTTCCGGTCATATCAGGTCAGGCGTTCCTTATCATCGCTATGGTGAATTTGCCCGGTAGAGCCAACAAAGGCGTTCCGCTCACAGAGGCTTCCTTGTTTCGGGCAAAAGATGGCACAGTGTAGCGAGAAGCCGCCCGTTAGGCAGCTCCCATAACAGGGTCAATTGGCCTTGTTGTTCCCTCCAGCCCCTGGCCAAAGGAATTCCCATGCAACCCTGGCAACCCCTGCTCGACTTCTGGTTTGGCGACGACGCCGATGACGCCCCCCGCGCCGCAAGACAGGCCCCGCTCTGGTGGGGGAAAAGCGACGAGACCGACGCCCTGCTCGACACCCGCTTCGGCGAGCTGGCCGAGGCGGCCGCCGCCGGCAAGCTGGACGCCTGGACCGAGGTGCCCACCGGGCGACTCGCGCTGATCCTGCTGCTGGACCAGCTGCCGCGCAACATCCATAGAGGCACGCCGGCTGCCTTCGCCCAGGACGCCAAGGCGCGCGATCTCTGCCTCAGGGGGCTGTCGCTCGGGGCGGACAAGTCCCTCTCCCCGCTGGCCCGGGTCTTCTTCTACCTGCCCCTCGAACATACGGAGTCCCGTGAGCAGCAGGCCAGAAGCGTGGCCCTGTTCGAGGCGCTGGCGAGCGAGCAGGCCCAGACGGCCGCTCAGGCCACCTTCGCCGGCTTTGCGGATTTCGCCCGCCGCCACCGGGTGATCGTCGATCGCTTCGGCCGCTTCCCCCATCGCAACGCCATCCTGGGGCGCACCGATACCCCGGAAGAAACCGAGTTTCTGCGCCAGCCAGGCTCGGGCTTCTGAGCCGGAAACCGGGATCCCGGACATAAAAAAACGGGCCAGCTGGCCCGTTTTTCATTGCGACATTTCATTACGATATAAAGAAGCGTCAGGCCGCCTCGGCTAGCGTCTCTTCCTCTTTCTTCTGATAGGCCTGGGGCGAGAGACCCAGCAGCTCCTGCACGGTGGACGCGACCGTGATGGAAGAGAGGGTCCCCACCAGGATGCCGGCGAACAGGGTGAAGGAGAAGCCGTAGAGCGCATCGCCGCCGAACAGCAGCAGGGCACCCACGGTGAACAATGTGGTGCCCGAGGTGATCATGGTGCGGCTGAAGGTGGCCTTGATCGCCACGTCGGAGCACTCATGGATCCCCATCTTGGTGCGCGAACTCAGCAAGTCCCGCAACCGGTCCGAGATGACGATGCTGTCGTTCAAGGAGTAGCCGATCACCGCCATCAGGCCCGCGATCACGTTGAGATCGAACTCGATGTTGAACAGCGCCAGCAGCCCAAGCGCCACCAGACCGTCGTGCAGCACCGACACCAGGATGCCGATGGCCTGGCGCCACTCGAAGCGCACCGCCAGGTAGACGGAGATGGCCAGGGAGGCCACCAGCACCGCCAGCATCCCCTGCTGGAACAGCTCGGCGCCCACCTGGGGCCCGACTATGGTGGTGCGCAGCAGCTCCACCGGCAGGTTGAGTTGCTGACCGAGCATCACCGCCAGCTCCTCGGCCGGCCAGGGCAGCTCGTGGGGGGGCAGCTTGATCAGCCACTCGCCGGGTACACCGGCGCCGCTCAGCTCCACCGCCCCGGCAAGAGGGGCACTGAGCAGGGCGTTGAGCTCATGGGCCTCCTTCAGGGTCTGGATGCGAAACTCCAGCAAGATGCCGCCGGTGAAGTCGAGCCCGAGGGAGAGGCCGTTGATGGCCAGCACGGCGATGCTGGCGACGGTCAGCAGCACGGACATCCACAAACCAATGTAACGCCAGCGGGTCAGGCCCATGGCAACGATCATTCTCAGCATTGTTCTACCCTCGGCAACAAGTGACGCAGGATCTCCTGCGGGAGGCAATTGGCGCGGTGCGCGGCGTGATGACGCAAGGTCATGGTCATACCCTCAGCAGCTTGGCGCTACTCTTGCCCCACAGGGGGTTGATGATGGCGCGCGTGCCCCAGATGCCGGTCACCATACTGGAGATAAGCCCCAGGATCAGGGTGATGGAGAAGCCCTGCAGCGGGCCGGAGCCGATGGAGTAGAGCACCACGGCGCAGATCAGGGTGGTGATGTTGGCATCGAAGATGGTGCTGAACGCGGAGCGGTAGCCAAAATCGATGGCGTTGGCCAGACTCCCCCCCTCCCGCAGCCTGTCCTTGATCCGCTCGAAGATCAGCACATGGGTATCCACCGCCATGCCGACGGTGAGCACCAGACCGGCGATCCCCGGCAGGGTCAGCACGGCCCCCGGCAGCACCGCCAGCATGCCTACCTGCATCAGCAGGTTGCCGATGAGCGCGGTGATGGCGACCCAACCGAACTTGCGATACCAGGCCATCATGAACAACATCATGCCGGCCATGCCGAACGCCAGGGCGGTAAAGCCCGCCTCGATGTTCTGAAGACCCAGGGTCGGGCCTATGCTGCGCTCCTCCAGGATCTT
Organism: Aeromonas eucrenophila; assembly: GCF_000819865.1. Lineage (GTDB taxonomy): Bacteria > Pseudomonadota > Gammaproteobacteria > Enterobacterales > Aeromonadaceae > Aeromonas > Aeromonas eucrenophila. Next base: position 109,108 of record NZ_CDDF01000012.1, read on the forward strand.
CAGCGGCGCGGTGAGGGCGCCAGCCCGCAGCAACATGGCGAGCTCCTGGGCTTCCGGCACGCTGGCGAGGCCGGTGATGCGGAACTGGTTGCCGAGGGCGGTCTGGATGGTGGCGACGTTGATCACCTCGCTCTGGGCCCGCAGCTTGCCCTGGGCATTGGTCTTGTACTCGGTGAAGACGGTGGCCATGGCGTTGCCCACGTGCTGGCGGCTGAACTGGTTCATCTTGCTGCCTCCCAGGGTGTCGAGCACTATGCTCACCTGGGGCTGACCCATCTCTCCCATGCCCGCCCGGGCATCGACGATGTGCTCACCGGTCAGCACCGGCTTGCGCACCATGCCCACCGACTGGCCGTTGCGATCCGCCATCACGAAGTTGCTGTCCGGCTTGGCCTGGTAGAAGGCCAAGGACGCGGTGGCACCTATCACCTCTTTCGCCTGCTTGGGGTTGTGCACCCCGGGCAGCTCGATGCGGATGCCGTCCTGACCCTGGCGCTGGACCGAGGCCTCGACGATGCCGAGCTCGTTGATCCGTTTCTTCAGGATCGACAGGTTCTGGGTCACGGCGTTGTTGGCCAGCAGGGTGCGCTCGGCCTCGCTCATCACCAGCCGCAGCTCATTGCCGCTGCGCTTCTGGGTCCACTGATCCTGACGGGTACCGGCGGCATCCCGGATGATGTTGAGCCAGGGGGTCTCGTCGGCCGCCTCCGGCAGGACGATGCGCACCTCCCCTTCCGCTACCCGGGCCACGTTGGCGCCCCGCAGGCGCGCCTCGCGGAACTGGGTGCGCAGGGTGTCCACCAGGTTCTTGGTCTGGTTGTCGATAACGAAACTGAGATCGACCCCGATCAGCAGTTGGGAGCCGCCGCGCAGGTCCAGCCCGAGCTTGATGGGGGCGGCGCCAAGCTGGCTTATCCAGGTCGGGGCATTGGAGTAGAACTCCAGGGTCAGGGCCGCGCTCTCGAAGCCCTGCTGCTCCAGCAGTTGCTTGGCGCGCTGCTGATCGGCCTGGCTGTCGAACACCAGCTCGACCCGCTCCGGCTGTTGCACCTCTTTGAGCAGGTTGATCTTGTGGTCGGCAAACAGGGTGCGCTGCGCCTCGGTCAGGCTGCGCTGACCGTGCAGGCCGAGGGACGGCTGCTCACCGAAGAAGGTGGGCAGGGAATAAAACGCGAAGGTCACCAACATGAGTAGCAGCAGGGCGTACTGCCACACACTCATGCGGTTCAAGATGGTATGACTCTTTTTTCTCATGGCAAAAGCCTCTGTCAGGCGAAGGCGGCGGCAGCGAACAAGCCGTTCGCAGCGCGCAAAAAAATGAAACGAGACAGCCTAACTGTTCAGTAAAACTAAACAGCTACAGAGAGGAGATGAGGTAACAGACGGCTGACTGACCCCATCGGAGTCAGGCGAGGAAACTCTGGGAGAAGCGGTACTGCAGATGTCGGCGCTGCAAGCGCCGGCTATGGATGCTGGCGAAGTGATCGCCGAAGCTGTTTCTGGGATAGAAGAGGGCGGCGTAGAGCAGCAAGCCGCACAGCAGCAACAGGATGGCCTGCTGGGACCAGCTCAGGACCAGCTCGTAGACGACATTCTGGGGGGCATTGTCGCTGCGCAGTGAGTGCTCGAGGCGCAGCAGGTGATTCTGGTGGGAGCCGACAAATTTGACGATGCCATCATCGCCGCTGCTGGCAGCGTGGACCACCAGCGCCTGCTCGGCTGCGGGCTGATCGCCAGATACCTTGAACCCCTCCACCGACAGGGTAGAGAACAAGAGTGCGAGGGTGATGAGCAGGGTCATCGCCGCCAGTTTCACTTTGTCCAACAGGCTCAAAAGGGGTATTCCTAGCTAACGTGAGCGGGCAAACTACCATAGCCCTCCAGCAAGGACAAGGGCGGCAGGCCATGTGGCCTGCCGCCCTTGTTCCGATTTGCGACCCCCATCAAGGCTTGGGGATCATCCCCTCGAAGTCCTCTGCATAGTCCTTGAGCAGGGTATAGAGGTGGGCACGCTGGGAGAGATCCATCGACTGGCTCAGATCGCTCAGCCACTGAATGGTGCGCTGGCGAGACTGCTCAGTATAGCCGGTGAAGCGCCCGTCCATCAGGCCATCACCCTGCTGCAGCAAACGGGTCAGCTCCTTGCCAAAGTCCGGGCTCTGGCGCTGTTTCATCAGCCGCTCCAGCTCCTTGGTCCAGGCCCCCTGAAACTCGAGCCAGGGGCCCATCATCTCGTATTGCCACTCGGCCCACTGGGCGATGAGCGGCTCCTGGGCCGGCTTGACCTTGCCAATCCAGAACACCAGCCGCTCGTTCATCTTCTCCCGAAAGCCCTTGAGCATCTCGGTCTTGGATTCGGTGGCAAAGTCATGCTGACGCTCCTGCTGGCGTTTCACCCGATCCCCCATGAAATGCGCCACCTGGGCATCGGTCAGGGTACGGGCCAGGCGCACGGTGCGGGGAATGGCATTTTCCAGGGTGCGGGTCAGGCTCGCCTGTGTTCTGTCTAGGTGCACGGCGACCTGCTCAGGGCTCATGGGGCTCGCCACCGCCTTGGCCAGGGCGTCGAGATCCCGGGCATAGATGGGCAGCTCGTGTTGGCGATGCCAGGCCATCAGCCCCTTCACCTCCCCATCGAGCAGCGTCTTCTGGCTGCGATCCAGCGAAAAGTAATCGTCCAGTTGCCAGACGATGGCGGAATCGAGCCAGTAGTAGATAACCCGGGTGGCACAGCCCGTCAGCAGCAGGCAGAGCAGCAGCAGGCTCCAGCTGCGGGGTTGACGCCATGAGAAGGTGGTCAGCATGCATGACTCCTGTCGGTGAAGAACCGGGCCTCGCGCCCAGAGACGAATGTTGGAAATAGTGACTCTTTTTTGATAGCTAGCCTAACAATCCATTCCTGATGCGGCGGCCCCTCGCAACGCTGGGCCCACCCTGTCTCACTCCAGTCGCCGACGATTGGTGTCGATCAATGACTGATAATCGGGCCCGGGTTGTTGCTCGCTCATCAACAGGGCCCACAGCAGGCCTATGTAATCGACCCAGGGCAGGAAGGCCTCGGCCTGAAATCCCTTGGCATTGAGCAGCTTAGACGCGCCTCCCCTGCCTTCAAGATAGCAGCTCTCCAACTGGCATTGCTGTTCTTCGCTCCAGCCATGGGTGCGCACTATGCTGGCGAGCTCGAAGCCCGGGTGACCGGCGGCGCCATACTCCCAGTCGATGACCCAGGGCCTGTTTCCCAACAAATTTGCCGGATTGAGATCGTGGTGGCAAGGGAGCCAGCAATCGTCCGGCTCCCGGCTCGCGAGCAGACCCCGCTCCAGCGCCGGCAACCAGTCGGGGCTCCGGGCCAGCCGCGCCCGATAACCGGCGGCGTGGGCGCGCACCGCCATCACCACGGTCGGCAACGCCAGCCGATGCATGCGGCCGAGCACCCCGGCCAGCAGCCGCGGCTGTGCCTCCGGCGGCGGGGGAGCCACCAGCCAGTTCGGCTCGTCGCACCAGTCCAGCAGCATCAGACCGGTGGTGGGGTCGCTGTGATGGCAGGGCAAGGCCAGCCCCTGCCCCACGGCGCCCTGATAGAGCTGCCATTCGGTGGCTCTGTCTATGCCGAGGCGCAGGGGATCCGGGTGTCCGCACCGCAAAAAATAGCTGCGCCCCGAGGGGAGGCGCAGCCGGTAGTTGCAGTTGGTCAGGCCAAGGCTCAACGGCTCCAGCCGCCCCTGGCGCCAGGGGTCCGGCAGGCTGGCCAGCAGGCTCAGCTCCGCCAGATCCCCGGACTGCCTGTCCGGACGCCCCGACGTCGTGTTCCCCTTACCAGCCAAAGGTGGACTTCTTCGCCTGCTTGCGAATTTCCTTCTGATCGGCCCACAACAGCTCGCCGTTCTCCAGATCCATCAGGTTCATGGTCATCTGGTAGTAGACATCCTTCACCTTGCCGTTGTCCTTGACGATGCTGGCCAGGTTGCCATAGACCATGTAGCGGGCACCGGTCTGCTTGCCAAGGCGCACCATGGAGGCGGGATCCACCATGCCGCTGCCCTGCTGGTACTCGAGCTGTTGCTTGACCGCGCTCACCTTGCTCATGTCGACGAAGCGGAACTTGCCCGCGCGCAACAGCTTGGTACGGATGGTGTCGGTGATGGCCTCGGTGTCGATGTGTTCCGAGGTCTTGTTGCGGATGGAGTCCATGAACATCACCGGGCGGCCGCCTGCGGTGATCTCGGCCGTCGCCGGGGAGCTCAGCATGGAGTCCGCCATCTTGTCGGCGATGGCCTGCAAGTCGGTGGAGCCGTAATCCACGGTCACCGTCTCGGTTTCGGTCGCATCGCCATAGCTGACGGTGGTGCTGGAGCAGCCGCCGAGCAGCAGGGCACCGCTCAGGATCAGCAGGGCATGGTTCATTTTCATCAGTTCGATTCCTCAATCACTTCGCGTACATAAACCCGATATCCCTGGGCACTCGCGTTCGGCGCCAGGGCAGTCAGGGTGCGGCTCTGGTGGCCGTGGAGCTTGATGGGGGTCCAGCCGCGGCCATCGCTGGCCACCTCCTGACCGCTGCCATCATACCAATAGAACAGGTACTGCAGAGGGTTGTCCCCTGACTGGGTGTTGGTCAGGATCACGTTGACCTGCAGCAGGCCGTTCTGCTCGCGCCGGCTCTGCTCGGTCAGGGTAACGTCGATATTCTGGTGCTGCTCGAGCTGGGCCGCGCCCCCCGCCGGGGCATAGAGCGCCACGCCGGAGGTGTTGGTGGCACAGGCGGACAACAGCAGCATCAGGCCAAGGGCTGCATAACAGACTTTCATCATCGTCTCCTTGGGATCGTCCCGGTCCGGGAGGATCGATAGGGCAAAAAACGGATCGGGCTCGGCCGCTAGAGCGGCATCACCCGGGTAGTCAGACCGGCGCCGAGGCGCTGCACCCACACCAGGGTGGTGCGCCCCTCGTGGATGGTCAGCGGCAACTGGCGCAGCGCGCTGCCGGCGCCGAGGCTGAGCCGCACCTCGCCGGCGGGCAGCATGCCCTGCCAGCTCGCGGCCTGAGCCGGCAGCGTCAGCCAGCTGCGGGTGTCGGCGCGCTCGGACAGGGTGTTGAAGATGCCGACCAGAATATTGCCCACATCTCCCCCCTCCTTGGCGGCGCTGCGCCGCACCTGCTCCTTGGTGAGCAGCCGCAGCGCCTGGCGAGTCAGCATGGCCGGCAGCCGCTCCTGCAGATCCTTGGCGGCCAGCGCCTCGAGTCGCACCAGCGGGCTGGTCTGCTCGCTGCGATTGCCCACGCTCACCGCCAGGGGGCCGGTGTCGCTGGCCCTGTTGTCGTAATAGGGCACCGCCACGGTAAAGGTACGAAAATCCCCGTTTGAGGTGGCGATGGGCAGCGGCAGGAAGAGTTCCCGTCGCGCCGGGATCAAGCCATCTTCAAACAGCACCACCAGCTGGCCCTGGTGCTTGGCCAGTGGCGGCGCCTTGCGACCCAGCTTCTTCTCGGTCTCTTTGATCTCGTCCGGGGAGCCGCGCAGCACCGCGAGGCGCAGCAGGGCATCCTGCAGGCTCTGGTTGTCCGGCGCAATCTGGTAACCGCGCTGATAGTCGACCCAGGCATCGTTGAGATCCCCGCTCGCCTCGTAGAGTACCCCGGAGAAGTAGAAGGTGTAGGCGTTCTGGAAGCCGTTCTTCACCTGGCCGATCAGCCGATCGAGGCTCGGCGCCCCGCGCGACATGAGCTGGCGCATCTGCCCCTCGGGGCTGCGGTCCTCCCCCTCCTGCCTGACCGCCTGCACCTCCCCCGCCCGTGCCTTGAGGGCCTGCTCCTGCACCTGGTTGGCGCGGCGCACCTCCACCAGGGCGCCCTCGGCATCCCCCCGTTGCAGGTAATTGAGGGCCTGATAGTGGTGCAGCATGGTGCGCTCGTAATCGGGTACCCGATAGGCCATGGTCTGATCGTTGGTGAGCAGGCTGCCCGCCTGGGCCAGGCCACGGCTCACCCGGTATTCGGCCTGGTTGTCCTCCCAGGCGAGGCGGCTGTCGGCGGCGGCGAAGGCCTGCTTGCTGCCCGCATCCTGGCCGGCGAGCCAGGCGATGCGCCCCTGTTCGAGGCGATCGAGCACATAGGTGTCGTCCCCCAGCTTGGAGTCGCGCACCTCGGGCAGCGCCTCGGCGCTCTTGCCCTGCAGCAGCAAGTTGCGCAGGGGCACCATCTGATCCGAATAGGAGACGAAGATGTCCTGCCAGTGGGAGGCGCAGCCCCCCAGCAGCAGACCGGTCAACAGCAGACCGGTCAAAGAGGCGGGACGCATCACAGGCTGAGCAGCGGCCCCAGCGGCTGACCGCCGACCAGATGCATGTGGATGTGGTAGACCTCCTGCCCGCCGTGGCGATTGCAGTTCATGATGAGGCGGTAACCGTTCTCGGCGATCCCGGCCTCGCTCGCCAGCTTGCGGGCCACGGTGAACATCCGGCCCAGCGCCAGCTCGTGATCCGGCTCGACGTCGTTGACGGTGGGGATCAGCACGTTTGGCACGATCAGGATGTGGGTCTTGGCCTTGGGCTGGATGTCGCGAAACGCGGTCACCAGATCGTCTTGATAAAGGATGTCGGCGGGGATCTCTTTGCGGATGATTTTGCTGAAAATGGTTTCTTGCGCCATGGGTAACTCCTTTATATGAAAAAGAAAATTCAAAACAAACCTCAAGCGACTCCCAAAAACGCCGCCGGGTGCCGTCAAGTGTGACACAAGCCGATATTTGGCACAGCCGTTGTCCCAATCCCTTCAGTTATTGTGAAGAATACCGATAGTGAGAATGACGTCCTCCGTACCGCAGGTATCGCCTACCGGCCATGCAGGGTATCAAAGGGACGGGGTACTCAGGCAAGGGACTTTTGCACAGAAAGCGGGACAATAATGAAACAAACCATGTCAGACCTCTCGATCTTACAGAGAGTCTATTTAGGCTTTGCCATCCTGGTCGCCGTGATGGTGGCCAGCTCGGTGCTGACGTTCAAGAGCCAGAGCGAGCTCAATGAGGCGCTGGATCAGGTAACACAGCAATCCATGCCGCTGGTGATCGCCAGCAGCCAAACCCAGATAAGCCTCCTCAGCGCCAACAAGTGGCTCACCGACGTGCTGACCGAGCAGGATCCCAAGCTGCTGCCGGGAGAAGTGGCCGAGCTGCAACAGGCCAAGGCCCAGGTCGACAAGATGCTGGCGAGCCTCAAGCAGCAGGTGGCGTCGCATCCCGAGCTGCAAAGTGAGATGGCCGCCCTCGACAAGCTGGTTCGCGACTATCTGCAGCTGACCCAGACTCTGCCCACCGAGCACGAAGCCCTGCTCACCCGGCTGCACAAGGTCAATCAGGCCAAGGGCCAGTTCCAGGTCAGCCTGCCCCAGTTCAAGAAGAACCTCGGCGACATGATGATTTCCATCGACGACAGCTTCATCAAGATGCTGTCCGAGACCCTGACCACCAAGCTCTCCGCCATCGAACTCTCCACCATGGATGCGCTGAACCAGAGCATCCCCGCCCCCATCGAAGGGGCGCTCAAGCGCAACAAGATGCAGATCGAGAGCTTCAACAGCACCATCAAGGATCTGCAGGGGGAGCTTGCCAACTTCGACAACGATGTGGGCCACCACGTGCGCGCCTTCGTGCGCGACACCACGGCCGCCGACGGCCTGCTTTCCCAGTATCTGGCGCTGATGAAGCAGCAGCAGAGCATGCGTGAGCAGAGCAAGCAGGCGAGCCAACTCATCGTCGGCATCCAGAACAAACTGGAGGGGATCACCGCCCAGAGCCAGCAGCTGATGAACAACAGCATCCGCGCCTCCGATCAGGTGCAGACCCAAAGCACCCTCACCCAGGCCATCAGCATCGCCATCGCCATCTTCGTCGCCATCCTGGTCGCCTATACCCTGGGCAAGGCCATCCGCCGCCCGCTGAAAGAATTGCTGCGGGTGCTGACCGAGGTGACCCAGGGGGACATGACCCAGCGCGTCGGTTTCAAGAGCCAGAACGAATTCGGCCAGCTCGGCAGCCAGCTCAACCTGCTGATCCAGCAGATGGGGGACGTGCTCAGGCAGCTCTCCCAGGCCTCCAACCAGCTCAACAGCGCCGCCCATGACAACCGCCACACCACGGAATCGGTGCGCGCCGATCTGGAGAAACAGCGCCAGGAGACCGCCTCGGTCGCCGCCGCCATGACCCAGATGGAAGCCTCGGTACGGGAAGTGGCCCAGGCAGCCAACCAGACCCTGGAGCGCGTCCAGGATGTGGAGAAGGCGTCGCAGATGGGCCGCAAGGTGATGGCAGGCAACATCACCACCACCCATCAGCTGGCGGGCAAGCTGCAGCAGACCGGCAAGGTGATCGGCGATGTGAGCGCCATGAGCGGCCAGATTGGCAATATCCTCGACGTCATCCGCGGCATCGCCGAGCAGACCAACCTGTTGGCGCTCAATGCCGCCATCGAGGCGGCCCGCGCCGGTGAGCAGGGTCGCGGCTTCGCGGTGGTAGCAGACGAGGTGCGCAGCCTGGCCGGGCGCACCGCCCAGTCCACCAGCGAGATCCAGCAGATGATCGAGAACCTGCAGCAGGGGGTCGCCCGAGCGGTCAACGTCATGCAGGAGTGCTCCCGCGAGATGGACAGCTGCATGGATCAGAGCTCCCAGGCCAACAACGCCATGGAGGAGGTGCAGGGAATAGTGGTGCTGATCAGCGACATGTCGAGCCAGATCGCCTCCGCCGCCGAGCAGCAGCAGGCCACCAGCGCCGACATCGCCACCAACCTCAACCGCATCTCGGATATCTCGGATCTCAACTATCAGGGCATCGAGAAGGTGGCCGAGACCAGCCAGCAGCTCGACTCCCTGGCCGAGCAGCAAGAGGGGCTGGTGCAGCGCTTCCGGCTCAGCGCCTGAGCCCTGTCACGGGGCGGTTAGTCAACAGTCAGACAGCAAGAAGGCTCCCGAGGGAGCCTTCTTTATCGATGGCAGTGGAATACCGCTATCAGGCGTAGGCGATGGCGCCCTTGCCGACCCCTTCATAGGCCACGATCTTCACGAACTTGTCACCCACCTGCTTCTTCACCTCGCGGGCGATGTAGTGCGCAAGCAGCTCTATGGTGGTGTCGGTGTCGATCATCTCCACCTCGCTCGCCGGCATGGCGAGCTGGAACAGCCCCTGGGGCGCCACGTACTTGAAGCCCAGGTGATGCTCAGCCAGCTGGGTCTTGGCGAGATCGCTCAGCTCCAGCTCGGACAGGGCCACCTGGTCTTCCAGGGTGCCGAGGTAGATGTCGTTCCAGCGCTCGGCCCAGTTCAGCTCCAGCTCCTCGTCCCGCTCCCCGTCCACAGAGATCTCGATGGGAGAGCGGTGACCGTGGGCGATGCGCTGACAGTTGCCGTCGTGCTTCTTCAGGCCATGGCTGTAGTGGTAGAAGGCGCCGTCGAGGCGCTCCTGACGCAGGGTCAGCGACAGGTCCTTGATGTTGCCCGGCAAGCGGGTGGCCAGCACCCCCAGCAGGTAGCGGGTCACCGATTCCTTGTCCACCTGGGGGGCGGGAATGAAGGCGAACGCCTGGGACGGGCTGCGCAGGTGGATGGAGCGCGCCGGACGCAGCAGATCCACGGTGCACTCGTCGTTAGCCAGCGCCGCTACGTGCACCAGGCCGCAGCCGGTCGGCACCAGCAGCTTGTGATCCACCTCTTCATCGATGATCGACTTGATGAGCTTCTTCACCCGGCCGAAGTCCAGCAGCATGCTCATCTCGTTGAGCTCGCCGCTCATTTCGATGTCGACCAGCCAGCTCTCCCCAACCATGCCACGACGTTCACACAGATAGCTGGAGTCGATAACGGTCAAATCTCTTACAAATAACTTCATCACTCAGACCTTGCTACAGAGAAAGTGCGGTTTGCGATATTATGACCCCGGATTATCGGCAAAGGAACTGGAACCCCCCATGAACAAATTGCTTATCAAGAATGCCACCCTGGTCAACGAAGGTCGCATCTATGCCTCCGACGTGTTGATCGAGGGGGAAAGGATCGCCCGCATCGCCCCCCACATCGAGGCAGAGGATGCGGTGGTGATCGATGCCGCGGGCCGTCACCTCATCCCCGGGATGATCGATGATCAAGTCCACTTCCGGGAACCAGGCCTGACCCACAAGGGCACCATCGCCAGTGAATCCCGGGCCGCTGTGGCCGGGGGCACCACCAGCTTCATGGAGATGCCCAACGTCAATCCCCAGACCACCACCATCGAGGCCCTCGAGGCGAAATACGAGATAGCCGCCAGGGGCGCCGCCGCCAACTACAGCTTCTATCTGGGTGCCACCAACGATAACCTGGAAGAGATCAAGAAGCTCGATCCCAAGCAGTCCTGCGGCATCAAGATCTTCATGGGCGCCTCCACCGGCAACATGCTGGTAGACAACCAGGAGACCCTGGCCGCCATCTTCCGCGAGAGCCCGGTGATGATAGTCACCCACTGCGAGGACACCCCCTCCATCAAGGTGCTGGAAGACGAGGCCCGCGCCAAGTGGGGCGAGGACGTGCCGATGCGCGAGCACGGCCGCATCCGCAGCGCCGATGCCTGCTACAAATCCTCCAGCATGGCGGTGGGGCTCGCGAAAAAATACGGCGCCAAGCTGCACGTGCTGCACCTGACCACGGCGAAAGAGCTGTCGCTCTTCACTGCCACCCCGGATCTGAAGGATCTCAAAGACAAGAACATCACCGCCGAGGTGTGCGTTCACCACCTGTTCTTCAACGAGGCGGACTACGACACCCTGGGCAGCCAGATCAAGTGCAACCCGGCGGTGAAGAGCGCGGCGGATCAACATGCGCTGCTGGATGCGGTGCGTAACGACGTGCTGGACATCATCGCCACCGACCACGCCCCCCACACCTGGGAAGAGAAGCAGAGCAGCTACTTCAAGGCGCCGTCCGGCGTGCCTCTGGTGCAGCACTCCCTGCAGGCCCTGCTGGAGCTCTACCACAACGGCGTCTTCTCCTTGGAAACCATCGTCAAGAAAACCTCCCACGCGGTGGCCGAGCGCTTCCAGGTGCAGGATCGCGGCTACATCCGCGAGGGTTACTTCGCGGATCTGGTGCTGCTGGACCTCGGCAAGCCCTATGTGGTCAACGACAGCAACCTGCTCTACCTGTGTGGCTGGTCGCCGTTCAACGGCTATCGCTTCCAGAGCAGCATCGAGATGACCCTGGTCAACGGCCAGATAGCCTGGCAGAACGGTCAGGTCACCGATCAGGTGCTTGGCAAGCGACTGACCTTCAATCGCTGATCCGATAACGGCTGATCCAACAGGCCGCCCACCTGGGCGGCCTGTTGTTTATAGAGGTGGCCCTGGCCCCTCGGATGACCGATTTTTGAGTGAATGGCGCCGCTTTAAGCGCAGATTGCTCGCAAAGCAGGCGAACGATCCCGAACGGGGGTTTCGCCTGTTGACAGGACCAGGTCATCTCCATAAACTCAGCCCCCGTCAGCCGAGCTGACTCCGTCGGTGTGTAGCGCAGCCAGGTAGCGCATCTGCATGGGGTGTAGAGGGTCGGAGGTTCGAATCCTCTCACACCGACCAAATTCCCCGCGAAAGGCCTTGTCAAACGACAAGGCCTTTTGTTTTTGTACGGCCTGAGGAAGCAAGCCCTCACCGGGTCAGGGAAGTGCGATCAGAGCAGGGCGAACATAGCAGTGCGGCCCGAACAGACGCGGCCCTTCATCGACCCAGAGCGATTGTCTCGGCGATCCCGTTGTGCTGTAGTAAAGCCGTGTCTACCAACCGGCCAGCAATGATGTCGCGCCCCTGCCCCCTCTTCCCCTGCCTCGCCCTGTGCGCCGGCCTGCTGCTGAGTCAGCTCGGCGGCTGCGCCACCGCCTATGACAGCGAGAAATCCTTCTGGAACGGCCAGACCGGTTTCTCCCAGACCCAGCTCGGCCCCGAGCAATGGCAGCTGGAGTTTGTCGGCAACGATCAGATAGACAGGGAGACGGCCCGCAAGTACGTGCTCAAGCGGGCGGGCGAAATGGCACTGGCGCTGGGCTATGAATGGGTGCAAGTGCGCGAGCTGACCCTGTCACGGGATGCGGTCAGGGTCACCCCCACCCGCCCCCAGTTCGGGTTCGATGAATATGAACCCGACACCTTCATGGACGATATGCGGGTGGAACATCGCACCTCGGCACTGCTGACCTTCTCCCTCGGCCACCGCCCCTTGGACGACAAGAGCCTGGAAGCTGTTTATATTGCAAACGTAAAAATAAACAGTGATTAATATAAGTTAAATGCAAGATCCATATCACATACAACTAATAACAACATAAAGTTCTGCCATAAGCCGCTGGATTTCCATTCCGTGATTAGGCATTCTGCCAGCACACCGGCTGTCAGGATTCCATGGCCCGGATCACAAAAACGGACTGAGGTGGCACCCTGCCCACCTGCACACGCACTGCACATACAGACACTGGGACCCCCCCCATGAAAATGAATAAATTGACCGTTGCCATCCTCATCGCGATGTTGCTTGGCATTTTTACCGGCCAAGGCTATCGCCTGTTTGCGCCGGACCAGGCCGCTGGCTTTGCCAGTGACATCACCATACTGACCGACATCTTCCTGCGTCTGATCAAGATGATCATCGCGCCTCTGGTGTTCACCACCCTGGTGGTCGGCATCGCCAAGATGGGTGACACCCGCACCGTGGGCCGCATCGGCGCCAAGACCCTCGGCTGGTTCATGATTGCCTCCCTGCTCTCCCTGACCCTGGGCCTGGTGATGGTGACCCTGATGCAACCTGGCGTGGGCCTCTCCCTCTCCCTGCCGGACGACACCGCCAGCTCCGGCATCGCCGCCGGTGCCATCACCCTCAAGGATTTCGTGACTCACGCCATTCCCAAAAGCGTGATCGAGGCCATGGCCACCAACGAGATCCTGCAGATCGTGGTGTTCTCCCTGTTCTTCGGTCTGGCCGCCGCCGCCCTCGGCGATCTGGCCAAGCCCGTGGTCACCCTGATGGCCAGCACCGCCGAGATCATGCTGAAAGTGACCGGCTACGTGATGAACTTCGCCCCCTTCGCGGTGTTTGGTGCCATCTCCGCCATGGTCGCCAAGGAAGGCCTCGGCATCCTGGTGACCTACGGCAGCTTCATGGCCCAGTTCTATCTGGCCCTGGCCTGCCTCTGGTTGCTGCTGATCCTGATGGGCAGCGCCTTCCTGCGTGGCCGCGTGCTGACCCTGCTGGCCATGATCCGCGAACCTATCCTGCTCGCCTTCTCCACCGCCAGCTCCGAGGCCGCCTATCCCAAGACCCTGGACAGACTGGAGAAGTTCGGTTGTGACAAGCGCATCGCCAGCTTCGTGCTGCCCATGGGCTACTCCTTCAACCTGGACGGCTCCATGATGTACTGCACCTTCGCGGTCATGTTCATCGCCCAGGCCTACGGCATCGAGCTCTCCATGGCGCAACAGATCACCATGCTGCTGCTGCTGATGGTCACCTCCAAGGGGATGGCGGGTGTGCCGCGCGCCTCCCTGGTCGTGATCGCCGCCACCCTGAACCAGTTCCACATCCCGGAAGCCGGCATACTGCTGTTGCTGGGCATCGATCACTTCCTCGACATGGGCCGCTCCGCCACCAACGTGCTGGGCAATGCCATCGCCGCCAGCGTGGTGGCCAAGACCGAAAACAGCCTGGCAGACACCAGCCCGGTGGGTGAGGTCGACACCGCCAAGGCGTGACCACACCAGCCATGAAAAAGGCCCGCAGCTGCGGGCCTTTTTGTTGTTCGGGTGTCAGCACCAGCGCCGCACCCGTCGGCAGTACTGCACATAGGGGACACCGAAGCGGGCGCGCAGGGCCCGCTCCTCCGGCAGGATCTGGAAGCGGCTGAGCCAGCCAAACAGCAGCAAGGGGCCAAGCCATACCCAGAGACCGCCGAGGTAACAGGCCAGCGCCATCAGCCAGCACAGCAGCCCCAGATACATGGGGTTGCGGCTGATGCGATAGACCCCGTCCGTCACCAGTACCCGGCTCTGCTGCAGACGAATGGGATTGACCGTGGTGCGCCGCCTGCGAAAGTGCATGAGTGCCCCGCCCCCGAGCACAGCCCCTACCAACCACAGGCCCGCGGCCAGTACCCACAAGACGCCCATCCCCCTGGGGTCGTCACTCCCCAGCCACATGGCGAGGGCGATGACGACAAACAGCAACAAAGGTGGGATCCGTTGCTCGAAACGCATATTTTCTTCCTTCAAAAGTGCCACAAATGACGCCATTGCGATACACTCGCTGCGCCGGTAGCTTGGCAAAAAAAATGAAACATATCATTAGCATAGCAACATGCAGCCCCAATGCTACCGCCTCTCGCATCCAAGCCGAGACCATCCTCAACAGGAAAATAAGAAGGAATCTTCCCATGCACAAGAAAACCCTGCTCGCCACCCTCGTCTTCGGCCTGCTGGCCGGCCAGGCGGTCGCCGCCCCCTACCTGCCGCTCGCCAGCGACACCCGCAACGGTCAGGAGCAGACCGCCACCAACGCCTGGCTGGAAGTGGATCTGGGCGCCTTCGAGCACAACATCCAGACCCTCAAGGATCGCCTCGGTGACAAGGGCCCGCAGATCTGCGCCATCATGAAGGCGGACGCCTACGGTCACGGCATCGATCTGCTGGTGCCCTCGGTGGTCAAGGCCAACATCCCCTGCATCGGCATCGCCAGCAACGAAGAGGCCCGGGTGGCCCGTGAGAAGGGCTTCGAAGGCCGACTGATGCGGGTCCGTGCCGCCACCCCGACCGAGGTGGAACAGGCCCTGCCCTACAAGCTTGAGGAGCTCATCGGCAGCCTGGAGAGTGCCAAGGGCATCTCCGACATCGCCCTGCGCCACAATACCAAGGTGCCGGTGCACATCGGTCTGAACTCCGCTGGCATGAGCCGCAACGGCATCGATCTGCGCCAATCCGGTGCCAAGGACGAGGCCCTGGCCATGCTCAAGCTGCCGGGCATCACCCCGGTCGGCATCATGACCCACTTCCCGGTGGAGGAGAAAGAGGACGTCAAGCTGGGTCTGGCCCAGTTCAAGCTGGACAGCCAGTGGCTGCTGGAAGCGGGCAAGCTGGATCGCAGCAAGATCACCATCCATGCCGCCAACTCCTTCGCCACCCTGGAAGTGCCTGACGCCTACTTCGACATGGTGCGCCCGGGCGGCCTGCTGTACGGCGACTCCATCCCCTCCTACACCGAGTACAAGCGCGTCATGGCGTTCAAGACCCAGGTCGCCTCGGTCAACCACTACCCGGCCGGCAACACCGTCGGCTATGACCGCACCTTCACCCTCAAGCGCGACTCCCTGCTGGCGAACCTGCCGCTGGGCTACTCCGACGGCTATCGCCGCGCGCTCAGCAACAAGGCCTATGTGCTGATCCAGGGTCAGAAAGTACCGGTAGTCGGCAAGACCTCCATGAACACCATCATGGTGGACGTGACCGATCTGAAGGGAGTGAAACCCGGTGATGAGGTGGTGCTGTTCGGCCGCCAGGGCGACGCCGAGGTGAAGCAGGCGGATCTGGAGGAGTACAACGGCGCCCTGCTGGCGGACATGTACACCATCTGGGGTTACACCAACCCCAAGAAGATCAAGCGCTGATCGCGGATCGGACATAAGAAAGGGCTCCCGCGGGAGCCCTTTTTAGTGGTGCTGTGTTTAGGCAGCCTTTTTGCGGGTGACCCAGAGGCTGAGGCCCATGGAGCCCAGCAGGATCAGGGCCACCACACCGAGGGCGATGCCGGTCGGTATCTTGAACACATCCAGCAGCAGCATCTTGACCCCGATGAACATCAGGATCAGCGCCAGGCCGTATTTCAGCAGGGCAAAGCGCTCCGCCACACCCGCCAGCAGGAAGTACATGGCGCGCAGGCCCATGATGGCGAAGATGTTGGAGGTCAGCACGATGAAGGGATCCGTGGTCACCGCGAAGATGGCCGGGATGCTGTCCACCGCGAAGATGAGGTCACTCACCTCCACCAACACCAGGATCAGCAGCAGCGGCGTGGCATAGCGCACCCCATCACGCCAAACGAAAAACTTCTCCCCTTCCAGCGTCTCGGTCACCTTGAAGCGGCGACGCATCCAGCCCAGCAGCGGGTTGTTGGCCAAGTCCGGCTCCTTGTCGGCGGCCCACAGCATCTTGACCCCGGTCAGCAGCAGGAAGGCGCCGAACAGGTAGAGGATCCAGTGGAATTGCTCGATGAGCCAGCTGCCGGCGAACACCATGCCGGCCCGCATCACGATGGCACCCAGCACTCCGTACAGCAGCACACGGCGCTGCAGCTCAGCCGGAATGGCAAAGTAACCGAACAGCATCAACCAGACGAAGACGTTGTCCACCGCCAGCGCCTTCTCGATGAGGTAGCCGGTGAGGAATTCCAGCCCCTTCTGGTTGGCAATTTCACGGCCTGCGCTGTGATCCAGCCAGAGCCAGATGGCCAGGTTGAACAGCAGGGCCACGCTCACCCAAACCAGGGACCAGATGCCTGCCTCCTTGAGGGACACCTTGTGCGCCTTGCCACCGCCGACGAAGCGGATATCCACCCACAACAGGACCAGCACTATGCTGAAGAAGCCTGTCCACATCCACCATTCACCCATTTCACTTCTCCCAAAAACGAAAAACCCACGACCGAGAGGTGTGGGTTCGCTTTGGAGCAGATACACCTTGCCTCTCGGCAAGGTCTCACTTACAGCAAGATGATTGCTGCCCGGCTGCCGGGTGCACTGCAGGATATGGGTGCACCGTAATGACGACAAACCGGCGAGAAGTTACTCCCCTTGTTGAGCGGATGATAGCAACCCTGAAAGATAACGCCAAGAGGCATCTTATCCGACATGTAATAAAAAGGGCGCCAGCAGGCGCCCTTCTCAAACTCTCAGTCTCAAAGTGGATCCACCTTGAGGCAGGAGACCGCGTGATCGAAGTTCCCCTCCAGCATGGGCCTGGTCTTGGCACACTCCGGGCCTGCCACCGGGCAGCGGGTGCGGAACACGCAGCCGGAGGGCGGGTTCATCGGCGAGGGCAGATCCCCTTCCAGGATCTGGATGACCTTGCTGCGCTCCAAATCCGGATCCGGGATGGGCACCGCCGACATCAACGCCTTGGTGTAAGGGTGCAGGGGGTTGGCGAAGATCTCCTGGCGGGTGCCGAGCTCCACCGCGTTGCCCAGATACATCACCAGCACCCGATCCGAGATGTGTTTGACCACCGACAGATCGTGGGCGATGAAGATGAGGGAGAGCCCCATCTCCTTTTGCAGGGATTTGAGCAGGTTCACCACCTGGGCCTGGATGGAGACATCCAGTGCCGAGACCGGCTCGTCACAGATGATCATCTTGGGCTCGAGGATCAGCGCGCGAGCGATGCCGATACGCTGACACTGACCACCGGAGAACTCGTGGGGGTAGCGGTTGACCAGGTTCGGCAGCAGCCCCACCTTGGTCATCATGGCACGCACCTTCTCCTTCACCTCATCTCTGGAGAGCTGGGGATAGAAGGTGATGAGCGGCTCGGCGATGATGTCGCCTATGGTCATGCGCGGATTCAGGGAGGCCAGCGGGTCCTGGAAGATCATCTGGATCTCCTTGCGCTTCTCCCGCAATGCGCCCTGCTCGAGCTTGGTCAAGTCCTGCCCCAGCCAGACGACCTTGCCGTCGGTGGCCGGCACCAGGCCGATCAGCGCCCGGGCGAAGGTGGACTTGCCACAGCCGGACTCCCCGACCACGCCCAGGGTCTCCCCCTCGTACAGGCGCAGGGTCACCCCGTCCACCGCCTTCAGCGCCGAGGGTTTGGCCCAGGGCCAGGCCTTGTCACTCTTGATGCTGAAGTGGACCTTGAGGTCGGACACTTCCAGCAGCAGTTTCTTGTCGGTACCCATTTAGTTGACCCCCTTGGCGATCACACCCGCTTTCATGACATCCGATTCCCAGTGGCAGGCACGCGCCCGGCCATCGCCGAAGGGCGTCAGGATCGGGGACTGCTTGCCGCAGATCTCGTGCACCCGGTGGCAGCGCTCCTGGAAGGGGCAGCCGGTGGGAAGGCGCAGCAGGTTGGGCGGGTTGCCCGGGATGGTGGGCAGCTCTTCCCCTTCGGTATCGAGGCGGGGAATGGCGCGCAGCAGCCCTTCGGTGTAGGGGTGGCTCGGGCGGTAGAAGATGTCGTTGACCCGGCCGTACTCCATGGTGCGACCGGCATACATCACCAGCACCTTGTCACAGATGCCGGCAACTACGCCCAAGTCGTGGGTGATCATGATGATGGAGGTATTGAACTCGCGTTTGAGCTCGTTCATCAGGGTCATGATCTGGGCCTGCACCGTCACGTCCAGCGCCGTGGTCGGCTCATCGGCGATAAGCAGCTGCGGACGACAGAGCAGCGCCATGGCGATCATCACCCGCTGGCGCATGCCACCGGAGAACTCGTGCGGGTACATGTTCATCCGCTTGCGGGACTCGGGGATCTTGACCGCGTCCAGCATGCGTACCGACTCCTCGAACGCCGCCGCCTTGCTCATCCCCTTGTGCAGCATCAGCACTTCCATCAGCTGATCCTTCACCTTCATATAAGGGTTCAGCGAGGTCATGGGGTCCTGGAAGATCATGGCGATCTTCTCGGAGCGGATACGGTTGAGCTTGGACTCCGGCAGGTTCAGGATCTCGTCACCCTGGAACTTGGCGGAACCGGTAATGACGCCGTTCTTGGCGAGCAGGCCCATGATGGCAAACGCGGTCTGAGACTTGCCGGATCCGGACTCGCCGACGATCCCCAGGGTCTCACCGGCGGCCAGAGAAAAGTTGAGGTCGTTTACGGCGACCACATTGCCGTCCGGGGTCTTGAATTCGACCCGCAGATCTTTCACATCCAGTAACTTCATAAAAAACTCCTTATCGATCTTTCGTGGCGCTTGGCTGGCAATCCTTTGGACGCTATGAGCAATCCATGGCTGCTCTCTTACCGATCCTTTGGATCGAGCGCATCACGCAGACCATCCCCGAGGAAGTTGAAGCAAAACAGGGTCACCACCATGAAACCGGCGGGGAACAGGAGTTGCCAGATGGCCACTTCCATCGACTTGGAGCCTTCATCCAGCAGGGCACCCCAGCTGGTCATGGGCTCCTGCACACCGAGCCCCAGGAAGCTCAGGAAGGATTCGAACATGATCATGCCCGGCACCAGCAAGGTGGCGTAGACGGCCACGATACCGAGCACGTTCGGCACTATGTGACGGGTGATGATCTTCCACTTGGAGACGCCGCAGACGTGGGCCGCCTCGATGAACTCCTTGCTCTTGAGGCTCAGGGTCTGGCCCCGCACGATCCGCGCCATGTCCAGCCAGCTCACCGCGCCGATGGCGAGGAAGATGAGGGCCAGGTTGCGACCGAAGAAGGTCACCAGCATGATCACGAAGAACATGAAGGGGAAGGCGTTGAGGATTTCGAGCACCCGCATCATCAGGCTGTCGACCCGCCCGCCGATGAAGCCGGAGGCCGCGCCATACAGGGTGCCGATGACGACGGCCACCATGGCGCCCATGATGCCGACCATCAGCGAGATGCGACCCCCCAGCAGGGTGCGCACGAACAGATCGCGCCCCAGGCTGTCGGTACCGAAGTAGTGACCGGCGGCCATATCCGGCGCGGTCTGCATGGCATCCCAGTCCGGATCATCGAAGGTGAATTGCGACAGATGCGGCCCGACGATCACCGCCAGCCCTATGATGCTCAAGATGATGAGGCTGGTCAGCGCCGCCTTGTTGCGCAAGAAGCGGCGGCGGGCGTCTTTCCACAGGGAGCGCCCTTCCACCACGTCCACTTTCTGGGCAAATGCCTCGACGGCTTCGCGCTTTTCAGTTGTAACAACCATGATGTACTCCCGACTTAGTAACGGATCTTGGGATCGATGACGGCATAGAGGATATCGACCACGGCGTTAAAGGTAATGGTGAGGGCACCGACCAGAATGGTCAGACCGAGCACCATGGAGTAATCACGGTTGAGGGCACCGTTGACGAACAGCTGACCTATTCCCGGCAGGCCGAAGATGGTCTCGATCACCACGGAGCCCGTGATGATGCCGACGAAGGCCGGGCCCAGGTAGGAGACTACCGGCAACATGGCCGGGCGCAGCGCGTGCTTCAGGATGATGTGGCGCAGCGGCAGGCCCTTGGCGCGGGCGGTACGGATGAAGTTGGAGTTCATGGTCTCGATCATGCTGCCACGCATGATGCGCGAGATGGCGGAGACGTAGTACATCATCATGCCGAACACCGGCAGCACCATGTATTGTGCCCCCCCGCCCTGCCAGCCCCCGGCCGGCAACCAGCCAAGGTAGATACTGAAGAAGAGCACCAGCAAGGGCGCCAGCACGAAGCCCGGGATCACCACCCCGGTCATGGCCGACGACATCAATAAGTAGTCGATGAAGGTATTTTGCTTGAGCGCGGCTATGGTGCCGAAGGTCACCCCCAATGTCACCGCCAGCAGGAAGGCGACCGAGCCTATCTTGGCGGACACCGGCAGCGCCTGGCTGACCAGATCGTTGACGCTGAAGTCTTTGTATTTGAACGAGGGACCCAGATCACCCTGGACCAGGTTGCCAAGGTAGCTGAGGTATTGCACGCCGATGGGCTTGTCCAGGCCGTACTTGGCCTCGATGTTGGCCAGCACTTCCGGCGGCAGAGCGCGTTCGCTGGTGAAGGGGTTGCCCGGGGCAAAGCGCATCATGAAGAAGGAGACGGTGATCAAGACCAGCAGAGTCGGGATCGCCTCCAGTAGACGTTTAAAGATAAATTTCAACATAGACAGTTCCTGTCTTGTACTGCTTCCAAAGGGTCGCGGTTGTAATATAAGGCCCGCCATCTGGCGGGCCTGCTTTGTTATGCGACTTGTTTCTTTACTCAGTGAGCAACGATGTACATATCTTTGCTGTAGAGGTTATCCAGCGGGTTGGCCGGGTAGCCGCCCACGAAAGGTTTCACCATACGGGCAGTCACGTACTGATAGATGGGCGCAATCGGCATGTCCTTGGCCAGGATCTCTTCGGCTTGGACATAGAGCTTGTTGCGGGAGGCATCGTCGACCTGATCGCGAGACTCGCTCATCAGCTTGTCAAAGGTGGCGTTGGAGTACTTGCCATCGTTGTTGCCGTGGGTGGTCTGCATCAGATCCAGCATGGAGGAGGCTTCGTTGTAGTCCGCGATCCAGCCGGCACGGCCCACGTCAAACTGACCCTGTGCCTTGGTTTGCAGGTAGGTCTTCCACTCCTGGTTCACCAGGCTCACTTCGACACCCAGCTTCTTCCACATGGAGGCGACCGCAACGGCGACCTTCTTGTGGTTGTCATCGGTGTTGTAGAGCAGCTCGAACTTGAGCGGGTGACCCGGGCCGAAACCGGCTTCGGTCAGCAGCTCCTTGGCCTTGGTGTTGCGCTCGGCCTGGGTCAGCTTGGACCAGTCCGGTGCCACCGGCTTGAAGCCGTCAACAAAATCAGGCACCAGGGTGTAGCCTGGGGTCTGGCCCTGGCCCATCACCTTGTCGGCGATCACGTTGCGATCGATGGCGTAGGAGAGCGCGGTACGCACTCGCACGTCGTCAAACGGCTTCTTCTTGAAGTTGTACTGGTAGTAGTAGGTACCGACGTAACCGGTCACCTTCAACTCATCGGGCTTCTCTTTCTTCATCTGCTTGAAGCGCTCGATGGGCATCTGGTAGGTCATGTCCACTTCACCGGCCAGGTAGCGGTTCAGATCCGCGGTGTTCTGCAGCGGCAGGTAGGTCACCTTGTTGACCACAGTCTTGGCGTTGTTCCAGTAGTTGGGGTTGCGCTCGACGTCGACGCGCTCGTTCACCACCCAATCTTTCAACTGGTAAGCACCGTTGGACACCATGTGACCAGGCTGGGTCCACTTCTCACCGTACTGCTCGATCACCTTCTTCGGCACCGGGTAGGTGGTGGTGTGGGAGAGCATGCTGACGAAATAGGGCACAGCCTTTTCCAGCTGCACTTCGAAGGTGTGGTCGTCTACCGCCTTCACACCCAGGCTATCGGCCGGCTTCTTGCCCGCGATGATGGCACTGGCGTTGATGATGGTCGGGATTTCCAGATACCAGGAATAAGGAGAGGCGGTTTTGGGATCGACGGCCCGCTTGAAGGCGAATTCGAAATCGTGGGCGGTCACGGGATCCCCGTTGGACCACTTGGCATCTTTGCGCAGGTGGAACACGAAGTGTTTGTTGTCCTTGGTTTCCCAGGACTCGGCCACACCGGGCAGCACTTCACCCTTGGGACCGGAAGAGACGAGACCTTCGAACAGGTCACGCAGAATATTGGATTCTACCGTGCCCTCGACCTTGTGCGGGTCTAGGGTTGCGGGTTCGGATCCATTGCCTTTCACCAGGGTCTGAACGTCTGCCAACTTGGTGCCGGCAGGCACATCGGCGGCCTGTGCCGCGCTGATACCGCCAAACAATGCTGCCACCAAGAGGGTATTAATAATTGTTTTTTTATGAGTCATTTCCATACTCCAACAAGAACATTCCATGCGTTTGTCCATCAACGAGATAAATACCTCGCCGTCAGCATAATTCCCTGTCAATTCTGATAATGCAATAGATATTGTCAGAGGAACCCATGCTTACTGGTTTAAAGAAACAGCTTCCAGCCATTTCTTCAGCATTTAAATACCGTCTGACGGACGCTTTTCATACAAAGCCGGTCGATTCTAGAAAATGGCTAACAAAAAAGAAACAATAAAAAAGCCGGTCACAGGGACCGGCTCAGACAAAACCAGAGCTACATCACATCAATCCGGGGAAAACACCCTTGATACCCGCCACCATGATCTCGATGCCGAGTGACATCATGATGAGACCCATGATCCGGGTCACCACGTTGATGCCGGTGTTGCCCATCAGCTTGAACAGCAAGGGGGCGGCGCGGAAGATGAGCCAGGAGCAATACGCAAAGGCCATCACCACCACAAACATCCCGGCCAACTGGGGCAGAGTCTTGTGGCTGGCATAAACAATAGAAGAAGAGATGGCCCCGGGGCCCGCCATCAACGGCAGCGCAAGGGGCACGACGGCAATGGATTCGCGCGCGGCCAACTCACCCTTCTCCTGCTTGTTGTGCTTCACCTCACCGAGCTTGCCCTGCAACATGGACCAGGCGATCAGGGTGATGAGCGAGCCACCGGCGATACGAAACGACGCCAGCGAGATCCCGAAGCCATCGAGGATCAGCTGCCCCATGCACATGGAGACGATCAGGATGATCATCACCGCGATGTGGGCCGTGGTGTTGGTCCTCATCCGCTCCTCTTGCTGCATATGACCGGTCAGGCTGACAAAGACCGGCAACAGCCCGAGCGGGTTGATGATCGCAAACAAGCCGACGAAGAATTTCAGGTATAAAGAGAATTCAATTGCTGCCATTGGCACCATCCAGAACCAAACAAAACCAGGGGGATCAACCCAATAAAACTGTGCGTAAATTTACACCATGACTTTTCCCTTCACCAATCAAATAATCTCACCCTTTCCCAGGCTTTTCAGTTAGTTCCTCTAATGGATCGAGAAATCTCAACATATTGAATTGTTAAAGCCAAGCAACTAAATGTAACGTGCTGGTGAAGGCCGCCAGCACCTTACTCTGCCACTCAATAAGCAGGCGGTGATTTATTCGACATAACCCTGTTTATACGGATTTATATGGGTGTACGGTCGCAATGCCCCATGTTTGTCACCCCAGACAGGCCCCAGTCGTGCCCCTCGGTGACAACACTTCACACCCCGGTGATCCACTCCCCCTTCCGTCCATGGCTGCCCCTTTTCATCGGAGCCCTATCCCTGCACGTGACTAGCGTAACGTCGCCGCCACATGATCTCTGCCGTGGTGCGCGAGTGCCCGCTGGTGGATTAAAGCAACAACCACTTTTCCAACAAAAATTAAACGCCGGTGAGTATCCGTTGCCGACTGATCAACACCTTCACCCGGATGCCAAGGCGCTCCGATCCCTCTGCCAGCGCAGGGAACATCAAGGTGCATGGTGCTAACTGGTTGAAATATGACGGATGTGTCGTCATTCACTTGCCATTCATCCCGCTTCCGCTCTACTCTACAAATTCGCAACATCTGGCATACCAGCATTGTGAAACAAAATTTCTTTTGTTCTTTTGTTACATATGATCCAGATCAAGTTTTTCTGAGTCGTCCCGGCCCTATAATCGACTCAGAAAGCGATTTAGTAAGACATGTAAATACCCCGTTGTGGTGATTCTCTCCTTGACAGGGCAGCTATAATTGCCGGGCATTGCCAAGGTCTTACTAAACAGTTTTCAAATCATCAGGAGATAAACATGGCAGTAACCAATTTGGCTGAACTGGATGCACTGGTCGCCCGCGTCAAAGAAGCACAGCGTGAATTCGCCAGCTTCTCGCAAGAGCAGGTAGACAAGGTTTTCCGTGCCGCCGCCCTGGCCGCCAGCAACGCCCGTATCCCCTTGGCCCAGATGGCCGTGGCCGAATCCGGTATGGGTATCATCGAAGACAAGGTTATCAAGAACCACTTCGCCTCCGAATACATCTATAACGCTTACAAAGACGAGAAGACCTGCGGCATCCTGAGCCAGGACGACGAGATGGGCACCATCACCATCGCCGAGCCGGTAGGCATCATCTGCGGTATCGTACCGACCACCAACCCGACTTCCACCGCGATCTTCAAGGCCCTGATCTCCCTGAAGACCCGTAACGCCATCATCTTCTCCCCGCACCCCCGTGCCAAGAACTCCACCAATACCGCTGCCAAGCTGGTACTGGATGCAGCCATCTCCGCCGGTGCACCGAAAGACATCATCGGCTGGATCGATCAACCGTCCGTTGAGCTGTCCAACGCGCTGATGAAGCACAACGACATCAACCTTATTCTGGCCACCGGTGGCCCGGGCATGGTGAAGGCCGCTTACTCCTCAGGCAAACCCGCCATCGGTGTGGGTGCCGGTAACGTGCCCATCGTCATCGACGAAACTGCCGACATCAAGCGTGCCGTCGCCTCCATCCTGATGTCCAAAACCTTCGACAACGGCGTAGTCTGTGCCTCCGAGCAAGCCGTCATCGTGGTTGACTCCATCTACAACCAGGTCAAAGAGCGTTTCTCGACTCACGCCGGTTACATCCTGTCCAAGGACGAAGCCGACAAGGTCCGTAAAGTGCTGCTGATCAACGGCGCCCTGAACGCCGATATCGTGGGCCAGCCTGCGACCAAGATCGCCGCCATGGCGGGCGTCACCGTACCGGCTACCACCAAGATCCTCATCGGTGAAGGTCTGGAGCTGTGCGCGGAAGACGAGTTCGCTCACGAGAAGCTCTCCCCGACCCTGGGCATGTTCCGCGCCAAGAACTTCGAAGAAGCCGTCGAAATGGCCTGTGACATGGTCAACATCGGTGGTATCGGCCACACCTCCGGTCTGTACACCGACCAGGATCGCAACGCCGACCGCATCAAGTACTTCGGCGACAAGATGAAAACCGCCCGTATCCTGATCAACACCCCGTCCACTCAGGGTGGTATCGGTGACCTGTACAACTTCGCGCTCGCACCGTCTCTGACCCTGGGTTGCGGCTCCTGGAGTGGTAACTCCATCTCCGAGAACGTCGGTCCCAAGCACTTGATCAACAAGAAGACAGTCGCAAAACGGGCAGAAAATATGCTGTGGCACAAACTTCCGAAGTCCATCTACTTCCGTCGTGGCTCTCTGCCGATCGCCCTGGGTGATCTGGAAGGCAAGAAGCGCGCCCTGGTGGTCACCGACCGCTTCCTGTTCAACAACGGCTATGCCGACGAAGTGGTTCGTCTGCTCAAGAAGCTGAACATGGAAGTGGAAGTGTTCTACGAAGTGGAAGCCGATCCGACCCTGTCCGTGGTACGCAAGGGCGCCGAGATGGCGAACTCCTTCAAGCCGGACGTTATCCTGGCGCTGGGCGGTGGTTCCCCCATGGATGCGGCCAAGATCATGTGGGTCATGTACGAGCACCCGAACACCGCGTTCGAAGACCTGGCCATGCGCTTCATGGATATCCGCAAGCGTATCTACAAGTTCCCGAAAATGGGCGTGAAGGCCGAACTGGTCTGTATCACCACCACTTCCGGTACCGGTTCTGAAGTCACTCCGTTTGCGGTCGTGACCGACGACGCCACCGGCATGAAGTACCCGCTGGCCGACTACGAGCTGACCCCGAACATGGCCATCGTCGACGCCAACCTGGTCATGGGCATGCCCAAGTCCCTGTGCGCCTTCGGTGGTATCGATGCGGTCACTCACGCCATGGAAGCCTATGTTTCCGTACTGGCCAACGAGTACTCCGACGGTCAGGCGCTGCAAGCCCTGAAACTGCTGAAGGAATACCTGCCGTCCAGCTACCAGAATGGCGCCAACGACCCGGTCGCCCGCGAGAAGGTGCACAATGCGGCCACCATCGCCGGTATCGCGTTTGCCAACGCCTTCCTGGGTGTCTGCCACTCCATGGCGCACAAGCTGGGTGCCGAGTTCCACATCCCGCACGGCCTGGCCAACGCCCTGCTGATCAGCAACGTCATCCGCTACAACGCGAACGACAACCCGACCAAGCAGACCGCGTTCTCCCAGTACGACCGTCCGCAGGCTCGTCGTCGCTACGCCGAAGTCGCTGACCACCTGGGTCTGACTGCCGCCAGTGACCGCACCGCCGCCAAGATCGAGAAGCTGCTGGTCTGGCTGGATGGGCTCAAAGCCACCCTGGGCATCCCGGCCTCCATCCGTGAAGCTGGCGTAAACGAGGCTGACTTCCTGGCCAAGGTTGATCAACTGGCGCTGGAAGCCTTCGATGACCAGTGCACCGGCGCCAACCCGCGCTACCCGCTGATCACCGAGCTCAAAGCCATCCTGATGGACACCTACTACGGCCGTCCCTTCACCGAGGAAGCTCAGGTTGCGACTCCGGTTGCCGCCAAGGTTGAAGCCAAGGTTGATAGCAAGAAGAAATCCAAGGCCTGATAACCGGTCCTGAGACAAAAGCCCGCGCACCTGCGCGGGCTTTTTTATTTGTCTATCTGCTTAATTTTGCTAGCTTGTTGGTAGGTAACTACGACACAAGAGCGAGTTATGGCGTTGATCCAAGCCTCCATCGAGCAGTTGAGAGTCGGCCACTACATCCACCTCCCCACCGGCTGGACCAGCCACCCTTTCCTGTTCAATACCTTCAAGATCCGCGACCAACAACAACTCGACATTCTCCGCCACCTCGAACTCACCCTGCTGATGGTGGATCCCGACAAGAGCGATCTGCCCGTCGAGCCTCTGCTGCACGCCGACCCCGTCCCCTTGAACCAGAGCCAGCAAGCGCAAGACGAGCGGCAACCCCCCGAACTCCCCTTATTCGATGAGAAGGCCTTTCGCCGCTCCCTGCGCGCCGCCGACAAGGCGTTCGGCCAATCCCTGTCCGAGCTGCGCGATGCCCTGGGTGCCCTCAATCTCAAGCCTGATGAGGGACTGGCCAACACGGCGCAGATAGTGCGTAGCGCCGCCGCCCAGATAGGGGCACACGAAGGCACACTCGGGCTGCACCTGATCCGCAGCCAGCACACCGACATCCTGCTGCAACACAGCCTGAACGTGGCCTTCATTGCCATGCTGATGGCCCGCGAGCTCGGCATGAGCCCCATCGAGATCGAGGAGGCTGGCCTGGCCGGGCTGGTACACGACATCGGCGAGCTCAGGATCCCGAGCCAAATCACCCAGAAGCGGGGGGAGCTCAGCAAGGCCGAACTCAACTTCCTCAACATGCACCCCCAATATGGGCTGGAGATGCTCACCCAGTTGAAGGCGTTTGAGCCCAGGATCCGCGAGGTGGCCCACCTGCATCACGAGCGGCTCGATGGCACCGGCTTCCCGCTCGGCATCAAGGGGGGAGAGATCCCTCCCCTCGCCCGCCTCATCGGCCTGGTGGATTACTATGACGAGCTGCTGCACCCGCGCAGCAGCATCAACCCGGCGGCGCCGAGCCAGGCCATCGGCCAGCTCTACAAGTTGTCCCAGAAGAAATTCGATCAAGATCTGGTCAGATTGCTGATAAAGGTGCTGGGAGTCTATCCGCCGGGCTCGCTGGTTCGTCTCGACGACGGGTCGGTGGCACTGGTGCTCTCGACCGAGCCCAGCATGCCCCTCAAGCCCAAGCTGCTGCCCTATGTCAGGGGCCAGCGCCCGGAAGCCGTGCAGATGATCGATCTGCGGGAAGATGTGCGCAGCATCACGGCCTGCATCAGGCAGGAGGAGCTGGATGAGGGACAGCGGCTGTTTTTCAACCTGACCCGGCGTTTTTGTTACTATTTTGCCTTCTGAGTTATCCCCAGAAGCTGGGGATAACTCATTGGACAAACCTGAATAATTACCAAATCCCCCCCTAAATAGTCCGCTATCGGGGCTGGATGAAAAACGCCCAGCCGAGGGCTGGGCGGAGCATGCCACCTCCGTGTGGCGTGTCCGGTGGACACATTCATGCTCTCTCCAGCAATACCAAGCTCGTCACATTTACACAAATATCAATTTAACGTACTGATTTTATATGGTTTTAATTTTCCATTCTGGCAAACTGCCCGGCGACACGGCCAAGGGGTACGGCAAAACACGATCCGGCTCACAGAACAAGCGGATGAGGCCCAGGCCCGGCACGACATAGGAGGAATGTTTTTTATGCAATTAGTCCTCTCCCTGCTCCAGCAGATGAGCGTCAGCCTGGTCATCGCCTACCTCTTCTCCAAGAGCCCCCTGCTACGCCCGCTGGCCAACTATTCGGTCAGGCTCCCTCACAAGGTGCTGATATACGTCATCTTCTCCTGCTTCTGCCTGCTCGGCACCTATGTGGGGCTGGACATCGATGACGCCATCGCCAATACCCGCGCCGTCGGTGCCGTGCTGGGGGGATTGCTCGGTGGGCCCCTGGTGGGGTTTCTGGTGGGGCTGACCGGCGGCCTGCACCGCTACACCCTGGGGGGCTTTACCGATCTGGCCTGCGCCATCTCCACCACCTGCGAGGGCTTGCTGGGGGGATTGGTGCATTGGCGGCTGATGCGGGCAAACCGGGTGGATGCGCTGTTCAAGCCCAGAATCGCCTTCTTCACCACCCTCTACGCCGAGATACTGCAGATGGTCATCATCCTGCTGGTCGCCACCCCGTTCGACAAGTCCCTGCTGCTGGTGCGCACCATCGCCACCCCCATGATCCTGGCCAACTCCTGCGGGGCGGCGCTCTTCATCAGCATGATCCGCGATCAGCAACGGATGTACGAGAAGTTCTCCCGGGTCTTCTCCGCCAAGGCACTCACCATCGCCAACCGCACCGTTGGCATCATGACCCAGGGCTTTACCCGCGATGCGAGCCAGAAAATCGCCCACATAGTGCAGGAGGAGACCGGGGTCGGCGCCGTCGCCATCACGGACACCGACAAGATCCTCGCCTTCATCGGCATCGGCGAGGAACACCACAAACCGGGTACCCCCATCACCTCCACCATCACGCTGCAGGCCATCGCCCAGAACAAGGTGCTGTTTGCCGACGGCAACCGCCAGCCCTATCGCTGCAGCATCTCCCCTGCCTGCCAGCTCGGCTCTGTGCTGGTCATTCCGTTGCAGGGAGACAAGGGTGTCATCGGCACCATCAAGCTCTATGAGCCCAAGAAACGGCTGTTTCTCAAGATCAACCACACCCTGGGGGAAGGGATCGCCAACCTGCTGTCACAACAGCTGCTGAGCGGACGGCTGGAGCAGCAGCAGCGGCTGCTGGTGCAATCCGAGCTCAAGCTGGTACAGGCCCAGATCAACCCCCATTTCCTGTTCAACACCCTCAACACCATCAGCGCCATCACCCGACGCGATCCCGAGCGCGCCCGCCAGCTGCTGCTGCACCTCTCCCGCTTCTTTCGCAAGAACCTCAAGCGCCAGAGCGATCTGGCCACCCTGCAAGAGGAGCAGGAGCACTGCCAGTCCTATCTGGAAATCGAGCAGGCCCGCTTTGGCGAACGACTGACCGTGGTCAACGAGATCCCGCCACACCTGGCCAGCCTGCAACTGCCGAGTTTCACGCTCCAGCCCCTCATCGAGAACGCCATCAAGCACGGTATCAGCTCTTTGCTGGAGCAAGGGCGGATCCGACTCTTTGCAGAGGAAGGCCCCGACCAGATCACCCTCTGCGTGGAGGACAATGCCGGCACCTGGCAGGCGGAAACGGGGGGAGACGGGCTGGGCATGAGCATAGTGGACCGGCGACTCAAGAGTGCCTTCGGCGATCGCTTCGGCATCCGCGTGCTGTGTGAGCCCGAGCAATGGACCCGGGTCTGCATCACCCTGCCCAAGACGCCCCTGACTACCAAGGAGACCCCATGATCCGCGTCCTGATCGTCGATGACGAACCCTATGCCCGCGAAGAGCTGGCCGAACTGCTCGGCCCCGAAACCGACATAGAGATCCTGGGCTTGGCCGCCAATGCCATCGAGGCGCTCCCTCTCATCCAGCGGCTCAGGCCGGATGTGGTGTTTCTCGACATCCAGATGCCCAAGCTCAGCGGCATGGAGCTGGTCGCCATGCTGGACCCCCTGCCCCGCATCGTCTTCGTCACCGCCTTCGACGATTACGCCATCCAGGCGTTCGAGGAGAACGCCTTCGACTACCTGCTCAAACCGGTAGAGCCGGCACGCCTCGCCAAGACGCTGGCACGCCTGCGCCAGGATCTCAGCCCGCAGCCCATGGCGGTGTTGGCGCCCACCATCCGCCACATTCCCGGCTATTTGCACAATCGGGTGCGGCTGCTGCCCATAGAGCAAGTGGAGTTTGCCTTCTCCGATCTCGGCGGGGTGCACGTCGCCTGCCAGGGGGAGCTGTTTCACACCCAGCTGACCCTGAAATCCCTGGAGGAGAAGACGCCGCTGCTGCGCTGCCATCGCCAGTATCTGGTGGCGCCCTCCGCCATCTACGAGATCCAGTTGCTGGACAATCAGTTGGCCCAGATAGTGACGCCGAGCGGCGCTCAGGTGCCGGTCAGTCGCCGCTATCTCAAGGAGCTGAAGGAGGAGTTGGGCCTGGAGTGAGGGCCACGACTGTGCGCCGGATCACAGCCAGCGACCGCTCATGCCGCCAGGTCGCCGCTCACGGCCTTTACCTGCGGTGAATGGCAAGCCCCCCTTAGACTGGTTACGCACACCATAAAATAACAATGCTGGAGCGTAACAATGATCTGGTTTTTCCTCTGTGTCGGCCTGCTGGTGGCTGGCTATTTCATCTATGGCAAATTCATCGAGCGGCTGTTTGGCCCCAAACCCGAACGAGCCACCCCCGCCCTCACCATGGCCGACGGCGTGGACTATGTGCCCATGTCGGACAAGAAAGTCTATCTGGTCCAACTGCTCAACATCGCCGGGGTCGGCCCCATCTTCGGCCCCATCCTGGGCGCCCTCTACGGCCCGGTCGCCATGCTCTGGATAGTGTTTGGCTGTATCTTCGCCGGCGCTGTCCACGACTACTTCTCCGGCATGCTGTCGGTGCGTGCCAAGGGCGCCTCTGTACCGACCGTGGTCGGTGAGCACCTGGGCACCGCTGCCAAGCACTTCATGAACCTGTTCGCCGTAGTGCTCTTGATGCTGGTGGGCGTGGTCTTCGTGCTGAGCCCGGCAGGCCTGCTGGCCAACCTCACCTCCATCGATCTGGTGTACTGGATTGCGGCGATCTTTGCCTACTACATCCTCGCCACCATAGTTCCCATCGACAAGATCATCGGTCGCTTCTACCCCATCTTCGGTGCCCTGCTGGTGTTCATGTCGGTCGGTCTCATCGTCGGCCTCATCGTCTCCGGCAAAGGCTTCTACAACACAGGGATGGACTTCTCCAACCTGCACCCGACCGATCTGCCGCTCTGGCCGCTGCTGTTCATCACCATCGCCTGCGGCGCCGTCTCCGGCTTCCATGCCACCCAGTCCCCGCTGATGGCACGCTGCATGCAAAACGAGAAGTCCGGCCGCTTCATCTTCTACGGCGCCATGATCGGCGAAGGCGTCATCGCCCTCATCTGGTGCACCCTGGGCCTCTCCTTCTATGAGAGCACCGAAGCGCTCAACGCCACCCTGGCCAACGGCGGCCCGGCGGCCGTGGTGCACGAGGTGTCCACCAGCCTGCTTGGCACCGTCGGCGGCATCCTGGCCATCCTCGGCGTGGTGATCCTGCCCATCACCTCTGGCGACACCGCGTTTCGCAGTGCCCGCCTCATCGTCGCGGACTTCCTGAAACTGACCCAGAAGCCCATGGCCAAGCGACTGCTGATCGCCATCCCCATGTTCATTCTCGGTTTCATCATCTCCAAGGCTGACTTCGATGTGATCTGGCGCTACTTCGGTCTGGCCAACCAGGCCACCGCCGCCATCATGTTGTGGGCCGCCGCCGCCTACCTCATCAAGGAGGGCAAGCTGCACTGGGTCTGCACCATCCCGGCCATCTTCATGACCACCGTCTGCATCACCTTCTTGGGCAATGCCGCCATCGGTTTCGGTCTGCCGATGAATATCTCCACCATGCTGGGGGTCGTCACCACCTCCCTGATGACCCTGGCCTTCCTGATCAAGTTCAGGCCCTCCCGGTTAAGGGAGGCCAAAGAGAACCGATAGGAGTTCCCGTCTTCAACCCATGACAAGAGGCCCGGCATTGCTGCCGGGCCTCTTTTTGTTTGCCTCTCTCACTCCTTGCCGGTCGCCTGGGGCGGCTCGGCCGGGGCCTGATACCAGTGCTCCTTCGCCACCAGCACCGCCTGATCCGGCTGGGCGATGAAGTTGGGGGACATGATCTGCACCCCGAACTCGTTGAAGACGTCCTGGATGTGCCCGTGCAGCTCCGTCTTGACCACCGCGGGCAACAGATCCCCCTTCATCCGCACCTGCAGCTCATATTCCACATACCAGTCCTGCAGATTGAGCTGACGCACCAGGGGCGCCTCCTCCTGATTGAGCAACTGGCAGCGCCGGGCCGCCAGCTCCAGCATGGCGTGCACCTGACGCCAGGGGGTGTCGTAGCCTATGGTGACCTTGGTCAGCAGGGCAACCCCCTTCTCTCCCGCCAGCCGGGTGAGGTTGGTGACCCGGCCCCCCACCACCACCGCATTGGGCAGGGTCACCTCGTGATCCTGGCGCGTCACCAGCTTGGTGGAGAGGGCATTGAGCTCGGTCACCATGCCTTCCACGTCGCCTATCTGCACCAGATCGCCGGGTCGCAGGGCGCGGGAGTAGATGAGCACCAGGCCGCTCATGGCATGGTTCATGATGCCAGCGGAGCCCAGGGTCACCATCAGGCCGAAGAAGACGCTGATCCCCTTGAAGGCATCGGAATTTGCCCCCGGCAGATAGGGATAAGCCACCGTCAGGGCAAACAGCCAGATCACCACTGAGAGCAGCCGCCGGGTGGCGCCTATGGTCTCGGCATGCACTCCTTGCACCCGCAGCTGACCGTTCTCGACACGATCGAACAGCAGGGCCAGCATCTTGATGAAGAAGCGGGTGATGATGACGATCAGCAGCACAGTCACCAGACCCGGCATGGCGGCGATGGAGCCCTCCAGCATGTCGCCACACAGATCGAACAGGGAATCCCCGAGTCGCTCGCTCCAGGCCCGGGTCTGGGGGAAGAGCCCAAGCACATAGGTGAGCCAGCCGTAGGTGAGCATGAAGATCAGCAGCAGCACCAACAGGCTCAGTAGCCTGGCCTCCAGATTGCCCACCAGCTGGCGCCACTGATGGGGTATCAGCCCCTTTTGCAGTAGCAGACGATTGGCGAGCCACTTCTTGACGCGTCGCAGCCCCATTTGCAGCAGCCAGACCAGCGCGAAGAACAGCAGACTGGCCACCAGCGTCTTGCCGACGGCCTTGAGCAAATAAGGGGTGGAATGCAGCTCCAGATACTTGGTGCGCACCCCGTCCAGACGAACCCGCACCCGATCGGCGGCCTGATCCAGGGTCAGCTCATCAAACTCGTCCAGATCCCCGGCCAGCAGCACCAGGATGCGCTTGCCATTGACCAGGAACTCCCGGCTGTCCTGGCCGTGCCGCGTGCCCTGCTGCACCGTCACCGGCGGTATCAGATCGGAGACTTCCATGGCCTGGATCCGCTCATGGGCCAACCGCACCCGGGCTGCCCCATCCAGGCTGCCATACTTGGCGTGCAACATGACGATGGGTTCATGCAGCAGCACCAATGTTCGGGCTCGCTCCTCCTCGGTGGGGGCGATCCTGGGCTCCGCCGCCCAGCTCGAGCCAACGTGCAGCAAGCTCATCAACCACATGCCGGTCAACAATGCACCGATCTTCCATTGTCTCGTCATCGCTCACCCCTTCTCCCTGTGTCGAAGCATACGAATCCCTTTTCTTGATTGATTTTACAGAAATAAATCAATCGTGATGGAGAAATAACCAACCGGTTAACCGAGGCTGTACCGGAATATCAACTCCCCTGTTGCACTCTTGCACTGAGCTAATATGCTGTCATCATGGCCGGATGCCCTGCCTAGACGATACAGGGCATTTCCTCGCGACTTGGATGGGAGAAATCGATGATACCTGACTACATACTTACCTACGTTGCCCTCGGGATACTGGTGTTTGTCGTCTTGGTCATGTTCTACGGCGTCATCGTCATTCACGATATTCCGTATGAAATTGCCAAGCACCGCAACCACCCCCATCAGGACGCCATTCACGTAGCAGGCTGGGTGAGTCTGTTCACCTTGCACGTGCTCTGGCCTTTCCTCTGGATCTGGGCCACGATTTATCGCCCCGACCGCGGGTGGGGTTTCAATCAACGTCTGCAAAAAGACGAAGATGAGAT
This sequence comes from Aeromonas eucrenophila, assembly GCF_000819865.1. Lineage (GTDB taxonomy): Bacteria > Pseudomonadota > Gammaproteobacteria > Enterobacterales > Aeromonadaceae > Aeromonas > Aeromonas eucrenophila. The sequence goes on from NZ_CDDF01000012.1 coordinate 144,062, forward strand.
CTCGACACTCAAGCAAGAACTTGCCGCCTTGCAAGCCCGTATGACCACGCTCGAACAGACCGATAAATAGGTAATCATTCATGGACTTGCTACTGATCCTCACCTACACGGCCATCTGTGTAGGCATTTTCAAGCTCTTCAAGATCCCGCTCAACAAGTGGACAGTGCCGACGGCCGTGCTCGGCGGCGTCTTCATCATAGGGGCGCTCATCGTACTGATGAACTACAACCACCCCTACTCGGAGCTGGCACGCAATTACTACGTCTCCACCCCTATAGTCCCGCTGGTCAAGGGTCGCGTCACCGAGGTGCCGGTCCAAGCCAACCAGAAGGTCAAGAAGGGTGATGTGCTGTTCCGTATCGAAGCCGAGCCCTTCGAGCAGAAAGTGGCCAGCCTGACCGCACGGCTCGCCTCGAACCGGGACTTCCTCAAGGCACTCGATGCCCGGCTGCGCTCCGCCAGTCTGGACCGGGATCGTGCCCTGGAGCTGGTACGCCGCGGCATCGGCAAACAGCGGGATCTCGACGTCACCCAGGCCAATGTGGATGACATCGTCGCCCAGATTGACCAACAGAAAGCCTCCGTGGATGACTTGAACGCCCAGCTCAACATCGCCAAGTACGAGCTGGAGCAGACCGTGGTCTATGCCCCGAGCGACGGCCACGTAGTGCAGCTGGCACTGCGTCCCGGCATGATCGCCGCCCCCTTCATGTATCGCCCCGTGATGACCTTCATCCATGACGATGCCAGCTACTACGTCGGCTGGTTCTGGCAGAACAGCATGCAACGACTGGCGGCTGGCGATGAGGCCGAGGTGGTGCTGGACGGTATCCCCGGCAAGATCTTCAAGGCCAAGGTGCAGTCCGTGATCCCCGCCATGGCGCCGGGTAACATTCAGGCTCAGGCCGGACTCATCGATCAGAGCACGGCGCAATTGCCGGGCCGCCTGCCCATCGTTCTCGAGATCACCGACCCCGAGTGGGCCAAGTATCAGGTGATCGCAGGCTCAAGCGGTCAGGCCGCCATCTACACCCAATATGTCCACCACGTGGCCATCATGCGCAAGATCCTGATGCGCATGGGTAGCTGGCTCAACTACCTGTTCCCCTTCCACTAAGCTGCGATGCAGTGAACCAACGGGCCGGAATCATTCCGGCCCGTTTTTTTTGATGCCAAGTTCTGCGCTTCTGCCTCGGGGTCCCGCCACCTCACGCTGCATTTTGGCGGCAAGATCCCTATAATGGCGCCATCTTGCACCAGCCCGTATCCCCATGTTCGTTCTCAGGCCCTACCAAACCGACGCGGTCAACGCCGTCATCCAGCACTTTCGCAAACACCCGGATCCCGCCGTGGTGGTCCTGCCGACCGGCGCCGGCAAGAGCCTGGTCATCGCCGAGCTCGCCCGCAAGGCCCGTGGCCGGGTGCTGGTGCTGGCTCACGTCAAGGAGCTGGTGGAGCAGAACCACGCCAAGTACGAGGCCTGGGGGCTCAAGGCCGACATCTTCGCCGCCGGGCTGGATCGCAAGGAGGCCAGCGCCCAGGTGGTGTTCGGCTCGGTGCAATCGGTGGCGCGCAATCTGGACGCCTTCGACGGGGCTTTTTCCCTGCTTATCATCGACGAGTGTCATCGCGTGTCGCTGGAAGATGACAGCCAGTACCATCAGGTGATCGCCCATCTCAAGACCGCCAACCCGGCGCTCAAGATCCTCGGCCTCACCGCCACCCCTTATCGGCTGGGCCTCGGCTGGATTTACCGCCGTCACTACCACGGCATGGTCAAGAGCCACGGGGAGCGGCTGTTCGGCGACTGCGTGTTCGAACTACCCCTGCGCTTCATGGTGAAAAACGGCTATTTGACGCCGCCGCGCCTGATCGATGCCCCCATAGTTCACTACGACTTCAGCAGGCTTATCCCCCGCGAGAACGGTCTGTTCAGCGAGGCGGATCTCAATGGCGAGCTCAAGCGCCAGCAGCGGGTCACCCCCCATATCATCGGCCAGGTGCTGGAATATGCCCGCGAACGGCAGGGGGTGATGATCTTCGCCGCCACCGTCGAGCACGCCCGGGAAATTCACGGCCTGCTCGGGTGCAAGGGGGAAAAGGCCGCCCTGATCACGGGGGAGACCCCGGGGCCGGAGCGCGATGCCCTGATCCAGGCCTTCAAGGGGCGGGAACTCAAGTTTCTGGTCAACGTGGCGGTGCTCACCACCGGCTTCGACGCCCCCCACGTGGATCTCATCGTGATGCTCAGGCCCACCGAGTCGGTGTCCCTGTATCAGCAAGTCGTTGGCCGGGGCCTGCGCCTCTCGCTGGGCAAGACCGATTGTCTGGTGCTCGACTATGCCGGCAACAACTTCAACCTGTTCGCCCCCGAGGTCGGCGAGCCCAGGCCCCACGCCGGCACCGAGCCAGTGCAGGTGCCCTGCCCCGCCTGCGGCTTTGCCAACACCTTCTGGGGCAAGACAGATGAAGATGGCAAGGTGATCGAGCACTATGGCCGTCGCTGTCAGGGGCTATTCGAGGATGACGAGGGCCATAGAGAAGAGTGCGATTTCCGCTTTCGCGCCAAGAGCTGTCCCGCCTGCGGGGCGGAGAACGACATCGCCGCCCGTCGCTGCCAGAGCTGCGATCAGCTGCTGGTGGATCCGGACGACAAGCTCAAAGAGGCGCTCAATCTCAAGGACTGCATGGTGATCCGCTGCGCCGGCCTGACCCTCGCCAGCGGCCGTGGCAAACAGGGGGAGCGGCTGGAGGTGACCTACCACGATGAGGACGGCTTGACCCTGGTGGAATACTTCGGCTTTCACTCGAGCGGTGCGCGGCGCTTGTTTCAACAGCGCTTTGTGCGTCATCATTGGCCCGCCCCGGGCCTCGAGCCCGAATTCACCACCCTGGAGAGCGTGCTGGCCGAAGGCCACCAATTCCGCCACCCGGACTTCGTCATCGCCCGCAAGGCGGGGCGCTTCTGGCAGGTGAAAGAGAAAATTTTTGACTATCAGGGTCGTTACCGCACAGCCGAAACCCTTGGCTGACGGCACCCTGACAGGTGAATATATCCATTTTGAGTATAAAGACTGGCAGACGATGCCAGTCTCTTCGTCAAGTTTGAGGATCTTATGCAGCGGCTGTTGATTGGTGTTTGTGCTCTGTTTTCCACCCTGTTTTCTCTCGGGGCCCATGCCGCCCCGCTGATCCCGCCCAAGGGAGGCCAGTACGCCGTCATAGTGCAAGGCAGCGGCGGGGGGGAATTTGCC
>NZ_CDDF01000013.1 GCF_000819865.1 Aeromonas eucrenophila
AGAGCGTCACGCTTATCGCGCTGAGGAGGCGCATATTACGCCCCTCACTTCGAAAGTCAAGCGCTTGTTTTCGCTTTTCTTTCGGCGCCCACTTCACCAGGAAGCTAGCTCATCAGTCCGGCGTGTTCCGCCGTGCTGGTAGGGGCGCATTATAGGGAGCCAGCGCACGATGACAAGGGAAAATATGCAAAAAGATCCGTTTTTCGCGCTTTAGTGGCTCGAATGCCTATTTATCCAACAAAAAGCCCCGCATCAGCGGGGCTTCGGCCAGTAATGGCGCGGGTTTGCTATCTTTTTGACCAGAATTCCCGCGCAAAACTGCGTACCTTTTCCCAATCGGTGAACTCGAGGTCCTTGCTGGTATCCGTGCTGCCACCGGTCATCTTCATGATCAGCTGAATGATGCGGGTCTGCCACCAGTTATAGCGGGAGTATTGCAGCGCACCGGCGAAGACCCCCAGGGTTTTCGGCTTCCAGGGAGAGAGGCGCAGGAACTTCTTCATATAAGCATTGGTTTGTAGCGTCTGCTTCTCTGGCTTGCGCGCCGTCAGGTTGACGCAGAAGAAGGCGGCATTGGCCAGTTCCAGCTGTTCATGGTGAGCATTGATGAAGCTGAGCAGGCTGGGATGGAAGTTGCCATAGCGGATGGAGGCACCGATCAATACCTTGGCATACTTGCTGAGATTGCACTTGGGCAGAGTATGCAGATCCTGCATCACCACTTCGCATCCTGATATTTCCTCCAGCATGGCATCCACGATTTTCCGTGTTTGCCCGTCCCGGGAAGAATAAAGCACCAAAATCTTGTCCATACCTACCTCAACTACGCCAGAATGCGGGCGTAAACAGTACCAGAAGCGTGAAGATTTCCAATCGGCCAAACAGCATGGCGACGATCAGTATCCACTGCGCCGTCGCCGAGATCTTGCCGAAGTTGGCGGAGACCTCCCCCAGCCCGGGCCCCACGTTGGTGAAGGCGGCCGCCACGGCAGAGAAAGCCGTCACCTCGTTCAGCCCCGTCATCAGCAAGAGCAGCATAAAGATGAAGAACAGGATGATGTAGGTGGCGAAGTAACCCCACACCGCCTCGACGATCCGCTCCGGTACCGCGCGACGCCCCAGCTTCAGGGTATAGATGGCACGCGGGTGCACCAGTCGCTTGAGCTCGCGCATCCCCTGCAGGAACAGGATCATGAAGCGCATCACCTTGATGCCGCCCCCGGTGCTGCCGGCACAACAGCCAATAAAGGCAGAGAACATCAGCAGCATGGGCAGGAAGGAGGGCCAATCCGCGTAGCTGGTCGTGCTGTATCCCGTGGTGGTACCGAGAGATACCGCCTGGAACAGGCCGTGGTTGAGCGCCTCCTGCCAGGTGGCGTAGTGACCGTGGAACAACAGGGAGACGAAGCAGATCAGTATCAACACGCCCTGGATCCCCAGAAATACCTTGAGTTCGGAGTCGTGCAGATAACTGCTCAACCGCACCGGCTTGTGGGCAAACACCATGAAGTGCAGGGCGAAGTTGACGCTGGCCAGCAACAGGAAGACCACTGTGATCAGGTTGATGGCCGGGCTGTTGAAGAAACCGATGCTGGCGTCATGAGTCGAGAAACCGCCCACCGACAGGGTGGAGAAGGAGTGGCAGATGGCGTCGAACAGGCTCATGCCGGCCATCCAGTAGGCCAGGGCGCAGAGGGAGGTCAGCAACAGATAGATGAACCAGAGCGCCTTGGCCGTCTCGGCGATGCGCGGCGTCACCTTGTTGTCCTTGACCGGCCCCGGGATCTCGGCACGGTAGAGCTGCATGCCCCCGATGCCGAGCAGCGGCAGTATGGCGACCGCCAGTACGATGATCCCCATGCCCCCCAGCCACTGCAGCAGCTGGCGATAGAAGAGGAAGGCCTTGGGCAGGTTGTCCAGCCCGGTCAAGACGGTGGCGCCCGTGGTGGTCAGGCCGGAGAACGATTCGAAGAAGGCCTCGGAGACCGACATGCCGGGCACCTCGCCCAGCAAAAATGGCAAGGCCCCCACGCTGCCCAGCACGACCCAGAACAGCACCACGATGAGAAAGCCTTCCTTGGATCTGAGGTCTTTCTTCTGGTGACGGTTGGGGAACCAGAGCATGGCGCCGAGCAGCAGCGCGATGAAGAAGGAATTTACAAACTCGGCACCGCCGCCATCACGATACGCAAAAGCGACCAGCGCGGGCAGCAGCATGGTCGAACTGAACAGCGCGACCAGCAGGCCAACGATACGAATGATGCTCAGAACTTGCATTCTGGCTCCCTCTTCAGACTAAAAGAGCGATGGATTCTAGCCATCTAAGGGACGAAGAGATACCCGGCCATGGGTTCTATCGGTCAATTCCTGGGCCACTTGGCTCCAGATAGCGGTATCCCAGGCGATCTGCAAGCTGACCTGCTGACCATAGTCAGCCGCCAGCAGCTGGCCCTGATGGGCGGCGATCAACGCCTCCACCGCCCCCATGTCGGTATAGTCACAACAGATGAGAGAAGGTGTCTGCTGGCGCTTGACTCGAGTCTCGAGCAACTTGAGCGCCGCACCGACACCACCACCATAGGCCTTGACCAGGCCGCCGGTCCCCAGCAGCACGCCACCGTAGTAACGCACCACCACGGCGGCGATCTCGCCAATCCCCGCCCCCATCAGCTGGGCCAGCATGGGTTTGCCCGCCGTGCCCGAGGGTTCGCCATCATCGCTGAAGCCATAGACCTGGCTATCTTGGGGCGCTCCGGCGACGAAGGCCCAGCAATGATGCCGGGCCGTCGGGTGCTGCCGTTTCACTTCGCTTATCCAGGCTTTGGCGGCCTCCACCGTGGGCGTGTGGGCCAGCAGGGTGATAAAGCGACTCTTCTTGATCTCCTCGGTCAACTCCAGCGGTGCGGCGGGGATGGCGTAGTCTGCAACCATCAGATCCCTGCTTGCCGGGTCAGATTCTCCACCCCGTCCCCATGCAGCACTATGTTGTCTTCGATGCGAATGCCACCGAAGGGACGCAGCGCCTCTACCTTGTTCCAGTTGACGCGCTTGCCCTGCTCGCTCTGGCGCAGCGGCTCCAGCAGGCTGTCGATGAAGTAGAGCCCAGGCTCGATGGTGAACACCTGGCCCACCTCAATCACCCGGGTGCAACGCAGGTAGGGGAACTGCTCGGGGGCGGGCAGATGGGTGCCACGCTCGTCCTGCATGAAACCGCCCGCATCGTGTACCTGCAGGCCGAGGAAGTGGCCGAGCCCGTGGGGGAAGAAGGCGTTGGTCACGCCGGTATGGATCATCTCGTCCACCGACATGTCCACCAGCTCGACCGATTGCAGCAGCCGCGCCAGTCGGTGGTGCATCTGCAGGTGCAGCTCGCTGTAACGGCGGCCCGGCTTTATTTCCTCGATGATCTGCTGCTGTTGCGCATCCAGCGCTGCGATTAAGTCGGCAAACTCGCCGCGGCGCCAGGCCCAGGTGCGGGTGATGTCGGAGGCATAGCCGTGATAATCCACCCCGGCATCGATCAGGAAGGAGTGACGCTCCGCATCCGGCACCCGCTGGGTGGAAAGCTGGGTGTAATGGAGGATGGCCGCATTGCGGTTGATGGCGATGATGTTGCCATAGGGCGCCTCATTGGCCCCCTGCCCGACCGCCTTCATGTAGGCCAGGTTGATCTCGAACTCGCTCGCCCCCGCCATGAAGGCATCTTTGGCCGCGATGTGGCCGCGCACGCCGATGCGGTTTGCTTCCCGCAGGCACTCGAGCTCATAGGCGGTCTTGTAGGCGCGGTGATAGTGCAGGTAGTTGAGCACCGCCTCCGGGTTGGGTTGACCCAGCCCCAGCAGTTGGCCCACCTCGAGATGGCCCCCCAGATAAGCCCACTCCTGTTTGTCGGCGGGCAGGTGATCCGCCACCTGCTCCGGCCTCGTCAGGAAGCGGATATCGAAGAAATCGACCCAGAAGGCATTGGGCAGATCCGCCACCTTGTGCCAGAAGTCCACCGGCCGGTAGAACAGCAGCACCGGCTTGCTCACCCCGTCCACCAGCAACCAGCAGTGGGGGTTGTCCAGCACGGGCAACCAGGCCTTGAAGTGCGGATTGACCTTGAAGGGATAGTCCTGATCGTCGAGGAAGATGCGGTGGGTCTGGCCAGAGTGGATGGCCAGACCATCGAGCCCCTGCTGTTGCAGTATGTCGCGGGTGCGCTGCTGCAAGGTATCGAGATGCTGGGCAAAAAGTTGACTGTAGCTGCTCATGGCGTCCTGCTCCGGGCAAATGTGACTTCAGCATAACATCAAGCGGATCAAGGCTCGAGCCGTCAAGCTGTCGCTTCGTGAGGTAACGCATAGGTTACAGGGTTTTTGTTATGAAACGAAAACCAGTCATTAACAAATAAAGAACAATTCAATACACTGCCCGTAGACAGTCGATCTCAGCAGTCAGGAACGATTCATGCAAAACCTTTGTCTGTGGAAACCGGATCAGGACAGGATGCAACACTCCAACCTCCACCAGTTCATGGCCGAGGTTAACCACTTCCACGGCCTGCAGTTGCACAGCTACGCCGACCTCTATCAGTGGTCGGTCGAGAAGACGACCCGTTTCTGGCCGCTGGTGTGGCAACACTGCGGCGTCAAGGGCGAGCTTGGGGACATAGTGGCGGAGAACCGCCAGGAGATGCAGCGTGCCCGCTGGTTCCCGGACAGCCGCCTCAACTTCGCCGAGAACCTGCTGCGCCGTCAGGACGAGAGCCCGGCCATCATCTCCCGCATCGAGGGGGGCGCGAGCCAGACCTTGAGCTGGGCCGAGCTCGGCGATCGGGTCGCCCGCCTGAGTCAATGGCTGCGTGGCCAGGGCATAGGGCCTGGCGATGTGGTCGCCGCCTACCTGCCCAACATTCCCGAAGCCGTGATCGCCATGCTCGCCACCACCAGCCTGGGGGCGGTCTGGACCTCCACCAGCCCGGACTTCGGCGAGGCCAGCGTGGTGGAGCGTTTCGGCCAGACCCGCCCCCGCATCTTGTTCGCGGTGGATGGCTATCGCTACGGCGGCAAGGCCATCGACATCCAGGCCAAGGTGGCCAGCCTGGTCGGCCAGATCGACAGCATAGAGCAGACTGTGGTGATCCCCCTGCTCGGCAACCCCTTGCAGCTCGGCCAGGACTGGCGCCAGATCCTGGCGAGCCAGGCCGGGGCGACCCTGCGCTTCGAGTCCATGGGGTTCAACGATCCCCTCTATATCCTCTACTCCTCCGGCACCACGGGCAAACCCAAGTGCATCGTCCACGGCATAGGCGGTACCCTGCTGCAGCACCTGAAAGAGCACCAGTTGCATTGCGACATCAAGCCGGAAGAGCGGGTGTTCTACTTCACCACCTGCGGCTGGATGATGTGGAACTGGCTGGTGAGCGCCCTCGCCTCCGGCGCTACCTTGGTGCTCTACGATGGTTCCCCCTTCTACCCGGACGGCAACGTGCTCTGGGATCTGGCCCGCGATGAAGGAGTCTCGCTGTTTGGCACCTCGGCCAAGTACCTGGATGCCTTGCACAAGCAAGGCTATGCCCCGATCAAGACCCATGAGCTGCCGGCCTTGCGGCTGATCTGCAGTACGGGATCCGTGCTCTCCCCCGAAGGATTCGACTACGTATATCAAGGGATAAAGCAGGACGTGCTACTGAGCTCCATAGCAGGCGGCACGGATATCTGCTCCTGCTTCGTCATCGGCAATCCCATCAGCCCCGTCTATCGCGGTGAGAGCCAGGGGCGCGGGCTGGGGCTGGCGGTACAGGTGTTCAACGAGGCGGGCCAGCCGGTGCAGGGAGAGAAGGGAGAGCTGGTCTGCACCAAGCCGTTCCCGGCCCAACCCATCGGCTTCTGGGGAGACGAGAGCGGCGACAAGTATCGCGCCGCCTATTTCGAACGCTTCGACAACGTCTGGTGCCACGGCGACTGGATCGAGCTGACCGAACGCGGCGGCATCCTGTTCTACGGCCGTTCGGACGCCACCCTCAACCCGGGTGGCGTGCGCATCGGTACCAGCGAGATTTACCGCTACGTGGAGCAGCTCGACGAGGTGGAGGAGAGCATCGTCATCGGCCAGCAGTGGCAGCAGGACGAGCGGGTGGTGCTGTTCGTCAAACTCAAGGCCGGGCTCATGCTCGACGAGCCGCTGCGCGAACGCATTCGTCAGCAGATAAGGCAGCATTGCACCGCTCGCCATGTGCCCGCCCGCATCCTGCAGGTGGATGCCATCCCCCGCACCAAGTCCGGCAAGATAGTGGAGCTGGCGGTGCGCGAGGTGGTGCACAACAGGCCCGTCAACAACACCCACGCCCTCGCCGATCCCGCCGTCTTGAGCCAATACCGCGACCGGCCCGAACTGGCTTGCTGAATCCGACAACACAACATGAAGGCGCTCTCGGGCGCCTTCTTTCTATTCCGTCATCGGGGAACGGGTTTACATGAGATGTGTTAAACGAATGTTTTAAATAGGTGTTGTAATTGTCTTGTTTTGGATCAATATTGAGCCTCGCCCCCTGCTGGGGAGAAAGGAGCAAAGCCCCCCACCACGTGGGAATTAGGAGACACTCTCATGATCTACCAAGGCGAAACCCTGTCGGTCAGCTACCTCGAACACGGCATTGCCGAACTGAGGTTTGATGCCCCGGGTTCAGTCAACAAGCTGGATCGCGCCACCCTGCTCTCACTGAGCGAAGCGATCGCCACATTACAACAAGAACGTGAACTAAAAGGTCTGATCCTCACCTCCGGCAAAGACGCTTTCATCGTCGGCGCCGACATCACCGAATTCCTGGAACTGTTCGATCTGCCGCAAGAAGAGCTGCTCGGCTGGCTGAAGAAAGCCAACGACATCTTCAGCGCCATCGAAGATCTGCCGGTGCCGACCCTGTCCGCCATCAAGGGCCACGCCCTGGGCGGTGGCTGCGAGACCATACTCTCCACCGATTTCCGTCTGGCCGACACCAGCGCCAAGATTGGCCTGCCCGAGACCAAACTCGGCATCATGCCGGGCTTTGGCGGCACCGTCCGTCTGCCGCGGGTGATCGGCGCCGACAACGCGCTCGAATGGATCACCACCGGCAAGGATGTCCGTGCCGATGACGCCCTCAAGGTCGGTGCCGTCGATGCCGTGGTCGCCCCGCAAGCCCTGCAGGCCGCCGCCTTGCAGATGATAAAAGACGCCATCGCGGGCAAGCTGGACTGGCAGGGCCGCCGCGCCGCCAAGAAGGCACCGCTGCGTCTGTCCAAGCTGGAGGCCATGATGAGCTTCAGCACCGCCGCCGGCATGGTTGCCGCCGTGGCTGGCAAGCATTACCCGGCCCCGATGACGGCGGTCAAAACCGTCGAAGCCGCTGCCGGCATGAATCGCGATGAAGCGCTGGCCGTCGAGGCCCAGGGCTTCATCAAGCTGGCCAAGACCGATGTCGCCAAGGCGCTGGTCGGCATCTTCCTCAACGATCAGCACATCAAGGCGTTGGCCAAGAAGGCCGCCAAGCAGGCGAGCAAGGCCACCAGCCACGCCGCCGTACTGGGTGCCGGCATCATGGGGGGCGGTATCGCCTACCAGTCCGCCAGCAAAGGCATCCCGGCGGTGATGAAGGACATCAACGAGAAGGCGCTGGCGCTCGGCATGGGTGAAGCCACCAAGCTGCTCAACGGCCAGCTCGAGCGAGGCCGCATCGACGGCATCAAGATGGGCCAGGTGCTCTCCGCCATCACCCCGACCCTGAGCTACGACAGCGTCAAGCACGTGGACCTGGTGGTCGAGGCCGTGGTCGAGAATCCCAAGGTGAAGGCCGCCGTGCTCGGCGAAGTGGAAGCCATCCTGGGTGACGACGCCGTGCTCGCCAGCAACACCTCCACCATCCCCATCTCCCTGCTGGCCAAGGGCCTGAAGCGCCCCGAGAACTTCTGCGGCATGCACTTCTTCAACCCGGTGCACCGCATGCCCCTGGTGGAGATCATCCGCGGCGAGCAAACCTCCGCCGAGACCATCAACCGCGTGGTGGCCTACGCCGCCGCCATGGGCAAGTCCCCGGTGGTGGTCAACGACTGCCCGGGCTTCTTCGTCAACCGGGTGCTGTTCCCCTACTTCTTCGGCTTCACCAAGCTGGTTGCCGATGGCGCCGACTTCGCCGCCGTCGACAAGGTGATGGAAAAAGAATTCGGCTGGCCCATGGGCCCCGCCTACCTGCTGGACGTGGTCGGCATCGACACCGGTCACCATGCCGGTGACGTGATGGCGCAAGGCTTCCCGGCCCGCATGAGCAAGGATGGCCGTACCGCCATCGACGCCATGTATGACGCCAGCCGCTTCGGTCAGAAGAACGGCAAGGGCTTCTACGCCTACGAGCAGGACAAGAAAGGCAAGCCGAAGAAGGTGGCCGACGTCGCCGCTTACGAGCTGCTGGCGCCCATTGCCAAGCCGAAACAGGATTTCGACAAGGACGCTATCATCGCCCGCATGATGATCCCCATGATCAACGAGGTGGTGCTCTGTCTGGAGGAAGGCATCATCGCCACCCCGGCCGAGGCGGACATCGCGCTGGTCTATGGCTTGGGCTTCCCTCCCTTCCGTGGTGGCGTGTTCCGCTATCTGGACACCCTGGGTCTGGATCGTTACGTGGCCATGGCCGACCAGTATGCCAGCCTGGGCCCGCTCTACCGCGTCAGCGACCGCTTGCGCGAGATGGCCGCCCAGGGCAAAACCTTCTACTGATTGCGGAAAGGAGATCCATTCATGAAAGACGTAGTCATTGTCGACTGTATCCGGACCCCCATGGGCCGGTCCAAGGGCGGCGCCTTCCGCAACGTGCGTGCAGAAGATCTGTCCGCGCACCTGATGAGTTCCATCCTGCTGCGCAACCCCAACCTCGATCCGAACGAGATCGAGGACATCTACTGGGGCTGCGTGCAGCAGACCCTGGAGCAGGGCTTCAACATCGCCCGCAACGCGGCCCTGTTGGCCGGCATTCCGAAGCAGGTCGGCGCGGTCACCGTCAACCGCCTGTGCGGTTCGTCCATGCAGGCGCTGCACGACGCCTCCCGCGCCATCCAGGTGGGTGACGGGGATATCTTCATCATCGGCGGCGTGGAACACATGGGCCACGTGCCCATGAGCCACGGGGTGGACTTCCACCCCGGCATGGCGAAATCCGTGGCCAAGGCCTCCGGCATGATGGGGCTGACCGCCGAGCTGCTCGGCAAGCTGCACGGCATCAGCCGGGTGCAGCAGGACGAGTTCGCCGCTCGCTCCCATAGACGCGCCCATGCCGCCACTCTGGAAGGACGCTTCGCCAAGGAGATCGTGGGCCTGGAAGGTCATGACGCCAGCGGCGCCCGCTTCTTCTACGACTATGACGAGGTGATCCGACCGGAGACCACGATCGAAACCCTGGGCCAGTTGCGCCCGGTATTCGACCCGGTCAACGGCACCGTCACCGCCGGCACCTCCTCGGCCCTGTCCGACGGCGCCGCCGCCATGCTGGTGATGAGCGCGGACAGAGCCAAGGCGCTGGGGCTGACTCCCCGTGCCAAGGTGCGGGCCATGGCCATCGCCGGCTGCGACGCCGCCATCATGGGTTACGGCCCTGTGCCTGCCACCCAGAAGGCGCTCAAGCGCGCCGGCCTGACCGTGGGTGACATCGATCTGTTCGAGCTGAACGAGGCGTTCGCCGCCCAGTCCCTGCCCTGTGTGAAAGACCTGGGACTGCAGGATCTGGTGGACGAGAAGGTGAACCTGAACGGCGGTGCCATCGCCCTGGGTCACCCGCTCGGCTGCTCCGGCGCCCGCATCTCCACCACCCTGATCAACCTGATGGAAGAGAAGGATGCCACCCTGGGGGTCGCGACCATGTGTATCGGTCTGGGCCAGGGCATCGCCACCGTGTTCGAGCGGGTGTAATCACGCCCCCTGACTGGCTCACATCAGGGTCGGTCAGGGGATTGACCACACAAGCGATATCACCCCGCACCTTGAGCGGGGTGAACAAGCATTGTCACTTTTGGGGTCGGCCTTGCCGGCCCGTCATCGAGTCTGTGGGTGTCACCACACGGGGAACACCCTGCCGTCGGAATCTGCGCATTGGCCGCCCCGTTTGGGTCGGCCTTTTTTCGTTTTAACGCCCGATCATGCTCACTTCTGGGGCTATATTGCCCATAACCTCACATTAGAGGGGGGCCTTGCTTGCTTTTTGCCCCCTCGACAGGTTCAATCTGCACAAAAAATGGGTGGATGCACATACATATGTCAACGAGCAAACAACTGCTGATCGTCGACGACGACCAAGAGATCCGCGAGCTGCTCAACGAATACCTGACCCGGGCCGGCTTTCAGGTATTGACGGCGGCGGAGGGCAACGAGATGCACCGGCAACTCGCCGAGCACAGCCCGGACCTGATCATTCTCGATATCATGATGCCCGGCGACGACGGCTTTACCCTCTGCCAGCAGATCCGTCGCGACTCCCAGGTGCCCATCATCATGCTGACCGCGGCCTCTGACGAGGCGGATAGGGTGATCGGCCTCGAACTGGGGGCGGACGACTACATCGCCAAGCCGTTCAGCCCGCGCGAGCTGCAGGCCCGCATCAAGGCGCTGCTGCGCCGGGCCGAATTCCGTCAGCCGGAGAAAGAGAAAGAGCCGAGCCGTCGGCTGCGTTTCGCCGACTGGACCCTGGACACCCTGAGCCACCAGCTGACTCACGACGACGGCAGCCTGCTGGATCTCTCCGGCAGCGACGCCCTGCTGCTCGGCATGTTCCTGCAGCAACCCGGCGTGGTGCTGGACCGAGACACCATCTCGGACGCCACCCGTGGCCGCGAGAGCCTGCCGATGGAGCGGGGCATCGACGTGCAGATCAGCCGTCTGCGCCAGAAGCTGGGCGACAACGGCAAGAGCCCGCGCATCATCAAGACCATACGCGGCAGCGGCTACATGCTGATCGCCGAAGTCCACGAGATCCCATGAACGGCATGAAAGCGCAGACGTTCTGGCAGGCGCAGCGCCATCACAGCGGCCATTCGTCGATCGACAATAGGCGCGAGCTCCCATGAGCGGCCGGCGGTTCTGGCAGGCGCTGGTGCCGCGCTCCCTGCTGTCGCGGATGCTGCTGTTGCTGCTGCTCGCCATCCTGCTCTCCCAGACCATACTCACCGGCATCTGGATGCAGCAGATCCAGAAGCGGGAGCTGGAGGGCATGCTCAGCACCACCCGCAACCTGGCACTGTCGGCCGCCTCCACCGTCAGCTTCTTCAAGTCACTGCCCCTGCAATACCGTCACATAGCGCTGGACCAGCTGCGCAACATGGGTGGCAGCCGCTTCTTCGTGTCCCTGAACGAGGAAGAGATCCACATCAGCGCCATCCCGGACAGCGAGCGCAAGACGCTGGTGCTCAAGGAGGTGCAGGAGGTGCTCAGCCGCAAGCTCTCCGATGCCATGGCCATCAAGGTGGACTTCTCCCGCCCCGAAGAGCTGCACGTCTTCAACAACGACACCCTGCTGGCAGACTTGCCCTCCTCCTGGGCCCGCTACACCCTGTCGCTGGAACCGATCAATCCCCCGGTGCTGGTGACCCAGATCGAGATAGAGCCGGGAGAGTGGCTCTATCTGGCGGCCCTGCTGCCTGCCCCCTACATGACCCTGGATGACACAGTGATGCCGAGCAACCAGGTGCGCTTCATCGCCCTGATGACGGTGTTCCTCTGCTTCTTCACCTTCCTGCTGGTACGTTGGCAGACCCGGCCCCTGCGTCGCCTCGCCAAGGCGGCGGTCAACCTCGGCAAGGACATCGATCAGCCCTCCCTCAAGGAGGAAGGTGCCTCCGAAATAGTGGCGGCGACCCGCGCCTTCAACATCATGCAACAGCGTATCCGCCGCTTCATCGACGATCGGGAGCGGCTGTTCAGCTCCATCTCCCACGATCTCAAGACCCCCATCACCCGGCTGCGGCTACGGGTCGAGCTGCTCGATGACGAAGTTCAGATCGCCAAGTTCAACAAGGACCTGGACGAGCTGGAGCTGATGGTGAAGGGGGCGCTGCAGACGGTGAAAGAGACTGACATTCACGAGAACCTCGAGCAGATCGACGTCAACGCCCTGCTGGAGCAGATGGCGGAGTCCATGAACCTGCACCAGGACCTGCTCATCATCGAGGGGCACTGCAAATGGCCCTATCGCGGCAAGCTGCTGGCTCTCAAGCGCTGCATCGGCAACCTGGTGGACAATGGCATCAAGTACGGCCAGCGCGTGCGCATCATCGTCATGGACGATGAAGAGATGCTGATCCTGTTCATCATGGACGAGGGTCAGGGCCTGCCGGAGGATCAGCTCGAACGCATCTTCGAGCCCTATTACCGTTTGAGCACGGACGCTGCCGGCACCGGGCTCGGCCTCGGCATCGCCCGCAACATAGCCCACGCCCACGGCGGCGATCTGGTGCTGGAAAATCGCCCCCAGGGTGGCCTGCAGGCCACCCTCTCCCTACCAAGGCAGTAATGTTATGAAGTGGTTCCCGTTTGCTGTTGTCACCCTGCTCTCCCTGCCCGTCGGCGCCGCTCAGGTGGAGGTGCTGCACTGGTGGACCTCCGGCGGCGAGGCCAAGGCGGTGGAGGTGCTCAAGTCGGAATGGGCCGAGCGTGGCAATCAGTGGAACGACTTCGCGGTACAGGGCGGCGGTGGCAAGAGCGCCATGACGGTGCTCAAGAGCCGGGCTCTGGCGGCCAACCCGCCGGAGGCGGCGCACCTCAAGGGCTATGAGCTGCACGAGTGGGCCAGCCTCGGCTTCCTGCGCGACCTCAGCCCCATGGCCGAGCACCTCGGCTGGTATCCGCAGCTCTCCCCCATGGTGCGGGAGACCCTCAGCCAGAACGGTGCCCTGATGGCGGTCCCGACCGGCATCCACAGGGTCAACTGGCTGTGGCTCAACCGCAAGGTGTTCGAGCGGCTGGGGCTGCAACCGCCTACCGACTGGAACCAGTTCATGGCGGTGGCGGAGAAGATCAAGGCTCAGGGGGTGGCGCCGCTCGCCATCGGCAACGAGCCCTGGCAGCTGGCGGTGCTGTTCGAGACGGTGGCCCTCGGTGAAGGGGGCAAGACCTTCTATCGCAAGGCGTTTCTGGAACAGGACGAGGCCACCCTGACCGGACCCGACATGGTGCGGGTACTGACCCGCTTCCGCCAGTTGCGCGGTTTCGTGCCCGAGAAATACGCCGGGCTGAAGTGGCACCAGGCCACCAACCTGCTGGAGAGCGGCGGCGCCGCCATGCAGATCATGGGGGACTGGGTGAAGGGGGAGCTGAGTGCCGGCAACTACCGACCCGGAGAGGACATCGAGTGCCTGCCGAGCCCCGGCAGCCAGGGCATGTTCAGCTACAACCTGGACTCCATCGCCATGTTCAAGCAGCGGGATCCCGCCCAGTTGCAGGCTCAGGGTGAGCTGGCCCAGTTGCTGATGACGCCGAAATTCCAGGAGGAGTTCAATCGGGTGAAGGGCTCCATCCCCGCACTCACCGAACCGGACATGAGCAAGTTCGATCGCTGCGCCATCCGTTCCTATCAGGACTTCCAGCTGGCGGAGCGAGACGGCAACCTGCTGCCCAGCATGGCGGAGGGGATGGCCGTGCCGACCAACATGCGCCAGGCGATCATGGATGTGCTGAGCAGCTTCTTCAACGACTCCCGGGCCGACCCCGAGCAGACGGCGTTGCAACTGGAGCGAGCCATGCGCTCGACCCGCTCCGGCGCCGAGCAGAAATGACAAAGGCGGACCTGGTCCGCCTTTGAGTCATCGAAGCCTGAATGTTCAGGAGCGATCGTTCTCGTCCTCATCCTCGTCGTAGTAGTCGCTGAGCTCGATCCAGAGCCCCAGCCCTATCATCACCATGGACCCGAACCAGGTGCCGGTGTTTCCGATCGGGCTGCCCAGCACTATCATGGCGAACGACAAGAACCCCATGCCTGCGTAGGCTTGCAATCTGCCGTAGGAGACCTGCATATTCACACCTCCTTGTTGAATATGGTTCAATTTTTATATTACTCATCGGGCGGGGGCTGGATAGGGTCAGATCACATTTTGGTTACATATGCTGCATAACAGCCCTGTTGTTTGATTATTTTTTCGCCGTGAGTATCATTGGCAGCTGAATTGGTTGAAGGTTGATTATTGATGAGTGCTTTATTCTGCGACGCAACGCATGAGTTGGACGCAATCGGGCTTCGTTGCCCGGAACCTGTGATGATGGTTCGCAAGAAAGTGCGGCTGATGGCCGAGGGGGAGACCCTGCTGGTCAGCGCCGACGATCCCTCCACCACCCGCGACATCCCCAGTTTCTGCCGTTTCATGGATCACACCCTGATTGCCAGCGAAACCGAGCAGGCCCCTTACCGCTATCTGATCCGCAAGGGTCAATGATCTCCATGCAGGAAGAATCCATGACAACCATCACCCGAATCGGCACCACCCAGCGTTGGTCAGACGTGGTCATCCACAACGGCACCCTCTACGTGGTGGAAGTCCCCGCCACGGATGAAGCCGACATTCACCAGCAGACCCGCGAGGTACTGACCAGCCTGCAGCGCCTGCTGGAGGCCAACGGCTCCGGGGTCGACAAGATACTGATGGCCAACATCTATCTCAAAGACATCGGCGATATCGCCGCCTTCAACGCCCAGTGGGATGCCTGGTTGCCGGCGAGCACGGCCCCGGTACGCGCCTGCGTGCAGGCTCGCCTCGCCCACGAAGGCTACAAGGTCGAAGTGCAGCTGACTGCGGCGGTATAAACCGGAAGGGATCTATCTCCACGATAGGCAGGCAAATCGCCGCCCCCCATCCCCAGCCCTTCTCCCGCGAGGGGAGAAGGGAGAGAAGAACCCGAGCACCATTGGCTTCTGCGCCAATAGCAAAAGGCCCCGCCAGATTGGCGGGGCCTTTTTGTTTGCACGATCCGGACAGCTTAGGCGGTCGGGGTCAGGGTGATGGTCACCCGACGGTTCTGGGCCTTGCCCTCGGCGGTGCTGTTGCTGGCAACCGGCTGATCCGGGCCCACACCACTGGTGGCGATGCGGCTGCCGGTCACGCCCTGGCCGATCAGCTGGGCGGCGACGGCATCGGCGCGCTGGGCGGAGAGCTTCATGTTCAGCTCGCGGGAGCCGGTGCTGTCGGTGTGACCGACCACGTTCAGACGGGTCTTGTCGAACTCGGCGACCACCATGGCCACGCCGGACAGGGTGTTGGCACCGGCCGCCTTCAGCTGGGCGCTGGAGCTGTCGAAGGTGACGTTGTTCGGCATGTTGAGGATCAGCTGATCGCCATTGCGGGTCACGCTGACGCCGGTGCCTTGCAGCTTCTCGCGCAGCTTGGCTTCCTGCACATCCATGTAGTAGCCGATGCCACCACCCAGCGCGGCGCCGGCGGCGACGCCGGTCAAAATGCCCTTCTTGCGATCACCCTTGCTGGAGGACAGTGCCCCCACGGCGGCACCGGTGGCGGCGCCAGCCAGTGCGCCCCAGGCGCCCTTGGAGGTCTGGGATTCACCGGTATAGGGATTGGTGGTACAGCCGGTCATGGCGATGGTCAGTGCAAGCGCTGGAACGAGTTTCTTGAAATGCATGGGAAATACCTCTGAAAAAACCGACTCGGGCCGGATGGTCGCGCATTCTACCTCAGAGGGACGCCAGAGTGTGACGCGCGCATTGCGCGCCATGCACACAATATTCACACAACGAACAGGGGGGCCTGAGCCCCCCTGTTCATCGATCCCATTGCCTGCCCACGAGGGCAGTGAATCAATATTTGATGTCGCGAGCCTGGTCGCGCCCTTCCTGCTTGTTGTCGCGGTGTTTCTGGCGGCAATCGGCGTTGCCCACCAGACCATTGCGGCAATCTTGCTTGGCTTCACGGGAATCCTGACGGGTATCCTGGCGCACATCGCGGGCCTCACGACGCTGCTGCGCCTGCTTGGTGGCCTGCGCTGGCAGGGCAGTCAACAAGACGGTGGCGGCAAGCAGCATGAACACGGACTTCTTCATGGTGACTCCTAAAGTGGCTGAAACGCAGCGGATTGGCGTCTCTCAATTATACACGGGGCCCGGCGTTGGGCTGGCCAGCCCTGACTATCAATACTTGACGTCACGAGCCTCGTCACGGTTTTCTTGCTTGTTGTCGCGGTTGTCCTGACGGCAATCGGCGTTGCCCACCAGGCCCTCACGGCACTCCTGCTTGGCGTCACGGGACTCCTGACGGCCGTCCTGACGGATGTCGCGGGCATCCTGACGCTGCTCACCCTGATTGGTGGCTTGAGCCGGCACGGCGGCGAACAGGGTGCAAGCGGTCAACAGGGTGGCACTCAGGCGAGAGATGGAAATAGTCATGGGAACTCCAATAAATATAAGGGTTAATGGCGGGGGGAACGATCCCATCCCGACCTCAATATTTGATATCGCGAGCCGCTTCGCGCGCATCTTGCTTGTGATGGCGATGCTCCTGGCGGCAATCGGCGTTGCCAAGGAACTCTTCCTGACGGCAGTCGCGCTTCTGTTCGCGAGACTCCTGACGGACGTCCTGGCGCAGATCCCGCGCGTCGCGACGCTGTTGGGCTTGTTCGGTGGCCTGGGCTGGCAGGGCCGACAGGGTACAGCCGACCAGCAAGACTGACAGCAAAGCGCTGCGAGCCTGGTTAGGAGTTGAAATGTTCATGATGAGGCTCCCTGGTTGGTCGGGCTGAGGTCTGTGGTGCTGGATCAGTATTTGACGTCGCGGGACTTCTCGCGCACATCCTGCTTCACTTCACGCTTGTCCTGACGGCACTCGTAGTTGTCCTTATTGTTGGCCTCACGACAATCGATCTTGGCCTCACGGATCTCGGGACGGACTTCCTGACGAACATCACGGGCATCCTGGCGATCGGCCGCCTGGGCGGGCAGGGTCGCCAGCAGGGAACAACCCGCCAGGATCAGGGTGCCGAGGGTACGGTGACGAAATGAGTTCAGTGACATAGGTAAATCCTCGTGATGAATGTCCCAATTTTGAGCAGCAGTTACTGTATGCCGGCTGTACCGGGCGCCGAAAAGCGGGCTCCAGGCCCCGCAGGCAGGGGCCTGACGGAGGCTGGTGGCAAGATGATCGTTCATCAAGCCCGCGCCCTGCATGGAAGCGCGGCGGAGGATGCTGCCGACCGGGGATAAACCGAGCCACTTGAGTGCCTTCGCCATGGCGTCAGATCCTGACGAGCCGGCCGCAGGCCCCGGGACCAGAAAGAAAACAGGAGGCCGATGGCCTCCTGTTTTTTTGCGCTCCCGCACCGCCCTAGCATTGCTGGCAGGCGGCGTGACAGGGGCAGATGACGAGATGATCGTTCACCATGCCCACCGCCTGCATGAAGGCGTAGCAGATAGTGCTGCCGACGAACGTAAAACCCAGCTTCTTGAGGGCCTTGGCCATGGCATCCGACTCCGGCGAAGTGGCGGGAATATCGCCGTTGCCCTGGCGCTGGTTGACGATGGGGGCGCCGCCGACAAAGCCCCACAGATAATCTGCGAAGTCGATGCCCTGGGCCTCCAGCGCCAGATAGGCGCGGGCGTTTTTGATGACCGACTGCACCTTGAGGCGATTGCGGATGATGCCCTTGTCTTGCATCAGCCGCTCCACATCCTGCTCGTCGAAGCGGACGATGAGAGTGGGATCGAAGTCCGCATAGGCGCGGTAGTAGCTGTCGGTTCGCTTGAGAATGGTGATCCAGGAGAGGCCCGCCTGCTGGCCGTCGAGGCAAAGCTTGGCAAACAGCTCGCGCGGGTCGCGCACCGGCCGCCCCCACTGCTTGTCATGGTATTCGATGTATTCCGGGTCCTTGGTCACCCAGGCGCAGCGCAGTTCCATTTCTTGTCTCCTGTTATTTTTCTCTGTCCGACTCTCTGTCCGACAAGGGGATTTCGGCGGCGACATGAGAGGGCTTTCATCCCGGGCCGACCAGGCCCGGCGCAGCCCCGCCCCATGAATCCCCTACAATTTCGCCTATTATCCGACCATGCCAGACGGTATACTCCTTCGGTTCACATTCAGCAAATCTTGCTCTGATTTCACTTCGCGCGAAAAACACTATGCAAAAATTCGATGTCAAAACCTTTCAGGGCCTGATCCTGCAGCTGCAGGACTATTGGTCCCGCCAGGGCTGTACCATCATTCAGCCGCTGGATATGGAAGTGGGTGCCGGTACCTCCCACCCCATGACCTGCCTGCGCGCCCTGGGCCCTGAGCCCATCGCCTGCGCCTACGTGCAACCGTCCCGCCGTCCTACCGATGGCCGCTACGGTGAGAACCCGAACCGCCTGCAGCACTATTACCAGTTCCAGGTGATCATCAAACCGTCCCCCGACAACATCCAGGAACTCTACCTCGGCTCCCTCAAAGAGCTGGGCATGGATCCCGAGATCCACGACATCCGCTTCGTGGAAGACAACTGGGAAAACCCGACCCTGGGTGCCTGGGGTCTGGGCTGGGAAGTCTGGCTCAACGGCATGGAAGTGACTCAGTTCACCTACTTCCAGCAGGTTGGCGGCCTCGAGTGCAAGCCGGTCACCGGCGAGATCACCTATGGTCTCGAGCGTCTGGCCATGTACATCCAGGGCGTGGACAGCGTCTATGACCTGGTGTGGTCCGATGGCCCCCTGGGCAAGACCACCTACGGCGACGTCTTCCACCAGAACGAGGTGGAGCAGTCCACCTACAACTTCGAGCACGCCGACGTGGACTTCCTGTTCCACTGCTTCGAGCAGTACGAGAAGGAAGCCCAGCACCTGCTGGCACTGGAAAAACCGCTTCCCCTGCCCGCCTACGAGCGCATCCTCAAGGCCGCGCACTCCTTCAACCTGCTGGATGCCCGCAAGGCCATCTCGGTCACCGAGCGTCAGCGCTACATCCTGCGCATTCGCACCCTGACCAAGGCCGTGGCCGAGGCTTACTACGCCTCTCGCGAAGCGCTGGGCTTCCCCATGTGTCAGCGCACTGAGAACAAGCAAGGTTAAGGAACGGACATGGCACAACATACATTTCTGGTAGAGATCGGCACCGCCGAGCTGCCACCCAAGGCCCTGCGCTCCCTGGCCGAAGCCTTTGCCGACAACTTCAAGGCCGAGCTGACCAAGGCCGACCTGGCCTTCGGCGACGTCGAATGGTTCGCCTCACCGCGCCGTCTGGCGCTGAAGGTGAGTGCACTGGCCAGCGATCAGCCGAGCAAGAGCGTCGAGAAGCGCGGCCCGGCCGTCTCCCAGGCATTCGATGCCGACGGCAAGCCGACCAAGGCTGCCGAAGGCTGGGCTCGTGGCAACGGCATCACAGTCGAACAGGCCGAGCGTCTGGTCACCGACAAGGGCGAGTGGCTGGTCCACAACGCCAAGATCGAAGGTCGTCCGGCCAAAGAACTGTTGGGTGAGCTTGTAGCTTCATCTCTGGCCAAGCTGCCCATCCCCAAGATGATGCGCTGGGGCGACAAGACCATCCAGTTCGTGCGTCCGGTGTTCACCGTGACCCTGCTGCTGGACGGCGAGCTGGTGCCCGCCACCATTTTGGGTATCGACTCCGCCCGCACCATCCGCGGTCACCGCTTTATGGGCGAGCCCGAATTCCAAATCGACAACGCCGGCCAGTACCCGCAGATCCTGCTGGAAAAAGGCAAGGTAGTAGCCGACTTTATGGTACGCAAGGCCAAGATCAAGGCTGACGTCGAAGCGGCCGCCGCCGCCTTCGGTGGTGTCGCCGATCTGGACGACGCCCTGCTGGAAGAAGTCACCGCCCTGGTCGAATGGCCCGTGGTGCTGACCGCCAACTTCGAAGAGAAGTTCCTGGCCGTCCCCGCCGAGGCCCTGGTGCACACCATGAAGGGTGACCAGAAGTACTTCCCGGTCTACGACAAGAACGGCAAGCTGCTGCCGAAGTTCATCTTCGTCACCAACATCGAGTCCAAGGACCCGAGCCAGATCATCAGCGGCAACGAGAAGGTGGTTCGCCCCCGTCTGTCTGACGCCGAGTTCTTCTTCAAGACCGATCTGAAGCAGAGCCTGGCCTCGCGCCTGCCGCGCCTCGAAACCGTGCTGTTCCAGCAACAGCTCGGCACCGTCAAGGCCAAGGTCGAGCGCATCGAGACCGTTGCCGGCTTCATCGCCGAGCGCATCGGCGCCAACGTGGCTCAGGCCAAACGTGCCGGCCTGCTCTCCAAGTGCGATCTGATGACCAACATGGTCGGCGAGTTCGCCAGCACCCAGGGTGTCATGGGGATGCACTACGCCCGTCACGACGGTGAAGACGAAGTGGTGGCCGTGGCCCTGAACGAGCAGTACATGCCGCGCTTCGCCGGTGATGCCCTGCCGTCCGCTCTGGAAGCCTGCGCCGTCGCGTTGGCCGACAAGCTCGACACCCTGGCCGGCATCTTCGGCATCGGCATGCTGCCCAAAGGCGACAAGGACCCGTTCGCCCTGCGCCGCGCCGCCATCGGTGCCCTGCGCATCATGACCGAGAAGCAGCTGGATCTGGATCTGGTTGAACTGGTGGAAGAGGCGGTACGCGTCTACGGCGACAAGCTGACCAACAAGACCGTCGTCACCGACGTGGTCGACTTCATGCTGGGTCGCTTCCGCGCCGCCTATCAGGACGAAGGCATAGGTGCCGATGTGGTGCTGGCCGTACTGGCCCGCCGCCCGACCCGCCCGCTGGACTTCGATCGCCGCGTCAAGGCTGTCAGCCACTTCCGCAGCCTGGATGCCGCCCTGGCCCTGGCCGCCGCCAACAAGCGCGTCAGCAACATCCTGGCCAAGGTGGAAGGCGAGCTGCCGACCCTGGTCAAGCCTGAGCTGCTGCAGGACGCCGCCGAGAAGGCACTGGCCACCCAGGTTGCAGCACTGCAATCCGAGCTGGCTCCGCTGTTTGCCGCCGGTGACTATCAGGCTGCCCTCACCCGTCTGGCCGCCCTGCGCGAGCCGGTCGACACCTTCTTCAACGAGGTGATGGTGATGGCCGACGACGAGGCCCTTAAGGCCAACCGTCTGGCGCTGCTGAACAACCTGCGCAACCTGTTCCTGCAAGTCGCGGATATCTCCCTGCTGCAGTGATGTGGATTGAGTTAGTGAAATAAAAACGGCGCCGTTAAGGCGCCGTTTTTATTGGTGTCATATGTTTTGTTTTCTCATATAATACTTAGCTTTCTAAACTGGAGGTGCAAATGCCTAGTAATATACAACTTGTTCTCGAAAAAATGTCTCCTGACGTTTCAAACATTGTAATTACCGACGATAACATCGATAAAAACAATGTCAGCTCTGTTAAGGGGATATTTACTGCACACTCCTTATCCATGGGCTTTACAGAACAGAGTAGTGGTAATATGATTTCACTTTCTTTTGTTCTGACTTTTTCTTTTACAATTAAAGACAAAAAAGCCCGCAATAAAATAAATCAGTTACTTTTAAGTTTCAACAAGAGTGTTCCTGGCATAAAATCATATATTAGCCAACAAAACAAAGAAATATATTCAATAACATTTACTCATGAGGCTATATTCTCATCTGAAAACAGCGATAATGTTAGAACATCAATATCAAATACAATTATACCTATACTAAGCTATTGCCCATTAATGTTTAGTAATGAATTAACAAACTCCAAGATTGAACATAACAATATTGTAAGAGCATAGGTATTTATCTATGGGCATTGGCAATATATTACATTACAAGAATACAGGGAAGGTCGTTTCTCTCGTAATTACAGCTTTATACGCAGTCACATCATATTATTTCATGGCATTTATTAAGAAAAGCATTGATGAAAAAAGCATAAATACCTCACTTGCCATTATTCTTATTTTATTTGTTGTCGGTATAATTAACGTTATTAAAGATATTGCTACCGATGAATTAGATATGCAGTCACCAGCTAACAAAGAACGGGAAGCACATAATAAAACAAAGGAACTTCTATCAAAAAAAGAATCTGAAATTAAAGGCCTAGATAAATTACTTACTGAAAAAAAAGAAATAATACATGCTCTACAAAGCACGCTGAATAATACACTAATCAGTAAAAAAGACTCCGAAGAGGTTGTTGATGCCATTAAAGATATAATGATAAAAGTCAATCAGAACAAGAATGTCAATAATATTCAAAATATTAAGTCAAGTAAAGCTAATCCACCTCAAGACTATCTTTCTCTCTTCACCCCTCCCCCTAGTTAGCCTGTATTTACCTCGAATTATCATTCCCCCTCATCCCCAACCCTTCTCCCGCAAGGGGAGAAGGGAGCAAATTTCATCAACTCGGGGGCCGTAGGTTCGATTAGCACTGTAGAATCGGACCTTCGAGACACCAGTATCGTCTAAGGATGTCACTCTGCGTCCTCAGTGGCCTGCATCGGCACCATGATGCACCATAGCTATTGATCCTGCGACAAGGATCAATTATTTTTCCGCCCTCTTATTCAGCTCCAGTCAATATAAAAAAACCATGCCTTGATATAATGGTGCCGTATGTATCATCACATCTATACGAATAGTGCCGAGTCAGCACTGTTGCTCTATTAGAAAGGGTGATACCTCTCAAGAAAACAGATAATACCGCCACTCAAAAGGCGATCTTTATTTGACAACAAGCATCAATATCAAAACCAATACAATAAATAAACATACTGGCAATATTTACTATCGGTATCACTTTAAAGGACATCCGTATGCAACGTCACCTTATGGTGCTGGGCGCCGTGCTCGTACTGAGCGCCTGCTCTTCGACTCCCAACAGTGAATATATGAAAGAGGGCGCCTCCGAGGCCCAGAGAACGGATGCCCTGTCCGAATGCCAATATCAGGTCAAGCTCAACAAGATCGAGGAAGAGCAGCAGGAAGAGCTGATCAACCTGTGCATGCAGGGCAAAGGCTTCCGTCTGACCGCCATCGAGTAAGCTGCTGCCGTGATCGCCCTCTTGTCCCAATAAGAAGCCCCTATGATGACCGTCAGCGGGGCTTCTTTGCATTAGTCCTGAGGGCCCGCCACCGCCTGTTACGTCTGCACCCTCGCCGTTTCCGTGTACAATCCCCCACTCGTTCCAGCCTCTGTGACCCGACGGCAACCCCATGAACCGCACGCCCCTGTTGTTGATGATCTGCACCACCCTGTTGGCCGCCGCCGGCTGGTTCTTCTCCAAGGAAGCGATCCGCGAACTGCCCCCCGCCGCCTTTATCGGCAGCCGCTTCCTGCTGGCGGCCCTGATCCTGCTGCCCCTTGCCATCTTGTACGAACCCAGACCCAGCCGTGCCCAGCTGCTGCGCGCCCTCGGTTGCGGCTCCATGCTCGGCCTCAACCTGCTGCTCTGGGTGACCGCCATCAGCCAGAGCGATGCCCTCGGCAGCGGCGCCTTTATCATGAGCGTCGCCACCCTGATGGCGCCGCTGGCCGCCTGGGCCGGCTTCAAGACCCGGCCGGGCCGCCACTACTGGACCACGCTTCCCCTGGCCGTGGCGGGCTTGTTGCTGCTCTCAAGCGGCACCGACTGGGGTGTCTCCCGCTCCCTGCTCTGGTTTTTGGCCGCCGCCATGGCCCTCGGCACCCAGCTTGCGGTCCATCGTCACTTCGCCCAGTCGATCCCGCCGCGCTGGCTCACCTGCATCCAGCTGGCCATGACCGGCCTGATAGGAACCGTTCTCTCCCTGCTGACCGAGAGCTGGCCGCCCCTGATCAGCACCAGCACCTGGGGCTGGTTCGCCGCCAGCGTGCTGCTCGCCACCACCTTGCGCTACCTGCTGCTGACCCTGGCCCTGAGCAAGATGACCACCACCCACGCAGCGCTGTTGATGCTGCTCGAACCCGTCTGGACCCTGATGCTCAGCACCCTCTGCTATGGGGAGGCCCTCGGCGGCGCCAAGCTGGCCGGTGCCGGGCTGGTGCTCGGGGCTCTGGTGCTCTATCAGCTGCCCCTGCTGCGCAGCGGTGCACGGCTACCGGCGAAGGGGCCAAGCACCGACTAGCGTGGCACTCGTCGTGGCTTGAGCAGGGTTGTGCCGCCCCTGCTCACCGCCAGGTTGACGATCGGTTTTGTCGCAGACTCACGGCCGCACCGCGCGCCCCCTGCGTAAACACCGCGTTGACAAAATCCCCCCACCCGCCAAGCAATCCTCTGCATCCAATTCCACTGACGTTGCGTTTATCTGGCTGGCAGCCAAAGGGCATGATGTCCGCCTGCCAATACCCCAGATCTCGCAACATCCCCCACTCTCGCCTATGTATCGCGGCCTCATCAATTCGGTGGCGCCGCCGCCTGTTTCAGGCAACGCTTTCGCTCGAGGCCCCAAGCTGAGGGGCCCTGTCACAGGAGCAATGAGTAATGAAAAAAGCGGTAACGGCCGCCCTGCTGGCCATGATGATGGCCACCACGGCGCAGGCGGCAGACAAGGTGACCACGGTGCCGGTGCAATTCGCCAAGGGGGCGCACAGCGCCAAGGTGGATGGCAGCTTCTCCGGCTAT
Source organism: Aeromonas eucrenophila (assembly GCF_000819865.1). GTDB lineage: Bacteria > Pseudomonadota > Gammaproteobacteria > Enterobacterales > Aeromonadaceae > Aeromonas > Aeromonas eucrenophila. The sequence continues at coordinate 24,517 of NZ_CDDF01000013.1, forward strand.
GACAGCATCAACTACACCCTGAGCGCCAAGGCAGGCCAGACCATGACGGTCGACATCACCGGCAGCAACAACGCCAATTTCAATGTCTTCGCACCGGGGGATCTGCCCGGCCAGGCGGCGGCGCTGGGCAACGGCTATGTGGGTGCAAAATGGCAAGGCACCCTGCCCAAGTCGGGCAAGTACCTGATCCAGGTCTTCCAGATGCGCGCCACCGCCCGCAACGGCGCCAAGGTGCCCCATTCCCTGTCGGTCGGCATTCGCTAAACCGGCGCCTGCATTGCCCGTGTGAGCAACAAGAAGGAGCCCATGAGGCTCCTTCTTGGCACACGCCAACATAAAGCTCTTCTCGCGTGCACCCTCGTATCGGGGAGTGGGCACGACCCTCTCCCGCTGCTAGGGTAGAGCCATCCACTCATCGACGCTCGAGGCGTTATGCGACGCAAGACCCTGGCCCTGCTGCTGGCTACCCATCTGCTGGTAGGGGGCGCTGGCTTTGCCGCCGGCATCTATCTGCTGCCGATCCTGATAGCGCCACCCGCCCCGAGTGGCGAGCAGGTTGCGGCCAGCCAGGCGCAGGCGACCTATCAAGGCACCTTCAAGCGGGACTTGAAAGACAGCGATCGGCTGCACTGGGGAGAGGGGCGGGTGAGCATAGGGCCGGACGCCATCAGCCTGATGGGCCAGCTGGCACCTGGGCCCGACTATCAACTCTATCTGTCGCCGACCTTTGTGGAGACGGAGGCGGACTTCGTCCGCCTGAAGCCGCAGATGGTGCATATCGGGCCGGTGAAGACCTTCGACAACTTTATCGTGCCGCTGCCGACCAATGTGGATCCTGCTGACTACGACAGCGTGATCATCTGGTGTGAGACGTTCGGACAATTCATTACCGCTGCCCAGTATCAAAACCACTGATCATGCTGACTATCGGTGTGACCAGGGCAGCATAAAGCATTAAAACCCACAAAAACGGCGCCCGCAGGCGCCGTTTTGCTATTCCCCCGACTCGATGCGGGAGCTGAATATCATCTGCTTCAGCCGGTATAGGCCGGCAGCCAGCCCACCATGTTGAGCAGGTGGAAGGCGGCGGTCAGCACCCCGAACAGGATCACCAGGGCGATCATCAGCACCCCGCCCGGGGCACGGAAGCCTTCGCCCTTGTCACCCTGGGCCGAACGCACCTTCCAGGCCAGCAGGGGCGGAATGATGCAGGTCCAGAGGGTGGCCACGGCGCCCGCATAACCGATGGCGACCAGGAAGCCGAACGGGAACAGCAGGGAGAGCAGCAGCGGCGGCAGGAAGGTCAGGGCCCAGGACTTGGTACGGCCGCCGCGGTCGTTGTCGAACTTGAACAGATCCGCCAGGTAGTCAAACACCCCGAGCCCCACCCCGATGAAGGAGGAGAGGATGGCCGCCATGGAGAAGGCGTTGAGGGCGCTCGCCACCGCTTCGGATTCGATGACGGATCCCAGCGCCTTGAGCAGGGCATCCACGTTGCCGCCCTGCTCGATCACCGGACCGAACTCGCTGCGCGGCAGGTTGCCGAACACGCTGGCCAGCCAGATGAGGTAGAAGGCGAGCGCGATCACGGTGCCACCGAGGATGGCGCGACTGGCGCGGCGCTCCTCGCCGTAGTAGGCGCGCATGGACGACACCGAGTGGTGATAACCGAAGGAGGTGAGCGCCACCGGCAGCATCACCAGGGCATAGGGGGCGTAGCTGTGCTCACTGCCAACCCTGTCGAGCAGCAGATCCAGGCGGATGTTCATGGACATGCCGGAGATGCCGAAGGCGAAGCTCAGCCCCATCAGGATCACCAGCAGGATAGAGATGCGGTCCACCGCCCGGGTGGAGTGCCACACCACGAAGGAGAAGCCCAGGGTGAAGAGCACCGAGGCCCACTGGCTGCCGAGCCCGGTCATCCCCTCGATAATGAGGCCCGCCGAGGTGATGTAGGCGTAGAGCAGGATGCCGCCGACGAAATAGACGCTTAAGTTGTTGAGGGCGTTGACCTTGTTCCCCAGCAGATCCCGGGTCACGGTATCGAAGGAGACGCGCAGAGGATAGCCCCGATAGGATTCAAGCAGCATCCAGCCGGAGACCGTCATCACCACCATGGTCAGCGCCACCGCGAGCATGGACCAGAGGGCCCAGGCACCCGCCCCCGCACTCGGCAGCCCCAGCATGCCAGCTCCCACACAGACGCCGGCAATGATGCATGCCCCGCCCACCAACGATGGTTTATGTTCCATTTACTTCCCCAAAGACGATTGTTGATCTGGTCGCGACCGCGGACCGTTGCATCTGCTACGCCGGTTGTCATCGTAAGATCGCGCTCATCTGTACTATCGGTACCCAGCCGCTTGCTGCTGCGTCAGCGAGGCAAGACGTGAGGCTAGCTACCGATCCCAAGATGGCAGCAGGGCCGCCATTTTGGGGGTGTGACTTTACCCTGCTCACCCCCGGGTATCAAATGTTGGCGTCATCCCTGTGGGGTTATTCCCCGGCGAGCCCCCGTCTGCGGGAGGTGCGGCACTATACTCAAGCCGGTTTTCACGGCAAGGAGCCACCCCATGGACAGGAAGTTCGTCATCAGCGCCCTCTGCTATGCCCTGCTCGGCATGGTGCTCGGCATCTATATGGCCGCCAGCAAGGATCACAGCCAGTTCGTGACCCATGCCCACATCATGCTGGTCGGTTTCGTGGTCTCGTTTATCTATGCCCTCTGCCACCGATTGTGGCTCGGCAACCCTGGCGGACGGCTGGCGTGCATCCAGTTCTACCTGCACCAGCTGGGGGCGCTGGTGATGTCGGTTGGGCTCTACCTGCTCTACGGCCGGCTGATGCCGCCAGAGCGGCTCGATCCCTTGCTCGCCGTCTCCTCCCTGGCGGTGCTGATCGCCATGGGGATCATGCTGGCCCTGTTTATGCGACGCCAACCCCAGCCATAAGAAAACGGCGCCCGAGGGCGCCGTTTTACATCGTGACATCTAAGTATCCGACCCTCGATTCAGGGCCCTTATTTGGCAGCATAAGCAATTACCATGATTGCCTTTCACAACATAAGTCACTGCCTTGATGCCAAATGTCTTTACTCACCGTTTGCAGGGTGAAGGGAGGCAGCATAGTCCGCCCCTCGCCTTCGTCATGCCTCGATCAGGCTGCCTTGCTGTTTGCTGACGGTCGGCACCCCTGGCTCCACCTCTTTCAATCGGGCGGTGAAGTGGCGCAGCACCGCCGGCTCATAGATAAAGTCGAGACCCTTGACGTTTTTGGCGTTCTTCTTCACCTCGCCGAACGCCTCGATGACGAAGTCCATGTGGGTCTGGGTATAGGTGGCGCGCGGTATGGTCAGGCGCAGCAGCTCCGCCGGGCAGGGGTGCTGCTTGCCGGTGGCGGGATCGCGCCCCAGCAGCAATGAGCCGATCTCCACCGCCCGGATGCCGGCGACCTTGTAGAGCTCGCACGCCAGGGCGTGGGCCGGGAACTGATCCGCCGGAATGTGGGGCAACAGCTTGCCTGCGTCCACGAAGGCCGCGTGACCGCCGGCCTGCTGGCACACCACGCCGATGGCCTCCAGCCCGTTCACCAGGTACTGCACCTGGCCGATGCGATAGGCCAGCCAGTCCTGGCGCATGCCGTCGCGCAGGCCGACCGCGAGCCGCTCCATGGCGCCCCCCTCCAGGCCGCCGTAAGTCGGGAAGCCCTCCTGCACCACGCACAGGGTGCGGCACTCGGTGTAGACGTCCAGCATGCTGTCGTCCTTGAAGCAGAGCAGGCCGCCCATCTGCACCATGGCGTCCTTCTTGGCGGACATGGCGAGGCCATCCGCGTACTTGTAGGACTCCATGGTGATCGCCTCTATGCTCCAGTCGGCGTAGCCAGGCTCGCGCTGCTGGATGAAGTAGGCGTTCTCGGCGAAGCGGGCCGAATCCATGATCACCGGGATGTCGTACTTGCGGGCGATTTCATACACCGCCTTCAGGTTGGCGATGGAGACCGGCTGGCCGCCGGCGGAGTTGCAGGTTATGGTGCTGACGATGTAGGGCACGTTGGCCGGGCCCGCCTCCAGGATGGCCTCCTCCAGCTTCACCAGATCGAAGTTGCCCTTGAAGTCGGCGGTGACCGAGGTATCGAACGCCTCCTTGATATAGACGTTCTTCGCCACGCAGCAGTTGATCTGGGTGTGGCCCTGGGTGGTGTCGAAGAAGTAGTTGGAGAGCGCCACCATCTTCTTGCGATCCAGCCCCTTCTCCTGCTCCCGCTTCTTGATCAGCACGGGGATGTAGATCTGCTCGGCGCCGCGCCCCTGGTGGGTGGGGATGGTCAGCGAATAACCGAAGATCTCCTGCACCGCCTGCTGCAGCGCATAATAGCTGCGGCTGCCGCTGTAGGCCTCATCGCCGCGCAGCATGGCGGCCTGCATGTTCTGGGTGATGGCGCCGGTGCCGCTGTCGGTCAGCAAGTCGATGAACACGTCCTCGCTGTCCAGCAGGAAGGGGTTCATGCCCGCCCGGACTATGGCCTCGTCCCGGTAGGCGCGGGTGGTGCGCTTGACCGGCTCGATGACACGAATACGAAACGGCTCGGGAAGATGCTTGAAGTTTTCCATGGTATGGATATCCAACTTTAAATATTCAGGATGAGTCTCAGCCTCCGCCCTAATTAATAGTTGGCGGAAATAATGGCATGAGATCGGGTGCACGCCAGCGACCCACCAATCAATATGGCGAGCGAGGTTGCAGATTATTTAGATTCAGGAGTTTGGGCAGGCCTGGTTTATTGTCAGCAATAGCCAAGCGGCCACGGGGAATTACAGCGGGAAGAAGAAGGCGATCTTGTGATCCAGGGTAAACCACTTGGGGGAAGCAATCAGGGTAGCCATGTTATTGCTCATCTGGTGATTGAATAACGCCGAATTAACATGGGTCATTATGGTTGGCCTTTATTCATTCGCAATTGCCAGATGAGCAAATTGGGATGGCGTTAACAGTTTTATCGGGGGGAGGGATATATGGCCACTCCCCCGTTAACTCTATTGAGCCAGGAAAAACTCAATATTTCCCGGCCGAGCCGGCCTCAGTGGTTCAGCCAGGGTAGCCGTTGCAGCAGCCAGTGGCGCTGTTCCAACGACGTTTGGCTGACCCAGGTATCCAGCAGGCCATGGGAGAGCAGCGGCAGCACCAGCAGCAACAGGCAGAGCAACCCCAGCAGCCAGGCGGGGCTGAGCCGCCGACGCGGGCTGCCAAGGTGCAGTGCATCGGCCCGCTTGGGGCAGGCGGCGACGCAGCTCAGGCAGCTGGTGCACTCGAGGCTCTGCACCGCGATCAGCTGATGCACCTGGATGCGGGATGGGCAGGCCCGGCTGCACTTGTCGCAGTCGTGGCCCTGGCTACGCAGGCAGCGGGCCGGATCCCGGCGAATGCGCAGGGGAGTCAGCAGACCGAGCAAAGACAGCCAGCCGCCGTAGGGACAGAGGTAGCGGCAGAAGCCCTGCCGGAAGGCGACGGTGAGCAGCAGCACCCAGCCGAGGCAGAGGCTGGAGATCAGGTTCAGGTTGAAGAAGAAGGCCCCCATCTTCATGTCCGCCGCCTGATGGTAGGGGCTGATGAAGTAGCCGGGCAGGGCAATGCTTGGCACCGCGATCAACACGATAAACAGCAGGAAGCAGAGCACCAGGAACTTCTGGCCACGCAGGACAAGGTCCAGCCAGCGCGGCGGCGTCCACTCCCCCGGCAGCAGGCGCGAGCGCAGGCCGTGCAGCCACTCCCCCACCAGCCCGAGCGGACAGAACCAGGAGCAGAACGCCCGCCCCAGCAGCAGGGCCGACAGGCTGAGCACCAGCACCGTGATGGTCGCCGCCGGATGGTGGGGATCCTGAATGCCCTGGCTGAGCCAGGCCCGCAACCCGAGCCCGCCGGCGATGGGCAGGAAGCCGTCCACCACGTCCGGGCGCATCAGCAAGGGGGTCTCCCCCTGCCCCAGCTGCCAGATATAGATGCCGTACTGCACCGTCACCAGCCCCCAGCAGAACAGCAGCAGGTGGCGGGTCCACCCCCGCAGCGACTGGCTGTTGATCTCGGCCAGCGCCGGCAAGGGCCGGAGGCGATGCAGCAGGCCGAGGCCGCCGACCACCAGCCCCAGCGCGAGCCAGAGCACCGAGTCCGCCGCCACCAGCCAGACGGCACCGGCAAGCACGAGGGAGAGAGTCCAGACCCAACCGCTACGCCCCTGCCACAACAGCAGGACCAGATAGACCAGGCCAGAGGCCATGGTCACGGCTTCGATCACACTCATTCTTCCCCCACTGCGCTCATTCGGATCAGGGGCTCAGGATAACGAACATCTGAGTTGATTATTTTGATCTGCATGGGCAGTGGGGGTCATTCGCACCGATCGCCTCCCCCGGTGACTCACCCCTTGCGGCTGTTGAACCTTATTATTTCCGGCTGTTGAACAGGGGCTGATCCGACGAACCCTGCTCGGCCCAGAAGTGGATGTTGAAGCGGGCATCCTCGGACAGCTCGACCCTGTGCCAGTACTGGGGCGGACTGGTGGCAAACTGGCCGGCCCGGATCACCAGGCTTATCTCCGGCTCCTCGGCCTGCTCGTTGGCAAAGCCGTGGTAGGTGACTGTACCCTCCATCACGCAGAGCTGGCCGAACACGCCGGCCGCGGTGTTGTGATGGGTGAGCAGGGCCTGGGGCACGCTCTGACGGGTGAAGAAGGGAGTGGAGCGACGAACCACCCAGTGGGCGGGAATAAGGTGCAGTGACATCAGTTTTCTCCTCAGAGGGCCGGGTCGACCCGGCCTCAATCAATGAATCAACGGGGCAGCTGGCGCAGCAGCGGGAAGGCGGCACTCATCTGATCGCCCCCCACCACGAAGCCGCACAGCTCGCCATCGGCACCGTGGGCCTCGGCTACCATGCCCTGGCGATTCCAGCGGCATTGCCAGGCGAGATCCTCACCCAGGGTACGGCCTGCCAGTTGCAGCGGGTAGAGCGGCGTCTTCACCTTCACCAGCATGGGGGGCAGGGTCAGCGCGGTCGGCGTGCCGAGTAGGGTCTTGGCCAGGGCGTTGGCCCCCAGCACTATGGGTTGCAGGAAGGGAAGCAGCTGCCCCCGCCACTCGATGCCATCCCCCAGCGCGAAGATATGGGTATCGCTGGTCTGCAGCCTGTCATCGACCCGGATGCCACGGCCCACCTCGAGCCCGGCGCTCTCGGCCAGGGCCAGATTTGGCTTGAGACCGATGGCGGCAATCACCAGATCCTGTTCACTGATGCGGCCGTCGCTGAGGGTAACGAGCAAGCCATCGCTTGGACGATCCGGATCCTGCGGGCCTAAGCCGGCAATGCCCTGTCCCAGTTGCAGCTTCACTCCCTGCTCGCGCAGCGCCTGCAGCAACGGCTGGCTCAGGGCCGCCGGCAACAGGGTGCTCAGCGGGCTGTCGGCCAAGTCCAGCAGGGTGACCTCTTTCCCGGCGCTCGCCATGTCCATCGCCAGCTCGCAGCCAATGAGACCCGCCCCCAGCACCATGATGCGGCTGGCCTGCCGGATCCTGGTCTCGGCGGCGGCATATTCCTGCTGGCTGTTGAGGGTGATCAGCAACTCGGCTCCCGGGATGGGGGGACGGGCCGCGCTGGCACCGGTCGCCAGCACCAGCTGGCCATAGGGGAACTCCCCCTGCTCGGTCTTTACCACCCGCCGGGCGGGATCGATGGATCGCACCGGGCAGTGGGGCAGCAGCGTGATGCGCTGCTGCTCGGCAAATTCGGCACCGCTCAGTCGGGTCATGGCGGCGGCGGCGCAATCGCGGCTCACCACGTGGCTCAAGTCCGGCTTGTTGTACTCATCACCGCCATCGGCGGTGATAAGGCGGATGGGCTGCCCGGCATCCAGCTTGCGCAGGCTCTTGACCAGCTGCTGGGCGGCGAAGCCGCTACCGATCACCACAATCTCCCGGCTGGTGCCAGCGTCATTCAGGGTTGCTGCATTCATACGCAGGCCTCCAGCGCGCAGGGTTCGAACACCTCCTTGCCGATGCCGCAGCCGGGGCAGAGGAAGCTGTCCGGCACCCGGGCCCAGGGAGTGCCCGGCGCTACCAGCTGATCCGGCTCGCCCAGGGCCGGGTCATAGACCCACTGGCAGACCACGCAGAGCATGCTCTGGTCATCGTCCAGCGTGCTGGCAGCCGGGGCGGCGGCTTGAGAGGCCTGAGCTACCACCACAGGCGCCGCCGTCACGGCGGTTGTGGTGATCGGACGGGATGCCTCCAGCGGGTGCAGCGCCCACTGGCGGGCGAGTTGGCGGCCATGCTCGCGGCACTCGGCCAGCGCCGAGCCATCCGGCCGCCACTTGGTCTTGAGGGAGAGGCTGATGTCGAAGCCCGCGTCCATCAGCCGGGTCTGGATGCGGTCCACGGCGCCACCGGTCCAGCCGTAGCTGCCGAAGGCCGAGGCGCGCTTGTTACGGAACCGCAGGCCGGTGATCTCCTCGAGCATGCCCGCCACCTTGGGCATCATGACGTTGTTCATGGTGGAGGAGCCCACCAGAATGCCCTTGGAGCGGAACACCTGGGTCAGGATCTCGTTCTTGTCGTGGCGGGCCACGTTGAAGATCTTCACCGCCACGCCTGGGTCCACCTCGTGGATGCCCTGGGCGATGGCATCGGCCATCATGCGGGTGTTGTTGGACATGGAGTCGTAGAACAGGGTGATGCGGTCCTCCTGATACTGATCCGCCCACTCCAGATACTTGAGGATGATCTGGGTGGGATCCTCGCGCCAGACGATGCCGTGGGAGGTGGCCACCATGCTCACCGGCAGGTTGAAGCCCAGCACTTCCTTGATCTTGGCGGTCACCAGCGGGCTGAAGGGGGTGAGGATGTTGGCGTAGTAGCGCTGGCACTGCTCCATCAGCTCGGTCTGATCCACCTCGTCGTTGAACAGGTGCTCGTCGCAGTAGTGCTGACCGAAGGCGTCGTTGGAGAAGAGCACCGCATCTTCGGTCATGTAGGTCATCATGCTGTCGGGCCAGTGCAGCATGGGGGTCTCGATAAACACCAGCTGCTTGCCGTTGCCGATGTCCAGGCTGTCGCCCGTCTTGACCGGGTGGAAGTTCCACTCAGGGTGATGGTGGTGGCCGGTGATGGAGTCGATGGCGTTGTGGGTGCAATAGATGGGGGTGCCGGGGATGCGGGCCATCAGCTCGGTCAGGGCGCCGGCGTGATCCTCCTCGGCGTGGTTGATCACCACGAAATCGATGCTGGCGAGATCGATCTCTGCCGCCAGGTTCTGCACGAACTCCCGGCTGAACTTGTGATCGACGGTGTCGATCAGCACGTTCTTCCCTTCGCGGATGAGGTAGCTGTTGTAGCTGGTGCCCTTGTGGGTCTTGTACTCGGTGCCGTGGAAGTCACGAACTTCCCAGTCCCGTTGGCCGACCCAGTGAATGTTGTTTTTGACGTGGATGCTCATCAAGTTGTTCCTCAGAATACAATAGCGAATGTGCGACTGAACCAGCTATTGCAGTTGACGTGCCAACTTGTAACTCATTGTTTTTACAATGAACGCAAAACACTCATTGTCATTAAGACAGCCGATCTCTATAGTCAAAATCACAAACACACTGTCATTTGGACAATCACTGTGATCTCGACCGACAGCCTGGCGCGCATCGCCCTCGACCTGCAACTCGGCATCTCCCACCAGGACCGCTTTCACCGCCTGATCCAGAGCGTGCGCAGCCTGCTGCACTCCGATGCCTCGGCCCTGCTGCGCTACGAGGGGGGCCAGTTCATCCCGCTGGCCATCGACGGCCTGATGCAGGACGTGCTGGGCCGCCGCTTCGCGCTGGCGGATCACCCGCGCATGGAGGCCATCGCCCGCGCCGGCGACGTGGTGCGCTTCCCCGCCGACAGCAGCCTGCCCGACCCCTATGACGGCTTGATCCCGGATCACGACGACTTCAGGGTGCACGCCTGCGTCGGCCTGCCGCTGTTCGCGGATCAGGCGCTGATCGGCGCCCTGACCATAGACGGCATGAACCCGACCCAGTTCGACGGCATCAGCGACGAGGAGCTGCGCCTGGTGGGGGCCCTGGCCGCCGCCGCCCTCAGCAACGCCCTGCTGCTGGAGCGGCTCGCCCGCCAGAGCAGCGAGCCGCTGGCCCCCGGCGCCCAGCCCGGCCCGGGCCAGCCGGAGATGATAGGCCACTCCCCCGCCATGGCTCAGCTGCGCCACGAGATAGCCGTGGTCGCGAGCTCGGAGCTGAACGTGCTGATCCTGGGGGAGACGGGGGTCGGCAAGGAGCTGGTCGCCAAGGCGGTGCATCAGGGCTCGCCGCGCGCCAGCGCGCCCCTGGTCTACCTCAACTGCGCCGCCCTGCCGGAGTCGGTGGCGGAGAGCGAGCTGTTCGGTCACGTGAAGGGGGCCTTCACCGGCGCCATCCACAACAGGGCGGGCAAGTTCGAGCTGGCGGACAAGGGCACCCTGTTTCTCGACGAGATAGGTGAGCTCTCCCTGCCGCTACAGGCCAAGCTGCTGCGGGTGCTGCAATACGGCGACCTGCAGCGGATCGGTGACGACACCCCGCTCAAGGTGAACGTACGCATCCTGGCCGCCACCAACCGGGATCTGAAGCAGGCGGTGGTCGAGGGGCAGTTCCGGGCCGATCTCTATCACCGGCTGAGCGTCTTCCCGATCCACGCCCCCGCGCTGCGGGAGCGGCCGGACGACATCCCCCTGCTTGCCGGTTATTTTTGCGAACGCTGCCGGGTCAGCCTGGGGCTGGAGCGGCTGCGCATTCAGCCCCAGGCGCTGCAACTGCTCGGCCGCCATGACTGGCCTGGCAACGTGCGGGAGCTGGAGCACGCCATTCACAGGGCGGCCGTGCTGGCGCGGGCCGAGCAGGGCAACCAGGCCCCCACCCTCGCCAGTCACCACTTCAATCTGGCGGCCGGCCCCCTGCCCCCGTCCACCAGCCCCGGCGTGGCGCCGGTTGCCCCCTTGCCCGGCGGGCTCGGGCTGCGGGCCGCCACCGACGCCTTCCAGCTCACCCTGATAGAGCAGGCCCTGACGGCCCATGACGGCAACTGGGCCGCCACTGCCCGCGCCCTGGAGCTCGACAGCGGCAACCTGCACCGCCTAGCCCGGCGGCTCGGCCTCAAGGACTGAGACAAGGCGCGCAGCGCCCAAAAACAAAAACCCCCTCCTGACGGAGGGGGTTTTTCGTTGCACCTGATGCGCCCTGTCAGCGGCGCAGGGATCAGCGCAGGGATTTGACCGAGCGGCGGACGATCAGCTCAGGCTGAACCGTCATGGACTCGACTTCCAGGGCCTTGTTGCGGATCCGGCTCACCAGATGCTGCACCGCCAGCAGGCCGAGCTCGGCCTTGGGATGACGGATGGTGGTGAGCGGCGGGCTGGAGAAGCGCGCCATCTCCACGTCGTCATAGCCGATCATGGAGATGTCATCAGGCACCTTGACCCCGGCTTCCCAGGCGGCGCAGATGGCGCCGATCGCCATGGGATCGTCGAAGGCAAACACCGCGGTCGGGCGCGGGTTCAGGGCCAGGATGCGCTGCATGGCATCGAAGCCGCTCTGGCTCTCGTAGTCCCCCTCGAAGATCTGCTCGTCCTTCAGGGTCAGGCCATGTTCGCCCAGGGCATCGCGCACCCCGTCCAGCCGCTGCTGGGTGGTCGGCTTGGAGAGCTGGCCCGTGATGCAGACGATCTCTTTATGGCCCTGCTCCAGCAGATGACGCACCGCCAGACGCGCGCCTATGCGGGCGTTGTCGTTGATCACGTTGGCGAAATCGCACTCTGTGCCCCAGTCCAGCACCACCTGTGGCACGTTCTTGTGGATCCGCAGCATGTCGCGCAGCGGGGTGTCGATGTCGGTCCCCAGCACCAGCAGGCCATCCACCCGCTTCTCCATCAGCATGCGCAGATAGTGCTGCTGACGGGGCGGCTGGTTTTCGGTGTTGCACAGGATCAGGCTGTAGCCCTGCTCGAAGCAGTAGGCTTCCACCCCCTGCACCACTTCCGCGAAGAAGGGGTTGGCACTGGTGGTCACCAGCATGCCTATGGTCTTGGTCGAATTTATCTTGAGGCTGCGCGCCACCGAGTTGGGCGCGTAGTTGAGTTCTGCCACCGCCTCAAGCACTTTTTGAGTCGCATCTTCGCTGACCCGACGGGTGTGATTGAGTACATGTGAGACGGTGGAGATGGATACGCCTGCACGGGAAGCGACATCCTTGATAGTTGCCATCTCTGTCTCCTGAAGATCAAAAGCGGAACAGTAGCAGATTTCCCGAATAAAGGCTTGGTTTTAACGGGAGCTGCCAGCGAATTGTCAATGCTGGCTAATCTAGGCGGACATTTCTATTTGCGCAAACGAATTTTGGTCAAAATGAGAGCAGGCGCAGAGCGAAATATCGCCAGCTTTTTACTCTGACAATTGTCACCATGACAATTTGTTATATGTATGTTACGCCATCATGGCGATATTAAACTCCAAAAATAGACAACCAATAGCGCATTAGTTCTGAAAAATCACTACCACCCCCTCCCCGGTTAGTATCTTTAACATCTTGTCATCGCAGGGCGAGGGATGATAGAACCTTGTCTATTACCGGGCTGACGGGATACAGGCTCGGAATGATGCGCAAAAAACGAAACATTTCACTGATTAAGGGACGAATCAATGCATAACTTGAGCAAAATGGCAATCAGAGCAGCGGTTTCTTTGGCTCTGTTTGGATCGGTTTCCATGGCCAACGCGGCCGATACCATCAAGATCGGCATCGCCGGCCCGCTGACCGGCCCGGTCGCCCAGTACGGTGACATGCAGTTCACCGGCGGCAAGATGGCGGTCGAGCAGATCAACAAGGCGGGCGGCATCAAGGGCAAGCAGATCGAAGCCGTCATCTATGACGACGCCTGCGATCCCAAGCAAGCCGTGGCCATCGCCAACAAGGTGATCAACGACGGCGTCAAGTTCGTGGTCGGCCACCTCTGTTCCGACAACACCCTGCCCGCCTCCGACATCTATGAAGATGAAGGCGTGCTGATGATCACCCCGGCCTCCACCAACCCCAAGATCACCGAGCGTGGCTATCAGCTGACCATGCGTACCATAGGCCTGGACAGCGACCAGGGTCCGACCGCCGCCAAATACATCATCGAGCAGGTCAAACCCCAGCGCGTGGCCGTCATCCACGACAAGAAGCAGTACGGTGAAGGCATCGCCTCCAGCGTCAAGGCTGCGCTGGACAAGGCTGGCGTCAAGGTAGTGGCGTTTGAAGGCATCACCGCCGGTGACAAGGACTTCTCCGCCCTGATCGCCAAGCTGCAGAAAGAGAACGTGGACTTCGTCTATTACGGCGGCTACCACCCGGAGCTGGGTCTGATCCTGCGTCAGGCTGGCGAGAAGGGTCTGAAGGCCAAGTTCATGGGTCCGGAAGGCGTGGGTAACAAGGACATCTCCGCCATCGGCGGCCCGGCTTCCGAAGGCCTGCTGGTCACCCTGCCGAACAAATATGACCTGCTGCCTGCCAACGCCTCCATCGTCGAAGCGTTCAAGGCCAAGGGTCAGGACTCCTCAGGCCCCTTCGTCTGGACCACCTATGCCGCGGTGCAAACCCTGGCTGCCGGTATCGCCAAGGCGGGTGAAGATGATCCTGCTGCCGTGGCTGCCGCCATCAAGGCCGCACCGATCGACACCGTCATGGGTCCCCTGACCTGGGCACCGAACGGTGACCTGAAGGGCTTCGAGTTCGGTGTGTTCCAGTGGCACGCCGACGGTACCTCCACTCAACTCAAATAATCTGCCGGTTGGGGCGACGTGAGTCGCCCCTCCTTTCTTTGCGGGCAAGTACAGGGAACGCAGTATGTCCGAACACCTTCTTTATCTGGTTCAGCAGTTGCTGAACGGGTTAACCATTGGTAGCACCTATGCGTTAATCGCCATCGGCTACACCATGGTCTACGGCATCATCGGCATGATCAACTTCGCCCACGGCGAGGTCTACATGATCGGCTCCTATGTCGCCTTCATGGTGATGGCAGGGCTCGCCATGATGGGCATCGACAGCACTGTGCTGCTGCTGGGCGGCGCCTTCCTGGTCAGTATCATCATCACCGGCAGCTATGGCTGGACCATAGAGCGGGTCGCCTATCGCCCGCTGCGGGGCGGCAATCGCCTCATCCCCCTCATCTCCGCCATCGGCATGTCGATCTTCCTGCAAAACATGATGCGGATGGCCCAGGGCTCGCGCGATATCGCCATGCCCACCCTGATCTCCGGCGGCTGGAACTTCGGGGCCGAGGACGGCTTCCAGGCCAGCCTCTCCTACATGCAGCTCATCATCTTCGTGGTGACCTTCATCACCATGCTGGCGCTGACCCAGTTCATCGGCCGCTCCCGCATGGGCCGTGCCTGCCGCGCCTGCTCTGAAGACATCAAGATGGCGAACCTGTTAGGGATCGACACCCACGTGGTCATCTCCATCACCTTCGTGCTGGGGGCCGCCCTGGCCGCCGTGGCCGGGGTGCTGCTCGGCATGTATTACGGCGTCATCAACCCCTACCTCGGCTTCATGGCCGGCTTGAAGGCCTTCACCGCTGCGGTATTGGGCGGCATCGGCAGCATCCCGGGCGCCGTCATCGGCGGCCTGTTGCTCGGCGTAGTCGAGGCGCTCACCGCCGGCTACCTCAGCACCGAGTACAAGGATGTGATGGCGTTTGCCCTGCTGATCGCGGTGTTGTTATTCATGCCGACCGGCATTCTGGGTCGCCCGGAGGTCGAGAAGGTATGAAACATCTATTCATCCATGCATGTACCAGCTGTCTGGTACCGCTATTCATGACCATCACAGGCATCCTGGGTCGCCCGGAGGTCGAAAAAGTATGAAACGCCAATTTATTCATGCCTGTATCGCCAGCCTGATGCTGCTGGTGCTCTCCTTCTGGCTGCTCGGCTTCAAACTCGAGACCGACGGCAACCGCCTGCTGGTGGTGAGCCGGCTCGATGTGTCCCTCGCCTGGTTGCTGGGGGGCGCCACCATCGTCTTCTGGTTCCAGATGCTGCGTGGCCAGATATCCAGGCTGTTCCAGGCCTCCATCAGCGGCTTCTCCGTCGGCTTCACCAAGCTGGTGCTGCCAAGCCCGGAAGAGGCCCCCAAGCTCTATAACCTCACCGCCGTGCTGGTGTTGCTGTTCGCGGTGAGCTGGCCCTTCATGGCCTCGCGCGGTGCCATCGATCTGGCCACCCTGGCGCTGATCTACATCATGCTGGGGCTGGGGTTGAACGTGGTGGTGGGCTTGGCCGGTTTGCTGGATCTCGGCTACGTCGGCTTCTATGCGGTCGGTGCCTACAGCTATGCCCTGCTCAACACCTACTTCGGGCTGAGCTTCTGGGAGTGTCTGCCCATCGCCGGCCTGACGGCAGCCACCTTCGGCTTCCTGCTCGGCTTCCCGGTGTTGCGGCTGCGGGGGGACTATCTGGCCATCGTCACCCTGGGCTTTGGCGAGATCATCCGCATCCTGCTCAACAACATGACCAGCCTGACCGGCGGCCCGAACGGCATCTCCGGTATTCCCAAGCCGACCCTGGGCGGGCTGGAATTCAACCGTACCGTCAAGGACGGGGGCTTCGGCACCTTCCACGACTTCTTCGGCATCACCTACAACGCCAACCACAAGGTGATCTTCCTCTACCTGATGGCGCTGGTGCTGGTGATCGCCACCCTGTTCGTCATCAACCGCCTGCTGCGCATGCCGCTGGGCCGGGCCTGGGAAGCGCTGCGGGAAGACGAGATCGCCTGCAAGTCGCTGGGCCTCAACCCCACCATCATCAAGCTGACCGCCTTCACCATAGGCGCCTGCTTCGCGGGCTTCGCCGGCAGCTTCTTCGCCTCGCGTCAGGGCTTCATCAGCCCGGAGTCCTTCGTCTTCATCGAGTCGGCCATAGTCCTCGCCATAGTGGTGCTGGGCGGCATGGGCTCCCAGATCGGGGTGGTGCTGGCCGCCATCGTGATGACGGTGCTGCCGGAGCTGGCCCGTGAGTTCAACGAGTACCGCATGCTGATGTTCGGCCTGCTGATGGTGTTCATGATGATCTGGCGACCACAGGGACTGCTGCCGATGAGCCGCCCTCACCTGGAGCTACAAAAATGAGCAACATGAACAACACAAGCGGCAAGTTGCTGGATGTCTCTGATCTGTCGATGCGCTTCGGTGGCCTCTTGGCGGTTAACGGCGTCAAGCTGGACGTGGAAAGGGGGGAGGTGATCTCCATCATAGGCCCCAACGGCGCCGGCAAGACCACCATCTTCAACTGCCTGACCGGCTTCTACCGCCCGACTGGCGGCACCATCCGCTATCGTGGCGAGGAGATCCAGGGCCTGCCCGGCCACCTCATCGCCCGCAAGGGCATAGTGCGCACCTTCCAGCACGTTCGTCTGTTCAAGGAGATGACGGCAGTAGAAAATCTGCTGGTCGCCCAGCACAGGCACCTGAACACCAGCTTCGTCGCCGGTCTGTTCAAGACCCCGGCCTTCCGCCGCGCCGAGAAAGAGGGGCTGGAGCAGTCCGCCTTCTGGCTGGAGAAGGTGGGTCTCAAGGACCTCGCCAACCGCGCCGCCGGCAACCTGGCCTATGGCCAGCAGCGCCGGCTCGAGATCGCCCGCTGCATGGCGACCAAGCCCGATCTACTGATGCTGGATGAACCGGCCGCCGGCCTCAACCCCCACGAGACCGACGAGCTCAACGAGCTCATCACCAGCCTGAGGGACGAGTTTGGTGTCTCCGTTTTGCTGATCGAGCACGACATGAAGCTGGTAATGGAGATCTCCAACCGCATCTTCGTGGTCAATCAGGGCACGCCGCTGGCCCATGGCAAGCCGATTGATATCCGCAACAACCCGGCCGTGATCAAGGCCTATCTGGGCGAGTCGTAAGGAAAACAAGATGTTAGAACTTCGCAACGTATCGACCCACTACGGCAAGATCCAGGCGCTGCACGATGTCAGCGTCGAGGTCAAAGAGGGAGAGATAGTCACCCTGATCGGCGCCAACGGCGCCGGCAAGACCACCTTGCTGATGACGCTCTGTGGCGAGCCCAAGCCCAGCAGCGGCAGCATCTGGTTCGAGGGGGAGCAGATAAGCTCCCTCAGCACCGCCCGCATCATGCGCAAGGACATCGCCGTGGTGCCGGAGGGGCGCCGTATCTTCGCCCGCCTGACGGTGGAGGAGAATCTGCTGATGGGGGCCTTCTTCGTCGACAAGGAGGAACAGCACGGGTTGCTGGATCAGGTGTTCACCATGTTCCCGCGCCTGCACGAGCGACTCGAGCAGCGTGCCGGCACCATGTCCGGCGGCGAGCAGCAGATGCTGGCCATCGGCCGCGCCCTGATGAGCAAGCCGCGCCTGCTGCTGCTGGATGAGCCCTCCCTGGGGCTGGCACCCATCATCATCCAGCAGATCTTCGACACCATATTGCAGCTGCGGGAGAAGGGCATGACCATCTTCCTGGTGGAGCAGAACGCGAACCAGGCGCTCAAGCTGGCGGACAGGGGCTATGTGCTGGAGAACGGCCGGGTGGTGCTGCAAAACAGCGGCGCCGCACTGCTGGCAAACCCGGCGGTGCGTCAGGCTTACCTTGGCGGCTGACAACAGGCTGCCATCGTGCCCGTCATGAGCGGCACCAACCCAGGGCCGGATCGCCACCACTTCTGGTGCGATCCGGCCCTGCCATTTATCGAGACGCGGGCGGTGCAGGATGGCCGCCACGTCTGCTACGACAAACACAGCCACGCCCACTTCTCCATCGGCGCCATCACGGGTGGCCACAGTCACTACCTCAACCAGCGCAGCAATCAGGAGGTCGGCAGCGGCCACCTGGTGCTGATGAACCCGGAAGAGGTACACGCCTGCAACCCCATCGCCGACCAGCCCTGGTCCTATCTGATGTTCTACCTCGACACCGACTGGCTGCACGGCCTGCAGGAAGAGGCGGGACTGGGGGTCGAGTTCCGGCCCTTCGACATGACGGCGAGCCGGGATCCCGTGCTCTATCTGGCATTGCAGCGGCTGCATCGCACGCTGTTGCAGGGGCGGGATCCCCTGGCCAAGGAGGTAGCCTGCCAGCTGTTTGGCCACCAGCTGCTGGCCAGGCTGACCCCCGCCAGCTGGGATGATCGCCCGCCGCTGCACCTGCAAAGGGCCGCCGAGCTGATGCAGGACGACAGTGCCAGCGCGCTCAATCTGCAACAACTGAGCGCGGTCGCCGGGCTCAGTCCCTCCCACTTCGTGCGCGCCTTCAGCCACCATTACGGCATGACGCCCCACGCCTACCTGCTCGATCAACGCATCCGCCACGCCCGCACCCTGCTCAGGCAGGGGCAACCCCTGGCCGAGGTCGCGCTCGCGAGCGGCTTCGCCGATCAGGCGCACTTCCAGCGCCAGTTCAAACGACGGGTCGCCGCCACCCCGGGTCAATACAGGTTGCAGCTCAGCCCTCGGCCAACCCCAGGCAAGCGGCGCTGAACATCAGCAACAGGGCCATGGCGCGGTTGAACCAGCGCAGTCGACGGGGCTTGAGCAAGGCCTCCTGCAGACAACTGCCGGCATAGGCCCAGCAGGCGATGGAGCCCAGACAGATCACCAGATAAAGCGCGGTGAAGGAGACGACCTGCCCCATGCCACCGGCGCCGCCATAGGCCCCCATCCCCATGCTGGCAGCCAGCCAGGCCTTGGGGTTGAGCCACTGCATCAGGGCGCCGTACAGGAAGGCGGGTGGCTTCCCGTCAGCCCGCTCCACCCTGCCCCCGTCCATCACCAGCTGCCAGGCCATGTAACAGAGGAAGAGGATGCCGCCCCAGTGCAGGGTGCCAGCCGCCATGGGCCATTGTGACAGGGTGGCGCCGAGCCCCAACCCCATCAACAGGAGCAACAGGATAAAGCCAAGGGTCGCCCCCACCACGTGACGCAGGCTGGCACAGAAACCGTACTGGGCCCCCGTGCTGAGGGCGACCAGATTGACCGGACCTGGGGTGATGGACATGGCCAGGGCAAAGCCGGCCATGGATAACAACAGACTCGCGTCCATGGGTACTCCTCATCGATAGGGAGCCCCAGACTAGCCAGCGGGCGATGCCGGGTATTGAAGGAAATTGCGATCCCGCTCCCGCGGCATGAGAGTCCGCATTGCGGGCTTAGCGTCAGCCACCGCTTGCGGTAAACTGACCGCCAATCATCTATTTGCAGGACATCTCAATGGACCAGTTTGCCCATATCAGCGCCCAGGATGCCCACCAGAAGCTGGAGGCCGGTGAGGCCCGTCTCGTGGACATTCGCGATCCCCAGTCGTTCGAGGCGGCCCACGCGGTCGGCGCCTTCCACTTAACGAATGGTTCTCTGGTTCGCTTTATGAACGAGGTGGACTTCGACACCCCGGTGATAGTGATGTGCTATCACGGCAACAGCAGCCAGGGGGCGGCCCAATACCTGCAGCAGCAGGGTTATGACCAGGTCTACAGCCTGGATGGCGGCTTCGAGGCCTGGCGCAGGGAGTTCCCCATTCAGGCGGGGGACGCATGACGGAGGCAGGCAACTCACCCTCATCCGGCATGATCCAGCTGCTGGTGCTGGGGGACGCCCGCATGGCACAGGCATTGGTAGACTACCTCGCCACCCTGGGCATCTCCTGCGAGCTGACCCAGTCCGAGCTCGGCGTCTCTGTCTGGCTGGCGGACGAACGGCGCCTCGCCCAGGCCCAGCTGGAGGTGAAGCGCTTCCTGGCCGAACCGACTCACCCCCGCTACATGGAAGCCTCCTGGCAGTCCGGCCGGGCCGATGCCCGCATCGACTACAGCAAGGGGATGACGGACCCCATTACCGACTTTCTCCATCAGGCGGGGCCCCTGACCCTGGTGGTCATCATCGCCTGTCTGGCCATCTATGCCCTCGATGCCATCGGCCTGCCCATCTTCGACCAGCTGGCGTTCCATCCGACCCTGGCCCAGTTCACCGACTGGCAGGCGTGGCGCTACATCACCCCGGCCTTCATCCACTTCTCGGTGCTGCACCTGGTGTTCAACCTGCTGTGGTGGTGGTATCTGGGGGGACAGATAGAGCAGCGCCTCGGCAGCGGCAAGCTGTTTATCCTGCTGATCGTCGGCGCAGCCCTGCCCAACGTGGCGGAGTTCTTCGCGAGCGGCCCGCTGTTTGGCGGCCTCTCGGGGGTGGTCTATGCCCTGCTCGGTTACTGCTGGCTGCGCGCCAAGCTGCAACCGGATTGCGGCCTCAGCCTGCCGCCGGCGCTGATGGGCTTCATGCTGTTCTGGCTGGTGCTCGGCTTCTTCGACCTGCTCGGCACTCGCACCGCCAACATCGCCCATCTGGCCGGCCTCTTGGTGGGGCTGCTGCAAGGCTGGCTGGACAGGCATCACAGACCAGCCTGATGCTCTGCCATCCCGTGCTCTGATTGCCGAAAACGAAAACGCCGCCCCTTGGGGCGGCGTTGTTTTATGGCCGGCTAGCTTACTGCTTGAGCAGGCTGGCGTCGGTCACCTTGACCGCGGTGCCGCCACTCGCGAAGAAGCTGCCGAATTGGGTCTGCATCTCCGTGGTCACGGCGCCGGTCGGATCGAAGTTCTCATCCGGTGCTAGCAAGGAGCTGTGGCCACCGGCCACGAAGCGAGCCGCCTTGTGGTTGGCAGCCCCGCTGGCCGTCAGCGGTTGCAGTGCCAGCACCCGGAACAGCGGCTCTGTGCCCCCCAGCGGCGCGCTCGCGATGCTGTTCGGGATCACCTGATCCGACAGGCTCAGGGCGCCGTCACCGACGATCTCGGTGGCAAACAGCGGGAAGTCCGCCTTGATGCCGCTCGCCAGGTTGATCGGGTCAGCCGAATCCAGCACCGACTGGGCCGCGAAGACGTAGCTCTGCAGCGTACCGGCCGCGCTCGCCTGAGCGGTGGCGTCCAGGCTCGGCAGGAACTCGTTGACGAAGCAGCTCGCCACCGCCGTCTTGCAGTTCGGGGCATAGGCGGTGAAGGCCGCCTTCAGCTCGGCGCTGCCGCCGGTCAGCACGCCCATCTTGATGGTCGGGCCGAAGGTCGGCGAGTTCAGCAGCAGCGGCGCTATGCCGCCACCCGGCATGGCCAGGCCACCGGTGTCGAACTTGAACAGGGCATCCGCCTGGGGATTACCGATGGACTGGTTGGCGACCGCCAGCAGGTTGGCACCCGAGATGGCACCCAGGGAGTGACCCAGGAAGTGTACCTTGACGCCCGCTACGCCGATGGCTCCCTTGGCATTGGCCAGTCCCACCGCCAGACGCAGGCCCAGCAGATCCGCCACGCTCTGTTTCAGGTTGTCCCGCGCCACCGTCAGGTAGCTCAGGTTCAGATAGGGAGTCGGGTTCTCGGAGGTGGTCACGGTCGCCATGCTGCCGCTCAGGGCGAAGCCACGCTCACCGTGCAGCGGATGATCGATCACCACCACCGCGACTTTCTTGCCAGCCGCAGCACCGGCCGCGATCTGGCCCAGGGCCAGGGCGTAGGCGTTCTCCTTCACCGAGGTGACGCCGTGCTGATAGATGATCACATCGGTGATGGTCTTCAGGTCTGCCGTCGCAGCGAAGATCCGCATCGGTACGGACTGCACCTCTTCCAGCATCGGCAGCGGGTTGAAGCGGCCTATGTTCTGCTCCGCATCCAGCGGCTTACCGCCGGAGGTGAGGGTCACCCCAATCAGCTTGCTCGCCTCCGCCAGCAGCTCGGCCTGGCGGCTTGGATCAGCGATCAGCGCCCCCAGCAGGGCCGGATCCACGCCGGCGCCCACCAGGCCACCGATCACCTCGCTGTCCGAGGCTTTCAGGGCATTGGCGATGGCGTACAGGCTGGGGATGGCGCCGTGCCAGGACTGGGTCCTGGCCTTGTCCCAGGAACCGGCGGTGGCCGGCGAAGAGAGGAAGTAAGGTAGCTTGACCGTGCCGCTGTAAACCTTGGTGATCTGCGCCAGGCCGTTGAGCGGGGTACCGCTGCCGAAGGCGGTGGCGATCGCATCCTTCTGCTCTTGCGGCAGGAACTGCTCGGCCTCCAGCTGGGTCAGGAAGGCATTGCTGCCGGTCACCGCCAGGGTGTAGGTGCCGGGCAGACTGGTATTGCCCTTGGCATCCTGTTTCCACAGGACGGCGGCATCCAGCGTCGGGCTGCCCTTCAACACAGAGGCAGCAGCCCCTTTCACCGCCACCAGCACATCGGCACCGGACTGGGTACCGAACCAGTCGGAGAAGATCACGTGATCGCTGGTGATGCCGGTGGCAGCCTTGAACAGCCCTTCCTGCAGGGTGATCAGGCCGTTGATGGTCTGTTCCTGGGCATTGCTGCCGGTGTTGCTCTTGTAGTTGCTGTAGTCGCTGCCCGGCTTGAGGGGGTTACCGCTGCTGTCTTTGAGCGCATCGGTCGCCACTATCATGTAGTAGGAAGAGGGGTTGAGCGGCTTGAGCGGCACCAGGTTCAGCTTGCCGGCCGACTCGGCGACCACGAAGTCTACCCCGTAGACCAGCACCTTCTTCACACCACTCGGGCGCAGGGCGGCGCTGTCAAATGCCAGCTCCAGCAGATAGAGCGGGGCCACCGAGGCACCAAATTCGGTGGCCGTCGGCGCCTTGACGGTGATGCCGGAGGCTGTCACCGGCACTATCTGGATGGCCTGGGTCGTGGACCAGCCGTCCAGGGTGGAGAGTGCGGAGACCGGGTTGGAGAGATCCGCCGTTTCGGTCGAGAACTTCAGGGTGCCGTCGGTGGCGCGGGCGGCCAGGGCGCTGGGTCGGGTCGCATTGGAGCCACTCAGCAGGTAATCGAGATAGCTTGAGGTATCGCCTTTGTTATCGTCACTGCCACCACAACCGCTCAGTAGCGCACTGAGGACCGCTGCATAAATTAGCTTTTTTTTCATATCCTTATCTCTTTTATGTTGTTATCCATGATGAGCCTGACGGGGTAGCGTCCAAACCCGACCGAACCATATTAACAGAAACGCAACAATTTATAAGCATCTGGTCGGTCATCTGATCTGATTTTTTTGTGTACAACATCAAGGAATTGGCATTGACCCCGCCGGCGGAGGGTAACAGCATTCGGCGCAATTCCAGACCCGACCAGAGCCTGTTTGGGCCCGACACGCAAAAAGCCGCCCCGATCTCGGCAAAGAGGGGGATTTGTCGGTAGAATGGCCCATTGCTTAAGGAGAACCCCATGATCGACCCGAAGAAACTGGAAGAGATCGCCAAACAGGTACACAACGCCCTGCCGCCCGGCATTCGCAGCATGGGTGAAGAG
This sequence comes from Aeromonas eucrenophila, assembly GCF_000819865.1. Lineage (GTDB taxonomy): Bacteria > Pseudomonadota > Gammaproteobacteria > Enterobacterales > Aeromonadaceae > Aeromonas > Aeromonas eucrenophila. Next base: position 47,870 of record NZ_CDDF01000013.1, read on the forward strand.
GTGGAGAAGAAGACTCGTCAGGTGCTGCAGGCTCAGCTCAACAAGCTGGATCTGGTCAGCCGCGAAGAGTTTGATGTGCAGACCAAGGTGCTGCTGCGCACCCGGGAGAAGCTGACCGCCCTCGAGGCCAAGCTGGCCCAGCTGGAACAGCAACTCGGTGCCAAGGGCGAGTAATCACGCCGAACGTCGGGCTCGAACCACCTGCCTCGACGGCACATAAAACAAACCCCAGCCTGGCTGGGGTTTGTTGTTTTTGCTCCCACTAAGGGGCTCAAGCGTCGTCGCGAGAAGCCGTCAGCAAGGTGAGGTGAAGCGCAGCGCAGGAACCGGAGTGTATAGGAATACATGAGGCTTCCGAGCAGCACATAAGCCTTGATCACGGCTTCGCAGCAGGCGCTTAGATAAACTCGTAGGCGTCGCCGAAGATACGCTCCGGCTCGGCACCCAGCACCTTGAACTCTTCCCGCGCGGCACCCGCCATCTCGAAGCGACCCGCCACATAGATGTCGTAATCGTGCAGGCTGACGAAGTCATCCATGATGGCCTTGTGCACCAGACCCGTCTTGCCGGTCCAATTTGCCTCGGGTTCCTGCACCACGGGCACGAAGGTGAGGGGCGCATAGTCCCGCTCCCACTGCAGCATCTGCTCCTGCTCATAGAGCCAGTGCGCCTGGCGCACGCCCCAGTAGAGGAACACCGGGCGCTTGCTGTCGCTGGCGATCAGATACTCCAGGATGGAGCGGGCGTAGGAGAAACCGGTGCCCCCCGCCATCAGGATCAGAGGACGGGGCGAACTGTCGCGCAGGAAGGCCTTGCCCGCCGCCAGTTCAATCTCGATCTCGCCCTGCTCGCGCATGCGGGCCAGCACCTGGCCGGCGTAGGCGTTTTCAGGGGTGGCACCGATCTGCAGCTCCAGCACACCGGAGCGGGTCGGCGAGTTGGCGATGGAGAAGGGACGCTTGTCCGAGTCGCTCATCACCACCAGCAGATACTGGCCCGGCTTGAAGCTGATGGCTTGCTGCGGCGCCAGGGCCACGTGCCAGATGGTGTCGACATATTCGCGCAGTTCCTCTACGCGGCACTTGATACGTTGCATTCTTGTCCTTGTGACGGGCTCGCTCGGCCCGCTTCGCTCATTGATTCACTGTGATCTGGCGACCAGCGGCTGGTCAGGTCAGTCGAGCATACCCAATTCAGCCCGCTAATACCGATCTTTTGTGTCGGGACCAGCGGGCACACAGGCAGAGGCTCAGTCGAGGATCTTCAGCTCGGCCCAGATCTCATCGATCTTCGCGCTGACGGCGGCATCCTGGACTATGGGTTGGCCCCACTCCCGGTTGCTCTCCCCCGGCCACTTGTTGGTGGCATCCAGCCCCATTTTGGAGCCGAGCCCCGACACCGGCGAGGCGAAGTCGAGGTAGTCGATGGGGGTGTGCTCGATCAGGGTGGTGTCCCGCGCCGGGTCCATCCGGGTGGTAATGGCCCAGATCACATCTTTCCAGTCCCGGGCGTTGATGTCGTCGTCGCAGACGATCACGAACTTGGTGTACATGAACTGGCGCAGGAAGGACCAGACCCCCAGCATCACCCGCTTGGCGTGGCCGGGATAACGCTTCTTGATGGTCACCACTGCCATCCGGTAGGAGCAACCCTCCGGCGGCAGGTAGAAGTCCACTATCTCGGGGAACTGCTTCTGCAGCAGCGGCACGAACACCTCGTTCAGCGCCACCCCGAGCACCGCCGGCTCATCGGGCGGGCGACCGGTGTAGGTGCTGTGATAGATGGCATCGCGGCGCATGGTCAGGTGAGTGATGGTGAACACCGGGAACTCGTCCACCTCGTTGTAGTAGCCGGTGTGATCGCCGTAAGGGCCTTCCGGCGCCATCTCGCCCGGCTCCAGGTAGCCTTCCAGCACGATCTCGGCGCTGGCGGGCACCTCCAGATCGCAGCTCAGGGCCTTCACCACCTCGGTGCGGCTGCCCCGCAGCAGGCCGGCGAAGGCGTATTCGGAGAGGCTATCCGGCACCGGCGTCACGGCGCCGAGTATGGTCGCAGGATCGGCACCGAGCGCCACTGCCACCGGGAAACGCTCACCCGGGTGCGCCTCCTGCCATTCGCGAAAATCGATGGCACCGCCACGGTGATCCAGCCAGCGCATGATCAGCTTGTTCTTGCCGATCTTCTGCTGGCGATAGATGCCGAGGTTCTGCCGCTTCTTGTAAGGGCCGCGGGTGATGGTCAGGCCCCAGGTCACCAGGGGTGCCACGTCACCGGGCCAGCAGTGCTGGATCGGGATCTGGTCGAGATCCACCGCGTCCCCTTCCTGCACTATCTGCTGGCAGGGGGCGGAGGAGAGCCGCTTGGTCGGCATGTTGAGTACCTGCTTGAAGATCGGCAGCTTCTCCATCAGCTCCTTGAGACCGCGGGGCGGCTCCGGCTCCTTCAGATAGGCGAGCCAGGTCCCCACCTGGCGCAGGGCGCCGACGTTGGGCTGACCCATGCCCATGGCGACCCGATCCGGGGTGCCGAACAGGTTCGCCAGCACCGGCATGCCGTAGCCTTTGGGGTTTTCGAACAGCAGGGCGGGGCCACCCGCACGCAAGGTGCGATCGCTGATCTCGGTCATCTCCAGATAGGGGTCTATCTCGCGACTGATGCGCTTGAGCTGTCCGTTTTGTTCCAGCTGCGTGATGAAATCACGCAAGTCCTTGTATTTCATGCAGGTACCCTACCGGGTTCAGGAGGTGCCGCATTATAACCCCGGCCGCGCATCCGGTGTACCCGTATCGGGCAGCATGACGGACGAGGCGTGACGCCACTCCTGCCGGGTGAGCCTGTCGGCCAGCTGGGCCAGCAGCCTGGGCTCGTCCATCTGCAGCAGCAGACCGGCCACCAGGCCGCCATATTGATGCTTGCCGAGCTCGACCAGCAGATATTGCTGGGCCGTGTCCGGCAGCGGCGAGAGCTGGCTGAGCTGGTGCAAAGCGGGGATCATCAAGCGGTCGTTGCGGCTGGCGGAAATCAGCAGATCGCTCGCCTCCTGGCCTTTATAAAAGCGGGTAATAGTGTGCAGCGCCGCCACACTGTCGTGATCCACTGGCTGACGCCACAGTTTCTGGTAGAGGGCGGGATCGCCGGTGTGCTCGATGAGGTGCAGCAGCAGCTGGTTGTCCGGCAGGAAGAGGTTCAGGGAGGCCAACCGCCTTGCCTCACGCCTGAGCACGGGGGCGGGTTGGTCGTCGAGCACCGCCAGCAGCGCCTGCTGCTGCCGCGCCAGCTCCGGATTGCGGCTGTAGTAGAGTTGCTTGAAGTCGAAGCTGCCCTGCTCCAGCAGCTGGCGGTAGTTGTCCTGCCAGGCGAGCTGTTGCCAGCGGCTCAGCACCAGCCGCGCCTCGGCGGCAAAATCGTAAGCGGGCAGCTGAACCAGGAAACCGTCCACCTCCCCTTCCACCAGCCATTGCGGTGCCCTGGCGGCCTGGCCGCGCACCCAGGCCAGCAGCGCGGGGGACGGTGCCACCGCAGACTTGAGGCCGCCGAGCAGTTGATACAGCAGATACTCGCGCTGGCCCACCGCCAGAGTCTCGAGCAGGGAGTCCATGGCAGCAAACTGCCCCAGCTGCAAACGGCTGTTCAGATAATCGAGATGCCCCTGCACTCCCTCGTCCGCCACCAGCGGCGCCCGCAACTGCGGGGGAGAATCGGCCTGTACCGGGCCGGCCATCAGCCAGCCGAGCCATAAGAGAAATACCAGCTTCATGACGTCCCTGTCCTTGTGACATCGAGGCTTCACATACTACTCAGCTCGCCGGGAAATAGATAAACAAAAACCGCGACCAGGGCCGCGGTTTTGTCATGCCAGGATGCAGTTATTTCTGCTGACGCTTCATGGAGTCGAAGAACTCGTCGTTGGTCTTGGTGGCTGCCAGCTTGTCGATGAGGAACTCGATGCTGTCGATCTCGCCCATGGGGTGAATGATCTTGCGCAGGATCCACATCTTCTGCAGCTCGTCCGGAGCGGTAAGCAGCTCTTCCTTGCGGGTGCCGGAGCGGGTGATGTCGATGGCCGGATAGACACGCTTCTCGGCGATCTTGCGCGAGAGGTGCAGTTCCATATTGCCGGTACCCTTGAACTCTTCGTAGATCACTTCGTCCATCTTGGAACCGGTGTCGACCAGCGCGGTGGCGATGATGGTCAGGCTGCCGCCTTCCTCAACGTTACGGGCGGCGCCGAAGAAGCGCTTGGGACGGTGCAGGGCGTTGGCATCCACACCACCGGTCAGTACCTTGCCGGATGAAGGGATGACGGTGTTGTAGGCACGGGCCAGACGGGTGATGGAGTCCAGCAGGATGACCACATCCTTCTTGTGCTCGACCAGACGCTTGGCCTTCTCGATCACCATCTCGGCAACCTGAACGTGACGGGAAGCCGGCTCGTCGAAGGTGGAGGCGATGACCTCACCCTTGACCATGCGCTGCATCTCGGTCACTTCTTCCGGACGCTCGTCGATCAGCAGTACGATCAGCTCACAGTCAGGGTGGTTGTAGGCGATGCTCTGGGCGATGTTCTGCAGCAGCATGGTCTTACCGGCCTTGGGCGGTGCGACGATGAGGCCACGCTGGCCCTTGCCGATGGGGGATGCGAGATCCAGCACACGGGCGGTGATGTCTTCGGTCGAACCGTTGCCGCGTTCCATGCGCAGACGCTCGTTGGCGTGCAGCGGGGTCAGGTTCTCGAACAGGATCTTGTTGCGGGCGTTTTCCGGACGGTCGTAGTTGACGTCGTTGACCTTGAGCAGTGCGAAGTAACGCTCGCCCTCTTTCGGCGGCCGGATCTTGCCGGAGATGGTGTCACCGGTGCGCAGGTTGAAGCGGCGGATCTGGCTCGGGGAGACGTAGATATCGTCCGGGCCGGCCAGGTAGGAGCCGTCTGCGCTACGCAGGAAGCCAAAGCCATCGGTCAGGATTTCCAGCACACCGTCGCCAAAGATATCCTCACCACCCTTGGCGTGCGCCTTGAGGATTGCGAAAATAATGTCTTTCTTGTGCGCCCGAGCCAGATTTTCCAACCCCATGGATTCGCCAAGCTTGACCAGCTCGGACACAGGAGTGTTCTTTAATTCAGTCAGATTCATAGTGGTGAGAGTCTGTAAGCAAGGATTGAAATGAGGAGACAGTCTGCTGGATTGATGCTAATCGGGATTGACTGCCAGGCTGCTGTGAAGCATTGAATCGGCAAAATGGTTAGCAAACGAACGATAAACTAGCACCAATCGGGATGAGCGTCTAGGTGATAAAACACAAGGAGCGCATTATTGCAATGCGCTCCTTCTTAAATTATTACAGGTTACCGTCCAGGAACTCTTTCAGCTGAGTCTTGGACAGGGCGCCGACCTTGGTCGCTGCCACTTCGCCATTCTTGAACAGCAAGAGGGTCGGGATACCGCGAATGCCATATTTGGGCGGAGTGTCGGCGTTATGATCGATGTTCAATTTCGCCACGGTCACGCGACCGGCATATTCTTGGGCGACTTCGTTCAGGATCGGGGCAATCATCTTGCACGGACCGCACCATTCAGCCCAGAAATCGACCAGAACGGGGCTGTCGGCTTTGATTACATCGGCCTCGAAGCTGGCATCGCTCAGCTGAACAATCTTGTCACTCATCTCCAACTCCAGTCAGTAATTAAGGCTTTATTGATGGATCAACAAAGGCAATAGTTGCCCTATTTGAAATGATCCTGTTTATTATTGCAAGCCTAACCTGATAACCTACCGCCATGAGCAAAACACACTTAACGACCGAAAAATTCGCCCAAATGGGCCTCGAACCCGAAGTTCTGGCTGGTCTGGAATCAAAGGGATTTCACTATTGCACGCCCATCCAGGCACTGTCGCTGCCGCTGCTGGTAGAAGGCCATGACCTCGCCGGTCAGGCCCAGACGGGAACCGGCAAGACCCTTGCCTTCCTGGCCGCGACCTTCAACTATTTGCTGACGCACCCGCTGACCCAACCGCGCCTGATCAATCAGCCGCGCGCCATCATCTTGGCCCCGACCCGGGAGCTGGCGGTGCAGATCTACAACGATGCGGAAGGCATGGCTGCCTCCACCGGGCTGAAGCTCGGCCTCGCCTACGGTGGCGAAGGCTATGACAAGCAGCTGGCCGTGCTGGAACAGGGTGTCGACATCCTGATCGGCACCACGGGCCGCATCATCGACTACTTCAAGTCCAAGGTCATCGATCTGGGCAGCATCCAGGTCGTGGTGCTGGACGAAGCGGATCGCATGTTCGATCTCGGCTTCATCAAGGACATCCGCTTCCTGTTCCGCCGCATGCCGCCCGCCACCGAGCGTCTGAGCATGCTGTTCTCCGCCACCCTCTCCCTGCGGGTGCAGGAGCTGGCCTACGAGCACATGAACCACCCGGAACACGTGCAAATCGAGCCGGAACAGATGACGGGCGTGCGCATCAAGGAGGAGCTGTTCTATCCCTCCAACGAAGACAAGATGCTGCTGCTGCTCTCCCTGATGGAAGAAGAGTGGCCGGAAAAAGCCATCGTCTTCGCCAACACCAAGCATGTCTGTGAAGACGTGCATGCGTGGCTGGAGAACGACGGCCACCGCGTCGGCCTGCTGACCGGTGACGTGCCGCAGAAGAAGCGGATGAAGATCCTGGAAGAGTTCACCAAGGGAACGCTGGACATCCTGGTCGCCACCGACGTGGCCGCCCGTGGTCTCCACATCCCGGACGTGACCCACGTCTTCAACTACGACCTGCCCGACGATGCAGAGGACTACGTTCACCGTATCGGTCGTACCGGTCGTGCCGGCAAGAGCGGTCACTCCATCAGCCTGGCCTGTGAAGACTATGCCTTCAACCTGCCGGCCATCGAGGAGTACATCCACCACCCGATCCCGGTCAGCAAGTACGATCGCGAGTCGCTGCTGGATGACGTGACCGCCCCGAAACGGGTGTTCCGCAACCGCCAACCGGTGAACCGCAACATGCGGGATCGCCAGGGTGGTGGCAACAGCAACAACCGCCGCCGTCCGCCCCGCAAGAACTGATCAGGACTGGCCCAGTTGCACAACTCGCCGCTCTATGCCGCCATCGACCTCGGTTCCAACAGCTTCCATATGCTGGTGGTACGCGAGGTCGCCGGTGCCCTGCGTACCGTCACCAAGGTCAAGCGCAAGGTGCGCCTCGCCGCCGGTCTCGATCCCGAGTTTCGTCTCAGCCGTGCCGCCATGGAGCGGGGCTGGGACTGCCTGCGGCTGTTCTCCGAGCAGTTGCAGGACATCCCCTCCGACAATATCCGGGTAGTGGGCACCGCCACCCTGCGGCTTGCCACCAACGTCGATGAATTCCTGAGCGAGGCGGAACGGGTACTCAACCACAGCATCGAGATCATCTCGGGCGAGGAAGAGGCCAAGACCATCTACGAGGGGGTCTCCTGGACCTCCGCCGGGGAAGGCAACCGACTGGTGATCGACATCGGCGGTGCCAGCACCGAGCTGGTGATCGGCGAGCACAGCGAGGCCAAGCTGCTCAACAGCCTGCACATGGGCTGCGTCACCTGGCTGAACCAGCACTTCGGTGACGGCGAGCTGAGCGAGGCCCGCTTCAACCAGGCCATCGCCGCCGCCAAGGCGGTGCTGGAGAAGGTGGCAGCGGATTATCGTGCCCTCGGCTGGCGTACCTGTGTCGGTGCCTCCGGCACCGTCCAGGCGCTGCAGGAGATCATGCTGGCGCAAGGGAAGAGCGAACGGGTCACTCTGCCGAAGTTGCAGGAACTGATGGGTCAGGCCATCGCCTGCGGCAAGCTGGACAGGTTGCAGCTGGAAGGGCTGGCGGCCGAGCGGCTGACCGTGTTCCCCTCCGGCCTCGCCATCCTGATCGCCATCTTCGAGACCCTGGGGGTCGAGAGCATGACCCTGGCCGGCGGCGCCCTGCGCGAAGGCCTGATCTACGGCCTGCTCGGCAACAATCACGACTGTGACGCCCGGGATCGCACCGCCGACAGCCTGATCAGCCGCTATCAGCTGGACAAGGAACACGCCGAGCGGGTGCGCGATACCGCCGTCGAGGCCTTCACCCAGCTTCAACCGGCCTGGCGCCTCTCAAAGCGATACGGTCGCCCTATCCTGCGTTATGCGGCCCTGCTGCACGAGATTGGGCTCTGCATCGAGTACAAGAAGGCCCCGCAACACGCGGCCTACATCATCGACAACATCGACATGCCGGGCTTCACCCCCGCCCAGAAGAAGCTGTTGTCGGCCCTGCTGTTCAACCAGCGGGACGAATTCAAGCTGGAGCCGCTGGAGAAGCAGGGAGCCGTCACCGGTCGCCAGGCGATCCGGCTGGCCCGCATCCTGCGCATCTCCCTTATCCTCTGCATGCGCCGCACCCAGGGCACAGTGCCCAGCTTCACGCTGCAGGCCGATGAGGATGCCCTGACCCTGACCCTGCCCAAGGGCTGGCTGGACGAACACTACCTGCGCGCCAGCGAACTGCGGCTCGAGGTGGAGCGTCAGCAGAAGATGGGTTGGGCCACCCGCCTGCTGGAAGCCTGATGGGGCGCCTGCTCGCCCCTTTCTGAGCAATTCTCACCCTGTACCGACAATCCCTTTCGCAGCCATATTCGTGGCGAGCGATGGCTACTCATTGATTTAATTATGTTTATACTCAATTGGACCACTTTGGGAGCCCCTGTCCAGGCAAGTTAATGCCGCCATCCGGGCTTAGAGTAAGGGTGTCTTCTTCAACAGGAATGGAAGCCATGAAACATTTACCCTTGCTAGGCCTGACCGTGCTGCTGACCGCCTGTGGTGGCGGCGGCGATGGTGACAACAACGCGCAACCCCCCTCCGAGGCCAAGATGTCACTGGCCTTCTCCGATGCCCCGGTCGATCACGTCAGCAAGGTCTGCATCGCCGTCTCCAACATCATGATCAATCCGGTCTCCGGCACCGAGCAGGCGTGGACTACCGCCAGCTTCCTGACCACGACCCAGGACGATGGCTGCACGCCGGCGGGGGTAAGCATCCCCCTCAACGACAACGGTCACCCGCAGTTTACATACATAGACCTGCTCGCATATCAGGGTTCGAAAACTCGCCAACTGCTGGATAGCCAGGACGTGGGCGCCGGCGAATACAGCCAGATGCGGCTGGAGATCCTGAATGGAACTCAATCAGAAAACCAGTATGACAACGGTGTCCCCTACTCCTATGTGCTGCAGGACGACGGGGTGATCAAGCCGCTGGAGGTGCCCAGCAACGAGCTCAAGCTGGATGCCTTCACCATCGCCGCCAACGGCACCAGCTTCTTCACCACCGAGTTCGACCTGCGCCACTCCATGGTGCTGCCTGGCCACCAGCAGCATTACAAGCTCAAACCCAGGGGCGTGCGGCTGGTGAACAACACCGAGGTGGCGACCGTCAAGGGCACAGTGGCAGCAGAGCTCTGCTCCAGCGATCTGAGCGATGCCTTTGTCTACTTCTATGACGAGTTGCGCCCGGCGGGGGACGACGCCTACCCCGACATGGCCGACCTCGACAACGGCTTCTATGCCAGCGCCCCCGTGGTTCCCCTGGCGGGCGGCGGTTACGGCTACGAGCTGGGCTTCGTGAACCTCGGTCATTACGATGTCACCCTGGTCTGCAACGGCAGTGTCGATGATCCCGAGCTACCTGACGATGCTACGACGACGGCCGACGATCTGGTGATCGATCAGGTGCAGAAGGATAGGGTCGTGGTGGCCCCCACCACCAGCATCAACTTCCAGTAACGGGCCTGGGGCTCAAGGACGAGAAACATCATGACGGACTATCAACCCATCAGCTGTGACCTCTACGACTGGCTCGAGATCGCCGCACGCTGGCAGTTACTGGTGACTATCAGCAGCCGCGAGGGGCGACAGTGGGCAGACAAGATCCGCACCATAGAGGCAAGGGACGGCGTCGAGTATCTGCTGCTGGAGAGTGGCGAGCGACTGAGTCTGGCTGAGCTGGCGACCCTGGATCTGGTCTGGCAGGGGGAAGCGAAGCGGGTGCATTTCGCCCCCGGTTCGTGATGGACCATCGATCACCAAAAAGAGAGGGCCAGCTATGCTGGCCCTCTCTTTTTCTGTTCGTGCTGCCCTGATGCCTGTCTATCCCGCCAGCGCCGCCATCACATAGACGTCGAAGCGGTTGCTCTTGGTCTCGATGGCCATGCTCGGCTTCTGCTCGTTTAGCCAGCCCGCATAGTCCGGCCGCTTCACCACCACCCGCTTGTCGGCCATCTTGAGCGCCGCCGGCAACAGGGCGTCCGCATCCAGATCCGGCCCCACCAGGGACTGGAACACCCGCATCTCTTTCTTCACCAGCGCCGACTTCTGCTTGTGGGGGAACATGGGGTCCAGGTAGATGACGTCCGGCCGTTCACTCAGCGCCAGCAGGTTGTCCACCGCCGGGCCTTGCAGCAGTTGCATCCGCTCACGCACCCAGGGCCCGATCTCGGGGTCCTGCGCCGCCCGCGTCAGCCCATCCTGCAGCAGGGCCGCCACCACGGGGCTGCGCTCAATGAGCGTCACCTTGCAACCCAGCGAAGCCAGCACGAAGGCATCGCGCCCCAGCCCGGCTGTGGCATCCACCACGGTCGGCATGGCCCCCGCTTTCAACCCCACCGCCTTGGCGATGGATTGGCCCCGGCCGCCGCCAAACTTGCGTCTGTGGGCCACGGCGCCCTCCACGAAGTCCACGTGAACGGCCCCCAGCTTGGGTTCATCCAGTTTGCGCAGCTCCAGCCTGGTCTCGGTCAGCACCAGGGCGAAGGGCGCGGGAAAGTCGATCCCTGCCAGCCGTAGCCGCAAGGCATCGAGCTCCCCTTCCCGGGCGGGCACTTCACTGAAAACCTGGATATGGTGCATAACGAAGACTCATGGCGGCATGGAGCCGAGCATGATAGCAGAAGCGGGGGATCAGCTCACGATGGTCAGATTGGCCAGGTTCATCCCCTGGCGGTTGAGGGTCAGGTATTCCACCAGATCGTCGTAGGGCAGCGGGCGGCTGAGCAGGTAGCCCTGAGTGAAGGCGCAGCCCTTCTGGCAGAGGAAGTTGAGCTGCTCGCGGGTCTCGACCCCCTCGATCACCACCTGCATGCCGAGGTTGTGGACGATGTTGATGATGCCGTCGAGCAGCAGCCTGTCCTGCTCGTTGAAGGGGATGTGGCGCACGAAGGAGCGGTCGATCTTGACCAGGTCCACCGGGAAGGTGCGCAGGTAGTTGAGGGCCGAGTAGCCGGTGCCGAAGTCGTCGATGGCCAGCTTGCAGCCCGCCTCGCGCAGGGCATCGATCCGCACCCTGTGCTGATCGCTGGTCTCCATCAACAGGGATTCGGTGATCTCGATGATGATGTCCGCCGGATCCAGGCCGAAGTGGTGCATCACCCTGAGCCACTCGCTGGCCTCGGGATCTATGGTCTGGAACTCCAGGGTGGAGCGGTTGATGGACATCTGCAGCTCCGGGAAACCGGACTGCTGCAGCCGGGCCAGATCCCGGCAGGATTGCCACAGCACCAGCGCCCCCAGCCCCTGAATGAGCCCCGCCTCTTCCGCCAGCGGGATGAAGTCCGCCGGCGAGACCTGACCCCAGTGGGGATGATACCAGCGCACCAGCGCCTCCAGCTTGGCGACCCGGCCGCTGCGGTTGTCCCAGATCGGCTGATAGGCCATGGTCAGCTGCCCCAGCTTGATGGCCTCCGCCAGATCCTGCTGCATCTGGTGACGCTGGCTCACCTCCTCACGCATGGAGGAACTGTAAGTACCTATCGGCCGCCCCTGCCGTTTGGCGACGAACAGCGCCTGCTCCGCATTGCGCAGCAGCTCGTCGCTGTCGGAACCGTCGTTGGGGCAGAGGGTGATCCCCAAGGTCGCCGTCACATAGAGGTGCTGGTTGGCCAGCATGAAGGGACGGGCGAAACCGCCGATCACCTGCTTGGCAAATACCTCGGCCTGACGGCGATTGACGATGCCGGGCACCAGGAAAGCAAACTCGTCGCCACCGATGCGGGCCACCAGATCCTCGGTGCGCACCCGGCTCACCAGCCGATCCGACACCTCCCGCAGCAAAGCATCGCCAACATGGTGATCCATGCTGTTGTTGACCGCCTTGAAGTTGTTCAGATCCAGCACCATGAGCGCGAAGCGCTCGCCCCGCTCGCAGAAGCGGCTGAGGCAGCGGCCGAACAGCCAGCGGTTGGGCAGGCCGGTGAGGTTGTCGTAATTCGCCTGGGCCGCGATCTTCTGCTCCGCCAGCTTGGTCTGGGAGAGATCGCTGAAGATGGCGATGTACTGGCTGATCTTGCCCCCCTCCCGCAAGGCGCTGATCATCAGCTGCTGGGGATAGAGCTTGCCGTTCTTGCGCTTGTTCCACACCTCGCCGCGCCAGATCCCGACCCGCTCCAGGGCGTGATACATGTCGGCGTAGAAGGTCTGATCGTGCAGCCCGGACTTGAGCATGCTGGGGCGCTGGCCGCAGGCCTCTTCCTCGCTGTAACCGGTGATCTTCTCGAACGCCGGGTTCACCGAGATGATGCGGCTGTCGACATCACACACCAGGATGGCCTCGGACAGGTTGTCATAGACCCGGTGGGAGAGCTTGAGCTGTTCGGCGTGACGCTTGATGGGATCGATGTTTTCCAGCACCAGCATCAGGTAGTCGGGACGCAGTAGCTTGTCGCGGATCAGTGTCACTGTCACCCGCAGAGCACGGAGCCATCCCGGTGCAGGTAGCGCTTCTCCTGGGTGAAGGCGGGCCTGTCCCCCCGTCTGAGCTCTTCATAGTAGGGAATGCTGACCAGCCAGTCTTCCGGGTGATTGATCTCGGCGGCGGTGCGCTGCTGCAGCTCATGCTGGTTGTAGCCCAGCATCTTCTCGATGGCCGGATTGACCCAGATGATCTTCCCCTCCAGGTCGAGCTTGCCGATCCCGACCGGGGCATGGGACATCATGGTGTCCAAGAAGTGAGGGTGTTCCGGTTGCGTCAGGGGTGTCTGGGGGCGAGGCTGCTGCTGGTACATCAGCGCCAGCTCACGGCCGGCGAGCGGCGCCAGCAGGCGCAGCAGGCCCATGATCTTGTCCATGCTGGGCATGGCCCGCTTGAACATGACGCTGCACAGCCCCACTGTCTCGCCCTGAGCATCCTTCAGGGCGACGCCGGCGTAACCCTTGACCTGGCAACGCTCCAGCACGGCGGCATGGGGGAACAGCTGCCGGATGCGATCGTTGAACCAGGCTTCACCCTGCTGCATGACGATCTCGCCCGGGGTGCCGGCGAGGGGAAAACTGTAGGAACCTATGTCGAGGGAGGCGGGATGGGCGGCGTGTACGGTGAAAAACAGCCCCGTCTGGTCCTGTCCCGAAATCAGGACGAGATCCGCCCCCACCGCTTTGGCGATTTCACTCACAAAGGTATCGAAATATCCTTTGCCGCTCAGATGAGACAGGCTTGAGATGATTTGATAGACAGACTCGAGTGCTCGCCTCATGGCAAGGTTCTTTCTCTCCCTGGAAGGTAGAACCCGACTCTACTCAAGAGGCGGGGCCAGTGCAAACATGCACTCCGCAAGATATTAAAAAGCTTTGAGAAAAGGGACCAAAAGGTCCCTTTTTATCTCAAAAAACAAGCGCCGATCCCACTATGGCGTGGAACTGTACCTGCTTGAGGCTCATGCTACGGCAGGTACTGAATATCAGGCCGCGATCCCGCTGTGGCGCAGCAGCGCATCCACCTGGGGTTCGCGACCCCGGAAGGCGCGGAACAGCTCCATGGGTTCTTTCGAACCGCCCTTCTCCAGGATGTTCTTCAGGAAGGATTGGCCGGTGGCCGGGTTGAAGATCCCCTCCTCCTCGAAGCGGGAGAAGGCATCCGCCGACAGCACCTCGGCCCACTTGTAGCTGTAGTAGCCCGCCGCATAACCGCCGGCGAAGATGTGGGAGAAGCTGTGCTGGAAACGGTTGAACGCGGGCGGCGTCAGCACCGCAACCTGGCTGCGCACCTCCGCCAGCAGGGCCGGCACCCGCTCGGGATGAGCCGGATCGAACTCCTGGTGCAGGCGGAAATCGAACAGGGCGAACTCCAGCTGGCGCAGCATCTGCATGGCCGCCTGGAAGTTGCGGGCAGTCAGCATCTTCTCCAGCAGATCGGCGGGCAAGGGCTCGCCGGTCTCGTGATGGCCGGAGATGAAGGCCAGCGCCTCGGACTCCCAGCACCAGTTCTCCAGGAACTGGCTCGGCAGCTCGACCGCATCCCAGGCCACGCCGTTGATGCCGGCCACCCCGGCCACGTCGATCTGGGTCAGCATGTGGTGGATGCCGTGACCAAACTCGTGGAACAGGGTCACCACCTCGTTGTGGGTGAACAGGGCGGGTTTGCCATCCACAGGGCCGTTGAAGTTGCAGGTCAGGTAAGCCACCGGCTTTTGCAGTGACCCATCCTGACGGTAGCGACGACCTAGGCAGACATCCATCCAGGCGCCGCCCTGCTTGTGTTCGCGGGCGTAGAGATCGAGGTAGAAGCTGCCACGCAGCTCGTCTTCGCTATCGAAGATGTCGTAGAAACGCACATCCGGATGCCAGGTATCGATGCCGAGGCGCTCGCGCACCTTGATGCCAAACACCCGGCGCACCACCTCGAACAACCCCTTCACCACCTTGTTGGTGGGGAAGTAGGGACGCAGTTGCTCGTCGGAGATGGAGAATTTGTGCTGCTTGAGCTTCTCGGCGTAGTAGGGAATGTCCCAGGCCGCCAGCTCGCTCTGACCGTGCTGCTCGGTGGCGAAGGCACGGATCTCCTCCAACTCTGCCTTGCCCTGGGGCAGGGATTTCGCCGCCAGATCGGTGAGGAAGCCCACCACCTGTTCGGTCTTGTCCGCCATCTTGGTAGCGAGGGACAGCTCGGCGTAGTTGCCAAAGCCCAGCAGCTGGGCCAGCTCGCGGCGCAGGGAGAGCAGCTCGGTCATGATGGCGGAGTTGTCCCACTTGCCGGCGTTGGGGCCCTGATCCGAGGCGCGGGTGGTGAAGGCCTCGTACAGCTCGGCGCGCAGCGCGCGGTTGTCCGCATACATCATCACCGGCAGGTAGGAGGGGATGTCCAGGGTGAACAGCCAGCCCTGCTGACCCTTGTGTTCCGCCAATTGGCGGGCGGCGGCCAGGGCACTGGCGGGCAACCCGGCCAGCTCGGCTTCGTCAGTCACCAGCTTGCTCCAACCCTGGGTCGCATCCAGCACGTTGTTGCTGAAGCGGGAGGCCAGCTCGGAGAGGCGGGCCTGGATCTCGCCGTAGCGCTGCTGCGCCTCGGCGGACAGGCCGATACCGGACAGGCGGAAATCGCGCAGGGTATTCTGGATCTCCTTGCGCTGGGCGCCGCTCAGCAGCGGGAAGTCGTCGCTCTCGGACAGGGCCAGATAGGCCTGGTAGAGGCCCTCGTGCTGACCGACATAGGTCTGGAATTCGGACAACAGCGGCAGGCAGGCGTCGTGGGCTTCGCGCAGCGCCTCGCTATTGAGCACGGAATTGAGGTGGCTGACCGGCGACCAGATGCGCGCCAGTCGGTCGTTGACCTCTTCGAGCGGGGCGATCAGGCTGTCCCAGGTGTGGGGATCCCGCTGGGCCAGCACGTCTTCGATCTTCTGTTTGCAGTCGGCGATGGCCTGCGTCACGGCAGGCTGTACCTGGTCGGGACGGATCTGACTGAAGGGGGGCAGTGCGTCCATTGTCAGCAAAGGGTTGTTCATGACTGGGTACCTCTAAATGCTCTACAGCCCCTGCCGTCCAGAAGCTTGCTTGGACCACCTAAGATGTAGGCAGAAACCCCATTAATCAAGCCTTTGCCGCCGAGAGCGCGGCCAGTTGCCCACTTTTCGCCAAAACCCGTTCATTTAATAGTCACATCGACTGCCAGAAACGACGATGCCGGTCCAAAGACCGGCATCGTGGGGCACAGTGGCAGCGGGATCAGCGCCGGGCGTCTTCCTTCAGCCACTGGGCAACCCGCTTGGCGAAGTAGGTGAGGATGCCGTCCGCACCGGCCCGCTTGAAGCAGACCAGGGACTCCAGGATGCACTCCTTCTCCTTCAGCCAACCGTTCTGGATGGCCGCCATGTGCATGGCGTACTCACCGCTCACCTGATAGGCGAAGGTCGGCACCCCGAACTGATCCTTGACCTGACGGATCACGTCCAGATAGGGCATGCCCGGCTTGACCATGACGCTGTCGGCCCCCTCCTGGATGTCCAGTGCCACCTCGTGCAGGGCCTCGTTGCCGTTGGCCGGATCCATCTGATAGCTGGCCTTGTTGCTCTTGCCGAGGTTGCCGGCGGAGCCGACCGCATCGCGGAACGGGCCGTAGTAGCAGGAGGCATACTTGGCGGAGTAGGCCATGATCTGGACGTTGATGAAGCCGTTCTCCTCCAGCGCCGCGCGGATGGCGCCGATGCGGCCATCCATCATGTCGGACGGTGCCACTATGTCGGCCCCGGCGGCGGCATGGGAGAGCGCCTGCTTCACCAGGATCTCGGTGGTGATGTCGTTCAGCACATAGCCTTCGTCATCTATGATGCCGTCCTGACCGTGGGTGGTGAAGGGATCCAGCGCCACGTCGGTGATGACTCCAAGCTCGGGGAAGCGCGCCTTGAGGGCACGGGTCGCGCGCTGGGCCAGACCGTCCGGGTTGTAGGCCTCTTCCGCCATCAGGCTCTTGCTCTGAAGCGGCGTCACCGGGAACAGGGCGACCGCCGGGACACCCAGCGCCACCAACTCTTCGGCTTCTTCCAGCAGCAGATCGATGGAGAGGCGATCCACTCCGGGCATGGAGGCGACGGCCTCGCGCTGGTTCACCCCTTCCAGCACGAACACCGGGAAGATGAGATCGTCGACGGTCAGCGTATTTTCACGCACCAGACGACGGCTGAAATCATTCTTGCGCACCCGGCGCAGGCGGCGACCCGGGAAGGCGCCCGGAAGAGTTGTGGCCATGAATCACTCCTGGAATGGAAGTTGGAAGAACGCGGCTGAGGTGGCCCGGGTGTGGGCCAGCAAGGCCTCGGGCGTCTCACCACGACAGGCCGCCACCACCTTGGCGATGTGCGGCAAAAAAGCGGGTTCGTTGCGCTTGGGTCTGGGTTTCAGATCCCGTGGCACCAGATAGGGGGCATCCGTCTCTATCATCAGCCGACCGGCCGGGATGCGGGCCACCTGCTCGCGCAGCAGCTGGCCACGGCGCTCGTCGCAGATCCAGCCGGTCACCCCGATGTGCAGCCCCAGTGTCAGACACTCGTCCAGCTCGGCGTCCGTGCCGGTGAAGCAGTGCAGCACGGCACCCGGCAGCTTGGGCAACCAGGGGCGCAGGATCTCGATGAAACGGGCATGGGCATCGCGGCAGTGCAGAAATACCGGCATCGACAACTCGGCGGCCAACGCCAGCTGGGCGTCAAACACCGCATCCTGTACCGGCCGGGGGGAAAAGTCGCGATTGTAGTCGAGTCCGCATTCGCCGATGGCCACCACCTGGGGCTGGGCCGCCAGCTCGCGCAGCGCGGCCAGGGTGCCGTCATCGACACTCTTGGCATCGTGGGGATGCACCCCGGCGGTGGAGAAGCAGTAGCCCGGCCAGCGGGATGCCAGCTCGGCGCTCGCATCACTGCCTGCCAGATCGGTGCCGGTGAGGATCAGCCCCTCTACCCCGGCGGCGCGGGCGCGTGCCACCAGTTCGGCTTGCTCACCGGCAAACTGGCTGCTGGTGAGGTTGACTCCGATATCGATCATGGCGCGGGATACTCCGAACAAAAATAAGCGATTTCAGATAGTTGAAAACCATCTTCTGATTGGGGTCTTACCATACGCCTCGGGACGGGGCATGAAAAGAGGAAGGGAGCCTCAGCTCCCCTCATCCGTCTGTTCCTGCTGCTTGTCCTCTTCCTTCACGTAGAAACGGGCGAAGAACAGACCAATCTCCCACAGGCCCCACATGGGGATTGCGAGCAGGGTCTGGGAGAAGACGTCCGGCGGTGTCAGCAACATGCCCACCACGAACACCCCGACGATGACATAGGGGCGCTTCTCTCTCAGGCTCTTGGGGGTGGTTACCCCGGTCCAGCACAGCAGTATGGTGGCCACCGGGATCTCGAACGCCACCCCGAACGCGAAGAACAGAGTCAGCACGAAGTCCAGATAGCTGGCGATGTCGGTCGCCACCGTCACCCCGGCGGGTGCCGTGCTGGTGAAGAAGCCGAACACCAGCGGGAACACCACGTAGTAGGCGAACGCCATGCCGGCGTAGAACAGCAGGGCGCTGGAGGCGACCAGCGGCATGATCAGACGCCGTTCATGCTGATACAAGCCGGGGGCGATGAAGGACCAGGCCTGGTACAGCAGATAGGGGATCGCCACGAAGAAGGAGACCACCAGAGTCAGCTTGATCGGCGTGATGAAGGGGGTCGCCACATCCGTCGCTATCATGCTGGTGCCTGCCGGCAGCTGGCTGAGCAGCGGCTGGGCCACGAAGTCGTAGATGTCGTTGGAGAAATAGATGAGCGCGAGGAACACCAGCACTATGGCCGCCAGGGCGCGCATCAGCCGGGTTCTCAACTCGATCAGATGGGTGATCAGGGGTTGTTCGGCCTGACTCATGACTTCAGCCCCCCGTTCTCTCGCACCACGTCTTGCGCTGGTTCCACCACCTCGATCACCTCAGCTTCAGGCACGGCGACGAGCCGGGGCTCCTGCGCGGGCGCAGACTCTGGCTCTTCTGCTGGCACCGGCTGCGGCGGACGGATCTCGTTTTGTGGCTCAGGCTGTGGCTGGTAGGGGCGGTTGACCGACTGGGCGGCGGCCTTGAGCTGCTCGATGGACTCCTGCAGCTCTGGGCTGAGGTTGTTCATCTGCAGCGACTCGGCCTTCTTCAGGTCATTATGCAGCTCTTGCAGCTTGAGCTCCTGCTCCAGCTCGGACTTGACCGAGTTCGCAGTGCTGCGAATGAGCTTGATCCAGTGGGCCGCCGTGCGGATGGCAACCGGTAGCCGCTCGGGCCCCAGCACCACCAGAGCCACCACGCCGATGACGACCAGCTCCCAAAAACCGATGTCGAACATGGCTTAGGCCTGATCTTTGTCTTTCTGCTTGGTGGTATCGGCACTGTTGGCCGCTTCGTTCAGCTGCTTGGGAGGAAACTCCGCATCCTTCTGCTCAGGCTTGGCATCGGTCGTGTCATCAGACAACGCCTTCTTGAAGCCCTTGACCGCCGCACCCAGATCGCCGCCGATCCCGCGCAGCTTCTTGGTACCGAACAGCAGCACGACGATGACTGCGATGATCAACAACTGCCAAATACTGATACCACCCATGATATTTCTCCAAGATTGGCGCCCTAGGCGCGCAGGTTTGTCCTAACAGCAACGAGACTGATACCAGCCCGTTATCTTTCCAACACGGACGCCCGAGGCGCACATGGCTATTTAACGAAACAGTTAGTGAGAACGGGTCTTCAACCAGCCGAACAACCAGCATACACCGGCACCGGTCAGAGATATTTGTCCCCACTCAATATGTTGCTTCTGGGTCAGCAAGAATACACCCACCAACAGTAGGCTGGCTCCAACCCCTAAGAGGTAGCGAGCCTGCCCCTGACGATGGCTATGTTTGCGAAAATCCGCAAACATCTGATCGAAATGATGCTGCTGATGGCGCGCCTGACGCAGGGTCTCATAGACCAGCTCAGGCAGCTCGGGCAGCTTCTCGGCCCAGAACGGTGCCTTCTCCTTGATGGCGTTCAGCACGGCCTTGGGACCCACCTGTTCGCGCATCCAGCTTTCCAGATAGGGCTTGGCGGTCTGCCACAGATCCAGCTGGGGATAGAGCTGACGCCCCAGCCCTTCCACGTAGAGCAGGGTCTTCTGCAGCAACACCAGCTGCGGCTGCACCTGCATGTTGAAGCGGCGGGCGGTGTTGAACAGGTTCAGCAGCACGTGGCCGAACGAGATCTCGGACAGGGGCTTCTCGAAGATGGGTTCCAGCACTGTGCGGATGGCGAACTCGAACTCGTCCACCTTGGTGTCGGCGGGTACCCAGCCGGACTCCACGTGCAGCTCAGCCACCCGGCGATAGTCCCGGTTGAAGAAGGCGAGGAAGTTCTCGGCAAGGTAGCGCTTGTCCTCCCGGTTCAGGGTCCCGACGATGCCGCAGTCGATGCCGATCCAGAGCGGATTCTCGGGATGCTCGTGAGAGACGAAGATGTTGCCGGGGTGCATGTCGGCATGGAAAAAGCTGTCGCGGAACACCTGGGTGAAGAACACCTCCACCCCGCGCTCGGCCAGCAGCTTCATATTGGTGCCATTCGCTTCGAGGGTTTCGATGTCGGAGACCGGGATGCCGTAGATGCGCTCCATCACCAGCACCTGCTCGCGGCAGTGTTCGGTGAACACCTCGGGCACATAGAGCGCATCGGAGCCGGTGAAGTTGCGGCGCAGCTGGATGGCGTTGGCAGCCTCGCGCATCAGGTTCAGCTCGTCGAGTATGGTCTTGCGATACTCCTCCACCACCTCGACCGGGCGCAGCCGCGCGCTCTGGGGCACGAAGCGCGCCGCCAGGCTCGCCACCGCCTGCATCAGGCGTAGATCCGCCTCGATGACGGGTTCGATGTCCGGGCGGATCACCTTGATGACGATCTCGCGGCCGTTCTCTTTCAACCTGGCGGTGTGCACCTGGGCGATGGAGGCGGAGGCCAGCGGCGTCTCGTCGAACTCGTCGAACAGGGTTTCGATGGGGCAACCCAGGCTCGCCTCTATCTGGCGACGGGCGGCCTGACCGCAGAAGGGGGGTACCCTGTCTTGCAGCAGGGCCAGCTCCTCGGCGATGTCCGGCGGCAGGAGATCGCGCCGGGTCGACAGCATCTGGCCGAACTTGATGAAGATGGGGCCGAGGGCCTCGAAGGCGAGGCGGATGCGGGCACCGCGGTTCAGATCTGGCTGCTTGTTCTTGAGCCAGAACAGGCTGCGACGCAGCAGGCGGCCCGGCCAGGGCTGGTAGCGGGCAGGCACCAGCTCATCGATGCCTTGCTCCAGCAGTATGCTGACGATGCGATAGAGGCGCTTGAACTCCTTCGGGGTCATCAGCTCACCTGCTGTTCGAGGCGGGCGAGCCGCAACTCGACGGCCTTCATGTGCTGGGCCAGCAGCTCGACGTCGTCGTTGAAGCTGGCGACCTCGAGCGGGCCGGGGGCGAGCCGAGCCTCTTCGGTCAGGTACTCGGCCAGCTGGCGCTGGGTGCGGCACAGCTCGCGCCCCACCAGACGACGCGCCTGACGGGCACCGCCGCACAGGGTGTGAGCCAGTACGTCACCGGTATAGCGAGAGAGTTCTTCTTCCCAGTCGATGTCGAGCTCTCCCAGCAGGGCACTGAACGCCTGCACCAGCTGAGGATCACCGCTCAGGTCCAGCTTCTCCTCGCGGATGTAGCGAGTCAGGGCGGAGGGGTCCTTCAGCAGACCCAGCGCCGTCAGAGACAGGCTCAGCACCGCGTCGGCCTCCCCCTCAAACTGGGCCAGCACGTCGAGGCGACGCTCTGAGAACACGAACCAGAGCGGCTTGAGTTCACGCAGCTCCAGCTTGAGCACCTTGCCCGCCAGCTTGCGCAGCCGCTCCGGGCTCTGTTTGTCGAGATTCAGCAGCTGGTTGAGGCTGGTTTCGATCACCGCGGTGACCATGGCATCCATCGGCATAGGCAACCTTAAAACTTGTATCCACGGTGCAGGGCGACGACACCCTGAGTCAGGTTGTAGAAGTCCACCTGATCGAAGCCGGCGTTCTCCATCATGCCCTTCAGGGTCTGCTGATCCGGGTGCATGCGAATGGATTCCGCCAGGTACTTGTAGCTCTCGCTGTCGTTCGCCACGAGCTCGCCCATCTTGGGCAGCAGCTTGAAGGAGTAGAGGTCATACAGCTTGGCGATCACCTCGCTCTCGGGCTTGGAGAACTCCAGCACCAGCAGGCGTCCGCCCGGCTTGAGCACCCGATACATGGAGGCGAGCGCCTTGTCCTTGTCGGTGACGTTGCGCAGACCGAAGCCGATGGTGATGACGTCGAAGTGATTGTCCGGGAAGGGCAGCGCCTCGGCGTTGGCCTGCACGTAGGAGACGTTGTTCGCCACCCCCAGGTTGCGCAGCTTGTCGCGGCCCACCTTGAGCATGGAGTCGTTGATATCCGCCAGCACGACCTGACCGGTTTCACCGACGATGCGGGAGAATTTGGCAGTCAAATCCCCTGTACCACCGGCCAAATCCAGCACTTTCTGACCCTTACGCACGCCGGAGCAGTCGATTGTGAAGCGCTTCCAGAGGCGGTGAATGCCGAACGACATCAGGTCGTTCATCAGATCATACTTGGCCGCCACCGAATGGAAGACGCCAGCCACCAGAGTTTCCTTCTCGGTCGCCGCCACGGTTTTATAGCCAAAATGCGTAGTATTCGTCTGTTCCGACATCCCTCAAACACCCATAGAGCAAAGAATGGCCGCCAGTTTACCAGAGCCGCCAGCGTCCGGACACCTTAAACCCGGCTCGCTACCAACTGCATTCCCAGTACCACCATGGCGAGGCAGAGGAAGACGTTGAGCGCCGTGTTGAGCAATGCCTTCAGATAGGCCCCTTGCTGGGCCAGTAGCACGGTATCCAGGGCGAAGGAGGAGAAGGTAGTCAAAGCCCCCAGAATACCCACCATCAGCAGCGGTTTCATCGGGCTTTCCAGCACATGGCCGTGGCTGATGAGCGCGAAGGCCAGCCCCATGATGAAGGAGCCGACCACGTTGACCGCCAGGGTACCATAGGGGAAGTTGCGGCCGAGCATCAGGGCGAGCAGCTCGGTCATCCCGAACCGCAGGCAGGCGCCGATGGCGCCGCCAACGGCAACATAAAACCAGGTTTGCATGGTGTCACTCCCTCAGGATCAGGGCGACATTATGTGCAATAACGCCGCGGTCGCCCAGCGCCGAAACTCATCGCCACTTAGGCAAATTGAACAGTCAGCGGCGAAAATCAACCGGTTCGACCTGCTCCAGATGCAGCGAGGTCTGAGCCGGCTTGGTCTCGGCGATGATCCGGCCATGACGGATGGAGTAGCGCACCGGTACCTGGCGGCGCACCGCATCGAAGCCATTGTCTGCCGGGAGGATCAGCAGGTTGGCCGGCTTGCCCACCTCAAGGCCGTAACGATCCCGTACATTGAGGGTGCGAGCGCTGTGCTCGCCGATGAGCTTGAGGCTGTCATTGATCTGCTCGTAGCCCATGATCTGGCAGACATGCAGCCCCATGTGCAGCACTTGCAACATGTTGGCCGTGCCCATGGGATACCAGGGATCGAACACATCGTCATGGCCGAAGCAGACGTTGATGCCCGCCTCCAGCATCTCCTTCACCCGGGTGATGCCCCGGCGCTTGGGATAGGTGTCGAAGCGCCCCTGCAGGTGGATATTCACCAAGGGATTCGCCACGAAGTTGATGTCGGCCATGCGCAGCAGCCGGAATAGGCGGGAGGCATAGGCCCCGTTGTAGGAGTGCATGGCGGTGGTGTGGCTGGCAGTGACCCTTGGGCCTATGCCGCGCTCGTAAGCAAGCGTTGCCAACGTCTCGATAAAGCGGGACTGCTCGTCGTCTATCTCGTCGCAGTGCACGTCGACCAGCACCTGATACTTGTCAGCAAGATCGAAGATATGGTGCAGGCTCTCGACCCCGTACTCCCGGGTGAACTCGAAGTGGGGAATGGCACCGATCACGTCGGCTCCCAGCCTGAGTGCCTCTTCCAGCAAGGCCTTGCCGTTCGGATAGGAGAGGATCCCCTCCTGCGGGAAGGCCACTATCTGCAGCTCAACCCAGGGCTTCATCTCTTCGCGCACCTCCAGCATCGCCTTCAGCGCGATCAGCTTGGGATCGGATACATCAACATGGGTGCGCACGAACTGGATGCCGTTGGCCATCTGCCATTTGAGCGTCTGGATGGCGCGGCGCTTGACGTCTTCGTGGGTCAACAGCGCCTTGCGCTCGGCCCAGCGCTCTATCCCCTCGAACAGAGTGCCAGACAGGTTCCAGCTCGGCTCGCCCGCGGTCTGGGTGGTATCGAGGTGAATATGGGGCTCGATAAAGGGGGCGATGGCGAGCCCCCCTTCTCCATCCAGCTCAGACGCAGAGGAGAGCGATACCGCCATGGGCTCTATGGCCCGGATATAGCCCTCGTGGCAGAGGATCTGCCAGAAACCCTCACGGTCAGCCAAACGCACCTTCTGTATCAACATGTTTTTCTTCCCTATTTTAGGAAACCCAGGCCTTTTCCAACCCGGAACTTAGCTTGGATCAATTTAATAGAAAAGTGTTCACATTGAATACATATGAAAACGCTACCATTGATAAACAGACACAATAAGGGAGTCATCGGGATGAAAGCAGGATTGACCGAAATCGGAAGCGCCAGCCTGTTTCACGAGTATTTGCAGACGCTGGGCATCCGCAAGCCGCCGTTGACCTCGATCGAGAACAACTGGGAATACAAGCGCGGGGAGAAGCTACTGGCTGCCATCCAGATAGAACAGTCGGGGCAGGCCCGGTTCTATCTCGATGCCAGGCAGATATCGGTGAACTGAGAAATGCAGATACAAAAAAGCCTCCCGATTGGGAGGCTTTAATATTTAGTGGTGCTGATACCCAGAGTCGAACTGGGGACCTCATCCTTACCAAGGATGCGCTCTACCAACTGAGCCATATCAGCATACTAACTTGTTGAAATTACGCTTATCGCGCAATCTCTAATTGGGTGCCTGGCAG
>NZ_CDDF01000014.1:0-78825 GCF_000819865.1 Aeromonas eucrenophila
CGATAGACTGGGCTTTTTTCGTTTCGGCTATCTGAAAACTCAGAGATCTGTACCCTCTCTAACGACCAGTGGCAAAAAAGTAACGACTTGATCCCTATGGCTTGCTCTCTGTGTTCCACTGAGGCCCTGCAGCCACTCGCACTCGTAAGAGGCTCTGCCCTCTTCGTCTCCGCTTTCCCTTTATCTCTTTAGCCTCACGCTCAGGTATGAGCTGCTACTCGCCCCATGTCTGAGAACAAGCTCAGGATGAGATGGCCACAGCGGCTATTCAACCCGTTGTTTCCCGAGGCAGGGATGCTTCAGGATCCCTGCATACCAGATGCCATTCCAGGCTCCTGGGTAGCTTTGTAGCGACAGCGATCGGATGAAACGCTACCTGATGATGCTTGTATGGTGGATTGATTAGGTATGGCTGGTTATGGGTAGTAGATATGGGGAGTTATTTTTATAAATAGCATATAAAAGAAAAGGGGACGGCGTCTGCCGTCCCCTCAAGTCATCTAGTCCAGTCCCTGAACTGCCATGCTCCCTGCAATCCCTGACTCTTTATCCTGTCCTTTGGAATTTCCCCTTCCCAATCCGTTGGGGTGTCCTGTGGCCATCCTAGCCTGGCAATCGTTCCTGATTGCTTCACCCTCTCCATCCTGGAGGTGTCCATTACCACATCCCGTGGTGTTCCTTGCGTCTTCCTGACAGATAACCATCCAAGTTATCTCGCTTCATCCTGAAGCTGTTCCTGTCGCCTCCGGCGAGGTTCCTTACATCCTGAAGAGCGATAATCCGTACCACTCTGCCTCGTCCTGAGGTGTCCACCACATCCTGTGGCTGTCCTGTCAATCCTTGGTGATAACCATCCGGGTCATCAGCCTCATCCTGAGGTGTCCTGCCACATCCTGTGGCCTTCCCTGTTTATGCGCCGTTTCTGCATCCTGCCGAACCAGCGCCGTCCTTGTGAGACCCATACTAAGGCAACCGGGAACGGGAACAAGGCGTGATTCGCCATTGAAAGCGGTGAGACGGTGAATGAATATTGAACTGTAAGAGTAATTTCCCTTTTATATTAATAGCTTATTTAGTTTCCTGGGAAAGCATAGCGACCATGGGATGGCTTCACGTACGGTTCAACGATGAGGGGTCTTACAGGGGGAATGGCGGATCTCTCACAACCAAAAATTGGCAGGAAAACGATGGTACAGAGGGTTCAATCAGGGGTGTAATAGTTAAAATTTTATTGAATGAATATGCCTGAAAAACAGGCAAAAAGCCGAGACTCATCTCGGCTTTTTGCGCTTTGTCGAAGGATCTGATCAGCTGACCCGGGTGCCAGGAGTCGGATATGCCTTGCGCAGGGATTCTGGCGCCAGCACTTCCAGGTTGCCACTCATGTTGTTCAGCCAGGAGCGGAACTCGGGGGTGTCCTGCACTTCCGTTTCTACCACCACGCTGCGCTTGTCGTAGCGAGTCATGCGCGGGTTGTGGCCAGGGATCTGCCCATCGATCAGGGTCGGGCAGTTGGCATCGATGCGACCAACGAAGCGGATGGGGCCGCTGACGTCCTGATAGCCTTGCTCGCGGATCAGCTTCTGGACATTGAACTCCTTCGGCTGGGTCGCGCTGAAGTTGGTCAGCTCCACGTTTTTGATGTGATCGAACGGGATGCCGTAGACCTTGGGATCCAGCTCGGACAGGGTGCAGAGCAGCACGGGGCCATCCGGCTGGTTCAGAATGCCGAGCGGGTTGATGCGGTCATAGCAGAGCCAAACGGTACGCTCCTTGATGACGCGCTGGATCTCGGCGCTGAACTTGCGACCACGCCACAGGGCATCGCGGATCAGGGTGCTGCGACGGATCTCCGGGTTGCCGGCGAAGGGGCGTGGCGACTGGTGCACGCTCTCGAGCCAGCGCTCAGCCAGTTCGCTCTGGCTGTCGCGGATGACCTGACCGGCCTTGTCGATCAGCGGGTTCAATTCGGTCAGCACGCTGGCCGGCAGCAGTTGGCTCGCCTGATCACTCCAGGTTTTCAGGGCCACTGCCAGGGAGAGCGGCATGATGTTGGCAAAGTCGTTGAGGCCATGGCGCTCGAAACACCAGCCATGGGGTTTGCTGCGCTCATCGGAGGTGAGGTCGAACAGTCCCATACCGGACATCTCTTCCAGGTCCCGTTGCACGGTACGCAGACTGACGTGAATGCCTTCCTCTTCCAGTTTTACCTGAAGTTGGCTGGCGGTCAGCTTGTAAGGGCGGTGCGGGATGCAACGCGCCAAGGTCAGTTGTCGTAACAGCTTCTTACTCATGGTGCATGCCTTCACTGGTTTAGCGTTGAGGTTATCCTAGCTAGCACTTGCGACAGTCTATGTCGCAAGTTTTGCTGCGACAACTGTCGCCATTTTCATACAGGATTCGATAACTCACTGATAGAAATAATAAAATACGCCACGGTAGGGGTTATTTGAAGCCTTTTTTATCTGAAAATAATCATAGGCCCGGAGTGGCTGTTGTCATTATCAGGAAAAAGTGATGGCAAGTGGCGCAATGGCTGGGAGCAGCGAATATGCGAAGCGGGGGTGAAAAGAAGAGGGCGGGAGGGGAAGTGCGGTGAGGGGCTGGTCCTCACCGCAGAGTAGTGATCAGGCCAGCCAGGACCAGGCCGACTTGGTCATGGCGGCACCCACCATGTAGCCAAACACGGCCAGAGCGGCGACGCCTGCGACCAGTTTCTGGCTGCGAGCGGGACGCTTGAGCGCCATGACGCCGAGGCCGATGTAGACCACCAGGGCGATCAGCTTGGCCATCAGCCAGGGTTGCTGGCCCGGGCTCATCTGCAGCGTCACCGCCAGCAGCACGCCAAACACCAGCAGCAGGGTGTCGTTGAGGTGGGGCAGGATCTTGAGCCACTTCTGTTGCAGCCGGTCGCTGCCGCCGAGGGCCAGCAGCCAGCGGTAGAGGAACAGCAGCACGCTGACCAGGGCCAGGGTCATGTGCAGGTGTTTGAGCAGGGGGTAATAGGCAATCATATTGCTTCCTTGTCGTTGTCGGGCAGACCGCTGTTCCAGTTGTGAGCGTGGGTACGCTCCTGTCCTTCCTGATCGTCTTGCAGCAGATCGGAGAGGATGTCTCTGTATTGCAGACTCTTGTTGATATAGGTGTGCTCGTCGTCCAGGTAGTTGACCTGCTCGCGCAGCAGCCGGTTATCGTACTGCTTGAACATCTGGCCGGCGCGCCAGGCCTGGTTGGCCCTGAAGCCCAGCTGGGTCAGGGCCTCGACCCCAAGATCCACCGCAGAGCCCAGGGTTTCCCGGTGCACGCTGTCGACGCCGAGGCGCAGGATCTCGTGGGCCGTGGGTCTGTCCTGGGCACGCGCCAGTATCTTAAGGTGCGGGAAGTGTTTCTTCACCATTTCAATCACCTCGAGTGAGGTGGCGGGATCGTTGATGGAGAGCACCAGCAGCTTGGCCTTGTGAGCGCCGGCGGCGTGCAGCAGATCGAGCCGGCTGGCATCCCCATAAAACACCTGATAACCATACTTGCGCAGCATCTCTATCTGGCTGGCGTCCTGTTCAAGGATGGTGGTGCCAATACCGTGGCCGTGCAGCAGACGACCCACTATCTGCCCGAAGCGGCCGAAGCCGGCGATGATGACCGGATGCTCCACCAGCTCCGGCTGCTCGTGCTGCGGCACGTCGTCCCGGTTGCGATAGTCGAACCAGGGCTGGATCACCTTGTCGTTCAGGATCAGCAGCAGCGGGGTCAGCGCCATGGACAGCGCCACCACCAGGGTCAGCAAGGAGATGGTCGTCCCCGGCAGCACCTTGTTCTGGGCGGCAAAGGAGAACAGCACGAAGGCGAACTCCCCCCCCTGGGCCAAGGCCAGGGCGAAGGTCCAGCGTTGACTGGGGGAGACCCGCAGGATGAGGCCGAGCACCATCAGCACCAGCCACTTGAGCACCATCAAGCCGATCACCAGGGAAGGAATGAGCAGCGGGTGATCGGCAAACAGGCCGAAGTCGATGCCGGCACCCACCGACATGAAGAAGAGGCCGAGCAGCAGCCCCTTGAACGGTTCTATGTCCGCCTCTAGCTCGTGACGATACTCGCTGTCCGCCAGTACCACGCCGGCGAGGAAGGAGCCGAGGGCGGGGGAGAGGCCCACCGAATCCATCAGCACGGCGATGGCGATCACCAGCAGCAGGGCGGCGGCGACGAAGATCTCCCGCATGTGGGACTGGGCGATGGCGCGAAACACCGGGCGCATCAGGTAATGACCGCCGAGCACTATGCCGGCGATGGCGGCGACCACCAGCAGGCCGTGCTGCCAGCCAGCCAGATCCGAATTGCCGTTGCTGACGACGGGGGCTATGGCCAGCAGGGGCAGCACCGCCAGTATGGGGATCACGGCGATGTCCTGGAACAGCAGCACCGCGAAGGCGGAGCGGCCGCTCTCGCTCTGCATCAGCTTGCGCTCCTGCAGGCTCTGCAGAACGATGGCGGTGGAGGAGAGCGCCAGGATGAGACCGATGGCCAGCCCCTGTTGCCAGGGCAGGCCGATGAGATAGCCCACGCCGGTCAGGGCGACGCTGGTGAGCAGCACCTGCAGGCCGCCGGTGCCGAGGATGGGGCCCTTCAACTGCCACAGCAGGGCGGGCCTGAGTTCCAGGCCGACCAGGAACAGCATCAGCACCACCCCGAACTCGGCGAAGTGCATCACGTCCTTCTGCTCCCCCACCAGGCCGAGCAGGAAGGGGCCTATGATGATGCCGGCCAGCAGGTAGCCGAGCACGGAGCCGAGCCCCCAGCGCTTGGCGAGCGGCACGGCGATGACCGCCGCCGACAGATAGATCAGGGCATCAAACAGCAATCCGTGTCCCATCAGCGGGCCCTCCGTTCGAACAGGTTCGGGGTGAGCCGAGGGGATATCCAGGTCAGTGTCATGACAGTCCCTCCAGCAGATCCCGCAGATAAGCGCTCTCATTGAGCTGGGCATGGCTCAGCTGGTCATCGCGCAGGGCGCAGATCAGCTGACGATAATCCTGGCCACAGCGGCGCAGGGCCGCCGGATCCTCCAGCTTGTGGAAGGAGTGCAGCACGAAGGGGGGCAGCCAGCGCATGCCGCACAGCTGGGCGGTCTGCTGGAACGGCAGCAGGAAGTCGAGCAGCGGCCGCTGGTTGTAGCCCGCGCTGCAATAAGACTCGGGCGCCCCGCCGGTGGTGATGGCGCTGAGCCACTGCTTGCCCTTGAGGGAATGGGCCTCGGGGCCATAGGCGTAACCGTACTCCAGCACCAGATCCATCCACTCCTTCATGATGGCCGGGCAGGAGTACCAGTAGAAGGGGTGCTGGAAGACGATGATGTCGTGCGCGGCCAGCAGCGCCTGTTCACGTTTTACGTCGATGAACATGTCCGGGTACTGGTGGTAGAGATCGTGCAGGGTGATGCCCTCCAGGCCGTCGAGCGCCTGCAGCAGCTGCTTGTTGGCCCTGGAGCTCTGCAGCGCCGGGTGTGAGAAGATAACCAGAATGCGTTTCATGGGGTCATAACCTGAGTGGAGACTCGTGTCGACGAAAGAGATATCAGCTGCGACGTTATCAAGAAGTGCGGAGCCTCGCCAGTATGGGGGCTGACGATGCCGCGCTATCTGCACCACCGGATGTGGCTCTTTTGGCGCCGTGAATGAGGGCCAGTGTGGCATGTCCCACCTGCTATCTCACTCTCTTTTGATCTCCCGCAGGTGGCAGGCTTGACCCTCCCCCGGGGCCAAGGGTTACCATAGGCCTCCTTTGATAACCGAGGTCCGTCATGGTTCTGACCCGCCGCCAACTCGCTCGCGCCCGCCGCTGGCTCCCCCTGTGGAGTCTGCTGATGGTGTTGATGTCCTTTGGCAGCCGGGCGGCGACGGATCTCTGTACCCTGACGCCCCATTGCAGCCAGAGCGAGCGCACCCTGGAGAAAGCCATGCCCTGTGGCAGCTTCACCTCGGCCCTTGCCATGACGGTGTTGAGCGGCGACAGCCTGACGGTGGCCGTACTCGAA
The DNA here is from genome assembly GCF_000819865.1 of Aeromonas eucrenophila. GTDB lineage: Bacteria > Pseudomonadota > Gammaproteobacteria > Enterobacterales > Aeromonadaceae > Aeromonas > Aeromonas eucrenophila. The sequence continues at coordinate 6,029 of NZ_CDDF01000014.1, forward strand.
CCCGATGCCCCGGATTTCCTCTCTCCCTCCCTGTTTATGCCGGATGTGCCGCGCGAGCGGCTCGAACGTCCTCCCCGTCATCTCGGTTGAGTCGATTCTTACCCTATCGTTGGGCATTTCTTCTTATCCGAGGTGAGTTATGTACAAGTCCCTGTTACTGGCCGTGCTGGCCGGTACTCTCAGTTTTTCTGCCCTGGCAACGGAGCGGATGACCGTCTACAAGTCCCAGTATTGCGGCTGCTGCAAGACCTGGATCAAGCACATGGAAGATAACGGCTTTGAGGTCAAGGTCGTGGAAACCGAGGAGCTCGATCCCATCAAGCAGCAATATGGCATTACCCCGCAGCTGGCTTCCTGCCACACCGGGGTGGTGAATGGCTATGTGGTTGAGGGGCATGTGCCCGCCGCCGATGTGCAGAAGATGCTCAAGGAAAAACCGGCGATCCGTGGCCTGACCATTCCGGGCATGCCCCAGAGTGCGCCGGGCATGGACATCCCGGGTCAGCCCTACCAGGTGCTGAGCATTAGCGCGGAGGGCGCGACCAAAGTCTGGTCGAGCTACCCCGGCTGACGAACACTGGTCATGAGCCGGCACTATTCCTAATCATGTGAGGCACACCTGAGCGAACCCGTGCCGCTCATGGCCAGAGGAGAGGACCACCATCGCGAGATGGTGGCCTTTTTCATGGATTTGGGGCTAATGTCCGGGGATCACTTGCAACCCGGGGCGACAAGGGGCAGATTGATCGCCATTTATTATCACAGGGTGATGTTCGGGTTTGCCCGCCTTGCTGCCGCCGCGCGGAGTCCTGGGCCGCAGCCTGATCGTCGATGCATGGCGCGGACGCGAGCCCGCCGACCCTGTTACCGCGCAAAGGATGCGACATGTTCATCTTTTCCCGAGGGTTGCTGCTGCTGGCTTGTCTGGCTACGGCGCCCTGTACCCATGCCAATGAAGAGTCCGCCATGCCTACCAGCGATACCATCACACAGCCGGCTATTCTCCCTCCCGTGGCCGCCAAACATCCCCATACCCTGAAGAAGCACGGGGACGTCCGGGTCGACAACTACTACTGGCTGCGGGACGACGAGCGCCAGAAGCCCGAGGTGCTGGATTATCTCAAGGCCGAGAACGCCTACACCGAGGCCATGCTCAAGCCGACCCAGCCCCTGCGCGAGCAGCTCTATCAGGAGATGGTGGCCCGCATTCCCCAGCAGGACGAGTCGGTACCCTATGTGAAGAACGGCTACCGCTACCAGACCCGCTATGAACCGGGCAAGGAGTACGGCATCTACTCCCGCACCAAGCTGGGGGAGAGGGAAGCCAGCCTGATGCTGGACAGCAACCAGCGCGCCGAGGGACACGAGTTCTATGCCCTTGGCGCCCTCGAGGTGAGCCGCAACAACCGCTGGCTGGCGGTGGCGGAAGACTTGCTCTCCCGCCGTCAGTACCAGATCCAGTTCCTGGATCTGGAGAGCGGCAACTGGGCCGGCGACACCCTGGAAAATACCTCCGGCAACCTGGTGTGGGCCAACGACAGCAAGACGGTGTTCTATGTGCGCAAGCATGCCAAGACCCTGCTGCCCTATCAGGTCTATCGCCACGTGCTCGGCACGGATCCCGCCAAGGATCAGCTGGTCTACGAGGAGAAGGACGACAGCTTCTACGTCAGCCTCTACGCCACCACCTCGGAAGACTTCATCGTCATCGCCCTCTCCAGCACCACCAGCGGCGAGGCGCGGCTCATCGATGCCAATGTACCGACCCAGACGCCGCGGCTGTTCCTGCCCCGTCAGGTGGATCACGAATACAGCCTGGATCACTACCGTGGTCGCTTCTACGTGCGATCCAACAAGGACGGCAAGAACTTCGGCCTGTACGAGACCAAGGAGAGCCCGGTGGATCGCTGGAAGGCGGTGATAGCCCCGAACCCGGACGTGCTGCTGGAGAGCTATGCCCTGTTCAAGGAGTGGCTGGTGCTGGAGGAGCGCAGCCAGGGGCTGACCCGACTGCGCCAGGTCAACTGGCAGAGCGGCGAGCAAAAGGAGATCGCCTTCGACGATCCCGCCTATGTCACCTGGCTCGCCTACAACCCCGAGCCTGACACCAGCCAGTTGCGCTACGGCTACTCCTCCATGACCACGCCGTCGTCTACCTATGAGCTGGACATGGACAGCGACAAGCGCACCCTGCTCAAGCAGCAGGCGGTGGCGGGCTTCAAGGCCGATAAGTATGCCAGTGAGCGGCTCTGGGTGACCGCCCGTGACGGCGTCAAGGTGCCGGTCTCCCTGGTCTATCGCAAGGACAAGTTCAAGAAAGACAGTCAGAACCCGTTGCTGGTCTATGGCTACGGCTCCTACGGCGCCAGCATGGATCCCGACTTCAGCACCGCCCGCCTGAGCCTGCTGGACCGCGGCTTCGTCTACGCCATCGCCCACATCCGGGGCGGCGAAGAGCTGGGCCGCGGCTGGTATGAAGACGGCAAACTGCTCAAGAAACAGAACAGCTTCCACGACTTCATCGACGTGACCGAGGCGCTGGTGGCGCAGGGCTACGGCGCCCGGGATCAGGTCTACGCCATGGGCGGCAGCGCCGGCGGCCTGCTGATGGGGGCCGTCATCAATCAGGCGCCCCAGCTCTACCGCGGGGTGGTCGCTCAGGTGCCATTCGTGGACGTGGTCACCACCATGTTGGACGAGTCCATTCCCCTCACCACAGGGGAGTACGACGAGTGGGGCAACCCGAACCAGAAGCGCTACTACGACTACATGAAGGCCTACAGTCCCTACGACCAGATCAAGGCCCAGGCCTACCCCAATCTGCTGGTCACCACCGGCCTGCACGACTCCCAGGTGCAGTACTGGGAGCCTGCCAAGTGGGTCGCCAAGCTGCGGGAGCTGAAGACCGACGACAACCTGCTGCTGCTCAGCACCGACATGGATGCTGGCCACGGTGGCAAGTCGGGTCGCTTCAAGGCCTATGAGGACATCGCGCTGGAGTTTGCGTTTATCCTGGACTTGGCCAAACCCAAGGCATAAATCGCTGGGGCTTTATCCCGGCAACAGAAAGGCCCGGCCTCCTCCGATCATGGGGCGCCGGGCCTTCTGCTATCCGGGCATGCCTGCCCAAACCCTTGTCGCTATGCCAGCCCTGACGGCGTCCCAGGCCCGGCGCCATGATGCGCAGTTGTTAAAAAATACTGGCTCAATGACCACTGGCGACACCTCGCCCGGAGGTATCAGGTTCTGCTGTTACAGGGCGATCTGACTTTCACTTATTCCGTATAGTTAACGTTTTTAAGCATAACCAACTGCCACGCAAACCCTTGTCAGACAAGGTCCGCAATAGAATCTCGCCTTCCCGCCGCCAGGTCTCGCCTGATGACTCGCTCAATTAATCCTTGATCAGACAATTGATGATCCGCTTCAAATTTCTCGCTATTTAAATCCGTCATTTTGCCGTTTTGTTTGATTTATGTTGGCGGTATGTGCCTAATCAAGTGGTTGCAACTTTGATCTGACCCTCTTCTGGTCAAATCACCCCGAGTCGGCATGAGGCTGACTGTCTCACCACAGGATGATGGTGACTTTGGGCAGGGCCTGCGGTGCCCGACCCTTTCCTCACACGAGGTCATATCGTCAGGCCCGGTCTTGATGCGGGCCTGGCTCATATTCACCCGGGAATCGGGTGAGATAAAACAATGAAAAGGATGGAAAGCATGAAAGGATTAACCCTGGCGTGTGCCTTGTCAGCTGCCCTGGTTGGCGTCTCGTTTGGTGGTCAGGTCCAGGCGCAGGAGCGCTTCGTGACGATCGGCACAGGCGGCCAGACCGGTGTCTACTATGTGGCGGGCCAGTCTATCTGCCGTTTCCTCAACCGCGGCGCCGCCGATCACCAGATCAAATGCAACGCCCCGGCCAGTGGCGGCGGTGTGGCCAACGTCAACGGCATCCGCAGCGGTGAATTCAACTTCGGCATCATGCAGTCCGACCACCAGTACAAGGCGATGAAGGGGCTGGCACCCTTCCAGGCCGAGGGAGCCATGGACGACATGCGCGCCGTCTTCTCCCTGCAGAGCGAGGTGTTCACCATACTGGCCCGCCGTGACGCCAAGATCGCCAGTTTCGACGATCTCAAGGGCAAGCGCGTCAACATCGGCAACCCGGGCTCGGGCCAGCGCGACACCATGGAAGAGATCATGGCGGTCAAGGGCTGGAAGAAGAGCGACTTCGGCTTGGTCTCCGAGCTGAAGCCGGCGGAGCAGGCCTCGGCGCTTGGCGACAACAACATCGACGCCATGAGCTACTTCGTCGGCCACCCGAACGGTGCCATCCAGGAAGCCTCCACCACCACGGATGCGGTGCTGGTACCGGTGACCGGGGCCGACATCGACAAGCTGCTGGCCGAGAAGAGCTACTACAGCAAGGCCGAGATCCCCGGCGGCATCTACAAGGGCAGCGACCAGCCGACCCCGTCCATCGGCGGCAAGGCGGTGCTCTCCACCAGCGCCAAGGCCGATCCGGAAGTGGTCTATCAGCTGGTCAAGTCGGTGTTCGACAACCTGGATCGCTTCAAGCGCCTGCACCCGGCCTTCGCCGATCTGAAAGAGGCTGACATGATCAAGGTGGGTCTCTCCGCCCCGCTGCATGAAGGCGCCGCCCGCTACTACAAAGAGCGCGGCTGGCTCTGATCCCCGGCCCACGGGCCCTTGTGATGCCATTCAACACCCGTCTGCCGCCTCCTCTGTCGCAGCGGGTGTTGTTCTTGTTGTACTCGTAGGCAGATGTAAATCCTATGCAAGATAAAGAACTCTCCACCGAGGAGCTGATCGCCCAGGACGTGGGCGCCCGGCTGCCCCTCGGCCTCATGGGCTGGCTCATTACCGGGCTGGCGCTGGCCTGGTCCCTGTTCCAGCTCTGGATCGCCTCACCGCTGCCCTTCATGTTGGGGGTGGGCGTCCTCAACGACACCGAGACCCGTGCCATTCACCTCGGCTTCGCCCTGTTGCTGGCCTACCTGGTGTTTCCGGCGTTCCGCCGTTCCCCCCGGGATAGAGTCCCGCTCGGGGACATCGCCCTCGGCCTCATCGCCGCCGGCGCCGCCATCTACCTGTTCGTGATGTACGAAGCCCTGGCCCAGCGTCCGGGCAACCTCACCACCGCCGACCTGGTGACTGCCTGCATCGGCATCCCGCTGCTGCTGGAGGCCACCCGTCGCGCCCTGGGCCCGGCCCTGGCGGTGATCGCCCTGGTGTTCCTCGCCTACAGCCTGGCCGGCCCCTGGATGCCGGGGCTGCTGGCCCACCGCGGGGTGAGCTTCACCGCCTTGGCCAATCACCAGTGGATCACCACAGAGGGGGTGTTCGGCATCGCCCTCGGGGTCTCCACCAGCTTCGTATTCCTGTTCGTGCTGTTCGGGGCTCTGCTGGAGCGGGCCGGTGCCGGTCACTACTTCATCCAGCTCGCTTTCAGCCTGCTCGGCCACCTGCGCGGCGGCCCGGCCAAGGCGGCTGTGGTGGCCTCGGCCCTGACCGGGGTCATCTCCGGCTCCTCCATCGCCAACGTGGTCACCACGGGCACCTTCACCATCCCCATGATGAAGCGGGTCGGTTTCTCCAAGGAGAAGGCGGGGGCGGTCGAGGTGGCCTCCTCGGTCAACGGCCAGATCATGCCGCCGGTGATGGGGGCCGCCGCCTTCCTGATGGTGGAGTACGTGGGCATTCCCTACGTCGAGATCATCAAGCACGCCTTCCTGCCGGCGGCCATCTCCTACATAGCGCTGCTCTACATAGTGCATCTGGAGGCGCTCAAGCTGGGCATGGAGCCCATCGGCAATCGCCAGCCCAAGCCCTGGCTGCGCCGCCTGACCGGCTTCGCCTTCGGCGCGGCCCTCATCAGCGGTCTGTCGATGGCGGTCTATTACGGTCTGGGTTGGCTCAAGCCGGCGCTCGGTGACTATGCCCTGCCGGGAGTTGCCCTGCTGCTGGCCGCCGCCTACCTGGGGCTGCTGAAGATAGCCGCCAGCAACGAGCCGCTGCCCGCCGAGGATCCGGACCAGCCGCTGACCGAGCTGCCCGACACCCGCGCCGTGCTGCTGTCCGGCCTGCACTTCCTGCTGCCGGTGGTGGTGCTGGTGTGGTGCCTGATGGTGGAGCGCCTCTCGCCGGGGCTGTCCGCCTTCTGGGGCACCGTCATGCTGACCATCATCTTGCTGACCCAGCGGCCGCTGCTCAACTGGCTGCGCACCGACGGCAAGCACCACTACGGCTCGGCCCGCGATGGCCTGATCGATCTGCGGGAAGGGCTGGTGGCCGGTGCCCGCAACATGATCGGCATCGGCATCGCCACCGCCACCGCCGGCATCATAGTCGGCGCCGTCTCCCAGACCGGGGTCGGCCTGGTGCTGGCGGATCTGGTGGAGTTCCTCTCCATGGGCAACCTGCTGCTGATGCTGTTGTTGACCGCCCTGCTGAGCCTGATCCTCGGCATGGGGCTGCCCACCACGGCGAACTACATAGTGGTGTCCAGCCTGCTGGCCCCGGTGGTGGTGACCCTGGGCCAGCAGAACGGCCTGATAGTGCCGCTCATCGCGGTGCACCTGTTCGTGTTCTACTTCGGCATCATGGCGGATGTGACCCCGCCGGTGGGGCTGGCGTCGTTCGCGGCGGCGGCGGTCTCCAAGGGGGATCCCATCAAGACCGGGATCACCGCCTTCTACTACAGCCTGCGCACCGCGGCGCTGCCCTTCCTGTTCATCTTCAACACGGATCTGCTGCTGATCGACGTGGACTTCGCCCACGGGGTGCTGATCTTCATCGTGGCCACAGTCGCCATGCTGATCTTCGCCGCCGCGACCCAGGGCTGGTTCCTGGCGCGCAGCCGCTGGTACGAGAGCCTGCTGTTGCTGCTGGTGGCCTTCACCCTGTTCCGCCCCGGTTTCTGGATGGACATGGTGCAGGATCCCTACCGCGACACGGCGCCGGCCGAGTTTGCCCAGACCCTGGGTGAGGCTCCGGCGGACAGTACGCTGAGGCTGCTGATACAGGGGGAAGATGCGGTAGGCAAGTTGCGTCAATCCACGGTGCTGCTGGCGGTGCCGGCCGGAGCGGATGGGGAGGCCCGTCTCGCGAACCTGGGGCTGGCCCTGTATGAGCAGGATGGCAAGACGCTGATCGACAGCGTCACCTTCGGCAGCCCGGCAGCCGCGGCCGGGATGGAGTTCGATCAGCAGATCCTCTCCGTCAAGGCCCCCACCGAGCGCTGGCACAAGGAGCTGATGTGGTTGCCCGGCTTGCTGCTGTTCGCGCTGGTGGTCTGGCTGCAGCGGCGACGGATCCCGCGTGCGTGACGCGCGGCCAATAAAAACGGCGCCCTCGAGGCGCCGTTTTCAATATCGGGGCGGAGCTTATTCCGCCAGCTCCTGCGCCTGTATCTGGCTCAGAGTCTGCTGCTCCAGCGGGCTCAGGCCGAGCTGTTCACAGGCCTGTTCGAAGCTGATTCCCACATATGACACATCCTGATGTCGATACCGGGACTGAGCTATTCCGACAGCTCCTGCGCCTGTATCTGGCTCAGAGTCTGCTGTTCCAGCGGGCTCAGGCCGAGTTGTTCACAGGCCTGTTCGAAGCTGATCCCCAGATGGCACATCATGATGTCGATGGCGGGCAGATAGTTGGTCATTGCGTCTTCCATGGTGATCTTCCTGAGCTGATTCTTATGCCCGAGCCGCGGGGGCGGGGCAATTAGACTTTAGGCGTAGAGTGCCATCTGCTGCATTCCCCCTGCCACTGGTCGGGGGAATTTGTTAATCTGGCAGTCATTAAAGAGGTTGCCATCCGAGCGCGAGCAACCGATGAGGAGCAGGGCATGTTATTGAGTTTCTTGATCATCGCATCGGGCTGGTGGCATATCCGCACCGCCTACGGCTCAGACTCCCGTCAGTTCTATATCAGCAAGCCGCTGACCATGCTGTTCATCATAGCGCTGGCCTTTGGCTACCAGAGTGACGACCACAATGGCTCCCACGCCTGGATCCTGCTCGGCCTCTGCCTGTCGCTGGCGGGGGACGTGTTGCTGATGCTGCCAAAGGATCGCTTCATCCAGGGACTGGCGGCATTCTTTGTCGCACATGTCTGCTATATCGTCGGCTTCGCCCAGGGGCCGCTGGTGCTCAAGCTGGTGGATGGCCTGATGCTGCTGCTGGTGGCGGGCCTGGTGTTCGGCCTGCTGTGGGGCAAGCTCGGGGAGATGAAGATCCCGGTGTTCTGCTACATGCTGGTGATCATCGGCATGGCCTGGGTGGCCGCCGGTGCCTGGCATGCCTCGCTCACGGCGGGCTGCTCCGCCGCTCTGGTGGGGGCATTGATGTTCCTCTTCTCCGACAGCATGCTGGCGCTGGACCGATTCCGCCGCCCCTTCCCCCATGCCAAGGCATGGATCATGAGCAGCTACTTCGCCGCCCAGTTCCTGATTGCCGCCTCCCTGGCGGGCTGAGCCACGCCACGAGTGCCAAACCGATCATAAAAAACGGGCCTGTGGCCCGTTTTTCGTTGCTGCGTCATGCCTCCATCGGCTCGGCGTCGGCGGCCCTGGGGGGCGGCTGCTTGAGCAGCAGCATCATGGCGCTGGCGATGCACAGGAAGACGCCCATCACGAAGAACACCTGGTTGTACGCCATGATGGTGGCCTCCCGGTTGATGGTGTTCGACAGCATGGCCTGGGCCTGCAACTGCGCCTGCTCCGGTCCCGCCCCTTGCGCCATCATGCTCTGGGCCAGCTGCAGCAGGTAGCTCTGCCCCTCTATGCTGCTGGCGGCGAGCGTGCTGCTGATGTTGCTGAACTGGATGCGGGTATCGTTGTCCAGCATGGTGGCGATCATGGCGATGCCGAAGGCGCCGCCGAGGTTGCGCAGCACGTTGAGCAGGGTGGAGGAGGAGGGGATCTCGTCCGGGGTCAGGCTGGCGGTCGCCACCAGGGAGAGCGGCACCATGACGAAGGGCTGGCCCAGCGCCCGCACGATCAGCGACTGGATCAGCTGGGGCCCGGCGTAGTCGGCGCTCATGTTCATGTTCATGAAGCAGCTTACCCCGAAGATCAGGAAGCCGAAGCTCACCAGATAGCGCGGATCTATCTTGGTCACCAGCCTGGGTACCAGCGGCAGCACCAGCAACTGGGGCAGCCCCATCCACATCAGCACCTCGCCGATTTCCAGCGCGTTGTAGTTGTGGATCTGGGTCATGTAGAGCGGCAGCACATAGATGGAGCCCATCAAGCCCATGCCGAGCACCAGGTAGGCAAAGCAGGCCATGGCGAAGCGCGGGCTGTGCAGTAGCCGCAGGTTGACCAGGGGGTGGCGACGCAGCAGCTGGCTGATGACGAAGAAGATCAGCGCCACCACGGAGATGACGGTGAGCCGCACTATGAAGCTGGAACCGAACCAGTCCTCCCGGTTGCCCTCTTCCAGTACCACCTCCAGCAGGCCAAGCCCCACCGCCATGGTGAGGATCCCGACCAGATCCACCCGTTTGATCACCTCCCAGTCCACCGCCTTCTTGTCCAGGCCGTGGGCCAGCATGGCCATCACCAGCAGGCCGGGGGGCACGTTCAGATAGAAGATGTAGTGCCAGGAGAACTGCTCCGTCAGCCAGCCCCCCAGGGTCGGCCCTATGGTGGGGGCGAAGGTGGCACAGAGGCCGAACAGCGCCATGCCGGTAGCCCGCTTGTGCAGCGGCAACAGGCTGATGATGAGGGAGAAGGCCATGGGGATCAGGGCGCCGCCGGTGAAGCCTTGCAGGGCCCGGAAGACGATCATGCTGGTGAGGTTCCAGCTGAACGAGCAGAGCACGGAGGCGACGATGAAGGCGCCCGTGCTCCACAGCATGTAGCGGCGGGCGCTCAGGCCCCGGCTGAGCCAGCCGCTCAGGGGGATGGCGATCATCTCCGCCACCAGATAGGAGGTGGAGATCCAGGAGCTTTCGCTCAGGGTGGCCGACAGGGCTCCCTGAATGTCCTTCAGGGAGGCGTTGGTGATCTGGATGTCGAGTATGGCCATGAAGGCGCCGATGAGGCCCCCCATGACCGCGATCCAGTTGCGACGCGGGATGGCTTCCATCAGTGGGCCGCGACCACGGGCTCGGGATCACGGGTATCGACGATCACCTCGGTGGAGAGGCCGGGTCTCAGCTTGCCAGCCAGCACGCCGGGCTCGGGGATACGGATCTTGACCGGCACCCGCTGCACGATTTTGGTGAAGTTGCCGGTGGCGTTCTCCGGCGGCAGCAGGGCGAACTTGGCACCGGTAGCGGGGGCCAGGCTGTCGATGATGCCCTCGACCGGTTGATCCGGGTAGGCATCCAGAATCACCTCGACCTTCTGACCCGGTTGCATCTTCTGCAGCTGGGTCTCCTTGAAGTTCGCCTCGACCCAGACCTGCTGCAGCGGCACCAGGCTGGCGACCTGCATGCCGGACTGCACGTAGAGGCCTTCCCGCAGGCTGCGCTTGCCGATGATGCCGTCGGCCGGGGCCCGCAGCTCGGTATAACCGAGCTCAAGCTTGGCCTGCTCGAGTTGAGCCTCGCTCAGGGCCAGTCTGGCCAGATTCTGCTTGGCCTCCGCATCCAGCACCAGCAGGCGCTCGCGAGCGGCCTGCAGGGCGGCCTTGGCCTCCTGCATCAGGGCCTGGTTGACGCGCAAACCCGCCTTCACCTCGTCCAGATTGTCCTGGGAGCTGTAGTTGCGCTGCTTGAGCTGGCCGATACGATCGACCTGTTGGCGGGAGCGGACCTGCTCGGCATCGGCCGAGGCGACCTTGGCGTCGGCCTGGCGGATCAGACTGAGCTGCTGGATACGGGTGGCGGCGAGGTTCTCGGCGGTCGCCTGATTGAGGTGCAAGTCAGCCTCGGCCTCGATCACCTTGGCCTTGTATTCCCGGTCGTCCAGGCGAGCGATCAGCTGCCCGGCCTTCACCTCCTGGTTGTCGGTCACCAGCACCTCGCTGATATAACCGGGCAGCTTGGAGCCGATGCCGGTCACCTCGCTCTGCAGATAGGCGTTGTCGGTGCTTTCGAAGTAACGGCCGTGCAGATACCAGTAAGCGGCGAACAGCACGCCGAGCAGGGCCAGCAGCAGCGCGGCCAGCAGGGGGATCTTCTTGTGTTGACTCATGATTTTGGTTTTTCCTGAACTGTGGGGGGCAGGCTAACATCGGCTGACTGTTTCGATTAGTATCCATTCATGAGATATACAGTTTCACTGGTGAGACAATGGACCTGAATGCCGCCTTGATTCTAGTGCGCATCGTCGACAAGGGCTCCTTCACCGCCGCCGCCCAGGAGCTGGGAATGACCAAGGCGACGGTCAGCCGCCGTATCGCCGAGCTGGAGCAGCGACTCGGTGCGCGGTTGCTCTACCGCTCTACCCGCCAGCTCACCCTGACCGAGGCCGGTGAGCAATATTATCTGCGCTGCAGCAAGGCGGTGGAGGAGTTGGCCCAGGCCGAGCTGATGCTGAGTGCCAGCCAGCAGGAGGTGACCGGCACCCTCAAGCTGGCGGTACCCATCGAAACGGGCCAGCTGGTGGTCGGCCGGCTGGTGGCGAACTTCCTGCAGGCCTATCCTGGCCTGCGAGTCGATCTGGAGCTGACCAATCGCATCGTGGATCCCATCAGCGAGGGGCTGGATGCCATAGTGCGGATCGGTGACATGAGCGACTCCAACCTGGCGGCGCGGCGGCTGTGGAGCACCGAACGACGGCTCTGCGCCAGCCCGGAATACCTGGCTCGGAATCCGGCGATCACCAGACCCGAGGATCTGGTGCAGCACCAGCGGGTGGCGGTCAGCAGCGGCTTTCTGGCCTCCCACTGGTGTTTCGAACTGGACGGGCGCGAGGTGCTGGTGGATCCTCCTGCCAGATTCAAGGTCAACAACATCACCTGTGCCCGAGAGGCGGCCAAGGCCGGGTTGGGGCTCGCCTCCCTGCCCGCCATGTTGTGCCATGATGAGCTGGCCGAAGGCTCCCTGGTGGCCCTGTTGCCGGACTGGCAGCAGCCCAAGGTGCCGATCTACCTGCTGTTCCCCGAGCGGCGGCTGATGCCGCGCAAGTTGCGGGTGTTTATCGATTTTCTGATAGCCAACGGGCCAGAGTACGGCATCGACAACTTGCTGTGATTAAGGTCGGGACATGGCATGGTCATGAATATGAGCGCAGGCGCGAGGACAAGGCATGGAACCGTGGATTAACTTGCATCGGGCCTCCCACCCCCAGGAAGCTTATGCCGGAGAGGGTGATAGCGCTGGCACCGATGACCCTATCGACAAGCAGTATTGAGGACAAGACATGGAGCCATGGATCAATTTGTATCGGGCCTCTCACTCGCTGGAGGCTTATGCCCTGAAGGGGGCGCTGGAGGTCGAAGGGGTGCTGGTGCGGCTCAGCGGAGAAGGGCTGTCGGGGGCGCTGGGGGAGTTGCCGGTGGATCTGCTGCAGGTCACCCTGCTGGTGCGCGAGCAGGATCGCAGCCGGGCGGGGCGGATCATCGAGCGCTACCAGCAGCGTCAGGGCAATGGCTGGCTATGCGGCCAGTGCGGGGAGGAGAACGGCGCCAACTTCGACATCTGCTGGCGCTGTCACCACGATCCCCACGATCACTGATTATCCCCACCCCTGCTCCCGCAAGGGGGAGTCCAAGGTAGCGACAGATGCCTGAGACCACACCTCAACGCGGGAAGTCGATGTCCTCGCCCGCGTTGGCATCGTGATAGGTTTCCAGATCCAGCTCTCCCTCGCTGCGGGCGATCAACACGGACACCAGAATATCCCCAGATACGTTGACCGTGGTGCGCGCCATGTCCAGCAGGCGATCGATGCCGGCGATCAGCGCCACCCCTTCCAGCGGCAAGCCTACCGCGGTGAGCGTCAGGGTCAGCAGCATCAGCCCGGTGCCCGGGGTGCCGGCGGTGCCGATGCTGGCCAGGGTCGCGATGCTGATGATGGTCAGGTAATCCACCAGGTGCAGATCCACCCCGAAGGCCTGAGCCACGAACAGGGCCGTTACCCCCTGATAGAGAGCCGTGCCATCCATGTTGATGGTGGCGCCTATGGGCAGCACCTTGGCGGTGATGGCGGGGGAGACCCCGAGCCTGCGCTCGGCGCAGGCCAGGCTGATGGGCAGGGTACTGCTGCTGGAGCTGCTGGTGAAGGCGATCGCCTGGGCATCCAGGATGCTCTTGAAGTAGTGCAGCGGGTTGAGGCGTGCCAGCAGGATCAGCAGGCTGCTGTAGACGCCGAGCACGTGCAGCAGGCAACCGAGGTAGACGGCCCCTATCACCTTGAGCAGGGGCAGCAGCAGATCCAGCCCGTACTTGCCCGTCATCCAGGCCATCAGGGCGCAGACGCCGTAGGGCGCCAGCGTCATCACCATCTGGGTCAGCTTGAACATGCCCTCCGCCAATGAGGTGAAGAACAGGATCGCGGGCCGGCCGCGACGGCCGCTGGCGTTGAGGGCGAGGGCGAGGGCCACCGCGAACACGATCACCTGCAGTATCTTGCCGTCCACCATGGCCTGGATCGGGTTGCGCGGCACCAGATGGCTGAGCACGCTGGCCAGGGTCGGCTGTGCCAGCACCCCGGTGCGCTCGTAGGGGCCCATGTTGGCCCCCATGCCGGGTTCCAGCAGCCAGCCCATCATCAGGCCGATGCAGATGGCGATGGCGGTGGAGAACAGATAGAGGGCGATGGCCTTGCCGCCAATCCGGTCCAGGGTCTTGCCCTTGAGCAGGGAGGTGAGGCCGGCGATGACGGAGCAGAAGATGAGCGGCACCATCAGCATCTGTATGGTGTTGACGAACAGGACGCCGATGGGTTTGAGCAGCAGCGCCTGCTCACTGAAGCCGAGCCCGAGCCCTATCCCGGTCAGCATGCCGAGCAGGGTCTTCAACCAGAGTGGGCGGCGGGTCCAGATCCGCCAGGGCTTGAAGGCCAATCCATGGAACAGCATGACGCCAATGTCCTTATTTTCTGTCTGCGATGGCAAAAAGGGGCGCTAGTGTAGCCATCCCCTGCCCAGGTTGCCACATTATCGACAAAGCGGTGCTCACGGCCAGCCCGCGGTTGTTAAAAACGCCAATTTATTGGTTTACATCAAGATCGGATTTGGCCATTCCGGCTTTAATGAACATCTGACATGATAATTAACGAGGTTTGAGATGTCCCAGTCGATACATGGTCACGAAGTGATGGAGATGATGCTGACCCAGGATGGCCAGTTTACCCGCGCCAGCCTCAAGCAGGCGATCGACGCGCATTTCGGTGCCGAGGCCCGTTTTCACACCTGCAGCGCCAGCGAGATGGATGCAGAGGCCCTGATCGAACTGCTGGCCAAGCGCGGCAAGTTCATCGAGTCGGAGCAAGGTTTCCAGACCCGCGCCGACAAGATCTGCAATCACGGCTGAGGCCGGCGGCGAGCCGTGTCCTGCGGCTCGCGCAATCTTCCTCCCTTTGTTAGTATTTCCCCCTCTTTTCCTCTGTCGAAGGCTTGGCCCGGGCATAGCCCGTCAATCGTATGGATACTTTCTCCGCTGCCGTCATGTTGTTTCTGATCATGGATCCGCTGGGCAACCTGCCGGTCTTCCTCTCCATTTTGCGTCATGTCGATCCCAAGCGGCGACGCAAGGTGATGATCCGTGAGCTGTTGTTCTCCCTGGCCATCATGCTGGCCTTCCTGTTTGCCGGTCAGCAGATCCTGAGCTTCCTCAATCTGCGCCAGGAGGCGGTGAGCATCGCCGGGGGCATCATCCTGTTCCTCATCGCCATCAAGATGATCTTCCCGACACCCGGTGGCGTGACCGGGTTGGCCGCCGGTGAGGAACCCTTCCTGGTGCCCATGGCCATCCCCATGATCGCGGGTCCTTCCATCCTGGCCTCATTGCTGCTGCTGGCGAATCAGGAGCCGACCCGGATGGCGGACTGGTCCCTGGCCCTGCTGCTGGCCTGGGGTGCCAGCGCCGTGATCCTGATGTTCTACGAGCTGTTCAACAAGCTGCTGGGTGAGCGAGGACTCACCGCCGTGGAGCGGCTGATGGGGATGCTGCTGGTGATGATCTCGGTGCAGATGTTGCTCGACGGCGTGCACCACTATCTGGCGGTGACCGGTCAGGGCTGACCGGCCAGCATGATGGCGTGAATGAACGGGGCTGCACGGAGCCCCGTTTTTTTGCCTGTGCTACGGCGCACCGGCAGTCAGTGCCGACGCTCAGGATCCCTCGGTCGCCGAGGTCTAGAGCTTGCTCATGATGAGGGCGAGCAGGTTTTCCGCAGCCAGTGCCGAGGCTCAGGATCCTTCGATTGCCGAGGTCTAGAGCTTGCTCATGATAAGGGCGAGCAGGGTTTCCCGCAGCCAACGGTGGCCCGGATCCTCCTCGTGACTCTGATGCCAGATCAGCAGGTGGGAGATGCTGTCCAGCGCGATGGGTAGCGGCAGCGGCACCAGCGGGTAGACCTGGGTCGCGTGACGGGCATAGAGCTTGGAGAGGGTGACTATCATGTCCGAGTGCATGCCCATCCGCAGCGCCGCCTCGAACGAGGGCACGGTCGCCTCTATCCGGCGATAGAGATCCTGCTCCGCCAGCTTGTGATCCAGCATCCAGCGATCCCGCCCCTCGCAGTAGGTCTGCACGTGGGGATAGGCGAGATAGCGGGCGAGATCCCAGTCCGTCTCCTGCAGCGCCGGGTGATCCTGCTGCACCAGGCAGGTGAGGTCATCGATGGCGAGCAGGCGCTGGCAGATGGCGTTGGGCAGGGTATCGAGTCGGAAATCCGAGGTGATGCAGTTCTCCCGCACCGTGAAGGCGATGTCCACCTGGCCCTGGCTCATCTCGGTCAGGCTGTGCTCCGTCCACTCCTCGTAGCGCAGCCGGATCCCCGGTGCCTGGCGCTTGAGTTCGCTCAGGTAGAGGGGGGCGAACAGGGTGAAGGCGCTGTCCATGCTGGCGATGACGAACTCACGCTCGGTATGGGCAGGATCGAAATCCGGCGGCTGGATCAGGTTGTCCAGCGACAACAGTATGGGTTGCAACTGCTGCTGCAGACCGAGGGCACGGGGGGTGGGTTCCAGCCCATAGGCGGAGCGCACGAACAGGGGATCGTCGAAGGTGTCCCGCAGGCGACCCAGGGCCTTGCTGACGGCCGATTGGCTCAGGTGCAGGCGGCGGGCGGCCCGGCTGCCATTGCGCTCTTCCAGCAAGACTTGCAGGATAATCAATAAATTAAGGTCTATGCGCCCGAGCTGTTCCAGCAACATGATATGAATCTCCTTCAATTCTTAGATGAATTTATACCATTTGTTTTCATATCTTGGCGACCCTATGCTCGAAACGTCTCACGCCGTTATGGTACTGCTACAGGATGTAGTAGTTGAGGGAGACAAGTAGCACCGACTCGTACGGCGGCCATGGGTCGCCGTATTTTTTTGCTGATTGATTCGCAAACTTGCACCTGCCTTGATTTCGCCCAACAATCGCTATGCATTCTTTTGATACAAACTATCGATATCTATCAGTCAGGAGCATCCCCATGGGACTCGGTGGAATTCATATCTGGCATTTGTTGATCCTGCTCGTGGTCGTCGTTCTGGTGTTTGGCAGCAAACGCCTGGCCAGCGCCGGAGAGGATCTGGGCACCGCCATCAAGGATTTTCGCAAGGCCTTGCGTGACGATGATACGCAGCCGAAATAAGTAGGAGTTGAATGATGTCTGTAAACGAGAGAGTGCAGGAAACCTGCGACAGCTGTGGCAGCATGGCCGAGATCGGCACCATCATAGGTGAGGGCGACGAGCTGATGGAGCTGGTGATCGAGGCCGCGACAGAAGCCGATGCCCGCGCCAAGCTGGCGGTCTATGAGGCTCTGGCCAAGCAGGTGACCGCCGAAGCCAGCGTCAGCAGCGAGCTGAGCCAGGTGGCCGAGGGCGTGATCCTCAAGGCTCGCCTGCAATTCACCTGCACCGCCGAGAAGCTGATCTTCGAGTTGCGTGCCCGCTCAGTCTGAGCATTGTGATGATACGGCAGGCCTGCCTGCCGTATTGACCCTGCAGCCGCAGCTCCCCGTTCTATAGTGAGTTATCCCACGGACGACTCGCCGATGTGAATCGGTCAACAGAAGGAGAGAGGATGCGGCGATGGATCTGGGGCCTGTTGGCCCTCTGGTGCCTTCCTCTGCTGGCGGCGGATCCCAAGCCCCTGCCAGACGATTCCCCCACACGCGCAGTGGACGTCAGACCGAAACTCTTGCCCCAACCCGGGGACCTCGAACACATTCTGCAAAAAAAAGAACTCAGGGCCCTGGTGGTCTATGAGCGGGGTTTCTTCTTCTTCGACAAGGGCGCCCAGTACGGCATCCTGGTCAATCAGCTGCAAGGCTTCGAGCGATGGCTAAACAAGACCTATCTCGCCAAAGAGAAGCTCAAGCTCAAGATCATCTACATCCCGGTACGTCAGGACAAGTTGCTGGACTACCTCACCGAGGGGCGCGGCGATCTGGTGGCAGCCACCATGACGGTGACGCCGACCCGGCGTGAGCAGGTCACCTTCTCCGCTCCCATCATTTCGCCCATTGAGGAGTGGGTGGTGAGCCAGCATGCCTTGCCCGGCTTCAACCGCATCACTCAGCTATCGGGCCGGCGGATCTGGGTGCGGGCCAGCTCCAGCTACTATGAGAGCCTGCACCAGCTGAACTGGCTGTTTCGCGAGCTGGGGCTGCCGCCGGTGTACATAGAGACGGTGCCCGAGTATCTGCAGGACGGGGATCTGATGGAGATGGTGGCCGCCGGCATCATACCGCTGACCGTGACCGACAGCTTCAAGGGGCGGATCTGGCTCGACATGATAGGGGGCCTCAAGGCCCACAAGCTGATCCCGCTGCGGGACAAGGGGCGCAGTGCCTGGGCCCTGCGCAACAACAGCCCCGAGCTGCTCAAGGCGGTAAACGCCTATATCTCGGAGTCCAGCAAGCGCACCCTCTACAGCGACATGACCCTGCGCCGCCTGCTGGCCCAGAGCGAGCAGATGAGCAACATACTGGCGCCAGACCCGCTGGGGCGGCTGTCGACCATCCGCCAGGTACTCGAGACCCAGGCCGCCAAATACAAGCTGGACTGGCTGATGCTGGCGGCACTTGGCTACAAGGAGTCGGGGCTCAATCCCAATGTCGGCTCCCACGGCGGGGCGGTCGGCATCATGCAGTTGCTGCCGAGCACCGGCGGCGCCGTGGGGATCCGCGGCGCCAGGTTCAGCAGCCTGGAAGGCAATGTGGAGGCCGCCTGCCGCTACCTGAGGCTCATTCTCGACACCTATTTCAACGATCCCGAGATGGACAACATCAACCGCCATCTGTTTGCCCTGGCGGCCTACAACGCGGGCCCGAACCGGGTGCAGGCGTTGCAGGCCAAGGCCAGGGAGAGGGGGCTGGATCCGAACGTCTGGTTCGGCAACGTGGAGCAGCTGGTGGCCAACGAGGTGGGCCAGGGACCCATCAACTACGTGGGCACCATCTACAAGTACTACGTGGCTTATCGCTTCAGCCTGCCTCAGGTGGAGGGCAAGACCGAGGCCATCTCTGACGCCAAGGAGGCGGTTCAGCCCTGAGCCTCATCCCAGGCTGGGGTGCTGCATCTGAAGTGTGGTGCCCGGGGCCTCCCACCCCTGATCTCTGTGTTGCAGATACCAGGGGGCAAGTTGCCTGGCCGGGGTGGGATCCGGTTGGCTGGCCTGGGGCCTATGGCACAGAGAGGGGCGGTCACAGAGTTCCATGGTCGACTCCTTGGCTCGTTGCGATCAGGGGGGCTGCTCGGGTTATGCCATGGCCCCATGACAAGGAGATGACGCTTGATCCCCGCCGAATTTGCCCTGCTCGACGATCCTGCCGCCGCTCTGAAGCTGCGTTGCCAGCTGATCCGCACCGCCCGCCACCGGATCCAGGCCCAGTACTACAGCTGGGAGGAAGACGGCAGCGGCAAACTGCTGCTGTCCGAATTGCTGCATGCGGCCAGGCGCGGGGTGCGGGTGCAACTGCTCATCGACGATCTCTATGCCGGTGACAACCGCTTCCTGGAGATGGTGGCCCATCAGCCCGGCATAGAGGTGCGCCTGTTCAATCCGTTCTGGTTCAGGGGCTGGCGACCGCTGGCCCTGCTGCTCGAAGGCCTGCTCAGCTTCAGGCGCATCAACCACCGCATGCACAACAAGCTGTTGCTGGTGGATGGCTGCCAGGGGGTGATCGGGGGTCGCAACATCGGCGATCGCTACTTCGGTCTGGGAGAGGCACCTCACTTCGTCGATCTGGATATCGTCTGTCGGGGTGGCCTCTGCCAGCAGGCAGAGCAGGGCTTCAGTCTCTATTGGCAGAGCCGCTGGAGCCACCCCATCCGGCGCCTGTGGCGACGCGCCCTGCAGTCCGCCGAGGTCGCCACCGTGAACGACTTCCTGCTCACCCTGACCGAGCCGGCGGTGGCCGCCGTCTACGATCTGCCCGCCAGCCTGTTCGACGATGAGCCTGTGCCCCTGCACTGGCATCCGGGTCAGGGCACCTTCTGGTTCGATCGTCCCGGCAAGGGGCTGATCTCCCGACCGACCATGGCATTTGAGCTGGGGCGCAAGCTGGCCGGCAACCGGGGGGCGCTGCGGTTGGTGAGCCCTTACCTGATACTGACGCGCGGGCTGCGCCGTCGTCTCAAGGAGCAGCGGCAGGCGGGGGTGAGCATAGGGATCCTGACCAACTCCCTGGCCAGCACCGACGTGCCCCTGGTGTACGGTGCCTATCGCCGTCATCGCCCCTGGCTGGTGCGGCAGGGGATAACGTTGTTCGAGCTGGAAGGGGATGCGCAGAGCCTGCATGCCAAGCTGATCCTGATGGGAGAGGAGGAGGCGCTGCTCGGCAGTTTCAATCTGGATCCCCGCTCCCTGATGCTCAACACCGAGCTGATGCTGCACCTGCGTTGCCCCGCGCTCTGCGCCGAGTTGCAGCAGTGGCTGACGGGCTGGCAGCAGGCCGCCGTGCGGCGGGATGCACCTCTTGCCTCGGCACTGCGACGGCTGCTGGCCCGGTTGAGCAAGGGGTTGTCGTCACTGCATCCCTGGTTGTGAGGGCCAAGCTTGTGCGAGATCTCGCAAAGCCTTGTGCGCCATAGAAGATAACTTCTGCCATTCAATGTCGCAATAATGCCGTATCGCATTGTTTTTAATCATTTTATGTCAAAGCGTGAATCGAGGTGAGCCCATAAGGATTGCATACAAGTCCGCAAAAAATGGTTTTTTATTTTATTTATCTGCGTAGTATTTCAACTGCAAGGACAAACACGGCGGCTGGTCTGCCGTGTGGGTGAAGGTGGTGAGGGTACTTGGTCGGTCGGATTGCTCCGGCAGACGCCCGGATCGGGAGCGGAAACCCGTGAAGCGGCATCGGTACCTCTTATGGCCGGATCCCAATATGGAACATGCTATTTGCGAGGGGGTGACATGCGAATGTCGCCCCACTTTTTTATCGCGCCCTGTCGCCCTTTGCCCATAAAAAGACCGCCAACAGGCGGTCTCGAATATGAGTCATCACATGGACGGTATCAGGCGATGCCGGCCAGCAATCGGCTCCAGTTGCGCTTGCTGGCAACGAAACCATCGCGCAGATTGCGATACTCCAGCTGCAGCTTCAGCCTGTCGTAGCGCGCCAGCGCCTTGCGCTTGCGCTGCTCCAGCAGCAGCTTGCGGCTGCGGTAGTAGTGCTGGATCTGCTGGCTCAGCTTGTCGTATTCCTCTTGCAGCAGTGCCTGCCATAGCTCCCGATCGTCCTCTTCATGCAGTCTGGCCTGGGCCCGTTTCAGCTGCATCTCCAGCTTGGCCTGCTCGATGCGCTCCTCCGGGCAGGAGCGCAGATCCCTGGCCAGCCCGCACCAGGCAGCGCTTCGGATCAGCCACTTGGTAGGATCGTACTGCCACCAGCGGATGCCGTTGCGGTAGTCGTTCTCGAACAGGTGGTGGAAGTTGTGATACCCCTCGCCGAAGGTGAAGAAGGCCAGGATGCCGTTGTCCCGCGCGCTGTTGCGATCGGTGAAGGGCTGGCTGCCCCAGATATGGGCGAGGGAGTTGATGAAGAAGGTGGTGTGGTGAGTCATCACCATGCGCAGCACCCCGGCCAGCAACAGCATGCCGAGCAGATCCCCGTGGATCAGTCCGAGCAGCAGCGGAATGCCGATGTTGGTGCCGAGCATCAGCGCCAGGTAGTGCTTGTGCTGGAAGGCGACGATGGGGTTGTTCTGCAGATCCCGCACGTTGCTGTAGTCGTGGTAAGTCTCGCGCTGATATTCCCGCAGCATCCAGCCGATGTGGGAGTACCAGAAGCCGCGGCCCGCGCTGTAGGGATCCCGCTGGTTGTCATCCACGTGGCGATGATGGCGGCGGTGATCGGACGACCAGTGCAGGGCCGAGTTTTGCAGGGCGAGGGCGCCGCCGATGGCGAAGATCCACTGCAGGATCGGGTGCGCCTTGTAGGTCTTGTGTGACCAGAGCCGATGGTAGCCGGCGGTGATGGAGATGCCGCAGTAGCAGAACAGCATCAGGAAACAGAGCCACTGCCAGAGATCGTAGCCCTGGGTCATGCCGTACCAGGGCACGGCGATCAGTGCCGCCAGTCCGGAGAGGGCAAACAGCAGGGTGTTGCTCATGATGATCGGGGGGCGGTCCATTTTACTCGGCTCCTTTCAGCGAACAGTTGTTCACTATTCTCCATTGAGCCGGAATGCGGGTCAATGGTAAAAAAGTCGGAGACAAACCTGATCCCGGCCCCCCCTTCGGGTTATCATTTGGCCTCGCTAACCTCAAGGTGACTGTATTTCGTGGGTATTCGCGCGCAACAAAAAGAAAAAACCCGGCGTACGCTGATCGACGCGGCGTTCAGTCAACTCTGTGCCAACCGCAGCTTCTCCAACCTCAGCCTGCGGGAAGTGGCGCGGGAGGCGGGCATAGCGCCGACCTCCTTCTACCGCCATTTCCGCGACATGGAAGAGCTGGGGCTGACCCTGGTGGATGAGGGTGGGCTGACCCTGCGTCAGCTGATGCGTCAGGCACGCCAGCGCATCGCCGGCGGCGGCAGCGTCATCAGCACCTCGGTGCAGACCTTCATGGAATTCGTCGAAAACAACCCGAACATCTTCCGTTTGCTGCTGCGCGAGCGCTCCGGTACTTCGGCCGCCTTCCGCCAGGCGGTGGCGCGCGAGATCCAGCACTTCATCGCCGAGCTGACCGACTATCTGGAGGCGACCACGGAGGCGCCGCGGGAAGAGGCCTACATCCAGGCCGAAGCCATGGTCACCATCGTCTTCAGCGCCGGTGCCGACGCCCTCGACATGACCAGCGAGGAGTGCAAGGCGCTCTCCGATCGCACCATCAGTCAGCTGCGCATCATCGCCATGGGCGCCGAGGTCCAGAACCGCAAGCGCCGTGAACCTCTCTCTTAAGCCAAGGATGGACAGTCCCATGCATGAACCGAACGCTATCCCCAAGAAACCCTTGTTGTTGGCCCTGCTGATCGGGATCTGTGGGGATGCCTTCCTGTCGGTGTTGACCGAATCGGCCGTGCCCTTCTCCTTCTTCCCCCTGATAGCCCTGCTGCTGGCGGCCTATCAGCTCTACCAGCACTATCGCCACGAGCCCATGGTGGGGAATACCCCTATCTGCATGATCCTTAGCTTTTTCATCGGCGTTTTTGGCCACTCGGCGCTGATCAAGGTGCAATATCCGGAACTTGGCAGCAACTTCTTCTCCCTGATCGCCATGCTGCTGCTGCTCGCCGTGCTCTCCATCAAGCTCGGCATCAGCGTGGGGAAAAAAGTGAAGGAGTGACGAGTCACTCCTTCAGACAGGGTCAGGATGTAAGGCACCTGCCTCAGTCGGCTTGAGGGGGCGTCCCGCCCTTCTGCTTGGCATCTATGATGGCCTGCAGCTTGGCGCGGATATCCATCATGCCGAACACCCCGAAGACCAGTACCTGGGTGAATTCGAGGCGAGTCACCGGGAAGTAGGGCTTGCAGGCGGCCTTGATCAGGCTGGCCTGTACCCAGTGCATCAGGGCCACGATCAGGCCACAGACCGGCAGAAAACCGTTCAACTTGCCCGGCAGGGTGCCAAACAGGGCGAGCACTACCCCCAGCCAGAAGAACAGCAAGACGCCCATCGCCAACAGATTAAACACGCGCTTCATCGTTTACCTCCCTTACATAGAGCTGATAGCAGGCCTGATCTGATCGACCTGCTTGTCCTTGAGTCGTTGTCCACATTGACCGGGGAGGGCCAGTCGCCCATGTTCCTCTCCCAACCGGTATTTAAATCGCAGTGTCGTTCTGGGTATTCCGCAGATAGAGCTGATAGCAGACCTGACCGGCTTGCTTGTCCTTGAGTAATTGCCAGCTGGCGGGCAGGGCCAGATCGGCCATCTCCTTTTCCCGCTCCAGATAGATGAGCGCGTCCGGCGCCAGCCAGCCACGTTGCTCCAGCAGTTCGCACACCTGGGGCAGCAACTCGCGGCGAAAGGGCGGATCGAGGAACACCAGATCAAACGGCGTCGCCGGGCCTTGCAGCCAGTTCACCGCATCGGCCTGGATCACGCTCCCCTGCTGACTGCCCAGGGCGACCAGATTCTTCTTGAGCTGATCGGCGGCGCCCTTGTCCATCTCGACCAGAGTCACCTGCTCGGCATAGCGTGACAGTGCCTCCAGCCCCAGGCCGCCGCTGCCGGCAAACAGGTCGAGGCAGCGGGTGCCGCGCACATGGGGCGCCAGCCAGTTGAAGATGGTCTCCTTGACGCGATCCGTGGTCGGCCTGAGGCCATCCAGATCCCTGACCGGCAATTTGCGACCCTTCCACTGACCGCTGATGATTCTTACAACTCCCGCTTTTCCCTGCGGAATTGGGCTTTTATTGGGGCTGTTACGGCTGGATTTCACTCTGGGCATCGCGTTTCGTCGTCAGAAAATAAAGTGTTAGTATAAGGCGGTTCATTTTTATGCCGACCCACCGAGGGACGGCTATCTTAGCAGTCAGCCAACGAAGTGAGTATTTTTTAGATGGCAAAAGGTTTGTTTTCCTGGCTGGGTTTCGGCCGCAAGAAAGAAGAGGCCGAGGCCGTCCAATCTCAGGTCCCCGCCACCACGCCAGCGATCCCTGAGCCCGAGGCCCCCGTTGCCCCCGCTCCCGCTGCCGATCTCCCCCTGACCGAAGCACAGCCGGGTGCCTTCCCGACGACGCCGGACGAAGGTCCCCTGGTGGTGGAAGAGTGTGAGTCCGAGCTCGAGCCCGTCATCGTCAATGAGGCGCTGATCGCCGACGAGGTGGCCGAAGCCGCGCGTCTCGCGGCCGACATCAAGGCCATCGAAGAGGCGCACAGGGCCGCCGAGGCCGATGCGGCGCAAGTCGCCCGCATTATCGCCGAAGCAGAGGCCGTGGAAGCTACTCGCGTTGCCGCCGAGGCAGAGGCTTTGGAAGCCGCTCGCGTTACCGCCGAAGCTCAGGCTGCGGAAGCTGCCCGCGTTGCCGCCGAGGCTGAGGCTCTGGAAGCCGCTCGTGTTGCCGCCGAAGCTCAGGCTGTGGAAGCCGCTCGCGTTGCCGCCGAGGCAGAGGCTGCGGAAGCCGCTCGCGTTGCTGCTGAAGCCGCCCGTGTTGCCGCCGAGGCAGAGGCTGTGGAAGCCGCTCGTGTTGCCGCCGAGGCGCAGGCTGTGGAAGCCGCCCGTGTTGCCGCCGAAGCTCAGGCTGCGGAAGCCGCCCGCGTTGCCGCCGAAGCAGAGGCTGCGGAAGCCGCCCGTGTTGCTGCCGAGGCTCAGGCCGCGGAAGAAGCTCGCATCGCCAAAGAGGCCCAGCGAGCGGAAGACCTTCGTCTGGTCGCCGAGATGGAGGCCAACGCCGCCGCCCTGGCTGCTCTGCCGCTGGCCGCCCAGGTGGACGACGACACCCAGGACAAGCCGCAGCGGGAGGGTTTCTTCGCCCGCCTCAAGCGCAGCCTGGTGCGCACCAAGGAAAATATCGGTTCCGGCTTCTTCGGCCTGTTCAGTGGCAAGAAGATCGACGACGAGCTGTTCGAGGAGCTGGAGACCCAGCTGCTGACCGCGGATCTCGGGGTCGACACCACCAGTCGCATCATCGACGGCCTGATCAAACATGCGGATCGCAAGCAGCTCAAGGATGCCGAGGCGCTCTACGGCCTGCTCAAGCAGGACATGGGCGAGATACTGGCTCAGGTCGAGAAGCCGCTGGTCATCGATACCAGCAAGAAGCCCTATGTGATCCTGATGGTCGGCGTCAACGGGGTGGGCAAGACCACCACCATCGGCAAGTTGGCCAAGCAGTTCCAGGCCGAAGGCAAGAGCGTCATGCTGGCCGCCGGCGATACCTTCCGTGCCGCCGCGGTCGAGCAGCTGCAGGTCTGGGGCCAGCGCAACAACATTCCGGTCATCGCCCAGCACACCGGCGCCGACTCCGCCTCCGTCATCTATGATGCCATCGAAGCCGCCCGCTCCCGCGGGGCTGATGTGCTGATCGCCGACACCGCCGGCCGCCTGCAGAACAAGAGCAACCTGATGGAAGAGCTCAAGAAGGTGGTGCGGGTGATGAAGAAGCTGGACGAGGAAGCGCCCCACGAGATCATGCTGACTCTGGATGCGGGCACCGGCCAGAATGCCCTGAGCCAGGCCAAGCTGTTCAGCGAGGCGGTGGGCCTGACCGGCATCACCCTCACCAAGCTGGACGGTACCGCCAAGGGCGGGATCATCTTCGCGATGGCGGACAAGTTCCAGATCCCGATCCGTTACATCGGGGTGGGCGAGGGGATAGATGACTTGCGTCCCTTCGTTGCCAACGACTTTATCGAGGCACTGTTCAGTCGCGATGAGTAAGCTCAGGCATGATCAGTAAACGCCACACGCCCCGACTCTGGTCGGGGTTTGTCAATGTCAGGGATCCGTTATGATTCGTTTCGATAAGGTCAGCAAGGTATACAGCGGCGGCCACCAGGCGCTGCAGAAGGTCAGCTTTCACCTGCGCAAGGGGGAGATGGCCTTCCTGACCGGCCACTCGGGGGCGGGCAAGAGTACCCTGCTCAAGCTCATCAGCGTGATGGAGCGGCCGACCGATGGCCGGGTCTTCTTCCACGGCGATGATGTCAGCCAGATCAAGCGCGGCCAGATCCCCTATGTACGCCGCCAGATCGGGATGATCTTCCAGGATCACCGGCTGCTGATGGACCGCACCGTGTTCGACAACGTGGCCCTGCCCCTGGTGATCGATGGCTATAGCCATGCGGACATCAACAAGCGGGTGGCGGCGGCCCTGGACAAGGTCGGTCTGCTCGGCAAGGAACGCTACCAGCCGCGTATGCTCTCCGGTGGTGAACAGCAACGGGTCGGCATCGCCCGCGCCATCGTCAACAAGCCGCCGCTGCTGCTGGCGGATGAGCCGACCGGCAACCTGGATCCCCAGCTTTCCATGGATATCATGCGACTGTTCGAAGAGTTCAACCGCTTCGGGGTCTCGGTGCTGATCGCGACCCACGATCTGGGGCTCATCGCCCGCATGCGCTACCGCACCCTGACCCTCAAGGTGGGCCGGATGTATTCACAGCAAGCAGAGGAGGAGATCTGATGGCCATCGTTCGTCACAAGCAGCCTCTGCTGCGGCGGATCGCAATGTATCATGTCGCCGATATTCGTCATGGGGAGGGGATCTGATGGCTATCGTTCGTCACAAGCAGCCTCTGCTGCGGCGGATCGCAATGTACTGGGTTGATCACGCTCGCCAGGCCTTCGCCAGCATGGGCGAGCTGTGGCGCAATCCGCTCGCCTCCCTGATGACGCTGGCGGTGCTCGGCGTCAGTCTGGCGCTGCCGTCCTGCTTCCACGTGTTGCTGAAGAACGCCGAGATAGTGGAGGGCAGCTGGCAGACCAGCTCCCAGATCTCCCTCTACCTGCGCAAAGACTTACCGGAGCAGAGCATCCTCGACATGAAGCAGCGGATCCTGCTCTATCCCGAGGTGGAATCAGTCACTTATATGAACAGAGACGAGGCGCTGAAGGAGTTTCGCGAGATCTCCGGCTTCGGTGATGCCCTCGATTACCTCGACAGCAACCCGCTGCCGCCGGTGCTGAGCGTGATCCCGGATCCGCGCTGGCAGAACCCTGACGGCGCCGCCGAACTGCTCGCCAAGCTGGAGAACGAACCCGGCGTCGAGCAGGGCAAGCTGGATCTGCAATGGCTGACCCGGCTGCAAGGCATCATGAACCTGCTGCGTCACACCATCACCGGCATCGCCGTGTTGCTGCTCTCCGCCGTGCTGCTGATCGTCGGCAACACCCTGCGCCTGAATATTCTCAACCAGCGCTCCGAGATCGAGGTGCTCAAGCTGGTGGGGGCGACCGATGCCTTCATTCATCGTCCCTTCCTCTATACCGGCATCTGGTTCGGGGTCATCGGCGGCATGCTGGCCTGGTGGCTGACCGAGGTGATGGTGATCTGGAGTGAGGGAGTGGTGAAGGAGCTGGCCGGGCTCTACAACAGCAACTTCCGGCTGGTGGGGATGGGGGCGTTTGATGGCTTCAATCTGATACTGCTCGGTGCTATTTTGGGGCTGATTGCGTCCTGGTTTTCGGTACACAGGCACATTCGCGACATCGAACCCTCTTGATTGATTTTTCATCGCAGCAAAGCACTGGATTTTGAGAACTGGATCAAGTAAAAGAGTTGCCCGTTTCTGGCACGGGCCACTTTCTCAGAGTAATCTGAATGATGCCTGCGTTCGGGATCTTATTTGGATCCTGTGAACCTTTTGATTTTTAAGCAGTCTATCTAGTGCGACAGAATGTATACGGGTGTGGCCCTCTGCCTTGCTCGTCTGACTTGGCAAGCATGTGAAGGTTGCGAGCTCCGCAACAATGGACTTAGCATGCTACTTTTCGGGGGTCCTTCACTGTGACCCCCTTTTTTTGACTGTTCATTTATGATTCATCCCGTCGGCATAAGATAAGCCGGGTTCACGCTGGGGCTGATGTTTGACTTATGTTTGACGTGAGCCGCAGAATGGCCCCCGGTCGGTAGACAGACCCTCTCAGGGTGTTAGACTGGTTCGATTGAAAAGTAAGAGGTAGAACATGGGAACTTCATTGCAGCGCACTATGGCTCTGATTCCGCAAGGTAGTCTGGAAGGCTATATCCAGGCAGTTAACTCTATTCCTGTGCTGAGCGCAGAGGAAGAGCGTGAACTGGCGACGCGCTTGCAGCAGGGTGGCGATCTCGAGGCTGCCCGTCAGCTGGTCATGTCACACCTGCGTTTTGTCGTTCACGTGGCCAAAAGCTACGCCGGTTATGGCCTGCCTCAGGCCGATCTAGTGCAGGAAGGCAACATCGGCCTGATGAAGGCGGTCAAGCGCTTCGACCCGAGTGTCGGTGTGCGTCTGGTCTCCTTCGCCGTGCACTGGATCAAGGCCGAAATCCACGAATATGTCCTGCGCAACTGGCGCATGGTCAAGGTCGCGACCACCAAGGCGCAGCGCAAGCTGTTCTTCAACCTGCGTAAATCCAAGAAGCGTCTGGGCTGGTTCAGTCACGACGAGGTGCAGGCCGTCGCCGCCGAGCTCGGGGTCTCCCCGACCGATGTGACCGAGATGGAAGCCCGGATGAGCAACTACGATCAGGCCTTCGATCTGGTCGGCGATGATGAAGACGAAGGCGGCTTCGCTCCGGTTCATTATCTGGAAGACAAGTCCTCGGATCTCGCTGCCACCATAGAGAGCGACAACTGGGACAACCACGCCACCCGTCGTCTGAGTGCGGCCCTGGCCACCCTGGACGAGCGCAGTCAGCACATCATCCGCGCCCGCTGGCTGGACGAAGAGAGCAAGACTACCTTGCAGGAGCTGGCCGATACCTACGGTGTCTCCGCCGAGCGCGTGCGTCAGCTTGAGAAGAACGCACTCAAGAAGCTGAAAGACGCCATGGATGCCTGAGGGCATTCTCCAATACAAAGCAGGGCCTGATGGCCCTGTTTTTGTATCTGCCTTATCAGATCGGATCTGTTGTTGCACCTTGCCCCCAATCCCGCCGAATATGGTATGTTGCCGCCATTAACACTCTAGGGAGAGCAGAAGTGAAACTTTTAAACGACCTGTTTACCAATAACCGCGAGTGGGCGGAACGGATCAAGGCCGAGGATCCCGAGTTCTTCGCTACCCTCTCCGCCCAGCAGGCGCCCGAGTACCTCTGGATCGGTTGCTCCGACAGCCGGGTACCCGCCAACCAGCTGATGGGCCTGCTGCCGGGGGATGTCTTCGTCCACCGCAACGTCGCCAACCTGGTGGTGCACACCGACTTCAACTGCCTCTCGGTGCTGCAATACGCGGTCGAGGTGCTCAAGGTGAAACACATCATCATCTGCGGCCACTACGGCTGTGGTGGCGTGCTGGCGGCCATGCGCAACGAAGAGCTTGGGCTCATCGACAACTGGCTGCGCAACATCAAGGACGTCTACTTCAAGTATCGTGAGCAGCTGGATGCCATCGAAGATGAGCACGAGCGCCACGACTACCTGTGCGAGCTGAACGTGGCCGAGCAGGTGGCCAACGTCTGCCACACCACCATCATCCAGAACGCCTGGCGCAAGGGCCAAGAGCTGGCGGTGCATGGCTGGATCTACGGTATCAAGGACGGCCTGCTGCACGATCTGGATCTCTGCATCAGCGGCCCGGATCAGATCGCGGATGTCTACCGCGCCTGGCCGGACATGCGTCCGCCCCATCGCCGCCGCTGAGGATACTGCCGTTGGCCCCCGCCCTCTACCTGCAGATCAAGCAGCACATCCTCGACGGGATCCGTGAGCGCCATTATCAGGCGGGGGATCGGATCCCGACCGAGGCGGCCCTGTGCGAGCAGTTCGCGGTGAGCCGGATGACGGTCAACAAGGCGCTGCGCGAGCTGGTGAGCGAGGGCTGGCTGGTGCGCACCGCAGGCTCCGGCAGCTTTGTGGCGGACCGGCGTGCCGAGTCCCCCCTGCTGGCCATTCGCAACATCGCCGAGGAGATCGCCGAGCGGGGCAGCCAGTACAGTGCCAGGGTGATCCGCCTGCAACGGCAGGCCGCCGACGAGAAGGTGGCGGTGCGGCTCGGGCTGCGGGTGGGGGCGCCCACCTTCCACAGCCTCATCGTCCATCAGGCCGATGGAGAGCCGCTGCAGCTGGAGGAGCGCTTCGTCGATGCGGAGCGGCTGCCGGGTTATGGCGAGCAGGATTTTACCTGCCAGACGCCGAACAGCTACCTCATGGAAGTCTGCCCGCTCTCCGAGATGGAGCACGTGGTGGAGGCCGTGTTGCCGAGCGCCGGTGAGGCGGGATTGTTGCAGGTACGAGTCGATACCCCCTGCCTATTGTTGCACCGCCGCACCTGGTCGGACGGTTATCTGGTCTCCTATGCCAGGCTGCTCTCACCGGGATCCCGCTACAAGCTGACTTCCAAGACCCGCCTCGCCTGATTGTATATACATATTGATGCTTCAAAGGCCCACCGCTCGGTGGGCTTTTTTGTGCTTAAACTCTAACGAAGACGCTGTTATCAAGATGTGAATTCGATCCTATCTTTCTCTTTGGAGATCGGCTATAAATTATTGTATATACATTTGAGGTTGCTATGAACAAGGAACTGTTGAACTGCGAGCGGGTCTGGCTCAACGTGATGCCCGCCACCCTGCGCCCCGATCTGGCGGACTACGGCCTGCTGGAACCCCATGCCCTCGGCGTCCATGACGGCAAGATCCAGGCCCTGGTGCCCATGCAGGATCTCAAGGGGCCCTTCCCCGCCAACTGGCGTGACATGAGGGGCAAGCTGGTGACCCCCGGCCTCATCGATTGCCACACCCACCTCATCTTCGCCGGCAGCCGTGCCGAAGAGTTCGAACAACGCCAGCAGGGCGTGCCCTATGCCGAGATTGCCCGCAAGGGCGGCGGCATCCTCAGCACTGTGCGGGCCACCCGCGCCGCCAGCGAGGATCAGCTCTATGAGCTGGCGCTGCCGAGGATCAAGTCACTGATCCGGGAGGGCGTCACTACTGTCGAGATCAAGTCCGGCTACGGCCTCACGCTGCACGACGAGCTCAAGATGTTGCGGGTCGCCCGTCGCCTCGGGGAAGCGCTGCCGATCCGGGTCAAGACCACCCTGCTGGCGGCCCATGCGGTGCCGCTCGAGTTTCGCGACGATCCCGACTCCTGGGTCGAGACCATCTGCCAGGAGATCATCCCGGCTGCCGCCGAGGCGGGGCTGGCGGATGCGGTAGACGTCTTCTGCGAACACATCGGCTTCTCCCTGGCCCAGACCGAACAGGTCTATCTGGCGGCGGATCAATACGGTCTGGCGGTGAAGGGGCACATGGATCAACTCTCCAACCTCGGCGGCAGCACGCTCGCCGCCCACTTTGGCGCTCTCTCGGTGGATCACCTGGAATATCTGGATTCTGCCGGGATCCAGGCCCTGGCACACCGTGGCGTGGTCGCCACCCTGCTGCCCACCGCCTTCTACTTCCTCAAAGAGACCAAGTTGCCACCGGTCGAGGGGCTGCGCCGGGCCGGGGTGCCCATGGCGGTCTCCTCCGACATCAACCCGGGCACGGCCCCCATCGTCTCCCTGCGCATGGCCATGAACATGGCCTGCACCCTGTTTGGCCTGACGCCGGTCGAAGCCATGGCCGGGGTGACCCGCCACGCCGCTCAGGCGTTGGGGGAGCAGGAGCGACTGGGGCAGCTGAGAGTGGGGATGCAGGCGGACTTCCTTATCTGGAGCTGCGCCCATCCGGCCGAGCTCAGCTACCTGGTCGGCGTCGATCAGCTGGTGAGCCGGGTGTTCAACGGAGAGGAGACGCACCATGGTTGAGTTGCACAACCTGGACATGGCCGTCTGGCAGGGGCGCCAGGATCCGGAGGATGGCGAGCTGGCCCTGCGCTGGCACGACAGGGTACGACCCTGGCAAGAGGATGTGGCTCCCGGTGTGGCCCTGGTGGGCTTCGCCTGCGATGAAGGGGTGCGCCGTAACAAGGGGCGGGTGGGCGCCGCAAGTGCTCCTCAGGCTATCCGCAAGATGCTGGCCAACAGCGCCTGGCATCTGAGCCAGCCGGTTTACGACAGTGGCGATCTGGCTTGTGAAGACGGTGATCTCGATGCCGCTCACGACCGACTGGCGGAGCGAGTCGCGCGCCTGCTGGGCGAGGGACATTTCCCGCTGGTGCTTGGCGGGGGTCACGAGGCGGCCTTCGGCAGCTGGAGCGGCCTCAACCGTCATCTTAAACAGCAGGGTAAGGTAGGCATCATCAACCTGGATGCCCACTTCGATCTGCGCATGAAGCTGGAGCAGGCCAGCTCCGGTACCCCCTTCTTCCAGATTGCCGAGCAGTGCGCCGCCCAGGGCACGGCGTTCCACTACGCCTGCCTCGGGGTGGCCGAGACTGCCAACACGGCGGCCCTGTTCGCCCGGGCCGAGTCGCTGGGGGTCTGGCACGTGCTGGATGAGGCCATGACCCAGGCCGATCTGCCCGAGCTGCTGAACGGGCTGGATGCCTTTATCGCCCGCTGTGACCATCTCTATCTCACCATCGATCTGGACGTGCTGCCCGGCGCCGTCATGCCGGGGGTTAGCGCCCCCGCCGCCCGCGGCGTCGAGCTGGCGGTCATCGAACCCCTGATCGCCCATATCCGGGCCAGCGGCAAGCTCAGGCTCGCCGATCTGGCCGAGTACAACCCGAGTCTGGATCAGGACAACCGCAGCGCCCGCGTGGCCGCGCGACTGGTCCACCAATTAACCAAATAAGGCCGAGGCCCGTTTGTGCAGCCATGGCTGCCGCATCGATAAACAAGGAGTGTCTATGTCCCTGCAACACCCGGATCCCCGCCACGATCCAAACCGTGTGATCCGCGCCCCGCGCGGCACCGAGCTGACAGCGAAGAGCTGGCTCACCGAGGCCCCTCTGCGGATGCTGATGAACAACCTGGATCCCGAAGTGGCCGAGCACCCGCAATCTCTGGTGGTGTATGGCGGCATAGGCCGCGCCGCCCGCAACTGGGCCTGTTACGACAAGATCGTCGAGGTGCTGACCCGGCTGGAGGAGGACGAGACCCTGCTGGTGCAATCCGGCAAGCCGGTCGGGGTGTTCCAGACCCATAAGGATGCACCGCGAGTGCTGATCGCCAACTCCAACCTGGTGCCCCACTGGGCGAACTGGGAACACTTCAACGAGCTCGATAAGAAGGGCTTGATGATGTACGGCCAGATGACTGCCGGCTCCTGGATCTACATCGGCACTCAGGGCATTGTGCAGGGCACCTACGAGACCTTCTTCTCGGTGGCAAACCAGCACTTCGACGGCAAGCCTGCGGGCCGCTGGATCCTGACCGGTGGCCTGGGTGGTATGGGCGGTGCCCAGCCGCTGGCCGCTACCATGGCGGGCTTCTCCATGATCGCCGTCGAATGCGACGAGACCCGCATCGATTTCCGCCTCAAGACCCGCTACGTGGACAAGAAGGCCCATAGCCTGGACGAGGCCCTGGCCATGGTCGAGGATGCCAAGCAGAGCGGCCGCGCCGTCTCCGTCGGCCTGCTCGGCAACGCCGCCGATGTGTTCACCGAGCTGGTGGCCCGTGGCATCACCCCGGACGTGGTGACCGACCAGACCTCGGCCCATGACCCCATCCACGGCTACTTGCCCCAGGGCTGGAGCGTCCCCCAGTGGCGCGAACTGCAAAAGAGCGCGCCCCAGGAAGTGAATCAGGCCGCCCGTCGCTCCATGGCCCGTCAGGTCGAAGCCATGCTGACCCTGCAATCCCGCGGCGCCGCGACCCTCGATTACGGCAACAACATCCGCCAGATGGCGCTGGAGGAGGGGGTGAAAAACGCCTTCGACTTCCCGGGCTTCGTGCCCGCCTACATACGCCCGCTGTTCTGCGAGGGCATAGGCCCCTTCCGCTGGGTGGCCCTGTCCGGGGATCCGGAAGACATCTACAAGACGGATCAGAAGGTCAAGGAGTTGATCCCGGACGACCCTCACCTGCACAACTGGCTCGACATGGCCCGCGAGCGCATCGCCTTCCAGGGCCTGCCGGCGCGGATCTGCTGGGTTGGCGTCAAGGATCGGGTGCGGCTCGGCCTTGCCTTCAACGAGATGGTGAAAAATGGCGAGCTGAAGGCCCCCGTGGTCATCGGCCGCGATCACCTGGACTCCGGCTCGGTGGCGAGCCCGAACCGCGAGACCGAATCCATGCTGGACGGATCCGATGCCGTCTCCGACTGGCCGTTGCTCAACGCCCTGCTCAACACCGCGGGCGGCGCGACCTGGGTCTCCCTGCACCACGGTGGCGGGGTCGGCATGGGCTTCTCCCAGCACTCCGGGGTGGTCATCGTCTGTGACGGCACGGATGACGCTGCCAGACGGGTCGGCCGCGTGCTGCGCAACGATCCGGCCACCGGGGTGATGCGTCACGCTGATGCGGGTTACGAGATTGCCATCGACTGCGCCCATGAGGCGAAACTGGACTTGCCCATGCTGGCTGCTGCCGGCAAAGGAGTGAAATAAGATGTTTGAAATCAAGCTATTACCTGGCCAACTCGATCTCAATGTGCTGCGCCGCGTGAGCCGTGAGCCGGTTCATCTCAGCCTGGACTCTTCTGCCCTGCCGGGGATCCACGCCTCCGCCGCCGTAGTTACCAAGGTGATAGAGCAGAACCGGGTGGTGTACGGCATCAACACCGGCTTTGGCCTCTTGGCCAACACCCGCATCCCGGTGGAGCAGCTCGACGAGCTGCAACGCTCCATAGTGCTGTCTCATGCCGCGGGGATTGGCGAGTACATGGATGACGCCACTGTGCGGCTGATGATGGTGCTCAAGGTCAACTCCCTGGCGCGCGGCTTCTCCGGCATCCGGCTGGAGGTGCTGGAAGCCCTGATGCGGCTCATCAACACCGAAGTCTATCCTGTGGTGCCGAAGAAGGGCTCCGTCGGTGCCTCCGGCGATCTGGCGCCCCTGGCCCACATGAGCTGTCTGCTGATCGGGGAGGGCAAGGCCCGGCACAAGGGCGAGCTGATGGACGCCGCCGCTGCGCTCAGGATCGCCGGTCTGGAGCCCATCTCCCTGGCGCCGAAGGAGGGGCTGGCGCTGCTCAACGGCACCCAGGCCAGCACGGCCTTCGCGCTGGAGGGGCTGTTCCACGCCGAGGATCTGTTTGCCGGTGCCATCACCATAGGCGCCATGAGCGTGGAGGCGGCGCTCGGCAGCCGCCGCCCCTTCGATGCCCGCATCCACGAAGTACGGGGCCAGCGCGGCCAGATAGACGCGGCCACCTGCTACCGCCAGCTGCTGGTGGACGGCAGCGAGATCGGCATGTCCCATCACAACTGCGAGAAGGTGCAGGATCCCTACTCCCTGCGCTGCCAGCCCCAGGTGATGGGGGCCTGCCTGACCCAGATCCGCCAGGCCGCCGAGGTGCTGGTGTGCGAGGCCAATGCGGTCTCCGACAACCCGCTGGTGTTCGCCGAGGATGAGGAGATCCTGTCCGGCGGCAACTTCCACGCCGAGCCGGTGGCCTTCGCCGCCGACAACCTGGCGCTGGCCATCGCCGAGATAGGATCTCTGTCTGAGCGCCGTATGGCGCTGCTGATCGACTCGCGCATGTCGGGTCTGCCCGCCTTCCTGGTCAACAACGGCGGCGTCAACTCCGGCTTCATGATCGCCCAGGTCACCTCGGCGGCGCTCGCCTCCGAGAACAAGAGCCTGGCTCACCCGGCTTCGGTGGACAGCCTGCCCACCTCGGCCAACCAGGAGGATCACGTCTCCATGGCCACCTTCGCCGCACGCCGGCTGGCGGACATGGCGGAGAATACCCGCGGCATCCTGGCGGTGGAGCTGCTGGCCGCGGCCCAGGGCCTGGATTTCCGTGCCCCCCTGCGCAGCACCGAGCTCATCGAGCTCGCCAAGGGACGACTGCGCAGCCAGGTCAGCTTCTACGACAAGGACAGGTACTTCTCGCCGGACATCGAGGCTGCCGCCGCCCTGCTGGGGGCAGCCAGCTACAACGATCTGATCCCGGCCGGGGTCTTGCCTAGCCTCTGAGCCAGAGCATGAAGCGTCCATAGCAAAAGACCGCCCCGAGGGGCGGTCTTTTCATATCTGGCCTGAGCTGGATCTGGCTATGCGTGTTCGAACATCAGGAACAAATAGACCACGAACAGCACCAGGTGGGTGGCACCGTGCAGCACATTGGTACGGCCGCTGCTGAAGGTCACCTTGCACACCATGAGGGTGGTGAACAGCAGTACCATGTCGGCAGGGTCGAGGCCGAGGCGCACCTCCTGATCCAGCATGGAGCCGATGAGCAGCACGGCAGGCACCGTCAGGGCTATGGTGGCCAGCACAGAGCCGAAGTAGAGGTTCATGGCGCGCTGCAGCTGGTTGTTGAAGGCCGCCTTGATGGCGCCAACCGCCTCGGGTGCCAGCACGATACAGGCCACGATGAAGCCGCCGAGTGCCGCCGGGGCCTCCATCACATGGACCCCGAAGTTGATGGGAATGGCGAGGGTCTTGGCCAGCAGGATGACCACCACCAGATAGGCGAGCAGCAGCAGGGTGTGATAGACGTTGCTGTGCAGTATGCCGTGGTGCTCCTCGTGATCCTCGTTATCGCTGTCAACGAAGAAGTGGCTGTGGCTGCGGGTCTGGATCAGCAGGAAGACGCCGTAGAGCAGCACCGAGATGATTATCAGCATCCAGGACATGGCGCGGGACATGCTGCCAAGATTGCCCCCTTCGGTGAAGTTAGGCAGCACCAGGCAGAGCAGGGCCAGGGGGATGATGGCCACCAGATAGGATTTCACCCCGTCCAGATTGAAGCTCTGGGTGTGGTAGCGCCAGCCGCCAAACAACAGGGTGAAGCCCACCAGGCCGTTGGTGACCAGCATCACCACCGCGAACATGGTGTCCCGCGCCATCACCGGATTGGGGTCGCCGGTCAGCATGACGGAGGAGATCATCACCACCTCGAGGGAGATGACAGACAGGGTCAGGATCAGGGTGCCGAAGGGTTCGCCCAGCTTGATGGCCAGGGCATCGGAATGGCGCACGACGGAGAAGATGGCCCAGGTGACGACGGCGAGCAGGGCCAGGGATACCGGCAGGTAAACAGCAAGGGGAGTTGCCTCCGTCAGCAGGTTGCTGCCCAGCGTCTTGAAGAACAGCAGGGTCAGCAGGCCAACGGGCAGGGCAATCTCTTGCCGGATAAATGACTTCATAGGCATTGGTTCTCATCTCAGGGCGGCTAGGGCCGACGGGGACAGGGACAAGTCCGGCTGGACCATGGCGAATCCTGCACATGATAAAGGCAGTTGCCCCGTTCGGGGAAAATCATTTTCAGGGGCTAGACCAGCGCCGCGTCAGTGTCCGCCTCTGGTCTGCTGCCAGTGCAGCAGATCGGGCAACGGCATGGGGCGGGCGTACAGATAGCCCTGGATGAGGTGGACGCCGTGCTGGGCGAGGTAGTCGACCTGAGCCCGGGTTTCGACGCCTTCGGCGATCATCTCCATGTCGGATTCCAGGCCGAAGGCGATGATGGCGTCCAGCAGGCTGCGTTTGGGATCGTCGGTGCCTATGGTGTCGACAAACATCTTGTCGATCTTGATCTGGCGAATGCCGAGCCGCTGCAGATAGGCGAAGCCACCGTAGCCGGTACCGAAATCGTCCAGCTTGAAGTGATATCCCCTCTCCTGCAGCGCCGAGATCTCGCTGGTGGCAGTCTCTATGTCCATGATGGGTTCGCGCTCGGTGAGCTCGAAGGTGAGCCGGGCCGGGGAGGGCCAGTCGTGGTGCTCCAGCAGGTTGCGCAGATAGGGTTGCTCGATGTGGGCGGCGACCAGGTTGACGCTGACCCACTGTTCAGGTGCCAGCTGCGGCAGATCTGCTATCACCTTGCCCAGCAACTGTTCCGTCATCGGCAGGATCAGCCCCTGCTGCTCCGCATAGGCGATAAAGGCGCCCGGCGCCGTGACGTCGTCGTCACGCTGCCAGCGCAGCAGTGCCTCGAAGCCGACGACACGCTGGCTGCGGCTGTCGACGACGGGCTGGTAGAAGGGCACGAACTCCTGGCGTGCCAGCCCGGTGTGCAGCAATCCCTTGAGGGAGCGCCGGTAGTTGCGCAGCAGCCAGTAGCCGGTGAGCAGCAGGGCACCCAGCACCCCGCCCATCCAGAGCGCGTATCGATAGGCAAGTGCCTGGGCATGCTGCTGCAGAGCCTGACCGGCCCACAGGGTCTGGTGGACACTGCCGCTGGGCAGTACGAAGTCGAGGTGATAGCTACCCGGCTCATCCTTGATGGTCTGATCACCGCGCGGGAAGAGCTGGTGGTTCAGCGAGACGGCGGTTCGCGGCGCCAGCTCGAGATAGAAGCAGTTGGCGCAGGGGCGTTTGAGGATGGTGTGGCTCCAGCTGTTGCTCAATATCCAGTAGGCAAGGGCTCCCCGTTGCCTGGCAAACACCACCAGCTCCTGCTCGGTGTCGAACTCGGGCTGGGTGGCCGTCAACCCGAAGCTGCCGGCGGCGGGCTCGGGGAGGCTGCTGGCATCGACGATCGGCAGATCCGGCCCCAGGCTGGAGCAGCCCTTGCCCGAGGCCAGCTTCAGCCCCTGCAGCCGTATATGGCGGCTGTAGAGCTTGGGATCCCGCAGCAGCCTCATGTCCCGTTCCCCGCAGTCCAGGGCGAAGTGGGCCAGCTGATAATCTATGCTCGCCTCCAGCTCCTGCTGCCGCTCCACCATGGCGGCCTCGATCTCGGCGCGTTTCTCCTTCAGCAGGTAGTGGGCCAGGGCGCTGCTCACCAGCTGGCTCAGCAACAGGCAGATCAAGATGGGGAGGGTGAACAGCAACGGGCTGATCCAGAGGGGTGACAATCGTTTCAAATCAGACCTGCTCGATGAAAGGGGCTGCGCCGAGGGTATGTCATCATAGTCCATTAGCTGGTTCGATTTGAGACTCTGGTTGGAACATTAGTGAATCAGCCTGCTAACTCATTGATAATTATGGATTGGTGATGAGGTAGTGGTGAAGATTCAATCGCTGACCTGTCATAAGTGACAATTGTCCAGCTTATCTGAACTGGTTTAGAGTAGCGGTGCGGTTTGACTCACCGTGTGTTCAATACTCCTGTATCTATTTTTGTCAGTAGCACAGAGTGTTAGTTTTGATATTGAGTGTTTCTTTTGGTCCCCACAGTGGGACCATTTTTCTGCCCGCGAGCCAGCCTCCTCCCCGTTTTCTACCTCTCTCCCGACGATACCCTCCCTCCGTGCGACCAACATGATGGGCCGCTTAATTGCAGAAGCGGGCGCTTCACCCATAGGCGGGCTTTAGCCAAGGCTGATACCATGAGGCCATATGGATGCTGTCGCTACGGAAAGGCACATGAAACTGACCACTCAACTCGTCTCCTTTATTACGCTGTGCGTGATAGCGGCCATGACCATGGTGATGCTCGGCGGGGTCTTCAGCTTCCGCCAGATGGGAATGGAGATGCAGCAGAACCGGGTCGACTCCCTGGTGGAGATCATCGACAAGCAGCTGGGTGCGGCTGACGACGAGCAGGATCTGGCCCGCTGGTTGCCCTCCTTACTGCGTGCCACCCATGTGGTCGAGCTGGAGATCCGTCAGGGCAAGCAACGGGTCTACTGGTTTCGCGATGTGCAGCAACAGACGGATGAGAGTCTGCTGATCCCCTACAGCAAGGCCATCCCCCACCAGACGGGCATGCGGGCCGAGTTCAAGCTGGATAGGCCGTTCAAGGAGTTCGAGTACTCCATGCAGGCCATGTCCGGCATCTCCTTCGGCGTCTTCATCGTGGTGTTCGGGCTCTGGTACTCCATTCGCTGGTTGCGGCTGCAACTGCGCGGCGCCGAGCTGCTGGCCGAACGGGCCCAACTGATCCTGGATGGCAAACTCACCAAACTGGCCCATGATCCTGCCGACGAGTGGCCCGTCTCCGCCAGTCAGGCGCTCAATCACCTGCTGGCCGATCTGGCGGATGCTCGCAAGGAGCGCAGCCGGTTTGACAACTTCATCCGCAGCAACGCCTTCGTCGACAAGGCCACCGGCATCGGCAACCGCCTGTTCTTCGATAACCGGCTGGAGAGCGCCATCATGGAGGCGAGCGTGATCAGCGGAGGTGTCATGCTGATCGAGCTGGCCGGACTGGAAGAGCTGGATCCCGAGCTGAGCGGGCGCCCGAGCCAGGAGTTGCTGATGGAGGCGAGCGCCTCCATCGGTACCTTCGTGCGCAAGCACAACGGCGCCCTGCAGGCCCGTTACGGCGCCCAGGTATTTGCCGTGCTGCTGCCCAACATGTCCGAGAGCGAGATGGTGGATGGGGCCAACCAACTGCTCAAGAGCCTGCTGCGGTTGCATTGGCCGGACGCGGTCAATGCCGAGACCGCCGTCTACCTCGGCGCCGTCTGTTATCAGGCGCAGGACAGCCTGCTCAAGGTGCAGGAAGAGGCCGAGCTGGCACTCAAGAGCGCACGGCTGCAGGGCCACAGCGGTTGGTTCCTGTACGAGAAGGCGCTGGGGGAAGAGCCGAGCAGCAAGGGGACCGTGCGCTGGCGGACCCTGATCAGTCGCCGCATCGAGGAGCATGGGATCCATTTCTATCTGCAGCCGGTGCAGCAAGAGCCGGGTCAAGCGGTACTGCAGCAGGAGCTGCTGATCCGCATCCATGACGAGCAGGGTCGGGAGCTGCAGGCCGGCGTCTTCATGCCGATGGCGGAGAAGGCGGGCCTGCTGTTGCCGCTGGACCGGCTGGTGATCGCCCGGACCCTGCGCCTGCTGCGCCAGCATCCGGAACCGGGTTGCCCCGTCAGCCTGTCGCTTTGCGCCCAGAATCTGCTCAATCGGGAGTTCCAGCGCGAACTCTTCTTCGATCTGTTCCAGCTGCCGCGCAGCATCAATGAGAAGCTGGTGCTGCAGCTGTCGGAGGCCCAGGTGACGCGCCACTACGAGGCCCTCAAGCGGCCACTGCGGGCGCTGCGCATGCTGGGCTGCCAGCTGGCCATCGATCATGCCGGTCAGGATGTGGTGAGCACCCAATACATCAAGGAGTTCGAGATCAACTTCCTCAAGCTTCACCCCAGCCTGGTGCGGGAGATCCACCGTCGTCAGGTCAATCAGATGGCGGTGCGCAGCCTGGTCGGCGGTTGCGCCAACACCCAGACCAGGGTGATCGCGGTCGGGGTGGAGAGCGGCGACGAGTGGAAGATGTTGCGCCACCTCGGGGTGCATGCGGGGCAGGGTCCCTGGTTCGCCGAGCCACAGCAACTGGTGATGGCCAACTACGAAGCCTGAGTGCCCTGTCGGGCCGCCGCCTCAGAGGCGGCCCTGTTCTCTCAGACCTGCGAGCCCCTGCAGGCCGCCGGTGTGGATGAAGACAATCTCGCTGCCACGGGGGATATGGCCCGCGGCCAGCTCCCGAAACAGCCCCCACATCGCCTTGCCGCTGTAGATGGGTTCGAGCGGCAGACCGGTCTGGGCGCTAAAGTCCTGCACCCACTGCCACAGAGCCGGGCTGAACTTGGCATAGCCGCCGTCGTGGTGCTCCAGCGCGATGCGCCAACCAGCAGTGTTGGCGGCGACGGGATGGAGTCGGCACACCTCGTCATGGATGAAGGCGCCGCCCTTGAGCACGGCGATGGCGAGCACCTGCTCCCGTTCCCGTTTGCCCGCGATGAGCCCCGCCAGGGTGCCGCCGCTGGCACAGGGCAGCACCCAGAGATCCGGCGAGAAGGGGACTTCGGCCACCAGTTCGGCCACCCCGGGGATGGCGAGCGGGCTGCTGCCCCCCTCTGGGACTATCAGGGTGTCCGGTGCCATGAACCTGGCCAGCCACTCGGGATCCTGGCGTCGTCGGTAGCTCTGGCGATCCACGAAGATGAGGTCCATGCCCCAGCCTTTGGCCGCGCTCAGGGTTGCGTTGCTGACGGCCTCGGGTTCACCGCGTATGATGCCCGTGGTGCGCAGCCCCGCCCGCAGGCCTGCCGCCGCCAGCGCATGAATATGGT
This sequence comes from Aeromonas eucrenophila, assembly GCF_000819865.1. GTDB lineage: Bacteria > Pseudomonadota > Gammaproteobacteria > Enterobacterales > Aeromonadaceae > Aeromonas > Aeromonas eucrenophila. The sequence goes on from NZ_CDDF01000014.1 coordinate 48,160, forward strand.
TGGAGTAGGCGCCGCCGAACGACAGCAGGTGGGTCTTCCCCAGGGCATCGGCCTGTTTCAGGTGGTATTTGAGCTTGCGCCACTTGTTGCCCGAGAGGGTCGGATGGATCAGGTCATCCCGTTTGCACCAGAGCTTGACCCCATGGGCATCCAGCAAGGGATGCTGGATCTGGTGTAGTGGCGAGGGGAGCAGGCCGGGTGCCAGAAGCGCCTCATTCTGGCTTGGCATAGTGGTCATCGATGCATCGTCTGTCATAAGTCTGGAGGCTAATATTCTGTTTATGTTAAGGTTTAACCCGTTTCACGCAGCCAGGTGCAGGTCTCGATGAAATCACTTTTCCGACGTTCAGCCCCCGGCCATCGGGTTGGGCTGCTGCTGGCCAGCGATCGCATCCTGCTGGCCTGTGTGGAGCCGCGCCCCTTATTTACCAGCCGCGCCGTCAATGGGCCCCACGAGTGGCCACAGGCCATGAGCGAGCTGTTTGGCCAGCATGGCCTGGCCAAGTCTAAGGTGCGGGTCGCCTTGGCCGCCACTCTTTATCAGCAGATCCAGATCGACAAGCCCGCCGTGCCCGATGCTGAGATGGCCGGCGCCCTGCCCTGGGCCATCAAGGATTTCGTCAACGAGCCGGTATTGCAGCTCGCCATGGACTATGTGGATCTGCCAACGCCCCCGGCGGGGCGGCCCCGTATCAACGTGATCTGCGTCCCCAAGAACCGGGTCAAGCAGCTGGCGGATGCGGTCAACGGCTTGGCAACCCTGGAGGCCATCGTCAGCGACGAGCTGGCCATGACGGCGCTCTACGAGGCGGATCAGGCGGTGCGCATGTTGCTATGGCAGCCCAAGGGTCAGGAGTTGCAGCTGTTGGTGTTCCATCGGGGTGGGCTCTGCTTCTCGCGCCAGCTGCGCGGCTTTGGCAGCCTCACTGGCGCCCATGAGCCGGACGGCGACCTGCTCGACGGTCTGGCGCTGGAGATCCAGCGCTCCCTCGACTACCTCGCCGGCCAGCTCAAGCTGCCGGAGCCTGGCCAGCTGCAACTCGCCATCGGCTCCTCCTTCATCGGTGTACTGGTGCGCCATCTGGAGCAGGCATTCGGCTTTCCGGTGTCCGCCATGGCCAACAAAGCCGTGCTGGCCGGGGTGGAGTATCTCTCCGCTTACGGCGCCGCCCTCGGCAGGAGTGAATGATGAAGCATCATATCAATCTCTACGGCGCCGAGTTCAGGCCCAGGCGTCAGTGGGCCAGTCTCAACCAGATGGCCCTGATCTGGGGAGGCTGCCTGTTGTTGCTGGCCGGCATCGGCCTCTTCTACGCCTGGCAGCAGCAGGGGGTCAGCCGCGAGCTGTCCCAGCTGCAGGCGCTGCTGGAGATCAAGCGCGGCGAGGCCCAGCGCCTGGACGCCGAGCTGGCTCGCCACCTGGCCGACGGCCAGTTGCAGCAGCAGCTCCTCAATAAGCAGGAAGAACTAAGTGCCAAGCAGGGGCTGATGCAACAGCTGGGCAGCCTCTCCTTGCAAAAATCCCAGGGCTACGCCGGGGTGATGGCCGATCTGGCCCGTTTGCGCGATCCCCACCTCTCCTTGCAGCGGATCGAGATAAACGACGGACACATCAACCTCTCCGGTCTGGCGGATCGCAGCCAGGATGTCCCCGCTTGGGTAAATCGCTTCAAGCAGACGCCGTCCCTGGCGGGCAAGCAGTTTGGCGAGCTGACGTTGAGTCGGGACAAAGGGGGCCAGCTGGCCTTCCAGCTCAGTGGCATCGAGCGGGAGAAACCCTGATGGAATTGAAAACACAGTGGCAGGAATGGGCGCAGAGAGTCGCCGCCCTCAGCCTGCGGGAGCGGCTGCTGATCCTGCTGACTGGCGTGATCCTGCTCGGCGCCGGCGCCGTCTACGGTTGGCTGGATGCCGCCGGCGCCCGCCTCGATCAGGATCGCCAGGCCCTGACGGCGGCCCAGCGGGATCTGGAGATCCTGGATCTGGAGAACCAGGGCAAGCAGGCTCGACTGGCGCGGGACCCCAATGCACAGGTGCGTGAGCAACTCGGCAGCACCGAACAGAGCCTCGCCAGGCTGGATGCGGAGCTCAGGGCCCAGACGGTGGATCTGATCCCGGCTCACGAGATGCCCGCCGTGCTGGAGGCGCTGTTGTCTCGCTCCACCAACCTGCATATGCTGGCGCTCACCTCCCAGAAGCCAGAGCCATTGATGGCAGGGGAGCAGAAGGTCAACCTGTTCAAGCACGGCATCCGGCTCCAGCTGGAGGGCGGCTATTTCGACGTCTATCAGTACCTGAAGGCACTGGAAGCGCTGCCGCGCCACTTCTACTGGAAAGGCTTCGACTACCGGGTGATCGAGCACCCCAAGGCGACGGTGGAGATGGAGATCTACACCCTCAGCACCAGCAAGGAGTTTATCCGTGGCTAAGTGGCCCACCAGATTTATTACCCTGCCGCGCCCCGGCAGCCGGTCCGGCCTGGTCTGGCTGGCATTGTGGGGCTGTCTGCTGAGCCCGCAGGCCCTGGCCGAGGTGCTGCAGGATCCTACCGCGCCCCTGGCCGGTACCAGCACGGGAGCGGGCCCCGCCAAGGCGGCCGGCCTGCCCAGGCTGCAGAGCATCATCCTCGGCAACGGTCCGGCGCTGGCGGTGCTCAATGGCCAGAGTTATCGGATTGGCCAGCGGGTCGACGGCTATCAGCTGGTGGCGATCAGCGGCGATTCCGTGGTGCTGGAGAAGGGGGGGAAGCGCCAGACGTTGACCCTGTTTGGCAGCAAGATCAGAAGTTGAAGCCGGTTTCACGCAGCTGCTGCGGGCCAGAGTCATCGAGTTTAATTGCGAGTCAGGTGCATAAAAAATATGAAGAAACACCATTTCTGTCTGCTTCCCCTCGCCCTGGCGATGGCGGGTTGTACTACCTACAAGCATCCGGAGCCGGTGCAGGCCAAGGATGCCCTCAAGCAGGCCATGACCGAGCAGAACCAGAGCGCCCCCCTGACCACCTTGCCCCCCTCGGTGCAAAGCGAACTGCTGCAGCTCAATCGTCCCCAGCAGCCGGTGGCGGTGCCGGAGAAGCGGTTGCGCATCGCGGCCCATGACGTCGACGCCGTCGAGTTCTTCGGCTCCCTGTTCAAGGGATCCCGCTACAGCGTGGCGGTACACCCCGGGGTGGCAGGTTCCATCTCGGTCGAGCTGAAAGATGTGACCCTGCAGGAAGCCCTGGCGGTGGTGGGAGACATGTACGGCTTCGATGTGCAGCGCAAGGGCAACGTGTTCCACGTCTATCCGGCCGGCCTGCGCACCGAGACCATACCGGTCAACTACCTGATGATGGCCCGCCGCGGCCTCTCCCGCACCTCGGTCAGCACCGGCGGCGTCACCGCGAACGACAATAACAACAACGGCAATAACAACAGCTTCGACGGCAGCAACAACAGCAATAACGGCAACAACAACCAGGGCTCCTCCTCCAACGGTGACAGCAGTAACAGCAACAACAGCAATGGCACCCGGATCGAGACGGACAGCAACAACGACTACTGGACCGATCTACGCGACTCCTTGCAGACGCTGATCGGCACCGGCGAGGGCCGGGCCGTCATCACCAGCCCACAGGCGGGCCTGGTCACGGTACGGGCCTATCCGAAGGAGCTCAAGGCGGTGCGCGATTTTCTGGATCAGTCCGGCGAGCACCTCAAGCGTCAGGTGGTGCTGGAGGCGCGGATCCTGGAAGTTTCCCTCAACGAGGGCTACGAGCAGGGCGTGGACTGGAGCGGTCTCTCCGCCAGCTGGGATGGTAACAAGGGGATCATCGGAGGTGGCTCCCTTGGCAAAAACCAGGTCGGCGCCAGCAACCCCATCTTCAACGCCATCGGGGGTGGCGTCGGTTTCAAGATCTCCGATGGCAACTTCGTGGTGGCGGTCGACCTGCTCAAGACCCAGGGCGACGTGAACACTCTCTCCAGCCCTCGGGTCACCGCGACCAACAACCAGAAGGCGGTGATCAAGGTGGGCACGGACGAATACTTCGTCACCAACGCCTCCACCACCACCACCACCTCGGGCAACTCGGCCCCCATCGTCACCCCCAATGTGGAGCTGACCCCCTTCTTCTCCGGCATCGCGCTGGACGTGACGCCGCAGATCGACGAACAGGGCCGGGTGCTGCTGCACATCCACCCCTCCGTCATCGACACCGAGGAGCAGAAAAAGACCATCGACGTCGGCACCGCCGCTCCGCTGGTGCTGCCGCTCGCCAAGAGCTCGATCCGTGAGTCCGATACCGTGGTGCAGGCCAACAACGGCGACATCATCGTCATCGGCGGCCTGATGAAGACCGACAAGAAAGAGGTCGTCAGCAAGGTACCGCTGCTCGGCGACATTCCCTGGGTCGGCGAGGCGTTCACCAACCGCAGCGAGAGCACCCAGAAGGTCGAGCTGGTGATCCTGCTCAAGCCGACCGTGGTGGATAACGACACCTGGCAGAAGGAGCTGCAGCGCTCCTCCGAACTGCTCGACAAATGGTACCCGTCCAAGGGCTAAGCCATGACAGCGCATTCGTTGGTCATGCACCGCCCTGGGCCACAGGAGGCCTCATGTACCTGAGTCACTTTGGATTGCAGGAGGCCCCCTTTGGCCTGACGCCGAACACCGGTTTCTACTATGGGCTGCCGCCCCATGAGGAGGCCCTGCAGGTGCTGAACTGGGCGCTGGCACAGGGAGAGGGTTTCATCAAGGTGACCGGTGAGGTGGGCACCGGCAAGACCCTGCTGTGTCGCAAGCTGCTGACCGAGCTCGGCTCCGAGCAGAGGCCGGTGCGCCTCGCCTGGCTGCCCAATCCTCACCTCAGCCCCGCGGAGCTGCGTACCGCCCTGGCGCTCGATCTGGGCTTGTCGGTGCGGGATGGCAGCGAGCTGGATCTGACGGATCGCATCCATCGCCACCTGATCGCCCTGCATCAGCAGGGCCAACGGGTGGTGGTGCTGATCGACGAGGCGCAGGCGCTGCCGGACGAGACCCTGGAGGCGATCCGGCTGTTCGGCAATCTGGAGACGGAGTCGAGCAAGCTGCTGCAGATAGTGCTGTTCGGCCAGCCCGAGCTGGATGCCAGGCTGGCCAAACCCCATTTGCGCCAGCTGCGCCAGCGCATCGGTTTTTCTTACTGCCTGCGCGCCCTGCGCTTTGACGAGGCCCGCGCTTATGTGGAGCATCGGCTGCATGTCTCCGGCTATCGCGGCGCGGCCCTGTTCGATGGCCGCGCCCTGCGCCTGTTGTGGCGGGCGTCGCGCGGGGTGCCCCGGCTCATCAACGTGCTGGCCCAGAAGTGCCTGATGCTGGCCTATGGCCGCGGTGAGCGCCGGATCGGCAGCCGACTGGTGCGCCTCGCCATCCGCGACACCGACGATGCCAGTCGTCCTTCTTTCATCCGCTGGTGGCCGCTGCTGTTGTTATTGGGCGGTGCCCTGGCCTACGGAGTCTGGTCATGAGCGTGATCAATCAGATGCTCAGGGATCTGGAGCAGCGTCAGGGCGGCGGCGAGTCCGCCGTCTATGTGGCACCGGTACACCGGCAAGGTTGGTGGATGCTGGCGTTGACCCTGCTGTGCGGGCTGGCCATCGGCATCCTCGGCTGGCGCACCTGGATCTACTCGCAACAGAGCCCGCGGGTGCAGGTTCCCACTGCCATGACCGAGGTTTCGCAGTCATCTGGCGCTGTCAGCCACACAAAATCAGCACCTTCCTCTGTAGCGGCTCCTGCCGTGATGCCGGTGTCGGCGGCGTTGGCCCTGTCGACCCCGGAGGCCGCGACAGTCGCGGACACGCACGCGGCCGAGACGAGCGAACCCGAGGCCTTGGAGGCTCTGCCAGCCGCTGACGATGAATCGTTGACGCCTCAGGGTGAGCCCGAGGAGATGGCGGACGACGAGGTCGTGCCGAGCGATGAGGAGCTGCAACCGGATCTGCAGGCCGAGCTGGCCGCCGAGCAGGAGGCGATCGCCGCCGCACCGCCGCGCAAGCCGGGGGTGCTGAAGATAGAAACCGTGGATCTCTCCGAGCCCGAGCTGGCGGCACTGGCCGAGCGCAAGGCGAGCACCGCCATGGCCAAGGGCCAGATGCGGGAGGCCCAGGACAACTATTACCAGGTGCTGGCCCATGATCCCCACAATCAGGGGGCGCGCGAGCAGTTGGCGGGCCTGCTCTACGGCGAAGGTCGCCTGACCGAGGCCGGCCAGGTGCTGGAAGAGGGGCTCAGACTGGCGCCGCAGCAGGCCGATTTCCGCCTGCTGCTGGCCCGGGTGGCCATCGGCGAGGGGGATCGCCAGAAGGCGCTCGGCTGGCTGACCGGCTATCAACCGGAGCTCGCCAGCAACATGGATTATTACGCGACCTGGGCCGGGCTGACCCAGGAGCTGGGCCAGAATGCCCAGGCGGCGGAGCTCTATGTCAAACTGCTGCGCCAGCAACCGGATCAGGGCCGCTGGTGGCTCGGGCTCGGCGTGGCCGAGGATGGTCAGGGCCACAGCCAGCGGGCGCTGGATGCCTATCGCAACGCCCAGCTGCACGGCAATCTCGGTGCGGCCTCCAGCAGCTGGCTGGAACAACGTATCGCCCAGTTGGCGCCCTCGTCCTGAGCCTCTGCTTGGGGATAGGGAATGGAACGAGGTGGTGCTGGCTCTTATGAATAATCGCAATCGGCGTAGTCAGAATCAGGAATCGGAGTATCAATGGCACAACCCAGACTGAAAATGCGGCTCGGCGACCTGCTGGTGCAAGAGCAGATCATCTCCGATGATCAGCTCCAGCTCGCCCTGCAGCAGCAGCGCCAGACCGGTCGCAAGCTGGGGACCACCCTGATCGATCTCGGCTTCATCAGCGAGGTGCAGTTGCTGCAGTTCCTCGCCCGTCAGCTGGATGTGCCCTTCTTCGATCTCAACAACCTCACCATAGATGGGGCGGCGGTGGCGCTGTTGCCCGAGGTACAGGCCCGCCGTTATCGCGCCCTGGCGGTTCACCTCAGCGACGACCAGGTGACGGTGGCCATGTCGGATCCTGCGGACTTGAGCGCCCTCGATGCCATCGCCGCCCTGCTGCGCCCGCGCGAGCTGGTGCTGGCGGTGGCGCGGGAAGGCCAGCTGCTGGAGTATTTCGACCGCCTCTATCGCCGCACCCGCGAGATCGAGAACTTCGCCGTGCAGCTGCACGAGGAGCATCAGGATTCGGGGTTCGAGCTGGGAGCCAGCAATCTCAACGGCGGGGCCGACGAGGGGGAGGCGACGGTGGCCAAGCTGCTGCGCTCCCTGTTCGAAGACGCGGTGCAGGTCGGCGCCTCGGACATCCACATAGAGCCGGACGAGAAGGTGCTGCGCATCCGCCAGCGGATCGACGGCATACTGCACGAGAACATCCTCAGCGAGGTGCGCATCGCCCAGGCGCTGGTGCTGCGCCTGAAACTGGTGGCCGGGCTCGACATCTCCGAGAAGCGGTTGCCCCAGGACGGCCGCTTCGCCATGAAGGTGCGCGGTCGCGACGTGGATGTGCGGATGTCGACCATGCCGGTGCAGCACGGGGAATCCGTGGTGATGCGTCTGCTGGATCAATCCTCCGGCATATTGTCGCTGGCCGAGACCGGCATGCCGCCGGAAATTCTGACGCGTTTTCGCCGCCAGCTCAAACGCCCCCACGGCATGATCCTGGTGACGGGGCCCACCGGCAGCGGCAAGACCACCACCCTCTATGGCGCTCTCTCAGAGCTCAATCAGGCCAGCCACAAGATCATCACGGTGGAAGACCCGGTGGAGTACCGACTACCCCGGGTCAACCAGGTGCAGGTCAACGCCAAGATCGGCCTCACCTTCTCCCAGGTGCTGCGCTCCACCCTGCGTCAGGATCCGGACATCCTGCTGGTAGGGGAGATGCGGGACAACGAGACGGTGGAGATAGGCCTGCGCGGGGCCATCACAGGTCATTTGGTGCTGACCACCCTGCACACCAACGATGCGGTCACCAGCGCCCTGCGGCTCATCGACATGGGGGCCCCCGGCTATCTGGTGGCGAGCGCGCTGCGGGCCGTTGTGGCTCAGCGTCTGGTGCGGCGGGTCTGCGAGCACTGCGTCGAGGAGAAGGCCCCCGATGCGGGCCAGGCCACCTGGCTCGGGGTGCTCTCAGGCGAGGCACCTGGCCAGCATGCCTATCACAAGGGGCGCGGTTGCCAGAGCTGCAACTTCACCGGTTATTCCGGCCGGATCGGGGTCTACGAGCTGCTGGAGCTGGATCAGGCCATGATGGATGCCCTGCGTCGCAACGACGCTGAAGGCTTCGCCAGGGCGGCGCGGGAGCATGAACACTACAGACCGCTGGCCCTGACCGCGCTCGATTACGCCCGTCAGGGCATCACCTCGGTGGACGAGGTGCTCAGGCTGGCCGAGGATCTGGGCTAAGTCATGGGATCATTTGCGTATAAAGGCCGCGACAGCCAGGGCAATGCCGTCAACGGTGTGCTGGAGGCCGCCAGCGAGATGGCCGCCGCCGAGCAGCTGATGCGGCGCGGCGTGATGCCGACCGAGCTCAAACCGGGCAAGGCCAAGTCTGCCAGTATCGACTGGTCCTTGCTGCTGGAGGGGGGCGTCAAGCTCGAGGAGCTGGTGGTGTTCAGTCGCCAGATGTATGCCCTGACCCGGGCCGGCATCCCGATCCTGCGCGCCATCGCCGGGCTGGAGGAAAGCTCCCACAGCAAGCCGCTGAAGCGGGCGCTGCATGCGCTGGGGGAAGATCTCGGCAACGGTCGCCCGCTGTCGAGCTCGATGCAGGCCCACCCCAAGGTGTTCAGCAGCCTGTTCGTCGCCATCATCCACGTCGGCGAGAACACCGGCCAGCTGGAGGAAGCCTTCCTGCAGCTCGCCAACTATTTCGATCTGGAGCTGGAGACCCGCAAGCGGATCAAGACCGCCATGCGCTACCCCAGCTTCGTGATGATTGCCATCGGCATCGCCATGGTGATCCTCAACATCATGGTGATCCCGGTCTTCGCCAACATGTTCGCCAAGTTCGGGGTCGAGTTGCCGCTGGCGACCCGGATCCTGCTCGCCACCTCCCATTTCTTCGTCAACTACTGGTGGCTGTTGCTGCTCATCATGGTGGGGGCCGTGGTGGGTTGGCGACGCTGGGTCGCCACGGTCAAGGGCAAGCTGACCTGGCACAGATGGCAGCTCAGGCTGCCCATCGTCGGCACCATCATAGAGCGCTCCCTGCTGGCGCGCTTCGCCCGCAGCTTCTCCATGATGCTCAAGGCCGGGGTGCCGCTCAATACGGCGCTGACCCTGGTGGCGGATGCGGTGGATAACGCCTGGATGGCGAGCCGGATCCGCGACATGCGAGCCGGCATCGAGCGCGGCGAGAGCCTGCTGCGCACCTCGGGGGCCAGCGGCCTGTTCACCCCGCTGGTGATGCAGATGATCGCGGTGGGTGAGGAGACGGGGCAGGTGGACGAGCTGCTACACGAGGCGGCCGAGTATTACGAGCGGGAGGTGGACTACGACCTCAAGAGCCTGACCGCCCGCATCGAACCCATCCTCATCGGCATAGTGGCGGTCATGGTGCTGGTCCTGGCGCTCGGTATCTTTACGCCCATGTGGGACATGATGCGGGCGGTGCGAGGCAAGTAATGAACGATGTTGGTGGGTATCTTCACTCCCCTGATGGTGGGACATGATGCGGGCAGTACGTGGCAAGTAATGAGTTGCTTGCGGCATCTTCACTCCCTTGGTGGTGCGACATGATGCGGGCGACGCGCAGTCGACAAGGTTTGGGAGAGGCATGAGCAGACAGTCGGAGCAGGATGATCGCTGGCTGGGGGGATATAGGCGGGCCCTGGCCGCAGTCCTGCTGTTGGTCATCATCGCTAGCCTGGCCCTGAGCTACCGCAATCACAGGGAGGAGGCGCTGGCGGTCAGCCTGAGCCTGCTTGGCGAGCAGTTTGCCGAGCGGGTGCAGCGCTTGCACGGGCTCTGGCTCGATCAGCGCAGACCCGAGCTGGTGCATGCACAAGGAGTGGCCTGGCAGTTCGATGAGCGCGGCTGGCCGCTCGGGGTGCTGCCGCTGCAGTCCCCTTCCGACAACTGCCGTCAGCTGTGGCTGACCTTGCTCGGTCAGGAGGCACAGTCGATGCCGAGCTTGCAGGTGCTGGCCAGTCGGGATGGTGGGGGATGTGAATTTGGCTGGGAGGCTAACTGGCTGATCTATCGCTTCGCCGATGGCAGCGTGCTGAATAAATCTTGAACAATTTCAATCTAGTTCCCCGGTTGCATGATTTTTTTCTGTCCACATGAAATAATGCGGACCATTACGGAGGCAGCATGGCAGCAAAGAGAGTGACGTTCGGTTGCGGATCCGGTCGGATGACGGGTTTTTCCCTGATCGAGCTGGTGATCGTCATCGTGATCCTGGGGATCCTGGCGGTGACCGCCTTGCCCCGTTTCCTGGATGTGACCGATGAGGCGAAGAAGGCCAGCGTGGAAGGTGTCTCCGGCGGTTTCGCCACCGCTGTCTCGCTGGTGCGAGCCCAGTGGGAAGCCGAGGGGCGTGCCAGGCAGGACGGCCTCAACACCGTGCTCTACGACGGTTCGCGCTTCTATCTGACCACGCCGACCGAGAGCCAGGTCAACAATGGTGAGCTCTCGCCGGGCTACCCCATGGACACGACGGCGAGCGGTTCCGTTGATGTGGACCCGGCCAACCTGACGGCCCCGCGCTGTCTCAATATTTGGGAGGGCCTGCTGCAGAATCCTCCCAAGGCGACTGCCAACTTTGACGAGGTGCGCGGTAGCGGCAATGACCTGAAGTTCTATGCCACGGTGAGCAACAACGGACTGGATTCGGTCTGCCGTTACTATCTGGTCAACAGCCTGAACAAGGGCAGTGATGGACGGTATCAGGACCCGCAAGGGAGCACCGATGCCTATATGAGTTTCAGTTACCGGCCGGCCTCCGGTCAGGTGACGACCAATATCAATTAATAAACAGAGGAAAATGTAATGAAAAAACAGGCGGGTTTTACCCTGATCGAACTGGTTATCGTGATCATCATCCTGGGTATTCTGGCGGTCACCGCCGCGCCCAAGTTCCTGAATCTGCAGGATGATGCGCGTACTTCCACCCTGAAGGGGGTTGAGGGTTCCCTGAATTCTGCCGGTGCCATGGTGTATAGCAAGGCCGTTATTGCTGGCAAGGACACTGCTCCTTCCGAGACATTGGATGTCGGCAATGGCGTTAGCGTGAATATCGCCTACGGCTACCCTAAGGCAACCAAGACTGATCTCGAGAGTGTTCTCGAGTTGAGTTCTGGTGACTGGAGTTTCAGCACTCCGGTATCCAGCAGCATCAAGATCTTCCCGGCCGGCGTTTCTGCTACCACCGCAACCGACTGCTTCGTTACTTATACCGAAGCTGTCTCAGGCTCTCTGCCGACCTCTGAAGTGACTGCCTGTAAGTAAGGTCAATCTCAATCAAGATGGAGAGAGGTGACTCTCTCCATCTTCCCTCCAAGGAGTGCTGTGTCATGACGGCACGAAGCGATGGTTTCACCCTGATTGAACTGGTGATAGTGATCCTGTTACTCGGGATTCTGGCCGCCTTTGCCGTGCCCAAGTGGCTGGGCAAAGGCGGCTTTGAAACCCATACCGTCAGTGATGAGGTTGTGACCCGGCTGCGGCTGGTGCAAACCATCAACATGAATGAACCCTCCCAAGCTGGTTCCAAAAATGCCAGGCATACCTTTTTTCAAGCTAAACCCGGCCAGTTCTGGCACTACTCCGTGGCACTAGTCGGTGGTGCTGTGTCTGCGCCAATGCACGTTGTGAACTCGGGCGTGTCGGTGACTCTTAACGGACAATCCGAATTCAGCATCCGTTTTGACAAACGCAGCGGTCGCCCCCTGACGCCCGCGGCCTGTCTCACCGGCTGCGACCTGGTGGTGAGCGATGGCCGGGAGAGTGCCAACCTCCGTATCGAGCCCGAAGGCTATATCCATGCGCTCCCTTGACGCCCGCCGCGGCTTCACCCTGATCGAGTTTATCGTCGGCATAGTGCTGCTGGCGGTGGCCTTGACCGGCATCCTGAGCTTGTTGAATAGTCTGGCGCCTCAAAGCGTGGATCCGGTGCAGCAGGTACGAGCGGCCCAACTGGCCCAGCGCATCCTGAACGAGGTGCTGCAAAAATCCTTCGACGAGCGCTCTGATCACAACGGCGGGCGTTTTCGCTGCGGCGAGACGGCCGGAACCCCTCCCGTGACCTATCCTGCCTGCACCGACACGGCCAACTATGGCCCGGAGAGCAGTGAGGTTCGCCCTTATCAGTTCAACGACGTGGACGACTATCAGACCAGCGCCATCTGCAGCAAAAATCTGGTCAGTTGTGATGCTGGCTGGGTGCCTGCCAACTACTTCAGCGCCCAGAGCGGGCAGGGACTCGATGAGGCGGAATACCGGCAGTTCGGGGTCAAGATCCGGGTGAGCGGAGTCGACTTGACCAAGGATCCTCTGCCAGCTTGCAGCGGTACCTGCTCCACCGGCAAGCGCGTCGAGCTGTGGGTGCGACTGCCGGATCGCAGCGAGCTGGCCTTCGCCCTCTATCGGGGGAACTACTGATGGGGTCACGGCTGCAGGCGCGGGGCTTTACCCTGATCGAGCTGGTGATGGTGATCCTGCTGCTCGGAGTCATGGTGACCTTCTCCAGCCAGTTTATCGGCATCGGCACCCAGATCTACGGGGATGCCAGCCGCCGTGAGCAGTTGATGAGCGACGCCCGTTTCGCCATGGAGCGGCTTAATCGCGAGCTGCGCGACGCTGTGCCCGGCTCGGTGCGAGTGGAGGATGTCGGGGGGGGGCTGGTCGAACGGGGCACTTGCCTGCGGTTCTGGCCCATCGCTACCGCCAGTCGCTATCTGGGCTCTGCGGTCAGCAACGGGCTCAGCATAGTCACACCATCCGTGCTCCCCAAGAAAGATGAGGACCTTGCCATCGTCTATCCCCTCGCGAGCACCGGCTTCCTGAATCAGGGCTGCCTGCAGGGAAGTTGTACCGCCCGCGTCACCGGTGTGGGCAGCGATGTATCGGGCGCGCTGCCCTTGACCCTCAGCAACGGTGCCGCCAAGGACTCCCCAGGTCGGCGCGTCTATTTTGCCAGCCGGCAGGTGCGCTACTGCGTGCAGGGCGCCGTGCTGACCCGGGCAAGCGCCGCTATCGGGACCGATATCACTGCGAGCCCGACTGCGCTGATGGCCGAGCATATCCGCCCGGCAGCCTATTACTTCTATCGGGATCCTGCCGCCTTCAGCCCAAGTGAAGTGGGGTTGCGGCTGGTGTTCGAGCAACGCGGCGAGAGCGTCAGCTTCAACCACAAGCTGGAGGTGCTCAATGTTCCTTAAGCCACTCCCCCCCAGCAGACGGGCCCAGCGCGGCAGCGCCATCATGATCGCGCTCTTCGTCATCGTCATCATGGCCTTGTTGGCGGCGGCCATGGGCCGCTTTTTGGTGGACAGCGGCGAGAAGAATACGGTCGAGGTGCGTGGTGTACGGGCCCTGATGGCGGCCCAGAGCGGGCTGGAAATAGCCCTCTATCGCCTCTACCCCAATAACAGCTGGACTGCCCAGCAGTGCGCCGCATCGGCCTCCACCACCACCTTCGCGCTACCCGGGCTGGTGAATTGCCAGGCCATCGTCACCTGCAAGCAGCTCAATGTGAGCGCGGCCGGTGCCACCCGGACCGGTTATCGCTTCAGCAGCGAAGGGCGCTGCGGCGATCCGGGCGTGAACAATGGCCCGAATCCGGACTTTGCCGTCAGCCGTACCTTGGTGGCGGAAGCCTTTGATGGAGTGAATCCATGATAGCCCGTTGGCTGATTACTCTATGCCTGTCAGTCACTGTGACGACAGCATGGGCTTCGTTTGATGATATCAATACTGACGAGACCTTCCCTGCCATTGCGCAGGGACACCATGGCAACAACAACAACAGCTGCCATCAGATCAGCGGTGACCAGCTCTATCAGGTCAACAATTCGAAAATTAATGGGACAGGAGGCAGAGCGTTAAACTTCTGCTCGATTAACAAAGATCAGAACAATACCCCACGTTGTGATAATGGCGCCGGCGGCTACCAGGTTTGCCAAGTGACTGGTGCTGACATTCGTGGGCTCAAGTTATCCGGTAACAATGGCTTCCCCTCCATCGGCGCCACCAACTCGCTGACTTGCCAATCCGGGCAGCAGACAGTGCCCCTCGCGAGCTATGGTTCCATCACTGCCGAGAATTGCGTCCTGACGTTCCCTAGCCGCAGTGAGTACCAGCTGAAGACTCTGTCGGTGCGTAACAATGCGACCCTGCTGCTCGGCGAGGGGGATTATTTTATCGACCAGCTGACGATAGATAACGGCACCATCAAGCTGACCGGGTCTGGCTTGACCCGGATATTTATCAATCAGGACGTCAAATTCGTTAATACCGTTAATGTCAATGCCGACAATCAGGGACGCTTGATTTGGGTTAACTACAACAACATGGTGCTCGACAACAGCACCAAGTTTTACGGTTATCTCTACACCGATAACAAGCTGACCATGAATAACAACGCAGCCATCTATGGGCGGGTCACAGCCCGCTATCTGAGCATGGATGCGCAGTCCAGTATCAACGAGAATGTCATCATTCCGCCGCTCAGCTGCTTTAGCGATGATTTCTCTGCCAGCACCTTGAGCAATAGTTGGGTGGTGGCGCAACGCAACAGCAGTACCCTGCCATCTGTGCAAAATGGTCGTTTGAGATTGACCCAAAACACCACCGATCAGGCAACGTCCGCGACTTTCCAGCGCCTCTTCCCAGGGGCCAATAATCTGGTGACCATAGAGTTCGATCAGTATGCCTACAAGACCTCTGGTTCGAGCGGTGCAGATGGCATGGCGGTGGTACTTTCCGATGCCGCGATAACTCCGCAACCCGGGGCATTCGGTGGTCCCTTGGGGTATGGATTCAAGACCGGGATCAGTGGCTTTGCCGGGGGCTGGCTTGGCGTCGGTCTCGACGAATATGGTAACTACGCTAACGAAGGGGGATCTTATAATCCAGGAACTCGCCCTCAGGCTGTTTCTATTCGTGGTTCCAGCGCCAGCTCGGGCACCTCGGGCTATCGCTATGTGGCCGGCACGGCGAGCAACTTGAGCCCTACTGTCGACAGCGGAACCAGCAGCAATCGTCCTCATCGCTACCGTATTACCGTCGATTCACGGACGGCGGGAAGTTCACTTGCCTCCGTGGAGCGAAACACGGGCTCTGGTTACAGTATGCTGGTTGGTCCCATCAATATGCTGAGCCAGACCGGCCAGGCAGCTGTTCCTGCCAATTTCCTGCTGTCGTTGACCGGTTCCACTGGCTCGGTGACCAACTTCCATGAACTCGACAACGTCCAGATCTGCGCTCTGAACTCCAGCCCGGTGGGAACCCAGATCGATCACTTCGAGTTCGATCACAGCGGCAACGCCCTGACCTGCAACCCGGAAACCCTGACCATCCGTGCCTGTGCCAATGCCAGTTGCAGCACGCTTGTCACGGATCAGGTGAGTGTCACCCTGACACCGACTAAGAATGGCAGCAATGGCTGGGTAGGCAGCAACCAGGTGACCTATAACGGCAACACCGCTACCGTGACCTTCAGCGGTGGTACCACCACATTGCAGCTTCGCAACAATCTGGCAAGCGCCATGACGGTGGGGGTGAGCGGATCGACCCCTTCCACCAAACCGCTTAGCACCACCCTGTGCCGGGCCGGCAATGGAGCCTTGAGTGCCGCCGCTTGCACCCTCAATTTCGCCGACAGCGGCTTCCTGTTCGATGTGCTGGACACCCTGGCCAACAAGCCTCAGCAAGTGCAGATGAAGGCGGTCAGAAAGGACAATGCGACCCAACAATGTGTGCCGAGCTTCGCCAGCGTGAGCAAAGCCATCAGCTTCTGGAGCGACTACGTCAGCCCGGCGACCAACACCTTCGGCAGCAGGGTGACAGTCAACGGCAGTGCCATCGCCACCTCACAGGGAGCGGCGACCGCCAGCAATCTCAGCTTTGATGCCAAGGGGGAGGTGACCCTGACGGTCAACTACCCGGATGCGGGCCAGATGCGGCTCAATGCCCGCCACGATGGCAGCGGGGATACCGCGGGGCTGGTGATGACGGGCTCGGATCTTTTCGTCAGCCGCCCGGTCGGGCTCTGCATCACCCCCGCCCAGGGGGCCTGCGCGGCAGGGAACATCAGCTGTCCTGTGTTCAAGAAGGCGGGCGATGACTTCCAGCTGAATATCGGCGCCGTGGCCTGGCAGGCCGATAACGACACCGATCTTTGCAGCGGCAATCTGGCGACCCCGAACTTCGTACTGGCCAAGATAGCGCTTGGCAGCCAGCTGGTGGCCCCCAAGCCTGGGGTCGAGGCGGTGGTCAGCAAGCTGAGTTATGACCATGCCATCACGGCCAGCAACAATCTCAATGCCGTCACCCAGTCGCTCAACGAGGTCGGGGTGTTCCAGATGACGGCGACGCCACCGGTGGCAACGTCTGCATCAACGGGGTATTTCGGCTACACCATCCCCGCCGCCACCAGCGTACCGGTGGGGCGCTTCGTGCCCTGGGACTTCAATCTGGTGAGCGGCACCGTCACCCCGGCCTGCGGTGGTTTTAGCTATATGAGCCAGCCGTTTGGTGTGCAGACGACGGTGCAGGCGCGCAACAAGCAGTCGGGGATCACCCAAAACTACCGGGACGCCTTCGCCAAGGGCGTGCTCTCCCTGGTGGCGGCCAACAACAAAGACGGGGTGGATCGCTCCAGCCGGTTGGATCCCCTGACCAAAAACTGGGTGAGCGGGCAGACCAGCTTCGATGGCCAGAGCCGCTTCGTGCGCCTACGCGAACTGACCCCGAGCCTGACCGCCCCTGAGGAGCCCTTGCGGCTGCTGCGGCTGGGCCTGAAGGTAGCTGATGGCGAAGCTACGGAGATCAGCTTCCTCACCGGTCGGGACATGAATCCAGGGGTGACAGGGGATTGCCAGAGCGGGGTGAACTGCACCGCCCGGCAGCTCCCCATACCGCTGGGGTCGGATAACAGCATGATCGCCTATTACGGCCGGTTGCTGGCCAGCACCCGGCAGGGGGTCGCCAGTGCCCCGCTGGCACTGCCGCTGCAGGTGCAGTATTTCGAAGGGGGCCAGTGGCGAGTCAATCAGCAGGATGTCTGCACCCAGGTCTCCCTGGCGGGTGGTGGCATCGTCTTCACCGATGCGGATCAACGCTATGACGCCGCGACGGGGGATCTGATCCTCAAAGACGGTACCCACATTCGCCTTGGTCTCGGCAATGTAGCTCCGGGCGGCACTCAGACAGGTTTCGATGGCGGTGAGACCCGCTTCCACTTCGCGGCGCCCAATCAGACGGTACGTATTCCCTACCGGATCGCATTGGCGCAACAGCCATCGGCGCCGACCTGGCTGGCGGATCCGGCCATGACAGATCACCTGCTGGGTGAGGCCATTTTCGGTCGGGACAGGGGCAACGATCGGATTATTTATCGCCGTGAGGTAATGCCCTGAAATTGATCTGCGAAGGAGGAGAGGGGCCGTTTGCCATTGGCTTGCGTCTTATCTCCTTGTTTCGTAGTGTTTGTCGGCCTGTGCGGGTGAGTGATGACTCGCATTTTTGTCGCGCCTGTTTGATTGGCGACAGTTTGAGCGCTTGCCCATTGGGGTGGGCATTGGTAAAGTTAGCCGGTTTTCCGCACCTCCAAATTCTTAGGATTTCCCGTAGCCATGTTCAAAAAGCTCAGAGGCGTCTTTTCCAACGATCTGTCGATCGACTTGGGAACTGCCAACACCCTGATCTACGTAAAAGATCAAGGGATCGTCCTTAACGAACCCTCAGTTGTCGCCATTCGCCAAGAGCGCGGGAACGCCAAATCGGTCGCTGCTGTCGGTCATGCCGCCAAGCAGATGCTGGGTCGTACCCCAGGCAACATCTCCGCCATCCGTCCGATGAAAGACGGCGTCATCGCCGATTTCTACGTGACCGAGAAGATGCTGCAGCACTTCATCAAGCAGGTTCACGACAACAACTATTTCCGCCCCAGCCCCCGTGTGCTGGTGTGCGTGCCGTGCGGCTCCACTCAGGTTGAGCGCCGTGCCATCAAGGAATCCGCACTGGGCGCCGGCGCCCGTGAGGTCTACCTGATCGATGAACCCATGGCTGCCGCCATCGGTGCCGGCCTGCCGGTCTCCGAAGCGACCGGCTCCATGGTCGTCGACATCGGCGGTGGTACCACCGAAGTGGCCATCATCTCCCTGAACGGCGTGGTTTACTCCCAGTCCGTGCGCATCGGTGGCGACAAGTTCGACGAAGCCATCATCAGCTACGTGCGTCGCAACTATGGCAGCCTGATCGGGGAAGCCACCGCCGAGCGCATCAAGCACGAGATCGGCTCCGCCTACCCAGGCGAAGAGGTGCGCGAGATCGAAGTCCGCGGCCGTAACCTGGCCGAAGGTGTACCGCGCAGCTTCACCCTGAACTCCAACGAGATCCTGGAAGCGCTGCAAGAGCCGCTGTCCGGTATCGTCTCCGCGGTCATGGTGGCCCTGGAGCAGTCCCCGCCCGAGCTGGCGTCCGACATCTCCGAGCGCGGCATGGTGCTGACCGGTGGTGGTGCCCTGCTCAAAGACATCGACCGTCTGCTGATGGAAGAGACCGGCATCCCGGTCGTCGTGGCTGAAGATCCCCTCACCTGTGTCGCCCGCGGTGGCGGCAAGGCGCTGGAGCTGATCGATATGCACGGTGGCGATCTGTTCCACTACGAATAAGACCCAAAGCCGGCCGAGCGCCGGCTCTTTTTTGACGACTCATGAAACCCATCTTTGGTAGAGGCCCTTCGCTTCAGTTACGGTTGTTTCTCGCCGTCATCATCTCTGTCGCTGCCATCGTCGCGGATTCCCGCTTCGGTGTGTTTACGCACGTCCGCGTCTATCTGAGCTCGCTGGTCAGCCCGCTGCAATATATCGCCAATGCCCCTGGTACCCTGCTCGACACCATGTCGACTCAGGTTCAGACCCGTTCCAGCCTCATCGAGCAGACCAAGCAGCAGGAACAGCAGCTGCTGACCCTGCGCTCGCGCTTGCTCAAGCTGGAGCAGCTGGAGCACGAGAACCAACGCTTGCGGGAATTGCTCGGTTCGCCGGTGCACAAGGAGTCTCGCAAGATGGTGGCCGAGCTGCTGTCGGTGGATTCCGACCCCTTCAGCCACCAGGTGCTGATCAACAAGGGGGCGCTGGACGGTGTCTACAACGGCCAGCCGGTGATCAACGATCAGGGGGTGGTCGGTCAGGTGCTGCACGTGGGATCCACCACCAGCCGCGTCCTGCTCATCACCGATTCCAGCCACGGCATTCCGGTACGGGTGCTGCGCAACGACCTGCGCGCCATTGCCTCCGGCGGCGGCGAGCTGGACAAGCTGGATCTGCGCAACTTGCCGCGCAACACCGACGTCCAGGTCGGCGATCTGCTGGTCACCTCCGGCCTCGGCGGCCGCTTCCCGGAAGGTTATCCGGTGGCGACGGTGACCCGATCCGATTACGTGGAGGGCAAGCCCTTCGCACAGGTCGAGGCCAAGCCGCTGGTGGCGCTGGATAGATTGCGCTATCTGTTGCTGCTCTGGACCGACAAGAAGCCGGACGTGAACGACAAGGATGCCCTGGCGCCCGCGGCGACTACGCCTGCTGCGCCAGCCACCTCGGCGGCGGGGGCGACGCGCTGATGCTGCAACCCGCCAGTGGCAGGATGTGGATCTGGCTCTCGATCCTGCTGGCCCTGTGCCTGTCGATCCTGCCGCTTCCGTTTCAATTCGAACCCTTCCGGCCGGACTGGCTCGCCATGGTGCTCATCTACTGGGCGCTGGCGCTGCCCCACAGAACCAACGTCGGCACCGCCTGGGTGGCGGGCCTGCTGCTGGATGTGCTGCTCGGCAGCACGCTCGGGGTGCGGGCCATGGCCATGGCCATCACCACCTATCTGGCGGCCTTCCAGTTCCAGAAGATCCGCAACTTCTCCCTCTGGCAGCAGGCGCTGATCATCGGCCTGCTCTCCCTGGTGGGCAAGATCACCGTGTTCTGGGCCGAGCACCTGTTCAGCCGTGCCAGCCTGAATTTCGCCTACTTTTGGTCGACGCTGACAACGATGTTAATATGGCCCTGGATTTTTATGGTCTTGCGCAAGGTGCGTCGTCACTTCAATATCAAGTGAATATGAGCAAAAACAACGCATTGTCACTGTAACTCATCTCATTAAGTGAATATGAACAAGCACAACGAACCGCAACTGTATCTCGCCTCGGGCTCCCCCCGCCGGCACGAATTGCTGACCCAGTTGGGCTACCGCTTCGAGGTGCTCAGGCTGGATGTGCCCGAGCAGCGCAGCGAGGGCGAGAAGCCCCAGGACTACGTCTGCCGGCTCGCTCGCGACAAGGCGATGGCTGGCCTGGCCGCCGCGCCAACCGCACTACCGGTGCTGGGCGCCGATACCATAGTGGTGCTGGGGGACAGGGTGCTGGAGAAGCCGTCCGATCTGCTCGATGCGAAAGACATGCTGGAGGCACTCTCCGGCCGCGTGCATCAGGTGATGACCGCGGTGGCGCTGGCCACCCCCGAGCGTTGCGACGTGCGGCTGGTCACCACCAATGTGGCGTTTCGCAAGCTGGACGAGTCCGAGATCGAGGCCTACTGGCGCACCGGTGAGCCCTGCGACAAGGCCGGCAGCTATGCCATTCAGGGCATCGCCGGCAAGTTTGTCAGCCGCATCGAGGGGAGCTACAGCGCCGTGGTCGGCCTGCCCCTGCTGGAAACGGATCTGCTGATCCGCCAGCAGCTCGAG
The DNA here is from genome assembly GCF_000819865.1 of Aeromonas eucrenophila. GTDB lineage: Bacteria > Pseudomonadota > Gammaproteobacteria > Enterobacterales > Aeromonadaceae > Aeromonas > Aeromonas eucrenophila. The sequence continues at coordinate 69,098 of NZ_CDDF01000014.1, forward strand.
CAGAGCCGATAATCCGTTCCAGCGGTCCCCTGCTGCGTTACCACTTGCGTACGTCGTCGTGCCATTGGCAGTCAGAATTCAAAACTAGAAAGGCAAGGTAACTTATGTCAGTCGAACTGCTGGTGAACGTCACCCCCTCCGAGACTCGGGTCGCCCTGGTCGAGAACGGTCTGCTGCAGGAAGTGCACGTGGAGCGTCAGGCCAAGCGCGGCATCGTAGGCAACATCTACAAGGGCAAGATCAGCCGGGTACTGCCCGGCATGCAGGCCGCCTTCGTCGACATCGGCATGGACAAGGCCGCCTTCCTGCACGCCTCCGACATAGTGCCGCACACCGAGTGCGTGGCGATCAAGGAGAAGGAGCAGTTCCAGGCCGGCAACATCGCCGAGCTGGTGCGCCAGGGGCAGGACATCATGGTCCAGGTGGTGAAAGATCCCCTGGGGACCAAGGGTGCCCGCCTCACCACCGACATCACTCTGCCTTCCCGCTATCTGGTATTCATGCCGGGGAGTGCGCATGTAGGGGTTTCCCAGCGCATCGAGTCGGAGGCGGAGCGTGAGCGCCTCAAGCGCACCGTGGCCGGTTATGTGGACGATCTCGGTGGCTACATCATCCGTACCGCCGCCGAAGGGGTGGGTGAGCAGGAGCTGGAGCAGGATGCCGCCTTCCTGAAACGGCTGTGGCGCAAGATCCTGGAGCGCAAGCAGAAGTACCCGCCCTGCAAGATCCTGTACGAGGATCCCAGCCTGGCTTTCCGGGTGGTGCGCGACTTCGTCGGTGCCGAGCTCGACAAGATCCGGGTCGACTCGCGCCAGAGCTTCGATCAGCTCAAGCGTTTCACCGAGGAGTACGTGCCCGAGCTGGCCAACAAGCTGGAGTACTACCTCGGCGACTCTCCCATCTTCGATCTCTACGACGTGGAGAACGAGATCCAGCGCGCGCTGGAGCGCAAGGTGGAGCTGAAATCCGGCGGCTACCTCATCATCGATCAGACCGAGGCGATGACCACGGTGGACATCAACACCGGCGCCTTCGTCGGCCACCGCAATCTGGAAGAGACCATCTTCAACACCAACGTCGAGGCGACCGCCGCCATCGCGCGCCATCTGCGGCTGCGCAACCTCGGCGGCATCATCATCATCGACTTCATCGACATGCAGTCCGAGGATCACCGCCGCCGGGTGCTGCACAGCCTGGAGCTGGCGCTGGCCAAGGACAGGGCCAAGACGAACGTCAACGGCTTCTCCCAGCTCGGCCTGGTGGAGATGACCCGCAAGCGCACCCGCGAGAGCCTGGAGCATGTGCTCTGCTCCGAGTGTCCCGAGTGCAAGGGGCGCGGCCGGGTCAAGACGGTGGAGTCGGTCTGCTTCGAGATCCTGCGGGAGATCATCCGGGTCAACCGCGCCTACGATGCGGATCAGTTCACCGTCTATGCGGCGCCGTCCGTTGCCGATTATCTGCGGGGCGAGGAGTCTCACAGCCTGGCCGAGCTGGAAGTCTTCATCGGCAAGCAGGTCAGGGTGGTGACCGAGCCGCTCTGTGGGCAGGAACAATTCGATGTGGTGATGATGTAATTGGTCTACCGCTGGCTGAGTCGGGGCTGGTTAGCCCTCGGGGTCTTCTTCGTGCTGCTGGCCATTCTGGTCAGTCTGGTGCGCCTCGGCGGCCCCCTGCTCAACCAGCACAGGCAGGCGCTGATCACCACCCTGCTCGGCGACAGCCAGCTGGAGGTCAGCGTCGAGCGCGTCGGGCTGGACTGGACCCGGCGTGGCCCGGCCCTCGAGCTGCAAGGGCTCGCCATCGCCCCGGATTCGGGGCGTTTCTCCCTGCGTCTTGGCAAGGTCTGGGCTCACCTCGATTTCTGGCGCTCACTCAATGAGTGGCGGCCGGTGTTCGGCCAGTTGCTGCTCAGCGATGGCGACATAGCGCTGGATCTGGCCCAGCCGGCGGAGCCGGCGAGCGCGAAGAATCCGAACCAGCAGCAAGCCTTGCTGCGCTTCCTGCTGACCCAGCTCTCCACCTTCGACATCCACGACACCCGCCTCAGCATCACCACGGCCTTGGGGGAGGTGCGCGCCCTTAACATCGCCCAGCTGCGCTGGCAAAACCGGGGCAAGCGCCATCAGGGGGTGGGCAAGGCCTACCTCATCAACGGGGTGGGCGAGAGCACCATCGATCTCATCCTGGATGTGGATGCCCCCGAAGCGCGGCTCGATCGCTTGCGGGGCCAGCTCTATCTGGGGGCCAGCGAGCTCGACATCAGCCCCATGCTGGCGCGGATCCACGCTGGTGAACCCAAGGTCACGGGTCAGCTCGACTTCCAGCTGTGGAGCGAGTTTGAGGGCGGCAAGCTGGGGGACTCCCTGCTGGCCTTTGGCAACAACCATCTGATATGGCAGGACGAAGCCAAGCAGGCACAGCACCGGGGCAAGGCCCCTGCCGGCAAAGAAAGCCCGTCCGGGCGTGACGAGCAGAAGAAGGGCAAGGGCGCATATCACCGGCTCGACCTGCGCGGCGGCAAGATCCAGCTGCGCCGTGAGGGCGAAGACTGGCAGTTCGCCAGCCACGACGTCATCTTCAAGCTCGATGGCGCGACCTGGCTGCACAGTCGGCTGCAACTCGAGCGGACCGGCTCCCGCATCCAGGGCTATGTGCCCGCCATCGACCTCAGCCAGATCGCCAGCCTGAGTCAGCTGGTTTCCGGCCTCTATCCCAAACTGGCCGACACCCTCAAGCGCACCCAGCCCCAGGGCCAGCTGCAGGATCTGATCCTGCAAGCCGATGCCGACTGGCAGGGGCTCTCCCTCAACGGGCATCTGGTCGGGTTCGGCACCACCGCCTGGCACGATGTGCCCGGCCTGCAAAACCTGGACGGTGAGTTCTGGCTGACCCCGGCGGGCGGCAGCGCCCGCTTGAGCCTTGGCAAGGGCAAGCTGGACCCGGCCCGCCACTTCAAGGAGCCGATCCCGGTGAACAGCCTGGGGGCGCAGCTCGACTGGTGGAAGGCACCGGAGGGCTGGGTGCTCTACGGCCAGGACATCCTGCTGGACAACTCGGATCTGACCCTCGCCAGCCGCTTCCGGCTCGATCTGTTCGAGCACCCCTTCCTCGCCCTGACCGGTCGCATCAACGTCAAGACGGCGGCCCACGCGGATCGCTACTATCCCCTGCAAGCCATGAGCAAGGGGCTGGTGGACTACCTGAGCGGTGCCATCAAGGGGGGTCAGGCCAAGGGGGCCGATCTGCTCTGGTACGGCGAGTTCAGGGACTTCCCCTACGACAACGGCAAGGGCGTCTTCCAGGTGGCGGTGCCCCTCGAGCAGGCCACCTTCCAGTTCTTCCCCGGTTGGCAACCCCTCACCGATCTGCGGATCGACCTGCTGTTCCAGAACGCCGGCCTGTTCATGCACAGCGACTTCGCCCGGCTCGGCAAGGCTCAGTCCGACTTCATCGACGCCGACATCCCGACCTACGGCGGCGCCCGGCTCTATATCGACGCCAAGGTCGCGGGCGAGGGCAAGGCCATCAGCGACTATCTGCAGGACTCGCCGCTCGGTGGCTCGGTGGGGCAGGCGTTGCGGGAGATCGAAATCCGCGGGCCCATGAAGGGCAACGTCAAGCTGGATATCCCCCTCGATGGCGAGGGGGAGGTCAAGGCCAGCGGTGATGCCCTGTTCCACAACAACAAGGTCAGGATAGCGACCCTGGACATGCCGCTGGAGAGCGTCGATGGCCGGCTCGAATACGACAACGAGCACACCCGTTTCCGCAATCTCAAGGCCAGCCTGTGGAATCAGCCGCTGACCCTGGATTATCAGGGCAAGCAACTGCCCAATCGCTATCAGGTCGATCTCAAGTTCAAGGGACTCTGGGACAGCAGCCGCCAGCGCCAGGATATCCCGGCCCTCGAGATGCTCAAGGGGCGTGGCAACTGGACCGGCACCCTGGGGCTGACCCTGCCGGAAAACAGCCCCTTCAGCTTCCAGCTCGCATTGGACTCCAGCCTGCAGGGGATGGGGCTGGACTTGCCGGTACCGCTGGCCAAGGCCGCCGGCAGCCAGCTCCCCCTCAAGGTAACGGTGCGCGGCCGCGACGGCAGCGCCGACATCCGCGGTGTGCTGGGGGCCGACGTGGATATGCAGAGCCGGCTGGTCTATGGCGAAGGCGCGCCTTACCTGAGCCGGGTACGGGTCGACATAGGTCAACCCGGCGCCCGGGTGTTGCAGGACAAGCCCATGCTGCTCGCCATCAACCAGCAACAGGCGGACGTGGCCGGCTGGCTGGCGCGGCTCAAGCGCTGGTTGCCCGATCCGGCGCCGGGTGGCAATGCGGTGGTCGGCCCCGCCTTCCTGCCACAGGAGTGGTGGGTGGATGGCCAGCTGGCCCGGGCCGACATCGGCAGCGCCAACCTCAAGGCGGTGCACTTCACCGTGGGGCCGGTCAACCAGGCAACCGAGGTGATGATCGACAGCCCGGATGTGATGGGGGTGGTGCGCATTCCCGTCACCGGCAAGCAACCCATCGATGCCAAGTTTGCCCGCATCCATTGGTCCGGTAAGGGTTCGGATCTCAGCCCTGAGCCCGATGCCCGCCAGGACAAGGCCATCATGGACACCATACCCTGGCTTACCTTCAGCTGCGTGGACTGCCGTTTCGGCAGCCTGCCCCTCGGTGAGTTGAAGGGGGAGCTGGTGCCCGGTAACAACCGGCTCGATCTCAAGGGGCTGGAGATGAAGCTCGCCGGCAGCACCCTCAAGGGGAGTGCCCAATGGCTGGCGCAGCCCGGCCAGATGCAGACCCGTGCCCAGGCCAAGCTCGACACCCAGAACAGCGAACTCTTGCTCAAGCGGCTCGGCTTTACCTCCCCCATCGGCGATGCGCCAGGCAAGCTGGTGCTGGATCTGAACTGGGGTGACGTGCCCTATAGACCCAATGTGTCGACCCTGGCGGGTAGTGCCGATCTCAAGTTGGAGGGAGGCACCCTGCGTGAGGTCAATGACAAGGGGGCGCGACTGCTCTCCCTGCTCAGCCTGGATTCCCTGCTGCGCAAGCTGCGCCTCGATTTTCGCGATGTGTTCGACAAGGGCTTCTACTTCGAGTCCATGTCGGCCTCGGCCAAGGTCAAGCAGGGCCAGGTGGATAACCAGGACTTCTTCATGAAGGGGGCGGCGGGCAACCTGCGCGGCGAGGGCATCGCCGATCTGGTGCGTTGGCGACTCGATTACGAGCTGAGCTTCTCCCCGAATCTGGGGGGCACCCTGCCGGTGGTGGCGGCCTTCTCGCTGACCCCGATCACCGGGCTCTATGTGCTGGCGCTCTCCAAGCTGTTGGAGCCGGTGGTGGATGTGGTGACCCGCATCGATTTCAGGGTCTCTGGCCCGCTCAACGATCCGAAACTGATCGAGGCTGGTCGGGACAGGGCCCGCATCAAGCTCAATCAGCAACAGAAGGACGCGGTCGATGCGGTGGCCCCCAAGCTGCCCGCCGAGGAGGTCAGCCCCTTCCTGCTCAATCCCAAGCATCAGGGATCAGGTCAGCGCTGAGGCCATCCCGGTGCAAGGCTCTTTCGTCTTGGGGCCGAACCCATCATAGTGCTGAATATCCCAGCAAGCCGGGCTGCATCGGACGGTTTGCCCAACGACAAGGAGCGCGTCATGTGGTTAGCCGCCATACAGTTGATCTCCGGCCGTCACTGGCAGGACAACAAGACACAGATCGCCACCGAGCTGTCTGCCCTGCCAAAGGAGCGGCCGCTGCTGGCGCTGCTGCCGGAAAACTTCGCCCTGTTTGGCGAGCGGCAGGGTTATCTGGATGGTGCCGAGGCGATCGGGACCGAACCGGGCGAGGCCGGCCCCATTCAGACGCAACTGGCCGCCTGGGCCAGGGAGCATGGGATCTGGCTGGTGGCCGGCGCCATGCCAACCCGGATCCCCGGCTCGACCCACATCCACACCAGCTCGCTGGTGTTCGATCCCAGCGGGGAGCGCAGAGGCCATTACCACAAGATCCATCTGTTCGACGTGGATGTGGCGGACAGCCACGGCCGCTATCGGGAGTCGGAGACTTTCAGTCCTGGTCAGGACTGCGTGGTGGTGGACTCCCCCTTTGGTCCCCTCGGCCTCTCTATCTGTTATGATCTGCGCTTCCCCGAGCTCTATCGCCAGCTGACCCTCGCCGGCGCGCGGGTGTTGCTGGTGCCGGCGGCCTTCACCGCCGTGACCGGCGAGGTGCACTGGGAGCCGCTGCTGCGGGCCCGCGCCATCGAGAACCAGTGCTATGTGGTGGCCGCCAACCAGGGCGGCACCCACGAGACGGGGCGCCAGACCTGGGGCCACAGCATGGTGATCGATCCCTGGGGTCGGGTGCTGGCCTGCCAGCCGAGCGGCGCCGGCACTGTGCTGGCACAGATGGATGCCGGGCTTATCGAAGAATTGAAGCGAACCATGCCGGTGCTGCAACACGCCCGCCTGCTTTAGCCTCGTCGAGTCGGGTTTCCCGCAGGTTCGATTAGCGCAGCGCAATCGGACGGTGGGAAACCGGATCGCATGGGGTCACGACCCTCTCATGAGAGAGGGTGAAGAAATATTGTTACGACATCTCCCAGTGAGAATGGAGCAGAAGATTGAGTCTATTGAGCCAGGTTAGTGCCTCCTTGTTGGCCCCGAACGACCTAGATGAAGAGCGGCTGCAACAGCTGCTCGGCAGCCTGATGAGTCATCAGGTGGAGTTCGGCGACCTCTATTTCCAGCGCAGCTGGCACGAGTCCTGGATGCTGGAAGATGGCATCGTCAAGGATGGCAGCTACAACATCGACCAGGGTGTGGGTGTGCGCGCCGTCAGTGGCGAGAAGACCGGCTTCGCCTATTCCGATGAGCTGAGCCTGCTGGCGCTGCAACAGTCGGTCACCGCCGCCCGTGGCATCGCCGCCGCCGGGGCTCAGGGCAAGGTGAAGGCCTGGGCCCGCACCGAAGCGAACCTGCTCTACCCGGCCATGGATCCCCTGCAGACCCTCGATAAGTATCAGAAGATCGCCTTGCTGGAGCAGATGGACAGGTTTGCCCGCAGCCTGGATCCCGCCATCAATCAGGTGATGGCCTCCATCAGCGGTGTCTATGAAGAGATCCTGGTGGCCGCCACCGACGGCACCCTGGCCGCCGACGTGCGCCCGCTGGTGCGCTTGTCGGTGACCGTGATCGCCGAGAAGGGGGATCGCCGCGAGCGCGGCAGCGCGGGTGGCGGTGGTCGTTGTGGTTATGACTACTTCCTGGAGCTGGACGGGCTGGAGAGCCGGGCCTTCGGCTATGTGCGGGAAGCCGTGCGCCAGGCGCTGGTCAACCTCGAGGCCATAGACGCGCCGGCCGGCACCATGCCGGTGGTGCTCGGCGCCGGCTGGCCCGGCGTGCTGCTGCACGAGGCGGTGGGTCACGGTCTGGAGGGAGACTTCAACCGCAAGGGCTCGTCCGCCTTCGCCGGTCGCATCGGTGAGCAGGTCGCCTCCAAACACTGCACAATCGTCGACGACGGCACCCTGCCGGGCCTGCGCGGCTCCGTCAGCATAGATGACGAGGGCACGCCGGGTGGCTACAACGTCTTGATCGAGAACGGGATCCTCAAGGGCTACCTGCAAGACAAGCAGAACGCCAGGCTGATGGGGGTGCCGCTGACCGGCAACGGCCGGCGCGAATCCTATGCCGCCCTGCCGATGCCGCGCATGACCAACACCTACATGCTGGCGGGTCAGTACGATCCGGCGGAGATCATCGCCTCGGTGAAGAAGGGGATCTATGCCCCGAACTTCGGTGGCGGCCAGGTGGACATCACCTCCGGCAAGTTCGTCTTCTCCGCTTCCGAGGCCTATCTCATCGAGGATGGCAAGATCACCGCCCCCATCAAGGGCGCGACCCTGATCGGCAACGGCCCCGAGGCCATGAGCCAGGTCTCCATGGTGGGCCGGGATCTGGCCCTGGATCGCGGGGTTGGGGTTTGCGGCAAGGAGGGGCAGAGCATTCCGGTCGGCGTCGGTCAGCCGACCCTCAGGCTGGATCAGCTCACCGTGGGCGGCACCCAATAGGGCCAAGCGCTCGCATCGCGACCCGACAAAGACCCCGGCTCCAGGCCGGGGTTTTTTATTGCTGCCAAGAAGGGGCAACAAAAAGCCCCGGGCGATGCCGGGGCTGATTGATGCAGAGCGGGTCAGTTGATCGAGATGGCGCGGGCATCTATGTAGTAGCGGGTATTGCCCTGAGGGTCTCGCCTGATCTGGGCCACCAGACGGTCGGCATCCTTGTACTCCCACTCCTGCGCGCTCTGGGCAGAGGAGGGGCCGGCGACACCGACCACGTTCAGGTATTCGTGAAACAGGCTGTAGCTACGGATCTCAGTCAGCATAACTTCCATGGCATATCTCCTGAGGGGTAGATTGATGTGGCAATACCACCTTAGGCCTCGCTAGCTGAACCCTGTCTGTACGAAAAATAACCTGCGATCGGTTTTCCCTCGATGGACTGACCCCGCTCAGGAGCGTGGCGCGACCATGCCGGGTTCGATCTTGTGCTCGGCCGAGCCTGGCTCCTGGTGCTGGATCTGGGCAGCCGGTGCGCCGTGGAACACGGGGTCCTGCGCCACTTCCTTGATGCCGTTGATGCAGAACTGCATGCCCATGCACACCAGCAGGAAGCCCATGATGCGGGTCATGGCGTCGATGCCGGTGGCGCCCAGGATCTTGCAGACCGGATCAGCCAGTTTGAGCACGCCCCAGCTCAGCAGGCTCATCAGGGCGAAGGCGGTGACCATGGCGGCGTAGATGACGAAGCGGTTGTAGTCGGCGGGCAGCTCGGCTATCTGGGCGGCGCCACTGATCACCAGCGCCATGGTGCCGGGGCCACACATGCTGGGCATGGTGAGCGGCACGAAGGCGATGCTCTGGTTGACGTCGACGCCGGCGGCCTGGCTCGGTGAGGGGAACAGCATGCGAAAGCCGATGAAGGCGATGATGAGGCCGCCGGCCAGCCGCAGACCGGGAATGGAGATCCCGAACAGATCCAGGATGGAGGATCCGATGAAGAAGCTGACACAGAGGGTGGCGAACAGATAGATGGCGGCCAGATTGATCTGGCGGCGGATGTGCTCGCGGGACATCCCCTTGCTGAGCCCCAGCAGCAGCGTGGCCGTGGTGGGGGGGTTGACCATGGGCAACAGCGCCAGCAAGGCGATGAATACGACCTGGAAGAACATTGTGAACCTCTAAATAGGACTGGAAAGAAAGGAGCCAGACTGTGGTCTGGCTCTACGCAAGGTTACCTTATGCGGTGCAGGCTGAATATAGACCCTATGAAAAGGCCCCGACAGCTGGCGGGGCCTTTTCCATCAGGCGGTTTGCGGCAGGGACTGACGTTGGCCGCGCTGGCGCAGCCAGAGCCAGAGGCCGAGCACGAAGCCGAGTCCCGCCAGGCTGACCACATAGTGGGAAGGAGCCAGCACGTCCTCCTTCATCCAGAGGGTGACCAGCATAGGCGTCAGACCACCGAAGATGGCGTAGGCCACGTTGTAGGAGAACGACAGGCCGGAGAAGCGCACCGCCGCCGGGAAGGCGTTGACCATCACATAGGGCACGGCCCCGACGATGCCGACGGCGAACCCCGCCAGCACATAGAGCGGCACCAGCTGTTCCATGCCCGCCGCCAGACCGTGATAGAAGGCGTAAGTCGCCCCCGCCAGCAGCAGGGAGC
>NZ_CDDF01000014.1:79006-441212 GCF_000819865.1 Aeromonas eucrenophila
CCCCGCCAGCAGCAGGGAGCCGAACACGAAGGTGGGGCCGCTGCCGATGGCATCGGCCAGCCTGCCGTAGAAGATGCAACCCAGGGTGAGCGCGACTATGGCCAGGGAGTTGGCAGTCAGGGCATCGGCGGGGCTGATGCCATGCACTTTTTGCAGGTAGGTCGGGGTCATCAGGATCACCACGACTATGCCGGCGGAGAGCAGCCAGGTCAGCAGCATGGAGATGACGACGCTGCCCTTGTGCTCACGCAGCACCGTCTTGAGCGGCAGCTCCTCGGCCAGGGCCTTGTTGGCCTGCATCTCGGCGAAGACCGGGGTCTCGTGCAACCAGCGGCGCAGGTACATGGCGACGATGCCGAACACCCCGCCGAGCACGAAGGCCAGACGCCAGCCCCATTCGCTCACCTCGACCGGGCTCATGCCGCGGTTGATGGCGGTGGCCACCAGGGAGCCGAGCAGTATGCCGGCGGTCAACCCTGCCGTGAGGGTGCCGCAGGCGATGCCAATCCGTTTGGCGGGCACGTGCTCGGCCACGAACACCCAGGCACCGGGGACCTCACCACCGATGGCCGCCCCTTGCATGATGCGCAGCAGCAACAGCAACAACGGTGCGGCTATGCCGAGGGCCGCATAGGTGGGCAACAGGCCGATCAGCAGGGTTGGCAGCGCCATCAGGATGATGCTCAGGGTGAACATGCGCTTGCGGCCGATGAGATCGCCGAAGTGGGCCATGATGATGCCGCCGAGGGGGCGGGCCAGGTAGCCGGCGGCGAAGATGCCGAAGGTCTGGAACTGGCGCAGCCACTCGGGAATATCGGCCGGGAAGAACAGCTCGCCTATCACCACGGCGAAGAAGACGAAGATGATGAAGTCGTAGAATTCGAGGGCGCCGCCGAGGGCCGCCAGGCTCAGGGTCTTGTAATCCTGTCGGTTGAGGGGGCGATTATGGTCATGCGTGGTGCGGACTGTAGTCATATCCTTATGTTTCCCATGATTTTTTAGTTATTGTTCCCCATCCTTGTGCGGGGACACGCTCACTCACGAGGGTATGCTTTTGTGTCCCGAGATGTAAATCGCACAATTCGCAACACAGTCTTGCAACACTGAAGCCACAAACGGGCCTGATGGCGACCGGTCGCGGATCCGCGGCAGAGGCGCTGGCTGTGGGGCTCCCTATACAAGAGTTGGATAGATGATGACAAAGACCAAGGTGCTGCTCTCCTGGAGCAGCGGCAAGGACAGTGCCTGGGCACTGCATCGGCTGCGCCAGGACCCGGCCATCGAGGTGGTGGGACTGTTCACCACCCTCAATCAGGCGTTCGAGCGGGTCGCCATGCACGGGGTGCGCAAGCAGTTGCTGGTGCAGCAGGCCGAGTGCGTGGGGCTGCCACTGCTGACCATCGATCTGCCCTGGCCCTGCAGCAACGAGGATTACGGCCGCATCATGACCGGCTTCATTGCCGAGGTGGTGGCCAAGGGTATCCGGCACATGGCGTTCGGAGATCTCTTCCTCGAGGACGTGCGCGCCTATCGGGAGCGCCAGCTCGAGGGTACCGGGATCACGGCGCTGTTCCCGCTCTGGGGCAGCGACACCCGGCTGTTGGCGCGGGAGATGATGGCGGCGGGGCTCAAGGCGCGGATCAGCACCCTCGACCCCAAGAAGCTGGAGATGAGCCTCGGCGGCCATGACTTCGATGAGGCGCTGCTGGCGGCCCTGCCGGAGGGGGTGGACCCTTGCGGCGAGAACGGCGAGTTCCACACCCTGGCCTATGACGGCCCCATGTTTATGCGGCCGTTGGCCATAAAAACAGGGGAAACTGTGGTGAGAGACGGCTTCGTCTTTACTGATCTGCTACCGGTCGACGTCGTGGATGAGATGAGCGACAAGTCCTGAGCCGGCAACACCGCCAGCCCACAGCAAAGAGCCGACCCAAGGGTCGGCTCTTTAGTTGCTGCATGCTTTCCTAGCGGGCGGCGAAGGTGTCACAGCTGGCGGGTTTGCCACTGTCGAAGCCCTTCTTGAACCAGGCGAGGCGCTGGGCCGAGCTGCCGTGGGTGAAGCTGTCCGGCACCACCCGGCCCTGGCCCTGTTGCTGCAGCCGGTCGTCCCCTATGGCCTGGGCGGCGTTGAGGGCCTCCTCCAGATCGCCGTGCTCCAGCACCTGCTCCCGCTCCATGTAGTGGCCCCAGACCCCGGCGAAGCAGTCGGCCTGCAGCTCGAGTTTGACCGACAGCTTGTTCTGGGCGGCCTGGCTCAGCCCCTGTTGCTGCTGGCGCACCTTGGTGGAGATGCCGAGCAGGTTCTGCACGTGGTGGCCCACCTCGTGGGCGACCACGTAGCCCTGGGCGAAGTCGCCGTCGGCCCCGAGCTTGTCGCGCATGTCCTGATAGAAGGAGAGATCGATGTAGACGGAGCGATCTGCCGGGCAGTAGAAGGGGCCCATCACCGACTGACCCTGACCGCAACCGGTGCGGGTGGCGCCGCGATAGAGCACCAGCTTGGGGGGCTGATACTGGCTGCCGCTGGCCTTGAAGATCTCCCCCCAGGCATCCTCGGTGGAGGCGAGCATCACTGAGGTGAATTTGGCCAAGGGATCATTGGCTGGCTGAGACACATTCTGGCGCGGCGCCTGGGTTTGCGGGGCCGGATCGTTGAGCAATGGGCTCAGATCCACGCCGTAGTAACCCGCCACCATCACCACCACTATCAGGATGAGGCGTCCCTTGCCACCGATGGGCAGGCCGCCACCCCCGCTGCCACCGCCTTCCTGGCGCCTGTCTTCCACGTTGTTGCTCTCACGGCGATCTTGCCAGCGCATGTCTGTCTACTCCCGTCATTGGCTGTGGCAGTAATGATAACGGCTGGCCGCCCGCCTTGCCCGATGAGGAGCCTTATTCGGCCCAGGGCATCTCGGGCAGGCTGTCGAGGAATTCGGCGTAGCGGGTCAGGTTGAAGGGGCCCTGCTCGGCTTCCATCGCCATCAACTCGGCGCCGAGGGCGCAGGCGATGTATTGCAGCGCCTCTTCCCGCGGGGTGCCTTTCATCACCAGCCGCATCAGGGTGGCCTTGACCTGCAGGGGGTGGCCGTCGGCGAGCTGGTTATCAACCATCTCCAGCAGGGTCTGTCCGTCGAAAAATTCGGTGGATTCAGTCATGGTCTCTGTCCTGATTGTGTCATTGAAGATGGGAATGGGGTCGCAGTATAGCCGCAACAGGCCCGCGGCTCGCGCCGAAATAGGGCCCGGGTGGGCGAGGATGGCCGGCCTTCGGCGTCATGGCCGGCACTTTTGCCGCCGACTCCGTCACTTCTGCCCGCCAGATCTTGCCAAGGGGCCGCGACGGGGGCAGTCTTGATGCCCTGTTGTTTCTATCAAAAGAGTCCTTGCCATGATCCTCTCCGAGCGCCTCGTCCTGCGCGAATTAACCACGGCTGACGCCCCCTTTATCCTCGAGCTGCTCAACGACGGCGACTTTCATCGCTACATCGGCGATCGCGGCCTGCGCACCCTGAGCGATGCCGAAGACTACATCCAGCAGGGCCCGGCGGTCAGCTATGCCCAGCACGGGCACGGTCTCTATCTGGTGATGCGGCGCGACGATGAGGCCAAGATCGGCATCTGTGGCCTGATCAAGCGCGACACTCTGCCGTGCGAGGACATCGGCTACGCCTTCCTGCCTGCTTATCGCGGCCAGGGTTATGGGGTCGAGGCGGCGCTGGCGGCGCTGCAAGACGGTCGGGAGCGGCTGGGGATAGAGCGAGTGATCGCCATCGTCACGCCGGGCAACGAGCGCTCGGTCGGGCTGCTGGCCAAGCTGGGGCTGAGTCAGGGTCGGTTGGTCAGGCTGGGTGACAGCGAAGAAGAGTGCCTGCTGCTGGAAGATCCAGGCAGGGAAAGCGTGCCGGTCTGAGTCGGCAAACGGCAACAGAGCAAAGGGGCCGCCGTGAGTTGCGGCCTGTTTGTGTCGTGGCTGTCGGTGTGCTGGATCAGTTGAGGTCTTCGATGGAGAACTCGCCAGGGATGCCATCACAGGAGATGGCGAAGCCACCGCTGAAACGGGTACTGAACTGGATCAGGAAGGCATCGGTATCCTGCTCTTGGGGAGGCAGGTTGACGGGTTTGCTACGACGCAGGGGTTTGTGTGTTTGTACGGCTTTCATCATGGTATTTCTCTATATAAATTAAGTGTTTGCTCCTTGTTTTTGCAAATTTCAGGTTAATGGACGTGGTCAGATCCACGCAGGAATACCCAGCCCCTTGGGGGCGTCTGCACTTTTCAAGGAATGCGCCAAGGAACATGCAGATGCATGGTGCTACTTGGAAGTGGGCAGATCGGGTCTGCACCGTGAGAGCCGGGCAACGCAGGCAGACAGCCTGACGGTTCTCAAGGCGAGTAAATCAGAGGGAGGTTATGTGTGTACTGGCAGGATTCATCTAACGTTGAAGCATTGCGAACATAAACAGGGCTGATTAACTAGCCGGGGCGCATTCTCTCCGCAAAATGAATGAAAAGCAAACAGATATTTCGCCGGTGCGTAAAAAAGCCACAGAGTTCGCCAGTGGCCGCTCGGCAAAAGGGCTCCCGTGGGGAGCCCTTTTCATTGGCGATATGCCACACAGGCAGCGGCTTGGTAGCTGCCGCTGGCCTTCCTGGCTGTCGTGATCCATGTGATGTGATGGTCATGCCCATTGTTGGCCGCAGCGGATAGAAAAAGGGCTCCCGTCGGGAGCCCTTTTCATTGGTGATATGCCATTCAGGCGGCGGCTTAGTAGCTGCCGCTGGCCTTCTTGGCCGCCGTGATCATCGGCGTGATGGTCATGCCTTGCACCACGATGGAGAACATCACCACCGAGTAGGTCATCACCAGGATCACCTCCCGCAGATCGACACCGTGCTCCGGCAGCAGCATGACGCCGGAGGGCAGTGCCAGCGCCATGGCCATGGCCAGGCCACCACGCAGGCCACCCCAGGTCAGGATGCGGATGGAGAAGGTGTTGTAGCTGCGGAAGCGGCGGAAGGCCACGTAGGGCAGCGACACGCTGATGAAGCGCGCGGCCAGACAGAGCGGCACCGCGATGAGCAGCAGGATCCAGTCACGCCAAGCGAGATCCAGCAACACCAGCGCCAGACCGATCAGCAGGAACAGCAGGGCGTTGAGGAACTGATCCATCAACTCCCAGAAGTGATCCAGGTGGTGGCGGCTCTGCTCGGAGAAGCCGGAGTGACGAGTCCAGTTGCCGATCATGATGCCGGTGACCACCATGGCCAGGGCGCCGGAGACGCCGATCATGTTGGCGAAGGCGAAGCCGGCGGTCGGGATGCACAGGGTCAGCAACAGCTCCAGGGAGCCGTCGTCGGTGGCGCTGATCATCACGTGGGCGATGAGCCCCAGCACGGCGCCGAACAGGATGCCGCCGAGGGCCTCGTGCAGGAACAGGCCGGCCACGCTGGTGAAGGTGGGTTCCACCCCGCCGAAGGCAACCGCGAACACGGTGGCGAAGATCACCAGGCCGACCCCGTCATTGAACAGGGATTCCCCCTCGATCTGGATGGCGATCTGGGGCGGCGCCTTCATCTTCTTGACGATGGCCAGCACGGCGATGGGGTCTGTGGGGGAGATCAGTGCACCGAACAGCATGCAGTAGACCAGCGGCAGCTCCCAGCCCAGCAGCTTGGCGATGAACCAGAAGCCGTAGCCGATGAGGAAAGTGGAGATCAGGGTCGCCACTATGGAGAGGATGGTGATCTCCCACTTCTGACTGCGCAGGGCCTTCAGATTGATGCCGAGTCCACCGGCAAACAGCAGGAAACCCAGGATCCCCTTCAGCAGGAAGTTCTGGAAGTCGATGCTCTCCATGGTCTCGACGGCCAGTGGCTCCAGATTGAACCAACCCAACTTACCAAACAGCACCAGCAACGCGGAGATCAGCATGGATCCGGCCGTGATGGCGATGGTGGTCTGGATCTTCACCACATACTGGTTGGCAAAGGCGATGAATATCGCCAGGGCTGCCAAGAAGCAGAGTGTGTAGTAGACGCTCATAGTTATTTTTCTCTTTAGTAAACAGCAAGCACGTATCCCCATTGAGGACGGGCATAGGGTACTCTCGGCTCAGGGGGTACTCATTACCTATTTATGGTTATATTTAATCAAGTTTACGGACAGATAGACGGCTAGATTTCCATGCCATTCGTTTGCTGTTAGGATGAGGTTAACTCAGTGGCATGGATGTAAGAGGAACGAGCGGTGTCTAACGAAAAGCTGAATAAGAATCACAGGTTGGAAGCGAGCCTGAAGGAAAGGATCCTGATCATCGACGGCGCCATGGGCACCATGATCCAGGGCTACAGGCTGGGTGAGGCCGATTATCGCGGCGAACGTTTCGCTGACTGGCACACCGACATCAAGGGCAACAACGACCTGCTGGTGCTGACCAAACCGGCGGTGATCCGCGAGATCCACGATCAGTATTGCGCCGCCGGTGCCGACATCCTCGAGACCAACACCTTCAACGCCACCCGTATCGCCATGGCCGATTACGAGATGGAAGAATTCTCCGCCGAGATCAACCGCGAGGCCGCCAGGCTGGCCCGCGCCGTCGCCGACGAGTGGACGGCGAGAGAGCCCCACAAGCCGCGCTTCGTGGCCGGTGTGCTGGGCCCGACCAACCGCACTTGCTCCATCTCGCCGGACGTGAACGATCCCGGCAAGCGCAACGTCACCTATGACCAGCTGGTGGCCGCCTACACCGAATCTACCCATGCCCTGATCGAGGGTGGCGCCGACATCATCCTCATCGAGACCATCTTCGATACCCTCAACGCCAAGGCCGCCGCCTTCGCGGTGGATCTGGTGTTCGAGGAGCTAGGTTATGCCCTGCCAGTGATGATCTCCGGCACCATCACGGACGCCTCCGGTCGTACCCTCTCCGGCCAGACCACGGAAGCCTTCTATCATTCGCTTCGCCACGTCAAACCCATCTCCTTCGGCCTCAACTGCGCGCTTGGCCCGGACGAGCTGCGCCAGTACGTGGAAGAGCTGTCGCGCATCAGCGAGACCCATGTCAGCGCCCATCCCAACGCCGGCCTGCCCAACGCGTTCGGTGAATACGATCTGGACGCGGGGGAGATGGCGGAACACATCCGCGAGTGGGCTTCGAGCGGCTTCCTCAACCTGGTGGGGGGCTGCTGCGGCACCACCCCGACCCACATCCGCGCCATGAGCGATGCTGTGGCGGGCATTCGCCCCCGCGCCTTGCCAACCCTGCCGGTCGCCTGCCGCCTGTCGGGCCTGGAGCCCCTCATCATCACGGCGGAATCCATGTTCGTGAACGTGGGGGAGCGTACCAATGTCACCGGCTCGGCCAAGTTCAAGCGGCTGATCAAGGAGGGGCTCTACGACGAGGCCCTGGACGTCGCCAAGCAGCAGGTGGAGAGCGGCGCCCAGATCATCGACATCAACATGGATGAGGGGATGCTGGACGCCGAGGCGGCCATGGTGCGCTTCCTGAACCTGATCGCCGGCGAGCCGGACATCGCCCGGGTACCGGTGATGATCGACTCCTCCAAGTGGGAGGTGCTCGAAGCCGGCCTCAAGTGCGTGCAGGGCAAGCCGGTGGTCAACTCCATCTCCATGAAGGAGGGGGAGGAGAAATTCATCCAGCAGGCCAAGCTGCTGCGTCGTTACGGCGCCGCCGTCATCGTCATGGCGTTCGACGAGGTGGGCCAGGCGGACACCCGCGCCCGCAAATTCGAGATCTGTCAGCGCGCCTACCGGATCCTGGTGGATCAAGTAGGCTTCCCGCCGGAAGACATCATCTTCGACCCCAACATCTTCGCGGTGGCGACTGGCATCGACGAGCACAACAACTACGCGGTGGACTTCATCGAAGCGGTGAAGGACATCAAGCAGAACCTGCCCCACGCCATGATCTCCGGCGGCGTCTCCAACGTCTCCTTCTCCTTCCGCGGCAACGAGCCGGTGCGCGAAGCCATCCACGCCGTTTTCCTCTACCACGCCATCCAGAACGGCATGGACATGGGCATAGTCAACGCCGGTCAGCTCGCCATCTATGAAGACATACCGGCGGAGCTGAAAGAGAAGGTCGAGGCCGTGGTGCTCAACCTGAACAACGATGCCACCGAGGCGCTGCTGGCCATCGCCGAGAAGTATCGCGGCGCCGGTGCCCAGGCGGAGGATCCGCGGGATCAGGAGTGGCGCAGCTGGCCTGTGGGCAAGCGGCTCGAACACGCCCTGGTCAAGGGGCTCACCGACTTCATCGAGGAGGATACCGAGGAGGCGCGGGCCGGGGCCGAGAAGCCGCTGCACGTCATCGAAGGGCCGCTGATGGATGGCATGAACGTGGTCGGCGACCTGTTCGGCGCGGGCAAGATGTTCCTGCCCCAGGTGGTGAAGTCGGCGCGGGTGATGAAGCGGGCTGTGGCCTATCTGCAGCCCTACATAGAGGCGGAGAAGCAGGGCGGCTACAGCAACGGCAAGATAGTGCTCGCCACCGTGAAGGGGGACGTGCACGACATCGGCAAGAACATCGTCGGCGTGGTGTTGCAGTGCAACAACTACGAGATAGTGGACCTCGGGGTCATGGTCTCCTGCGAGACGATCCTCAAGACCGCCCGCGAGGTGAACGCCGATATCATAGGGCTGTCGGGCCTGATCACCCCCTCTCTGGACGAGATGGTACACGTGGCCAAAGAGATGGAGCGTCAGGGCTTCAAGCTGCCGCTGCTGATCGGCGGCGCTACCACCTCCAAGGCGCACACCGCGGTCAAGATAGAGCAGAACTACTCAGAACCCGTGGTCTATGTGTCGAACGCGTCACGCGCGGTCGGGGTGGCCCAGAGCCTGCTGAGTAGCGAACTCAAGCCCGCCTTCGTGGCCCGCATCGACAAGGAGTACGAAATCGCCCGGGAGCAGCACGCCCGCAAGCAGCCGCGCTCCAAGCCGGTCAGCCTGGCCCACGCCCGAGCGAACAAACATCAGCTGGACTGGGTCGGCTATCAGCCGCCCGCCCCGTGCGAACCCGGCGTGCAAAAGTTCGAAAATATCGCCATCTCAGTGCTGCGCCCCTACATCGACTGGACGCCGTTTTTCCTGAGCTGGGAGCTGGCGGGCAAGTATCCGCGCATCCTGGAAGACGAAATCATCGGCGAGGAGGCGACCAAGCTGTTTGCCGATGCCAACGCCATGCTGGATAAACTCGAGCGAGATCAAAGCGTGCGCTGCGCCGGTATCATAGGCTTGTTCCCCGCCAACGCCGTGGGAGACAGCATCGAGGTCTACACCGACGAATCCCGCACCCAGGTGCGTAAAGTGCTGCATCACCTGCGCCAGCAGAGCGAGAAGCAGGGCTTCCCGAACTACTGCCTGGCGGACTATGTGGCGCCGAAAGAGAGCGGCAAGCCGGACTGGATAGGTGCCTTCGCGGTGACCGGCGGCATCGGCGAGGAGGTCATAGCGCAAGCCTACAAGGCCGAGCACGACGACTACAACGCCATCCTCATCCAGGCGGTGTGCGATCGTCTGGCGGAGGCCTTCGCCGAGTACCTGCACGAGCAGGTGCGTAAAGTGCACTGGGGATACGCCCAGGACGAGGCCCTCTCCAACGAGGAGCTCATTCGCGAGAACTACCGCGGCATACGCCCGGCACCGGGCTATCCCGCCTGCCCCGAGCACACCGAGAAGGGCAGCATCTGGGAGCTGCTGAAGGTCGAGCAGGGCATCGGCATGAAACTTACCGAGTCCTACGCCATGTGGCCGGGGGCGGCGGTATCCGGCTGGTACTTCTCCCACCCCGACAGCAAGTACTTCGCGGTGGCCCAGATCCAGCAGGATCAGGTGGAAGACTACGCCGTGCGCAAGGGCATGACCCTGGTGGAAGCCGAACGCTGGCTGGGGCCTAACCTGCATTGATCGGGTCGACTGCCGTGGCAGAACCTGAATTGAGGTCGTTATGAAGATTGGATTTGTCGGCCTGGGAGCCGTGGTGCAGACGGCCTATCTGCCTGCGCTCATTGCACTGGCAGAAGATGCTGAAATTTGGGGCTTTGACCCGGTGCTGACGCTGCCGGGAGTGACTCAGGCCTCGAGTCTGGAGGCCCTGCTGGCCTTGCCGCTGGACCGGCTGGTCATTGCGACGCCCTCCCTGCTGCACTTGCCGGTGCTGGAGCAGGCGCTGGCGAGCCAGATCCCCCTCATCCTGGTGGAGAAGCCCGTGGTGGCCAGCCTGGCCCAGCACGACCGCTTGCGGGCCCTGTTGGCGGATCCCGCAGTGGCGGGCCGGGTACTGGCGCTGGATCACTGGATGGCGCGCATTGCCGTCCAGCAACTGCTCCGTGGTGAGCTGGATGCGAGCTGGCAGCCCCTGACGGGCGAGGCCCGGGTTCGGCCCGCGACCATTCTGGACGTGGCCGAGGTGGAGGGCTTCCTGCTGGAGCCCTGCGGCATCGATGCAGAGGGTCACCCCTTCGCCCTCAACTTCGCCACCGGCGAGC
This sequence comes from Aeromonas eucrenophila, assembly GCF_000819865.1. Taxonomy (GTDB): domain Bacteria; phylum Pseudomonadota; class Gammaproteobacteria; order Enterobacterales; family Aeromonadaceae; genus Aeromonas; species Aeromonas eucrenophila. The sequence goes on from NZ_CDDF01000014.1 coordinate 89,520, forward strand.
CGGATCAACGGACCTTCCACCACCCGGACGGGGTCATCCTCGACATCGGCACCCATGTGCTGGCGATGATCCGCGAGCTGCTGGTGGCCCTCGGCGGGGACGACAGCCTGCATCTGGTCGCCGAGGGCGTCTGCGATCGGCTGGGCCAGCCCATTGAACAGGGGGATCTGCGCACCGCCGAGGGACGTGCCTGCCTGCTGGGTGAGGCGGCCGGGGTGCCGCTGACCCTCTGGCTCGACAAGTACGCCGGCCCCGGGGTGGAGAAGAAGGGGCTCAGCCTCCTGCTGAAAGACGGGCGACGGCTGGAGCTGCTGCGCAGCGGCAATCAGGCCTGGCTGCACCATCATGAGAACGGCTTGGTGCAGCGCTGGCAACTGGAGGGGCCCCTCTATCGCCACTGCATCGCCCAGACCCTGCTGGCGCCGACCCCGGTCACAGGGTGGCATGGCGCGACGGCCCGCCGCCTGCGGGAGGTGGGGTTGCTGCTGGAGCTGCAGCAGCAACTGCGAGGGCCTCATTGACTCTGTTTTAGATTGTCTTGCAGAAAGACGAATGGTGAGGGGAAAGGATTAGCGTTGCCAGCAGTCCGTGGCACCTTATACTCTCCAGTCCGATTATCAGGTCTGCCATTTCCATGAATATTGCCATTTTATCCCGTGAGCCCAACAACTACTCCACCCGCCGTCTGGTCGAGGTGGCTCGGGCCCGTGGGCATCAGGTCGAGGTGCTCGACACCCTGCGTTGCTATATGAACATCGCCTCCCACAACCCCTCGATCCACTACGAGGGGCGGGAGCTGGGGAACTATGACGCCGTGATCCCGCGCATCGGCGCCAGCATCACCTTCTACGGCACCGCCGTGCTGCGTCAGTTCGAGATGATGAATACCATGGCGCTGAACAGCTCGGTCGCCATCTCCCGCTCCCGGGACAAGCTGCGCGCCATGCAGTTGCTGTCGCGCCACGGCATAGGCCTGCCCATCACCGGCTATGCCCACAGTACCCACGACGTGCCGGATCTCATCACCATGGTGGGCGGCGCCCCCCTGGTGGTGAAGCTGCTGGAAGGGACCCAGGGGATTGGGGTGGTGTTGTGCGAGACCCAGAAGGCCGCCGAGAGCGTGATCGAAGCCTTCATCCAGACCAACAATAACATCCTGGTGCAGGAGTATATCCGCGAGGCCAACGGTGCCGACATCCGCTGCCTGGTGGTCAACGGCAAGGTGGTGGCGGCCATGCGCCGGCAGGCCCAGCCGGGGGAGTTTCGCTCCAACCTGCATCGCGGCGGCACCGCCGAGGCGATCAAGATAAGCCCGGAAGAGCGGGCGACCGCGGTGCAGGCCGCCAAGATCATGGGGCTGGACGTGGCCGGGGTGGACATACTGCGCAGCGCCCGCGGCCCCCTGGTGCTGGAGGTGAACTCCTCCCCCGGTCTGCAAGGGGTGGAGGCCGCCTCCGGCAAGGATGTGGCGGGCAAGATCATCGATTTTCTGGAACTCAAGGCGAGCCGCAAGCACAAGCCGGCAGAGTGACCTCGGTAATCGGGATGGTTGGAACAGACAAGGCGCCCTCGGGCGCCTTGTTGTTTCTGTTGATTTCGTTGAGAAGTTATCCCCTCACCCTAGCCCTCTTCCAGAGGGAGAGGGGACCTACCGAGTGTTGGCCAGATAGCTGGGTTGGCGGTGACCAGGGGGAAGAAATACGGATGAACTCCATTGCCTGGCTGATGGGCGTGTTTGCTCCCTTCTCCCGCTTTTTTCGAAGGAACGGGATGAGGGGTCTGCTACAAGCCTCAGCCCTTATCGGCGGGTGATGAGTCCTCGCCAATCACAACGCCCTGACCCATCACCAGCCTGGCGCTGAACACCCCTTCTTCCAGCTGGGTCTCAATCTGCCAGTCCAGCTTCTCGCAGATGCGCTGGATGATGGTCAGGCCGCAGCCGTAGCCGAGGATCTGATCCGGCGCCGCCGCCGTGGGGTTGCTGATGGTGAGGGTCTGCGCCGTCAGGCTGATCTCGATATGGCCATCGGCGTAGCTCAAAGCATTCTTGAACAGGTTGCCCAGCGCGATGGCGAGCAGGGAGAGGGGAGCCTGCACCTCGCTCTGCTCGTCCAGATTGAGCCGGATCTCCAGGCTTTCGCGCTGCAACAGGGGGGCGAGGCGGGCCAGCTCCTGGTGGATCAGCGGGGCCACCCGCTGGGGTGGCCGCTCCACGGCCTCTTTGCGGCCCAGCAGCAGGAAGGTCTCGGTGAGCAGCGCCATCTCGTCGCTGGCGGCGCGGATGCGGCCAGCCGCGCGGGCGGCGGGGGCGGGCAAGTCCGTCACCTTGCCGAGCAGGGCCGCCGAGCCCTGGATCACCATGTTGGGGGTGCGCAGCTCGTGGCTCGCGAAGCGGCTGAACTCCTGCTCCCTGGCGAACACGGCGGCGACCTCGTGTTTGCCCGCCAGCAGCGCCAGCTCGATCTCCCGCAGCTCCTGCCAGGGGGCGTCCGGTACGAAATCCGCCTGATCCGGGGTGAGGTGGGTGACCCGCTGGCGCAGCCGCTCGAGGGGGCCGGTGATGTGGCGCACCAGCCAGATGCCGAACCCTATGCAAGCGATCAGCAGGGCCAGCCCGATCAGCCGGGTGGTCAGGTGCAGTTTGTCTTCGTAAGGATCCAGGTAGTCGTCGGCGTCGTCGTTGAACACGAGGTAGAGCAGCCCCTGGCCGGAGGGGTGGGGCCGCACCAGGAAGTGCTTGTCCTCCTTGCCGAGCTGGTGCTCGTAGAAACCGGGGCTGGCGTAGGGCTTGAGCCAGGCGGGTAGCCGACCGGCCTGGGTCCAGTAGCTGGAGAACTGGCGCGGGCTGGGGGCAGGTGCCTCCTGGCCGAGCCGCAGCCAGTCATCGTTGTAGCGGGTGACTTCGGCCTCCAGCCAGTGGCGCAGGCTCAGCTCCTCCATCTTGTCTTCGGCCACCACCATCAGCAGGCTGAGGATGACGAGCAGCAAGAGCCCGGCGCTCCCCAGCGCCAGGATCAGCCGGCGGCGCAGGCTGGGCAGCGTCATTGCCCCCACCTGGTACAAGCCGGCAAGGGGAGCAGGCCAGGATCAGCCGGTGAGGGGTGAGGCAAGCTCAGCGGCATCATGGGGTTACCAGCCGGTAGCCCTGGCCGTGCAGGGTCTCCAGCATGGGGGTCTCGAAGGGCTTGTCGAGGGCGTTGCGCAGGGCATAGATGTGGCTGCGCAGGGCATCGGAGTCGGGCTCCTCATCCCCCCAGACGGTGTCCAGCACCTCCTGGCGCGTCACCAGCTGCGGCGCGCGCTTCACCAGCAGGCTGAGGATCTGGAACGGGATCTTGCCGAGCTTGAGCTCCACCCCGGCGCGCTGGGCACGGCCGCTGGCGGGATCCACCGTCAGCTCGCCGAAACTGAGGACGCCCATGTCGGCACGGGGCCCGCGCAGGGCCAAGGCCTGCAACCTGACCTCCAGCTCCTCCATGGCGAACGGCTTGACCAGGTAGTCGTCACCGCCGGCGCGAAAGCCCGCCAGCTTGTCGTCCAGGCTGTCCCGGGCGGTGAGAAACAGCACCGGTGTCGCTATGCCATCGGCTCGCAACTGCGCCACGGTGCGCAGGCCGTCGAGGCGTGGCATCATCACGTCCATGATGATGACGTCGAAACGCTGCTCCGCCAGCAGTTGCAGGGCTGCCTGGCCATGATAGGCACAGTCCAGCCGGTGTCCCGCCAGCTCCAGGTAGTCCATGATGGTTTCCGCCACCTGGGGATTGTCTTCCACCACCAGTATTTTCATGTTTCGATCTCCTGGTTTCGGCCGGCATTTCACGGCCATTTCACACCGGATGAAGCATCCTGTGTGCCAGTGTAACCCCGAGGATCCCCGATGAAGAAGTCTCTCTGCGCCCTCTGGCTATTGATTTTATTGCCCTTTGGTCTGGCGCAGGCGGCCGAGTTCAAGCTGACCGGCCGTACCAGCTGGCAGCTGGGCCAGTTGATGGTCAACGGCATTCCCTTTGTCATCGATGGACAGACCCGCTTCAAGGATGGTCTGAGTGAGGACGATCTCGGCGGCACCTGGGTCGATCTGGAAGGGGTGGTGCAGGGAGAGCAGCGGCTGATCCGCGAGGTGGAGGCGCTGGAAGAGGAGGGGGAGATGGAGCTGGAGGGGCCGGTGGAGCGGGGGCGGATCTGGGGCTATGTCACCTCGGACGAGAGCCTGGCCCCCTTCGAGGGCCGCTGGCTGGAGCTGGAATGCAAGTTTGACGGCATGCGGCTGAGCCAATGCCGGGGGGATGATTAGGTCAGGGCCACACCCGCCTGGAAAATTGCCCATAGTTAAACCTCGAGTCCCGCGACACTGAGGTCCTCCATCATGACCAAAGCCACCCTTATCCTGCTGCTGCTGCCCCTCGGCGCCCTGGCCGTGGAGTCCGAACTCTGGCTGGTGGAGCTGGAGCACAACGATGGCATCCGCCTGCAGTTTCAGGGGGCAGAGCTGGAACTCGGCACCGCCGATCTGGTCGGCGTGGAACAGGTCGATGAGCTCAGGCCTGGCATGCGGCTCGCCATTCAGAGCCGCTACGGCGTTGCCGAGCAGATCCGGGTGGTCAGCTCGACCCCGACGCTGGCCCAGAGCAGCCAATGGCGGCGGGCGGAAGACAGGCTGCTCGCGGTGGCCGGACAAGCCTTGCTGCTGCAGGAGCTGGGGGTTCTGGTGTTCGATGCCGAGACCCGCTGGCTGAATGGCAGCCTTGCGGATCTGCAACCGGGCCGCAAGCTGGTACTGAGCCGCGATGAGGACGGACGCTTGACCGAGGTGCTGATCCCCAATCCGGAAGAGGATCCCGAATAAATCGCCTGTATATAAAGTAATCCTGTGGCGGATATTTACTCTGGCGGGAATCGCTGCGGGTCACACTCAATAATTAAAAACTTTAACACCACGAAAATTATAAATTAAATAATAAAGCAATGACTCTGATATTTGTTTTGTCATTAATTAATAACCTGCCTATTAATTGTGTTCATGTCATCTATGAATAATTAAAATGTGGATTCGATCGCATTCGTAGCTTTTTGTGACTGATATTGTCCCCCTGGCATGCAGCAAGATAAATAGTATTCGCATGCCTATACTTACAATATTGGGGGAGCTATGGATAAACTAAAAATAACGGGTTTGGCGTTGACCATTTCGACGCTGTTGATGAGCCAGGCCCATGGGGCCGAGCCTGTCTATCCTGATCAGCTGCGTCTCTTCTCGCTCGGGAAAGAGGTGTGTGGGGCCAACTATCGTCCGATTAATCGGGAAGAGGCGCAGAGTGTCCGCAATAATATTGTGGGCATGATGGGTCAATGGCAAATAAGTGGATTGGCCAATAATTGGGTGATCATGGGGTCGGGCTATAACGGTGAAATAAAACCCGGTTCGGCCTCGGATACCTGGTGTTATCCGACCAATCCGGTCACCAGTGAAATACCCGTATTGCCTGCGCTGAATATTCCAGACGGGGATGAAGTGGACGTGCAATGGCGGCTGGTGCATGACAGCGCCAATTTCATCAAGCCGGCCAGCTACCTCGCCCATTATCTCGGCTATGCCTGGGTCGGTGGCGACCACAGCCCCTACGTGGGTGAGGACATGGACGTGACTCAGGACGGCGACAGCTGGCTGATCCGCGGCAATAACGGCGGCGGCTGCGACGGCTATCGCTGCGGCGAGAAGAGCAGCATCCGGGTCAGCAACTTCGCCTACACCCTGGATCCCGAGAGCTTCAGCCACGGCGAGGTGACCCAGTCCGATCGCACCCTGATCAAGACGGTGGTGGGTTGGGCCGTCAACGACAGCGACACGCCCCAGTCCGGCTATGACGTGACCCTGCGCTACGACACGGCTACCAACTGGTCCAAGACCAACACCTATGGCCTGAGCGAGAAGGTCTCCACCAAGAACAAGTTCAAGTGGCCGCTGGTGGGTGAGACCGAACTCTCCATCGAGATCGCTGCGAACCAGTCCTGGTCCTCCCAGAACGGGGGCACCACCACCACCTCGCTCTCCCAGTCGGCGCGCCCGACCGTGCCCGCCCGCTCGAAGATCCCGGTGAAGATCGAGCTCTACAAGGCGAACATCTCCTACCCCTACGAGTTCAAGGCGGATGTGAGCTATGACCTTGCCCTTAACGGTTTCCTGCGCTGGGGCGGCAACGCCTGGCACACCCATCCGGACAACCGGCCGACCTGGAACCACAGCTTCGTCATCGGTCCGTTCAAGGACAAGGCGAGCAGCATCCGCTACCAGTGGGACAAGCGTTACATCCCGGGTGAGGTGAAGTGGTGGGACTGGAACTGGACCATACAGCAGAACGGTGCCGACACCATGAAGAATGCCCTGGCCAGGGTGCTGCGCCCGGTGCGCGCCAGCATCACGGGGGACTTCCATGCCGAGAGCCAGTTCGCCGGCAACATCGAGATAGGTGCGCCCGTGCCCATCGGCGGCGACAGCAAGGTGCGTCGTGCCCGCAGCGTCGATGGCCAGGCAACCGGCCTGCGCCTGGAGATCCCGCTGGATGCCAACGAGCTCTCCGCACTGGGCTTCGACAACGTCCAGATCGAGCTGCAACCCGCTACCGACAAGTGATCTGGTGGCAGTTAAACTGGAATGTAAAATCGGGCTTTTGCCCGGTTTTTATTTGTAGAATATCTCGTTTTTAGTGATTTTCGCTGCCTTTGGCGCGCTTGTCTGGCCGCGTCCTGAGTGTGTTACCGATCCTGGCCGCGACTCTGCCGCCCCGTCCGCTGCGATGAAACGGAGCTGGCGTATTCAAACTTCTTCTTCGCCGGTCAGCACGGCATCATGGCCAGAGCACCCCACTGGTCAGCTGTGTTAATGCCTTGTACTTTCAAATTCCCCACTTATACTGGCGCCATCTTGTCGGAGTGCCGACCGTCGAACGACGCGAGGCTGAGACCGTTAATTCGGGATCCGTGGAACCTGATCAGGCTAGAACCTGCGAAGGGAAACAAGGGTAACCAGAGGGTTGCCGCGCCGGGGGAGGGACAAGCCTCCCCAGCTGCCAGAGGGTCCATCCCGAGGCAAGCCAGGGCGCACAAGAGGGAGTCTGTCCCGTGCATCGCCTTAGCAGGCGGCCGCACAGCCCACCTGAAAGGGGGCTTGGGACAGCAGAGCAGGGAAGACAACATCCCGAGCTCGTTCCCTCTTGCAGCACAACTCGCCCCCTGGTTCATCACTTCTCCTCGAACTCCAGACAAGCAAACACCCATAACTTCAACCAGTTAATGTGAGTTTTGCTATGTCTACCCCAATCCAGTCCGCACCAGAAGTCCAGTCCGTTCCCGACAACGCCAAGGCCGTTCCTGCCGGTCGCCGCGAGCAGCGCGCCAGCGCCCAGCGCTTTATCGACAACCTCAAGGGCATGGCCCATCCCAACTCCCGCCGCATCTTCATTCAGGGCTCCCGCCCGGACATCCGGGTGGGGCTGCGGGAGATCGTCCTGGCCGACACCTTCGTCGGCGGCAGCAAGGAGGAACCGAAGTTCGAGCCCAACGAATCTGTGCCGGTCTACGACACCTCGGGTGCCTATGGCGACGAGAACGCCACCATAGACGTGCGCCTCGGACTGCCGCGACTGCGGGAGGCCTGGGTGCTGGAGCGGGGGGACACAGAGCCGCTGCCGGGCCTGAGCTCCACCTTCACCCAGGAGCGCCTCGCCGACGAGGGGCTGGATCACCTGCGCTTCGAGCAGCTGCCTAAACCGCGCCGCGCCAAATCGGGCAAATGGGTGACCCAGCTGCACTACGCCCGCCAGGGGATAGTCACCCCAGAGATGGAATTTATCGCCATTCGCGAGAACATGGGCCGCGAGCGGGTGCGCTCCGAGCTGCTGCTGCGCCAGCATCCTGGCCAGGGCTTCGGCGCTCGCCTGCCGGAGAACATCACCCCCGAGTTCGTGCGTGCCGAGGTGGCCGCCGGCCGCGCCATCATCCCCAGCAACATCAACCACCCGGAAGCCGAGCCCATGATCATCGGCCGCAATTTCCTGGTGAAGATCAACGCCAATATCGGCAACTCGGCGGTGACCTCCAGCATCGAGGAGGAAGTGGAGAAGCTGGTCTGGTCCACCCGTTGGGGCGCCGACACCGTCATGGATCTCTCCACCGGCCGCTACATCCACGAGACCCGCGAGTGGATCCTGCGCAACAGCCCGGTGCCCATCGGCACTGTGCCCATCTATCAGGCCCTGGAGAAGACCAACGGCATCGCCGAGGATCTCACCTGGGAGCTGTTCCGCGACACCCTGCTGGAGCAGGCCGAGCAGGGGGTGGACTACTTCACCATCCACGCCGGCGTCTTGCTGCGCTACGTGCCCATGACCGCCAAACGCCTCACCGGCATCGTTTCCCGTGGTGGCAGCATCATGGCCAAGTGGTGCCTGTCCCATCACAAGGAAAACTTCCTCTACCAGCATTTTCGCGAGATCTGCGAGATCTGTGCCGCCTACGACGTGGCACTTTCCCTCGGGGATGGCCTGCGCCCGGGCTCCGTCTATGACGCCAACGACGAGGCGCAGTTTGCCGAGCTGCACACCCTGGGTGAGCTCACCAAGATCGCCTGGGAATACGATGTCCAGGTGATGATCGAGGGGCCGGGCCACGTGCCCATGCACATGATCGAGCGCAACATGACCGAGCAGTTGGAGCACTGCCACGAGGCGCCCTTCTACACGCTCGGCCCGCTCACCACAGATATCGCCCCCGGTTACGATCACTTCACCTCCGGTATAGGCGCCGCCATGATCGGCTGGTATGGCTGCGCCATGCTCTGCTACGTCACCCCCAAGGAGCACCTGGGTCTGCCGAACAAGGAGGACGTGAAGCAGGGGCTCATCACCTACAAGATCGCCGCTCACGCCGCCGACTTGGCCAAGGGTCACCCTGGCGCCCAGATCCGCGACAACGCCATGTCCAAGGCGCGCTTCGAGTTCCGCTGGGAGGATCAGTTCAACCTGGCGCTGGATCCCGAGACAGCTCGCGCCTACCACGACGAGACCCTGCCCCAGGAGTCCGGCAAGGTGGCGCACTTCTGCTCCATGTGTGGCCCCAAGTTCTGCTCCATGAAGATCACCCAGGACGTGCGTGACTACGCCGCCAAACTCGATGCCGCCAAGCTGGAAACCATAGAGGTCAAGCTGGTAGGAATGGATGGCCAGCAGGAGCGGGTGCAGGCCGAGGTTGAAACTGGCATGGCCCAGATGTCGGAAGTCTTCAAGGAGAAGGGGGGTGAGCTCTATCATCAGGCCGCCGCTCTGAAGCAGGAGCGGGAAGAGGCATGAGCACCAAACCCATCGTCTGGACCATAGCGGGTTCGGACTCCGGGGGCGGCGCCGGCATCCAGGCCGATCTGCATACGATGCACGCCCTCGGGGTGCACGGCTGCTCGGTGATCTCCGCCATCACGGCCCAGAACTCGGTGGCGGTGAAGATGGTGGATCCCGTGCTGATGCAGAGCTTCTGCGCCCAGATCGACGCCCTCGGCGTCGATCTGCCTCCTGCCGCCATCAAGATAGGCCTGCTGCCGACCCGGCTGCACGTGGAGGTGCTGGCCCGCCGGCTCGATACCCTGAGCGCCCCCTTCGTTGTCTATGACCCGGTTGCCATCGCGAGCACAGGCACCCCCATGGCGGAGCCGAACATGCTGGCGGCGGTGCGTGAGCACCTGCTGCCGCGCCTGTCGCTCATCACCCCCAATGGCCCGGAGCTGGAGGCCTTGACCGGCATTCCGGCGACCAGCCCGGCGCTGGTGCGAGCGGGTGCTGCACGGTTGCGGGAACTCGGCGCCAGGGCGGTGCTGGTGAAGGGCGGCCACCTCGGTTGGAGCGGGGATCACTGCCTCGACTACTACCAGGACGAGAGCCGCGAGTTCTGGCTGGCGGCACCTCGTCTGGCGACCCGTCACGGCCACGGCACCGGCTGCTGTTACGCCAGCGCCATCGCCGCCGTGTGGGCGCTGGACTACCCCATCGAAGACGCCATCACCCTGGCCCGCGCGTATTTGCAGCAAGGGCTGGCGGGCGCCCAGGGGGTGGGGGCTGGCCCTGGCCCCATCGCCCACCTCGGCTGGCCGGGGGATCTCGCCCGGTTCCCCCGCGCCGTGCTGGCGGGATCCGATCTGGATCGCCGCTTCGGCCTTTGTCCTGCCTGCGAGGCTCGCTTGCCGCAAGGCCCCTTCGCCCCGACCGAACATCGCCTCGGCCTCTATCCCGTGGTGGATTCGGTGCAGTGGCTGGAGCGGTTGCTGAAGGAAGGGGTCAAGACAATACAGCTGCGGATAAAAGATCTGCCGGCCGCTGCGGTGGCCCCGGCCATCCGCACGGCGGTAGCGCTTGGCCGCCAGCATCGGGCCCGGCTCTTTATCAACGATTACTGGCAGCAAGCCATCGAGGTTGGCGCCTATGGCGTGCACCTGGGCCAGGAGGACATGGAAACGGCGGATCTCGCCGCCATCCAGGCTGCCGGCCTGCGCCTTGGCATCTCCACCCACGGCTACTTCGAGCTGATGCGGGCGCGGGAACTCGCGCCGTCCTATATCGCGCTCGGCCACATCTTCCCCACCAACACCAAGCAGATGCCGTCCCGCCCCCAGGGGCTGGTGCGCCTGCACCACTACCGCGCCCTGATGGCGGACTGGCCCACGGTCGCCATCGGCGGAATCGGTGAGTCGCGCATAGCCCAGGTGCAGGAGAGCGGGGTCGGCAGCATCGCCCTGGTCTCCGCCATCACGGGGAGCAACGACTGGCAAAGTGCCACGGCCCGCCTGCTGGCCGCCGTGGGGGCCGGGGATCCGGCGCTCTCCGCCATCCCGGCAAAGGAGGTGGAACATGCTCTCTGACGAGGAATACTTGCGCTACGGCAGGCAACTGATGCTGGCCGAGATCGGTGAGGCGGGGCAGGCACGGCTCAAAGAGAAGTCGGTGCTCATTGTCGGCCTCGGCGGCCTCGGCTCGCCGCTCGCGCTCTATCTCGCCGGGGCCGGGGTGGGGACGCTGTGGCTCGCCGACGGCGACGTGGTGGATTCCAGCAACTTGCCGCGCCAGTTTCTCTACACCGGGGAGGATCTGCGCCGCTCCAAGGCCGAGCTGACCCGGGAACGGTTGGCGGCCCACAACCCGCTGGTGGAGCTGATCGCCATCAATCAGAGGCTCGATGCGCAGAGCCTGCCGGCGTTCGTGGCCGAGGTGGATCTGGTTGTCGACTGCTGCGACAACCTCCCGACCCGCCACGCCATCAACGCAGCCTGCGTCGCCTTGGGCAAACCCTGGATCTCCGCTGCCGCCGTCGGCTGGCAGGGGCAGCTGATGGTGCGAAGCGCCCCCGAGCACGCCTGCTACGCCTGCCTCTACTCGGCGGATACCGAAATCAAAGAGAGCTGCCAGAGCGGCGGCGTCACCGGCCCCCTGGTGGGCGTGATGGGCTCCTTGCAGGCGCTGGAGGCCATCAAGCTGCTGCTCGGGCGTGAGAGCCCGGTTGCGGGCACCCTGCGCCGCTTCGATGCCTTGAACCACGAGTGGCAGACTCTGCGCCTGCCAGCGGATCCCGCCTGCCCCGTTTGTAGCAATGGCAACGGCAGCGCCAACAAGGATGACCAATGAATATTCGACTGAACGACAAGGCGCTGGCCCTGACGGCGGAAGAGAGCGTCAGCGTGGCCGCCCTGCTGGCGGCGCAAGCCGTCGCCCCTCAGGGGGTGGCGGTGGCCCTCAACGGCGCCGTGTTGCCCCGCAGCCGCTGGCCCGAGACTCCCCTCAATGACGGGGATGAACTTCATCTCTTCACTGCCATCGCCGGAGGCTAACGCATGAAGTTTGCTCTCTCACTCTTGATTGGTCTGCCTCGCGGCGGATCGCCATCTCTTCTTACCCCTATGGCCGGAGGCTAAGATGCTACGTATTGCCGATCACAATTTCTCATCCCGCCTCTTCACTGGCACCGGCAAGTTCGCCCGCCCGGAATTAATGGCTGCCGCCATCGAGGCGAGCGGCTCCCAACTCGTCACCATGGCCATCAAGCGTCTGGAGCCCGGCAAGCGCCACGACGATATCCTGAGCCCCTTGCTCAAGCTCGGGGTCAAGCTGCTGCCGAACACCTCGGGGGCCAAGACCGCCGCCGAGGCGGTGTTTGCCGCCCATTTGGCCCGTGAGGCGCTGGGAACCAACTGGCTCAAACTCGAGATCCACCCCGATCCCAAATACCTGCTGCCGGATCCCATAGAGACGCTGAAAGCGGCGGAGCAGTTGGTGAAGGAGGGCTTCGTGGTGCTGCCCTACTGCGGCGCCGATCCCGTGCTCTGCAAACGGCTCGAGGAGGTGGGTTGCGCCGCCGTCATGCCGCTCGGCGCCCCCATCGGCTCCAATCAGGGGCTGGTGACCCGGGAGTTCCTCTCCATCATCGTCGAGCAGGCCAGGGTACCCGTGGTGGTGGATGCGGGCATAGGCGCCCCCAGCCACGCGGCGGCGGCGTTTGAGCTCGGCGCCGATGCCGTGCTGGTCAACACGGCGATAGCCGTGAGCGGTGATCCGGTCGCCATGGGCCACGCCTTCGCGCTGGCCAGCGAGGCGGGCCGCAGCGCCTACGAGGCTGGCCTAGGTATTCGCGGCTTCCAGGCCAGCGCGTCGAGCCCCCTCACCGATTTTCTGGAGGCCCTATGAGTCAGAGCATGGGCAGGGGGCAAGACTCGGTGGTCATGGCCTCTTTCACTCCTCTTCCCGAGATGGATGGGATCCGCCCCCCTCTCCCTCTGGGAGAGGGGCCGGGGGTGAGGGCCGCGGCCGAGACAAAGGCAGCGAGCTTTGCCGACCGCTGGCAGGAGCTCGACTGGGACGACGTGGGCATGCAGATCCGCGCCAAGACGACCCGGGATGTGGAGCTGGCGCTGGATAAGCCCCGCCGCAGCCTGCAGGATTTTATGGCGCTGATCTCCCCGGCGGCAGAGGCTTATCTGCCTCAGCTGGCCCAGCTGGCAGAGAGTCTCACCCGCCAGCGCTTCGGCAACACGGTCGGCTTCTATGTGCCGCTCTATCTGTCGAACCTCTGCGCCAATGACTGCAGCTACTGCGGCTTCTCCATGAGCAACCGCCTCAAGCGCAAGACCCTGAATGCAGAGGAGATAGAGCGCGAGTGCCTGGCCATCAAGGCGCGCGGCTTCGACAGCGTGCTGCTGGTGACCGGCGAGCATGAGACCAAGGTCGGCATGGCCTATTTTCGCGAGATGATGCCCATCATCCGCCGCCACTTCAGCACGGTCGGGATGGAGGTGCAGCCCCTGTCCGAGGCCGAATACGCCGAGCTGAAGACCCTGGGGCTGGACGCCGTCATGGTCTATCAGGAGACCTACCACGCTCCCGCCTACGCCCGCCATCACCTGCGCGGCAACAAGCAGGACATCGCGTGGCGTCTCGCCACCCCGGACAGGCTCGGCCGCGCCGGGGTGGACAAGATAGGGCTGGGGGCACTCATCGGTCTCTCATCGGACTGGCGCGCCGACAGCTACTTCGTGGCCGAACATCTGGCCTGGATGGAGCGCCACCATTGGCAGAGCCGCTATTCCCTCTCCTTCCCGCGCCTGCGCCCCTGCACCGGCGGCCTGGAGCCCGAAGTGACCATGACGGACCGACAACTGGTGCAGCTTATCTGCGCCTGGCGCTTGTTCTCGCCGACCCTGGACTTGTCCCTCTCTACCCGGGAATCCCCGGCGTTTCGCAACGGCGCCCTGCGCCTCGGCATCACCCAGATGTCGGCGGAGTCGCGCACCCAGCCCGGCGGCTACGCCGACGGCGGCCAGGAGGAGCTGGAGCAGTTCGCCATCCATGACGACAGGTCTCTCGGTGCGGTGGCCGCCGCCGTCAGGCAGGCGGGGTTGCAGCCGGTATTTAAAGATTGGGAGGCGTTTTTGGGCCGATAGGGGCGGAGTTCGGCCAAACTCCGTGCCTGTGGCGAGCAGGCACGGCTTTGCCGTGCAGGACGTGAGGCCGCCGGCCTCGAAGGGGTTTCGCCTGCCCTTTGGGCCGGGGCGAGTGACTTTGGAAAGACCCAAAGTCACCAAAGGTCTTCTCCCCCGCCAATCCGACCGCTACGCGGTTACCCTCGGGTCAGGGGCAAGGTCGGGCGGACCGCCGCAGACGGCACATCCCTGTGCCGGCTGCGTCTGCGCCATCATCCCTGATGGCGCTCCTGACCTTGCCCCTTCCCCTCGGCGGATTGGAGGGGGATCCAATACCGTGCCCGCCATAACCTCGGGAGAATCGTAGGGTGCAATAAGCGAAGCGCATTGCACCGCCAACAAACTTGCCATGGTAAACGGTGCAATTCACGTTGTTCATTGCACCCCACATTTTGCGCCATTTGAGCCAAATTTATCTCCATGGCTGATGGTGGGTGCGATGGGAATGGCAGATTACAGACGGGCATGGCAACCAGGGGGAACCTGGTTTTTTACGGTAGTTTTGGCCGAGCGTCAGCATAACCATCTGTTGACCGAACGGATCGATTTGCTGAGGCAGGTTGTCAGAGAGGTTCAAGGTCGGCACCCATTTTTGATCCATGGTTGGGTGGTCTTACCCGAGCATCTGTACGCCTTGTTGGAATTGCCGCAAGGGGATACGGATTTTCCCCTGCGCTGGCGACAAATAAAGAGCAAATTCTCACGATCCATCCCCAACACAGAGGGGCGTTCTGAATCACGCTGGAATCGTGGTGAGCGGGGTATTTGGCAACGACGCTATTGGGAACATTTGATCCGTGATCAAGAAGATTTCAATCGTCACCTCGATTACATACACATCAATCCGGTCAAACATGGATTGGTGATGGCCCCAAGGGATTGGCCCTATTCCACTTTCCTGCGCTGGGTTAAACAGGGCAGATATTCCTTGTCATGGGGAGCGAGCGCAGGGTTAGAAAGTGAAGCTATACGCAGCGAGAAATAAAAGGCAGATAGAAACGTAGGGTGCAATAAGCGGAGCGCATTGCACCGCTTTTGGCATCTTGTGGTTGGTAATATTGAGGTGCAATTCACTTCGTTCATTACACCCTACGCCACTATGGTGTTGTCGTCGAAACGGTCACGGATCCGCTTGGCAGGTTGCCACCGACGATGTGTAGTCGGGCACGTCGCCGGTGACGACTTAGCGGGCGGTGATGATGACGCCGATTCCAACATTTTCTGCCCACCTGTTTCTCGGTACTGAAGCGTATGAGCGGATGACTTTAGTAACTCATCGCATCATCTTCCTCAGAAAATAACTGACATGCCCCGGCGGCATATCCGGCAGCTCACCAAAGACGGAATAGCCCTGTTTCTGGTAGAAGGGCAGGGCCTGGAAGCTGGTGGTTTCGAGGTGAAAGTTGGTGATGCCTTTGCTCTGGGCATACTGCTCCATGGTGCCGAGAAGACGGCCGCCCCAGCCATCCTTGCGGATGCTTTCGTCAATCCAGAGCCAGTCGACGTGCAGCCAGCCCCACTTGATGTCGGCGATGATGCCGCCGTGGACCTTGCCCTGTTCATCCTTGATAAAGCTGGCGATTCGTTCGCGCAGATGGGTGCCTGCGTGACCCAGGTTGTAGCCTGAGAGGCCAATTCGCAGCGCTTCGATCTCATCGTCCTGAGGCGGTTGGGGTGTGGTCAATTGCATAGTGCTTCCTGCTTGAGGGTTGTTTCTATCGGGTTGCCGCTTCCAGCGCGGCTATCTCCCCGCCAGCAATCAATTTCACATTCCGGCTGATCTGCTCCGCTGGCCAGTTCCACCAGGCGAGGGCGCCCAGGCGGGCTATGGTGTCGTCGTCGAAGCGGTAGCGGATCACCTTGGCGGGGTTGCCGCCGACGATGGCGTAGTCGGGGACGTCACTGGTGACGACGGAGCGGGCGGCGATGATGGCGCCGTTGCCGACCTTGACGCCGGGCATGATCAGGGCCTCATAGCCTATCCAGACATCGTTGCCGATGAGGGTGTCTCCCTTGTAAGGAAGGGTGCCTGGTGCCGGGGCTGCGCTCTCCCAGCCGTTGCCGAAGATGAAGAAGGGGTAGGTGGAGAGGCCTGAGGTCTGGTGGTTGGCGCCGTTCATGATGAACTTGACCCCGCGGGCGATGGCGCAGAACTTGCCGATGATGAGTTTGTCGCCGATGAAGGGGAAGTGGTAGAGGACGTTGCGCTCAAAGCCGGCGGAGTCTTCCGGGTCATCGTAGTAGCTGTAGTCGCCCACCTCGATATTGGGCCCCTTGATGGTGTTCTTGATAAAGCACACCTGGGGGAAGCCGTTCATGGGATGGGGATTGGCGGGGTCGGGTCCGTGCAAGGTACTCTCCTTTCGAATCTGTTGGCACCTTACCCTAAGGGAATCTGATGACCCTTTGCCACCCTTTTTCGGTTGTTTATCACTGGCTGGATGCCCGTTGGCCAGTCCTTGTCGCCCCCTGTGTGTTGGCGCATCGATCTTGGACGGTTTTTTCTCTAGCATGGGCAGATGCGGGGCGCGGCTCCGTCACACGGAATTTTGGCGGAGAGAAGATATGAAGATGCGTTCCTTGTTGGTGTTGGGTGCCCTGGTGCTGGGCGGTTGTGCGGTCAATCCCTATGGCGGCACTCAGGCGCCGGTCTCCGAGCCCAAGCCGCCGGTGAGCCAGCCGGACAAGCCGGTAACCAAGCCCGAGGCCGAGAAGCCCGCCCCCAAACCCGTGGCACCGACCGGCCTTGCGATCGCCATGGCGGATGCCTTCCTGAAGGCCCCGGAGGTGAAGGCGCTGGCGGGCAGCAATCCTGTGCTGCTGTTGATGCCACCCCAGAACGGCACGGGCGAGCCGTTCAATACCCAGCCCATGGCGGTGGCCATGAGCCAGCGCATTCAGCAGCACGGCGGCTTCAGCTTCGCCGATCCCGGCCAGGTCTCGGCCATCACCAGTCAGCTCGAGTATCAGCAGGGGGGCATGAACCCGGCCTCCCTGGTGCGTCTCGGCCGCCAGACCGGGGCCGGTTACATGCTCTACGGGGATCTCGTCTCCGAGGGGAGTCACTATCGGCTCGCCATGAGCCTGATGGACCTGAAAAGCGGCGAGCTGCTGTGGAACGGGAGCCGCACCGCCAGCCGCTGATCCCATGGTGTTGATCCCCAACAAAGCCATCGAGCCCGCCTCGATGGCTTTGTTGTTTTCAGCCCCGGCCTTCTGATGCCGAGCGGGCGTTTTTGCAGCGCAATATCCTGCCTTTCTCGCCACAGTCCCATCTCACGCCACGTTTTAAGTACATAACGCTATCAAGAAGCGGGTTTATTGATATTAATCACTGCTTGGTGGTGATGGATTGACATAAAGTCGATACCGAACGGAACTGACCCGCCATAAGTCACTGCCTCACCCGCCGTGTCGCTCTCCACCCCTTGTCTCGGCGGAGAGGGAGAGGGCGGCAAGGTGTCGGCAAGCTTTCCCTCTTTCCCTGTCGCTCGCCCTGATATCGGTGGCCTGTCGAACGCAGGCCACCGTCATACGAGCGGCGGGACCGTGTGCGATACTTAACGGGTCGTGTATAACAATCAACAAAGGGTGGTTCGCCCAAGGCTCGGAAGGAACACAGATGGCTCTCTCAGTGGCACAGCTCTACGAAGTGATGACCCAACTGCCGGATCCCGTCTTTATCCTCAGTGAGGATGGCTATTACGTGGAATACATAGGCGGGGTGGAGCAGCAATCCTATCAGGACGGCAACCCGCTGATCGGCAAACAGTTGCTCGACATCCTGCCCGACGACAAGGCGCGCTGGGTGATGGAGCAGGTGGCGCACGCCCTGGCCACCGGCGAGGTACAGGTGGTGGAATACGATCTCTCGCCCGCCGAGGTGGAGGGGATCAACGCCGATGCGGGCCCCCAGGGGATGCAGCGCTTCGAGGGCAAAATAGCGCCGCTGCCATCCCTCTACGACGGCAAGCGGGCGGTGGCCTGGATGACCCGCAACATCACCCGTCAACACGAGTTGCAGCGCAGGCTCAAGCGACTCGGCGAGACGGATCAGCTCACCGGTCTCTACAATCGCCACTTCTTCTTCGAGCACTATCACCACAGGGTGCAGGGCCAGCAGAGTACCGGTCTCATCATGCTGGATCTCGATCACTTCAAGCGGATCAACGATCGTTTCGGTCATCAGACGGGGGATAGGGTGCTGTGCAGCTTCAGCGAATGCGTGGCCGCCCAGCTGAGGGCCGAGGACATGTTCGTGCGCAGCGGGGGCGAGGAGTTTCTGATCCTGCTGCCGGAGATAGACGAGGAGATATTGTGCAAGGTGGCGGAGCGCATCCGCGCCGCCGTGGCCGCCATGGCGCCGGATCCGGCCCCCATCACGGTGAGCCTGGGCACCACCCTGATCCGGCCGGGGGAGGAGGTCAGTGCCGTGCTGGCCCGGGCCGACGAGTGGCTCTATCGCGCCAAGCGGGGCGGGCGCAACCGGGTAGCCCACGACTCGGATCCCTGAGCGGCAAGCGACCATCACGAACAAGGGCGACCCAGTGGTCGCCCTTGTCGTTTCTCCCGACTGCCTTAGCTGAACAGGGTCGAGACGTTCTGGCCCGCCATCAGCAGGCCTATGCCTAGCACGCTGAACCAGACCAGGGTGGCGCTCACCAGGGCGTAGCCACCGGCGACGAAGAGGCCGTCCCGCTGCAGCATGCCGATGGCCAGCAGCAGTATGGCCCAGGCGGGCATGGCATTGGTGAAGGGGATGGCGCCAAGCGGCAGCATCAGCAACAGGGCCGCCAGCATGATCAGCAGGCCGTTGCAGCGATTGATGAGGGTGCTGCCGGTCAACGGCAACAGGCGCGGGCGGATGAAGCGATCGATGCGGGCCAGCAGATCGGCGCCCTTGTGCAGGGTGGGCTTGAGCTGGTCGGCGGCGAAGCGGCGCTCCATCAGGATGGTGGGCAGCCAGGGCACCCGGTTGAGGGTGATGCCGACCCCGATAAACAGGATCAGCAGGCCGAACGGGGTGCTGACGCCGGGAATGGAGACCGGCAGCAGGAAGGGCACGGTGAGCAGCACGCAAAACAGCAGCATGCCCTGTTCACCCACCAGGCTGAGCATGTCCCGCAGGCTGATGTGGCTCTCCTCGATGGCATGAGCGGTGGCCCGCAGGGTGTCGGAAAGCTTGTTCTGTGGGTCGTTGAGTTGCGCGGCAACCATTCCTGAAATCCTCATGCTGTTGACGCCACCTCTGTGGCGCCGCCAGCTTACGGGGTCGAGGTTAATCCCAGATGAATGGCGCCCCGGTGGGAGCGGACAACGCCGAAACAGAGCCTGCCTTAATGGGCCGATACAGCCCCTATTTAGGATCGGATGCAGAAGGCTCTGATATGCTTTTGGCACGAGCAATGCACACACATAAGCAGATCAGGGAGAAGGCCGTGATGCGAGCGGGAATGATGGTGATGGGGTTGTTGTTGCCACTGGGCCAGGGCTGGGCGGCTCAACCCGATGAGCTGGGCTGGCAGCTGACACCTTTCGCGGGCTACAGCTCGTCGATCGACTTCGAGGCGATGGACGATCCCGTCCCCACGCCGGTGGCGACCGACATCGACTCGTTGCAGGGGGAGGGCTCGGGCAGCTGGGGCTTCTTCATCAGCAAGGAGGTGGATGACCCTGGCATGATAGAGCTGCTCTACAGCCACCAGTCGACCCGGATATCACCGGATCAGCCGGACAAGTTGACGGTGGACACCCTGCACTTCGCCGGTGCTTTGACCCTCTCCGACAACGTCATGGCGCCCTACATAGGGGCCGGGATCGGCGTGACGCGTTTCGATGCCTACGACAGCGAGGTGGCGCCTTCCATGTCCCTGGCGCTCGGGGTGCAGCCGCGCCTGACCAAGCAGCTGGCACTGCGCGCCGAGGTGCGCGGCTATGGCTCCCTGGTCAACGACGACAGCCAGTTCCTCTGCAACCCCGAGATCTGCGCCTTCCGGGTGCGGGGGGAGCTCATCACCCAGTGGCAGGCCAATATCGGGCTGACGCTGCGATTTTGAGCCCTAGCCCAAGAGCGGACAAGTTAACCCTCAGGCGGACCAGCGCATCACCCACTCGGTGCAGCCGGTGTGGGGATCCTGCTGCTCGCCCTCAATCTGGAAGCCCTGAGAGAGGTAGAAGTCGCAGCTGGCCCGGTTCTGTTGGTACACCTGCAGCCTAAGCGTTGGTCGCTGTTGCTTGGCGTGGGAGAGTAAGGCCTTGCCATGGCCGCGCCCCTGCTGCCCTGGCATGACGAAGATGGCGGCCAGGTTCTCTTCATACAGGGAGTAAAAGCCCAGCACGGCGCCATCCTGGCAGAGTACATGGTTGTCGGCGGCGGGCAGATAGATCTCCCGCATCGCGTCCAGGTTGGCGCGCCAGTACATAGGATCGATGAAGTGGTGGGCCTGCAGGGAAGCATCCAGCCAGATGGCGAGGACGGCGTCCATATCGGTCGAGGTGAAGGGGCGGATCAGCATGGAGTGTCTCATCTGGATTTATCACAGAGGGGCATGGTAACAACCAGAGCCTCGTCGTCACCCAATAGGTGGTCAAACTGTCGTCCCCATAACAAAAAGGCGCTCCGCAGATCGCCTTTTCAGAGGAGGGCGCTGCCGATGGCCAGGTCAGCGGGCGCGCAGCAGCCAGCGACTGGCCGGGGTGCAGTCCAGCAACCGGTAGGCGAGCAGCGTGCAAGCGAGCAGCGCCGGCACCTTCAGCAGTTCCCACCAGACGAGCTTGCTTTGGGGGCCGAACACCATCAGCCAGACCACCAGCATCATGTGCAGGCAGTAGAGCCCGAGCACCTTGGGGGCCTGACGTTCCAGCCAGCTGCCCTTTCCCCAGTCGGGATTGGCCAGCAGCAGGCCGAACAGGCCCAGGGTCCAGGGAATGGAACCCAGCAGGAAGTCGTGGCGGTTGAGGGGCACCTCGGCAAAGTGCAGTAAACCAATTGCTTCCAGTGCGTAGAGCGTCAGACCCGCCGCCATCAGCAGGACACTGCGCCTGGCATCCGGTCGCCATCTGCGGGCACGCAGGTAGGCGCCAAGCGCCACGAACAGCAGTGAGAAGAAGGGGCCGTTGCGGGTCAGCAGGGCCCACTCGCCCCCCAGCAGCGGCTTACCATAGGAGCCGCCGAGCAGGGCCAGCAGATAGAGCGGTACGCCGATCACCAGGGCCAGCTGGGGCAGCCCGCCCCGCTGGCACAGCGCCAGGATCAGCACCGCCAGGATCAGAGCGGGCAGGAACCAGAGGTGGATCATGCCCCCCACCCACCAGACGTTGAGCAGATCCCCCACCTGCATCTGCCACTGACCCGCCATGGCCGGCAGATAACCCTGCTGCACCGCGGCCACCGGGTTGAAGGGCACCAGCAGATAGATGAGGCTCCACCCCAGCCAGAGCAGCAGCAGGGGGCGACAGTAGCGCAGCGCGACCTCCATGGGGTTGTCTGTGGCCAGCCTGGGTTGCAGGAAGTAACCGGCGCACAGGAAGAACAGCGGCACCGCGAAGCGGCTCAGCTGGTTGATGGTGCCCCCCAGCCAGAGATAGAGGGGGTCACCCCAGAGGGTGGGATCGAAGGGGTTGCTGAAGGGGGAGATGTGAATGGTCATCACGGCCAGGATGGCCAATACCCGCCCGCACTCGATGCTGGAGATGCGCATGATTCCTCTTGGCGTCTGGAGTTCAGGCCGCACCCTAACAGCCGTGGCTGACCCCTGCCAGCCGCGAAGGCCACAACTGTGACCCCCACCGGCGGCCGGTTACCCTTTGTTACCTCCCTCAAAAAAGACGTTACCCCCTGTGAGAGCGGGATCCCGCTTTGGTGTAGGTAACGGGCCTGTGCCTAGAGGAGGGCGATCAGCAGGGTGGCGAGGGCGCCACCAAGTAGCAAGGCGATGCCGCGTCGGGGGGGGCCGTGCAGCTTGTTCCACATCAGCAGGCTGGTGAGGGCGAGCAGCAGCAGCGCCAGGGCGGCGAGGTCGCCAAACAGCTGCCAGGGGAGGCCGGTGCCCATGCCGCGATGCAGCCGGTTGAGGCTGGCGGCGAAGTTGGCCTGTTGGCGCTCGATACGCACCTCAAGAGTGCCGGCTACATAGCTGGCGGCGAGACTCTGGCTCAAGGTGACACCCTTGAGCTCCCAGCGCGCGGGCAGGATGAGGGGGCCGCTCGGGGTGGGCAGAGTCTGGGGTGGGGTGACTGTGGTGCGGGCCTCTTCCAGCCCCTCGGGTTCCTGTTGTTGCAGCAGGGTGGTGAGCGCGGCGGGATCCGTCAGCGGTTCTGCCAGCGTCAACACCTCGCTCTGCTTGTCGGTATGGGGCCCGGGCAGGGGCAGCACGGCCCTGTGTTGCAGCCAGAGGCCGGTGAGGCCGTAGATCAGCAGCAGGGCCAGGGTGGCAAAGCCGGCCCAGGCGTGGATGCGGCGCACCCACTTGTTGTTATGCAGGGGGAGTTTCTTGGTTTTCATACATATCTGGCCGGCTTGCGCCGGCCAGTCTGGTCAGGAGGGGATCAGAAGCGGTAGGCCGCGGTCAGGTTCAGCTGACGGGGGCTGCCCGGCATGATCTGGGCCGCGCTGGTGGCGCTGACGTAGTACTCATGGTCGGTCAGGTTCTCCACGCTGAGCTGGGCATCCCAGTGTTGCCAGCGATAACCGGCGCGAGCGTCGTAGCGGGCGTAGCCCGGCAGCACAGTGGTGTTGGCATTATCGGCGAAGCGATCCCCCACCGCCGTCACCCCGGTCTCCCCATACCAGCCTTGCTGGCCGCTCTGGTAACCGGCGAACAGCTGGCCGTTCTCGCGCGAGACGTTGCTCGGCCGCTTGCCCTGCAGATCCGCATCCGCCTTGACCTGCTCCGCATCCTGAATGGCGACGCCGCCGTGCAGGTAGATCTCGTCGGTCAGCTGGGCGCGGGCGCTCAGCTCTATGCCGTCGGTACGCTGCAGGCCGGTGAGGATCACCTTGGTGGGATCCAGCGGATCCTTGCTGCGCTTGTTGTACATCTCCAACCGGTAGATGGAGAGGGTGGTGGCCAATCGGCCTCCCAGCCAGTCACTCTTCACCCCGCCCTCGTACAGTCGGGTATGCTGGGGATCCAGGTTGTTGTTCTTGTCCCCCGGGGTGATGCCGATCAGCTCTCCACCGACCGGGGTGAAGGTCTTGCTGTAGGCGGTGTAGAAGGCGTGCTCCTCGATGGGGTTCCACACCAGGCCCAGGCGCGGGCTCAGGCTGGTGACCGAGAGGGTCTCCTCCTTGTTGAGGTCGTTGCGGCGGCTGGTGACGGTGAACTCGTCCCGGCGCAGGCCGCCGAGCAGGTGCCAGTCACCCAGGCTGAGCTGATCCTGCACATAGAGGCCGTAGCCACGCACCTTGTGGTTGGCGTCGCTGGAGAGCTTCATGGCACCGTTGTAGCTGGGCAGGGAGCCTGGATCGTAGAGGTTGCCCGGCGGGATCGGGGTGGCGTTCTGGTACAGCTTGGGGGTGCGCTCCTGCCAGCTCTGCTCCAGTCCGACCAGCAGACGATGCTCGACGGGGCCTGTCTGCAGCTGGCCTTCGGCCTCGGTGTTGCTGGTCAGGCTCTTGGCCTTGAGATCCTGCTGCCAGCGGGCGCGGGTCACCTGATCGCCCTTGACGCTGGTGACATAGGTGTTGTCGAACTGGCTGTCGAGGGTGGTGTAGCCGAGCTGCTGGCGCAACTGCCACTGCTCGTTGATATCCCAGGTCAGCTGGGAGCGGGTGGACTGGGCGACGTCATCGATGAAGTCGCGGCTGGTGTCGCTGTAGACGCTCTCGATGGGTACATCGGCCGGGCGGCCGTTGACGCCGGGGATACCGCGATCCGGGGTGCGATCGCTGCCGTTGCGCTCGTACTGCACCAGCCAGTTCAGATTGTCGCTGATCTCCCAGTTGGCGGACGGCGCCAGCAGGGTGCGCTTGCTGGTCACCCCATCGCGGAAGCTCTCCTTGTCTTCCTGCGCCATGTTGAGCCGCAGTTGCACCTGCTCGCCGGCCTCGGCACTGAGATCGGCGGCGAGGCGCTGGCTGTCGAAGCTGCCGACCTGGGCGGTGACGCTGGAGGCCTGGCCCCGCTGGGGCTTCTTGCTGACCCGGTTGACGATGCCACCGGTGCTGCCACGGCCGTAGAGCACGGCGGCCGGGCCCTTGAGCACCTCGACCCGCTCTATGTTGCCGAGATCCCGGGTGTACTGCATGTCGTCGCGCATGCCGTCCAGGTAGAAGTCGTTGCTGGCGTTGAAGCCGCGGATGTTGATGCTGTCGAAGCGGGTGTCACCGCTGGCGTTGACCCCGGGGATGCCGCTCAGGGCCTCGCTCAGGGTGGGTTGACCGTAGGCGGTCAGCTCGCTGACCGGGACGCTCTCTATGGTCTGGGGCACCAGCTTGGCCGGGGTCGCGGTGCGGGTCGCGGTGGCGACCTCCTCGTGTTGGCTGCGTTTGCCGACGACCGTCATGGTTTCGTCAGCAGCCTGGGTGCCGGCGCTGAGGGCCAGCAAGGCGGCGCCCAGCAGGGCGCGCTCTGGGTTGGGGTTATGCATCTGCGTGTGACTCTTCTAATCGACCTGATGGCCTGAACTTATTGATTTATTTGTAATTATTTTTTAGCTCCCGAGGCGGGAGGGCGCTAATGATATTTATTTTCATTTGGCTGGCAAGGGAAAGGTGTAAAAAAATTACATCTATGGCGGTGGGCGCAGTCAGATGGCGCTGACTGACGGCATTGACCCGGCAGTTGAGTCTTGGTGGTGCTCTGGGGCTGGTTTACCATCTGAAGCCGGTGGCGCGGCCGCCACCTCAGACTCAGGCAAAGGGAAGGCGACAGATGGAAGAGATCATCAGGGCAGATTTGGATAACCGGCAGCATGGCGAGGCGCTGGTCTTCTTGCTCAACGAATACGCGAAAGACGAGATGGGGGGCGGCTGCGCCCTGTCTGACGAGGTGCAGGCCAATCTGGCCGGGGCGCTGGCGGCGAGAAGTGACGCCCATGTGTTGCTGGCCTGGGTGGACGGGCAACCGGCCGGGGTGGCCACCTGTTTCGAGGGCTTCTCGACCTTCGCCTGCCAGCCCCTGCTCAACATCCACGACATCGCCGTGCACCCGGATTTTCGCGGTCGCGGTCTCGGCAAGCGGCTGCTGGCGGAGGTGGAGCGCCTGGCCCGCGAGCTCGGTTGCTGCAAGCTGACCCTGGAGGTGCTGGAGGGCAACAAGGTGGCGCAGGCCGCCTATAGTGCCAGCGGGTTTGCGGGATACGAGCTCAGCCCCGAGGTGGGACGGGCCCTGTTCTGGCAGAAGAAACTGCCGTGAGCCGTCCGGCAAAATCGGGACAGTCTGCTTGTCATCGGGCCGACCAGCCCCTAGAGTAGCGTCCGATTTTCCCCATTCTCCCAACGGCCAGCCTTGGCCCGGTGATCGACATGACGCTTTATGCCTCGGATCAGCGAGTGACCCGAGTGAACTCCGTACAGATGCGCACGATGAAGCGTTGTCCGGAGCCTGTGGAGGCCTGAGCCTCCCACCCATTCATCGTACCCTTGCCGATCGGACCTCATGAGGCCCGAGCCGCGCTGGTACGAGCGAAACAAAGGCCATAGACGCGACCTCGTCTATGGCCTTTTTTGTTGGCCCGCATCCTGGATGCGGGCTCGAAACAGAGCAGAGGCCCACCCGGGTTCTCTGCTTTTTTTTTTGGCTTGTGGCCGCCAAGGTCAGGGTATGCTCAGGCATACCCGCTTTGCCGCCTGGCCAGTATGAGGAAATTTAAATGTCACAGAATATCTATGATAACCCAGGCTTTTTTGAAGGTTATGCCCAGTTGCCCCGCTCCCAGCAGGGGTTGGCGGGGGCGCCCGAATGGCCGGCGTTGCAGGCCATGTTGCCGCCCCTTGGCGGCAAGCGGGTGCTGGATCTGGGCTGCGGCTATGGCTGGTTCTGCCGGGTGGTCCGGGAGCAGGGGGCGGCCGAGGTGCTCGGCATCGATCTCTCCGCCAGGATGCTGGCCCGCGCCGCCGAGCTGACCCGGGACGAGGGGATCCGCTATCGGCAGGGGGATCTGGACGGACTCGAGCTGCCGGCCGAGTCGTTCGATCTCGTCTACAGCTCCCTGGCACTGCACTACCTGCCCACACTGGCACCGCTGTTCGAGACGGTTTACCACTCGCTGGCGGCGGGGGGCAGCCTGGTGTTCTCGGTGGAGCATCCCATCTTCACCTGTCCGCAGCCCCAAGGTTGGCTGGTGGATGAGGAGGGGCGCCGCTCCTGGCCCGTCAACGGCTATCAGGCCGAGGGCAAGCGGGTCAGCAACTGGCTGGCGGAGGGGGTGATCAAGTATCACCGCACCCTGGGCACCCATCTCAATGCGCTGATCGCGGCGGGATTCGCGATCCGTCACGTGGAGGACTGGGGGCCGACTGCCGAGCAGATAGCCGCCAATCCCGCGCTGGCGGAGGAGGCCGAGCGCCCCATGCTGCTGTTGGTGGCGGTGCAAAAGCCGCTGGGCTGAGAACCTGTTCATGATCTTACTGCGAGGCCGTGATCAAGGCTCATGCGCTGCTCGCTTATGTGTGGTAAAGAGGCTCATGTATTCACATACACTCCGGTTCCTGCGCAGCTCTTTACCTTGCTGACGACCTCTCGCGACAGGTCGTGAACATCTTCTGAGGGCAGGGATGAAATAAAAACGGCGCGCAGAGTCCTCTGCGCGCCGTTTTGTATGGGGTTCAGCTTGGGGCCGGACTTAGAAGTCGTAGCGAGCCGCCAGCTGGAAGTCATCCTTGGTGTTCAGCTTGCCGCTGTCCTGGCTGTCCAGGTTATTGATGCGGTACTCGCCGATGACGCGCAGGTTCTTGTTGAACTTGTACTGGGCACCCAGGGTGTAGTAGTCGATGGAGTCGTAGTCGGACTTGCCGTCCTGCTCCACCGTCTGCTTGTTCCACAGGGCCATCAGGCCGAAACCGCTCTCGAAGTTGTAGCCCAGCGCTGCTTCCCAACCGGCGTGATCCTTGCCGGTGGCCAGGAAGTCGGTGCCGTCGGCGTAGCTCAGGGCGGCGTAGACGGCCTTGTTGTCATACTTGGCGGAGAGCAGCCACAGCTTGGCGTCTTCCTCGTTGCTCTTGTCGCGGATACCCACGTTGTAGGCGGTGCCCAGCGCCAGGTTGAACGGGAAGGTATAGGAAACGGCGGCACCGTAGGCGGCATCGCTGTCCTTGCTGGTGGTCTCTTCGGTGTCACCGCCGTCGAACTTGTAGCTGGTATCGACCTGGAAGCCGTTGAACAGGCCGGAGTATTTCAGCACGGAGCCGGCGCGGTTGGTGGCGAAGGTGTCGGTCTTGGCGCCGAGGGCGTCGTTGCCGTAGCCGTCGGAGAGGGAGACGTCAGTCCAGTTGGCCAGCATGCCGGGGGCGCCTTGCTGACGGCCGAAGGTGACGTTACCCCAGTTGGCACCGACCCCGGCGAAGGCCAGACGGGTGCGCAGGTTGTCGGAGTTCTCGCTGACGGTCTTCTCGCTGTCGTTGATATAGAGCTGCAGCTCGTACTGGGCCAGGGCCTTGAGACCCGGGTTGATTTCGCTCTCAACCTTGGCGCCCAGACGAACAAACTGGTTGGCACCCTGTTTGTCGCTATATTCGTTCTTGATGTCGCCGTTGGCATCCAGCTCCTTCTTCTCACCGAAGAATTGACCGGCATAGATGCGGCCGTAGAGATCCAGCAGGGTGCTGTCGTTTTTGTATACTTCGACGGCTTGAGCCTGGAAGGCCGCGGTGAGTGCCAATGCTACTACTGTCAGCTTTTTCATCTTAATCCCTTGTGTTACAAGCTTTGTTTTAAAAGACGGGGCCATGCTAGGCAGGGCAGATGACAGTGGGGTGACCGTGGCGTGAACAACCGATGGCGGTTTGGTGTCAGTTGGGTGACGGCGCGATTTATATGGTGATCCACCACTTTTGCGCGCAAAGGTTTGCCCTTGTGGTAGAATGCCGCCCGTTTTCGAGCACCTAAGGTTGGATATGCGATGAGACGTGAACTGGCAATCGAGTTTTCCCGAGTGACGGAAGCGGCGGCACTGGCTGGCTACAAGTGGCTCGGACGTGGTGACAAGAATATCGCCGATGGTGCGGCCGTTGCGGCCATGCGCCACATTCTCAATCAGATCCAGATCGATGGTGAGATTGTGATCGGCGAAGGCGAAATTGATGAAGCCCCCATGCTCTACATCGGTGAGAAGGTGGGGACGGGTCTGGGGGATGCGGTGGATATCGCGGTCGATCCCATAGAGGGAACCCGCATGACTGCCATGGGGCAGTCCAATGCCCTGGCCGTGCTGGCCGTCGGCGACAAGGGCTCCTTCCTCAAGGCCCCCGACATGTACATGGAAAAGCTCATCGTCGGTCCCAAGGCCAAGGGTGCCATCGACCTGACCCAGGCTCTGGAGCTGAACCTCAAGGCCGTGGCCAAGGCGCTCGGCAAGCCGCTCTCCCGTCTGACCGTGATCACTCTGGCCAAACCGCGCCACGACAAGGCGATCAAGGAGATGCAGGGACTGGGCGTGCGAGTGTTCGCCATTCCCGACGGTGATGTGGCGGCGTCCATCCTCACCTGCCTGCCGGACAGCGAAGTCGACATGCTGTATGGCATCGGCGGCGCACCGGAAGGGGTGATCTCGGCGGCGGTGATCCGCGCGCTGGATGGCGACATGCAGGCACGACTGGTGCCCCGTCACCAGGTCAAGGGCGACAGCCCGGAAGTCCGCGCCCTGGGTGAGCAGGAAATTGCTCGCTGCAAGGAGCTGGGCATCGATCTCTCCAAGGTGCTCAAGCTGGAAGACCTGGCCAAGAATGACAACGTCATCTTCTCGGCCACCGGCATCACCAAGGGTGACCTGCTGGACGGCATCACCAGCGACGGCGTCATGGCGACCACCGAGACCCTGCTGATCCGTGGCAAGTCTCGCACCATCCGTCGCATCAAGTCGATCCACTTCTTGAACCGCAAGGACACCGTAGTACGGGACATCATCCTGTGATGTGTTGACCCGTTGTTGGTGTTGAAAAAGCCCGACTCTCGTCGGGCTTTTTGTTGCCTGCTCGGCAGAGCGAGCTTTATTTCAGGGATGCCGGGGGATAAGGCTAAGGGGAATCGGGGCTCTTTGATAGACTGCTTCGCCCTGCACAGGAAAGCATCATATGGAGTGTCGTCAAGGCTGTGGTGCCTGCTGCATCGCCCCCAGCATCAGCAGTGCCATCCCCGGCATGCCGGCGGGTAAACCGGCCGGTGTCCCCTGTGTGCAGCTCGATGCCCAGCTGGGCTGCAAGATCTTCGGTCAGCCCGAGCGCCCGGCGGTGTGCGGTGGTTTCAGTCCCATGGCGGATGTCTGCGGATCCCACCGGCAGGAGGCCATCTGGCTGATCGGTGAGCTGGAGCGGCTGACCGCCTGAATCTTTGACCCTCTCCCTCAGAGAGAGGGCTCGCTTGTTGCCCCTCATCCCCAGCCCTGCTCCCGCGAGGGGAGAAGGGAGAAAAACCATCAGGATCAATACAAAAAAAGAGGCCGCAATTGCGGCCTCTTTTACATGGCAAAATTGGGCTTAGATCCCGGCAAGCTCCAGGGCCTGACGATAGTATTCGTTGGCCTTGTTGGTGAGCCGGCGCTTGTCCATCAGTTGACCGAGGGCGTGGCAGAGGGCAGGGCTGGGGGCGCGCTGCACCTCCTGCTCCAGCAGACGTTGGGCCTCGTCCAGCTGGCCGGCCAGCAGATAGACCTGGGCCAGTGCCGCTTCGGCGCCCGGCTGATCCTGCATCTTCTTGAGCAGGGTCAGCATGGGCTGATAGTCATCCAGCTTGAGCTTGGGCAGCAGGCTGAACAGCTCGGGGGCAGGGTGTTTTCGCAGTGCCTCCAGCCAGAGCTCGGCCGCCTCGCTGTCGGCACCGAGCTGGCGCAGCCGATCGCCGTAGCTGGCGAGCAGGGCAGGGTCCTGGCGCAGCTTGCGTGGCAGCTCCTGCCAGACCGGGCGCAGGGTCTCGAGCGCGCCGCTGGCGGCCTCGAGGCGAGCACGCCAGGCCTGATGCAGCAGATCTTCTTCCTGCTGGGGCGTCAGCTTGCCCACCTTGCGCAGGGCGGGGGCGATCTCGATCAGCGCCGCCCAGTCTTCCCGTGCCAGATAAACCTGACGCAGCTGATCCAGCACCATGGGGTGGCGTGGATTGAGGGCGTAAACGGATTCGAGCCGGCCTAGGGCACTGTCGTACTGGCCCTGCTCTATCTGCAACTGGGTCTGGATCAGGGTCAGCGCCAGCTCGGCCTTGGGGTTCTCCTCCTGCGCCTTTTGCAGGTATTGATCCCGGCGAGCGTCATCGCCGCGCGCCTGGGCCACCCGGGCGGCACTGAGGTAGTTCAGCAGCGGGGTGTCGCTGTTGTCGGCGCCCTTGAGCAGCAGCTTCTCGGCCTGGCTGTAATGCCCCTCGGCCATGGCCAGGGTCGCGTTCACCGTCTGCAGGTTCGCCTTGCGGCGGCGGCGCGTGCCAAACCAGCCCTGGGTCTTGCGGCGCAGGCCGAATACCCGGCCGAGCAGCCACTCCAGGATGAGCAGGGCACCGTAGAACAGCACCGCCAGGATCACGGCGCTGGTGACCGAGGACTCCACCGTGTAGTTGCCAAGGGAGATGAGCACATAGCCCTTGTTGCCGGACGCTTCGGGGCCGAACATCAGGCCGGCCACCATCACGGCGACCACTAGGATCAGACGAATCATGGTCTCCTCCTCAACTGCCGGCCAGGATGCGTTGCAGGCGCTCGGTCAGCACCTGTTCCAGCATGGCCTGGGTCTTGAACTGATCCGGGTAGTCGAACTGGATCTGCTCGCCTTTGAGCTTGTCGAGCTCGGTTTGCATGTATTGGGTGGCGCTGTTGTCGACGTCGAAGTACTGGGTCAGCCAGCGTTGGGCCTTGTCCAGGCTGTCGGTGTAGAGCGTCTGCTGCTCGCGATAAACGGCGAGCTGGGCCTGCAGCAGCTTGGTCTTGAGGTTTTCGCGCAGGAAGATCTCCTGCTGCGGGGAGAGCAGGGCCTCCACGGCGCCGTCACGACGGCGGATGGTGATGAAGTTCTCGGTGAACTTGACCCAGTTCTTCTTCAGGTTGCTTTCCCACTCGTCCGGGTTGGTGCTGACAGCCTGATCCGGCTCGGCCTTGGCATCAGGCATGCTGACGGTGGAGAGCGGCAGCAGCTCTATCTGATCGGACAGGGCGGCCAGCTTCAGGGTCAGCCCCTCGCGATCGACCCGCGGCATGGCCTTGAGTTTGGTGATGTCTTCCGCCAGCGCCTTGCGAATGGGCATCAGGCTGGGATCGTTGAGGGCCTTGATCCGCTCGTCGGCGTTGCCGAGCAGGGTGATGGCGGAGATGAGGTCGTGCTCGAGCCACAGCTTGCGGCCCGCCATGCGCACCAGGTATTCGGATTCCGCCAGCATCCAGTCGTTGGGACGCTTGTCATCGAGATCCAGCACCTTGTGCTGCAGGGCATCGAGCGCGTCCTGCAACTGCTGCTGGCTCTTGCCGAGGGTGGCCAGCTGCTCGGCATCCTTGCTGTTGCTCTGGTCCAGCTTGCCCATGACCTCGGCGAGCTGCTGCTTGAGGGCGCCGATCTCCGCCTGCTGGGTGACGGCATTCTTGTGGCCGTGCAGGTAGAGACCACCGGTCAGCCCCAGGGCCAGCAGTATGGCTATCCCGCCGAGAACGGCGCCGGAGCGGCCTTTCTTGTTATCGGCCCGAGCGTTGTCATTCACCGGGGCCGCAGCGCTCGGCTGGACTTCTTGCTGTTCAGTCATTCCATCTTCCTCAGTTCCAGGGCGGCCACCAGAGCCTGGTTGGATGCACCTTGGGCAATCACGATACGGGTAAAGCCAGCCGCCTCGGCCAGTTCGGCCACCCGGGGACTGGGCACCACCAGCAGGCGGTCATAAAGCCAAGGCTGCTGCTGGCTTGGCACCAGTTCCAGCAGCCGCTGCAGCAGTTCACCACTGGTGATGAGCAGGCTGTCGAGGCCGGCCCTCTGCCAATGGCGAGTCAATGCGTCTCCGTCGAGCGCGGGGTAGTGGCGCTCATAGGTGGCACAATAGTGCACCAGTGCGCCGCGTGAGGCCAGTGTCCGGGCGATGAGATCCCGGCCGCCATTGCCGCGCAGGATCAGTACCCGCTTGCCGGCCATCTGTTGCAGCGTCGGCAACAGCAGCAAGCCTTCGCTGCGGGGATCCTCTGGGCTCTGGGCCCGGATCCCCACCTCGGCGAAGGCATCCGCACTCGCCTGACCGACCGCAAAGTAGTCAATATGTGGCCAGGTCTGACCAGTTTGCAACAGAAAATGATGAGCAAATTTAACGGCATGGGCGCTGACGGCAATGACGACGTCAGCCGTCGTCAGCAATGGGGGCAGGCTGGGAAGCTCATCCCCCGGCCGGGTTTCCAGCAGCGGGCAGCAGAGCGGCTGGTGGCCGCATTGGCGCAGCAACTGCACCAGCTCCTCGGCCTGCTGCGCCGGGCGCACCACCAGCGGGATCATGGGATCCGGCTCGCCGGGCGCGACTGTAGCCGGGCCGGGCCCGCACTCATGCGCGGTAGACCTCGGCCAGTATGACGTCGGCACCATCGGCCAGCAGACGCTGGGCCAGTGCATGGCCGAGGGCCTCGCCGTCGGCCAGGGGGCCGCGGATCTCGTCACGGATCATCTGGGTGCCGTCCGGGCTGCCCACCAGGCCACGCAACCAGATCTCCTCTCCCTGCACCAGGGCGTAGGCTCCGATAGGTACCTGACAGCCCCCTTGCAGGGCGCGGTTCATGGCGCGCTCGGTCAATACCCGCAGCCGGGTCTCGGCGTGCTCGAGCGGTGCCAGCAGTGTGTGCAGCTCGTGATCGTCGATACGGCATTCTATGCCGACGGCGCCCTGACCATTGGCGGGCAGGCTCTGCTCCGGCTCGATGAAGGCGGTGATGCGGTGAGCCATCTCCAACCGTTTCAGGCCGGCGGCGGCGAGTATGATGGCGTCGTAGTCACCGGCATCCAGCTTGGCGAGGCGGGTGTTGACGTTGCCGCGCAGGTCGCGGATCACCAGATCCGGACGTGCGGCGCGCAGCTGGCACTGGCGGCGCAGGCTGGAGGTGCCGACCACGGCGCCCTGAGGCAACTCGTCGATCTGCTCGAAGCGATTGGAGACGAAGGCATCGCGCGGGTCTTCCCGCTCGCAGATGGTGTGCAGGCCGAGCCCCTCGGGGAAGTCCACCGGCACGTCTTTCATGGAGTGGACGGCGATGTCGGCACGGCCCTCCAGCATGGCAGTCTCCAACTCCTTGACGAACAAGCCCTTGCCGCCGACCTTGGCGAGGGGCGTATCCAGGATCTTGTCACCCTGAGTGCTCATGGGCACCAGTTCGACCTGCAGATCGGGGTAGAGGGCTTCCAGCCGATCTTTGACAAAATTGGCCTGCCACAGGGCCAGTGGGCTCTTGCGAGTGGCGATTTTCAGGGTTCGGGCTGCCATATCAATCAGTTGTTTCATCTTTAGTGAGGAAAACGATCTTACCACCCTTTGCAGGGGCTTTCATGGCGTAGCCGGCAAAAGCGGGGGCAGGCTCAAAAAAGCGGGTTGAAAATGATTTTCATCCAGTCTTAAATTAAATGTAATTAGTTGAATTTATTTATATTTATTGCTTTCCAATGATACCGTCATCCCACTGCTCAGAAATAATCCGATGATTCCGTACGGGCTTGTTTACCACGGCAGTTTGCATTGTTAACATGATCACACTTTTTTGACGTCTCCCCGTTTTGGTGCGTCATTTCTCTTCCCCATAGGTAGGGCATTGCTGGTAAAACTCGACACGCTGGTGGCGCGCTACGACGAACTCAATCGTCTCAAGACGCAACGGGCGCTGGATCTCATGAGTCGCTATGGGCAGCAGGTCTTCCAGTTGCTGCCTGTCATGCTGCACTTCAATCATCCCCTCTTGCCTGGCTATGTGGCAGGGGACGTGCCTCATGGTATCTGGAGTTTTGTCGCCAACGAGGCCCAGCAGGCCTTCATCGAAGATCTGTGCCAGAACGCCAACTGTCAGGGCGGCCTCAGCACCCACGACAAGTCGATCCAGGGCCTCTACTCCATGGGCAGCACCTCGTCCATCGGTCAGTGCTGCCACTCGGATCTCGACATCTGGGTCTGCCATGCCGCTGGTCTGTCGGTGGAGCGGCTCGCCCTGCTGGATCAGAAATGCCAGCTGCTCTCCAAGTGGGCCGAGCAGCGCGGGGTCGATCTCAACTTCTTCCTGATCCCCGAAGACAAATTCCGCCAGCGCAACGACGCCCAGATGCAGGGAGAGAACTGCGGCAGCGCCCAGCACCTGCTGCTGCTCGACGAGTTCTACCGCAGCGCCATGCACATCGCCGGCAAGCGCCTGCTCTGGTATCTGGTGCCCGCCGAATATGACGATCACTACGACGACTATGTGAGCGGCCTCTTTGCCCACGGCAAGCTGAGCCAGGATGACTGGCTCGATCTCGGTGGCTTCAACCGCATTCCGGCCGAGGAGTACTTCGGCTCCGCCCTGTGGCAGCTCTACAAGGGCATCGACTCCCCTTATAAAGCCGTGCTCAAGTCGGTGTTGATGGAGGCTTACTCCCACGAGTATCCCAGCACTCGCCTGCTGTCGGTGACCAGCCGTGACTGGTTCCAGCACAACGAGGGCATGCACTACCGGCTCGACAACTACTGCCTGATGCTGGACAAGGTGACCAACTACCTCAAGTCCATCGGCGACATGCAGCGACTCGATCTGGTGCGCCGCTGCTTCTATCTCAAGGTGTGTGACGGCCTGAGCCATCCGAAGGAAGAGCACAGCCCGGACTGGCGCCGCGAGCAGATGGCGCAGCTGGTGGCCTACTGGGGCTGGAGTCAGGAGCGACTGCACCACCTGGATCATCGCCAGGAGTGGAAGGTCGAGGACGTCAAGGTGGCCTACGCCGAGTTGCTCGAAGCCCTGATGCAGAGCTATCGCAACCTCATCCAGTTCGCCCGGCGCAACAACATCAGCGAGTCCATCAACCCGGAAGACATCGGCATCTTGTCGCGCAAGCTCTATGCCGCCTTCGAGAGCCTGCCGGGCAAGGTGCAGCGCATCAACCTCAAGATAGCGCCGGACTTGAGCGAGCCGGATCTCAGCTTCGTGCAGGTGCCCCACGGCCGCCTCAACCGCGCCGGCTGGTATCTCTACAAGCACTCGCTGGAGCCGGTGAACATCATAGGGCGGGCGCCGCTCGAATATAACGGCTACATCAGCAAGCTGATCGCCTGGGCCTATTTCAACGGCCTGATGACGCCCCAATCCCAGGTGCACCTGTTCAACCAGGGCTCGGATCTGCACACCGACAACCTGCACCAGTTCTGCCGCGACCTGTCCGGCACCTTCCCGGTCAAGTACCCGAGGGCCACCAACCTGGCCCTGAGCCGCCCCTGCGAGATCCATCAGCTCTCCATCTTCCTGAACCTGGAGACGGATCCGTCCAGCCACTGGGTGGGGCAGGTGATCGAGTTCGACGCCAACGCCGCCGACGTCTTCTCGTTCGGTCGCAATCAGGAGTGTCTGGTGGGCTCGGTGGATCTGGTCTATCGCAACTCTTGGAGCGAGATCCGCACCCTGCATTTCCAGGGGGAAGAGGCGGTGGTGGATGCCCTCACCACCATACTCGGCAAGATGCACCAGGACGCGGCCGCCCCCGAGATGATCGAGGTGTTTTGCTACAGCCAGCACTTCCGCTCCCTGGTGCGCTCCCGCTTCCAGCAACTGCTGGCCGAGTGCATCGAGCTGCGCCTCGCCCGCGACAAGCAGCAGCTGGTCAAGACGCTGGCCCTCGGCAAAGAGAAATACGGCATCTTCTTCGAGCGGCGCGGGGTCTCGGTCAAGAAGCTGGAAAACGCCATCGACTTCTACCGCCACATCTCCCACAACAAGCTGGATCACCTGCCGCTACGGCTCGACAAGACCCACAGCCAGCACCTGCCCGGCATCGTCGATGCCTATGCCAGCGAGGGGCTGGTGCAGTTCTTCTTCGACACCCGCAATGCGGGCACCAACATCTATATCCTGGACGAGGCGAACCGGGTGGAGATCTACCAGCACTTCGCCGGCAACAAGGATGAGTTGGTGCAGGGGGTGAACCGCTTCTACACCTCGGGCCACGAGCGCTTCAGCAATGCGGGACAGTTCAGCAACTTCAACCTGCCCCAGTACTACGAAATAGTGCAGCAGGGCGAAGTGCTGGCGGTGATCCCCTACCGCAGCCAGAGTCCGCAGCGAGACAATCCGGGCCCGGCGCGGGAAGTAGGATGATGTGCTGCTGACGCTCCACGGATCGCTCAAATGAAAACGGCCTGCATAGCAGGCCGTTGTCGTATCTGTGATCCGGTGTCAGGCGTCGAGGCGGGTCAGCAGCCAGCCGCGGATGTCGGCGAGCTGGGGCCGGCAGATCTCGTGGCGCATGGGGTACTCGTGCCACTCGGGGCTGAGGCCAGCCGCTTCCAGCCGGTTCTTCGCCTCCCAGCCCATGGAGAGCGCCACCACATCGTCATAGATGCCGTGCATGTAGCAGATGGGCAGGGCACGGGCGGCCTCGCTCATCTCCCCGAGCAGGACATCCGGCGCCGCCAGGTAGGTGGACATGCAGAGCAGGCCCGCCAGGGTCTGAGGGGCGCGCAGGGCGGTGAAGGAGGCGATGACGCCCCCCTGGGAGAAGCCGGCCAAGATGATGCGCTCGGGGGCGAAGCCCTCGGCGATCAGGCGCTCCAGCAGGCCCTGGATGCTGGCGGCAGATTCCCGCACATGGGATTCTACGGCGCGATCTGCCGGGTGCTCGAAGCTCCGGATGTCGTACCAGCCGCGCATCTTGTGGCCCATGTTGATGGTGATGGGCCGCTCGGGGGCGTCCGGCAGCAGGTGGCGCACCGGTAGAGAGGCGGGCAAGTCCAGCGCGTCCACCAGGGGAGCGAGGCCGGCACCGGAATCTCCCAGCCCGTGCAGCCAGATCACCGCGTGGCGGGCACCGTCGGGATGCAGATCTATCATGGGAAGACCACTGGCTCGCCGGCCTGGGTGGTGCAGGCGCGGGTCAGCAGGGCCTTGAGCTCCTCGCCGAAGCGGTTGTCGATCCAGCTTTCACCGCGCAGTTCGAAGTGGAAGCCGTTCTCCCGGGTAGCGACCCAGACCTGGTGCAGGGGCTCCTGCTTGTTGATGATGACCTTGGTCTTGTTCTCGAAACTCAAGGTCAGCACACCGCCGGCCCGTTCACAGTCGATATCCGGATACCCCTCGTCGATGACGTCTTCCACATACTGGAAAAAGGTGTCTGTCAGGGCGTGATACTCGTGATCCTTCATCGGTTTATCCTGTTGCTTTTAACAATGTGAGTGCGATTATAGAGGGCCAAAAATTTTTTCGCAGCGAACCATTATGACCAGCCAGTTCACCAAGTGCCTGTTGGCCGCATTTCTGTCCCTCGGGTTGGGCGCCTGTGGTCTGACGGGGCCGCTTTACATGCCGCCGCCGGAGCAACCGGCTCCCGCCGAGCAGCCAAAACCAGCGTCGCCCAAGACAGAGAGTACACCGCAAGCCACCTCGCCTGCGACCGCCAAACCGGCCTCCGAGGCCGCGCCGCAATAATCTAGGAAGGAACCGCCCCCTTGGATCACTTTAACTACGACGCCGACGGCCAACTGCAGGCCGAGCAGCTTCCCCTGCAACAGCTCGCCGAACAATACGGCACTCCGCTCTATGTCTACTCCCGCGCCACCCTGGAGCGTCACTGGCACGCCTTCGATCAGGCGGCCGGCGACATTCCCCATCTGATCTGCTATGCGGTCAAGGCCAACTCCAACCTGGCGCTGCTGAACCTGCTGGCCCGTCTGGGGTCCGGGTTTGACATCGTCTCCGGCGGGGAGCTGTCCAGGGTACTGGCGGCGGGGGGAGATCCGGCCAAGGTGGTCTTCTCCGGCGTGGCCAAGAGCGAGGCCGAGATGCGCCTCGCGCTGGAGAAAGAGATCCTTTGCTTCAACCTGGAGTCCGAAGCCGAGCTGGAGCGCCTGAACCGGGTGGCCGGCAGCATGGGCAAGGTGGCGCGGGTCTCGGTGCGGGTCAACCCGGACATAGACGCCGGCACCCATCCCTACATCTCTACCGGCCTCAAGCAGAACAAGTTCGGCATCCCCATCGAGCAGGCCCCCGCCATCTATCGCAAGGCGGCGGCCATGGCCCACATCGAGATCAAGGGGGTGGATTGCCATATCGGTTCTCAACTCACTGAATTGAATCCCTTTATGGAGGCGGCGGACAAGCTGCTGCGGCTCATCGACGAGCTGGCGGCCGAAGGCATTCACATCCATCACCTGGACGTGGGCGGTGGTCTGGGGGTCAACTATGGCGCCGAGCAGCCGCCGCACCCCACCGAATATGCCGAAGCGCTCAAGCAGAAGCTGGTGGGCCGCAAGCTGACCCTGCTGTTCGAGCCGGGCCGTGCCATCGTCGCCAACGCCGGCGTGCTGCTGACCCGGGTCGAGTTCCTCAAACCCGGCGAGACCCGCAACTTCGCGCTGATCGATGCCGGCATGAACGATCTGCTGCGCCCCTCCCTCTACGGCGCCTGGATGAACATCATCGAGGTGGACAGCCGCACGGCCCACAAGCCTGCGCTGTACGACGTGGTGGGCCCGGTGTGCGAGACCGGCGACTTCCTCGGCAAGGAGCGCACCCTGGCCATAGGTGAGGGTTCCCTGCTGGCGGTCCGCTCCGCCGGTGCCTACGGCTTCACCATGTCCTCCAACTACAACACCCGTCCCCGTGCGGCCGAGGTGCTGGTGGACGGTGACCAGGCCCATCTCATTCGGGAGCGCGAGCAGCTGGCCGATCTCTGGCGCGGTGAGCATTTGCTACCCTAGAAACCCTCGTCATGAGATGGTAGCGACAACCCCTCTCTCCCCTTGCTCCGAGGGAGGTTGGCAGGGCTGGCAGACTCTCGGGCGCTCCACTGTGCGAGCGCCTGAACAACGGTACAGGAATGCAGGATGTTGATAGATTTTTCCAAGATGCATGGCCTGGGTAACGACTTCATGGTGGTGGACGGCGTCACCCAGAAGGTGTTCTTCAGTAACGACATCATCAAGAAGCTGGCGGATCGCCACTTCGGCATCGGCTTCGATCAGCTGCTGCTGGTGGAGCCGCCCTATGATCCCGAGCTCGACTTTCACTACCGGATCTTCAATGCCGATGGCAGCGAGGTGGAGCAGTGCGGCAACGGTGCCCGCTGCTTCGCCCGTTTCGTGCGCCTGAAGGGGCTGATCAACCGGGACAGGATCGGCGTCAGCACCGCCCGTGGTCGCATCACCCTGCAACTCGAGGGTGAAAACCAGGTCACGGTCAACATGGGGGTCCCCCAGTTTGAACCGGGCAAGGTGCCTTTTCGCGCCCAGAAGGCGGAAAAGACCTACCTGCTGCGGGCCCAGGAACACACAGTGATGTGTGGCGTGGTCTCCATGGGCAACCCCCATTGCGTCATCGAGGTGCCCTCGGTGGCGGATGCGCCCGTCTCGACCCTGGGCCCGATCATGGAGCGGCACGAACGCTTCCCCGAGCGGGTCAACGTCGGCTTCATGGAGATGGTCAACGCCACCGAGATCAAGCTGCGGGTGTTCGAGCGCGGGGTAGGGGAGACCCTTGCCTGCGGCACCGGCGCCTGCGCAGCCGCGGTGATCGGCATCAGCCAGGGCAAGCTCAAGGAGCGGGTCACCGTCAGCCTGCCGGGAGGCAAGCTGACCATCGCCTGGAAGGGGCCTGGTCAGCCGGTCTACATGACAGGGCCGGCCGAGCACGTATTTGACGGCCAGATAGAGCTGTAACCCTCTCCCGCAGGAGGGCAAGATAAAGGGGGCGCAAGCCCCCTCTGCACAACGATAATGTCAGGGCCCAGTGCCCTTTTTCTATGATGGACCAACCAAGTTATGAGCGAACTCAAACGGCAGGAATCACTGATGGACGAAGCCACAGTGCTGGAGTACCTGGCCCGTTATCCCGAGTTTTTCCAGCGCCACGCGGCCATGCTGGACCGGATCCGCATTCCCCATGAGCAAAAAGGCACCGTCTCCCTGGTGGAGCGCCAGATGGACAGGCAGCGCGAGCGCATCGAGCAGTTGGAGCAGGAGATCACCGAACTGATGGGGATCGCCAGCGAGAACGAGCGGATCTTCCGGGTCTATGCGGACCTCTATGGCGAGCTCTATGGCTGCCGGACCCTGTTCGAGGCGAGCGTGCTCCTGGGCAAGGCCTTCGTGCAGCGGCTGCGCCTGACCGGTTTGCGACTCTGGCTCAACCCGAAAAAATTCCAGCTCAGCGGCCCTGAGCAGCGCTTCCTGGCGGAGGGCAAGCAGCTCGATCAGCTGCTGGGTCAGCGCCTGCCGGGGACGGACTACTACTTCGGCCGGCTCAACCAGAGCGAGAAACAGACGCTGTTTGGCAACGACGTGCTGGTCAACTCGGTGGCCCTGATGCGGCTCGGCGAGTTCGGCGTGCTGGCGTTTGCCAGCTCGGATCCCAGCCACTTCGCCCCCCACAATGACACCCTGCTGCTGGGCCAGCTTGGCCGCCTGCTGCAGCAGCGCCTGCCCGAGCTGACCCGTGGCTAAGCTGCCGCCCGCCGCCGAGCCTCTGCCAGCCACGCTAGCCGATGAGCTGGCGGCCTTTATCGAATACTTGCGGGTCGAGCGTCAGCTCAGCCCGCACACCCGCAGCAACTACGAGGCACACCTGCAGGCCATGGCGGCGGAGCTGGTGCGCCTCGGCCTAGATGACTGGAGCCGGCTCGAAGCGAGCCAGGTGCGCAGCCTGGTGAGCCGGATGCACAAGGGGGGGCTGGCGCCCCGCTCCCTCGCCACCAAGGTCTCGGCCCTGCGCAGCTTCTGCGACTGGCAGGTGCGTCAGGGGCGGCTTGTCGCCAACCCGGCCCGGGGCATAGTGACCCCCAAGCAGGGACGGCCGCTGCCGAAGAACCTCGACGTGGACGAGATGTACCAACTGCTCAACATCACCGACGAGCAGGATCCGCTGGCGGTGCGGGATCGCGCCATCATGGAGCTGATGTACTCCTCGGGCCTGCGCCTCGCCGAGCTGGTGGGGCTCAATCTGGTGGACATCAAACTCGATGAACGCCAGCTCAGGGTGACCGGCAAGGGCTCCCGGGAGCGAGTGCTGCCCATGGGGCGGATGGCGGTGGAGTGGCTGCAGAAGTGGCTAAAAGTGAGGCCATTGCTGGCGGGGGACGAGGCCGAGGCGCTGTTCGTCTCCCAGCGCAAGCGGCGGCTGTCGGCGCGCTCGGTACAGGAGCGGCTCGATGGCTGGGGCAACAAGCAGGCGCTCAACGCCCACGTGCATCCCCACAAGCTGCGCCACAGCTTCGCCACCCACATGCTGGAATCCTCCGGTGATCTGCGGGCGGTGCAGGAGCTGCTGGGCCACGCGGATCTCTCCACCACCCAGATCTACACCCACCTCGATTTCCAGCACCTGGCCAAGGTGTATGACAGCGCCCATCCTCGGGCCAAGCGGGATGCCGCGACCCCGGATGATGAGTGACCTTGTATGGCGGTGACCTGCCATCCCGAGGGAATGACAGCGTCCAACTCGCCAGGGCCAAGCGGGATGCCGCAACCCCGGATGATGAGTAGAAGGTGCAGTGCTCGAATGGCTCGTTGCCCTGTTTCCCCTCGCCCTCTCCCAAAGGGAGAGGGAACCGCTCGAGGTTGTATTCATACCGAAGGCGGCCATCGGCCACGTATTTTTTGGCAGCCGGTTAACCACAAGCTATCCGTAATCGCCGATCTGCTCCCTTCTCCCCTTGCGGGAGAAGGGCTGGGGATGAGGGGGCTCGTCCGTGGATCTGCGGGAACCTGGTTCCACCAAGAGGAGTAAGCATGCAGTTTTATCGTCGCTGGCAGCCGGTGGCCGCCATCTCGTTCGATCTCGACGACACCCTCTATGACAACGGCCCCGCCATAGTGCGGGCCGAGCAGTGGATGCTGGCGCACCTGCGCAGTGAATACCTGGCCACCGCCATGCTGGACAAGCAAGGCTGGCTGGCGCTCAAGCGCGAGCTGCTGCTCGCCCATCCCGAACTGTGTCAGGACGTGAGCTTGGCGCGCCAGCATTGCATCCGTGAGGCCCTGACGCGGGGTGGCATGCCCCTCGAATTGGCCGAGCGGGAGGCTAGCCGGGTGTTTGCCGGCTTCCTCGCCGAGCGCTCGAAGATAGAAGTGAGCGCGGCAACCCACGGATTGCTTGGGCGGCTGGCGGAGCGCTACCCGCTGGTGGTGATCACCAACGGCAA
Organism: Aeromonas eucrenophila; assembly: GCF_000819865.1. GTDB lineage: Bacteria > Pseudomonadota > Gammaproteobacteria > Enterobacterales > Aeromonadaceae > Aeromonas > Aeromonas eucrenophila. Next base: position 131,984 of record NZ_CDDF01000014.1, read on the forward strand.
TCTGGATCTGAAGCAGGCCGGTTTGAGCGACTACTTCACCCTGATCTGCAAGGCGGGGGAGGGCGCCCGGATGAAACCGGCGCCGGACATGTTCCTGCAGGCGCAGGCGGCCCTCAAGCTGCCCCCCGACCAGATACTGCACCTGGGGGACGATCCCGAGACCGATGTGCTGGGGGCCCGTCTGCACGGTTTTCGGGCCGCCTGGCTCAATGAGCGCAATCAGTCCCGCCAACGGTTGCAACAGCTGCCGGATGTGGAGCTCAGTGCCCTCGGCGAGCTGGCGACGCTGCTGCTCTGAGGATTATTTGCGGCAGATAAGGCCGCTGGGGCCCCAGTCCGTCTGATTGACCCGGCAATAGGTGATGCCCGAGGGCAGCGGCTGTTGCAGGCTGATGGCGCTGTCCTGATAGTGGCAGACCAGATAGAGAGGGCGAGCCCCGTCTCCCGTCAGGCTCCAGTAGTGAGTCTCGGCGCTGTCGCCGTTGTCCGGCTTCAACTGCGCCAATTCCCCCGGCTCACCGTCGAACAGGGCCAGCGCCTCCAATCGGTGGCGCAGCGTCTGGTTCGGCTTTCCCTCCCAGTCCCGAGTCACTCCCTGCCAACCTGTGGTAGGGGAGAGCAGTTGCTGGCGGCTTTCTATCTGGGGTGGACAATCGACTTGCAGGCTGGCGCTCAAGGCCAGGGCCATCAGTAACATGAGGGGATCCCGGTGGTGGCTGATGCGCACCATGCTAGCGCATGGCGTCGGTGTCACGCCATCGCCCGTTTAGCATACCGGGGTGACTGACTAAGAGAGGTAAGCGATCAGTCGGAGGCGTGCTGGCCTGCGTCCTATGGGGGCGCAGGCCATAAGGATCAGGTGACTAGCCGGCCTGTTGTCTGCGCTCGCGGCAGGCGGCCCCGAAGGCCTCGAACAGCTTGATGGAGTGAGGATTCTCGCTCGCCTTCCACTCAGGGTGCCACTGCACCGCCAAGGTGAACTGGGGCAAGGCGGGGGCATAGATGGCCTCGATCAAGCCATCCTCGGCGTAGGCCAGGGGGGCCAGTCCCTTGGCCAGCGTCCGGATCCCCTGGCCGTGCAGGGAGTTGACCGGGATCTGCTCCTCCCCCATCAGCTCGGCGAACCAGCTGCCTGGCACCAGGCTGACCTGATGGCTGTGACCATATTGATCCTCCACCGGATCCTCCGCGTCCTCCCGGTGATCCGCATAGCCGGGCTCGTTATAGACCTTCTGATGAATGTCCCCGCCGAGGGCCACGTTGATCTCCTGCATGCCGCGACAGATGCCGAGCAGCGGCAAGCCTCTGTCGATGGCGGCGCGCACCAGCGGAATATCGAACAAATCCCTGTCCCTGTCCTGGGGTTTCTCCGGGGTCAGGTTCTCCTGGCCGTAGAGGGCGGGATCTATGTTGGAGCCGGCGCCGCTCAGGTAGACGCCGTCCGCCAGATCCAGATATTGCTCCAGATCCTCGGCGCCACAGCAGGTCGGCACCAGCAGGGGCACGCAGCCGCTGATCTCCACCAGGGGCGTGATGTATTTGTGGGTCATGACCTGATAGGGGTGACCGTTACGGGGCTGGGCGCCCATGGTCATCAGCACGACGGGTTTACGATCGGTACGGGGGGCGGGGTTGGGCATAGGTCACCTTGGCTATCCTTGGCTGTGGTGTCTCATCCTGCGCCTTGGGAAGGCCCTTGCGACCGCTAAGCAGCAAGGGCATGCCTCAAGGCATGGTCATGGGATCCGGGTCGCGCCGCAGTGCCAGAATCGTCGGTCAGCCTGGGCAATGACAGCCTGGATCCTGATCCCAGTCTGCCAAGGCCGTTCAATATGTCAAACGAAATGATGCGTTAATGTTAAATTTTGTGGCGACTGAGCTAGGTTGAGTCCCAGTATCAGGGGGCTGTACGTGTAGAGGAGGGGGAAGAGCAGGCAATCGTGGTGGATATATTAAACATGCAGATTCTGTGGTGAAACATGCGGGGCACCCTGGGGTGCCCCGGCGGGGATCAGGCATTGAGCACGAATTGCTCTATCACCCTGGCCACCCCTTCTTCATCGTTGCGACTGGTGATGTGCTGCGCCAGTTCCTTGATCTCGTCGGTGGCATTGCCCATGGCAACCCCGAGTCCGGCGTATTCGATCATGTGGCGGTCATTGCCCGCATCCCCCACAGCTATCACCTCAGCCGCTGTGATGCCCAGATGCTCGGCCAGGGCGGCGACGCCGGTGCCCTTGTTGCTCTGCTTGTTCATGAACTCGAGGAAGTAGGGTGAGCTGCGCACCACTGTGTAGCGCTGGTAGAGCTCGGCGGGCAGCTGGGCGATGGCGCGGGAGAGCTGGGGCTCCGGGTCTATCATCATCACCTTCATGATCTGCTCGTCGGCGGGCAGGGTGGCGAAGTCCACCAGGTTGATGGGCATGTCCACCAGTCGGGACTCGTGCTCGGTGTAGGTGCTGACCCTGGGGCTGATGAGGCCCTGGCGCACGGAGAAGCCGTGGATGTTCACCCCCAGCTCATCGGCCAGGTGGGCGATGGCGCTGGCATCGCTGCCGGTCAGCAGCTGGCTGCGGATGATGCGCTGGTCTGCCACCTTCTGCACCAGGGCGCCGTTGTAGCAGATGACGTAGTCATCCGGCCCGGTGAGACCGAGCTCGGCCAGATAGGCCGTCATGCCTTCCAGCGGGCGGCCCGAGGTCAGCACCACGGTGACGCCCTTGGCGCGCGCGGCCGCGATGGCGGCGTGGGTGCGGGGGGTGATCTGGCCTGCTGGGGTCAACAGGGTGCCATCCATATCCAATGCGATCAGCTTGTACATCTTCTCACTACCTGATTCTGGCCGGCCCGCCCGATGGGGCCTGGGGGAGGCCGAGTGTAGCGAAAATCGCCGCCGGGATCACGCCATGCAGTCATCCCGCCAAGGCGAGGGAGTGAGCGGCCCTCAGCGGTGGCCCTGATAGGGGGTCAGTTGCAGCTGATCTTCCCGGATGGCGAAGTGGATGGGGCCGTGCTCTATGTCGACCCTGTTGTGATAATGGGCCATCTCCACCTCGACACCGGGGAACAGCCGCTGGGTGGCAATGATGTCCATGTTGGCCATCAGCGCCTGCAGCTCGGCCTGGACGGTGGTCAGCTGCTCGTCCAGCGACTTGCTCTCCCCGAGCTGCTGGCTGCGCAGCGTCTTGATCTTCTGCAGGGTCTCGGGATTGCGCTTCTCTTGAGGCAGTTGTAGCAACCGCAGTATGAGATCCTGCAGCTTGTCGATCTGCTCCCGGCACCCCTGCTTGCGCTGGCGCAGGGCCTGCTCCTGCTCCTTGTGGCTGAAGTAGCCGCCGAGGATCTGCAGCCGGGTCCGGTTGTGTGCCGAGGCGCCGAGCACCGGGGCCATGATCAGCCGGTTGGCGATGTTGACGCCCCCTATCAGGTGACCCTTGCGCATGGCGCTGTCCCCGACCTTGAGGTCCTGGCCGCTGCGGCAGTAGCTGTGGCTGAGCTGGCTCAGGATATGGATGTCGCCGTCGGCCTCCAGCCTGGCGTACTGGGCATAGCTGGCGTGGATCTCACCCCCTGCGTTCAGGTGGCACAGGTATTCATCCTCCTCCTGCTTGCGGCCTATGATGCCGTTGCGCACCGTGATGGTGCCGCCCGATTCGATATAACCCCCCTCGACGAAGCCACCGATCACTACGTCGCCGCTGGTCTTGATCCGCATGCCGGGCATGACGTCTCCGGTGACCAGCAAGGAGCCTTCGAAGATGACGTGGCCGTGGCGAATGTCGACCTGCTTGACGCTCAGCACCTCATCGACCCTCATGCCGGCCCGCTCCTGGCAGGGCAGGCCGGGGCGGGTCGCCAGCAGCAGGTCCGGGTCTTCGGGGGCGAGGCAGGCCCCTTCCCCCGCCGTCATGGCGCTCTCCTTGCCGGGCCTGGCCGGCAGCGTCTGGCCCGTCACGGTGAAACCGTCGGTCCCCTGGGTCGGGGGGTGGCGCCGCATCAGCGCCGTGCCCGCCTTGACGGTGAGCAGGGTGCCGAGATCGCGCATGTCCACCTTGCCGTGGTCCAGTTCCTGCGGCTTGAGGATCCGCTCGGCCGGGGTCTCCACCAGCCGCTCTAACCGGGTATCCAGCCCGTGCTCGACCGCTCTGCCCAAGGCGATGACGGGCCTGAGCCGGGTGCCGGGGGCGGCCTCTTTCGCGGTCTGGACTAGGCTGGCGAGCCGGGATTCGTCGAGCCCCAGCCTTATCTCGCTGGCCGCGACTGCGGCCTGCAACTGGCTCAGGGTCAGGGGCTCGCCGCCCCAGTCTGCGGTGATCTGGGCGCTGGCACTCATCTTGTCCTGCTCGACCTGGATCAGCAGCCGGGCATCCTGGCGCTGGGCGATGGGCACCGGGGCATGGGAGGGAACGTCCGTATTGGTCAGCAGGGCGACCGCCTGGCGGATCCCCTCGGTCAGGGGCTGGTAGCGTCGGCAGTTGGAGGCTAGCAGCAGGGTCAGGACCTCGGCCTCGGTAACAGGGGCGAGGAGGCCGGGGGCGATGCGCAGGCAGACATAGGTCATGTCCGCCGACAGCTGAAACCACTCTTTGCTTAACACCGGGATCCTCCCTCGTTACCCAAGTCCGGCTTGCCAGAGGCCGATGCCATCGTGGCGGCCGGAACCGCAGTATTCTGGCATTTCTCTTTCCGGGTCAACGAGCTGAGTCCAAATGAGTGAGCTGTACTGAGGAAATTGTTCGTGACGGAGGGTATGCTGGCGATAGCCATATCCTTTGTGTCCATCCCTATCTGTGAGGCCGTCGGCGAAATGCGATGACGGCCTGTGCGAGGAACCCCATGTCGCGTCCCCCTCTATTGCGGATCCTGCTGCCCCTCTCCCTGCCGTTGGTGGTTAGCCTGCTCACCGCCTGCCAGCCCGATAACCGGGGGATGGCGCTGGGTACCCTGGAGCGGGATCGGGTGCTGCTGACCGCCACCGCCAACGAGATAGTCCGGGCCTTGCCGGTGGCGGAGGGAAGCCGGGTAGAGGAGGGCAGCCTGCTGGTGCAGCTGGACGATCGCCGCCAGCAAGCGGTGCTGGCCCGGGCCCGGGCCAAGGAGGCCAGCGCCAGGGCCGCCCTGGCCCGCATGACCAATGGCGAGCGGCCGGAGGACATCGCCGCCGCCCGCGCCAGCCTCGACAAGGCGCAGGCCAACCTCAGGGAGGCGGAACGCAGCTTCCAGCGTACCGAGCGGCTGGTGATGCAGAAGCTGCAGAGCCCCTCCGAGCTCGACAAGGCGCGCGCCGAGCGGGACGGCGCCCTGGCCGAGCGTGACGGGGCCCATCAGCAGTTCGACAAGCTGAGCCGGGGCGTGCGGATTGAGGACATCGACGAGGCCAGCGCCAAGCTGGCGGCCGCCATGGCCGATGTGGCCCTGGCCGAGCGGGAGCTGGCGGATCTCACCATCATTGCGACCCGCAGCGGTCGGCTCGACAGCCTGCCTTACAACCTGGGGGAACGCGTCGCGGTCGGTGCCGTGCTGGCGGCCATCCAGGCGGATCAGGCGCCCTACGCCCGGGTCTATGTGCCGGAGACCGCGCTGGCCAGCTACCAGATTGGCCAGGCCATCCGGGTGCGGGTGGACGGCGTGCCCGAGCCCCTGACCGGGCGGCTGCGCTGGATCTCCCGGGAGCCCGCCTTCACCCCCTACTATGCCCTCAACGAGCAGGACAGGGCTCGGCTGGTCTATCTGGCGGAGATAGACCTGCCCACGGCGCAAGCGCTGCCAAGCGGCCTGCCCCTGCAAGCGGAACCCGGCGATGAATGAGTTCGCGATTCGGGCCCAGGGCGTCAGCCGCCGCTTCGGCGATTTTCTCGCGGTGGACGGGCTGGATCTGGAGGTGCCCAAGGGGCAGATCCAGGGCTTTCTCGGCCCCAACGGCTGCGGCAAGTCCACCACCTTGCGGATGCTGACCGGCCTGCTCACTCCTTCCAGTGGAGAGATAGAGGTACTGGGGCTCGCCATCCCGAAGCAGGCCGAGGCGCTGCGCCGCCGGATGGGCTACATGACCCAGAAGTTCTCCCTCTACGACGAGCTGACCGGCTGGGAGAACCTGGAGTTTATGGGGCGCATCCACGGCATGAGCGGCGGGGCCCTGACCACCAGGCTGCACGAGCTGCTCGCCACCTATGAACTGACGGCGCTGGCGACGCGCCGGGCCGGAGCCATGAGCGGCGGCCAGAAGCAGCGGCTGGCGCTGGCGGCGGCGGTGATCCACCACCCCGACCTGCTGCTGCTGGACGAGCCCACCTCGGCGGTGGATCCCCAGAACAGGCGCGACTTCTGGGAGAAGCTGTTCGACTTGAGCGAAGGGGGCACCACCATTTTGGTCACCACCCACTACATGGACGAGGCGGAGCGCTGCCACGGGCTCGCCATCATGGAGGCGGGCAAGGTGCGGGCCCAGGGCTCGCCCCAGGCCCTGATGGAAGCCATGAATACCCGGGTGGTGGAGGTGCAGGCGGAGGATCTGCGCCTGCTCAAGCAGCAGCTGCTGCAACTGGCGCCGGTGCGCTCCGCCGCCCAGCTCGGTCAGCGGCTGCGGGTGCTGGTGGACAAGTCGCTGGCGGATCCCGTGCCCTGGCTGCAGCAGGCTTGTCCGGCGCTGACCGGTGCCGCCATGGCCCTGGTCAGGCCGAGCCTGGAAGACGTCTTCGTCAGCTGCACCGGTCAGGAGCCAAGGGCATGAACAGGGTGCAGCTCTCATTTAGTGCTGTTGAACCGCTTTCCCCCTCCTCCCCGGCCCGTCTCCCGGAAGGGGAGAAGGGGGCGGATCGAGGTATACGGCAAAACCTTGAGCCAGCTGCTCGCCAGCGAAAAAAAGTGAGTGACCGTCAAACACCGGCGGCAATTCACACGCGATCGGTTCCCTCTCCCGTCGGGAGAGGGTTAGGGTGAGGGGAGTCAGAGTATCGACAGCATGGGGGAGCAGCACGATGAATAGTCTGCGAAAGAGATTCTCTTGATGAACAGCCTGCGACGGCTCTGGGCCATCACCCAGAAAGAACTAAGGCAACTGGCGCGGGACAGGCTCACGTTTGGGATGGTGGTGATGATCCCGCTGATCCAGCTGCTGCTGTTTGGCTACGCCATCAATAGCGACGTGCGCCAGATCCCGGCCGGGCTGGTGGACATGAGCCAGAGCGTGCCGGGACGGCTGCTGGCGGAGGCGGTGGAGGCGAGCCAGGTGGTGAGCATCAAGCAGCGCTACGTCGGCATCCAGCAGGCGGAAGCCGCCCTGACCCGGGGAGAGGTGCGGGCCGTGCTGGTGTTGCCCACCGACCTGACCCGTCGCCTCAGCGCCGGCGAGACCGCGGGCCAGTGGCTGGTGGATGGCTCGGACACCATGATAGCGGGGGCCCTGCTTGGCTTGCGCACCATGCCGCTGACCGCACTCAAGCCCGATCTCAAGCCTGCTCCCCCCACCTTCGAGACGGTGCTCTACTTCAACCCGGCGCGCCGCTCGGCGGTCAACATAGTGCCCGGCCTGCTCGGGGTGATCCTCACCATGACCATGATCATGTTCACCTCGGCGGCCATAGTGCGGGAACGGGAGCGCGGCAATCTGGAGCTGCTCATCACCACCCCGGTCGGATCGATGGAGCTGATGATCGGCAAGATCCTGCCCTATATCGGGGTGGGGCTGATCCAGGTGGTCATCATCCTCGGCCTCGGTCACTTCATCTTCGCGGTGCCCATCAACGGTGCCCTGAGCCAGGTGCTGCTGGCGACCCTGCTGTTTATCGCCGCCAGCCTGACCCTGGGGCTGCTCATCTCCACCCTGGCCCAGACCCAGTTGCAGGCGATGCAGATGACGGTGTTTATCCTGCTGCCGTCCATCCTGTTGTCGGGCTTCATGTTCCCCTACGAGGGGATGCCGGCCCCGGCCCAGTGGATCGCCGAGCTGCTGCCCGCCACCCATTTCATGCGGCTCATCAGAGGGATCGTATTGAGGGGCGGTGACATGGGGGATCTGCTGCCGGACGTGCTCTGGCTGCTGGGCTTCACCCTGCTGATGCTGACCCTGGCCGCCCACCGCTTCAAGAAGAGCCTGGACTGACTCTCAGGCCGCCGACACCCCTGTCTGGCGGTGAATTTGGTGCTGTATGAGTCGTAATGGACCCGTGACATGGGCATTTTGTGGAATAAATGACTGTAGAAGTGAGATTTTAGCAACATTCGTCTTGCTCATTACGGTGAGAGGGATTCTAATCTGCCGCCCGGTCTCGCCGGGCCCGCACCGCACCCGTCCATCTCTTGCTTCATCGAACCCATCCATGACCGCCCAAGGCCACCTGCTGTTTTCCGTTACCTGCACCCTGCTCGCTCACCAACTGCAGCTCACCCCGGCCCTGGCCGATGCCAGCCTCTGGCAGCTGGTGCCCGTCGCTCTGGCCAGCGCCCTGCTGCCGGATCTCGACCACCCCAACTCCCTGCTCGGCCGGCGCCTGCCCTGGATCTCGGGGCCGCTCTCCCGCCTGTTCGGCCACCGTGGCTTCACCCACAGCCTGCTGGCGGTCGGCATCGCGGTCTGGGGGCTGGGGCAGTTCCAGGCTCCCGGCACGCTGTCGGCGGTGGTGAAAGATGCGCTCATCATCGGCTACCTGAGCCATCTGCTCGGGGACTGGCTCACTCCGGCGGGCATCCCCCTGTTCTGGCCGCTGCGCCAGCGCTATCGCCTGCCCTGGTTACCGCTCAAGAGCGGCAGTGGCTACGAGACGGCGTTCTGTCTGCTGACCCTGGCGCTGGCCGGTTACTGGGTGCATGGTGGGGCGGCCTTCAGTGCGCTCGCCCGCCTGACGGCACTCTAGATCGCGGGGATATCCCGCCTATGGGGTCTCGGTGAATGGGTCTGGCGTTGCAGCGCTCGGTCCAGGCCGAGCGCTGTACCCCTCGTGAGAGAGGGAAGGACAGGGGATGAGGGGACTTAGCCGTGGCGCTGCGTGGTTCTGGGCAGGGTGAGGTAGTCGGCGATCACCGGCAGCCCCAGCAGGTGGCGGCGCAGCATGTCGAGGGCGGCGAAGGCGAGGATCTTGCGGCCGCTCTCGGGATCCGGGTGGCTGAGCTTGAGGGTCTGGCCGATACGTTGCCCGTCGGCGCACAGCAGCAGCGGCACCCCGTCCGCCCCCGCACTGCCTATGGTCAGGCTCAGCCCCGCGTCCGTACCGGTTAGCTGCGCCAGCTCATGCGGGAGTCGCCCATCGAAGTGCGCCTGCAGATGGGGGTGTTCGTGGCAAAAACCGAGCAGGGCCCCCCGACTCTCTCCCTCCAGCAGAGTCAGCTTGCGATCCCCCAGCAGGGCCAGGATCTGGCGCGTCGGCTCCTCCTCTCCCCGTCCCACCAGCCAGGGGGCAATCTCGCTTAGCAGTCGACTTTCGGCGGTATCCATGTCGGCCGCACTCGCCCCGTGGCCGATGAGTTTCAGCTCGATCAGCGGCATGGAGGAGCGGTAGCCGAGCTCGATGCCGCTCGGCCAGGGGCTGGCGTCCAGCTTGTCGGAGAGGGCCGACTCCGAGATGCCGAAGCTGTAGAAGCGGCGCAGCTCGGTGTCGGTCTGATCCCCGGCCAGCCGTTTCAGGCGCGGCAGTATCTGCTCGCGCACCATCTGCTTGAATTCGAACGGCACGCCTGGGGTGAAGAACAGTTGGCTCGGGCCGTGGCTGGCCTGATGCCGGACCAGGAAGCCGCAGGCGGTGCCGACCGAGTTGTCCAGCACTTCGCAGCCCAGCGGCAGCCAGGCCTGCTTGGCATTGCTCTGGGGCATGGGGCGGCCCCGGCTGGCGTAGCGGGCTGCTATGGTGGCGAGCCAGTCCGGGTACAGGGTCAGTGGCTGGGCAAATGCCTCGGCTGCGGCCTGGGCGGTGAGATCGTCGGCGGTGGGGCCGAGCCCGCCACACACCAGCACCACCTCGGCGCGGCTGGCGCTCTCCTGCAACGCGGCCTTCAGATCCGCGAGGTTGTCCCCGACTGTGAGCCGGCGGCGCACCTGCCAGCCCTGCTCCAGCAAGAGGGCGCTGAGCCAGGCGGCGTTGGTGTCCACCACCAGGCCGGTCACTATCTCATCGCCGGTGCTGATGATCTCGATACGCATGCTGGCTTCCTCGGGTTGAGCGGAGTGGTGAAATGACGGGATGGGTTGCAATAGTACCAAGATCCCGCGGCCGCTGGCGAGCCCGTCATTAACCAGGACGTAACAAGGGTGAACCCTGGCTGAAGCGCTGGTGAGTTTCCCCCCGGCAACAGGCCGATTCCCGGACGGGGTGGGGTAAAATGCACATCTATTGTTCAATGAGAAGGTCATGACCATGAAACACGCAGCCTTGTTGCTGGCCCTGCTGGTAGGCTCGCCCGCCTGGGCCGGCTTGCAGATCAACTCCAACGACGTGCGCGTCAATGTAGATCGCGATGATGTCGACGAGTGGAAAGATAAATACGAAGACAATTGTTCGACGGTCGAGATCGGCAACCTCAAGGTGAGCAATGAGGAGTGCGACGGCAAAGGCAAGAACAAGAACAAAGAAAACAGCAGCGTGCACGGGGACAACAACCCCGGCAAAGGCCACAACAAGAACAAAAACAAGTGACAACAAGGGCGCCAACAGGCGCCCTTGTTGTCATTGCGGCCGAAGCGGAGGAATACACAGGTATCTGATGACAGACTGGAAGCTTTATTATAGGCTTCTAGATGTCCAGACATATTTACCGATGCAGTACAGGGAGTAAGCATGCCGATCAAGATCCCGGACCAGTTACCCGCCGCCGAAGTGCTGGGGCAGGAGAACATCTTCGTGATGACGGAATCCCGGGCCGTCACCCAGAACATCCGCCCGCTGCGGGTGCTCATCCTCAACCTGATGCCCAAGAAGATCGAGACCGAGATCCAGCTGATGCGGATGCTCTCCAACTCGCCGCTGCAGGTGGACGTGGATCTGCTGCGCATCGACGATCGGGAGTCCAAGAACACGCCCCAGGCGCATCTGGAGAACTTCTACCACGACTTCGAGCAGGTGCGGGGCAACAACTACGACGGCATGATCATCACGGGGGCGCCGCTCGGGCTGGTGGAGTTCGAGGAGGTGGTCTACTGGCCGCGCATCGTCGAGATCATCGAGTGGTCCCATCAGCACGTGACCTCGACCCTGTTCCTGTGCTGGGCCGTGCAGGCGGCGCTCAAGGCCTTGTACGGCATGGAGAAACAGACCCACGGCGAGAAGCTGTCCGGGGTCTATCGCCACCATCGCCTCGATGAGCACGAGGCGCTGCTGCGCGGTTTCGACGACGAGTTCGTCGCCCCCCACTCCCGTTATGCGGCCTTTGATGGGGATCTTATCCGCGCCCACACCGACCTGCAGATCCTGGCGGAATCCGAGGAAGCCGGGGTCTATCTGGCGGCGACCAAGGACTGCCGCCAGGTGTTCGTCACCGGCCATCCGGAATACGACGCCCTGACCCTGGACGGGGAATATCAGCGGGATCTGGCGGCCGGGCTCACCCCCGTCATCCCGGTCAACTACTACCCGAACAACGATCCCGGCCAGACGCCGCGAGCCAGCTGGCGCAGTCACGGCCACCTGCTGTTCTCCAACTGGCTCAACTATTACGTCTACCAACTCACCAGCTACCGGCTGGAGGACATCGGCAAGGTGTTCACCTACGAGCAGCCCAAGGCATAAGTATCATTGGGCCGGCTCAGTGGCAGTGGGTTGGAGTGTATCGGCAGGGTGTTCGTTTTGCGGCAATCCTGGGCATAAGTCACCCTCTCAGCCGGCTTGCAATCAGTCGGCCTACAGCCGCGCCGCCTGGCTATCGAGCCAGTGGCGGTGGCAGGCCAGGGTGAAGGCGTTGGGCCTGCGGGCCCGGATGGCGGCCATGGCCTCCCGCTGTGGCTGACCCAGGGTCATCAGCAGGAGGGCGGCGACCAGCCCGGTGCGACCGCTTCCCCCACGGCAGTGAATGGCCAGCTGCTTGCCGTCCCGCAGCAGGGCGATGAGCGACGGCAGCGCCTGCTGCCAGGCCAGCTCGAAATCGGCATCGGGGGCCTCGTCGTCCAGAATGGGCAGATGGAACCAGCCCATGCCCCTGGCCTCTACCTGCTGGCCAAGCTGCGCCAGATCCCGTGCGGCCAGCTCGTCACCCGTCATCAGGGTGATCAGGGCGTGGGCACCGGCCAGTTGCAACTGGGAAAGGGCTTGGGGCATGGGCACTTGCTGGGTGCCGGGGCAGGGGGTGAGCAGCAACTGCCCGTCGAGGCGGGGGACCTCCAGGCTCCAGAAGGGATGGGAAGGGTGCATGGGGATCCTTGTGGGGGTCGATTTGGTGTCAAATGAACTCATTGGCGCCGTGCCTGAGCGGGGCAGAGCATAGGGGCCCGGCTCAGGATGTCAATCTGCGTTGTGTTCGGCCCGGTTTACGGGCAGAGTCTAAAAAAATTGAGCGAGCAAGGAGTAGAGATGAGAAACCTGGATCAACTGGACTTGGACATCCTGGCCCATCTGTTTCGCGATGCGGGCATGACCAACAAGGATCTGGCGGCCCTGGTCGGGGTGGCGCCGTCCACCTGCCTGGAGCGGGTACGCAAGCTGCAACAGGACGGGGTGCTCAAGGGGGCGCACTGCGAGGTGGATTATCAGGCGCTGGGCGGCCACATCCAGGCCATGGTCTCCCTGCAGCTGGCACGCCACAGCCGACAAATTATCGATGCGTTCCGCGACGCCATCCTGGCCCTACCCGAGGTGATCAGCCTGTTCCACATGGGTGGCAAGGACGATTTCCTGGTGCACCTCTGCGTTGCCGACACCGAACACCTGCGCAACTTCGTGTTCGATCACTTCACCTCGCGGGAAGAGGTGGTGCACCTCGAGACCTCCCTGGTGTTCGAGCACAGATTCAGCCGCTCCTTGCCCTGCTTCACTCAGCCTTGAGCTGCAGAGAAAATAAAAAAACCGCCATTCGGCGGTTTTTTTGTCTGTGGAATTGAATCAGTTCAGCACGAGTCGACTGTCAGGCGCCGTCTGGTAGAGCCCCTGCTGGTAGGCGAGGCTGCCCCAGAGCACCAGTCCCAGCGCCATCTCCTTTATCTCGTCCGGCTGGGGGGCCGGGAGCAATTGCTGGCGGACGGCATCGTAGACATAACCCTCAGCTGGCCGCTCCGGCTGCAGTATCACCACGTCCTTGCCCCGCATCAGGGCGAAGTTCTTGTCGTACTGCATGATGGCGCGCCCCGGCCAGTCGTCCGGCATCCGGGTCAGATCCTTGCCGAGCATGGGGTAGTCGGCGCTTATCCCCATCAGGGAGAGCAGGGTCGGCGCCATGTCGATCTGGCTCACGACGCGCTCGTCCTGGCGGGGCTTGATCCCCTCGCCGACGATGACGCCGGGGATGTGGAAGCGGGGAATGGGCACCAGGCTGGCGCCGCCGACCCGGCTGTCGTGATCGGCGATGACCAGGAACAGGGTGTCTTTCCAGTAGTCGGATTGGCGGGCCTTCTTGAAGAACTCACCGACGGCGTAATCCGCATACTTGGCGGCGTTGTTGCGGGTCTGCTTGGGCTGCTCGTAGAGGGCGATGCGATTGTCCGGGAATTCGAACGGATCGTGATTGCTGGAGCTGAACACCAGGCTGAAGAAGGGCTTGCCCTCCTTGCTCAGGGCCCGGAAGGTCTCGTCCGCCTTGGCCATCAGATCCTCGTCAGAGGCGCCCCAGGAGCCTTCGAACACCGGGTTCTCGAAGTCCTTCTGCTCGACGATGTGGCTGAAGCCGTTGCCGAGGAAGAAGCTGCGCATGTTGTCGAAGTGGCTCTCGCCGCCGTAGATGAAGCTGGTGCTGTAGCCCCGTTGCTTCAGCAGGTCCGCGATGGTGAAGAAGTTGGTCTGGCTCTTGCCGAGCTTGACCACGGCCTGGGCCGGGGTCGGGGTGAAGCCGGTCAGCACGGCCTCGATGCCGCGCACCGAGCGGGTGCCGGTGGCATAGAGCTGGTTGAAGGTCCAACCCTCCTTCGACAGGGCATCTATGTTGGGGGTGAGTGGCAGGCCGCCGAGGGAGCCGACGAACTGGGCGCCCAGGCTCTCCTGCAACAGGATCACCAGGTTCTTCGGCTTGCCACCGTAGCTGGCCTCGTTGAAGGTCTGGCTCGGCAGGGCCTCCGAGCTGAAGTCCTGATCCGGGCGGCCGCTCTCCTGGCGCACCAGCTCCAGGATCCGCTCCCTTGGCAGCTCACCATAGAACTCCCCGGCGTGCTCCTCGGCCCCCATCTGCTTGATGGCGAAGAACAGGGAGTAGGAGGAGTTGACCACCAGGGCATTGATCAGGGGATCGCTGGCAAAGGCCACCATGGCGGGGTTGAGGGCTCTGTGCCCCAGGCTGGAGCGGGCGCCGAGGAAGCCGATGGCCAGGATCAGCAGGGCGAAGGCGGGCCTCAGGTACCAGCGGGGGAAGCTGAGTCCGCGCATCAAACGGCCGCTGAGCCACCAGCCGCCGCCCAGCACCGCAGTGCTGAACACCAGGGCCAGCAGCAGCTCCCCCTTGCGACCGGCCCACAGCATGGCGAGCACCTCTTTCGGGTAGATGAGGTACTCGACGTAGAGGCGGTTGGGGCGTACCCCGTATTCGGTGACGAAGGAGGGGGTGGAGATCTCGAGGAACAGCATCAGCCAGAGCCCCAGAGTCAGCCAGACCCGGATCAGCGTGAGCCAGGCCCGGCCGAGGGCGTGAGGGCCGGCCAGCAGCAGGGTGAAGACCGCGGGGACACCCCACAGCCAGCAGAGGGTGGCGAAGTCGACGCGCAATCCCTGCAGCAGCATCTGTGACCAGCCGGCGACGGCGTCGACGCGCTCCTGTTGCCAGAGTCCAAGGGCTGCCCGGCTGGCGGTGAGGCTGAGCAGCGCGATCACCGAAAAGATGGCAATGGGCCAAAACGGACCCAGCCAATTCCTTATTTTTGTCATTGTTTTTCCTGATAAAAGCCTGATTTTTTATGCCCGTCCTCGGGCATTTTTTTATGTTGCAGGGATATGACCATGGGACCTGGAAAAGGTTGCGTACGGGACAGGAAAAAGACACGGACACCACAGCTGCAATGGCCTCATTGTGACGGAGTCCTCTGACCAGTACGAGATAAACGGCTGGAAGAAGTGTGATCCCCACTGCAAAGCAGGGAAGGGGGCGTGCCTATAATGGCGCGGGAGTCTCTCAATCGGAGCCGCTATCATGCCGGTCTTTCTCGATGTCGAGTATTTGCAGGGGTGGTGCCTGTTCGTGGTGCTCTCGGATGGCACCACGGGGGCGCTGGATCTGGCCCCCTGGCGGGATCAACCGCTGTTTGCCGCCATCGACTCGGAGCGTCGCTTCGCCCGGGTCTTCATCAATCGTCGCCATCAGCTGGAGTGGCCGGGAGGCTGCATGCTGGCCGCCCAGGAGGTCTATCACCTGATCAAGGCCGTCGACGAGCGCAGCGCCTTCAACGAGCGCAATCCGCACTGAGAATGGCTGGCTAACTCACTGAGCCAGATAACGTTTTCAGTCACAGACCCGTTTTTGCCCGCTGGTTATCATGACCCCAGTAAGGCGCACCCTGCGCCTGTACCTCCACAGCGGGAAGATAACAATGAAACAGGGAACGTTGCGCTACGGTGGCCTGCTCGGGGCTGCCTTGTTCTTGTCGGCCTGCGGCAGCGGGGGCGGTGGATCCAGCACCGAGCCCCAGCCCCCCGTGGTCAATCCGCCGATCACTCAGCCACCGGTGACGACGGCCAGTCGTGCCTGTTATGGTGCCGATCAGCCCGCCTGCAACCTGCGAACCTATCAGCTGATGGTGGAGTCCTTCGTCGACGGGGATGGCGCCGCCAACTACGGGGTCGGCTACGGTCCTTCCCAGCACAACGGCGATCTGCAGGGGATCATCGACAGCCTGGACCACATCAAGAGCCTCAACGTCAACGCCATCTGGCTGACCCCGGTGTTCGACTCCTGCGCCGGCCAGGCGGGGGACGACAGGCTGGACGCCACCGGCTACTTCGCCTGCGACTTCTTCAATGTCGACCCCAACTTCGGCAGCAACGCCAAACTCAAGACCTTGGTGGATGAGGCGCACAAACGCGGTCTCTACGTCTTCCTCGACGGTGTGTTCGGCCACGTCAACAAGGTGGGGGTGAGCAAGCCGTCGCCCGAGGGACGGCTGCCCGCCCTCAAGAGCGGCGGCGCCGGCTACCCGGGCCAGCTGGTGGACTACGGCAAGCCGGAGAGCCTGGCCTACTTCAAGGAGGTGGCCCGCTACTGGGTCGAACAGTACGGCATCGACGGCTGGCGGCTGGATCAGGCCTATCAACTCGGGCTGGACGAGTGGCGCGCCATTCGCACCGAGGTGGAGCAGGCGAGCGCGGCGCGCAAGGCCGCCGGTCAGCAGTGGGGCACCCTCGGCTACATGGTAGGTGAGGTGTGGAAGGGGGCGGACGACATCCGCAACGAGGCCTATGGCCCGAGCGACAACCCGGCGCTGCCCTCGGCGTTCGACTTCCCGCTGCGCTACGGCCTGATGCAGGCGCTGGCGGTGGAAGAGTCCGGCAAGGGCGGGCAGGGGGCCAGCGTGCTCGATGCCAGCTGGAACAAGGTGGAAAACTACCCCAACCACGCCATGCCGAACCTGATGCTGGGCAACCACGATCTGGTGCGCTTCGGCGATTTGGTCCAGCGCGGCAACTTCAACCCGGCGGATTACTGGCAGCGTCACAAGGCGGCCTTCAGCTTCCTAGCGGCCCGCTCCGGTCCCATCACCCTCTATTACGGTGAGGAGTTCGGGGACGAGGTGCCTGGCTTCGCCAAGCAGGTGACCGACAACTGTGCGGCCCAGGGATTGTGCGACGATCACGTGGCCCGCAGCGACGGCAAGGTGCCCGGTGTCACCGGCTTCGTGGCGAGCGGCGAGCAGGCGGAGCTCAAGCAGTGGCTGAGCACCTTGCTGGGCCTGCGGGCCAAGCACCCGGCGCTCTATCAGGGGGAGCGGGTCAAGCTGGTGGCCGACGGCAGCATCTATGGGGACATCAAGCAGACGAAAGGGGAGCAGATCGTCTACCTGCTCAACGTCTCCACCACGCCCCAGAGCTACAGCCTGCCGGTTGGCAAGCTGCGCAGCGGCAGCGCCTTGCTGGATCTGCAGAGTGGCGAGAGCCTGGCCATAGGGGGCAGCACGGTGACGGTGGACTTGCCATCCCTCACCGGCCGCTTCCTGCTGTTGCAGTGACAGGCTGACGGGACACAAAAAAGGGCTCCATAGCGGAGCCCTTTTTCATGGTCAGACGCGAGCCATCATTTCTCGATGCCGCTGCCCAGCTCATCTCGATGGGCGTTGGTGGTGCTGCCGTTGCGCCAGTGCTCCAGCCGGTTGTGCACGCCGCGGCGCAGGCTCTTGAAGCTGGTCTCCAGGTAATCCACCCCCACCAGGATGGCCAGGGTGACGCCGGTGAGCAGCAGCGCCTGATGCAGCATGCCCATGCCGATCAGGGCGCCGAGGGCCGCCAGCATCCAGATGGTGGCTGCCGAGGTGACCCCCAGCACGTGACCATCCCGGGTCATCATGACCCCGGCGCCGAGAAAACCGACCCCGGTGATGAGCTGGCCAAGCACCCGCGCCTGATCCGCGCTCTGGGGGCTGACCACGGACCCGAGGGCGAGGAAGCAGTAAGTCCCGAGGATGATGAGGGAGGAGGTGCGAATGCCGACCGGCTTGCCGCGCAGTTGCCGCTCCAGCCCCACCAGGGTGCCACACACCAGACAGACCAGGATGTTCTCCCAGCCAAGGGGCGCTATGTCCCACCACTGCGTTGTCATCATAACCACCTCTGCAATCGCTGCTTGTTATCCTGCCGCGCCCTGCCCCCGGTTCTCCAGCCGCTGCCGGAAGGCCCTGGCCAGGCGCTCGTAGAGGTCCTTTGCCTCCCTGTCTTCAATATCGCCACGTATCCAGGGATTGTCGATGATTTCCAGCAGCACGCAGCCCTGCCCCTGCTGGCGCAAGTCTACCCCGAACAGGCCATTGCCGAGCTGATGGACGGCGCGGCGGGCGGTCTGCAACACCCGCTCCGGCACCTCGTTCAGGGGCAGCGCCTCTATCCGGCTCATGTCGAGGGGGTGCTTGCGGCGGCGAATGCGGTTGCCGGGCTCGGGCCGGAAGCGGCGGCAGGCAAACAGCGGCGAGCCGTCGAGAAAACCGATGCGCCAGTCGAATTCGGCGGGGATCCGGCTCTGCACCAGCAGCAGGGCGGAGCGGCCAAGGCCCTCATCCAGCAGGCGGGCGAGCTGCTGCTCGTCGCCGGCCATGGCGAGATCCCGGCCCTGGGCGCCGTCGGGGACCTTCACCATCAGCGGCAGGCCGAGCCGCTGCACCAGCTCGCCGGTGTGGTGGCGGCCGCGGCGGGTCACCACCATGGTCGGCGGCATGGGCACGCCACTGCGCACCATCAGCTCGTAGAGATAGAGCTTGTTGCTGCAGGCGAGGATGGCGCGGGAGCTGTCGATGACCGGCATCTTGAGCTGTTCGGCACGGCGGGCGAACTCGAAGGTGTAGTGACCGACCGACGTCTCGGCGCGCAGCCAGAGGCTGTCGAACTCCGGCAGCCGCTCGATGGCGGAGGGTGCCAGGATCTCGGCCCGGATCCCCTGGGCGGCGGCGGCCTCGATGAAGCGTGACAGGGCAAGGGCATCGCTGCTGGCACGGCCGTCATCGGGATCCACCAGGATGGCGAGCTGATAGAGGGGGGCGGCCTGCTCCTCATCCCCCGCGCCGACCAGCGCCTGGGCGTGTTGCAGCATCAGCTCCCGCTCGCGCGGGCTCAGATCCTGCGGGGAGAGGCTCTGCTGCCGGCGCACCGACCAGCCGTGGCGGCCACGCTTGAGGGTCAACTCTTGCAGCGGCAACTGGCTCAGGCCGTAGTAGTAGCGGGCCAGCCCCGCAAGCTCGCTCTGCTCGCACTGACCGAAGATGGCGCGTACCCGGATCCTGTCTTCGCTCTGGCGGGCCAGCCAGCCCTGCAGCTTGCGCCACAGCTTGGCCGGCGGCTGCTGGGGTTGCAACACGCTGATGGCCTGCAAGCCGGGCAGACAGTGGTGGCTGCGGGCCTGGGCCAGCAGGGAGCAGTAATAACCGGCGCTCAGGTGTTCCAGCGAGCGGCACAGGTTGATGATGCGGGGGCGGCCCCCGGTGGTGGGCAGGCCGTGCTGCAGGTAGGTGCGGGCGGTCAGCAGATAATCGGCATGGCAGGGCCAGTCGCCCGGCTCCTCGACGATGACATAGGTACTCATTTTTTTGGCTCCACAGAAAGGACTGCCTTGAATGGCAGGATCCCCAGTGGGCTTCGATGCACCGACAAGCACGACAATGGCGCGAGGGGAAACAAGAGGTTACAGTGCCTAATATTCTGCCTTGGTAACCTGTGATACAAGTCGCATTGTTGGTGCTGAGGATAAATAACCGAACGAGGACACCCTGTGTTGACCGTGCGCACGGCCCGAGCCGATGATGTGGGCGCCATCGTCAGGCTTGAGCGCTACTGTTTTCCCCCCGAGGTCGCCTTCGGCCGCAGCCGCTGGCACTATCTGCTCAATCAGGCCAAGGGCCGCACCCTGCTGCTGCAAGACGACAAGGAACAGCTGCTGGGCTATCTCAGCGTGTTGGAGCACAGGGGCTGGGATCGACTGGTGATCCAGACCCTCGCCATCCGCTGGACGGTGCGCCGTCAGGGCTGGGCCCGTCGCCTGCTGGAGCAGGTCATCGCGGAGGGCAGGGCGGCTGGCTGGGGCGCCATCCGGCTCGAGGTGGCCGATGCCAACGCCGAGGCCCTCGCGCTCTATCAGGGACTGGGCTTTCGTGCCCGGCTCAAATTGCCCGACTACTACGGGCCGGGCCAACATGCGCACCGGCTGGTGCTGCCACTGGCCGCCGGCGACGAGGGCGCGGGATCATGAGTGAAGGCATTTCGTTTCAACAAGACAGATAACAACAGTGATTCAGATAATGGAGGTTCAGATGATAGCAATGGTAACGGGCGCCTCGTCCGGCTTCGGTGAGGCCATCAGCCGCCTGCTGGTGGGCGCGGGCTACAGGGTGATAGGCACCGGTCGGCGCGCCGAGCGGCTGGCCGCCCTGGCCGAGGAGCTGGGCGCCGGCTTCCTGCCGCTGGTATTCGACGTGCAGGACAAGGCCGCCACCAAGGCCGCCATCGCTGGCCTGCCCGCTGCGTGGCAGGAGGTGGATCTGCTGGTCAACAACGCCGGCCTGGCGCTCGGGCTCGAGCCTGCCCACAAGGCGGATCTGGAGGACTGGGAGCAGATGATCGCCACCAACGTCAGCGGTCTGACCCTGCTCACCCGCCTGCTGCTGCCGGGCATGGTCGAACGCAATCGCGGCCACGTGATCAACATCGGTTCCATCGCCGGCACCTACCCCTACCCGGGCGGCAACGTCTACGGCGCCACCAAGGCGTTCGTGAAGCAGTTCAGCCTGAACCTGCGCGCCGATCTGGCGGGCAGCGCGGTGCGCGTCACCAACGTGGAGCCCGGCCTGTGCGGCGGCACCGAGTTCTCCAACGTGCGCTTCCACGGGGACGATGCCAAGGCGGCCACCGTCTATCAGGGGGTGCAGGCGATCCAGCCGGAAGACATCGCCAACACAGTGCTCTGGGTCAGCCAGCAGCCCGCCCACGTCAACATCAACAGCATCGAGATCATGCCGGTGGCCCAGACCTTCGGCCCGCTCAACATCAGCCGTCGCTGAGTTCGGCGCCCTGCTGAAACGAGAAGAGGCACCCCAAGGTGCCTCTTTTGTTTTGGTGAGCCCTAGAGGCTCATGATCTTCTTGAACTCCTCCTCCGAGTATTTCTTCTCGGTGCTCTTGGTGAGATCCGTCATCAGCTTGTAGCGCAGCTCTTTCGCCAGCTGGTAGTTCTGCTCCAGCTGACCGTAGGAGTAGTCGGCCGCCAGTTGCAGCGCCGTGGCCTTGTCGCTGGCGTAGGTCTGCTTGAGGGTCTTGTCCAGCACCGCCACCTCCTTGTAAAACTTCTCGCTCTGCTTGCCCCAGACCCCGCGCAGCAGCGGCAGGTACTTGTCCGGATTGGTGTTGGCGAGCGCGGTCAGGCTGCGGAACTGCCAGTAGGCGGAGTCGTCGGAATAGGTGTCGCTGCCGCTGCGATAGGGCAGGGGGTAGGTTTCCAGGCTGTGGTAGAGCGGCACCATCACCGACTCGGCCAGCACGCCGTAGCTCTGCCAGATGAGGCCCTGCAACTCCTTGGGCATCTCCTTGCGTAGCTGGATGATGTGGGACTCGAGCTGTCTGTCGATGCGGATCGGCCGCTCCGCCTTGTCCGCCAGCGCCGTGCCTTCATAGGTGGCGCTGAGCAGTTTGGTCACGTCCGGCACCGTGATGGGGGCATCCGGCTTCATGAACAGCGGGTACTGCGCCTGGCGGGTGGGCTGCTTGTGGGAGGCGCTCAGCAGTTGCTGGCCGAGCCACTCCCTGTCCACGTTGTAGGGATCGGCGATCACCCCGAACGCCTTGGCGAAGTTGAAGTCCTTGGGATCGGCGTTATCCAGCAGTTTGTGCTCGCGCACGAACTCCAGCAGTTTGGGGGAGTGCAGCACAGCGGCGTCGTCCAGGTTCACCCCGTGGATGCGCAGGCCATTGGCGACCATGGCGTAGCTGTCGTCCGGCACCCGCACCGCTATCCAGTGGTGACCAGAGCCTATCTCCATCAGCCAGGCCTCGTTCACATCCGCCAGATAGAGGCTGTTGCCCTCCCCGGCGCCATGGGTCTCCACATAGTGGCCGAGCAGCTCGACCCCCTCCTTCGCGCTCTTGGCCTGGGGCAGGATCAGGGTCGGGATGATGGCCTCGATGATCCCTTTTTCGATCAGCGGATCCGCTTTCTGGGCCTTGTCGTTGACCTCGGCACTGGTGGTGGCGGAGAGGGCGACGTTGTATTCGTTGATGCCGCGCTCCTCGTAATACTTGCCGGCGGGATCGCTGGTGGCGGCATCCCAGTCACGGATGGAGGAGTAGGCGAGGAAGGCCTTGGGCATGGGCACCTCCAGGCCATTGCCCAGTTTCCAGAGTTTGCCCTCGTTCTGCCGGGCCGGGTGGAAGGCGAGGTACTTGTTCCAGTTGTTGATGCCGAAGTCTTCGTTTCTGGCGATCATGATGCTGCCATCGGCGCTGGCGCCCTTGCCGACGATGAGGCCGGTGCAGGCGTCGGCACTGGTGCCAAGCAGGCTGAGCAGGGTGGCGGAGAGGAGACTCAAGGTGTGTTTTTTCATTATTGTGCCTGAAGCTGTGAGGTGAGTGTGAGTCAGGGGAGGGGATGAGAGGCGGATCGCCGCAGGCCGGGTGCGGCACTGGATTGATGCCGATGAATGGCTCTGCATGTTATTGATATTTCAAACATATCATCCACAATGCTGCGTCCTGACCAGATTGTGCGCTGGTATGGTATGCCTCCGTGGTTGTTTATTTTGTGATCTACCGTTCATTCCTGTGTTTAGTTCTGTAAAAGAAAAGATGGTTGGTGGCATCTGTGGTTGCGGGGTGCAGGGGCAGAATAATGATGGGGAGGTCGGCGGGAGTGTGCTGACAAGTTGGCCTGCTACTTGCTGAGTCCTGGCCATGGCGGGGAGTCTGTCCCCGATTTCCGGCGCGGCCGGCAGCTTGGAGTCCCCATGGATATCAAACCCTACACCCAGCAACTCGCCCAGAGTGCATCCTACAGCCGCGCCCTGGCCACCCTCAGCGGCGACGATAGCCAGCAGGGCGGCGGCTGGGATCAGCAGGTCAGCCTCTCCAGCCAGGTGCTGACCGGCAAGGCGCAGCAGGTGCTGACTTACGAACATCTGGCCAAGAGCGGCAAGAGCGCGAGCCAGAGTGGCGGCGCCAATAATGCGCTGGTGCAGCAGCTGGTGGACAAGGCGCTCGGCTTCGATCGCAAGAAATTTGACGATCTCGAGAGTCAGATCAAGGGCGTGGCCGACAACAAACAGTTGTCGAGCGAGGAGCGGGAGCAGCAGACCAAGGCCCTGACCGAGCAGCGCGACGCCATGCTCAAGGCGGCCATGGACAAACTCACCGGCAAGAAGTCGGAAGAGAAAGTCGCCTAGCGCCGCGAGTCAGGCCCAAACGGCAATCTGAATGTCATGGAGGCAAGGGATTGCCCCTGGGGTTGGCGAGAGAGTGGCAAGGCTGGGTGACGAAACAGGGAGGGCTGGCCCTCCCTGTGGATGTTGAAGGGCGAGGGCCTTATTTCTGTTCCGGCACTATTCCGATGCCGATGGCGGTGGTCTGGACCGCCTTGATCTGATCCCCCTTGGCGATCAGGGCGAACTGCGCCGGATCCTTCACCTTGAGGGTGAGGGTCTTGTCCACGCCCTTGACCCTGATGCTCTGCTGCGCCTTGTCGACGTCGATGACGTCCGCATAGATGGTCACCTGCATGCCGGCTCCGGCACCCGGTTTATCCCCTGCGGGGGCCTTGCTCCCCTCGACTTCCACTACCCGTTTCCTCACCCCGGCGGTGCCCTTGAGCAGCTCCAGATCCAGCAGTTGCAGGTAGCGCAGCGCCACCACATCCCCCACCTTGAGGTTCTGCAGATTGGTCACCTCGTCGCCGGCGACGATATCGAAGACCTGGTCTTCGGCATTCTTCAGGCTGACCTTGCGGGTCGTGGTGTCGATGGCGGTGATGGTCGCCCTGGCCGTCACTTCTTCTGCCAGGCTGGCCTGACCGGGGGCGATCGCCACATTGGTGGCAACCTCGGCGGCGTACACCAGGGCGGTGGGGGAGAGGCTGAGCAGACCGGCGATCCATGCGTGTTTCAGTTTCATAATTGAGACCCTGTGGCTGGAGATGGCACCTCGTCAAGAGGCGCTCCGATGGCGAAACGGCGGTGGCGCCATGATGATGGGAAGGGATTGCGTCACCCCTTCCCAGTGACACCATAGCAAAGTCGCCCCCGTGTGCCTCATACGGAATGACTGACCACCCCATTTTGGTAGCTTGCTCCCGTTTTTTGACCTCCCGCGAGTGCGGGCGCACAATCCTTCTGCATGCATTCAACCGAGGGCTCTGTCGTGTACAACTTCCAATATGCCAATCCTACCCGCATCTGTTTCGGGGAGGGCCAGATAGCCAGCCTGCCCGAGCTCATTCCGGCGGGCAGCCGCCTGCTGGTGCTCTACGGCGGTGGCAGCATCAAGACAAACGGGGTCTATCAGCAGTTGTGTGACGCCTTGACTGGCCTGGATTGGCAGGAGTTCCCCGGCATCGGTGCCAACCCCCAATACGATCAGCTGATGGAGGCGGTCGCCCTGGTGAAGCGCGAGCGCATCGACTTCCTGCTGGCGGTCGGCGGTGGCTCAGTGGTGGATGGCACCAAGTTCGTGGCCGCCGCGGCCTGTTTCGAGGGGGAGGATCCCTGGGATCTGCTGCTGCACAAGACGCCGGTCACTCGGGCACTGCCGCTCGGCTGCGTGCTGACCCTGCCCGCCACCGGCTCGGAGAGCAATCCCGCCGCCGTGGTGAGCCGGGGGGATGCCAAGCTCTCCTTCATGAGCCCCCAGGTGTTGCCGCAGTTTGCGGTGCTGGATCCCACCACCACCTACAGCCTGCCGACGCGTCAGATCGGCAACGGGGTGGTGGATGCCTTCGTCCACATCACAGAGCAGTACCTCACCTTCCCGGTCGGCGGCGAGGTGCAGGATCGACTGGCGGAAGGCTTGTTGCAGGTGCTGGTGGACAACGGCCCCAAGGCGCTGAAGGAGCCCACCAACTATCAGGTGCGCGCCAACCTGATGTGGGCCGCCAGCCTGGCGCTCAACGGCCTCATCGGCCGTGGTGTGCCCCAGGACTGGTCCACCCACGCCATCGGCCATCAGCTGACCGCCCTCTACGGGCTGGATCATGCCCAGAGCCTGGCGGTGGTGCTGCCCTCCTTGCTGCGGGAGCAGGCGGCCCAGAAGCAGGAGAAGCTGGCCCAGTTTGCCGAGCGGGTCTGGCATTCCAACCGGGAGGACAGGGCGTTGCGCATCGAGGAGGCGATCATCCGCACCGAGCAGTTCTTCCAGCAGATGGGGGTGGGTACCCGCCTCGTCGACTATGGCCTGACGGAGAGCAGCATCCCGGCGATCTGTTCCAACCTCAAGCGCTTCGGCCTGACCGCGCTCGGGGAGCAGCAGGACATAGATCCGGACAAGGTTGCCAGGATCCTCTCTCACGCGCTGTGATCTTTCGGATCTGACCCGAGCCTCAAAGAAAACGCCCCGAATTCGGGGCGTTTTGCATTCCAGGGTTCGGGCAGTCGATCAGGCGCTCTGATCCAGCTCGCGCTCCAGTGCGGCCGCCTTCTGGCGGGCCGGATGCGTGTTGAGCCGCTGCCAGTAGGCCTGCAGGTGCGGGAACTGGGCCAGCTGGCCGCTCTGGGCCAGCAGATCCACCAGGAAGGAGTTCATGATATCGGCGCCGGAGAGGCGCTCCCCCACCAGATAGTGGCGAGTGCTCAAGACCGTATTTAGATAGCCGAGCACCTTGGCACACTCCGCCTTGGCATAGCCCGGCAGGAAGCGCATGGGGCTGCCGTCCTTGCGCACGAACATGTCCAGCAGCAGCGGCAAGATGCCGGAGCTCTCGGCGAAGTGCAGCCACTGCAGGTAGGCGGCGTAGTCGGGATCGTCCTGGGCCGGGGCCAGCCTGTCGGCACCGTGGTGGGCGATCAGGTACTCGGTGATGGCGCCGGACTCCGCCAGCACGCGCCCGTCGTATTCGATGACGGGGGACTTGCCGAGGGGATGGATGGCCTTGAGCTCGGGGGGCGCCAGAAAAGTCGTGGCGTCGCGCTGGTAGGCCTGGATCCGGTAGGGCAGCCCCAGCTCTTCGAGCAGCCAGATGATGCGTTGGGAGCGGGACTTGTTCAGGTGGTGCAGGATTATCATGGGAACCTCGAGGGGATGACTGGAGGCGATGATACGCGCCGGCGCGGCCAGGGGTTCATCGACCCGGAAAAAAAGAGAGCGGGCAGATGCCCGCTCTTCTATTTTCTGACTCAGGCCTCCAGCGCCTGATCCAGATCCGCCAGTATGTCCTCGATGGCTTCGATCCCCACCGACAACCGGATCATCTCGGGTTTGACTCCGGCCTTGGCCTGCTCCTCCTCGCTCAGCTGGCGATGGGTGGTGGAGGCGGGGTGGCAGGCCAGCGACTTGGCATCGCCTATGTTGACCAGCCGCTTGAAGATCTTCAGGGCGTCGTAGAAGCGCACCCCGGCCTCATAGCCTTCCTTGAGCCCGAACGAGAGGATGGCAGAGGGGCGACCGCCCATGTATTGCTCCGCCAGCGGATAGTGGGGATGGCCGGGCAGACCGGCGTAGCTGACCCATTCCACCTTGGGGTGCTGCTTGAGGTGACGGGCGACCCGCAGGGCGTTGTCCACGTGGCGCTCCATGCGTAGGCTCAGGGTCTCCAGCCCCTGCAGCAGCAGGAAGGCGTTCATGGGGGCCAGCGCCGCACCGGTATTGCGCAGGGGCACAGTGCGCACCCGGCCGATAAAGGCCGCGGCGCCGAAGGCCTCGGTGTAGACCACCCCGTGGTAGGAGGGCTCCGGGCTGGTGAGCTGGGGAAAGCGCGCGGGGTGATCCGCCCATGGGAACTTGCCCGAGTCGACGATGACGCCGCCGAGCGAGTTGCCGTGGCCCCCCACGTACTTGGTGAGGCTGTGCACGACTATGTCGGCGCCGTGCTCTATGGGTTTGCACAGCACAGGGGTGGCGACCGTGTTGTCGACGATGAGGGGCACGCCACGGGCGTGAGCCACTTTGGCGAAGGCGGCCAGATCGACGATGTTGCCCGCCGGATTGCCGATGCTCTCGCAGTAGACCGCCTTGGTCTTGTCGTCGATGAGGGCGGCGATGGCCTCGGCGCTGTCATCCTTGGCGAAGCGCACCTCGACCCCGAAGCTCGGCAGCATGTGGGCGAACAGGGTGTAGGTGCCGCCATAGAGCTGGGGGGTGGAGACGATGTTGTCACCGGCGGCGGTCAGCGCCTGGATGGCATAGGTGATGGCGGCGGAGCCCGCCGACACCACCAGTCCGGCGATGCCCCCTTCCAGCGCGGCGAGCCGTTGCTCCAGCACGTCGTTGGTGGGGTTCATGATGCGGGTGTAGATGTTGCCGGGCACCGCCAGGTTGAACAGATCCGCCCCGTGCTGGGCGCTGTCGAACTCGTAGGCCACCGTCTGGTAGATGGGCACGGCCACCGCCTTGGTGGTGGGGTCGCTGGAAAAGCCGTGGTGCAGGGCCAGGGTCGCATCTTTCATCACACTCTCCTTGTTGGATGTCGTTCGTTGCCGTTGTTATAGATGGATAGACGTCCAATCTATCAGGCCCTCGCCCGTTGTAAACAGCCAGATCCGGCAAAGCAATCTCAATTGCCCCCGCGTCTCTGGGGAGTGCGTCGCGCCGGCCGCCGTCAGAGGCGGCGACGATACTCCTTGTCGTCGATCTGGTTCATGTCCCACTGCATCAGGCGGTTGAGCTGGCTCATGGGATCCTCGATCGGGGGCAGCGGACGGGGCAGGATCCGCTGGAAGTAACGACGCAGGGTTTGCTGGATCCGGATCGGTTTGGGGGAGGTTGTGTGGCTCATGATGGTGCTCCTGTGAGGTTGTGCTCATGTTCGGCAACAGTATTGAGCTAAAATGAGGAAGTAAAAACTGACGACTTCTCTACCAAGGATTTCCTCTTTTATGCCGACCGGTCGCCTCCATCAGCAATTTCAACGACTCGCCCAGCAGCTGGGTGCCGACGAGCGGGAGCTCAGCCTCGCCGAGGTGGCCGAGCTGCTGTGCTGCACCCCGCGCAACGCCCGTCTGCTGCTGCGCCGGATGCAGGATCAGGGCTGGCTCAGCTGGTCTGCCGAGGCGGGGCGGGGGCGCCGCTCCCGGCTGACTCTGCTCGATAACCAGGAGAACCTGACCCGACGCCGGCTGCGGGATCTGCTGCAACAGGGGCTGCTCACCCAGGCGGTGCGGGTGGCGGAGGACAGGCTGGATCTGCTGACCCCGCTGCTCATCGAGCAGCTCGGCCAGGCTACCCGGGAGGGGCGCCAGATCCTGCGGGTGCCCTATTACCGCCCGTTGCCCCGGCTGCTGCCCACCGACCCCCTGCGCCGCTCCGAGGTGCACCTGAGCCGCCAGATCTTCAACGGCCTGACCCGGCGAAATGAGGAAAATGGGGAAATCGAGGGGGATCTCGCCCACCACTGGGAACGGCTCGGCCCCTGTCACTGGCGCTTCTATCTGCGGCCAGCGGTGCGCTTCCACCACGGCCGCGAACTGGCGGTAGAGGACGTGATGGAGAGCCTGCTGGCCCTGCGGGAGCGGCCGCTGTTCGCCCACCTCGTCCGGCTGGAGAGCCCCTGGCCACGGACCCTGGACCTGCATCTCGACAGCCCGGATCCCTGGCTGCTCCACCTGCTGGCGGAACCGGTGGCGGCCGTGCTGCCGCGGGAGCTGAAGGGGGAGCCGGGCTTTGCCCTGCAGCCCGTGGGCACCGGCCCCTACCGGGTGACCACCAATGATCCCCTGCACCTGTGCCTGAGCGCGTTCGACGACTACTTCGGCCTGCGCGCCCTGCTCGACGAGATCGACATCTGGATGTTGCCGGAGCTGGCGGAGCGGCTGGAGAGCCACTTGCAGCTCGGCCACGACAACCCCGAGCTTGGCACCATGCGCGGCGAGTCCGAGCTCGAGTCCGGCTGCTACTTCCTGCTGCAGGACGACAGATCCCCCGCCCTGCAGGATCCGGCCCTGCGCCAGTGGCTGGCGACCCTGCTCAACCCCATCGCCCTGATGGCGCGGGTCGCCCCCGAGCTGCAACGGGGCTGGACCAGCGCCCTTGGCCTGCTACCCCACTGGCGCGAACCCCTGCCGGCCCCGCAACCGAGCCCCGTGCAGTTGCCGGAGCGACTGGTGCTTGCCTGCTTCAACCAGCATCTGGAGTTCAACGAATGTGCCGGTGCCATGGCCAGCCTGCTGGCCGAGCAGGGCATCGCGTTGGAGGTGCGCTCCCTGGATTACGGCCACTGGGTGAGCGGGGCCGATGAGGACGTGGATCTCTGGCTCGGCACCCTCAACCTCGAGCACGAGCAGGCCTTCGCCCCCTACGCCTGGCTGCTGGGCACCCCTCTGTTGCAGCGGGTCTGGGGCCGTCAGCCGGCCCTGTGGCAGGGATTGACGCAGTGGCGCGCCAGCGGCGCCGAGCCGGGACCGCGTGCCTTGCTGGCCGAGGTGCAGCGTCAGCACTGGTTTGTGCCGCTGTTTCACCACTGGCTGGAGCTGGAGAGCCGGGTCGGGGTGCACGGGGTGCGCATGACGGCCCTCGGCTGGTTCGATTTTCGCAGCGCCTGGCTAAAACCCGAGCAGGGGATCCAAGCGCCGGAAAGCGGAGCTCGCTCTCACCCGGACGCCGGGACGCTTGAGTCGTAGCGGTTGGCGCGCTAGCCTGTGCGCGGTCCCACGACAAGGAGTCGATTGCCATGCTGGAAATGCAGATCCAACCCCGTTTTCAAGAGACAGATGCCCTCGGCCACATCAACAACACAGTGCCGGCGGTCTGGTTCGAATCGGCCCGGGATCCCCTGTTTCGCCTCTTCTCGCCCGAGCTGGATGTGCATGACTGGCGCCTGATCATCGCGGGCTATGGGGTGCAGTTCAAACGGGAGCTGTTCTATGGCCAGCCGGTGACCATCAAGACGGGGGTGCGCCGCATCGGCTCCAGCTCCTTCACCCTCTGGCAGGAGGCCTGGCAGGGCGGCGAGCTGGCCGTCACCGCCGAGACGACCCTGATCCATTTCAACTATCAGACTCGCCAGTCCCGACCCCTCGACGAGCACCACAGGGAGGGATTGAAGGTGTGGCTGATAGAGAGTTGATAGAAAGTTAACCCTGGCCTCCGGGCCCACCACAGGACAACTATGCGCAATACCCTGATCGCTCTGACGCTGGGACTCTGCTCCCTGCCTTCCCTGGCCGCCTCCCTGGCCGAGCAATTCACCCTGATGGAGAAGGGGGCCGAGGGGGCCCTCGACACCCGGCTGTTCAGCCACGACGGGGTGGACATCAAGGCCTGGATCGACGGCAAGCCCGTCATCATAGCCGTGCCCATCATGAACGAGCAGGGCAAGCTGGAGGGAGAGAGCCGCTACTACTTCAAGGGTGGCCAGCTGTTCGGGGTGAAGGAGCCTGCGGCCCAGTTCGCCTTCGACGACAAGGGCAGCCTGACCCAGTGGCTGGACGACAAGGGCCAGCCGGCCGAGTTTGTCAGCAAGATGAGCATGCAGCAGCGCCAGGAGTGGCTCACCAAGCGGGCCGCCGAGCTGAGCCAGCTGTTCGTGCCGAGCCAGGCGGAGCAGAAGGCCGCCAAGGGCGTCAAGTTGAAGGGGGCCGAGCTGACCCAGTGGCTGTGCAGCGGCAAGCTGATGACCCTGGCCAAGGGCGACAAGGTGCAGGTCGAGCCACCGAAGATCAAGGTGAGCGAGCAGGGGCTGGAGGGGGAAGTTTCCCTGCGCCAGGACCAAGG
Source organism: Aeromonas eucrenophila (assembly GCF_000819865.1). Classification (GTDB taxonomy): domain Bacteria; phylum Pseudomonadota; class Gammaproteobacteria; order Enterobacterales; family Aeromonadaceae; genus Aeromonas; species Aeromonas eucrenophila. The sequence continues at coordinate 162,624 of NZ_CDDF01000014.1, forward strand.
CTGGCAGGATCTCTGCCTCAAGTGTGAGGTGCAGGGCACCCAGGTGACCCGCCTCACCTGGCAGCCGCTGCCGGGTGCCAACAAGCCGCAATGAGTCGGCACGAGATGAAAAAAGGGGCCAATCTGGCCCCTTTTTTATGGGATGTCACCGAGTTTTAGGCGGGTCAGGGCCTCGACCCTTCGCCATTGCTCTGGTTGGAACCAGTGCGCTAGAATTTCCTGCTGCTGCAGGGCCCTGTCATCGACGGAAAGCGGGGTCAGCTCCCCTAGATAACCCGCCAGCTGCCGGTCGAACGCCTGCCGGCTCTGATCCAGCTGGTGCAGGCGATCCACCGCTTCCTGCCCCACTTTCTCCTGCAGCACGGCATCCCGCTCGGCCGGTGCCAGCCGGTCCAGGGCCTGCAACTCCCCCAGCAGCTGGCTGTTGGTTTCGGCCTCCCTGAACCATTGAGGTTGCTCCGCCAGCCAGAGTTCGAGCTCGGTGGCCAGCCCCTGTTTGTCGGCCTCGCTCGCCTCGGCCAGCGCCTTGCGGCGCAGGGTCCACTGCTCCATCAGCCTGTCCTCGGCAAACAGCTGCTCCTGCTCGGCCGGGGTGAAACGCTGCTGGCGCAACTGTTCACGCTCATCGAACAGCTGTTGCAGGCTGGCGAGGCCGGGATCCGTCGGCACCCTCAGGCCGCCCTCGGCCTTGAGAAAGCGCTGGTAGCGGGCCATCAGCTCGTCGCCTTCCCCTGTCTCTCCTTGCTCGATGCGCTGGGCCAGCTGGTGGCCCAGCGCGCCCTGCTCGGGGGCGGCCTCCAGGGAGGACTCGGATGTGGGCCAGAGCGCGAAAGCCCCCAGCAGCAGAGGCGGGCACAGCAGCGCCAGTATCAGCAAGCCCCTCTTCATAACCCCAGCCCCTGCAGGCGGTTGGCGTGCTGGCGGTAGAGGGTCAGGGGATCGGTGTCAAACAGATGGTGGATGCCGAAGGACTGGTTCACCTCGTCCAGGTGGTTCATCCGGTAGCCGGTGCCTATCACCTTGCCGAGGTGGCTGCTGCACACCCCCACCAGGCCGTCGTTGGGCTCCTTGAAGAAGGTGCCGGTGAGGGCCAGCGCCGGATCCACCGGATCCAGGATGTTGGTCATGTTGCCGCGTCCGCTCCAGGAAAAGTAATAGACGCCGTTGGCGGCCTGCAGCGGCCCCTCGCCGCAGTAGCGGCTTGGCAGCCCTTCCGGGTAGTGCTGGTTGAAACGCTGGGCGCCGGCGCTGGTCAGGACATCGAGGGCAGCGAGAGGATCCTGCGGCAGCTTGCCGCCGCCCGAGAGTAGTGAAATGACGCCGGACAGCGCCGAGGCCGCCGCCACCGCGAGCCGCTCGGTCACAGAGCCGGGCTTGACGTTGGCGCGCACCAGATCCGCTATCTCGGAGCCCTGGTTGACCCCGCCCACGCTGGTGGCGGAGGCGACCAGTTCGGGAGCGACCGAGGCCACGTAACGAATGGTGGGGCCGCCGTGGGAGTGGCCGATGAGGTTCACCTTCTCGGCCCCCGTGATGGCGAGCACCTGCTGCACCTGCTTGAGCAGCTGTTCACCGCGCAGCTCGGAACTCTGGGTGGCGGAGACCTGGGCCACGTAGACGCGGGCGCCGTCCCGGGTCAGGGCCTGGGGGATGCCGTAGAAGTAATCGACCCCGAGCAACTTGTCGAAGCCAAAGAGCCCGTGCACCAGCACTATGGGGTAACGGGTCTGGGTATAGCCTGCCGCCTGAGTCAGCATGGGCAGGGCGCACAACAGCATCAACAGCCATCTCTTCATTGTCATCATCCTTGTGTCCAAGGCTGCCGACGGGCAGCCACCGGCGTCATGCCAGTCCCATCAGCATGGTATCCGAACTCGAATGTATCTGTGGCTGCGATCACTAAACCGGCCATCCCGATAAAACACTGCCCATATGGGCAGAGGCCCGGAATTGAACTATCCCTTGTGTTCGTCACCCAGATAAGTTAAATAATAATTATTATCATTTGGGTGTTAAAGCCATGACAGCAAGCTGGGTGAAAGGGTGGGTCGGTGCCACCGAGACGGACAACAGCATGGTGCACTGGAAGCAGCAGACCCTCTGCGGCAACCGTCACTTCGATGCCGGCGAATATGCCAAGGCCCTCGACTGTTACCAGCAGGCGCTCTGGCTGGCCCGCCAGCAGTTCTCCTTCTGGCAGGATGCGGACGAGGCGGTGGCGGCGCTGGTGGTGGCGCACCACAACCTGGCGGATCTGCTGGTGGCCATGACGCTGCCGGACAGGGCCGCCGACATACTGTGCCACGTGCACGACTGCCTGCTCGCCACCAGCCAGTCCCCCGTCTGCTCCGACTCGCTGCGCGCCTCCGCCTCGCGCCATAGCCACAACACCCGGACCGAGCTGCTCGCCTTCGTGCGCAAGCACGGCACCCATGACGGCATTCAACGCTGCCTCGGCCAATGCCTGTGCCAGGCCGAGCCCGCCTCCCGACTGCACTGATCACAACAAGAGAGACGAACATGAGCCATACCCTGCCTGCCCTCGCCTATGCCTACGACGCACTGGAACCCCACATCGATGCGCTGACCATGGAGATCCATCACAGCCGTCACCATCAGACCTATGTCACCAACCTCAACGTCGCGCTGGAGGGGGCCCCCGAGTTTTCGGCCCTGCCGGTGGATGAGCTGCTGCTGAGCTTCGACAGCCTGCCGGCCAAGGTGCAGGGGGCGGTGCGCAACCACGGTGGCGGCCACGCCAACCACAGCCTGTTCTGGCAGGTGATGAGCCCGCAGGGCGGCGGTGAGCCGACCGGTGAGCTGGCGGCGGCGATCGCCCGGGAGCTGGGGGGGCTGGATGCCTTCAAGCAGGCCTTCACCCAGGCGGCCCTGAGCCGTTTCGGTAGCGGCTGGGCCTGGTTGACGGTGAACAAGGAGGGCAAGTTGCAGGTGGAGAGCAGCGCCAACCAGGACAGCCCGCTGATGCAGGGTAATGTGCCCATCCTGGGGCTGGACGTGTGGGAGCACGCCTACTATCTCAAGTATCAGAACAAGCGCCCGGACTACATCGCCGCCTTCTACAACGTCATCGACTGGCCGGAGGTAGCGCGTCGTTACCAACAGGCGCTGGCGTAAGCCAGGCACTCGACTGGCCGGAGGTGGCGCGTCGCTACCAGCAGGCGCTGGCATAAGCCCGGCACTGGCCGTTACCGCTGAAAAAAGAGACCCGCCAGTTGGCGGGTCTCTTTTTGGTGTTTCGTCGCTGAGATCAGTCGGTCGCCTTGTCTGCCTCTGTCGCGACGGCAGCACTGGTCGCCTCGGCGCCACTCGCTGTGGCCGAGGCACTGCTGGTTGCGGTGGCTAACGCGGCACTGGTCGCCGTTGCTGAACTTGTGGCGGTCGCCGCGCTGGGCACGGCTTGCGACGGCTTCGGGGGCGTGGCCGGGGCCTTGGCGGCCGGGATGGGCAGGCAGGGCTGGCTCGTCCCTATGGTGCTCAGGGCCTGGCAGGGAACGGGGCCGCCGATGACGATGGGCTCGCCGAGGAACTTGGGCCCCTTGTCCAGCACGTAGAGATCGAGCAACCCCATCAGCCGGGCGAACACCTCGCGCACCCGGGTGCGGATGCCCTGATAGGCGCTGGGATCCAGCGCGTTGAAGCCGACCGCGTCTATGCCGAAGTGGCGGGCGATGAAGATGGCGCGCTCGTTGTGGAAGGCCTGGGAGACCACGGTGAAGTGAGCCTGACCGAACACCTCCTTGGCCCGCACTATGGAGTCAAGGGTGCGAAAGCCCGCGTAGTCGCTGTAGATGGCGCTGGCCGGGATGCCGGCCTGGATCAGGGCGCGCCGCATCTGGCGCGGCTCGTTGTACTGTACGGTCGCGTTGTCGCCGGAGACCAGGATGTAGTCCACCTTGCCGTTGTTGTAGAGCTCGGCGGCGGCCTTGATCCTGTATTTGAAGTAGTGATTCGGACTGCCGCCGATCAGATATTTGGAGGTGCCGAGCACCACGGCGACCCTGTTGTAGGGCACCGCATTGACGTCGTCATAGGTGTAGTGACGGGCGTCCGAGACGGTCCACTCGCTGTAGCCGAGCAGTGCGATGGCGGAGGCCAGCAGCAGGCAGAGGCAGGCGAGCAGGATCTTGGCAAACTTCTTCATGCGCGATGCGGTTCGGGTCTGAAATAGGGAATGACAGGGAGCCATTCTATTACAACTTGGGGCCTGACGTCAGGCTTGATGACCGCGAGGGGCGTCACTCGGGCAGAGACTGTCGCTGGGGGGCTGTGTTTCGAATGAGGGGCGGCCCTGGCCGCCCCTCTGCTAGTGTCGGTTTCTCTGTGGGGGGAGCCATCGTGCTTGCAGGCTCCGGCCCCTCCTACACCTCTGCGCCTCAGTGGGCGGAGTCGTTGCCCCTGCAGGCATCCGAGTCCTTGTTGGCTTCCCACCAGGGCAGCAATTCACCCGCCAGCCACTGCTGGTAGGCCTCGCTGTCGTCGGCGATCAGCTGATCCAGCTCGGCCTCGAAGGCGCTCATCGCCTGCCCCTGATCCGGGTTGCGCAGGGCCTGGGCCATGGCGAGCCAGCTGCCGCCGCGACCTGTCTCGTTCAGGAAGCGATGCACCGTATAGGACCAGGAGTAGACCATCTCGCCCCCCTTGTCGTAGTCCAGGTGCAGTATGTCGGCGAGGCTGGGACGCTCCCCCGCCGGGCGTGCGGAGACGTTGTCCAGGCCACGGGCGAAGCACTGGCCGTGGGCGACAAATTCTGCCAGCCCCTCCGACCACCAGGTGGTGCGGTTGAGGGGGTAGTGGCCGAAGCTGCCGTACTGGTTGAAGCGCCCGTCCAGGTAATGGACGTACTCGTGGCGCAGGTTCCACACCTGGAAGGCGGGACGCTTCCATTCCGCCTCATAGGCGAAGAAGCGGGCCTGGTTACCGGGACGAGCCGGATCCCCCTCGATGTAGATGCCGCCGTTGTCGGTGGAGACGCCGCCAAACAGGGCGCTGCCGTAGCGGCCCCAGTCGGCGGAAGAGTCGAAGATCACCAGCTCAAGGGCCTCGTTGTGATCGTCGGCCACTGGCTGACCGCCGGTCTCCAGCTGTTGGTGGAACTGCTGCTCCTCGGCGCCGAGCTCGCGGCAGATCCCCTCGGCCTGACTCATGGTCAGTTCCTGGGCCCGCAGGCGCAGGGTCGGTGAGCAGGTGTGTTCGAACGGCAGCACGTCCTCCATCCGGATCGGGGTGCAGAGGCCGGCGAAGTCACCGCTGATGCAGGCCTCGCTGGTGCGATCCGTGTAGGTCAGGTAATAGGTGGAGAGGGTCAGGGAGACCTCTTCTAGCAAATTGGCCGGGTGCTGGCCACCCGGCACCAGGCCCTGGTGTTTCATGATGGCGATGACATCCTGATCCAGTTGCTGGCGATAGGCGCTGGCCTCATCCGGCTGCTGATGGCGCATCGTCTGGTAGAGGCGGCTCTGGGCATCGAGGATGTTGTTGAAGATGAACAGATCCCGGCTCCCGTCGCGCTGGTGCCACAGGGCCAGTTCACTCATGCCGAGTTGGCGCAGTCCCTGGCGCAGGGCGGCCTCCTGCTGCAGGAATGCCGGGGCGAAGTCCGCCTGCTGGCCGTAGGCTGCACTCTGATCGATGAGGTTGAGCAGCTCGAACAGGCCGTCGGCCCAGGGCTTGTGGCCATTGAGCACGGCCGCATGCTGCGCCCCGTAGGCGAGGGCCTGGCTGATCTGTGCCAGCATGGGGGCGGCGCTCTGCCGGAAGGCGGGTTGGGCGAGCTGGCCCTGGGCTGCCACGCTCCAGGCTTCCAGCACGGTACCGGCCTGATCTTGAGGTTCGTCACCGAGCAGCAGAGGGTGATTGAGCAGATCTATCATCACCTCCGCCAGGGCTCGACCGACCGGATCGCTCTCCTGCCGGATGCCGCCGTGGTAGTTGTGGGCCCGCACGTAGTAGAGCAGCTTGTCCATGGCCGGGTGAGTCGGCTGATTGGCGGCGAGCAGGGCGCGCATCCCGCGCACGGCCGCCATCAGCTTGGCATCGTCATGACCGTAGTCTGCCTGCCAGGCGGGGCTGTTCTGGCCGCTGACATCCGCCACCAGCTTGGCCGCGGCGGCGTCCAGCAGTTCGGTATCGGGCAGATCGGGCTCGGAGCAGGCACGCCCATCGGCGCGGCGGCAGTCGAGCTGCTCCTCCACGCTGGCCAGTACTATGGGGCGGTTGAGCACCCGGCTCTCCTGCCACTCGGCCGTCTCCGGCAGGGCCTGCCACTCGCTGCCACCCACAGGGTATTGATAGCCGCTGTCTTTGAGCACCACCTGCACCTCGCTGCCAGCGGGCAGGGTCTGACGGCAAACTCGGTAGCTGATGGTCTTGTCCCCCTCCTGGCGGGTCTGGGGCTGGTCACACTCCTGCCGGGTCTTTGCCTCGTCCAGCAGCCAGCTGTACTGACGCCAGACGTGCAGCTCGCGCACCTGGCTGGCGGCCTGGCTGCCCGCTACCGGTTGCAGGCGGAAGAAGATCTGCTCGAGGCGACCGTCCCGCTCGTTGGGGGTCTCCTCCAACACGCTCAGCTGTTGCCAGTCCTGCGGCCGATACTGCCAGCTCAGCTCGGCGCAGCGACCCTCGGCATTGAGTTCACAGCGATCCAGCTCCTGCTCGCTGTGACCGAGCACCAGACGCTCGGGCAGCGGCAGGGCATCCTGGCGCGGGGCGGTCGGGGTGCCCGCCAGCGGCTCCCAACGCCCCTGCTTCAGGCCGTAGCCGAAGTCATAGCTACTGGCTGGTACCGCCTTGCCCACCGGCACCACCTGCTCGCAACTGCGATAGCGGATCTGCCAGCCCTGCTCGACCCTGAGCTGCGGCTCCCCGCATTGCTGCTCGGCCAGGGTGTCCAGCTGGGTTGCCTGCCAGTCGAAACGGCGATAGACCCTCAGTTGTTGATAGGGGGCGCCGGCGTCGCTTGCGCTCAGCTCATAGGTGACTTCGGTGAGGCGATCCCCCAGCTGGCGGCTGGATTCGCCGTTCAGCCGGTAGTGCTGCCAGTCGGGGGAGTAGTTGGCCAGCGCCGAGGTGGCGAGCAGGCCGGGGGCTGCCAATAACAGCAGCCTGGTACCCAGGTGATTCATGGTGATCCCTTTGGTGGATGGATGGGCGTGGGGGACCAGACAAGGTATTGGGTTCCAAAAGAACATCAACCAGCCAGATGGGGCAGGGGAATCATTCCCCTCCGATGCAACATCACAAGAACAGCCCCATTAGGGGCTGTGTCGATAGCAAGGGCTCAGTCCCATATGGGGGTCAGCATCAAACGGGGGGAGCATTGCTCGGGCGGCGGATGCCGGCGTGGGGACTCAGGCCGAGGCGGCCAGGGTGGCGAGCTGGGTGCGGGAGGGTTTGAGGTTGCCACCGAGATCCGGCCAGGGCAGCCAGCGATCCGGCACCATGTAACCGGGCAGGGTGGTGCGGATCCAGGTAGTCAGTTCGGCATGGGAGACGGGCTCGCCGTGCCAGTCGATAAAGGCGGCGGGGCGCTGGCCCCACTCGTCGCTGGGGATGGGCACCACCAGTGCCTGGGCCACGGCGGGGTGATCCACCAGTCGTTGCTCTATGGTCTCCGGCTGGATGTTCTCGCCGCCGGAGATGAAGAGGTTGTCGAGCCGCCCCTCTACTACCAGCTCGCCGTTTTCGGTGAAGTATCCCTTGTCCCGGGTGTGGAACCAGCCCTCTTCATCGAGCGGGCGCTCCAGCCGTCCGGCCTTGAAGTAGCCGGCGAACAGGGTAGCGCCGCGCACGCAGATCTCCCCCTGGCGGATACAGGCTTCTCGCCCCGGCAGCGGTTTGCCGACCACGCCGGCCCCGGTCGGCTGTCCGGTGCAGACCTGGCTGCCCATCTCCGACAGCCCATAGCTCACCTTGGGGGTGAGTCCCATGGCCCTGAGGCGACTCACCAGTGGTTGTGGGATGGCGGCGCCGCCGAGCAACAGCTCCCGCAGCCGGGTGCGGGCGGGATCGAAGCCCTGCGCCAGCAGGCGCCAGAGCTGGGTTGGCACCAGCGAGAGGTGAGTGACGGGTTGGCTTTCGAGGCGCGCCTTGAGGGGCTGGCCGCGATCGTCCAGCACCAGGCTGGCCCCCGCCAGAAACACCCGGAACAGGATGGCGTAGCCGCCGACGTGAAACAGCGGCAGGGAGAGCAACCAGCCGCAGTCGCCGTCCAGCGGGATCAGGCTGGCGGAGCCCCGGGCCGAGGCCAGATGGTTGGCGAGGCGGTGCACCACCGCCTTCGGCGTGCCGCTCGATCCCGAGGTGAGGATCATGTTGTTGAGTTGCGCGGGATCCAGCGGCCAGGGCTCCTCCTCAGCGGCCAGCTCGGCCTCGCACTCCAGCCGCAGGGGCTGCCAGGGGCCGTCCGGGATCTCCCCGGCCGACCAGAAGGCGGCAACCGCCAGCTGGGTGGCCAGCTCGGCTTGTCTGCTCAAGGGGAAGGCGGGATTGAGGGGGCAGAAGACGATGCCACTGCGCACGCAGGCCCAGGCAATCAATACATCTGCCTGCGCGCCTCGTACCACGGCGGCAAACCTGTCGCCCGTGCTAAAGCCAGCAGATTCAAGCTGTCGGCACAGGGCGTTGAGCCGTGCGTCCAGTTGTCGGTAGCTCAGCGGCGCGTCGCCGTGGATGGCGATCCGCTCCGGTGCCAGCCTGGCCCAGTGGCGTACCGGGCAAGGCTCGCTGGCCTGCTCGATCAGGGGAGACTCGGCCTCAATCACGGTGGAACAGGGGTTCGAGCAGGCTCAGGTCGGGTTGGCCCTGTTTATCCAGCAGATCACCGGTCATCCAGCGGCGGGTATCCAGGCCGGGGGCCTGCTCCGGCGCCCATTCCCCTGCGAGGCGGGCGAGCTGGCCGAGGCCGACGCCGGACTCGAAGCAAGAGGAGACGATCACCTTCAGCCGCAGCTCGCGGGCGCGGGCCACCAGCGCCTCGCTGTTGGCGAGGGCGCCGAGCAGGGTGGGTTTGAGCACCAACGCCTTGAGCTGGGGTATGGGTTGCCAGGGTTTGCCCTGAGCCAGCAGCTCGTCCAGCGCCATCGGCATGCCGGTGCGGGCCGCCACGAAGGCGATGTCATCGAAGTTGGCGCAGACGTCTTCCAGATATTCGATCCGGTTCGGATCCAGGTGGCCGCAGAAGGCCCAGGCCTCCTCGCGGGTCCAGCCCTGGTTCGCATCCAGCACCAGCTTGAGGGTCGGGCGGCGGTCGAGCAGCAGCCGGATCAACGCCAGCTCGTCGCGCATGGGATAGCGGGCGACCTTGAGCTTGGCCTTGAGGGGCGTCTCGTGCAGCCAGATCTTCCAGTTCTTGAGCAGCTCCTGGGGGGAGCCCTGAATGAGGGGATAGGGCTCGGGCAGGGTGGCCGTCTGTGCGGGCCAGTGGCGGCGGGCACAGTCGAGGCCAAATTGCACCGAGGGCAGCGCGGGGGCGATGGCTTGCCCCCGTGCCAGTTGCGCCAGACAGGCGAGTGTCTCGGCCTGCGCCTCGGCCAGCGTCTCCCTGGAGAAGCCGGGCAGGGGGGCTATTTCCCCCCAGCCATCGTCGATGCGCACCAGCAGGCCCTCTCGCGCCACCTCCACCTTGCCGTGAAAGGTCAGAGGCTGGGTAAAGGGCAGATGATAGCGATAGAGGGCGAGTGTCATCAGGGATTCCGCTTGTATTTGGAGAAGTCGGGACGGCGTTTCTCGTTGAACGCGTTACGCCCTTCCTGACCCTCTTCGGTCATGTAGAACAGCATGGTGGCATTGCCCGCCAACTCCTGCAAGCCGGCCTGGCCGTCGCAGTCGGCGTTCAGGGCCGCCTTCAGGCAGCGCAGCGCCATCGGGCTGTTCTGCAGCATCTCGCGGCACCAGCGCACGGTTTCGCGCTCCAGCTCGGCCAAAGGCACTACTGTGTTGACCAGTCCCATGTCGAGAGCCTGCTGGGCGTCGTACATGCGGCACAGGAACCAGATCTCGCGGGCCTTCTTCTGGCCGACGATGCGGGCCATGTAGGAGGCGCCCCAGCCGCCGTCGAAGGAGCCGACTTTCGGGCCTGTCTGGCCGAACTGGGCGTTGTCCGCCGCTATGGTCAGGTCACACATCATGTGCAGCACGTGGCCGCCGCCGACCGCGTAACCGGCCACCATGGCCACCACGGGCTTGGGGCAGGTACGGATGTCGCGCTGGAAGTCCAGCACGTTGAGGTGGTGAGTGCCTTCGTCATCCTGGTATCCACCGTAGTCGCCGCGGATCTTCTGGTCGCCGCCGGCGCAGAACGCCTTCTCGCCGAAACCGGTGAGGATGATGGTGCCGATATGATCGTCGTAGCGGGCATCGGCCAGGGCCTGCAGCATCTCTTTGACGGTGCGGGGACGGAAGGCGTTGCGTACCTGGGGACGGTTGATGGTGATCTTGGCAATGCCATCCTGGGACTTGTGATAGAGGATGTCCTCGTAACCGGCGGAGCAATCCTGCCACGCGATGGGTGCATACAGTTCCGCTTCTGTCATTGCTTCAATCATGTTCACTCTCTTGTTATGGGTGATAAGCCTGCAGGCGCAGGCCGGGGCAAAGGATGTCCGGACGAAGTCAGACCGGATCGGCGTCGCTTGCCAGCCACTCCCGCAGGCAGGTGGCGAAGCGCTCTGGCTGGTTGGCGTGCAGATTGTGGCCGCCATCCAGCGTCAAGTGATTGATATTGCAGCCCTGCTCGACCAGCTGGCAAGCCAGGGCATGGAATTTTTGATCGTTCTTGCCGGAGATCCAGTTCAGCGGCAAGGAGGTGGACGCAAGCCAGGGGGCGAGATCCGGCTGCTTGCCAAGGGAGGTGGCGCGCAGCATGGCGGCCACCGCCCGGCCCTCATTGCCAAGGCGTCTGGCTATCTGGCGGGCCCGTCCGGTCGCGTCGAGATCCGCAAACACCGGCTGCCGATACCAGTCCGTCAGCACCTCGGCCAAGGGCTCGCCCTCGAAACGCTTGGCCCAGCCCTCGTCGTGGGCGATGCGGGCAGGGCGCTCGGCGGCGGGCAGGCCGGGATGGCAGTTTTCCAGCAGCAGGGCCTGCAGCCCCGCTGGGGATTGGCTCGCGTGATAGAGCGCCAGCCGCCCGCCGAGGGAATAGCCTGCCAGCCGGTAGCGCACTATGCCGCGGGTCTCAAGCTCGCCGCAGAGCCACTGATGGGCCTCTTCGAAACCGCTCACCCGCAGAGGCTGATTGTGGCCGTGGCCCGGCAGATCCAGCGCATGGCATGGGAGCTCGGGCAGGGCATCTATTACTTGCTGCCAGTCGCGGCCGTCGCCGAGCAGGCCGTGCAGCAGTACCAGTGTCGACTCGTTTGATGCTTGCCTAATGGCCACGGATCGCGCTTCCCAATGCCTTCAGATCCTCGGCCACTTCTTGGCTCGGCACCTTGATTTCAATCAGGGTTACGCCCTTTTCCAGGGCCTCGGCATAGGCCTGTTCAAACTCGGCCAGGGTGGTCGGCGCCCGATACTGGAGGCCGAACATGGCGGCGGCGTGCTCGAAGTGCAGGCCGTGGGGCAGGCAATAGTAGGTCTCCAGCAATTGATCGCCGGTGGGCACCGGCAACATGCGGAAGATGCTGCCGCCGTCGTTGTTGAGCAGGATCACCACCAGCGGGCGGCTGGTCTTGCCGAGCAGAGCCAGGCTGTTGAGATCGTGCAGGGCGCTGAGGTCCCCGAGCAGCAGGGTGGTCGGCTCATCGCTGCTCTGCTCGACCGATTGCGCGAAGCCATAGGCCGTGGCGATCAGGCCGTCGATGCCGGAGGCGCCGCGGTTGGTCATCACCCGGCTCGGCCCCTTGCCGGGCTCGCCGAGCATGTCCATCAGCCGGGCTGGCATGCTATTGCCGACGAACAGCTGGCCTTCGATCAGCGCATTCAGGCGGTGGCAGACCCCGAGCTCGGAGAAGCGATCGCAGGCGGCGCGGATCTGGAGGGTCGCCCGTTGCTGGCGCTCCACCAGCTTGTGCCAGGGGGGCTGTTGAGTGGCGAGCGGATGGCTGGCGGCGAAGGCGCTGGGCTCGCACAGCAGGCGGCGGCGCAGCCGGTAGTCCGGATCCAGCCTGGCCGGCTGCGGGTCCACCAGCCAGTAGTCCTGCCAGGGGTGCTGCTTGATGAACTGGCCGAGGCGCTTGGAGATGAGGCGGGCACCGAACTGCAGCAGCACCTCGGCGCGGGCCAGCTCGGCGACGAAGCAGCCGTCTTGCAGCGCGAGATCCACGTGGATGAGGTTGCGGCTGTCGAAGCGGATCTGGCTCTGCAGATCCGCCAGCAGCGGCCAACCGAGGCGCTCCGCCAGTGCGGCCACCGCCTGTCCCTCGGCGGGATCCTGGATGCGGCCCGCGACTATGACGCCGCGCTTGCCCTGCAACTCGGCCCAGTCGGGTTGAACGGGGCAGCTCTGTTCGCTCGCGAGCCAGGGGCTCCAGGGCGCGCCCGAGCGCAGCCAGTCGCCGAGCGGGGCCAGGTAGTCGCTGAAATCCAGATAGTGGTCGCCGGGGTAGAGCGGCTCGGGGTACATGCAGTTGAAGTGCACCGGCCCCGGAGTGCGTGCCTGCTGGGCCAGCGCCTGATCCACCGAGCTCAGCACGAAGGCGGCCGGTATGGCTGGGGTCGGGCTCGGTAGATTCTGCTGATAGACGGGGTAGCGGCCGAAGATCCCCTGCTGATCGATGGCCTGATTGGCGCCGTTGTCGATGAGCTCCGGCGGCCGGTCGGCGGAGAGGATGATGAGCGGCACCCCGGTCAGCTGCGCCTCGGCCATCGCGGGCCAGAGATTCGCCACCGCGGTGCCCGAGGTCATGATCACCGCCACCGGTCGGCCGCTGCCCTTGGCGAGACCGAGCGCCATGAAGCCGAGGCCCCGCTCGTCAAAATGCAGGTGACGACGAAAGCCGGGGTGCGCGGCGGCGGCCATGGTGAGCGGCGCCGAGCGGGAGCCGGAGGCCAGCGCTATGTCCCGCACGCCGAGGCGATGGAGCTCCTCCAGCAGGAGGGAAGACCAGACGTGGTTGAAGGTGGCATGTTGACTGGCAAACGCTTGGTGCACAGACACTGGGCTGGCGGGCATAGGGCTCTCGCAGTGAGGAAACAATGGAAAACGCTATCCCAGCAGGGAGAGCACATTGGCTATCTTGTTGTCGAGTTCGGCCCACTCGGCGGCGGGCTCGGAGCCCGCCACTATGCCGGCCCCGGCGAACAGGTGGATGGCCTGCTCGCTGACGAGGGCGCTGCGGATGGCGACGGAGAACTCCGAGGTCTCCCGGCTCAGCATGCCACAGGCGCCGGCGTACCAGCCGCGATCATGGGGCTCGTGCTCGCGGATGAAGGCCAGCGCCGCCTCGCGCGGGGCGCCGCCCACCGCCGGGGTGGGGTGCAGGGCGTCCAGCAACTGCCAGTCGCAGACCCCGGGGCTGAGTTCGGCCTCGATGTCGCACTTGAGGTGTTGCAGCAGCCGCAGCTTGAGGATGCGTGGCTCGGTCAGGCTGGTACCGGTGGTGAGCGGCGCCAGCCGGCTGAGGATGTCGGCGTGGACCAGCCGGTTCTCCAGCCGGTTCTTGCTGTCGGCCAGCAACTCGGCGGCGAGGGCGGCATCGGTCGCCTCGTCACCTGAGCGGCGAATGGTACCCGCCAGCGCCTCGGTAAACAGATGGGGGCCTTCCCGGCGATAGAGTCGCTCGGGGGAGCAGGCGATGAAGCTCTGCTCGGGGGAGAATTGGAAGCCGAAGTGGAAGCACTCCTGGGCGTGTTGTGCCCACTGGGCCAGCAGGGACCAGGGGGAGGGAACAGGTATCACCTCCTCGTCTGTGCTGTCGCCAGGGGTGAGGCGGCTCTCCCGCGACAGCACCACCTTGGGGGTGTGCGCCTGAAACGCGGGGGCCGTGACCCGGGTCACCAGCTGCTGCCACTGGGCGCGGGAGGGGCAATCTTCTCGCTGCCAGTCGTGCTTGTGCAGCGGTGGCAGGGGCGCTTCCGGCAGCAGGGCATCCAGCGCGGCTTCGGCGGCCTGCAGCTCGGCCTCGAACTCGGCCACCCGTTCCCGCTTGGGCAACCAGAGGTTCAGGCAGAGGCTGACGCACTCGCCCCGGCGCACCAACTCGATGCGGGGCAGCACGAAGCGGCAGGGACCAAAATCCGGCCAGCCGGGCTGGGTCGGATCGAACGCCAGCCCGCCGTAGTAACGGGGGCTGTCTTCGCTGCTGGCGGCCGTGTTGTCACAGACCCGGCGAACATCCTGCGGCTGGTTCAGTTCATGGATGCGACCGAGGGCGACATATTCGGGGCTCTGTGGGCCGCGTGCCTGCCAGTAGATGCGGGGATAGAGGGTCTGCGCCGTCAGCCAGCCCAGGAAGGAGTGCACCTCGACCGCCACGCGCAACCGCACGAAGCCACTGACATTGTTGTGACGCAGGGCGTCCAGTTGTTGCTTGATATGGGTCTGAGCCAACATGGATGTCTTGTCTGAGCCGGATAGTCGCAATCGCTCTGGGGGAGGATGGCGCAGGTTGATGCCAAAGGGCGATGATTTCCTATATATTATCTGCCCATTCTTCCATGTAAATTGCCCGAGGGAGCCTCAGCCCCCACGGAGCCAAGTATACCTAAATCCGGTTCGATAACCCTTAACACGATCAATATCTGATTGTTTGGCCAACACAATATGACAAATACCTTCTCTGTGTGGTTGCTGGCGGCGCGTTTGCGAACACTGCCCCTTGCCTGTTCTTCGATTTTGTTGGGCGCCGGACTGGCTGCCAGCCGGGGTGCCTTCGACGGTGCCATCATGGGCCTCTCCCTGCTGACCGCCATCCTGTTGCAGATCCTCTCCAACCTGGCCAACGACTACGGCGATGCGGTGTCCGGCGCCGACAACGGCGAGCGGATCGGCCCCCAGCGCGCCGTGGTCTCAGGTCTCATCACCCGCCAGCAGATGTGCGTGGCCATGGGGCTGACCGCCCTGGCGGCGGTGGTGAGCGGGCTGGCCCTGCTGATCTGCGCCTTCGGTGAGGAGTGGCAGCAGATCCTGACCTTCGTCCTGCTGGGCGGCGCCGCCATCGTTGCGGCCATCACCTACACGGTGGGCAAGACTCCTTACGGTTATCGCGGCTTCGGCGACATCTCGGTGTTTCTGTTCTTCGGCCTGCTGGGGGTGCTCGGCTCTTATTACCTGTTCACCCACAGCCTGCAGTGGGATCTGCTGTTGCCCGCCACCGCCTGTGGCCTGCTGGCGACGGCGGTGCTCAACATTAACAACGTGCGCGACATAGAGACGGATACCGCCAGCGGCAAGATCACCCTGGCGGTGCGGCTCGGTCGCAACCGTGCCATCGCCTACCACTGGGCCCTGCTGGGGGCGGCGCTGCTGGCCACCATCGCCTTCCTGCTGATCCAGCCTGCCAGTTTCTGGCCCTGGATCTTCCTACCCGCCATGAAGCCCCTCGCCGATGCCGCCCTCACCCTGCGTACGAGCTTCGATGGTGAGGTGCTGACGGGGGCCCTCAAGAAGACAGCCATCAGCGCCTTCCTGTTCAGCCTGCTGCTCTCCATCGGGCTGGCGCTTTCCTGAGTTTCTTCACAATAAAAACGGCCCCTTCGGGGCCTTTTTTATTGGTGCCATTCGCGGAATTTTCCAATCAATTCAGGGCTGTTTTCACGGGCTGTACGCCAAATAGCCGTGATCCGGTCGGCAATATTGATAAATTTTCCGGGCGGCTCGCCGACTTGTGACGGCCCCCGATTGTGGCACCTGGGGGATTGCTATAGAGATGTAACTGTACCTGGACGTATATGTAAAAACGATGAAGGGAGACTTATGGACAAGTTAGGGAAACACCTTGGATGGATGCTGATGGCGCTGGTCGGTGCCAGCTCACTCGGCTATATCGCCCTCAATCGGGGCGAACAGATCAACGCACTCTGGATAGTGGTCGCGGCGGTGTGCGTCTATCTGATCGCCTATCGCTACTACGGCCTGTTTATCGCCAAGCACGTGCTGGCGGTGGACGGCACTCGCATGACGCCGGCGGTGCGCCACAACGACGGTCTGGACTATGTGCCGACCGACAAGAAGGTGCTGTTCGGCCACCACTTTGCCGCCATCGCCGGCGCCGGCCCCCTGGTCGGCCCGGTGCTCGCGGCCCAGATGGGCTACCTGCCCGGCATGCTCTGGCTGCTGGCCGGGGTGGTGCTGGCGGGGGCGGTGCAGGACTTCATGGTGCTGTTCGTCTCCACCCGCCGCGATGGCCGCTCCCTCGGTGAGCTGGTCAAGGCGGAGATGGGGCCGACGGCTGGCGTCATCGCCCTCATCGCCACCTTCATGATCATGGTGATCATCCTGGCGGTGCTGGCGATGATAGTGGTCAAGGCGCTGGCCCACAGCCCCTGGGGCACCTACACCGTGGCCTTCACCATACCGCTCGCCATCTTCATGGGGATCTACACCCGCTACCTGAGGCCAGGGCGCATCGGTGAGGTCTCCATCATAGGCCTGGTGTGCCTGATCTTCGCCATCGTCTCCGGTGGCTGGGTGGCCGAGAGCGAGACCTGGGCGCCCTATTTTGACTTCGACGGGGTGCAGCTGACCTGGATGCTGGTGGGCTACGGCTTCGTCGCCTCTGTGCTGCCGGTCTGGCTGCTGCTGGCGCCGCGGGATTATCTCTCCACCTTCCTCAAGATCGGCACCATAGTGGGTCTGGCCATCGGCATACTGGTGACCCAGCCAACCCTGCAGATGCCGGCGCTGACCCAGTTCATCGACGGCACAGGTCCGGTCTGGGCCGGGGATCTGTTCCCCTTCCTGTTCATCACCATCGCCTGTGGCGCCGTCTCCGGCTTCCACGCGCTGATCGCCTCCGGCACCACCCCCAAGATGCTGGCCAACGAGAACCAGGCCTGCTTCATCGGTTACGGTGGCATGCTGATGGAATCTTTCGTCGCCATCATGGCGCTGGTGGCGGCCTGCGTCATCGATCCGGGCGTCTACTTCGCCATGAACAGCCCCATGGCGGTGCTGGCACCGGCGGGCACCGCAGACGTGGTGGTCTCCGCCGCCGCCGTGGTGAGCAGCTGGGGCTTCCAGATCACCCCGGACACCTTGACCCGTATCGCCAGCGAAGTGGGTGAGCAGAGCATCATCTCCCGCGCCGGTGGCGCCCCGACCCTGGCGGTCGGCATGGCCTACATACTGCACGGTGCCCTCGGCGGCTTGATGAACGTCGCCTTCTGGTATCACTTCGCCATTCTGTTCGAGGCGTTGTTCATCCTCACCGCGGTGGACGCCGGTACCCGGGCTGCCCGCTTCATGCTGCAGGATCTGATGGGGGTCATCTCTCCCTCCCTCAAGCGCACCGACTCCCTGCCGGCCAACCTGCTCGCCACCGCCCTGTGCGTGCTGGCCTGGGGTTACTTCTTGCATCAGGGGGTGGTGGATCCGCTCGGTGGCATCAATACCCTGTGGCCGCTGTTTGGTATCGCGAACCAGATGCTGGCGGGTATGGCACTGATGCTCTGTGCCGTGGTGCTGTTCAAGATGAAGCGTCAGGCCTATGCCTGGGTGGCGCTGCTGCCCACCAGCTGGCTGCTGATCTGTACCCTGACCGCCGGTTGGGAGAAGACCTTCAGCGACAATCCCAAGCTCGGCTTCCTGGCCATCGCCAACAAGTTCCAGGGGATGATCGACAGCGGCACCATCCCGGCTCAGTACACCGAATCCCAACTGGCCCAGCTGGTATTCAACAACCGGCTGGATGCGGGCTTGACGATGTTCTTCATGCTGGTGGTGGTGGTGCTCGCCGCCTTCTCGGTCAAGACGGCTCTCAAGGCGCTGCAAAACCCGCAGCCGACCGCCAACGAGACCCCCTATCAGCCGATGCCGGCGGGCAAGGGGACGGCTCAGCCCAAGTCTGATGACGACGGCGATCTGGCCCCGAGCCTCAAGTAAACGAGTCACCAGGCCGGCACCCCGGGGTGCCGGCCTCATTGATAGCCCCAAGGAGCTAGCATGTTCGATACCCTGGCCAAGGCGGGCAAGTATCTGGGCCAGACCGCCAGACTGATGGTGGGCGTGCCCGATTACGACAACTACGTGCAGCACATGCGGCTGACTCACCCCGAGCAGACCCCCATGAGCCACGACGAGTTCTTTCGCGAACGCCAGGATGCCCGCTACGGCGGCAAGAATGGCGGGCGCTGCTGCTAATACTCTGCCATCACAGGACTCCCATCATGACGCAAGCTGTAGCGGTCACCTTGCTGACCGGTTTTCTCGGCGCCGGCAAGACCACCCTGCTCAACCACTTCCTGCGCCACCAGGCCAACGCCTCCGTGGCCATCCTCGAGAACGAGTTCGGCGCCGCCAATATCGACGGCGACCTGCTGCAAAGGGGGGATGGGATCAGCGTGGTGGAGCTCAGCAACGGCTGCGTCTGTTGCAGCGTGCGCGGTGAGTTTCGCGCCGCCCTGGCCGATCTGCTGGCCCGCCGGGCCGCGGGGGAATTGCAGTTCGAGCGGCTGATCGTCGAGACCACGGGGCTCGCCGACCCGGCTCCCATCATCCAGACCTTCTTCGTCGAAGAAGAGTTACGGGATGCCCTGCGTCTGGATGCGGTCGTGACCCTGGCCGATTGCGAGCACATAGCCCGCCAGCTGGACGTGCATCCGGTGGCGGCGGCCCAGCTCGGCTTTGCGGATCGCATCCTGCTCACCAAGACCGACAGGGTGGACGAGGGGATGCGGGCGGCCGCCATCGCCCGCGTACACAGGATCAACCCCAGGGCGCAGATCCTCGACATAGTGCAGGGGGAGTGCCCGGCCGCACTCTGGCTGGACCTCGATGCCTTCACCCTCAGCGACGAGCTGAACCTGATCCCGGGCCTAAACATAGTGCGGGCCGGACGCCAGGGCTTCGAGGCCTTCTCGCCGCTCTCGGCCCAGCCCCGCTCCTGGCACGACGCCATCTCGGCCCAGCTGTTCGAGGGGGGCGAGCTGGATCTGAAGCGGATCGGCGCCTTTATGGAGCAGTGCATCGATCAACATGGCAACGACATGCTGCGCTACAAGGGGGTGCTGGCCATCGCCGGGGAGCCGCGCCGGCTGATAGTGCAGGGGGTGCACAAGGTAGCGGGGTTCGACTACGGCTCCCCCTGGGGGGAGGAAGTACCGCAGTCCAGGCTGGTGATCATCGGTCGCTACCTGCCCGTCGCCGAGTTGCGCGCAGGCTTTGCCGCGGCGCAAGGATGAGGAGCCACCGCCGATGCGCGCATCACTGAGAGAGAAGATGATCCGGGTCTGCCACCAGAAAATCGCCCAGAAGGGGGAGGGGGTGGGTGTCTCCTTCTATGCGTTTTTTGCCAACAAGAATGAGGATCCTGCACTCTTGATGGAGGCCGCCACCTGGTGGATCCAGACTCATGAGCTAGACCATTTCGAGAAGGCCAGCAAGATCATCAGGTTGGTGGAGGCCACCGCCTAGGACAAGATCAATCAAGAAGGGCTCCTTATGGGAGCCCTTCTTGCATTAGTAGAACTGATGGCCAAGGCCGCCGTGGAGGCCTGATGGCTCAACTGCTCTGCGCCGCTTCGGTTTCCCGGCGGGAGAAGATCAGCGTGTCCAGCAGCCAGATGACGATCATGGAGGCGCCGACCAGCGGGAATGCGATCCCGAGCAGTACCAGCACGGCGATGGCACCACGCATCGGCGGCAGCTTGGCGGGCAGGGGCGGGGCGGCGAGCCGGCCTTGCGGGCGGCGGCTCCACCAGATCCAGAGCCCGCTCACCGCGCTCAGCAATACCATCAGGCAGATGATCAGCATGACGAGCTGGTGGGGCCAGCCGTAGAGCTTGCCGGTGTGCAGCATGACGCCGGTTTCCACCGTCTTGGCAACCGGGCCGTAATCCTGCCAGCGCACGTCGGCCAGCACCTTGCCGCTGTACTGATCGATGTGCAGAGTGGCGTCGTTGCGCGGATCGTCGGCGAACAGGGCTATGGTGTAGACGCCGCTCTCGCCGGCGGGCGGGGTGATGCTGTAACCCGGGGTGACCTTGCGCTCGCTGGCGAGCTCCACCACCTGCTGCAGCGGGATGCGATGGCTCGGCATCACCATGCCCTCATGCCCGGCACCGTGGTTCATGGCGCTGTGATCGTGGCCCTCGGCGGCTGGCTGCGAGCTCGGCATGGGCATGGTCTCAGCCCCCCAGGGGACGGTCTGCGCATGAGCCTGGTTGAGGCTGCGGGTGAGGGGGGCGGATTTCGGTACCTCGTTCCACATGGCCGCCGGGAAACGATTCCAGACGCTGGCGAACTGATCGCCCCAGAAACCGGTCCAGGTCATGCCGCTGAGCAGCAGCAACAGCAGGAAGCCCGCCCCCCAGAAGCCGACCACGGCGTGCAGATCCCGCCACCAGAGGCGTCCACGCTGGCTCATTCTGGGCCAGAGGATGCCGCCGACACCGGGGCCCTTGCGCGGCCACCACAGGTAGAGGCCGCTGATGAGCAGCACTATGCCCCAGCCGGCGGCCAGCTCTATCAGGCGATCCCCCGTGGGGCCGATCAGCAGCTCGGCGTGCAGGGCGCGCGCCACCGCTTGCAGGTTCCACTTGTTGTCCATGGTGCCGAGCAGGGCGCCGCTGGCGGGATCCATGAACAGGGTCAGCTCGTTGCCCTGCTGGCGGACGATGAACTGGGCGCTCTGATCCGGGGTCGCGGGAGGCAGGTACTTGCTGAGGCTGGCATCCGGCATGGCGATCATCGCCTTGGCCAGCAACTGATCGGCGCTCAGGGTTTGGCTAGCGGGGACCACCTTCATCAACTCGGGATACATGATGTTGTCGAGCTGGGGTTTGAACAGATACACCATGCCGGTGAGGGAGAGCAGGATCAGGAAGGGCGCGACGAAGAGACCGGCGTAGAAGTGCCAGCGCCAGATCCTCTGGTAATGATTCGCATCGTGAGTTTTCATCTCTGATCCTTGCGGCGGTGAGAAAGGTTGCTGCAGGTGGAACCTTTGGTGGCGCGGATGATAGCAGCAACGTTTTATTAACTGCAATAAAACATAGCATGCCACTCCATGGCCGGATGCCGAGCCAGGCGGCGGTTGGCAGAGTGCGGCAGAGCCCGGGTTAGCCGGGGCTCGTCTGGAAAGGAGCCTCGTTATTGACCGCCAGGAGGGGCGGCCTTGTCGATGCAGTCGGGTTCACCCATCTCGAACTCGCGGTAGATGAGGGGCGCACCTCATGGAGGCGGCACATCAGATGATGGGTGATCCATTAGGGGGTTAGTTCAGCGTGATAAACCACTTGTCCCGCTCGTCGATGCAGTCGGGTTCACCCATCTCGAACTCACGGCAGATTAAAGGGCGTACCTCGTAGATGCGGCACATCATGGTGTTGCGATCCAGCGCCGCACACCAGCCATCTTCCAGCCGGTGCATCACGGGCACCTGTCCCTCTATCTCGTCCACGTAGCGATCCGGCACGCCGGTATCGGTAAATAGCATCACTTCGAGGCGGCAGCAGCAGGCTTCGCAGTTCTGGCAGCTGACCTCGGCTTGGGGTTGTTTGTTCATCTCTGTTGTCCGTGCTATGGGGTGGCACATTCCTGATAAAAAACAGGCGCCTGCAAGAGGCGCCCGTGCTGTGGTCAGTGAGAAGTCGGGCAGCTACGCCGCCCGGCGCCTTCTTTAACCCAGTTTGCGGGCGCGGTAGGTGCGCCCCTTGATCTTGCCTTCCTGCAACCGCTTGAGGGCGGCGCTCGCTACCTGACGCTTGACCGCCACGTAGGAGTATTGCTCGGAGATCTGGATCTTGCCGACGTCGCTGCCAGCAATGCCGCCTTCGCCGGTCAGGGCGCCCAGGATGTCGCCGGCCCGTACCTTGCTCTTGCGACCCGCGTCGATGGAGAGAGTCGCCATCAGCGGTGCTATCGGTTTGATCTCGCGGCCAATTTCGCTCAGATCCCCTTGCGGGATGGGAGCCTGCTGGTACTCCTCGATCAGGTTGACGCGCTGGGCTTCGTTCGGCTGATAGAGGCTCAGGGCCAGGCCTTGCTGGCCGGCACGACCGGTACGACCGATGCGGTGCACGTGCACCTCGGGGTCATAGGTCAGCTCGTAGTTGATGACGGCGCCGAGCTCCTTGATGTCGAGGCCGCGGGCGGCCACATCGGTGGCCACCAGTATGGTGGCGCTACCGTTGGCGAAGCGTACCAGTACCTGATCCCGCTCGCGCTGCTCCAGATCGCCGTTCAGCGCCAGCGCCGAGAAGCCCTTGGCGGCCAGGTGATCGGCCACGTCGTTGCAGGCGCGCTTGGTGTTGCAGAACACCACGCAGGAGCTCGGCTGATGGTGGCTCAGCAGCCAGGTGAGGGCGTCGAGTCGCTGACCGGCGGGCACTTCATACAGCTTCTGCTCGATGGCGCTGCCTTCGTGCAGGGACTCCACGCTTACCTCGACCGGGTTGCGCTGCACACCGCGGCTCATCTGGGCGATCCCTTCCGGGTAGGTGGCGGAGAACAGCAGGGTCTGGCGGCGCTCGGGGGCATAGCTGATGACGCGGTTGATGTCTTCACCAAAACCCATGTCCAGCATGCGATCCGCCTCGTCCAGCACCAGCGTCTCCAGGCTGGACAGCTCCAGGGTACCCTGCTCCAGATGCTTGAGGATGCGGCCCGGGGTACCGACGGCGATGTGGGCACCGAAGCCCAGGGTCGCTGATTGCGGTGCGGTGGGGGTGCCGCCGCACAGGGTCACCAGCTTGACGTTCGGCAGGGCGCGGGCCAGGCGACGGATCTCCTGGGCGACCTGATCCGCCAGTTCGCGGGTCGGGCAAAGCACCAGCGCCTGCACGTCGACGCGGTTGACGTTGAGCCGGGAGAGCAGGCCGAGGGCGAAGGCGGCAGTCTTGCCGCTGCCGGTTTTTGCCTTGGCGATCAGATCTTTGCCGTCGAGCACCAGGGGCAGGCTCTGGGCCTGGATCGGGGTCATCTGCAGATAACCCAGGCTGGCGAGGTTCTCCAGCAGGGCGGGAGAGAGGTTGAGGCTGCTAAATTCGCTGTTGTTCACAAGAGGACTCTATTTCGGGAAAACGGGCTGCGCTGTGCGCAAGGGCGCGCATTATACCAGAGAGTGCCGTCGCATGGGATGGATTGTGGCGGATTTTTGAACGCCTGCACCTGCCATGGGGGCAGGCGCCGCTGCGGAGGGATCGAAAGTGCGGGTGAAAATGCCGCAGGCCCGGCATCGCAGGCCATATTATCGCCAGCGACTAATTATGCGCAAAATAGATAAACGTTTTTCACCCTTTTTGATTAAATATAATGATGCAGAGCCTGCCATTGCGGGCATGGCAGTGAACAGAGTCACAGTGCAATTTATGGGGATATATAGTCTGAAATTGATTAACTAAAATACAACTGTATGTTTTGTATATAGTATTTATAGTTATTCCGGCTGATAGGTGACCACGCATGATGATTAATTAATTTAAAAACGTTTGTATTATTTCGCGTGCATATTTTTACCGCAGATTGTGATGGCTATCTGATTTTTAAATACGCAAATCACTATGATGGCGCCGGTCAAAAAATTACAACTCACTCAGGTGCTACTGGTATGGAATACGTTCACTTTGTGCTCGGACTCGTGATGGTCCTCGCTCTGGCGTTGCTGGCGAACCGCCACAACTGGAAACAGATCAAGCTGCGCTATATCGGTCAGCTGCTGGTGGTGGAACTGGCGCTGGCCTGGTTCATGCTGAACTCCGAAGTGGGTCTGGCGGTGGTGGGTGGCTTCGCTGCCGGCTTCACCAAGCTGATGGAATTTGCCAAACAGGGTACCGACTTCGTGTTCGGTGGCCTGGTTAACGAGGGGGCCTTCTCCTTCTTCCTGATGGTACTGATGCCCATCGTCTTCATCTCAGTGCTGATCGGGATCCTGCAGTACATTCGCCTGCTGCCCATCGTCATTCGTGGCATCGGCACCGTACTGGCCAAGATCAACGGCATGGGCAAGCTGGAGTCCTTCAACGCCATCAGCTCCATGATCGTCGGTCAGTCCGAGAACTTCATCGCGCTCAAGAACACCTTGCCGCACCTGAACGAGAAGCAGATGTACACCCTGGCGGCGACCGCCATGTCCACGGTGTCTATGTCCATCGTCGGTGCCTACATGCAGCTGATCGAGCCGCGCTACGTCGTGGCCGCCCTGGTGCTCAACATGTTCAGCACCTTCATCGTGTTGTCGCTGATCAACCCCTACGAGCCGGATAACTCGGTCACCGACATCAAGGCCCTCGCCGAAGGCGACGAGCACCACAGCCCGAAGAAAGAGAACTTCTTCGAGATGCTGGGCGAATACATCATGGCCGGTTTCTCCGTCGCCGTGATCGTGGCTGCCATGCTGGTGGGTTTCATCGCCCTGATCGCGCTCATCAACTACCTGTTCGAGGCGGCGTTTGGCGTCAACTTCCAGTACGTCATGGGCTACATCTTCTACCCCATCGCCTGGATCCTGGGTATCCCGAGTGGTGAGGCGCTGCAAGCCGGCTCCATCATGGCGACCAAGCTGGTGACCAACGAGTTCGTGGCCATGATGGATCTGGGCAAGATTGCTGCCGAACTGTCCCCGCGCACCGTAGGTATCCTCTCTATCTTCATGGTGTCGTTCGCCAACTTCAGCTCTATCGGCATCATCGCCGGTGCGGTGAAGGCGCTGAACGAAGAGAAGGGCAACATGGTCTCCCGCTTCGGTCTGAAGCTGGTGTACGGCTCGACTCTGGTGAGCCTGCTCTCCGCCGTGATCGCCGGCATCATGATCTGATTCATCTCATCATCATGCTGATAAACCCCTGCCCAGGCAGGGGTTTATTTTTTCCAGGCTCGGAACTTTTCTATTTTATCCTGCTCTGAACGACTGAATAAAAATAACCCAGACGAAGGAGAGCAGGATGAGATGGTGGATATGGGGGCTCGTTGCCCTGCTGGCCGGCTGCGCCGCCAAGGGGGACACGCCGGAAGAGAAGCGCGGTTACGTGCAGGGCATGCGGGAACAGGTGCTGACCGAACTCTATCAGGAGAAGGCGAGCATCCGCGAGGAGGTGCAGCAGGCCAAGGGCTACGCGGTCTTCTCCAGCGTCAACAACAGCCTGATCTTCGTCAGTGCCGGCAGCGGCTTTGGCATGGTGAGAGACAACCAGAGTGGCAAAGACACCTACATGAGCATGGCCAATGCCGGTGTGGGACTGGGTCTTGGCATCAAGGACTTCAGGGCCCTGATCCTGTTCAACGACGCCGATGCGCTGAAACACTTCATCGAGGTGGGCTGGGAGGCCGGCGCCCAGGCCGATGCGGCGGCGCGCTCCGGCGACAAGGGCAGCGAGCTGTTCAATACCACGGGCAGCACCAATGCTAAGAAGGTGACCGTCTATCAGCTGACCCAGAGCGGTCTGGTGTTGCAGGCCACCCTGCAGGGCTACAAATACTGGGCCGATGACGAACTCAACGAGCCCGGCCCGGCAACGGTGCAGGCAGTGCAGTGACTCTCGTGTGTGCCAGATTGCTAAACCCGGTTGACCGCACCAGAGAGATAAAATGAAAGGGCCGCCAGAATTGGCGGCCCTTTTGCTTATGTAGATTGGCTGGCTATGCCAGATTTACAAGCTCAAGGTGTTACTGGTTACTCCATTTAGTTCAGCCGTGAAGTGGCTGTTACCGTTAAGCAGGAACACATAGGTATTACCCAGTCCCAGAGTGAGCAAGCCACCATTTATTTTCCAGATCACACTGTTGGTGATGTTTTGCGTACTGCCATCAGAGTAGTGGCCTATTGCGGTGAAGGTAATGGTACTTAGCAGCGGAGATAAGTTCAGTCCGCTCTGGCTGATGACGATGCTGGTCAGCACCGCATTACTGACGACTACGGGGTGGCTGGCAGGTGTACCTTGCACGTTGACACTGACGTTGGCACTCCCCGGTACCACCCCGGTGGCAAGCCCGGTCGAGGTGACCGTGAATACGCTAGGATCGCTGCTCTGCCAGTTGGCTTGTGCAGTGACATCCAGCGTCGTCAGGTTGCTGAGGGTGGCTGTGGCCTTGAGCTGTGCAGTGGTTCCCGCAGCCAAGGGGTTGATGGGATCAATGCTCACGCTGACTACCACCGCGTTGGACACGGTTACCTGCACAGTTGTGCTTTGGCCATCCAGCGTTGCTGTGATGGTCGCTGTGCCTGGCAGTACGCTGGTAACCAACCCGGTGTTGAGGCCGACGGCGGCAACAAGGGGGTTATTACTGGTCCAATTGACATTGGTCGTGACATCCACACTCGCGCCATTGCTGTAAATACCGTTGGCGGCGAGTTGACCGGTCAGGCCCGCGGCCAGGTTCAGCGGTGGTACCGTGATGGTGAGTCCACCCAGGTTGAGGACCGCGCTGGTGACGGTGACCGACACAGTTGCACTCTGACCGCTCAAGGTACCGGTGACGGTAGCTGTTCCCGGTTGCACGGCAGTGACCAGCCCCGAGTTAAGGCCTACGGTGGCAGCAAGGATATTGCTACTGGTCCAACTGACATTGGCGGTCACATCCCGGCTGCTGCCATCGCTGAAGCTGCCTGTGGCACTGAGCTGACCGGTCAAGCCAGCTGCCAGCGACAAGGGCGGGACACTGATGGTCAGGCTACCCGGGTTGAGGGTGGCATTGGTGACGGTGACTGACAGGGCTGCGCTCTGTCCATCCAGACTACCGGTAATGTTTGCGGTACCGGGAGCGACGGCGGTAACCAGGCCGGTATGGAGACCAACGGTTGCCACCGAGGGGTTATCGCTGATCCAGCTGACGTCGGTGGTGACGTCTCTGGTGCTGCCATCGCTATAGCTGCCATTGGCGGCCAGCTGACCGGTCAGACCGGCTGCCAGCGTCAGGGGCGGTGTCGCGATGGTGAGTCCACCCGTATTGATAGTGGCATTGGTGACGGTGACCGACAGGGTGGCGCTCTGTCCATCCAGACTACCGGTAATGTTGGCGGTACCGGGAGCGACGGTGGTGACCAGGCCGGTATGGAGGCCGACGGTTGCCACCGAGGGATTATCGCTGATCCAGCTGACGTCGGTGGTGACGTCTCTGGTGCTGCCATCGCTATAGCCGCCATTGGCGGCCAGCTGACCGGTCAGACCGGCTGCCAGCGTCAGGGGCGGTGTCGAGATTGTGAGTCCACCCGTATTGATAGTGGCGTTGTTGACGGTGACCGACAGGGTGGCGTTTTGCCCATCCAGACTACCGGTAATGTTTGCGGTACCGGGAGCGACGGCGGTAACCAGGCCGGTATGGAGACCAACGGTTGCCACCGAGGGGTTATCGCTAATCCAGCTGGCGTCGGTGGTGACGTTCCTGGTGCTGCCATCGCTATAGCTGCCATTGGCGGCCAGCTGACCAGTCAGACCCGCTGCCAGCGTCATGGGTGGCGTCGTGATGGTGAGTCCGCCTGCATTGATTGTGGCATTGGTGACGGTGACCGACAGGGTAGCGTTTTGGCCATCCAGGCTACCGGTAATGGTCGCAGTACCAGGGGCAACGGCAGTGACCAGACCCGTTTGACTGACGGTTGCTATGGCAGGATCACTGCTGCTCCAATGGACGTTGGCGGTGACATCGGCACTTGACCCATCGCTGTAGGTACCGCTCGCGGTCAGCTGGCTGCTCAGACCGTTAGCCAGTGTCAGTGGCGGTGTCGTGATGGTGAGCCCACCAGCATTGAGGGTGGCATTGGTGACTGTAGCTGACAGGGTCGCAGTCTGACCATCCAGAGTGCCAGTAATAGTCGCGGTACCTGGGGTAACAGCAGTGACCAGGCCGGTCAGGCTGATGGTTGCAACAGCGGGATCGCTGCTACTCCAGTGAACATCTGCCGTGACATTCTTGTTGGAGCCATCGTTATAACTGCCAGTGGCGGAGAGCTGTTTGGTCTGGCCCGCAGCCAGAGTCAGAGGCGGCACAGTGATGGAGAGCCCGCCAGTTGTGAGGGTGATGTTGGTTACCTCCAGTCTGACGGTGTTGCCGGTCACGTTCTGGAACTTGGCCGAGATGATGGTATCCCCTTCACTCACGGCGGTGGCTTCACCCTTCAAATCAATGGTGGCGACTCCGATGACGGAGCTGTCCCAATCCACCTGATCGGTCACATCCTGTGATGAGCTGTCGCTGAAGGTGGCGATGGCCTGGAACTGTTGTTTTGTCCCTTTGGGGAGTGAGCTGGTGGCTGGGGTGATCTGGATGGCAGTGGTGATGGCATTGGTGATGGTGAGGGTCGCACTGCGGCTGATGGAACCCAAGGTTGCAGTGATAGAGATCTGACCTGTGGATTTTCCAGTCACCAGCCCCAGGCTACTGACGCTTGCGACTGAGGCGTCGCTGCTGCTCCATTGCACCTGATCCGAGACATTCTGGCTGGAGTTGTCAGTGAAGGTAGCGATAGCCCGCAACTGAGTTTTGGTGCCGAGGGCGATCGAACTGACTGCGGGAATGACCTGCAGAGTCTTGAGACTGGCGTTGGTGATCTTGACGCTGGTGCTGGCCGTGACCCCAAGCAGGTTGGCGGAGAGCGTGGTAGAGCCCGTGGCGACGCCGGTCACCAGCCCTGTGTTGTCCACGGTCGCGACAGCGGTGCTGCTACTCAACCAAGCCACTTGAGAGGAGACATCCTGCACGCTCTTGTCGTTAAACGTGGCCACGGCAGTCAAGTGGGCCTTGGTGCCTTTGGCGAGTTGGAGCTTGGCGGGGGTGATCTGGATCTTGCTGATGGTCAGATTGACCGATGAGACGTTGGTATGGCCTGTGATGCCTTGTACGGTCGCGCTGACGATGGCATCGCCGAGGGCAAGAGCCGTCAGTTTCCCCTTGGCATCGACTTTCAAGACGGTCGGTTTGTTGCTCTGCCAAGTGGCTTGGGTGGACACATCCTTGGTGCTGTCATCGGAAAAGGTGGCGATGGCCTGTAATTGCAGTGACAAGCCTTTGGCTAATTTCGCGATAGGCGGGATGACGGTGATCTTGGTGGCAATGGCATCGACGATGGTCAGCTCTGACTTGTTGCTGGTGACCCCCTGATAACTTGCCGTAATCTCCGTTGCACTGACTTTGAGCGTTTTGACCAGTCCTTTCTTATCGACGGTAGCAACATTGCTATCCGAGCTGCTCCAGGTGGCCAGGTCAGTGATGTCGGCTGTAGTGCTGTCGCTGTAGGTTGCGATGGCCAGATATTGGGTGCTTAAACCGAGTGGTGTGCTGGGGTTGACTTCGGCGCGCGCCTTGGTGCCTGCAGTGTCTGCAGAGATGTCGATCCTGGTCAGCGTCTTGGCTGCGGGATCTGTGGGCGTGGTCGGTTTGCTCCCGCCTCCTCCGCCCCCACCGCAGCCGAATAAGAGGAGAGTCAGAAACAGTGAGAGAAATATATTCATTGTTCTATTCATGGGTATTCCCCTTGGATATCCGTGCTCATTGAGGATGACGTTTACATGTATTTTGCTGAGGGGCAGGCTGCACAAGAACAACATCTCTCTGCGAAGCCAGATATGGGTTAATCCATAAGGTATTGAATAATTACTAATTAAGTTATTTTTTAACCTGATTTAAAAACCACAAAGCATATGTGTCCTTTAAGCTGCTGTTGGTGGGAAAACATAGAGTGATATTTTTATCATTTGCGTTTGTTAATATGTCTAGGCGAGGTTTCGAGGTATTTCAATTTCTATTGATATAATTAAAAGTATGTTTTTTGACATTTCAGCCACAAGGCGGCCCCCATGAGGTCAGCGAAGGGATGAGAGATGGCATCGTCGGGCCGGTCGGATGCCTGGGTGGTGGCGGGGGAGGTGGGTGAGAAGGCTGGTGATGCTATGGCGAAGGTGCCGAGAGGCAAGCCGGGGATCCTTGGCTTGCCCTGTGGTGGTGTGCTGAAAAATTTATCTCAATGCGTCAGATTTTTGCTGAGCGAGGGGGCCTGATCTCAGCTCAGTTTTCCCTTCTGCAACCACTTGTCCAATGCGTTGGCGAAGCGCTGCTTGTCGGCGGCGTTGAAGGGGGCCGGGCCACCGGTCTGGACCCCGGCCGAGCGCAGCTCTTCCATGAAGTTACGCATGCCGAGCCGCGCCTGTATGGTCTCGCGGGTGTAGATCTCGCCGCGGGGATTGAGGGCTTCGCCACCGGCGTCGATCACCCAGGAGGCGAGCGGAATGTCCCCCGTTATCACCAGATCCCCCGGCATGACCTGCTGGGCGATGACATGATCCGCCACATCGAATCCTTTCTCTACCTGCTGGGTCTTGATGAAGGGAGAGGGAGGCACTCTGAGCCCCTGATTGGCCACTAGCGTGGTGACCACCTGGGCACGGTGGGCGGCGCGGTAGAGGATCTCCTTGACCGGGAGCGGGCAGGCATCGGCATCAACCCAGATGGGCATGGCATGGCTTCCTGTGTCTGAAACGAGGGCCGTATCTTAACACGGCTGACGCAGGGGCACCGCCATGAGGCTGAGTCGGGCCCGGCTTTCGTGTAAGCTGGCTCGATGAACCGAAGCGAGAAGGATGAATGGATGGATCGGGTGCCCAGTGATGTGATTTATGGCCTGACCCTGGATGGCAAGGGGGGCATGCAGCCGTTGGCGGCGGGGAGCGAGATCCCGGGACCGCAACCCAGCTGGTTGCACCTGGACTACGGCAATCCGGAGGCGGCCCGCTGGTTGCTGCAGACCCCTTTGCTCAACGAGGCGGTACGCGAGTCCCTGCTCGGCAAGAGCAACAGGCCCAAGCTGGTGCGGATGGGGGAAACCGTGCTGCTGATCCTGCGCGGCATCAACCACAACAAGGATCACAGGCCCGAAGAGATGGTGGCACTGCGCATCTACATCACGCCGGATCTCATCATCAGCAGCCGCCGCCGCCCCCTGCTGTCGGAGACGGATGTCTTCGAGCAGCTGAAACTGGGTGGGGGGGCCGACTCTCCCGCCGACTGGCTGGTGGAGATCTGCGACGCCCTGACCGACAGGGCGGGGGAATTTGTCGAAGTGCTGCACGACCAGATCCTGGATCTGGAGGAGATGGTGTTGCTGCGGGATCTGCCCGCCAATGGCCGGCTGGCGTTGATCCGCAAGCAACTCATCATGATCCGCCGCTACCTCTCCCCCCAGCGAGATCTGGTGGCCCGCCTCGCCAACGAGAAGATCAGCTGGCTGGATGAAGACGACAGGCGTCGCCTGCTCGACATCGCCGATCGCTTGCGGCGCTGGCTGGACGATCTGGATGCCGGGGTTGCCCGTACCGCCGTGCTGGCCGACGAGATCAACAACCTGATGGCGGAGGCGACCAATCGTCGCGCCTACCAGATGTCGGTGATGGCGCTGTTGTTCCTGCCTGCCAGCTTCCTGACCGGCCTGTTTGGCATCAACCTGGGAGGGATCCCGGGGGCCGAGAGTCCGACCGCTTTCTGGATCTTCTGTGGATCCTTGTTGGCGCTGGCGACCGGGCTGGCCATCTGGCTCAAACACCGGCGCTGGTGGTAAGGAGCACGCATGACAACATGGGAATCTTTTGGTGTGACCCTGCTGCTGTTGCTGGGCCATACCCTGATCCGCAGTCTCATCCACAAGAGTCTGCTGGCGTTGGCCCAGTCCAGGCAGGTGAGCGAGAACCGGGTGCTCTACGTGGAGCACGTGTTCCACTTCCTGCTCGGCTGCGCGACCCTGCTGATCCTGGCCGGGGTCTGGGGGCTCGACTTCTCCCGGCTGGTGGTGCTCGCCTCTTCCTTCTTCGCCGTGCTTGGCGTCGCCATGGTGGCGCAATGGTCGATCCTCTCCAACATCACCGCCAGCATCACCATCTTCTTCGCCTTCCCCTACAAGATTGGCGACAGGATCCGCATCCTCGACAAGGATGATTCGGTCACCGGTGTCATCACCGAGATAGGCCTGTTCTATGTCCGGGTGCGGGATGATAACGGCGATCTGGTCACCTATCCGGCCAACCTGATCCTGCAAAAGCCGGTCAGACGGCTGGAAGGCAAGGGCGTGGAGCCGACGCAACCGGAATGAAAAAGGCTCCTCACGGAGCCTTTTTTCTCACTCGATAGCGTCTCAGCGCTCGTAGAAGCGGTAGAGATGCTCGACCTGAATAGGGCAGTCGGCCACCCTGTGGATATGTTCCCGTGCATCCTCCTCCGAGGCGAATCTCACCGGGCAACCCAGGGTATCCGTCATCTCGTACAGGCGACCATCCTGGCCACGAAACTCCACTAGCCAGCCCGGAAAGGCGATGTCGTGCAGGATCTCGGCCTCCTTGAAGCGGCCTTGCTGATTCAGGGTGCGCAATTCGCTGACCGTCATGACATCCTCCTATGACCCATGGCGCCACCCTCAAGTCTAGTCGCCAGCCTGCGGTCCGGCTGGGGTCAGGGTCGTTAATGGCCGTTCACCGGCAATAGGGTTTCAGATGGAGGGTTCCGCTCACGAATGTCGGGGGATGGGGCGAGTCGTGTCACGAGATGAGGTGCAAAGAGGCGGCGGTCGGTCGGGCCGACCGGCCTGATTAGATGGGACTCTCTTTGTGGAGCTCGGTGACGCAATCGGTCACCGCCAGCACCAGGGCCGAGCGCACCACCTGATCGAGCCGGTTGAGCTGCATCTGGTAGAGGGGCCAGTCTTCCTCGTTGGCCGGGGGCTCCTGCGGCATCATGCTGCCTTGACTGAGGCAGTGCAGGCGCTCGAGCAGGTGGCGGATGGGCTTGTCGCTGAAGCGGTAATCCTTGGGATCGCGTACCAGCAGATCTCGGGTCTTCAAATAGAGCTCGAGATCCTGATAACGCTCGAGAGAGATGAGGCCGAGGGCGAAGATGAGCTTGAGGCGCACCTCCAGCTGGCCGAGGGGGCCGCTCTGGTTGAGCAGGGGTTCGATGGCGTATTTGACGGCATACTCCTCCTGGCGGAACGCACGCCGCATCAGGGAGTCGACCGCCTCTTCCAGGATGGTCACGACCTCGAGGAAGAAGCCGCGGGGGCCATCCTGCTCGTTCAGTCGTTCCAGTACTTCATCTTCCTGGTGTGTGGTCATAAGGGCATTGGGTCCAGCTGACAGGGAGAGAGTCAGCCTCTCTCCCGGTTTTTATCATATGAGGCGCAATCACTGCTCAGCCAACCGCGTGCCGCGGCCACCGGTGATAAGTGCGCCTCAGCAGGTCACTTCAAGTGGTGATAAAGGGCGACGATGGCATGAACGATGTCGCTGTCGGCATCCAGTCCGGTTACCCGCGCCAGGGCCTGGGCCGGGCCCAGATCCGCCAGCAGGGTCTGCAGTTCCACCGCCTGAGGGTCATCGGCGTTGCGATAATGCAGCGCCGCCGCTATCCCCTCCTGCAGTTGCTCGTTGGGCAGACCGTATTCCAGGGTCCCGAGCAGGGGTTTCACCAGCCGGTCTCCCGCCGCCAGCTTGCGCAGCGGTTGGCGGCCGACCCGGTCGATCTCGTCCACCAGATAGGGATTGGCGAAGCGAGACAGGATCTTCTCGATGTAGGCGGCGTGCAGCCGCTCATCGAAGCCGTAACGTTTCACCAGCACGGCCCCGCTCTCTTCCATGGCACGGCGCACCTTGCTGCGGATCACCGGATCCTCGATCGCCTCACGCACCGTCTGGTAACCCCGCAACTTGCCGAGGTAGGCGGTGACGATGTGGCCGGTGTTGAGGGTGAACAGCTTGCGCTCGATGAAGGCCATCAGGTTGTCGGTGGGCTCCATGCCCGCCACCTGGGGCAACTCCCCCTTGAACTGGGTCTGGTCGACTATCCACTCGCTGAAGCTCTCCACCGTCACCTCCAGCGGATCGTCGTTGGCCGCGGCGGGCGGCACTATGCGATCCACCGCAGAATCGACGAAACCGACGCAGGATTCGAGGGTGGCATGATACGCGACCGGCAGGTACTTGAGTACCTCCTGCTTGAGATGGCTGGTGCCCCGCACCATGTTCTCGCAGGCGATGACGTTGAGCGGGGTCAGGTTGCCGGCATCGAAGCGGGCCTGCAGCCCCTTGGCCAGGGTGCTGGCAATCTTGTCCAGGATGTTGGGGCCCACCGCCGTGGTCACCAGATCGGCGGTGATGATGCGGGCGATCACCTCGTGACCGGCGGAGCTGACCGCCGCCACGTTGCGCACCACATCCAGCTTCTGATCCGCACCCACCACATGCACCTTGTACTCCTGCCGGTGGTTGAGCTGATCGATCAGGGTCTCGTTGACGTCGGCAAAGGTGACCTGGTGGCTGGCGTCTGCCAGCAGTTTACCGATGAAGCCGCGTCCGATATTGCCGGCACCAAAATGCAATGTTTTCATGATGTTAACCTCTATAACCAAAGATGATGAAGATGACTTATGCGGCCTGTTCGGCGCCCAGCAGGTTCAGGAACTCCTGAGGATCCTGGGTGCTGGCCAAGCGGTCGATGAGACCAGGTTCATCCAGTGCATTGGTCAGTTTGGTTATTACTTGAATGTGTTCGTCGTTGCGGGCGGCGATGCCGATCACCAGCCTTGCCACTTCGTCGGCACCTTCACCGAAGGCGACCCCGGCCGGGTATTGGCAGATGACGATGCCGGTGCGCTTCACGTGCTCCTTGGCGGCTATGGTGCCGTGGGGCACGGCGATGGACTCGCCGAGGTAGGTGGAGACCAGCCGCTCGCGCTCCAGCATGGCGTTGACGTAGTCCGGTGCCACATAGCCTCGCTCGGCCAGCAGCTTGCCGGCGGCCAGGATGGCGGCCTCCTTGTTGTCGGCCTTGAGGCCGAGGTGCACGTCCTGCAGGCTCAGGGTGAAGACTTCACCTGCCTGCGGCTCGTAGCTGTCGTCGTTGGCGGCCACCAGCAGCTGCGGGTTGGCCACGTCGTCGTTGGCGGCACCGGCCAGGGTCAGGTTCTGCACCAGATCCTGATAGAGCGCATTGTCGAGGAAGTTGGTCAGGGAGATGTGCTGGGCGTGCGGCGCATGGCGACGGGCACGGTCGGTCAGATCCTTGTGAGTGATGACCAGGTCTACCTGATCGTCCAGGTTATTGATGGCACGGTTGGTCACGCTGATGTCCAGACCGGCAGCCTGCACCCGCTTGCGCAGCATGCCGGCACCCATGGCGCTGGAACCCATGCCCGCATCGCAGGCGACGACGATATTGCGGACCGCCATCAGCTCGGCGCCCGGTTTCTTGGCGGCAACGACCTCGGGCTTGGCACCCTTCATGGCCTTCATCTTGCGAGTGGCTTCACCCAGGGCATCGGCCTCATCGGCTTCCGGCTGTTGGGCACGGACGAAGACGGCGGCGACTAGGAAGGAGACCAGGGTGGAGCAGATGATGGAGAGCATGACCCCGATCAGGGAAGCTTTCGGCGTCATCAGCAGCACGGCGAAGATGGAGCCCGGTGAGGCAGGGGAGACCAGACCCGCGTTGAACAGGGTCAGGGTGAAGACACCTGTCATGCCACCGGCGATCACCGCCAGGATGAGGCGCGGGTTCATCAGCACGTAGGGGAAGTAGATCTCGTGGATGCCACCGAAGAAGTGAATGATGGAGGCACCGGCGGCGGATTGCTTGGCGGCGCCACGGCCGAACACCATGTAGGCCAGCAGCACGCCCAGACCCGGACCCGGGTTCGCTTCGATCAGGAAGAAGATGGAACGACCCTGCTCGGTGGCCTGCTGGATACCCAGCGGCGAGAAGATACCGTGGTTGATGGCGTTGTTCAGGAACAGGATCTTGGCCGGCTCGACGAAGATCGAGGTGAGCGGCAGCAGGCTGTTATCCACCAGGAAGCCCACGCCCGCCGCCAGCACGCCGGAGAGTACCTTGACGAAGGGACCGATCACGAAGAAGGCGAGGATGGCCAGCAGCATGCCGATGATGCCGGCGGAGAAGTTGTTGACCAGCATCTCGAAGCCGCTCTTGACACGACCTTCCATCAGCCTGTCGAAGCGCTTGATGGCCCAGCCGCCGAGGGGGCCGACCATCATGGCGCCCATGAACATGGGGATGTCGGTACCGACGATCACGCCCATGGTGGTGATGGCGCCGACCACGGCACCCCGTTCACCGCCGATCAGCTTGCCGCCGGTGTAGCCAATCAACAGCGGCAGCAGATAGGTGATCATGGGGCCGACCAGCTTGGCCAAGGTTTCGCTTGGCAGCCATCCGGTGGGGATGAAGAGCGCTGTGATGAAGCCCCAGGCGATGAATGCGCCTATGTTGGGCATGACCATATTGGACAGGAAGCGTCCAAAATTCTGTATCTTGACCTTGGTATCCGGTGATAACATGTCGGGACCCCGTTTTAAGCCTGATTGATTAAGAGTGGTAGCGGGAATGACGGGTTTTGCCGAACCCCCATCCCAGTCGTCTAAGCAACTTCAATCTACCAGTTTGCGCTCACATTAGGCTGAAAACGGGGCATCTTGTGACCTTCCTCTCAGTTATCCCCACCTCCCCCCTCCCTGCATGGTGATCCACATCACATTCGACGCCTGTTTTTTGGCTACAAATCGATCTTTCCCGTCCCGACAGTCAATTTTATGTGACTAAAGTCACTCTTTGTTGTTTGCGCAAATGACATGTCAATGTGATTTAGATCACAAAATGATGATTTGTATTCAAATGAGGCAAGTCTCCGCAGGGGAAAAGTGCGGGAATAAACGATGGATCGGCGGCCTTTTTCTATTATTGACCAATGAATGATGTATTTTGTAACCCACTTTCAGTTTTCGGCCGCGGCGCTATGACCGTAGTCTCCTGCTCCCAGCGTGCAAACAGGGCTCGTTCAAGCCACCTTGACCGCCAGATCTGCTGGTCGTGGGGCGTCGTGCCAGCCAGGTTTTGCACAGGCATAAAAAAGCCCGCCGAATGGCGGGCTTTTGCATCGAGCGGGTGGCTGCGAGCTTAGTCTGCCTTGGGGGCAGCTTCGGCCTGTGCCTCGGTGCTGTCGGCGGCCGGGGCTTCCGGCGCCGGGCCTGGTACCAGGGCTACCGCTGGTTTGGCGATGAGGGAGCGGGTCTCTTCCACCGCCTCGCTCAGCTTGACCTCGATGATCTGGCCCAGCTCATAGACCACCTCGGTCTTGTCCAGATAGACGCGACCGTTGTCCCAGTTGCACTCCAGCCTGTCCTTGTTGTCCAGGATGTGGCGGGCGGGCATGAACACCACGGCGCCGTTCTCCTGCAGACGCAGCTTGAGGCCGGCACGCATCACGTCGATGATCTCGGCGTTGAATACCTTGTCGGTGCCCGCATCGGCCATCAGGTAGCGGACATAGAGCCAGTCGCCGATGTCGCGCTCGACCCTGCGGTGCAGGCGGCGGCATTCGGTCAGGTGCTCGGTCAGCTCCTGGTTCGGGCGCTCGCCCGGGGTCTTGCCGGCGATGACGGCTTTCAGCAGACGATGGTTGACCATGTCGCCGTACTTGCGGATGGGGGAGGTCCAGGTCGCGTAGGCATCCAGCCCCAGGCCGTAGTGGGCACCCGGCTCGGCGGACATCAGCGCATAGCTCTGGAAGCGGCGGATCTTGCCATCCAGCCAACGGGTATCCTGGCTGTCGATCCAGCGGCGCAGGGCGCAGAAGCCGGACAGGCTCGCGATCTCTTCCTTCTCGAACGGGGCCTCGGCTGTCTTGAGCAGCTCGATGGCGCCGTCGAGGGACTCCTCGTCGAAACCGGTGTGGACGTTGAAGATGCCGTAGCCGACCTGCTTGCCGAGCACGCGGCCGGCGCAGATGTTGGCGGCGATCATCGACTCTTCGATCATCCGGTTCGCGATGCGGCGCGGCTCCACGTGGATCGCGAGCACGGCGCCGTTCTCACCCAGCTCGAAGTCGTAGTCGGGGCGGTCCGGGAACACCAGGGCATGCTCGGTGCGCCACTTGATGCGCGCCTCCGTCATGGCCTTCATCAGCGGCAGCTGGGCCAGCACGCCCGTGTCGATATCCAGTTCTTTGCCGTGTTCGGCCCAGTCGGAGACCTCGTCATAGTTCAGACGAGCGTGGGAGAGGATGCGGGCGGCGAAGAACTCGGTCTCCTCCAGCAGCAGGCCGTCTTCGGCGATCAGCAGGCGGGCGCACAGGGTGTTGCGCTCCTCGCCCTCTTTCAGGGAGCAGAGCTCGTCCGAGAGGGTGCGCGGGATCATGGGCACGTTGCGGCCCGGCATGTAGACGGTGAAGGCGCGCTGGGCGGCTTCCTTGTCCAGCTCGCTGCCTTCGGCTACGTAGGCGGTCGGATCGGCGATGGCGACCAGCAGCTCCCAGCCGTTGTCCAGCTTGCGGATGGCCAGGGCGTCATCCATGTCCTTGGTCTTGGCGCCGTCGATGGTGAAGAAGGGGGTGGCGGTCAGGTCGGTGCGCGGCAGCTCCTCTTCCTCGATCACCTTCCACTCGGGCAGGTCGGCCGGCTCAATCTGGGCCAGGTTGTGGCGCGCCAGCACCACCCACCAGGGCACGTTGTGATCATCTTTGTCGGCGATGAGCTGGGTGATCTCGGCAGAGAAGTTGCCGTCCACCAGGGCGTGACGCTTGAGAGTCGCCACCACCCAGTCCCCTTCCTTGAGGGACTTCTCATCCAGACCCTTCTTGGCGCGGGCCTTGATGGCGTCCTTGATGAGGGGATGGTCCGGCACCACGTTGAGGCGGTCGCGGAACATCTTCACGCGGCCGACGAAGCGGGTCACCGCCTGCTCCAGCAGGGCATCCGGCTCAGCCACTTCCTTCTCTTTTTCGGTGCGGATCAGGGCGCTCACCCGGTCACCGTGCATCACCTTCTTCATGTAGGGAGGCGGCACGAAATAGCTGGTCTTCTCATCGACCTCCAGGAAGCCGAAGCCCCGATCGGAGGCGCGGATCACACCCTCTTTCTTGGGGATGTTCTCGCGGATTTGTTGCTTGAGCTGAGCCAGCAGGGGATTGTCTTGAAACATAAGTGAGGAACCTGAGTGGAGACCTGATGAAGAATCGCCCAGCACTATACGT
This sequence comes from Aeromonas eucrenophila, assembly GCF_000819865.1. Lineage (GTDB taxonomy): Bacteria > Pseudomonadota > Gammaproteobacteria > Enterobacterales > Aeromonadaceae > Aeromonas > Aeromonas eucrenophila. The sequence continues at coordinate 201,695 of NZ_CDDF01000014.1, forward strand.
TTTTACCCCCCCAAAGCCAAGGTGAATGGCCCCCTCAGCGGGGTTGCAATGCCCGACGACCCTGCTGGATCAGACGCGAGGAGATCTGCTTGTGCAGCCCCCGCTCCAGCACCCAACGGTGCCAGTACAGGCGTTCGACCAGGTGATTGTCCGGGCAGAGATCGAGCAGCAGCCCCTGTGCCAGCTGCTGGCGGATCTGCAGCTCGGGGATGAGGCAGCAGGCCAGCCCCTGCTCGGCCATGGCGACGAAGGCCTCGGACGAGCGCACCGTGTGGCAGGGATAGCCACCGGGCTCCAGCCCGAAGTGGCGGGCCATGAAGCTGACGTGCATGTCGTCCCGCTGATCGAAGGCCACTGCCGGCGCCTTGGCCAGCGCCGCCGCATTGAGCCCCTGGGGGAAGTGGCGGGCGACGAAGGCGGGGCTGGCGGTGAGCATGTAGTGCATCTCGCCGAGCTCGTCGACGCAGCAGCCGGCCAGCGGCTGGGGCTGCAGGCTGATGGCGCCGAACGCCTGCCCCTCGCGCACCTTGTCGAGGGTGCGACTCTCGTCGTCCACCAGCAGATTCAGCTCGATGGGGTGTTGCTCCAGCAGCGGGGCCAGGGCGGGCAGGAACCAGGTCGCCAGGCTGTCGGCGTTGATGGCGATGCTGACTCGCACCGGCAGCTGTGGCGCCTCGGGGGAGAGCTCGCCGGCCAATTCCAGCTCGAGCTGGCGCACCTGGCGGTAGTGGGCCAGCAACTTCTGACCGAGCTCGGTGGCCCGCAACGGCTGGCTGCGGATGATCAGCGGCTCGGCAAATTGCTGCTCCAGCTGCTTGATACGCTGGGAGATGGCGGACTGGGTGAGGTGCAGACGCTGGGCGGCCCGCTCGAAGTTCTGCTCCTGCATCACCGCATCCAGCGCCAGCAGCAGCTTGTAGTCCAGAGCTTTCATCAGCATTCCTTATCAATCCGGTGATTCAAGAAAATATGCTACTGAATCCGGGGGCTGGCAACAAGGCCGGGCAGGGCACAGGGACGGCGTTGACGGCCGGGGTGAGGGGGTCGGTCACTGCGATAAGTGACAGTAGCGGCAAAATGAGATTCATTGGATACTCATTCGGTCCGTTTTTGCATGGGGTGGAAACGGGCCATAGCGAGAGTTTTGGTCCCGGGCAGCGTCCCGGGACTTTTTTATGGGTTAAGGCAGGAGAGTATCCATCGTCTCGCCGGCTGTTGTGTGGGGTGAGTGCCAGAGATCTGCGCTCACTTTGCCGGCCGGTGTACGGTGCTCACTGTGCCAGCCGGCCTATGGGGCCAGGGCTAGAGAGTGGCGAGCGCCTCGCCGGCAGGCGCGTAGCATTCGCGCAGGGGCCGGTTGATGGCGCGCTCGAAGCGCTCGTCCAGCAGGAAGCGGATGCCGACCCCGCGCACGGCCCCCAGATCCACCGCCTGGCGATGGCCGAGCCGTTCGATGGGCAGGCCGAGGCGGCGGAAGATGCGCTCCACCGGCAGGCTGACCACGGCGACCAGCTCCCGGATCCCCTGTTCCCTGGCGAAGGCATAGACCTCGCGGAAGATGACGCAGGTCAGCTCGCTGATGCCGTTGTCGAGCCTGGGGGCTCGCTCGGCGTCGATGGCGAGGCGGGTCAGCTCCCAGACATCGGCGCTGCGCGGCGCCAGTTCGCCCGCGAGGGCGCTGGGGAAGATGCTCGGCAGCATGTAATCCTGGGCGCAACTGAGCAGCCGGATGCAGCCGCACAGGCCCTGCTCATCCTCAATCAATACCCAGTGGGTATCCGGCTTGTCGAAGCTGTCCCGCTCCAGACCCCGGTGAGATTCCACATCCCAGCCGAGCCGATCGGAGAAGACGCGCTTGCGAAAACGATAAAGCTCGTTTTCGACCTCCCATTTGGGGTGTTCTTTCAATTTTCCTTTGAAAACAAGCATTCATGTCTCTCCATTTCATGGTTCGGCGCTATAATCCAAGGCCTTGGCCAGGGGGGCTAGCCTATGACACGTGACCAACTGCTTGAGTATTTGGAACATTTCACGCTGGTGACCGATGGGGACCGGTTGGCCGAGTTGATCGGTCGTTTCTCTCTGGGGATGGGCTACGACTACTATCGTTTTGCGCTCATCCTGCCCATGTCGATGCAAAGGCCCAAGGTGGTGTTGTTCAATCAGTGCCCGGATTCCTGGGTGCAGGCCTACACGGTGAACAACATGCTGGCCTGCGATCCCATCATCCAGCTCGCCCGCAAGCAGACCCTGCCCATCTACTGGAACCAACTGGACGAGAAGGCCCGCTTCCTGCAAGAGGGCAGCATGGATGTGATGGGGCTGGCGGCGGAGTTCGGGCTGCGTAACGGCATCTCCTTCCCGCTGCACGGGGCCGCGGGAGAGAACGGCATACTGTCGTTTATCACCGCCGAGCGGGCCTCGAGCGATCTGCTGCTGGCGTCTTCCCCCATCCTCTCCTGGATGTCCAACTACATCTTCGAGGCGGCGATCCGGATCGTGCGGCTCAGCCTGCGGGAAGACGATCCGCAGGAGGCCCTGACCGATCGGGAGACCGAGTGTCTGTTCTGGGCCAGCGAGGGGAAGACCTCGAGCGAAATCGCCTGCATCCTCGGGATCACGGAACGCACCGTGAACTACCACCTCAATCAGGTGACCCGCAAGACCGGCTCCATGAACCGCTATCAGGCGGTCGCCAAGGGGGTGAGCAGCGGTATTCTGATCCCGAACCTGGAGCAGGTGGTGGTCACCAATTTCCCCAAGTTGTGGCAATGATCCTCGCCAACTGAGGGATGACCCCCAGCCAGCCCTGGCCTGTGTCCACCTCTCCATGCCGCCACCGCATTCTTCGGGTGGCCGCGTCATGGTCGCTCCGTCGGCTGGCTCATCCTGGGGCCACTCCTTCCCGCGTTGACGTAATCGCTCTAGTGATTCTCGGGGTGGGAGGAGGGGCTCACAATTGTCAGATCCTGCAATTGACAGCCCGCCACAAAGGGCGTCGGGATTCCCATCATCAGATTTTTGAATGCATCAGCAAATGAATGAATTTCTCTGATTACCTCGCCTCCCTTATAGTGCCGCCATCATCTACACAGGGACGTTTCCTCCATGTTCGCGACCACACTGCAAGGCTTCACCCTCGGCCTCGCCATGATCATCCCCATCGGTGCCCAGAATGCCTTCGTGCTGAGTCGGGGCATTCACCGCAACCACCATCTGCTGGCGGCCACGCTCTGCTGCCTGTGCGATCTCGTGCTGATCGGTATCGGGGTATTCGGCGGGGCCAACCTGCTGGCGGCCAGCCCCATCGGGCTGGCGCTGCTGACCTGGGGTGGCGTGCTGTTTCTCGGCTGGTTTGGCATTCGTTCCTTGCGCAGTGCCTGGCGCGGGCAGGGGGCCAAGCTGGCGGATTCCCCCCAGCTGATGGGGGTCAAGAGCGTGCTGGCCATGACCCTCGGGGTTACGCTGCTCAACCCCCACGTCTACCTGGATACCCTGATGCTGCTCGGCTCTTTCGGTAGCCAGTTTGCCGAGTCGCTGCGGCCGGCCTTCGCGGCGGGGGCCATGCTGGCGTCCGTGGTGTGGTTCTACAGTCTGGCGTTCGGGGCGGCGGCCTTGTCCCCCTGGCTCGCCCGGGGCAGGGTGCAGCAAGCCATTGATATGGTTGTCGGTATTGTCATGCTGGGGTTGGCGTTGCAACTGGCGAGGGGGGCGCTCATGGCTTCATAAGGCTATTTTTGTGCCGGGCTTCATAAAAATTAATGTCGGTGCCATCTGCTGACATATTCGTCTGTTAAATTCCCGTCGCTGGTAAAGCGTTACTCATAATAATAGGGAAAAGACAGTGAATAAAACTATGAAGCTAGGTGCTATTGCAACCATCGTGCTGTTGTCTGCCTGCAGCAGTGACAACGACAGCAAGGCGCAGCCGGGGACCGTCTCCCTGCGCCTGATCCAGACCTCTGATATCCACTCCAACGTGCTGGGCTATGACTACTACCAGAACAAGGAGGACCGCAAGTTTGGCCTCTCCCGCACCGCCCTGCTGATCCGGGCTGCCCGCGCCGAAAACCCCAACAACCTGCTGCTCGACAACGGCGACCTGATCCAGGGCACGCCGCTGGCGGACTATATCTTCGAGCAGTCCGGCGCCGGCTACCTCGAGAAGCAGGCTCACCCCGTGTTCAAGGCCATGAACGAGCTCGGCTATGACGCCGGCAACCTCGGCAACCACGAGTTCAACTACGGGCTGGATTACCTCGGCAAGGTGCTGGCGGGTGCCAAGTTCCCCTATGTGAACGCCAACGTGTTCGAGGCCGGAGCCTTCAAGCGCGATGCCAAGGGGCAGATCGACTGGAGCGGCAACAAGTTCACCCCCTACCTGCTGCTGGATCGCCAGGTGACGGATGACAAGGGCCAAACGCAGACCGTCAAGGTCGGCATCCTGGGGCTGACCCCGCCCCAGGTGCTGCAGTGGGACAAGCGCCATCTGGAAGGCAAGGTGGTGGTGGCCGACATGGTCGAGACCGCCAATCACTACGTGCCCGAGCTGCGCGCCAAGGGCGCCGATCTGGTGATAGTGGTCGCCCACACCGGCATCAATGCCAACAGCTACGAGGCGATGATGGAGAACTCCGCCTGGCATCTGGCCAAGGTGAAAGGGGTCGACGCCCTGATGCTGGGTCATGCCCACAAGAACTTCCCCGGCGATTTCCCCGACCTGCCCGAGGTGGACAACAAGGCCGGTACCCTGAGCGGCATCCCGACCGTGATGCCCGGTTACTGGGGCAACCACCTCGGCATCATCGATCTCAAGCTGGAGCAGGTGGATGGCAAGTGGCAGGTGAAGCAGAGCCAGGCCAGCCTGCGCAAAATAGACTCAAGCGAAGGCAGTGCCGTGGATCAGCAGGTCGTGGATCTGGTGCAGGCGGATCACGACGCTACCAACCAATGGCTGGATGAGCCGCTCGGCAAGATCACCTCCCCCATCCACAGCTTCTTCGCCCTGGTGCAGGACGATCCCTCCGTCCAGCTGGTGAGCGACGCTCAGCGCAAGCACGCCGAGCAGCTGCAGCAAGATGGCCTGCTCAAGGAGTCCTACCCCATCTTGTCGGTGGCGGCCCCCTTCCGCGGCGGTCGCAACGGCATCAATGACTTCACCTATGTGGCCCAGGGCGACATCTCTCTGCGCAACGTCTCCGACCTCTACATCTACCCGAACACCCTGCAGGTGGTCGAGGTGAACGGCGCCACCGTCAAGGAGTGGCTGGAGATGAGCGCGGGCCAGTTCAACAAGATCGACGCGGGTCAGACCGGGGTGCAGTGGCTGGTGAACGAGAACTTCCCCACCTACAACTTCGACGTGATCGACGGAGTGAACTACGAGGTGGACATCACCCAGCCGGCCCGTTACAGCAAGGAAGGCACCAAGGTGAGCGACGGCCAGCGTATCAGCGGCCTGACCTTCAACGGACAGCCCGTGGATCCGGCCCAGAAGTTCTACGTGGTGACCAACAACTACCGCGCCAGCGGCGGCGGCCACTTCCCGGGTATCGACGGCAGCAACATCGTCCATGAAGATCCCTTCGAGACGCGGGAGATCATCGCCCAGTACCTGAAGTCCCAGTCCGCCGCCAACCCGGGTGGTTTCAGCCCGGCGGCCAACAACAACTGGCACATGAAGGCGCTGCCCACCGGCGTGGACGTGCGGCTCTACTCCTCGCCGAGCGCCGAGGCCAAGGCCCTGGCGGGGGCGGATCTGGCCTACCAGTCCACCCTGCCGATGGATGACGTCAAACACCCCGGCTACGCCATCTACCGCCTGACTCGCCAATAACGGCGGCGCCAGGCAGATAAAAAAAGCCCTCGCACTGCGAGGGCTTTTTCATGGGGGAAGGGGCTTAGTAGAAACCCGCATCCTCCGGATTGGGGCGGGTCTTGAAGCGGCGATGCAGCCACATGTACTGCTCCGGCGCACGGCGCACGGCGGCCTCTATCTCCCGGTTGGCGCGGCTGGCATCGGCCAGATCGTCGCCGCTCGGGTAGCCTTCCAGCGGCGCCCCTATGTGCAGGGTGTAGCCGTCCTGGGTGCGGATGTTGTAGCAGGGCAGGGTGACTGTGTTCTTCACCCGGGCCAGAGTGGCGGTACCGGTGATGGTGGCCGCCTGCTCCACCGCGAAGTAGGGCACGAACACGCTGGCGTGGGAGCCGTAGTCGTGATCCGGCGCATACCAGAGTGCGTCGCCGTTGCGCAGCGCCTTGATCATCCCCTTCACGTCCATGCGGTCCACCAGGTATTTGTTGGAGGCGCAGCGACCGTGATACTGGGCATACTCCAGCACCGGATTGGTGTTGGGGCGATAGACACCGACCCCGGGTCGCACCAGCCCGAAACAGCGCGCATTGAGTTCAAGGGTGAGGAAGTGGCAGGAGAGCAGCAGCATGCCCTGGTCCTGCTCGGCGGCCCGGATCACGTGCTCTTCTCCTTCCACCTTCATCAGGCGGCGCATCCGCCAGTCCGGCCAGAACCAGGCCATGCCGACTTCGAAGATGGCGCAGCCCACGCTCTCGAAGTTCTGCACCAGCAGGGTTTCGCGCTGGTCGCGGCTGAGCTCGGGCAAGGCCAGTTCCAGGTTGCGGCGCGCTATCTTGACGCGGGATTTCAACAGCTTGCGGGCCAGGGTGCCGAGCTGGCGACCGAGCCACATCTGGCTGCGCCAGGGCAGCAGCACCAGCAACCAGAGCAGGCTGAGCCCGAGCCAGCTGCCCCAGTAACGGGGATGGAACAGACGGGGTTCGAGGCGGGGAGCATGTTCTTGGGCCATGAAGAGTCTCTTGTTCTCAATCACAAATGAGCCGGGTGCCAAGTCGAGCGGGGAGAGACAAGGGCAGATGAATGCCCCGCTGGGATCACTTGGCGCGCAATCAGAGGATTCTATCCGAAAAGGGGGGGTTGGTGCGAATCGCCTCATCTGGTCAGAGGGGTCGCGGCGTCTGACGGACGTGGCAGGAACCGTCACGCTAGGTGTCTCACTGGAAACGACAGATTTGCTTTTTCTACACCCTATAAAAGAGTGTGATAAAATCCGGGACTGAATTTTTCAGGTTTTGAGAGCCGATACAGATGAAGATCACCCTGCCCGAATTTGAAAAAGCCCGCGTTCTGGTCGTTGGCGATGTCATGTTGGATCGCTACTGGCATGGCCCCACCGGCCGGATCTCGCCCGAGGCCCCGGTGCCCGTGGTCAAGGTTGAACACATAGAGGAGCGCCCGGGTGGCGCTGCCAACGTGGCCCTCAACTCCGCCGCACTCGGTGCCCACGCCGTGCTGCTGGGCCTGACCGGTCAGGATGAGGCCGCCGATGCGCTGGCCGGCCAGATGGCGGGCGTCAAGGTCGCCTGTGATTTCGTGCGCCTGGCCGACTACCCGACCATCACCAAGCTGCGGGTGCTGTCGCGCAACCAGCAACTGCTGCGTCTGGACTTCGAAGAAGCCTTCCACGACGTCGACGCCAGTCTGCTGATGGGCAAGGTCGAGCAGGCCCTGCCCCAGGCCGATGTGATGATCCTCTCCGACTATGGCAAGGGTGCCCTCAACGACGTGCCGGGCATGATCAAGCGCGCCCGCGCCGCCGGCATCCCCGTGCTGGTGGATCCCAAAGGGACCGAGTTCGAGAAGTACCGCGGTGCCACCCTGCTGACCCCCAACATGTCCGAATTCGAGGCCGTGGTGGGCAAGGTGAAGAGCGAGGACGATCTGGTCGCCAAGGGGTTGGCGCTGGTCGAGCGCTTCGAGCTGGACGCCCTGCTGGTGACCCGCTCCGAGAACGGCATGACCCTGATCCGCCGGGGCCAGCCCGAGCTGCACCTGCCGGCTCAGGCCCACGAGGTCTATGACGTGACTGGTGCCGGCGACACCGTCATCTCCACCCTGGCCACCTCCCTGGCCGCTGGCATGACGCTGGACGAGGCCTGCGCCCTGGCCAACACCGCCGCCGGTATCGTGGTCGGCAAGCTGGGAACGTCCACCGTCAGCCCGGTGGAGCTCGCCAACGCGCTCTACACCGAGCAGGAGACCGGCTTTGGCGTCATGTCCGAGGCCCAGCTCAAGGTCGCCGTGCGGGCAGCCCGCCTGCGGGGCGAGAAGGTGGTGATGACCAACGGCTGCTTCGACATCTTGCACGCCGGTCACGTCTCCTACCTGGCCAACGCCGGCAAGCTCGGGGATCGCCTGATCGTCGCGGTCAACACCGATGACTCCGTGCGTCGCCTGAAGGGGCCGGGTCGTCCGGTCAACCCGACCGAGCGTCGCATGACGGTGCTGGCGGCGCTGGGCGCCGTGGACTGGGTCGTGCCGTTCGCCGAGGATACGCCCCAGCGGCTGATCGCCGAGATCCTGCCAGACCTCTTGGTTAAGGGGGGCGATTACAAGCCGGAAGATATCGCCGGTTATGCCGAAGTCACCGCCAACGGCGGCGAGGTGCGGGTGCTGAACTTCGAGGACGGTTGCTCCACCAGCGACATCATCAAGACCATCCGCGAGCGCGGCTAAGCGGATACGTACCTCATGAAAAACCCGGCCTTGGCCGGGTTTTTTGATGGCTTTACCCGCGCTCATCAGGCGGGCAAGCAGGCAACGAAAAGGCGACCCTGGGGTCGCCTTTTTCATGGAGTCAATGTGACTCAGGACTGCTTGGTGACCTGGGCGGCGGGTACCAGCCCCTGGTTCACGTCTTCCAGATCCTTCTGCTCCAGCGTGCCTGCGGCCTGCTTGAGGGCGAGGATGCTGAGGATGTAGTTGTAGCGCGCCTCGGAGAGCTTCTGCTTGGCTTCGTACAGCTTGCGGGTCGAGTCCAGCACGTCGACTATGGTACGGGTGCCGACTTCGTAACCGGCCTCGGTCGCCTTCAGGGCGCTGTCGGCGGAGATGACGGACTGGCTGTAGGCGCGTACCGAGCCAATGCTGGCGTTCACGTTGTTGTAGGACGAACGTACCGTGCTCTGCACCGAGCGGAAGCTGCGCTCCAGCTGCTCACTGGCGGCCACGTAGTTGAACTGAGCCTGCTTGACCTGGGAGGTGGTGGCGCCACCTGTGTAGATAGGCAGGTTGAAGTTCAGGCCTATGTTGCCCTGATTGCTGTTGCTGTCCGGGTTGCGGATCTCGTCCTTGTAGTCGTTGTAACCGGCGGTGAGGCCGGCGCCGAGATCCAGGGTCGGCTCGTGGCCGGTCTTGGCGAGATCGATCTGCTCCTTGGCGATGTCCTTGCCGATGCGGGCGCTGTGCAGCTCCAGGTTCTTGTCGAGGGCCAGTTCCAGCCACTTGTCGGAGTTGAACGGAGTCTTCTGCGGGGCGAAGCGCGCGGTGTTGAGCACGTCCAGCTGGCGGTGATCGATGCCGGTCAGCTCGCGCAGGCTCTCGTAGCTGTTGTCCAGGTTGTTCTCGGCATTGATCTCGTCTGCCAGCGCCTGATCGCGCTCGGCCTCGGCTTCATGCACGTCGGTGATGGCGGTCAGGCCCACTTCGAAACGCTGCTGGGTCTGTTCCAGCTGACGCTCGACGGCGACCTTGTTGGCCCGCACGAATTCCAGGGTATCCATCGCCTTGAGCACGTTGAAATAGGCCTGGGCGGTGCGCAGCATCAGGTTTTGGATCTCGAGGTTGTAGCCCACGTCAGACTGGGTGGCACTCTTCTCGGTCAGGTCCAGGTTGACCCAGTTGCTGCGACGGTAGACGGACTGATCCAGGGTGACGGAGCCGGTGGCACCGCTGTTGGTCATGGTGTCGTTTTTGTTCTGCAGATAGTTCAGGCCGGCACCCAGGTTGATCTGTGGCAGCAGGGCGGCGCGTGATTCGTTGATCTTCTCGAAGGCTTGATCCCGTCTCGCCTTGGACTCCAGCAGCTGGGTGTCCTTGATCTGGGCCTGTTGGTAAATCTCGAGCAGGTTTTCGGCATGAGCACCAGAGCTCACACCCAGCATCACCATGACTGACAAGAGTGTTCTTTTCATATGATTGTTTTAACCTTATTTATCAACCCAAAGCTGTCCGCTGGCTGAAGAGGGGGGATTGTCACCGACCGAGCTTGATTTCAGCTTAACCACTCTACTATAAGCAGAATTTAATGCGAACTGTCTCTTTTCCAGTAACGGGAACGTCAAGGAACAGGGGCGTTTTTCTCGGCAACGCGCCTAGCCAAATGTCCTGTGGCTGCTAAAATCCATCCCTCATCGTCGGCGAGAACGAGTGAATGAATGTTCATTCATGTTCCCGAATATTATGGTCAAACCTAGCCAAGTCAAGCCGGCAGGAGCGTCGTATGTCACAGCAAGCCTTGCCTCAAACCAGCCACTATTCCGGTGATGATGTGAAAATCATCGATAAATCATCTGGATACAATGGTTTTTTCAAGATCAATGTCTACCGTCTGCAGCACAGGTTATTTGCCGGTGGCTGGAATGAGCCCATCGTCCGCGAGCTGTTCGAACGGGGTCATGCCGGTGCCTTGCTGCCTTATGATCCGGTGCGCGACCAGATTGTGCTGGTGGAGCAGTTCCGGATCGGTGCCATGGAGACCAGCGCCACTCCCTGGCTGCTGGAGCTGGTGGCCGGCATCATAGACGAGGGTGAGACAGCCGAAGCCGTGGTGCGCCGCGAAGCGGTGGAAGAGGCCGGCCTCGAGGTGGGCCGCTGCGAGCACGCCATCAGCTATCTGGTAAGCCCGGGCGGCAGCACTGAGCGGATCGAGGTCTATGTGGGCGAGGTCGATGCCAGCAAGGCCGCCGGGATCCACGGTCTGGCGGAAGAAGGGGAAGACATCCGGGTGCACGTGGTGAGCCGCGAGCAGGCCTATGCCTGGCTGAAAGAGGGGCGGATCGACAATGCGGCCTCCGTGATCGCGCTGCAGTGGCTGGCCCTCAACCACGGCGAGCTGCAGGCACGCTGGCTGGCGGATCGCTGACATGTCCGTATTATCCGCCAAGCGTCATGTTCCGGACCTGAAGTCCCTGCAGCGGACCTGCGAGGTCAACTACATGGCGCTGATGAAGCTGCTGCCACCGGGGGGCACGGTGGGGGCCGAGCGCCGCTATCAGGTCGGCAACGGCCTGCAGTTTGGGCTCAGCGTCAGCGAGGAGAGCCGCTTCACCAGCCAGGTGATCCTGGCCCAGCACAATCCCGAGTTGCCGAGCTACTTGCAGGCTCGAATCGAGATTCGTTTGTATCACGATGTGCGGATGGCGGAAGTGTGTGCCGCGCAACAGATTTCGATGTTGCAACCACGTTATGATTATCCCAATAAAAAAATGCACCACAGGGATGAAAAAGAGCAGGTAAATCTGTTTCTGGCCGACTGGCTAAAATTTTGTCTCAAACACGGCACCAGCCCGATTAACATCCTCTAGTCGAACTCATAAAAAGAAGCGTGATTTTGGAAACAGAGCTACCCCAGGCGCAGGACGGAAGTGTGCGCCTGTTACAGATTACCGATACCCATCTCTTCGCCAGTGCCGAGGGACGGCTGCTGGCCGTGCGCACCGCCGAGAGTCTGGCCGCCGTGCTGGAGCAGGTGCAGGCGAACGAGCACCCGTTCGACCTGATCCTGGCGACCGGGGATCTCTCCCAGGATCACAGCCCGGAATCCTATCAGCGTTTCGCCTCCATGATGGCGACCCTGGCGCGCCCCATCTACTGGCTGCCCGGCAACCACGATGACGCCCCGCTGATGACCGAATACCTGCATGCGGCCGGAATAAGCGAGGCCAAGCAGCTGGTGGGGGATCACTGGCAGGTGATCCTGCTCGACACCCAGGTGCGCGGCAAACCCCACGGCCTGCTCGGGGATCACCAGCTGGCGGCGCTGGATCAGGCGCTGCGCCAGCACCCGGAGCGCCATGCGCTGATCGCCCTGCACCATCAGGCGGTGCCGGTGGGCTGCGCCTGGCTGGATCAGCACAACCTCAAGAATGCCGACGACTTGTTTGCCGTGCTGGCCCGTCACCCGCAGCAGAAGACCATCCTGTTCGGTCACGTGCACCAGGAGTTTGACGAGGTGCATCAGGGAGTACGGCTGATAGCGAGCCCCTCCACCTGCATCCAGTTCAAGCCGCTGAGCGATGGCTTCGCGCTGGACGAGTCCGGCCCGGGCTGGCGCTACCTGACCCTGCACCCGGATGGCCGGATCGCGAGCCAGGTGTGGCGGCTGCCGGTGGGGCAGTTCGTGCCCGACCCCGATGCCACCGGCTATTGAGAGGGTCACCATGAGCTCAGTCCTGCTTTATCTACACGGTTTCAACTCCTCGCCAGGATCCGCCAAGGCGCAGCAGATGGCTGCCTGGGTCGCAAAGCACAGGCCCGATATCGAGGTCATGATCCCGGCCCAGCCCAATACCCCGGGGGCAGCCTGGGAGGCTATCGCACACAGCATCGAGGCAGCCAGAGGCCGTCACGGCACCCATCTCAGACTCGGCGCCGTGGGCAGCTCCCTCGGCGGCTTTATGGCGACCAGGGTCAGCGAGTTGTACGGTTGCCGCGCGGCGCTGATCAACCCGGCGGTGCGCCCTCACGAGCTGTTGCGTGATTACCTCGGTCCCCAGCGCAATCCCTACACGGAAGAACGCTACGAGCTGCTGCCGACGCACATGGACGAGCTGAAGGCGCTGGCGGTGCCGGTGACGGCGCCGGAGCGGCTCTGGATCCTGCAGCAGCAGGAGGATGAGGTGCTAGATTATCGCAAGGCGCTGGACGAATATCGCTTCGCCCGCCTGTCCCTGGAGTGCGGTGGCAACCATGCCTTCGAGGGCTTCGAGCGCTACCCCGCCCAGATAGTCCGCTTCCTCGGGATCTAGCCATGCAACCGCCGTTGGCTGCCTTTCTGGAACAGGTGCTGGCCACGGCCCAGGCCGGGCTCACCTACTCCAAAGACCCCTTCGATATCGGCCGCTTTCAAGCTCTGCGGGAGGCGACGGTGACCCTCATCGCCAGCCAGAGCGAGCTGGATCCCAAGGCCATCGCCCACTGGATAGCACTCGACAGCGGTTACCCGACTCCCAAGCTGGATGTGCGGGCCCTGATCCTCGATGACGCGGGTCGGCTGCTGCTGGTGCAGGAGCGCAGCGACGGACTCTGGACCCTGCCGGGAGGCTGGTGCGACATCGGCGACTCGCCGGCCGCTGCCGTGGTGCGCGAAGTGGTCGAGGAGACCGGCCTCGAGTGCCGCGCCGTCCGGCTGCTGGCCCTGTTCGACAAGCACAAGCACCCTCATCCGCCCCAGCTACCCCACGCCCACAAGGCATTCTTCCTGTGCGAGGTGACGGGGGGCGAGCTGCTCGGCGAAACCGACGAGACCCAGGGCGCCGGCTACTTCCCCATAGACCAGCTGCCCGCACTCTCCCTGCACCGGGTGGTGGCATCTCAGCTGCGCACCCTGCACGCCCATGTGCAGCAGGGGCGGCGCGAGACCCTGTTCGACTGATCCGGGAGTCCATCCCGTGGCAAGGAGGCCATATGATCAAGCGCATCGGCAACACCCTCATCCAGCAGCAACACAGGGCCAGCTGTCATTGCGGCGCTGTGGTGCTGGAGCTCAGCCTGCCGGATGGTGTGGTGGATCCCCGCCGCTGCGACTGCTCCCTGTGCCGGCGCCGTGGCGCCATCGTCGCCTCGGTGCCGCTCGCGGGCATCCGCATACTGCAGGGAGAGGAAGTGCTGCGCTGCTACCAGTTCAACACCCGTACCGCCAAGCATTACTTCTGCTCCGTCTGCGGCATCTATACCCATCACCAGCGCCGCTCCAACCCGGCCGAGTTCGGCTACAACCTGGCCTGCCTCGAGGGGGTCAACCCGTTCGAACTCGGCGAGGTGCCGCTGCGGGACGGGATCAACCACCCGGCGGACCGGTCGTCCTGAGCGAACGGGTGCCATCTGCTTCTGTGGCACGCCCAATGGCTGTGTTAACCTTGGCAAGCCTGCTCCCTGGCAGGCCATCGCCGATCCTTTGTCTTCCTCTACCATAGGGAGCACGCCATTGCCGACCCCCTCAGTGCTGCCCGATCTGATCCTGGGCGCCTCGCTCTACTTTCCGCCGCTGTTCAAGGCCGTGCTGCTCGGTCTGCTGGGCTGGTTGCCGGTGCATCATCTGCTGCGTGACTGGCTCTACGGCGGGGAGGTGTGGCACCCCTTGCTGATGGATCTCTCCCTCTTCATCCTCGCCGTCAGCGGCGCCTTATGGATACTGGTTCATGGTTAAATCCTTCCTCGCGACCCTCAAATACTTCTCCACCCTGCTGGTGTGCGCCCTGGCGCTGGCGGCGGGCTGGTGGCTGTGGAACTACTACATGCAGGGGCCCTGGACCCGGGATGGCAAGGTGCGGGCTGAGCTTATCAGCATCACCCCCGAGGTGTCGGGCAAGATAGTGGCCATTCCGGTGCGGGACAACCAGCTGGTGAAGACGGGGGAGGTGCTGTTCACCCTGGATCCCGAGCCCTACCGGATCGCCCTGGACAACGCCACCGCCACCCTTGCCAAGGCCAGATCGGATCTGGACAAGGCCGAGCACGAGGCGAACCGGCGTCAGAGTCTCTCCCGCACCGTCATCTCCGCCGAGGCCGTCGACGAGGCGCGCCTCAACGCCCAAGCGATGAAGGCGGCCTATCAGGTGGCCGAGGCCAATCTGGAGCAGGCCAAGTGGTCGCTCACCAAGACGACGATCAAGGCGGCGGGGGATGGCTACATCACCAACCTGCAGGCCAGGGTCGGCAACTACGCCAGCGCCGGGGTGCCGCTGGTGGCCCTGGTGGATATCCACTCCTTCTATGTGCAGGGCTATTTCGAGGAGACCAAGCTCAGGCACATCCAGGTGGGCAGATCGGCTGAGGTCATGCTCTACAGCACGGATCAGGTGCTCAAGGGGGAGGTGGAGAGCCTGGGGCGCGCTATTCACGATCAGAGCCTGGAGGGCAGCGACAGCCTGCTGCTCGACGTCAAACCGAACGTGCCCTGGGTGCGGCTGGCCCAGCGCGTGCCGGTGCGGATCCGCCTGCTGGAGGTGCCGCCCGAGCTCGCTCTGATCGCGGGCACGACTTGCACCATCACCCTGGGGGAGTGACATGAGGGTGTCGCTCTGGCGCCGCACCCCCTGGGGGCAGGCCAGTACCGGCCAGTGGCGTTACGCCTTGCGCAACGCGCTGGCCATGTGTCTGTCACTCTGGCTGGCGTTCGTGTTGCAGCTGGACTCCCCCTACTGGGCCATGACCTCCGCCGCCGTGGTGAGCTTTCCCACCGTCGGCGGCGTCATCAGCAAGAGCCTGGGGCGGGTGCTTGGCAGCCTCATCGGCGCCCTGGCGGCGGTGATGATAGCGGGGCTGGGGCTCAGCGATCCCTGGCTGTTCAGCGTCCTCATCGCGCTCTGGCTCGGCTTTTGTACCTACGTCTCCAACCACTATCAGAACAACGTCTCCTACGCCTTCGCCCTGGCGGGCTACACGGCGGCCATCATCGCCTTCGGCTGCGTCAACGTGGACGATCCCCAGCACATCTTCGACATCGCCCAGGCCCGGGTCAGCGAGGTGATCACCGGCATTCTCTGCGGTGCCTTCATGATGATGCTGCTGCCGAGCACGGGGGACGGCGAGACCCTGCTCGGCTCGTTGCGCACGACCCAGAGCCGCCTGCTGGAGCACGCCCAGCTGCTCTGGCAGCAGCAGGCCGGCGCCCTGGTGCGCCACGCCCACCAGGGTCTCATCAGCCAGATCCTCACCATGAACGTGCTGCGCATCCAGGCGATGTGGAGCCACCACAGGTTCAGGCGCCACAACCGGCTGTTCAACTACCTGCTCCATCGCCAGCTGCGCATGACCGGCCTCATCTCCGGGGTGCGCCGCCTGCTACACAACTGGAAATCTCCCCCGCCGGAGCTGGACGAGCTGCTCGCGGCGCTGCCCAAGGCCCTCGCCGAACCCGGCTGTGACAAGCTGCGCATCGCCCGCCTGCTGGCACCGCTGGCCCGCTCGGGGGATTACCGCGCTCGCACCTTCTGGCAGCGGCTGCGCCAGTTCTGCTGGTGCTATCTGGAGGCCCAGCGCTGGCTGGATCGGCTGGCGGGGGCGCAGCAGGAGGATCTCCCGATGCGCTGGCCGGCGCCCCCCAGGCTGAGATCGCTTGCCATGCACACCGACAGCTATGAGGCGGCCTACAACGGCGGCCGCACCGCGCTGTGCGTGCTGCTTGGCTGCATCTTCTGGTTCCAGACCCAGTGGAGCTCGGGCAGCTCGGCGCTGACCCTGCTCTCCATCAGCTGCGTGCTCTACTCGGCGGTGCCCGCGCCGCTCAAGAGCGTGACCACCATGCTGCAGGCCATAGTACTGCTCAGTCTCGGCTGCTTCCTGGTCAAGTTCGGCCTGATGATCCGCCTGGAGGCGCTCTGGCCCTTCCTCATCCTGCTGTTGCCGCCCCTGGTGACCATGCAACTGCTCAAGCAGCAGCGACCGGCATCGGCGGCCCTGTGGGGGCAGCTCATCGTGCTGCTCGGCTCCTTTCTCGCCATCACCAACCCGCCGAGCTACGACTATCAGGACTACATCAACGGCAGCCTCGGCCAGATGCTGGGGGTGATGGTGGCCGGGCTGGGGTTCCAGATCCTCAGGCCCAGCTCGGACAGGCGCAAGAGCCGCCGCCTGATCCGCCGTCTGCGGCGGGACTTCATGGATCAGCTGATGCCCTCCCCACGCCAGAGCGAGCACGAATTCGAGTCCAGGGTCTACCACGCGGTCAGCCAGCTCAGTCAGGGCAAGGATCAGCTGGCCCGGCTCTGGGTGTTGCGCTGGGGCGTGGTGCTGCTCAACTGCAGCCACATCGCCTGGCAGCTGCGCCAGTGGCGGGGCAAGGATCCGGCGCTCTATCTGGTGCGGGACGGCTGCCTCCGCTGCCTGAAGGGGATCCTCACCGAGCGGGGCGTGCAACATGACTCCCTCGGCCTCACCCTGGCCGAACTCAGGCGCATCGAGCAGGGGCTGGCCCTGCACCGGGAGCCGGCGGCGCGGGAGCTGGCGGGCCAGGTCTGGCGACTCGAAAGCGCCCTCTCCCAGCTGTTGCAGGCTCTGCCGGAGACATCCGACGCCCCCTGAACCCGGGGCGCACCCTGCCACCCCCTCTGGATCACCCTTTGTGGCCGCCGTATTTGTCGCAATCCCTCCCAAGGGTTAAGATTCCCCCCAAACGTCAATTCGCAAGGCCCTCCATGTCCACTCAATACAATGCGGATGCCATTGAGGTCCTCAATGGCCTCGAACCGGTGCGTCGCCGCCCCGGCATGTACACCGACACCACCAGGCCCAATCACCTCGGCCAGGAGGTCATCGACAACAGCGTCGACGAGGCGCTGGCGGGCCATGCCCGTACCCTGGAGGTGACCCTGTATGAAGATCAGTCCCTCGAGGTGATCGATGACGGCCGTGGCATGCCGGTCGACATTCACCCGGAGGAGGGGGTCTCCGGTGTGGAGCTGATCCTCTGCAAGCTGCACGCGGGGGGCAAGTTCTCCAACAAGAACTACCAGTTCTCCGGTGGCCTGCACGGGGTGGGCATCTCGGTGGTGAACGCCCTGTCCGATCGGGTCGAGGTGACGGTGCGCCGGGACGGTCAGGTCTATGACATCGCCTTCGAACGTGGCGACAAGGTGCAGGAGCTGACCATCAGCGGCACCTGCGGCCGTCGCAACACCGGCACCCGGGTGCGCTTCTGGCCCCAGGCGAGCTACTTCGATTCGCCGCGCTTCTCGGTCTCCAAGCTCGAGCACCTGCTCAAAGCGAAAGCCGTGCTCTGCCCGGGCCTCACCATCAAGTTCCTCGACAAGAACACCGGCATCAAGCTGGAGTGGTGCTACGAGGATGGCCTCAAGGATTACCTGGTCGATGCGGTCAAGCAGTTCACCTGCCTGCCGGAGCAGCCCTTCGTCGGCGCCTTCAGCACCGAGCAATCGGCGGTGGACTGGGCCCTGTGCTGGTTGCCGGAGGGGGGCGAGTGCCTCGCCGAATCCTATGTGAACCTGATCCCCACCGCGCTGGGCGGCACCCACGTCAACGGCCTGCGCCAGGGCCTGCTGGATGCCATGCGCGAGTTCTGCGAGTTCCGCAACCTGTTGCCGCGCGGGGTCAAGCTCACGCCGGAAGACATCTGGGATCGCTGCGCCTACATCCTCTCGGTCAAGATGCAGGATCCCCAGTTCGCCGGCCAGACCAAGGAGCGGCTGTCGTCCCGCCAGAGCTCGGCCTTCGTCTCCGGGGTGGTGAAGGATGCCTTCAGCCTCTACCTGAACAGCAACACCGAGCTGGCGGAGCAGATCGCCGAGATCTGCATCAGCAGCGCCCAGCGCCGGATGCGCGCCGCCAAAACGGTGGTGCGCAAGAAGATAACGCAAGGCCCGGCCCTGCCCGGCAAGCTCACCGACTGCAACTGCGCCGATCCCATGCAAGGCGAATTGTTCCTGGTGGAGGGTGACTCCGCGGGCGGCAGCGCCAAGCAGGCGCGGGATAGGGAATTCCAGGCCATCATGCCCCTGCGCGGCAAGATCCTGAACACCTGGGAAGTCGAGGCCGGCCAGGTGCTCGCGTCCCAGGAAGTGCACGACATCTCGGTGGCCATCGGCCTGGATCCGGACTCCGAGGATCTCAGCGGCCTGCGCTACGGCAAGGTGTGCATACTCGCGGATGCGGACTCGGACGGTCTGCACATCGCCACCCTGCTGTGCGCACTCTTTGTTAAGCATTTCAGAACCCTGGTCAACAAGGGCCACGTCTATGTGGCCATGCCGCCGCTCTACCGGATCGACATCGGCAAGGAGGTCTTCTATGCCCTGGACGAGGACGAGAAGAACGGCGTGCTGCAGCGGGTCGAGGCCGAGAAGAAGAAGGGCAAGGTGATGGTTACCCGATTCAAGGGCCTGGGTGAGATGAACCCGAAACAGCTGCGGGAAACCACCATGGATCCCAACACCCGCCGCCTGGTGCAGCTCACCATGGGCGAGATGGAGGAGGGGGACGAGACCCTGCAGCTGATGGACATGCTGCTGGCCAAGAAGCGTGCCCCGGATCGCCGCGAGTGGCTTGAGGAGAAGGGCAACCTTGCGATCATCTAAGCCAATGGCCTCCGTCATCAGCCGACCCGACTTCCAGGTGCGCCGCCCAGTGGCGCACCCCAGCAAGAGAACAACCTTATGAGTGATGCTATCGAGCTCAGTCTGGACGGGGTAGAGCGCCAGCCCATGCGCGCCTTCACCGAACAGGCTTACTTGAACTACTCCATGTACGTCATCATGGATCGGGCCTTGCCCCACATAGGTGACGGCCTCAAACCCGTGCAGCGGCGCATCATCTACGCCATGAGCGAGCTGGGGCTGTCGGCCCTCTCCAAGCACAAGAAGTCCGCCCGTACCGTGGGTGACGTGCTGGGTAAGTACCATCCCCATGGCGACAGCGCCTGCTACGAGGCCATGGTGCTGATGGCCCAGCCCTTCTCCTACCGCTACCCGCTGGTGGACGGTCAGGGCAACTGGGGGGCACCGGACGATCCCAAGTCCTTCGCCGCCATGCGTTACACCGAGGCGCGGCTGTCGCGCTTCTCCGAGCTGCTGCTCTCCGAACTCGGCCAGGGCACTGTGGAGTGGACGCCGAACTTCGACGGCACCATGAAAGAGCCCGTGGTGCTGCCGGCCCGCCTGCCGCACATCCTGCTCAACGGCATCACCGGCATCGCCGTGGGTATGGCGACGGATATCCCGCCCCACAACGCGCGGGAAGTGGCTTATGCTTGCGCCGAGCTGCTGGACAACCCGAACGTGGGTCTGGATGTGCTGATGCAGCATATTCAGGGGCCGGACTACCCGACCAACGCCGAGATCATCACCCCTCGCGACGACATCCGCAAAATTTACGAGACCGGCAAGGGCTCCATCAAGCAGCGGGCGGTGTGGAGCGAGGAGGATGGCGACATCGTCATCACGGCGCTGCCCCATCAGGCCTCGGGCGCCAAGATCATGGAGCAGATCGCCGCCCAGATGGTGGCCAAGAAGCTGCCCATGGTCACGGATCTGCGGGACGAGTCGGATCACGAGAACCCGACCCGACTGGTGATCATCCCCCGCTCCAACCGGGTGGACGTGGAGGGGCTGATGGCCCACCTGTTCGCCACCACGGATCTGGAGAAGAACTACCGGGTCAACCTCAACATCCTGGGGTTGGACAACCGACCCCAGGTGAAGACCCTCAAGATGATCCTCGCCGAGTGGATCACCTTCCGCCGCGAGACCGTGCGCCGCCGCCTGCAATATCGCCTCGACAAGGTGCTGGCTCGCCTGCACATCCTCGAAGGCTTGCTGGTCGCCTACCTCAACATCGACGAGGTGATCGAGATCATCCGCACCGAGGATGAGCCGGGCAAGGTGATGGTGGAGCGCTTCAACATCAGCGAGACCCAGGCCGAGGCGATCCTCGAGCTCAAACTGCGCCATTTGGCCAAGCTCGAAGAGTTCAAGCTGCGCGCCGAGCAAAACGAGCTGGCCGAGGAGCGGGACAAACTCGAACTGATCCTGGGTTCGGAGCGCCGCCTCAATACCCTGCTCAAGAAAGAGCTGCTGGCGGATGCCGAGAAGTACGGCGACGATCGCCGCACCCCGCTGGTGGAGCGTGCCACCGCCGTCGCGCTGACCGAGAAGGAGCTCACCCCGAGCGAGCCGGTCACCGTCATCCTGTCCGACAAGGGTTGGGTGCGCGCCGCCAAGGGCCACGACGTGGACGTGGCAGGCCTCTCCTACAAGGCGGGGGATGGCTATCTCACCCACGCCCTGGGGCGCAGTAACCAGCAGGTGGTGTTCCTCTCCACTCTGGGCCGCACCTATTCCCTCGAGGCGCATACCCTGCCTTCCGCCCGCAGCCAGGGTGAGCCGCTCACCGGCCGCTTCGCGCTGGGGGCTGGAGAAGAGGTGCGTCATCTGGTGATGGGCAACGAGGGAGAGCCTTACCTCATCGCCAGCGACGCCGGTTACGGGTTTGTCTGCAACTACGACGACCTCATCGGCAAGAACAAGAACGGCAAGGCGCTGCTGACGGTGCCGGAAGGGGGCCTGGTGATGGCGCCCCAGAAGATTGGCTCGCCGGAGACTGATCTGTGCATGGCCATCTCCAACGAGGGCCGCATGCTGCTATTCCCGCTCAGCACCCTGCCGGTGCTCGGCAAGGGCAAGGGCAACAAGCTCATCAGCATTCCATCCGCGCGCGTCAAGGCGCGGGAGGAGTTTATGGTGATGGCCGCCATCATACCCCAGGGCCAGTGCGTGACCCTGTTCGCCGGCAAGCGCAAGCTCACTCTCAAGCCGTCTGACCTTGACTACTACCGCGGCGAGCGCGGCCGCCGTGGCGCCAAGCTGCCAAGAGGCTTGCAGCGGGTGGACCGAATCGAGATAGAACCCACCGCCGGCGAGACGGTAGCTGGGGAAAATCAGGAAGGGTAATTAATAAAGAAGGGCGCGAAAGCGCTCTTCTTAATTTTATTAAAACCCTCTGGGGTTATATTAATTGATACAATGTTAAAAATCTACTTTAGTCCTTCTGCCATTTATATATTTATATAATTCCACATGTTTCAATTCTGTAACTTTAGTAATAATATCCTTTGCCTTTTCAATATGTTCCTGGGGGGCTTTTTCGCCAAAGCATATTGATTTTATATCATTTTTATTGAGTTTCTTTAGACAGAGAACTTCGGGGTGTCTAGCTATGTGATGTAAATCAACACTCCCATAAGGTTCTATGGTTAAGCTTCCATCATTGTGTTCTTCATATAAATGTTTGTGTTTTGAAAGAGACGACTTAAGTTCTTCTGATGGTTTTATAGCTATTATTCGGTCTGCGTAGTGAAGATCAATTATAAATCTAAACTCCTCCTCCTTACTCCAGCTCTCTTTTTTTCTGGTTAAAGCTGTTGTTGTAACGAATTTCCAAAGATACGGTAAGCTTTTATCAATTGGATGAAAGTTTTTAATGTCATATTTAGAATTACAGTATGTTACTTTGTGTAATTCGTTTTGACTGCATAAATTAGTGATGTCATATTCAACGCAGACACCTTTTTGCGCGTTCGCATACAAGCCCCACATCATATCGTTCAGTGGGTTTGTGCAGAGGGAAATAACACCCTTTCGTTGAATTTCTTCGTTGATTACTTGCAATGACCTTTCTTTGGCTATATGTATTAATTCAGCCTCTGATTTAGAGGGAAATTGTCTTTTGTACTCATTGATGATGAGTGGGATGGCTGGAAGCCTAGTAATAAGTTGTGAATAGTTTTCATGTGTCTTTTCTTCTTCGATATCATTTAACAATGCCACATGAGTCATTTTTAATGATGGAGAGGTTAATATTTCTTCAAAAAAAGAACTTAGGTATTTGTACATACTATTATCCTGCACGATAGGTATATTTTATACGGATGTATAAGATAGATAAAATAGCATTTGAAGAGCTTTATTTGAAGCTCGTTTTTGCTGAGGAGCTTGGTGGAGATTCTGGAATACCCACCGTTGTGAGCGTTATCTAACTGAATTGGGAACGATCAAGCGTCACCTCACGCTAAGGCGGGCACGGTATTGAGGCCCGTAGGTCTGATTAGCGAAGCGTAATCAGATGTTTGCGAAAACCGGTTGCCGCAATTCTGTTGGTGCTCCAGCTGCTCTTTTCTCTATGTCCATAGCCACCGATATTGTGGTGTGGCCAATTACGCTTCGCTAATCGCCCCTACTTGCCCATGCTTGATTTAACGCTCTGCAGTTTGCCCATTGCTTCTGTTGGGATGGCTTGTGCCCCCTCATCCCCGACCCTTCTCCCGCGAGGGGAGAAGGGGATCAGACCGCAGCTAGTTAGGACTATGGTGGTTGCATGGCTGGACGTCGATATTTGGGCAGTGGTTACATGGGAGAGAACGAACGTCTGAAGCAGTTGTTGAGATATGAAGTGACCACCATGGGTTAAGGCTGGCTCGATACGGTTCCCTCTCCCCTTGGGAGAGGGCCAGGGTGAGGGGATCCGGTAATCAGCAGGTAGGATGCAATGAACAAGCTGAATTGTACCGCTGAGCCGTCAGTTATTGAAATTCCACTTGATGGGCAGCTCGATATCAAAAGCCAGCTGATCCCCTTCGAGGCTAAAGGGCAGGCTGGTCTGGTGCTGCTCATATTCGTTGACGATAAGGCAGCACTCGAAGAAGTTGGATTCGTAGCTGAGGTGGGCCAGACCATGGGCGCCGTCTTGATCGAGTTCGATGCGCAGCACCTGCGGTGGATGCTCCTGACTGAGGTTGACCGCGGGATTGCCCTCATCCACCAGCCGCTCCAGCAGGGGGAAGAAGTCTTGTCTGTGGGCCGTTATGACCTGAGTGATGGCTTGCTCCAGCTCTGCCCGGGTGGCGAAGGGGCCGCCGAGGGGGTAACGGGTCTGGATCCTTTCCTGAGTCATGATCTTTGCTCCTGAACTGAGATGTGAGAATGGCCTGATCCGTTTGAGGGGCCCTTGATCCTGGACCGGAGACCCGGCTTTTTTATTGCAAATTATCGGCTCTGCCTTACTCCATCAGGGCATTCCTCGCCCTGGCAGATGAAACGATCTGTGAAATAACAATAGGGCAGATGTTTATAAAACATCAGGCGGGGATCCGGCCATTCTTCACCAGCGCCCGGCGGATGTTCTTGCACATCTTGCCAAAGCTATAGAGTTCGTCGAAGCTGGGCGGGATGCCGCGATTGATCTGATATTGCCAGTAGCTGAGATCCGTATCCACCAGCTCCATCAGCTTCTTGGGGCAGCCGATACAGGTGTTGTCCGGCCCGCATTTGAAGGTATCCGGTTGATAGAGCGGGAATTCTTGCTTCACGGCATCGATGATCTGCTGCATCGCTGTGATACGGTCGGGTTTTCTGCTCACGCCTGGCCCCTGCTGCCTGTAGGAAGGATTCATTATATTCCTGACAGTCTGTAGGCCAATTACACCAAGGGGTTAGCTCATTGTGGGTGGATCTGGTGGCAGGGGCCCTGGCGGGGCTGATGTCACATCGAGGGAGACGGCGCTCACTCCTCTATGGGCGAAGCGGGCAATGAAGCAGGAGGATGCAGTCTGTGGCTCCTCTATATGGGCTTGCCGGAGGCATGGCTGGAGAAGATGGTGATGAACCGGCCGGCGGGCTCGCGCAGGGTGAAGAGCTCGTGCGCGATGGCCGGGCGTGCCTCTATGGGAGAGGGCGCCAGCCCCAGGGCGCTCAGGCGCCGGTGGCTCTCGTGCAGATCGTCAACCATCAGATCGAAGGGGGCCTCTCCCGCAGCGACCTTATCGCTGTGCATCAGCAGCAGGTGGGTGCCGCCGCGCATCTCCAGCACGGAGATTTCGGGCCCGTCGAAGAGGAGCCTCATGCCGAGGGCCCGCATAAAGTGGACCGACTCCGCCATGCGATCCGTCTGCAGCACCACGTGGGCCACGCCCACCAGGGGTTTGTTGTCGTCCAGCTCCATCTCTGCCTCCCGAAAACGTGTGCCGCCGTCCAAGCCCACCTTTTCCCATGCCAGTCGATATGGCGGGATAGGGATACGCCCGGTCAGACCGGGCGTTATAAGGATGGATGGGATGGGTCACACTTGCAGTGACAGCCTCTGCCTCGACGCCCGCCATGGGGGCCAGCACTCCTGTGTGGCCATCAAGCATGGGCACATACCCTCTGCGTGACTGGCCGCAATAACCGAGGCGGAGTGCGATCAGGCGGTGACGGGCTCCGCCGATGGGCTGAACCGGGCGGCGATCAGCAGCCGCAGGCGGGGCACCAGCAGCAGCAGGACAAGACCACCTGCGAGGGATCCCCAACCCAGCATATTGAATACGGCGCCGTAGCCCGGGTTGGTGGCGATCGGGGTGCTGCCGCTGTTTTGCGGCATGGCGGCGGAGACATAGCCCGCCAGCACGGAGGCGACGCCGGTCACCATCATCCAGCAACCCATCATCAGCCCCTGCAATCTGGCGGGGGCCAGCTTGCCGATCATGGCGTAGCCGATGGGGGAGATGAGCAGCTCACCCAGGCTCTGCAACACATAGCTGATGGCGATCCACTTGAAGGCGACCAGACCGTCCGCCCCCGCCAGGTGGATGCCCACCGGCAGCACCAGCATCCCCAGCCCCATGCAGAACAGGGAGGCGGCAAACTGGGAGGGGATGTCGATGCGCCAGCCCTGCTCGCGCAGGCGCTTGAACAGCAGGGCCATCAGCGGGCCGCCGATGACGATGACCAGGGTGTTGATGTTCTGGATCCATTGGGGGGCGACTTGCCAGCCGAACACATTGAGGTTGATGTTGTGCTCGGAGAACAGCATCAGTCCCATGGGCGCCAGCTGGTAGAGGGACCAGAAGATGAGGGAGCCGAGGGCCAGAATGAGGTAGGCCACCATGCGGCTGCGCTCGGCCGGATCCCGATGGCGCGCCGTCATCACGCAGAGCAGCACCAGCACCATTGCCCCCAGCAGCAGCACGAAGCTGCCGCTGAAGCTGGCGTGGGTCAGCAGCAGGCGCAAGGCCGGCACCAGCAGTGCCAGGATGGCGAGGCCGCCGAGCATGCGCAGGTAGAAGCCGCGCCCCTTGATGTGGCGCAGTGGCGTGTTGATGTCCGCCAGAATGGGCCAGAAGCAGAGGGTGGCGATGATGGCCAGCACGTTGCCCAGGGTGGCGAACAGGAACAGGGTGCGGTAGTCCTCGGTCAGCTGGAAGTAGCCCGCCACCGAGAAGCCGATGAAGAAGCCCAGGTTCATGCCGGCGTAGTTCCACAAGAAGGCGCTCTCGCGGCGATGATCGTCCGGGGCGAAGCGCTGGGTCAGCATCATGTTGAGGCAGGTGACGTTGAGGCCGCTGCCGGTGAGGAACATGGCGAGCCCCCAGTAGAGGCCATCGACCCCCATCTCGGCGATGAGGTAGCAGCCGATCACCTGCAACACCATGCCCATGACGAACAGGTTGCGGTTGCTGAGATAGCGCCCGCCGAGGTAGCCGCCAAACAGGTGCAGGCCGTAGTTGAAGGCGCCGAAGATCCCCATCATAGCGTTGGCCTGGGATTCGCTGAAGCCGAGCCGCTTGGTGGCGTAGAGCACCAGGGTGGAGTAGAGCACGGCAAAGCCCAAGGTGGCGAAGGTCTGGATAAAGAACAGGGCACCCGAGCCCGGGGGAACGCTGGCGTGATGAGAAGCTGGGGTCGAAGCGCTCACGGCTTGTCTCCTGTGAGAGGGAAATCACAACTCATCCTGAGAGCGTACCGGTCTGCTGCCGGTGAGCCTTTCGTGCGTCCTGCGGGTTTCAAGGCTGGATCGACATTTAGCGACCAGCCTTGGCAAATTGCCAGACCTTAAATTTAATCCCGAATGATTAATTGCTGTTTATCAACTTATTTTGACTTTTTATTCTCTTGCCGCTGCGGCTCGGTCACGCCCTGGTTGGTGAGAACGGCGCCCCTTCGGCATCTTGATGGCTGTTTGGCACCCTGTTGGTGAGGATAGCGAGATCCCTGTCACCTTTGTCGGGGTGTTCCCGCCATGACCCGCAGGAGGGGGGAGAGTGCCATCCAGGAGGGCATTCCGCCAGAGTGCATAAATATCTGAATAATGGGGCCGTTGCCGCCATGGCCGGCTTGCTGCGAATAGCACAACGCCCGGCGAACCGGGCGTTGGCTTATGACGGATGAGGGAAGGCCTATTTCTTGATTTCATGGCCAATCACGCCACCGACGACGGCCCCACCCACGGTACCAACCGCACTGCCTCCGGTCAGCACAGAGCCACCGACGGCGCCGATACCGGCTCCGATGGCGGTACTCTTGTCTTGTTGCGACATGCCGGAGCAAGCTGCCAAGCCAAACAGCATGACCATTGCGGCGGCGCCTCGTGCTAAACGATGGATCTTCTTCATGGGGTTTACCTCTTGATAGTGCTCGAGACGTTGTCACCAGCGTCAATCCTGAGCCCGACGCGCAGGCCGGGACAAGGGGCGCTCGACAGCGGATCTGACGGGCATAGTGAGGGAGGGGGCCAGATGTCTGATCTAGATCGGGTGCTCTGGCCGCCCCTTGTCCTCGCTCGTCGGTTTGCCCAAGTGGCCGTCGGCGACGGCACATTCACCCAGAGAGATGGAGCCCCTCTCTCCATAAGCTCGGCTCCTGAGGGTATATACGCGCCGCCGTTCGTTTCGGTTTACATGGCGGCCAGCTCCTTATCCCGATCCATCGCGCGTGGGGATAAGCGGGAGCACCATTTCTCGCCTCACCAGATAGCACAACGCCCGGCGAACCGGGCGTTGGATAACACAGGGGGGCGGCAAGCCGGCCTTAGAAGTCGTGGTAGAGCGGCCAGCCGAGCAGGGGGTGCTTGAGACCGGCGCGCATCTCCATGTTGTCGAGCTTCTCCGGCGAGGCGTTCTCTCGCTGCAACTGCTGGTACTGGCGCACGAAGTTCAGGCTGTGCAACAGGTTGGGCACGAAGCCCGGGCTCAACTCCTGACGCAGGGCGCTGGCCATGTCGAGGGGCAGCTCGGCGAGCAGGCGTTCAAGCTGGGTGGCGATATAATCTTTGCTGTACCACTCATCCTTTAGCGCGATATCCCGTGAAAGCCGGCGTTTTAGATCCTGTTTCACCTTCAACGGGGCGCCGCCGCTCGCCTTCGCCGCGCCGTCACCCTCACCGCAGAGCAGGCGATAGAGCAGGGCCTCCGCCAGCTTGTCTTCCATGGTGGGGTGATCGTTGTCATAGGCGAAGAAGTGGCTGTCCAGCAGCCCCATCAGCCGGGTCTTGTTGTGCTCGGCCAGCGCTTTTTCATACTCCTGCCAGCCTTGCCACTCCTCCACGTCCGGCGGGCTCGAGATCTTGTCCAGCAGCCGCGCATCCACGTCCCCATAGAGGCTGTTGCCAGCCTGCTTGGGGCTGACGGAGATGAGCATGGACCAGCCCTTCTGGAACGGCTTGATGGGCCCTTCCGGCGCCTGCAGCAGGGCCAGCGCCTTGGCGGTATCCCGCTGGGAGAGCTCCTGCAGTCCCAGGCTCACCACCCCGATCACGTCGTGGGCGGCCTGTTCCAGCAGGTGCATCTTGTACTTGTTGTAGTACTTGTCGGCGAACTTCAGGCTCATCAGCACCGCCTTGCCCTTGATGGCGGCAAGTTGCTGGGGGCTCAGGCGTTCGTTGTCACGGCCGAAGCGCAGCACCTGGCTGAGGAAGGGACCCTCGTTGGCCTCGCGGATGACTAGTTGCATGGCTATCTACCTCAATCCAGGAAGCTGAACATGTCGTCGACGTCGCCGTACTCGTCTTCCTCGACCTTGTTCTTCTCCTTGGCCTGCATCACCAGTTCGGCGGCGAACTTGTTGATGATGCCATCCCAGGAGGAGTGCTCGTTGCGCAGCAGGGACTTGATGGCTTTCTCCACCTCGGGGGCCTGCTCGCGAATGAGCATCAGGAGGCTGCGCGGGTCATCCAGGGAGTAGTCGTGGGTGCCCTCGGCCTGCTGGCGTTCGCTGTAGCGCAGGGACTCCTCGAGATCCTCTTCTTCTGCGTGCAGCACGTCGCCATAACCTTCGTCGTCCTCATAGCGATCGCCACGATAGAACTCGATGAAGGGGATGGCGAGGTAGAAGAGGCCGGCCGGATCTTCGGCGATGCACTCCAGGATCTCGCGTTGCTTGGCCTCGCTGTCCTGGGTGCGGATCAGGTAGTTGAGGAAGTCGAAGGTGTGCTGCTGCAACTCATCGGCGTTGTTCTTGATCGCCTCTTCCCAGTAGAGGGGCTGCTGGCAGACGATGTCGCGGATCCGCTCCGGGGTCATCAGCTCGGAGATGATGGACGGGAAGGAGATGTCGTGCTGGCCGTTGATCTGGGTCAGGGTGACGATATCAATATTTTCAATGACTTCGGCCAACTGTTCGTCGGACATGGTCTTGGCGATCAGCTCGAACTTCTCGCTCGCCTGCTTCGGCTCGATCACGGCCAGCTCTTTGATCTCGATGGCGGTAATTTCTATCAGACTGTTGCTCATGCTCTTATCCACTGCTGGCCCCAATTAGAAACGTACTTCGTCGTACATGTCCTGATCGTCTTCTTCACCGTCTCCACCGTGATAGTCGGCGTCGGCATCTTCCCCGTCATCCTCATCCTCGTCCCGCAGCTCATAGTCGTCATCCATATGACGGCCGCCGCGGGGCAGAGGGTTGTCCAGCAGATAGACCACGGCACAGGCTTCGATGAGCTGCTCCTCGCTCTGGGCCCGTACCGCCTTGACCAGGGGCAGGTCTGCGTTGTTGAACGCCACCGACACCTTGAACTCATCCCAGTCGGGCTGCACGTTGCTGCCGAGCCACTTGGCCCAGGCCAGCTTGGCCTTGGGGGGGAACTGCACCCGGCCGTAGAGGGCCAGCGGCAGGTACTCGGGCATGAATTCCAGCATGCTGATATCCGCCAGCAGCAGGGCCTTCATCTTGCCGGTGAACTGCTCCAGCGCCTTGGGCTGGTCCTGATCCCGGTAGGATTCGATGTTCTCGCCAGCATCACTCTGTAGCGCCTTGAGTCGCGCCTGATCCCATTTTTTTTGCATAGCACCCTCAGGGGTAGAATTGGTCCCACATCTCCTGCATGGCAGCAGCGGGATCGGTCACGATGACATTGTTGAAATCTTTGATAAAAGCGGCGCGCGCCTTGGGATCGGAAAGCACGTCATAGGCCTTCTTCACCTGATGCAGCTTGATGGCTGCCTGCTCTTTCTCTTCTTCGCTCGCCCCGATCAGTTTATCGGGGTGGTACTGGTTCGAGAGCCGTCGATAGGCTTTCTTGATGTCGTTTTCGCTGGCGTTGGACTTGACGCCCAGCACCCGAAAGTAGTTGTTCATGACAGATCCTGCATCATCAGAGTCACAATGCTGGCGCCTGATGGGGCTTGGGGAACCAGGCACGGTAAAAACCCGTCATTTTAACGGAAACAAGGCGCCACCGCCATGAATAGGAAGCGATATGGCGAGGATCGGAGCGGGGCCGCCTCCCGCCCGCGGGGCTACAATGGCAGAAGGGGCGAGGTGGCGGCCTGTTCTTCACCTGCTCCCCGGTGGCAGGGACGAGTGCCGGAGCAGGCGCTCGGCTCAAGCCAGATCATCTGGGGCCGGCAAGGCCGGGTCAGCATAAGGAATCATCGCCATGTTCAAACCTTGTCTTCTCTCTCTCGCGCTCTTCAGCGGTTTCACCTTCGCCGTCGATTCGTTGCCGGTCACGCCCATGATGGGGGACATCACCAAGGCGCAGTTCATGAAGCGCGCCGAGCAGCGCTTCGCCGTGCAGGATCAAAACGGGGACGGTGTGCTCTCGGTTGCCGAGAAGGAGGCCGCCCTGACCAAGATGGAAGCCTTGATGAAGCAGGCGGGCAAGCCGGTGCCGGAGCGCATGAGCGGCCTGAAGCCGAAAGGCAACACCACCAAGGCGCAGTACATGGAGCGCCAGGAGATCATCTTCTCTCGTCTGGACAAGAACGGTGACGGGGTGATCGGCGAGACGGAGCGGGCCGACATCAAGGCCCATCTCGACAAGTGGGTGATGGAATCCACCCCATAGGCTGCGTCTGAGCTGTGCGTGCCATGCCATAAAAAGAGCCCGGTATCGCTACCGGGCTCTGGTCATTCAGGGGTTGCACCGTCGTTACCAACGAGCCCATAACAGCCTGAGCTTGAGCCCCCAGCGGCTGCTCCAGCCGGTGGTGCTGCTCACCAGCTTGCCATCCTTGATGATGAGGAAGGTCGGGGTGACGCCGACCTGCCACTGGGCGGCGAGGTTGCCCTGCTCATCGTTGTGGGTGGGAAAGCTCAGCCCCTTCTTGCTCATGCCTTGCTGCAGCTGGGCGTCGCTGCCGGAGCGCAGTGCCACCGTCAGCACGTTTTCACCCTCCTGCCACAGCTGCTCCACCGCCCCGGTGGTGAAGCGGCAGACCCCGCACCAGCTGGCCCAGTAGTAGACCAGCAGCGGCTTACCCTGGCTCAGGGCGGCCAGGCTGGTGTGGGTGCCATCCTGCAGGGTGAAGGGGGCCTCCATGGCTCCCGCCGGCAGGGTGGGCCCGCGCCACAGATCCAGCAGGGTGGAAACGACCAGCGCCATCAACAGCAGCCAGAGCGCCTCCTTACCCCAGCGTCGCCAGCGGGGCGCCTTTGCTATCGCATCTTCCGCCACGACTTAGCTCCGCTTGGCCAGCTCGGTCTTCACCAGCTGTTCCAGTTCTTCGTACGGGAGGGCGCCCGGCACCAGCTGGTTGCCGATCAGGGTCGCCGGGGTGCCCTGCACACCGAGCAAGGTGCCGATCCGAAGGCTGTTGCGCAGCTCCTCGGTGGCCTTGGCATCGGGCTTGAGCGCCAGGTTGTCGGTGGCCGCCAGCGCCTTGTTGATGTCCGTCTCGGTCAGCATGCCCTGCTTGCTCATCAGCTTGTCGTGCAGGGGGAGGAAGCGGGCCGGATCCTGCTGCCACAGGGTCAGGCTGTACTGGGCCGCCTTGGCGGAAGTCTGGCCCTTGAACGGCAGCAACTTGATCACCAGCCCCAGATCTTTCGGATAGGCCTTGAGCAGCTTGGTTAGCTGGGGATCGAACTGCTTGCAGTAGGGGCAGTTGTAGTCGGTGAACAGCACCAGAGTCAGCTTGGGGTTCTTGGCACCGAGGCGCGGGCTGGTGGCGCTGTTGAACAGCACGTCCTGATTGCCCTTGATGAAGTTGCCGAGCTGGGCCTCCTGGGCGGCGCTGTTCTGCTTCTCCCAGGATTCAGCCGCCTCGTCGAGGATCTTCGGATTCTGTACCAGGGTCTCGCGAATGAGCTCCTTGATGCGCGCCTCCTGCTCCGGGGTGAAGGGGGCGGCGTGCAGGGCTGGGGCCAGCAGCGCGGCGGAGAAAGAGGCGATCAGGGTCAGGGTACGCAGGTTCATGGTTGTTCTCCTTGGATGCGGTCGTGGTCCGGCGTTAGGCCGGCCTTTTTCAAGACGATGAGCAGGTCGGATTTGTCGAGCAGGGGGGAGAGGATCTCCCCCTGCGGCAGACCTGGGCCGTAGATCTGGTTGAAGGGCACGGCGGCGGCCCCTCGCTTGCGCAGGAAGGCGGCGATGGCGTCGCTCGGCCTGCTCCAATCGCCGCGCAGGGCCACCAGATCCGGGGCCGAGAGGGCTTCTTGCACCTCATCACGCAGCAAGACGTTGTATTTGTTGGCCTTGCAGGTCACGCACCAGTCGGCGGTGACATCCACGAAGACCCGCTTGTTCTGCGCCAATGCCTGAGTGATAGCCTGTTCGGACAGGGGCTGCCAGGCCACCCGATCGACGCTGGCCGAGCCCTGGACGGTGAAGGCACCTCCCAGCAGCAGGGCGCCGCCGATCAGGGCCGACAGCGACAGCGCCAGCGTGAAGCCACGGATGCCATATCGCCAGATGATGCCGACCAGCAGCGCCAGCAGCAGGCCCGCCATCAGCCAGCGGGTGGTGAGGGTGCCCAGATGGTTGCCGAGCAGGCTGACCAGCCAGAGGCTGGAGCCCAGCATCATCAGGCCGAGCAGGATGCGCAGTCGCCCCATCCAGCGGCCCGGTTTCGGCAGCAAGAGCGCCAGACGGGGCAGGGCCGCCACCAGCAGCCAGGGCAGGCTCATGCCAATCCCAAGTGCGGTGAAGATGAGCCACAGCTCCCCGAGTGGCGCCACCAGCGCGAAGGCAACTGCGGTGCCGAGGAAAGGGGCCGAGCAGGGGGTCGCCAGCAGGGTGGCGAAGCTGCCTTGCAGGAAGTGGCCGCCGAGGCCATTGCCGCCGCTGGTGGCGAGCCGGGTGCTGAGGCTGCTCGGCAGGCGGATCTCGAACAAGCCCAGCAGGTTGGCGCAAAACAGCGCCGTCACCAGCACCATGAAGCCGATGAAGCCGGCGCTCTGGAACTGGATGCCCCAGCCGACCGCGCCTTGGGTGGCCCGCAGCAGGCTGCTCATGGTGGCCAGCACCCAGAAGGAGGCGAGGATACCGGAGCTGGCGGCGAGGAACTGCTTGCGCACCTCGGCCTGCCGCCTGTCCTGCTGTTGCAGCACGGAGCCGAGCTTGAGGGCCAGCACCGGCAGCACGCAGGGCATCAGATTTAGGATGAGACCGCCGAGCAACGCTGCTCCCAGCAGCCAGAGCAGCGAATTGTGCTGCGCAGGCAGGGCCAGGGCCGCCGTTATGCTGGCCTCGGTCTGCCAGGCCTGATCCCCGTTGGTGAGCAGCAGGCCCAGGGTCTTGCCGCGCAGATCCGGTGCATCCCCCTGCCAGCCATCGCTGACGGGGACCCGGGCGATCAGGCGATTGCCCTGCACCTCCAGCTCGGGTTTGCCAAACTCGGCCCCTTCCAGCCCATCGATAAAGAGCGCCGGCGCCTGCCAGCCGTCTGCCCGCTCCGCTAGCAACTGCAACTGGTTATGCCCATAGCCGAGCCGGACGTCGATATCGTTCGGCAGGGGCTGGGGCAGGGCGCTCATGGCCTTGGCCCAGGCGAAGTCGAAGCCGTCCGGCACGGCGCCGCCCGCATCCAGGGTGAAGGGGTAATCGGTTAGTATGCAGACGTTGCTGCAGGTGGAGAGGCGCAGGGTACCCTTGAGGGGCTCAGCGGCCGGATGGCGCAGGCTGAGGGGGAAGCTGACGCTCTGCTGGTAGCCCTGGGTGCTGAGCCCGGCCACCTCGAAGTGGCGGGGCACGGGCCAGTGCCACTGGAAATCCGTGACGGGCTTGTCCCACAGGATCTGGGGCGCTATGCCCCCTTCACCCGGGCTGTGCCAGTAGGTCTTCCAGCCCGACTCCAGGGCTATGTCGAGCAGGATACGGGTCTGTTCCGGGTCGCTGCGGTCGGCTTGCAGCCGCACCTTGGCGTGATCGTTCTGGGGGCTGGTGAGCCAGCCGGTGTCGCTGGCCAAGCCGATGGATTGCCACAGCAAGCAGCCCAGTAACAGGGTTGCCTTGAAGAAGTTTGACATCTTGTTGTCTCGCAAAAAATGAATGACGGTTAGTGACAGAAACCGCTGAACTCATTCCCGCCAGACGCAGAGGGTGAGATGAAGACGCCGCTCGGGGGGCGAGATGACCCTCGGGGGAGGCAAGGGGGGCGTATATCGCCAGAGTGGGGCCAACAGGGCGATCACCAGTGCGACCGCGAAGAACAGTTGCTCGACGCAGAGCAGGGTGGCGGCGCTCAGCCACTTGCCGTTGAGCTGGCAACTGCTCGGCTGCGGGCTGGTGGCGTTGGCGCTATCCTGATGGTCGGCAGTCACTGGTTGGGGGAGCGCCTGGCAGCTGAGGGCCTGATCGAGCATGGCCAGCCGGGCCAGCGGCTGGGCCGCACAATTGAGCAGCAACAGGCAGACCAGCAGCAGCAGTCGTTTCGCCATGCGTTGTTGGTGGATCATGCTAGCCCCGTTCATCAAGATGGCCACATCCTAACGGCCAAGGGCGAGCGGGGCAAGTCGGGGGGAAGGTTGAATGTGTTCCAGGTGATGCCGGGGATGGTCGGTTCTGTTTGGCGAACGCTTGTTCGCTAAAAGGGGGACCAGTATACTGCGCCGAGTTAAATTCCGAGGTGTTCGATGCTCAAACTTGCCCGTGTGCTGCTGCTAACCCTGCTGCTCGTCTTCTGGTTCGTGTTTGGTCTGTTGCTCTGTCTGGTGCGCCCGCGCCACCCCAACAACGTCTATGTGTTTGCCCGCATGTACCATGCCGTCTGCCCGCTGATCGGGCTCAAGGTCAAAGTGATCATCCCGGACGAGGTCAAGTCGGTCGGCCCGGCTGTCTATGTCTGCAATCACCAGAGCAACTTCGACATCTTCACCGTGACCGGCGCCGTGCGCCCCGGCGTGGTGGCGGTGGGCAAGAAGAGCCTGCTGTGGTTGCCGTTCTTCGGCCTGATCTTCTGGCTCTCCGGCAACGTGCTGATCGACAGATCCAACCGCTCCCGCGCCATCGGCACCATAGGTCAGGTGGTGGATCGCATCAAGCACCACGGCACCTCCATCTGGATGTTCCCGGAAGGGACCCGCTCTCAGGGCCGTGGCCTGCTGCCGTTCAAGGCTGGCGCCTTCCACACCGCGGTACAGGCCGAGGTGCCCGTGGTGCCCATCGTCTGCTCCAGCTACTTCGGTCAGGTCGACCTGAACCGCTGGGACAACGGCGAGGTGCTGCTGGAGATGC
Source organism: Aeromonas eucrenophila (assembly GCF_000819865.1). Lineage (GTDB taxonomy): Bacteria > Pseudomonadota > Gammaproteobacteria > Enterobacterales > Aeromonadaceae > Aeromonas > Aeromonas eucrenophila. The sequence continues at coordinate 236,949 of NZ_CDDF01000014.1, forward strand.
TGCCACCTTTGTGCAGCAAGGAGCACGGCGCCGCCGGGATCCGCGAACTCTCCGACAACTGTCGCGCCAAGATGGAGGCCAAGCTGGCCGAACTGGACAGCCAGCTGGGCCACAGGCCAGCCGCCTGAGCCAGGATCTGCTAAGTGATTGAGGGAGCCGTCGGCTCCCTTTTTTATTGGTGAAAATCACCATCTTGTTGGTTTTTTTCACCACCCCATGGCTATTGAAATCTAGCTGTGCATCCCCATCTATCTGTAAAGCAACGATAAATTATCTTGGCACGGCTCTTGTAGTGGTATGGGAAGAGAGTGACATCCCATCAACGAGGAGCCAGACCATGAGCCTATTTAGCCGCCTGACCGACGTGATCAATGCCAACCTGCACAGCCTGCTCGACAAGAGCGAAGAGCCGGAGAAGATGCTGCGGCTGATGATCGAGGAGATGGAGCAGGTACAGGTCGAGATGAGAACCCAGGCCGCCCGCATCATCGCCGAGCAGAAGCAGCTGGAACGTCACCAGCAGGCGTTGCGCCACCAGATCCAGGAGTGGTCGGCCAAGGCCGAGCTCGCCATCCAGAAAGGCCGTGAGGATCTGGCCCGCGCCGCCCTCACCGAGAAGCTGGCGGAGGCCAAGAAATGTGAGCAGCTGGAGCAGGACAAGGCCAGAGTGGCCGAGGTGCTGGCCCAGCTCAGCGCCGACAGCGAGCGGTTGGCTGCCAAGCTGACCGAGGCGCGGGAGAAGCAGAAGCTGCTGACCCTGCGCGAGCAGACCGCCCACAGCCGGATCCGCGCTCGCGCCCAGGTCGACAATCAGCGCATGCACGAGCTGATGGCCCGTTTCGACGGTTTTCAGGGCCGGGTGGATCAGCTGGAAGCCCAGCTGGAGGCGGCGACCCTGGGGCAGAATCCCTCCCTGGAGGCGCAGTTCCGCGAGCTGGAGCTCAATGACGAGATCGAGCGTGAACTGGCCCGTCTGAAGGGTCAGAAGGTCGAGGTGTGATCATGACACCCTGGTCGAAAGACTTGGCCCATCGCAAGCTGACCGGCGTCTGCGCCGGCCTTGCCAACGGGTTGGGTATCTCCAGGGTGACGGTGCGGGTGCTGGCCTTGCTCGCCCTGATCCTGATGCCGCCGCTGGCCCTGGCGGCCTATCTGCTGGCGGTGCTCGTGATGCCACCCCGCCGTGAGTTGAAGCGCTGGCTGGATTGACCTCGGGTCTTCCCGCTGGCAAGTGAGATGCGTGAGGAGCAACACATGCTGGAATTTATCGTCTTGATGCTGGTGCTGGTGACCATGGCGCTGACCGGTTTTACCGTGCTGGCCATGTTGCTGGTGAGCGGGGTCTTCGTGCTGTTTGGCGCCCTGGCCGGCATGGTTGCCCTCATCATCAAGCTGGCGCCCTGGTTGCTGGGGCTGTTGCTGGTGTGCTGGCTCATCAGCAACAGGCGCAAGCAGTCAAATACCTACCGTTAAGCCTCCCTGGCTTTTCCCCGGCCACCGTTCGCGGTGGCTTTTTTTATGGCGTCGGGTCGGTGGTGGCCTCGGCGGCGATACTTGCCAGCGAGAGCCGACTCCACTCATCCCACAGGGCAGGGTCTTGTACCAGTCGCTCCTTGAAGGCCTTGCTCTGCTGCTTGAGGCGATATTCGAGGCGAAGGGCCTGGCTCTTGTCTTCGACCTGCTGCCGCCACACCAGGGCCAGCGGGCCCTTGCCCCGCAGGGCGCGAGCCCCCTTGCCGCTCTGATGCTGGCGCAGGCGCCGCTCCGGATCCGTGCTGATGCCCGCGTAGAGCGAGTTTGCCCCGGTGCGCACCAGATAGATAAACCAGTTGGTTGCAGGTTTATCGGTGCAAACGTCCGCCGTCATGACTCTTTCCACTGAACTTGGCTACGCCGGAGCCGATGCAGGGGCAGCAGGCTGATCAGCAGGCCGGCCCAGACGAAGGCGAAGCCCACCGATTTCACCGGATCCGGCGTCTCCCCGAACCAGAAGATGGCGAGCAGGAAGGCGAGGCTGGGCTCGATATATTGCAGCAGCCCGACCGTGCTCATGCGAGTGCGGGCCACGGCGTAGCAGAACAGCCCCACCGGCAGCAGGGTGGCGGGGGCGCTGCCCATCAGCAACAGGCGCTCGCTCCAGTCCCCGTCCATAAACAGGCTGGTACCCTGGATGCCGAGATAGCCGATGACGAGCAGGGCGATGGGGAGCTGCACCAGGGACTCGAGGTAGAGGCTGACCCCGGCGTCGTAGCGCACTTTCTTCTTGATGAGGCCGTAGAAGGCGAAGTTGGCTCCCATGATGAGGGAGAACCAGGGCAGCTCGCCGTAGGAGAACAGCATGTAGGCCAGTCCCGCCAGCGCCAGGGCGACCGCCAGGTGTTTCTGCGGGGTCAGCCGTTCTTTCAGGAAGAGCACGGCGAAGACGATGTTGAACAGCGGCGTCATGAAGAAGGCGAGACTGGTGGCCAGCACCTGGCCCGTGGTCAGGCACCAGGTGAACATGCACCAGCTGATGGACATGACGGGGCCCGCCAGCAGGATCAGGCCGAGCTGACGCGGCTCGGCGCGCAGGCGTGCCCAGGGCAGGGACGTGCCGAGCAGCAGGAAGATCCCGCCGAGCAGGACGACCGACCAGAGCACCCGGTGGGAGAGCAGCTCCCACATGTTCACCTCGGGCATGAACTGGTAGTAGAGGGGCAGCAGGCCCCACAGCACGAAGGAGAGGGCCGCACTGCCGGTGCCCAGCCAATTTTTCATCCCATTCCGTTTATTAAATTAAACATTTGTGGCGGCATCATAAGTATCTGCCGCCAGTTCCACAAGCGGGATCTGGCTGAAAAGTCTGCTACCATGGCCCCATGAACCGACTCGATAGCTTGTTTGAACAGATCCGGGCCTGCCGGTTATGCGAGGCCCATTTGCCGCTGGGACCCAGGCCGGTGATCCGCGGGGCCGAGAGCGCCCGTCTGCTGATCATCGGGCAGGCGCCGGGTACCCGGGTCCATGCCAGCGGCATCCCCTGGGACGACCCTTCCGGCGATAGGTTGCGCCGCTGGCTCGGGGTAGACAAGGAGACCTTTTACGATGAGTCCCGCCTTGCCATCATGCCGATGGGGCTCTGCTATCCCGGCAAGGGCAAGTCGGGGGATCTGCCGCCCCGGCCGGAATGCGCGCCGACCTGGCACGACAAGGTGTTGATGCTGCTACCCAATATCGAGCTGACCCTGCTCATCGGTCAGTATGCCCAGCACCATTATCTGGGCAAGGCCGGCAAGGAGACCCTCACCGAGACGGTGCACCACTGGGCCGACTATGGCCCCGCCTGGTTGCCGCTGCCCCATCCCTCGCCGCGCAATACCTTCTGGCTCAAGAAGAATCCCTGGTTCGAGCAGGATGTCATCCCCCATCTGCAGCAGAGGATCGCCCCCCTGCTGGTGTGACCTCTCGTCATCGGAGTCAGAGCGCGGGCTCGGCCGCCGGTTTTGGTTTGCCACGGGCCATGACGACCAGAGGCAGCACTATGCACAGGCAACCCAGTAGCAGCGGCAGACCGGGCTGCTCGTCGAACAGCCAGACCCCGATGGCGACCGCCATCAACAGGCCGGTGTACTCCGCCGAGGCGATCTTGCTCGCCTCCGCCTTGCGGTAGGCGACCACGCAGAGCCCGGCGTAGACCATGATGAGCGCCGAGGAGCCGAATGCGGGCCACCACATCTGCCACTGCCAATCCCCCCCTTCCCACCAGGCCAGCGCCAAAATGATGGGCATGCTCAGCACGTTGGTGAAGAACAGGGTCTGGGCGATGGGCTGCTTGAGCGGGATGCGCTTGATCAGCAGGTTGTTGACCGCCATGGAGAGTGCGACCCCGAGGGCCGCCAGAGCAGCCCAGTTTACCTCGGTCGGTCGCAGCACGATCAGCACCCCAATGAAGCCGAGCAGTGCCGTCAGCACCTTCTGACGTGACAGCGCCTCTCCCGCCAGCCAGACCGCGAGCGGCACCATCAACAGCGGCGCCGCATAAAACAGGGCGTTGGCGGTGGCGAGCGGCAGGCGGGTGAGGGCGACCACCATCAGGCAGACGCCGATGGCCCAGATGTGGGCGCGCAGCAGGTGCCACTTGATGGCGACCGGCGGATGACGACGCCAGGACCAGAGCAGCCAGGGGGTCAGCAACAGCGCGGCGGAGAGTTGGCGGAAGAATACGAACTGGAACACCGGCTGGCTTGGGTCCAGCACCTTGACCAGCGCATCGGAAAAGACCGCCACCATGTTGCCAAGCACCAGATAAAGGATGCCGATCCCGACTGCATTCATACCACCTCCCGTTTTAGATGAGGGAAGGGTAGCCCTCCTCTTGTTATCCAGTAAAATGATAAAAAATCACCATCCATGAGAATTTTGGATAATGAAACTCCCCCCCTTGCGCGCCGTTCAATACTTCGAGGCGGTCGCCCGTCTGCTCAGTTTCTCCCGCGCGGCGCTCGAGCTGAATGTCAGCCAGAGCGCGGTCAGCCACCAGATCCGGCTGCTTGAGGATTTTCTGGGTGAGCGGCTGCTGCTGCGCCAGGGGCGATTGTTGTCACTGACCCAGCAGGGGGAACTCTACTTCGAGGGCATCTCGGCGGGGCTCGGTCAGATAGCTCAGAGCAGCGAGCAACTGCGCGGTGGCGGCGAGATGCGGCTGCGGCTCGCGGTCTACAGCTCCTTCGCGGTCAAATGGCTGATCCCGCGCCTGGCGGGTCTGCGCCAGCTCTACCCCGAGCTGGATCTCAGCCTGGAGATGGTGGCGGAAGATCCCGAGCTTTCCGATCGGGTGGCGGACTGCTTTATCACAGTCTCTCCCGAGGGGCCCGGTTACATGCACGATCTGCTATACCGGGAGCGGCTGATGCCAGTGTGCAGCCGTCGCCTGTGGCAACAGGTGGAGGGGGAGTGGCCCGGGGCCTTGTGGCAATTGCCGCTGCTCTCCATCCAAGCGATCTACAGGGAGAAGGGAGAGGATTGGCGGCGCTGGGCCGAGGTGGGGGGGCTGACGATTGCCCCCGAGGCGAGGATGCATCATTTCAGCCACATACTGCTGGCGCTGGAGGCGGCCAACTGGGATCAGGGGGTGGCGCTCATCAACGACTATATGCTGCAGCCGGAGGATCCCGGTCTGGTACGACTGCCGCTGCATTCCCTCGAGACCGGGGATCACTTCTATTTCGTCTGCAAGCGCTCGCGTGCCCATGAACCCGCCATCAGCCGGCTGCGACAGTGGCTCTGGCAGGAGGCACAGGCGAGCCTGCGCCCGGGGGAGAATGAGCCACTCAAACGTGTTTGAACGGACTCAGGCTCGCTTGAACTGGCTCAGCACGAACAGGCTGGTGGCACAGACCACGACGGACGGGCCCGCCGGGGTGTCTTGATACCAGGAGAGGCTGAGCCCACCCAGCACCGCTAGGCAGCCGATCAAAGCCGCCAGGCCGGCCATCTGTTCCGGCGTCTGGCTGAAACGCCGGGCGGTGGCGGCGGGGATGATCAGCAAGGAGGTGATGATAAGCGCCCCGACAAACTTCATCGCCACCGCGATCACCAGGCCGATCAGCAGCATCAGTACGCAGCGCAGCACGTCGACCCTCACCCCTTCCACCCGCGCCAGCTCCTCGGAGATGGTCATGGAGAGCAGGGGATCCCAGAGTCGCCACAGGGTGAGCAGCACCAGGGCGCCGCCGCCGTAGATCCAGAGCAGATCCATGGGTTGCACCGAGAGCAGGTCGCCGAACAGGTAGGCCATCAGATCCACCCGCACGTTATCCATAAAGCTTAAAGTCACCAGACCCAGCGACAGGGCGCTGTGGGCCAGGATGCCGAGCAGGGTGTCGGTGGCGACCTGCTGGTTGCGGCTCATGATCACCAGCAGCATGGCCATGGCGAGGCAGCAGACCACCACCGCCAGGGTCAAATCCACCTGCAGCAGTATGCCGAGGGCGATGCCGAACAGACAGGCGTGGGAGAGGGTGTCGCCAAAATAGGCCATCTTGCGCCACACCACGAAGCTGCCGAGGGGGCCAGCCAGCAGGGCGATGCCGAGGCCGGCCGCGAGGGCATATAACAGAAAGCTGTCCACTGGAATGTCCTATTGCTTGCGAGAGGGCAGGCGGATGACGGGCGCCTGGGGTTCATGATGATGGTGTTCGCCATCGCAGTGGTGATGGTGGGTGTAGACCGCCAGCACCTCCTGCTCCGGGCGCCCGAACAGACGGGCAAATTCCGGGTGACGGGCCACGCTCTCCGGCTCGCCGTGGCAGCAGACGTGGCGATTGAGGCAGATCACCTCGTGGGTGCTGGCCATCACCAGGTGCAGATCGTGGGAGACCATCAGCACGGCGCAGTTGAGCTCGGCAGCGAGCTTGCCGATGAGGGCGTAGAGCTCGATCTGGCCGCTGATGTCGACCCCTTGCACCGGCTCGTCCAGCACCAGCAGCTCGGGCTTGACCAGTAGGGCGCGGGCCAGCAGCACCCGCTGCATCTCGCCACCTGAGAGCTTCTGCATCCGGTTGTCCAGCAACTCCTGGGCACCGACCCGGTTCAGCGCCTCGTCGATGGAGAGGCGACCGTTCTTGCCAAGCTGCAGGAAGCGGCGCACCGTCAGCGGCAGGGTGGGATCCAGATAGAGGCGCTGGGGCACATAGCCGACCCGCAGATCCCGGCGGCGCAGGATCTGGCCGGAATCCGGGCTGAGCAGGCCCAGCACCAGCTTGCTCAGGGTGCTCTTGCCCGCCCCGTTGGGGCCGACCAGCGTGGTGATTTTGCCTTTGTTCAGGGTAAAGGAGACCTTGTCGAGCACGGATCGTCCGTCGAACGAGAGACAGACATCTTTCAGCTCCACCAGTTGGGTCATGACAGCTCCGGGGTTTACAGCCTGTGAGAGTTATAATATAACAACAGCGTTGGTTTGTTATATTATCACACACTCACTTCCTGACGAGATCTCTATGCGAATTCTTACCCTGATCACTGCCTTGCTGGTGGTGAGTCTGCCCGTCCGTGCCCTCGAGGTGCTGACCACCATCAAACCGCTGGGCTTCATCGCGGCCGCCATCACCGACGGTGTGAGTGAACCCAAGGTGTTGCTGCCGACCGGCGCCTCTCCCCACGACTTCGCCCTGCGCCCGTCCGACATTCGCAGCATCAATGACGCCGATCTGGTGGTTTGGGTCGGCCCCGAGCTGGAAGGCTTCATGGCCAAACCGCTGGCCCAGCATCCTCACGTGCTGACCCTGACCAAGGTTCAGGGCATGCCGCTGTTCGACTACAGCAAACAGGCCGGGCATGAGGAGCACGCCGACGAGGAGCATGACCATGACGGGCACGAGGGACATCATCATGAGGGGGTCGATCCTCACATCTGGCTGGGGCCGACCCAGGCGCTGGTGATCGCCCAGGCGCTGAGCGACACACTGAGTGCCCAGGATCCGGCCAATGCCGCCCGTTACGGCGCCAACCTGAAGGCATTCAAGGCCAAGGTGGAGGCCAAGGACAAGCTCATCGCCAGGCAGATGCAGGCGGTGAACCAGAAGGGATATTTTGTCTTCCACGAGGCCTATGGCTACTGGGAGCGCCACTATGGCATGAGTTCCAAGGGCCACTTCACCGTGAGCCCGGAGCGTCGCCCCGGCGCCAAGACCCTGGTGGAGATCCGCAAGGCGCTGGAGGAGAAGCAGGCGAGCTGCATCTATGCCGAGCCGCAGTTTTCGCCGGCGGTGATCGAGTCGGTCGCGCGCAATACCGGGGCCAAGGTGCTCTTGCTGGATGAAGTGGGCGAACAAGTGCCGCTCGGTCCCGACGGTTATCCGCAATTTATGCAGCAACTGGCCGATGCCTTTGCCGAGTGCCGCTAAAGGTGGCGACCGTGGTCATCTGACCGTCAGGGCTGACTATACTGACCTCCAGCGCATGAGATGGAGTGTTCGGTATGAAATGGATTGTCCCCGCCTGCATCGCGGCACTTGCCTGTGCCCCGCTGCAGGCTTCCCAGCTCTCCACTTACATTACCAGCCCTGAGCTGAAGGCCAAGTTGCAGGAGGTCTACGGCGGCCGAGCATTGCAGCGGGCCGAGGCATTTTCCCGGCTGCTCACGCCCAGAGCGGGCACCACGGATCAGCAGAAACTGGAGTTGGTGAACAACTACTTCAACAACCTGACCTACAGCGACGATCCCAAGCTGTGGGGAGAAGAGGATTACTGGGCCAATCCGCTGGAGTTTATCGGCGCTCGGGGAGGGGACTGCGAGGATTACAGCATCTCCAAGTACTACACCCTGATGGAGCTCGGCGTCGACGAGAAGAAGCTGCGGTTGGCCTACGTGAAAGCCATTCGGTACAACCAGTTTCACATGGTGACGCTCTACTTCTCGACCACCAAGTCCGATCCCCTGGTACTCGACAACATCAATGGTCGCATCCTGCCCGGCAGCAAGCGCAACGATCTGCAGCCCGTTTACAGCTTCGATGCCAAGAGCATCTGGGTCATGAAGTCACGGCGTGAGGGCACCCTGGCCGGCAGCGCCGATCGTTTGACCCAATGGACCTCGATGCAGAGCCGCTTCTCCAGCGAGCATCTGCGTACCCCCCGCCGCCAGCTATAGCTTGCCCGCCGCTTTCAACTCCTCGAAATACTTTGCCGCACCCGGATGCTGCTCGACACTCAGCACCGGGCCTATCTTGTTGCGCGCCTTGTGAAACAGGTTGGCGTAGCCGTAAGTCTGTTCGTTGAAGCTGGTCTGCTGGCTCAGCATCGCCTTGGTCAGGCGATAGACATCGGCATCTGGTGTGGCGCCATTGGTGACCAGGGTAGCGGCGATGGCGAAGGTGGGGGTGGCCTTCAGATTGCCGGGATAGATACGGGCTGGTACCTGACTGCGTTGATAGAACTTCACCCCCTTCAACAGTTGATCCCGAACCGGCCCTTCTATGGGTAAAAAGCCGATGGCGCAGTGTTTAGCCGTCTCCAGTACGATCCGGTTTGGATGCCCCATCACCAGTCCATAGGCATCGATCTGCTTGCTGCACAGCGCCTCGGCCAGATTGGCCACGCTCTTCAGATCCAGATCCTGCTCTTTCACCCCCATGGCAGAAAACAGGGCCAGTGCGGTCTGACGGGTACCCGAACTCTTCAGCCCCATGTCGATGGGGGCCAGCTTGAGCTGATCCAGCTTGGTGATGTCGCCATCGGCCCGCACCACTATGGTGAAAGGCTCAGCATGGGTCGCGAAGAGTGCCCGCAGCTCGGGTTGGGGCTGCTTGGCAAAAGGTCCAAGGCCATGGCTGGCCTGATAGAGCCAGTCGGATTGGACGAGGGCGTAGGAGATCTCTCCCGTTTGCAGCAGGCGAAGATTCTCGATGGAGCCCGAGCTGGCCTGCGGCTTGCATTGCAGATCCGGGTCACTCTTGCTGGCCAGTCGGCAGAACTCCTTGATGACCTGGTAATAGATCCCCTGCTCACCACCCGTGGCGATGATGGCGGCGTGTGAGGTGGGTTGCCACAGCAGGGCCAGCAACAGCAGAAACGTTCTCATGATGCCTCCCGGCTGGCATAACCATCTATGCCCCAGCCACGCAGGGTGTCTATGTCGCTCACCTCGCTCGCCTCTGCCAGCAGGGTATAGCCGGAGGCATGCAGACACTGGGAGAGCAGGTTCCAGTAGAGGGGGGTCTGGGTCAGCTGACAGCTGATGAACACCGGTCTGACGGGATCGAGCCTGGTCAGGTTGTCGTTGTTCATGGGCACGTTGCTGAATGCCATCTCGACCCCCTGGGCCTGCAGCGCCGTCAGCCGTTCCTCGGCCAGAGGGGGGAAGCTGGTCAGATCCCAGCGCCAGTCCAGGGTCTTGCCTCGGCCGCTCGCCAGGGATGAGGCGAACTGTGCCCAGTCGGGGTGAGTGAGCAGGCTGAGGGGGAGCTGGATCCCCTCCGCCTTCTGCGCCAGCCAGTCGTTGAGCAGGGCCCGGATCTCGTCCGGTGAACTATCCGTGGTCGGCGGGGTGCGGGGAATGAGCCGGCTGTATAGCCTTATGTCCCCCTGGGTGGAGACGAAGTGCTGCAGATGCATGCCGTTTGCGGTCTCGGCCAGCCCCATCAGCGGCTGAGGGGTCTGGATGTCGTCGTGCTTGCCGAGTTGGGTGATCTTGAGGCGCTGCTGCAGCAGATCCCGTTTACGCTCGGAGATCAGCTGGTTGATGGAGGCGACAACCTCCTGCAGTTCCCGCAACCAGGGAGTGGGCAGGTTGCCGCTGAACTGGCGTTTGCGGATCTGCATCAACTGCAGGCTGACTTCCTCGAGGGGGCGCAGCAGGCGATTGCACACCCACTGGATGATGAGGGTCAGCACCACCAGACCACCGAGCAGGGCCAGCCCGGTGCGGCTGATGGCGTTCCACAGGTGCTGGTAGGCATAGCCCTTGTGTCCCTCGAGGGTGAGGGTGCCGAGGATGCGCCAGCCATCGGTGAGCTCCTGTTCGACCTTGACCGGCGGCATGCTGATGACGGTGGGAAGCCAGCTGGGAATGTTCTGTTGCGCGGTGTGGAATGCCTTCTGGAACAGCAGTTGTCCATCCGGATCCAGCAGGGTGACCGAGCTGACGAAGCCACCGTCGAACATGGCGTTGACTATGGTTTCCGCCAGCACCTTGTCGTCGTTGAGCAGGGTCCCCTGCAGCACCAGCCCCAGCGCCGTGATGGCGGTCTCCAGGTTGGCCGACATCTGATCGAGGATGGATTGCCGTACCGTGGTGATCTCGAGCATGAACAGCAGGATGGCACCGATGGCGAACAGGATCAGGATGATTACATTTAACAATCTGGCCAATGACATACCTACTCCATGGCAATGTTATTGCAACATTTGAGGGTTAGGCCGCGAAAACAACCGGACCCGGTTCTTAAAAATAGAAAAAAATGGCTGAAAGAGACGATCATTTCTGCCCATGGAGGGAGGTTATGCATAAAATGTGAGGTTCGTGCATATAGCTATGAACTTTTTGTAAGTATTTAGGTCTAAAAACCAGATATTCGGTTTTCATAAGAAAAACTCATAAAAACAGACCCACAACTACCACCCTTAGATCTAACGACAGGATAGCGGATGAAACGTCTCCGTCCCTTGGTAGCGCAGGCTGCCAACTGGGAACCCCCGGTTCCCCGCAAGCATTTTTACGCCATGCTATTGCTCACGGCCATGACGCTGTCAGCGGTAGCCGTATTGCCAGCCCCAGGTGACATCCTGGAGCGGCCATTGCGTCTGGAGTTGCCGATCGCCACCACTGGCACCGCAACCAACGAAGACAACACCGACTTCAACGACATTCCGGATCACGAACTGGTGGAGGCTGCGGCCCCGGAAGATGACATCCCGGCTGATGCTACCCCTCAGTGGCAGGATTACCGGGTGCGCAACGGTGAGAACCTGACCACCATCTTCAACAACCTTGGCCTCTCCACCACCACCCTCTACAAGGTGCTGGACGCGGACAGCAAGAACAACCTGGCGCGTCTCAAGCCCGGCCAGACCATAGAGTTGCTGATCGATCAGGACAACATACTGCAGCAGCTGAAGATCCGCCTGAACATCAAGCAGACCCTGGTGCTGGAGCGTACTGACGACACTTACAGCGCCAACATGCTCAATGAAGAGGTGCAGTGGCAGCAGAAGAGTTATGACGGCGTCATCAACGGCAGCTTCTATGTCAGCGCCCGCAATGCGGGGATCCCGGCGAACCACATCCAGAAGATTGCCAACCTGTTCCAGTGGCGGATGAACTTCGCCAAGGACTTGCAAAAGGGTGACAAGTTCAAGGTGCTGGTGAGACAGGAGACGGTCGAGGGCAAGAGCACAGGCAACACCCAGCTGCTGGGCGTCGAAGTGTTCAGCCAGGGCAAGGCGGTGTCTGCCTGGCTGTCGGAAGATGGCAACTATTATGACGGCCAGGCAAACAGCCTGGAGCGTGGCTTCCGCCGTTATCCGACCCACAGTCGCTATCGGGTCAGCTCCAACTTCAACCCGGCCCGGCGCCATCCCATCACGGGGCAGGTTCGCCCCCACGAGGGCACCGACTTCGCCCTGCCGGTGGGCACGGCGGTCATGGCTACCGGTGACGGGGTTGTGCTCAAGGCGACCCGCCACCCGCTGGCCGGTACCTATGTGGTGATCAAGCATGGCCGCACCCTGATGACCCGCTATCTGCACCTGAGCAAGCTGCTGGTGAAACCCGGCCAGAAGGTGAAGATGGGGGACAAGATTGCGCTCTCCGGCAACACAGGCCGCTCCACCGGTGCCCACCTGCACTACGAGGTGCGGATCAACAACCGTCCGGTGGATCCCATGAAGGTCAAGCTGCCGATGGCGGAACCCTTGAGCGGCAAGGACAAGCGCCAGTTCCTCGCCAAGGTGAAGAGCTATCGCAAGGAGATGGAGGCGGGTTAATTCCTCGTCCCGGATATGAAAAGGCCCCGCCAGACTGGCGGGGCCTTTTTGTTGCAGCCAGGGCTCAGTAGCCCTTGTCGAAGTCGATCCGGCCATCGAGCTGCTGACCGTCGATGAAGCGGATGTAGTTGCGGATGAAGATCTGGGCCACATCTTCCGGGAAGCTGTAGGCGCTGTTGTGGGGGGTGATGATGAGATTGGGCTGGTGCCAGAGCGGGCTGGTGGCGGGCAGGGGCTCCTGCTCGAACACATCCAGCACGGCCATCGCGATCTGCTCGGTACGCAGCGCCTCCAGCAGATCTCCCTCGTGTACGGCATTGCCCCGGCCGACGTTGAACAGGATGGCGCTCGGCTTGCAGTGCTTGAAGCGCTCGGCGGTGAACAGGTGGCGGGTCTCGCGGGTGGCTGGCAACACGCTGACGATGACATCGGCCTGGGCCAGTATCTTGTTCAGCGCAGGCAGCTGATACACCTGATCGAAGCCCGCCCGCTCACGGCCGCTGTGGCTGATGCCGAGCACCCTCATGCCGAAGTGCTTGCCGGTCTGGGCGATGTGCTGGCCTATGCTGCCGGTGCCGAGCAGCAGCAGGGTCTTGCCTTTCAGGCCTTGATAGGGATGGCTCTGCCACAGCTTCTGGTGCTGCTGTTCACTGTAGAGTGGCAACTGGCGCGACAGGCTGAGCAGGTGACCAAACACGTACTCGCTCATCAGCGGGCCGAAGATACCGCGCACATTGGTCAGCAGATAATCGCGGCGACTGCTGGCATCCAGCAGCACGTCGACACCCGCATAGGTGGATTGCAGCCAGGCGAGCTTGCCGGCCTTGGGCAACAGTGGCTTGGCACGGGCCGGCTCGGCCATCAGGATATGAGCCTCCCCGATCAGTCGTTCGGCCTCGGTCTGGTTGTCGGCCCGCAGAATGCGCAGATGGGGGAGGTGGGCCGCCTTGAGCAGACGTTCATAGTGGGCGTTGTCCTGGCTGAGCAGAAGCAGGGTACGTTGGCTCATACTCTTGTTCCTTATCATGTTTATGGCACGGCGGAGGCTGTACTGTTTCCATCTTACCCCAGTTGATCGGGCAAGATAGCCGAGCCTGGCGCTTTTTCGTTTTCGCCACGGCCCTCGTGGGCTACAATCCGTCCCACATTTTGCAAAGGATCCGACTCCAGTGTTTGGTGACAAGTTTTATAAGCGACTGGCCGAGCTACAGCCTTGGCAACAGACCGTCTACACCCTGGCGCTGGCGGAGCGCATGTACCCCAACTATGTGCTGTTTACCCAGGCAGCTGGTTTCGGTGATGCGAAGGCATTTCGTCATGCGCTGGATCAGATGTGGAACTACCTCACAGTGAAGGGCTCCCGGGTCAATCTCGGGGCCATTCTGGAGGCATTCGAGGTCTACATTCCCGAGCCGGGCAAGTTTGAATCTTACGGTGCCTATCCGGCGCTGGATGCCTGTGTGGCACTGGGCTGTGCCTACAACTCGGTGATCTGCCGGGTGGGGGAAGAAGCCGAAGATGCCAGTCATGCTTCGGTGGGAACCGTGGCCGGGTTTATCGACATGCTGGAAGGCCGTGAGCTGACCGACGAAGAGCTGTACGAGCACGAGTACATCGAGGCCGAGCTGGAGTTTCAGGTCGAGCTGCTCAAGCGGGTGGCCCATGAGCGCGACAGCGACCGGATTCTGGCGATCCGTACCTTTGCGGCGCAAGACGGTGTCTCCAACATCGGTATCAGCCTGGAAGAGTGATCCCGCTGAGGATCCCAAAGAAAAAAAGCTCCCGTTCGGGAGCTTTTTTTATGTCCGTTATCGCCTCAGGCCCGCTCTTCGGTGAGCGGTCTGACGCTCAGCACGGGGGCGGCATCGATGCCATCGGCATTCATCATGGCCGAGATGCGTTGCAGGGAGGAGAGCAGCAAGCCCTGCTCCCAGGTTTCCAGCGCCTGAAAGCGCTGGATGAAGCTCTCTTGCAACGGGGTCGGCGCCTGTGCCAGCAGGGCACGGCCTGCGTCAGTCAGGGTCGCATGTACCTTGCGCTTGTCGGTGCTGCTGCGAATGCGCTGCACCAGCTGACGGCTCTCCAGGCGGTCCATGATGGTGGTCGCGGTGGCCTGACTCATGTTGGTGTGATCCGCCAGCTGGCGCATGGAGATCTGCCCCAGCTCGTTGATCCCCTTGAGCAGCAGGAGCTGCGGCGAGGTCAGTCCGGCTTCCTTGATCAAGCGTTTGGAGTGCATGTCGATGGCACGGATGATCTGGCGCAGGGCAACCAGCACTTCATCATGTTTTTCCATGGGATCTGGGTCGTGGCAGGGCAGTTGAGAGGCGCAAAATTGTCCGCCTAATTCGTCGCAAGGTCAATATGGTTTTTGGTGTAATCATTTCTGCTCTAATGAATAATGTGTTAGGTTGTCGGACAATTTCCGAATTTTAACCCGATATTCGAGGAGTGATACATGAATGATGCACTGGATATCAAGTCGCTGGTGGCCGGACTAAAGGTCGTCAGGGTGCGCTATGAGCTGCCTGATACCTCGGCCTTCGTGCGCTATCAACCCGCCTATGACGAGGACCCCAACAACCTCAAGGTGCACCACTACGATGGCGAATTGCCCCTCTCCTGCAGCGAGACAGGTGCTTTCAGCCTAAAGGAGTTGGTGAATGAATTGCGCTATGCCTATGTGCTGGTTCACCTCTTCCCCGACGAGAGCGCCATGAACTTCTACCTGACCGGCCTCGATACCGGCCTGGCCCAGCTCGAGTTCATCGGTGGCTCCTACGACTTCAACCGGCTCTGGATCACCAGCGGCATCTCCAATCTGGGCATGCCCATGGCCATCTTCCTCGGCAAGCGCCACGCGGTGAACGGCCAGCCTTCGGTCAGCCTGGTGGATCACCGTGAGCAGGTGGCAGGCCGCCTGGTCTATCGCGCCATCGGCGGGGCGGGAGATCACGTGGGTGAAGACTTTTTCAACAACGACTAAGGAGGCCAGATGCGAGCAACCAAAGGGCCGTTGAAAGGCCTCAATCCCACCATGGCCATGACGGCTCTGACCGTCATCACCCTGTTCCTGCTGTTCGGGGTCTTCGTGCCGGAGACGGCCGCGGCCTGGTTCGTCGGCGCCAAGGACAACATCATCGCAGGCTTCAAGTGGTACTACATTCTGGTGGTCGCCCTGTTCCTGTTCTTCGCCGTCTATCTGATGTTCAGCCGCTTTGGCAGCATCCGGCTGGGCGACGACGACCAGGTACCGGAGTTTGGCTACTTTGCCTGGTTCTCCATGCTGTTCAGCGCCGGCATGGGCATAGGCCTGGTGTTCTGGAGCATCGCCGAGCCCATGAACCACCTGCAGGGCAACCCCTTTATCACCGAAGGGATGACGCCGGAGGCGGCCCAGATCGCCATGCGCCTCACCTTCTTCCACTGGGGCCTGCACCCCTGGGCCATCTATGTGATCGTCGGCCTCTCCCTGGCCTTCTTCAGTTATCGCCGCAAGTTGCCGCTGGCGATCCGCTCCGTGCTCTACCCCATTCTCGGCGAGCGTATCTACGGCTTCTGGGGCCATGCCGCCGACGTGCTGGCGGTGTTTGGTACCGTGTTCGGGGTGGCGACCTCCCTCGGCCTCGGCGTCTCCCAGATGAACACCGGCCTCAACCAGATGTTCGGCATGACGGTGTCCCAGGGCAACCAGCTGTGGCTCATCGGCGGCATCAGCCTGATCGCGACCCTGTCGGCGGTGTCCGGCGTGGGGCGTGGGGTCAAGCTGCTGTCCGAACTCAACATCTGGCTCAGCGTCTTCGTGCTCGGCCTTTTCCTGGTGCTGGGCCCGACCACCTACATCCTCAACGCCTATGTGCAGAACATCGGCGACTACCTGCAGAACATCATCAAGCTGAGCTTCTGGACCAACACCGAGGCCAACGGCACCTCGGCCTGGCAGTCGAGCTGGACCGCCTTCTACTGGGGCTGGTGGATCGCCTGGGCGCCCTTCGTCGGCATGTTCATCGCCCGCATCTCCAAGGGGCGCACCATCCGTGAGTTCGTGCTCGGGGTGCTGCTGGTGCCCTCCCTGCTCGGCATGTTCTGGCTCACGGTATTCGGTGGCACCGCCATGAACCTGGAGCTGTTCGGAGGCGGTGGTGTGGTGGCGGCGGTCAATCAGGACGTGACCCTGGCGCTCTACAAGACGGTGGAGCTGCTGCACTGGGAGACCTTCGGCTGGATCGCCAAGGGGGTGCTGACCCTGCTGATCTGCACCTACTTCATCACCTCCAGCGATTCGGGCACCTTGGTCATCACGACCCTGCTCTCCATCGGCGATCAGGATCCCCCCGTGCTGCACCGCGCCATCTGGGGACTGGGGCAGGGGCTGGTGGCGGGTATCCTGCTGGTGTCCGGCGGGCTGGCGGCCCTGCAGGCGGCCAGCATCATAGCCGCGCTGCCGTTCTCGCTGATCATGTTGGCCATGTGCTATTCGCTGATGCTGGGGCTCAAGCAGGAGAGTCAGCACCAGTTCGAGTACCGGCAGAAGCTCAAGCGCCACGACGGCTCCTCCCATATGAGCCTGATGGACAGGATTGGTCCGGCCTAGGCCGCTGGCACGGCGTGAAATGAAAAGGGGAACCGCGAGGTTCCCCTTTTTGCATCCTGTGCTGGCAGAGCCGGTTACAGCAACTGCTTGAGGCGGTAGAGCAGATCCAGCGCTTGGCGCGGGCTCAGCTCGTCCGGGCGCACCGCGGCGAGCTCCTCCACCACGGGGTGGGGCTGGGCTATCGGCACCGGCGGGGCCTTGCGTGTCTTCCCGCTGGTGGGTGCCGGCGTGGCACTCTCCAGCTCCGCCAGCTTGTGGCGGGCCTGGCTTATCACCGCTTTCGGCACTCCCGCCAGCGCCGCGACCTGCAGGCCGTAGGAGCGGCTCGCCGCCCCCTCCTGCACCGCGTGCATGAAGGCGATGGTGTCCCCATGCTCGACCGCGTCCAGATGAACGTTGGCCAGCCCCTCCATCAGCTCCGGCAGCCGGGTCAGCTCGAAGTAGTGGGTGGCGAACAGGGTGTAGGCACCTATCTTGCTCGCCAGCTGCTCGGCGCAGGCCCAGGCCAGCGACAGCCCGTCGTAGGTGCTGGTGCCACGGCCGATCTCGTCCATCAGCACCAGGCTGCGGGCGGTGGCGTTGTTGAGGATGTTGGCGGTCTCTGTCATCTCCACCATGAAGGTGGAACGGCCGGAGGCAAGATCGTCCGAGGCTCCGATGCGGGTGAAGATGCGATCGATGGGGCCGATGCGGGCGCTGTCGGCGGGGACGAAGGCGCCGATGTGGGCCAGCAGCACTATGAGCGCGGTCTGGCGCATGTAGGTGGACTTACCGCCCATGTTGGGACCGGTGATGATCAGCATCCGGCGCTCCCGGGCCAGCCGGATCGGGTTGGCAATGAAGGGATCGCTCATCACCTGTTCCACCACCGGGTGGCGGCCCCCTTCAATCAGGATCTGCTCCTCGTCGATGAGCTGCGGGCAACGGTAATCCAGGGTCTCGGCCCGCTCGGCGAGGTTCGCCAGCACGTCCAGCTCGGCAAGGGCCGCAGCGGATTCCTGCAGATCCCCGAGGTGGGGCAACAGGGCGTCGAGCAGCTCCTCGTAGAGGCGCTTCTCCAATGCCAGCGCCTGGGCCTGGGCGGTGAGTACCTTGTCCTCGTACTTTTTCAGCTCATCGATGATGTAGCGTTCGTTGTTCTTTAGCGTCTGGCGGCGGATGTAGTGGGCCGGCACCAGATGGCTGTTGGCGCGGCTCACCTCGATGTAGAAACCGTGCACCCTGTTGTAGCCCACCTTGAGGGTGTTGATGCCGGTCAGGGTCTTCTCCCGCTCCTCGATGCGGGCCAGGCTGGCGGTGGCACCGTTCGCCAGATCCCGCAGCTCGTCCAGCTCCTGATTGAAGCCGTCACGGATGACGCCCCCATCGCGGATCAGCACGGGCGGCACCTCCATCATGGCGCGCTCCAGCAAGTCCAGCAGCTCGGGGAAGGTGCTGGCCCGCTCGCCGAGTTGCTGCACCGCCTCGTGCTCGCTGTCGGCCAACAGCCTTTGCAGCTCGGGCAGTTGGGCAAACGCCTGTCGCAGGCGAGTCAGGTCGCGCGGGCGGGCACTGCGCAGGGCGAGGCGAGCCAGCACCCGCTCCACGTCGCCAACCTGGCGCAGCAGGGCGCCGAGATCGTCGTACAGGTTCTGCTCGATGAGCTCCTTGATGGTGCTCTGACGCCCCTTGAGGATCACCCGATCCCGGATCGGCTGGTGGATCCAGCGCTTGAGTAACCGGCTGCCCATGGGGGTGGCGGTCCTGTCCAGTACCTCGGCCAGGGTGTTTTCATAGCCTCCCGCCAGATTCTGGGTCAGCTCCAGGTTGCGGCGGGTGGCGGCATCCATGATGACGGCGTGATCCGGCTGCTCGAGGCGCACGCCGCGAATGTGGGGCAGGGCGGTGCGCTGGGTGTCTTTCACGTACTGCATCAGGCAGCCGGCGGCGCACAGGGCGGTCTCGCTCTGCTCGACCCCAAAGCCCACCAGATCCTGGGTGCCGAACTGCTGGCACAGCAGCTTGCGGGCGGTGCCCAGCTCAAACTCCCACTCGGGACGGCGGCGCAGACCGCGGCGGCCCTCGACGTGGTGCAGGAACTCGAAGGATTCCGGGTAGAGCAGTTCGGCCGGGTTTGTGCGTTGCAGCTCGGCCAGCAGCGTCTCTTCCTTATCGAACTGGTTGATGAAGAAGCGGCCGGAGCTGACGTCCATGGTGCTGTAGCCGAAGCGGCGGCCATCGTGATAGACGGCGGCGATCAGGTTGTCCTGGCGCTCGGAGAGCAGCGCCTCGTCGGAGACGGTGCCCGGGGTGATGATGCGGATGACCTTGCGCTCCACCGGCCCCTTGCTGGTGGCGGGATCCCCCACCTGTTCGCAGATGGCGGCGGATTCGCCGAGCTGCACCAGCTTGGCGAGATAGCCCTCGATGGCGTGATAGGGCACCCCCGCCATGGGAATGGGGCTGCCCGCCGACTGACCGCGCTTGGTCAGGGAGATGTCGAGCAGTTGGGAGGCCTTGCGGGCATCGTCATAGAAGAGTTCGTAGAAGTCGCCCATCCGGTAGAACAGCAGGATCTCCGGATTCTCGGCCTTGAGACCAAGATACTGCTGCATCATGGGAGTGTGGGCGCCGAGGGCGGCGCTGGGGGCTTGGTATTGTGCTGTCATGTGCTGTTCCAGAGGGTGCTCTTGCGGGCAAGCGTCTGCCTTGATGGGTCTGAATCTGGCCGCTATTCTACATGCTCGGGGCGAGATGGTGAGGGGGAATCTCTACCTCGGAGAGAAACTCGGTGAGGCTTCTGGATTTAGCAACTGCCCGCGAAACCTTGTATGGGGCGAGTGATAAAGCATCGGGTCTGGTGGGGCTGTGGGAATGAGCGCTGGTCTGGGGTGCGCTGTAGGAAGGCGCGGAAAAACAAATCCCCGCACCGGTGCGGGGATTGCGGTCAGAGGAGGATAAACCGCCTCTTAGTACATGGCTTCGTCGCCACTCATCATCTGGTGCAGCTTGGCTTTCTGCTCGGCGGTCAGCACCTTGCTGACTTCGAACAGGTAGAAGGCGCGGTAGTAACGGGCCTGGGCCTGGATGTCGCTGATGGTCTGCAGCTGTTTCTTGGCGGCCGCCTCATCCCACTTGCCAGACTTGATCATGTTGACGATCACGTCCTGGCCGATGGCGTCGAGCTTGAGTGAGCTCAGGCTGTTCATGGTCTGCTCACGTAACCCTTTGATCTGCTCAGTCTGGGCGCTGGACAGGTTCAGCTCCTGGGCCAGGGTGGTCTCGCTTTGCAGGTCAGTGGCAGTCTCGGTGGCAAAGGTATTGCTGGCAAAGCACATCGCCAGGGCGGCAACGGCGACTTTGAACTGATGCTTCATCTGTCTTTCTCCATGTTTCACAGGATTGAAACCGCATAGGCGGTGCTTGCTGAGTATAGGGAGCCCCCATGTACTGGAGCTTAAGCGGAGGTAACTAGCTGATATGGCGGGGCTTGCCCGCAAAGCCTGCGACAGTTGCTGTCCTGGGCCAGGACGAGACGCAGCGGGTGCCCGGCTGGTTGCCCGGGATCCGGGGCAATTGCATAATGGGCCCCATCGTTCGCCTGAAAATGGCCAAAGAGGGTACGACCATGGGGCTTGAAGCTGAGATTGCCCGCTTATCCCAGGAACTGGGGGAGGCGCTGACGGGGCGGGGCTGGATGGCAGCCACGGCGGAATCCTGTACCGGCGGCGGCGTCGCCACGGCCATCACCGAGGTGGCGGGCAGCTCCGGCTGGTTCGACAGAGGCTTCGTCACCTATACCAATGAGGCCAAGCAGCAGATGCTGGGAGTCAGCATCGACAGCCTGCTGCGCCATGGCGCCGTCAGCGAGGCCGTGGTGCTGGAGATGGCCAGGGGCGCCCTGGCCCGCTCCGATGCGGGCATCAGCGTGGCCATCAGCGGCATCGCGGGGCCGGGGGGCGGCAGCGACGACAAGCCGGTAGGCACCGTCTGGTTTGCCTGGGTGGACAAGAGCGGTCGTCATCACTCCCTGCTGGCCCGCTTCGACGGCGACCGACAGCAGGTGCGGCGGCAGGCTGTCAGGCAGGCCTTGTCCGGCTTGTTGGCCCTGCTCAGATAAATTGGGCTTGATACTGTATGCATAAACAGTATACTTAGCCCAACTTCACTTCTTCACCACGATTCCCAGCGGAGATTGGCATGGATCAGAACAAACAGAAGGCACTGGCGGCTGCGCTGGGCCAGATTGAAAAGCAGTTCGGCAAGGGTTCCATCATGCGTCTTGGCGACAGTAAGACCATGGACATCGAAGCCATCTCCACCGGTTCTCTCTCCCTGGACGTGGCGCTGGGTATCGGCGGCCTGCCTTGTGGTCGTATCGTCGAGATCTACGGTCCGGAATCCTCGGGCAAGACCACCCTGACCCTGCAGGTGATCGCGGAAGCCCAGAAGAAAGGCAAGACCTGTGCCTTCGTCGATGCGGAACACGCACTCGACCCCATCTATGCCGCCAAGCTGGGGGTCAACGTCGATGAGCTGCTGATCTCCCAGCCGGATACCGGTGAGCAGGCGCTGGAAATTTGCGACATGCTGGTGCGCTCCAACGCCGTCGACGTCATCATCGTCGACTCCGTGGCCGCCCTGACGCCGAAGGCAGAAATCGAAGGCGAGATGGGGGATTCCCACGTCGGCCTGCAGGCCCGTCTGATGTCCCAGGCCCTGCGCAAGCTGACCGCCAACATCAAGAACGCGAACTGCCTGTGTATCTTTATCAACCAGATCCGGATGAAGATCGGCGTCATGTTCGGCAGCCCGGAAACCACCACGGGTGGTAACGCGCTCAAGTTCTACGCCTCAGTGCGCCTGGACATCCGCCGCATCGGCGCCATCAAGGATGGCGACGAAGTGGTCGGTAACGAGACCCGCGTCAAGGTGGTCAAGAACAAGGTGGCTCCGCCCTTCAAGCAGGCCGAGTTCCAGATCTTCTACGGTGCCGGCATCTCCAAAGAGGGTGAGCTGGTGGACTTGGGCGTCAAGCACAAGCTGATCGACAAGGCCGGTGCCTGGTACAGCTACAATGGCGAGAAGATTGGTCAGGGCAAGGCCAACGTGATGAAGCTGTTCAGTGAGAACAAGGCTATGGCGGCCGAAGTGGAAGCCAGACTGCGTGAGCTGCTGCTCTCGGGCGCCGCTCCGGTGGACGACAAGCCTGCCGCCATCGAGGCCGACGAGTTCGAGCCCGAAGGCGAAGAACTCGAGTAAACAGAAAGGCCGGGCTAATCCCCGGCCTTGTCATTTATGGTCGATGAATCCATGTCAGAACCCGCCGATACCCCAGTCCCCCCAGAAGAACCCTCATTCGAAGAGATGTTTGCCGCGGCCCGCGCCTTTGCCATGCGCAGCCTGGCGCGCCGGGAGAGTGCCGAGTCCGAACTGGCGAATCGCTTGCGCAAACAGGGCTTCAACGACGAGGTGATCGGCGCCGTGCTCGACTATTGCCGCGGTTATCACTGGGTCGATGACGAGCGCTATGGCGCCATGGCCGTGCGGGCCGGTGCCGCCAAGGGGCATGGGCCCATCAAGATCCGCTTCGAGCTGCGCCGCAAAGGGCTGAGTGATGCCCAGATAGAGCGTGCGTTTGAGCAACCCGAGCTGGACTGGTTCGAGCTGGCGTCCGAGCTGCTACAGCGGCGGGCCAGGTCGAGTGAGCTGGAGGAGTTCAAGCTGCGAATGAAGTGGCTCAAGTATCTGCTTGGCCGCGGCTTCAATCAGGATCAGGCCCGTTACGCCCTCTCGGCCATGCAGGAGCGGGGTGAGTAAGGGTCCGCCATAGCTATGCCCTCTCGGTCACGCCGGCGCGGGAGGAGTCGCTGCCCCGCCATCGTCATGACCTGGCTGGCGGATGGCCGTTTCCTCTGGCTGTTTCACACAGAGATCCTGCACCTGGGCCCCGTTCTGGTCAGACCTTCAGTTGCAAGTACCCACTTCCCATGGCCGCCGCTGCTGGCGGCATGGCCATGCCTTCCTCCCGCTCTGCGGACCATGCGTGCTTTTTCACCCGCTACGAGCCGGTACGTTTTACTTTACCCCGCAGAAAACTTACATTATTGCGATTAAAAGTCCGTATCCGAATCAAGCAGGATTTTCCATGTATATGTCCACGTCAGAGTTACGTTCCGCGTTCCTCGAGTATTTCCGCTCCCAGGGGCACCAGGTTGTCTCCTCCAGCTCGCTGGTGCCGCACAACGATCCGACCTTGCTGTTCACCAACGCAGGGATGAACCAGTTCAAGGACGTGTTCCTTGGCGCAGACAAGCGTGCCTACAACAGAGCCACCACTTCCCAGCGTTGTGTACGGGCTGGCGGCAAGCACAATGACCTGGAAAACGTCGGCTATACCGCTCGTCACCACACCTTCTTCGAGATGTTGGGTAACTTCAGCTTCGGTGACTACTTCAAGCAGGACGCCATCCGTTTTGCCTGGGAATTCCTGACCGGTACCCTCAAGCTGCCCAAAGAGCGCCTGCTGGTAACCGTCTATGAAACGGACGACGAAGCTTTCAACATCTGGGCCAATGAAATCGGCGTGCCCACCGATCGCATCGTGCGCATCGGCGACAACAAGGGCGCCGCCTTTGCCTCCGATAACTTCTGGCAGATGGGTGATACCGGCCCCTGCGGCCCCTGCACCGAGATCTTCTACGATCACGGCGACCACCTCTGGGGTGGCCCTCCCGGCTCACCGGAAGAAGACGGCGACCGCTTCATCGAGATCTGGAACGTGGTCTTCATGCAGTTCAACCGCCAGTCTGACGGCACCATGGAACCGCTGCCCCGTCCCTCAGTGGACACCGGCATGGGTCTGGAGCGTATCTCCGCCATCATGCAGGGCGTGCACTCCAACTACGAGATCGACATCTTCCAGGCGTTGATCAAGAAGGCGGCCGAGATCGTCGGCACCGAGGATCTGAGCAACCAGTCCCTGCGCGTCATCGCCGACCACATCCGCTCCTGCGCCTTCCTGGTGGCAGACGGCGTGATGCCGTCCAACGAAGGCCGTGGCTATGTGCTGCGCCGCATCATCCGTCGCGCCGTGCGTCATGGCCGCAAGCTGGGTGCCACCGAGGTGTTCTTCTACAAGCTGGCTGCCGAACTGGCGGTGCAGATGAAGGACGTGGCCGGCGAGCTGATCGCCCAGCTGCCGCTGGTCGAGCGCGTGTTGCGCATCGAAGAGGAACAGTTCGTCCGCACGCTGGATCGTGGTCTGCTGCTGCTGGAAGACGTGCTGGCCAACCTGGGGGACGCCAAGGTGATCCCGGGTGAGGTGGTGTTCAAGCTGTATGACACCTACGGCTTCCCGGCAGATCTCACCGCCGACGTGGTGCGCGAGCGCGAGATCGGCATCGACGAGGAAGGCTTCAAGGTCGAGATGGAGAAGCAGCGCGCCCGTGCCAAAGAAGCCTCCAGCTTCGGGGTGAACTACAACGAGGTGTTGAAACTCGATTTCGAAACCCCATTTACCGGTTACAAGCAGCTGAGCCAGAAGAGCACAGTCGTCGGCATCTACAAGGATGGGGTCGAAGTGAATGGCCTCATCTCCGGCGAAGAAGCCGTGGTCGTGCTGGCCGAAACCCCCTTCTATGCCGAGTCCGGCGGTCAGGTGGGTGACAGCGGCGTGCTCAAGGTGGATGACGGCATCTTCGCCGTGACCGACACCCAGAAGGCAGGCAAGGCCATCATCCACAAGGGCTACCTGGAGCTGGGTACCCTGGAGAAGGGCGCCGAGGTCGAAGCCGTGGTCGATGGCGAGCGTCGTCAGGCCATCGCCCTGAACCACTCGGTGACTCACCTGCTGCACGCCGCCCTGCGCCAGGCGCTGGGTGATCACGTGACCCAGAAAGGATCCCTGGTGGGGGCCGAGCGCATGCGCTTCGACTTCTCCCACTTCGAGGGGCTGACCATGGCGACCATTCGCCGGGTCGAGGAGCTGGTCAATGCCCAGATCCGTGCCAACCACGACATCGCGACTCAGGTCATGGATCTGGAAGCGGCCAAGTCCGCCGGTGCCATGGCGCTGTTTGGCGAGAAATACGAAGACGACGTGCGGGTTGTGCGCATGGGCGACTACTCCACCGAGCTGTGCGGCGGTACTCACGCCAAGCGCACCGGTGACATCGGCTTCTTCAAAATCATCGCCGAGAGCGGCATCGCGGCGGGTGTCCGTCGTATCGAGGCGGTGACCGGCAAGGGCGCCATCGACTTCATGCATCAGCTGGCCGAGCAGATCGAAGAGGCGGCCGCCCTGGTGAAGGGGGATCAGTTCTCCATCGCCGACAAGGTCCGTCAGATGATGGACAAGTCCAAATTCATGGAGCGCGAGCTGGAACAGCTCAAGGCCAAGCTGGCGGCGCAGGCCGGTAGCGACCTGCTGAGCCAGGTCATTCAAATCAATGGCCAGAAGGTGCTGATTGCTGCGCTGGAAGGGGCGGATCCCAAGTCCCTGCGCGGCATGCTCGATGAGCTGAAGAACCAGATGAAGTCCGGTGTCGTATTGCTGGCAACCAGCAGCGATGACAAGGTCAACCTGATCGCCGGTGTCACCAACGACCTGACCTCCAAGGTGAAAGCCGGTGAGCTGGTCAATCTGGTGGCCCAGCAGGTGGGTGGCAAGGGCGGTGGTCGTCCCGACATGGCCCAGGCGGGTGGTACTCAGCCTGAGGCCGTACCGGCGGCGCTGCAATCCGTTCACTCCTGGCTGGAAGAGCGCCTGTAATCGGGCGAGGTGATCTGTGGCACTCTATGTACAGAAGTACGGCGGCACCTCGGTCGGCACGCTGGAGCGGATCGCGGCGGTCGCCGAGCGGGTTCAACAGACCCGCGCTCAAGGACACGATGTGGTGGTGGTCGTCTCCGCCATGTCGGGCGAGACCAACCGGCTGCTGGGCATGGCCCAGCAGCTGGACCCCGATGCCAACCGGCGCGAGATGGATGTGCTGGTCTCCACCGGTGAGCAGGTCACCATAGCGCTGCTGGCGATCGCGTTGAACAAACGGGGTTGTCCGGCGGTCTCAATGACCGGTGACCAGGTCCGTATTCATACCGATGCCGCCTATGGCAAGGCGCGTATCACCCACATCGACACCGAGCAGGTTCAGGCTGAACTGGGCGCGGGCAAGGTGGTGGTGATTGCCGGCTTCCAGGGGCGGGATGAGCACAATGCCATCACCACCCTGGGCCGCGGTGGATCGGACACCACGGCGGTGGCGGTCGCGGCGGCTCTCAAGGCCGATGAATGCCAGATCTTTACCGATGTGGATGGGGTCTATACCACGGATCCGCGCATCGAACCCAAGGCCCGCCGCCTTGCCACCATCACCTTCGAGGAGATGTTGGAGATGGCGAGCTTGGGGGCCAAGGTGCTGCAGATCCGTTCGGTGGAATTCGCGGGCAAGTACCGCGTGCCACTGCGGGTGCTGTCGAGCTTTATCGACGGAGAGGGAACCTTAATCACATACGGAGGTGAGAGGATGGAAGCACCCCTGGTATCCGGCATTGCGTTCAATCGCAACGAGGCCAGCCTGACCATTCTGGGTGTGCCGGACAGGCCGACGGTGGCGGCGCAGATCCTGAATCCGATCAGTGATGCCAACATCGATGTCGACATGATAGTGCAGAACACTCTGGGAGATGGCACCGCCGATTTCACCTTTACGGTGAATCGCGATGACTACCGCCGGGCTCGCGCCCTGCTGGAGCAGACAGCCACCGAGTTGGGGGCCGCCTGTGTGCAGGGCAACGGGGAGATCGCCAAGGTCTCCATCGTCGGGGTCGGCATGTGGAATCATCCCGGTGTCGCGCGCACCATGTTCAAGGTATTGGGCGAGGAGGGGATCAACATGCAGCTGATTTCCACCTCTGAAATCAAGATATCCGTGGTGATTGACGAGAAGTACCTGGAGCTGGCGGTGCGTTCGTTGCACTCAGCGTTCGGGCTGGACAATGAGCCTCATGAGCAGCCCTTGGGGAACAATCCCTGATTGATTTAGTTTCAACCATTTACCATATCGGTATCTTTGTAAGATAATGGTGCATATCGATATAATTACAAAACAGGATACAGGAGCAAGCGAATGCTTATTTTGACTCGTCGTGTAGGGGAAACCCTGATGATTGGTGACGAAGTGACTGTCACCGTGCTGGGCGTGAAAGGCAACCAGGTTCGTATCGGTGTCAACGCACCGAAAGAGGTCTCCGTGCATCGCGAAGAGATCTACATGCGGATACAAGCTGAGAAAGTACCGGGTCAACCGGCCTTCTAAGCCGCATCAATAGCAGCTATCAGGCGACACTTGCGGTGTCGCCTTTTGTTTTTCTGGGTCCTGCAAAGGGCGTCGCAGGGTGCGAAATGACGGGGTAAGTGTCGATATTGCTTGAATATTCCACTCTTTGGCCAAATGCTGAGCGAACGCTCTGTTTTCTCCAAAAAAGTGTTTGACTAAAAATCCCTGTGAAGTATTATCAGCCCCGCAAACGGAGAGGTGGCCGAGAGGCTGAAGGCGCTCCCCTGCTAAGGGAGTATGCGGCTTATACCCGCATCGGGGGTTCGAATCCCCCCTTCTCCGCCATTTGCGCCCGTAGCTCAGCTGGATAGAGTACCTGGCTACGAACCAGGTGGTCGGAGGTTCGAATCCTCCCGGGCGCACCATATTACGACTCAAGCAAGAGTCATGTGTTGACCATCAGCAAGTCGACACTTTGAAAAAGGCTTACTGATAAGTAGGCTTTTTTTATCGTTTTAAATCAGGGCGCCCGTAGCTCAGCTGGATAGAGTACCTGGCTACGAACCAGGTGGTCGGAGGTTCGAATCCTCCCGGGCGCACCATTTAAAATGAAATCAATGATTTATGAGCGCCCGTAGCTCAGCTGGATAGAGTACCTGGCTACGAACCAGGTGGTCGGAGGTTCGAATCCTCCCGGGCGCACCATGTTTGAAAGCAATGTCAAAAATTGATGAGCGCCCGTAGCTCAGCTGGATAGAGTACCTGGCTACGAACCAGGTGGTCAGAGGTTCGAATCCTCTCGGGCGCACCATTTTTGAAGGCAATGCTAAAAGTTGATGAGCGCCCGTAGCTCAGCTGGATAGAGTACCTGGCTACGAACCAGGTGGTCGGAGGTTCGAATCCTCCCGGGCGCACCATATAGACAGCCTCGACTCAGGTCGAGGCTGTTTTTTTATGTGCCCATTTCCTCTTTCAGCATGAAAATATGCTGCTATCTGCACATTCCCCCCTATCTTTCTCTATCCTCTGGGTCGCTTTGTCACTCGGCCGACGAGTCCCGGCGGATCCCCTGTGCCGCGTCAGGCGCTCGCCCAGGCCGCTCTGAGCGCTTTCTACTTCAGTAGCACTAAGGTCCGCCCACTATCCCCTGGATATCTACTCAGGCAGGCGTGACGGGCCTGTGGGGGCATGCTACCTCCCCATAATCACAGGTCGCCCACCATCCCTTGGATATCGATTCAGATAGCCACGGCTGGCCTGTGAGCGCGTGTTATTCCCGTATCATCATCCATCCCTTGGGGAGCGGCTCAGACAGCCACGGTTGGCCTGTGAGCGCGTGCCATTCCCATACCATCAGGGTTCGCCTACCATCCCCTGAGGATTGGCTTAGACAGATACTGCGAGCGGTGGGCATGGGCGAGCGCTGGACAATAAAAAAGGATGCCTAGGCATCCTTTTTTGCGTTTCAGCTATCCGCTCAGCTCTTGAGCCACTTGCGAATGCGGTTGGCATCGCCGATGGGGGTGCGTTTGCCCACAGAGTTGAGCAGCACTATGGCCAGCTCCTGGCGATCCGGCTTGGCGCGCATCAGCAGGCAGCGGCCCGCCTCGTCGGTATAGCCGGTCTTGGAGAGGCGCACGTCCCAGTCCGGGTTCTTCACCAGCGGGTTAGTGTTGTTGAACATCAGGCTATAGGAGGGGTTGGAGAAGCGCATCTCCATGCTGTCGTTCTGGGTGAACTGGCGGATCAGCGGTTGGCGATAGGCCGCCGAGATGAGCCTGGCCAGATCTTGGGCGGTGGAGACGTTGCGGGTCGACAGGCCGGTGGAGTCATAGTAGCGGGTATTGCGCATGCCGAGCTGCTTGGCCTTATTGTTCATGGCGCGGATAAAAGCGGCGCGGCCACCGGGATAGTGGCGGGCCAGGGCGGAGGCCATACGGTTCTCGGAGGACATCAGCGCCAGGTGCAGGGCATCGCGGCGGGTCACCTTGGTGCCGAAGCGCACCCGGGAGTAGGTGTGCTTGATGTTGTCCCTGTCGTTCTGATCGACGGTCAGGGTCTGGCTCAGGTTCTGCTTGGCATCCAGCACCACCAGGGCGGTCATCAGCTTGGTGAGGGAGGCGATGGGGCGCACCTGGGTGGGGTTCTTCTGATAGAGCGTCTTGCCCGTGTTGACGTCCATCACCAGGGCGCTGCCTGACTGTAACTTCAGATTGGCCGGGTTGGGTGCCGCCAGGGCCGCAGG
Organism: Aeromonas eucrenophila; assembly: GCF_000819865.1. Classification (GTDB taxonomy): domain Bacteria; phylum Pseudomonadota; class Gammaproteobacteria; order Enterobacterales; family Aeromonadaceae; genus Aeromonas; species Aeromonas eucrenophila. Next base: position 266,509 of record NZ_CDDF01000014.1, read on the forward strand.
CAATCCAAGCAGTCCCATCAACCCACACAGCAGCGCGATTGCGCGAATCCGACACCCCATACAACCGACTCCATCTACAGCGAAAAAAGGCGCTAGATTCACTCATTTTTGCCCTCGCTTTACAAGAGCACCAGCGGGGATTTCGTCATTATTTCCATAAAAAAAGGGCCGCCTGCCGGCGACCCCTGTTACGCGTCTCAATCCTTGGAGACGGTGGCCTTGCGTTTGCTCAGCCAGCGCCAGACCAGCGCGATCAACCCGCCGACCAGCAGTACCAGCGGCAGGCAGAGGATGATGCTGAGGAACTGGGACTCATACTGTGCGGCCAGCTTGGTGTGGCTCAGGTAGTAGCCCAGGCCGACCAGCGGGCAGATCCACATGATGGAGCTGACCAGGTTGACGATGAGAAAGCGCCCCTGGGGGATCTCGCTGGCACCGACGATATAGGGATAGGCGGTGCGTACGAAGGCGATGTAGCGAGCCGTGATCAGGGTGACTATGCCGTACTTGTTGAGCAGGTAGTACACCTTCTCCTTGTGCTTGTCATCCAGGTGGGACATCAGCCTGTGGTACATCTGGGTGTGGCCGAGGAAGCGCCCCTGCATGTAGCCAAGCCAGGTGCCGACGAAGGTGGCCACGATCAGCAGCGGGACTATCGCCAGCGGCAGTACCCCCTGATAGATGAGCACGCCGGTCAGGATCAGCAGGGTGTCCCCTGGCAGGAAGGCGGTCGGGATGAAGCCATTCTCCAGCACCAGGAAGGTCAGCAGGACGACATAGACCATGAAGACCATCTTGGGATCGGACAGGGCCGCCAGATCCTGATTCATGAAGGCGTGAGCCAGGTGGTAAAACTGCTCCATACGTGCAAACTCCGCAGGTTAGCTGGGTTGGTCGGTCAAAGGCATGGCAAGCACCTTGTCGATGCGCAGGCCGTCCATATCCACTATTTCCAGTTGCCACTGTTCCAGGGTGACGATGTCTCCGGTCTGGGGCAGGCGGCCAAGGAGCAGCATGATAAGCCCTCCAAGGGTGTGATAGTGATGTTTTTCTTCTTCCGGCAGCCGTACCAGCTCCAGACAGTCCTTCAATTCGGGTAGCGGGATCAGGCCATCGAGCAGCCAGCTGCCGTCGGCGCGCTGGAAGGCCCAGTTGTCTTCGCCACCTTCCTGCTGGAAGTCACCGGCCAGGGTCTCCAGCAGATCCTGCTGGGTGACCAGCCCCTGCAGCTCACCGTATTCATCCACCACCAGCACCATGTGCTCCGAGTGGGTGCGGAAGTGGTTGAGCAGCTCGAGGCCGTTGAGGGTCTCCGGCAGCAGGCTGCCGTCCTGGGTCAGGGCCGCCAGATCGATGGGGTCGCCCTTGATGTAGGCGTGCAGTACCCGGCTGACGTTGAGGATGCCCACCAGATCCGACAGGCTGCCGTCACAGACCGGGAAGTAGCCGTGGCGATACTCCACCAGTCGCTGCAGGTTGATCTCCAGCGGCAGGGAGAGATCCAGATAGCGGATGTCGCTGCGGGGCACCATCAGGGAGGAGAGGCTGCGCTCGTCGAGACGGAACACATTGCGCAGCATAGTGTGTTCGTGGTCCTCGATGATCCCGGCTTCGGAGCCCTCCACCAGGATGGCGTGGATCTCCTCCTGGGTGACGTTGTTGCTGCTGCTTTGATCGACCCGCAGCAGGCGCAGGCTGGCATTGGTCGAGGTCGACAGCAGCCAGACGAAGGGGCGGGTCAGGGTGGCCAGCCAGAGCATGGGGCGGGCCACCAGACAGGCGATGCGTTCGGCGTTGAGCTGGCCGAGGCGCTTGGGCACCAGCTCCCCCACCACGATGGAGAGGTAGGTCACCAGTACCACGACGATGATGGTGGCGAGCAGGCTGCTGCTGTTGGCGGACAGACCCCACTCCTGCAACCAGAGGGCGAAGGGCTGGGCCAGCAGGGACTCACCATAGATACCGTTGAGCAGGCCGATGCTGGTGATGCCGATCTGCACGGCGGAGAGGAAATGGGTCGGATCCTCCCCCAGCTTGAGCGCGATGGCGGCGGAGCGATTGCCCTCGCTTGCCAGTTTGGCGAGGCGAGCCTTGCGCGCGGTGACGATGGCAATTTCCGACATGGCGAACATGCCATTGAGCAAAATCAATCCAAGCAGGATCAATACTTCCATACTGGGGCAGCACTCCGAATAGAAAAGATCGCTGGCAGTGTAATGAATTTGCGCGCGATGCGCTTGTGAAAGCAGGTGATTTGGTTCGTGAATTTTTCAATTACTCGGGGAAAAAAGCGCAGAAAAACGGCGCCGACCGCTGGCGGGTCCCGATCCCGGCTGAGGGTGTCACGCCCCCTTATCCCAATCCCTTCGCGCCAGAAAATAAAAAAGCCCCCGATCAACGGGGGCTTTTTGCCATCAGGGCTCGCTTAGAGGGCGGCGATCTCGACCTGCTGGGCTTCCAGCTTGGCCAGCTGGAGGCGGTACTCTTCCAGCTTCTCACGCTCCTTGGCGATGACCGCATCCGGCGCCTTGGCCACGAAGGCCTCGTTGCCGAGCTTGCCTTCGATGCGGGCGCACTCACCGGCCAGCTTCGCCACTTCCTTGGCCAGACGGGCCAGCTCGGCTTCCTTGTCGATGAGGCCCGCCATGGGGATCATCAGCTCGGTGGCGCCGATCAGCTTCTTCACCGACAGGGGGGCGACTTCGCCGTCCGCCAGCACGCGGATGGACTCCAGACGTGCCAGTGACTTGAGGAAGGCCTCGTTGTCCTGGGCGCGCATGGCATCCTTGGCGTCGCATTTGAGCAGCACGTTCAGGCCCACGCTCGGGGAGACGTTCATCTCGGCGCGGATGTTGCGGATGCCGACGATGAACTCCTTCACCCACTCCTGATCCGCCATGGCAGTCTCATCCAGCCTGGCGTCATCGAACTCGGGGAAGGCTTGCAGCATGATGGTGTCGGCATGGACCCCGGTCAGCGGCGCCACCGATTTCCAGATGGTCTCGGTGATGAACGGAATGATGGGGTGCGCCAGGCGCAGCAGGGTTTCCAGCACAGTCACCAGGGTGTGACGGGTGGCACGCTGCTCGGCCTCGGAGCCCTTGCCCAGCACCGGCTTGGTCAGCTCCAGATACCAGTCGCAGAACTGGTTCCAGATAAATTCGTACAGCACGCCGGCGGCAATGTCGAAGCGGTAGGTGTCGAGCGCGGTGCGGAAGTCGCGGATGGCGACCTGCAGCTGGGACTGGATCCAGCGATCCGCCAGGCTGAACTGCATCTCACCGCCGCTCAGGCCACAATCCTGCTGTTCGGTGTTCATCAGCACGTAGCGGGAGGCGTTCCACAGCTTGTTGCAGAAGTTGTTGTAGCCGTCCAGGCGCTTCATGTCCCAGTTGATGTCACGACCGGTCGAGGCCAGCGCCGCCAGGGTGAAGCGCAGGGCGTCGGTGCCGTGAGCCTCGATCCCTTCCGGGAACTGCTTGGCGGTACGCTTGCCGATCTTCTCGGCCATCTGCGGCTGCATCATGTTGCCGGTGCGCTTCTCCAGCAGATCGGCTAAGGAGATGCCGTCGATCATGTCGAGGGGATCCAGCACGTTGCCCTTGGACTTGGACATCTTCTGGCCCTCTTCATCCCGGATGAGGCCGGTGATGTAGACGGTCTTGAAGGGAACCTGCGGGGTGCCATCCTCGTTCTTGATGAAGTGCATGGTCATCATGATCATCCGGGCGATCCAGAAGAAGATGATGTCGAAGCCGCTCATCAGCACGTCGGTGGGGTGGAAGGTCTTGAGCGCCTCTGTGTTGTTCGGCCAGCCCAGGGTGGAGAAGGTCCAGAGGGCAGAGCTGAACCAGGTGTCCAGCACGTCTTCGTCCTGACGCAGCACGGTCACGGACGGGATATTGTGCTTGGCGCGCACCTCGGCCTCGTCGCGACCGACGTAGACCTTGCCGGCCTCGTCATACCAGGCCGGGATGCGGTGACCCCACCACAGCTGACGGGAGACGCACCAGTCCTGAATGTCGCGCATCCAGGAGAAGTACATGTTCTCGTACTGCTTGGGCACGAACTGGATGCGGCCATCTTCCACCGCTTCGATGGCGGTCTTGGCCATGGGGGCCACGCGCACGTACCACTGGTCGGTCAGCATGGGCTCGATGGGCACGCCGCCGCGATCGCCGTAGGGCTGTTGCAGCACGTGATCCTTGGTCTCGGCCAGCAGACCCAGCTCGTCCAGCTTGGCCAGGATGGCCTTGCGGGCGGCGAAGCGCTCAAGCCCGGCGAACTCGCTCGGCAGGGCCGCGTCGTAGGCGGTGCTCGGGTTGCCGTTGGTGTCGACCACTTCGGCCTCGGCGCGCACATGGGCGTCCAGGGTGAAGATGTTGATCATCGGCAGGTTGTGGCGCTTGCCCACTTCGTTATCGTTGAAGTCGTGAGCCGGAGTGATCTTCACGCAGCCGGTGCCCTTCTCCATGTCGGCGTGTTCATCGGCGACGATGGGGATCAGACGGTTCACCAGCGGCAGCAAGATGTGCTGGCCGATCAGCGCTTTGTAGCGTGGATCTTCCGGGTTCACGGCGACGGCGGTGTCACCCAGCATGGTTTCGGGGCGAGTGGTGGCGACGATCAGATGATCCTGGCCTTCGGCGGTCTTGGCGCCGTTCGCCAGCGGGTAGCGCAGGTGCCACATGTGGCCCTTGATCTCGCGGTTCTCCACTTCCAGATCGGAGATGGCGGTGTTGAGCTTGGGATCCCAGTTCACCAGACGCTTGCCACGGTACATCAGGCCATCTTCGTACAGACGCACGAACACTTCCTGCACGGCTTCGGACAGACCCTCATCCATGGTGAAGCGCTCGCGCTCCCAATCCACGGAATCGCCGAGGCGGCGCATCTGGCGGGTGATGGTGCCGCCGGACTCTTCCTTCCACTGCCAGATCTTGTCGATGAAGGCATCACGGCCGTAGTCGTGACGGGTCTTGCCCTCTTCGGCGGCGATCTTGCGCTCCACCACCATCTGGGTGGCGATGCCGGCGTGGTCACAGCCTGCCTGCCACAGGGTGTTCTTGCCCTGCATGCGGTTGTAGCGGATCAGGGTGTCCATCAGGGTCTGCTGGAAGGCGTGACCCATGTGCAGGCTGCCGGTGACGTTCGGCGGCGGGATCATGATGCAGAAGGAGTCTTTGCTGGTGTCGCCGTGGGGCTTGAAGTAACCCTGGGATTCCCAGTGCTGATAGAGCGCCTGTTCGATGGCGTTGTGATTAAAGGTCTTTTCCATGGTCTCGCCGTATTCTGGATGGATTCTGGTGTGAATGGGTACTGGATCGCGCGAGACGCAGTCAGGGCTGCGCCGGATCCGGTGCGGCAAGGACGGGCTGATCCCTCATGTCGAGGGTGTGGCCTGCCTGGCGATAGTGCTTGTAGCGCTCGCGGGCTTGCTGCTTTTGCGTTTCGTCAGTGGGGACAAAATCTACCACTTGAGCGAAGTGTCCTGCAAACAAAGGTGTCTGTTCGGCCAGATTGATGAGGCGGGCGTAGCGCCGCTTCGGTGGCTGATGGCCTATCTCTACCGGCGCCTGACCGCTTTCCCCCTGCAACTGGTGCGGCACGAAACGATCGGTTGGCAGTTGCCACAGCAACTCGTCGAGGCGCAGCGCCTGAGCCTCGTCGGCGCAGTACAGGTAAATATGGCCCGCGCTCCAGCTGTCGGCTGCCAACTGGCAGGCGAGCCGCTCGACCGCAGAAGCCTGCGGATCGTCCTGCTCGCTCATCAGGTAAAAGGTCACTTGGCTCATCAGGTTGGTCCCGTTTGGCTGTGACGGACAGCGATTGGCCGTCTTCTGGGGCGCCGTGCGGTGCGCGGTTTCCCCATGTTCTCAATGAAACAAGGAAGAGGCGAGCCTCTTCCTTGTGATACCACTCTCCTGATGGGCATCCGAAGAGAAGGCTTATTCCTTGTCTTCGACGTCCGCCACACCGGCGCGGTTGAGCAGGAACTGGGTCAGCAGCGGCACCGGACGCCCGGTGGAGCCCTTATCCTTGCCACTCTTCCAGGCGGTGCCGGCGATGTCCAGGTGCGCCCAGTTGTACTTCTTGGTGAAGCGCGACAGGAAGGCGGCGGCGGTGATGGTACCGGCCGGACGACCACCGATGTTGGCCATGTCGGCGAACGGGCTCTCCAGCTGTTCCTGATACTCGTCGAACAGCGGCAGGCGCCAGGCGCGATCACCGGCCTGCTCGGAGGCGTTCAGCAGCTCGTGGGCCAGCGGGTTGTGGTTCGCCAGCAGGCCCGAGGTGTGGTGACCCAGGGCGATGATGCAGGCGCCGGTCAGGGTGGCCACGTCGATGACGGTCTCGGGATCGTAACGGTCCACGTAGGTGAGGGCATCGCACAGCACCAGACGGCCTTCCGCGTCGGTGTTGAGCACCTCGACGGTCTGGCCGGACATGGTGGTGAGGATGTCACCGGGGCGGTAGGCGTTGCCACCGGGCATGTTCTCGCAACCCGCCAGCACACCTATGACGTTGATGGGCAGTTGCAACTGGGCCAGGGCGTGCATGGTACCGAGCACGGAGGCGGCGCCGCCCATGTCGTACTTCATCTCGTCCATGCCCTCGGCCGGCTTGATGGAGATGCCGCCGGAGTCGAAGGTCAGCCCCTTGCCCACCAGTACGATGGGCTTGGCATCGCCGTTGCCCTTGTACTCGATGATGGCCATCATGGCTTCGTTGTCGGAGCCGCGGGCCACCGCCAGGTAGGAGTTCATGCCGAGCTCGGCCATCTCCTGCTCGCCGATCACCTTGGTGGTGATGTTGTCATAGGCATCCGCCAGACGGCGGGCCTGGGAGGCGAGATAGGCCGGGTTGCAGACGTTGGGCGGCATGTTCGCCACGTCGCGGCAGATACGCACCCCTTTCGCCACGGCCAGGCCGTGGGTGATGGCGCGCTCGCCAATGGCCAGTTCCCGACGGGTCGGCACGTTGAAGACCAGCTTGCGCAGCGGACGGCGTGGCTCGGCCTTGTTGGTCTTGAACTGATCGAAGCTGTAGAGGCCCGCCTTGGTGGTTTCCACCGCCTGACGCACCTTCCAGTAGGTATCCCGTCCCTTGACGTGCAGCTCGGTCAGGAAGCAGACGGCTTCCATGGACCCGGTCTCGTTCAGGGTGGTGATAGTCTTGTTGATGATCTGCTTGTACTGGCGTTCGTCGAGTTCCCGCTCCTTGCCGCAACCGACCAGCAGTACGCGCTCGCTGAGCACGCCCGGTACTTGATGCAGCAACAGCATCTGGCCTGGTTTGCCTTCCAGATCGCCGCGGCGCAGCAGCGAGCTGAGGTAGCCGTCGCTGATCTTGTCCAGCTGTTCGGCAACCGGAGAGAGGCGACGGGGCTCAAATACGCCGACGACGACGCAGGCACTGCGTTGCTTCTCAGGACTGCCACTCTTTACACTGAACTCCATGGAATCTCCTACATCCTAAAGACAAAAGGCACCTTTTATTGAATAATGCGGTGCTTGTTGGGGTATCAGAGGCGGAGCGAACAGCCACAGGCTCCGCAGTTCAAACTGGTAAAAATCCAATATAGGGCCCTATTTTTCAGGCATTCGACTAAAAACACAAGTTTACTTGGGAATGACTGTGATCGTTTTCCGATATTTGTTCAGGGAGACCCTGAAAACCCAGCTGGCGGTGCTATTCGTGCTGCTGCTCATCTTCGTCAGCCAGCAATTTATCCAGATCATCGGCGACGCCGCCGATGGCGAGGTGCCGACGCGCCTGGTTTCCACCCTGCTGTTGCTCAACCTGCCCAATATGGCGCTGTTGATGCTGCCTATCAGTCTATTTTTAGCCATTCTGTTTGCTCATGGTCGTTTGTACGCCGAAAGCGAGATGACGGTGATGCACGCGGTGGGTTTCAGCCACCGCTTCGTGATGCGCAGCGCCATGCTGCTGGCCTTGTTGACCGCGGCTGTGGCCGCTTTCAACACCGGCTGGGTCGCCCCCCAGGCCAAGGAACGCGAGTATCAGGTCATCGACGAGTTCAAGGCCGATCCGGGTATCTCCTTCCTGCAGGCCGGCCGCTTCATGGATCTCGACAAGGGCCGGCTGGTCGCCTACATCCAGGATCTGAATGACAAGGGCTCGGAGCTGCAGAAGATCTTCGTGCTGCAGCGGGCCGAAGGTACGTCCCCTCCCTCGGTGGTGGTCGCCAACGAGGGGCGAGTGACCTCTGACAGCAATGGCCTGCAGTGGCTGACATTGATCGACGGCTCCCGCTACGAGGGGCAGTTCACCGGCAAGCAGTTCCAAGTCTCGGAGTTTAGCGAGTACAGCCTGGTGATCCGCCAGCAGGAGATGGAGCGATCCAACCGCAAGGCCGCGGCCAAGCCGACTATGGCGTTGTTGGGCACTCAGGATAACCAGCTGATGGCCGAGTTGCAGTGGCGTCTGTCGCTGCCGCTCTCCATCCTAGTGCTCACCTTCCTGGTGGTACCGCTGGCCCGGGTCAACCCGCGCCAGGGGCGTTATGCCAAGCTGCTGCCAGCCATCTTGCTCTATCTCTCCTACTTCCTGTTGCTCAGCGCCTCCCGTTCGGCCATCGACAGCGGGCGCCTGCCCCACTGGCCCGGCATGTTCCTGGTGCCGTTCACCTATCTGCTGCTGATCGGCCTGCCGCTCAACCTGCAGGGCACCAGTTGGTGGAACGGGGTGAAGGGCTACTTCTTCCAGAGAAAATCAGCATCATGATGTTGCAACATAGGAGCCTCTGCTGATGCTTGGCATGTTCGATAGATATCTCAACCGGGTCATCTCAATGCCAGTTCAAGGGAAGATCAGCAGGATGCTGCAACCTGGGGGACTTTGCTGATGTTTGGCATGTTCGATAGATATTTCAACCGGGTCATCTTCATGCCGGTTCAAGGGAAGATCAGCACGATGCTGCAACCTGGGGGACTTTGCTGATGTTTGGCATTCTCGATAGATATATAGGCCGGGTCATCTTCATGTCGATCCTGCTGTGTGAACTGACCCTGGTCGGGCTGGCGGCGCTCATCAAGTATGTGGAGCAGCTCAAGGCGGTGGGGGAAGGCAACTACGACATGCTCAACGCCCTCTATTTCGTGTTGCTCTCCATGCCCAAAGAGGCGGTGTTGTTCTTCCCGCTGGCGGCCTTGCTCGGCGGGCTCATCGGCCTCGGCCAGCTGGCGACCAGCTCCGAACTGGTGGTGATGCAGGCGGCGGGCCGCTCCAAGATCAGCATCGTCATGGCGGCGCTCAAGACGGCGATCCCGCTGATGCTGCTGGTCGGGCTGATGGGGGAGTACGTGGCGCCCATTGCCAAGCGGATGGCCGATGACATCAAGGCGGGCGCCATGTCGGAAGGGCGGCTGACCGTGTCGGCCTACGGCGTCTGGGCGCGGGATGGCAACAACTTCGTCAACATCAACGGGGTGCGCAACGACGGTGCCCTGACCGGGATCACCCTCTACCGGTTCACACCGTCCCGAGCCTTGATCGATGTGGTCCAGGCACAGGAAGGGGTGTTTGAGCAGCATCACTGGCTGCTCAAGCAGGTGCACATCACCCGTTTCGACGATCCCAAGCAGATCCTGGACGAGCAGCATGCCCAGCTGGAGTGGCAATCTGAGCTGACGCCCAAGCAGTTGGGGGTGGTCAGCATCGATCCCGAGAACCTGCCCATCTCGGGCCTGCGGGACTACATCGGCTATCTGGATGCCAACAAGCAGGATGCCGGCCGCTACAAGCTGGAGATGTGGCGCAAGCTGCTGTCGCCGCTCTCGGTGGTGGCCATGATACTGCTGGCTTCCTCCTTCATCTTCGGTCCGCTGCGCTCGGTGAGCATGGGGGCCCGGATGCTGATGGGGATCATGACCGGCTTTGCGGTCTATGTGAGCGATCGGGTGTTCGGCCCGGTCAGCCTGGTCTATTCGGTACCGCCCATCCTGGCGGCCATCGCGCCCAGCCTGCTGTTTGGCGGCATCTCCTTCTATATTCTGAGCCGAAAACAGTAGCCGGATACAGAAACGAAAAGGGCACCCCAAGGTGCCCTTTTTGTTTTTCCGGCAGTTTGGATTACTTGCTCAGCTGCTCCAGATTTTCCTGCTTGCCAAGCACCACGACCTCGCATTCGGCCCAGATATCCTGGAAGGCGCGGGGCCGCTCGCGGTTGAACACGCACAGCAGGTTGCCGAGGCCGAAGGCGGCGGTGGCGAGCCGGATCAGGGCCTGGGTGATGCGGATATTGCTGCCGTCCACATTTTGAATGCGCAGACGCCAGGCGCGCATGCCGATGGTCTGGCCGGCGCGGGTCCAGAACCAGGTGTAGAAACCGCATATGATGAAGGCGAGCCAGGCGCTGTAGAGCGGGCTGGTCAGCAACCAGGACGCGTCCTTGCCCTCCGGCACGGTCGCCATGCCGGTGGCCAGCAGCAGGTGAGCGACCCCCATGCCGATGAAGCCCGCGATGATCAGCAAAGAGGTGACCACCAGGTAGTCATAGAGCAGGGCGCCCAGGCGGCGCAGCAAACCGGCTGAGGGGTACTGGTGCTGCGGGGGAGGGGTCTGGGGGGAGGAGACAGTCTTGCGCTTGGCCATGGTACTTATTCCATTAATATGATGCGGGCATTCTATGTAACTGGCTTAATATCGGCAAGGCGTTGAATAAATGAGCAAACGGGAGCCGGCGCAAGAAAAACACCTTGCATGCCCAAACGCCATTTGTATAATCCCTCGCAGTTGCCCGGGTGGCGAAATCGGTAGACGCAGCGGATTCAAAATCCGCCGTTGCAAGACGTGTCGGTTCGAGTCCGACCCCGGGCACCATCAACTAATTCAATGACTTAAGGCCACCCAAGCGGGTGGCCTTAATTTTTTCTGGTTTCTGATATAGGCCATGTGTCCACATCGTGTCCACCTAGGTTTAGGTGATCGGTGCAATGCATGTCCTTCTTCCTTGTGAAAGTTACCCTGTTATCGGACATATCTCACAAAATTTCTATCTTCCGATGAGAGTCATTTAGTTGCGGGTACCACTGATACCAGTGGTGCAACCACGGCCATAGTAATTATCTTACCCTCCCCCCCCCACCTTTCCTGGTTCTTACGGTCTCTGGTGTCGCATTGTTTTAACGCAACATGTTCAAAAGTATGGGTATAATCCCCATCTTATGACCTCATCACATGGAGCTTTGAGTGAACGTTGACGAAGTAACCCATTGGAAACCTTTCAAACCACAGCAAGGGCCTTCTGTTGACCTTTCGTTCCTGGATGGGCACTACGTGTCTTATACGTACCAGCCTGAAGGTGAGAAGGGCATCACCTATCAGTTTTACGTGACGTACTCGTTCCACTGTTTTGCCAAAGCGTACGACTGGCAAACTGAAGCTGATCAACGCAAGCTCCTCTACAAAGCTCCAAACGATGCTCGCCCTTTTTGTTCTCAGAGATATGAACTGGCTAAGAAATACATGAGCCAAGTGATTGAAAACTTGCCAGAGTCCATTGTTGTTCATGCCGGGTATGGAAGTTATGCATCAACCAAGGTTGTTGATGATGCAGGAAAAGAGGCTTGGTACTTTGTCCCGTTCAAGGTCTTCAGAGAAAAGAAGAAATTTAGGATCCATGTGACAAGCGCATACCTTTCAACAACACCTCCTGGAGGCGGGAAAGTTAAATTTTTCACTATCGCGAGGAATCTAAAGCTGGGGAAGGCACTACCGAAACCAAGAGGGGCGTAGATGTAACAAAGCCCGCTTAAGCGGGCTTCGCCAGAATTGAATCATTGGTGATTCTTATTCTGGTATTCAGAACACCTTTACCGGCTATGCCAGACCACAAAGTGGTAGTGGGATGTCTGGTTGACACCAGTCTGCTGCATCCTATGAGAGGTAACTGTTTCAATTACCTCGTCTCAATAGTGCTCTATTACTCCGTTATGCGCAACATTTTTATACTTCTAAATGGTTGTCACTCAGCGTTACTCGTTCTGTCTAAAGTGGTTGTCACTTCGATGCATAATCTGACTTCATTGTGTTAGCTCTACTGTTCAAAATTTCAGTTTCCATAATCTAGCCAGTCGCACCTAACCAACTGAAACAAAATGGATTTGACCAAGGCGGCAGCACAGAGCGAGATCCCCTGAGATCATCCAAATCCCCACGGAAAGTACAACCATCCCAATACATTCAACGAGTTACGTTTTCATCTTCGTTATCCAGTGCCCCACTGAACTGTAAAACCCTGCAATTTCTTTCGATCCTTTCAGATCCTCACCAAGCCACAGATCCTTTATCTGGCGCGGCCTGGGCCTATGGTCTTGCGGTAATCCACTTTTGCAAAAAATTTTATTGATGCGGCGCGCAGGCGGGAGCGGATGAGCGCGGATTCCGTGGCGCAGACGCGTCCGTGGGCGTCGCCGCCGGGCGCTGGGAGGCTGTGAGCGTCTGTAGGCTTCACGTATGATGCTGGACTGCCCGATGGCGCCCCTTCATGCGGCGCCCTTCCCTGGCCATGCTCAGGCGCTGTCAGGCAGATAGAAGAAGGCCCCACTCTGTGGGGCCTTCTTCGCTTGGTGGGTTACTCGAGGATGGGGGAGAGCTGGCCGGCGAGCTGCTTGGCCTGCTGGCCTTGTCCCGCCATGGCCTGGCTGTTGCCGGGGGCTGGCCCGCTGCCGTGGGTATGGCTGGCGGTGGCGCCGGCCAACTGCTCCACCACGTTCATCAGCTGCAGCAGTAGCCGGAAGATGTTCACGCTGTCCGTTCCCACCCATGAGCGGGGGGCCTCCAGGTGCTGCAACTCACCGGCAACGGCCCGGCGCAGTTGTCCCACCACCTCGACCAGATCCCCCGCGGTGGTCTGGCTCATGTTGCCGAGACTCCCCAGGGTCAGGTCATCGCCGGCCAGCAGCTCAATGGCGCCCAGCACCTCGATGAGCTTGAACCCGCCCACCTCCTCGATGCTGTGCTGTGCTACCTGCAGCTGATGCTGGCCATGTTCCCCCAGGTAGTCGTCACTCTGATGGTGCATCTGCAGGGCCTGGTCGTGCAGGCGCCGGTCGGTGTGGCGGCTCAGGTTGCCCACGGTATCGGTGCGGCTGAACACTTCGGCCCGTTGTTGCTGCAACTGCTCGCCCGGGGCGATGTCCGGTAGCGACCAGCCGCTGCCGAGCACGGTGCGGATAAAGGGCCGGTCGGCCCGACCGAAGGCAAACCCCAACTCGACGATGGTCCCCTCGATGGGAAACTGCAGCAGCCCTTGCTCCTGCCCGCCGAACAGCACCGGCAACGGGACCGCCCGATAAAGCGGGGCGGCCTTGTCCGGCTGGCCATCCTCACCCAGCAGTTGCACATCCACCGCATAGCGGGGGCGAAACGGATCATTGAGCTGGCCAGCGCTGGCCTGGTCGCTGATGGCTTCGACCCGCCCGAACTTGGGCAGGTGCATGCTGTCGGCCAACTCGGGGAACTCCCCCTCTATCTTGCGCCGCTCTGGCGACTTGGTGGCCTTGCCCGGGGTGGCCGTGGTCAGGGTCATCTCGTCGCCCTTGAGCCGCACCCGCATCACCCGCTTGCCGTTGATGATGGCCCCGGGGCGGATGGCTGGCACCGGCGACAGGGTGAGGGTGCCGCCCGCCTGGCGGCCTGACCAGGCGGGATCGAGCGTCACCTCTTTGCCTGCCCAGCGGCTGTGGGCGTGGCTGCCCACGTAGATAGCGCCATCAGGTTGCTGGTACCAGATAAAGTCCGGCACCTCAAAGGCGCGGCCGGCGTTGTTGATCAGCTGATAGCCGGTGCCAGCGCTGGTGAAGTTGGGGATAGGTCGGTCGGTGTAATCGGTGCCCTGGGGCAGCAGGAAGGTGAGCCCGCATCGATCGGTTAGCCAGGCCAGCAGGCCACGCAGGGTGGCATGCTGCTGGCTGACCGGCAGACGAGAGCCCAAGGCCCCGGCCAGCTCGCGGCACAGCAGCTTGCTGGCACCATTGGCGGCGGGTTGCACGTCGTATACGTAGCCGGTGAACCAGCGGCGCAGGTCGCCGTTGTAGCCGGTATCCAGGGTGAAGGTCTGCCCTTTGCTGGCCGTCCCCTCGATGGTAAGGGCAGCGCGGCCGCCGGCGTTGAGATCCAGCACCAGGTCGTGGTCTACCAGGTGCAGCGATTGGCCCGCGAGGGTCAGTGACGTAGAGAGCTTCATGCCAGCATGTCATCCATCGGTTTGAGTACATAGCGTTCGAAGCCGCTCAGGTCCTGCTCGCCGCTGCCATCAGTCTTTGAACCTGGCTTGGCGGCGCTGGTGTTGGCGGTGCCATGGCCCACGGTCGGGGCCTTCTTCGGCAAGCGCTGCTCGCGCTTCTCCGGTACCGAGTTGAACTCCTTCAAGGTGAACTGCACCTGCCAAGCCAGCAGCCCCTCCTGTTCGTTCGCGGTGATGCGGCCGGCAAACTTCGCCTGGCGCACCTTCACCGACTTGGCCAACAGCGACCCAACCCGGTAGATGTGGCGCTTGCCGCCGTTGCCCTTGGCGTCAGCCAGTTCAAACAGTCGGCTCAACATGCGCTCCTCCTTGAACGGGATGAGGCCGGAGATGTCGAGCTCCTTGCCCTTGGCACCCTGTTCGGCGCTGCTAGTCGAGCTGGTCTGGCCGCTCTGGTCCTTGTCCTGAAACTGCATCGAGGCGGATACCCGCATCGACTTCATGATGATGGGCTCGCCATCGAGGGTCAGCATGGCTTGGCTCATGGGGTTAACTCCTGCCAGAAGGTGAGCGGGGAAGGGGAAAGCAGCAGGGCGCCGACCGTCATGCTCATGCTGTGATCCGGGGGCGCGCTCTGCCCGAGCTGGGTGGCGAGGCTGGCCGCATCCCCCTGGCCCTGCCAGTGCCAGAGCGTGCCGGATAGGGCCGACAGCTGGGCCAGCGCCTTGGCCAGCGCATCGAGGCGAGCGGTGCGGCGTGTCGCCAACCCCTGCAGCTTGGCGATCGGGGTCTGGCTATCCCGGGCCAGGCTTTCTAGTTGTGCCAGCTCTGCCCCCAGCGCCATGCGGGCCGGGCGCAGCGGAGCCCAGATCAGCGGCTCATCGGCGCGCCAGCGCGGTACCTTGGCCGCGGTGGGTTGGTTCATGGCGTCATTGTTGGCACTCAGGCGGCGCAGGGCCCCGCACCACTCAGGCAGTGGCAGCAAAGTGCAGAGGGCTGCCAACTGCTGGGCCAGATCATCGGCGCTGTTGCCGGTCACCAGCCAGGCGATGGCATGCAGCTGGCCAGAGGGCAGTAAGGGGTCGGCGCCGTCCTGCAGCTTGGCGACCAGGGTGGCCACCGCATTGGGGGCGGACAGATGGTGCTGCTTGCCCTGCAGTTGACCCACCCCATGCTGATAGGGGGTGACCGTGAGACAGCGGCCGGTCACCAGCAGCCGGTCGAGCTCGGTCCGCAGGCTGGCCAATCCGGCGGCGGCCTCGCTTAACGGGTGGCGGCGGTACTGGGCGCGAGTCGCCAGCCTCTGCAGGCGACCCATGGCGCTGCTTTGACTGGCCGGGAGCTGGCCCAGCACGCCCTGGGCGCGGGTGTGCAGGGTGGCGGTGCTGGCTGGCCAGTGCAGGGCCCCTTGTGACCAGCTCACTGCGGCGCCTCCGGCCAGCTGACCTCGGCGGGCCAGCCCTCGGATTGTGGCAGACGGTAGATCGCGACCCGGTACTGCTGCCAGGCGGTGAGCTGTTCGCGCTCGGTGTCACTGATGATGCCCAGCTTGTCGGCATCTTCCAGCGGGGCCATGGCCAGGGTGGCTTGTTGCTGTTTCGCTGCCAGGCGTTCCCGCTGCGTCGCCTCACTGGGAGGCTGTGCAGCTATCTCGGTGATGGGGCCAAACTCGCCGTACATGGCCCGCACATAGAGTTCGCGACCATATTCCGCAGAGTCCCCTTTGTTGGCGGTAAAGGGCACAAAGTCAGCTAAGTGGGAGAACTGTACCTCCATGTTCAAGGAGTCGGTTTGCCCAGTTGTCGCCATCACATTCCTAACGGCCAGTGCGGTGATATCCATGTTTATTCCTTATGCAATGCGGATCCAGAGGGTTTTGGCAGCCTTCCACTCACCCTCGCCAAGGGCGCCATAAAGTGAGCGACCAAGGCACTTCCAAGTCCCGCCCAGTCCGGGGTTTGTTTCATCATCAGGGTCGTCATCCACGGAGCATGGGCGTAAACGACTCCCCGCGACGGTGCCACCGATGGTGGTGTTGCTTGTTCCATCACAGCGAGCAAATACATAGGTTCCTACCTGCCCAAAACCACTGGCTACGATGTCAGCATTACCCGCAGCAGCAGAGTGAGTGTGCGCCGTCGGCGGCATGGTGGCGGGCTTGCCGGTGACCTCGCCCCAGGCAGGCCAGCGGGTGGCTTGAGCCGGTGCACCTGTGATCTGGGCCCACGGGTGGTTGTGGGCAGACGGGGGCATGCTGGCCGGTTTGCCAGTGACCTCTGCCCAACTGGGCCAGCGAGTGGCATAGGCCGGGATCCCGCTTATCTGCCCCCAGGAGTGAGAGTGGGACGCTGCCGCCGCGCCGATTTCGGCAGGTGTGGGCTTGTCGTACGTGTGATAGATGCGGGCATTGGTGGAAGGGGAGGTCGTATCACTGGTATTCGCTTTGAACCCGTACCACAGCTGCTGGATTGCACTGGTTGGGCTGAATAAGGTGTGCCGATACTTGCTCCCGCCATTATGTCCCCAGCTGATCCAGCTTAAAAATTCGGAGCTGCCAGAGCCCTTGGGCGCTTGCGCCGAGCCCGTCATGAAGGCATCGGTTTGCGTGTTCCAGTCCAGGTTACGCGGGGTGAGATAGTTGTGGGCATGCTCTTGGGCGGCCAGATCCGGTTTGCTGGTCACCTCTGCCCAGCTCGGCCAGCGGCTGGCAGAGGCTGGCACCCCATCGAGCTCCGACCAGGGATGGCGATGGCTGCCAGCCTTGATCTCGACCGCGATGTTGACGCCCTGGGCGTCCTCCAGGATGCCTTTGCCGGCGACGTCGCCGGAGAGCTCGATGGTGCGCTTGCGGCGCAAGTCGGTGACGCTGCCATTGGCGTTGATGATGGCTACCTTGGCCACATGGTGCTGATGGCCGTTGGCGTCCAGGTAGTCGGTGAGCTCCGGCACGCTGAGGGTCAGGGTGAAGTAGTTCACCCAGGCATCGAGCAGGGAGCCCGCCCGGTGGATATCGAGCCACAGCCCCACCGGTTTGGCGCTCGGGGTGACCTTCTTCACCTCATCGAGCTGGGCGCGCAGGCCACCCACATAGGCCACCCCGGGCTGCACCTTGTAGATCCCCGCCTCATTGACCAGGTTAAAGGCGTTGCCGTAGAAGGTGGCCGGGCCGAAGAACTGCAGCGCCTGCAGGCGCAGGTCGTCGTCCATCCCGCGCAGGCGCGCGGCATAGTCAATCTGCCAGGTGCCGGCGTCCACATGAGTGGCGGTGGCATCGGGTGCCCGGTCGTACTCCATCAGCATGGATTTAACCAGGCTGTTGCCGGTCTGACCGGTGGTGTCATTGGTCTTGAGCTTGGTCTCCAACCCCTTGTGCACAATCATCCCCACCACGCCGGTGGCCTTGTTGATGAGGTACATGGCGTTAAAGCTGAAATCCCCGACCGTGGTGTCCATCACGATGGTGTAGGCCACCGCGTCGTTGTTGATGCGGCCACGCTGATCCACCGGGCGGCGATGCACAATCTGGTTAGCCGGCGGCAAGCCGAGATCCGGGCTGATCGGTTTGTTCGGGTCCAGGTTCGGGATGTTGGCCAGCACGAACTCATCGAGCACCACCGGCGTCTGGTTGGTCAGGCACTCCTGCCAGTAGCGGGAGAAAGCGTTGGTAATGATCTGGCTCATGCTGTCCTCTTGAGTGATGCGCCGAACACCTGCTGGCTCATCTCGATACGGCCGGTGCGCAGGGTGCCGGTGACCGGGTAAACCACCTGGAAGCGATAGCGGCGGCAGGTGCGGCCATAGTGTTGAATAAGGGTTTCCATCAGTTGCTGGTTGCCGGCGATCGCGCCATCGGTCACCTCGATGGTGATGACGTCCCAGGGCGCCCCGGCCTGGCGTTCGTGGATGTCACACCAGCCAATGTCGAGGCGCTCAAAGATGCGTTTGAAGCCGGCCACCTCGCCGGCGTCCCGGGCGTTGATGAAGGCGAACTTGACCCGCTTGCGAAAAAGCGCCAGCGGTTCGCCGTTGAATCGCGCGATGTCCCGCTCCCAGGCGAGCAGGGAGAGCAGGGACTCCGAGCAGGTCAGCGGGTCTTGCTGGGCCAGCGGCAGCAGCAGCCACCCTTTGAGGCGTTGCCAGAAAGCGTTGATACCCTTGGCCAGAAACCCCGGCTCGGCGTGGGCCGTGCTGATGGTGTAACCGTCCTCCCACCAGGGGGCGCTGGCATCGGGCAGGGTGGGGGCCTGCAGGTCGTGTTTAGTCATGCAGGGTCACTGCCAGCTTGCTCAGGCGCGGGATGGCCAACCCCGACAGGATGTCACTCTCGCTAAAGTGCAGGCTCTGCAGCTGCGGGAACTGGCTGTGCAGCTCACGGCCCAACTGCGAGAGCGAGAAGCGCGAGCGCGGCCAGGTGCGGGTGACGCTCGGGAAGTCTGCCGATTGGCGAAACGCCGCCTTGACCAGGTTCTCGGCGCCAGTTTTGAGCGCGGCTTTCTGCTCGTCGGTAAGGTTGGCTTGAGGCCACAGCTCCAGGGTGAGGTTGTGCTGGGTCTCGGGGATGCTCATCACGAACAGGTCATCCCCATGGCCATGGTTGCCCTGGCGGCCCACGTAGTCGTTAAGCTGGGCGATAAGGCTGGCCGGCGTCGCGCCCACTTCCAGCAGGATGTAAGCGTTGGCGGTACCCGGACCCCGGGGTGCCTCGTGCTCGAAGAAGATGTGATCGGCACGAATGCCCGCCACGCTGGCCAACATGGAGCGGTAAATTGCGTCGATGTGGTAGCGACCCACTGCCGAGAACTGGTTCTGGATGCGCAGGCCCAGGGCGTCGTTGTGCTCGGCATCGGCGCCCTGGGTGGTGATCCACTCCTTGTCATCGTTGCGGGCCGACAGGATGCCGGTCACCGGTTCGCTGAGCAGGTTGTAGTAACCCGGGGCCAGATTCCAGGCCGCGCCGGCGTGCTCGGCCTCGCACACCACCCGGGCGACCGCTTCGCCGGCAGGGCTTACCACCGCCTGCAGGGGTTTCAGCCGGTAGATGGTGCCGTTGATGCGCTCGGTGGTGACCCAGATATCGGCCGGGATGGTGACGGCCTCGCTCGGGTTGGCCTTGACGAAGTTGACCAGGCCCCGGGTCCTCTGGGCGCTCTTGCGGGTCAAGTCCACATCCCAGGCCTTGAGATCGAGATAGGCATCGGTGGCGGTGGCCGCAAAGGTGTTGGGCAGCACATGGCCGGCCAAGAGGGTGCGGGTCAGCCACAGCGCCGGGGTGATCACCACGCTGCGTACCAGGCGCCAGAACGGGCTCACGTCCGAGTCATTGGTGATGAGCGAGCCGGCGGCCACCACCTCCTTCTTGAGCTCGGCCTCCATGGCCGCCTCGGTGGTCGGGACACCGCTCTCGGCCAGCAGGGCCATAAAATCCACGGTCGGGCGCAGGTTCACAGGGTTACCTCCAGTTCGCCGAATTCATAGGTGCGAGCGGTGACCAGCACTCGGTCGGGTGCCTCTTCACTGATGAGGATGGTGCCGGGCACCAGCCGCTCGTCGTCTTCCACCAGGAGTTCAATCTCGGTCATTACGTCGCTGCGCAGGGTGGGGCTGCGCTCGCCGATGAGCTTGCGGGCCAGCCCCGACTCCATGATGCGGTGCTTGATGTCCTGGCCGATGCTGTGCCGGTCCTGGGTGGTGCGGGGCTGGCCGCCGGCATCGAGCTGCCAGGCGCCGTTGACGACCAGGAGATCGATGTACTTGGGCTCACTCATTACTTGGTCTCCAGCCAGGCGTTCTCGGCCAGCTCCTCCGGGGTCATTGGGTTCTTGTTGGTGATATGTACCTCGCCGATGTGCAGGGACTTGGCAGGCTTCTGGTTGGCAGTGGTCGCGGCCGCGTTAGCCTGGATCAACTGCTGACCCAGGCCGCCGGCTGGCACCTTGCTCTGGTCTTGCTGGCGGTAGCGGGCGAGGGGGCCATTCAGGCGCTCGAGCGGTGGTTGGGCCTGCAGCTGGGCACTCAAGGGCTGACTCAAGTCCGGCATCACCAGCTTGCTGGTGTCGATGTTAATGCCCGGGATCATCCCCATCAGATCGAGGGCGTAGCGGATTGCCTTGATGATCCACTGCCAGGGGGTGAGCAGGGCCTCGAACACACTACCGAGGATGCTGCCCATGCGCCGGCCGGCATCGGTCACGCTATCGATCCCGAGGCTGGCCTGCTCGGTGGCACCGAAAAAGGAGCCGAGCCAATCCCAGGCCTGACCGAGCAAGGTGACGATGATCCCCAGGGTGTCGGCAATCGGTACCAGCGCCTGCGAGGCGAGGGGGCCAAAGGTCTCGGCCAGTCCATGAAAGAAGGCGGCCAGCAGCTCAAAGCTGGTCAGGACCGAGAATGCGGCATAGAGCTCGTCCCAGTAGACGATGGCCAGCGCCACGGCGGCGACCAGGGCGAGGATCCCGCCCACGATGAGCAGCACCGGGTTGGCATACATGGCGAGGTTGACCAGCAACATAGAGGTGCGCATCAGCGCCATGGCGCCCCGCAGCAACTTGAGTGGGGCAAGCAGCCCCATCATGACGATACCCCAGCCCAGGGTCACCAGCTTGGCCAGGCCAGCCAGCAGCAACCAGGTGCCGGTGACCATGCCAAGGCCCACAATGGCCAGCGTGGCGTAACTGATCACTTTGGTCAGGTTCGGGAATAGGTGGGTCCAGCGCAGCACGGTATCGGCCCCATCGGCAAAGCTGCCCACCACCTTGTTGATGGCCGGGAGCACCATGCCAAAGGCGGCTGCCCGGATGGCGAACCAGGCCTGGGTCACCCGCTCCCACTGATCGGTCATGGCGGCGGCCATCTGCTCGGCCTTGCCCATGCCATGGGTATTAGCCAGGGCGTTGATATTGGTGGCCAGCCCCTTGGTATTGGTCATCAGCAGTTTGACCATGGCCACCGCCTCGTCCGAGCCGAAAGCCTTCTTGAGCTCGTCCCCTTCGGCCACGCTCATGGTTTCCCCGTAGCGCACCTTGAGCTTGTCCAGGATGGTGAGCACCGGCAGCATGTTGCCCGCCGCATCGGTGAACTGCAGGCCGAGCGCCTTCTGGGCACTGCCGATCCCGGCTAAGAACGACTTGAACTTGGTACCGGCCTCGCCGCCGCTCATGGTGGCTTGCAGTTGGCCGAGCACGGCGAACTGCTCATCCATCGACACGCCGGCCGAGGTGGCGCTGGCGCCGATGGCGCCAAAGGCATCGGCCATGCCCTGGCCGGTGGTCTTGAACAGCTGCACCGCGAGTGCGGTCTTGCCGGCCACATCCTCTACCCAGTTGGCCTTGCCCATCTGCTTGGCCTGCTGCTCGAAGATGCCGTACATGGTGCCCATGTAGTTGGTGATGGTGGCGGTGTCGGCCTTGGTGGCCTTGGCCAGGGTGGTGGAGGCGCGGGTAAAGGCGGGCAGCTCGTTGCCCTCCAGTCCGGCGATCGCGGACTGGATGTCATAGGACGAGCGCACAATCTCGGTGGCCGATGCGCCGTATTGCACCGACAGCTTGAGCGCCTCTTGGCCCAGCGCCCCGAGTACATCTTTCTGCACATCGAGGGAGGCCACCTCCGCCAGCGCCCTGTCCATCTCGATGGCGGGGCCGAGCGCGGCCTGGATCGCCAACCCGCCGGCGGCCAGGGTAGTGGCCCCCATGGCCATGTTGCCCCAGCCTTGCCGACCGGCTTTGCTGACCTGATCGATCTGGGTGTTGATGCCCTGCAGGGGCTTGGTGACCTGATCCACCAAGGCCACCTGCATCATCAGTTTTTCCATCCAGGCCATAGGGGTCTCTTATCCGTTGAAGGCGTTGGCTATCCCCTGCGCGACGGCATGGGCGAGTGTTTCTCGGTAGTGCTTATCAAACCAGAGGGCGCGGGCCAGGCTATCGAGGTCATCTTCTTCATGGGGCAGGTAGTGGCGCCGCAGCGCCAGCACCTGCTCCAGCTGATTGCGCTCGATGGCCTCGGCGCGCCCGGTCAGTTTTTTACGGTGATATCCAGCGCCGGGGCGAACTCGTCGTTGACCTTGGCGGTCAGCTGCAGGGCGGCGCCCGGCAGTTTGAGCAGCTCGGCCAGGGCCTCCTTGTGCTCGGCACTGACAATCTTGCGCAGGTAGTTGTGCGCCGGCGCCACCTTGTCGTTGAGGTTCAGATCGTTGATGTAGCCGTTGTAGGCCACCAGGGTGGGGGCAAAGGCGATGTCGGTACCGGCGATGGTCAGGGTGATGGTTTGCTTGTTCATGGGGTCATTTCCTCTTGGTGTATCCAGTGATTCAGGGTGTTGAGTTGGGTCTGGCAGCGGCGCAGCGCCGTCTGCAGGGTGGGGATAAACCGCACGGCGTCGCCGTAGGTGCTCCCCGTGAAATCAGGCTCCGGGCAGTGGGGCACCAGCCCCGGCGGCGGCAGCCGCTTGACCACCTTGGTTTGCACCACGGTCGTGGGCTGGCTGGAGCAGGCGCAGAGCGCCGCCAGGTAGAGGCTCGCGAGCGCAATCCGGGCGGCCCGCAGGCGGCGTGGCCAGGGCGTCTTGCAGTTCATCGGCGGTTTTCCTGTTCTGGTTGTCGAGCTCGGTCAGGGCGGTGTTCTGGTGGGCGAGCAGTTGGCGCAGGGCGTCGTCTTCTCGCCGCAGCGTCTTGAGCGCACTGTCCATCTGGTCGTTGGCTTCTCGCAGGGTGGCAATGGTCTCGTTGGCGGTGGCCAGCTCCCGGGTGCGCTGGGTGAGTCGCTCCCCCTGGGCAAACAGCAAGGTGCCAATCACCAGCCCGATGATGGTCGGCAGCAGCCGGATGAGGGTGCTCATGCCAGCACCCCGCCGAACTCGGTGAACTTGGCCAGCAGGTCGGCCAGCTTGTGTTCGTGCTGGCCGTAGCCAGCGCCGGGCAGGCTGGCCCAGATGTTGGCGCACTTAGGCACGGCCTGTGCGATGCGGCCATCGACCACATCGGCCAGTGCCTGGCGCTCGCGGATAAGCTGGATCGCCCAGGAGTCTTGCGACTCAGGGCCGAAATCCGGCAGACCAAGCTGGTCACGGTAGTGAGGCCAGTGCTTTGACAGGTGCTGATAACGTCCCGCAGCCGTGCTCACCAGGTCCTTTCTCACCTGCACCTTGACGTTCGGGTGGGTGCGGTAGTCGGTGAAGAAGCCCGCCGGATTGACCAGCTTGTTGTAACCGTCATCCCCCAGACCGATGGTGCCCTCAGAAAAGGACAGCATGTCCAGGAAGGCGGCCACGTTCGGGTGGCAGTGACTACGCGCCATGGGTGTCCTCCTTCTTGCCAAACATCACCTTTGCCCTGTCTCGCAGGATGTCGATCCCGATGAGACCCACCACGCCGCCCAGGAACGGGGTGGCCTCCTGGGGGATCCCAAGTAACTGGGTACCGGTGGCAGCGGCCAGGGTGATGAGGCCGCACAGCAGGGATTCGATCAGCCGGCGGCGGCCCCGCCCTCCGGCATAGGTGATGCGCAAAAACGCGATGGCCAGCGCCAGCAGGGCCCCATAGATGGCGGGCCAGTTGTCCATCAGCCAGGCCAGCAAGGCGGTGGCAAGGGTCGGGTCTTTATGAGGCATGTGGTTCATATCCGTTGCTCGGGTTAACGGCCCAACCGTTCGAGGCGGGTCTGGCAGGGGACGCACAGGCGCACTCCCGGCACATGGTGGCGGCGTGCCTCTGGGATGGCGTCGTCGCACTCTTCGCATTGGTGCAGGCTCATCCCCTGGTAACGGCCTTTGCCTACCTGGTTGGCCAGCTGGGCCGCCAGGATGCTGGCGGCGTGGTGGTTGGCGCGGTCGATATCGTCCAAGTGTTCCCCTTAACCCAGCAGGTGGCGGGTGTCGTCCTTGGAGAGGTACGGCACGCCATTGAGGTGAACAAAGTCAGGGGAGGTCACAAAGCCTTTCACCTTGTGCACGCTCTTGCTGCCGCCCTTGGGATCGATGTCGAGCAGGTCGGAGACCAAGAGCTTCACGCCGAAGGCCTCCACCTTCATCTGATCGCTGCCGGTGTCGGCGTAGAACAGCACATCGTCCGGCTCCATCCCGCGCCAGCTGCCGGCCCGTTTGGCGGCATCGGCCAGCAGCTTTAAGTTCTTGGTATCGAGCTCAAACTCACACTCGGCGGCGACGTCGCCATCCACGTAGCCGTCCGGGATACCCCGGGTCTGAGCCACGGCGCTGTTGTCGGTGATGGTGAGGCTGGCCTTTTCGACGTGGACCATGGCGCCCATCAGGGTGGTGTCAAAACTGGCACCGGAAATACGGCGGGTCATGGGTTAGCCCTCCCCGTTGTTGAGGCTCAAATCGAGCATGATGTTGACGGTGATCCCCTTGGGGCAGTCCACGGTGCGCACCACCACGTAGACCGAGACCAGGTTCTTGGAGACCCACTGAATGCGGATGTCGCCATCCTGGGGGGAGGCGATGTCACCCGGGAACGGCTGGCCACCGATGGTGGTGGCCTTGGCCATGGCACGCAGGTCTTTGCCGAAATAGGTGATGGCGGCCGCGGTGCTGCCCGGGGTCGAGTTGAACGAGCGATCCCCGATGCGGGCGATGGCGCGGATGCGCACCCGGCGCGCGACCTTGTAGGCTACCCGCAGGTTTTCGATCACCTGGTAGTCGCCACCCTCGGCATCGAGCTGGCGGCCATCGGCCCAGTAGATCCCGTCATAGTCCGGGTACCACATCGGCACCGAGTAGCGGTTCTTCTCCAGGGTCTGCAGGGTGGCCAGCGGCAGCGGGATCCCGTCCTTGTCCACCGGCGTGTTGCCAAGCCCCACCAGGGCACCGGTCTTCACTCGACAGGGGCTGTCGGCGATGCTCACCGCTCGGTTGCACAAGCGGCCGGCATAGGCGCCGATGAGGTTGGGCCAGAGCATCGGCACCAGGCCCACCGAGTCGGCTTTGATGCCATCCTGCAGGGCGGTCAGGGCGCCTTCGTATTCGCTCCAGTCTTGGGCGTCGTCGTCGGTCGATACGATGCCCGGCACCGCCAGCAGTAGAAACTGCCAGCGTCCCCACTTGGCGATCATCTCCTGATTGAAGGCGTGGGCGGCGTTGATCTTGGCCTGGTCCCACTTCTGCCCCAGCACCACGACCCCTTCGAAGGATTGGGTCAGCTGCGCGGCGCGGGCGGCCTCCAGCCAATCCTGATCGGTGGGCAGCACGTAGGCGGCTGTGGTCCAGTTCTGGCCGGCGTTGTCACGGGCGGCCAGCAGGTTGGCCTTGAGCTCGCTGTCGCCGGCGCCGAGCAACTGATCGAAGTCGGATTGGGTGTTGAGGGAGAGCAGCTTGCCGGTGTTGCTGGCGGCGCTGCCGATGAACAGCAGGTGGCGCTCGACCTCGGTCACCGGCCCCTGCATCTGGTTCAAGTTGTTGATCTGTACTTCTGGCCACATGGCTTATTTCCTCTTGAGGTCTTGCTTGCTGACGTCCCAGCCGTAGTCGATGCTCTGCAGGGCACGAGCAAAGGCCTGTTCCCGCTGCCGGGTACTGGCGCCCAGGAACGGGCGCGCTGGTAGCTGGATCTCCCAGCTCTCCTTCACCGGCTCATCCTTGAGCTTCTTGATGAGCAGGCCGGCCTGGGCATAGTTGAGGTTGCCGGTGATCCAGCCGAGCGAGGCCGAGCGGTATGACCGCTTGCGCTTGCCCGGGCGCTTGAATCCCAACTCGCGTAGCTTGCGGGCCTGCGCCTTGCTGGCCGGTTTGTGCTTGCCGCCATCGCTCGGGGCGATTCGACGCCGGCTGGCCGCTGTCACCTGGTAGGTGTGCCCCTTCTGGTGGGTGTTGGCGATGATCCCGGCGTGGGCGCTCATGGTGCCTTTGGTAAACCCCAGCTCGGCCACGTCCTGGCGAGGGGTGCGGATCTCCAGCAGCTTGGGCAGGCCGCGCAGCATCTTGCGTTTACCGCGCTTGCGGGGGGCCCAGGCATTGCCTTCAGGGTCTTGCTGCTGACGCACGTTGCGGGCGGCCAGCTTCTTCAACTCCGTGGCTGCCCGCCACACCAGCCGCTTGCGCTTCTTGGGTGGCAGGGCCAGCAGGTTGAGCTGCTCTTTACTGCGGCGGGTGTCGAGCGTGATGGTGATCATGCTCAGGCCCCGACCCGGTGCTGGGCGGTACCCGCCACGTTCACGTCAATCTGTTCGGCCACCCAGATGTCATAAGGGGCCACGTTCCAGCGTTGGCCACCCCACTGGATAAGGCCCTGTTCGTGTGGGATGAGGCGCAGCGGCTCGGCAAAGGGGAGCTGGATCTCGAGATCCGCGGTCTGCTCGTCATTCGGGGTAACCGCGTACTCGGGATCGGGCAACTCGTACTGCTCGCGGTAGTCGTCGTGCTCTTGCACCCAGGCGGCGACGGTGGCCAACAGAATGGCCGGGTCGAGCTCGCGAAACGGCAACTGCTCGATGGTGAACACCGCCTGGTAGGTGAGCCAGGCCACGTTCACCCCGGTGGGGCCCATGTTCTTGGGTTCGAGCTTGATGGTGCCGTTCTCCATCCAGCTATCCAGGCGCTTGTGACACTTGGCCGGCAGCACCCGCAGCAGCTCGGCATGGAGCCCTTGCAGGAAGTAGCCCTGGGCCTGCTGTTCGTTCATATCAGCGAGACTCCCGTGCGGTGTTTGCCCTTGATGCTGCGCACCAGTTGCTGACTCTCGGCCAGCAGCAGCGCGCGCTGGTCTGGCGATCGCTCCACCTGATTGTTGGCAGTGGCCCGCTCGGTGACGCTGGCGAACTCCGGCAGCAGGGCGGCCTTGGCGCGGGCAAAGACGGCGGCCAGATACTGCTCGGTCAGGGCGTTGGTGCCGCCCTCCAGGCTGGGCCCGGGTACCTCGGCGGCCGTGGTGTACCCCTTAGCCTGCAGCGCCACCTGATGGCGGCCGAGCTGCAGGTTGATTTCAGAGACGGCGGCCAGCAGGGCGGCGCCGGTGGTCTGGGCATCCAGATCGGCGGGCAAGGCGCGGCGGCGCTCGAAGTCAGCGACGGCCACATCAGGCCAGAACCCGTCATTGCGGATGGTGGCGGTGCTGTAGTCGATGTCCTTGCC
This sequence comes from Aeromonas eucrenophila, assembly GCF_000819865.1. Classification (GTDB taxonomy): domain Bacteria; phylum Pseudomonadota; class Gammaproteobacteria; order Enterobacterales; family Aeromonadaceae; genus Aeromonas; species Aeromonas eucrenophila. Next base: position 293,798 of record NZ_CDDF01000014.1, read on the forward strand.
TGCAAACATGGCTTGCCTCGCTGGTTGGTTGAAATGGGGCACCCCTGAAGCCACGCAATTGCCGCAAGGCTCGCCAAAGGCTGCCCATGGCATTCGCGCCGGGGTGCGGTGGCGCGGAGAGTCTTATTGCTCCGGGTTAAGCGCCCGCAGGCGCATGGCAATCTTTTGGCGCAAGGTGCCGACGCCCACCTTGCCGTGCAGCTTGTCGGCCTGGGCCAGCCAGTGATCGGCTTGCTCCAGGGTGGCGCTGTCGCCCACGGCGCTGGGGCGGGGCTGGCCGTCGTGGTCACGCAGTAGCAGGCAACCGGCGGCCTTGAACCACTTGGCAGTCAGCTTCTCGTTGAGACGCCAGTCATTGCGTACCTTGTCGAACACCCGGGAGAACCAGGGCTCGACGGCATGGCCCTCGGCCGCTTGTTTCTCGGCCCACTCCAGCACGGTGTCGGCCACGAAGTGGGCCCAGTCACGCTTGATGTTGTTCGGGGTGCGCTGACCCTGGGCGATGGCGAGCTCCGCCCAGGCAATGCCGGCGTCGAAATCCCCGACGTCAAAGGCCCAGATGATGAGGCGTTGAAAAAGCTCGTTCTGATAGGGCTGGCCGGACTCTGCGACGGTGGTCAGATAGCGTTCCACATAGGGGCGGTACTTGGGCATCAGCTCATCGCGTTTCATGTTCACCCGGTCACCGATGCGCGCCAGCGTGCGCAGCCGGCTGATGTCCTGCTCCAGGGCAATCAACTGCAGGTGCAGGCTGTCGGCCACCGCACCGGTGGCCATGCCGGAGCAGGCGGCCTGTTCGGCCCCCTGCATGGCTTGCACGCGTTGCTTGTGACGCTGACCGGGTGAGCTCATGGCTTAGGCCTCGGGCGCTGCCGGCGCGGAGCCGATCTCAATGTCAGCCTCTTCAAAGCCGCCATAGGCCAGGTGCTCGCCCAGGGCGTAGCCTTCCATGCGCCAGTACTGGTTATCGAAACACTTGTTGTCCTGGTTATCGTCCGCCTTGCGTTTGCGGGTGGCGCGCTGGGTGTAGAGGTGCAGGTTGTCCAGGGTGGTGACCACCATCCGCTTGCCCGGGAAGAAGGGCGGGATATAGGCGCGGCGTCCGGCGATGGACTCGGCCAGCTTTTGGGCGGCGATCTGCTCGCTCGGCTTGGTGGCTTCGCTGTAGAGCTTGGCCTGGGCGGCGGCAATCAGGTCGGTACCGACCAGCACCACCAGGCGCGGGTCCTGGCGGAACAGCGGATCGATGGTGGTGTTGATAAGATCCGAGGCCATCTCGTCCAGGGTCTTGTAATCGCCCTTGCCGTCCGGGTCGAAGTAGATCTTCTCGCCGGCCTTGGCCTTGATGATCTGGCTGCCGTCGTTCCACTCACGGGCGATCTGATGCCAGCCTTTGTTGACGTCCTCCCCCAGCGGGTATTTATCGGGGTCGGTATCATCGGCGGCTTTCACGCCGTTCCAGCCAACCCGCAGCATGTCCAGGGCAAACGCCTGGTTGATGAACTCGCCCACCAGGCGGATGAACTCGCCCTCGTTGCCGGCGTTGGCCCAGACGCACAGGGTCGCCCAGTCGAGTGAGGCGCACGAATCGGTTTCGGTCAGCTCGTAGGTGTTGCCATCCACGCCGACCTTGCCCTGGAAGCGCTTGCCTTTCTTGCGGCCGGTGAACAGCTTGCCAATGCCGACTTGCACCACCTGGCCCTTGATCTGATCCACGTCCATACAGGTGATGAGGCCAAGGAACTCAACGGAGGCGAGCAGGGCCGCGCGCAGGCCGGTTTCCACCGGACCGGTGACGCTGAACTGCTTGGCCAGCGCGTTGACGGGGATGCCGTAGGACTTGGCCAGGGCATTGCTGTATTGATCCAGGCGCTGCATGGCCTGGACGGTGAGGGTCTGACTCATGGAGCGTCCTTAAAATACGGTGGGGGTATCGTCACCACCGAGTGCGCCCGGGCGCTGGCCCGGCACTTCGACGGAGAACTGGTCGATCTTGGCGGTCAGTGCGCTGAGCTGGGTTTGCAGCTGGCTGAACTGTTCGGTGGTGATGCCGGGCTTGTCTTCTTTGGCCGGGTCGATGACCGGGGCCGGGGTCGGTTCGGTCTCCGGCTTGGCTTCCAGCTTGGCGCTGAAGCTCTCGATCTTTTCGCCAAGGCCGGTCAGGGTCCCCTGCAGCAGATCGAATTGCTCTTTGTTCATGTCCTCATCCTCGGGTTGGCTGGGCTTGGGTTGGGGGGCAGGTTCGCCATGGCTGGCCATGAAGCTGAACAGCTTGGTCATGAGGCCATCGGCCTTTTCGTGCTTGGGTAGTTTGAACATCGAGAGATCCAGCGGTTCGCTGGTGCCGATGGTTTGGCCCTTGTTGCTCTTGCTGAACTTGAGGTAGGTGGTACCGGTGCTGGCGGGCTGGTCGGTGACCCCCAAGCCAATCAGGTAGGTTCGGCCCAGATCGGCGAATTGCTCGAATGGCTCGATGGAGCAGAACTGATACTGGCCGCTCTGGTTCCAGTAGATGAGATCCCGGTTAGGGCAAAGGATGGCGAACAGCTTGAGCTTGCCGTCTACCTCTTCGGTCTTGAGCGCCTGCACGGTGCCATAGCTGGACCAGCGATCGTGCTCTGGCCAGATGACGGCGGTGTAATAGGTCGGGTCATAGGTCTCGGCCATGTCGGTGAGCCAGTCGCGGGTAATATCCCGCCCGTCCACCGCTTTGCCTTCGGTGGCGATAGAGACCCAGCCAGTTCTCAAGGTTGATTCGTTCATGCCTGCTCCCAATAGATGCGGGCTCAGGCTATCGGGTCGGCAAGGGGGTTTCATCCGGTTGTGTTCCAGGCAATTCGGATCCAGCAGGAAATCCGAATTGCTCAGAACATCAGTGGGATAAGTCGGGGGAGGGGGCTGGCTATGATGGCGCCATCATTCACCTGATGGAGGCGCTGTGGCGTATCCCGAAGAGATCCGCAATGCCGCGCGGGGACTCTACCTTAAACGATGGACACCCCAGGAGATCAAGGACGAACTGGGGCTCAACTCCTGTCGCATCATCTACTACTGGGCCGAGAAGCTCGGCTGGCGTGACCTGCTGACCGATGAGGCGGTGGAGGATGCCATCGCCCGCCGTGTGCAATCCTTGCTGGGGCGGGAGAAGAAGACCGGCGCCGAGCTGGAGGAGCTCGATCGGCTGATTGGCCACCATGTCAGTCTGAAAGAGAAGGCGCTCAAGTGGGCCGAGCGGGAGCAGACCCTCAAGGCCCAGCGGGAAGAGGGCAGCGAGCCTTCACCCGAGCGTGGCAGGCGGGGCCGAGGTGGCCAGGACGGAGGCAGCCGCAAGGGCGGCAAGAAGGGGAAGAACGAAGTCGGTCACCTGACCGAGGCCGATTTCGCCGAGTGGTTGGGTACCCTGTTTGGCTACCAGCTGCGCTGCCGCGAGGCCAAGAACGACCCGGCCTTGCCGCGAACCCGCAACATCTTGAAGTCGCGCCAGATCGGCATGACCTACTACTTCGCCGGCGAGGCGCTGGAAGATGCGGTGCTGACCGGTGGCAATCAGATATTCCTGTCGGCCACCCGGGCCCAGGCGGAGGTGTTCCGATCCTACATCTGCAAGATCGCCCAGACATTCCTTGGGCTAACCCTGACCGGTAATCCCATCGTCTTGTCGAACGGGGCCGAGCTGCACTTCTGCTCGACCAACTCCAACAGCGCCCAGTCCCGCTCTGGCAACGTCTATATCGACGAGTATTTCTGGATCCCCAACTTCGAGAAGCTCTCTGACGTGGCCAGCGCCATGGCGACCCAAACCCGCTGGCGCAAGACCTACTTCTCGACACCTTCAAGCAAGGTGCACGAGGCGTACCGGTTCTGGACCGGGGATCGCTGGAAGGGGCAGCGCCCGAGCCGGGTGGCGATCGATTTCCCTGGTGAAGATGAGATGCGTGATGGCGGCCGGGTCTGTCCCGATCGGCAGTGGCGCTATGTCATCACCATCGAGGATGCCATTCGTCTTGGCTGCAACCTCATCGACATCGAGGAGCTCAAAGACGAATACCCGGAGGAGGTGTTCGATCGCCTCTACCTGTGCCGCTTTATCGACGATGCGTTGTCGGTGTTCAAGTTCCAAGACATGGAGCGGGCAGGGGTGGACCCGACCCGGTGGGAGGACTACAAGCCAGGGCGGCCCGATCCGTTCGGGCGGCGGGAGGTGTGGATGGGTTACGACCCGAGCCGCACTCGTGATAACGCCACCCTGGTGGTGGTCGCCCCGCCTACCGTTGCCGGTGAGCGGTTCCGGGTGCTGGAAAAGCACTACTGGCGCGGGCTCAACTTCCAGTACCAGGCGCAGGAGATCGAGCGCATCGCCAAGAAGTTCCGGGTCACTTATCTGGGGGTCGACGTCTCTGGCATCGGCTCCGGGGTCTATGACCTGCTCAAGCCCGTGTTCAAAGGGGTGTGCCACCCCATCAACTACAGCATCGAGAGCAAGTCGCGGCTGGTACTCAAGATGATCGACGTGGTGGAGGCCAACCGCATCGAGTGGGACAGCTCGGATCGGGATATCCCGCTGGCGTTCCTGGCCATCAAGCGCAGCACCACCGGTGGCGGCCAGATGACGTTTAGGGCCGCCCGCGACAACGTGACCGGACACGCCGATGTGTTCTTTGCCATCGCCCACGCCGTGGCCAACGAGCCGCTCGATACCAACCGCAAACGCAAATCCACCTGGGCAACCAGCCAGGAGAAGAAGGCAGCATGACCAAACAACGAAAACAGCCATCGGCCCAGGTGGCCACCTCATCCAGCCGCGGCGCCGTGGCGTTCAGTATGCCGGAGGCCGTAGATTCCACCGCCTGGATGACCGACTACACCGGGGTCTTCTACAACCCCTACGGCGAGTATTACCAGCCCCCCATCGAGCGCAAGGGGCTGGCCAAGGTGGCGCGGGCCAACGCCCACCACGGGGCCATCCTGATGGCGCGTCGCAACATGGTCGCCGGCCGCTTTACCAATCAGCGCGCCACCATCACGGCGTTCGTGCACAACTACCTGCAGTTCGGGGATGCGGGACTGCTTAAAATTCGCAATGGCTTTGGCCAGGTGGTGGGGCTGCACCCGCTCTCGAGCGTCTACCTGCGCCGGCGCGAAGATGGCTGCTTTGTTTACCTGCAGCAGGGCAAGCCGAGTCTGATATATCGGACTGAGGATGTCATCTGGCTGGCCCAGTACGACCCCGAGCAGCAGGTCTATGGCATGCCTGATTATCTGGGCGGCCTGCAGTCGGCCCTGCTCAATCAGGACGCCACCCTGTTTCGGCGCAAATACTTCCTCAACGGCGCCCACATGGGGTTCATCTTCTACGCCACCGACCCGAACATGGACGATGACACCGAAGCCGAGATGAAGGAGATGATCGCCAACAGCAAGGGGGTGGGTAACTTCCGCTCGATGTTCGTGAACATCCCCGACGGCAAGCCCGATGGCATCAAGTTGATCCCGGTGGGGGATATCGCGACCAAGGACGAGTTCGCGGCCATCAAGGGGATCACCGCCCAGGATGTATTGACTTCTCACCGCTTCCCAGCGGCGCTGGCCGGCATCATTCCGACCAATGGTGGGGGCGGGTTGGGCGATCCTGAGAAGTACGACGCCACCTATGCTAGGAATGAGGTGCTGCCGCTGTGCGAGCTCGTCCAGGATGCCATCAATAGTACCGACCTGCCCCGGACCTTGTGGGTCGATTTTCGGGAAACGATAGGTTCAACTGTATAAAAAAACAGTCACATTGGTGTAAGATGCAATCTATTGATTGTATTTTATATTTATTGGGAGGGGTGATGCGGGTTTATTGCAAAGTATGTGGCCAGAGGGGTCGCATTACCAAGACCAACCAGTTGAGCCCGGATGTATCCGATCTTTACTGCCAATGTACCGATGCAGAGTGTGGCCATTCCTGGGTGGCCTGTCTGTCGTTTGCTCACACCCTGAGCCCATCAGCCAAGACGGCGAACCAGCTGGTATTGAGTCTGGTTGGGTCGCTGACGCCAGAGGGGCGGCAGATGGTACTGAATGGACTGGGGGCGCAATAGCCCCCTAACAATATTGGCTCTCCTTTTCCCAATGCTGTTGCTAACTATAAATTCATTTTATCGGATAACTTGTTGTGCATGTGTAATCTGGCATTAAATAGAACTGCCAATCCTCTAATTTTGTGAATGGAAAGTCCACATAATTCACATTTCTTAATGACAGGTCCAGCAACAGTGATTCGCTTTTTGAATCTAATTTTGTGGCCTGCACAGGATAAATTCCCTTCCCTTTTTCCGTGATCAGAAATGCTACTGGGAAAAATGATAGAAGACTTATCGCGCTACTGTTTCCCTTGTTATGAAATGCTAATATTTTTGCACTCAAATGGCGTCCTTTTGGATAAAACCAATAATAAATATCATGACTATCGTCGATAGAGTCTGACTTACCTAAGACAAAGTTTTTGATTGGAGTGAAGTAAGGGCTATCAGATTGTTTTTGCTGGCATTCATCTTCACTTGTGGCGGCCAGGATATGTCCAGCCATAGCCCGAATGTATTTTATTGGATTAATTTTCACTGACACGAATGAATTGACTCTATTAGCACTTGCAAAATAGTTATTAATTTTTTTAGTTAGCTCTTTGTATGCAATACCTATCTCTGTATCGCCATCAGCAAGAGAGCTGTTGCATTGCTTACATATAGTTTTGAATTTATTTCCGTTCCGTGAACGAACGCCTTTTAGATTTGTTGGAGCGCTTTTAAAAGCTTCTGTTATCAACTTTTGTTCTGTTCTAGTTATCGTTACTGCGCTTTTGGGTGGAACGTGATCCTCAGTTAGTGGTTTATGATTATCGCATATTAAGCAATAGCCCTCTTTCTTTCTTTCGCAAGTTATTCGCTTTGACAGTTCTTTTGCATACTCTCCCATTGTAGTCTCCACTAATAAATTGAATTACTAATTTAAGTGATCGGTTTCTGTTTTGATAGTCATACGTAGAGAAGTTATCTATACACTGACACGGTTTCGTTTGAGATGTTTATCAATGTGTGTTGGTAATCTATCATACTGTACTTATATACAGCGTGTTCGAGGCGTTTATGATGTTTGCTCAACCCACTCCTGATGCCCCCTTGTTGGAGCTCCCCCTGTTCCTCTCCCCGGTGGCCTGCGGCTTTCCGTCACCGGCGCAGGACTACACCGAGCAAACCATCGACCTTAACCAGCTGTGTATTGCCCACCCGGCGGCCACCTACTTTGTGCGGGCAGCCGGTGACAGTATGGTCGACTACGGGATCCGCGATGGCGACCTGCTGGTCGTGGACCGTAGCCGTAAGGCGCTGGATGGCTGCGTGGTGGTCGCCGCGGTCGATGGTAAATTCACGGTGAAGAAGTTGCAGCTTGAGCCATCGGTGGCGCTGCTCCCGGGTAACCCTGTCTATCGGCCTATTCATTTCTGCGAGGGGCAGGAGCTGGAGATTTTCGGGGTGGTAGCCTTCGTCGTGCACAAGATGGCGACCCCATGAACAAGCACTGCGCCGTCGCCCTGGTCGACGTGAACAACTTCTTACGCCAGTTGCGAGCGGCTGTTTCGCCCTGACCTCAAAGGCCGGCCCATCGTGGTGCTCTCCAACAACGATGGCTGCGTTGTCGCCCGTTCGGCGGAGGCCAAGGCGCTGGACATCAAGATGGGGGTGCCCTACTTCCAGATCAGCCAGTTCTTCGAGGCCATGGGCGGGGTCTGGTTTTCCAGCAACTACGCACTCTATGGAGACATGTCGAACCGGGTGATGACCATTCTGGAGGGGATGGCCCCGGCGGTGGAGGTCTACAGCATCGACGAGGCCTTTATCGAGCTGAGCGAGTCTTGGGCTGGCGACCTGGTGACTTATGGCCGCCAAGTCCGCGAGCGGGTGCAGCAGTGGACCGGGCTTGTGGTTGGGGTCGGCATCGGCCCCACCAAGACGCTGGCCAAGCTGGCCAACTATGCCGCCAAGAAGTGGCCGGCCACTGGCGGCGTGGTTGATCTGCGGGATGAAGGGCGCCGCGCCAAGCTGATGGCGATCACCCCGGTGGACGAGATATGGGGTATTGGCCGGCGGCTGACAGCCAAGCTGGAAACTCAGGACATAAAAACGGTGGCCGATCTGGTCGCTGCTGACCCCAAGAGCCTGCGGCGCCGTTATGGCGTGGTCGTGGAACGCACTGTGCAGGAGCTGCGCGGGATCCCTTGCGCCGAGCTGGAGCAAAAGGCCCAGGCCAAGCAGCAGATCATCTGCTCGCGTTCCTTCGGCGAGCGCATCACCCAGATAGGCCCCATGCACCAGGCACTGGCCGGTTACATGGAGCGCGCCGCCGAGAAGCTGCGAGGCGAGGGGATGTGCTGCCGGCATGTGACGCTCTTCATTCGCACCAGCCCGTTCAGCGATCGGGAACCCTATTACGGCAACCAGGTGAGCACCAGGCTGGCCATGCCCACCCATGACACCCGTGCTCTGCTGGCCCTGATCCCCGAATTGCTCCCCCGCATCTGGCGCGACGAGCAACGCTATCAGAAAGGAGGGGTCATGCTGACTGACTTCATCCCCTCCAACATGCAGCAGGGCGACCTGTTCGCAGGTGAGCAGCAATCCCCGCATCGCGAGGCGCTGATGCAGGTCATCGACAAGATCAACCAGGGGCAACTGGGGAAGGTCTACTTCGCCGTTCGTGGCCGAGACACCAAAGAGTGGATGATGAAGCGGGATCAGTTAAGCCCCCGCTACACCACCGCGCTCGGCGAGCTGCCGGTGGTGAAGGCATAAACAACCTTAAGCACTTCATATGAAGGACTGTTGCTAAAATACTGAGATGGCTCCAGCCGAGAGTTAGGGAGCAAGATGGCAATAAAAAAGGAGAATCAGCATGTTTGAGAGTGGTGATCTGATTTTTACGCAAATAGGGCCACCGGACAATGCAATATCGGCGGTAACCAAAGGCTATGGTGGAGCTCGTGTCAATCACATGGGGGTTGTTGTACTCAACAATTATGGCACCTATGTGCTGGAGGCATTTCCGCCAGAAGTTCGAGTGACGAATTTGGCCGTACACCTGCGTCGTTCTGAGTTTGAGCCGGGTAAACCTCGCTACATTCACGCACGACTTCGTGATGAGCACAAAGCACTAATTCCCAGTGCCATTTCTTATGGACTTGAAAAGAGAGGTATGCCTTACGATGTCATTTATTTAACTGATGAACTAGCACTGTATTGCAGTGAGTTAGTAGTGGATATGTTTAAGCATGCAAACGGTGGTGTTGCGTTCTTTCCTGAAAAGCCGATGAGTTTTCGTGATCTGAAGACTGGTGAAATATCACCTTCTTGGGTGGATTACTATGAGACGTTTGGGATGAAGGTGCCCGAGGGGGAGCCAGGATCAAACCCTGGGGACATCAGTCGAGATATACAGCTTAACATTTTGAGCGTTGTCGGTGTCATAACTGGCTATAAAGAACCCTAGCATGTCGTTTGATGAAATGCGTAGAAGGAAAAATCACTACGTCTTGATACATTAGTTTATGCATTCAATTTTTCATCAAAATTCACCATCACCACCCTATTATAAAAAACAGGTTCAGTGGTAATCTGAAAGATTGTTTCTGGAACCATGCCGTGGATGATGGATCCATTATTAAATACGGATTTAGGGGGAAGATTTTGCAGTGCTTAGTTATAAATATCAAGGGCAAATAGGTAAGCTCCACCATTCAGCTATAGACCTGCCATGAGAACAAGGAGGTACTCATCGCTCTACTATGTCGTGAAGTTAATTTATCTCACGAAGAAGCAATTCGGATTTGCAAATCATGGTAATTTATTGTTAGTGTGTTAGTTATGAGTTTTTGGTGGTATACACACTGCAGTGTGCAGTGTATTGCCAAATATTTATCTGTCATATAGGTGAGTATATGAGTGACATGTCGGTTATAGACGTAGATTATCAAGACGTGAATGAAGCTCTTTGTGAAACAAAAGAATTGAACCCTGGTTTCGATATATTCGAAAGAGATTATTTTTTAATAGCAAAAGGTAATTATAAAGCGTACGCAGTACTATATGACTTTTATGATGAAGATGATGACCTTCCTGAGCTTGCGAGGTTTTTTGTCCCAAAGGAGTTTCGCAAGAATGGTTTTGGCAAACTTGCCGCTAAAGCACTTATAGACCATATCTTAAAAAGTAAATGCAAGTTTGTAATTGAACCAGTAAATGACTCCGTCAACTTTTGGGAAAAAGTGTTTTTACAATTCGATGGTGGTTTGAATTTTCAGAATATTGGCGGAACGAAAAATATAGTGAGTAAAATAAACTCTTAGAGAGTGATTTACAATTTTTACTATGCGCTATATACATTTGTTGACTGAGGTTAGATAAGAAACTCTACACTCCGATGCGAGTTATATTTTTGCTATAGAACGGGCGTTTCATCTCTTGTACAGATTTATCTGTTATCAGCCACTACTTGGTGCAGAGATGGCTTGTACTCAGGGTTGAGCTGCTCTGCTGCGCCCGGATTGGCACAGTCGGTGGTGCTGCCCGGTGCGATAAAGAGGGTGCGGCCGGTGACGGCACACCTGATGGTGCCGCTCTGGTCGATGGCCACGGGGGCGAGCCCGTCCACGATATGGCGGCGGCCAACAGATCGGCCATCTGCGGTCAGCACCGGCACGGTGGGGCGGTTGGCTCTGGCCTGAAACGGGGTCGGCACCTCGGGGGCGATGGCCGGCAGGGCCAGCGATGTTGGGCGAGGGTGCCGGCGGCGCAGGCCACTGCCTGCTGTTTGCCCTGTAGCATTCCTACCCACTGGCTGATTTCCTTGGCTGGCCAGCGCTGCTGCAGGATGCAGGTCACCTGATTTTCCAGGCGGCGGTATTCTTCCCGGCTGACGGTCTGTTTGCTGTTCATGTTTATGCCCACTCCTCGCTGTAGTCGTTCTGTTCTTGCATCCACTCCGGCACGTCTAGCCCCTCCAGTACCCGCCACATCTCTGACTGATAGGGCTCCGGCAGCATCTCTATCCAACTGCGGGTACCGGTATGGCCCTGTGCCTGGTAGACCTTGCCGCAGAGCTCAACCAGCATCGGCCAGTCCTGATCGCCTTCCGGTACCGCGTACTCATCCGGCTGGTTCGGCTCGGCTGGCGACTGGCCCTCTGGCACCCAGTCCGGTTCGCTTGGTACCGCTCGGCTCGATTGCACCTGGCCGTTCTCAAGCCAGAGGGTGAAACCGTCAGTTGTGACGCTTGCTCCAGCCCGCAAACGTCCGATCGAGAAGGGTGATAAACCCCATTGCTCTGCCATCAACTGATCCGCGAACGCCTCAGGATCCGGCTGCGTACAGTTATTGTCAGAGCTCCAAGGAGCCGGGCTGCCGCCCGACTTAACCCCAACACCCCCAACCGAACCCCCGGCGGCCTTGGCGGCCTCAAAGGTGCCTGCTGGTACAACTTCCCAACCTTGCAGGCGGGTCTTGATACCCAGGCGAGCGGTGTGCAGCCCCATCAGGCGTTTGATGTCTTCGCCGTAGCTGTTGGCCTGTTCTTCGATGAGGTGGGCTAGTTTGATGGGGTGCTCGGATCTGGTAGCCAGCGCCCCGCCCATGGCTTCGAGGTAGCAGCGAAAGATGGCGTTATCGGCGGCATAGCGGGCGGCCTCAAAGCGCGGGTCTTGCAATACCGGCTTGGGTGGCCCCACCAGATCGCCGTGCTTCTTGGCGTTGCTGATGCGGCGTAGCTCGCGCCATACCCCGACTGGTGCACCGCCGATCTGCTGGAAGGTGCGGATCCCCCACCAACTGGCCCAGGCGCAGGCATGCTGGGCGCCCTGGTCAGCCTTTGTACCTGCCTCGTCATCACCATCAACGTGTTCGCCATCGATGTTCTTGGCGATATAGGCAGCGATGTAGCCGGTGGCATCGCCCTTGGACGGGTCGATCTCCTTCCAGTCGAAGCGTGGGGTAAAGTCGGTGAAGGGAATGCCCAGGTTGTTGCGCTCCAGCTCCAACAGGTCATCGGTCAGGGCGTAACGTTGAAGGGTGCTGATCACCTTATTCCGGTCGCTGGGGCGCATAAACAAAAGCATGTGCCAGTGCGGCGTACCGTCGTGATGAGGTTCGCAGACGCGGAAGCCATAGACAGGCACGCCCCATCGTTTCAGATATGAGCGGGCCCGGCTCCAGAGCTGACCCAGATAGGCGCAGGTGTCGCGCGGGGTTGCTCCCTGGTACTTGTCGTTTTCGATGGTCTTGCCGTTGCGGCCGGTCTTCCAAGCGTGAAAGCGGCTCGGGGCTGTCCAGGTGAAGAACACCCCGACATGGCCCTGCTCCTCGGCGTAGTCTTCAAAGCCGCGCATGCGGGTCATCATCTCGGCTCGGCGGTTGACCGGGTTGGCATTGCTCGCTTCCCAGCAGTCCTTCATAGAGACAACCAAGTCGTGCTGCTCGTTCATCACCTCCGACTCGGCTAGCCAGCGCATCATGGCCCGCTTGCGCTCGCGCACCACCTTCATGGTGGCGTTCGAGATGTAGGCAGAGACGCCCTTGCGCACCTTGCCCAGCAGAATGGCGATGTGCTCTTGCAGCCTGTCCCAGCAGCGGTTGATGCGCCTTTCCCACCACTTGGCAGATAGCAGGCGCACTATCACGCTCAGGATCCAGTTATCCCTTGCCTCTTTGGTTTTGAATTTCGGCATCTTGCCGATGAATGCCCATTGGTCGGCTGGCTGCTTGATGGATTCCCATGTCTCCATCAGGTCCAGTTCACCGGCTGTGGTGTTCTGCTCGATATTTTTCCAGATGGCGGCGGTCTGGTTGGCGAACTGGTGGGCGACCCGCTTGCGGCCTTCTTCGTCGCGCAGGTGCTGGGCATCGACCGGCAGCGCCATCACCAGGGAGCGGACCCATTTCACACGTTCCCGCAGCCAGATGTTTGCGCTGCGGCAGTTGCGGGTGGTGCCATCTTTGCGGCGGCGCACGTACTGCTTGAACAGCACCAGGGTGAACTGCATGGAGAGGCCATCGAGCAGTTGCACCGCCCAGACCAGATCGGATTCACCAGGGGCGCCCACAAAGGCGGCCTCCAGCTTGGTACCCGGCATGGCGTTGGCGAGGGCGTCGATGCGGGCCTTGAGTGTTCTTTTTGACAGCGGAAGCTGGTTCGGTTTTGGCGTCGGCAGACGGCTGATGGAAAAACCAAATTGGCCAGCCTCGGCGGCTGGCCCTGTGTTGTTCTGGTGATTCATTGGTGATGGTTTCCCGACAGCTCTTTGATGTTGTTCCGGCAGGAGGCCAGCGCAAGGAGGGCATGCCGCGCCATCTTTCTGGCAGCGATACACTGGCGCAGGGTGAGGGAGACCGTGCAGCGTGGGCGAGGGGATAGCTGGCGCATTTCCAGCAGGCGGCGCTGATACGAGCGCAAACGGGCCTCATCGCCCATCAGGGTGTCGAACCACCTATCCACACGGGTTTGCAGTTCAGAGATCAGGAGGTTGCTCATTTGATGGTTTCTCCCAGTCCATGGAGTTGTTCGTGCGTAGCCCACCATTCGGCGATCTCTTTGGCCAGCGCCACTTCTCCAGTTCCCAGCACCAGCCAGTACAAGGTGCGGATACCACCCAGCTCAAGCAGACCGCTGGGCTGTTGAAGATATTCACGTCTCGCTGCTTCCCAATGTTTGGCCAGCTGGCTGACCGGTGCCGGTGGCTGCATATGGGCATGGCCCGCCTCGGTAGTGCCCTGGTCATCCTGCTGGGCTTCCAGTTCAAACAGGTCTGTCATTCCTCATCCCCCATCACTGAGTCGTCATCGAGCAGATCAGCGGGGCGGCTGGTCACGACCAGCTGCACCTGGATGTACTCATCCCCTGAATAGAGCTCGCCCAGAGCGATGCGGTTTGTCTGCTCAGTGCTGGCCAGCAGCTCGGTCAGCAGCGGCAGTACGGCCTGTTCGGCGCGCCTAGCGATATGAATGGCGTCGATGCTCATGCAACCCCCTCGATGATGCGGATAAAGCCAGAGGTCAGACGCTCCATGCGGGCGTACCCGTTCTGGCCGCGCAGCCAGGTGGTACCGCAGTTGGTGTAACCCTGTTGCACCAGGTAGGTACTGGCGGCCTTGATGCTTGGTTCGGTGTGACGAGTGATAACGGCGGCCATGATCAGATCCCTCCACGGCTGTTGACGCATGACCAGACCGCTCGCCATGCCATGCCGGCGGGGCGCTCCAATGAACGGATCAGGTCTGGATTAGCAATGTGACGGCTGGCAAGCTTGCGGTTTTGCAGGCGCAGGTTGCGCACTGTGTCGAGAATGGCTAAAGTTGGCATGTCGATTTTCCTAGTCGATAAGTAACTGATGAAAGCCCGCTGGTGTTGGCGCACCGATAGCGGGTTTTTTTATTGTCCGATTGCTCTCGGGCCTTGCTGTGTCATCTGGCTTGCCGCTATAACGGCTTGTTTCAGTTCCAGCCTCTTTGTCCTCTCTCTCTTCAATCTCTCGATATCCCCAATGGCTCTTGTGGTCGGCGCCGGGTGCCACACCTTGGTGTCACAGCCACCGCGAAACTCCCCCTGGAACTCCAGCGCAATCACCGCCAGCCTTATCGACTCGCGCTGTGCATGAGGTTGGGCTGACAAGGTTGCGGTTATTAACTCACCCCGTGGTTGGCGGGCGATGGCACAGATGGCCGCTTTTTTGGCCTGGCTCATGGCCAGCCAGTCGGTGTCCAGGCTGGAGCGTGTTTTGCCGAATAGTTCGCGCAGCAGCAGGCAGCCTGCCGTGTTCATGGCCACTTGCTCAGTGGGTGTTAGGCCGGCCAAATTGCGCTGTTCATGGTCGATGCGTTGCGTTTGCATGGGTTCCCCCTTACATGGTCGCGGCCTGCATCAGGATGTCTGACGCACAGGCCAAGGTCGGTACCGCTTGGAAGCGGGCCTCAATGTCGTGGATAAGCAGCGCCAGTGACCCCATAGCGGAGGTAGCCACGCTGACGATGGTGTTTCGTTCGGTGCGGGTGACCCTACCCCGGTCGGCCAGTTCCACTGCTCGCATGCCGATGTTGGCCACATCAGCGTTGAGACGGATCGCCTGATGGGGCAGGGATGACGCCCGGTCGGCGCGGGGAATGGCAATGGCCGTTAGGCCACATTCCAGCAGCATGCCGTCGAACAGGGTTTCGTCCCCGTCGGTGGCGTGGTAGAGCGCGATAAGATCGGCCACTGTCAGCTGGTGCGGCTGGTCAGGGCTGAGCTTGTTCCTCAATACCTGAGCATCAATGCCAGCTGACGGGGCTATTTGGCTGATCACATGGTTGGATTTAAATCTGCTGCATGCAGATTCGAAGTGCGGATGTTTGCAGTCGTCACCGATAAACATGGTTCTCGCTCCATTGAGTGCCATAGTTATCAGGAGATTGCAGGCAGGTATGCGGCTGTGGCGGCTTTGTGGTACAGCGCGACCATGTTGATCAGGACGCGGTGCTTGGGGCCTGGTTTCGGCATGATCTGCAGCTCACCGCTGGAAATCATCTTCTTTACTGTGCCAACAGGAATGCCGGTGTCTGCGCTATAGCGCTCGATGGTTTTGACCGGTGTGTCGATCTTGAGTGCAATCTCTGACATGATAGATCCCCTTAAACGTTGCTCAATACGGCTCGATATAGCTCTAAAGCTTCAATTCAATCTCACAAAGCGAATTGTTGATCTAAAAAGCTACATGGTCAAGCCGAAGGAGCATTAATCGTTCAATAAAGTTCTATAAGGTGCTTTATGACTACGGAGAAAGCTTTAAAGGTTGATTTTGATCAATCATCCTTCTCAGAACGACTCAATAAGGTGATAGGCAATGAGCCACTGCGCGCTTTTGCTCGACGAGCTGACATGAGCGATAGCGGCCTCAAGCGCTATTTGTACGAAGGAACCATTCCCCCTATTGATCGAGCTTTAAACTTGGCGCGAGCAGGAGGAGTCACCTTTGATTGGCTGGTGTTTGGTATCGGTGAAGCGGCTAGCAGCCCGCGAACAAATCTGCCTATTGCGTCCGCCTCTGATGTTCAAGGCTTTCACTTGACCGACGAGTTCACCACGATCCCCGCTTATCAGGTGTTTGCCAGTGCAGGCCATGGCAGCAATATCAATGATGAGCCGCTGGCCGAGCCAATGGCATTCCGTTCTGACTGGCTGCGCCGTGAGGGGTTTGACCCGGCCAAGATGGCGGTCATCCGCGCCAAGGGCGACAGCATGGAGCCGACCATTAACGATGGTGATGTGATCCTGGTTCGCCTGAAGAATGGGGAAGCGCCCCGCGATGGCCTCTATGTGCTGCGCCTCGATGGCGGCCTGTTCGTAAAGCGCCTGCAATTCGACCTGGGTGGAGTGCGCATCATCTCCGACAACCCCTTGTACAAATCCCGTGACCTGAGCAAAGCCGAACTGGCCGAGCTGGATCTGGTTGGTCGTGTAGTCTGGGCCGGCAAGAAGTTTTAAGTTGAGGGTGGGCGGTGACTGTCAAAAAGATAGAGGGGCAAGCCAAGCCTTGGCGGGCAGACGTCCGCCCTGATGGGGTGAACGGTCCCCGTCTGCGCAAATCCTTTATGACCAAGGGGGAGGCGCTGGCGTGGGAACGGCATCAGCTGATGAACAAGCCGTGGCTGAAAGAGGCTGAACCCGATCCTGAGCAAGGGCATAGTGGCCAGCGATTGCTGGACCTGGTTCATCTCTGGTTTGGGAGGCATGGGCAGACGTTGGCCGATGGCGAACGGCGGCGGGACAAGTTGGTGTGGTTGTGTGAGGCGTTGGAAAACCCGGTTGCCAGCGAGTTCACCTCCGAGATGTTTTCGGCATACCGCGAGCGGCGTCTGGCCGGTGACCTCTTTGTTCCAGGGCAGCGCCGGCAGGTAACGCCGACCACCATCAACCGCGAGCAGCTCTATCTGCAGGCGGTATTCAACGAGCTGGCCCGCCTCGGGGTCTGGCACGGTGGCAACCCGCTTGCCGATCTGCGGCAGTACAAGGTTCAGGAGAGTGAGCTGGCCTACCTTTCCCAGGATGAAATCGAGCAGATGCTGGACGTCTGCAAGGAGCAGCGGGATCTGTGGCTGATTGTGATGCTGTGCCTGTCCACCGGGGCGCGCTGGTCTGAAATTGAGAAGGTCAGTCGTTCCCAGATCGGTATGGGCCGGATCACCTTCACAAAGACAAAGGGCAAACGAAACCGGACGGTGCCAGTAGCGCCCTGGTTGCTGGCCATGTTGCCCAAGCACACCGGCCGCCTGTTCAGAGATTGCTATGCCGAGTTCGAGAAAGCCATCAGGCGAGCACACATCAAACTACCAGCAGGGCAGAGCACCCACGTTCTGCGCCACACCTTCGCGAGTCACTTCATGATGAACGGCGGAAACATCCTAGTGCTGCAGCGAATCCTCGGCCACACCGACATCAAGATGACGATGCGCTATGCCCACTTTGCCCCCGATCACCTGGAAGATGCGGTGCGGCTAAATCCCATCACTGCCCTGAAAGATGTCCATAAACAGTCCATCGAGCCGCTCTATATTGAGTGATAAAGCGCGATATTGAACTTTTCCATTCTTTATAAATCAGTAACTTATTTATTTATAATGGTATCCATCGGTTTCAAAATCCGCCGTTGAAAGACGTGTCGGTTCGAGTCCGACCCCGGCACCATTCAGATTCAGTGACAAAAGGCCATCCTCGCGGATGGCCTTTTGTTTTGCAGCGCGTCGCACTTTTTTTCGCGTCGCAGGCCTAGTCGATGTTCTGCGCGATGCGCCACAGCACACCGGACGGGTCATAGAGACAGAAGTCCTTCATGCGCCACGGCTGGCTGACTATCTCGGTCACCCTGACGCCGTAGCGGGCGGCGACGCCGCTCCCATTCACGTGGGCCCACCAGGCTGCCACGTCCTCCACCAGTATGTGCATCATGAAGTGCTCGGCCAGGGCGTCATGGCAGTAGTCCTGCAGCAAGAAGCTCACCTCGCCGAAGTGGAAGTAGGCCACGCCGCCGCCATCGGAAGCCAGGGTGAACCCCAGATCCTGATAGAACTGCCTGGAGAGCGCGAAGTCGCGGGCGGGCACGAAGGCCTTGATTTCAGTTACCTTGAGATTGGTCATGGGATCCTCGTGGTGGGTACAGGTACAGGTACAGGTACAGGTACAGGTACAGGTACAGGTACAGGTACAGGTACAGGTACAGGGTTAAGGGGCATAGCCGCGCCAGTATTACCCGGACGGCGGGACGTCAGCCAGATCCGGCGTGATGACGCCCCTCATGTGGCGGTGCAGGGGGGATGGGCCCGATTGTGCCGGACGCTTGTCACCGGCACGGGGCGGCTCGCAGACCGTCACGCCTGCGGGCTCGGCACAGGTTTCCCGCGCACGCCCTTAACACGCGGTTAAGTTTCCCTGCCCATAGTCTGCCCATACCAGAGGGTATCTCGGGAGGCAGCATGCAACATCGATCCGATTTTTTGACCACCATGGCCAACAAGGTGCCGGAAGTGACTTTGATCTTCTGGATCATCAAGATGATGTCCACCACTGTCGGTGAAACCGCGGCGGATTATCTGATCTTCAACCAGCATCTGGGGCTGACCCTGACGTCGGCCTTGATGGGGGTTCTGCTGGTCATTGTGCTCGCCCAGCAGATCAAGGCGGTGCGCTATGAGCCCTGGCGCTACTGGCTGGCGGTGGTACTGGTCAGCATCTTCGGCACCTTGCTGACCGACAACCTGACCGATCAGGTCGGGATCCCGCTCTGGCTCTCGACCAGCGTTTTTACCCTGCTGCTGCTGGTCACCTTTGCCATTTGGTTTCGTCATGAAGGCACCCTTTCCATTAATTCTATAAATACCCTCAAGCGGGAGAAGTTCTACTGGCTCGCCATCCTGGTCACCTTTGCCCTCGGCACGGCGGCCGGTGACTGGGTGTCGGAGGGGATGGATATCGGCTATCTCAATGCGACCCTGCTGTTTGGCGGCCTGATCGCGCTGACGGCCGTGGCCCATAGGGTCTTCAGGATGAATACGGTGCTCAGCTTCTGGATCGCCTATGTGCTGACCCGGCCGCTGGGGGCTTCGGTGGGGGATCTGCTGTCGCAGTCCGTCAAGCACGGCGGGCTGGGGTATGGGGTGACGACCGTCAGCGAGGTCTTCTTCGTGCTGATCCTCCTCTTGGTAGGCTACCTGACCCTGAGGCGACAGGCCGCGTAGACAGGACCAATGAGGCCGGGCCGAACGGCCCGGTATCCCGGTGGGGAAGCGCAGATCCGGCTTCCCCTTCTTTCTGCCCTCCGCATCCCTTTATCCTGCTTTTCTGCCGCGAGGCCGGAGCCACAGGCTTGCCCTGTTCACTGGCTTCTGCCCATCGCTATCACCGCCATCCCTTCCTCGATTGCCCTCTCTTGTCTCATCTTGGTGCGCCCCATCCTCGCTGCACAGCCGAAGTGCGATCCTGATCCTGTTTGTGGCCAGACTGCGCCATCATGGTGCGTAGCCACATAGCGACCACATCAAGATACTGAAAAATAAGGATTATATTTTTTGGCCTGCTTTATGCTTTAAACCAGTCATGTCGCCATGATGATCCCTGCGGGGTCATACCGAGGGTTAGGGTGGGGCAATATTGATTTGATGATCCGGGTAAATAGCCAAGTTTGACATTCATATCAGGAAATGGACCCGGCCGGGTGCCGGGACGACAAGGAGAGGGCTGTATGTTCAAGAGACTCGTAATGACTGGCCTGCTGGCGCTGACTGCCACCATGGCCGCCCCCGGTTGGGCTGAAGAAGTGGCCGCACAGGCTGATGTGGTGCAGGCGGCCGCGGCCGTGACCATCAACAAGGGCGACAACACCTGGTTGATGGTGGCGGCCACCCTGGTGATCCTGATGTCCATCCCGGGACTGGCCCTGTTCTACGGCGGCCTGGTGCGCGCCAAGAACATGTTGAGCGTATTGATGCAGGTGTTCACCCTGTTCTGCCTCATCACAGTGCTCTGGGTGGTCTATGGCTACTCGCTGGCCTTCACCGAGGGAGGCGCCTTCTACGGATCCTTCGACAAGGTGCTGCTGATGGGCGTCACGCCTGAGTCTATTGGTGCCACCTTCAGCAAGGGTGTGGGGATCAGCGAGTTCATCTTCGTGGTGTTCCAGGGCGCCTTCGCGGCCATCACCTGCGGCCTCATCGTCGGCGGCTTCGCCGAGCGGATGAAGTTTTCCGCCGTGCTGCTGTTCGCGGTGATCTGGTTCACCTTCGCCTACATCCCGATGGCGCACATGGTGTGGTACTGGGCAGGTCCGGATGCCTATACAGACGCTGCTGCGGCCGAAGCTGCCGGTGCCACCGCCGGTTACCTGTTCCAGCACGGCGCCCTCGACTTTGCCGGCGGCACTGTGGTGCACATCAACGCGGCGGTCGCCGGTCTGGTGGGTGCCTTCATGGCGGGCAAACGGGTGGGTTACGGTCGTGATCCCATGACCCCCCATAGCCTGACCATGACCATGATAGGCGCAGCCCTGCTCTGGTTCGGCTGGTTCGGCTTCAACGCCGGCTCCGCACTGGAAGCAAACGGCACCGCCGCCCTGGCGTTGATCAACACCTGGGTAGCCCCGGCCGCCGCCGCGCTGGCCTGGACCTTCGCCGAGTGGCTGATGAAGGGTCGTCCCTCCCTGCTGGGCGCCGTCTCCGGTGCGGTAGCGGGTCTGGTGGCCATCACGCCGGCCGCCGGTTTCGTCGGTGTCGGTGGTGCCCTCATCATCGGCCTGCTGAGCGGTGTGGCCGGTCTGTGGGGAGTGCACGGTCTCAAGCGCCTGCTGGGGGCCGATGACAGCCTGGACGTGTTCGGTCTGCACGGGGTGTGCGGGATCCTGGGCGCCGTACTGACCGGGGTCTTCGCCAGCCCGGATCTGGGCGGTACCGGGGTCTGGGACTATGTGACCAACCAGGTGGCCGAGGGTTACTCCATCCTGACCCAGGTGAAGATCCAGATCATCGGCGTGCTGGTGACGGTGGCCTGGACCGCCCTGGTCTCCGCAGTGGCCTACAAGCTGGTGGATCTGCTGATCGGCCTGCGGGTGAAGGAAGATGCCGAGCGGGAAGGGTTGGATGTCACCAGCCACGGCGAGAAAGCCTACAGCCTGTGATCCCATCGGCTTCCCGTTAACGAATCTGCCGCCGGCCCTGCCCGGCGGCTTTTTTATGGCGGCCCGTATGAAGGGCCCGCTGAAAAGGGTCCTTCACGCCAATCCCCTGTCCACAGGGCCGCCCCCGCTATTTCGTTCTGGCGGCGTTTTATGCCTGCATTTTGGGCGGATCTCCGCTAAACTCTGCCACCCTTTATTCGGGGTAGCCGGGTTAGCCCTGTTTCCATCCTTTATCTATGCCTTCGGAGCCGCTCATGCCGTTAGTGGGACACCAACATCAGATCGATATTCTGGAACTGACCGACAAAGGGGATGGCAAGGGACGCCTGTTCGATCGCCCCCTGTTTGTCGAGGGGCTGCTGCCCGGTGAGCAGGCCCTGGTGGAGCTGACCGAAGTCAAGCCGAACTACCTGCATGGCAAGCTGGTGGAGCTGACCCAGCCCTCCGCCGATCGGGTTCCCGATTTCTGCCCCAACACCGAGTGCGGTGGCTGCCAGGTACGGCCGCTGGCCTATCCGGCCCAGCTCAAGCTCAAGCAGGCACTGGTGCAGAGCGCGCTGGAGCAGGTCGGGCTGACGACTCAGGTCAATCCCATCTTCGGCATGGACAGCCCCTTCGCCTATCGCAACAAGGCGCAATACGCGGTGCGCGGCACCGAGGCTGGCGCCGAGATCGGCTTCTATCGCAAGCATTCCCATGATCTCATCACCGCCGATGACTGCGCGGTGCAGGACTCCCTGCACGTTGAGCTCAACGCCCGGGTGCGCAACTGGATGCGTACGCACGAGATCGCGGCCTATGACGAGGTGAACCACAGCGGTTGCGTGCGCAACCTGATGACTCGCAAGGGCTTCAAGAGCGGCGAGCTGATGGTGGTGCTGGTGACCCTGGGCGAGACCCTGCCGTTTGAGGCCGAACTGCTGGCTGCCCTGAGCGATCTGCCCATCACCACTCTGGTGCAGAATATCAACGACGAGCGCACCAACCGGATCCTGGGTGCGAGCAACCGGGTGCTGCTGGGTGAAGGGGTGATCCGCGACAAGATCCACGAGCTCGAGTTCGAGATCTCCCCGCTCTCCTTCTTCCAGAACAACCCGAGCCAGACCGACGTACTCTACTCCAAGGCCCTCGACTACGCCGAATTGACCGGCAGCGAGACGGTATTCGACATCTACTGCGGTATCGGCACCATTTCCCTGTTCCTGGCGAACAAGGCGGCCAAGGTGGTCGGCATCGAATCGGTGGAGAGCGCCATCGCCGACGCCCGCCGCAATGCGGCGTTGAACGGCATAGAGCACACCGAATTCCACGTGGGCAAGGCCGAGCAACTGATGCCCGAGCTGTATGCCCAGGGCGTGAGCGCCGATGTGGTGGTGATGGATCCGCCCCGCAAGGGCTGTGACAAGGCGGTGCTGCAGACCCTGGTGGCCATGGCGCCGCGCCGGCTGGTCTATGTCTCCTGCAACCCCCAGACCCTGGCACGGGATCTGGCCTGGCTGGTCAAGCAAGGCTTCGTGCTGGACGAGGTGCAGCCGGTAGACATGTTCCCGCACTCCATGCACGTGGAAGCCGTTGTCCGCCTGAGCCTGCCTGCCAAGGGCTGATTTGAGATAGCCGCAGGGTTCTGATAAAAACGACTCCAAATGGAGTCGTTTTTTTATGGCCGCGACAAGGTGGCGGGGAAGGAGCAAGCAGGGATGAGCATTCGTTTGGCAGGGGGGGAAGATGCCGCCGCACTGGATCACTTTTTTCAGCAACTGGATCGGGAGACCCGCTTCATGTTGTTCGAGGCGGGGGAGCGGCCATCGGATATCGAGGGCCAGCGTCAACGCTTGGACGCCATGCAGAGCAGTCAGAACCAGCGGATCTGGCTGCTGGAGCTGGGCCAGGAGCTGCAGGGTTTCGCTGTGATGATGGGGGGGGCCTGCAGCGCAACCGGCACTGTGCCTTGGTGGTGATGGGACTGCGTCAGAGTGCACGGGGTCAGGGTTGGGGTGAGCGCTTGCTGAAAACCCTGATTGCGGCCGCGCCGGGGTATGGCATCAGTCGACTGGAGCTGGGCGTAATGGCGCACAACGAGGTGGCCCACGGTCTCTATCGCAAATGCGGCTTCGTTGATGAGGGACTGCGCCGGCGAGCCTATCGGCTGGGTGATGATGAGGTGAACGAGATCAGCATGAGCCTGTTGTTGCCGTCGGGTCACGCATAACCTGCTCGCTACGACGTGACGACGGGTAGTCTGGGCAGGCAGGTTGCCTGCATTGGCAATAAGGAGCAGAAGATGAAAAGCGTGTTGCTGAATTGGCTGGCCCGCTACGATGCCTGGTGCCAGGAGTGGGGGCTTGTTCCCGAGAACCGGCGCTGCTGCGCGCCGGTGCGTTATGACGAGGATGAGCAAGAGGCGAAGGCGGAAGAGCCGCCTCTTAGCGGAAGTTGCGAGTCACGGCCCCGCTGACGCTGTTGTAGTCAAAGCCCAGCCCGTTCGGGTAAGCGGGCAAGCGGCCGATGGAGTCGCGCAAGATATAGCGGCAGTTGTCGTGACGCAGCTTGCCGTCGGCCTGCCCATCGACGGGGATCAGGCGGGAGATATAGTCGCTGTCCGAGTCGGTATGGAGCTCATCGGAAGCGGTCTGATCGGTGTCGAGCAGGCCGCCGAACAGGCTCTCGCAGTCATCCCGGCTGCTGACGGAGATCTGATCGCTGTCGCCCCCCGGGAAGACGGTATCCGGCCCCTGACCGCCCTGATCCTCCTTGGTACCCACCGGCCAGCCGTGGCTGTTGATATCGAGATCCTGCTTGCCCATGCCGCTAAAGTTGTAGAGTGCCAGCGGCTCTCCCCTCACCTTGACGGCCCAGCCCGCATGGGCCAGCTGGACGGCGCTGGAAAAACTGCCCGCGGTCGCCGACACGCTGCTCTTGAGGGCATCGTCCTTGATGTTGATGAAACGGGGCAGGGCGGTGACCGCCAGGATCCCCAGCACTATGATGACCAGCACCAGCTCTATCAGGGTAAAGCCGTGAGAAATGCGTTTTGACATGGAATGAACCCATTAAGTACGACAAACAGGTAAGCGTGATATGCAACTGATCGATACCCACTGCCACCTCGATTTTCCGGTCTTCGAGCCCGATAGGGAGGCGCTGCTGGCCCAGTGGCGTCAATTGGGAGTGGGCAAGTATATCATCCCCGCCGTGGGAGAGGAAAACTGGACTCGCCTGATCTCATTGGCCGAGCGCCATGCCGGCATCGCCTACGGTCTGGGCATCCATCCCTGGTATGTGGGGGCACAGGCGCCCGACGTGCTGGCACGGCTGCACGCCTTGCTGGCGAGCAGGCCGCGCGGCCTGGTGGCCATCGGCGAGTGCGGACTGGATCTGCGCAGTCAGGTGCCGCAGGAGGGGCAGGTCGAGATGTTTGAGGCGCAGATAAGGCTGGCGATGGAACACGAGTTGCCGCTTATCGTCCACTCGGTGCGAGCCAACGACACCGTCGCCAAGATCCTGCGGCGCTTCAAACCGGCCGCTGGCGGGGTGATCCACGCCTTCAGCGGTTCCCTGCATCAGGCCGAAGTGTTCTGGCAACTTGGCTTCAGGCTGGGTATAGGTGGCGTCATCAGCTACGAGCGGGCCAACAAGACCCGGGAGGCGATCCGCGACATGCCGCTGGAGGCGCTGCTGCTGGAAACCGATGCCCCCGACATGCCGCTGCAAGGGCGGCAAGGGGAGCCCAATACTCCCGCCAGCCTGCCCGTGATCGCGCAACTCTTGGCCGAATTGCGGCAGCAGCCGCTGGAAGATGTTATTTCGGTGTTGCATGAATCCACTTTGCGGGCCTTCCCGCGCATGGAGCGTGAAATTAACAGTTGATTAACTGTTGATATCGCAGTGATAAAAAACAGGACCCATAAAAATCGTTTGCGGTCTAATTAAACGACGGCCGGCCCTTTTCAGCCTTATAAAATGTGACCAGCATTCTACTTTGTCGCACCGTAATTAGTATAATGCGCACCCTTGATTAACGGCTTTAAGATACAAAACGTTAACAAGCTGGAAGGTGCTACATAAGAGGAAATATTAATAATGAATCTGATAATGGGTCTGGTAGGGATGGTAACGCTCATCCTTATCGCGGTGCTGTTCTCCAGTAATCGCAAAGCAATTAAAATTCGCACCGTTGGCGGTGCCTTTGCCATTCAAGCCGGTCTGGGCGCCTTCGTGCTCTACGTCCCTGTCGGCCGGGATATTCTGGTCGGCGTATCTGATGCTGTTTCCAGCGTCATCGGTTATGGCCACAACGGTATCGAATTCCTGTTCGGTGGACTGGTCAGCAACAAGATGTTTGAACTCTTCGGTGGCGGTGGCTTCATCTTCGCCTTCCGCGTGCTGCCCGTCATCATCTTCTTCTCCTCCCTGATCGCGGTTCTCTATTATCTGGGCATCATGCAGTGGGTGATCAAGCTGCTGGGTGGTGGCCTGCAAAAGATGCTGGGTACCTCCCGTACCGAATCCCTGTCTGCGACCGCCAACATCTTCGTCGGCCAGACTGAAGCGCCGCTGGTGGTGCGTCCCTTCATCGGCAAGATGACCGATTCCGAGCTGTTTGCCGTCATGTGTGGTGGCCTGGCCTCCGTCGCCGGCTCCGTGCTGGCCGGTTACGCCTCCATGGGCGTCAAGATGGAATACCTGATCGCCGCCTCCTTCATGGCCGCGCCGGGTGGTCTGTTGTTCGCCAAGTTGCTGGTACCGGAAACCGAGACCCCCAACTATGACGAGAGCGCTGCCGATGGCGAGCTGGACGACAAGCCGGCCAACGTGATCGATGCCGCCGCCGCCGGTGCCTCTGCCGGTCTGCAACTGGCCCTGAACGTGGGCGCCATGCTGCTGGCCTTCATCGGTCTGATCGCCATGATCAACGGCATCTTCGCCGGTGTGGGTGGCTGGTTCGGTTATCCGCAGCTCTCCCTGGAACTGCTGCTGGGCTGGTTGTTCTCCCCGCTGGCCTTCCTCATCGGTGTGCCCTGGAGCGAAGCCGTGGTGGCGGGTTCCTTCATCGGTCAGAAGCTGGTGGTGAACGAGTTCGTGGCTTACCTGAACTTCGCCCCCTATCTGAAGGATGAGGTGCTGATCAACGGCGTGGCCATGTCCGACCACACCAAGGCCATCATCTCCTTCGCCCTGTGCGGTTTCGCCAACCTGTCCTCCGTTGCCATCCTGCTGGGTGGTCTGGGGTCCATGGCGCCAAACCGTCGCGGCACCATCGCCAGGTTCGGTCTGAAGGCCGTGCTGGCAGGCTCGCTGTCCAATCTGATGTCTGCCACCATCGCAGGCTTCTTCCTGGCATTGACAGCCATGTAGTATTTGCCTGACAGTCAGGTAAAGACGAACGCCACAGCATAAAGCTGTGGCGTTCGCGTTTGAGGCGGTGACAACCGTTTGCGTTTCTAGACTAATAATAAAATGAGTCAAATCGGAGGTTATATGAATGAAGTGCTACTGGCGATGGCAGCCGGCTTTATCGTTGGCTTGTTGTTTTCTTTCCTCAAATTACCTATTCCGGCGCCTCCCGTGCTGTCAGGGGTAATGGGGATTGTAGGGGTGTATCTGGGGGGGATTGCCTACTCCTGGATCCTGACCCGCTTCTTCTCTTAAGCACTTTCCAGTACCGGATTTGCCAGATGTGAGGTACCTCTGAAAATGGCAAATCCGGCTTGCAAACACGGGGTATCTCGGCTGAAATAGGCGATGCCAGCAGGGTGCTGGCATTGACTAATACCCACATGAAGTGGGTGTTGGCGGTCAAATGGAATTGATTGGGAAGTCGGGTCCGCGGTTGTCGGCCTTTCTCAAGTCTTCATGGAACCAAGTCCGCACTTTTGTAAGAAAGTGACAGGGCTCTTGCCTTATTTGCAGCCGTATTGCCTGTGCATTTGCGCTGTAATTCCATATCCCCTTTACCCGGGATCTTCTCTTGCCGATCCTGCGTGGTTCGGCGAAGGCTGATCACTGGTATGCGGGACTTATCGAGACTTTGGAGACATAGCATGACCGATCTGAAACTGGCCGCCCAACGCGCCCTGAACCTGATGGACCTGACCACCCTGAACGATGACGACACCGATCAGAAGGTCATCGATCTGTGCCGCAAGGCCAAGTCCCCGGCCGGCCTCACCGCCGCCGTCTGCATCTATCCCCGTTTCATCCCCATCGCACGCAAGACCCTGCGTGAGATCGGCGCCGCCGACGTGCGCATCGCCACCGTGACCAACTTCCCCCACGGCAATGACGACATCGAGATCGCCGTGGCCGAGACCCGCGCCGCCGTGGCTTACGGTGCCGACGAGGTGGACGTGGTATTCCCTTACCGTGCCTTCATGGCGGGCAATGAACAGGTCGGCTTCGATTTGGTCAAAGCTTGTAAGGAAGCCTGCGGTACTCAAGCCCTGCTGAAGGTGATCATCGAGACCGGTGAGCTGAAAGAAGAGGCCCTGATCCGTCGCGCCTCCGAGATCAGCATCGACGCCGGTGCCGACTTCATCAAGACCTCCACCGGCAAGGTGCCGGTGAACGCGACCCCGGAAGCGGCCCGCATCATGATGGAAGTGATCAAGGCCAAGAACCCGAAAGTGGGCTTCAAGCCTGCCGGTGGTGTGAAGGACGCGGCCGTGGCCGGTCAGTACCTCGCCATGGCCGAAGAGATCCTGGGCAAGGACTGGGTTTCCCCCCGTACCTTCCGCTTCGGCGCTTCCAGCCTGCTGGCCAGCCTGCTGGCGACCCTGGGCCACGGCGACAAGCCGGCCAATACCAGCGGTTACTAAGCGGTGGCAGGGGACGGCATGCCGTCCCCTATTTCGGTCTGTGTTCGTGCGTGATGCACGGAGGGAATGAAAGATGTTTTTGCCTCAAGAAATTATTCGCAAGAAGCGCAACGGTGAAGCGCTCAGTACCCAAGAGATTCAATTCTTCGTCCAGGGCATTACCAACAACAGCATCGGCGAAGGCCAGATCGCGGCCCTCGCCATGGCGGTCTACTTCAAGGACATGACCATGGACGAGCGGGTCGCCCTGACCTGTGCCATGCGCGACTCCGGCATGGTGCTGACCTGGGATCACCTGAACCTCGGCGGTCCTATCGTCGACAAGCACTCCACCGGCGGTGTGGGTGATGTGGTCTCCCTGATGCTCGGCCCCATGGTCGCCGCCTGCGGTGGCTTCGTGCCGATGATCTCCGGTCGTGGTCTCGGCCACACCGGCGGTACCCTGGACAAGCTCGACGCCATCCCTGGCTACCAGACCTCGGTCGACAACGATCGTTTCCTGAAGGTGGTGAAAGAAGCGGGCGTGGCCATCATCGGCCAGACCGGCGATCTGGCACCCGCCGACAAGCGCATCTACGCGGTGCGTGACATCACGGCCACCGTCGAATCCATCGCCATGATCACCGGCTCCATCCTCTCCAAGAAGCTCGCCTCCGGGCTCGAAGCGCTGGTGATGGATGTGAAAGTCGGTTCGGGCGCCTTTATGCCGACCTTCGAAGCCTCGGAAGAGCTGGCCAAGAGCATCGTCGCCGTGGCCAACGGTGCCGGTTGCCGCACCTCTGCGCTGCTCACCGACATGAACCAGGTGCTGGCCTCCAGCGCCGGCAACGCGGTGGAAGTGCGTGAAGCGGTGCGCTACCTGACCGGTGCCTATCGCAATCCGCGCATCCACGAAGTCACCATGGCCCTGTGCGCAGAGATGCTGATCTCCGCCCATCTGGCCAGCAATGACGCCGATGCCCGTCGCAAGCTGCAGGCGGTGCTGGACAACGGTAAGGCGGCCGAGATCTTCGGTCGTATGGTGACTGGGCTGGGTGGCCCCGCCGACTTCATCGAACGTCACGACAACTACCTGCCCAAGGCCGCCATAGTGCGCCCGGTATTCGCCGCCAAGAGCGGTTTCGTGACCGCCATGGATACCCGTGAACTGGGTCTGGCCGTGGTTGCCATGGGCGGCGGTCGCCGCGCCGCCAGTGACAAGCTCGATTACGCGGTCGGGTTGACCGACTTTATTCGCCTGGGTCAGAGCGTCGACGCTGACAAGCCGCTCGCGCTGATCCACGCTCAAACTGAAGAGCAATTCACTCAGGCTGCCAGCATGGTGCAGGCGGCTGTCAGGATCGGTGACACTCAACCCCAGGCGCTGCCTGAGGTCTATCGTCGCATCGGTCTGGCTGATTTGTAACAAGGGGAAGTCCCATGAAACGTACCTTTATTCTGATGATGGACTCTTTCGGTATTGGCGCTGCCGCCGATGCCGAAAAGTTCGGAGATGTGGGCGCAAATACCCTTGGCCATATCGCCAAGGCCTGTGCTGCCGGTGAGTTCGAGGGCCGCGGTGCCCTCAATCTGCCGAACCTGAACAAGCTGGGTCTGGGCCATGCAGGCGAACTCGCCTCCGGTCACTTCCCGGAAGGCCTGAAGAAGGACATCGAGGTGATCGGTGCCTACGGTTTCGCTCAGGAGCTCTCCTCCGGCAAGGACACCCCGTCCGGCCACTGGGAGATCGCCGGCGTGCCCGTGCTGTTCGAGTGGGGATACTTCAAGGATCATCACAACAGCTTCCCGCAGGAGCTGCTGGACGCCATCGTCGAGAAGGCGGGTCTGTCCGGCTATCTGGGCAACTGCCACGCCTCCGGCACCCAGGTGCTTGACGATCTGGGCGAAGAGCACATGCGCACCGGCAAGCCGATCCTCTACACCTCTGCCGATTCCGTGTTCCAGATCGCCTGCCACGAAGAGACCTACGGCCTCGAGAAGCTCTATGAGCTGTGCCACATAGTGCGCGAGCTGCTGGAGCCCTACAACATTGGCCGCGTCATCGCCCGTCCGTTCGTGGGCAGCGGCAAGGGCAACTTCAAGCGCACCGGCAACCGTCACGACTACTCAGTGCTGCCGCCGGCACCGACAGTGCTGGATTACATGAAGGATGCGGGTGGCCAGGTGGTTTCCATCGGCAAGATCGCCGACATCTACGCCAACCAGGGCATCACCAAGCAGGTGAAGGGCACCGGCCTGACCGAGCTGTGGGATCGCACCCTGGAAGAGGTAAAAGCCGCCGGTGACAACACCATCGTCTTCACCAACTTCGTCGACTTCGACTCCTCCTACGGCCACCGCCGTGACGTGAAGGGCTATGCCGACGCGCTGGAGTACTTCGATTCCCGTCTGCCCGAGCTGTTCGACATACTGCAGGATGGCGACGTGGTGGTGCTGACCGCCGACCACGGCTGTGATCCGACCTGGAACGGCACCGATCACACCCGTGAATACATCCCTGTGCTGTTCTACGGCAAGCCGGTCAAGGCGGGGTCCGTCGGTCGTCGCGAGACCTTTGCCGACATCGGCCAGAGCATAGCCGCGTACCACGGTCTGCCCAAGCTGCAATACGGCACCAGCTTCCTGTGATCGCGATCCCGGGCAGGATGTTGCATGACCTGCCCGGGTTGCAGCACGGTACCGGCTTCCGGTAAGTTACCCGCCCGCCGCCGCGAGGCAGCGGGCAAACCAATAAAGACAATAAAACTCAACCTAGTGTGAAGGAATTAAGAGAATGGCAACTCCTCATATCAATGCGAAAGATGGCGCCTTTGCTGACACAGTACTGATGCCAGGGGACCCCCTGCGCGCCAAGTATATCGCCGAGACCTTCCTGGAGAACGTCGAGCAGGTGTGTGACGTGCGCAGCATGCTCGGCTTCACCGGCACCTACAAGGGCCGTCGCATCTCCGTCATGGGCCACGGCATGGGCATCCCGTCCTGCTCCATCTACACCAAAGAGCTGATCACCGACTACGGCGTCAAGACCATCATTCGCGTGGGCTCCTGCGGCGCCGTGCGTGAAGACGTGAAGCTGCGTGACGTGGTGATCGGCATGGGTGCCTGCACCGACTCCAAGGTCAACCGTCTGCGCTTCAAGGATCACGACTTCGCCGCCATCGCTGACTTCGATCTGGTCGCCAATGCCGTGCAAGCCGCCAAGAACAAGGGCGTTGCCGTGCGCGTGGGCAACCTCTTCTCCGCCGATCTGTTCTACACCCCGGATCCTTCCATGTTCGACGTCATGGAAAAATACGGCATCCTGGGTGTCGAGATGGAAGCCGCCGGTATCTACGGCGTGGCTGCCGAGTACGGCGCCAAGGCACTGACCATCTGCACCGTTTCCGACCATATCCGTACCGGTGAGCAGACCACCGCCGAAGAGCGTCAGCTGACCTTCAACGACATGATCGAAATCGCACTGGACTCCGTGCTGCTGGGTGACTAAACCCGCGGCTTCGGCTCCATGCAAGAACGGCGACCCTGGGTCGCCGTTTTTTATGGTCTCGATCCACTGAACGACAACCCCCCCTTGCTGTTGGCTGACAACGGGACCGGCTGGCCTAAACGCCAGAGCGCAATACGGGGCCGACTGGCCGCGCATCACCACCCGTGATCGCAATAACGCCGCTCTCGACCCAGGCTATTTGCCAAGATCCGATGGTAGATAAAGCGCCCTAATCACCTTCTTTGCTAATCACTCTCGTTGCTAACTACTAGCGACCAGCTCTTATCGGGATTGAACAGCTGGATTGCCTCAGCGACAGTGGCCGTGTCGGACCCTAGATCCTTTTGATAAACCCGTCCCTCGTGATTCACCATGAAGGTCATCACCCCACTGGCGGCATAATCGGCCGGCCAGGCGATCAGGGCGACACCGTCTCTTAATTGCCCGTCGACAAAGTACTCTTTCTTCCCCCCATCGGCAGCGGCTCCCTGGGCATACAAGATACGGTAGTAGTAGCCATGATAGGGGGTGCGTTGACCGACCACGGCCTTGTAGCCCTCTGCTGCGGCACTGACGACCTCCTCACCGGCCGGGCTTGCTGGTTCACCCTTGCCCACAGGCCAATAGAGTCCATTTTGTTGCCCTACATCACTGCGTAGTTTTGCCGCAAAGATCCCCGCCGTTTGGCCATCATGCCCCGCGGCGGCGTATTCTATCTGTGCGTCGATAAAGCCACGGCACACCGCAATCGCCCCCAACTCATTTCGACCGATGCGGCGATAGACGATCTCTTTGGCACCTGCGGCGCCATCGAGATACCACTTGCCATTTGCGGCCACGAGGGGGATTGGCAGTGGCCAATCTGACTCCCCTACGACCAGTATCATTTTATCCTTCCCCTCGGCTACTAGCTGGTGCTTGCTCTTGAAGCTCGCGACGAAGGCGGCGCGATCATTGGCATCGGCCACCTCATCCCCCGAGCTGATGGCCTCTTCACTCTTTTCGCCGAGCAACAGCGTCAGTGCGCTGACATCGTTCCGCTCCAAGGCCGTTATCAGGGCCTGCACAGCCTCATCCGGGGTGGCGAAGGTGCGCGGTGCCATGGCGCTTGCATCGCTGGCGCAGACCAGGGCCAGCAGGGCCAAACCCCATGAGGGGGCCCAACTCCATTTCAACAAACGCTTCATTATCGCGTACTCCGTCTGGGTTGAGTGTTGCGCCCGGCATGCGCGCTACTAGCCATACTTTCGCGCCCGCGTTGGCTGACGGCGCGCTCGGTTCTGCCCGTACTATGTACCCCTTGGAAGGCACTCCTTGAGGTTGAGGCCGCAGGTGCTCTGCGTGTTGCAGTCTGTGCCGTGCTCTTGTTGTGAGTGGCACGTGGTTGGACATAGCCGCGATCACGGGCCCCAGCGGTCTGTGGCGTGATTTGCTGCCGCTTGACCCTGTCGCCTGCGTAGTTGCCCTGGCGCGGCGTGCGTTGGGCCACATTCGCCTCTCTGCCCACCTGTCTAGCGTCGCGCGTCGCCTTGGCATTTTCGCTTTTGGGTTGGCGGTTGGCTCCCGCATAAGTCCCCTTCGGCGCGGTTGCGCGAGCCTCCCTGTTCGCCTCATTGACAGCGCGTGGTGCGCCAGCGTATTCGCTTTTAGGCTGGCGATTGACTCCCGCATAGCTCCCTTTCGGTATGGCATCTCGTTGGGCCCCTCCTGCCGCGTTATTTCGCGAGCGTTGTTCCAGGTTAGCCAGCTCAGCACGCTGGGGGCGCGCCGCCGTGATGGGGCTGTTGGCTTGGCGCATGTAGTTATTGGGGCCGCGCTCAAACTTGTTGAAGTAATCGTTCCCCTTGGCGTTGATATAAATATTGTTGTTAGAGCCCCGCTGATAGTTGACCGGACGGTTGTACCCGTTGGTGGGGCGGAAACCATTGCCATAGTTGGGGTTATAACGATAAGGAGCGTAACCGCTGGGATAACCTGATCCCCACCGAGGGTAGTAATAATCGCCCTCATCATCATCGTTGAAGACCTCGTTGACCAACATGCCCGCACCAAAGGCCAGCAAGCCCGTCACGACCATATCACCGCGGTCGTATTCATCATCGCTGTCGTGATCGTCATGTTCCACCACTGTCGTGGTCGTTGTCGCAGGGGCGGTCGTTGTCGTGGTTTCTGTGGTCACCGGCGCGGGAGCTGGCCCGGCAGCTGGCGGGCTATAGGCGGCGCTTGGGTCGTATTGCGGGACATAAACGACGTCAGGATTGGCAGGCGCAATGGTGACGATCTGCTGATTGTTCTGTTCATCCTTGGCCACTTTCATCTGCTCTGAGTCTTTCAGGTTGCCCACCTCCATCGCTTGTTGGCGCAGGCGCTGAACGGCTGCCAGTACGCCCGGCTCATCGGCCAGGAAGGCACTGCCGAGCTCAGTCGTCCACTCCATCTTCAAGCACATCATGTCCATGACGGTCGGGAAGTGCATCAGCGACATGGTTGGCGGCGTAAAGCCCAGCGGCGCAATGGCGGCGGTCAGCTCTTTCCCCTTGAGGTTGGGGTGGGCGACCAGCCAGTTGCCGGCATCGAGCACCTCTTGCGGATTGGTGGCGCTGGGCAACACCTGAGCCAATACCGCATCCGGGTAAAGCGCTACGGGTGCAAGCAGGGTTTCGAGAGCCTCCGGGGTATATTTCGAGGCTGGTGCGTTAACGGGCTGCGCTTGCGGTGCGACCGCAGGGCTGGCAGCGCTGGTTGTGCTGGCAGCAGAGGCCACGCTGGGCTGAACATTTTGCGTGACGGCAGGCGGCTCCTCTCTGCAGGCAGCCAATACCGTGCTGAGGGCGATCACGGCCGCCAACACGCTACGGCGAAATATGGGTTGCTTCATGATCTTGCTTCCTTCTGCTGGAGTGGCTGATGCACCTCTTGCCCGATGATTTCCACACATGTTGTATCTCATCGCATTCAATGCGGGCGTTTCATACCGAAAACATAAACCACGAATCGAGATCACACCCAAAACCGGCTGGAAAGGCGTAAAAAATGTGTTTGCTTCTGCCTCAAGCTACGTCTGAGCACAGTAACCTGACCAAATCAGATGGTAGATCCGAGAAGTGAAGGGCGATGGGATATGACCGTTGGGGGTGAGCGAGATGCAATCAACTCACTTGGCGATGGAGAAGATCGACGGGCAGCACAGTTGGACGCCGATGCAGCGCAAATGACTGGATAGACTGGTCAAGTCACTGCCGTATGAGGCGATCGTGGATCGTCACTTCGTTCACAAGCGCTTCGGCGGCGACGGCGGTGCCAAGCGTCTCGATACTCTGCTCGATAGTCATTTCGAGCCGTGGGGGGTAATAACAAGACCGGCGGGTTGCGCGAACGGCGCCTTATTCGATGCCGGGGGGAGGGGCGTTGTCGTCGACCGCTGGTGTCTGAGGCGCCCGCTTCTTGTGCTTGCGCACCCGCATGTAGTTGCGGCGCACGCCGTAGGAGATGAGCAAGCCGGCCAGCAGCATCACCAGCAGCATCAATCGCTGCTTCTCCTGAGTCACCTTGAGATGGATGTCCTGCTTTGCCAGCAGTTGTTGCTCTTCCAGGGTGATGCGCAGGTAGCCGAGTGTCAGGTTGCCATCCAGCACCTCTTGCACGAACTGGATGCGGCCCTTGCCCTGTTCCGGTGGGGACTTGTTGTCGGCCCCGATGGGCAACAGGCTCTCCAGCGGCACGGCCTGATCCGACTGGGCGAGGGGGATGCCACGGGCGTCGTAGAGGGTGACATCGAGGATCTCGGGCTCGGCGGCCAGATCCTGAGCCAGCCGCTCCAGCTCGCTCTCCTTGTCCTCCTTGATCCAGCGCTTCATGTCGCGGGCAGCGTAGGCGACCAGCGCCTGGGCCCTATCGCGCGCCTCGTTGTGCAGCGCCGCCTGGCTCGCCCCCTGCATATGCACAAGCACCCCCAGCACCCAGAGACCGAGCAGGATCCCGGCAGCCAGGCTGACAACACGTTTGATGGGGAGGTGACGCACAGCACTGAACCTCTTGCGGTGAAGGTATGACGATGGCGGGATCCTGATGCCTGCCCGACCAATGAGCGGTACTTGGCTCAGGGCTCCCTGCGTTGGGCGACGAGTCGCAGGCGGGATCTTGGCGCTTGCCTGTACAAAAAGCAATACGCTACTCTGGGCCGGCACGATGAACCCCATGATCTCCAAGGAAGGCGTCCCCCTTATGTTGTTGTCCCAACTTTCCCCCTCCCTGCCCGACTGGCCCAAGGCCCTGTGTGGCGCACCCTGCTGGCAGCTCACCGCGCAGGCCTTGCTACCCACCGCCGAGTCTCATGATGAGGCCTGGCTGGTCCTGTTTGGCAAGATGCTCGGCGCCCGGCATCTGAGCCGGCTGGCGGCCCTGCTGGAGAGCGAGGGAGTCGAGGCTAGCCTCTATCCCGTGGGAGCGCAGGCCGGCATCCCTCTGCTGCTGCTCGGTACGAACCGCTTCTCCCCTGAGCTGGTGCAGGCGCTCAAGGGGCAGGAGTGGGACATCGACGTCTGTCATCTGCCCGCCTTGCCCGGCCTGAGCGAACCCGGCCTGCTGGTGATGGACATGGACTCCACCGCCATCCGGATCGAATGCATCGATGAGATAGCCCGTCTGGCCGGGGTGGGTGAGCAGGTCGCAGCCGTGACGGCGGCGGCCATGCAGGGCAAGCTGGAGTTTGCCGACAGCCTGCGCAGCCGGGTCGCCCTGCTGGAAGGGGCGCCGGTCACCATCCTTGACGAGGTGGCGGCCAACATGCCCTGGATGCCGGGTCTGCAACTGATGGTCGATACCCTCAAGCGAGCGGGCTGGAAGGTGGCGATCGCCTCCGGTGGCTTCACCCGCTTCGCCGGCGAGTTGCAGCAGGCGCTGGGGCTGGATGCCATCTTCGCCAACGAGCTGGCAACCGACGGAACCCTGCTCACCGGGCAGGTGAGTGGCCCCATAGTGGATGCCACCGTCAAGGCCGAAGTGCTGCAACGGCTGGCGACTGAGTACGGTATAGCGCCGGCCCAGACCGTCGCCGTTGGCGATGGGGCCAACGATCTCAAGATGATGGCGGTGGCCGGCCTTGGCATCGCCATTCACGCCAAGCCGCTGGTGCGAGCCCAGGCGGCCGCCACTCTCAATCATCACGATCTGGAAGGGGTGCTCTGCCTGTTGTCGGCCCGCTCTTGTCGCGATCGCCTTTGGAATAACGGCTGAAGAGGGTCAAGGAGGACCTGAAAACGAGATGGAACTGTTGCAACAATCCCTGTTTATCCCCTGCGGCGAGCATCGGCTGCATGTTCGCCACATCCAGCCCAAGGTCGCTGTGCATGCCGACCCCATCCTGATGGTGCACGGTGCCATCGAGAACGGCCGCATCTTCTACACCGAATCCGGCAAGGGGCTGGCCTGTTATCTGGCCCGCCACGGTTATCAGGTCTATGTGGCCGACTTGCGCGGCCGGGGCCTCAGCACCCCGGCCATCGCAGAGCAGGCCGGGCACGGTCAGCACGAGTTGATCACCGAGGATCTGCCCGCGCTGCAACACTGGGTCGCGGCCCGCCATGCGGGTGCTAGGGTGCACTGGATGGCTCACTCCTGGGGCGGGGTCCTCATGGCCTCGACCCTGGCCCGCTTCCCCGAACTGGCCGGCGAGATCGCGAGTCTGGTGTTCTTCGGCACCAAGCGGGGAGTTTCGGTGCAAAATCCCGAGCGCTGGCTGAAGGTGGACTTGATCTGGAATCGGCTGGCGCCCTGGTTGGCGCGCAACAGCGGCTTCCTGGCGGCGCGCAAGCTGAAGATGGGGGCGGATGATGAGCCGCTGCGCTACCTGCAGGAGACCATTCCCTGGGTGAAATGCGGGCCTTGGCAGGATCCCCACGACGGCTTCGCCTATGGCGAGGCGGCGGATCGGGTGGCCTGGCCACCGCTCTGGATGATCTCGGCCAAGGCGGACAAGGTGTTGGGTCACCCCATAGACGTGCGCCGTTTCAGCACCGAGATGGGCTCGGCTACCCGCCACACCCGCCTCGGGCTCGATAACGGTAACCGGCTCGACTACGACCACATCAACATGCTGACTGCCCCCCAGGCCCAGGAGGATCACTTCCCCCAGATCCTGACCTGGTTGCAGGATCCACAACCGGTCTGATATCGGCTCTGGAGCCTCGCCAAGGCCGCTCGCTGAGCCATTCCCGGGCGGTCTGGGGCCAGATACGACAAGGGCGACCCACTGGGTCGCCCTTGTCGTTGGCCATGCCTTCCTGCCCGCTCAAGCCGGGGGCGAGGTGATGCCGAGCCGGAACAGGGTGGCCTGACTGGTGTCGGTCAGCTCACCGACCCCCACCACGCTCCACAGCTCCTCCTCCAGCTTCTTGGCCTTATGAATGGCAAACTTGGCGATGTAGTCCAGCTCGTTGGCGATGAAGCTGGTATCGGGGCGGCCGGTGCGGGAGATGCCGACCAGCACCGAGTAAAACTCCCCCTGCTGCAGGGCCAGCTCGACGAAGCGGCGCTTGTCCTCCAGCGATACGAAGCTGCTGGCCAAGCGGCTGAGAAACAGAGGGGCGCCCCCCTGTGAGTGCAGGCTGGCGATATAGACCTCCTCCTCTTTGGGTTTGTCTTCCCGCTCGATGGCACGCAAGGGGTTGAGCAGCAGGGTCTTGAGCAGCCCGCCCTGGAACAGGGGATAGAGGTTCGCCTGATCCTCTTGCTCGGCGCAGGCCTGTAACAGCCGGGAGAGGCTGCGTGGCCGGGGGGCGATCCCCACCGCGGCCGGCGTCGGGGCGGCCTTGAATTTGTTGAGATACACAGGTGTGTTGAAGGTGTGATGGGTGAAGATGTTGCGCAGCGCCCTTGCCATGCCGCGGTAACGCCTGTGCTCCCGGGTGGTCTTGAGCTTGTTCTGGTTGCTCTCGATCAGCAGGCTGAAAAACTGATGACCGATGTGGCGCGCCGCGTCCCCTTCGATGCACAGGTGCAGCACGGTGCGGCTCAGGTTGAGGCTGACCAGCCGATAGGGCAGGCGCTGCAGATCCATGCTCTTGGCGAGATCCTGCAGCCGGGGCAGGGCGACTGTGATGATCTCCCCCTTCTCTCCCACAAACGCCTCCTCCAGCTCGATCTGCATGCCATGGGCCGAGATGTCACGGGTCCAGCCGAGCCAGGCTCTCTCCTTGTGGCGGATCACGATCGCCGTCTTGTGGATGTAGCGCGCCTCCTTGCGCAGTTGCACGTAGTGCAGCGTCTCGATGTCGAAGGGGGCGGCGCTGGTGTCGTGGCCGAAACGCTGCAACTCGTTGGCATTGTGTGGCTGATTGGCATCGTAGCGAAACTCGTCGCGCTGATTGTCCAGCCCGATCTCCTGCAGCAGGCCGACATGGCCTATCTGCTGGAGCCGCTCGCGCATCAGCATGTCCTGCAACTGATGGGACTCCGACTGGCTGTCGAGATCCGCCTCGTGCAGAGAACAGGCCTCTAGGCTGAACTTGTAGATCCGCCAGCTGGGACGGCGCGCGCCGACCTGGAAGAACAGCGAAGTCAGGCCGCTCTGCTGCAACTCCTCCCGGGTGGCGGAGAAGAAGTAGAGGTGGCTGCGCACCGAGTGGGTGAAGCTGTAGATCAGGGTCTCGCGCAGTGCTCCTCTGGCTGGGATAAGTGCCCGCATCCGTGCCGCCGGGAAGAGGCTGGCGAGCATGTCGCGGTTCTTGGCATCCCGCCAGTACTCGAGCACGTGCTGGTTGTTCTCGGTGCGCAGAGCCATCTCCAGAGCGGGGCTGTCGCCCTTGCCAAAGAACAGCGGCATGCCGGTCATGCGGGGCAGGTAGAACTGCTCGTAACCCTTGACGATGGCCGCCGACAGCAGGTAATCGACGCTGACCCGGTAACGGTTGCGGTTGTGCTCGATGAACTCGCGCAGGAAGTGGTCGAAGGCGGGGTGCTCGCCGCTCTTCACCAGCCGCAGCCAGAACTTACCCTCCTTCTGCTCTTCCCCCAGGATCTGGTAGCTGATGGGGGAGCGCAGTATGGGGTTGGCATGTTCCCGCTCCAGGCCGGTGAAGAGCACGTCGACCTGCTCGCCGGTCTGGTAGTCGGGCAGATAGGGGACAGAGACCCGGATCCCGCCGAGGGAGATGTCCGAGCTCTTGGCAAACAGCTTCTCGCCATTTAGCAGCTTGAGCACCATGGCGGAGCTGAAGTGCATCCGCTCCTCTTGTCGGCCGTAGTGGCTGGCGAAGGGAATGGCCTGAACGTCGAAGAGGCGAAAGGGGCTGGCTGGCAGGGAGAGGCTCTCCCCCCGGCCCTGATTGAGTTTGTACCAGGCCTGCAGCGCCTCGTAGACCCCTAGCGTGTAGCTGTCCCGGTAGAGGTAGCACTGGGATTGAAACTGCTCGACCGCCTCGGCGGGCATGAAATGGGTGACGCCTTCAAACTCGTGCACCAGACAGAGATCGCTCAGCTCGTTGCGCATGTCGATCACCCGCCGGCAGGGGGCGCATTTGCGCTTGATCTCCATCTTGAGCAGGAAGCGGCTGTTGGCATTCTCGTTCTGGGTCAGGCGGTTGAAGATCTCGTCGAAATCCTTTTCTCTGAGCAGGGGGACAAGCTGTTCTATCAGATGTAGCGGTTGTTCTGAATCCATGTATTCCTGCCGCGGAAAGTCACTTTTCCGATTCTGGGTTTGATCTGTCGGTCGCAAACCAGTATATCAAGCAGGAAATCATCCTGTCCCCGAGTTATCCATGGCCAAAAACAAAACCGCCTATGTTTGTACCGAATGTGGAGCCGACTTCACCCGCTGGCAAGGTCAGTGCGGCGAGTGCAAGGAGTGGAACACCATCACCGAGGTCCGGCTCGGAGTCACCACCCCAGGCAAGAGCGCCCGTTACACCGGCTATGCCGGTGCCATCGGCAGCCAGGTCCAGACCCTGGCGGAGGTCGCCACCACCGAGATCCCCCGTTTCGGCTCGGGCTTCAAGGAGCTGGATCGGGTGCTCGGCGGCGGTGTGGTGCCGGGCTCGGCCATCCTGATTGGCGGCAACCCAGGGGCGGGCAAATCGACCCTGCTGCTGCAGACCATGTGCGGCCTGGCACAGCGGATGAAGACCCTCTATGTGACCGGGGAAGAGTCCCTGCAGCAGGTGGCGATGCGGGCCAACCGGCTCGGATTGCCCACCGACAAGCTGCGAATGTTGTCCGAGACCAGCGTCGAGCAGATCTGCATCATCGCCCAGCAGGAGCAGCCGCAGATCATGGTCATCGACTCCATCCAGGTGATGCACGTGGCGGATGTGCAGTCATCCCCCGGCTCCGTCTCCCAGGTGCGGGAATCGGCGGCCCTGCTCACGCGCTACGCCAAGCAGAACCACGTCGCCATCTTCATGGTGGGCCACGTCACCAAGGACGGCACCCTGGCCGGCCCCAAGGTTCTGGAGCACTGTGTCGACTGCTCCGTGCTGCTGGACGGCGCCCATGATTCGCGTTTTCGCACCCTGCGCTCCCACAAGAACCGTTTCGGTGCGGTCAATGAACTCGGCGTCTTCGCCATGACCGGGCAGGGCATGAAGGAGGTGAGCAATCCCTCCGCCATCTTCCTGAGCCGGGGCGAGGAGCAGGCGCCGGGCTCCATCGTCATGGTGATCTGGGAAGGGACAAGACCGCTGCTGGTGGAGTTGCAGGCGCTGGTGGACTACTCCCAGGTCTCCAACCCGCGACGGGTGGCGGTGGGGATGGATCACAACCGTCTCGCCATGCTGCTGGCGGTGCTGCACCGTCACGGTGGCCTGCAGATGGCGGATCAGGACGTCTTCATCAACGTGGTGGGCGGGGTCAAGGTCGAGGAGACCAGCGCGGATCTCGCGCTGCTGCTGGCCATGGTCTCCAGCTTCCGGGATCAGGCCCTGCCCAAGGATCTGGTGGTGTTCGGCGAGGTGGGGCTGTCCGGGGAGATCCGGCCCGTGCCCTCCGGCCAGGAGCGCTTGCAGGAGGCGGCCAAGCACGGCTTCCGCCGCGCCATCGTCCCTTATGCCAACGCCCCCAAGCATCCCATCGAAGGGATGGAGGTGGTGCCGGTGAAGAAGCTGGCCGATGCCCTCGAGGCCTTGTAGCGAAGAGCAGGTCACGGGCAATAAAAAGGAGCGCATGGGCGCTCCTTTTTCGTTGCTGTCATTCAGGCAGAGGGCGGACTGTGCTCCTTGTGCTCTTGCAGCAGCTGCTCCAGTTCACGATACAACAGCTGCTCTTCCCCGACGTTCAGCTCGATCATCCGCTTGAGGTGGCTGGCGCTGTCGATGTCGATGTGGTGACAGTAGAATCCCAGCTTCTTGCTGGCCTCATGGGTCAGCGTCACCTGCATCTTGATCTCGATGTCACTGCCGCCGAGCACGAAGCAGATCTCGTACTCCTTGTCGTCGCTGCCTGACCAATCCTCGGGTCTGAGCAACAGGGCACCCTGCAGGGAGACATCGACCAGCTGGGTCCGCCACTGACGTGTCCCCTGGATCAGCTTGGCGGCAGTCAGATAGAAGATCCTGGTAAAGTGGCGTCGCTCGGCCATGTTCATCTCCGGTCTGCGTTCGAACGCAGTGCTAACAATTCAGGTTCCAGAGTGTAATGTAGCTTGCTCATCAGGATCTTGAACTGGCTCAGATATTGGGCATCAGACCTGCTGGTGGCTGAGGGATTCGACCACCTGCAGCGCCTTGACCAGCCGATCCTCCTGCTTGAACCTGTCCTCCAGCACGGGCCCCAGATGATTCAGATCCTCGTCGAGCAACAGCAGCTGCGCCTCGTCGGCGTTGCTGTATTTATCGTTGAACTCCAGGGCAAACTCGGTGCAGGCCCGGATATGGGGATAGATGCGTTTGGCCAGCTCCAGCTTGTCGCCGCTGGCCTGCTCGAAGGCGGTGACCACGTGGTTGTAGATTTCGAAGTGACCGGCGCTGACGTAGTCGACCAATTGCTCGCAGAAGCGCTGCAACTCGACATGACCGGGGAGGGATCGTTGTTTGGATCTGGCAGGCATGAGCCCGGCCAGCCGCATGTACTCGACCAGTAACGCCTGCCTGGCATCCAGCCAGTCGTCAATCGCTCTGTGCTTGCCCGCCAGTGCGCGCTTGGTTTTTTCCAGTTCAGTTAACATAGTCCCTCCGTGGGCATGGCATGGAGCGCGATGGCTGCAAGCCTGCGGTCATTCCCATCGACTGACAACACTCCCTATTAACTAGGGAAAATACTGTTGACCGTCAATAGGAGTGTGGGGATATTGTTACATCAGATGGGGGTTTGCGTACAAGTCCTCATCGGTTGTTCGCCACCGTATCGTCAATCAGGACGACGAAGGGGCGAGATATGTGACTATTTCCGCAGATCTTGATGAAAACCCCAGCATTCAAGCCAACCCGGCTGATAAAGCCTTTGCCTGAGTGTTTTTTTTTGAATAGAGTGGCCCGGTGCTAAATGCCCGATCATAAAGGAAATGTTATGAACAAAGCTCAACTTGTCGATGCAATTGCCGCCAAAGCAGACCTGAGCAAAGCTCAGGCTAAAGTCGCTCTGGAAGAGATCATCAATGGTATTACCCAGAGCCTGAAAGAGGGCGATGCCGTTCAGTTGGTGGGTTTTGGTACCTTCAAGGTCAACCATCGTGCGGGCCGTACCGGTCGTAACCCGCAAACTGGTAAAGAGATCCAGATTGCAGCCGCCAATGTGCCGTCCTTTGTGGCAGGCAAGGCGCTGAAAGACGCCGTAAAGTAATAGCGTAAAGTAATCGAACGAAACCCGGCATCAGCCGGGTTTTTTCTTGCCATCGTCAGCCAAATTTGTTTCAGATACACTCAGGATATGGCATGCGCTGTAGCGAGGTGGATATGGAACAGAAGAATGCCATTCGGCAGGTTGCCGTGCCATGGGCACCCTCCCGCCAACTCCCCCCGGGCCTGGTCGTGGCCGAACTGCATCAGGATATCTGGGGCGACAACCTGACGGTCGTGCTGGGTCGCGCCCGCAGCATCGACCTGCCGCCGCAACCGCTCTGCCGGGTCAATTTCCGCCATATCTTTGCCGTGCGGGTGATGGAAGACTGCGATCTGGCAGAAGGCCGTGACAGTCATGCCATCGAGGAGCAGATCCAGCTGATCATCCCGTCCCGTTTCGCCAGCTGGTTCCATCAGGAGTCCGATGGCCTGCATCTGGACGAGGATCTGCAGCACTACCGCATCTCGACCTGGGATTACTGCGCCGACGTGTTGACCTCAACCCCCCCCGAGC
Organism: Aeromonas eucrenophila; assembly: GCF_000819865.1. Taxonomy (GTDB): domain Bacteria; phylum Pseudomonadota; class Gammaproteobacteria; order Enterobacterales; family Aeromonadaceae; genus Aeromonas; species Aeromonas eucrenophila. The sequence goes on from NZ_CDDF01000014.1 coordinate 337,604, forward strand.
TGCAGTTTGTGGAGTCGGGCGAATAATCGGGGCGCCGCGGCAGACATAAAAAAAGCCGGAGCATCAGTGCTCCGGCTTTTTTGCATCCTGTGGCAGGACGGCGGGCGCTAGCCCAGCAGTTGATCCCTGTGCAACCCGATCACGATCAGCAGACCCAGCAGGTAGAAGGCGCTGAGCTTGATGCCGAGGATGGCGAGCAGGCCGGCGCACAGACGCACCAGCGCCTTGTGCAGCCAGGATCCGGTGAAGCGATACATGATTACTCCACCGCCTCGGGCTGGGCGAATTCCGGCACCTTGGCCATGGCATCCAGCACCACCTGAATGCCGGCGCCCGGCTTGCAGGCATTCTCGCTCAGGTGACGGCGCCAGGCGCGGGCCCCCTGCATGTTCTGGAACAGGCCCAGCATGTGACGGGTCATGTGGGAGAGATAGTTGCCCTTGGCCAGCTCCTGCTCCATGTAGGGCAGCATCATCCGTATCACCTCGTGGCGACTCGGTATCTCGTTGTTCAACCCGAACACCTGATTGTCTACCTGGGACAGGATGTAAGGATTCTGATAGGCCTCGCGGCCCATCATGACCCCATCCAGGTGCTGCAGGTGTGCCAGGGTCTGCTCCAGGCTGGTCACGCCGCCGTTGAGGGCGATGGTGAGGTTGGCATAATCCTGTTTGACCTTGTAGACGCGGGGATAGTCCAGCGGCGGTATCTCCCGGTTCTCGCGGGGGCTCAGGCCGCTCAGCCAGGCCTTGCGGGCGTGGACGATGAAGGTGTCGCAGCCGGCGTCCCGCACCTGCTCGATGAAGGCTTGCAAGAATTCGTAGGAGTCCTGATCGTCGATGCCGATGCGGGTCTTGACCGTCACCGGGATCCCCACCACGTCGCGCATCGCCTTGACGCAGTCGGCCACCAGGGCGGGTTCTCCCATCAGGCAGGCGCCGAAGCGGCCGTTCTGAACCCGGTCAGACGGGCAGCCCACGTTGAGGTTGATCTCGTCGTAACCGCGCTCCTCGGCCAGCTTGGCACAACGGGCCAGATCCACCGGATTGCTGCCCCCCAGCTGCAGGGAGATGGGGTGCTCCTGCTCGCTGTAGCCCAGATAATCGCCCTTGCCGTGGATGATGGCGCCTGTGGTCACCATCTCGGTATAAAGTAGCGTCTGGCTGGTCATCAACCGATGGAAATAACGGCAGTGCCGATCTGTCCAGTCCAGCATGGGGGCGATAGAAAAACGCTGCGCCTGCATAAAAATCATCCGGGTTCGCAAAACAAGGGGGCGGATTCTACCACAACGTGAGGGAGCCCCAGAAAATGAATTTTGTCGCCGCGGCGATGGGGCCCTGTGATAGTATCCGGCTAATTGACAGGGTATCTGCGTGATCATGAATCAAGACCAACTCTTACTGCGGGCGGAACGCCTCTGCGAACAACGGGGGATCCGTTTCACCCCGACCCGACGCCAGGTGTTCCGGCTGCTCGCCGCCCACGGCAACGCCATCAGTGCCTATGATCTGCTGGCCCAGTTGCAGCAGACCGAGGCGCACGCCAAGCCGCCCACCGTCTACCGGGCGCTGGATTTTCTGCTGGAGCAGGGCTTCGCCCACAAGGTGGAGTCCCTCAACGCCTTCATCTTCTGCTGCCACTTCGACCATGCCCATCCGATGCAGCTGCTGATCTGCGATCGCTGCAAAGACGTGGTCGAGCTGCACGATCCGGCCATCGATGGCGCCTTTTCCGAGCAGGCTCACCTGCATGGCTTTACTATTACCAACAAGACCATAGAGGCCCATGGTCAATGTGCCCGCTGTTCCGACACCCTAGGACGTCAAGATGAAGGCTGATTTTGTAAACCCCTTCCTGCTCTCCCTGCTCAATGTGCTCTCCACCATGGCACAGCTGGAGCTCAAGCCGGGCGCCCCCAAGCGCAAGACGGACGAGCTGGCGCGCGGGGATGTGTCCGGTCTCATCGGCATGGTGGGCCCGCAGACCCGGGGATCGCTCTCCATCAGCTTCGAGAAGGGGCTGGCGCTGGAGATCATGCGCCGCATGCTGGGGGAGGCGCCGACCTCCATCAACGAAGAGGTCACCGACATGGTGGGCGAGATCACCAACATGGTGACCGGCGGGGCCAAGCGCATGCTGGGGGAGAAGGGCTACGAGTTCGACATGGCGACGCCCATCATCGTCTCCGGCCCCAATCACACCATCACCCACAGAGCCGATGGGGCCAAGATCATGATGCCGTTTGATTCGGATTATGGTCGCGCCACCATCGAAATCTGCTTCGAGTAATCATCATGTGGACTGTGCTGAAATGGAGTGTCATCGGTAGTGTGCTGCTGCTTATCCTGTCCGATATCCAGCTCAGCACCTCCATCTACAAGTACGAAGACAACCGCGTGCAGATAAACTTCCCGCGCTGGCAGCCCAAGCAACCCTGGGCCACTCTCGGCTGGCATGCGGGCCAGACCGAGTTCCACTGGTATGGTCTTGCCGGCAAACCCAAGCCGGTCTCCGTGCTCTAAACAACGTCGGTTCAGTTTCCCAACGAAAGAGGCCAGCAGATGCTGGCCTCTTTTTTATTCTGGAAAACGCGACACTCAGGCGGCTTCGGCGGCCAGCTTGTCGCTGCTGCGTCCCACCATGCCGAGGCCACAGGCCAGCAGGGTCGGCAGCAACCAGGCCAGGCCCTTGTCGAACAGCGGCAGGAAGGCGAAGGCATCCATCTTCATGCCGGCGGCGCCCAGACCGTCAAGGCAGCCGAACACGAAGGCCACCACCAGCACGGAGCGGAACACCAGGCGCGGACGACCGAAGTAGCCCTTCAGGAAGGTGACCAGCACCAGCGCCACGGCGACCGGATAGATGGCAACCAGCACCGGGATGGAGAGGCTGATGAGCTGGCTCAGACCGACGTTGGCAACCACGGCGCAGATGGCTCCCAGCAGCACGACCAGCTTCTTGTAAGCCACGCCGGTGAGGTTGTGGAAGAAGTCGGAGCAGGCGGAGATCAGGCCCACGGCGGTGGTGAAGCAGGCCAGGGTGATGATGGCCGCCAGGATGAACTGACCCGGTTGACCGAACAGGCTCAGCACATAGGCGTTGACGATGGCGCCGCCATTGCTGACATCGCTCGCCACACCGGCGGCGGTGTTACCCAGCTGGAACAGGGAGACATAGACCACGGACAGGCCGATGGCGGAGATGATGCCGGCGATGGCCAGATACTTGAACTGGCTCTGGTAGTCGTTGATGCCTTTCTTGCGCAGCAGATCGACGATCAAGGCACCAAACATCAGGGACGCCAGGGTATCCATGGTGTTGTAGCCTTCCAGGATCCCTTTCACGAAGGGGCTGTTCTGATAGTCACCGGAGGCGGCAGGCATGGTGCCCTGGGGCGCGACGAAGACGCCGATGGCCAGGGTCAGCAGCAACAGCATCAGCACCGGGGTCAGGTACTTGCCGATGGCATCCATCAGCTTGCCCTGGTTCATTGAGACCAGGATGGCGATGCCAAAGAAGATTACTGTGTAGGCTGCGAGCCCGGCCTGACCCATGTCGCCGATGAAGGGTTTGAGGCCCATCTCGTAGGCCACCAGACCGGTACGGGGGGCGGCGAAGGCCGGGCCTATGATGATGTAGATGGCCACGGCCAGGGCGGTGGCGATGCCGGTGGGCAGCAACTTGGTCATGCCGGCCCAACCGTTGCCCGCCTTGGCGACGGCGAGGATGGTGATGAGCGGCAGGCCCACGGCGGTGACCAGGAAGCCGAGCATGGCGACGGAGAGGTGCTCACCGGCCATGTAGCCAGCCAACGGCGGGAAGATGATGTTACCGGCGCCCAAATAGAAGGCAAAGGTCATGAAGCCCAATCCGAGCACATCGGACGTAGTGAGTGATTTCGTCAAGTTCAACCTCGTCTGTCTTGTAAACAATTGCTTGTTATCGTTTTTATTGATCGCTGAGTAATATCCCTCAGGGGTAAAAAAAAGGAGCCCCGCTGCTTTTTTCATCGCGACCAGTGGTTTGAGCTGGTCTTGAGCGGGTGCTCATTTAAGGTTCAGCATAATGATGTGAAAAAATAGTTCAAGACAAAATTTACATCTTCAAATAGAAGGGGTGGGCTAGTTGGATATATCTGTCGGAATAGGCTCCATCAGCAGAATGGATCAGGATTTCACCCTGTTCACACCTGTTTGATCCTCTAGCAAGTCGCAATAAAACGCGATTTGCCGCTTTACCCTCTCTGGTGATAACAGCTACGTAACAAGCGCCATACAGATCATAATCCGCTGACATGTCTAAAATCTCGGCGGCCATGGCGGTGGGCAGCACCAGCGCCAGCTGTCCATCCTGGCTCAGCAGGCGGTCGCAGGCCGCCAGCAGGGCTCGGGGATCCAGGCCGCCGGTGTGGCGGGCCAGGGCTCTGGCCGGGTCGCTGAATGATTGGCCTGCCCCGAAGTAGGGGGGGTTGGAGACGATGAGATCGTAAGGAGGCGCCTGATACTCCTGGATTGCGCTTTCCACGATGTTGACCCTTGGGGCCCAGGGGGAGGCGGCGACGTTCTCGCGAGCCTGGGCGGCGGCGGCAGGATCCAGCTCCACCCCGTCGATCTGGCAGTCGGCGGCGCTGCGCTGGGCCAGCATCAGGGCAATGAGGCCGCTGCCGGTGCCGATGTCCAGCACCCGGCGCGCCTTCGCCACCGGTGCCCAGGCCCCCAGCAGTATGCCGTCGGTGCCCACCTTCATGGCGCAGCGATCGTGCTCGATGTGAAACTGTTTGAAGGTAAAACCGCTGCTTCGTCCCATCTGACCCCCGTCTTCTGCCCGCTACATCCAAAAATGGTCGGCGATTATAGCGACTAAGCCATAGTCGCCATAGGAGCTGGCGGCATAATCGCCTATAATCTGCGGTTTCCTAAATGACCGAGTATTGACATGAGCCAGTCCTTTGATGATTTCGACCTGAATCCAGCCCTCAACCGGGCCCTGGCCGAGATGGGTTTCACCCGCCCCACTACCATTCAGCAGATGGTGCTGGAGCCAGCCCTGGACGGCCGCGATATTCTGGCATCCGCCCCGACCGGTACCGGCAAGACCGCCGCCTTCCTGCTGCCCGCCATGCAGCACCTGCTGGACTTCCCGCGCCGCAAGCCGGGCCCGTGCCGCATGCTGATCCTGACCCCGACCCGCGAGCTGGCGCTGCAGGTCAGTGCCCACGCCAAGGCGCTGGCGGTACACACCCACCTCAGCATCGAGACCATCATCGGCGGCGTCAGCCACGAAGAGCAGCTGCCGGCGCTGACCAAGACCACCGACATCGTGGTGGCGACCCCGGGCCGCCTGCTCGAATACATCGAGAAGGAAGAGTTCGAGAGCCACGACATCGAAGTGCTGGTGTTGGATGAAGCTGACCGCATGCTGGACATGGGTTTCATCAAGGACGTGAACCGGATCGTGGCCGAGGCGCGCTACCGCAAGCACACCATGCTGTTCTCCGCCACCCTGGAGGGCGCCGGTCTCGAGAAGTTCGCCAACGAGATCCTCAAGGATCCGGTCGAGCTGCACGCCGAGCCGCCTCGCAGCGAACGCCGCCCCATCACCCAGTGGGTGCATCTGGCGGATGACGCCGCCCACAAGCTGGCGCTGCTGATCCACATTCTGAAGGATCCGGAAACCCAGAAGGCCATCGTCTTCGTCAAGACCCGCGAGCGGCTGGCGGAGCTCTCCGGCCAGCTGCAGGCGGCCGGCGTGCCCTGCGCCTGGATCCGGGGCGAGATGGAGCAGAGCAAGCGCATCGAGTCGATCCGCAAGTTCCACGCCGGTGAAGTGCCCTTCCTCATCGCCACCGACGTCGCCGCCCGCGGCATCGACCTGCCCAACGTCAGCCATGTCATCAACTACGACATGCCCTACGGGACCGACGTCTATGTGCACCGCATCGGCCGTACCGGCCGGGCCGGCAACCGGGGCTGTGCCATCAGCCTGGTGGAAGCCCACGACATGGCCATGGTCTCCAAGATCGAGCGTTACACCGAGGAGCGCCTCAAGCGCCGGGTGATCGAGGAATTGCGCCCAAGGCATAAAGAGGCGCGGGTGCCGGTGAAGAAGAAGAAACCGAAGGACGGCAAGAAGAAGTCCGCCAAGAAGAAAAAGAAATAATCGCAGCAACAACGGCCATCCTCGGATGGCCGTTGTGTTTTATGGGCTAGGCAAAAGCACGGCTGGCTGAATTGCGGACAGAAAAAAGCCGATGCATAGACATCGGCTAATAAAAAGTGCTTACAACAGAGGATTCACAGATTAAGACCCGAGGATCCTGCGGTTGGTTCCCTCTTTTTGTAATTAATTTTCGGCGCGCTTGAACATCAGGGTGCGATCATCCGACTCTTGGGGCACGAAATAGTAGCCACCCTCGTTGAAGCCGGTCAGCTGCTCCACCTCGGTCAGCCGGTGTTTGATGATGTGGCGGGCCATCATGCCCCGGGCCTTCTTGGCGTAGAAGCTGATGATCTTGAACTGACCGTTCTTCTCGTCCTTGAACACAGGGGTGATGATCCGGCCCTTCAGCGCCTTCGGGCGAACGGACTTGAAGTATTCGTCAGATGCCAGGTTGATCAGCACCTCATCCCCCTGGGCGGCCAGCGCCTTGTTGAGATGCTCGGTGATGATGTCCCCCCAGAACTGATAGAGATCCTTGCCGCGCTCGTTGTCCAGGCGAATGCCCATCTCCAGCCGGTAGGGCATCATCAGATCCAGCGGGCGCAGCACCCCGTAGAGGCCGGACAACATGCGCAAGTGCTGCTGGGCGAAGTCGAGATCCGCCTCGCTGAAGTCTTCCACCGCCAGCCCCGTGTAGACATCGCCCTTGAACGCCAGCAGCGCCTGACGGGCGTTGGCCGGGGTGAAGTCCGGTTGCCACTGGGCGAAGCGGGCCGCATTCAACCCCGCCAGCTTGTCGCTTATCTTCATCAGGCTGGCGATCTGATCCGGGGTCAGCTGGCGGGCCCGGCCGATCAGCCGGGCGGAGTGATCCAGTAACTCGGGCAGGGTATGGCGGGACGTCACCAGCGGCGACTCGTAATCCAGCGTCTTGGCCGGGGAAACCACAATCAGCATAACGATCCTTTATAGCGGTGACACACGCCCCTCATTCATCCAGGGTGACGTTGTCGAGAGTACCTGCGCCCAACTGCTCGCGGCCGGACAGCTTGATCAGCAGTCGCAGGTCGTTGGCCGAGTCGGCATGGGCAAGGGCCTCACTGTAGCCAATTTGGCCGGCACAGAACAGGGTGAACAGCGCCTGATCGAAGGTCTGCATGCCGAGTTCGGTGGATTTGGTCATCACCTCCTTGAGCCGATGCACTTCCCCCTTGCGGACGATGTCGGTGATGAGGGGGGTGTTGAGCAGGATCTCGAAGGCGGCGACCCGGCGCTGACCCCTGGCGTTCGGCAGCAGCTGTTGCGCGACGATGGCGCGCAGATTGAAGGAGAGATCGAACAGGAACTGGCGGTGCTTCTCCTGGGGCACCAGGTGAAGGATGCGATCCAGCGCCTGGTTGGCGTTGTTGGCGTGCAGGGTGGCGAGGCAGAGGTGGCCGGTTTCGGCAAACTGGATGGCGAGCTCCATGGTCTCCTGGGTGCGGATCTCGCCGATGAGGATCACATCCGGCGCCTGGCGCATGGAGTTCTTGAGCGCCACATCGAAGGATTCGGTGTCGATCCCCACCTCCCGCTGGGTCACTAGGCAGCGGCCGTGCTGGTGCACGAACTCCACCGGATCTTCCACCGTCAGGATGTGGCCGTCGCCGTGCTGATTGCGATGGCCAATCATGGCCGCCTGGGTGGTGGACTTGCCGGCGCCGGTGGCCCCGACGAAGAGCACCAGGCCGCGTTTGGCCATGGCGACATCCCGCAGTACGGGGGGCAACACCAGTTCCTCGAAGGTGGGAATGCGGGTCTCGATGCGGCGCAGCACCATGCCCGGCTGGTCCTGCTGCCAGAAGGCGCTGACCCTGAACCGCCCAAGCCCCTCGCGATGGATGGCGTAGTTGGCCTCCCGGGTGCGCAGGTAGCGCTCGAAGTGCTCCGTATCCAGGCTCTCCCTGACCAGGGCGATGGCCGCCTGCTTGTCGAGGGGGGCCGCCGCCAGTGGCACCAGACGGCCATTGACCTTGAGGGTGGGGGGGGCGTCGACCGTGATAAACAGATCCGAGCCCTTTTGTTCAACCAGTGCAGCGAGCAGAACATCCATGTTCATAGCGTCTCCTTGGGGGGTGAAAGCCTATCAAATGCTGTTGGGATCGGCGGCCTTGGCCTTGGCATCGAGGGCGGCGACTATGCCCCGGTTGACGAGCTGCTTGAGGCTCTGATCCATGGTCTGCATGCCGTGGGTCATCCCGGTCTGGATCACCGAGTAGAGCTGGGCGATCTTGTCTTCCCGGATGAGGTTTCGGACCGCCGGGATCCCCATCATGATCTCGTGGGCCGCCACCCGGCCACCGCCGATCCGCTTGAGCAGGGTCTGGGAGATGACCGCCCGCAGGGATTCGGAGAGCATGGAGCGCACCATGTCTTTCTCGGATCCTGGGAAGACGTCGATGATACGGTCTATGGTCTTGGCGGCCGAGGAGGTGTGCAGGGTGCCAAACACCAGATGGCCGGTTTCGGCGGCGGTCATGGCCAAGCGTATGGTTTCCAGATCGCGCATCTCACCCACCAGTATGATGTCCGGATCTTCCCGCAGCGCCGAGCGCAGGGCGTTGGAGAAGCTCTTGGTGTCGCGATGGACCTCGCGCTGGTTGACCAGGCAACGCTTGTTTTCATGCACGAATTCGATGGGATCCTCGATGGTGAGGATGTGGTGGTGGAAGTTGTCGTTGATGTAGTCGACCATGGCCGCCAGGGTAGTGGACTTGCCGGAGCCGGTCGGGCCCGTGACCAGCACCAGACCGCGGGGGAATTCGGCTATCTTGCGAAACATCTCCGGCGCCCCCAGATCGTCCAGGCTCAGCACTGTGCTGGGGATGGTACGGAACACGGCACCGGATCCGCGCGCCTGCTGGAAGGCATTGACCCGGAAACGGGCCATGCCGGGTACCTCGAAGGAGAAGTCCACCTCGAAATTCTCCTCCAGCTCCTTGCGCTGGTGGTCGTTCATGATGTCGTAGATGAGGGCGTGAACTTCCCTGTGATCCAGGGCGGGCAAATTGATCTTGCGAACCTCCCCATCAACCCTGATCATCGGGGGAACCCCGGCCGAGAGGTGTAGATCCGAGGCCTTATGCTTTACACTGAAAGCCAATAACTCTGTGATATCCATAGATTTGTTATTCTCCCATCACAAGATCACGAACGAAATATGAGCCAGATTGCCCAGCACCTGCTTCAGGTAAAGGAACGTATTGTACAGGCCGCCCGGCGGGTTGGCCGTGGTGCCGATCATATCCAGTTGTTGGCTGTCAGCAAGACCAAGCCACTGGAGGACATCCAGGCCGCCTATGCCGCGGGTCAGCGCCGCTTCGGCGAATCCTATGCCCAGGAGGCGGCGGCCAAGATCGACAGCCTGCGCGCCCAACCAGGCTACGCAGACATAGAGTGGCACTTTATCGGCCCGCTGCAATCCAACAAATCCAGGCTGGTGGCGATGCGATTCGATTGGGTGCAAAGTGTCGATCGCGACAAGCTGATCGAGCGCCTCAACAACCAGCGTCCAGCCGGGTTGCCTGCGCTAAATGTCTGTCTGCAAATCAATATTAGCGGAGAGAGCAGTAAATCCGGTACGTCGGAGCAAGAGATTTTCCGACTGGCGGAGCTGGTCTCCCACTGTGAGCGGCTGCGACTGCGCGGTCTGATGGCCATCCCCGAGCAAACCAGCGACGAAGTGGTATTGGCCGCGCAGATGCGGCGTATGCAGACTCTGTTCACCGAACTTGCGCGACAATACCCGAGCGTCGACACCCTCTCGATGGGCATGACCGAGGATCTCGAGCCGGCGATCGCCCATGGCAGCACCATGGTGCGGGTCGGTACCGCCATCTTCGGTGCCCGTGATTACTCATAAGCAGGAACAGTGAAGGAAGCGTGCCAGCACGGCAAGCGCGCCGGCAGCCCGCGTTCACGTCATCAATTCAGGAGCCTTTGATGCAGCATAAAACTCTCGCCTTTATCGGGGCGGGCACGCAGGGCTCCGCAGTCATTTCATCAGCAGGAGTGCAAGATGCAGCATAAAATCCTCGCCTTCATCGGGGCGGGCAACATGAGCCGCAGTATCATTGCCGGCTTGGTGCAGGCGGGCTATCCGGCGGATCGGATCCTGGCCGCCAACCCGAGCCGTCCCAAGCTGGACGCGCTGGCCAGCGAGTTCGGTATCCGCATCACCCAGGACAACACCGAGGCGGCCCGGGCGGCCGACGTCATCGTGCTGGCGGTCAAGCCACAGCTGATGGCGGGCATGCTGAGCGCCCTGGTCGTCGAGCTGGGCTCCCTGGAGGGCAAGCTGCTCATCTCCATCGCCGCCGGTATCAAGGTCGCGCGGTTGCAGGAGATGGCGGGGGGTCATGGCCGCATCATCCGTACCATGCCGAATACCCCCTCCCTGCTGGGGCTGGGGATGACCGGTCTCTATGCGCCGGCTGGCATCAGCCAGGAGGATCGCGATTTTGCCGAGCAGATGATGCAGTCCGTGGGCAAGACCCTGTGGACTCCAGAGGAGTCGGGCATCAACGGCGTCATCGCGGCGGCGGGCAGCGCGCCGGCCTACTTCTTCCTGTTCATGCAGGCGATCGCCGAGGAGGCCGAGGCCATGGGCTTCTCACCGGAGCAGGCCCGTCTGCTGGTGCAGCAGACCGCGCTCGGGGCTGCCGCCATGGTGGAGCAGAACCCGCAGCTCTCCCTGCAGACCCTGCGCGAGCAGGTGACCAGCAAGGGCGGCACCACGGCCGAGGCCGTCAAGACATTCCAGGAGCAGGGGCTGATGCCGCTGACCGCTCGTGCCATGCAGGCGGCCGTCACCCGAGCCGCCGAAATGGAAACTCTTTTCTGAACCCTTTTTTGAACAGGAGCCCGGATGAACACCGCTTACTTTCTGATTAACACGATTTTCGATCTCTACCTCATGGTGGTGTTGCTGCGCGTCTGGCTGCAGTGGGCCCGCGCCGACTTCTACAACCCCATGAGCCAGATGGTGGTCAAGCTGACCAATCCGCTGGTGATCCCGCTGCGCCGTGTCATTCCCGGCTTCGGTGGGCTGGACATGGCCTCGGTGCTGCTGGCCATCATCATCGCCTTCGCCAAGCTGGCGCTGCTCAAGAGCATGAACGTGCTGTTGACCGACTGGCTCACCCTCAGCCTGTTCGCCTTCCTCACCGTGCTGAAGAAAGCGGGCTCCATGATCTTCTGGGTGCTGTTGATCCGCGCCATCCTGAGCTGGGTCAGCCAGGGCCGCAACCCCATCGAATACGTGATGCACCAGCTGACCGAGCCATTCCTGGCGCCGATCCGTCGCATCCTGCCGGCCCTGGGTGGGCTGGATCTTTCGGTGCTGGTCGCCTTTATTGCGCTGCAGGCCATAAACTATCTGTTAGGAGATCTGTTCGGCCAGCTGTGGTGGATGATCTGATGCCAGCCGTCCTGCAAGAGGGGGACGGGCTGACGCTGCATCTGATGATCCAGCCCAAGGCGAGTCGGGATCAGATCGTCGGATTGCATGGCGACGAGTTGAAAGTAGCCATCACGGCACCGCCGGTGGATGGTCAGGCCAATGGCCATTTGATCAAGTACCTGGCTAAGCAATTCAAGGTGGCCAAGGGGCAGGTTCGTATCGTGCGGGGGGAGCTGGGGCGACACAAGACGGTCACCATAGCGGCGCCAAGACAGATCCCCGCCGAGATTGAAGCCCTGCTGGAGAATGGAACACGAGAAGGATGACATCATGAAAACAGCCTGGATTAGCTGCCTGCTGGCACTGTTGATGACGCTGCCATTGCGGGCCGAACAGATGAAGGAGCTGGGCCCCTGGCAGGTGCATTACAACGCCTTCAACTCCAGCTTCCTCACCCCCGAGGTGGCCAAGGCTTACGGTCTGGAGCGCAGTCGTTACAACGGCATCATCAATATCGCGGTGCAGAACAAGCAAGGGGTAGCCCAGGCGGTGGGCATCAGCGGTGAGGCCAAAAATCTGACCGGTACCATCCGCACCCTGAGTTTTCAGGAGGTGAAGGAGGGGGAGTCCATCTACTATCTGGCGGTACTGCCCTATCGTAATGAGGACACCTACCAGTTCACCCTGAAGATCATGGGGGAGGGGCAGCAGCAGACGTTGACCTTCCAGCAGACCTTCTACGTCGACTAGGTCACTCGCCCTTCGACAAAAAGCCCCGAGCCATCTGGTTCGGGGCTTTTTTTATCCGCAATGCGCAGGTTCTGCAACCCGGTGCTCAGCGGCTGGCCAGCGGGTAGGTGAAGAAGGCCAGGTGAGCGAAGTTGAACAGGAAATGCAGCAGTATGGCGACGCTCAGCCGTCCGCTCCACTGGAATGCCAGCCCGTAGCAGGCTCCCGCCAGGGCGGCAAACAGCATCAGCAGCGGGCCACCGGCCAGGTGTGCGGCCCCGAACAGCAGGCTGGCGATCAGGATGCCCACCCAGACCTGACTGCGCTTGGCGATGGCTTGCTGGATAAAGCCCCGAAACAGCGCCTCTTCCGCCACGCAGGTGAACAGCAGGTTGTTGAGGGCAAACAGCCACCACCAGTCGGGCAGGCCCGGCTCCGGCTTGAGGGCGCCGAGCTGCCAGGCGAGCAGCAGCAGGGCCGAAAGCGGCAGCACCAACAGGGCCAGCGGTCGCCAGCGAATAGCGCCACCCGGGCCGAGCAGGGCGGGCCAGGCCAGCAGCAGGCCGAAGAAGATCAGCGGCTTGTCCAGGTTGAGATAGAGGCTGAAAGGCACGCTGGCGGGGCCGGCCAGCACCCGATCCAGTACCTTGGGGTTGTCAAAGCCCGGCACCAGATGCAGCGTCAGGGCGATGGCCCACAGCAGCACCAGGCCGAGTGCGACCCCGTACCAGGGCATGGGCAGCCTGGGGGTTCGCCAGGCCAGCAGCAGGCCGGCGAGGCTGACCAGCAGGGCGACGGGGGCGAGTCGTTCACACCAGAGCGCGGCCAGCAGGGCCATCCCCAGCAGGATCAGGCCGGGTTTCTGCTGACGAGCGAGGCAGAGCAGCACGGCGAGGGCCAGGGTTCCCCAGATCAGGGCATCAGATAGTGGCAGCATTGAGTCTCCTTTCATCTTCGAGGGGACGCACCTTAACGAGCCGCCATGCCGTGACACAAGGGTCAATAGACTGGTCGGATCCCTTTGCTGCCGATCAAAGCGGGCGTGTCGGGATACAAAAAAGCCGGAGCAGAGGCTCCGGCTTTTGCTGTCTCAGTAGCAACCTTGTGCCATTTATAGGCATTTTAGTGGCATATAAGACTGATTTTCTGACTCAACGCAGATGCTTATCGGCCAGATTCCGCGATCACGCGGGCGATGATATCGGCACGCTTGGTGGCTTCCAGCTCACCCAGGGCGATCAGGCCAGCCTTGAAGATCACGTTCTTCGGCAGGCTGACGTCGTCTAGGGTGGCGATGGCCTCAACATGCATGCCGTTCAAACGGCTGGCATCGCGCGGGCTCAGGTTGACCTGAGTGTTCATCACCTGCTTGCCCTTCTTCTTGGGGGGAGCGGCTTTCTTGGTGGATTCCTGTTCTTCGTCTTCCGGCAGTTCGTCATCAAAATCGTAAATAGACATAGTCAATCCTGTTGGGTTGCTGCGGGCCCTTGCCCGCCAAATTCATCAAGGGTACTAGCCCATATCCTCGTTGCGGATAAAGGCGCGCCAGGAGGCAAGCACTTGGGCAAAATCTTCCAGCCCGCACATGGCCAGCTGCTCATCATCGTAGTAGGCGAGATCGTCGAGATCCTCGTCCAGCGAGATATTGAGGACGTTGGCTTTCACCTCCGCCTCCTCATGGGTGAGCAACAGCGAATAGTCGCCGCCGGGCAGGCTGTATTCGACCAGGGCACGGCTGGAGAGCCGGTCGATGATGGTGAACAGCTCATCGAGTTTCTCCTCGTCCTTGCCCACCTCGTCGATCAGCCATTGGCCGATGGCTTCATGGCCCATGGAGAACCGGGCGCGATAGCCACCGAACGGGTCGCGGCGAAATTCATAGTCCATAGCGGGATCCATAGCGAAAGGGTGGGGCCATCACCAGGGCGTGGCGTCTGGCGCCGAATCCTGATCCATGGTGGGGCACACCTGAGGTAAAGTGGCCTATTCTAGCGATCCCCCCCGCGCTTGTCTTGATGATGTGGCATCTTTGCAGCGTTACCTCGTTTTTTGTTCGGAGATCCCATGCAGTTAAATGACACCCTCGCCAGGCAGATCGTCAGCCGGGCGATGAAGATACTGTCGTTTTCGGTCAACGTCATGGACGAGCACGGCCTCATCATCGCCTCCGGCAACCCGGAGCGGCTGCACCAGCGCCACGAAGGGGCCGTGCTGGCGCTGACCGAGAACCGGGTGGTGGAGATAAGCGATGCCACCGCCCAGCAGCTCAAGGGGGTGCGCCCCGGCATCAACCTGCCCATCGCCTATCAGGGGGAACTGCTCGGGGTCATCGGCATCTCGGGAGATCCGGACGAAGTGCGCGCTTACGCCGAGCTGGTGCGCATGACCGCCGAGCTGATCCTGGAGCAGGCGGCGCTGACCGAACAGTTGCAGTGGGACAAGCGCCACAAGGAGGAGCTGGTGCTGCAGCTCATCCGGGGCGAGGGGCGCGGCGATCAGCTGCAGCAGGCGGCCCGTTTCCTAGACTTGGATCTCGCCCAGCCACGGGTGGTGGCCGTGCTGGCGCTGGAAGAGGCGGATCCCGCTCGGCTGCGGGAGCTGGTGCACCTGCTGGAGAACCCGGAGCGGGACAACCTGGTGGCCATCAACGGCCTGGACGAGATAGTGGTACTCAAACCGGCTCAGCTCAGCGACGGTGTCTGGCAATCGGCCCAGGAGCGCAGCCGCATCAAGCAGTTGCTGGCCCGCATTCCCCACTTCAAGGTGCGTATCGGGGTGGGTGATTACTTCGCCGGGATCGATGGCCTGGCACGCTCCTATCAGACGGCGCGCGATACCCTGCGCCGTGGCATGCGTCAGGCCCCGCGCAAGCAGGTCTACTTCTTCGAGGATTATCGGCTGCCGGTGCTGCTCGGCAGTCTGGCGGACTCCTGGCAGGCGGATCAGCTGCGCGCCCCCCTGCTCAGGTTGGCGCAGGAGGACACAAAGGGAACGCTGCAAAAGACGCTGCGGCAATATTTCTTGCAGGACTGTGATCTGCATCCCTGTGCCGATGCGCTCTTCATTCATCCCAACACGCTGCGCTATCGGCTGACCCGAATAGAGCAGATAACCGGGTTAAGTTTCAACAAGTTAGATGATAAATTCCTGCTCTATCTCGGGCTCAATCTCGATGGCTGATTTGTTCATTTGAACAAATTTTAAGGTTACATAAAGCTAAGTTTTGGCTTTCATACCAAAGCATTCCGGGCGGGGATCACCATAATGGCGACCACTCATTCCCACTCCAGGTGTCCGCCATGATCCCAGTATCCGCGCTCGGCGCTCTCGCCGCGCTCTCCATCGCCATCTTCCTCATCCTGAAGAAGGTGCCGCCCGCTTACGGCATGATCGTCGGCGCCCTGGCCGGTGGCCTGATTGGCGGTGCCGATCTGACCCAGACCGTCGCCCTGATGATCGGTGGCGCCCAGGGGATCACCACCGCCGTGATGCGGATCCTGGCAGCCGGTGTGCTGGCGGGCGTGCTGATCGAATCGGGCGCGGCCACCACCATCGCCGAGACCATAGTCAAGAAACTCGGTGAGACCCGCGCCCTGCTGGCATTGGCGCTGGCGACCCTGATCCTGACCGCGGTCGGCGTCTTCGTGGACGTGGCCGTCATCACTGTCGCCCCCATAGCGCTGGCCATTGCGCGCCGCGCCGATCTCTCCAAGGCGGCCATACTGCTGGCGATGATCGGCGGCGGCAAGGCGGGCAACGTCATGTCCCCGAACCCGAACGCCATCGCCGCGTCCGACGCCTTCCACCTGCCGCTCACCTCGGTGATGGCGGCTGGCATCATCCCGGGTCTGTTCGGGCTGGTGATGGCCTACTGGCTGGCCAAGCGTCTGAACAACAAGGGCAGCAAGGTCGCGGCCGACGAGGTGGTGAGTTTTGACGGCGCCGCCTTGCCTGGTTTCCTGGCCGCCATCAGTGCCCCCCTGGTCGCCATACTGCTGCTGGCCCTGCGTCCCATCGCCGGCATAGTCGTGGATCCGCTCATCGCCCTGCCTCTCGGTGGCCTGGTCGGTGCCCTGATGATGGGCAAGTTCAGCAAGGTGAACCAGTTTGCAGTCTCGGGTCTGGCCCGCATGGCGCCGGTTGCCATCATGCTGCTGGGCACCGGTACCCTGGCGGGCATCATCGCCAACTCCGGCCTCAAGGACGTGCTGATCAGCGGCCTGACCGCCTCCGGCCTGCCTTCCTATCTGCTGGCTCCCATCTCTGGTGCGCTGATGTCCCTGGCGACCGCCTCGACCACGGCCGGTACCGTAGTGGCATCCAACGTGTTCAGCTCTACCCTGATCGAGCTCGGCATCACCAGCCTCGCAGGCGCCGCCATGATCCACGCCGGTGCCACCGTATTCGACCACATGCCCCATGGCTCCTTCTTCCATGCCACCGGCGGCAGCGTCCACATGGGCGTGAGCGAGCGTCTCAAGCTCATCCCTTACGAAACTGCCGTCGGTCTGACCATAGCTGCCGTCTCCACCCTGATGTTTGGCGTGTTCGGTCTCGCCTAAGGAACTGATATGAAAATTGTTATCGCACCGGATTCATTCAAGGAGAGCCTGAGTGCCATGGCGGTGGCCGATGCCATCGAGGCTGGTTTCAAGCAGGTGTTGCCCGACGCCACCTACGTCAAGCTGCCCATGGCCGATGGCGGCGAGGGCACGGTACAGTCCCTGATCGACGCCACCGGCGGGCGCATCCTGCCGGTGGCGGTGACAGCCCCGCTCGGCAACAAGGTGCAGGGCTTCGTCGGTCTGCTGGGGGATGGGGAGCGCGCCATCATCGAGATGGCGGCCGCCTCCGGCCTGCACCTGGTGGAGCCCGAGTTGCGCAACCCGCTGCTCACCTCTACTGTCGGTACCGGCGAGCTGATCCTGGCGGCGCTGGAGATGGGGGTGAAACACCTCATCCTCGGCATCGGCGGCAGTGCCACCAACGACGGCGGTGCCGGCATGATCCAGGCCCTCGGCGGCAAGCTGCTCAAGAGTGATGGCACCCCCATCGCACTGGGAGGCGGCGGCCTTGCGGATCTGGCCAGCATCGATCTGAGCGGGCTGGATCCCCGCCTGGCCGGGCTCCACATCGAGGTGGCCTGCGACGTGGACAACCCGCTGTGCGGCCCCAAGGGTGCCTCCGCCGTGTTCGGTCCGCAGAAGGGGGCGACCCCGGCGATGGTGGCCCAGCTGGATGCCAACCTGGCCCACTACGCTGGCTGCATCGAGCAGACCCTGGGCCGCCAGGTGAAGGACATTGCCGGTGCCGGCGCCGCCGGTGGCATGGGCGCGGCCCTGGTCGGCCTGCTCGGCGCCGAGCTCAAGCCCGGCATCCAGATCGTCATAGAAGCGCTGAAGCTGGCAGAGGCGGTGGCGGATGCGGATCTCGTCATCACCGGTGAGGGGCGCATCGACAGCCAGACCATCCACGGCAAGACTCCCATCGGGGTGGCCCGCTGTGCCAAGCAGTTTGGCAAGCCGGTGATTGGCATCTCGGGTTGCCTCACCGACGACTACGGTGTGGTGCACGAGCACGGTCTGGACGCCGTGTTTGCCGTGGTCAACCGCGCCATGTCCCTGCCGGAGGCGCTGGCGACGGCCACCACCAACCTGCAGCTCACGGCCCGCAACGTGGCCGCCCTCTATATGCTGCGCAAGTAATCCCTTCTGGCCGGTGCGAGGCGCCGGCCATCTCCCGTCCCGTGTAGCGGATGTGGTTGGCTGCCTGGCAGCAAACGCTCTGACGCACCTTGCCGATCCTCGATCGGCTTTTTTCATTATCCCGCTGTCTTTTATGTGGTTTTTGTATTCTGGCCGAGTGCTTTGCGGCATAGTGATCCCCCATAGTACGAGGAACAACCCATGATCTTGCTGACCCTGGGGGTAGTGCTATTTACCCTGATCCACCTCTATCCCTGTTTCGCCGCCCCTCACCGTGCCCGGGTGCGGGATCGCCTGGGGGAGCATCGTTACAAGGGACTCTTCTCGCTGCTGGTGTTCGTCGCCATCGCCTGCATCATCGCCGGCTGGCGCAGCGCCAGCCCCCTGCCGCTCTACTTCCTGCCCACCTGGGGCCACGCCCTGGTGATGGGGACCATGCCCGTCGCGCTGATCCTGCTCTGCGCAGGTCAGGGACCCAACCACTTTCGGCGTTGGCTGGTGCATCCCCAGCTCATCGGCACCCTGCTGTGGGCGGGCAGCCATCTGGCGGTGAACAGCGAGGCCCGCTCCCTGGTGCTGTTCGGCGGCTTGGGGCTTTGGGCACTGGTCAGCATCGTCTGGATTTCGGTGCGTGACTGGCGGCAGAAGCCGCGACCCGAGGCGAACTGGCAGGGCACCGGGATCTGCGTGGGCGCAGGTCTGGCGCTGACGGCGCTGATGATCTTCTGGGGCCACGGCTGGCTGACCGGGATCCCCTTGCACTGATCCCTGAACCAGATGGCGAGTTCTCGCGTATGATGCGAAAAAATTGAGGAGTCACGTCAATGAAATGGTTCAGCCTGTTGTTATTGCTCGGCGCGAGCGCGGTCTTTGCGGCCTGTCCCGATTACTTCAACCTGGAGCAGCGGGAGCTCAATAGCACCCAGCGCCACAACCTCTGTCAGCTGACCGAAGGCAAGGTGGTGCTGGTGGTCAACACCGCCTCCTATTGCGGTTATCGCGGCCAGTTCGCCGATCTGGAGCGGCTCTATCAGGGTTACAAGGAACGGGGGCTGATCGTGCTGGGCTTCCCCTCCAACGACTTCTGGCAGGAGTCCGGGGATGAGGGCAAGACCGCCTCTGTCTGTCGACGCGACTACGGCGTGACCTTCCCCATGTTCAACCGGATCGCCGTGCGTGGGGACGATGCCAGCCCGCTCTACAAGGGACTCGCGGCCGCCGCCGGTGGCGATGCGCCTGGCTGGAACTTCCACAAGTACCTGATCGGCCGTGATGGCAAGCTGATCGCGAGTTACGGTGCCAATCAGAGTCCGGATGCCGATCCGCTGCTGGCAGCGGTGAAACAGGCCCTCGATCGCTAGGCCTCGTCGGGCGGCTCTGGAATAATGGCGGCATCTCCCTCAATCTGGTAACCCCGTGCTGCAACGCCTTCCCCAAATGGTGATCTTCGATGCCCTGGTCCGTGAGCAGGGCATCTCCGCCGCCGCGCGCCGGCTCGGTGTCTCCAAGTCCCACATCAGCAAGCAGCTGGCCCAGCTCGAGACCGAGCTCGGTGCCCAGCTGGTGCAGCGCACCACCCGCCGCTTCGCCCTGACCGAGCTCGGCCAGGAGTATGCCCGCCACTGCCGCGCCCTGGTGGCGGTAGGGCTGGAGGCGGACTCCATGGTGGCGGAGCGCCGTGGCAAGGTGAGCGGTGTGCTGCATCTGGGGGTCGGTCAGTCCTTCGGTCGACTGCACGTGATCCCGCGCCTCAAGGCGTTTCAGGATCGCTACCCCGGGCTGGAGCTGGAAGTATCATTGTTCGATCACAGAACCAATCTGGTGGATGAGGGGCTGGATCTCTGGATCACCACCTATGAGGACAAGCCGGAGGCGCTGGTAGGGCAGCGGCTGGCGGACATCCACTTCGTGCTGGTGGCCTCGCCGGACTATCTGCTGAGCCACGGAACCCCGCTGCAGCCCAAGGATCTGGCCCAGCACAACTGCATCACCTACCAGAGCCGGGAGCGGCGCTACCACGAGTGGTCGTTCCGCCAGGGCAAGGAGCGCCAGACGGTGCAGGTGGCCGGCAACTACCGGGTGGATCTGGCGGAGGCGGTGCGAGACGCCGCTCTGGCCGGGCTCGGCATCGCCTATGTCGCCAACTACTTGCTGGACAAGGAGTTGCAATCAGGACAGCTCATTCCCCTGCTGCCACAGTGGCGGCCGAACCAGAAGATGGCGGTGCACGCCGTCTACGCCAGGCGAGAGCATCTGGATCCCAAAATCCGGCTCTTCATCGACTTCCTCAAGGAGAGCTTCAGCCCGGAACCCTACTGGGAGCAGCGGCTCGCCCCCTGGCTCGGCGGCAAATTGTCCGGTGCAGAGGAATAATCGTTTCCATATACGAACACTGGCTTTCGCCTGATATCAAAATCGAACCAAATCAGCACCTTGGCGCAATCGGTATCGTGAAAACGTTTTTGCTAACAGGTCCGTAACCAAGCGGGCTTGCAGTAACCACGCGGGAGGAGCAGAATCCGCGCCCATCTTTTACCCCACTAGATGGAATCCCTATGATTGCCCTGCTCGGCATCTTGAGTATCCTGGCGATGGCCGTACTCTGCTCTGATAATCGTCGTCGTATCCCGTTGCGAACAGTCGGCCTGGCCCTCTGTCTGCAAATCCTCTTCGCCGCGCTGGTGCTCTGGTTGCCCGCCGGTCAGAGCGTGCTGAACGGGGTCAGCGAGAGTGTCAGCAGCGTGATCGGTTACGGTCAGGAGGGGA
Source organism: Aeromonas eucrenophila (assembly GCF_000819865.1). GTDB lineage: Bacteria > Pseudomonadota > Gammaproteobacteria > Enterobacterales > Aeromonadaceae > Aeromonas > Aeromonas eucrenophila. The sequence continues at coordinate 358,406 of NZ_CDDF01000014.1, forward strand.
TCGCCTTCCTGTTCGGCGATCTGGCCAAGTTCAAGCTGGGCTTCATCTTCGCGTTCAACGTGCTGCCGGTGATCATCTTCTTCTCCGCCCTCATCGCCATCCTCTATCACATCGGCCTGATGCCCAAGGTGATCGCCCTGCTCGGCGGCGGCCTGCAGAAACTGTTGGGCACCGGCCGGGCCGAGAGCCTCTCCGCCACCGCCAACATCTTCGTCGGCATGGTGGAGGCGCCGCTGGTGGTCAAGCCTTACCTCTCCAAGATGTCCGATTCCCAGTTCTTCGCGGTGATGAGCTGCGGTTTGGCCTCGGTGGCCGGCGGTACCCTGGTGGGCTATGCCAGCATCGGGGTCGAGCTGAAATACCTGATAGCGGCGGCCTTCATGTCGGCCCCAGCGGGTCTGGCCATGGCCAAGATCCTGGTGCCTCCCAGTGCGGATGAGGTGGATCACCACCAGGACGTGGAGATGCCGCGCTCGACCAACGTGATCGAAGCGGCGGCCGATGGTGCCATGGCGGGTCTGAACATCGCAGTAGCGGTGGGGGCCACCCTGCTGGCCTTCGTCGGCGTCATCGCCCTGTTCAACGGTCTGATCGGCTGGGCCGGGGATCTGGTGGGGCTGGAGCTGAGCTTCCAGATCATCCTGGGCTGGCTGTTTGCCCCCGTCTCCTGGCTCATCGGTGTGCCCTGGGATCAGGCTCAGGCCGCTGGCGCCCTGATCGGCACCAAGATCGTCATCAACGAGTTCGTCGCCTTCATCGCCCTGGTGCAGGATCAGACCCTGGATGCCTCGAGCAAGGCCATCGTCACCTTTGCCCTGTGCGGCTTCGCCAACATCTCCTCCATGGCGATCCTGATCGGCGGCCTGGGGGCCATGGTGCCGGAGCGCAAGGCCTTCATCGCCCGTTACGGCATGCGTGCCATCTTGGCTGGAGTGCTGGCGAACCTGATGAGCGCCTCCCTGGCCGGGCTCTTCCTCGCTCTCTGATTTGACCCCGAAGCTAACACCTTCCGGTCAAGGCCCGCTTCGGCGGGCTTTTTTGTGGCCGGACGACAGGCAAAAAAAAGCGCCTCTGGGGAGGCGCGGGGAAAAAGACAGATTGGAAGCGTCACACGGGTGGTACCTGGATGCAGGATGTTCCGTGCCATCCAAGTATGAAGCCATGATGCCTGTCTCTCTCTGAAGCCCTTCTGAGGCGATTCTTCATACTGCGTTCATTTTGCTAAACACCCATTGGGCCGGTTTAGTCGCCTGATCCTGTTGTCTGGGGGCCAGCTCAACGGCCTGGCCTGACTGGCTCTAGAGCCAGCAGCCAGTGAGTGTGAAGGGGAGGCCGTTGGCGGCTCTGGGGTCAGCTCAAAGGCCTGATCCGATTGTTCCACAATGAGTTATAAGGGGAGGCCGTTGGCGGCTATGGGGTCAGCTCAAAGGACTGGTGTGATTGTTCCAGTGCCAGCAGCCAGCGTTTGATGGGCAGGCCTCCGCCATATCCGATCAGCTCGCCGCTGCGGCCTATGACCCTGTGACAGGGCACTATGATGCTCAGGGGATTACGGCCGTTGGCGGCGCCCACCGCCCGCATCGCCTTGGGATTGCCGATGGCCCTGGCGATCTCCAGGTAGCTGGTGGTCTCGCCGTAGGGGATCTCGCACAGGGCCTGCCAGACCGATTGCTGGAAGGGGGTGCCCCGGGCGGCGAGCGGCAGGTCGAAGCGTTGCAGGCGGCCGGCGAAGTAGGCCTCGAACTGCTCGATAAAGGGGGCCAATGCCGGGTCATCCCGCTGCCACTCCGGCGCCGGCATCACGGGCCGCTCACCTCGCACGAACTCCACATAGCGCAGCCCATCCTTGTCGATGGCGACGAGCAGGGGGCCATGGCCGCTGTCACAAAAACTGTATTTCATCTTCTGCATTCCTTGGTTCGTGCTGGTCGCCAGTGGACCTCAGTCCAGCCCGGGTTTGCCACGGGTCGATTTGATCTCCCCCTTGCGCTTCTTGGCGTCGACCCGTTTGCGCTGGGAGCTGCGGGTCGGCTTGGTGGCGTGACGGGCCTTGGGGCGCCAGGCGGATTTTTTCAGCAGCTCCACCAGACGGGTCATGGCCTCCTTGCGGTTCATGTCCTGGCTGCGATGGGTCTCGACCCTGATCTGGATGAAGCCGTCGTGCACCCGGCTGTCGGCGAGCTTCTCCAGCCCCTCCTTGTAGAGATCTGGCAGGCTGGGGGAGTCCCGGTAATCGAAGCGCAACCAGACGGCGGAGTCGGTCTTGTTGACGTGCTGACCCCCGGCACCCTGGGCGCGCATGGTCTGGAACTGCAGCTCATGCCAGGGGATGGTCACGCTGTTGGAGATGACTAACATGGGGTGATGCTCTCATTTGGTGCATCAAGGGAGTCTGGTGCAGCTTGGTGCCTCAATATGGGGCGAGATGCGCTTCCTTGGTGATCCTGGGTCCTAATGGCCCAAGGGTTAAAGCCTATCTTTATGAAAATAAACAATAAAAATACTTGGCACAAGAATTGATGTCTCTATCCACGACATACCATGGATTGGGAGCAACCAGATGAAGCTGATTACTGCGATTATCAAACCCTTCAAGTTGGACGATGTGCGCGAGGCCATCGCCAGCCTGGGGGTCGAGGGCCTGACCGTGTCCGAGGTCAAGGGCTTCGGTCGCCAGAAGGGACACACCGAATTATACCGGGGAGCCGAGTATCAGGTCGACTTCCTGCCGAAGGTTAAACTGGAGATCGCCACCGCCGACGAGAACGTGGAAGGGGTGATCGAGGCCATCTGCAAGGCGGCTTATACCGGCAAGATCGGTGATGGTAAGATTTTCGTCTACGACCTGCTGCAGGCGGTCCGCATCCGTACCGGCGAGAGCGACGACGAGGCACTGTGATCCCTTGTGATCATTCCGCTGTTTGTCGGGGTGAACGGGGACAAGCAGCCTGGCGGATCCAGGCTGGCTGAAATGAGTGATATATCATCGAGGGGCTGGGTGGGATTCCATCCGGCCTCTTTGTTTGGTCGTTGGTTAAATATGTGATCCTACCTGTGTAAACGACCTTGATACTGTGGTCTCGACTGTGCAGAATGCAAACGAAAATAGTTATCACTCGATACGCACACAAGGAATGGATGATGAAAATGAAGATGTTGGCGCTGCTCTTCTCCTCGCTGGTCACCCAGTCGGCATTGGCAGCAGGGGAGGTGAACGTCTACTCCACCCGTCAGGATGAGCTGATCAAGCCCATCATCCAGCAGTTCGAGAAGGAAACCGGGATCAAGGTCAACGTGGTGTTCGCCAAAGAGGGGCTGAACGAGCGTCTGGAGCGGGAAGGCAAACTCTCCCCGGCCGACCTGATGCTGACCGTCGACATCAGCCGCCTGACCGATCTGGTGGACAAGGATCTGGTGCAGTCGGTGGACAGCAAGACCCTGCAGGAGAACATCCCCTCCATCTATCGGGATCCGGACAACAAGTGGTTCGCCCTGACCACCCGGGTGCGCGCCATCTATTCCAGCAAGGAGCGTCTCGGTAAGCTCGACACTGTCAGCTACGAAGATCTGGTCAAGCCTGAATTCAAAGGCAAAATTTGTACTCGCAGCGGCAAGCACGAATACAATGTGGCCCTGGTCTCCTCCATGATCGCCCATCACGGCATGGCCGACACCAAGATCTGGCTGGAAGGGGTCAAGGCCAACCTGGCGCGCAAGCCGCAAGGCAACGATCGGGATCAGGTCAAGGCGATCAAGGACGGCATCTGTGACGTCTCTCTCGGCAACAGCTACTACCTCGGCGCCATGCTGAAAGACCCGGCACAGAAGTCCTGGGCCGATGCGGTCTACATCAACTTCCCGAATCAGGCGGATCGCGGTGCCCACGTCAACGTGAGTGGCGTGGCCATGACCAAGTACGCCAAGAATAAGGCTGAGGCCCAGAAGCTGATGGAGTTCCTCTCCGGCGACACCGCCCAGCACATGTATGCTGACGTGAATGCCGAGTATCCAGTCAAGGCCGGGGTCGAGCCGTCCGCCATGGTCAAGTCCTGGGGCAGCTTCAAGACCGACGCCCTGCCGGTCAGCGACTATGCCAAGCACCGCAAGGACGCCTTGCAACTGCTGGATGAAGTGAAGTTCGACTTGTAATCAGATGGGGCCAAGGGCCCCATCAACCTCTGTGGTCTCATGAAAAATTTTGGTTGGATTGCCGGCAGCTGGGTCACCGCCCTGCTGCTGGGTTTGCCCGTACTCGCCCTCATCTTCTCCGCCTTCTCGGCGGACGGGGAGCTGTTTTCCCACCTCGCCGATACCGTTTTGCTGGACTACCTCGCCAACACCGCAGGACTGGTGCTGGGGGTGGTGGTGCTCAGCCTGTTGTTCGGAGTACCCACCGCCTGGCTGGTGGCTATGTGTCAGGTGCCGGGGCGCCGCGCCCTGCAGTGGGCGCTGATGCTGCCCATGGCCATGCCGTCCTATATCGTCGCCTACGTCTACACGGATCTGCTGGACTACTCGGGCCCGTTGCAGGCGGGACTGCGCGTTCTGTTCGACTGGCAGAGCCCGGCTGACTACTGGTTTCCGGCCATTCGCTCCCTCGGCGGGGCCGCCTGGGTGCTGGCGCTGGTGCTCTTCCCCTACGTCTATCTGCTGACGCGCGCCTCCTTCCTGGAGCAGTCGGTCAGCCTCATTCACTCCAGCCGGCTGCTCGGCTGCACCCCCTGGCAGAGCTTTCGCCGCCTGAGCCTGCCGCTGGCCCGTCCCGCCATCATGGTCGCCATCTCCCTGGTGGCGATGGAAACCCTGGCGGACTTTGCCACCGTGCATTTCTTCGCCATCAACACCCTGACGACGGCGATCTACGATACCTGGCTCGGCTACGGCAGCCTGGCGACCGCCGCCAAGCTCTCCTGCCTGATGTTGCTGGCGGTGGTGCTGCTGATCGCCATCGAGCGCCGCTCCCGTCGGCGCCAGCAGGTGTTCCAGAAATCCATGGGCCATGAGCAACCGCTGCGTTATCCCCTCAAGGGCTTGCCCCGCTTGTTGGCCGGACTCTGGTGCTGGGGTCTGGTGCTGGCGGGCTTTGCCCTGCCGTTCGCCATTTTGCTCGACTACGGGGTGCGCTACTTCGCGCTCTCCTGGACGCCGGAGTTCGTCCGCTTCGCCGGCAACAGTCTGCTCATCTCGGCCCTGACCGCCCTGCTCGCCATGGCCGTCGCCCTGCTGCTCGGCTTCTTCCGCCGTCTCGATGGGGGCACCCGCAGTCTGCTGCCCCTGCGCATCGCCGCCATGGGCTACGCCATGCCGGGCACTGTGCTCGCCATCGGGGTGCTGGTGCCGCTGACGGCGCTGGATTTTGGCATCAACGATCTGGCCGAGTGGCTGGGGTTGCAGGGGCCGGGTCTGCTGTTGACCGGCACCCTCACCGCCATCGTGTTCGGCTATCTGGTGCGCTTCGTGGCCATCGCCATCGGCTCGGTGGAGAGCAGCATGGGCAAGATAGCCCCCAGCCTCGACATGGCGGCGCGCTCCCTCGGGCAGGGCACCGGCGGCATGCTGCGGCGGGTGCACCTGCCGCTGATGCGGCGCGGCCTGTTCGCCGGCGCCCTGCTGGTATTTATCGAATCCATGAAGGAGCTGCCCGCCGCCCTGCTGCTGCGGCCCTTCAACTTCGAGACCCTGGCGACCCACGTCTATCAGTTCGTCTCGGACGAGATGCTGGAGCGGGGGGCGCTCGGCGCCATCGTCATCGTGCTGGTGGGCCTGGTGCCGCTCATCTGGATCAACCGCAGCCTGGACAGTCAGGGCCATTGAGCCCTTGTCCGGTCTGACGTCAAAGAACGAGAGGAGACGAGCCTTGTCTTGTCTGAATATCGAGAAGGTCAGCTGTCACTACAACGGCAGGCCGGTGCTGGAGCAACTCTCCCTGCAGGTGGCCGACAACGAGATCGTCTGCCTGCTCGGCGCGAGCGGCTGTGGCAAGACCACCCTGCTCAAGGCCGTGGCCGGTCTGCTGCCGCTGGCGGAAGGGGAAATTCGGCTCGGCGAGAGCCTGCTGGATGGCCCCGGGGTCAGCATGGCGCCGGAGGCACGCAACATCGGCATGATCTTCCAGGATTACGCCCTGTTCCCGCACCTGACGGTGGCCGACAACGTCGGCTTCGGGCTGGCCAAACAGAGCCGCGCCGCACGTCAGCAACAGGTGGAGGAGGCGCTGGCCCTGGTCAATCTGCAGGGGCTGGGGGAGCGCTACCCTCATCAGCTCTCCGGCGGTCAGCAGCAGCGGGTCGCCATCGCCCGCGCCCTGGTGTGCAAGCCGCGACTGATGCTGCTGGACGAGCCCTTCTCCAACATCGATACCCAGGTGCGGATGAAGCTCATCCTCGAGATCCGCGCCCTGCTCAAGCGCCAGGGCATAGGTGCCATCTTCGTCAGCCACAGCAAGGAGGAGGCGTTCGCCTTCGCCGACCGGCTGGCTCTGTTCAGATCCGGTCACATCGAGCAGGTGGGAGAGCCGGAGCAGCTCTATCGCCGCCCGCAGAACCGCTTCGTGGCGGAGTTCCTCGGCGGGGTCAACTACCTGGCGGCCGAGGTTGTGGACAGCCACTGCGTGCAGACGGCACTGGGGCTGATCAGGGGCCATGAACCCCACGGCCGCGTCGTCGGTGAGCGGCTGCAACTGATGCTCAGACCCCAGCAACTGGTGCTGACGGCGACGGCAGAGGGGGAGCTGGTGATCCGGGAGCAGCAGTTCCTCGGTCACCACTGCCGGGTGCTGGTGGCATGCGGGGAGCAGTTGCTGGAGGCCAGCATAGGGGAGCCGCTGGAAGGGGCGCGGGCGCGGGTTGTGGTTGCTCCCCATGCGCTGGTGCTGTTCGACTCTTTGCCCTGATAGCGATGTGAAATCAAGGAATTGGCCCGGTTCCGGTTTATAATCCCGCCACGCCTTTAGCCAATGTCTTTGGAGAGAGAAATGAAAGCCCAAGCCGGGATCTGCGCAGAGCCGAATCTGCACGCCCTCTATCTGATGTTCAATCGCACCGGTGACGGCGCCGAGCTGGCGGCCCGTCTGGCCAAGCTGCCGCTGCTGTGGGATGCGGTCGCCGCCGACTTCCCGGCGGCCGGTTTTTCCGGCCTGGTCGCCGTGGGCGCCGAAGGCTGGGATGCCATCTATCCGGCCGCCCGTCCGCCCCAGTTCCGCGGCTTTATGGCGCAGTCCGCCAATGGCCAGGAAGCGCCGAACACCCCCTTCGATCTGTTTGTGCAACTGCGTGCCGACCGGGTGGACGTGTTGCATCACGCCGGTCAGCGGGTGATGGCGCTGCTGGCGGGTCTGGTGGAGTTGGCCGAAGAGGTGCGGGGCTTCCGCAACCTGGACTGCCGCGATCTCACCGGTTTCGTCGATGGCACCGAGAATCCGCAGGATGAGCACAGGGCCGAGGTGGCGCTGCTGGAAGGTGGCGAGTTCGCCGGCGGCTCCTACATCCATGTGCAGCGTTGGGTCCATGCCCTGGCCGACTGGCAGAAGCTGGCGCTGAAGGAGCAGGAAGACATCATAGGCCGCACCAAGGCCGACAACATCGAATACGAGTCTGCCGACAAGCCGCTGACCTCCCACATCAAGCGGGTCAACCTCAAGACCCCGAAGGGCGAGTCCATGGAGATCCTGCGCCAGAGCATGCCCTGGGGCACCATGCAGGAGCAGGGGCTCTACTTCATCTCCTGCTGCCGCACCCCCCAGCACTTCAACGCCATGCTGGCCAGCATGTACAAGGGGGAGGGCAGTCACTACGATCACCTGCTGCGCTTCACCAAGGCAGTGACCGGTGTGGCCCTCTTCGCACCTTCTCAAGATTTCCTGCTGTCACAGGGTAAATAACAGCACGAACACACTGAAAAAATGAGCCGGCACGGGGTCTGGTACGGATCTCTGACCCTGTCGGCTCATCTCTGGCGCCGGGCAACAGAACCCGGATGCGAGTCAGGCCGTCGACAAGGCGTCCAGATAACAAAAATCCCGGCCTAGGCCGGGATTTTTCGTTCAGGTCACAGGGCCGGGAAGGCCTGCCTGATCAGGGGGTCTGTTCGAACAGCTCGAGCGCCGAGAGGTAGAGTTCTTCGATGTCGGTGTCGCTGGTCGGGGTGATGAAGATGGTGTCATCACCGGCGATGGTGCCGAGGATCCCTTCGGCCTTGCCGAGGGAGTCGAGCAGGCGGGCGATCAGCTGGGCCGCACCCGGGCTGGTGTGGATCACCACCAGGGCGCCGTTGTGGTCGACATCCAGCACCAGGTTCTTGAGCGGGCTGGAGGTGGTGGGTACACCCAGCTCTACCGGCAGGCAGTAGACCATTTCCATCTTGGCATTGCGGGTGCGAACGGCGCCGAAGCGGCTCAGCATGCGCGAGACCTTGGATTGGTTGATGTTCTCGAAGCCCATCTCTTGCAAGGCAGTGACTATCTCTGCCTGGGAGCCGAAACGCTCCTCTTTCAGCAGGGCTTTAAAGGCCTTTGCCAGTTTTTCTTGCTTGTCGTTATGTTTCATCTTGGACTCACGAATGAGGGGTGTGGCCGCCTGTCACGCTCAGGCGGCAGATACGAACAGCGCTGCTATTTTGCATTCATATGCCGGTTTTGGCAAGGAAGCGGCGCTTGTTCTGCATATTGATTCAAATATAGCTTGCATCCACCCAACCTAGCGCTAGAATCAGGACGAAATTTTGAAAACTTATTCAATTGGGCTGTATGGGTATTGAATTAATCGGCATCGAAAAATCCTGGCACAAGGTGCAGGTACTGCAACAGGTCAGCTTCAAGACCGCTCCCGGCGAGACCTTGGTATTACTGGGCCCAAGCGGTGCAGGCAAGAGTTCGCTGCTGCGCATGATGAACCTGCTGGATACCCCGGATGCCGGTGTATTGCGCATCGGCGACAATGAATTTTCTTTCCCGTCCTCCCTGTCGACGGCGGAATTCAACCGTCAGGCACAGGCCCTGCGCCGCAAGGTGGGCATGGTGTTCCAGCAGTACAACCTCTGGCCCCATCTCACCGTGATGGAGAACCTCATCGAGGCGCCGGTCAAGGTGCTCGGCATGAGCCGCGAGGCCGCCATCGACAAGGGGGCCTATCTGCTCGCCCAACTGCAACTGGCCGACAAGCGCGACGCCTGGCCGGCGCGCCTGTCCGGTGGTCAGCAGCAGCGGGTGGCCATCGCCCGTACCCTGATGATGGACCCGCAGGTGCTGCTGTTTGATGAGCCCACCGCGGCGCTCGATCCTGAAATTACCAAAGAGGTGGCGGAGATCATCCGCACCCTGAGCCAGACCGGCATCACTCAGGTGGTGGTGACCCACGAGGTGGAGTTCGCCCGCAAGGTGGCCAGTCAGGTGATCTATCTGGAGAAGGGGCGGATCATCGAGTCCGGTAGCGCCGCCATCTTCCAGGCCCCGCAAACCAGCCGGTTTGCCGAATTCTTGATGCATTGATACTGAGTCGATAAGGAAGCTGTCATGAAAAAGAGTCTGCTGTTGATCGCCGCCATGGGCCTGCTGAGCACTTCCGTGTTGGCCAAGGAGATCAAGTTCGCCACCGAGGCGACCTACGCGCCGTTCGAATACCTGGATGACAAGAACGAGTTCCAGGGCTTCGACATCGACCTGGCCCGCGCCATCTGCGTCCAGGCCAAGCTGGAGTGCAGCTTCCACAACCAGGCCTTCGACAGCCTGATCCCCAGCCTCAAGTTCCGTCGTTACGATGCCGCCATCGCCGCCATGGACGTGACCCCGGAGCGGGCCGCCCAGGTCGACTTCTCCGACATCTATTATGAAAACTCCGCCGTGTTCGTGGCCAAGAAGGGCAGCTTCAAGGGCCCGGAAGAGATGGTCGACAAGACGGTCGGCGTGCAGAACGGCTCCTCCCATCAGTCCTATCTGGTGGATAACTGGATCAGCAAGGGCCTGCTGACCGTGCCTTACGCCAGCTACCAGAGCGCCTTCCTCGACATGATGAACGGCCGCACCGACGGCGTCTTCGCCGACACCGCCGTCGCCGCCGACTGGCTCAAGCAGCACAAGGATTACGGCGTGATCGGCGCTCCCGTGACCGACGCCAAGTACTTCGGCACCGGCTTTGGCATCGCGGTGGCCAAGGACAACCAGGAGCTGCTGGGTCAACTGAACAAGGGGCTGGCCGAGATCAAGGCCAACGGCACCTATCAGAAGATCTATGACAAATACTTCGCGCAGAAATAAACCATGTTGAGCCTGTTGTTGGACGCAGCCTGGATGACCCTGGGGCTGGCCTTGGCATCACTGGTCGGGGGCATGGCGTTGGCGCTGGCATTCAGCGCCGCCGAGCTCAGCAAGCGCAGTTGGTTGGTGTGGCCGGTGGCCACCCTGACCACGCTTATCCGTGGCCTGCCCGAGCTGCTGGTGGTGCTGTTCATCTACTTCGGCTCGACCCAGGTGCTGTTCCTCATCACCGGCGAGTATGTGGAGTTCAGTCCCTTCGCCTGCGGCGTATTGGCGCTCTCCCTGCTGTTCGCGAGCTACGCCACCCAGACCCTGCGGGCCGCGCTCAATGCGGTGCCCTCGGGGCAGCGGCTGGCGGCGCTGGCGCTCGGTCTCGGCAGGGGCCACATCTTCTTTCGTATCGTGCTGCCCCAGGCCTGGCGCCACGCCCTGCCCGGGCTCGGCAACCAGTGGCTGGTGTTGCTCAAAGACACTGCCCTGGTCTCCCTTATCGGGGTGAACGAGATGATGCGTCAGGCGCAGATGGCGTCGGCCAGCACCTATGAACCCTTCACCTGGTATGCCGCAGCGGCCCTCATCTACTTAGGCATCAGCCTGGTGAGTGAGTTTGGCCTCAAGCAGGCTGCCCGTTATACCCGTCGTTACGGAGGCTGACCATGCAGGACTATCTCATGACCCTGCTGGGTGGTCTGGCGATCACCTTGCAACTGACGGCACTGAGCTTGTTGCTCGGCGTGTTGCTGGCGGTTGGCATGACCTGGGTGCTGGAGCGGCGCATTCCGGTGGCGACCCAGCTGGTGCAGCTGTGGGTGCTGATCTTCACCGGCACGCCCCTGCTCATCCAGATCTTCCTCATCTACTACGGCCCCGGTCAGTTCGAGTGGCTCAAGGCCGGCCCGCTCTGGCCGCTGCTCAAGCAGCCCTGGTTCTGCGCCGTGCTGGCCCTGGGTTTCAATACCGCGGCTTATTCCACCCGGCTGTTCAAGGGGGCGCTCGACGCCATCCCGGCCGGCGAGGTGGAGGCTTGTCGCTCGCTGGGCTTCTCGGCCGGACAGACCCTGTGGATGAAGGCGCGTCACGCCGCTCGCCGGCTGGTGCCCGCCTACTCCAACGAGGTGATCCTGGTGCTCAAGGGCAGTTCGCTCGCCAGTACCATCACCATCATGGATATCATGGGGTTGGCCCAGCGTCTCAACGCCCAGACCTATGACACCCTGGCGGTATTCACTGTGGCCGGTGCGCTCTACCTGACCATGAATGGATTGTTAACAATTGGTTTCCGTTGGTGTGAAAGACGAGCTCTGGCATTTCAGTCTTGAAACAGCCGTAATTACCTCTTAATGGTGAGGTGGGCGCAGGAAATCTGTGCCTTTCCTCCCATTTATCGCAGATTCCTCTCCATTTTCGTCTCCGCTTGTTCCCTGGCTCACAGAACCTGTGATTACAACTGTTATCAGATTGTTTTTTAGCAGGGGATCCTTTAAGGTGAGGCCCACAATAAGAAACAGCTTTAACCCAACTAGAAACAACCTTAAACCTACGCTGAAACATGGAGTTGATCATGAAAGTTGCCGTTCTGGGTGCCGCCGGTGGCATCGGCCAAGCCCTCGCTCTGCTGTTGAAAAATCGCCTGCCTGCTGGTTCCGAATTGAGCCTGTATGACATCGCCCCGGTCACCCCGGGCGTGGCGGCGGATCTGAGCCATATCCCGACTGACGTGAAAGTAAAAGGTTTCTGCGGTGAAGATCCGAGCCCTGCTCTGGTCGGCGCCGATGTCGTGCTGATCTCCGCCGGTGTGGCCCGCAAGCCCGGCATGGATCGTTCCGACCTGTTCAATATCAACGCCGGTATCGTCAAGAACCTGGTGGAGAAGTGCGCGGCCAGCTGCCCGAAGGCGCTGATCGGCATCATCACCAACCCGGTCAACACCACGGTCGCCATCGCCGCCGAAGTGCTGAAGAAAGCCGGTGTCTATGACAAGCGTCGCCTGTTCGGTGTCACCACCCTGGACGTCATCCGCGGCGAGACCTTCGTGTCCGAGGCCAAGGGCCTGAACATCGACAAGATCCGTGTCAACGTGATCGGTGGCCACAGTGGCGTGACCATTCTGCCGCTGCTGTCCCAGATCGAAGGGGCCAGCTTCACCGCCGAAGAAGCGGCTGCCATGACCAAGCGCATCCAGAATGCCGGTACCGAAGTGGTGGAAGCCAAGGCCGGTGGCGGTTCTGCCACCCTGTCCATGGGCCAGGCGGCCTGCCGCTTCGGTCTGTCCCTGATCAAGGGTCTGCAGGGCGAAGCCAACGTCATCGAGTGTGCCTATGTGGAAGGCAACGGCGAGCACGCCACCTTCTTCGCCCAGCCCATCCTGCTTGGCAAGAACGGCGTCGAGTCCGTGCTGGACTACGGCAAGCTGAGCGCCTTCGAGCAAGAGTCCATGAACAGCATGCTGGCCACCCTGAAGGCCGACATCCAGCTGGGCGTCGACTTCGTCAAATAAGCTGCAGCGTCAGTCATAAGGGGAGCTTCGGCTCCCCTTTGTCATTTTGGGTGGTCTGAACGCCGAGTGAGAGGGCTAAGGAGATGAGGCTTGCGGCCGATAACCGAGAGCAGCAGGAGATCTTCATGATGAAACCCAATACCCTCGTCGGCCTTATCTGTTTATGCAGCCTCCCCTTGCAGGGGGCAGAGCCGGTCTCGGCTGCCTCGCCAACCCAGGCCCCCGCGGTATCTGCTGCCATTGCGCCATCCATACCCGCCTTACCCGCTCCGGCGCCAGCTATTCCTGCCGTGACAGCGTCAGCTCCTATACCGGCCGCTCCCGCCTCGGCAGCGCCGTCGGCGGCACCGGCATCCGCTCCCTTGCCCGAGCCGCTGAGCACGGGTCTGCAGGCGGTGCAGCTCTATCGGCAGGATGAGCTGCTCAACTGGATTGAGCAGGGCCGCCATCTGACCCGGGTGAAGCAGGACAGATGCCAGCTGACCCAGGACATAGAGGCGCGCGCCTCCGTGATGAAGATCCCCGCCTACCAGTTCCTGTGGGGTGACATGCTGGCCTGGGGAGTCTGCATCAAGCCCGACGCACAGATGGGCGTGCAATACATGTGGGAGGCGGCCGATCAGGGGCTGGCCCCCGCGCTTGAACAGTTGGGGCGCTATTACTGGAAGGGGACATTGGTGCAAAAGGATCTGGCGCGAGCCGAGATCCTGATGCGGGAGGCGGCCAGCCTTGGCTTCCAGCGGGCACAGATCGAATGGGTCGAGATGCTGCTGCAGGGCATGGGCAGCCCGCTGGATTATGAGGAGGCCTACCATTGGCTGCACGGCACCGTCATAGGTGACAAGGCCACCCACCAGAAGGCGGCTAGCCTGCTGAGCCGGCTTGGCAATCGCATGCCCGCCAACGCCATCGCCCGTGCCAAGGCGATGCGCTGATCTCTGTCTGATGTGATGCCGGATATGACAAGGCCCACGAACCTGCGTTCGTGGGCCTTGTTGCATCTCGCCATGTCAGGATGCAGACGCCTTATAGATCCTGATGGGGACCGAAGACCTCGTAGTGCATCCGCTCGGCAGGTACACCCAGCGCGAGCAGCTGGGCCTTGATCGCCTTCATGAACGGGAGGGGACCGCAGAAGTAGTAGTGGGCATTGGCCGGAATGAGGTCGGTGACCTGCTCCAGCGCCATGGTGCCACTGAAGTCATAATCTTCTCCTTCCAGATCCTGCTCGGCAGGGGTGCGATACCAGACTCGGCTCTGTAGGTGGGCGTGTTGGCGGCTCTTGGCCCGGATCTCCTCCTTGAAGGCATGCACGGCGCCCTGTTCGCAGGCGTGCAGCCAGCGGATGTCGGCAGCCTGCGGCTCGGCCAGCCGCTGGTTCAGCATGCTCAGCATGGGGGTGAGACCCACACCGGCACTGAGCAGCACCACTGGACTGCTGGCGTCGGCTTGCAGGAAGAAGTCACCGGTCGGCGGCATCAACGCCACCTCGTCACCCGCCTGCAGCTGGTCGTGCAGCAGGTTGGAGACCTGACCCTGGGGCTCACGTTTGACGCTGATGCGATAGTCGCGGCCATTGGGGGCATCGGAGAGGGAGTATTGACGGATCTCCTGGTACTCCAGCGTTGGGTGATTGAGCTGGATGCTGAGGTATTGGCCCGGTTTGAAGGCGAGCACAGGTTTGCCATCGGCAGGGGCCAGCACGAAGGAGGTGATGAGCTCGCTCTCTTGGCGCTTCTCCTTGATGATGAAGGGGCGGGCACCCTGCCAGCCACCGGCCTGCGCGGCCCGCTCCTGATAGATCTCGCTCTCCCGGCCGATGAAGATGTTAGCCAGCACCCCATAGGCCTTGCCCCAGGCATCCAGCACCTCGTCGGTCACCGCACTACCGCCCAATTCTTTGAGCGTGGCCAAGAGATGACTACCTACAATGTGATATTGTTCCGGCTGGATAAGGAAACCCGTGTGCTTGTGGGCGATGCGCTCCACCGCGCCGGCCAGGGCGCCCAGATTGTCGATGTTCTTGGCGTAGGCCGCCACGGCATTGAACAGCGCCAGCGGTTGACCGCCGCTGCGTTGATGGGCCAGGTTGAAAATATCCTTCAGCTCGGGATTGTGGCTGAACATGCGTTGATAGAAGTGCTGGGTGAGCGCAGGCCCCGCCGATTCGAGCAAAGGGATGGTGCTTTTGATGACGGCGATGGTGCCTTGGTCTAACATAGGAGGTCCTTTTTAATTGAACATATAAAATGCCACTTAATAAGTTGCATCCTAAATGTTTAATTGATCTGGATCAATCATCAATTTCTTGCGCTATGCGCCACAGGCACTATGAGACTAACTAGCTATACCGATTTTGGATTGAGAGCCCTGCTCTATCTGGCCACCCTGCCGGAAGGCGAACTGTCGAGCGTGGCCAAGGTGTCCGCCCTGTACGACGTGTCCCGCAATCACATGGTGAAGGTGGTGAACCAGCTGGTGAAGCTGGGCTATCTGCAGTCCCAGCGCGGCAAGAACGGCGGGATCCGCATGGCCTGTAAACCCGAAGAGGTCAACATAGGTCAGGTGATCCGGGCACTGGAAGGCAATCTGGACGGGATCGACTGCAACTCGCCGGTCTGCCATATCGTCTCGGTCTGTCTGCTCAAGAGTGCCCTGAAAGAGGCGATGAATGCCTTCCTGGCGGTGATGGACAGCTATACGCTGCAAGACTTGCTGGCCAACCGCGCCGAGTTGCAACAGGTGTTCGGCGAGCTGATCCCGACCCTGGTGCTTGAGCCTGAGCCGGAAGAAGAGAACGAATAAGACGAAAAAGGCTGCCATCGGCAGCCTTTTTTCAATCCTCGTAACCCGACTCGTTGCGGTATAGATGTGGCATGATCCGCGCCATCTTCACCATGTTGTTCTCGACTTCAATGATCTCGATGGGATAGCCCGCCAGCCTGACGCTGATGTTTGGCTGGGGGATCTCCTCCAGGTACTCCAGGATCACCCCGTTGAGGGTGCGTGGCCCCTCGATGGGCAGATGCCAGTTCATCTCCTTGTTCAGCTCGCGGATGCTGGCGGAGCCTTCCACCAGGAAGGAGCCGTCCGGCTGGGGGTGGATCTCGTCGCTCGGGGTCGGCGTCATGGAGGTGGTGAAGTCCCCGACTATCTCTTCGAGTATGTCATCCAGGGTGATCAGCCCCTGAATATCCCCATATTCATCGACAATCAGCCCGATCCGCTCCTTGTTGCGCTGGAACTTGGCCAGCTGCACGTTGAGCGGCGTCCCTTCGGGAATGAAATAGATGGGATCGACCTCCCGCAGCAGGCTGGACTTGTTGAACTGATCCTTGGCGACCAGCCTGAGCGCATCCCGTGCGTGCAAGAAGCCGACAACGTCATCGATATTGTCGCGATAAAGCAGGATCTTGGTATGAGCGCAGTGAGCCAGCTGACGCAGTATGGTCTTCCAGTCATCGTTGATGTCGATGGCGAAGATCTCGCTGCGCGGCACCATGATGTTTTCCACCGTCATCTTGTCCAGATCCAGGATGCCGATCAGCATCTCCTGATGGCGTTGGGGGATCAGGCTGCCCGCTTCGTTGACTATGGTGCGCAGTTCTTCCGCGTTGAGGGAATCATCCTTGCGGTGATCCAGTCGCATCAGTTTGAGCAGCAGGTTGGTGATGCCGTTGATGAGCCAGACGAAGGGGGAGAGGGGAATCATCAATCCCTTGAGGATCCAGGAGGCTGGATAGGCAATCTTCTCGGGGAACATGGCGGCCAGGGTCTTGGGGGTGACTTCACCAAATACCAGTACCACCAGGGTCAGGCCGACGGTGGCGATGAGGATGCCGAGATCCCCGAACAACCGGATGCAGACGACGGTGGCGATGGCGGACGCCAGGATATTGACCAGGTTGTTGCCGATGAGGATGAGGCCGAGCAGACGCTCCGGCCTGGCCAGCAGTTTTTCTACCCGGCGGGCGGCCTTGTGCTTGGTCTGGGCCAGATGTCGCAACTTGTAGCGGTTGAGGGACATCAGGCCGGTTTCGGAACTGGAGAAGAAGGCTGACAAGAGGATCAAGATAACGAGGACAATCAGCAGTGTGCTCGTCGAGATACTGTCCAAAAAAGGCTCCTGTTGGATGATGAGGTGATGGACGAGCCGTCAGCTCAGCAAGACTTCCTTGACGAAACGGCTGCCAAAATAGGCCAAGGTCAGGATGACGCTGCCGATGAGGCTCAACGTGATGACCTTGCGGCCACGCCAGCCGCGGCTGTGATGACCCCAGAGCAGCAGCACGTAGACGCACCAGGCGAGGATCGACAGGACCGCCTTGTGGGACTTGCCCTGAGCAAACATGTCTTCGAGGAAGAACAGGCCGGAGGCGATGGACAGCGTCAGCAAGAACAGGCCGGCCGAGATGAGCTGGAACAGCCGCTTCTCCACCGTCATGAGCGGCGGCATGGCGGGCAGGTTGCTGATCTTTCTGGATTTCAGCTTGCGGTCCAGGTAGGCGAGCTGGAGCGCAAAGAGGCAGGCGATCATCAGCACCGAGTAGGCCATCAGGGCGAGCCCGATGTGCAGCAGCAGCTGGGGATGGGCCTCCAGATGGGTAACATAGTTACCGGGGATGAGGGCGCTGGCGGCCAGCAGCAAGGCCGAGAAACTGTAGACCACGGGCAGCAGGATCCAGCCGTTGAAGCGGCGGGTCACGCAGGTCATGAAGCAGCTGATGATGAGGGCGACCAGAGAGGCGACATTCAGCATGCTGAGATTTTGGCCGGACTGCGTGGCCAGCACTTCGCTGCCCACCGCGATACCGTGGGTAGTCAGGGCAAGACCGACGCAGGCGAACAGCGACACTTGCCCGACGGGCTTGGCACTGAGCAGCAGATGCAGCGAGGCGATGATGGCCAGCAGGTAAAACGCCAGGGCCAGAACAGAGATCACGATCATAACCAGGTCGTTGTTAAACAAGCTTTATGAATAAGAGGGGCAGTATACCTTGCACAAGATATGCTCGCCAGTTGTGCCAGGGGCTAACTGCCCATATATAAGTAGCAGGTGACCGCCGCGTGCGGTGAATAATCGTCCTCTGGCGTTGACTGAGGTATGATGCGCCTCATCTATTACGCCTGACCATGCTGATGGCAGGCGGCCGCTGTGCGGCGAATCATCGTCCCATAGTGCTGACTGGGGTATAATGCTCCCCATTTGTTACGCCAAGAACCGGAATGCGTCATGTTTGAGAATTTGACTGAACGACTCTCGCGCACCCTGCGCAATGTCAGCGGCCGTGGCCGACTGACCGAAGAGAACATCAAGGATACCTTGCGTGAAGTGCGCATGGCGCTGCTCGAGGCGGACGTCGCCCTGCCGGTCGTGCGTGACTTCGTGGCGCGGGTCAAGGAGCGGGCCGTTGGTCAGGAAGTGGCCAAGTCGTTGAGCCCGGGCCAAGCCTTCATCAAGATAGTGCATGGCGAGCTGGTCTCGGTCATGGGCGAAGCCAACGAGCAGCTCAATCTGGCCGCCCAGCCGCCGGCCATCATCCTGATGGCGGGTCTGCAGGGTGCCGGTAAGACCACGACCGTGGCCAAGCTGGCCAAATTGCTCAAAGAGCGCAGCAAGAAGAAGGTGCTGGTGGTCAGTGCGGACGTTTACCGTCCCGCGGCGATCAAGCAGTTGGAGACCCTGGCCAGCGACATCGGGGTCGACTTCTTCCCGAGCGACGTGACCCAGAAGCCGGTGGCGATCGCCACCGCCGCCATCGATCAGGCACGCAAGAAATTCTATGACGTGGTGATCGTCGATACCGCCGGTCGCCTGCACGTCGATGGCGAGATGATGGCGGAGATCCAGGATCTGCACGCCACCATCAAGCCGGTCGAGACCCTGTTCGTGGTCGATGCCATGACGGGTCAGGATGCCGCCAACACCGCCAAGGCGTTCAACGAGGCGCTGCCGCTCACCGGCGTGATCCTCACCAAGGCGGACGGCGACGCCCGCGGTGGTGCCGCCCTGTCTGTGCGCCACATCACCGGCAAGCCGGTCAAGTTCATCGGTATGGGCGAGAAGACAGACGCGCTGGAGCCCTTCCACCCGGACCGTCTCGCCTCCCGCATCCTCGGCATGGGGGACGTGCTGTCGCTCATCGAAGAGGTAGAGCGGACCGTCGATAAAGAGAAAGCCGCCAAGTTGGCCAACAAGGTCAAGAGTGGCAAGGGCTTCGATCTGGAAGACTTCCGCGAGCAGCTGGCGCAGATGCGCAACATGGGCGGCATGATGGGCATGCTCGACAAGTTGCCCGGCATGTCCGGTCTGCCGGATAACGTGAAGGATCAGATGGACGACAAGCTCACCGTGCGCATGGAGGCCATCATCAGCTCCATGACCCCCAAGGAGCGTGCCCATCCCGATCTCATCAAAGGCTCCCGCAAGCGCCGCATCGCCGCGGGCTCCGGCATGCAGGTGCAGGACGTGAACAAGCTGCTCAAGCAGTTCACCGAGATGCAGCGCATGATGAAGAAGATGTCCGGCAAGGGTGGCATGCGCAAGATGATGGGGCAGATGAAGAACATGCTGCCACCCGGATTCGGTGGCGGCGGTCGCGGCCCGTTCTGATCCCGAGCCATTCAGCCAGCACAGGGCCCACAAGATGTGGGCCCTTTTCATGGCGTATCCTGCGCAAAAAATGGCTGGTTTGGTTGCAATTATTACGAATCCAAGTAGAATTACGCGGCTTATTTTAAGCTAGGGTCCGCGTGTTTGCGGGCCTTGTTCATTAGATGTTAATGAGGACGATATGGTAACCATTCGTTTACAACGTGGTGGCGCGAAAAAGCGTCCGTTTTACCAAGTAGTAGTTACTGACAGCCGTTGCGCCCGTGACGGTCGTTTCATCGAACGTGTTGGTTTCTTCAACCCGGTCGCTACCGGCAATGCTGAAAAGCTGAAGCTGGACCTGGCTCGTATCGAGCATTGGGTTGCTACTGGTGCCGCTGTTTCTGACCGCGTTGCCAAGCTGATCAAAGACGCTGCCAAAGCTGCTTAATCAGTCAAACGGTAGGGAGTTAAGGTGGAAAAACCTATAGTTCTGGGCACCCTGGGTACCGTATACGGGATCAAGGGCTGGCTTAAAGTGAACTCCTTCACCGATGTTGCCGAAGCGATTTTCGATTACAACCCCTGGATGATTCATCAGAACGGGGCGTGGCGTGAGATTCAGGTTTCGGCCTGGAAGCGTCACAACAAGGGTCTGATCTGCAAGCTCGATGGTATCGATGTGCGCGAGGATGCCCTGGCATTGACCAATGTCGAGATTGGCGTACCCGCCGATCTGTTGCCTGCGTTGCCCGAAGGTGAGTTCTACTGGCGTGACCTGATTGGTTGCTCGGTAAAGACCACCAAGGGATACGACCTGGGCAAGGTGACCGAATTGATGGAAACCGGCTCCAACGATGTGTTGGTGGTTGAGGCCAATGTAAAAGATGCCTTTGGTGCTAAGGAGCGGTTGATTCCGTTTCTGGAAGAGCAGGTGATCAAGAATATTGATCTGACTGCTCGAACAATCGAAGTTGATTGGGATCCTGGTTTCTAGTTTCCCGCGCTAACACGGGTGCCGGAGGTTTCTTATGTGGATTGGGGTCATTAGCCTCTTCCCGGAAATGTTCCGAGCCATTACCGAGCACGGGGTAACGGGTCGGGCCGTCAAGAGTGGCCTGCTGCAGATTGAGTGCTGGAACCCTCGGGATTTCACCCACGACAAACACCGTACGGTCGATGATCGTCCTTATGGTGGTGGGCCTGGAATGCTGATGATGGTGCAGCCGCTGCGTGATGCGATTCATGCAGCCAAGCAAGCGGCGGGAGACGGGGCGAAAGTCATCTATCTCTCTCCTCAGGGACGCAAGCTGACTCAAGCGGGCGTAACCGAGTTGGCGACGAATCAGAAGCTTATTCTGGTCGCCGGTCGATACGAAGGTATCGACGAACGCGTGATACAAACCGAAGTCGACGAAGAGTGGTCTATCGGAGATTACGTGTTAAGTGGTGGCGAGTTGCCTGCCATGACCCTGATCGATGCGGTTTCGCGTCTGGTCCCAGGGGTCTTGGGTGATCAGGCCAGTGCCGAGCAGGACTCCTTCACGGATGGCCTGCTGGATCATCCCCACTATACTCGGCCGGAGTTGTTGGATGGATTGGCGGTGCCTGAGGCGCTGACAAGCGGCAATCACGAAGTGATCAGGCGCTGGCGGCTCAAGCAATCGCTCGGACGAACCTGGCAGAGAAGGCCGGAACTTATTAACAACCTAGCTCTGACTGACGAGCAAGAATCACTTCTTGCCGAATATGTCCGCGAAGTGCGTGACAACGTCTAAGTAGAGTTTTCAGTTTATCCTAGGTAAGGAAAGACAATGAGCAAGATTATTCAGCAGCTTGAACAAGAGCAACTGCGTACCGACATCCCGGCATTTGCCCAGGGCGACACCGTACGTGTTCAAGTTCGTGTTAAAGAAGGTGGTAAAGAGCGTCTGCAGGCTTTCGAAGGCATCGTCATTGCCAAGCGTAACCGCGGTCTGCACTCTGCTTTCACCGTTCGCAAGATCTCCAACGGCGAAGGTGTTGAGCGTGTATTCCAGACTCACTCTCCGCTGATCCACAGTGTAGAACTGAAGCGTCGTGGTGATGTTCGCCGCGCCAAACTGTACTACCTGCGCAACCTGTCCGGCAAAGCTGCTCGTATCAAAGAGAAGCTCAACTAATTCGATTCGAATTGGTGTCGGTATGTCGACGAATAGCTCGACAGGTAGTGAAAAGGCTCGCCAATGGCGAGCCTTTTTTGTGTCCGTCATTTGAGGCGCGGGGCTCAACCAGGTTGGCTGACCCGCACCACCGAGTTGTCCCGCCCGAAGGGGCCTGGCACATAGTCATCCGCCGCCCAGTCGTTGTCGTAATGGGTTTCTCCCCCCGGCTGCACCAGTTGGTAACAGTACTCGAAATGGCTGGGACCATCGGTGGGCAGATTGAGGGTCGCCTTGAACTCCCCGTTCTTCATTCGCTTGAGCTCGATGGGTTGCCACTGGCTGAACTCTCCCAGTAGCAAGATCTGTTCGGCCTCACCTGCGGCCTCTTTTTCCACTGCAAAGGTCACCTTGACCTCGGGACGCGACTTGAGAAACTGCTTGTTTATCGGCATATGGCCTCCTTGTCACTGATTGCGAAGAAAATGGCATTGGTTATTTTTATATCACTTTATGACAAGGATGTTGATAACGAAGATCAAAGGGGCAGGGCGAAATGGCGCTGCAACAGCCGATGGGTGAAATCAATCTTGAGATAAAAGCCCCGTGGCAGGGTCTGGATCGGCTGGCCGTTGCGGCCGATGGCGCGGGTCAGGGCCTTGCTGTTCGCCGCCTTGGGCCTTAGCTGCATGACTTGACCATGGCGGGCGCTGATCTGCTCCACTTCCCCCAGCACTATCATGTCCATCAACTCTTCCCAATCCTGACGCAGCAACCGATCTTCTTCCTCGCTTGGGCTCCACAGCAGCGGCATGCCGACCCGGCGCTCACCGATCGGGATCTCGCGGCTGCCCTCGACCGGGATCCAGAGTACCCGGGAGAGCTTGTTGCGCACGTTCGACTCTTCCCAGCGCTGGCCGCTGACACCGATCAACGGCGCGACGCAGACGAAGGTGGTCTCCAGCGGCTTGCCCTGAGGATCCACCGGGATCGTCTTGAGCTCTACCCCCAATTCCGGGAAGTCCTGCTCCGGCTTGCTGCCCGCGCTGGCGCCCAGTTGCCATTCGATCAACTGGCCGATCCAGCCTTTGTCCCGCCGCAGATCCCGTGGCACCGGGATACTTGCATCGGCGGCGAGCTGGGCCAGGGGGAGCCCCGCCATGGCATAGGCGCGCGCCAATAATTCTTGCTCTGACTGGGGACTGATGGGCATGAGGGACTCCTGTGAGATGAATGAGTCTAGCAAGTCTGCTTTTCGTTGAGGATCGCTGTTTTTATAACCGATCACTGGCCAACTGTGCACAGGGGAGGGTAGATTGCCAATAATCATCTATGGTGATGATTTTAAAGGAATTTGACTTTTTATGCCAGCCGTTGGGATCGGAGGATCCTCGCTGAAACGAGTTGTCCAAGGGTTTGGCCTGGCTGTTGCACATAGTTATCCACAGAAATCTTGGATAACTGGCATAAAGTGATCATAGTGGCCCCTTCACCGGAAAAAAATGTGAGAGTGCACCGATTTTTCCCGCCATATCGGTGCAGATAATGCGCCAAGCTTGTGGATAAATCAGCCATGGTGGATCTTTGAGCAGTCGAACTTGTTCACAATCCGGGAGCAGGATCCTCGGCGGCAAAAGACATGGATCTTGATCCAGCATTTAAATATTAACTACATGTATTTAAATGAATATTTTGTTTAATGGCGAATGAGGTATGATAAGGAATGATTTGGTACCCCGTTATGAAACTACTGTATATACCCGTTTGATCACAGGCTTATGCACAGTCTGGGTGGGCAACTCACGGCAGCTGATCCTAAAATTTGTTTATAACTTAGCTTGAAAAGGCAAGTTATTCATGAATGGAAGATGACAGTCCTTGTTTGCCGCCACGGGGTGAATGTGGAACAATCTCTTTATAGATTCAGCCTTTATAAGGTGATCACGTGATAGATGGTGACGGATTTCGTCCCAATGTCGGCATCGTGATCTGTAACCGTGACGGACAAGTATTGTGGGCTAAGCGCTATGGGCAGCACTCCTGGCAGTTTCCGCAGGGGGGGGTTGATGATGGTGAGTCGCCGGAACAGGCCATGTATCGTGAGCTATACGAGGAGATAGGCCTCAAGCCCGAAGACGTGACCATCTTGGCGATCAGTCGCAACTGGCTGAAGTACCGCTTACCCAAACGACTCGTTCGCTGGGACAGTTCACCGGTCTGTATTGGCCAAAAGCAGAAATGGTTTTTGTTACAGCTCGATCCGGGCAAAGAGTCCAGGATCCAGTTCGGTTGTCATGGTCACCCGGAATTCGATGATTGGCGTTGGGTCAGCTTCTGGTACCCGGTTCGTCAGGTCGTCTCCTTCAAGCGGGAAGTCTACCGCCGGGTGATGAAGGAGTTTGCCCCACTGGCCATGCCGGTGCCTGTGTTGGTACAGGCGGGGCAGGCTAATCGGAAGGATGGGCGGCGTAACCGCTCGCGCTAAGGAGCACAACTAGTTGTTGACGGAACTCAGACGCATCGTCGAGAGCATGGCCGAGGCCAATACCCTCGAGCAGGCCTTGCAGGCATTGGTGAGCCAGACCCGGCTCGCCATGACGGTCGACTGCTGCTCCGTCTACGTCGCCGAACCGGACATGCGGCGTTATCGACTGGCGGCCACCGATGGCCTGGCCGAGTCGGCGGTGGGCAAGGCCACGCTGCCGTTCGAGCAGGGCATCGTCGGTCTGGTGGGTCAGCGCGAAGAGCTGATCAACCTGGCCGATGCCCCTTCCCACCCCAGCTTCAAGTTCTTGCCCGACGTGGCCGAAGAGGCGTTTCGCTCCTTCCTCGGCGCCCCCATCATGCATCAACGCCAGGTGGTGGGCATCTTGGTGGTGCAGCAGAAAGAGAGCCGGCTGTTCGATGAGGGAGAAGAGTCCTTCATGGTCACGCTGGCGGCGCAGCTGGCGGCCCGCATCGCCCAGGCCCAGGCCAAGGGCTGGTTGCAGAAGACCGACTGGAGCAAGCCCCTGCGCGGCATCGCTGGCGCCAGCGGCATCGCCATCGCCAAGGCCTGGGTGTGGCGCCCACGGAAGGCGCTCAATACCATCACCCCGCGCAAAGACGAGGAGCATGGCAAGCAACTGGCGCGCCTTGAGCTCGCGGTGGAAGAGGTGCGACACGATCTGGAGAGCCTGGCGCTGCGCTTTCGCGAGAGCTATAGCGAGGATTCGGTCGCCATCTTCGATATCTATCTGCACCTGTTGAACGATCCCGGCTACATCAAGCCGATCCGCAACAAGGTCAGCAAGGAGCACTGGACCGCTATCTCCGCGGTCAAGCTCATCAGCGATCGGCTGATCGAGCAGTTCAAGGGGATGAAGGATCCTTACCTGCGCGAGCGTTCCGCCGATGTGAAGGACATCGCCCAGCGGCTCATCAGCCGTCTGGTGCAGGATGAGCCCGAGCAGCTCACGGTCGGGGAGCCCGTGGTACTGGTGGCCGATGAGGTGACCGCCACCATACTGGCCGAGATCCCGCGGGAGTTTCTGAGCGGGGTGGTGTCGCTCAAGGGGGGCACCAACTCCCACGCCGCCATCCTGGCGCGGGCCATGGGGGTGGCCGCCATCATGGGGGTGGATCTGCCCCTCGGCGACATAGGTGGTCGCACCCTGGTGGTCGACGGCTACAGCGGCGATCTCTTCATCGAACCCAATCAGGTGATCCTGACCGAGTACCGACAACTGCTCAACGAGGAGCGGGAGCTCGATACCCTGGTGCGCAGCGTCGACAACCAGCCTTCCGAGACGGCCGACGGCACGCCGGTGTCGCTGCTGCTGAACGCCGGTCTCAGCGCGGATACCGAGATCTCCCTCAATCATCTGGCGGACGGGGTCGGGCTCTATCGCACCGAGATCCCCTTCATGCTGCAGGAGAGCTTCCCCTCCGAGTGGGAGCAGACTGCCCGCTACCGCGGCATCCTGGAAACCTACCGGGATCGCCCCGTTTGTATGCGCACCCTGGACGTGGGGGGGGATAAACAACTGCCCTACTTCCCCATCGTGGAGGAAAATCCTTTCCTTGGCTGGCGAGGGATCCGGCTCACCCTGGATCACCCCGAGCTCTTCCTGGTGCAGCTCAAGGCCATGCTGAGGGCGAGCGAGGGGTTGGACAATCTGGCCATCATGCTGCCGATGATCAGCAGCGTGGGCGAGATCCGGGCCTCCCGCCGCCTGCTGGATCAGGCCTGGCGCGAGGTATCGGAAGAGGCGGCCAGTCGCAATGCGCTGATCCGCTATCCCAGTCTCGGGGTGATGATAGAGGTGCCCTCCGCCCTCTATATCCTGCCGGAGATGGCGCCGCTCATCGATTTCTGGTCGGTGGGCAGCAACGATCTGACCCAGTACCTGCTGGCGGTGGATCGCAACAACGCCCGGGTCGCCAACATCTATGACGCCTTCCATCCGGCGGTGATCCGCGCCCTGCAACTGCTGGTCGATGCCTCCCATCGCTATCAGAAGCCGGTCTCGGTGTGTGGCGAGCTGGCCGGGGATCCGGTGGGCGTGCTGCTGTTGCTGGCCATGGGCTATCGCCGTTTCAGCATGAATACCCACAACATCTCCCGCATCAAATACGTGCTGCGCCAATCCCATCTCGGCGAATTGACCAAGTTGCTGACCGATGGTCTCAAGCACGACAATCCCCATGTGCTGCGCGGCCTGTTCGCGCGCTATCTGGAAGAGCACGGCCTCGGCGGCCTGTTACGGGCTGGCCACAAGGCGAAATAGGCCGATTGATAATCATGCCTTGTCCCTGCTGACGAATGATCGGAGAATGCGGCTTTTCTCATTTCTCAAGATTGGGGCCGCACGATGCAGCACGATGGATATTGGGTTTTCTCGCAGATTGATCCCGTAGCATTCAGTTTGGGACCACTATCGGTACGCTGGTATGGTCTCATGTACCTGTTTGGTTTCGCCTTCGCCATGTGGCTTGCGGGGCGTCGTGCCGATGCACCGAACAGCGGCTGGACCCGTGAAGAGGTATCGGATCTGCTGTTCTACGGCTTCCTCGGGGTGATCCTCGGTGGCCGCATTGGCTATGTGCTGTTCTACAACTTCGATCTCTTCCTGGCAGATCCCCTCTATCTGTTCAAGATCTGGACCGGCGGCATGTCGTTCCACGGTGGTCTCATCGGGGTCATCACGGCCATGTGCTGGTTTGCCCACAAGACCAAGCGTCACTTCTTCACCGTGGCCGACTTCGTGGCACCCCTGATCCCGTTCGGGCTGGGCGTGGGTCGCATCGGCAACTTCATGAATGGCGAGTTGTGGGGTCGGGTGACCGATGTTCCCTGGGCCATCATCTTCCCGGAGGCGGGCCCGGAGCCGCGTCATCCTTCCCAGCTCTATCAGTTCGCCCTGGAAGGGGTGGTGCTGTTCATCATCCTCAACCTGTTCTGGCGCAAGAACCCGCCACGGGGTGCCATCTCCGGCATGTTCCTGCTGTTCTACGGTCTGTTCCGCTTCCTGGTGGAGTTCGTGCGCCAGCCGGACAGCCAACTCGGTCTCTACTTCCAGGAGATCAGCATGGGCCAGATCCTCTCTACCCCGATGATCATCATCGGTGCCATCATGATCTGGGTCGCCTACAAGCGGCCACAGCTGTTCGGTAACGTGGCGAAGGAGGCAAAGTAATGAGGGCTTATCTCGATCTGATGCAGAAGATCCTGGACGAGGGCACGGTCAAATCCGACCGCACCGGCACCGGGACCGTCTCTCTGTTCGGCCATCAGATGCGCTTCAACCTGGCCGAGGGATTCCCGCTGGTCACCACCAAGAAGTGTCACCTGCGTTCCATCATTCACGAGCTGCTCTGGTTCCTCAATGGCGATACCAACACCGCCTACCTGAAGGAACACGGCGTCAGCATCTGGGATGAGTGGGCCGACGAGCACGGCGATCTGGGGCCGGTCTACGGTGCCCAGTGGCGCTCTTGGCCGGCGGCCGATGGCGCCACTATCGACCAGATCCAGCGGGCGGTGGATGACATCAAGCACAACCCAGATTCGCGCCGGATCATCGTCTCCGCTTGGAACGTGGGCGAGCTGGACAAGATGGCGCTGGCCCCCTGCCACGCCTTCTTCCAGTTCTACGTGGCGGATGGCAAGCTCTCCTGCCAGCTCTACCAGCGCAGCTGCGACGTCTTCCTCGGCCTGCCGTTCAACATCGCAAGCTATGCCCTGCTGACCCACATGGTGGCCCAGCAGTGTGATTTGGCGGTGGGTGACTTCGTCTGGACCGGCGGTGATGTGCATCTCTATTCGAACCACATGGAGCAGACCGCGCTGCAGCTCTCCCGCGAGCCGCGACCCTTGCCGCAGCTGGTGATCAAGCGCCGGCCTGACTCGATCTTCGATTACCGCTTCGAGGACTTCGAGATCTTGGGATACGACCCGCACCCCGGCATCAAGGCACCGGTCGCCATCTGACTCAGGTCGGGGGCCCTCGCCGGCATCAATACAGGGTGCGACAGCATCTTATCGACAGGCACCCTCGGGTGCCTTTCTCATTTGTGGCTCATCCCCATCAGACCCTGGTGTGACCGCCTCCAGGCAACAGAGCTGAGGGGGTTCACTCAGCTAAAATATGAATTTCCATTCAAATTTATGAATGCCGCTGCGACTTGAAAAAGCGAGAAAAAACGGGGTTATAGCAGACTCGGTGATTTTTGCTTTCGGTTTTTCCGTTGTTAATGGCAGTTAGAAACGATTTTTCATTAACTCACTCCCGCTCTAGACTGAAAAAAATGCAATTTTATGGGTAGTCAGATCATGAGCGACGTAATCAAGAGATTCCTCAAACTGGAGTCAGCCTCCGGAATAATTCTGATCCTGGCGGCCTTGCTGGCCATTGGCTTGGCCAACTCGGCCCTGGCTGATCACTATCGGGCCTTCCTGGATACGCCCGTGCAGGTGCGCATCGCCGCCCTCGACATCGACAAGCCGCTGCTGCTCTGGATCAACGACGGCTTCATGGCGATCTTCTTCCTGCTGGTCGGGCTGGAGGTCAAGCGCGAGATGCTGGAGGGGGCGCTTTCGTCCCGGGTGCAGGCGACCTTCCCGGCCATTGCCGCGGTGGGTGGCATGCTGGCACCGGCGCTGATCTACGCCTTCTTCAACTACTCGGACGAAGTCGCCCGCGCCGGTTGGGCCATTCCGGCCGCGACCGACATCGCCTTCGCCCTCGGGGTGATGGCGCTGCTGGGCAAGCGGGTGCCGGTGAGCCTGAAAGTGTTCCTGCTGGCGCTGGCCATCATGGACGACCTCGGGGTCATCATCATCATCGCCCTCTTCTATACCCAGCAGCTGTCGCTGACGGCACTGGCGGTCGGCATCTTGGCTATCCTGACCCTGCTGTGGATGAACCGCCGTGGCGAAGACAGGATCGGCCTCTACATGCTGGTCGGCCTGGTGCTCTGGGTGGCTGTGCTCAAATCCGGTGTCCATGCGACCCTGGCGGGCGTGGTGCTGGGTTTCATGATCCCGCTTAACGGCAAGCGCTATGCCTCGCCGCTCAAGCATCTGGAGCATGTGCTGCATCCCTGGTGCGCCTACCTGATCCTGCCGCTGTTTGCCTTTGCCAACGCGGGGGTGTCGCTGGACGGGATCGGTCTGTCGGCCCTGCTGAGCCCGGTGCCGCTCGGCATCATGCTGGGGCTCTTCATCGGCAAGCCGCTCGGGGTATTTACCATCAGCTGGCTGGCAGTGAAGCTGGGTATCGCCCAGCTGCCGAGCGGGGTCAACTTCAAGCAGATCTTTGCGGTCAGCATCCTGTGTGGCATCGGCTTTACCATGTCGATGTTCATCGCATCGCTGGCGTTCGAGCATGGCGGATTGGATTACGGCAGTTACTCACGCCTCGGGATCCTGGCGGGATCCAGCCTGGCGGCCGTGGTCGGTTATCTCGCCCTGCGGATGTCGCTGCCCAACCGGGAGGCGGATCAAAGCACGGAGGGGTTATGAGAAGACTGGGATGGTTGGTTCTGCTGGCAAGCCCGACACTCTGGGCGGGTAGCCTGACGGATTGCCAGCAGGATGCGGCCTCGGCCGGCTGCTCGGCTTATCTCAACGGGGTGGTCGACGGTGCCCTGATGCTGGGGGAGCAACAAGCCAGGGCCAGGTTCGGTGAGACCTTTGCCGAGCGGGCCCTGAGCAGCCGGGCCGGGGAGCGGGTCAAGAAGTCCAACAAGCGCTATTGCGGGGAACGGATGCCGGAGCCGGTCGCGCTCAAGCTCAGCCTGCAGGCGCAGTTCGATGCGAACAAGGTTGACTCGATCAGCGACATGTATGACATTCTGGCGGTTGAACTCAGCTGCTACCGGAGCCCGCCTGGCGCGGGAACCCCATCGGATGTCACACCTTAATTACAATCATCTTTATTACTTTTGGATGACTCAGAAGAAGGGCTCCGTCACGCAAGCGGCGGAAGCCCTCTTCTTGACTCCGCAGACGGTCACCGGCCAGATCAAGCTGCTGGAGCAGCGGCTCGGTGGCAAGTTGCTGATGCGCAAGGGGCGCTCCCTCGAGGCCACCGAGCTTGGCCAGCTCGTCTTTCGTTACGCCGACAAGATGTTCAGCCTCTCCTACGAGATGCTGGATATCGTCAACTACCGCAAGGAGAGCCAGATCCTGTTCGACGTCGGCATCGCCGACGCGCTCTCCAAACGCCTCGCCAGCCGGGTACTGCTCTCTGTCATCCCCAACGACGGCTCCATCCACTTGCGCTGCTTTGAGTCGACTCACGAGCTGCTGCTGGAGCAACTGAGCGAGCACAAGCTCGACATGATCCTCTCCGACTGCCCGGTGGATTCCAGCCAGCACGCAGGCTTGCTTTCCAAGCGGCTCGGTGGCTGCGGCGTCAGCTTCTTCTGCAAGGCGCCCCTGCCTTCGCTGCCGTTCCCCGCCTGTCTGGAGGAGCGCAAGCTACTCATCCCCGGCCGTCGCACCGCCATGGGTCGTCAGCTGACCCACTGGTTCGAGCAGCAGGGCATCTCCCCCAGCATCCTCGGTGAGTTCGACGATGCGGCGCTGATGAAGGCATTTGGTTTCTTCAATCAGGGCATCTTCATGGCACCGACCATCTATCGGGAGGAGATCCTGGAGGGGGAGGGGGTCATGCTGCTGGGAGAAACCCAGGATCTGATGGAGGAGTATTACGTCATTTTTGCCGAGCGCATGATCCAGCATCCAGCGGTGAAACGGGTGTGCGAGAGCGATTTCTCCTTCCTGTTCGCCGGGCAGGAGGATTTTACCGCTATCCAGCCGGCGCCCCTGTCGTTTTAAATGGAAGAGGCAAGGGGGTATGATGCCTGCCTTGCAGAAGAGGGAATGAGATGCAGCTGGAAGAGATGGAGGCGAATGCCGGGCGTGCGGTGACTCTGCTCAAGGCATTGGCCAATGAACGGCGCTTGTTCATTCTGTGTCAGTTGCTGGAGCGGGAGTTGTCGGTGGGGGAACTCAACGAGGTGCTCAGGTTGAGCCAATCGGCCCTGTCACAACATCTGGCGGTGCTGCGGCGCGATGAGCTGGTGACGACGCGAAAGGAGGCCCAGACGGTCTACTATTCGCTGCGCAGCCATGAGGTGCGCGAGATGATAGGTCTGCTGCACAGGCTTTACTGCAGCGCAGATAAATAAAAAACCGGCCCTGGGGCCGGTTTTTTGAGCTTTATACAGCCGAAGCTGATTAAGCCATAGCTTTGATCTGGGCAGACAGGCGGCTCTTGTGACGAGCAGCTTTGTTCTTGTGGATCAGGCCTTTGGTAGCCATACGATCCATGATCGGCTGGGCAACAGCGAAAGCGGCAGTGGCAGCAGCCTTGTCGCCAGAAGCGATGGCAGCAATTACTTTCTTCAGATAGGTACGGGTCATGGAACGACGGCTGGCGTTGTGTTGACGACGTTTCTCTGACTGAATCGCGCGCTTCTTAGCAGATTTGATATTAGCCAAGGTAAAACTCCTAAAACTGTCTTAGCGAGTGTATTGAAAAGGCCCGGAAATATGCCCTTCCAACCACATATTGTCAAATGATTTGTGCAAATAAACACCGCCCCCCGGTGGTGTGTCAGTTGGGAGGCGGTTAAACTGTCGGCCGATTCTACCAGCATTCTTTCCATTCTGACAGTTCCAGAGGCTTCGTCTTGAGTAAGAAATTGATCAAATCCGGCATGATAGTGTCCGCAATGACGCTGGCGTCCCGTGTGATGGGCCTGGTTCGCGATGTGGTCATCGCCAACCTGCTCGGCGCCGGGATGGCCGCAGACGTCTTCTTCTTCGCCAACCGCATTCCCAACTTCCTGCGTCGCCTGTTCGCCGAAGGTGCCTTCAACCAGGCTTTCGTGCCCGTGATGACGGAGTACAAGAAGAAGGGGGATGAGAATGAGGTGCGCGAATTGCTGGCCGCGGTAGCGGGAACCCTGGGTGGCATCGTCACCGTCGTCACCCTGCTCGGGGTGCTGGGCTCCGGGGTGTTGACTGCCCTGTTTGGCTGGGGCTGGTTCTGGGACTGGCTGCACGGCGGCCCGGCGGCCGAGAAGTTCGAGCTCGCCAGCCTGATGCTCAAGATCACCTTCCCCTATCTCTGGTTCATTACCTTTACCGCCATGGCGGGGGCCATCCTCAACACCTACGGCCGCTTCGCCGTCTCCTCCTTTACCCCGGTGTTTCTCAACCTCACCATGATTGCCGCCGCCTGGTGGATAGCGCCCTTGATGGACAATCCCGAGATCGCGCTGGCGATCGGGGTCTTCCTCGGGGGGCTGGTGCAGTTCTTGTTCCAGTATCCCTTCCTGCGTCAGATGAACATGCTGGTGTGGCCCAAGTGGGGTTGGCATCACCCCGGGGTCGTCAAGATACGCACCCTGATGATACCGGCGCTGTTTGGCGTATCGGTCAGCCAGATCAACTTGCTGATCAACACCATGCTCGCCTCCTTCCTGGCGACCGGTGCCATCAGCTACCTCTATTACTCGGATCGGCTGCTGGAGTTCCCCCTCGGTCTGTTCGCGGTCGCCATCAGCACCGTGATCCTGCCGGCGCTTGCGAAGAAGCACGTGGATGCGGATCCCGCCGACTTCTCCCGCACCATGGACTGGGGGATACGGATGGTGATGCTGCTCGGCCTGCCCGCCATGGTGGGGATCGCCGTGCTGCGCGAGCCCATTCTGCGAGTGCTGTTCATGCGCGGTGAGTTCGGCCTGCACGAGGTGAGCATGTCCAGTGCCAGCCTGCTGGCCTCCACCACTGGCCTGCTGTCACTGATGCTGATCAAGGTGCTGGCCCCGGGGTACTACGCTCGCCAGGACACCAAGACCCCGGTGCGGATCGGGGTGATGTCCATGGTGGCCAACATGGTGTGCAACCTTATCTTCATCTACCCGCTCGGCTATGTGGGGCTGGCGCTCGCCACCGCCTGCTCCGGCACCCTGAACGCGGCCCTGCTGTTCAAGGGTCTCTATGAGCAGAAGGTCTATCGTCCGTCCCGCGAGACCGGGGTGTTCTGCCTCAAGCTGCTGACCGCGACCCTGTTGATGGGTGGCCTGCTTGCGTACCTGTCGCCGGATCTCGCCCAGTGGGGCGCCTGGAGCATGGGCAAGGCCAGTCTGGAGCTGACAATGCTGCTCTGCCTCGGCGGTGCCCTGTACGGGATAGTCCTGCTGGTGCTCGGCATTCGGCCGAGTCACCTGAAATCGGGGCAACAGCAGGACTGATCCTGCTGTTCCGTGCGGGATCGCTGGAGTCTGCATGTGAGCAAGATACCTGAAATCGGGCGGGGAGGGCTGACCCTGCCTGCCGCCTGATATATAATCCGCCGATTTCCCGGCAGCAACGCACAAGGCACTGATGGAGCTTATTCGCGGCATTCACAATATCAAGCCCCGTCACCGGGGTTGCGTATTGACCATAGGCAACTTTGATGGGGTTCATCAGGGACACCAT
The DNA here is from genome assembly GCF_000819865.1 of Aeromonas eucrenophila. Classification (GTDB taxonomy): domain Bacteria; phylum Pseudomonadota; class Gammaproteobacteria; order Enterobacterales; family Aeromonadaceae; genus Aeromonas; species Aeromonas eucrenophila. The sequence continues at coordinate 391,865 of NZ_CDDF01000014.1, forward strand.
GCTGTGCTGGCTCGGCTGCAGGAAAAAGCCGCCGAGCTGGGCCTTCCCGCCTGCGTCATGCTGTTCGAACCCCAGCCCCTCGAGCTGTTTGCCGGGGCCGATGCCCCCGCTCGTCTCAGCCGCTGGCGTGAGAAGTACGAGGCACTCAGGGGAATGCGGATCGATCGCATGCTCTGCGTGCACTTCACCCACCGTTTCGCCGAACAGACGGCCAACACCTTCATCGAGCAGCTGTTGGTGGAGAAACTCGGCGTGCACTATCTGGTGGTGGGGGATGATTTTCGCTTCGGTCGCGGCCGGGAAGGGGACTTCCACCTGCTGGAGGAGGCGGGGCGCCGCTTTGGTTTCGAGGTGATCAGCACCCAGAGTTTCCAGATCGAACGCCAGCGGATCAGCAGCACGCTAGTGCGCGAGGCCCTGAAATCGGGCCGGATGGCGGAGGTGGAGCTGATGCTCGGCCGCCCTTACGCCATCAGCGGCCGGGTCGCCCACGGCGACAAGCTGGGCCGTACCATAGGTTTTCCCACTGCCAATCTGGCCCTCAAGCGGCAGGTGATCCCGGTCGGTGGCGTGTTCGCGGTGGAAGTGTTATGTTCCGGCAAGACCTTCCCCGGCGTTGCCAACGTGGGCGTGCGGCCGACCTTGAGCGGCACACAAGCAAGATTGGAAGTACATCTATTTGATTTTTCTGGTGATCTATATGGTCAGCAGGTCAAGGTGCTGCTTCGCCACAAGCTGCGCGAAGAGCAGAAATTTGCCTCTTTCACCGCCTTGAAAGAGCAGATCGAACGAGATGCCCTGGCGGCCCGAGCCTGGTTCGGGCTGCCACCATTCAATTTACCCAGCACTCTTTTAGCAAAGAAGGGAACCCAGGACTGATGAGCGACTATAAACACACCCTGAATCTGCCGGAAACCGAGTTTCCGATGCGTGGCGATCTGGCCAAGCGCGAACCCAACATGCTGAAACGTTGGTACGATCAGGATCTTTACGGCGCCATTCGCCGCGCCAAAGCGGGCAAGCCTTCTTTCATTCTGCATGATGGTCCTCCCTACGCGAACGGCAGCATTCACATCGGTCACTCGGTCAACAAGATCCTCAAAGACATCATCATCAAGTCCAAGGGCCTCTCCGGTTTCGACTCCCCCTATGTGCCGGGCTGGGATTGCCACGGTCTGCCCATCGAGCTTAAGGTCGAGGGGCTCGTCGGCAAGCCAGGTGTGAAGGTCTCCGCCGCCGAATTCCGCGCCGAGTGCCGCAAATACGCCAAGACCCAGATCGAAGCGCAGAAGACCGACTTCATCCGTCTAGGTGTGCTGGGTGACTGGGAACATCCCTACCTGACCATGGACTTTGGCACCGAAGCGAACATCATCCGCTCCATGGCCAAGATCGTCGAGAATGGCCACCTGCACAAGGGCTCCAAGCCGGTGCACTGGTGTACCGACTGCGGCTCCGCCCTGGCCGAAGCCGAAGTGGAGTACTACGACAAGAACTCCCCCTCCATCGACGTGCGCTTCAAGGCCACCGATGAGGCGGCTGTGGCCGCCAAGTTTGATTGCCCCGAAGGTCATACCGGCCGTGGCCCGCTCTCTGCCGTGATCTGGACCACCACCCCCTGGACCTTGCCGGCTAACCGCGCCATCGCCATGCACGCCGACCTGGACTATGCCCTGGTGCAGGTGGAAGGGGAGAACCCCGAGCGCCTGATCCTGGCCGCCGAGCTGGTCAAGGACGTGATGGATCGCGCCGGCATCGAGAAGTACCACAACCTGGGTTATGCCAAGGGTGCGGCCCTCGAGCTGCTGCGCTTCAACCACCCCTTCTACCATTTCGACGTGCCCGTTGTACTGGGTGATCACGTCACCCTGGATGCCGGTACCGGCGCCGTGCACACAGCGCCTGGTCACGGTCAGGAAGACTTCGTGGTCGGCCAGAAGTACGGTCTGGAAGTGGCCAACCCGGTGGGCAGCAACGGTGTCTATCTGCCGGATACCGAACTCTTTGCCGGTCAGCACGTGTTCAAGGCCAATGCGGCCGTGGTCGAGGTGTTGACCGAGCGCGGCGCCCTGCTGCATCACAAGGTGTTCAACCACTCCTATCCGCATTGCTGGCGTCACAAGACCCCGATCATCTTCCGTGCCACCCCCCAGTGGTTCATCAGCATGGAGCAGAAGGGTCTGCGCAAGCGCGCGCTGGAAGAGATCGAGCGCATCGAGAAAGACGGCATCGCTCAGCAGGGTCAGAGTGGCTGGGTTCCTGCCTGGGGCAAGAACCGCATTCAGGCCATGGTCGAGAACCGCCCGGACTGGTGCATCTCCCGTCAGCGTACCTGGGGCGTGCCCATCTCCCTGTTCGTCCACAAAGAGACCCAGCAGCTGCACCCGGAATCCGTGCGCCTGATGGAAGAGGTTGCCAAGCTGGTTGAACAGAAAGGCATCCAGGCCTGGTGGGATCTGGACAAGGCCGATCTGCTCGGCGCAGATGCCGACAACTACGACAAGGTACCGGATACCCTGGACGTCTGGTTCGACTCAGGCTCCACCCACTCCTCAGTGGTCGATGCCCGTCCCGAGTTCAACGGCAACCCGGCCGACATGTATCTAGAAGGCTCCGACCAGCACCGTGGCTGGTTCATGTCGTCCCTGATGATCGGCGTGGCCATGAAAGACAAGGCTCCCTACAACCAGGTACTGACTCACGGCTTCACCGTGGATGGTCAGGGCCGCAAGATGTCCAAGTCCATCGGCAACGTGGTCAGCCCACAGGACGTGATGAACAAGCTGGGCGCCGACATCCTGCGTCTGTGGGTCGCGAGCACCGACTACACCGGCGAGATGACCGTCTCCGACGAGATCCTCAAGCGCAGTGCCGACGCCTATCGTCGCATTCGCAACACGGCCCGCTTCCTGCTGGCGAACCTGAACGGCTTCAATCCGGCGACCGACATGGTGGCGTCTGCCGACATGGTGGTGGTGGATCGTTGGGCCGTGGGCCGTGCCAAGGCCGTGCAGGCCGAGATCGTGACCGCGTTCAATGAGTACAACTTCCACGGCGTGACCCAGAAGCTGATGCAGTTCTGCTCCATCGAGATGGGCTCCTTCTATCTGGATGTCATCAAGGACAGGCAGTACACCGCCAAGGCTGACAGCCTGGCCCGTCGCTCCTGCCAGACTGCGCTGTATCACATCGCCGAGGCCATGGTGCGCTGGATGGCGCCGATCATGAGCTTCACCGCCGACGAGATCTGGGCCCTGTTGCCGGGTGAGCGCGGCGAGTTCGTGTTCACCGAGGAGTGGTACGACGGCCTGTTCGGGCTGGAAGCGGGTGAGCAGATGAGCGATGCCTTCTGGGCCGAGATCCTGGAAGTCCGTGGCGAGGTGAACAAGGCGCTGGAAGCGGCTCGTGGCGAGAAGCGCATCGGCGGCTCCCTGCAGGCCGAGTTGACCCTGTTCGCCAAACCTGAGCTGGCTGCCCGCCTGAACGCCCTGGCCGATGAGCTGCGCTTCGTGCTGCTTACCTCCAAAGCCAAGGTGGTTGTCGCCGACGCCGCGCCGGAAGGCGCCGTCGCGACCGAGCGCGACGGCCTGTGGCTGAACGTAGCTCAGTCTGCCGCCGCCAAGTGCGACCGCTGCTGGCACCATGTGGAAGACGTGGGCACCATTGCCGGTCACGAAGAGATCTGTGGCCGCTGCGTCACCAACGTCGAGGGTGACGGCGAAACGCGTCAATTTGCCTGATGAACATGATTCAAGACACTCAAAAAACCGGCCTGCGTTGGCTGTGGCTAGCAGTGCTGGCCTTCGTACTGGACCAGGCGAGCAAGCTCGCCGTGGTCAAGTTGCTGCCGTTTGGCTACCCGGGGGTGGAGATCACCCCCTTCTTTAACTTGGTACACGTCTACAACAAGGGCGCGGCGTTCAGCTTCCTGGCCGATCAGGGGGGCTGGCAGCGTTGGTTCTTCGCGGTGTTGGCGTTTGCCATCTGCGGTTTGCTGATCCACTGGTTGCGCAAGCAGCCGGTCACCCAGCGCTGGAGTGGCATCGCCTATTCGCTCATCATCGGCGGGGCCCTTGGCAACGTGTTCGATCGATTGGTGCTGGGCCATGTGGTCGATTTCCTCGACTTCTACTGGCAGCGTTCCCACTGGCCGGCGTTCAACCTGGCGGACAGCTTCATCTTCATCGGCGCCGCCATGATAGTGCTGGAAGGTTTTCGCAGTGAGAAGAAGAAGGAAGAGACAGCATGAGCCAGATCATCGGCGCTGACAGCAGCGTGTTGTTTCACTTTTCCATCAAGCTGGAAGATGGCTCTGTCGCCGATAGCACGGCGCTGCACGGCAAGCCGGCCCGCCTGCGGATGGGGGATGGCAGCCTGACCGACACCTTCGAGCAGTGTTTGCTGGGGCTGCAGCAGGGGGAAGCCAAGAGCTTCACCCTGACGCCGGAGCAGGCCTTTGGCCTCTCCAACCCCGACAACATCTACCATCTGGACAGAGCCAAGTTCGGCGCCGATATGGAACCCAGGGTCGGTACCATCATGGTCTTCGATCAGCCCAATGGTAGCGAGCTGCCCGGCATCATACGGGCGGTGGAAGGCATGTCGGTGACCGTCGATTTCAACCACCCCCTGGCCGGTCACACCGTCACCTTCGAGGTGGAGATCCTGGGTGTCGATGTCGAGGAGAAGGTGCACTGATGGATATCCTGCTGGCTAATCCCCGTGGCTTTTGCGCCGGCGTCGACCGTGCTATCAGCATCGTCGAGAGTGCGCTGGAGAAATTTGGTGCGCCCATCTATGTGCGCCATGAGGTGGTGCATAACCGCTACGTGGTAAACAAGCTGAAAGAGGCGGGCGCCGTGTTCGTCGAGGAGCTGGACGAGGTGCCGGACGACAGCATCGTCATCTTCTCCGCCCACGGTGTCGCCAAGTCGGTGCGCGAGATGGCGAAATCCCGTGCCCTCAAGGTGTTCGATGCTACCTGCCCCTTGGTGACCAAGGTGCATATGGAAGTCCATCGCGCCAGCCGCAAGGGCTCCGAAGCAGTGCTCATCGGCCATGCCGGCCACCCCGAGGTGATCGGCACCATGGGACAGTACGAGAACCGCGAAGGGGGCATGTATCTGGTGGAGACGCCGGAGGACGTGGCCAAACTCCGGGTGAAGAATCCGGACGACCTCTGCTTCGTCACCCAGACCACCTTAAGCGTGGATGAGACCTCGGATGTCATCGACGCCCTGCGCAAGCACTTCCCCAGGATCCAGGGGCCGCGCAAGGACGACATCTGCTACGCCACCCAGAACCGTCAGGATGCGGTGCGGGAGATGGCGGGGTTGGTGGATGCCATGCTGGTGGTCGGTTCACGCAACTCCTCCAACTCAAACCGTCTACGGGAGCTGGCCGAGAAGGTGGGAGCTCGCGCTTATCTTATCGACGATGCCTCCATGATCGAACCCAGTTGGCTGGCTGGGGTCGAGCGCATCGGTGTGACGGCGGGCGCCTCCGCCCCCGACATCCTGGTGCAGAACGTCATCGTCCGTCTGCGCGAGTTGGGAGGAAAGATAGTGACAGAGCACCCAGGTCGTGAAGAGAACGTGGTGTTCGAGGTACCGCCCGAGCTTAGAATTATTTGAATGTGGCCAGGATGGCCTAAGAATAAAGAGTGATGTTTCTGATGCCGGATTTGTCGTTGCGACCTATCCGGCATTAGACTGTCAGGACTACCAGTCACCAAGGATGGGATATGATTGGGCTCTATCGAGGCTTTTCTCTTATTGAATTGATGATTGTCGTCGTAATCGTGGCGATCCTTGGTGCTATTGCCTATCCCTCCTATCAACGTTATCTACTAACCAGCCATCGTGTTGAAGCCAAAAAAATGCTGTTGGATGCTGCCAATAGACAAGAGACCTATTATATGGACTTCAATCGGTATACCTCTTCTGCGGTTGCGCTGAACGTTGCCACTCACTCCGATTCCAACTATTACAATTTGGTTATTTCTGCTGGGACTAATACCTTCACTTTGTCGGCAACCGCCTCCGGTGCGCAGGGTTTCGATAGAGATTGCGTCACTTTCTCCGTCGATCAGAACGGAGCCCGCACTGCCACCCGGTTTGGTAATACCGCCAACAACGCCTGCTGGGATTAGTCAATGAAACAGCATCGCCGTGTTAGTCAGACTGGATTTAGCCTGCTGGAAGTAATGATAGCTGCGGTGGTGCTCTCCTTTGGCTTGCTTGGCTTGGTGGCTATGCAGGCGACGGCCAAGTTTTCCAGTTATGAAGCGCGCCAGCGCACCATTGCCAGCTGGCTAGCCAATGATCTGGTGGAGCGCGCTCGGATCAACAAAGACAGCTGGTCTGCCCAGGGAACCACTGTCGTATCCGGTAACGCAATATTACGTATGCCGAACTGCGCCAACATCGATGGCACTATGTCGGGTTGTAGCCGGAGTGATCGACAAGTGCTCGATCTTTACTATTGGCAACGCTCCCTGCTGGGAACTGCCGTCTCCGGCTCGGCCTCTTCTCTGCAAGCCCCCACTGGGTGTGTGATCAGGGGGGGCAATAACAGCCTGACGGTAGGGATATTCTGGCGTGGCCGTCAGTCCCTGTCCGATGGTAGCGGTGCCGTCACGGCTGTACGTAACAGTTGTGGTCTGAACAACGCAGCCGATCGGCAGAGGCGTCAGTTCGTACTGACGACTACCCTATGAATGCCCGTGGCTTCACCCTGATCGAATGGTTGATCGCCATGCTGATAGGCGTATTTCTGGTCGGTGGTGGCTTGAGCGTCTTTGTGGCATCCCGTGCGACCACAGAGGATGCGTTCGATCAGAGTGAGTTGCAGGAGAACGGTCGCATCGCCATGCGCATGCTGACTCAAGATCTAAAATGGGCGGGTTTCTGGGGTGACTACACAGGTTCTCCGATGGCAACGGGTCTAGGAGTGACCTTGAGCAGCGGATCTACGGTAGCTAGCTCAGCTGACTGCTTGGACAATCTGGGGCGGGGTAGCTTGCCACCCAGTGTGGGGACAAACAGAGCGCTCTGGGTAACCCGGATTGATAACAACAAGCTTATTGCCGCAAGTGCTTTCGCCTGCATTCCCGTCGCTTCGCGCATTGCCAACACCGACGTCATCAGCATCAAGCGGCTGATGGGCCGCCCTCTCACCGATGCAAATGCCTCTGGAAACCGCTTCTATCTTGCCACGACAACCCAGGCCGCTCAGATGTTCAAAGGGGGAGAGACTATACCGAGTGTGGCGACTATGCCTGCGCGCCAACTATGGGAATATCAACATGTTATTTATTATATTTCTCCTAATGCAACAACGAATAGCCCCGAACTGAGAAAGCGATATCTGACGGCCAATGGTGGTTCAGTCCTGATTGGTGGTGCCATGGCGGAAGGCATTGAACGGCTGAACGTATTATTTGGAGTGGACGATAGTTCGGTACCTGATGGTGTAGTCGATCGCTACGTCGCCACCAATAATGTCACCGAGCAGGAGTGGAGTGAAGGGCGCGTCGTTGCTGCCAGGGTCTTCGTGCTCGTGCGTTCATTGCAAGCATCAGGTCGTTATGCAAATAACAATACTTATCAGGTTGGTGATATATCAGTTGCAGGCAATGGTGATGGTTTTCGCAGGTTGTTATTGGAAACCAGCGTATCACTGCGTAATCCGGCAGTGATTACCGGGGGAGGCTCATGAGAACTCAGCGCGGCGTGGCCCTGATAGTAGCCTTGATCATTCTGGTACCACTGACGCTTATTGCCGTGGTGGTGATGCAATCATCGGGACAGGATCTCAAGATGGCAGGTTCAGCAGCCAATTTCCGGCAGGCAGAGCATCGACTCGAGGGAATCATGGAAGCGGCCATACAGAGCAACAATTTCTCGACACTCATCGCCAATATGGGGGCCAGTGCAGCGATCAATGTCAATAGCAGCAATGCCTCTGCAGCCGTAGCCCTCACGAATCGTACCGAGACTATTTGCAAGCGCAAGGTTGATGCCAGCAGCAATAATGTGATTCCGGTTTGTAAATATGTTGAGCTGCAGGCGAATGTAAACTATGGAAAATATTCCCGGCCCTTGAATTGGACTGCGGGTGTAGAACAACCACTGCTCACCAAATAGGAGCGAAGGATATGTGGTTACGTCAACTTGGGATGATACTCAGCTGGTTCAGTATGGTACTGGCTGCGACTATGGTAAGAGCCGATGATACCGAGCTTTTTATCTATGATTTCAATAAAGCTGGGGATTTTAGACCCAAGGTACTGCTGATTTTTGATAATTCAGGCAGTATGGCTGACACTATGGAGCAGATTAAAGAAGTCTATAATCCTGCAACCACCTATCCTGCATTAAGTAATGATCCTGACTCTGGAAATAGTAAGAAATATATCTATTTTTCTACTGATGGTAGTATTCCAGCCATAAACAGCACCAAACGCTTCTCCGATAAATTGAATGCCTGCGCCACTTCAAAAACACCGCTGTCAAATATTGGTTATTTTCAATCTCAGGTATGGAGCTATGAGGTCAATAATGGTACGCCTCCTGGTAGAGGTCGTGGCGCTTGGTACTCTATCAGTGGATATCAAGAAAGCAATATCAATCTAATTGATTGTAAGCAGGATGTGGCGGCCGCCAACCCGGCAAACCCGTATACTGGAACATGGACAGTAGGTACCGGATACCCTGTTGATAAAACCAGTAATAACCAAGGGATATGGTTTTATACTGCGGCGACAAAGGACTCTGTCAATGCAAGCAATACGGCTGTAACCCTCTACTCTGCTAACTATATTCGCTGGTACTATGGCCCGACAGGTTATTCTGTACAGTCGAGATTGCGCATTGCCAAAGATGCTGTGAAAGGTCTGATATCATCGACGCCTGGCGTTGATTTTGGTTTGGCTGTTTTCAATCGGAATGATAGTAACAGCAATAATGGTGGCCGCATTGTTCGGGACGTATTGGGCAGCGAAATAACCTTGGCGAACGGAAAAACTGGGGAGCAAGATTTGCTTGATAGAGTAGAGGCTCTGACGGCAAGCACCAATACTCCGCTCTGCGAGACACTGAGAGAAGCTTATCAATTTTTTGGTGGTAAGGCCGTTGTGTATGGTTTGCAAGGTAGCCCAAGAGATACGACTGCTGAAAATCCGAGTGGCACTTATGAAGCCCCCTATGATAACTGTTCAAACAATGGCTATGTCATCTATATAACAGATGGTGAGCCAACTCAGGACACGTCATCTGATACCTTTGTTCAGGGGCTGGTCAATACGCTGTCAACTGATGAAAAAGCGGCATATGGTTCAACCGTGTCGTATGGTTCCGGAAATAATAGAGCAAACAGCTATTTGGCTGCCCTTGCTGGTTATATGAAGCATAAGGACGTCAATTCTGTTTCCCCCGGTACTCAGACAGTTACCACTTTCACGGTCGGCTTTGGTGATGAAGCCATCAGTGGTGCAGGGAATTTACTGGCCGAGACGGCTCGTCGTGGTGGTGGTGTATATTATCCAGCCACTAATTCCTCTGCATTAACTGATGCATTAAAGTCTTCTTTGCTCGCTATTCTCAGAATAAATACCTCTCTGGTTTCTCCGGCGATTGCCAGCAATAACTTCGACCGTACGCGGAGCCTCAACAATATTTACTATGCCATGTTTGAACCGGATGATGGCCCGAGGTGGCGAGGCAACCTGAAGAAATTAATGTTCTCCCCGAAGGGTTATGTTGTCGATAGCCGCAACCTGCCTGCCATCAAGTTTGATGGGACCATACTCGACAGTGCCCAAACATTCTGGTCATCAACCAGAGATGGTAACAAGGTTGCTGAAGGTGGTGCGCAGGATATGCTGGCGACAAAGAGCAACCGCAACTTGTATGTCGTCAACAATGGACAAAGCCGGCTTGATACGCTGACGAAAGCCAACTTAGTGGCCCAGGCTGGCACTGAAGCTGCACTCATGACTTGGATGAAGGCCAGTGACACGACTGAGCTCGATCAGTTGGTAAACTGGACCAAAGGAGTTGACGTCGATGATGAAGATTTCGATACCTCAACTCTGATCCGCAGCCATATCATGGGAGATCCCTTGCACTCCCGCCCACTGGTACTGAATTACGGCCCCCAATCCGGCAATATGACAGACGCACCGGATCTGCGGATCCTGTTTGGAACCAATGCTGGTTTCCTACATATGTTCAAGGACATGGGGAACACAGTAGATGAGAGCTGGGCTGCTATCCCCTACGAATTTTTGGCCAACCAGAAGGCACTACGTGCCAACGCCGAATCAGCAGAGCATATTTATGGCGTTGACTCCTCTCCCGTGGCACTCATCAAGGACGCCAATCGTAACGGTATATTGAAAGCTTCTGAAAGTGACTTCGTCTGGGTATTTACTGGCTTGAGAAGCGGTGGGAAGGCCTATTATGCCTTTGATATATCGAGCCCGAATATCCCGACACTGAAATGGCGTTTGAATTCGCAGACAACGGGCTTCAACGAGCTGGGATTGACTTGGTCAGTACCTGAGATCGCGTTTGTCCCAGGGGTAACGGATCCGGTTTTGATTTTCACCGGAGGTTATGACCCGAACAAGAATGCTCTGGGAGTAGGGGCAACTGACAGCATGGGGCGGGGTATTTATATAGTGAATGCTGCGACTGGGGCACTCCTGTTCAGTGCAAGCCCTGCGGCTACCTCGACCACCAACCTGCAAGTAACTGGCATGGTGGATAGCATGCCTGGTTCGGTGGCGACCCTGGATAGCGATGGTGATGACAAGACGGACCGTATCTACGTAGGGGATACGGGGGGAAATATATGGCGGATGGATCTTCCTTCTGCCACAACATCTGACTGGAAGGTATTCAAGTTTGCCAGCTTGGGGTCGGATACAACCCAAGCAGATGATCGCCGCTTCTTTACTCAGCCCATAGTGGTTCGTACCATCAACAAGCAAGTGACGGCAACGGTTGTCGGGGGAAATACGACCTACTCCTATCAGGATCGACCCTTCGATGCGGTGTTGATAGGCAGTGGTGATCGCAATCGCCCCTCGTCCGAATCAACCGTCCATAACGGCTACTTTATGTTGCGTGACTATGATGTCATGCCTCGCACGTCAACTTCGCCTACCAGGTCAGCTATCCAAGTATCGGAACTATACGATGTGACCAATGACCCCTTGTCGGCACAGACGACCAGTGCTGGCATTCTGTCAACCAAGGCGGGTATTACCAGTGCAAAGGGCTGGGTCAACTGGTTGAACGAAGAGGGTGAGAAGTCGCTGGGAGCGGGCGTAGTGTTACAGGGCAAACTCTACTTCACCTCCTTCCTGCCACAGGTGCAGTCATTCCAGCAGTGCACCATTCAGTCCATTGGGGCGGCACGCCAATACATGGTGGATATGCACTATGGCAGCTCCTTCCGTTACGTGGTTGATCTGGATGGTAATGAAACACCAGAACGCTATGTGGAGGTTCAAAACAAGGTGGCGGATGACCTGGTTGTACATGCGGGTGATGATGCAAAAATCCGCATCATAGGCGGAGGTGCTGGGGAGGAAGTGATTCTCAAAGACGATGGTAGTGGTGAACCTGAACGCTGCACCGGTGGTGGTGAATGTGCTCAGGGGGCGGAAGAGGCCGATATGGACATGTCACCCAAGAAAATCTACCTGTATGAAGGAGAGGCGCAATGAAACCGCTGAAGATGATGTTGGGCCTGAGTCTTTTATTATCAGGCCCTGTGCTGGCGGATGACATTAAGTGCTATGTGGAACTGGCTAACGGGCAGAAAGTCGTACTGCATGGCACAGTGACGGATAGCAGCCAGAAGGCAGTACAGGAGAAGTTCAAGCAGCGAGGCTACGAGGTCAATGGTGTAGTACAACCGGTACTCAAGTTGCTGGAGTGCCTGCCATCGGGAGACAAGTTTCAGTCAAAAGAGGGACAGCAACAGGATGCTAGTCAGTTGCGATAGTAGACAAGACTCATCAAGGGCAGGTATTGGCCTGAGTGGACTGGGTGGCGCGTCCCGATGGGGCAATGACCAAATTGACCTGAGCGTTGCCTGGGCTGCAGAGACTGAGGGTGGCATTGGTGACCAAGCTGGTGCCATCCGGGCTGAAGGTGGTGGAAGTCCGGTTGTTGGTGGCGGTCAACGCTCTCGGGAATGCCGGGCTTCTTGCTAGAAACTGTTCGCCATTATTGAGTACATCATTGCCATCACTATCGACGAAGATCAAGACTTGGGTCGGATTGGCCGTGACGCAGTTATCGCTGGCATTAGCCAGGCAGGTGGTCACGGATTGCTGGTTGTCGACGGCCTGGCTGCGAGCGAAACGCAAGTATTTCAAGACTGAGCGGGATTCAAACTGCAGGGTATTTTCATTGAGCAGTCTCGACATGGCGGGTGCCCCTATTCCGAGCAAGATGACTCCCAGGCTGACGGCAATCATCAGCTCAAGCAGGGTGAATCCTTTCACATCCTTGATCATGGCTATCTCTCCTTCGATTAGTTACATCTTATCTCCTGGCGGCCAGAACTCCAGCGCAAAGCCCAAGTGTTGAGCTGGCACAGCCAGCGCCTTTTCTTTATCATTCCCCATCATTTTCGAGTTTAAGATGCATCGCCATGGCAAAAGCCCTCTCTCTGATGCTTGCCCAGTTAAATCTGACGGTAGGCGCCATCGAAGATAACTGTGACAAGGTACTGGCAGCGGCCGCACAGGCGGATCTGCAAGGTGCCGATCTGCTGGTGTGTTCCGAGTTGGCGCTGACCGGCTATCCGCCGGAAGACTTGCTGCTGCGTGCCGACCTGATGATCCGGGTCGAGGCTGCCTTGGCCCGTGTCTCAGCCTGGGCTGGCCAGTGCGCCATCCTGGTGGGTCATCCCTGGCGTGAAGAGGGGGCGCTCTACAACGCAGCCTCCCTCTATGAGCAGGGCACGCTGGTCGCCCGCTACTTCAAGCAGGATTTGCCGAACTACGGGGTGTTCGATGAGAAGCGCTACTTCAGCGCTGGCTCGGAGACCTGCGTTGTGTCTTTCCGTGGTCATCAGCTTGGGCTGCTGATCTGCGAAGACCTGTGGCAACCAGGTCCGGCATTGGCCGCCAAAGAGGCCGGCGCCGAGCTGCTGCTGACCATCAATGCCTCCCCCTACGATAGGGAAAAGCCCTGGGTTCGCCATGAGCTGATGACCGAGCGCTGCGCCCAGACTGGTCTGCCGCTGGTCTACCTCAATCAGGTGTGCGGCCAGGATGAGCTGATCTTCGATGGCTGTTCCAAGGTATTCAACAGCCAGGGTGAGCTGGCCCACAAGCTGGCCCCCTTCGCCGAAGAACTGGGGCTGGTGCGTTTTGAAAACACTCAACCGGTGAAGGTGAAAGAACCCGCCGCTTCCCTCGCCCCCTTGGCCGAGATCTACCAGGCGCTGGTACTGGCGGTGCGCGACTACATCACCAAGAACGGTTTCCAGGGTGCCGTGCTGGGCCTCTCCGGTGGCATAGACTCCGCCCTGACCCTGGCCATCGCAGCCGATGCCATCGGTGCGGACAAGGTGCAGGCGGTGATGATGCCGTTCCGCTACACCGCCCAGATGAGCGTGGAAGATGCCAAGGAGCAGGCCGAGCGGATGGGGGTCGAGTTTGACATCATCTCCATCGAGCCCATGTTCGAAGGCTTTATGGCCCAGCTGGCGCCGCTGTTTGCCGGCACAGCCCGCGATACCACGGAAGAGAACCTGCAGGCCCGCTGCCGCGGCGTGCTCTTGATGGCGCTCTCCAACAAGCGCCGCCGCATCGTGCTGACCACGGGCAACAAGAGCGAGATGGCTGTGGGCTATGCCACCCTGTATGGTGACATGGCGGGTGGTTTCGATGTGCTCAAGGACGTGCCAAAGACTCTGGTCTTCAAGCTGTGTGAATATCGCAATACCTTGGATTACGTGATCCCGCAGCGGGTCATCGATCGCCCCCCTTCGGCAGAGTTGGCGCCGGATCAGGTGGATCAGGACAGCCTGCCCCCCTATGACATCCTGGATGCCATCCTCAAACGCTATGTGGAAGAGGATGCCTCGGTCGCCGATCTGGTGGCGGAGGGCTTCGAGGAGGCGATGGTGCGCAAGGTGATCCGGCTGGTGGATCTCAACGAGTACAAGCGCCGTCAGGCCGCCGTCGGGCCCCGTATCACGGCCCGCAACTTTGGTAAGGATCGCCGTTACCCCATCACATCCGGGTTTGGCAAACAGAACTGGTAAGGAGTCACCATGAAGAAGATTGAAGCCATCATCAAACCGTTCAAGCTGGACGATGTGCGCGAGGCCCTGGCCGAGATCGGCATCAACGGCATGACCGTCTCCGAAGTCAAAGGCTTCGGCCGTCAGAAGGGGCACACCGAGCTCTATCGTGGCGCCGAATACATGGTGGATTTCCTGCCCAAGGTGAAAGTGGAGCTGGTGGTGCAGGACGAGGACCTCGATGCCTGCCTGGAGGCCATCCAGAATACCGCTCGTACCGGCAAGATTGGTGATGGCAAAATTTTCGTCTGCGAGGTGGAGCGCGTTATCCGTATTCGTACTGGCGAAGAGAACGAAGACGCCATTTGATGTGGTGGATGCGCCTCGCGATGACGAAGAGAATTAAGATGGCATTTTGCTGATGTGGACACGTTTAATGGTGGCGGCGGGCCTTTTAGTGGGTCTGACCGCCTGCAGTACCAGGCCGCCGGCCCAGCCGGAAAATCTGTGCCAGATATTCACGGAAAAGCCCGAGTGGCACAAGGCGGCGCTCAAGATGAGCGAGCGCTGGGGCACGCCGGTGCACGTGGTGATGGCCATGATGTACCAGGAGTCCTCCTTCGTGCACGATGCCCAGCCGCCGATGCAGTACTTCCTGTTCATCCCGACCGGGCGAGCCAGCTCGGCTTATGGCTACGCCCAGGTGAAGGACGAGACCTGGGATGATTACCAGCGGGAGACCGGCAACGGCTGGAGCGATCGCGACGACTTTGCCGACGCCATCGATTTCATGGGCTGGTACACTAACAAGGCCCAGCGGCTGAACGGCACCTCCAAGTGGGATGCCTATGGTCAGTATCTCAATTATCACGAAGGCTGGGGCGGTTACCGGCGTGGCAGCTACCGTGCCAAGGGGTGGCTGATGAAGGTCTCCCGCAAGGTGGAGGCCCGCGCCCAGCGCTACGGCGCCCAGTATCGACAATGCAAGGAACGGCTCCCCAGCGGGGGCTGGTTCTCGTAACCAATCAGGAGTCAGAAATGCCGTTATTGGACAGTTTTACCGTCGACCACACCCGCATGGAAGCCCCTGCGGTGCGCGTGGCCAAGACCATGCAGACCCCGAATAAAGACACCATCACTGTGTTCGATCTGCGTTTCTGCGTGCCGAATCAGGAGATCCTCTCCGAGCGCGGCATTCACACCCTCGAGCACCTGTTCGCCGGCTTTATGCGGGATCATCTGAACGGTAACGGGGTCGAGATCATCGACATCTCCCCCATGGGTTGCCGTACCGGCTTCTACATGAGCCTGATCGGCGCGCCGGACGAGGCCCGTGTCGGCGCCGCCTGGCAGGCCGCCATGAGCGATGTGCTGACCGTGCAGGAGCAGGGCAAGATCCCCGAGCTGAACGAATACCAGTGCGGTACCTACAGCATGCACTCCCTGGAGGAGGCGCACGCCATCGCGCGCCACGTGCTGGAGCGCGGCATCGGCGTCAACCACAACGACGAGCTGGCCCTGCCGGAAGAGAAGCTCAAGAGCCTCTAAGCGCATCGCCAGAATGAAAAAGGCCGGTCATTGACCGGCCTTTTTGTTTGCTGCATGAACCTCAGGACGGCAGCGGCATCACCCGGTTGCGACCCAGCTCCTTGGCCTTGTAGAGCAGCTTGTCGGTGCGCTCGACCAGGGTATCGCCTGCTTCCTGTCCACTGTATTCGCCGACTCCGAAGGAGGCGGTGATGTGATCGATGCGGCGGCCTGACTTGCGATCCAGGATCGACATCTTCTCGATGGCCCGGCGCAGGCTCTCCGCCATCTGCCGGGTCAACGCCAGGGAGCGGCGCGGCGCCAGCAGGGCAAACTCTTCCCCTCCCAGCCGATAGGCGGTGATGCCTTCCTTGCTGGCTTCTCGCAGGCGCTTGCCGAAGATGCGCAGCACCTGATCCCCTAGCAGGTGACCGTACTCGTCGTTGAAGTTCTTGAAGCGGTCGATGTCGGTCATGATCAGCGAGAAGGGCTGCTTGCTGCGGATCAGGCTGTCCATCTCCAGATCGAAGGCGCGCCGGTTGAGCAGGCCGGTGAGGGCATCCTCGGTGGCCAGCTTGCGGGTCTCGCTCAGCGCCTCCTTCAGCTCCTTGATCTCCTTCTCGGCACTGCTGAGCTGATTGCGAAAGTGCATGGTGGACATGCGCACGTCCCGCGACTCACGCACCAGCTCGCGCAGTATGCTCATGGTGTCATCCAGGCTCAGCCCCTCGTCGTCGATGAGGCTGAGGCGGTCGAAACTCTTGTCGAGCACCGCCTGGAACTGGCCGGTGTCGACCAACGCATCCTGCATGGAGTGACCGAGCTCGTTGGCCATGGCGACCAGATTGAGCTTCATGGTCTCCATCTGCTGTTCGTCCTGGCTGGCGAGGTGCCGGTGGTAGAGCCGCTCACAGGTCGTGAGGGAACAGGTCCCCTGCAACTTGACCGCCTGATCAATGGCGCCGTTCAGCTCTGGCATATCGCCGGAGACGTAGCTGTACCAGAGGTGGTAATTGTTCGGGGTGGTAGGAATTTGATACTTGATCATCAGGGGTACCGCCTGTTTCAAATAGGCGGCAGATTGGGCGAACGAGTCCTTGCTCATGAGTTCCGAGTCTCACATACCTGCAAACTGTGCCCAGTATGACAGAGAGATTGGCCAAAAGGCAGTCGATGGATGCCAATAGCTCCCCCCTTCGATATAATGTCTTCGTTATTACCTACCCAAAGGCCTGCTTATGTCTCAAAAAGATCCTTTCCTCCAACGCGAGGCCGAAAAATACGATAACCCCATCGCCAGCCGCGAGATGCTGCTGGAGCTCATCCGAGGCCATGAAAAACCCATGTCCCGTGAAGAGCTGGCCACGGTCCTCAAGCTGACCGACGAAGAGCCGTTGGAAGCCTTGCGCCGTCGTCTGCGCGCCATGGAGCGCGATGGGCAGCTGGTATTCACTCGCAACCAATGTTATGCCCTGCCGGATCGCCTGAATCTGGTCAAAGGCTATGTGCTCGGCCATAAGGATGGCTTCGGTTTTCTGCGCCCCGAGAGCGGTGGATCGGATCTGTTCCTGAACAACCGTGAGATGCAGCGCCTGATGCACGGCGACTATGCGCTGGTGCAGCCGACCGAAGTCGATCGCAAGGGTCGCCAGGAAGCGCGGCTGGTGCGTCTGCTCAAACCCCGTGAGGCGGACATTGTCGGCCGCTACTTCGTGGAGAACGGCGTCGGCTTCGTGGTACCGGATGACAGCCGCATCGGCCAGGACATCATCATCCCGGAAGGGGAGAACAAGGGTGCCCGCCAGAGCCAGGTGGTGGTGGTGCGTATCAACCAGCGCTCCAACGGTCGCACCAGCTCGGTCGGTACCGTGCTGGACGTGCTGGGCGAGAACATGGCGCCGGGCATGGAGATTGAAATTGCCCTGCGCACCCACGGCATTCCCCATACCTGGCCGGACGAGGTGACCAAAGAGGTCGCGGGTCTGGGCGAACAGGTGCCGGAGAAGGCCAAAGAGGGTCGCATTGACCTGCGCGCCCTGCCGCTGGTGACCATCGACGGTGAAGATGCTCGTGACTTCGACGATGCGGTGTTCTGTGAGGCCAAGCGCGGCGGCGGCTGGCGGTTGTGGGTCGCCATCGCGGACGTGTCCGCCTATGTCCGCCCGGGTACGGCGCTGGACGCGGAAGCTTATCAGCGCGGCAACTCCGTCTACTTCCCCGAGTTCGTGGTGCCCATGCTGCCGGAGGTGCTCTCCAACGGCTTGTGTTCCCTGAACCCGCAGGTTGACCGTCTGTGCATGGTGTGCGAGATGACCATCTCCGCCACCGGCCGCATGTCCGGCTACAAGTTCTACGAAGCCGTGATGAATTCCCACGCGCGCATGACCTACACCAAGGTCGCGGCGATCCTGGCTGGGGATCCCAAGCTGCGTCAGCAGTACGAGCCGCTGGTGGGCCACATCGAGGAGCTCAACAACCTCTACAAGGCGCTCAAGCACAGTCGTCACCAGCGTGGCGCCGTGGAGTTCGAGAGCGAAGAGACCCGCTTCATCTTCAATGCCCAGCGCAAGATCGATCGCATAGTGCCGCTGGTGCGCAACGACGCCCACAAGATCATCGAAGAGTGCATGATCCAGGCGAACGTGGCTGCCGCGCGTTACATCGAGAAGAACGAGGCTGCCGCCCTGTTCCGTACCCACGACAAGCCGAGTGAAGAGCGCCTGACCGGCTTCCGCGACTTCCTGGCCGAACTGGGCCTGGAGCTCAAGGGTGGACTCGAACCCGAGCCGAAAGACTTCGCCGAGCTGGCCGCCCAGTTCGAGGGGCGCCCGGATGCCGAGCTGCTCTCCACCATGCTGCTGCGCTCCATGCGTCAGGCCGTCTATCAGGCCGACAACATTGGTCACTTCGGTCTGGCTCTGAAGTCCTACGCCCACTTTACCTCGCCGATCCGCCGTTATCCGGATCTGATCCTGCACCGCGCCATCAAATACCAGACGGCCAAGGAACAGCAGGGTAATCTGCGCCACAAGTGGACGCCGAGCGGTGGTTATCACTACCAGCTGGAAGAAGTGGATCCCATGGGCGAGCACTGCTCCATGACCGAGCGCCGTGCCGACGATGCCACCCGCGACGTGGCCGACTGGCTCAAGTGCGAGTACATGCTGGATCACGTGGGTGACGAGTTCGATGGCGTCATCGCCAGCGTCACCGGCTTCGGCTTCTTCGTGCGCCTCGCCGAGATCCACATCGATGGCCTGGTGCACGTCAGCACCCTCACCAACGACTACTACCAGTTTGATCCCCTGCACATGCAGCTGATCGGCGAAAACTCCCGCCGTCGCTACCGTCTGGGTGACAAGGTGCGCGTCAAGGTGATGGGCGTGAACCTGGACGATCGCAAGATCGACTTCGTGATGGTGGAAGAGCCGCTGCCCGCCAACGGCAAGAACACCAAAGGGACGGGCCGCAAGCCTGCCAAGGGCGCACCTCGCGGTGAGAGACGCACCGAAAGCAAGGACGGCGCCAAATCCGACAAGGGTGGCCGTGCCAAACCCAGCAACAGACGACCGAGCAAGAAGGCTCGCGACAAGGCCAAGAGCACTAAATGAGTACTGAACTGATCTACGGCATTCACGCCGTGACCGCTCTGCTTGAGCGTACCCCGGAGCGCTTCATCGAGGTGTGGGCCCTCAAGGGCCGCGAGGACGACCGGCTGCAACCCTTGCTGGACGAGCTGGAATCCCTCGGCCTCAAGGTGCAGAGCGTGAACCGCAAGACGCTCGACGATAAAGCCGAGGGCAACAATCACCAGGGCATCATGGCCAAGGTGATAGAAGCCCCCAAGCTGGCCGAGCACGACCTGGCCAGCCTGCTTGATGGCCTGGCCGAGCAAAAGGCCGAGCCCTTCTTGCTGGTGCTGGACGGCGTGACAGATCCGCACAACCTCGGTGCCTGCCTGCGCAGCGCCGATGCGGCGGGTGTCCATGCAGTCATAGTGCCGCGGGACAAGGCCAGTGGCCTGACCTCAGTGGTGCGCAAGGTCGCCTGTGGCGCCGCCGAAGTGGTGCCGCTCATTCAGGTCACCAACCTGGCCCGCAGCCTGCGCGAGTTGCAGGAGCGCGGGGTCTGGATCGTCGGCACCGCCGGCGAGGCGGATCACGATGTCTTCCAGGCCAAACTCACCGGCCCCATGGCACTGGTGATGGGGGCCGAGGGCAAGGGCATGCGCCGCCTCACCCGCGAGCACTGCGACGAGCTGGTGAGCATCCCCATGGCCGGGGCCGTGTCCAGCCTCAACGTCTCGGTGGCGACCGGCGTATGCCTGTTCGAAGCCGTGCGTCAGCGCCGCGCCTGAGGCGAGCGGGATGGACAGACCCCAGTTCAGTCTGGAGAGGGTCATGAATGAGCAGGAGGCCGAGCGCCTCCTCTCTTTTGCCCGCTCGCTGACGCTCGCCCCCAAATCTTGCCTCTGGCATGCCGGTGACAGCCCGGATCTGCTGATCAGGGTGGAGCAGGGCTTGTTGCGGGCCAAGGTGGTGCTGGCGGACGGGCGCGAGTACATCAAGGAGTTCTACTGGGAGGGGGATGAGTTTATCGACTTCCACCACCTGCTCAGTGGTGCGCCCGCCCGCTACAGCGTGGAGGCGCTGGAGCCCTGCCGGCTACAGCTGTTCAATCTGACGGATCTGCGCCAGTTCCCTTGCTGGCCCGACTGGTATCACCACCTGCTGGCGGTGCAACTGCGGATCAAGGAGGAGAAAGAGCTGTTGTTGCTGACCGAGGGCCCCCAGGCCCGCTATCGGCACTTCCTGGACAATTTCCCGGCGCTGGACGCCAGGGTGCCGGATCACCAGATCGCCGCCTATCTCGGCATTACCCCCATCAGCCTGAGCCGCATTCGCAAACGGCTGAAGAGTCTTAACCAAGGTTAATGCCGGGCGGGGCTTGGGGCCCTATGCTGGCGGGCCGACATGACATAAGGAGTGACCCGTGAACTGGAGTCTCAAGGCCTGGAGTGACCTCACCACGGACGAATTGTATGAACTGCTTGCCCTGCGCGCCGAGGTGTTCGTGGTGGAGCAGACCTGCCCCTTCCAGGATCTGGACGGGCTGGATCGCCGTGACGGCGTGCTGCACCTGCTCGGCTACGACGGCGAGCATTTGGCCGCCTACGCCCGCATCATGGCCCCCGGCATCGGTGACGAGCAGGGCAGCGCCATCGGCCGGGTGGTGACCTCACCGCGCTCCCGTGGCGATGGCCTGGGTCATCGGCTGCTGACCGAAGCCGTCAGAGGCTGTGAGGCCCGTTGGCCGGATCACAGCATCTGGCTCGGTGCCCAGGCCCATCTGCAGGGTTTCTATGGTCGGCACGGCTTCGAGCCGGAAGGAGAAGGGTACATAGAAGACGACATTCCCCACATGGGTATGCGCAAACGGCAGGGTTGAGCTGGGGGGTTGTCGCGAGGCGATGGGGCGACCATGAGGTGGCTCCCAGATTATTGCGATACAAACGGGTATGATCGTGCCCCCATATTGACTGGAACCCCGCTGTGACCCCCACCATCTTCGCGGCCATTTTGTTGGCCGCCTTGTTACATGCCTTGTGGAACGCGCTGGCCAAGCGCCAGGCCACGGGACGGGTCAGCGTGCTGCTGGTCGCCCTCTGCTCCGGTCTGTTCTCTCTCCCCTTACTGCCGCTGGTGGGGCTGCCGGATCCCGCCGAATACCCCTGGTTAGCGCTCTCCATCCTGCTGCACAGCGGCTACTGCCTGTTTCTCGGTCGAGCCTATCGGCTGGGGGAGTTTGGCCAGGTTTATCCCCTGGCTCGTGGCAGTGCGCCGCTGCTGACCCTGTTGCTTGGGGCGCTGCTGCTGGGGGAGTGGCCCGGATGGCTGGCGGTCGTGGGGGCCCTGGTGCTGGTGAGCGGCGTCCTGCTGATGGCCTGGCGCGGTGGCATCAGGCTGGCCCCCGCCGCCCTGACCGCCGTGTTGATCACGGCGCTCTTTACCGCCGCCTATACCCTGTCCGATGGCATGGGGGCCCGCTCGGCCGGTGAACCCATACGCTACACCCTCTGGCTGTTCTTCCTGACTGCGCTGTTGATGCCGCTGCTGATGCGCTGGCAGAGCCGCACCTCCTTGCGCAGCCTGAATCGGGCGGATTGGCACACGGGGGCGCTTGGTGGCCTGCTGTCGCTGCTTGCCTATGGCATCGTCATCTGGGCCATGACCCAGGCTCCCATCGGGCTGGTGGCGGCCCTGCGCGAGAGCAGCGTGCTGTTTGCCGTGCTGCTCTCCTGGCTCTGGCTGGGGGAGCAGTTGGGGCGGGTCAGGCTGGGAGCCGCCCTGGTGATCCTGTGCGGCATCCTGCTGATCCGCCTTGGCTGATGAGGTTCAGGTGCCCCTGAGCCGCAGCTGACTCAGGGGCTGACTCTTGAGATAAGGATGAAGCCCTCCTCGGCGGGGCTCAGTTGCACCGAGACTCGACCCAGCTCGGCCAGGTTGCCGACATGGGTGCCACCGCAGGGGATGCTCAGCTCCTGCCCCTCCAGCACGCAGTGCCAGTAGCGGGAGTCGATGATGGCCTCACCTGCCCGCGTGCGGCGGATCTCGCCGCCGGTTGCCAGCCACTGCGCCAGCTGCTCGTTGATGCGCTCCTCTATCTGCGCGAGTTCAGCCAGCAGCGCCTCGCCGTTGACCCCCTTCTTGCGCAGACTCTTGCCGATCCTGTACTGCTCCCGGGAGCCCATGGGTTCGACGCGCGAGGTCTGGATGGCGAGGCGGTCGAAATCTGGTTGGCCGAGGGCGTCGCGCTCGCTCACCTCCTTGCGCCAGTAAGGGATGAGTACCCGGTTGAGTGCCAATGCCACCAGATGGCAGCCGCTGTGGCCCAGGCTCAGGGCATGGCGAGCCTCGGCATCCACCCTCAGCTCGACCGTGCTGCCGGCCGCCAGTTCATGCCTGCCCGCCAGCGGGTGCACCACCACGAAGGCCCAGCCCTCGGCACCGCGCTTGACCGGGATCCCCTGATCGACAAACAGCTCGCCGTCCGGGCTGATGACGCCCATGCGGCAGGGGCCCACGACGGCCTCACCGTCCTCCCAGCCAACGGTACCAACGTCTCCCGGTTGATCGGGCCAGAGGTGGCTCTGGGGATGGAAGGGCGTGATCTCGGTGACCAGCAGGGTCGGCTCGCCGGCCTGGCAATAGACCACCTTGGCCTGTTCGTGGTGATGGCCCAGCACGAAGCTGGCTCGGGTATGTTCCATGGATGGCTCCCGCGAATCGAAGAAGAAGAGAGAGCCGCAGCATACGCCAAAGTGCGGACAGGCTCATTAACCCGCGTTAATGAGCCTGTCTGGCGGTGCTGGATTGGGCGCTAGATCATGGAGACCAGCAGATAGGCGTTGAGGCCGATCACCAGGGCGACGATGAGGCGTCCGAGCGCCTGGGTGACCGGGTGGTTGCGATGCTGGCCCATCAGGGTGCGATCGCCGGTCAGGATCAGCAAGGGGATGAGTGCAAGGGCGATGCCAAAACTCAGGATCACCTGGCTCAACACCAGGATCTCGGTGGTGTTGAGCCCCATGGCGATCACCACGAAGGCGGGAGCCATGGTGATGGCCCGGCGCAGCCAGAGCGGAATGGTGAAGCGCACGAAGCCCTGCATCACCACCTGACCGGCCAGGGTGCCCACTACGGTGGAGGAGATGCCGGACGCCACCAGGGAGAGGCCAAACAGGGTGGCCGCCGCCGGCCCGAGCAAGGGAGTGAGGGTCTGGTAGGCGGTTTCCAGCTCGGCCACCGGCTGATTGCCCGTGCCGTGGAAGGCCGCCGCCGCCATGGCCATCATGGCCAGGTTGACGAAGCCGGCGATAGTCATGGCGATGGCCACATCCACCTTGGTGGTGTGCAGGCGCTGGGTGACGGTGCCCTGATCCTGGGTGTGCTGGGTCAGCGCCGAGTGCAGGTAAATGACGTGGGGCATGACGGTCGCCCCCAGCACGCCGGCGGCGAGATAGACCGCATCGCTGTTGGGCAGACCGGGGAAGAGGGCGCCTTCCAGCAGGCTCGGTAGGTGAGGGCGGGAGAATACCAGCTCGACTATGTAGGCCGCGGCTACGAACAGCAGCAGGCCGCCCACCACGAACTCCAGCGGCTTCTGGCCGCGAGATTGCAGCATGAGAATGCCCCAGGTGACCACGGCGGTGATGCAGGCGCCTTCCAGCAGGGTGACGCCGAGCAGCAGCTTGAAGCCCACGGCCGCGCCGATGAACTCGGCGAGATCCGTGGCCATGGCGATGATCTCCGCCTGTACCCAGTAGGCCCAGACCGCAGGCTTTGGCAATTTGTCCCGAATGTGTTCCGCCAGGTTCTTGCCGGTGACGATGCCGAGCTTGGCGGAGAGAGTCTGCACCAGCATGGCCATCAGGTTGGCCCACACCACCACCCACAGCAGCTGATAGCCGAAGGTGGAACCCGCCTGGATATTGGTGGCGAAGTTGCCCGGATCGATATAGCCGATGGCGGCGATGAAGGCGGGCCCCAGCAGGGTCAGCTTGAATTTGCGGGCCGGGATGGCCGTGCTCAGTGCGGGTTGCATACTGTCATCCTCCATAAGGATATGAAGACAGAATAGATATAAATGATAATTGTTATCAATTGAAGTTTTGTATCGCGGCCATAGATAAAAACAACTGCCCATGCCAGTTGCAGTGAGAGAGGCGATTTCGTACAATACGCCGCCCTAGAAAGCAGTGTCTAAACACCACTATGTTCCTTGCCTCCGAGGTCTGGCTGCACCTGGGCGGAGGCTGAATTAATCCGTAAGGAGCTAATTAATGCGTCATTACGAAATCGTCTTCATGGTTCACCCGGACCAGAGCGAGCAAGTACCTGGCATGATCGAGCGTTACACCGGCGCTATCACCACCGCTGGTGGTACTATTCATCGCTTGGAAGATTGGGGCCGTCGTCAACTGGCTTACCCGATCGACAAGCTGCACAAAGCTCACTACGTTCTGATGAACGTGGAAGCCGAGCAAGCCGTTATCGATGAACTGGAAACCAACTTCCGCTTCAACGATGCCGTTATCCGCAACATGATCATGCGCACCAAGCACGCCGTGACTGAAGTTTCTCCGATGGCCAAGGCCAAGGAAGAGCGCTTCCCACGTCGTGACGACGAGCGCCGCGAAGATGCTGTTGAAGCTTCTTCCGAAGAGTAATTCTGGATCACTGAATAGAGGATAAAGGCCATGGCACGTTATTTCCGTCGTCGTAAGTTCTGCCGCTTCACCGCCGAGAACGTTACCGAGATCGACTACAAAGATATCGTTACTCTGAAAAACTACGTCACTGAATCTGGCAAGATCGTACCGAGCCGTATCACCGGTACCCGCGCCAAGTATCAGCGTCAGCTGGCACGCGCCATCAAGCGTGCTCGTTACCTGGCTCTGCTGCCGTACACCGATCTGCACAACAAGTAAGAATCGGTCCGGCACTTAGGCCTAACTCAACTTTCTTAGAGGAAAGGTAATGCAAGTTATTCTGCTCGACAAAATCGCCAAACTGGGCGGTCTGGGTGACCAAGTCGCTGTTAAAGCTGGCTACGCCCGTAACTATCTGATCCCGCAAGGCAAAGCCGTTATGGCTACCAAGGCCAACATCGAGACCTTCGATGCTCGCCGTGCTGAACTGGAAGCCAAACTGGCTGCCGGTAAAGCTGCCGCTGAAGAGCGCGCTGCCAAGCTGGGTGAACTGGCTGCCGTTGTTATCGCCTCCAAATCTGGCGACGAAGGCAAGCTGTTCGGTTCCATCGGTACCCGTGACGTGGCTGAAGCCATCACTGCTGCCGGCGTCGCCGTTGCCAAGAGCGAGGTCCGCATGGGCAACGTTCTGCGTAACACCGGCGAGTACGACGTTGTTGTTCAGCTGCACGCTGACGTCAAAGCAACCGTACAGATCCAGGTTGTTGCTCTGTAATAGCGTTTCGCTTTGCAGAAAAAACCCGCGCAATGCGCGGGTTTTTTATTTTTGGATCAAAGGGTAAAGTGAGGATCCGTTCCCAAGAAGGAGATCCTTATGGCAGCCTGGGTCGAAGGCCGTGTCATCGAGCGCATCGAATGGACACCCACCCTGTTTTCTCTGCGTGTGGAGGCGGAACTCGCGCCCTACAAGGCGGGACAATTTACCAAGCTGGCCCTGCAACGGGGTGAGCAACGCGTGCAACGAGCCTACTCCTTCGTCAATCCTCCCAGCGCCCCTTATCACGAATTCTATCTGGTGGAGATCCCGGATGGTCAGCTGACGCCCTCCCTCGCGGCCTTGCAAGTGGGAGACAGCCTGCTGGTCCAGTCCCTGGCTGCCGGTTTTCTGACCCTGGACGAGCTGCCCGCCGGGCGCGATCTCTGGCTACTCTCCACCGGCACCGCCATCGGCCCCTTCCTCGCCATGCTGGCGGACGGCGAGGCGTTCGAGCTGTTTGAGAATCTGGTGCTGGTACACGGGGTGCGCCAGGGAGAGGAGCTCACCTATCAGGCGCTCATCACCAGCCTGGTTGAGCAGTATGGACCCCGCTTTCGGTATGTTCCCTTCGTTAGCCGCGAAGGGTGGCCGGGGGCCATGGCGGGCCGGATCCCGGCGGCCATCGGCGAGGGGCGGCTGCAGGCACGGGTCGGACTCGAGTTTTCGCCGGCGCACAGTCAGGTGATGATCTGCGGCAACCCCGCCATGGTGAAGGAGACGCAGCAGACCTTGCTGGAGATTGGCTTGGCCAAGAACCTGCGGCGGGCTCCCGGCAATATCAGTGCGGAGAATTACTGGTAGAGTAGGCAGTCAAACAAGCTGCTAGGTTATTTTTTCCCATTCACTTCTTTTGTGGATTTGATGGAATTAAGCTCTTTATGCTGCTGCGCCTGAGTGCCCCGGTTCTCCTGAGAAGGTGCATCCTGGCGGGTGGCGGCGGTATCGCGGCGGGCTTGGGGTGCCTCGAATGCCGCGCCGCTGTTGAGCAGTCGGGAGAGCAGGTGGGAAACGGTATTGCGCATGATAGCCTCTTAACAGCAGGAGGACGGGCAGTCTATCGTCGCCATGCTTAATGGAAACGGAACAGCCCTCACGCAAGATCCTGCCCGATTTGGTCATGAAACGGTGGGCTACGTTGTTGATTGGGCTGGCTTCTGGCTCGCTTCAGGCAAGGATATAAAGGAATTCAACCGATTAGCCTTTATACAGGGCGAGGAACCCATCAGCCTGGCCCCGGATCGTTACTTGTTCTTGCCTTTCCCGTTGCCGTTTCCCTTCTCCTTGTATTTGACCTTGTCGTCGTCCCAGTCCCGCTTGTCGTGGCCCTTGCCCGGGTTGTTGCCGCTGTGGATGCTGCGATTGTAGTGATCGCGATACTTGCCATCCATGTCTTCACAGTCGAGTTTGATGCGGCTGTTGCGGGTGCGGACATCCAGGCAGTTGTCTTGCCACCAGCCATATTCCTTGTCGTCCCAATTCAGGTTGATCTGGCCCCGGTCGGTCGAGATCCGGATGTCGTCGCCCTGCTTGGAGGGTGGGGCCGCCACGGCCACGCCCTGAACCAGGAGCAGGGAAAACAAGAGAGGGGTAGCCTTGTGCATGATGACCTCGATATCAGGGGGGTAATAGGGGTTAGTTTATCTCGCTTCGGCTTGACCATGGCAGAGCTGGGCACAGATGCGCCTCCGCTGACCCGGCCTCCCGCCGGGCGGCTATTTGCCCAATTCGGTCGCGTTCTACCCATCCAGATGAGGATATGAAGGAATTCAACCGAATAGCCTTCTCTCCACGAGTCCGATGACTATAATCGGCAGCCAAATTTCCTCTGCACCACATCGTCTCCTCATCATGACTACACAGGACACCACCGCACTGCGCTACCCCAAGGGGTGGTTCGCACTGACCACTGTTTACAGTTTCACCGGGCTGGCCATCCTGGCCTCCATCGTCTTCTCCCTGCTGCTGTTTCTCTCCATCGACGACAACCCGCTGATGAAGTGGCTGTTTGGTGGGCTCGCCATCATCTTCGAACTGGGCAAATTCTACGTCTGGTATGAGTACGGGGAGTGCAAGGCGCGCCGGGATCTCGGCGGCGCCTTCTGGTCTTTGCTGTTCTACAGCGTGCTGGCGGCCATCTCCATTGGCGGCAGCATCGGCGGCATCAACAGCGCCACCAACACCATCTTGAGTCAGCAGGCCCGTCACGAGCGGGAGCTGGCGCGCTTCGACGAGCAGATCGCCAGCATAGAGCGCCAGATCCAGCTCAACGAAGAGGCGGCCCGCAAATACATCGAGATGGCGCGCATCTCCAGCGGCGTCAGCGGCCTGCAGCAGGCCAACACCCAGCTCAGATTGAAACAGGACGAGCTGCGCCAGGAGCGGGATGCCAAGCCCCTCAACGAACAGTCCTCCATGCTGGGGCTGATGAGCAGCCTGGCGGACGGGGTGGGCATGAGCATCAGCCAGGTGCAGTTCCTGCTGGTCTGTTTCCTCTCCATCCTGCTCGATGCGTTCGGTGCCTACTTCGTCAGCCTGATCGGGGGGGAGAACCGCTTCCGCCGCCAGTGGCAACGCCAGCAGGCGCAGGCCGAGGCGGCTGTGCCAGTCGAGCCGCAGCTGACAAGCAAGCCGGCCCCCGCCCCCGCGCTGGTGGAGCGGGTGCGCGCCGTGTTGGAGAGCGGCGAGCTCAAGTGCAGCAAGCGCAAGGTGGCCGAGGCGCTGGCCCTGCCGTTGGAGGAGGTGGACAGGGTGTTCCAGCATCTGCTGGCAGAAGGGGTGCTGGGGCAGGGCAGCAACCGCCACTACCATCTTCAGACGAACTGACCACAAGGCCACCTCAGGGTGGCCTTGTTGCAACCGATGGGGACAGCGGCTAGTGGGTCAGCACCATCATCAGGCTGAGGAAGGCGGCGAGCCCGCCACCCAGGCCGATGATCCAGTAGAACCCCTTGGCCCCCTGCTTGAGCGGGATGCGGAAGTAGATCAGAAACGCCCACCACCCCAGGGCCAGCAACAGGGGAATAAGAAACATTCGAGCCATGTGGTCCTCGCTGTTATTCTGTGGATCCTTGATCAATCAACAGGATGGATTGTGCAATGACGCAGCTACAGATTACCGCATTCGGCGCCCCCTCGGTACTTAAGCTCAACCCCTCCCTCGACAAGGTGCCCGCCGAGGGGGAGGTGCGGGTGCGCATCTGTTTTGCCGGCGTCAATCCCATCGATGCCAAGACCCGGGCCGGACTCGGCTGGGCGGCGGCCCAGAACAAGGAGAAGCTGCCCTGGACCCCGGGTTATGACGTGGCGGGGGTGGTCGAGAAGACGGGTCCGGGCGCCACAAGCTTGCAGGAAGGGGATCCCGTCTGTGGCATGGTGGGCTTCCCGCTGGCGGGCGGCGGCTATGCCGAGAGCATAGTGGTGAGCGAGCACGAGCTGGTCAAACTCGATGGGGTGAGCCTCAAGCAGGGGGCGGCGCTGCCGCTGGCGGGGCTCACCGCCTGGCAGGGCTTGTTCGAGCACGGCGGCCTCAAGGGGGGGCAACGAGTGCTGATCCTGGCCGCGGCCGGTGGCGTGGGTCACCTGGCGGTGCAGTTCGCCAGCGCCTATGGCGCCGAGGTGGTGGTCACCGCCAGCAAGGAGAACCACGGCTTCCTGCACGGGATCGGGGCCACCACCATGGTGGACTACCACGACGCCGACTGGGTTGCCCAGGTTGGCCAGGTGGATCTGGTGCTGGATCTGATGGGGGGCGAGAGCGGCAAGGCGGCACTCGCCTGCGTCAAGCAGGGCGGCACGCTGGTGACGGTGCCGACCATCACGGCGCAGAGCATCAAGGACGCCGGCGCCGCGTCGGAGATCGCCGTGAGCGGCATGCTGGTTCACCCGGACGGCAAGCAGCTGGCCCAGATGCTGATGCTGCTGCGCCAGGGCGATGTCCACATCACCCTGTCCGGTGAGTTCGAGCTGGCGGAGGGGGCCCTGGCCCATCAGGCCATAGAGAACGGTCACGTCCGTGGCAAGCTGGTGTTGCGGATGCCTGCCGCCGAGCGCCATCTCGCATGATGGAGACGCTGGAAACCGGGCTGGGCTGGCTGTTTCTGAGTGCCTTCACCTCGGCGACCCTGTTGCCCGGCAGCTCGGAAGTGCTGCTGGGCGTCATGGCAAAGCAGGATCAGTGGAGCATGGCCAGCCTGCTGCTGTGGGCGACCCTCGGCAATACCCTCGGCTCTATGACCACCTGGTGGCTCGGCTGGCTTGCTACCTACAAGAAAAAGCCGGAAGATTTTAAGGGCCGTGGGGAACAAAAGGCTCTCGGTTGGCTCAAACTGCATGGTCACTGGTGCTTGCTGCTCGCCTGGACACCGGTGATAGGCGATGGTCTCTGTCTGCTGGCCGGCTGGCTGCGCCTCTCGTTCTGGCGCTCTCTCATTCTGATCGGGCTTGGCAAATTGCTTCGTTATGCCCTGGTGTTTCTGCTGGCCAGGCAGATCTTCTAGCTGTTTCTTTTTACTCACGAGGTAACCGTGAACAAATTCATTCCTTTAAGCATTCTCCTTGGGGTCGCCCTGCCGGTGCTGGCGGCGCCGACCCTGGTATCGGAACAGGTCAAGCAGGAAGGCAAGCTCGGCATCCCCTACCAGATGTACAAGCTGGACAACGGCCTGACCGTTATCCTGGCGCCGGACAAATCCGATCCCCTGGTGCACCTCGACGTGACCTATCACGTGGGCTCGTCCCGCGAGACGGTGGGCAAGTCCGGTTTCGCCCACTTCTTCGAGCACATGATGTTCCAGGGCTCCAAGCACGTCGGCGATCAGGAGCATATGCGGATCATCAACGAGGCCGGTGGTGACATGAACGGCACCACCAACAAGGACAGAACCAACTACTACGAGACGGTGCCGGCCAACCAGCTGGAGAAAGTGCTCTGGCTGGAGGCGGATCGCATGGGCTTCCTGCTCGATGCGGTGAGCCAGAAGAAGTTCGAGATCCAGCGTGCCACCGTCAAGAACGAACGGGCCCAGCGCATCGACAGCCAGCCCTATGGCCTGGTGAGCGAGAAGGCGGGGGAGGCGCTCTACCCGCGCACTCATCCCTACTCCTGGCAGCCCATCGGCTATGTGGAGGATCTGGACAGAGTCGGGGTGGATGACCTCAAGCAGTTCTTCCTGCGCTGGTACGGGCCGAACAACGCCACCCTGACCCTGGGGGGGGATTTCGACACCAAACAGGCGCTGGCCTGGATTGAGCAGTACTTCGGCTCCATTCCCCGTGGTCCCGACGTGGCCGAGCCGACTCCCGAGCCGACTCCCGAGCCGGTGAGCCTGCCAGAGACCCGCTACGTCACCCTGGAAGACAAGGTGCACCTGCCGCTGCTCTATATCAGCTACCCGACCGTGGCCCTCGGCGATCCCCAGGAGCCGGCGCTGGACATCTTCGCCGACGTGCTCGGCGGCTCTGCCAGCTCCATGCTCTATCAGTCCCTGGTCAAGACCGGCAAGGCTATCGAGGTCGGTGCGTCCCACTCCTGTGAGGAGCTGGCCTGCACCCTGACGGTCTATGCCTACCCGAATCCGGCCCAGGATGGCAGCCTCAAGACCCTCAAGGGGGAGGTGGACAAGGTGATAGGCGACTTCGCCAATCGGGGCATCAAGCCTGCGGATCTGGAAAAAGCCATCAGCAGCTACCGCGCCGCCGCCATCTGGGGGCTGGACAGCATCGAGGGCAAGGTGAGCCAGCTCGCCATGGGCCAGGTGCTGGCTCAGGATCCGAACTATGTGTTCAAGAATCTGGATGCCATCAGCCAGGTCAAGGCGTCAGACGTCAAGGCCGCCTATGACAAGTTCATCGCGGGCAAGCCCGCCGTGGTGCTGAGCGTGGTGCCCAAGGGCAAGACCCAGTGGCAGGCCGGCGAACCGAACTTTACCCCGGCCAAGCGGGTGCTGCCGGATTACAGCCAGCACGGGGAGCCCCTGGCCCTGCGCCCGGTGAAAGACAATTTCGACCGCAGCATAGAGCCCAAGGTGGGCGCGGCGGTCAGCGTCAAGGTGCCGGCCACTTGGCACGGCAAGCTGGACAAGGGGATCGAGATCATCGGCACCCAGAGTGACGAGATCCCGGCGGTCTCCATCATGATCGCCCTGCCGGGCGGCATCCGGGCCGAGGGCAAGGGTGAGCTGGGGCTGGCGAGCCTCACCGCCGCCATGCTGGAGCAGGGCACGGTGCGCATGAGCGAGGCCGAGCTCAGCGACGAGTTGCAAAAGCTCGGGGCCAGCATCAGCGTCTCCACCGCCCAGTACAACAACCTCATCACCATCAGTTCGCTGACCGACAAGCTGCCCCAGACGATGGCGCTGGTGCGCGAGGTCTTGATGCGCCCCGGCATGCGGGAGGCCGACTTTGAGCGGCTCAAGGCGCAGATGCTGCAGGGCATGAAGCAGAGCGAGCAGCAGCCCGAGTGGCTGGCGGGCCAGGCGTTCCGGGAGTTGGTGTACGGCAAGCAGAGCCGGCTCGGCCAACCGACCAACGGGGTGCTGACCGACGTGGAGAAGCTGACCCTGGCGGACGTGAAGCGCTTCTATCAGGACTACTACAATCCGACCAACGCCAAGGTGGTGGTGACCGGTGACGTGACCCAGCAACAGGTCGAATCCGAGCTCGGTTTCCTGACCGAGTGGAAGGGGGCCGCCCCCACCCTGGGTGATCTCAAGCCCAAGGGAGAGCAGGCCAAGCCCGGCATCTATCTGGTGGACAAACCGGGGGCACCCCAGTCGGTGATCCGCATCGGCCGCCGCGCCATGCCGTTCGACACCACCGGGGATTACTTCATCGCCAACCTGATGAACTTCAATCTGGGGGGCAACTTCAACAGCCGGATCAATCTCAACCTGCGGGAAGACAAGGGGTACACCTATGGTGCCAGCTCCGGTTTCCAGGCCAACCGCGAGGCCGGCGTCTTCGCCACCGGTGCCAACGTGCGCACCGACGCGACCGTGGACGCCATCCGTCAGTTCCTGAAAGAGATGGACGGTTACCGGGCAAGCGGCCCGACGCCGGTGGAGCTGGCCTACATGCGCAGCGCCGTCTCCCAGCAGGATGCGCTCTCCTACGAGACCCTGGCCCAGAAGGCTGGCTTCCTGCTGCAGATGATCATGTATGACCTGAAGCCGGACTATGTGCAGGCCCAGGGCGAGCTGATCAAAACGGTGTCGCCTGAGACGTTAAAGGCCAGCGCGGCCCGCTGGCTGGATCCGGCCGAGATGGTGATTGTGGTGGTAGGTGACAAGCAAAAGCTTGAAAAACCGCTGGCGGAGCTTCATCTTCCCATCTATCCACTGCAGTTGCCCTGAGTGACACTGCAAAAAATAAGCGCCGCCCTCCTGGGGCGGCCCATCATGAGCCGTGAATATGACTACTACTAGCTTGTCGCTCACCGAGTTGTTGACCGCCCTGGGAACCCCGGAACGGGTGACCGCCCTCAAGGGGATCCGGCGCGGGATCGAACGTGAATGTCTGCGCATTACCCCAGAAGGCTCCCTCTCCCAGACCGATCACCCGAGGAGTCTGGGCTCGGCGCTGACCCATGCCAACATCACCACCGACTACTCCGAGAGCCTGCTGGAGTTCATCACCCCGGCCACCGACTCCATCGAGAGCCTGATAGAACAGCTCGGCGACATCCATCGCCACACCATTCATCACCTCGGTGACGAGCGGATCTGGCCGCTCTCCATGCCCTGCTTCATCGGCGACGAGGAGAGCATCCGGCTGGCCCAGTACGGCAGCTCCAATATCGGCAAGATGAAGACCCTGTACCGGCAGGGGCTGAAGAACCGTTACGGCAGCCTGATGCAGGTGATCGCCGGGGTGCACTTCAACTTCTCCATGCCGGACAGCTTCTGGTGCGAGTGGCAGGATCTGGTGGGCGAGGGCTGCTGCAGCCAGCGCTTCATCTCAGAAAAATACATGGGGCTGATTCGCAACGTCTACCGCTTCGGCTGGCTGGTGCCCTATCTGTTCGGCGCCTCGCCGGCCATCTGCGACTCCTTCCTGAAGGGGCGCAAGAGCGCGTTGCCGTTCCAGAAGACCGGCAAGGGCACCCTCTACCTGCCCTATGCCACCGCGCTGCGGCTGTCCGATCTCGGCTACACCAGCAGCTCCCAGAGCAAGCTCAACATCAGCCATGACAACCTGCCCGCCTATGTGGCCAGCCTGCGCCGCGCCATCAGCACCCATGATCCCGAGTTTGCGAAGATAGGGGTCAAGGTGAACGGCGAATACCGTCAGCTCAACGACAACGTGCTGCAGCTGGAGAACGAGCTGTATGCGCCCATTCGTCCCAAGCGCACCCCGCGCAGCGGTGAGAAACCGTCGGACGCGCTGGAGCAGCGCGGCATCGAATACATAGAGCTGCGCACCGTGGACGTGAACCCCTTCACGCCGTTTGGCATCGAGGTGGATCAGATCCGCTTCTTCGACCTGTTCCTGGTCTGGTGCCTGCTGCGCCCGTCTCCCGTGCTGAGCGCCGAAGAGATCGCCCGTAACCGTCGCAACCAGAACAAGGTGGTGCTGGAGGGGCGTCGTCCCGGCCTCGAGCTGGAAGACGAGCAGGGTAACCCCATCGGCCTCAAGGAGTTTGGCCTCAAGCTGTTCGACGAGCTGGAGCAGGTGGCCGGGTTGCTGGATCGCTGCTGTGGTCGCAATCGCTACCGCGAGACGCTGGCCATGCACCGCGAGAAGCTGCACAACCCCGAGCTGACCTACTCCGCCCGCCTGCTCAAGCAGTTGCTGGAGAGCGGTCAGGACAACGGCTGCTTCGGTGACGAACTGGCGAGCCGCTACCGTGAGGAGATGCTGTCCGGTGAGTTGCAATACTGGGATGAGGCCTATTTCGCCGGCGAGGCGCGGGATTCGCTGACCAAGCAGCGGGAGCGGGAGCGCGGTGACAGCCTGTCGTTCGACGACTTCCTTGCCGACTACTTCGGTACCCGGCAGACCACCAGTTGATGACTTGCCTTTGATGATAAAAGCCGCTCCCATGAGCGGCTTTTTTATTGGCTATAGGCCGGAGACTGCGCCCACAGGCATAAAAAAACGGCCCCGAAGGGCCGTTTGGCAAGGAGTGGAACGCTATCAGAGGATAAGGCCACCGAAGAAGAAGCCCAGCGCCACTGCCATGGCGATGGTGGCAACACCCGGGATGAAGAAGGGGTGGTTGAACACCGCCTTGCCGATACGGGTGGAGCCGGTATCGTCCATCTCGACCGCGGCCAGCAGGGTCGGGTAGGTCGGCAGTACGAACAGGGCGCTCACGGCGGCGAAGGAGGCGATGGCGGCCAGCGGGCTGACACCGAGCGCCAGGGCGGCAGGCATCAGCGCCTTGGTGGTGGCACCCTGGGAGTAGAGCAGCATGGAGGAGAAGAACAGCACCACGGCCAGCAGCCAGCTGTATTGGCTCAGCAGATCACCGGCGAAGGCCTGGATCTCGACCATGTTGCCCTTCACGAAGACGTTGCCCAGCCAGGCTACACCCAGCACACAGATACAGGCGGACATACCGGACTTGAAGGTCGGCATGTTGGTGATCTGGGCGGCGTCCAGTTTGCAGAACAGCACCATCAGGGTGGCGGCGGAGAGCATGATGCCCATGATGGCGCCGTCACGGGGGATCGGCGGGCTGGAGATCAGGCCCACGTTGCCGGAGATGGCGGTGGCATACGCCATGACGGCGACGATGGCGGCGATGAAGATGCCGACGGAGAGCTTGGCATAAGGCTTGAGCTCAACCTTGCTGGTACCGCGCAGCTTGATCAGGCCCTTGGCCTTGCGCTCCAGATAGACTTCGTCCTGGTCCAGGGGTTTGCCCAGCATGTTGGCCACGAAGGCACCCAGGATACAGGCGATGAAGCTGGACGGGATGCAGATGGCCAGCAGGGTCAGGTAGTCGACACCGAGTGGCTCAAGCATGCCGGAGAAGGCAACCACGGCCGCCGAGATGGGGGAGGCGGTGATGGCGATCTGGGAGGCGACAACCGCGATGGAGAGCGGGCGGGACGGGCGAATGCCCTGCTCCTTGGCCACTTCGGCGATCACCGGCAGGGTGGAGAAGGCGGTGTGACCGGTACCGGCCAGCATGGTCATCAGGTAGGTGACGACCGGGGCGGCGAAGGTGATGTGCTTGGGATTCTTGCGCAGCGCCTTCTCGGCCAGGGATACCAGGTAGTCCATCCCGCCGGCCAGTTGCATACAGGCGATGGCACAGATGACGGACGCGATGATCATGATCACGTCCCATGGCAGATAGGTCACCAGCTGATCACTCGGGATGGGCATGCCCAGACCCCAGGTCAGTACCAGCACCCCCAGACCACCGGCGAAGCCGATGCCGATGCTGCCGATCCGGGCCCCCAGATAGATAGCGGCGAGCACGACAAGTAACTCGATTCCAATCATAGCGAACACTCCATTTTCCAGTTTTTTTAGGTTTTATGTGGCAGAAAGCCAGTTCCCGATAGGGCTGAGAGGAGGCCGATCGGGAACTGGCTCTATGGGCCGGGAGTGATCCCGGCCCATCGATACGCTTATACGGTAGCTTCGCGGGTGTAACGCTTGGCCTTGTATTGCGGGTTCATCAGGTTCTCGATGGAGAGAATTTCATCCAGCTGTTCTGCGGTCAGCAGGCCGCGATCCAGCACGACTTCGCGGACGTTCTTGCCGGTTTGGGCGCAGATCTTGCCGACGATGTCACCCTCGTGGTGGCCGATGAAGGGGTTCAGGTAGGTCACGATACCGATGGAGTTCAGCACGTGGTTCATGCAGATTTCTGGGTTGGCGGTGATCCCGTCCACGCACTTCTCGCGCAGGGAGATGCAGGCTTTTTCCATCAGGCTCAGGGATTCGAACATGGCCTGACCAATCACCGGCTCCATCACGTTCAGCTGCAGCTGACCCGCTTCGGAGGCGAAGGTGACGGTGATGTCGTTGCCGAATACCTTGAAGCAGGCCTGGTTGACCACTTCCGGGATGACCGGGTTGACCTTGGCCGGCATGATGGAGGAGCCAGCCTGCATTTCCGGCAGGTTGATTTCCTTCAGGGCAGTGCGCGGGCCGGAGGAGAGCAGACGCAGGTCGTTACAGATCTTGGACAGCTTCATGGCCAGACGCTTGATGGCGCTGTGCAGCATCACGTAGGCGCCACAGTCGGAGGTCGCCTCGATGAGGTCTTCTGCCGGAACATAGGCGCGACCGGTGATCTCGGCCAGGCGTTTGATGGCCAGGGCGGAGTACTCGGGCGGGGTGTTCAGGCCGGTGCCGATGGCGGTGGCGCCCAGGTTCACTTCCAGCAGCAGCTCCTGGCAACGCTTGATGGACTTGATCTCTTCGCGCAGGGTGACGGCGAAGGCGTGGAATTCCTGACCCAGGGTCATGGGAACGGCATCCTGCAGCTGGGTCCTGCCCATCTTGAGGATGTTCTTGAATTCATTGGCCTTGGCATCGAAGGAGGCGATCAGCGCTTCGAGGGCAAACAGGGTGGTGTCGGTGCTGTTGACCACGGCCACGCGGAAACCTGTGGGGTAGGCGTCGTTGGTGGACTGGCACTTGTTGACGTGGTCGTTCGGGTTGATGACGTCGTAACGACCCTTCTCCAGACCCATCAGCTCGAGGGCGATGTTGGCCAGCACTTCGTTGGTGTTCATGTTGACGGAGGTACCGGCGCCGCCCTGATAGACGTCGACCGGGAACTGGTCGAAGCATTTGCCGGTGTTCAGCATCAGATCACAGGCTTCGATGATCTTGTCGGCGATTTCGGGACGGATGGTGCCCAGCTCACCGTTGGCCAGTGCGGCGGCCTTCTTGGTCAGCACCATGCCACGGACAAATTCGGGAACGTCAGAAATCTTCTGAGTGCTCAGCTTGAAGTTCTCGACCGCGCGCAGGGTGTGGACGCCGTAATAGAGATCGTTGGAAACTTCTTTGGTGCCCAGCAGGTCTTCTTCAATGCGGACGTTCTTGATGTCGCTCATTGTAATGCCTCAGAAATCAGATAAATGGAAATAATCCTCACCGAGTGGTCGCGACTTCCTTCACGCACGGTTCATCCTGAAGCACCACAGATCGAGTGGGGCAGTTGGGAGCCTGTTGCTCCCTGTTTAATAACTGATGTGGATATTACCTCAATTGAGGTACCTGATATTAGACCTGGATCACTAAATTTGAGACAGCCCCAAAGATCTTGTGGTCATTAAACAGATATTGCAATCGAGCGATTAACTGTGACAGAACAGCCACTTCAATCCCAGTTGGGCGGGGAAATATTTCTCCGGATCCGGGGCCACATCACCCGGCAGACTTGAAAAAGGGGGATGACACCCCATTTTATGGGTAAGAAACCGATACGATGATGGGTCGCGGCGCTCGATTTTCCGCAGGTCGCATCGATCGCAGGTTCATTTATTCACCGCACTGAGGTTGTTATGGGCAAGTTGTTACTGTTGTTGGTCGGCCTGGTATTGCTGGAGCTCACCGTGATGATCGAGGTGGGCTCCGTGATCGGCGCCCTGCCGACTGTGGGCTTGCTGGTGCTGACCGCGGTGCTGGGCTCTTCCCTGGTGCGCAGCGAGGGGCTCAAGACCCTGTTCAGTGCCCAGCAAAAAATGCAGCAAGGGGAGATGCCGGGTCGCGAGGTGATGGGGGGCATGATGCTGGCGTTGGCCGGTCTGCTGCTGATCATTCCGGGCTTCGTCACCGACTTCTTCGGGATCCTGCTGCTGCAGCCCTGGCTGCGCAACAGATTGGCCGACAAGCTGGTGGGCAGCAGTCAGTTCAGGATGCAGATGGGGGGCTTCCCGCCACAGCAACCGCCCTTTGGTGCAGGTCCGACCGATGGCCCAGGGCTGGATAAGCGTGGCGGCACCACCATAGAGGGTGAATTCGAGCGTAAAGAGTAGGTTGCCGTGGAGAGGCCGTGCCGATCAGGGCGTACCCTGATGGCACAGCCTCTCGAACCTGCGGTGGGCATAGGCCCATGCCAACAGGCCCGCCGCCAGGTTCGCCAGCAGTATCCCCAGATAGATCCCCTGTTCTCCCCCCAGCTTTGCCCCCAGCCAGGCCCCTGGCAGCAAGAAGACAAATAGCCGCATCCCGTTGAAGACGAATGAGACAGCCGAGGCCCGCACGCCGTTGAGCGCGGATGCCAGCAGCATCACCATGCCCTGGAAGCCGTAGCCGATGGGGACCAGGTGCAGGTAGAGCACGATCAGCCGCACCACCTGGGGTTGATCGCTGAACAGGCCGGCGACGAGGGGGGCCAGCAGCCAGACGAGGCCATAGACGACGAGCTGGAACAGCAGGGCAAAGCGCATGCACAGCAGCAGCGCCGCCTTGGCGCGCGCCGGGCTGCCCGCGCCGCAGTTCTGGGAGATGAAAGGGGCCAGCACCGAGGAGAGCGCCATCATCACGATCAGCAGCAGGGCTTCTACTCGTGACGCGGCTCCGTAGGCGGCCACCACCTCGGTGCCCAGCCCGGCGAAGATGATCATCAGCACGGCATTGGCCAGCGGGTTGAGCATGTTGGTGAAGGAGGCAGGCACCGCCACGTGCAACAGGGCGCGCCAATGAGCCAGCAGCCGTGGGCGTGGGGACAGGTGTCGCAACAGCAGTCCCTCTCGCTTGCGCAGGATATGGAGGCTGACCAGAGTCGCCATCAGCCAGGAGAGGGAGGTGGCGATGGCAGCGCCGCGAATGCCCCACTCGGGGAAGGGCCCTATGCCGAAGATGAGCAGGGGGTCCAGCACGCCGTTGACCAGGCCGGCCACGGCCATCACCAGGCTCGGGGTCTTGGTATCCCCGGTCGCCCGGATGGCGGCGTTACCGACCATGGGCAGCGCGAGCAGGGGCACGGTGAGATACCAGATCAGCATGTAGTCGTGGATCAGCGAGATGAGCTCGCGGCTGGCCCCGAGCAGGGTGAAGAGGGGGACTATGGTGAGGGCGCCCAGTGCGGAGAGCAGGGACACCAGCACGACGGCGAGGAACAGACAGTCCGTGGTGATGCGAGCCGCCTCGTCGTGGCGCCCCTGACCCAGGGTATGGCCGAGCAGGGCGGAGAGTCCTGCCCCCAGCCCCATGGTCAGGGAGGTCACCACGAAGGTCACCGGAAAGGTGAAGCTGATGGCGGCCAGCGCCTCTGTGCCCAGCAGGCCGATGAAGAAGGTGTCGACCAGATTGAAGGCCAGGATGGCGATGATGCCGAGGATCATGGGGCCCGTCATGCGCAGCAGCACTGAGGGCATGGGATCCGTCAGCATGGGATTGGGTCGGCTCAAGGGATTGTCTCTGTTTGCAGCTGGGCCAGCATGGCGGCCGCGTCCATCCCCCTTCCTGATTGGGGCGAGATCCATCAAAGATCTTCATAGTACGTGAAAAAATTTTTTTTGTATTTGCCCTTGAAGGGCAATCCAAATTGCCCCAGATCAGGGACATAACAAATTTGGCCGACTGCGGCCATTCCTCAAGCAACACAAGATACTCATTTTGGGAGAGTTATCGATGAAAATTCGTCCACTGCACGACCGCGTCATCATCAAGCGCATCGAAGCTGAAGCCAAATCCGCTGGCGGCATCGTCTTGACTGGCACCGCGGCCCAGAAGTCCACCCGTGGTGAAGTTCTTGCCGTGGGGACTGGTCGAATTCTGGACAATGGCGATATCAAAGCCCTCGCCGTCAAGGTGGGTGACAAGGTGATCTTCAACGAAGGCTACGGTGTGAAGACCGAGAAGCTGGATGGCCAGGACGTGCTGATCCTGTCCGAGACCGACATCCTGGCGATTGTCGAAGAGTAATCATTCCCTTTTCCCCGAATTGATTTAAGGACTCAAGAACATGGCAGCTAAAGAAGTTAAGTTTGGCAACGAAGCTCGCATCAAAATGCTGGAAGGC
The DNA here is from genome assembly GCF_000819865.1 of Aeromonas eucrenophila. Taxonomy (GTDB): domain Bacteria; phylum Pseudomonadota; class Gammaproteobacteria; order Enterobacterales; family Aeromonadaceae; genus Aeromonas; species Aeromonas eucrenophila. Next base: position 432,632 of record NZ_CDDF01000014.1, read on the forward strand.
GTCAACATCCTGGCCGATGCCGTCAAGGTGACCCTGGGCCCGAAAGGCCGCAACGTGGTACTGGACAAGTCCTTCGGCGCACCGACCATCACCAAGGATGGCGTCTCCGTTGCCCGCGAAATTGAGCTGGAAGACAAGTTCCAGAACATGGGCGCCCAGATGGTCAAGGAAGTTGCTTCCAAGGCCAACGACGCCGCCGGTGACGGTACTACTACCGCAACCGTACTGGCTCAAGCCATCGTCAACGAAGGCCTGAAGGCCGTTGCCGCCGGCATGAACCCGATGGATCTGAAGCGCGGTATCGACAAGGCCGTCGTGGCTGCCGTCGCCGAGCTGCAGGCGCTGTCCACTCCTTGTGCCGATAGCAACGCCATCGCCCAGGTAGGTACCATCTCCGCCAACTCCGACGAGAAAGTGGGTGCACTGATCGCCGAAGCCATGGACAAAGTCGGTCGTGACGGCGTCATCACCGTTGAGGACGGTCAGGGCCTGGAAGATGAACTGGCTGTCGTTGAAGGCATGCAGTTCGACCGTGGCTACCTGTCCCCCTACTTCGTCAACAAGCCGGAAACCGGTGCCGTCGAGCTGGATGATCCCTTCATCCTGCTGGTGGACAAGAAAGTGTCCAACATCCGCGAAATGCTGCCGGTGCTGGAAGGCGTGGCCAAGGCGGGCAAACCGCTGCTGATCGTCGCCGAAGACGTGGAAGGCGAAGCGCTGGCGACCCTGGTGGTCAACACCATGCGTGGCATCGTGAAAGTCGCTGCCGTCAAGGCGCCGGGCTTCGGTGACCGTCGCAAGGCCATGCTGCAAGACATCGCCGTGCTGACCGGTGGTACCGTGATCTCCGAAGAAGTGGGGATGGAGCTGGAGAAGGCGACCCTGGAAGATCTGGGCCGTGCCAAGCGCATCGTCATCACCAAAGAAAACACTACCATCATCGATGGCGTGGGTGATGCTGCCCTGATCGAGAGCCGCGTTGCTCAGATCCGTCAGCAGATCGAAGAGACCTCTTCCGATTACGACCGTGAGAAGCTGCAAGAGCGCGTAGCCAAACTGGCTGGCGGTGTTGCGGTGATCAAGGTTGGTGCTGCCACCGAAGTCGAGATGAAAGAGAAGAAGGCCCGCGTTGACGACGCCCTGCACGCAACTCGCGCCGCCGTGGAAGAAGGTGTGGTTGCCGGTGGTGGTGTGGCGCTGGTACGCGTTGCCGCCAAGCTGGCTGGCCTGCGTGGTGACAACGAAGACCAGAACGTGGGTATCAAGGTTGCCTTGCGCGCCATGGAAGCTCCGCTGCGTCAGATCGTCATCAACGCCGGTGAAGAAGCCTCCGTCATCGCCAACGCGGTGAAGAACGGCGAAGGCAACTTCGGCTACAACGCTTACACCGAACAGTACGGCGACATGCTGGCCATGGGCATCCTGGATCCGACCAAGGTGACCCGTTCCGCCCTGCAGTTTGCCTCTTCCATCGCCGGCCTGATGATCACCACAGAGTGCATGATCACCGAGCTGCCGAAGAAAGACACCCCTGCCATGCCTGATATGGGTGGCATGGGCGGCATGGGTATGATGTAATCCCGCCATTGTTAACGAACGGCCCGCATTTGCGGGCCGTTTTTTTTAGCACTACTAGAATGAGTCTATTGATAGTGAAATCATCTGAGGTGAGCATGCGAAATTTAGGCCTGATTCCATTACTGTTTTCTCTTGTCATGCCCACCCTGGCATGGGCGACTCCGCAAGGGCCAGTGATCCTCAAGGTGACGGGCAACGTGGATCCCGCCGACCAGGCGGATGGGGAAGTCGCCTTTGACATCGCCATGATCCAGGCGCTGCCGCAGCACGAAATCGTGACGAGCAACCCCTGGGTGGACAAGCCGCACAAGTACGTGGGACCAAAACTGGCGGACCTGATGACGGCGGTTGGGGCCGAAGGCAAGAGTATTACCCTGACGGCCTTGAACAGTTTCCAGATCCGGGTCAACTGGGATAAGGTCAAACAATATGATCCTATTCTGGCCTGGCAGGACGACGGCATGACCATGCGGGTACGTGACAAGGGACCGCTCTGGTTTATCCTGCCACTGGACAAGTATCCCGAACTCAAGCGCTCTGAATTCACCGACATGATGATCTGGCAACTGAGTTCAATCGACATTCAGCAGTAATGATGGTGGCTTGCGGGGGCATGGGTTGAAAACGAAGACCAGGGCTTGGCCCTTACTCGGCGTTCTTTATCTATCCATTCTGTTGTTCACGGGTAGCACTCTGTATTGCCTGGTGCAGATACAAAATGCGACCCGGGTGATGGAAAAGTACACCTACGACGTCTCCTGGGCATTGATGCAGCTCCAGCTCGAGCTGGGCCGCTTCCTCAATGCGGTCGAAATTTATCATTACGGCGGTATCGATCATGAGGCGCTGCTGCTGCGCTACGACATCCTCTGGAGCCGGACGCCGGTCCTTCTGAGTGGCCAGCTTCGAAAGAGTCTGACAGACAATCAGAAGACGCTGCGCCTGGTGAAACTGACCGAGAGCAATATCCGGGAACTGGAACCCAAGCTGGCCGATCTCAAACCCGGCACCCCGGATTACCAGCAGATCATGATGACGCTGGCCCCCCTGCAAGAACCCTTGTCCTACTCTCTCGCCTCCGTCATGCAGAACAACATCAACGTCTATTCGGGTAATGACAAGCGCTTCGGCCAGTTGCGTAACGCCTTGTTGTTCATGGTGTCTGGTCTGGTGATCTCCGTCATCCTGCTCAGTGGCTTGCTGATCCGCGAAGCCAGGCGCCACTTCAGGATGGCCCGTGTCGACCCCCTGACCGGGCTGGCCAACCGACTGGCGCTGCTGGAGAAGATGGAGTCTTACGTCAGCCGCGATACGCCGTTCGGACTGGTGCTGGTCGACATCAACGATTTTCGGGACATCAACAGCAAGTTTGGCTACAGCACCGGGGATCTCCTGTTGCGGGAGCTGGCGAAGCGGCTGCGCGCCCTGTGTGAAAATGGTGAGTGGGTGGCCCGTCTCGGGGGCGATCAGCTGGCCATGCTGCAGCGGGAAGGGAGCGATCTGCGCCATGTCAGGGAGTTGGTGGCGAGAGTGCTGCACTCCCTCAAGCAGGACATTCTCATCGACAACTATCCGTTTAGGCTGGAGGTGGGGATCGGCATCGCCTTCTTCCCCATGGACAGCAACCAGACTCAGGAGCTGCTCAGCCGGGCGGAGCAGGCCCTGTCCCACAGTCGCAAGACCCATGTGCCCTATGTCATCTATGACAACTCCCTGCTCAACGAGACGGTCAGGCGCAAGCATCTAGCCTCCGACATGGTGATGGCGCTGGAGCACAACGCACTCGAACTTTATTACCAGCCCATCGTCAACCTGGAGACGGGTCGCTGCGAGGCGGTCGAAGCACTGCTGCGCTGGCGTCATCCCGAGCTGGGCTTCATTCCGCCAAACGAAGTGATCCAGGTCGCGGAGGAGTTTCAGCTGGCGGAGAAGCTTGGCAGCTGGATCTTGAATACCGCCTGCGAGCAGTTGCATAAGTGGCAACACCTGGGGCTGGTTGATCTGCAGATGTGCGTCAACATCTCCCCCGGTATGTATCAGCGCAACTTGTTGAAACTGGTGGCCAAGGCCTTGATGGATCATCACATTCCCGCCGCTAGTCTGGTGCTGGAGGTGACTGAGGATACCTCAATGCGCGAGGTGAAGAATTCCCTGCAGCTGATGCAGGATCTGAACCAGCAGGGAGTTCAGCTGGCGCTGGATGATTTCGGTACCGGCTACTCTTCCCTGAGCTATCTGCAGAAGCTGCCGGTGAGCAAGGTGAAGATCGACAGATCCTTCATCCAGGGAATCGACATCTCCATCGAGGCAGCCGAGCTGGTTGCCAACATCTGCCGCATGGGCACCATGCTGGGCAAGAAGCTGGTATGTGAAGGCATTGAGACCCAGGGTCAGCTCGATGTACTGCGCTCTCTGACCGACATTCATCTCTACGGGCAAGGCTATCTGTTCAGTCGCCCCGAGCAGGCGGCCAAGGTCTATCAGACCTTGCTGGAGATGGAAGAGCGCTGGCTGACGCAACGTGTTCCGGACAAGGCCTATTTGATCTGAGTGATATCCCTCATGTCTGGCTTGTCTTGGCCGATAGAGCTTAGGCAGGAGGTACACAATGGATATTTCTAGCTCTGCATCTACGTCATATGGTTCTGCCTTGATGACGGCCAGTCTGGCGAAAAAACAGCAGCTTCAGGACGGGGAAACCGCGCTGAAGTTGCTGCAGACTGCCGCCCAACCCACCCAGGCGCCGGCTACATCGGCAACGGGGTCGCTGGGAAGCAACATCAACATTCACGTCTGACCCCAATGAAAAAGCCCCCATCGGTTGATGGGGGCTTTTTTTATTCAAATCCTAAGCCAGCGATCTGGCTTAGAGCGGGAAGGGGGCCGGCGCCTCGAAGCTCATCCGCTCGCCACTGCGGGGATGAGTGATGGTCAGCATGGCCGCATGCAGATAAAGATGCGGAGCCGCCGCAAGGGCTTCGGGATGGGCATAGAGGTTATCCCCCAGGATGGGGTGACCCAGCTCCAGCATGTGGACCCGCAGCTGGTGCGATCGCCCAGTGATCGGCGTCAGCTTGATCAGGCTGTTGCTGTTCTCCACCTTCAGCTTCTCCCACAGGGTCAGGGCATGGCGCCCCTCCTCGAAGTCCACCTTCTGCCTTGGCCGGTTGGGCCAGTCCACGCAGAGCGGCAGATCGACCTGACCGGAGTCGGCTTGTGGCTCGCCCCACACCCATGCGAGATAGTGCTTCTCGGTTTCCCGTTCACGAAATTGCCGACTCAGTTCCCGATGAGAATTCGGGGTGAGGGGAATGACGATAACGCCCGTGGTGGACATGTCGAGGCGGTGAGCCGCCGCCGCCTTGGGGTGCTGCTGCTTGACGCGATACAGGACGCTGTCTTCATTTTCGGGCCCGCGCCCGGGGACGCTGAGCAGGCCGGTGGGCTTGTTGACCACCATGATGTCCTTGTCCTTGAACAGGATATCGAGCCAGGGGTCCTGCGGCGGTGAGTATTCAAATGTAGCGTCTTGCATCTTTAATCCAAGGGGCAGGCCCCATCAGTGACTTAGTTATGGATGACCACGATAAATAAAGTGCATGGCATCCAGCCTGAGCCTGAGCCTGAGCCGGATCGGGTCGCTGCCGATCCGGTTATGCACCTTCACTACCTTGTCAGTTATGGGTAACCACGATAAAGCGGATAGCATCCAGCTTGAGCTGGGTCTGGTCGATCAGGTGATGCAATTCTGCCTGCAAGTTGCGCAAATAATCCAGTTCGCTGTCGCGCACGTTCGGATTGACGGCCTTGAGGGCCTCCAGCCGATCGAGATCCTGCTGCAGGGTCTGCGCCATCTGACCGCGAGCCTTGTCCACTATACCGGCCTTCAGCTCTTCGGCGATGATCTGGCCCTTGCCGATCAGGCCGTGGATCACCGGTTGGGACGCGGTCACTAGCTTGCTGCCAAGGTGGCGATTGACCGGGGTCAGCTGGCGGTTGAAGGCATCGAACGCCACCTTCTCGCCGAGGTTCTGGCCATTCTTGTCCATCAGCAGCCGGATCGGAGTCGGCGGCATGAAGCGATAGAGCTGGGGATGGGCGGCCGATTCAGCGACGAAGATCAGCTCCAGCAGGATGGAACCGATCGGCAGTGCCTTGTTCTTCAGCAGGGCGACCGAGGTCGCGCCAATCTCGGAACCCAGGATCAGATCGATGCCGCCGCGCATGATGGGGTGCTCCCAGGAGAGCAGCGCCATGTCGTCCCGCGCCAGGGCGATGGGGCGATCGAAGGTGACCGTCATGCCATCCTGGGGCAGGCCCGGGAAGCTCGGCACCAGCATGTGATCGCCGGGGGTCAGTACCAGTGCATGCTCACCTCTGTCGTCCTGATTGACGCCGATCTCGTCGAACATCTTGAGGGCAAAGGAGATCATGCCGGTGTCGTCATCTTCGGCGGTCAGCTTGTCGACCAGGGCGCGGGCGGCATCGCCCCCGCTGGAGTGGATTTCCAGCAGGCGATCGCGGCCCTGTTCCAGGCGGGACTTGAGCGGCTCATGCAGCTCACGGGTCTTGACCAGCAAGGCATCCAGCGCCGCTTGTTCGCCGTCATTGGCGGCCAACAGCTCGAACAACTCCTCGCGCACGGCTTCAAATACCGGGCGAGCGGTAGGGCAGGTCTGCTCGAAGGCATCCAGGCCATCGTGATACCAGTCCAGCAGCGCGCGCTGGGCGGTGCCTTCCAGATAGGGGACGTGGATCTCGACGGTGTTCTGCTGACCGATGCGATCGAGACGGCCGATGCGTTGCTCCAGCAGATCCGGGTTGAGCGGCAGATCGAACAGCACTAGATGGCTAGCAAACTGGAAGTTGCGGCCTTCGGAGCCGATCTCGGAGCAGATCAGCACCTGGGCGCCGCTCTCTTGCTGGGCAAAATAGGCGGAGGCCTTGTCCCGCTCCAGGATCGACATCCCTTCGTGGAATACGGTGCCACGGATGCCCTCACGGGTACGCAGCGCCTCTTCCAGTGCGAGGGCGGTGGCGGCCTCGGAGCAGATCACCAACACCTTCTGCTGGCGGGCGCCGAGCAGCAGCTCCAGCAGCCAGTCGACCCGAGGATCGAACTGGGTCCAGCTGGCGTTGTCACCCTCGAACTGCTGGAAGATCTTCTCCGGATAGAGGTAGCGCAGGGCGCGGGTCTGCAGATCGCCACCATTGCCACCCATCATGCCCATCACCTTGATGGCGGTCTTGTACTGCTCCGGCAGCGGCATGGGGTAGACGTTGAGGTGGCGCTCCGGGAAGCCCTGGATGTTGGCGCGGCTGTTGCGAAACAGCACCCGGCCGGTGCCGTGCTGATCGAGCAGCTTGTGCACTGCCTGCTGGCGGGCGGTGGCATCGCTCAAGTCCAGCCCTTCAAGCTGGCCCGCGAGAGTCTGCTTGGCTTCATCACTCAGAGGATCCCCTGCCAGCAGGGCTTGTGCGGCGCTGGCGACCCGGCCATAGGCCTGTTCCTCGGCGAGGAAGGCGTCGTAGTCGTAGAACCGCTCGGGATCGAGCAGGCGCAGACGGGCGAAGTGGCTCTGGTGGCCGAGTTGATCCGGGGTGGCGGTCAGCAGCAGCACGCCCGGCACCTGTTCGGCCAGGGCTTCCACCATTTCGTAGGCGCGGCTCGGCGCCTCTTCGCTCCACTCCAGGTGGTGGGCCTCATCGACGACCAGCAGATCCCACTCGGCTTCCAGCACCTGCTCGAAGCGGCGGCGCTTCTTGCGCAGGAAGTCGAGGCTGCAGATCACCAGCTGTTCCGTCTCGAACGGATTCTCGGCGTCTGCGAAGGCCTCGATGCAGCGCTCCTCGTCAAACAACGAGAAGTGCAGGTTGAAGCGGCGCATCATCTCGACCAGCCACTGGTGTTGGAGCGTCTCCGGCAACAGGATGAGGACGCGCTGGGCACGGCCGGACAGCAGCTGCTGATGGATGATCATGCCCGCTTCTATGGTCTTGCCCAGACCCACTTCGTCGGCCAGCAGCACGCGCGGGGCATAACGATGTCCCACTTCGTGTGCAATATAGAGCTGATGTGGGATCAGGCTGACCTTGCCACCGGCCAGGCCGCGGGTCGGATTACGGCGACGCTGGTGCTGGTTGATCAGGGCTTCGTAGCGCAAGGTAAAGCGCGACATCCGATCGATCTGACCGGCAAACAGGCGATCTTGCGGCTTGTTGAACTTGATGAAGTTGCTGAGGAACACTTCCTTGAGGACGACGGGCTCATCGGTGTCGGTACGTGTGCCTACATATATAAGCAGCCCATCCTTCTCCTGCACTTCCTCGACCAGCATGGTCCAGTCTTCGTGACTGGCTATCTGATCGCCCACATTGAAGCTGACCCGGGTGACCGGCGCCTCTTCTTTGGCATACATGCGGTTTTCACCGGTAGCCGGAAACAACAGGGTAACCATGCGTCCTTCAACAGCAACGACAGTTCCCAACCCCAGATCCGTCTCTGTATCACTAATCCAACGCTGGCCAAGTGCAAAAGGCATTAAACTCTCCAAAGCCCAAGAGTGTGAGAATCGCAAAGGGGCGCTATGTTACCCGAAGGCGGGATCTCGATCATCATGGTTGTGGCGATCGGGAAAACCAATTCGATGCAACCTTGATCTATCGACAGTGCCACCTTGCAAATCAAGACCACTTCTTCTCACTAGAGTCTCTCGTTGCGGACTTAAACATCATTCTGGATAATTAATGAACGGTTGAACTCGAAATGCGAATTTAATGCGAAATCGCCCTTGCCAATCTGATCCAGCTCCCTATAATGCGCCTCCATCGACAGGGCAAGCGGCAACGCAATCAAGCCAAGTCGGTGCCTCGAAAAGCCTCTGAAAATAAGGCTTGACTCGAGAAGGCGGTTGAGTAGAATGCCACTCCCGCAGCAGCCAAAAGCTGCGTCGCTCTTTAACAATTTGAATCAAGCAATCTGTGTGGGCACTCACAGCATCGA
>NZ_CDDF01000015.1 GCF_000819865.1 Aeromonas eucrenophila
ATCAAAAATTAATTTTGATGCTCGATGCTGTGAGTGCCCACACAGATTGCTTGATTCAAATTGTTAAAGAGCGTCACGCTTATCGCGCTGAGGAGGCGCATATTACGCCCCTCACTTCGAAAGTCAAGCGCTTGTTTTCGCTTTTCTTTCGGCGCCCGCTTCAGTGTGAAGCTAGCTCATCAGTCCGGCGTAGTCCGCCGTGCTGGTAGGGGCGCATTATAGGGAGCCAGCGCACGATGACAAGGGCTTTTTTGTCATTGTTGTTCGTTCGCTCAGATATGCATCATATCGGTAGTTTTCCACCCAGAATGCGCTTTAGATGGGCTCGCGGTGATTTTAATTGAACATCCTGGGCATCACCTTATAATAAACATATCAGATGTCACATTAAGGTTGCCCCATGCACCAGATCCTCGATAGCCATAAAGAAGAGCGAATACTTCCCCTGTTTCGTTTAGGGTTCAGGCCCTTCTTCTTGCTCGGCGCGCTCTTTTCCTGCCTGGCCATGCTTGGCTGGCTCGGGCAGCTCAACGGCTGGATCCAGTTGCCCGGGCTCTCCAACCCCGTCTGGTGGCATGCCCATGAGATGTTGTTCGGCTTCGGTGCATCTATAGTGGCGGGCTTCCTGCTGACCGCCGTCCAGAACTGGACGGCTCACCCCGGCGTTCGCGGCTGGCCCTTGGCGCTGGTCGTGGGACTATGGGCTCTACCAAGATGCCTGCTGCCCTGGGCGGGGGAGGGTAATGTCGTCCTGATGGCGGCGGATCTGGCCTGGCTACCGCTCTGTGCCTGGTTCCTCGCCAAGCCCATCATCATCACACGCCAGTGGCGCAACCTGTTCTTCGTGCCCTTGCTGCTGATTTTGACCCTGCTCAATGGCGCCAGCTGGCTGTGGCGGGATGATTGGCTCGCCATGGAGCACTTGCTGATCACGACGGTGCTGCTGTTCACCACCCTGATTGCTGTGATGGGAGGGCGAGTCATCCCCTTCTTTACCGCCAGAGCCACAGGCACGGAGAAAGCCGTTCCCCTGCCATGGCTGGAGCGCGGTGCCCTCGCCTCCCTGTGGTTGATCATGCTGCTCTGGTTGCTGCTGCCCACAGCGTGGACCACCAGCCTTTATATGGTGCCTCTATATATAGTGGCGGCGGGCCTGCATCTGTGGCGACAACTGCGCTGGCAGCCCAAGTCAACGCTCGCCCATCCCCTGCTGTGGTCACTGCATCTGGCTTACCTCTTCATCCCTCTTGGTCTGCTCGCCCTCTCGGCTCAGGCCGCAGGCTTACCCATCACGCTCTCGGTCGCCAGTCACCTGCTCAGCGCTGGCTGCATAGGTACCATGATCCTGGGGATGATTGCCCGGGTGTCCCTCGGCCACAGTGGCAGGGCGCTGCGGGTGGGGCGCAGGATCACGGCGGCATTTGGCCTCGTCATACTGTCCGCCCTGCTCCGGGTGCTGATCCCGCAACTCTGGCCCGCCTTTACCCTGGTAGGCTGGAACCTGAGTGGCTGGAGCTGGATAGCGGCCTATGGCCTGTTTGTCTGGGTCTATGCCCCCATCTTGAGCCAGCCCAGGGCCGATGGACGCCCGGGCTAATCAGCGAGAACTCGTGGCGGGATAATGGATCAGGTTATGGAAGACGGCCGGGGCTATCCCCAGATTGCGGTAGCCATGGGGGCGGTCGGCGGCGAAGCGCACCGCCTCCCCCTGCGCGAGTGAACGCCAGTCCCCATCGATCAAGACCTCCATCGCGCCGCTGATGACGATGACGTGCTCGGTGACCCCGGGCTCATGGGGCTCGGATTCCCGCTGATAGCCGGGCAACAGGGTGAGCTCGAACAACTCGAAACCAAAACGGCCTTCATAGGGGAAGAGCGGAGCCACCTGCATGCCCTCTCCCGCCGGTTGCTGGCGGATCTCATCGGCAACCCGATAGAAGGTCTTCTCACTCTCACTCGGGGCCGGCTCGATGAAGCTGGAGAAGGAGACCCGAAAGCCGGTGGCGATCTTCCACAGGGTCGCCACCGTCGGGCTGGATTCCCCCCGCTCTATCTGCCCCAGCATGGCCTTGCTCACCCCGGTCTCACGGGCGGCCACATCCAGGCTCCAGCCCATCTCGCCACGCAGCTCCTTCAGCCGCTGGGCCAGATGTTGATTCATCTCCTGCATGCTTTCCCCTTGAATGTTGTTTGACCACCTTGTGCGCTATAGCGCACATCGCTATAGTCAAAGCCGTATTGTACGTAATAACGCACAAGCTATCAGCATCCAACAAGGAAGTGTCATGCCCTTTGCCTTACCACATCTTGCCGCAGGTCTGATCGCCGTGCTGGTCGGCTACACCAGCTCGGTCGTACTGATCATCCAGGCCGCCACCGCCGCCGGAGCCGATACAGCCCAAGTCTCTTCCTGGCTATGGACGCTGGGGATCGGCATGGGGGTGAGCTGCATCGGCCTCTCCCTCTATTACCGCGTCCCGGTGTTGACCGCCTGGTCCACCCCGGGAGCCGCCCTGCTCATCACCAGCCTGGGCAACTTCAGCCTGGGAGAGGCCATAGGTGCCTTCGTCATCTCTTCCCTGCTGATCACCCTGTGCGGGATCAGCGGCTGGTTCGATCGCCTGATGCGCCATATCCCGGCGCCACTGGCCGCGGCCATGCTGGCCGGGGTCTTGCTCCGCTTCGGACTGGATCTGTTCAAGGTGGCACCGCAGGATCCCCTGCTGCTGGGGGCACTGTTATTGGCCTTTTTGATCGGTCGTCACCTCTGGCCACGCTATACCATGGTGCTGGTGCTGGCGACCGGCATACTGCTCTGCACCCTGAGGGGTGAGTTGCAGCTGAGCACAGTCCACTGGCAACTCTCCAGCCCGGTCTGGATCACGCCGACATTCTCCCTGGATGCCCTGCTGGGTATAGCCCTGCCGCTGTTCATCGTCACCATGACGTCGCAGAACATGCCCGGCATCACCATACTGCGCGCCCACGGCTATCAACCTGCCACTTCCTCCCTCATCACCTGGACCGGCCTGACCGGTCTGCTGCTGGCCCCCTTCGGCGGCTACGCCTTCAACCTCGCGGCCATCACGGCCGCCATCTGCATGGGCAAGGAGGTGGATCCCGATGCCAACCGCCGCTGGCCCGCCGCGGTCTGGGCCGGTTGCTTCTACCTGCTCACCGGTTGCTTCGGAGCCACAGTGGTGGCCCTGTTCAGCGCCTTCCCCACCGCTCTGGTCACCTGCGTGGCGGGGCTGGCCCTGCTCGGCACCATAGGCAGCAGCCTGCACAGTGCGCTGCAACAGGATGGAGAGCGGGAGGCGGCACTGCTGACCTTCATCATCACGGCGTCCGGGATCAGCCTGCTCGGCGTCGGCTCCGCCTGTTGGGGACTGCTGGTCGGCATAGGGCTATATAGCGTCAACCGGCTGCGCGCCTGACCTGACCATTTGGGGAGACTCCAGTGAGACGCTGCACATAATTCGGTAAACATGGTTCACAGTTGAAACCAATTGCCGTCTAGTGAGGCCGGGGCGCATATCCTTCCCAGGATGCACCCCCTCAGACTCACCACTGGAGAACAAGAATGAGGAATCAGGCTGTCATTGTATTACTGGCCCTGCTGGGCGCCAGCGCCCAGGCCGCCGACGCGGATCGGGAGCTGGCGCGCGAGCTCGCGCTGCAACAGAAGAACCTGCTGCCCCTGCTCGGCAATCAGCAGTACCAGGCCCCGCTGCCCAACCTGCTGCAGAAGGCCAGCCCCAGGCTGAAGCGCCAAGCCACCGACGCCAACCTGGCCGTCATCGATCGGCAGGGGCTGACGGGGGAGGTCAAGCAGCTGATGCAGCTGCGGCTGGCCAACCCGGAGCAGGCCGATGCGCTGAAACAGGGCGTCGAGCCACTGATCGCCTATGTGCCGAGCGGCGATGAGCAGAGTTGGAGCGCCATCGAGGCCTTCGACGGCGCCGGCAACCCCGTCTATCTCGACGTGAACCAGGCCCCGGCACGACCGGTTCTGGTGGTGGAGGCCGATCCCGTCAAGGCCAAGAATGCCGGTCTGAAGGTGATGCGCAGGGCGCTGGCCGAGGCGGACTTGCAGGCCGCCCCCCGCGCCGCCAACAGCACGGCACCGCTCAAGACCAGCATCTTGAAGAAAATCCGGCTGAGCGATGATCAGGAGCCCTGGCTGCTCGGGGCCGCCGAGGTCTATGCCGTGGTAGCCGGGGTCAATCCCAGCCGGGACGAGCCGGTGGTGGACATTGTCGACATGCCCTACCTCGACTATGACAACACGGACTACAGTCCGAACCAGATACTGGTGTACTGGGATCGCTATCGCTGGGGCGCCGTCGATGTGGTCATGATGGAGCAGGATGACAACGTCAACTACAAGGAGCTCAGCGCCCTGCTGATCGAGGCGCTCAAGCTCGGCTTCACCGCCGGCGGCGTACCGGAAGCCCTGCCCTTCCTCGACCTCGGCGGTCGCATCGTCAAGGCATTGCCCGACTCCTGGATGACCAACAACGACGACTACCTGGATACCTTCTACACCCTGGAGCAGGACCAGAGTTATCAGCAATATCCCGGCGCCGCCGGCAATGCCGTCATCACGCTGGAGCCCAAGGAGATCCAGCCGACCCGGCCCTGACGCACGGCCATAGCAAAAAAGCCAATGAGGTGACTCATTGGCTTTTTTTGTCTCAACTGCGAGCGGGATCAGGCCTGGCCTTTGGGCCTCACACCCAGGGTATGGCAGATGGCATAGGTCAGCTCGGAGCGGTTCAGGGTATAGAAGTGGAAGTCCTTCACCCCTTCCTGACTCAGCACCCTCACCTGATCGATGGCGATGCTGGCCCCCACCATGTTGCGGGTGGTCTGATCGTTGTCCAGCCCCTCGAAGCGCTGGTGCATCCAGCGCGGGATCTTCACGTTGGTGAAGCCGGCGAACTTCGCCAGGGTCTGGTAGTTGGAGACCGGCAGTATCCCCGGCACGATTTCGGCGTCGATGCCGATGGCGGCGCAACGATCACGAAAGCGCAGGTAGGTCTCCACATCGAAGAAGAACTGAGTGATGGCGCGGTTGGCACCCGCATCTATCTTGCGCTTGAGGCTCAGCAGATCGGACTGCGCGCTGCGCGCCTCGGGGTGGCCTTCCGGGTAGGCGGCGACCGAGATGTCGAAGTCTGCCTCGGACTTGAGCAGGGCGACCAGATCGGTGGCATACATGTCGGGCTTGTCGACGCCGGGAGGCAAGTCACCACGCAGGGCGACGATGTGGCGGATGCCGCTGTTCCAGTAGTCACGGGCTATGGTGCGCAGCTCGTCGCGGCTGGCATCGATACAGGTCAGGTGCGGGGCTGCGATGAGGCCGGTGCGCTCCTTGATGTCTTTGATCACCTTGTGGGTGCGATCCCGGGTGCCGGAGTTGGCGCCATAGGTCACGGAGACGAACTTGGGTTCCAGCACCTGGAGCCGCTCGATGGATTGCCACAGGGTGTTTTCCATCCCTTCGCTGTTGGGCGGGAAAAACTCGAAGCTGACCGAAATGTTGTTACCCAAATCCGCCAGACTCTGGTTGAGTGCCTCAACCTGACGCGCGCTGTGAAATCCCATCTGTTCTCTCCCTGTCCTGCCACCGGTTCCTCTACGCCAAAACGGATGTTTGGACGTCTAAACGTCTTTCTATCTTTATGACAAAACCGATCAAAGTCAACACCGATTTGCGGCCAGATCCTGTCTCGCCAGTTTTTTTATTTGGCAATTCAGCATAAGTAACGATTGGCCCCCATCCCAAAATGGGCCTAGGCAGGCTATGATGCGGGCGGATCGTCCTGGACGTTCTGAATCTGCGTGTGATTGTTTGGCCGGGTCTTCCCGGCCTTTTTTTAACTTATTCCCCCAACCTGCCGATAATCGATTGAGTCATCAGCAGGAGCCCCACCATGGAAGATCACCCCGGCTTTGCCACCGATTTACTGTTCGACCGCTATCAGGGCGAGGTGACGGATCACGACAGGTTCTGGGCCGTCAAAACCCCGAGTGCCCCGGATTACTACTTCGGCAACTATCTGCTGCTGCCAACCCCGCCCAGCGACCGCGACAAAGGCTGGCTCGAGGCCAGCTTCGATCAGCTGATCGGTCAGGATCCCGGGATCCAGCACCGCACCTTCCAGTGGCCGCTGGCCGAGGGACAAAATAGCCGGGTCGCCGGCTTCGTGGCGGCGGGTTACCAATACATGGAGTGCGTGGTGCTGGCGCTGGACGAGCGCAGCTGGCAAGCACCGGCAGGGCCGACTGCCGGTCCGGCCCGGGCCTTTACCGCCGCCGACTGGGATGACTGGCTGGCGCTGGAGTTGGATGAGCGCGATCCCGGCCATTCGGAAGCAAATTATCTGCCTTATCTGCAGTCACGGCGCCGCCTGTATCAGGCCATGATCGCCGATGGACTGGGGCAATGGTGGGGGATCTGGCAGCAAGGCAAGCTGGTCGCCAGCTGCGGGTTGTTCTTCACCGGCAATATGGGACGTTTTCAGCTGGTCCGCACCCGCCAAGACTGGCGCAATCACGGACTCTGCCGCCAGCTGCTGAGCCAAGTTGCGCGCCTGGGACTGGCGCAGGCCGAGCGCCTCATCATAGTGGCCGATGAGCATTATCATGCCCAGCGTGTCTACCGCTCGCTGGGCTTCTCACCGGTGGCCCGCATCGGCAGCCTGTGTCGCTGGCACTTGCCTCAATAACAGATAGAAATGAAAACGGGAGGCGATGCCTCCCGTTGTTTATGCTACTTCAAGTCACTGCTGCGGTGTTTCCAACTCGTTGGACAAGGCTTGCTCAACCTCGGCTGAGGGGGTCGATACTGGTGCCACCGCCGCCGAGGCGATCGGGGTCATGGCCGGCGCCGCCTCGGTGGACGCGGGCAGCGTCGCACCGGCCGCCGACGGGGCAGACACGGCGCCATCCCCCGGAGCTGCGGGATCGGCGACAGGAGTAGCCGGGGCCGCACACTGACACTCCTCTCCCCTGGCTTGCTCCGTCTGATGAGGGGGATACCAGCCCTTCAGCCCTTGCTCCAGTTGCTGCGCCGCCGCCAGGGGGGCCAGCTTGCCAAGCAACACTTCCTGACTCACCTCGGCCAGCTCATCCCCCAGCTTGGGCGTGCCGCGAGAGAGGATCTGGGTGGCAACCCGGATGGTGGAGTCACACTGATCCCGCCATTCCATCATCTCCTTCGCCGCCGGGTTGGTGACCTCGAAGAAGTGGTTGGAGAGGGAGAAAAAGCCGGGCAACGAGTTGGTATAGAGCTCGGCAAACTGGGAGGTGGTCAGCCACTGCAGGAAGGTCATGGCCGCCTCCTTGTTCTTGCTGGCCGGGTTCATCCCCATGCCGATGTCGGTGTGATCGGTGAAGAAGCAGCCGTCCCCCTGTTTCGCCACCGGCGGACGCATGACGCCGAAATCGACCTTGCCGGTGAAGGGAGCTATCTCCCAGGAGCCGGCCGCGTAGAAGGCGGCCTTGCCGGCGGTGAACAAGGCATTGGTGGTGGCGTAGTCGCGGCTCTCGCCGCCCTCCCCCAGGTAGGATCGCCAGCGGGCCAGCTCCTCGAACACCTTGACGTATTGCGGGTTGTCTAACCGCTCCTGACCACCAAGCAGCGCCAGCCGGCCATCCTCCCCCTTCCAGTAGTTCGGGCCTATGTTCTGGAAGCCGAGCTCGGATGCCACCCAGCTCTCGGATCCACTCATGGCCAACGGCACATAACGACCATCCGCCTTCACCTTGTCGAGGGCGGCGAAGAAATCGTCGCGGGTCTGCGGCACCGAGAGGCCCAGCTCGCTGAAGATCTGCTTGTTATAGAAGAAACCGTGAATGACGGAGGCCATGGGCACGCAGAAGGTCTGGGCCCCGGAATCCGTCTGCCAGGGAGATTGGGCGAAGCTCGGGAAGTTTTCCATCCCGGCCATCTCGCTCAGCTCCGCCAGATGACCGGCTTTGAACAGAGCCAGGGAGTCATCGAACGGGCGACAGGTGATGAGATCCCCGGCCTTGCCCTCCTTCAGGCTGGTCCAGAGCGTCGGCATATAGTCGACGTTCTGCACCCCGTTGAACTTCACCTCTATGCCCGGATGGGCCGCCTCGAAGGCGGGGATGATCTTCTGCTCCCACAGGGCCTTGTCATCGATGCGCCAGCTCTCGATCACCAACTCACTGGCCATCAGCTGGCCACACAACAGGAGACTCAGGGCCCCGATCCACTTGTTAGTCATAAGCCCTCCTATACCTTGAAATGCGCGATCAATTGCTGCTGTTTGGCCACCAGATCCGCCAGCACTTCGCTGCTGCTGGCCGATTCCCGTGCCTCCCGCTCGGTCTCGTACGCCACGTCGGCAATCCCGGCGATGTGACGGGCGACCCCCTGGCTGACCGAGATCTGCTCCTGGGCCGCATGGGCCACCTGATCCGCCATCGACTTGATGGCGCTCATCCGCTCGGCGATGGATTGCAGTGCCAGATCCATCTCGCGGGTCTGATCCACGCAGTGGTGGGTCTGCTCCTGGCTGCGGCCCATCACCTCCACCACCTGCCGGCTCGAGCTCTGCAGGTTCTCGATCATGGCCTGGATCTCCTCGGTCGAGGTCTGGGTCCGGTTCGCCAACGCCCGCACCTCGTCCGCCACCACGGCAAAGCCCCGGCCGGCATCACCGGCCCGGGCCGCCTCGATGGCGGCATTGAGCGCCAGCAGGTTGGTCTGCTCGGCGATGCTGCGGATCACGTCCAGAATGCTGCCGATGTTGTTGCTAAATTCCCCCAGCTTGTGGGTGATGCCGACCGCCTCCGCCATGGCGCCTGCCAGTTGCTCGGTGATCTGGCGGGTCGTCGCCACCTGTTGGCGACCCGCGCGAGCCTCCTCGTCGGCCAGATCCACCTCCCGCTTGGTGCCGTCGGTGGAGCGGGCCACCTCGGTGGCGCTCACTTCCAGCTCGGTGATGGCGGCGGCGACCTGATCGGTCTGGCTCTTCTGATCCTGCACCCTGGACATGGCCCTCTCGCTTATCTCGGCGGCGCGGCTCGCCTCCTCCACCAGATGGCGGGAGCCGGCATTGATCTGGGAGAGCAGCTCGCCTGTCTTGTCCGCCAGGGTATTGATGGAGCGGGTCAGGCTGCCAAATTCGCAGCGGCTCTGGTAGTCGATGCGCCGCGTCATGTCACCGGTCGCCATGCGATCCAGCTCCCTGTCGATCAGTTGCAGCGGACGCTGGATGCTGCGGGCCGTGGTGTAGCCGATGATGAGCGCGGCGGCGGCCGAGATGGCCGCGACCAGCAGGATCCAGAAACTGGCGCTGCTGACCGCATCATCCGCACTGACTCGGCTCTGGCTGGCGATGCTGCCCGCCGACTTGCCCATCTCGTCGAGCAACGCCAGGCTGTTGGCCAGGCTGGTGTCGAGCTGCTGGTTCAGGCTCTGCAAGGAGGCGGCGAGTTGCTGGGCCTGGCGCATGGTGGCCAGCAGCCCCTGCGGGCCGAGCGCCAGCTCCTGCATCCGATCCAGGTTGACGATGAAACGCTGCCGCACATCGTCGGGGACCAGCACCCGTTCGAGCCGCTTGCGGGCCATCTCTATGTCCTTGCCCAGCACCCGCTCCAGCTCGTTGAGATCGGTGCCGGCATCGGCGCGGCGGATGTTCTTCAGATCCCGGGCGATACCGGAGGTGATGAGCTCGGCCTTGTTGCGCATGGATCGCTTGGCGGACGCCTGTTGCAGCAACAAGTCCGCCGCCCACTGGTAGGTATCCTCCAGCCGGATGAAGGCAAGCTCCAGCTGATGACGGCGATCCAGGGCCGCCACCCACTGGCCATGTTGGGCCAGCACCTGATCCGCCAGGCCGTAGAAGCCCTGGGTGGCGGCAGCCACCTGGCGGAAGCGCGCATTGGCCTCCTCCACCCCGGTGAACCTGTCCATGTTCTGGCTCAATGTGGCGAACTGCGCCTGCTGCGCCTTGAACTGACTGGCCAGCGGCGGCAGCTGGGCCGCGTCTTCACTGGTTCTGTAGGTCAACACCCAGCGGTTGCTGTCCTGCAGCGCACCCTTGAGCCCGGCGACGGCGATCACCAGAGGGGTGGCGCGATCCGACACCTGGGACAGCCCCTCGTTGATGCCCCGGATCTTCAAGATACTGATAAAGCCAAGCAGGACCAGCAGCAACAGCATCAGCACAAATCCGGCGATGATCCGCTGCACGATAGATAAACCCATAGAGACATCCTCACTCGTTGGGAAATTGACGTGGACGCAGAGACTATCGGCAGGGGGAGGCGATGGGAGAGTAGCAAGTGGGGCTGATAACGGATGAGATCACGAATAATGCCCGATTTCGGGCATAAAAGGGCCCGGACAGAGCCGGGCCAAAGAGACGTGCATGTTGATATCGACCTTGAGGCGGCCGACTTCTTCAACTCATCAGAAGCGATGGCCGACGCCGACCATGAAGGCGACCGGATCGATGGAGGTATTGATGGTGCCCACCGCGGTGTGCACCTCGGTGTCTATGTCCATGATCCAGGCGGAGGCGTTGACGAACCAGCGATCGTTGATCGCCATGTCCAGACCCACCTGACCCGCCAGTCCCCAGGAGGAGTCGACGTTGACATCCGTCCCCGCCAGCGCACCGCGCCCCTCTTCATCGAAGAACACCGTGTAGTTGATGCCGGCACCGACATAGGGACGCACCTTGCTGTTGGCGTCCCCGAAGTAGTATTGCGCCATCAGGGTCGGTGGCAGGTGTTTGACCTTGGCGACCTCGCCCAGCCCCGGCGTCGATACCGAGTGAGAGAATGGCGTGGCGGCCAGCAGCTCGACCCCCCAGTTGTCGGTGAGCATGTAGGAGAGGGTCAGCCCCAGCTGTATGTTGCTGTCGATATCCAGCTCGCCCGTGCCCAGCACGTCGTCGCTGCTGGTCTGGGGGGAGACAAATGCCAGGCCACCACGAACCAGAATATCGCCGGCCTGGTGAGCCATGGCAACGGGGGAAGCAACAGCGGCTGCGATCAGCAGAGGAAGGATCTTTTTCATCACGTATTTCCTTTTTGTTTTCGTTCTATGTTGTAAGCCCGAAAACTATAAAAGGATGTGAATGGACGGTTATTGATTTAGCTCAATAGTTATCAAGAAATAGATGGATGTACGTAATAGCTTTAATTGGTGGCAAAACAATCAACAAATGACAATTTATCTTTATAAAACAATGCAATAAAAACAATTAACATTATGACACCTCTATTTAAATACAAATCAAATACACCTTTAAACCCTTAAAAACCCCGTGCAGTAGTTGTTTAACACGCATTATCCGCGTATTTTATTAAAGCAATGTAGCCGGGCTGTAATTTAATCTTTATGAAACCACAAACACGCAGAGACAAAATCATCGGCATCCTGGCCGCCGTCTGGGGAATAGGCTCCTTCCTGTTTATCTTGCTTGGCTTTGTTTTCGCCCTCGCCTTCCTGATGCTGGTCCACTGATCCCTTCTTTTTTCGACCCTGCCGGCACCTCGGCTGCTGGCGGAGATCGGACGACCCCGTTTTACCCTTGCTCATCCAGCCCCGACTGGCGATCCCCCTGATCTTCGATCGCAAGCAGTGGTGGCGAGCGGGCTGCGCGCCCAACAAAAAAGGGGCCTGAGCCCCTTGTCTGTCTGCTGTCTGTTTACTTGCCCAACAGCGGCGCCAGGAAGCGGGCCGTGTGGGACTCCTTGCAGCGGATCATCTCCTCCGGCGTGCCTGTCACCAGGATGCGGCCACCGCCTGCGCCCCCTTCCGGGCCGAGATCGACGATCCAGTCGGCGGTCTTGATGACGTCCAGATTGTGCTCGATGATGACGATGGTGTTGCCCCTGTCCCGCAGCTGGTGCAGTACCTTGAGCAGTTGCTGGATGTCGTGGAAGTGCAGGCCCGTGGTCGGCTCATCCAGGATGTAGAGGGTCTGGCCGGTGTCGCGCTTGGACAGCTCCCGCGCCAGCTTGACCCGCTGCGCCTCGCCGCCGGACAAGGTGGTGGCGGACTGGCCGAGCCGGATGTAGGAGAGGCCCACATCCATCAGGGTTTGCAGCTTGCGCGCCACCGCCGGCACGGGGTCGAAGAACTCCCGGGCATCCTCTACCGTCATCTCCAGGATCTCGTGGATGTTCTTGCTCTTGTACTTCACCTCCAGCGTCTCGCGGTTGTAGCGCTTGCCCTTGCAGACGTCGCACGGCACGTAGACATCCGGCAGGAAGTGCATCTCCACCTTGATGACCCCGTCCCCCTGACAGGCCTCGCAGCGCCCGCCCTTCACGTTGAAGGAGAAACGGCCCGGCAGGTAACCGCGGGAGCGCGCCTCCTGGGTGCCGGACAGCAGCTCGCGGATCGGGGTGAACAGGCCGGTGTAGGTCGCCGGGTTGGATCTCGGGGTGCGGCCGATGGGGCTCTGGTCTATGTCCACCACCTTGTCCAAATGCTCCAGCCCTTCCACGCTGCGATAAGGTGCCGGGGTCGATTCGGTGGCCTTGTTCAGCTCCCGGTGGGCGATGCGGAACAGGGTGTCGTTGATCAGGGTCGACTTGCCGGAGCCAGACACCCCGGTGACGCAGGTCATCACCCCTATGGGCAGATCCAGGTTGACGTTGCGCAGGTTGTTGCCGCTCGCCCCCTTCAATTTCAACCACTTGCCGGTGAGCGGCGTGCGCTCGGCGGGAATGGCGATCTGCTTGCGGCCGGAGAGGTAGTCACCGGTCAGGGAATCCGGGTTGGCGATGATCTCTTCCGGCGTGCCTTGCGCGACTATGGCGCCGCCGTGCACACCCGCGCCGGGGCCTATGTCGAGCACGTGATCGGCGAGACGAATGGCATCCTCGTCGTGCTCCACCACTATCACTGTGTTGCCGAGGTCGCGCAGGTGGGTGAGGGTCTTGAGCAGCCGCTCGTTGTCGCGCTGATGCAGACCGATAGAGGGCTCATCCAGCACATACATGACCCCCACCAGGCCGGCACCGATCTGGCTGGCCAGCCGGATACGCTGGGCCTCGCCGCCGGAGAGGGTCTCGGCGCTGCGGGACAGGCTCAGGTAGTTGAGGCCGACGTTGACCAGGAAGCCGAGCCGCTCGACGATCTCTTTCAAGATCTTCTCGGCGATCTGGGCACGCTGGCCGGTCAGCTCGATGCCGGCGAAGAACGCCAGCGCATCGCCGATGGATTGCTCGGCGATAGCGGGCAGGTTGCGGTTATCCACGAACACGTGGCGCGCCTCCTCCCGCAGCCGGCTGCCACCGCAGCTGGTGCACGACTTGTTGGCGATGTACTTGGAGAGCTCTTCCCGCACCGAGTTGGATTCGGTCTCCCGGTAGCGGCGCTCCATGTTGTGCAGGATCCCCTCGAACGGGTGCTTGCGCACCACCACATCGCCGCGATCGTTCATGTAGCGGAACTCGATCTCGGTGCGACCCGAGCCACGCAGGATCACCTCCTGGGTCTTGGCCGGCAGATCCTCCCAGGGGCTCTCCAGATCGAACTTGTAGTGCTCGGAGAGGGATTTGAGCATCTGGAAGTAATAGAAGCTGCGCTTGTCCCAACCGCGGATGGCGCCACCGGACAGGCTCTGGCTCGGGTCGTGGATCAGCTTGGCGGGATCGAAATATTGCTGCACCCCGAGGCCGTCACAGGTCGGGCAGGCGCCGGCCGGGTTGTTGAAGGAGAAGATGCGCGGCTCCAGCTCCGACATGGAGTAACCGCACTCGGGACAGGCGAAGTTGGCGGAGAAGATCATGGGTTCGACCCCTTCCTCCCCGTCCATGGGCGCCACCAGGACTATGCCGCCGGAGAGCGTCAGCGCCGTCTCGAAAGATTCGGCGAGGCGCAGGGCCAGATCGGCGCGCACCTTGAAGCGGTCCACCACCACTTCGATGGTGTGCTTCTTGTGCAGCTCCAGCGGGGGAGGATCGGAGAGATCGCACACCTCGCCATCGATACGGGCACGGATATAGCCCTGGGCCGCCAGGTTTTCCAGCAACTTGGTGTGTTCGCCCTTGCGATCGCGCACCACGGGAGCCAGCAGCATCAGCTTGCTGCCCTCGGGCTGAGCCAGCACCAGGTCCACCATCTGGCTGATGGTCTGGGCGGCGAGCGGGATGGCGTGGGTCGGGCAACGTGGCTCACCGACCCGTGCAAACAGCAGCCGCAGGTAGTCGTAGATCTCGGTGATGGTCCCCACGGTCGAGCGCGGGTTGTGGGAAGTGGACTTCTGCTCGATGGAGATGGCCGGTGACAGCCCCTCGATATGATCCACATCCGGCTTCTCCATCAGGGAGAGAAACTGGCGGGCATAGGCGGAGAGAGACTCCACGTAGCGGCGCTGCCCCTCGGCATAGAGGGTATCGAACGCCAGCGAGGACTTGCCGGAGCCGGACAGACCGGTGACCACGATCAACTTGTCGCGGGGCAGGATCAGGTTGATGTTCTTGAGATTGTGGGTGCGGGCACCCCGGATCACGATCTTTTCCATCTTCTTGCACGCTCGATACACAAACCAGAGCGAATCAGTATGGCATAGAGACTACTGGATGAATAGACAGGTTTTTATCATCCTCACCCGGCTTTTCAGAGATATTCTTTGGCCCAGCTCACCGCCTGCAGGCGGTTCTTGACGTTCAGCTTCTTGAAGACGTTATAGAGGTGGGACTTGATGGTGTGCTCGCTCACGAACAGGCTGTCGGCGATCTCGGTGTTGGAGGCCCCGGTCATCAGGTGACGCACGATCTCCTGCTCGCGGGCCGTCAGCAGCGTCTGATTGCGCAGTGGCTGTCCGCTCCCCTTGCGGTAGTAATCCACCAGATCACACAACAGGTGGCGCGGGATCCAGTACTCCCCCTGCAACACCTTGCGGATGCCGATCACCAGTCGATCCAGACTGTCCTGGCGGAAGAAGAGCCCGCTGGTGTGGGGCCACATCAGCAACAGCTCCCGATCCGTGCTGGTCGGGGCATTGAGCAACACGGCGCTGGCCTTGTCGAAGCGCTCGCAGATCGCCTTGCTCCAATCGGCTTGCTGCGCCGTCTTGAGGTAATCCAGATCGATCAGGAACAGTGGCTGACTGTCCGCCTCCGAGGGGACGGGCAGCGCATCCAGCTCTCCGACCAGCAAAATGGACAAGCCAAGCTGTTCGCCGAGGTGACGCTGGAAACTGACGGCTTGTGCGTTGTGTTCGGTGATCAGCACTAGGGGATATTCGGGCGTCATCAAGAAAACTTCCTTGCACATTCTGGTCGGGGCTTTTTGCCAGGGAAGAGTACCAATCCCCCCTCCTGACCGAAGTATTAAAAAAGTATGAGGCGGTGCAGTGACCCCTTTGAAGCTCAGTAATTTATCAACCAATACAAATGACTAGCACGACCTCCCCATATGGGGGGTCTACTAGTGCCAACCCACACCTTAACAGCCCTCCCCCGTCGACGCAGCACTCTGTGATGTGGCTCCCTTGCTGGCAGCCCCACACCTCGGGTAAGTTACTCAGAAATCCAGCGATTGATTGACGCACTCCGGACAGGGAAGGTGTGCGATTATGCCCGCCAACTGATACTATTGCGGGCCAACGCTGCGACGGACGGCCAGTCACTGCTCTGTATGAGACGCCGTCACGACACGAGTGAAGATGCGCCTCACCCCGGTGAGCGCCACTCACCGACAGCAAACGAAATGTTGAATGGTCCGGGCATCAGGCCTGGCCGGTATATAAGGTGGAAGAGAGATTATGGCCAGTCGAGGCATCAATAAAGTCATTCTGATCGGTAACCTGGGGCAAGACCCGGAAGTGCGCTACATGCCGAGCGGCGGTGCCGTGACTAACATCACCCTGGCCACCTCCGAATCCTGGCGCGACAAGCAGACCGGTGAGCAGAAAGAGCGTACCGAATGGCACCGCGTGGTGTTCATGGGCAAGCTGGCCGAAGTCGCCGGTGAGTACCTGAAGAAGGGCTCCCAGGTCTATGTCGAAGGCAAACTGCAGACCCGCAAGTGGCAGGATCAGGGTGGCCAGGAGCGTTACACCACCGAAGTGCTGGTCGATAGCTTCACCGGCGTGATGCAAATGCTGGGTGGCCGTCCGCAAGGCGGCGCTGGCCAGGGCATGGGTGGTCAACAGTCCCAGGGCAACTGGGGTCAGCCACAACAGGCGGCGCCACAGCAAAACATGCAGCGCCCTGCCGCCGCTCCGCAACAAAACATGCAGCAACAGGGTGGCTACAGCCGTCCTCAGCAACAGCAGCAACCTCAGTCTGCCCCGCCGGTTTACAACGAGCCGCCGATGGATTTCGACGACGATATCCCGTTCTGATCAGACGAAAATCACTGCCAGGCCCTGACTGTTCAGGGCCTTTTTTTGCCTACTTCTGACGCAGCCATCCGTGCTTTCATCATGTTATTGCGACTATCCCACCCGTCTCACCTCCCCCATCTGCCGTTGTGGTTATCATCAGGGCGAGTCATTCGCCAGAGAATATGCATGGGATTCCTGAACCGCCTGCTGAGTACCATTCTGCTGCTGCATATCGGTCCCCTGGTCGCCGAGCCACTGCGGGTCGGTGTCAGTTTCGCCATCCCTCCTTACGTGATAAAGCACGAAGGCCGCGGCATCGAGCTCGATCTGCTGACCGAGGCATTTGTCGGCAGTGGCTACGAGATCCAATTCGAATACCTGCCGCTGGAGCGTACCTTTCGCATGCTGGAGAGCGGCAAGCTGGACGCCATCATTAACGTGAAGCCCGGCATGCTGAACCATGCCTATCTGTCACAACCGGTGATCACCTTCCACAACAGGGTCTTTACCCTCGACAAGACCCAGATCCGCAGCCTGGCGGATCTGAAGTCATTGCGTGTCAGCGCCTTCCAACGGGCACGGCAGATCCTGGGAGAGGATTTCGCTGGCGTGGTTGACCAGAATCCTCGCTATGAGGAGGTCGCCAGACAAGAGGGACAGGTGCAGCGGTTGCTGCTGGGGCGCACGGATGCCGTGATCCTGGAACAGAGAGTGTTCCATTACTACCTTGCTCAGTTGAGCGGCAGTGAGCCCTACTCCGGCCGCTATAACCCCAACCAGGTAAGAGAATTCGAGTTGTTCGCACCCACTCACTATCACTTCGCTTTTCGCCAGGCGGCGCAGCAACAGTGGTTCGATCGCGAGCTGAGCCGCATGAAAAAGGACGGACGCTATGAACGGATCTTTGCCGCCTACGGCACCACCTCATCCGCTGAAAACATAAAAGCCAGCCCATGACAGGCTGGCTTGATACTGGCTCCGAAGGAACTACAGCATGGGGAGCGTTACTTTATCGCGCTGCCATTTTTCAGGTCGGCTTTCTGCCGCTTAGCATCGCGCTTCTCTTTCAGTGACATCTGCGGTTTTTTCTTGGCATCTTTGCCGTGATGCTGTTCTTTGTTGCTCATCATCAGACTCCAAAATGTTACCCAGACAGTTGGAACCGAGGTTCCAGCGTGTCAGCCGAATCATAGGTCACAGTACGCTTGCAGTGTCGATCTGGGATCGCACTGATACCAGCATACCCCTAACCTCCCACCCGGATCCAGCCTCGCAGGATAACGGCGGATCCGCGGTCAGAGGCCGCATCGACCACCTGGCATGAACATCAAGGAACTCTCTCCCAATGGGTGCCATCGACTAAATCGAGTCCAAACCTGGATAACATCGAGTGACCCACACTGTCGAGTCGCCAAGGGTGGAGGCTGGCTCTTCCCCTCCCTCTCCTGTCTTGCTCCTGGGTAAGCCTGGTTCGCGCAGCACAGGTCACGTCTTCATGCGCGAAACGCAACGTCCATGCACCGCAAGCCACGGGATGTTGCCAGGAACAGGGTAAAAACGGCCCTGAAATGGCACTCAACCTGCACTTTTGAGCGCAAGTCGACGATTGCATAAGAGTCGGCCCCCGGAGTGTGCTAGGGTGGACAATCACCTGCCGCAGGAGTGCGCCATGAAAAAGCTGGAAATGAAAGACCTCACCGAGGCAGAGAAGGCCGAGATCACCTTGTTGCTGCAGAAGGCGCAGGCCAATGCCGATCACACCCTGACCAATGGGGAACGCAACAAGATCCGTGAAGAGGGGCGCCTGAAGATCGCGGCGGACCGTGCCAAGGTCGCCAAGGCAGCCTCCGCACTGGCGCGAGAGAAGGCCAAGGAGCGCGCCAAGAATCAGGTATTACCCGATACCTTCAGCTGGGCCGACTCCGTCAGCAACAAGTACCGCAGCAAACGATAACCCTTTTTTGCCATGTCCGGGCGCTTCCTGCCGTCCGGACATGGCAACCCATCCTCGCTACCTTAGTCCTGAACACATCTATAACTATCTGGTGTAAAACAACTTTTACAAAATAAACACCTTCAAATCCTCCAGATGAAGGTAATTAACACCAAGATAAAGATTGCCATGACGAGGAGAGCGTGTTTTAATCACTCTCGATGGTTCGGTAGTTCAGACCTGATTATGTTAGGCAGTCATTTTAAAGCAGTGATTTGTGTATAGAGTTGTCCCAGATGATTCTTGCCAAATAATTTCCTTCTTTAGTGCTCCTCATACGTATTGCTGACGAAAAATCATGGATTGCCGCAACCGTGGCGTTTCAATATCACTATTAAGGAAATTATTATGTCTAACAAAATGACTGGTACCGTAAAGTTCTTCAACGCTGAGAAAGGCTTTGGTTTCATCTCCCCTGCTGACGGTGGCAAAGACGTGTTCGTACACTTCTCCGCTATCCAGTCCACCAGCTTCAAAACTCTGGACGAAGGTCAGCGCGTTGAGTTCACCATCGAGCAAGGCCAGAAAGGCCCGGCTGCTGCCAACGTAGTTGGTCTGTAATTCAAGCCAGGAAGCCTTCCCGTTCATCGGAAAGACCTTCTGCAAGAATTGAAAAAACCCGCCTAGGCGGGTTTTTTGTTGCCCGTTTTTCGGTTCACTCTCCCCGCATCTCCTCCCTCTAGTCATATCGACCACCATCTCATGAGCACTGACATCGTGTAACGTGCGATCTGCCGCTCCAGCGACTATGCCCAAACTCCTCGCCAAGCCTATCCAGATACGAGATGGCTCGCATCGCCCCTTGCCTCATAGCCAGCGCATCCCACGATTTACCGCTCAGACGAAAGCCCCCAAGCTCCCTCGCCTTATCTATCCAGAGAGAAATTTCGGACACAAAAAAGGGCACCCAGATGGGCACCCTCTCGATTACTAAGGCCAGCATTCATAGCGGCAGGCTGATCCTCGCCTCCAGTCCACCCTGAGATCTGTTGTGCAGGCTAAGCTCCCCGCCATGCTGATGCACCAGGGTACGGGCGATGGCGAGGCCGAGCCCCACGCTGCCGGACTCAGTATTGCGGGCCTCGTCGAGCCGCACGAAGGGCTTGAACACCTCGTCCAGCTGGCTTTCATCTATGCCAGGCCCCCTGTCGCAAACCCGGATCAGCAGCTCATCCTCACCGCGCTCCAGCGATACCTCGGCACTGCCTGCGTACTTGATGGCATTGCCGATGAGGTTTTGCAGCACCCGCCGCAGGGTGTTGGCACGGCAGGCGTAGACCTGCTTGCCCTCGGCCAGGCAGGTGACAGGCTGACCGGTATCGGCGTAGTCGTCACACAGGCTCTCCAGCAGGCTGACCAGATCCAACTCCCGGGTCGCCTCCTGTTGCCCTTCTTCTCGGGCAAAGCTCAGGGTGGCCGCCAGCATCTGTTCCATCTGTTGCAGGGTTTGCTGGATCCGCTCCTTGTCCTCACCGTCGTTCAGGAATTCGGTGCGCAGCCGCAAGCTGGTGATGGGGGTACGCAGATCGTGGGAGATGGCGGCCAGCATGCGGGTCCTGTCCTGCACGAAGCGAGCGAGTCGGGTGTGCATACGGTTGAAGGCCTGGATGGATTCGCGGATCTCGGTCGGCCCCTCCTCCCGCAGAGGCTCTATGTCCTCCCCCCGCCCCAGCCGATCCGCATTGGCGGCCAGCAGCTTGAGCGGCAGGGTGGCTCGGCGGAACAGCCAGATCATCAGGCCGATCACCAGGCTCGCCACCAACAGCAAATTGAGAGTCGTCTGCCATGACCAGCTCGCCGATTCCTTGTCCACCAGGGAGCTGAATTGCAGCCAGCCGCCATTTGGCAACTGGATGGATCCATAGAGCCGCATGTCCTGAGGTGGCGGCATGCCGCCGCGATCCTTCATCATGCGGTTATGGTGCCGCCAGGCCTGGCTGCGCTGAAACTCCTGCTTCAGCTCGGCACTGATCTCCACCGCCAGCTGGGGCGGATAGTCGAGCTTGGCCCGCACCAGCTTCTCGAAACGGGGGCTGCGGTTATCCGGCTGCAACGGCTCATCGGCGAGGCGCAGCAACAGGGTCTCGCTGCGGCTCGCCTTCAAAATCTCGTGATAGAGCGAGGGAGGCGACAGGGTGAGCAGGCGCACCACGGAGACGATGCGTTGCATAGCATTGCGGCTGTTGACGTAGCCGAGCGCCTCTTCCCGATCCGAGCGGTAGATCTGAATGCTGAGCAGCTGGATCAGCACCAACCCCACCAAGGCAACCAGCACGATCTGGCCGGTCAGCCCTTTTGGCACGACTCTGGAGCAGAGTTGCTTGATCATGGCCACCGGCTCACTCCTGGGTCACATCGGCGGCAAACAGGTAACCGCCGCCCCAGATGGTCTTGATAAGCTCGGGATTCTTGGGATCCCGCTCCAGCTTGCGCCGCAACCGGCTTACCAGGGTATCGACGGCGCGATCGAAGGCCACCGCCTCACGGCCGCGGGCCAGATCCAGCAGCTGATCCCGGCTCAGCACCCGCTGAGGCCGCTCGAGGAACACCTTCAGCAGGTCGAATTCGGCGGTGGAGAGGCTCATTCCCACACCCTCTTCATCCACCAGTTCACGGCGGTTGATGTCGAGCAACCAGCGATCGAAACGCAGATCCCGGGTCAGGGTGTCCGGCGCAGGCTGGGGTTCGGCCTGAGTGCGGCGCATCACCGCCTTGATCCGTGCCAGCAACTCACGGGGATTGAACGGCTTGGCGAGATAGTCATCGGCCCCCATCTCCAGCCCTATGATGCGATCCGTCTCCTCGCCCATGGCAGTGAGCATGATGATGGGCAGGCGGGATTTCACTCGCAGCTCGCGGCACAGGGTCAGGCCATCTTCCCCCGGCATCATCAGGTCCAGCACCAGCAGATCGAATTCCCGCTCATCCAGCAGCCGCTTCATCTCCTTGCCGTCGCGGGCACAGCTGACCCGCATCCCGTGTTGTTCCAGAAAGCGTTTCAACAGATCGCGGATTTCGCTGTGGTCATCGACCACCAGAATATGAGGGCTACCTTGGTTCATCATTGTCTCTCCCGTGTTCGAGCTGGAGCGATTATACGAAAATCAACCGGGCGTATTATGTCAAACTGTGCCAGAGCGGCAGGATGCCACACTCTGCTACAAAATAGGCTCCAACTGGCAAAATTCAGACAAGTCCCGGGTGTTTACTTGTGGTCAAGGCGAATGAGCCTGCACCGAACTCAATCCGAAAGGAGTTACACCATGAATGCACTGACCAAGACCTTCCTGACCGCCACCCTGATCCTCGGCCTGCCTCTTGGCGCCTATGCTGCCAGCGAAGCCGTGGCCACCACCCAGCCCGCGGCTGCCACCACGGCCAAACCAGAGGGTTGCCCCATGGATGGCTCCGGCATGATGGGTGGCAAGCACCATGGGGGTCGCCACGACAAGATGGCCCGCATGCAGAACATGACCCCGGAGCAGATCCAGGCTCACCTGCAGCAGCGCTATGACAAGATCGAGGATCCGGCCAAGAAGGCCGAGTTCATCAAGAACCTGGGCCTGCGTGCCGACGGCATGACCAAGCACGCCGAAGTGATGAAACAGTTCGCCGAAGCAAACCAGTAAGCCTATTAGAATCTGCAACAGGGTGGCCTCGGCCACCCTGTTTTGTTTTCTCCATTCAGCCTGCCGCCTTCTGTGGCTTACCCCGCAAGTCCGTCATATCCTCGCCCTACAGCTCAGGGTTCTGTGAGCGATAACAAACGTTTTATGTTCGAAATAGCTAATAATGAGATTCCAATAACAAGGTCGAACAAGGCCGGGCCAACAATAGACAGGAGTCGTTATGGGGTGGAGTCTGGGAACAATCAAGGGACGATATACTGCCGTCTTCGTGGGATTCATGGTGCTGGTGTGTGCCCTGACGGTGATCGGCATCCAGCTCTGGATCAAGCCGGCACTGCAGAAGGCCGGGGAGCAGAACGTGGCGCTGCGGGTCAGCGAGATAGCGACCGATATCCGCGATCAGCTCAACGGGGTGCAGAGCCAGTCCCGCAGCATCACGCAACTGGTTGCCCAGTTGCCGAGCGAGCAGATCGATACCCTGCTGCCGGCGCTTATCGATCAATACGGCAATGCCATGGTCTTCGGTGGCGGTATCTGGCCACTGCCGGATCAACGGGAGGCGGGCCGCGCCAAGTTCAGTACCTTCTTCCACCGGGATGGGGCCAACAAGCTGATCCCCAACAGCTACTGGAATTCGGCCGAAGCCCCCAACTACTTCGATCAACCCTGGCACAAAGCGGGTCAGCAGGCGCCACAGGGCATGTGTGCCTGGGCGGCTGCCTACAAGGATGGGGCCAGCCAGCAGCCGAGAACCAACTGTGCCATGGGGATCTACCACAACGGCAGCCTGTTCGGGGTGTCGACCATAGATGTCACTCTGGGCTTCTTCAACGATCTGGTGGCCCGGAAGGAGCAGGAGATCGGCGGCCAGGTAATGATCGTCGAGGCTGACGGCAAGATCCTGAGTCGCAATGCCCGCCTGAGTGGCGATGTGGTGCTGGGCAACCTCTCGGCCCACACCGACTACCCCTTCGCCGGCGCCATTGCCGGCCTCCTCGGCCAGAGTCAGGGCAAGGCGTCACTGCGCACCACCTTCCAGGATCAGGGCGAAGAGCAGACGCTGCTGCTGCAAGCCATCGAGGGCACGCCCTGGTTGCTGGCCACAGCCCTGCCGACCAGCACCCTGACGCAGGACAGCCGGGACGTGTTGACCACCCTGGCCGCGATCCAGCTGCCACTGGTGGGGTTGCTGTTCGTGCTGATGCTGCTGGCCATCACCCAGTTTGGCAGTCGGCTGCAGGGCCTCAAGCAGAACATTGATGCTCTCAGTGCCGGCGATGCCGACCTGACTGCCCGCATCAAGGTGAAGGGGCAGGACGAGCTGGATCATATCGCCCTGTCGGTGAACCGCTTCATCGCCTTCCTGCAGCAGATGATGGTGCAAGTGACGGGTGCCACCGATCTCATCACCCGCGAGCTGGCGCTGCTCGATCAACAGACCAGCCAGGCGAGACGGATCCTGGGAGAACACGCCAGCGAGACGGATCAGGTGGTCACCGCCCTCACCGAGCTCAGCTCCACCGCCGACAACGTGGCACAGCATGCCAACGACTCCGCCAGCTTCACCGAGGCGGCCAACGGTCAGGCAGCAGATTCACGCAAGGTGGTGGGAGCGGCTTCGACCAGCGTGGTGGCCCTCATCGACGAGGTGGATCTCGCCGCCGCCAAGGTGCTGGAAATGCAGGAAGATGCCAAGCAGATCGGCAGCGTGCTCGGGGTGATTGGCGGCATTGCCGCCCAGACCAACCTGCTGGCACTCAATGCTGCCATCGAGGCGGCGCGAGCCGGTGAACAGGGGCGGGGCTTTGCGGTGGTGGCCGATGAGGTGCGCGCCCTGGCTGCTCGAACCCAGAACAGCACCGCCGAGGTCGGCAACATGCTCTCTCGTCTCACTCAGGGAGTCGCCGAAGCCGTGGTCGCCATGGATCACACCAAGCGCAGTTGTCAGGCGGCGGCAGACACCACCAGTCAGGTCACCGGGGGGCTGGACAACATGGCCGATTCGGTCGTGCGGATCCACGATCTCAGCAGCCAGATCGCCACCGCTGCCGAGGAGCAGAGCCGGGTGACCGAGGAGATCAACCGCAACATGGTGAGTATCCGCGACATGCTCGGCCTGCTGGTGGAGAATGGTCGCAACACCGAGCAGAGTGCGGCTTCCCTGCTCAGCTCCAACCGCCAACTGCTGGCCCTGGTGCACCGCTTCAAGGTGTAACGGCCGGCGTCAGCCAGCAAAAAGGGGCCAGTAGGCCCCTTTTTCGTACCACTCAATCCGGCTTACGCCTTGGCTTTGTCGGCCAGATTCAGGGTCTTGACGGTCTCGCCTTCGAACTTGATGACGACGTTCTTCTGCGCGGCTTCGTTATCCTTGAACAGGGTCTTGGTGGTCTCTGCCAACATGGGGGAAACCTTGTTCAGGGCACCCAGATCATAGGTCCACACTTCCAGGCCGGCTTCGGTCTGGGTGCTGGCCGGAGCGCCCAGCTTGTCCTTGATGGCCTGCTTGTTGGAGCCGCCTTCCTTGATGTCCAGCGCCTTCTTGATCGCTTCGTTGGAGGCGCTGTCCATGGCGGTACCGGCCATCGCCTTGGCGCTGCTGGTGACACTGCTGGTAACGGTATCGGTCAGGGAATCCATCAGGCCGGCGTGGGCAACCAGAGGCAGGGCGGTCAGGGCAATCAGGAGGCACTTCTTCATTAAGATACATCTCACAGGAATGAAAGAGCGCGCATCAGACCAGTGAGCCGGGGCGGAGTCAAGGTGAACCCAAGGTCAAGCCGCATTCGGGGGGGAAGGGCATATCTTGATGGCGGCGAGGCAGGGCCTAGCCGCAGAGTTGATCCTTGCCCGCCAGCTTGGCCTGATAGAGCGCCCTGTCCACCCTCACCATCAGCTGGCTCAGGGCCTCCTCCGGCAGTGACTCCACCAGACCGAAGCTCATGGTGATCGGCTCCCGCCCCTTGACCCTGGCATGGCCCAGTTGCTGGCGCAGCTTCTCGGCAACCTGGTGTGCATCCACCAGACGGGTATTGGGCAGGATCAGCATGAACTCGTCGCCCCCCCAACGGGCTAGCAGGTCGATCTCCCGGATGCAGCCTCGCGTCAGCCGCACTATGTCGATCAGGGTCAGGTCGCCGACCCCGTGGCCATAGCGATCGTTGATCTGCTTGAAGTCGTCCACATCCATGGCAACGACGGAGAAAGGCTCCTTGAAGCGCCTGGCCCGCTCATATTCCAGCCGTATAGTCTGCTCAAGCCGATAACGGCTGGCGGCCCCGGTCAGGGAATCCGTTTCCGCCAGACGGCGATTCTCCTCTACCTGGCGTTGCAACTCCCGGTTGAGCCGCTCCAGCTCGGCGGTGCGCTCCACCACCTGCTGCTCCAGCGAGCGGTTCTGCAACTCCAGCCTGGCGTAGAGCAGCTTCTGGGCATGAATGTCCCGATGCGCCCCTATCATGCGGGCCACAGATCCATCGGGGTTGCGCGTGATGATCCGGCCGTAGTCCTCGATCCAGACGAAGTCACCCCCCTGGCTGCGGCAACGGTACTCGACCTTGTAACTGGCCGCCTCACCGCTCAGATAGGCGTCGAAGCAGGCCATCACCCGCTCCAGATCCTCGGGGTGGATCACGCTCTCCCAGGTGAAGACGGTGTTGTTGAGCGAGTGCGGCTCGTAGCCCAGCATCCGGTACCAGCCGGGGTTGCGGTAGACGAAGCCCGTGTTGGCATTCCAGTCCCAGATGCCTTCACTGATCACCTCGAGGATGCCATGCACCACCCCCTCGCTGAGGTCAGAAATCCTTATCCTGTCCGTTTCCAGCTCCATCAGAGATCATCCTTTTCCTCTTATCTTCGCCGGCGCGAAGATGCAGACATTGAGTGTAGAAGCCCGAGGCATCTTCTCCAGCGCCTCTCATCTGTAACGACTCCCGGAGTTCGCCCTGATGGTTATCGGCCAAATACGGAACCCTGTGAGCAAAATTCAACCAAAAACGCTCAGCCCTGCCCGGTTTTGAAGCCGGGATGGTGCAAGTGGCGGTAATGACTGGGGGCCAGCCCGTGCTGGCGCTTGAAGGCGGTGGAGAAGTGGTACTCGTTCTTGAAGCCGCACAGCCTAGCCACCTCCTTGACCGGATCGCCGCGACTGGCCAGCAGCAGGGCGGCCCGTTGCAACCGCAGCCGTTGCAGCAGCGCCATGGGAGCCAGTGAAAAATGCTGCTGACAGAGCCGATAGAGCTGGCGCTCGGAGAGGTGCAGCGCACCGGCCATCCGCCCTATGTCCCAACATTCGGTCAGCGCCTCTTTCAACAGCAGCTCCAACCGCAGGGCCAGCCGCTCACCACGACTCTGCCCCTCCCCCTTCTGCAGCAGGCGACGCAGGTAGAAGCCGAGCTGCTCCACCAGAAGCGCGCTAAGCAGCGGGTCCTGATGGCGCTCCTGCTCCGCATAGAGGTTCTCCAGGGTATGCAGCAGGCTGGCCTGTTGGGAGGTACAGCCGAGACGAGGGTGGCTGGCGAAGGCATCCCAGGGGGAATCCTTGTGCAGCAAAATCCACAGCAGATCCCAGTCGCCGCCCACCTCGGGCAACGGCAGCTCTGCTAACCCCGTCTCTGGCAATCGCTTCTCGGACAACCGATAGCAGAGCGGCTGGCCCGCCGGGATCAGCGCCCACTCCCCGCGCTGGAGCCGCTCGGTGCGATCTCCGATCAACACCTCCCCCTCGCCCCCCAGGGTGATCAGAAAGCAGTGCACATCCGCGAAGCGGCGCTCGATGCGGTAATGGGTGCGCAGGCGGGAATGGCCCGCCAGCCAGACCCGCTCTTGTGAGAGCGCGGGCAACAGGCCGTCGCAGCAGATCTGCTCGCGGCAGTCGGGGGAAACTTCGATCACTTCCAGATTGGCGGTTTCAGACATCATCAGGACGGGCTCAGCCATGTCAGACATTTCGGCTCGAGCATAGCATGGAGGGCATCAACTCAGAGGAAAGCAGCCATGCACATAGATCATATAGCCATCTGGGCCCAGGATCTGGAGGCACTCAAGGCATTCTACTGCAAGCTGTTTGGCGGGCAGGCGAATGAGTGCTACCACAACCCGGCCAAGCAGTTCAGCTCCTACTTTATCCGTTTCGAGGAGGGCGCCAGTCTGGAGCTGATGCACAGCCCCATCCTGTTCCCGGCGGATCTGAGCCTGCCGCACCCGCTGCAGGGGCTGGCCCACCTTGCCTTCGCCCTCGGCAGCGTGGAGGCGGTGGACAAGATGACGGCTCGCCTCAAGCTGCTCAAGGGAGCAGACGTGAAGCACCTGGACGGCCCCCGTTGGACCGACGACGGCTATTACGAGAGCACCTTCCTGGATCCGGAAGGCAACCGGCTGGAACTGACCATCTAGCCCATGGGATCGACACAAGTTGACCACGGAGCTGACTGACTGCCCAGACGCTTTGGGCTCATCCACAGTGTGGGTGTTCATCACCTCCTTCAGTTGCAGACACAGGTTCAGCAAAGTGCTCCCTGTATACGTAGCCTAAGTACAGGCAACCGCTTGGATGGATCCTTGGCACTGTGCCCGGATAGCGGCATCAATCTTGATTGAAAAATGACACTGCCTGCGTAGATGGATATAGAGGGGGACTTTTGAGTTGTAACGCCCCGCTAAAATAGCGGGGCTTTGGATACCGTGGGGGAAACAAACAGTCAATCAGCCCGGATCACGCTCAGCGGAACTGACTGCGCGATCCGCAGATGCCCTACATTATTGAGATGAAGGTGATCCCCGGAATCATATTGTGCGCTGAGCTGCGAAATGCATTCCGGATCCCGCACCAGCAGGTCGCTATCGATAACGGCATCAAACTCCCCGCTGGTACGCATCCAGTGATTCACCTCCTGCCGGACAACCTCTTTGTCAGGCTGATAAAAACCCTCAATGCCATACTCGCCGGTTCCCCGCAGGGGTACCAGGGTTACTCCTGTCATGCTGATATGACGTTCCCGCGCCATCTGCAGTAATTGTCGATAGGCGTTGATCAGCACAGTTGCCGACGGCAGCGGATTTTCCGGATCCAGCGCCGTACCCGCCAAGCCGATATCATTCAGTCCGATCTGCACGATACAGGCAGTGACGCCGGGCTGCTCAAGCACATCACGCTCAAAACGTGACAAGGCAGAGATACCGACGCCGTCTTTCAGTAAGCGGGAACCCGACTGCCCGGCATTCACCACGGCAATATTCTCGGCAATAAAGCGCTCCGCCAAAAAATCCGTCCAACGGCCATAGGTGTCCATTTCAACGCCGTTACCATCCACCATAGAGTCGCCGATAACCACCAGAGTACTGCCCGCAGACTCCGGCTGAACCTGTACGCTCTCAACCAGAAAACGGGAGCTGATTTTCTGACCATCAAAGGCCTCTTCCCTGATGGCCTGATTACCCGGTTCAAGCAACGAAAAATGACGGGCATCCCAATGGAAGGTATTGACCGGTATAGGTTCCGGCAGGTAGGTCCGCAGAGAGATCACCGATAGTGACGGAATATGCAGTGCAATTTCATCGCTGCACAGAATCCCCCCCGCAGGAATGACCGCACCGGTTTGTCCGTTAAAGGTGACAGGCAGTGCACTGCACAGATCAGGCACGGAAATATAGCTCTCGCCCATGACCAGCGGCTGTGCACCATAGCGGTTGGAAAAGATCAGCCGCAGCTTTTGACCGCCCAGGCTGATGCGCAATGCCTGCCGGAAAGTCTGGTCACCATGAATCGTCGGTATATCCGACGGAAATGGAAACGCCTCTCCTGATGCAGGCTGAGAGGTCGACAGCCAGCTGCATATCCACTCGTCGCGCATTGGCAGGATCGAAGGCACTGAATAGGACATCAGAAATTCTCCTGAAATTAATGTGCGTCCGGTGGGGTCGTCATGGCATCGAACATCTGCATGGCGATATCTGTCATTGCCATCAGGCGGGCCCGGCTGACGCCATCCCGGGCCTGGATGGAAATCCCGTGAAACAGGGTCGCCACATAATCCCCGAGCGCCTGTATATCCGTGTTTTCCGACAGATCGCCGGACTGAACACCCTGCCGGATGCGCTGTACTATGCCGTCAATCCGCTCCCGGCGGTAACCGGCCAGCCATGCCATGATCTCTTCGTTGTCACGGCCATAGTTGGTCAGTGACAACACCACCATACAGCCGTGAGGTCGATCGTCTCGGGTGTAGTTTTCAACCGCGTCAACAAGCAGTTGCCTGACAGCCTGGCGGGTGTCCGGCTGTGACAGAGCGGCGTCAGCAAACGCACCTTCTTCGGCCAGATAAAGCGCTATCGCCTCACGGAAAAGATTCTCCTTTGAACCGAAGGCGGCATAAATACGGGCAGAAGCAATCCCCAGTGCAGCAACCAGATCAGACAGGGATGTCCCTTCATAGCCACGCTGCCAGAACACCTCCTTTGCCTTGTGCAATGCCTCTTCACGATCGAACTCTCTTGGTCTGCCAGCCATAACACAGTCTCCGCATCAGTCATTTCAGACAAAGGCTACCAGTTCATTGTCGACTAACAAAGAATTATTTTTTGTTGATTGACAAAGATTGGAACGCCCTCTTACCCTATTCACTGTTGATCGACAAACAATAGGTGCCATCGCAGCTGACACAGGCTCTGTCTAGGGCCTGCTGCGGGGTTTTTTATCAATCACTCAGACGGAAAAAGTATGAACACATCACTCATCAGGGCATTGCTGGCAGCTGTCATGCTGTTCCCATTGCATGACGCTGCCGTCGCGGCAAATGCACAAGGCGCGGCAGCGATATCGGCAACAACGCAAGTTAATGAGGCGGATTTTCAGCATCAGTATGTGGACGTTTCAGGACAGAAGATGCATTACGTGACGGCGGGAAAGGGGGAGCCTGTGTTACTGATCCCGGGCTGGCCACAAACCTGGTATGCATGGCGTCATGTGATGACCCGACTCGCAGCCGAAGGCTATATGGCGATAGCGGTTGATCCGCCGGGAACCGGTTATTCCGCACGGCCGACCACGGGTTATGATACCGGGGCGGTGGCAACCACATTGCACAGAATGATGAATCAGCTGGGCCATAAGCAATATTCGGTTGTCGGTCACGACATTGGCATGTGGGTGGGTTATGCGCTGGCAAGTGACTATCCCGCAGACATTAAAAAAATAGCACTGACCGAGGCCGTTATTCCGGGCCTGGCGCCGGCACCCTCCATCTTTGTCGATCCGCAGGAGAATATTTTCCTCTGGCACTTTATGTTTAATCAGGTGCAGGACTTGCCAGAAACCCTGACAGCCGGCAAAGAACGGGAATATCTGAATTTTATTTTTGACCACTGGTCTTATCGTCGTGATCGCGTCGCCGCACAAACCTATATCGATGCTTATTCTTCACCAGGTGGACTGCGCGCAGGATTTGCATATTATCGGGCGATCCCGCAAACCATAACGCAGAACAAACAGCGGGCAGAGAAAAAGTTGATGATGCCTGTTCTGGCAATAGGTGCAGATCATGCCACCCGTGATGCACCACAGCAGACGATGCAGGGAAGATCGGTGAATTTGCAGGGCGCTATGCTCAGTGAGTGCGGTCACTTCGTCACAGAAGAGTGCCCGGAGTAGCTGATGACAGTATTGCTGCCATTTTTGAGAAAATAAATACACCGTTAATTCATGGCTGATACTTAATTATGCCTCCTATTCGGGGGCTTTATTCTTGATGTTTGAAATAAGCAGACCTGTGATGTTTTGTTTCACGCTGGCTCAACGTGGTGCAGTTGACTGCACACCCCAGCGGATCTTCGCCTGCCACACCCGCTGCCGGGGCTGGCCCACCTCGCCTCCGCCCTCGGCAGCGCGGAGGCAGTGGACAAGATGACAGCCCGCCTCAAGCTGCTCAAGGACGCCGAGGTCAAACACATGGACGGCCCCCGCTGGACCGGTGACGGCTATTACGAGAGTACCTTCCTCGACCCGGAAGGCAATCGGCTGGAGCTCACCATCTAATACCTGAATGCTCCCCTCACCCTGACCCTCTCCCAACGGGAGAGGGGATCATCCAGCATCGAAGATATAACGTTGGCAATGGGGGAGGTTGGGGAGTGAGTGATTACACGATTTGTCGATTACTCGATATTAGTAGCCAATATCAAATGGTGTAGGCTTGCCAGACACGCGAATAAAGTCACCATACGCGTATACATTGTGTCCAAATCCACACTCATTTTTATTCTGGTTTGTATCAAACCTCAGAATACCATGATCTTTCTCTATAAATTTTATCGAAATTTCACAATTACCTTCCTCACCGGTTAGTTTTATCAGCCCCTCATCATCCTTCATAGTCACAACTTGAGAGATATCCCCAATGTTGGGACCATAAGCCAGTCCCATTAACCCAAAGTAGAGCAGATTCAAGGATATCAAGTAGTCATTGCCTTGCTTTTCTACAGAGGCTACATTCCAACTTCCGAAACCAGCATACTGCCAATAGGTTCCAACCATATCAGGCCCAACGGAGGCAGTCATACTTTTAAGCAGACCGTAGTTGAATTTAGATTTCTTATCATTCGGGGCTAATGACAACCATGCCAGAGCCTTAAGCTTGTCCCCTTCCTTTATATAAGAAAGTGCAACATTGTTATATGCCGTAATCGTCGCAGCTTGATCTGGCTTACCATAGACATATCCACACCCCTCACTTAATGATACTTGCTCAGTAAAATAATCTCTTGCTTTGGCATACTCCCCGGTTTTATATGACTCACCACCTTTTTTGATAACCACAGGCAGTTTTGCACACATCTCTTTCTCAAGTTCAGAATCGGGCTCTACTGCATTAGCAAAAAAATTAGCGCTAATATATAGAGTCAACACCATTAGAATAAACTTCACATTTATAAATTTCATATCATTCACACCTTAAACTTTAATTATCTTTTTTCTGTATAACAACCAGACCTACCAGAATAGATAAAACAAAATTCACAAATAGGCCACCATATACCTTTGTATATATCCAGTAGGTTAGTGGCAATGTTTCACTGACTACATATAATATTGCTGCGTATAGAATATAAGATGTCCCCATGACCTTTCGATAAGAACACCAGACTATATCACCTAGGCCTAAGCGATTACCCCAGAGAGAAAACAACAGACCTTTTCGATGATTAAAAGGCACTAATAACAAAGCACCTACAACCATATAAAAAAACGAAGATTTCAATACTACCCATGATTCAGAAACAAAAAAATACATCTCGGCAAACGATAAGGGCAACGCTGCAAAGAGAAATAATAAATATGTCCGCCAATACAACCCCCATACACTCTTAATCATATAAACATCCTATTATTTTCTACAATGAAATATTTTCTAACATCTATGCACTACAGACTGCGGTAAATTTCGTTTACCGCCATCCAATCAATCACTCCCCCAACCGCTCTGCCAATCCGGAATACCGCTCGGTCTTTTTCCGTACCGCCTGTGCCAGCAGGGCTCGATCGCCGTAGAGGGCGAGGCGGGCCTTGGCGCGGGTGATGCCGGTGTAGACCAGCTCGCGGGTCAGCAGCGGGCTGGGACTATCCGGCAGCACCAGCACCGTATGAGCAAACTCCGAGCCCTGGGACTTGTGGATGGTCATGGCGTAGACGGTCTCGTGGGGGGGCAGGCGGCTCGGCAGCAGGGAGCGCAGGCTACCGTCCGGCTGCTCGAACCACACCTTCAAGCGGCCGGTTTCGTCCGGCAGGCAGAGCCCCATGTCGCCGTTGTAGAGGCCGATGCCGTGGTCGTTGCGCACCACCATAACCGGGCGGCCCGCATACCAGTCGCCGTCCCGCTGGATAAGCCCGGCCCTGGACAAGGCCAGTTCGAGGCGCTGGTTCAATCCCTCCACCCCGAAGGGGCCGTCCCGCAGGGCGCAGAGCAGCTGGAAGCCGTTGAACGCCTTGAACACGGCGGCCGGATCCTCTCCCGCACGGGCGGCCTTGAGATAGGCGCCGTAACCTTCCACCCCCTGGGCGATCAGCGCCTCGTAGGCCTCCCCCGCCCAGGGGTGCAGGCTGATGTCCTTGAAGCCCTGACTCCAGACCGCCTCCAGCGCCGCACCGTCGCCGTCGTTGCAGGCCCGCGCCAGCTGGCCGATGCCGGAATACTTGTCGAAGCGCCAGCTCTTGGTGAGCAGGCAGAGGCTGTCGCGTACCGGAGCCCCTGCCGGCATGCCCTGCAGCCGGTAGCCGGTCTGGCGGGAGAGCCAGTGCGCCTGCTCTGGGCTCATCCCCTGAGCGGTGAAGCTGCAGATATCGCCGAGCACGGCCCCGGCCTCCACCGAGGCGAGCTGATCCTTGTCGCCGAGCAGGATGAGGCGAGCGTGTTTGGGCAGGGCGTCCAGCAGGCGCGCCATCATGGGCAGATCCACCATGGAGGCCTCATCCACCACCAGCAGGTCCAGATGCAGAGGGTTGCCGGCGTGATGACGGAACTGGCTGCGGCCGGGGATGACCCCGAGCAGCCGGTGCAAGGTGCCCGCCTCGGTGGGGATGGCGGCCACCACCTCGGGGGCCAGGTCGAGCCCCTGCAGGGCGCTGCCGATACTCTCGGTGAGCCGCGCCGCCGCCTTGCCGGTGGGGGCCACCAGCCGGATGGCGGTTGCCTTGCCTTGTTGCAGGCCGGTCTCCACCAGGATGGCGAGCAGCTTGGCGACCGTGGTGGTCTTGCCGGTGCCGGGGCCGCCGGAGATCACCGCGAAGGGGCGCGCCGCCGCCGTGGCCGCCGCCAGCTTCTGGCCGTTGCAGCACAGCGCCTCGGGCACCAGGGCATCCAGCGCGCTCAGCTCGCTCGCCGCCTGGGCGCTGGCCAGCAGGGCCTCGACCCTGGGCCAGTCCACCTCGGCCGGTGACACCAGATCCAGGTATTTCTCGACGAACTGGCGGGCCGAGAAATCGGAGGAGAGGCGCGCGTCCAGCAGGGCACCGAAGACGAGGCCATAGTCGCGGGCAAAGAGGCGCGACAGGGCCGGGGTTATCTCGGGCCATTCGGCTTTTTCACTCAGGAAGCGCAGATGGCGGGCCACCCCCAGCTCAAAATCGTGGTAGCGGGTGAGGTAGAGCCGCCCCTGCCACAGTCGCAGCGGCCAGCGGGGGGCTTCCCCTTCATGCTCCTGCGTCCCGACCAGGGGGCTGGTCGCAAACAGGGCGGGCCAGCGGGCAGGATCCTCCAGATCCCCCAGCAGATCCCGGCTCTGCTCCGGATCCAGCCCGAAGGGGCGCCAGGCGCCCTTGTCCCGGCCGTCGTTGACAAGCAGCGCCAACGGCAGGCAGACGTGGCCACGGCCCAGCTCGAAGCAGGCGAGCGCCGCCCCCAGCACCAGCTCGGGACTGCCACCGAGATCCGCCACCAGTTTGGCAAATTGCAGATCCAGCTGGCGAATGCGGCCCATCAGGGCCAGTTGTTTCAAGCGAGCGATCATTTCCGGGCCCGTCATGCGTCCACCTTGTTCGATTCTTCTAAACGATGACCCTCAGGCATCACACCTTGACTAAACAACTTGTCGAGCCCCAGCACCAGTTCGCGGCTCGGGCGAGTGTGGAACACGCCCCCTTCCGGCATGCCCCGCAGGAACAGATAGAAGACGCCGCCAAAGTGCTGGTCGAAGTCGTAACCCGGCAGCCGCAGCGCGAGCAGCCGGTGCAGCGCGAGGGAGTAGAGCTGGTATTGCAGGTCGTAGCGATGCTCGCACATGGCGCGCTCCAGCGCCGGGCGGCCGTAATCCGCCGGGCTCATGCCGAGGTGATTGGACTTGTAGTCCAGCAGATACCAGCGCCCCTGCCACTCGAACACCAGATCGATAAAGCCCTTGAGCATCCCCTGTACCGTGCTGAAACTTAACGGCTTGTTGCCGGCCGACAGCGGATCCAGGTGCTGGCACAGGGCGCTGAGCGCCGGGGCCGTCACCCGTTCCATGGGCAGGAAGAACTCCAGCTCCACCTGCTTGCGATCGGCCGCGAGATCCCGCAGCCGCACCGGCTCCCCCAGCCCTGTCTCCAGCGGGGTGTCCAGCACCGCCTCCACCTGCTGTTGCAGCAGGGGAGCCCAGTGCGCGTCGAAGCCATCCCGCACCAGCAGCTCGGCGATATGGGCGCACAGCGCCTCGCCCCCTGCGCTCTGGAAGTCGATGGTCTCGAACAGGCTGTGCAGCAGGGTGCCGGGACGGGCCCCCTTGGGGAAGCTAAAGATGGATGCCTCGGGAGCCGCGACCTCCCCCGACTCCGCCAGCAAGGTGGCAGCCTCGGCGGCGACCTCGTCATCGAAGCCGGGATTGGCCAGCACCCCCTTGCTGTGGCCCTGCCCCTGGGCCGCGAGCCCGGAGTAGGAGCTGATCCACCAGTCCCGCTCCAGCGAACCGGTAAATTGGCGAATGACTGGCTCGCCAAGCTGCTCCAGCTCCGGTGGCAGTGGGGCCGGCCGGGTCAGCGAGGGCTCACCGACCGCCACTCCGGGCAGCGCCTTGGCAAGCTCGTCGAGGGCCGTGCTCAGGGTTGAAGCATCCCCCTCCTCCCCCTTCTGCAGCAGGTAGCCGATGGCGGTGTGGTGCAAGTCGGTCTGCTCCGACTTGCCATTGCCGGATCGCACCGGCGCCAGCCCGAGCCAGGTGGCGTAGACGCCCCGGGTCAGGGCCACATAGAGCAGTCGCAAGTCTTCGGCGAGGCGCTCCTTGTCCGCCTGCGCCAGGGAGTCGTCGGCCCCGGTGAGATCCAGAACGGTGCGGTTCTGGCCCTCCACTTCCTCGTGGAACAGCGGGGTCTCGGCGGCGCGGTGGCTG
Source organism: Aeromonas eucrenophila (assembly GCF_000819865.1). Taxonomy (GTDB): domain Bacteria; phylum Pseudomonadota; class Gammaproteobacteria; order Enterobacterales; family Aeromonadaceae; genus Aeromonas; species Aeromonas eucrenophila. The sequence continues at coordinate 35,808 of NZ_CDDF01000015.1, forward strand.
CAGATGAAGGGCAGGAACACCAGCGGGTACTCCAGCCCCTTGGACTTGTGGATGGTGACTATCTGCACCAGCTTACGCTCGGACTCGAGGCGCAGCACCTGCTCCGCCACCTGGCCGTTGGGGTGGCTCACCGCCTCCCCCAGCCAGCGCAGCAGGGCGTATTCCCCGTCCAGCTCGCAGCTCGCCTGTTGCAGCAGCTCGGCCAGATGGAGGAAGTTGGTCAGCCGCCGCTCCCCATAGGGACTCGCCAGCAGGGAGGCGGCCAGGTTGCGCCGCTGCAACAGAGCACGCAGCATGGCCAGCACACCGCTGCGGTGCCAGATCTTGCGATACTCCATGAATTCCTGCACCGCGATCTCCCAGGCCCGCTCGTCCGAGGCGAGCGCCTCCAGCGCCCTGGCGTCGAGATCGAACAGGCCGGTGGCGAGCGCCGCCCGCAGGCTGCGCTCCTCGCTCGGGTTCTGGCAAGCGTGCAGGATCAGCAGTATCTCCCGCGCCTCCACCTGGGCCAGCACGCTCTCGCGATTCGACAGATAGACGGAGGCGATGGCGAGCCGTGCCAGCTCCTGCTGCACCAGCCGCCCCTCGGCGCCGGTGCGCACCAGCACGGCTATGTCTCCCGCCTTGACCGGCTTGTCCCCCAGCAGGGCCTTGCCCTCCCGGGCCAGACTCAGCAGGCGGTGGATCTCGGCCGCCGTGGCGCGGGCCATCAGGCTCTGGTACTCCCCCCGGTTGAAGGTGGGCTGGCCGCTCAGCTGCCAGCAGTGCAGCACGGGGGCGGACTGCCCCTCCAGCATCAGAGCACGGCCCTTGCCCTGCGCCTCCACCGGCAGGAAGGGAATATCCGCCTCATAGATGAAGGGATCCTTGGCCCGCTCGAACAGGCCGTTGACCGCCCCCACCAGGGCCGCGCTGGAGCGGTAGTTGCGGCCGAGGCTGTAGTGGGCGCTCACATTTCGGCGCGCCTGGATGTAGGTGAAGATATCGGCGCCGCGAAAACCGTAGATGGCCTGCTTGGGGTCACCGATCATCAGCAGCGCAGTATCCTGTTTTCCGCCATAGAGGCGGTGGAAGATACGGTACTGCTGGGGGTCGGTATCCTGGAATTCGTCGATCATGGCGACTCTGTAGCTCGCCCGGATGCGCTCGCACAGCCGCTCACCCAAGCTGGAACCGAGCGCCCCGTCGAGATCCTTGAGCAGATCGTCGAACGACAGCTGATGGGCTTGGCACTTGCTCGCCTGCATCCGCTCGCGCGCCACCCGCGCCGCCCGTTGCAGCACCAGATCCCGGATGCCGGGGCGGCTCGCCAGCAGCGCGTCTATCTGGCTGAACAGCGGCAGGGTCGGCAGCGCCTTCCCCTTGCTCAGCTTGGCTTCCAGCACCTCCTGGCCGAAGCGTTCCAGCTCCTTGGGGATGGCATAGCCACTGGCGGGATCCCGGGCCCAGTCGCCTATCTTGGCGAGCCAGCCTTCGTAGTTCTTGCCGGTGTAGAGCTTGATCTGGCCCTCGGTCTGGCGGCGGATCTCGTCGGTCTGCGCCAGCCACTGGCCCTTTATGGCCTCGATGCGGGTCATGGCCTCCCGGTGACGCTCGATGAGCGTCTCCTCCCCCAAGGGGGGACGGATCGCCAGCTCGCCGTTGTCGAGCCAGCCGTTCATCTCCCGCAGCAGGGCGGCGGGGCTGGGCCAGAGCTTGCGCACGGCGCGGGCCAGCGCCTCGTCCACCGGATAGAACTCGGCGCGCCAGTAATCGCTCACCGCCTGCAGCCTGAGCTGGCTGTCGTCGGTCAGGAATTCCGTTTCGAACAGGGCGCCAGATTCGAAGGCGTTCTGTTTGAGCATCCGCTGGCAGAAGCCGTGAATGGTGAACACCGCAGCCTCGTCCATCTGCCGCTCGGCGGCCAGCAACCGGCTGGCCGCCAGGGCATGATCCTCGACCTCCGCCAGCAGACCCGCCAACAGGGGATCCTTGCTCTCGCCCCGCAGGAAGGCGAGGCGCGCCTCGTGGATACGGGCGCGGATCCGCCCGCGCAGCTCGGCGGTGGCCGCCTCGGTGAAGGTCACCACCAGGATCTCGGTCACCGACAGCGGCCGCTCGTGGGCGCTGGGCTGACCGGCATCGGCCCCCTCCTCGATCTGCGGGCCGTGGCCCAGCAAGAGGCGCAGGTAGAGGCCGGCGATGGTGTAGGTCTTGCCGGTACCGGCGGAGGCCTCGATCAGGCGCTCGCCGTGGAGCGGGAAGCGCAGGGTATTGAGCGGGTTGGCCATTATGGGAGCGCCTCCAGATTGTTGTGCAGCGGCGTCAGATGTTCGCGGGCCAGGGCCCGCAGCTGGGTCAGCACCTCATCGTTGAGCTCGGGGAAGCAGCGGGCGACGTAGACGTCCTCCCCTTCCCCCGTCACCATGTAGCCGCCGTTGAAACGGGCAAGGGCCAGCTTGTCGGCGGCATCCGGCTTGTCGGGATCCTTCTCCATCGCCTTGAGCCACTCCCAGGCGGTGTTCGGGAAGAACGGCAGCGGCCGCTTCATTCCCTGCTGCCAGAGCGCCACCAGCGCCGCCAGTTTGGGGCGCGCTTCGTCGGCGGACAGCACCGGCAGCCGCCAGCTCTGCTTGGCGTCGAACAGCAGGGTGTCGCCGGGAAAATCACTCAGGCAGAGGCAGAGGTGTTGCACCCAGCCCAACAGCAGATCCTTGCCGTTGAAGCTGCCTGGCTTGATCACCAGGGCTCGACCCTTCTGGGTATCGATCCAGCCCTGCAGCTGACCCTGGGCCAGGGCGATGTCGATCTCCACCGCCCGTTTTTCATCCTCGCCCGCGACCCAGGGCCGCAACCGCGCGGCCAGGCCGCCCATCTGCTCGTCCAGATCGTCCAGCAGCAGGTTGCCGAACCAGCCTTGGGGCAGTTGGCCGCTGAGCCGCAGCCGCTCGCGCCGCACGTCACTGCTGCCCTCGTCGAGGTGGGCATCCAGCAGCAGGGCTTTCAGCTGATAGTGTTGCAGGCCGTCCAGCTCGAACGGCTCGCTGTCCTCGATGTTCGCCTCGTTGAGTTCGAACCACACCTTGAGGCGGCGGTTGAGGAAGTACCTGGCGGGCTGACGATAGAAGCGCAGCAGCTCCGCCAGCTCCAGCCCCTGCTCCTTGCCCCATTCGGGGGGCAGCGGCAACTCGCCGCTCTGGAAGTTGCTCGCCCCCGGCACGGGATTCAGGGCCAGCAGCCAGTCGGCGGCATAGGTGAACAGCCGCGATCCCGGCTCGGGATAGAAGTAGCTGTGGCTGTAGGGGGTGAGCGGGTGTTCGATGATCAGGTGCTTGAGCAACCGCTCCCCCGAGGTCTCGTCATCGAGCCCCTCGTCCCCCGCCAGCACGAAGCCCTGGCGCACATAGTCGATGAGCTCCGCCAGCAGCACGGAGGGCACCTTGTCGCTGTTGTCCTCGGCGCTGAACCCCTGATAGCTGATATAGAGCCCCTGCTGGGCGCTGAGCAGCGCCTCGAGGAAGAGGTAACGGTCATCGTCCCGCCGGGATCGATCGCCACGCCGGGAGGCCACCGCCATCAGATCGAAGCCCATGGGGGCGAGCGTGCGCGGGTAGACGCCGTCGTTCATGCCGAGCAGGCAGACCTGGCGGAAGGGGATGGAGCGCATCGGCATCAGGGTGCAGAAGTTGACCTGGCCGGCGAGGAAGCGCTGGCTGGAGCGCGACTCCCCCAGCACATTGCCGAGGTAATCCTGCAGCAGCTCTGGGCCTATGGGTTGTTCGAAGCGCGCCTCGGCCAGCGCCCCCTGCCAGTCGGCGAGGGCGGTGCGGATCAGCTGCAACAAGCGCTCCTCGTCCTCATCGGCGAGGTAGAAGCGCTCCAGCAGTTCGTTGAGACAGGCGACCCAGTCCCCCAGGGGCTGTGGCTGCTGCAGGCGCGGCAGGAATTCGGCGAGGGAATCCACAAACCAGGCCAGTTTGCCGAGGGCCAGCCCCTGCTGACCCTCGATGTCGGCGTAAGGCAGTATGCCGTCCACCGGCTCCCCATCCCCCATGGCGAAGCCGAGCAACATGCGGCGCAGACCGAACAGCCAGCTGTTGCCGGACAGCGGCGGCAACCCGAAGCGCTCGGGATAGGCATCGTCCAGCCCCCAGCGGATGCCGGTCTCCTGCACCCAGCGCCGCAGCTGGTTGAACTCGTCGTCATCGAGCTCGAAGCGGCGCAGCACCGCCGGTACTTCCAGGATGGCGAGCAGCTCCCCCGCGCCGAAACGGGCATTCGGCAACCGCAGCAGGGCGAGGAAGCTTTGCAGCAGCGGGCTCTCCTGGCTGGCGGCCCTGTCCGACACCGCGAAGGGGATGTGGCCGCGCGCCCCCGGCTTCTCCTTGCCGAAGACCGCCTGGATGTAGGGGCCGTAGCTGTTCACGTCCGGCATCATCACCACCACGTCTTTCGGGGTCAGGCTGGGATCCGCTTCGAACAGCGCCAGCAGCCGATCGTGCAGCACCTCCAGCTCGCGCATGGGGCCGTGGCAGGCGTGGATCTGCAAGGATCCATCCGCCGGATTGATGGGGCTCTTGTGATGGCTGCTGTCCAGTTCGAACTGTCCCTCCCCTCGGGATCCCAGCTCCAGCACGTCTTTCTGGATGCAATGCAGCAAGCTGGTTTCGTCGATATCGACGAAGGCCTCTATCTGCGGCACCTCCAGTTCCATCAGCTGGTGCAGATAGTCCCGCCCCAGCTTGCCCATGGAGGCGAGCAGCGGGTTGGCCGGGCCCTGCAACGCCTCGATATCGGTGCCGGGCTTGAGTCTGTTGGCCAGTCTGGCGAGGGTCTTCCTGTCCAGCAGATCCCCCCAGTAGTAGCGGCAGGGGTTGGTGACGAACAGGTGCACCTCCACCTCGTCCCGGCTGCCGAGGGCCAGCAGTGCCTCCACGTAGCGCGGTGGCAGCGCCGAGATGCCGAACACGAACACCCGCCGGGGCAGCTTGCCCGGCAGCGCGGCGGTGCGTTGCAGCTCGTGGATGAATTCCTCGTAGAGGTTGGCTCTGTGATAGCCGCTTGGGCTCAGTGCCAGGGTGCGGGCCACCAGCTCGCGCCACAGCTCGGGCTGCCAATCTTGGCCGCTCACCCCGGCCAGATCCTGACTGCCGGTACCGACCAGACCCTCCCCCTCTTCCCAACGGGCGATCCAGTCCGGTCGGTAGACCAGATACTGGTCGAACAGATCCGCGACCTTCTGGCACAGTTGCCACAGCCGCACCTGTTCCGGTTCGGACGGCTGATCTGCTGCCTGCGAATCGGCCCCTCCCAAGTAGGCGGCAAGTGGGGCGAAGGCGGGTCTGTCCAGCAGGGCGGGCAAGATGGTCATCAGCTGCCAGCTCATGGCCCCCTTGTTGTAAGGGCTCTGGCGCGGCACATCCGCCAGCACCTGGGTAAACATCTCCCAGATGAAGCTGGCGGGCAGGGGAAAGTCGATGTTGGCGGCGATGCCGAATGCCTTGGCCAGCTCCAGCTTGAGCCACTGGGCCATACCCGGACTCTGCACCAGGATCTGTTCCCGCTCGAAGGGGTGGGCGAGCGGCGTCTGCCGGATGCGATCCACCAGCAATTCCTTGAGCAGATCCAGCTGATTGGAGTGGTAGAGGGTAAACATAATCAACTCCCGCCGATTCAAGAGAGGGGCGTGAGGGGCAACCCGATCGCTCCCCGTCACTTCATATGAGCTGGGATTGTCGGGGATCGGGGGGGAAGATGCAAAAGGCGCTTGTCGGCGGGGATCACAGCCTCAACAAGGAGCGGTCATGGGGGCGGCGAAAGGCGGACAATAAAAAGGCCGGTGCTGCTGCACCGGCCAAAAGGCGTTGGAAAACTTAAACTTGCAGAGACTTACCAGTTCTTGCCGAGACGGGCATCCAGGCTGAAGGCGCCGGCGCCGGCCGCCGCCAGGGCCAGGAAACCACCGGCTACTGAGACGTTCTTCATGAACATCAGCATCTGCATCTGCTCGGCAGGCTGATAGTGGAAAATAAAGGCGGCCATCAGGGTGAAACCACCCATCAACACGGCGATGCTACGGGTGAACAGGCCCAGCATGATGGCAAGACCGCCACCCAGCTCCAGCAGGATCACCAGCGGCAGTATGGCGCCGGGCACGCCCATGGCCTCCATGTAACCCTGGGTACCGGCATAACCGCTGATCTTGCCCCAGCCTGCAATCACGAACATCAGCGCCAGCAATACACGACCCACCAGCAGTGCCACGTCTTTCATCTTGTCCATTTTCAGATTCCTTTGATTACCCATAACTCGTTAATAGTGTAAGACCGAATTGTTAACTCATTAATTTCGCCAAGATTTATTTATCAGGGCAGATCAAACAGCAGGGCCTCACTCGCTTGGGAGGCACTGAGCGACCAGCGCTGCTCGTCACGACTGAGCAGGCCATCGCCGGGGCGGGCAGCCAGACCGTTGCCAGTCAGCTCCCCTGAAATCATTTGCAGGTATCCGTGGCGTCCTTGCAATGCCCATTCGAGGGTCTCACCCTCGGCGAGCTGCAACCGCCACACCTTCGCCTGCTGGCGGATCCTGAAGGATCCTGCCTCGCCATCCGGTGACGCCACCAGCGTCAGCCCGGGCTGGTTTTCAATCTTCTTCTGCTGATAGCCCGGTGTCGTGCCGACTTCGTTCGGCTCGATCCAGATCTGCAACAGGGAGAGCGGCTCGGTCTGCGAGGGGTTGTACTCGCTGTGCCGGATGCCGGACCCTGCGCTCATCAGCTGGAAATCCCCCGCCGGGATCTGCTCGGCATGACCGAGACTGTCCCTGTGCTCTATGGTGCCTTTCAGCACGCAGGTCAGGATCTCCATGTTGGCGTGAGGGTGGGTGGCAAAACCGCCACCCGGCGACACCAGATCCTGGTTGATGACCCGCAGGACAGAGTGCCCCATCCAGTCCGGGTCATAGTAATGACCGAACGAGAAGCTGTGACGTGCGTCCAGCCAGCCAAAGTTGGCCTTGCCTCGCGCTTCTGCGGCTCTCAATTTCATCATGGTGTGCTCCTCAGGTACCAATAGGGTTGCTTAACGCTGGCGACCGTCACCCAGACCGAACGGGATGCGGTAGCTGCTGTTCTCGTTGCCCAGGCTGACCGTCAGGTTGCCCTGGGTACGGCTCGGGATCTGCACCAGCTGGGTGCCAGTCAGGTTCGCATGGACGGATGCCAGCACATCACCGGACTCGTCACGCACCTCCAACATGGGGTTGGCCTTGCCGTCGATGGCGGCGCTGGCCTGCCAGTTGACGAACAGCACGCCCGGGGCGGCGCTGAAGTTGGCGGGAACGGCAGCTTGAGCGGCGGCGGCGGTCATCAGGCCTGCAACGGCCAGCATCTTGATTACGTTTTTCATGTTTCACTCTCTTGTTTTATATGTCATTGCCAAGGCCGGGTCGGCCCGAATCAATGCATCCATGCAAGAGGTTATTCAAATATAGTGTTGTTCTTTTACTGACATCAGACATCTCATCTTGGGTGTCACAGTCCTGAACTATCGCTTATTTGGCCGCTCGGCCTTCCTGCCGAAGCGTTGGTTGAATATTAAGGTCACTTGCCCTAAGTTGTTAGCGAGATAATCTGGCAAACATGTTCAAAAAAATTGAAGGGTAGATATGGCCAAGGAGACCAACAAGGAACGGGCGCTGACCCTGGAAGCCATCCGAGTGCTGGACGCCATCGACCGTCGCGGCAGCTTCGCGGCGGCCGCCGATGAGCTCGGCAAGGTGCCCTCGGCACTGAGCTACACGGTACAGAAGCTGGAGGACGAGCTGGACGCCATGCTGTTCGATCGCAGCGGCCATCGCACCAAGTTCACCCCCGCCGGCCGCATGTTGCTGGAGCAGGGCCGGGTGCTGCTGGAAGCTGCCGAGCACCTGGTGGGCGAGACCCGGGCGCTGGCCCGCGGCTGGGAGACCGACATTACTGTGGCCGTCGATGCCCTGGTGCCGGTGCAGGCGCTCTACCCGCTGGTGGAGCGCCTCGCCGAGCTCACCGACACCCGCCTGCGGTTTCGCGCCGAGGTGCTGGCGGGCAGCTGGGAGTGTCTGGAGGATGGCCGCGCCGACCTGCTCATCTCCTCCCTCAACCCCGATCTGACGCTGACCGGCATCAAGCACCAACTGTTGCAAGAGGAGGTGATGCTCTACGTCGCCCACCCGGATCACCCGCTGCACCAGGAGGCCGAGCCCCTGGCGGACGATACCCTGCGCCGCTATCGCGCCATCGCCATCGCCGACACCGCCCTGCGCAAGCCGGTGCTCACCTATCGCCTGCTGGACAAGCAGCCTCGCCTCACCGTCAGCACCATGAGCGAGAAGCGCGATGCCCTGCTGGCGGGCATAGGCGTCGGCACCATGCCCCAGAGCTGGATCGAGGAAGACATCAAGGCGGGACGGCTCAAGGTGATAGGGCCCGAATATCGGCACCAGATCCAGGTCGCGCTGGCCTGGCGGCGGGATACCATGGGCAAGGCCAAGAGCTGGCTGGTGCGGGAGATCCCCAAGCTGTTCCCCTGCAAGGGGGAATAAGCCGTCTAGGGGGGGCCGACAGCGGGAAGTAGCGAAAGATGCGCCTCTGCCTTGACGGCGGGCTCAGATTTAAGGAAAAGAAAAAGCGGATCTCTCGCGAGTTCCGCTCAATGCCAGGAAAGAAAAAAAACCTTGCGGTTTAAAAACCCTTAATTTGGAAGCAAACAATCGTTTTCCAGGCCGCTGGGGCCGCGAATCCGATCCGGTTCGGATTATGTGCGATGTGCCGTGCATCACCAGCAAAATGTTGAAAGGTTGAAGGATATGCACCGCAAGGTGTCATTATCTGCCACCGGCCTCCTTCCTGGTCGGGCCACGCCGGTCTCTGCCGGCGGGTTTATTTTGCTCAAGATAGACAGGTGTCAAAACTTGAGCCCAAAACAAAAAAAGAACTCACGTTCTGACAAGACACAAAATGCAGATAAAGGATTAGTTGCATGACCTACAGCCAGACCCTGGCCAACCAGATTCTCGACACCCTGAAGAAGGCCCTGACCGACAAGGGGATCCGCTACCAGACCCTGGCGGAGGCCATGGGCGTCTCCATCGCCACCATCAAGCGGATGATGAACAAGCCCTCCCTGCCGTTCGATACCCTGCTGGAGCTATGCCACCTGGTGGGTCTGTCGTTCGAGGAGCTGCTGGATCGCACCCAAGATGCCCAGAGCCGGCGCGCCGTCTTCACCCAGGAGCAGGACGAGGCGTTTCACAAGGAGCCCGGCCTCTACGCCTTCCTCGCCAACATCTTCTGGCGCGACAAGGCGCTGGTGGATCTGAAGCGGGAATATGGCCTGACCGATGCGTCCTGCTACCTCTACCTGCGCAAGCTGGAGCGGCTCGGCATCTTGCAGCTCGGCCTCGACAACAGCTACCACTTCCTCATCAGCGAGCGCATCAGCTTCGAGCAGCACAGCCGCTTCGCCCGCCAGCAGGCGCGCCAGGCCATGGCGGTGCTGGGGGACTATCTGGTGGAGAACATGCACAAGTCCAACAACTACATGGCGCTCTGTCAGCTCCATCTGGACGAGACCGAGGCCATGGCACTGATCGATCGGATGAAGGAGTACTGGCATCAGGAGCTCAAGCTGAACCGCCCCGCCATCGGCCAGCGGGAACACACCAAGACCTACACCATGTCCCTGCAACTGGCGGACTGCGGCTACCAGAGCTTCGACGATCTGATCCCCAATATCGACAACTGATCCCCCGGCCGGGCGCGAGGATCCTCTTTCGCTGTACAGGATCCTTGCCTCCATCAGGACAGGATCCCCTTCCTCATGCCCGGATCTTTCCCTGACTCTCAGCGGGCGTTCCCGCTCTCGTCCCCAACGGGGGCAGGAGCGCCCGGGTGTCTAGGCAGATGCGGATGGCATCCGGTCGCCAGTGCTCGATGTCGCAATCCACCAGCGCCCCCGCCTCGTCATAGTTGACCCGTACCAGCCGCAGCACGGCGCTCCCCGGCGCCAGATTGAGGGCGCGGGCGATGGCGCCCCGCGCCGCCGAGGGGGTGATCTCGAGGCTGGCCCCACCCTGGCCTATGCCATAGCGCTGCGCGTAGAGCTCGGTGAGGGAGCCCGCCAGGGGCGCGCCGGCAATGTCGGGGAAACGGCTCGCCAGCAAATGGTGGCTGACGTGCAACACGGGGCGACCGTCGATCAGCCGCTGGCGGCGGATCTCGTAGAGCGGGGTAAAGGGGGCCAACCCCATCCAGCGACACAGCTCGCTGCTGGCCAGGGCGCCACCGTGGGCCAGCACCCGGGTCTCGGCCACCCGCTGCTGCTCGCCGATCCACTGGTGGAAGTGGGTGTGGATGGCGGGATCATAGGTGAGCCTCGGGGGCGCCACGAACCAGCCGCGCCGCTCGGCGCGGTAGATGAGGCCGTCCGCTTCGAGGCTGGACAACGCCTCCTTGACGGTGATGCGGGTGGTGGCGAAACGCTCGCTCAGGGCCCGCTCGGCGGGCAGCTGCTGCCCCGCCCCCAGCTGGCCGCTGCCGATGTAGCGGCGCAGGATCTGGCAAATCTGTTCACTCTTGGAAGGGCTGCGGCCATCGGCCACCACCTGCTCGCTCAGTCGCGGCTCTCTCACTGTCACTTCCCTGTCGGTCATTCGGCTGGAGTAGACCAGCCGCTATTGGCTCAGAGTTGTACCCTGGCAGGATGACAGCCAGGTGACAGGCTCATCAGCCTTCAAGCGGCTATCTACATACGCGCCCGCCACCGCCCTATCCACACCCTGAAGCAGCTCTGCCCTTCGAGAGAGCACAGGTCTCATTTGTCATCAAACTGCCATCAAAGCGCCCCGCCACCGTCATATTTCCCCTCTAGCATCCCTCTCGAACCTTAACTGACCTAGTCCAGAGGGATGGGATGATGAAAAGCGTGATCGCAAGTGCACTGGCCCTGGCGGCCATCAGTCAACCGCTGTTTGCCGCCGACAATATCGCGGATCTGGAGAAAGCCGCCCGCGGCGAAGGCCAGCTCAACAGCATCGGCATGCCCGACAGCTGGGCCAACTGGAAGGACACCTGGCAGCAGATCGGCAGTGTCTATGGCATCAAGCACCAGGACACCGACATGAGCTCGGCCCAGGAGATCGCCAAGTTTGCCGCCGAGAAGGCCAACGCCACCGCCGACATCGGCGACGTGGGTGGCGCCTTCGGCCCGGTCGCGGTCAAGCAGGGGGTCACCCAGCCCTACAAGCCCTCTACCTGGGCGGACATTCCGAACTGGGCCAAGGACGCGGACGGCCACTGGATGCTGGCCTATACCGGCACCATCGCCTTCCTGATCAACAAGGATCTGGTCAAGGCCGCCCCCACCAGCTGGCAGTCCCTGCTCGGTGGTGACTACAAGGTGACCCTGGGGGATGTGGGTGTCGCTTCCCAGGCCAACAACGGCGTGCTGGCGGCGGCCTATGCCACCGGCGGCAGCGAGAAGAACCTGCAACCGGCGCTGGAGCTGTTCGGCAAGCTGGCCAAGCAGGGTCGACTCTCCCTGAACGACCCCACCATCGCCAACATCGAGAAGGGCGAGGTGGAAGTGGGGGTGCTGTGGGACTTCAACGCCCTGAACTACCGCGACCAGATCGACCCCAAGAAGTTTGATGTGGTGATCCCGAGCGACGGCTCCGTCATCGCCGGCTACACCACCATCATCAACAAGTGGGCCAAAAACCCCAACGCCGCCAAGCTGGCGCGGGAATACATCCTCTCGGACGCCGGTCAAATCAACCTGGCCCGTGGCTATGCCCGCCCCATCCGCGACAACGTCACCCTGCCGGATGACGTCAAGGCCAAGCTGCTGCCGGCGGAGCAATACGCCAACGCCAAGCCGGTGCAGGATCACGCCGCCTGGGAGCAGAGCTCCAAGGCCCTGCCGCGCCAGTGGCAGGAAACCGTCATGATCAACATGCAATAAGGACAGCCTGTGCAACACAAGGTGATAGTGGTACTTGTGGATGGCTTGTCTGCCGAGGTAGCCCACACCATGGGCTACCTCGCTGGCATGGTGGAGGCAGAGCGCGGGCTCTACACGACCCTGACGTGTGCCCTGCCCTCCCTCTCCCGGCCACTCTACGAATGCATCCTGACCGGCGTGCCGCCCGTTACAAGCGGCATCACCCACAACGGCGTCAGTCGCCTCAGTCAACACGACTCCATCTTCCATCTCGCCCGCGCCGCCGGCAAAGGCACCGCCGCCGCTGCCTATCACTGGGTGAGCGAGCTCTACAACCAGAGCCCCTGGCTGCCGCTGCGGGATCGCTTCACCCATGACGAGCAACTGCCGATCCAGCACGGCTGCTTCTACTGGGACGATGGCTACCCCGACAGCCACCTGCTGCTGGACGGCGAATGGCTGCGCACCCAGTACGATCCCGACTTCCTGCTGATCCATCCCATGGGGGTGGACGACGCGGGCCATCGCTTCGGACTGGATTCCCGCCAGTACCGCAATCAGGCGAGACGCATGGACAGCCTGCTGGCCGACCTGCTGCCCCAGTGGCTGGCAGAAGGCTATCAGGTGCTGATCACCGCGGATCACGGCATGAACGAGGATCTCAGCCACGGCGGCACCCTGCCGGAGGAGCGCGGCGTGCCGCTCTGGCTGTTTGGAGAGGCCTTCGTGACCCAGTGGCCGGCCGGCCCCGCACTGCAACAGACCCAGCTCTGTGCCCTGATGGCGGATCTGCTCGGGGTTCCTCACGACAAGCCGAGCGGCCCCCAGCTGCTCAAGGCGAGCCATCAGCGGGAGGTGCACTGATGATGCCCGCCGCCACTGACACACTGACAGCGCAAGGCACACGCCAGGGCCGCACCCGCCGCCACTGGCTGCCCGCCCTGGTGCTGCTGCCCTTCGCCCTGCTGATGATACTGTTCCAGCTCGCCCCCATGATATGGGTGCTGGTGGGCAGCTTCCAGACGCCGGACGGCTGGGGGCTGGCCCATTACCGGGAGATCCTGAGCTCCCCCTTCTACCTGCAATCCTTTGGCAACTCGTTTCGCATCGCCGGCATCGCCAGCCTGGCGGGGCTCGCCATCGGCACCCTGGGGGCGGCCGCCCTGCGCCACAGCGGCGAGGGGATCAAGCGCCTGCTGCTGGCCTTCGTCACCATGACCAGCAACTTCAGCGGCGTGCCGCTGGCCTTCGCCTTCATCATCGTGCTCGGCATCAACGGTGCCATCACCCTGCTGCTCAAATCCTGGGGCTGGATTGACGGCTTCAACCTCTACTCGGGCAGCGGCCTCATCCTCATCTACACCTACTTCCAGATACCGCTGGCCCTCTTGCTGCTCTACCCGGCCTTCGATGCCCTGCAGGATGACTGGCCCCAGGCCGCCGCCCTGCTCGGCGCCAGCAAGCGGCAATACGTGTGGCACGTGGCGCTGCCGGTGCTCACCCCCGCCCTGCTCGGCACCCTGATCATCCTGTTCGCCAATGCGGTGGGGGCCTATGCCTCCGCCTACGCCCTCACCACGGGCAACTTCAACCTAGTGACCATCAGGGTGGCCAGCCTGGTCTCCGGCGACATCTTCCTCGAGCCGAACCTGGCGGCGGCGCTGGCGGTGATCCTGATGGTGCTGCTGGGGGTGGTCACGGCCGCCAACCAGTGGCTGCTGAAAAAGAGCTATGTGAACAAGGGGAACCAGCATGCGTGACCTGAAACCGAGCTGGCCACGCTGGGTGCTTGGCGCCCTGGTGGCGACCCTGTTGTTGCCGCTACTGGCCACCTTCCTCTACTCCATCTCCACCCGCTGGGGCGCCACCCTGCTGCCGGATGGCTTCACCCTCGACTGGTATCTGAAATTGTGGGGGGATCCCCGCTTCCTGGCCGCCTTCGGCCGCAGCCTGCTGGTCTGCTTCGCGACCCTGCTGCTGGGGACACTCGTGCTGGTGCCGACCGTGCTGGTAGTGGCTTATTACTTCCCCAAGCTGGATCCCTGGATGAATCTGCTGATCCTGCTGCCCTTCGCGGTGCCCCCCGTGGTCTCCTCGGTGGGCCTGCTGCAGATCTACGCCGACGGCCCCCTGCCCCTCATCGGTACGCCCTGGATCCTGGTGGGCACCTGGTTCACCATAGTGCTGCCCTTCATGTACCGGGCCCTGGCCAACAACCTGCAAGGGATCCCCCTCAAGGATCTGATGGACGCCGCCCACCTGCTCGGAGCCAGCAGCGCCCGCGCCTTCGCGCTGGTGGTACTGCCCTGCCTGCGCAAGGGCTTGCTGGCGGCGCTGTTCCTGTCCCTCTCCTTCCTGCTCGGGGAGTTCGTGTTCGCCAACATGCTGGTGGGCACCCGCTACGAGACCCTGCAGGTCTATCTCTACAACATGCGCGCCACCTCGGGGCACTTCACCAGCGCCCTGGTGATGAGCTACTTCCTGCTGACCCTGCTGCTCACCTGGGCGGCGAACAGATTCCATCGGTGATCCAAGATGTTTCATCTAGAAGTCAATCAGTTACACAAGTCCTACGGCGAGACCCGGGTGTTCGAGGGGATCGAATTTGGCATCCGCAAGGGGGAGCTGGTGACCCTGCTCGGCCCCTCCGGCTGCGGCAAGTCCACCCTGCTGCGGGCACTGGCCGGACTGACCCCGGTCGACGGCGGCCAGATCCGGGTCGCCGGTGAAGACATCACCTGGCAGGCCCCCCAGCAGCGCGGCATCGGCATGGTGTTCCAGAGCTATGCCCTGTTCCCGAACATGACAGTGTGGGACAACGTGGCCTTCGGCCTGCGCATGAAGCCCCAGCCGGGGCGGGAGCTGGCCGCCAGCGTGCGGGAGGTGCTCGCACTGGTGGAGCTCGAAGACTTGGCGAAGCGCTACCCGAGCGAGCTCTCCGGCGGCCAGCGCCAGCGGGTGGCCCTGGCCCGCGCCTTGGTGGTGCGACCGCGCATCCTGCTGCTGGACGAGCCGCTGTCGGCGCTGGATGCCCGCATCCGCCGCAGCCTGCGCCAGCAGATCCGCGAGATCCAGCAGCGGCTCGAGCTGACCACCTTGTTCGTCACCCACGATCAGGAGGAGGCGCTGACCCTGTCGGATCGGGTGTTCCTGATGGACAGGGGGCGCATAGTGCAGAGCGGCAGCCCGGAGCAGATCTACACCCAGCCCGCCAACGCCTTCGTGGCGGGGTTCATCGGCCACTACAACCTGCTGGATCCCGAACAGGCCAAGTCCCTGCTCGGCCCGCGGGGGCACAGTCGGCTGGCCCTGCGCCCCGAGTCCATCAGCCTGCTGCCGGCGGGCACCGAAGGCCACGAACACAGCCTGCCCGGCATCGTTCGCCAGCAGCAGTTGCTCGGCAACGTCATCCGCTACCAGGTCGAATGCGAGGCCGGGCTGCTGACGGTGGATGTGCTCAACCGCTCGGCCAGGGATCTGCTGGCGGTGGGCACCAGAGTCACCCTGGCGGTGGCCCGGGATCAGCTGTGTGAGGTAGCATAAGCCCATGGTTTGCATTCTTTTTTCGGCGGTTGCGCGGCCAGAGCGCAGCCCCTCATCGCCCCCCTTTTTGAAAGCAAGGAGCCCACATGGCACTGGCACTGTTTGATTTGGACGAGACCCTGATTGCCGGAGACTGTGCCAGCCTCTGGCTGGAGTACATGGTGGCCGAGGAGCTGGCCCCGGCGACCATGGTGGCCGAGGAGCAGGCCATGATGTCCCTCTACCATCAGGGCAAGATGGACATGCACCAGTACATGGCTTTCACCCTGCAACCCCTGGTGGGCAAGTCACAGGACTGGCTCGCACAGCAGTGCCAGCACTTCGCCGAGGGGGTGCTGCGGGAGCGGCTCTATCCACAGGGGCTGGCCCGTATCGAGTGGCACAGGGAGCGCGGCGATGTGCTGGTGCTGATCTCCGCCTCCGGCGAGCACCTGGTGGCCCCCATGGCCCGCATGCTGGGGATGGATCACTGCGTCGCCATCCTGCTGGACGAGGAAGCCGGCATGCTGACCGGCCAGACCCGGGGCACCTTAAGCTTTCGGGAGGGCAAGGTGGCCCGCATCAACCAGCTGTTCGCCGGGCAGCCCGGGATCTGGCAGGAGAGCCACGGCTACAGCGACTCCCACAACGATCTGCCACTGCTGCGGGCGGTGACCCATCCCCATGCGGTCAACCCCGCCCCCGGCCTGCGCCAGGTGGCCGAGGAGTTGCGCTGGCCGATCCTGGCCTGGCAACTGGCGACCTGAATGCGGAAGGGACCCTCAGGTCCCTTCATTGCTCAGTGTCGCGACTCTGGGCGCTGACGCCCCCTCGGCTCCCGGCGGTTGGCCGAGGTAGATGCGGTTCTTGCCATCATGTTTGGCGCGATACACCTCGGCATCCGCCAGCTCCAGCAAGGCCTTGGCATCCAGACCCGGCGCGCTGGCCACCAGCCCGCCGCTGAAGGTGATGGCGAGGCCGGGTTCGCGCCAGTCCAGGGACGCCACCCCGATCCTGAACTGCTCCAGCAGCAGGTGGCAGAAGTGGATGTCCGGGTTGATCAGCAGCACCGTCAGCTCCTCGCCGCCGTAGCGGCAAACCCAGCCGTGATCCCCCAACAGCCGGTTGCCGAGCTTGGCCACCCGCTTGAGCACCACGTCCCCGGTCTGATGGCCATAGGTGTCGTTGACCCGCTTGAAGTTGTCCAGATCCAGCATGGCCAGACAGAAGGGCTGGTGCTCGAACAGCAGCAGACCCAGCCGCTCGTCGAAGAAGCGCCGGTTGTAGAGGCCGGTCAGCTTGTCCATGTTCGCCTGCTGGCGCACCTCGTGATAATCCTTGCTCACCTCGGCCAGCTCGGCATAGACGTGCCTTAGCTCGCGCATGCCCCCCTGGGGCACATCGTCTGGCTGCAGCCGGCTGGCGCGGATCATGGTGGATATCTCGTCCAGCATGCGCCTGAAGTAACGGGCCCAGAACAGCGCAAGCAGCGCATAGAGCACGCAGGCCAGCACCACCACCCCCAGCACGTTGAAGGAGGCGCGCGCCACCACGGCCTGGAAACTGGCCGCCGGTTGCACGCTGATCAGCACCCAGTTCCAGTGCGGCAGCCGGCGATAGGCCACAAACTGCTGGGTCTGGGTATCGAGGAAGATGCCCTCTGCATTGCTAAAACGCGCGAGCCAGTGGGGACTGGGCATAGTCTTGAGCAGCCAGCTCGCGTCAGGATAGGCCAGCACCTTGCCGGACTGGTTGATGATCATCTGGTAGCCCGCCTCCGGCTGCTTGTTCAGCTGGGCCGAGAAGGGAGCCAGTACCACGTCGATGGCCACCACGGCCTGTATCTTGCCTTCCCGATCGGACAGGGTCCGCGCCAGGGAGATCATCAGCTTGTCGTGCAGCACGCCGTAGCCCTGATAGGGATCCGTCCACACCAGCTTGCCCGCCTGCTGGCTGGCCAGCCGATACCAGGGGCGCGTTCTGGGATCGTAGTCGGCGGGCACCTCGGGTCTGGGGTAGATGAGGAAATCCCCCCTGGCGGTGCCGACATAGGCGGAGTCGAGATCCGCCATGACCCCCTTGTAGAGCGCCCACTCCTGCAGATAGCGCTCCCCGTGCCGCAGCCCGGCGCCGCTGAAGTCCTCGACCTGCGTCTTGTCGTAGATCAGGTTGAACTGGCGTTCCAGCTCGCTCAGGTAGGGTTCGATGAAGGTGTGTTGCAACTGCTTGTTGGTGGCGAGCAGGCGCTGCTGCAGATCGATTTGGAGGCTGCGCTCCATGTGCAGGTAGTAGATACTGCCCAGCATCAGCACCGGCAGGAAAAGCAATGCCAGCCCCAGTCGCATCCTGGCAACCAGAGACCAGTTTTGAGTGGTTTCAACCCGCGTGTCTTGCTTGGCCAATCCAGGCCCTCGGCTATCGTCAGATGCGATGTAGTGTGAGAATATCAGCCCCGCCTAACGGCGTCCAAGAGGAAGCTTGTGATGTGCCGGACGAGAAGGAATTCCCATAAATGTTGAACCAGGACCTGCTGACGGCGATCCACTATTGCGCCGTGATCACCCTGACCGGCGCCGTGACGTCGGAATATTTTCTGTTTCGCCGTGGCATGTCCATCGAGCAGGTGCGCAAGCTGCTGATCGCGGACAGCCTGGTGGCGCTGGCCCTGCTGCTCATCTTCATCACCGGCGTGTTGCAGGTGTTCAACCACGATCTGACGCCGAGGGTCCTGCTCGCCAACCCCGGCTATCGCATCAAGCTGCTGCTGTTCTTCTGCATGGTCATCAGCTTTGGCTACCCCAGCCGGCTGTTCCAGCGCTGGCGCCACTCCCTGCGCCAGGGGCACGCCCCCATGGTGTCCATCCAGCAGCAATTCTGGGTGGTCTGGATCCTGCGCGGCAACCTGCTGCTGCTCGCCCTGATCCCGCTGCTGGCCAAGCTCGCCAACAGTTGAGGTGGTGCCCTTTCGCAGTGATATTGGCTGAGCCAGCACCTGCGCAGCCATTTGCTGCTACCCGCCCTGATCTCCCTGCTGGCCAAGCTCGCCAATGGCTGAGGACACCTGACACTCGACCCAAGCCGCGGATCAAAGAGTGAAAATGGCTGGCGACAAGCCCCCCCGCAGACGGGTATCGTACTGACAGAGGCCGTGGAGTGCCGCTGTGACTGTCTTTTCAGGGATGAATCCGTATGCGTTCGAACATGATGTTATTGATGGCCGCCGCCATCTGGGGGCTGGGCTTCGTGGCCCAACGCCTGGGGATGGACCACATGGGGCCCTTCACCTTCAACGGCCTGCGCTTCCTGCTCGGCGCCCTCTCCCTGCTACCGCTGTTGTGGTGGCTCAAGTCGCGTCAACCCAGCGCGCCATCCGGGTCATCGTCCGGCGAGCGCCGGCTGCTGCTGACCGGTGGCCTTATCGCCGGCACAGTGCTGTTCAGCGCCGCCTCCCTGCAACAGGTGGGACTGCTCTACACCACCGCCGCCAAGGCGGGGTTCATCACCGGCCTCTACATCATACTGGTGCCCGTCATCGGACTGTTACTGCGCCACAAGACCGGGGCCAACACCTGGGTCGGCGCCCTCATCGCCATGGCCGGGCTCTACTACCTCAGCGTGACCGACGACTTCACCATCGGCTACGGGGATCTGCTGCAGGTGGTCGGCGCCCTGTTCTGGGCCATTCACCTGCTGCTGCTGGATCACTACTCGAACCGGGTTGCCCCCATCCGCCTCGCAGGCGTGCAGTTCGTGGTGTGCGGCCTGCTGAGCCTGGCCACCGCCTTCGTCATCGAGACCCCGACCCTGAGTGGCGCCGTGGCGGGCTGGCAGGCGCTGCTCTATGCCGGGCTGGTGTCGGTCGGCATCGGTTACACCCTGCAGGTGGTGGGTCAGCGCGGCGCCCACCCGGCCCATGCCGCCATCATCCTCAGCCTGGAGACGGTGTTTGCCGCCATCGGTGGCGTGCTGCTGCTCGGTGAGACCCTGGATGAACGGGCCATCGTCGGCTGCTCCCTGATGCTGGCGGGCATGCTGATCTCCCAGATCCGCCTGCGCTGGTGGTGGAAGTCCCGCCGAGACAAGGTGCCCAGCCAATCTCAATGAGCGTGTCATTATCGGTCGGCTGCTCCCTGATGCTGGCGGGCATGCTGATCTCCCAAATCCGCCTGCGCTGGTGGTGGAAATCCCGCCGGGACAAGGTGCCCAGCCAGTCCTAGCGGGACGTGATCAACGGCCAGCGTTGCACACCCTTGATGGAGCACCGCCGAGATCCCTTACGGATGTGAGAAACCCGCTGCGAGCCCAGATGCAAAGAGGAGCCATCACTGGCTCCTCTTGGTTTTATCTCGCATATCGACTGTTTTTCAGTCTTGAAGCAGTCGTCCTGACTATCAGGCTTTTACGTTGGAGCAGAAGCTCACGTCATCGCGCAGGGGATCGTTGCTCACGCTGTGGTAGAGCTCGAAGCAGGGTCCACTGCCAAATTCCAGCCCGGCGGCGACTATGTCATTGATGTGCTCCTGCCAGCGCGGTCCGTACTGGCTTCTGTCCGTGATGAGATAACGAGACTGGGCGTAGCGACCGGCGGGGATAAGCTGGGTTTCCACCTCCCCCTCGCCCCGGGTCTGGGGCGGCACAGTGATGCCGATGTCGGTGCGGCACTGGGCCGGCGGCGTCACCTCGGGGTTGTCGTGGTAGATGAAGATCCACTCCCCGCCCTCTAGCCCGCGCGCGGCAGCCCATTGATGCAGGCGGCCGCAGACCACGTCATAGCCTTCCCCATAGGGGCCTGTCACCCGGATATAGGCCAGGGTGCGGGCATCCATCTCGACGGTTTTCATGTTGTTGCTCCTTGCTGATGAGTGGCCTTCAGCATAAGGGAGCAGTCCGTCCCAAGCGTGTCCATCCTTGCTCTCATGGTGTCCATTCTTGCGCTTGTCACGGCGAAACTCGCCGGGGGCACAGCCGTAGTGGCGGCGAAACGCCTTGGCAAAGGCCTGGGAACTGGCGAGCCCCGCTCCCAGCGCAATGGCCGTGACGCTGGCATCCGTGTAGCACAGCTGCCAGGCCGCCCGCTGCATGCGCAGGCGCCGGCACATCTCCCCCGGCGCTTCCCCCACCACGGCGGTGAATACCCGGTGGAAGTGGAAGAGGGAGAGACAGGCCAGCGCCGCCAGCGCCTCGATGGAGAGCTCGGGATCCTGCTCCAGCGCCCGGATGGCGGGCCGCAGGCGGGCGCGATAGTCGATCATGGCAGCGTCACTCTTATGGCAATCAGATCCGTCCCACTCTCTAGCACATCGACGCAGTAGAACTGGTGATATAACCCGCTATGGCGGGCGCATCTCTGACAGGCGCGATAATCGATCATGGCAATCTGACCCGCCCCATATGCAGGGCGTCCACGAAGCGTCCCTCGCGAAACGCATAGGCGGGGGAGCAGCCCTCCTGCTCGAAGCCATGCTTGCGATAGAGCGCGATGGCGGCCGCATTGTCGCTGTAGACCGTCAGCTCGAGCCGTTGCAGGTTGAGCCAGTTGTCCGCCAGATCCACCGCCGCCCCCAGCAGGGCCGAGCCCACGCCGCGGCCAGCCCAGTCATCCCGCACCCCCATGCCAAAAGAGCCCACATGGCGGCGCCGTGGGTTCGCCTCCAGCCAGAGCCTGAGATCCCCCACCAGCAGCTCATCCACCGTGGCCACCAGGCCGTAGCCGCTGCGCTCCGCCAACCGTTGCTGCCACATGGCCAGGGTCGGATAGGGCATCTGCAGAGTGCCCGCCTGGGCCTTTGGCATGGCATAGAGATCCCGCAGCCCCTGGGCATCCCCGGCCTCCGCCTGACGAATCCTGATCTCAATCATCCCCTCTCCTCCCTGATGTGTGAACGTCCGTCCAAAATAGCGCCCTTTGTGTCCGTAGCCAACTCCATTAGGGCCACCTATCAAACACTTAGAGCTGACCGATTGGCCCCGCTCGCGCCCCTTGCCGTATCGTGCCTCCATCATCACAAGGAGATGCCCCATGACTGACAAGACCCTGCACAGCGCCAACGGTGCCCCCGTCGTCGACAACAACAACAGCCTGACCGCCGGCCCCCGTGGCCCGGTGCTGATGCAAGACATCTGGTTGATGGAGAAGCTGGCCCACTTCGACCGGGAACGGATCCCGGAGCGGGTGGTGCACGCCAAGGGCTCCGGCGCCTACGGCACCTTCACCGTCACCCACGACATCAGCCAGTTCAGCAAGGCCGATCTGTTCAACGCCGTCGGCAAACAGACTCCGGTGTTCCTGCGCTTCTCCACCGTCGCCGGTGAGAAGGGGGCCGCCGATGCGGAGCGCGATGTGCGCGGCTTCGCCCTGAAGTTCTACACCGAGCAGGGCAACTGGGATCTGGTGGGCAACAACACCCCGGTCTTCTTTATCCGCGACCCGCTGAAATTCCCGGACTTCATCCACACCCAGAAGCGGGATCCCCGCACCAACCTGCGCAGCGCCACCGCCGCCTGGGACTTCTGGTCCCGCCACCCGGAATCCCTGCACCAGATCACCACATTGTTCAGCGACCGCGGCATCCCCAAGAGCCTGCGGGAGATGAACGGCTACGGCAGCCACACCTTCAGCTTCATCAACGACGCCAACGAGCGCTTCTGGGTCAAGTTCCACTTCAAGACCGAGCAGGGCCACAGCTTCTACACCGATGAAGAGGCCGCCAAGGTGGTCGGCCGGGACAGGGAGAGCAGCCAGGCGGATCTGTTCAACGCCATCGAGCAGGGCGACTTCCCGCGCTGGAAGGTCCATGTGCAGATCATGCCGGAGGCCGAGGCCCATACCTATGAGATCCACCCGTTCGATCTCACAAAGGTATGGCCCCACAAGGATTACCCGCTGATCCCGCTGGGAGTGCTGGAGCTCAACAAGAACCCGGACAACTACTTCGCCCACGTGGAGCAGGCCGCCTTCACCCCGGCCAACGTGGTGCCCGGCATCGGCTTCTCGCCGGATCGCATGCTGCAGGGACGGCTCTTCTCCTACGGTGACACCCAGCGCTACCGCCTCGGGGTCAACCACGGTCTGCTGCCGGTCAACGCCCCCCGCTGCCCGTTCAGCGGCGCCCACCGCGACGGCGCCATGCGAGCGGACAGCAACGGCGGCGCCAGCCCGAACTACCAGCCGAACCGCTTCGGCACCCAGACCCCGAGCGAGCAGCACGAGCCTGCCCTGAGCCTGGAAGGAGCCGCCCTGCACTACGACTTCCGCGACTATGATGACGACTACTACAGCCAGCCTGGCAACCTGTTTCGCATCATGGACGAGGGGCAGCGCTCACGCCTCGCCGCCAACCTGGCGCGCTCTCTGGTCAACGTGGAAGACGACGCCATCGTCCAGGCCCAGCTCAGGCACTTCGAGCAGGCGGATCCGGAATACGCCAAGCGGGTCGCCCTGGCACTGGCCGCCCTGCAACGCTAACCATCTGACAGGCAATAAAAAAGGAGGCCATCTGGCCTCTTTTTTGCGATCTAAAAAGACAAATAAAAACGGGGCCCTGAGGCCCCGTTTTCCAAGTTAATCATCAATCCCGAACGGAACGCGCTTCGCGCTCTGCCCGCTCCCGTACCAATAGGCGTTTATACCACCAGCTACTACGACGACGTTGCATATTGGAAGAGCGACGAGCCATTGCTTAGATCCCACCCAAGAGAAGAAAGAGCCGCATTATGCGATAGAGATCACGCCCATGTCTGTAGCTGGATCAAGAAAAGGCTCACTGACTCACCCTGATCGTCTCCCGGTTGCGGCTCCCCTCGGCGGCGGGCTGATACAGCTGAGGCTCATGCCAGACCAGGGAGCCATTGCTCTCCTGCGCGTTCTGGGGGCCGCACTCCAGCCAGACATCCCCCTGCTGGATGCGGGCACCCTGGGAGTATTTCTGATCCTGATACCAGCAGACCCGCTCCGGCAAGGAGCCGAGCGGCAGCACCAGATCCGTGCCCACCGAGTGGGTCAGGGGAGCCGGGGCAGAAAAAACGGTAGATGGCGCACTCAGCACCAGCAGACAGAACAAGGAGCGGATCATGGGATGACACCTGTGACAACGAAAGCCTGATCTCCCAAGGCGACCATCTGCGTCGCCGACTTGACCAATAAATGTCGGCCCGTCTGGCATTCCGGAAGCAATATGGTAGCCTGCCTGCGCCCGCCGCCTCCATCGTGTTACATCGTGAAAGGGGCAGCCCAGTTCAGGTGATGTTGTCGGGATATGACAGCATAACCCAATATTAATCAAATAATTACTTGGATATGTCGTCGATGCGTATCATGCCGTTGCTCCAGGCTGCCTGCCTGAGCCTGATGTTGTCCGCCTGCGTTGCCCCCCTGCTGATGATGAGCCCCACCAGCCAGCTGATGTGGGCCCTGCTCAAGCCCCTGGTCGGTTTCGATCCGAACGAAGCCAACCTGTTCGAGCAGCCGATCATCAAGGATCGGATGACCGCCATGCTGGGGCCCGACTACGACAGCACCATGCAGTTGCTCAAGACCGCCAACGAGTTGCAGCAGGAGGGGCCGCTGTTCTACGTGGTCTCTCGCTACGCCCCGGTGCCGGATGCCGCTAAGCAGGCGGGCATGGTGTGGAACGCCGAGACCAACCAGCTCTCCGTCATGCTGCAGAAGAAGGATGGCGCCACCCAGGTGTTCGGTGAAAACCTGACGGCAGCCACCCCGAGCTGGCCGAGCGCCATGCAGGATTGGCAGAGCCAGAGTGGCACCACGGCCACCGCCCTCAACGGCGTCGGCCAGGCCATGACGGGATCCGGTGGCTCCCTGCTCGGCAACATGGTGGGCGCCATGCAGCAGAGCGCAACTCAGGCGATCACCGGCTCGGCCAGGCAGGCGGTCGGCAGTGCCACCGGCGCGGTGCAACAGCAGGTGAGCAAGAGCGCCGCCGGCACCCTGCAGCAGGCCAACCAGGCCGTGACGGATTCCGCCAAACTGGCGGTGAGCAGCGCCGCTGCCAATACCCAGCAGCAAGCGACCAAGGCCGTGGCCGACACCGCCAAGCAAGCCGTGAGTAGCGCCGCTGCCAGCACTCAACAGCAGGCGACCAAGGCCGTGGCCGATACCGCCAAGCAGGCAGTCGGCAGCACCACCTCCACCGTGCAGCAGCAAGCCAGCAAGGCCGTGACCGACACTGCCAAACAGGCAGTCAGCAGCGCCGCCGTCAGCACCCAGCAGCAGGCCAGCAAGGCCGTGACCGACACCGCCAAGCAGGCCGCCAGCAGCGCCACCAGCACGGTGCAGCAGCAGGCCAGCAAGGCCATGGCAGACACTGCCAAACAGGCAGTCAGCAGCGCCGCCGTCAGCACTCAACAGCAGGTGACCAAAGCCGTGGCCGACACCGCCAAGCAGGCCGTCAGCAACGCCACCACCACGGTGCAGCAGCAAGCCAGCAAGGCCGTGACCGACACCGTCAAGGCCGCAGAGCAGGGTGACCAGGCCCGAGCGGACGCCGAGGCTGAGCTGGAGAAACTGCTTAACTGATATCGGGTGGCATATACCACCATGCAAACAGGCCACCCTAGGGTGGCCTGTTGTTTATCTGCGATGAGGCAGTGAAACCTTAAAAATGGCGATCCTGCTCGGAGGGCTTGGCCACCTTGTCTTCGCTGTGCTCGATGGCGGTGCGAATGAGATCGACGCCGGCCCGGATGATCAGCACCCCCATGTTGACCAGCTTGACGCAGACCCACAGGAAGGTGATCAGCAGTATCAGCTTGAGCACCGTCTGGAATGCCTCCAGGAAATTCTGCTCGAGCTGGTTGGTGAGGCCGCTGGCGCTGGTCATCAGCCAGGTGTAAACCTCACGCACGAAGGGGATGCGGCTCGGCATCTCCAGCACGTCCAGTGCGGCGGGCAAGGCCTGAAAGATGACGATGCTGCCAAAGAGTATCAGGATGACGCCAATGCCTATCCCCAAGAAAAAACCAATCTGTCGCATGGAAGGCCCCAAGCAGTGTTGAATGAGAAGAACAATAGCCGCCAATAGTAGGGACTGCCTCGGCCGACGGCAATCCTTGCGGCTCGGTTTGAACCCGAACCCTGCCGCTTCGGCCGGGATTTCATCAGGAATTCATTGCCCAAGTATCTGATTTCTGTGACCCTTGCCCCATTCATCAGCCCCATGGACCCGCCATGATCCGCGCCTTTTTTTTCCTGCTTCTGCTGCTGTCACCGTTGCTCGCCGTCCAGGCCGCCCAAACGGCCCCCAGTGCGGCCGCCTGCGTGATCCGCCACCAGCAACAGTTGCTGCTGGTGCAAGACAGGATCTCCGGGCGCTACAGCCTGAGTGGCGGCTACATAGACGCAGGGGAAAGCGCCGAGCAGGCGGCCCTGCGAGAGCTGTTCGAGGAGACGGGGCTGCGCGGCCGGATCACCGCCGAGCTGGGGCGCTGGCAGCGGGCCCAGCTGTTCGCCTGCCAGACCCTGGCTCCCATCCAGGCCCAGACAGGGACGGGCTTCGTCTCCCTGCTGCGGGCCCCCAACCTCGGCGGTGAAATTCTCAACGCCCGGCTGATCGAACCGGCCCTGCTGCCAGACGACCAGCGTCGCTTCCCGGCGCAGCTCGACTGGCTGGCCCCCAGACTCGCAGAGGTGCCCGAGAGCCCAATACAGTGGCAGACCGACTTCGGCGCTGGTGCCAGCCCACTGCACAGAGCAGAGCTGCCGCTGATCCAGCGCCTGCAAGGCTGGATAGGGCCAGACGCCCTCTGGCCCCTGGCCGGCAACCTGCTCGGCACCGCTCCCGTCCAGCTGGGGCTGGCCCTGCTGCTCTTGCCCCTGCTCGGTTGGCCGAGGCTCTACCGGATGCTGTTTGCCATGGTGCTGCTGACCCTGCTGGTGCAGCTCGCCAAGGAGGGGCTGGGCTGGCCGAGGCCCTTCCACCTGGACCCCGCGCTGGCGCAGCACAGCGCCCAGGGCTTTGGCATGCCGAGCGGCCACACCGCCTCCGCCCTGCTGTGCTGGGGTTTGATGCTCTGCTCGCTGCCGGGGATCCGGGCCTGGCAAGGCATCACCCTCGCCCTGCTGCTGGCGAGTCTGGCCGGGCTGGCTCGGGTCTGGCTCGGTGTGCACTTCATCTCGGATGTGGTGGTGGGCCTGGGGCTCGGCGCCCTCCTGCTGGCCCTGCGCAAACCTCTCTTCGCCCTGGCGGACAATCGGCTCGCCTGGTGGGGCCTGATCCTGCTCAGCCTGCTGGGGGCCGGGTTCACTCAATCCAGCGCCCTGGGGGCGCTGGCCATGTTCACCCTGGGGCTGGTATCGGGTACTCTGTTCCCACTCGAACGACACCCTGTGCCCGCCATCCGTTGTGCCCTGCTGGCCCTGGCGGTCAGCCTGGGTATCGGCGGCCTGTTGCTTGCCCTGCCGCTGCTCACCAGCAGCTCCCTGCTGATCCTGGTGGGGCAGGGATCGCTCATCGGTTGCCTGGGGCTCTGGCTGAGCGCCGGCCTCTGGTGGTCGCTACGTTTCATCCACCCCGGCCCCGCGCACCGGGGCCCAACCCCTACTTGAAGGGAATGCAATGCCTATGAAAAAAGTCGATTTGGCCAAGATAACCCTGGGGGTGCTGTTCCTCAGTCTGCTCATCATCTCGTGCTTCATGGTGCTGCGCCCCTTCCTGCCCGCACTGGTGTGGGCAACCATGATCACCATCGCCACCTGGCCGCTGATGCAGATGGCCCAGCGACTGCTGTGGGGCAAGCGGGCCCTGGCCGCCCTGCTGATGAGCAGCATACTGTTGCTGATGTTTGTCATCCCGCTGTTCATGGCGCTGGCCAACGTGGCGGAGAAGGCCCCCATGCTGATTGCGCTTGGCACCGAGTTGAGTCACTCGCCGCCTCCCGCGCTGCTCTGGTTGCAGCAGTTCCCGCTGGTGGGTGGCAAGCTGTATGAGTTCTGGCAGCAGATCCTGGCGAGCGGTGGTCAGGTGCTGTTCGCCAAGCTGGCCCCCTATTTCGGCCAGACCGCCCGCTGGCTCGCCTCACAGGCCGGCAACCTCGGCCTGCTATTCGTCCACTTCCTGTTGACGGTGGCCATCTGCGGCCTGCTCTACCACTCGGGAGAGAAGGCGGCGGACGGCATTCGTCGCTTCGCCCACCGGCTGGCAGGCCAGCGCGGTGACAACGCCGTCGTGCTGGCCTCCCAGGCCATCCGGGCCGTCGCCATGGGGGTGGTAGTGACCGCCCTGGTACAGTCGTCGGTGGCCGGGCTCGGCCTGATGATCGCGGGCATTCCCTACACCATGATTCTGGTGGTGCTGATGTTCCTGCTGATCGTGGCCCAGATAGGCCCCTTCCCGGTGCTGATCGCCAGCGTCGGCTATCTCTACTGGACCGGCGACACCACCTGGGGCACCTTCCTGCTGGTGTGGTCCCTGCTGGCGGGCACCATGGACAACTTCCTGCGCCCCTTCCTCATCAAGCGCGGCGCCGACTTGCCGCTGATCCTGATCCTGGTCGGGGTCATCGGCGGCCTGCTGGCGATGGGCATCATTGGCCTCTTCATCGGCCCGGTGGTGCTGGCGGTGGGTTACACCCTGCTGGATGCCTGGATCAAGGAGGAGGATCACCAGAGCAGCGACAAGGCGCTGGCGCCGCCCCAGGGCAAACAGATGCCATGATGCAAGACGCCGCCCCAAGGGCGGCGTTTTTCTTTCAAGATCAACGGCTGTGCTCCGGCAATTTGAAAGAGCCGTCATCCACCTAGAACCAAAGTTCGAACGTCTTACGCCAAATCCGAACCAGAGTTCGAGCCGCCACCGCCTCCCCCCTACCGTCCCGAATCGCCCCCCGCCACAATGCCTCCATCATTCAGGAGGTACAGAAGATGAACGAACTGAGAGCAACACGCGCCCTGATCACAGGTGGCGCGAGCGGTATCGGACTGGCCATCGCCGAGGCACTGGCCAGCCAGGGGGTGGAGCTGATCCTGGCCTCCCGCCGCCAGTCATTGCTGGAGCAGGAGTCGGCACGCCTTAGCGCCCAATACGGGGTGAGGGTGCTGCCGCTGGTGCTGGATGTGTGCGACGGCGCCCAGGTGCGCGCCCAGCATGCCCAGGCTAGCGCATTGCTCGGCCCCATCGATCTGCTGATCAACAACAGCGGGGTCGGCAGCGACTACCTGGTGCAGGATCTGCCGGAATCCGAGTGGGACAGGGTGATGAACACCTGCGCCAAGGGGACCTTCCTGCTGACCCAGGCCTGCCTGCCGGACATGCTGGCCCGCCGCCACGGCACCATCATCAACATCGCCTCCCAGGCCGCCAAGCACGGCTATGCCAGGGCCAACGTCTACTGCGCCGCCAAGTTTGCGGTGCTGGGCTTCGCCAAGGCGCTGCGGGAAGAGGTGCAACATCAGGGCATCCGGGTGCATACCCTCTGCCCCGGCCTGGTGCAGGTACCGCCCCCGGCCTGCGCATCTGAGCGCAAGCCCGGCTGGTTGCAGGTGGAGGATCTGGCCGAGGCCGTGCTCTACACCCTGCGCCAGCCCGCCCACGTTCAGCTCGACGAGATCGGCATGACGGGGATCTGACCAAGGCGAACCATCTGACGACAGCAATGACATGGGGCGCCGAAGCGCCCCATATGGTATTTCACGCTGCAATAATCAACCTTGTCAGAATATCAGGCAGGCTGATGCAGGGTGATACAGTGGATACCACCGCCACCGGCGGCCACAGGATCTATGTCTATCTGCACGACCGTCCGACCCGGATAGAGGCGAGCCAGCAGATCCCGGCAGTAGCGGTCGGCCTTGGCATCGCCGAACTGGGGGGCGATGACGGCACCATTGATGGGCAGGTAGTTGATGTAACCGGCGGCAAAATCCGGGCTGCGGCTGAATTTGTTGTCTCGCCCGCCCTGCGGGGGCGGCAGCTGATGCAGTTCCAGCTTGTTGCCATCGGCGTCCGTCGCCTGCTGCAAGATGGCCAGATGCTGGCGGGTCACCTTGTAATCGTAGGAGTCGGGATCGTTATCCATGTTGATCACCACCACCCCGGGGCGCACGAAGCGGGCGTAGAAGTCCACGTGGGCGTCGGTGATGTCCTTGCCCTTGATCCCCGGCAACCAGATGATCTTGCGCAGCCCCAGATTGAGCTTGAGCTCCGCCTCCACTTGCGCCTTGCTGAGGCCCGGATTGCGGTTGCTGTTGATCCAGCTGCTCTCGGTCATGATGGCGGTGCCATTGCCGTCCACTTCGATGCCGCCCCCTTCCCCGATCAGCTCGCTCTGCAGACGGTGGGCATCGGTCTGCCGGCCCACCAGGGTGGCGACCCTGGCGTCATAGCTGTGCTCCTGCTTGTCGCCCCAACCGTTGAAGTTGAAGTCCACCAGCCCGAGCGCCCCCTGCTCGTCCTGCACGAAGACGCCGCCGGTATCCCGCAGCCAGATGTCGTCCAGCTCGGCGTTGATGAAGCGGGTGTTGTGCTCGCCGCACAGCTGGCGCGCCAGATCCTCTTCCTCCTCGTGACAGAGCACACACACCTGGGTGTAGGGGGTCATGGCCTTGACCAGCCGGCCTATGGTGGCCTGTACATCCTTGTAGTTACGACCCCAGATATCACTGTTGGCGCCAAAAGCCACCCAGACCTGAGCCTGGGGCGAGGACTCTTCCGGCATGTGGTAGCGACCGGTGACACTGGTCTCGCCGGCGGCAAAGGCCGAGCGGGCACCGGGCAGGCTGCCAAACCCGGCAATGGCGCCGAGGGCGACCAACTGTTTCAATACATGGCGTCGGGAAAACATCTTTCTACTCCTAAGGTTCAGAGGCTGCTCTTGAAGCGAGTCCAGGCTCGCATGCGGGCACGCATCTGGGATTGTGCAATGTCTTTGCCCGGAATGAGCCGCTGGTAGCTGGCCTCATCCAGGTAAATATCCGAGTTGCTCGTCATGGTGGTATCCACCATGGGTTTGGCCTTGGCACTGGCGGTCGGATAGCCGGTGCTGTTGGTGATGGCCGCCATGTTGGCCGGGCGCATCACGAAGTTGATGAAAGCATAGGCATACTCGGGATGGGGGGCATCCGTCGGGATCGCCATGGTATCCATCCAGATGGTGCTCCCCTCCTTCGGTAGCCGGTATTCAAAATCGAGGTCCTTGCCCGCCTCGGCGGCGGCCCGCCTGGCCTGGGTCATGTCACCGCTGTAACCCAGGGAGAGGCAGAGATCCCCGTTCACCAGCGGCGTCACCGGCTGGGACTGGAACTTGCGGATATAGGGCTTGATCCCCTTGAGCAGGGCCAGGGCCGCCTCCAGATCCGCCGCCTTGCCGCTGCGCGGATCCCGCCCCAGATAGTGCAGCACCACCGCCAGCACCTCGTCGGGGGAGTCGATGACAGAGATGCCGCAATCCGCAAATTTCGCCGCCAGCTCGGGCTTGAACAACATGTCCAGGCTGTTGACCGGGGCATCCGGCATCCGCTGCTTGATCGCGTCCGCATTGTAGGTGAGCCCTATGGTGCCCCAGGTGTAGGGCACCACCGCCTCCTTCGCATGGGGGTAGGCCTGCTGCAAGCGCACCAGCTCGGGATCCAGGTCGCCGAGGTGCTGCAACTTGCCCTTGTCGAGCGGCTGCAGGCTGCCCGCCCGCATCAGCCGCTCCGCCACCGTATCGCCAGGGAAGATCAGGTCATAACCGCTGCGACCCGCCATCAGCTTGGCCTCCAGGGTCTCGCTGCTGTCCATCACGTCGTAGATGACCCGGATCCCGGTTTCCCTGGTAAATTCACTCAGGGTATCGGGGGCAAAATAATCGGACCAGTTGTAGAGGCGCAGCACCTTCTCCTCCTGCGCCTCCTCGGCCTGGGCCCCGACGCTCAACAGCAGGGCCAGCCCCATGGCTATCTTGGTGAGGGCGCTCATGATGGGCGCCCTCCCAGATGGCTGCGCCCGTCCAGGCTCAGCAGGGCACCGTACATCTCGGGACGGCGATCCCGATAGATGCCCCAACTCAGCCGCTCCTCGGCCATGGCCGCCAGATCCAGTTCCTGCACCAGCACCCCCTGGCTGTCCCTGTCCGCCTCGGCCAGCAGGGCCCCCTTGTGATCCGTGATGAAGGAGGAGCCATAGAAGCGCATCTGCAGCTCGGGATCCTGGGTCGCCACCTCGCGGCCGATGCGGTTGGCGGCGATCACCGGCATGATGTTGGCGGCGGCATGGCCGCGCTGGGTCAACTGCCAGTGATCCCGCGAGTCGAGCGCGGCCGCCCCCGGCTCGGAGCCGATGGCGGTGGGATAGAGCAGCAGCTCGGCCCCCTGCAGCGCCATGGCACGGGCCGCCTCCGGGAACCACTGATCCCAGCAGATGCCGACCCCGATGCGGCCGGCGGCCGTGTCCCAGACCCGAAACCCCGTGTCCCCCGGGCTGAAATACTCCTTCTCCTGATAGCCGATGGCGTTGGGGATATGGGTCTTGCGATAGACCCCCAGCAATCGGCCATCCGCATCCGCCATCGCCAACGAATTGAAGTAGGCGTTGCCGGCGCGCTCGAACCAGCTGATGGGCAGCACCACCCCCAGCTCCCGCGCCAGGGCCGAGAAGCGGCGCAGCACCCGGCTCTGCTCGAACGATTCCGCCAGCGCCAGATGGCCGTGATATTGCTCGATGCAGAAGTAGGGCGTGGCGAACAGCTCCTGCAACAGCACCAGGTTGGCCCCCTTGGCGACCGCCTCCCTCACCAGCCCCTCGGCGATATCCAGATTGCGCTCCAGCTCCCAGCTGCACGCGAACTGCGTGGTTGCGACGACTATCTTGCTCATCCGGATACCCTCCCTGACACCCGTTCCCGCTGACAGGCGACTTGTGTGGTTGCGACGACCTTGTTCATGAATGTCTCCTCCCTGATCCCATCACGACACCTCGTCAGGCGCACCTGACGAGGCTGATCCCAATCCTTAACCCTGCAGTGGCCAGGCCGGCTGCTGCTGGGTGATGCAGTGAATGCCGCCGCCGCCGTGGGCCAGCTGGTTGATGCGCACCGGCACCAGCTGCCGGTCCGGGAAGGCGAGCCTCAGCACGGCACCCGCCGCCTCGTCTGCCGCCACGCCATAGGCGGGCATGATGATGGCGCCGTTGGCGAGGTAGAAGTTGGTGTAGGAGGCGCAGAACACCTCGGCCTCGGCGTCTATCGCCTCACTCGCCTCGAACAGTTCGCGGCACTCGAAGCCGCGCCCTCTGGCATCGGTCGCCAGGGCCAGGGCGCGGCGATTCTCCGCCACCACCCGGCCATAGGTGGAACCCGCATCCAGGGTCGCATCTACCAGCAGCTGACCTGGGCGGCTGAAGGCGCAGACGCCGTCCACGTGGCCGTCCGTCATGTCGCCGGTGACGTGATCCGGATCCCCCGGCAGCCAGATGGTCTTCTCGATGCCGAGCAAGCGGCCGAAGATCCCTTCGATCTCCTGCTTGTTCATGCCGGGGTTGCGGTTGCTGTTGAGCAGCACGGATTCCGTGGTGATCAGGGTGCCCTCGCCGTCCACGTGGATGGCGCCCCCCTCGTTGGCGAGGAAGCTGCCGATGCACTCCAACTCCAGGCTGTTGAGGATGCGCCGCGCCAGCCCCTCGTCCAGGCCATGGGCCGACTTGCCCCCCCAGGCGTTGAAGCGCCAGCTGATGCCAGCGGTGCCGAGCTCTGGGTGACAGATGAAGGTGGGGCCAGAGTCCCGGCACCAACTGTCATCCACCGGCAGCGGGATCAGGGTGACCCGATCGCCGCACAGGGCGCGTGCCTCTGCAATGGCGTCGGGATCCACCACCAGATTGACCGGCTCGAAGCGGGCAATGGCGTTGACCACCCGGGCGAAGTCCTGCTGCACCTCGGCCAGGGTGACGCCCCAACCGTTTTCCCACTGCGCCTTGTTGTGCGGCCAGACCATCCAGGTCGCCGTGTGTCGGCACCACTCGGCGGGCATAAACCAGCCTGCTGCCACCATTCCCTGCTCGCGCATCTCACCCTCTCTGATTAGGTACTATTAAGGTTGCTGACGATGGGAATAGACTATTCTCGCTAGCGATGGCGAACAAACGATCGATTTTCGGTAAAAGTGATAAGCGGAGCTAATCAATGATGTTCAAACACTGGCCTCCCCTCAATGTGCTGCGGGGCTTCGAGGCCGCCGCCAGGCTCGGCAGTTTTCATCAGGCGGCCCAGGAGCTGCACCTCACCCAGTCCGCCATCAGCCAGCAGATCCGCTCCCTGGAGGAACTGCTCGGCCAGCCCCTGTTTCA
Source organism: Aeromonas eucrenophila (assembly GCF_000819865.1). GTDB lineage: Bacteria > Pseudomonadota > Gammaproteobacteria > Enterobacterales > Aeromonadaceae > Aeromonas > Aeromonas eucrenophila. The sequence goes on from NZ_CDDF01000015.1 coordinate 69,565, forward strand.
TCGCCAGGGCCGCTCGGTCGCCCTCACCGATGCGGGCCAGGATCTGCTGGCCACCACCCAGAATGTGCTGCTGCAACTCGCGGTGGGGATCCAGCGGCTCGAGCAGTACCGCAAGCCGAATCAGCTGGTGCTCAACACCACGACGGCCCTCGCCCGGCTCTGGTTGCTGCCCCGGCTGGCTGACTTCCATCGCCAGCATCCAGAGATCGATCTCTGGCTGTTCACCAGCGACGAGGCCCCCAACATGGCCGAGCAGACCATAGATCTCGCCCTGCGCAGCGATATCGAGGCCCAGGCCGAGTGCAGCCATAGAACGCTGCTGGCGGATCGGCTGCTGCCGGTGGCGACCCCGGCCGTCTTGACCCAACCCGCCGCCGAGCGCACCACCCTGCACGGGGAACGTGAGCTGGACTGGCACCACTGGACGCTGAAAGGAGGGGAGGATCTGCAACTGCGCACCCAGGGGCTCAACTTCTCCGATCCCGGTCTGCTGCAAGACGCCGCCAGCGCCGGCCTGGGGGTGGCGCTGGTAAGCGAGCTGCTCTCCCGCCCCGCCCGCCAGCAGGGTCTGCTGCTGCCGCTCTCGGTACATCGGGTGGCCGGCCCTCGCTGGAGCCTGCTGGTGCACCAGGAGAGCGAGAGCAGCCCCCAGTGCCGAGCCTTCTGCCACTGGCTGGAGCAGCAATTTGCCGAGGCGACCATCGCCATGGACGAGGAGGCGACTCTCTGAGGCGGGTCACTGAATCCGCCGGGGTGGCGTGGTTAAATGCAGGGCTTAGCCCTTGCCGGACATCCCCTTGACCCTGCCATCCGATTCCCAGCCACATCAGCCCTGGCCCGACTATCTACAGGCCTCCTGGCTGCGCTGCGCCCACCAGACCAGCCGGGAACACTGGCATCCGCCCCACAGCGCCAGGGGGCAGACCCTGCACAGCCTGCGCCAGCGCAAGCGGGACTTGCTCACCACCGGCGAGATGGCGCTGGAGGATCTCTACGAATACATGGAGGGGCGGCCCTGCGCCCTGCTGCTGACCGACGAGAGCGGCTGCCTGCTGGCACGCACCGGCCATGGGGAGACCCTCGCCGAGCTGGAGGCACTCGGTTTCGGCCTCGGCGCCTTCTTCAGCGAGGGGCGCATCGGCACCAATGCCATCAACCTGGCGGCACTTGCTGGCATACCGCTCGTCGTCAGCGGCACCCAACACTTCAACCAGACCCTGCACCCCTGGCACTGCTGCGCCAGCCCTGTCTATAACAGCAACGGTCGTCAGGTCGCCATAGTCGCGCTGATCTGCAAGCTGGACGCGGCGGCGGCGGGAGATCTCGCCCTCACCGTCGGCGCCGGTCGCGAGCTGGCCCACCTGCTGCAGATGGAGACCCTGATGCAGGAGTCCCAGCGCCACCTGAGCGAGCTCTATGCCCTGCTCGATGGCATGGATGATGGCGTGCTGGCCTGGGATCCCCAGGGCAGGCTGCGCTACCTCAACGCGCTGGCAGCCCAGCGCTTGCGGCTCGATCCGGCGCTCTGCCTTGGCCAGCCGCTGGAGCGGCAGTTGCTGCTGCCCCAGCGGTTGCGACTCGCCATCGAGGGACAGACGCCCTTAAGCCATGTGGAGCTGACCCTGGAGCTGACAGGAGGGCGGGCAGAAGAGCAGAGCGGGGAGTTTATCAATGTCCTGCTGAGCCTCAAGCCGCTACCGGGGCCGGACGGCGTCAGCTTCATCGCCCTGCTGCACCCGCTGGACAGGCTCAGGGCCATCAACCAGCTGCGCCAGGCGGTGCCGGAGCTCTCAGCTCTGGTCGGGGTATCGAGCGCCATGCGCAAACTGCTGCGTCATGCCCGCCAGGCCACCCAGAGTCAGGGGCCCGTGCTGCTGCGCGGGGAGGAGGAGGTGGGCAAGGTACAGCTGGCGGAGGCGATCCATTTTGGCAGCGATCGCGCCGCCGGCCCCCTCATCATCCTCAACTGCCAGGCGCTGCCGAGCGAGCGGATGGCGCTGGAGCTGATGGGTTCCGACGAATCGGGTCAGGAGCGGGCGGGCAAGTTCGAGCTGGCCCACGGCGGCACCCTGGTGCTGGAGCAGGTGGAGTATCTGCCCGCCCCCATGCAGGCGGCCCTGCTGCAACTGCTCAAGACCGGCCGCATCCAGCGCTTCGACTCGGCCCGCATCCTGCCGCTCAGGGTGAGGATCATCGCCACCAGTAGCGCCGCGCTGGAGCAGCGGGTGCAGGAGGGCCAGTTTGGCCGCCAGCTGCTCTATGCCCTGCAGGCCTGTGAACTGCGGGTGCCTGGCCTGCGTGAGCGCGTGGCCGACCTGCCCGCCCTCATCGATCAGCAGCTGGGGGCCCAAGGGCGCGAGCCCGTTCGTCATTTCAGCCCGGCGGCCCTCGACTGTCTGCTGGCCTACCCCTGGCCCGGCAACCTGGGGGAGCTGCGCAGCGCCGTCGAGCACGCCCTGCTCCACAGCCAGGAGGGGCCCATACCGCCGCAGGCGCTGCCGGCCGCCATTCGCCACGGCCATCAACTGCTGGCCGGTGAAGTGGTGGGGCAACCCCTGCTCAGCCTGGCCGAGCTGGAGCGCCAGGCCATACTGCGCTGCGCCCACGCCTGTCAGGGTCAGGTCAGCCTGATGGCGCAGCACCTTGGCATCAGCCGCACCACCCTCTGGCGCAAGTTGAAGCAGTGGCAGATAGAGCCGGGGAAACAGGGCTGAGCGGCGGCATCTTGCGGCAATAAAAAAGAGGGGCACTGGCCCCTCTCTCGTCATCACTCGCTTGTCTATTCGCCGAAGCGCCCCTCTGCCAGGGCCTGAAACGCCTGTATCGCTTGTTCCGCCTCGGGGCCGCTGGCCCTGAGCTCAATCTCGTCGCCACAACGCACGTCCAGCATGGCGAGCCGGGTCAGGCTGCGGGGATTGATCCCCTTGTCACCCTTGTAGAGGGTGAGCTCCGCCTCGAACGGCTTGAGCGCCGCCACCAGTTTGGCGGCGGGGCGTACGTGCAGGCCGTGGGGATTGCACACCCGATGGCGCCAACTCAGTTGGGTCACCTCCGGGGCGAGCTCGGGGATGGCCGGGGTGCTGAGCTCCCGTCCCCCCAGCATGGCGACCTTGGCCTGCAAGCCCGCCAGCGCCTCCGCTGCCACCTCATCGAGGCTGAGACCCGCCCCAGCCGCTACCACGGCGGCCAGGGTGCCTTCGACCAGCGGCGCAGGGCTGAGCCGCACCCGAGCACTCAGCTCGGCAGGCAACAGCTCGAGGGCGGTCTCGGCGCTCAGCAGGGCGCTGCCGAGATCCATCAGCACCAGTACGCCGCTGCCGTCATCCGCTTGCTCTATCGCACTCATCACCGCGATGGCATCCGTGCCGATGGGATGCTCGGGATCATCGACCCCGGCCGCCAGCAGCAATCGGGCCGGGCTGCCCATCTGGTCGGCCAGCGCTTGCAAGCCGGCCGCCAGGGTGGCGCTGTGAGAGACTACTACGATGCCGATCATCTCATAACCTCGCTCTGTCCCGCAGGGCGGTCAGCAACAGCAGGCTCGAGGTGGCCCCGGCATCCTGATGACCTATGCTGCGCTCCCCCAGATAGCTGGCGCGCCCCTTGCGAGCCTGCATCTGTATGGTGGCCTCGGTGCCGGCCGCCGCGGCCAGCACCGCCTTGTCCAGCGCCTCGGCCAGGGTCAGCTCCTGTTGCTGCGCCTGTTGCAGGGCAGCCAGGGCCGGCCACCAGGCGTCGCACATGGTTTTGTCGCCGGGCTCGGCACGGCCGCGAGAGACGATCCCCTCCACCCCGTCGGCCAGCATCTTGGCGAGTTGCCCCAGGGTCAGGCTCTGGCAGGCCTCGGTGCTGGCCGCCGCCCGGATGAAGAAGGTGCCGTAGAGCGGGCCGCTGGCGCCACCCACCGAGGAGAGCAGGGTCATGCCGGTGGTCTTGAGCACCTGGCCTATGTCCTTGTCCGCCACCGCAGGCAGCTTCTCGGCGACCTTGGTGAAACCGCGCTGCATGTTGAGGCCATGATCCCCGTCGCCGATGTCGGTATCCAGTGCGGTGAGATAGGCCCGCTGATCGGTAAAAATGTGCTCGCAATCGAGCAGCCAGTTGACGATCTGATGCTTGCTTAACATGAGAGTAAGAACTCCTTAGCAGCCGCGACGCAGGGCAGGGGTGTGAACGGGAGCATCCCACAGGCTCATCAACTCGTCATCCACCTTGAGCAGGGTGATGGAGAGGCCGGTCATGTCGAGAGAGGTGCAATAGGGGCCGACCAGGTTGCACACCAGGTGGATGCCCGCCTCCTCGCACAGCACGGCGAGCCGGCCATAGACGCCATACAGCTCGGAGATGGGGGTGCCCCCCAGGCTGTTGACCAGGGCGATGACACGATCGCCTCTGTTGAGGGGCTCGATGAAGCTGTGCTCCTCCTGCCAGCTGCCGGAGGCTCTGTCCCAGTGGCGCAGGGTGCGGCCATAGGGGGCGTTGTCCGCCAGCTCCTTGAACATGTCGTTCACCAGGGTATCGAGATCGGTGAAGGGGCGGCGCGCTATGCCGGGTTCGCCGTGAATACCGACTCCGAACTCCATCTCGTTGTCCGCCAGGGTGAAGGAGGGTTTGCCTGCCGCAGGGACTGTGCAGGCGTGCATGGCAACCCCTATGGTGCGGCTCTGGTTGTTGATGCGACGGGCCAGCGCCTCGCAGCGCGCCAGATCATAGCCCGCCTCGGCGGCGGCACCGACCAGCTTCTCGCACAGCACAGTGGTGGCGACACCGCGACGGCCTGCGGTATAGAGACTGTCTTTCACTGCCACGTCGTCATCGATCAGGGAGAAGCCCACCTTGACCCCGTCGCCGTGCAGCAGCTCCACCGCGGTCTCGAAGTTGAGCACATCGCCGGTGTAGTTCTTCACCAGGAACAGCACACCAGCGCCGCCATCGACCGCCTGACCGCACTCATACATCTGATCCGGGGTCGGTGAGGTGAAGATCTCGCCGGGGCAGGCACCATCCAGCATTCCCTTGCCCACCAGGCCGCCGTGCATGGGTTCGTGACCGCTGCCACCGCCGGAGACCAGCGCCACCTTGCCCATGACGGGGGAGTCGGCACGAGTGATGTAGTGAGGCTCGATACGAACCTTGAGCTCGGGGTGGGCGGCGGCCATCCCCATCAGTTGTTCACGGACCACGGCATCGATGGCATTGATCAGCTTCTTCATGGCTCACTCCTTTGGCTTGCCACCGCGCGGGTGACAGATGGTTGATGGAGCCAGTCTAACGGGATAACGCGGGATAAAAATGACGGTCGTTCCGGTTCGGATTTGAAACAGCAAGAGAGGCTGCTTCGTTCCAATTTGAAACGGCGCGACCTGATAAGGATGGAAACTGTTAGCCCCCTCACAACCATGAAAAGGGCCCCCGCAGGAGCCCTTCATACCAACCGGAAGCCTTAGATGGCCCAGCCACCGGCGTAGAACACCACCAGTGCCACGGCGATGATGACGGTGCCGGGGTTGAGCTTCTTCCACTCGGCGGCAAACAGACGCCCCACCACCAGTGCCACGAAGCCCAGCATGATGCCGGTGACTATGTTGCAGGTGAGCACGATGAAGACGGCGCACAACATGCCCGACAGCGCATCGACCGAGTCGCTGAAGTCCAGCTTGGTGACGTTGCCCAGCATCAGCAGACCGACGTACATCAGTGCCGGTGCGGTAGCGTAGGCCGGTACCAGATAGCTCAGGGGGGAGAGGAAGATCATCAGCAGGAACAGCACCCCGACCAGAGTCGCGGTCAGGCCTGTCTTGCCACCGGCGGCGGTGCCGGCGGCGGACTCGATGTACACGGCTGCCGGTGCACCACCGACCACGCCCGCCACCATGCTGCTGACGGAGTCGGCCGTCAGGGCCTTGCCGCCACTGATGATGTGACCACGTTCGTTGATGAGGCCAGCCTGGCCTGCCACGGCGCGAATGGTGCCGGTCGCATCGAACACGGCAGTCATCACCAAGGCCAGCACGGTCGGGATCACCACGGGATTGAGGGCGCCCAGCAGATCCATGCTGCCCACCAGGGAGCCCTTCTCACCGGTCAGGCTCGGCATGGCGAAGAAGCCCTGCCAAGTCACCTTGGGGTCGAAGGCCAGACCCAGTGCGGAGATGGCGATGATCACCATCAGGATGCCGCCCGGCACCTTGCGGCGCTCCAGGCCGAAGATGGCTGCCAGACCCAGCACCGTCATAATGACGGGGAAGGAGGTGACCTCGCCTAGCTGAACTGGCAGACCAGCACCTTCGTTCTTGATCACCATGCCGACGCCGTTAGTGGCGATCAGCAGCAGGAACAGGCCGATGCCGATCCCGGTGCCGTGGGCGATGCCGGAGGGCAGGTTATCCAGGATCCACTGGCGCACGCCGGTCACGCTGATCAGGGTAAACAACACCCCCATCAGGAAGATGGCGCCGAGGGCCACCGGAATGCTCAGACCCTGCCCCAGCACCAGGCTGAAGGCGGTGAAGGCGGTAAGGGAGATGGCGCAACCTATGGCCATCGGCAGCTTGGCCCAGAGCCCCATCAGCAGAGAGCCGAAAGCGGCGATCAAGCACGTCGCCACAAACACAGGCCCCTGCTCAAAGCCGGCGACACCCAGCATGTTGGGCACCACTATGATGCTGTACACCATGGCCAGGAAGGTGGTCAACCCGGCCAACAGTTCCTGGCGCACGCTGCTGCCGCGCTCGGAAATGGAAAAATAGGAGTCCAGAAGGCCGCTCTTCCCTGCTTGTGCGGCGATGTCTTGCGTTGCCATAACTCATCCTGAAAGTGTGAAGGAAATCGTTTGCTTTTATGGCTGCGCAAAATAGCAAGAATTTGCCAAGATTGCAGCGACTTCTCCGAATTTTTCCACAAAGTCACCACAAAAAGCTCCAGTTGTGACTCAAAATACCCATCCGACCACCGCGTCCCGCCAGAAGGAGGGCCCTATACTGCAAGGACAGACATCACAGTGGAGATGACCCATGCACAGTCGCAGCCTGCTGAACGATATTCCCTCCCCTCTGCCCACCGAGCTCTTTCAGGATCTGGTCAGCACCAATCACCTGCGGATAGAGCGCATCGTTTCCCAAGGTCATCAGACAGCCCCCGGCGAGTGGTACGATCAGGATGAACACGAGTGGGTGTTGATCGTGCAGGGTGAAGCCAGCCTGCTGTTCGTCGATCCGCAGACTCAGGAGCAGCAGTTGGTGCTGCTGGGCCCGGGGGATCACATCAACATTCCCGCCCGCCAGAAGCATAGGGTCGAGTGGACACATCCCGAGATGGCGACCATCTGGCTCTGCGTATTCTATTAAGAATGCTACTGGAACAAGTTAAACATCTTTAAAACTGATGGGAGAAGGGGCGCAAAGAAGGGATAAGGGGGGGTGTTTTAGGTATAAAAAAGCCCAGTCTGTCGACTGGGCTTCTTGTTAG
>NZ_CDDF01000016.1 GCF_000819865.1 Aeromonas eucrenophila
CGTTGTTACCGGAGTAACTCAGCGGCTCAATGAATTGCTGAAATAAACTGTTCGGCTTGTTATTGCTAACAAGTCGTTTTGGTCACTTCACCAGACATTGAAAATCAAAAATTAATTTTGATGCTCGATGCTGTGAGTGCCCACACAGATTGCTTGATTCAAATTGTTAAAGAGCAGGGTTTGAAACTATAACCCTCACTGGGTTGCTTTGCAAGCCAGACCAGACGCGCACTGCGCCGTGCTGATGGGGTCGCATTATAGGGGCCTGATTCTTTCTGACAAGCAAAAACTATGTGTTTTTTTGAGAAAGGCGTTCAAGTGTTTAATCAACAACCAGATCGTACAAGAGAGCAGCACAAAAGGACTCATGGAGGGTCAATTCTGCACTGAACTGAGCTACGACGTCGGGCGCAAGGCTCTGCAACTGGTGCACATATATAGGAGAGAGAAGACGGCCTAATAGAAAAGGGCCCAGATGGGCCCTTTCAATCTCACTGCAGCCATCGATCAGATGGAGAAGCTGGAGCCGCAACCACAGGTAGTTGTGGCATTGGGGTTGGTCACGATGAAGCGAGAGCCTTCCAACCCTTCGGTGTAGTCCACACTGCCACCGACCAGGTATTGCAGGCTCATGGGATCGATCACCATGGTCACCCCGCTCTTCTCGACAATGGTGTCACCCTCGTTGATCTTCTCGTCAAAGGTAAAACCATACTGGAAACCGGAGCAGCCCCCCCCAGTGATATAGACCCGCAGCTTGAGCTCGGTATTTTCTTCTTCGGTAATCAAGGTCTTTACCTTGTTAGCCGCCGCATCCGTCATCTGGATTGGCAACGGGGCTTCTGCTACTGCACTCATCACTGACCTCACAACCGTTAAATCCACAAACATGGAAACTGCGAAATTATCCAATACCCGACCATTTAGTTCAAGTATTCACAGCTCTGTTACTGTGCCGCAGGCAACGGGGCGGGTTGCGCCACCAGCGGCTTGAGCACCTCGCCCCACTCAGCCAGCAACTCCTGGGCGGGTTGGCGGCCCTCTTTGGCGATGGTCACCCGCACCCGATCCGGGATAAAGCCTTCCGGCAATTGCCAGTTTCCCTCCAGTAGCTGGAAGTAACGCAGGGCATAGCGCCCCTCCCCGACCTTCATGCCAAGATCCCGACTGCTGAGCGTCTTTGGCTTGTTGGCCAGGCTCCCCTCCACTTTAATCTGGACCTGGCCACGAAACAGCTCACGCTTCTTGGCGGGCTGGGTCAGGGCCAGACGATAGTGGTAGCGGCCGGGCACGCTGGTCTCCTGCAGCGTCAGATTGTCTATCACCACCCCGACCTGCTCACCGCTGGGGCGCATGATCCGCTCGAAGAAGGCTAGCTGGCGCTTCTGCTCCTGCACCTGCGCCTCTTGATCCTTGAGGGCCTGCTGCAACTGCTCGAAGGCCGCCTTCTGGGTCGCCAGCAGCGTATCCTTTACCCCCAGATCCGTCTTGAGCTGGCCTATCGCCTTGCTCTGACGTTCCAGAGTCTCCTGCTGCACCGTCAACAGGCTGCCTTGAGCCAGATCCTGCCGATTACCGACGAAATAACCGATGATCGCTCCCACCAACAACACGACCAATACCTTCACGATTCGGGACATAGGGCCTCTTTATATGACTGCGTCGCACAGGGCCACTCTCTCTTCACTATACGCGCATCCTCTGATTGATGCGGATAAACAAGGAGTTAACCGGCCGTCACACTGCTTTCTCCCCGTTTTTGACGCGCCGCCAGCCGTAAAGTTCGCTCCAGGATCTGGGAATAGATGGGACGTCCCCCCAACCATTGCGCCACCAGCGTCGCACCTATGGTGGTGATCATCATGGGCAGGATCAGCTGATAGTTATCCGTCATCTCGGTCACCAGCACTATGCCAGTGATGGGGGCCCGCACAGTGGCGGCAAACAGCGCCCCCATACCGGCGATGGCGAAGGCGCCCGGCTCGATGCCGAGCTCGGGGAAGGCCGCATGAAACAGGTGGCCGAAGACCACCCCGAACAGGGTGCCCAATGCCAGGGTCGGGGCAAAGACACCGCCCGGCGCCCCCGAACAGAAGCAGATCAGGGTCGCAATCAGCCGCACCGAGAAGAGCAGGAACAGGGTCGCCAGCGCATATTCATTGCCCAGCAGATGGGGAATGAGCTCGGTGCCGCCTCCCGTGACCGAGGGGACAAACAGCGACAGCACGCCGAAGGTGCCCGCCACCAGCATGCCGATGGCGACGAAGCGATGCCGCTTGTTCTGGTGCAGGGCCAGATAGCCGTCCTGACAGGCGAGCACCAGCTTGTTGAAGACGAAACCCAACACGCCGAAACAGCCCCCCATGAAGAGGAAAAGCCAGAGTGCCTTCAGGGCGGGAGCATCGTAATGAGGGAGGCTTATTACCGGCCCCTGCCCCTTCATGTTTTGCAGCATCAGGGTCGCCATGACGGCGGAGATCCCCACCGCCTTGATGGCGAGGAAGGAGTAACGGAACTGCGGCCGCATCTCCTCCATCACAAAGAGGATGCCCGCCAGCGGGGCATTGAAGGCGGCGGCCAGACCACCAGCCGCCCCCGCGGCCAGCAGGGCATGGCCATGCTCCTTGGGCAGCCGGAAGATATCGGCCACCATCTTGCCGAGGTTGCCACCGATCTGCACCGAGGGCCCCTCCCGTCCCAGCACCATGCCGGAGCTCAGAGTGCAGATGCCGCCGAAGAACTTGACCGGCAGCACCCGCCACCAGCGCACCGGCCGCAGATCGTCCATGGCCCCCTCGATCTCGGGAATACCGGATCCCCCCGCCTCGGGGGCAAAGGTATGGGTCAGAAAGTAACCGATCAGGCCGAGCAGGGCGCTGAAGCCGAAGCCCAGCAGGCCGAGTTGCCACCAGGGGCGATCCGCCAGCAGCTCGAGCCGCTGCTCCCCCAGCCAGCGCACCGAGGATTCGAACAGTCCACATACCAGTCCGGCCAGGATGCCGACCAGGGCAGCCAGCAGCAACACCAGCAGCGGCATCTTGTCCTGCTGTATTAGGCGAAAAAAGACGGGTCTGCGGTGTGGCGCAGCCGGTTCAGAAGAGAAGAGAGTTTCTTGCACCATGGGATACCATATTCATCTAACCAGATTTGGAGACACCCGACGGCGGCCCGGCTGCCCAGCACAGGGCCTTTCTGCTATAGTCGGCCCGTTTCATGTGCCACGGAGCAGGCCAGGGCCCGGGTAACGAGAGCGCAAAGCATACTCCACCCCCTCCTGGCTGCCGAGCCTCATTCGGCCATCTTCCCGGGTACGACAACCAAAATCCCATTAAGGATGATCCATGTCAAAATCAGATCAGCTGTTTGAACAGGCCCGCCAGACCATTCCGGGTGGCGTCAACTCCCCGGTCCGCGCCTTCAACGGGGTCGGTGGCACGCCCCGCTTCATCGATCACGCCGACGGTGCCTATCTCTATGATGTGGATGGTCAGGCCTATGTGGACTACATCGGTTCCTGGGGCCCCATGCTGCTCGGCCACAATCACCCCGCCATCAAGGCCGCCGTCATCCAGGCGGTGGAGAAGGGGCTGAGCTTTGGCGCTCCCACCGAGATCGAAGTGCTGATGGCCGAGAAGGTGCGCCAGATAGTCCCCTCCATGGAGCAGGTACGGATGGTGAACTCCGGTACCGAGGCCACCATGAGCGCCATCCGCCTGGCCCGTGGCTACACCGGCCGCGACAAGATCGTCAAGTTTGAAGGCTGCTACCACGGTCACGCCGACTCCCTGCTGGTGAAGGCAGGCTCCGGCGCCCTCACCCTGGGTCAGCCGAACAGCCCGGGCGTGCCGGCCGATTTCGCCAAGCACACCCTGACTTGCGTGTTCAACGATCTGGCGTCGGTGCGCGACACCTTCCAGCAGTACGGCAGCGAGATCGCCTGCATCATAGTCGAGCCAGTAGCCGGCAACATGAACTGCATCCCGCCGGTCCCCGGCTTCCTGGAAGGGCTGCGCGCCATCTGTGACGAGTTTGGCGCCCTGCTGATCCTGGACGAAGTCATGACCGGCTTCCGCGTTTCCCTGCGCGGCGCCCAGGGCCATTACAACATAGAGCCGGATCTCACCACCCTCGGCAAGATCATCGGTGCCGGCATGCCGGTGGGCGCCTTCGGCGGCAAGAAGAAGGTGATGCAGCACATAGCCCCGACCGGGCCGGTTTATCAGGCGGGTACCCTGTCTGGCAACCCGGTGGCCATGGCTGCCGGCCTCGCCATGCTGGATCTGCTGCAAGCGCCTGGCCTCTATGAGCAGCTGAGCGCCAAGACCACCCAGGTGGCCGAGGGGCTGAAGGCCGCCGCCGCCAAGCACGGCATCCCGCTCGCCATCACCCATGTGGGCGGCATGTTCGGCTTCTTCTTCACCGAGGAAACCGAGATCACCCGCTATGAGCAGGTAACCCGCTGCGACATGGAACGCTTCAAGCGCTTCTACCATCTCATGCTTGAGGAAGGCGTCTACTTGGCGCCAAGTGCCTACGAGGCAGGCTTCCTGTCCCTGGCTCACGGCGACAAGGAGATAGCACACACCCTGGCCGCTGCCGATCGCAGCTTCGCCAAGCTGGCGGGTTAACGCGCCGCGCATCGCAGAAATAGCAAAGGGCCCTCGCAGGGCCCTTTTTCATCTTCATCCGGGAGCCAGGTTCGGCTTCACTCCCCTTTCTGGTGCTCATCCCGGCGCCTCTCCCCCGTTTTGCCACCCTTTGGTGCAACGATCGCCCCCCTGATTGTCATAAAGCAGGCCCACTATTTGCACTGATCCGTGCAGGAGCCCACTTGACCGAGGTTTGTATGGCAGAGATGAGCCCCATCGATGTGCTGCGGCGCTATCAGGAGTACGAAACCGAGCTGACCCCCCTGTTGCTGGGGCTGCTAACCCTCCCCCCGGAGGCCCTCAAGGGCTACCCCTTCGTTCAGAGCATAGGCCAGAGCCAGGCAAGGCCCGGCATACTGGCCCCCATCCCCGCCCCCCAGGGGCAACTTCGACTGGTGGTACAGGGCCATGGCTGCGAGCTCGGCATCAATCTGCATCAGCTGATCGCCTGGCTGATGGGAGACAGGGAGCGGCGCCGCGCCATCCCCTGGTTCAGGGCCGTGTATGTGGTCCTGAGCCTGGCGCTGTTTCTCATCGTCGCAACCCTGATCTGGCACGGGCTGGAGCAGCTCTACCTGCTGCTGTGCGGCACCCAGCAGAACCGGCTCGGCGCCTTCAGTGCCATCATCTTCCTGACCCTGGCGCTGGCGGTGTTCGATCTCGGCAAGACCATTCTGGAGGAGGAGGTGCTGCTGCATAAGGACATCTTCCGCCACAGCGCCATTCGCCGCACCATCACCCGCTTCATCGCCGCCATCCTAATCGCTGTCTCCATCGAGGGGCTATTGCTGCTGTTCAAGGGCTCCCTCGGCCAGCTCGAGCTGCTCTGGCCAGCGGTGGGGGTGATGGGCTGCGCCGTGGGGTTGTTGCTGGCGCTGGGGCTCTATGTCTTCCTCGGAGCCAAGGCCGAGGCGGCCCTGGTCGCCTCCAGCCAGCGTCCCCCGCCCAGCACGGGCCAGATGAAGGCGGGGCCACTCGCCAGACGCGGGATCCGGCGCGCCAAATGACAGGCCCACCGGCTATTCGCCTGGTGGGCCTGTGATACTAGCCGGTGGCACCCGCCAGCTGGGGCTGGGGTTGATGGCGCGCTGCCTTCCAGGAGGCATACATGGTCCAGGAGGTGTAGATGACGATGAAGGCCACCAGCCATTTCAGCATCTGCATGTCCATGGACTGCACCAGCATGGCGGCCAGCACGACGCCGATCGGGCCGAAGATGGCCACCGCCAGCACCGCCTTGGCATCGAAGGCCCCCTTGCGGATGAAGGTACCCGCCGAGAAGACGCTGAGCACGGCGGTGGAGCCCATCATGATGGGGAAGGCCGCCAGCGGGTTCATGCCCAGCAGATAGACCAGCGTCATGCAGGGGGCGAACAGGCCGATGCCGACATTCATCAGCACGCCGAAGATGAAGTTGCCGAGCAGCGCTATCCCCAACTTGTAGCCGGTCAGCCCCATGGCCGCCCCCCCCAGGGGGAACAGGCCCAGCAACCCGGCGAAGATGAGCCCGGCCACCACCAGCAGGGAGACCGCCATCACCAGCCTGATGGTCTGCCGGTCGAAGGAGGCGACGTGACGCGCCCCCCAGGCCGCTCCCGCCGCGGCCGCCACCATCATGCCTATGAGGGTGACAGGATCCACCTTGACGGCGCCGACGAAGATGAGGGACTGGACCACGGTCGGCAGCACGCACTGGCCGTTGAGGGTGCCGGGCAACAGGCGGTCATCGATGAGCTTGAACTGCTTGTAGCAGGCGGTCTTCACCGCGAAGCTGCCGACCCCCAGGGTATCGAGAAAGTTGGCGACAAAGCCTATGCCCGCCACCGGCCAGAATGGCGTGGACTCAAGTTCGCCCTGACGCCGTTTGTGCCACCAGGCGCGGAGCAGCATGAAGATGAAAACCAGGGCACAGCCAACAAACAACAGGCGTAAAAAAGTAATGAGCATACGAAGTCCTCCAGCGACGGGCGGCGATTCTAAGGCAGCAAGAATAAAAAATCTTGGTCAGGATCAACCCTTCAGCCGATGCAAACGATTAACCGGAGGATTTATCGACAAGCACGCCCGAACGGCTCTGCTAATACTTGTCTATGAGGGCGCAAGCCCGGGTTCATCGGTCGTAATCATGGTCATTTCGCGACGACCACAGATTCCGATGGTGCATCACCAAAAGAAGGCGGCTAACCACCGCCTTCTTTTTTATCGTGCGTGGGTCAGTGAGGGAGAGGACATCAGGACAGGCAGCGAGACAGTCTGGGGACGAGGCGCGCGATCAGCCGATCCGACAAGGGGGTCAGCAGCAGTGGCGGCAGGCAGAGCAGGGCCAGACTGAGGGCACCCACATAGACATCCGTCAACCAGTGGGCTCCGGCCAGGATGCGGGGGGCCGAGAACAGGGGCACCATGAACACGGCGACGACGGCAGCCCAGCGCGGCAGGTAACGCAAGGCGAAACCGGCGAAGATCATCAGGAACAGGGCGTGATCGCCGGGAAAGCTGTCGCCGGCAGAATCCTTGGTCGGGATCTGGCTAAGCTCGCTCACCCGCAGTGCCCCCGCCACCATCAGGGTGGGGCTGGGGCGGCTGATCGGCAGCAGATGGCCGAACTGATTGATGAGCAGGGCCCCGAGCAGCATGACCACCCCCATCGCCACCAGCCGGTGGCGCTCCCGCCCCTGGACGTGGAAGAAACAGCTGGCCAGGATCCCCCCCATGCAGGCCAGCACGGCCAGATCGAACAGACGGTGATTGGTGATGGCGACCAGATCGGCCCAGCGCGGAGAGGCGCCAAGCCAGCCATTGACCAACCGGAAGGTGGCGAGATCCCATCTATCCCAGGGGCCATGGCCCGGCAGGACGAGCCAACTGAGGGCGATCAGGCCCCCGACCAGATAGAAAGGGATGAACTTGCTCATGCCAGCGCCTCCTTCGAAAAGGGCCCATGTTAAAGCAGAATTTTGGTGATCTGAATCACAAAAAACAGGAGGGATCCGTCAGACGCTGTTTCCGAGTGCTGACCAAAACCCCATCGGCCGGGACCGGAGGAAGCGTCGCCTTGGCTCGCCAGCGGCTTGCGGCTAGTATGGTCTCTCCCCTCACTCAGGATGATGACGATGCGCAGCTACCTTCGCATGATGTTGTTTGCTCTCGGTTTGCTGGCAGGCGTGCAGATACCGGGGCTGATCGATCTCTATTACCAGCGGCTGGATGCCCGGCTGCAACAGGCCAATCTCAGTCTGGCGCCCTTCCAGGGCACCGCGGATCAGCATTTTGGCGGGGATCTGAGCGCCCTGATCCAGCACTACCGCGCCAGCCAGGATCCGGTTTTCACCCAGGACGCCACCAGCCTGCAACTGCTGGTGAGCCAGCAACAGCGGCTGCAACAGGAGAGCGCCTTTCAGGATGCCCCCTGGTATCGGCAGCTGTCCCACCTGCTGCTGCAACCGGATCCCCAGCTCTGGCAAGACACCCTGCACAACTACAGTTACGTGGTGCCCCTCAAGCAGGCCGCCATCTTCTGTGGTCTGAGTGCCGGCGTGCTCGCCGCCCTGCTCGGGGATCTGCTGCTGGGGATAGTGCTGCTGCCCTTTCGTCAACGTCCTGCCGCCCGCCATAGCCTGCGCTAAGCGGGTTAACAGCCTGCCCCCTGGCGATCACGGTCTTACTCGAAGGGTTCGAGGTAGGCCTGGATCGCCTTCTTCAACCAGGCGAGCACCTTGCCATGGTGGGCATTCTCGGTCAGATAGACGCCGTAATCGCGCCACTGCAGGCTGAACTTGTGCTTCAGGGTCAACAGCTCCCCCTGCCGTAACTGGCTCTGGATCAACGGCGAGGGCAGCACGGCCCAACCGAGGCCATCCAGCACAGCGTCCCGCATCAGCTCGAAACTCGACAGGCCTATGTGCTGGCCGACGATGGGCAACAGACTCTTCACCGAATACTCGTCGACGTAGGAGAGGGTGACCTGGGTATGGCCGGCCAGATCCTGCTGCAGCACCCGCTTCAGGCTGGCGAGGGGGTGGCTCGGCGCCACCACCATCAGGGTGCGGATCGGGTTCAGCACATCGATGCACAGACCGCTGCGCTCCTGCTCGTCGGTGATGAGGCCGAAGGCTGCATCCACAAACCCCTCCTCCACCAGCGCCGGCAGCTCGGGGGGCGAGGCCAGCACCAGGGAGATACTGGTGCCCGGGAACTGGCGGCGCAGGGTGCCCAGCATGTCCCGCCAGACCGGTTCGGGAATGGCATCGTCCCGCGCCACCCGCAGCGCCACCTCGGCGCCCGAGGCGTGATGCTCGCACTTGAGCTTCAGGCTGTTGGCCGCCTGCAGCAGCCGCTTGCAGTCGTCCAGCACCTGCTCCCCTATCTCGGTCAGCCGACTCTGGTTGGCCCCTCGTTCAAAAAGATCGACGCCAAGCTCCAGCTCCAGTGCCGCAATCGCCGTGCTGACCGCGCTGCGACTCTTGCCAAGCCGGCGAGCGGCATGGGCAATGGAGCCGCAGTCAGCCGATTCGACAAAGAGTTGTATCTGATTGAGCTTCATAAGGGCCGTGGTTGGCAGAGGTTCCTATGACTACCTTAGCTCGCCCCTAACATACAAGGCAAACCCACAGCGTTCGGTTTCTCGACGCTCAGCGATTCCCGAGCCGGCGTTCACCGCGGCTATCATCTCAGGGTCGCAGTCACAAAAGGATGTCGTATGTTAATCAGTCGCATGTTATTGGCCCGGATCTTTCTGACCGGCGCCATCCTCACCGAGGTGGCGGGCACCTCGACCATGGCCCTGATCCCGGACAATGAAGCCGGATGGCTCAACTATCTGCCCATGTGGGGGCTAATCACCCTCTCCTATCTGTTGCTGGCCAAAGCCGCCAAAACAATCTCTATTGGGATCGCCTTCGCCTTGTGGGAGGGGCTGGGGATCGGTCTCATCACCCTGGCCTCCATACTGTTCATGGATTACGACCTCGGCACTCAGGAGCTGATCGGTCTGGCGCTGGCCATAGTGGGGATTGTTATGGTGACCCTGGGGGAAACCCATGAGGAGCCGCGCAGCCAGAATGACCCGAGCAAGCTGAAGGAGGCGGTATGCACCCCCTGATCATCGTGCTCGGTGCGGCGCTGCTGGATATCTGTGCCAACATGGCCATCAACCGCTCGGTCGGCTTTCGCTACAAGGGCTGGGGCTTTCTCGGCATCCTGCTGGTGCTCTGCGCCTTCACCCTGCTCTCGGAGGCGGTGAGCACCGGCAAGATAGATCTCGCCATCGCCTACGCCACCTGGGGCGCCATCGGCATCCTCGGCACCGCGCTCGGCGGGCTCTTGTTGTTCGGCGAGCGGCTCAAACCCATCGGCTGGGCCGGGATCCTGGTGATGGCCGTGGCGGTGGCGCTGCTGACCACCGCCTGACACGCTGCCAGTTGCACATAAAAAAGCCGCCCGGTTTGCCGGGCGGCTTTTTGTTGGATAAAAACCCTGCTACAGATGAATCAGGCAGCGGAAGTCGCTGCCTCATACAGCTCCAGCGGCAAGCCGTCGGGGTCGGCGAAGAAGGTGAAGCGCCGGCCGGTCAGCTCGTCCAATCGCACCGGCTCCACCTCGATCTGGTGGGCTTGCAGATGGGCGATGACCCGCTCCAGATCTGTCACCCGAAACGCCAGATGACGCAGGCCGCAGGCCTCCGGTCGGGAGGGCCGCGCCGGCGGCGCCTGGAAGCTGAACAGCTCGATCTGGCTGCCATCCGGCAGGCCCAGATCCAGCTTCCAGGACTCGCGCTCGGCACGCAGGGTCTCGGCCAGGATGGGCAGCCCCAGCAGCTCGTGATAGAAGCGGCGAGAGCGGGCATAGTCGCTGGCGATGATGGCCACGTGATGAATGCCGTCAAACAGGGGCACTGTCATATCGACTCCGTGAAGACGGGCGGCCTGGCCGCCCGTCTCGTTAGTTGAAGAAACCGTTGAACCAGTTGTCCAGGGCATTGACCGGATTCGGGTTGGAGACCGGGCTGGCGCAGCTCATGGGTTCCCCCAGCCCCGCCAGCTTGGCCGGCACCTGCAGACTGCCGGGGCAGTCGTTGGTGACCCGGGCGCCGCTGGCGCGGGAGAAGCTGGCCCAGCTCACCCCTTCCGGCATGTTCAGGCTCAGGCTGTTGACCCCGCGCTGGCTCATGTAGCCGCTGAACAGCTGCAAAGCGCCGCTGGCACCGGTCAGCCCGGCCGGGGTGTTGTCGTCACGACCGACCCAGACGCTAACCAGCTCGTTGTTGTCCAGACCCGCAAACCAGGAGTCGCGCAGCTCGTTGGTGGTCCCCGTCTTGGCGGCCATGGTGGCGCCGGGGAACTTGGCGCTCAGGGCGCGGGCCGTGCCCTGGCTCACCGTCTTGGTCATGGCGAACAGGGTCAGCCAGCTGGCCTGGGGATCCGTCACCCGCTTGGCGGCCTCATCGTGCTGATAGAGCTGACTGCCATCGCTGTTCACCACGGCGCGAATGGCCGACAGCGGCTGGGTCAGCCCCTGGTTGGCGATGGGCAGGTACATCTGGTTCACCTCCATGGGCGAGAGGGCCACGGCCCCCAGCACCAGGGACGGATAGGGCTGGATCTCCTGGGAGACGCCGAGCTTGTGCAGGGTGTCCACCACCTTGTCCAGGCCCACCTGCAGACCGAGGTTGACGGTCGGCACGTTGAGGGAGCTCGCCAGCGCCTCCATCAGCGGCACGCTCTGGCGGAACTTGCGATCGTAGTTCTGGGGCGTCCAGATCTGGCCGTCCTGACCGCGGATGCGGATCGGCTGATCCTTCAACGGCGTGCCCAGGGTCAGGCCGTTGGAGAGGCCGGTCAGGTAGACGGCGGGTTTGACCAGGGAGCCTATCTGGCGGCGGGCATCCAGCGCCCGGTTGAAGCCGGCGTAACGCGGATCCCGGCCCCCCACCATGGCAACCACCTCACCCTTGTGCCAGTCGGAGACCACCATAGCCGCCTCCAGCTTCTTCTTGCCGCGCTGCTTCTCGATGGTGGCCAGACCGGACTCCACCGCCTGCTCGGCGGCGTGCTGGGCGATGGGATCCAGGCTGGTGAAGATCTTGAGGCCGGACTGCTTGAGCAGATCCGGGCCGAAGCGGCTCTGGATCTCGCGCTTGAGCAGGCCCATGAAGGCCGGTGTACGGCCATAGCTCATCTGGCCACGGGTGATGATGCCGAGCGGCTGCTTGCTGGCCAGCTCATATTCCGGCTGGGTCAGGCTGCCGTGATCCATCAGCAGCTTGAGCACCAGATCCCGGCGTGCCTTGGCCCGATCCGGGAAGCGCCAGGGATCGTAATAGGAGGGCCCCTTCACCATGCCCACCAGCAGGGCCACCTGATCGATGTCCAGCTCGTTGACCGGGATGCCGAAGTAGAAGTAGGAGGCGAGCCCGAAGCCGTAGACCCCCTGGGAGAAGTTCTGCCCCAGATAGACCTCGTTGAGGTAGGCCTCCAGGATCTCGTCCTTGCTGTAGCGGTAGTCGATCAGCACCGCCATGTAGGCTTCCTGCGCCTTGCGCCACAGGCTGCGTTCGCGGGTCAGGAAGAAGTTCTTGGCGAGCTGCTGGGTGAGGGTACTGCCCCCCTGCACGGTGCGGCCGGCCAGCACGTTGGCCACCATGGCGCGCATGATGGCGACCGGCGAGACGCCGCCGTGCTGGTAGAAGTCTCTGTCTTCCGTGGTGAGCAGGGTCACCAGCAGGCTATCCGGCACCTCGGCGATGCGCACCAGCAGGCGATCCTCCCGATCCTCGGTGTTGAGGCGGTCCAGCAAAACAGGGTCCATCTGGGCATAACCGAGCGGACGCTGGTTCTCGAGGGACTGGATCCCCTCCAGTCGCCCGCCGTTGAAGGTGAGGCGCAGGCCGCGCGCCCCGTCGGCACCGTCATGGAAGGCGAACGGACGGCGGATAAGCTCGATCTTGTTGCCGTTGACCGCATACTCCCCCGGGGTGTGAGGCTGGCGCACCTGCTTGTAGCTCAGCATGTTGAGCTCGCGCATCATCTGGGTCTGGGAGAGACGCTGGCTGGGGTAGAGCTCCAGCGGACGGCTGTAGACCATCACCGGCAACTGCCACTTCTCGCCATCGAAGCGCTCGCGCACCTTGGTATCGAGATAGATACCGAAGACCACCATGAAGGCGCCCACCACCAGGGAGAGCTTGAAGCCAAGCCAGAACAGCTTGCGCCAGATGGTGCGATTGGGCGCCGCCTTCTTGGGGGCGCTCTTGCGTCTTTGGGTTGCCATGAATCCTCTTTGCTATTCGTCGTTATGCGTTGGCCACAGTGGCGTGTTCATCGATCCCCCGTCTGCCGGGAGCGGATCAGGGTTAGATCCCCATCTTCTTCTTGGTCACCTTGGTCGGCATCGCCTCCAGCGGGTTGTCCGGCCAGTAGTGGCGGGGATAGCGCCCCTTCATCTCTTTCTTCACCTCGCCGTAGGAACCCGCCCAGAAGGCGGCGAGATCGGCGGTGATCTGCAGCGGCCGCTGGGCCGGGGAGAGCAGCTCCACCACCAGCGGCACCCGGCCATCGGCCACACAAGGCGTGCTGGCCTGACCAAACATCTCCTGAATGCGCACCGGGATCACCGGCGCCTGTCCCGGCTCATAGCGAATGCGCACCCGGCTGCCGGTCGGCGCCTGAAAATGGCTCGGCAGCGCCTCGTCCAGCCGCTTGGGCAAGGGCCAAGGCAGGGACTGGCGTAGCAGCTCGGTCAGGTTGAGGCGCTTGAGCTGCTCCAGCCGGGTCATGCCACCGAGGGCGGGCAGCAACCACTCCTCGAGGCGAGCCAGCAGGCTCTCCTCATCCATGGCGGGCCAACCCTCCTCCGGCAGCCAGTCGGCGGCGCAGCGCAGCCGGGCCAGCAGCCCCTCGCTGCCCTCCTCCCAAGGCAGCACCTGCAACCCCTTGCGCCGGATCCCCTGCAGCAGGCAGCGCCCCCTCTGCTCGTCCGACAGCTCGGTCAGCGGCCGCTGGCTCAGCACCAGCTCCCCCAGCACCTGCTGGCGCTCGGCTCGCACCCGCTCCTCACGCTCGTCCCAGTCGAACCGCTCCCGCTCGCTCACCAGCTCCGGCAGCAAGCGCACCAGCTCGTCCAGCGCCACGGGCTCGGCGATGAAGATGCGGCTGCCGCGCTCGTTCTGCCCCATCTCCACGGCGACGATCGCCGCTTGTCCCTGACAGGGATGACCTTCTACCAGATCGCAGCTCACCCCACCACTGAGTTGATAGCGGCTGCCGCTGCGCAGCTTGCCGATCCTGTCCGGCCAGGCGAGGGCGCACAGCAGCCCGAGCCACTGACCCTGGGCAGCCGCAGGCCTTGCGCCGAGGCGCTCGAACCAGCGGGCGGCCCCCTGGCGCAGGGCCCCTTGGCGACGATGGAACAGCACCGAGAGGCGCTCGGATCCTCGCAGATCCTCTTCCAGCAGCGCCACCAGATAGGCCGCGTCGGCGACAATCCCTGTCAGACCCCCGGCTTCCAGCGCCCGCGCGCGCAGCAACAGGCGCGCAAGCCGGGGATGGGTACCGAACGCCGCCATGGCCCTGCCCTCGGCGGTGAGCTGCTGTTCGCCTTCGGCTTGCATGGCGCCGAGCGCCACCAGCAGTCGCTGGGCGCTGGCCACGGCGGCGGCGGGGGGCATGTCCAGCAGCGGCAGGCTCTCGACCCTGGCTCCCCACTGGGCGGCGTCCAGCAACAGGCCGGTCAGCTCCTGGGTCAGGATGTCCGGTGGGCTCTGCTCGGCGAGCCGCTCCTGCCCTTCGCTGCTCCACAGCCGGTAGCAAACGCCGGGGCCGAGGCGGCCGGCGCGGCCCGCCCGCTGGGTGGCGGATGCCCTGGCGATCTGGCGGGTCTCCAGCCGGGTGACACCGCTCTTCAAATCGAAGCTGGCACGCCGCTCCAGGCCGCTGTCGATGACGACAGACACGCCCTCAATGGTGAGAGAGGTCTCAGCCACATTGGTGGTGAGCACCAGCTTGCGACGGCCCGCCGGCGCTGGCTCGATGGCGGCCTGTTGGGCCGCCATGTCCAGGCGGCCATAGAGCGGCGCGAGTCGCACGTCATCCGGTAGCTTGCCCTCCAGCCATTGCGCCAACCGCTCTATCTCCCCCTGCCCCGGCAGGAACACCAGGGCGCTGCCGGCATGGCTGGCCAGTGCTTCGAGCACCACGGCGCCGACTTGCGGCTCCAGCCACTGCTGGCGGTTGGCGGGGCGGTAGTGATAGTCGATGGGGAAGCCGCGCCCCTCGGAGCGGATGACGGGGGCCCCCGGCAACAAGCGCTCGAGTGCCATGCCATCCAGGGTGGCGGACATGATCAGCAGCTTGAGATCCTCCCTCAGCCCCTGCTGACTCTCGATGGCGAAGGCGAGCGCGGTGTCGGCGTGCAGGCTGCGCTCGTGAAATTCGTCGAAGATGACCAGGGAGACGCCCGCCAGCTCGGGGTCTTGCTGCAGCATCCGGGTCAGCACCCCCTCGGTCACTATCTCGAGCCGGGTCTGTGCACTGGTGCGACTCATCCCGCGCACCCGCAGACCGATGCGCTCCCCCACCTTCTCCCCCAGCTGACGGGCCAAAAAGCTCGCTATATTGCGCGCCGCCAGACGGCGCGGCTCCAGCATGATGATGCGACCGGGCAGCCGGCCCTGGCGCACCAGCTCCAGCGGCAACAGGGTCGATTTGCCCGCGCCGGGGGGCGCCTGCAGGATCACGCTTGGATGAGCAGCGATGGCGTCAAACAGCTCGGACAGCACCGAGACGATGGGGAGTTGGGACAAAACGGCGAAAACCTTCTGTGGCGACCTTAAAAACGGGGTCCATTCTGCCATAGCATCCGCCAAGACCATAAGCGGATGTCACTGGCGCGTGACGGCATCCACGGGGATTCAGGTTGCGGCTCGCGGCTTTCGTCACGGCAGTTGCCACCCTGAGGCAGGGTTGCCGGGCAGCGATGGCGAGACAGGAGCCGGTTCGCTGCCATAGAATGGGCCATTCCACTGTGCCCACGAGGACCCACGACTCGCATGCCCAAACTCTTCTTTGCCCTGCCTCTGCACGAGCTGGCCCCCGCCCTGATCGACTGGCGTGAGCGGCGTCCCTGGCCCGGCCTGCCGGTGCCCCAAGCCAACCTGCATCTGACCCTGGCCTTTCTCGGTGAGGCCGACGAGGCCACCCAGGCCCAGCTGATGGCGGCCGCCGAGCTGCAACACTGCCCGCCATTTAGCGTCCGGCTCGATCAGACCGGCTGGTTCAATCGCGCCAAGGCCGCCTGGGTGGGGCCGAGAGAGTGGCCGAACGAGCTGAACGTGCTGGCCAGGGCCCTGCGTCGCCACGGCGAGAAGCTGGGGCTTGGCAACGGTGAGCTGGGCTATCGCCCCCATGTCACTCTGTCGCGCAAGGCCGCCGAAGCCCCGGCCGAGCTGCCGGCGCCGGACTTCATGCTGCACGCCGATCGCTTCTGCCTCTATAGCTCCGTCAGCACGCCGGACGGGGTTCAATACGAGCCGCTGGCCTGCTGGCCGCTGCGGGCCCGCGCCAAAGACAAGGAACAACAGAGTGGGGAGGCGAGCCGATGATCTTCGATCCTCCCCTGCAATCCGGGCAGTTGATCAGCCGCTACAAGCGCTTCCTGACCGACGTCCTGCTCGACAACGGCGAGCAGATCACCATCCACTGCGCTAACACCGGTGCCATGACCGGCTGCGCCCTGCCGGGCACCCGGGTCTGGTACTCCACCTCAAACAATCCCAAGCGCAAGCTGGCCCACAGCTGGGAGATAGCCGAGAGCCCGGCGGGTCACTTCATCTGCGTCAACACGGCCCGCGCGAACCAGATAGCCCGCGAGCTGATCGAGCAGGATCAGCTCGCCCCGCTGGCGGGTTATGCCAGGCTGCGCACCGAGGTGAAATATGGTGAGGAGAACAGCCGCATCGATCTGCTGCTGGAGGACGATGACAGGCCCCGCTGTTACATAGAGGTGAAGTCCGTCACCCTGTTGGACGAGCGCGAACAGCCTGGCATGGGCTACTTCCCGGATGCGGTCACCACCCGTGGCGCCAAGCACTTGCGTGAATTAATGGCCATGAAGGCGGCCGGTCACAGAGCCGTGCTGCTGTTCATGGTGTTGCACTCGGGGATTGAGCGGATGCGTCCTGCAGCCCATATAGATCCGCACTATAGTCTGCTTGTTGAGCAGGCAATGGCGGCGGGGGTTGAAATTTTATGCTACCGCCCCCATGTTGGGGTGCAGGGCATGGTGGCACAGAGTTTTATTCCATTTGAATCTGGCCGCCTGCTACCCCAGGGCTGCGAATAAATACTGGAGTGGGTAACATATTTGGCAAGGCTTGTTTGCCTCAGGTTAACCCTTCTGCTATAGATACGGCCCTCAATTTACGGATGGCACGGGTAGCGTGCTGAATTAGGAGACAGGGCATGCCAACAGGCGAAAACAGGAAATCTCTGGGCCCCCTGGCCATTGCGGGTGTAGAGCCTTACCAGGTCAAAGCCGGTGAGGAGTACATGAATGACCAACAGAAGGTACATTTCCGCAAGATCCTGGGAGCCTGGCGCAACCAACTGATGCAGGAAGTTGACCGCACCGTTGACCATATGAAGGATGAGGCTGCCAATTTCCCGGATCCAGTCGATCGCGCTGCGCAGGAAGAAGAGTTTGCTCTCGAACTGCGGACCCGCGACCGTGAACGCAAGCTGATCAAGAAGATCGAGAAGACCTTGCTGCTGCTCGAAGAAGACGACTTTGGTTACTGCGAACACTGCGGTATCGAAATCGGCATTCGTCGTCTCGAAGCCCGTCCGACTGCAGACCTCTGTGTCGACTGCAAGACGCTGGCCGAAATCAAGGAAAAGCAGATGGCCGGCTGATGCCGACCGTCTAGATGCACAAAAGGGAGCCTGCGAGCTCCCTTTTTTATTGAGCTTTTGGCCACGGCGTCCCAAAATGCTGCCTCAATGAACCCCTTGCCCGAATCGCCACGCCCGTGAACCCAGCTCCCCCCTCCCAGCCTCGTCCTTATATAGGCCGCTTCGCCCCCTCCCCCTCGGGTCCGCTTCACTTTGGCTCCCTGGTGGCGGCCCTCGGCAGCTTCCTGCAGGCCAGATCGCAGGGAGGGCGCTGGCTGGTGCGGATTGAAGACATAGATCCCCCGCGGGAGATGGCGGGGGCCAGCAGTCTCATCCTCGAGACCCTGGAGGCCCATGGCCTGCACTGGGATGGGGAGCCGATGTTCCAGAGCCGACGCCACGCCCGTTATGACGAGATCATCGAACAACTCTACCGGGCGGGGGCGCTCTACTGGTGCCGCTGCACCCGGCGCGAGATCATGGCCAGCGGCGGCCTGTATAACGGCCACTGCCGTGAGCTGGGGCTGAGTCCACAAGGCTGCGCCGCCCGACTGCGCCAGCCTCATCCCGTCTACCGCTTCGACGATGAACTGCAAGGTGAGATAGTCGTGCCCGCCGGGCTCGCGGAGGAGGACCTTATCGTTCGCCGTCGGGATGGGCTCTACGCCTACAACCTGGCGGTGGTGGTGGATGACATGGACAGCGGCATCACCGAGATAGTGCGCGGCGCCGATCTGCTGGAACCCACGGTGCGCCAGATTGCGCTCTACCAGACCCTGGGGGCGACCGTGCCCGGCTGGGTGCACCTGCCGCTGGCGGTGCTGGCCGATGGCAACAAGCTGTCCAAGCAGAACCATGCGCCGGCACTGGCGCTGGATGATGTCAGGCCGGCCCTGTGGCAGGCGCTCGCGTTTCTCGGCCAATGTCCCCCGCCTGAGCTGAGAGAAGGCACGGTCGAGGAGATCATCGCCTGGGCTATCGCCCACTGGCGGCTGGCACAGGTCCCGCATCAGCAAAAGATCGCCCTGGGATCCCGATAAGCAGGCCCATTGTTTCTTATTTGGTCAGGTCTGAGCCATGTGGGCGATATAAATAGACAGCTCAATTTCTTAGGCAGGCGGGCCCAAACCAAGTGAGCAGACCTCACCGTTTCTCATTTGGTCAGGGCTGAGCTATGATAGGCCGCTATTTTTTGGCCTCCCGTCAATTTGAAGTCATGAAGAGGTGTACCATTTTTTCCCAGATCGCAAACTTTTGCCGCAAGGTGCTCGGCAAGGAAGACGGCGAGCAGCCGGTGGAGTCAACCATTCCGACCCACGTAGCCGGCCAGCGTCGTACCTTAAGCCGTGACCAACACCCCATCTCGCGCAAAGAGATCAGCGAGAATGCGCTCAAGGTGCTCTACCGCCTGAATAAAGGTGGCTATGACGCCTACCTGGTCGGCGGCGGCGTCCGTGACCTGCTGCTCGGGAAGACGCCAAAGGATTTCGACATCGCCACCAACGCGACCCCGGAGCAGATCAAGGCGTTGTTCAGCAACTGCCGCCTGATCGGCCGTCGCTTCCGCTTGGCCCACATCGTCTTTGGTCGTGACGTGATCGAAGTGGCTACCTTCCGTGGTCACCACCATCAGGTCAATACCAGCAAGCACGTGTCGGCCCAGTCTGATGAAGGCATGCTGCTGCGTGACAACGTCTACGGCACCATCGAAGAGGATGCCGAGCGCCGCGATTTCACCGTCAACGCCCTCTACTACAGCGCCAAGGATTTCACCCTGCACGATTTCGAGGGTGGCATCGAGGATCTCGCCCAGCGCAAGCTGGAGCTGATCGGTGACCCCGAGACCCGTTACCGGGAAGATCCGGTGCGGATGCTGCGCGCCGTGCGCTTCGCCGCCAAGCTGGACATGACCATCAGCCCGCGCAGCGCCGCCCCCATCAAGGAGCTGGCGCCGCTGCTGCAGGACATTCCGGCCGCGCGACTGTTTGAGGAGACCCTCAAGCTGTTCCTGGCCGGCGACGGCCTCGCCACCTACAAGCTGCTGCGCGAATACGGGCTGTTCCAGCCGCTGTTCCCGCAGGTCGCCGCCCTGCTCACCCCGCACGGCACCTCGCCGTTCGAGCAGTTCATCGAGCAGGCGCTGATGGACACCGACAACCGGGTTCGTGAAGACAAGCGGGTCAACCCTGCCTTCCTCTACGCCACCCTGTTGTGGGGCGCCGTCGAGGCCCGTGCCCGGGTGCTGGAAAACGAGAGCGGACTGCCCTGGCACGATGCCTTCATGCTGGCCATCAACGAGGTGCTGGACGCTCAGGTGCGGATCATCGCCGTGCCACGCCGCTTCACCACGGACGTGCGCGACATCTGGGCGCTGCAACAGCGGCTGACCCGCCGCCAGGGCCGTCACCCCGAGCGCGCCATGGAGCATCCGAAATTCCGCGCGGCCTTTGACTTCCTGTTGCTGCGCAACCGGGTAGAGCGGGGCCTCGGCGAGCTCGCCAGCTGGTGGGAGCGCTATGTGGCCTCCAATCCGGATGTGCGCCCGCAGCTGCAACGGGAGGCGACCCGCCGCCCGGCGAGCGGTGAGCGCGCCCCGGCGGCTGAAGCACGTAGCGCTGACGGTGAGAAACGTGGCACCAACAGCCGCAATCGCCGTCGCCCCCGTCGCCGCAAACCGAAAGCGGCCGAGTGATACTCTGATGACCGAGGTCTTCGTTGCCATCGGCTCCAACCTGGGCAATCCCGTTGCCCAGGCCCGACGTGCGATCGCCGCCCTGGCGACGCTGCCGGAGTCCGAGCTGCAACAGACCTCGCAGCTTTACGGCAGTCGCCCCATGGGCCCTGCGGACCAGCCGGACTACGTCAATGCCGTGGTGCGACTTCATACCCGGCTCGGCCCCCTGGCCTTGCTGGATCAACTGCAGAAAATCGAGTTGGAACAGGGACGTGTGCGCAAGGACGAGCGTTGGGGCCCAAGAACCCTGGATCTGGATCTGCTGCTCTATGGCGAGCAAGTCATCCAGCATGAACGCCTGACCGTTCCCCACTACGGCATGAAGGAGCGGGAATTTGTCCTGCTCCCCCTTGCCGAGCTCGCACCCGCCCTGGTGCTGCCCTGCGGCACCCCACTCACCGAACTGGTTGCCCGCTGCCCGCGCAATGGTCTCGAGATCCTTGCCAGCGCCACGGGTGAGTAGAGGAGTAGGAGCAACGTTATGAGCAAGATAACCACCACCAGCCTGTTGAAAATGAAGCAGGACGGGCAGAAGATCACCGCCATCACCGCCTATGATGCCAGCTTCGCCAAGCTGTTCGACGACGAAGGCGCCCAGGTGCTGCTCATCGGTGATTCCCTCGGCATGGTGCTGCAGGGGGGTGAAGACACCCTGGGCGTCAACATGGACGAAATGGTCTACCACACCCGCTGCGTGGTGCGTGGCACCAGCAAGGCGCTGGTGGTGAGTGACATGCCGTTCATGAGTTACGCCACCCCCGAGCAGACCTACCAGAACGCCGCCCGCCTGATGGCCGCCGGTGCTCGCATGGTCAAGATTGAAGGGGGCGACTGGCTGTGTGACAGCGTCCGTCACCTGACCCGCAACGGCGTGCCGGTCTGCGGTCACCTCGGTCTGACACCGCAATCCGTGCACGTGTTTGGCGGCTTCAAGATCCAGGGACGCGACGAGTTCCAGGCCCAGGAGATGTATCGCCATGCCCTCGAGCTGCAAGCCGCCGGTATCCAGCTGCTGGTGCTCGAATGCGTGCCGGTTGCCCTGGCCGAGCGGATCACCAAGGCGCTGCGCATCCCGGTGATCGGCATTGGTGCCGGCCCCGCCACCGACGGCCAGATCCTGGTCATGCACGATGCCTTCGGCATCACCTCCGGCTATGTGCCCAAGTTCACCAAGAACTTCCTGGCCGAGACCGGCGACATGCATGCCGCTATCCGCCTCTACGTGAAGCAGGTCAGCGAGGGCACCTTCCCCGGCCCCGAACACTGCTTCAACTGATTGCACGCCTCAGGGCAATAGCGGGGGCACAGGCCCCCGCTTCGTCATTCTTAACTGGTCGATTCCATCTCTCTTTGAAGTATCTGAAGGTGAACTCTTGATGTTGGTCGTTAATAATCCCGCCGCGCTGCGTGAGCAGATCAATCAATGGCGTCGCGAAGGCCGTGCCATCGCATTCGTGCCCACCATGGGCAATCTCCATCAGGGCCACCTGACCCTGGTCAACGAGGCCCGCAGCCACGGTGAGAAGGTGGTCGTCAGCATCTTCGTCAACCCCCTGCAGTTCGACAAGGCCGAGGATCTCACCAACTACCCCCGCACCCTGGAGCAGGACTGTGCCGCCCTGCGCGCCGCCGGCGTGGATCTGGTGTTCACCCCGACCCCGGAGCTGATGTACCCCCATGGGCTGGCCAGCCAGACCTTCGTCGAGGTGCCCGGCCTCTCCGGCCTGCTGGAAGGTGCCCTGCGTCCCGGCCATTTTCGCGGCGTCAGCACAGTCGTCACCAAGCTGTTCAATCTGGTGCAGCCGGACGTGGCCTGCTTCGGTCAGAAGGATTACCAGCAGTTGGCGCTGATCCGCAAGATGGTGGCCGACATGGCCATGCCGGTCCAGATCGTCGGCGTGCCGACGGTGCGGGCCGAGGACGGGCTGGCGCTCTCCTCGCGCAACGGCTACCTCACCGAGGCCGAGCGGGCGCTGGCCCCCGAGCTCCCACGCACCATGAACTGGATAGCCGAGCAGATTGAGGCAGGGGATCACCACCTGCCCTCCCTGGTGGCCCAGGCCAGCCGGCGTCTCGACAACGCCGGTTTCAAAACGGATGCCATCGACATCGTCGATGCCGATACCCTCGAGTCCGCCACCGGCGAGAGCGAGCGGCTGGTGATCCTGATGGCCGCTTATCTCGGCAAGGCCCGTCTCATCGATAACCGCGTCGTGACGCGCCAACCCACCTGATCCCGGAGCCACCATGTCCAAGAAGGTTTATTGCATCGCCCAGTTCCAGCCCAAGCCGGGTCAGGAGCAGGCCCTGTTTGCCGTGTTGCAGGGGCTCGAGCCCAACACCCTGCGCGAGGATGGCTGCCAGCAGTACATAGTCACCCGCCGCATCCCCAGCCCCTTCGCCGAAGGGGAGAGCTTCCCCATCGTGTTCAACGAGATCTGGCGCGACATGGCAAGCTTCGAGGCCCACTGCCAGCGGGCCGAGATCAAGGCCTTCTTCGAGCGTTACTGCCTCGCCGATGACGGCCTGGCCGCCAAGTGGAACGTCTGCGTCTACAGTGATGAGCCCGAAGGCTATGACGCCCCCGCCCTCTGAGGCGGGCGATGAACAAACAAAAGGCGCCCACAGGCGCCTTTTTTCATGGTTCGAATACTCAGCGCCGCAGGCCGATGCCGCGGGAGAGTGGAACCTCTGCTCCTACATCGATAGCGACGAGCCCGAAGGTTATGACGCTCCCGTCCTCTGAGGGGGCGGTGAACAAAGAAAAGGCGCCCGCAGGCGCCTTTTTCATGGTTCGAATACTCAGTGCCGCAGACCGGTGCCACGGGAGATGAGCCACCAGGCCAGAGCGTAGAACACCACGATGAAGCCGATGATGATGAGGTAGGCGGTGCCGAGCGGCACGTCCGAGATACCGAGGAAGCCGTAACGGAATGCGTTCACCATGTAGATGATGGGGTTCACCTGGGAGACCCCCTGCCAGAACGGCGGCAGCAGGCTGATGGAGTAGAAGACCCCGCCAAGGTAGGTGAGCGGCGTCAGCACGAAGGTCGGGATGATGCTGATGTCGTCGAAGGTCTTGGCGAACACCGCGTTGATGAGCCCCGCCAGGGAGAACAGGATGGCGGTCAGCAGCACGGTGAAGCAGACGCTGAACAGATGGTGGATCTGCAGCGGCACGAAGAACAGCGACACCAGGGTGACGATGAGACCGACGCAGAGGCCCCGCGCCACGCCACCGCCCACATAGCCGGCGATGATGACGTAATTCGGCACCGGTGCAACCAGCAGCTCTTCCACGTTGCGCTGGAACTTGGCGCTGAAGAAGGAGGAGGCGACGTTGGAGTAGGCGTTGGTGATGACCGACATCATGATGAGGCCGGGCACGATGAACTCCATGTAGCTGAAGCCCCCCATGTCACCGATGCGCGACCCTATGAGGTTGCCGAAGATGACGAAGTAGAGGCTCATGGTGATGGCGGGCGGCACCAGGGTCTGCAGCCAGATCCGGGTGAAGCGGACCACTTCCTTGGTCAGTATGCTCTTGAAGGCGATGTAATAGGTGTTGGCGTTCATGCGCTGTGACTCTCTTCCACCAGGGTGATGCAATTAGGGTTGGTCTTCATGCCTTGCGGCCCTCTTCCACCAGATTGACGAACAGCTCTTCCAGCCGGTTGGCCTTGTTGCGCATGCTCTGCACCTGCACCCCCTGGGCGGAGAGCTGCTCGAACAGGCTGTTGAGGGACTGGCTCTTGTCCAGCTCCACCTCCAGGGTGCGCTCATCCTGCATATGGCCCTGGAACTCCGGCACATTCGGCATGGCCGAGCCGGGGGCCAGGTCCAGCATGAAGGTCTCCCGCCCCAGCTTGCCGAGCAGGTTCTTCATGCTGGTATTCTCGATGAGGCGACCCTTGTCGATGATGCCGATGTTGCGGCACAGCATCTCCGCCTCTTCCAGATAGTGGGTGGTGAGTATGATGGTGACGCCCTGCTCGTTGAGCTGTTGCAGGAACTGCCACATGGAGCGGCGGATCTCGATGTCCACCCCGGCGGTCGGCTCATCCAGGATCAGCAGCTTGGGTTCATGCATCAGGGCGCGGGCTATCATCAGGCGGCGCTTCATGCCACCGGACAGGGTGCGGGCCGGCATGTCGCGCTTGTCCCACAAGTCGAGCTGACGCAGGTATTTCTCGGCGCGCACCTTGGCCTCGCCACTTGGCACGCCGTAGAAGCCGGCCTGATGCGTGATGATCTGGCTCACCTTCTCGAACATGCTGAAGTTGAACTCCTGGGGCACCAGGCCGAGCTGGGCCTTGGCCTGCTCCAGCTGGCCATCGATGTCGTAGCCGAACACCTTCACCTTGCCGGCACTCTTGTTCACCAGTGAGCTGATGATGCCGATGGTGGTGGACTTGCCCGCCCCGTTCGGACCGAGCAGGGCGAAGAAGTCCCCCTGCTTGACGGTGAGATCTATGCCCTTGAGGGCTTCGACGCCCCCCTGATAGGTCTTTTTCAGACTGGTGATTTCCAATGCGTTCATTGCAACCCCTGTGATGGATGATGCGCCCATCTCGAGACAGAAAAGGCGGCCAAGGCCGCCTGCAGACAGTGATGGCGGACCACCATACTGCCTTTGCCACTTCCGAGCCTTGCTTATTCTTGCGGAACTACCTTGCCGATGAACGGCAGGTTACGATATTTCTGGGCATAGTCGATACCACAGCCCACCACGAATTCGTCAGGAATGGCGAAGCCTACCCAGTCTATCGGCACCTGTACCTCACGGCGGGACGGTTTGTCCAGCAGGGTGCAGATGGCCAGGGACTTGGGTTCACGCAGGGAGAGGATCTCACGCACCTTGTTGAGGGTGTAACCGGTATCGATGATGTCTTCGACGATCACGATGTCCTTGCCCTTGATGTCGTCATCCAGATCTTTGAGGATGCGCACGTCACGGGTGCTGTGCATGCCGGAGCCATAGCTGGAGGCGGTCATAAAATCCAGGGTGACGGGCAGCTGGGTCTGACGGCACAGATCGGCCAGGAAGACGCAGGAGCCGCGCAAGAGGCCAATCATGACCACTTCGTCCGAACCCTGATAACGGGCGGTGATCTCTTCACCCAGTTTGGCGATCCGGGCGGCCACGTCGGCCTCGGAGATCATCACCTCGACAATGTGCTTCATCACATACTCCAATAATGGCCAAAGGGTTATTGGCCGTTCATTAACATCAAAACCGAAGATTCTACCATTCCAACCGGAGGGCGTCAGGCATACGTGATGCTTTTATCGGCTTATTTTAATTGATAGAGTTAGCGAGCCTTTTGGCATTATCGGTGACAATACTATAAACACCATAATCAATAACTATTAGATGAAAAAACTATGGAACCACGCGCAGAAATAAGACGTCGGACCCGGCTCTCGCCGGAGGCTCGCCGTGATCAATTGATGGAATGTGCCATCGAGGTGTTCTCCCGTCGCGGCATCGGCCGTGCGGGTCATGCCGAGATTGCCGAGCAGGCCAAGGTATCGGTCGCGACCGTGTTCAACTACTTCAACACCCGTGAAGAGCTGGTGGATGAAGTGTTGGCCGAGATCGAAGGCTTTGTGCAACAGATCCTCGAGCAGGCTTACAGTGGCCAGGGTCCAGTCAGGGACAGCATCCACCGCCACGTGAAACTGTTTGTCGATGCGGCCTATGATCAGCCAGATCATGCCAGTATCTGGCTGGAGTGGAGCTCATCGGTACGGGAAGAGGTATGGCCTCGCTACACCCGCTTGCTGGACAAGGCGTTGGAACGGATCGCGCCTCACCTGCAAGCCGCCATGGACAGTGGCGAGATCCAAAGCGTGCTGTCGGCGCAGGATCTGGCCCGCTCCCTGACCGGGTTTGGCTATGTCATGATGCAGATGATCAATCAACCTCAACGCCCATCCCGGGAAGAGGTGACCGATTTTCTGTTCAAATATGTGACGGCCCCCATTCAGGCTGCCTAACTCGCCTCGCCAATAAAAAGCGGCGCCGGACTGTTCAGGTCGGCGCCGCTTTTGTTTGTCTGCTTTCTACCCTGCTCAGGGCTGGGCGTAGCCCCAGCGTTGGGTCAGGCTCTGCTTTATCCCCAGATGGTCGAGGATCCGCGCCACCATGAAGTCCACCAGATCCTCGATGCTCTTGGGCTCGTGATAAAAGCCGGGGGCCGCC
Source organism: Aeromonas eucrenophila (assembly GCF_000819865.1). Taxonomy (GTDB): domain Bacteria; phylum Pseudomonadota; class Gammaproteobacteria; order Enterobacterales; family Aeromonadaceae; genus Aeromonas; species Aeromonas eucrenophila. Next base: position 26,473 of record NZ_CDDF01000016.1, read on the forward strand.
GGCATGATGGTCACTCCGAGCCGCGCCAGTTTCAGCATGTTCTCCAGATGGATGGCGGAGAAGGGGCTCTCCCGGGGTACCAGGATGAGCTGACCACGCTCCTTGATCACCACGTCCGCCGCCCGCTCCAGCAGGTTGTCGGAGGCGCCGTTGGCAATGGCGGAGACAGTGCCCATGGAGCAGGGGCAGACCACCATCTGTTTCGGGGCCGCCGAGCCCGAGGCCACCGGCGAGAACCACTCCTCCTTGCCGCAGGCCACTATCTGCCCTTCTTTTGCGCCATATTGGCGGCAAAGGTAGGCAGATAACTCCTTGGGAGAGGCCGGCCAATCCACCTGCTGCTCGGTTTTCAACACCACCCGGGCCGCCGAGGAGGCCAGCAGATAGACCCGATAATCGGCTTGTACCAGACATTGGAGCAAACGCAGGGCATAAGGGGCGCCGGAGGCACCCGTTATAGCCAGAGTGATCTGTTTATCCATATTAATCTGAGATCTTCTGCTGGAGGCGGGCAAGCAGCTTGTCGTGAATGCCACCAAAACCGCCGTTGCTCATGATCAGAATATGATCCCCCGGGCGGCTCTCGGCCACCAGCTGCGCGATCAGGGTATCCAGATCGCCAAACACGGTCGCCGGACGGCTCATGTGGGCGGTAACTTCGCCCAGATCCCAGCCGATGTTGGACGGCTGGAAGAAGAACACCTCATCGGCGCCGTCGAAGCAGGCGGCCAGCTCCGCCTTGTGCACACCCAGCTTCATGGTGTTGGAGCGGGGTTCCAGCACCGCCAGGATGCGGGCCTTGCCTCCGATCGCATCAACCCTGGCGCGCAGGCCGCCGAGGGTGGTCTCGATGGCGGTCGGGTGGTGGGCGAAGTCGTCATAGACGCTGACGCCAGCCACCTCGCCTTTCAGTTCCATGCGCCGCTTGGGAGATTTGAACTGGCACAGGGCCGCAATGCCGTGCTCCACCATGACACCGGCATGGCGGGCGGCGGCGATGGCCATCAGACCGTTGCTGACGTTGTGCTCACCGATACACTCCCAGTGCACCTCGCCCTGCTTGGCGCCGTCCAGCCACACCTCGAATACCGAGCCGTCATCCGCCAGCTTGACCGCCTTCCACTTGGCGTCGTCCTGACCCACCAGCTCCACCTCGCTCCAGCAGCCCATCTCACGCACGGCACTGAGGTTGTGATCGGCCTGGGGGAACAGCACCCGGCCATTGCTCGGCACGGTGCGCATCAGGTGGTGGAACTGGCGCTGGATGGCGGCGAGATCCGGGAAGATGTCCGCGTGGTCGAACTCCAGGTTGTTCATGATGAGGGTGCGCGGGTGGTAGTGCACGAACTTGGAGCGCTTGTCGAAGAAGGCGCAGTCATACTCGTCCGCCTCGATGACAAAGAAGGGCGCGTCGCCCAAGCGGGCAGAGACCGGGAAGTTGCCCGGCACGCCGCCGATGAGGAAGCCGGGTTCCAGCTTGGCGTACTCCAGTACCCAGGCCAGCATGCTGGCGGTGGTGGTCTTGCCATGGGTGCCCGCCACGGCCAGCACCCAGCGATCTTTCAACACATGCTCGAGCAGCCACTGCGGGCCCGAGATATAAGGCAGGTTGCGATCCAGCACATATTCCACGCAAGGGTTGCCACGGCTCATGGCGTTGCCGACCACCACCAGATCCGGCGCCGGATCGAGTTGGGATGGATCATAGCCCTCGGTCAACTCGATGCCCTGTTGCTCGAGCTGGGTGCTCATGGGGGGATAGACGTTGGCATCCGAACCGGTCACCCGATAACCGAGCTGCTTCGCCAACACCGCCAGACCACCCATGAAGGTGCCGCAGATCCCGAGAATATGAATGTGCATACCACTGCCTTTTCCAGTAAAGGGAGTGCGCATTCTACCAAGCTAACCGGGATTTGGCAGACCCAAGCTGCATGACGGACACCAACTCTGTCGCACTGCCCTTGAAATATGGTCATTTGATGCGACATCGCTATAATATCGGCCTGCAAACTTGACTCAAACACTCAAAGGAAACGTCATGAGCCTGAACCTGGTACCGGCTGGCAAGAGCCTGCCCGACGACATCTACGTCATCATCGAGATCCCGCAGAATGCCGATCCGATCAAATACGAAGTCGACAAGGACAGCGGTGCCATCTTCGTTGACCGCTTCATGTCCACCCCCATGTTCTACCCGTGCAACTACGGCTACGTGAACGCCACCCTGTCTCTGGATGGGGATCCGGTCGACGTGCTGGTGCCGACCCCTTACCCGCTGCTGGCTGGCTCCGTCATTCGCTGCCGCCCGGTCGGCGTGCTGAAGATGACCGACGAATCTGGCGAAGATGCCAAGATCGTGGCCGTGCCGCACTCCAAGCTGACCAAGCAATACGATCACATCAAGGATGTGAACGATCTGCCCGAGCTGCTGAAAGCCCAGATCCAGCACTTCTTCGAGCGCTACAAAGAGCTGGAAGCAGGCAAGTGGGTCAAGGTGGAAGGTTGGGGCGATAAGGCCGCCGCCGAAGCAGAGATCGTCACCTCCGCCGAGCGTTACGCTGCCGCCAAGTAAGCGTACCTTTCGCAAAAAAGGCGCCTTATGGCGCTTTTTTTATATGACCTTGCGAACGTGATCCCGGCGGATCCCCCTGGATATAGAGATCCCGTCCATTCTGCCGATAGGGGCGATAGTAGCTGTCACCGCAACGGTAGTCCCCGCCCTCTCCTCCCACCAGATCGCAGTTGACCGGCAACACCTCCAGCCACTTCACCGCCTGCTGGAAACGCAGCCACTCCTGCCATTCATGCTCCCGCGCCAGCTGATCCCGCAGGGCAAAGGTGTCCGCCGTGGACAGCCCCTGATTGACGAAAACCTGGCCCGCGGCCGCCGGCAACGAGAGCGATAGCAGAAAGAAGGTGGCGACAGCTTTCATGGTGGTTCCCCATATGGCTTATTTTAAAAATTAAATTAAAAGCTTTATCAGATAATTACCAACTCATGTGCAATTGGAACAACCCAAATTCCGCTGCCTAACCTAGTTGTTTAGTATCACCCGGCGCAGGACGCACCCTCATGAAACTGGCACAAGCTCTGCTGTGGACTCTGGCACTTGGCTCAGCCGCCGCCCAGGAAGTCAGCTTCAGCTGGCAATGGCAGTCTGCCGACGGCCAGCAGAAACACCTGCAGCTGAGTACGGATGAGCGCGTCATCTCCGCCAGTCGTCACGAGATGACGCTGATCGACACCTCTCTCAACTTCCCGCTTGAGACGCTCTACTCCTACATCAGCCCGCGCCTTTACAGCAGCATCAACCAGATCAATCAGAGCAGCCCCGAAACCGCCACCAAATTCCGCAATCTGGAGCAGGCCTTTACCCTGCACGACGACAGCATGGAATCGATCCAGTTCTGGCAGGCCTATCAGCAGTATCAGGAGGATGCCTTCTACCAGATGCGGGTATTGCCCTGCGTCCATCCGGCCAATCGCAAGTTGCCCTGCGTGAGACCCAATTATTCCCAGTTGTTCTATCAATTCAAGGGGGATCTGAAGCCCCTTGCCCAGCAGTTCTCGGCCAAGGATCTGGCCACCAGCGTGCATTTGCTGCAGGAGTGGTTGAACGCCATTCCCACCCCACCGGAACAGATGGATCACTTCGCCCCGCCCTTGCAGGCGCTGCAGGACAACAAGGCCGACAGCGACGAGAAGGCGCTGCTGATGGCCAGCCTCCTGGCCGAGCTGGCGCCGCAATACATGCTCAGCATCATCTACCCGAACATCAGCATCGGCAGCGTCTCCCCGGCCTGGCTCGCCATCACGGCGGACAGCGGGCTGAAGGGCGATACGGTGGTGATCGACAATCAGCGCCACGTCTTGCTGACCGGCTCGCCCCTGCTGGCCCAGCAGATGACCATGGCCCAGATCCCGCTGGTGAGCGAACCGCTCTACTGACCCTGACTCCTCAAACCAGTTAATAACAGGTTTATTATTAACTGCCGCATGCCATTCTAGCCGCCCTCGCCAGCCAGCGTCCTGCGTTGACACGCAGCATCGCCTGATCATTCGCGACTTTATTTAACACTTTTTAAACACATCCGATCAGTTTAGGATGAGTACTGTCCCATTCCCTCAATCGTGAAATCGTTATAACATAACAAAGGAGTGTCATCCGGATGAAACATCTCGTACTTACTCTGGCGCTGCTGCCAGGCCTGGTCATGGCCCACAACATCAAAGAATCCGCCCAGGTGCCGCTGGTCAATATCAGTGACAAGGGTGAGCTGGTGCTGAAGGACAAAGAGATCAGCTACCAGCCGTGGCAGAGCCAGGTGCTGACCGGCAAGGTATTTCTGATCCAGCACATCGCGGGTCGCTCCAGTGCCAAGGAGCTCAATGCCCCCATGATAGAGGCGATAAAGGCGGCCAAGTTGCCCCACGAGCAGTACCAGACCGTCACCATCATCAACAGCAATGACGCCATCTGGGGTACCTCCGGCTTCGTGAAGAGCAGTGCCGAAGACACCAAGAAAGAGTTCCCCTGGTCCGCGCTGATACTGGATGCCAAGGGCATGGCCCGCAACGCCTGGGCGCTCGCGCCGGAGAGTTCGGCCATCGTATTGCTGGATAAAGAAGGCAAGGTGCTGTTCGCCAAAGATGGCCAGCTCGATGCCACCGACATCACCAAAGTGATGGGGCTCATCAAGTCCCATCTCTGAATCAGAGAGGAGGGGCGCTGATGGCGCCCTTTCCAAAAAGGGTCTATGGGTCGTACCAAGCTGAAAATCTGGTTGTTGTTGCTGGGCTGGTTGTGGTTGCAACCGGCACTGGCACAACACCCGCTGGAAGCAGACCTGCCCGATCACAGCCACCATTGCCTGATCTGCGCCCTCCATCTGGATGGCAAGCTGGCCCTGACGCCCAACCCCCTTGCCCCAGCCCACCCCTTTGTCGCCTACCAAGCCCTCTCCACCGAGATCACCCGCGCCTCGAGTCTGGAAAAACCTCACTACAGCATCCGTGCCCCGCCCCTGCTTCAGCGTTCAACCGATTAAACATTTCTCTTAACGATCAATGGTTTTAAAAGGAATCACGATGAAAGCAGTCACCCTGTTACTGGCGGCCGCCGCCTTTGGCGTGCAAGCCAACCACGATGAGCACGAGAGTCACGGCCACGGCGCCCACGAGCATGGCCACGGTCACCTCAATCTGGTACTCGATGGCAACCAGCTGATGATAGAGCTGCAGGCCCCTGCCGCCGATCTGGTGGGCTTCGAGCACGCCGCCAAGACGGATGCCGAGAAGGCGCAATTTGCCAAGGCCATGACCCAGCTCAAGCAGCCGGATGCCCTGTTCCGCCTCGACCCCGCCGCCGGTTGTACCCTGACCCAGCAGGAGATCAACGCAGCCAAAGAAGAGCATGATCACGATCATGACCACGACAAGGCTGACGCCGATCACGACGAACATCACCACGAAGACGGTCACGCCGACATGGGCGCCATGTACACCTACACCTGCGCGGCTCCGGCCAAGCTGACCGGGCTGGAAGCCACCCTCTTTACCGTCTACCCGAGCCTAGAGAAGCTGAGCGTGCAGGGCATCCTGCCCACCGGTCAGACCGCGGCCGAGCTGACCCCGTCCGCCTACAAACTGAGCTGGTGATCCCATGAACAACGCCGTGGTTGAGATCCGCGATCTGGCCTTCGCCTGGCCAGGTGGCGAGGCTGTACTCGATCTGCCCGCCCTGCGCATCGCGCAAGGGGAGCGGGTGTTTATCAAGGGGCCTTCGGGCTCCGGCAAGTCGACCCTGCTCGGGCTGCTTGCCGGGATCCAGACCGCCAACCACGGCACTCTGGAGGTGCTGGGCCAGCCTTTGGCCCAGCTCTCCGGCCGCGCCCGTGACCACTTCCGGGCGGCCAATCTGGGGTACATCTTCCAGCAGTTCAATCTGCTGCCTTTTTTATCCGTACTGGACAATGTCACTACGGCGCTCAGCTTCTCCCGAGAGAAGCGAGCCCGCCTGCGCTGCAATCCGGAGCAGGAAGCCCGCCGCCTGCTGGGGGAGTTGCAGTTGCCGGACGAGGCGCTGCACAGGCCGGTCCATGCCTTGAGCATCGGCCAACAACAGCGGGTCGCCGCCGCCCGGGCGCTGATCGGCTCTCCGCCCCTGGTGATCGCCGACGAGCCCACCTCGGCGCTCGATACCGACAACAGGGCCGCCTTCATCAAGCTGTTGTTCGAGGAGTGCGACAAGCAGGGATCGACCCTCATCTTCGTCAGCCACGACCCCTATCTCGAACCCCTCTTCCCCCGGGTGGAGAACCTGCAACGGCTCAACCGGAGGGCGGCATGATGAGATCGGATAACCAGAACCTCTGCCCATGCGTGCCCGCACAGGCAGGCTGCCAGCCATCCAGAGCAGTGCGGAGGTCGCCATGCTGAAACTCGCCCTGCAAAGTCTCTGGGCCCGCCGCCTCACCGCCGGGCTCACCCTGTTGGCCGTGGCCATCAGCGTCACCCTGCTGCTCGGGGTGGAGCGAGTGCGCACCGAGGCGCGCGAGAGCTTCGCCAACACCGTCTCCGGCACCGATCTCATCGTCGGCGCCCGCTCCGGCCAGGTGAACCTCCTGCTCTACTCGGTGTTTCGCATCGGCAACCCCACCAACAACGTGGGCTGGGACACCTATCAGGCCATCAAGCAGCGCCCCGGCATCGCCTGGACCATTCCCCTCTCCCTCGGTGATTCTCACAAGGGCTTCCGGGTGCTCGGCACCACTGGCGACTACTTCACTCACCTGAAATATGGCCAGCAGCAGTCGCTGCAGATGCGGGAGGGGCGCCCGTTCGAGACGCCGTTCGAGGCGGTGCTCGGCGCCCAGGTGGCCGAGAAACTCGGCTACAAGCTGGATCAGTCCATCGTCATCGCCCACGGCGCTGGCAACACCTCCTTCAGCCAGCACGACAACCTGCCGTTCAAGGTGGTGGGGATACTGGCACCGACCGGCACCCCGGTCGATCGCACCGTGCACGTGCCGCTGGCGGGCATCGAAGCCATCCACCTCGGCTGGGACACCGGCCGCCACAGCAAAAACGTCACCGCCGAGCAAGCGCTGGCGCAGGATCTCACCCCCAAGACCATCACTGCCTTTATGGTGGGCCTGAGCAACCGCATATTGGCATTCCAGCTGCAGCGCGGCATCAACACCTACACAGGTGAACCCCTGATGGCCATCTTGCCGGGGGCCGCCTTGCAGGAGCTGTGGGGCATGATGAGCGTGATGGAGACGGCGCTCACCGTCATCGCCGGCTTCGTGGTGGTGGCCGGCCTCATCGGCATGCTGACCACCCTGCTGGCGGGGCTCAACGAGCGGCGCCGTGAGCTCGCCATCCTGCGCTCCCTCGGCGCCGGCCCGTCCCACCTGTTCCTGCTGCTGGCGCTGGAGGCCATGGCCCTCACCACCCTCGGCATCACCCTCGGGGTCGGGGTGCTCTACCTAGGACAACTGCTTGCCACCCCCTGGCTGCTCAGCCACTATGGCCTGCAACTTGGCCTCGGCCTGCCGAGCGCCTATGAATGGCAGTTGCTGGGACTGGTGTGGCTGGCGGGCATGGTGATAGGGCTGCTGCCCGCCGCCCGCGCTTACCGCTACAGCCTGAGCGATGGCATGAGTATCCGGATATGACGAAAGGAAAGATGACGATGTGGAGAATGCTGGCGCTGCTGCTGGGTGTGTTGGCATTGCCTGCCCATGCCGTGGATTACAAGACAATCGACTGGGATGTGCTCATTCCAGAGGGTGAAAAACTGCTGCCGCCGCCCCAGGTCAGCCACGACGGCAACCTCGCCTCGGTGCCGCAGCCCGTCGGCGGGGTCAACAAGAAGCTGGACAACCAGGACTTGCGCATCCCGGGCTTCGTGGTGCCGCTGGAGGGAGATGCCAAGAAGATCACCGCCTTCCTGCTCGTGCCCTACTTCGGCGCCTGCATCCACGTGCCGCCGCCCCCCACCAACCAGGTGATCTACGTGAGCTACCCCAAGGGTGCGCCGGTGGACGATCTGTGGGACGCCATCTGGGTGAAGGGCAAGATGCGCACCATCAGTTCCAGCCACGAGATGGCCACCGCCTCCTACTCCATGGAGGCGACCGAGGTCAGCGTCTACGAAGAGTAAGCCGCTGCGCCTATTGCCTTGATGCACAATCAAAATGGCCTCCCTTGGGAGGCCATTTTGTTATCCGGCCTGCACATCGGGGGCCCAGCACCGCCTGAGGGATTGCTCGTTTGGCTGCTTGGGGTAACATTGAATACCAGCCTGAATCCCCTCAGCCATCACGGAGCCAGCATGACCGATCTTCCGCCCCCCAAGAAAGAGAGTTCCATTCTGAGCAGTCAGGAGCAGACCCTGCGCCTGGCCCGTAGCCGCAACATAGATGGCATGCTGACCCGCAACAGCGACAGCACCTTCGAGCAGCGCGCCACCTTCCGCCAGCTGGCGGATCAGGCCGCCCGTCAGCGCAACCTGGAATCCATCATGGTGATGGCGGCGCGCCACTGCGAGGAGACGGCCGCCGGCGGCGAGATGGACAGCGACTGGCTGACCCGCTTCCTGCAGCTGGCCGAGGAGATCAGCATGGTGCCCATGCAGCAGTTGTGGGGGCGGATCTTCGCACTCGAAGTGGCGACCCCCGGTCGCTTCTCCATCCGGGCCCTCAGCACCCTCAAGGAGATGACCCAGCGCGAGGCCCAGCTGTTCCAGCGCATCTGCGCCCTCTGCTGCCACTACGAGGGCAGCGACGAGCAGCGCCTGCTGCTCTGCATGCACAAGGGCGCCAGCCTGCTCAGCCGCGCCAGAGTCACCCGCATGGGGTTAGGCAAATACCGGGTGCCCTACAGCGCGCTGCTGTTGCTGTTCGATCTGGGCCTGCTGCATCGGGGGGAGCTGGAATCCGGGCCCCTGCCGGCGGACGGGGTGGAGCTCGCCTTCGGCAACCAGCATTGGCGACTGCGCCAGCGTCAGAGCGGCCTGACCCTGCTCTACTATCGCCTCACCCCGGTCGGTAACGAGCTCGCCCTGCTGCTGGATGAGCCGCCGCTGGAGGAGTACCTGCAGGACTTGAAGACCCTGCTGTCGACCAACCTGCAGATCGAGACCCTGACAACGCCCCCCGCCAGCACGCCGGAGATCCCCGCCTGAATCGGCCGGGAGCCCATCAGGGCTCCCGTTTCACGGCTTGCCAAATTGCGAAACCGGGGGTTTTATTCCCAAAACGGCTCCCAAAAAGCGAATCGATTCAGCAACCCATAGCCCCCCTGCCCGCTCGCCCTCCTCCGCTGACAAATTTTCTTCGAATAACCCCCGTCCAGCCCATTATTTGAGCTTTTTCCGCCACTCTGGTGCACGGCTTGCAGACGGGACTCATAGCCCCAATCCCAGTCGGAATCCCTATGAGAGTCAATCAACCCGTAACCCAGCGTGAGCGCCTCTTTCCGGAGCATCAGAGCCTGATCTCGACCACGGATCTGGAGAGTCGCATCACCTATGCCAACGAGGAGTTCTGCCAGATCGCCGGCTTCGCGCTGGAGGAGCTGCAAGGATCCCCGCACAACCTGGTGCGCCACCCCGACATGCCGAGCCAGGCCTTCGCCGACATGTGGGCACACCTGCGCCAGAACAAGAGCTGGATGGGACCGGTCAAGAACCGCTGCAAGAATGGCGATCACTACTGGGTCAACGCCTTCGTCACCCCCATTCAGGACACCAACGGCAAGGTGGTGGAGTATCAATCCGTGCGCACCGCGCCGGATGGGGAGCTGAAACAGCGGGCGGAGCGGGTCTATGCCCAGCTCAGGGAAGACAAACAGCCCCTGGCCCTGCGCCTGCCGGCCTTCTCCCACACCCTCGCGCTCAACCTCTGCCTGCTGCTTGCCCTGGTAGCCATGGTCGCACTGGGCTATCGCCACGAGTCGGGTTGGCTGCTGGCCGCAGCCGTCCTGCCGCTGGCGGGCGCCGCCCTTGTCGTCAATGCCCTCTCCCGGCGCCTCGGCAAACTCGGCAAGCTGGCCCGCAACCGCTTCGACAACCCGCTGATGCAGCTGCTCTACACAGGCCGGGTCGACAACCTGGCCGCCGTCGAGCTCGCCATGCGGATGAATCAGGCCGAGTTCAACGCCGTGCTGGCCCGCACCCAGCAAACCTGCCAGCAGATCTTGCGCTCCGCGCAGACTGACCTGCACAACGCCGAGGCCATCACCGACAACCTGCAGCAGCAACAGGCGCAGACCAACCAGGTCGCCACCGCCATCACCGAAATGGCGGAATCCATCCGCGAGGTCTCCCACAGCTCGACCGCCTCCTCAGACCGCTTGGACGAGACCGCCGATCTGTTCAAGGAGGGCAACCGCAGCGTGCTGGAGACCATGAGCGCGGTGGAAGGGATGCACAGCGAGCTGGTCACCTCCAAGGGAGTGATCAACACGCTAGCCAGCCAGTGCCGGGCCATCGACGGCATTCTGGATGTGATCAACAACATCGCCAACCAGACCAACCTGTTGGCCCTCAACGCCGCCATCGAGGCCGCCCGGGCCGGTGAGGCGGGCCGTGGCTTTTCGGTGGTAGCGGACGAGATCCGGACACTGGCCATCAAGACCCAGTCCTCCACCGGCGAGATCCAGAAGATGATTAGCCTGCTGCAGGGTAGTGCCGGGGATGCGGAGCAGGCCATGGAGAAGGGGGAGCAACTCTCCGCCAGCTGTCGCCTCAAGGCCTCAGCCACCGGCGACGTGCTGCAACAGATAAGCGACCGCTTGCTGCAGGTGGCCGCCGGCAGCAGCCAGATTGCCCAGGCGGTGCAGGAACAATCCCAGGTCACCATGGACATCAACCGCAACGTGCTCAACATCAAGAGCCTCGCGGATGACTCCAGTCTGGGCAGCCAGCACGCGGTGCAGGGCGTCATCGCGCTGGTGCGGCAATTAAACGAACTGGAGCGGCTGGTGCGCCAATTCCAACAACGCCCCGCCCCTCATGCCGCCAGTGAACCGCAGCCCAGTGGTCGAGCCCTGCTCGCCCGCTGAGCCTTAATGGAGGAAGCCAGTCACACCCTATAAAGACCGTGCGCTAATACAAAAAAGCATGGGCCCCGTCTCTCACGAGACGGGGCCCATCGACCTTATGAGGCTGGGGCAGCACCCTAGATCAGGCCCCGACAGCACAAGGCAGTGAGAAGCTTATCCACCATAGCCTCTACCAGTTTGCCCTTGCAGATCTTTGAATGGTTGCTGCACGACGCCGTACTCAACAGGGTGACTGTCCCGAGCTCACCACCCTGCTCATATGCGTTGCCGATGCTGAGCCCCCCATAACCACCCGTTATTAATAAATTTGTTGATCTTGCCCAGAAAACGCCCCTCTCCCGCTTCTCTCCCCAGCCCCGTTCGGTAACACTGCCATTTGGTAAATGTCTCGTTGGAGTCAACCATGAGCCAGACCAGAGCAACACCGCAGGGAAAGATCAGTAGGCTGGAGGCTGTCATTCAGGGGCGGTAGCCTTGCCGGATAGAATGGATAAGCGAGAGTTGCCCACTACGAGCCACTCACAATGGTGACTTTCACAGGTTCATTTAGAAAAGTATTATTAGGAAATAGAAAATGCCATGGACTAATGAGCACATCGAATGGCTGCAAGACACCGGAAATGCATTAACACTAACGTGTGGTAAGCAAGTACCAGTTTATAGGCTTCATCACGATGTAAATGATGATAATAAAATGGCCGCATGGGCTAAGCACTTTAGAAACCATTATTGCAACGACCATCAAATAGATCTTCTAAAGGCTCCAGGTCAGTCTAGCTCTGATTATTTAATAACGATGAAATTCCCCAGTTCTACAATACCTCCAGGGCCAAGTATTCGAGCTGGGGATTTCGCGGAAATCCTTGTCGCTGATTATTTAACATACCTTAAGAATTACACCGTCCCTAGAACACGTTATGACCGAAAAGGTGTACCTAATGAATCCACCAAGGGGTCAGACGTTTTGGCTTTTAAATATAACCAAACTAATCAAGCCAATGATGAGTTGTTAGTCTATGAAGTCAAAGCGAAGCTCAGTGCTGGGGCTAAGTCGATGCTTCAAGAAGCAGTAGATCACTCAGCCAAAGATCCCTTACGTTTGGCTGAATCTCTGAATGGAATAAAGCAAAGAATGATTGATCGGAACGAACTGGCTAGTGTAGGAATGGTTAATAGGTTTCAGGATTCAGTAAATCGACCTTATCAGTTGAGATTTGGAGCAGCTGCGGTATGTTCTGACAGCGCATATGATGCAGCGATACTTGAGCAAGCGGATACTACTAATCATCCACATGCAAATGACTTGGAGTTATTAGCCATTCAAGGAACTGAGTTAATGGCTCTCGCTCACACATTGTACGAGAGGGCTGCTCATGAGATTTGAAAATCAATCTTCAAAACTGCTTTCCATTACTAAATCAAAGGCAAAAATGTACGAGTTTGGTTTAGATGAAGAGCATCATATTCGTTTAATAGAATCACCAACTAAATTGCTATTAATGACAATTGGTATCTTAGGTGATCTATGCCGAGAAGAACTTTCTATCGAAAGAAATCTCGCAACTTACGAATTGAGGAGGGGAGAAATTCGAAATGTAGCTAGGTACTTCGATGCTCTTCTTTCTTCAAAGCTACAAACTGAACATAACTACTACCTTTGCCTATTAGGTGCAGCATCATATTACCTTGCAGACATGCCTGGAAGTGCCATTGTTTTATCCAACAAGCTTGATGCGTTAAGTGTCAGCTTGACGGACTCATCAATTGATAATCTATTGAAATGGCTGTTACAATCAAACTTCTCTGAGCCTCTGAATTTTGAACGCGAAACTATTTTAACCCCTTTAATGACCGAATTATCTCAGTCACTTCATGCCTATGTTGGCTCAGATGTAAATGCTAAATCTAACAGTTTAACCCTCGCCAATAATATTCGTAAACACTGTCATGAAAGCGGTAGTGATCGTGAACTTTTATTGGCGGATATAGTTTCCTCTGTTGTCGTACGTAAGATAAACAACGCATCAATTAACTTACTCCCAGCTTATACAAATTTGCCTGTGGAGGATTGGCTACCCGCTCTGGACAAGGAGACGTTCGTTAGAGAATTTTGGCCAGCTCAAAGGTTACTAGGTGAAGCTGGAGTATTAAAAGGAAGCTCTGCAATTGTGCAACTCCCTACCAGCGCGGGAAAAACGAAATCAGCAGAGTTGATAATACGCTCTGCTTTCTTGTCAGGAAGAGCGACGGCTGCTGTGATTATTGCACCTTTTCGCTCACTATGCCGTGAGATTAGCTCTTCACTTTCTATATCTTTTTCTGGCGAAGAAGTGTTGGTGAACCAACTTAGCGACATTCCTCAAATAGATGATTTTGATGTAGAATTATTTTCGCAGTTGTTCAGAGAGGCAGAAGAGGATATTCGAGATGTTCCAACCATTATCATTGCAACTCCAGAGAAGTTAGTTTACCTGCTACGACATAAGCCTGAGTTGGCTGGAGCAATTTCTTTAGTTATCTATGATGAGGGGCATCAGTTTGATACTGGTGCTAGAGGGGTAACTTATGAGTTACTTTTAACCAGTCTAAAGCGAGAGCTGAACCCACAGACGCAACATGTATTGATTTCAGCAGTTTTGTCAAATGCACAGTCTATAGGAGATTGGCTTTATGCCGGTGATGGCCTCGTCGTAAATGGGGCAGAGTGCTTATCGACAGAGCGAAGTGTTGCTTTTGCTAGTTGGCGAAGTGGACGTGGGCAGTTCCACTACGTAGAACCATTTAATATTGATGAAGAGTAATTCTTCGTTCCCAGAGTGATGGAATCGTTAGAACTACCTAGAAGGGGGAGTGAAAGTGTCCAACGATATTTCCCTCCTAAGGAGGATAAATCACTTGTTGCGGCATATCTGGGGTTAAAACTATCTGAACATGGCCCCGTAGCAGTTTTTTGTGGGCAAAAAAGTTCAGTTATAAAAATTTGTCGGGAAGTCCTTAAGCCGTTGGAGAGAATTCAGCAACTCGATGAGCCTATACGATTTAGCGATCAAGATGAAATCCAGAAAATTGGGAAGTTATCGGAATTGCATCTAGGGAGTAGCGCAGTTGTTACGAAAGCAATAAAGCTTGGTGTTTTACCGCATAGTGCAAACATTCCTAATGGTTTGAGGATATCTGTCGAGCATGCAATGGAATATGGTTACGGTCGCTGCGTTGTTTGCACATCAACCTTAGCTCAGGGAGTTAACCTTCCAATTAAGTACTTAGTAGTCTCTGGTGTTTTTCAAGGAGAGAAACTGATATCGACTCGAGATTTTCATAATCTTTTGGGTAGAGCGGGTAGAGCTGGTAGAGCTGGTAGAGCTGGTAAGCATACAGAGGGAAGTATCATTTTCGCAGATACCGAATTATTTGATAATCGTCGCACCTCAAAGTGGAGACAGTGGAAACAAATGAACAATTTGTTAGACCCGTCTCAATCAGAGAGCTGTTTAAGTAGTCTATTAACTCTGGTTCAGCCGTTTTTTGACGATCCATTCAATATCAATCCTATCCAGCATATAACGTCACCTGAAGAGTATGAAAAATTTATCATTGAGGCCGCTGAGCGCCAGAAAGTTGATATTAAAAGCTTACTTAGACAAATGCGACAACGGGTGGGCTACATAGAAAGTCTTGAAAGCTATCTGCTGGCAAACCTCACTAGTGACGAAATGCTTGATGGCGAGGCTTTGACTGAACTTTGCCATGGAACCTTTGCCTATAGCCTTGCTTCTGATGCTGAAAAGGACAAGTTAGGACAAGTTTTTAATATGGTAGCAGAGCGGGTAAAACAAGTTGAGGCTGAAAAGCGCCCTTGTTTTGGAAAAGCTCTTCTGGGTATCAATGAACTAAATGTTATTGAACGTTGGCTAATAGATAACATAGAAAATTTAGATGAAGTCTCGGATGTTATAGGGATACTAGAGTCGCTTTGGCCTATGGTTGCAAGCTTAGGCATGAACAACAGCCTGAATAAGCTTATCGGTGAAGACGCACACCTATTTTTTGCTAAGAAATGGTGTTCTGGCGTTTCATACAATGAAATGTTGTTGCAGGCAAACAAGAAGGCTTTCAGATTTAGGGCAGGTTCTCAGCAAAGAAGGCTGAAATTAGAGAACATTATCGACATTTGTGACAGTGCATTGGGCTATGATGTGATGCTGATAGTGGGAGCTTGCGCTGACATTATTGAGAGCCTATTCGGGAAGCAATTACTGGCTGATTCAGTACGTGAATTACAACTAGCTCTACGTATTGGGCTATCTAATAATATCGCCAAGGAGCTTTATGCGATTGGTTTGGCTGATAGAGCTGTTGCATTAGCTGTCGCAGATCGCATTGCTGAATCCGAGAAGGAAGTATCTGAGCATGGTAAAAAACTAGCTATGACCCACCGTGATGTAATTGAGCCTGAGTTGCATAAGTTCCCTTCAGTATTTTTTAACTCTCTTTATGGGCGTACATAGTCAAAACAACTAAATTGGGACACCCACCATTTCGAGCGCCGCGTAGCGAGCCCACTTAGCCACTGCCGGGCACGGTTTTGGTTCCCCCTCTGATTCGCCGAAACAAGGCGACGAAGCTCTGTCGCGAGACATGGATTTTAAGCGAGCGGAGGCAGGGGGGACCTTTCTTTTGGTGATGCAATGCACTGCGCTTATTTTTCACCCTACATATCAAAATCGCTCGACGGAGAAATAGCAACGACAAGAGAATGGCTGAAATCAATAAACAGGGGGCAAACCCCCCCTCAGATATCAATGCTCAGTGCGGGCAATCAACCTCAGTCGATCAAGCCCCGTTGGCGTAAAGCGGTTAGCAACTCATCCACCAAAGCATCTACCGACTTGCCGGCGTTAAGCAGATGGATTTCAGGAGACTCCGGCGCCTCATAGGCGGAGTCGATGCCGGTGAAGTTACGGATCTCACCCGCCCTCGCCTTCTTGTAGAGCCCCTTGGGGTCACGCTCCTCGCACACGGCGAGCGGCGCATCCACAAACACCTCGATAAACTCGTCCGCCCCCAAGAGACTTCTCACCAGATCCCGCTCGGCGCGAAACGGCGAGATAAAGGCGGTGAGGACGATAAGGCCCGCATCCACCATTAATTTTGCCACTTCACCTACCCGACGGATATTCTCCTGCCTGGAGGCATCGTCGAAGCCGAGATCACCACAGAGGCCGTGGCGCACGTTATCTCCATCCAGCAGATAGGTGTGCTTGCCTTCGGCCGCCAGCGCCTGCTCCAGCGCCCCCGCCAGGGTGGACTTGCCCGCCCCGGACAAGCCGGTAAACCAGAGCACCAGCGGTTTCTGTTCCTTCAACTGTGATCGGCTCTGCTTGCTGACGGCATGCTGATGCCACACGACGTTATTCATCCAGATTCCTTCTCTACGGCTCTTGCCCTCTCCCGAGGGAGAGGGCACCAGGCTCTATTGCTTGCCGCTGTCGTTGCCGACTGCCAGCGCCTGCCAGTGGGGGAAGTGCTTGCGCACCAGGGCGTTGAGCTCGATCTCGAACTCGCTGTACTGCCCCTTAGCCACCTTGGCCGCCAGCCCTTCCACTATCATGCCGGCGCCGACGGTGACGTTGGAGAGCCGATCGATCAGGATGAAGCTGCCGGTATCGCGGATCTCCTGGTAGGGATCGAACGCCACAGGATCGGTCAGGCTCAGCTCGCACAGGCCTATCTCGTTGAGCTTGAGCTCGGAGGCTGCCAACTCGTTCAGCTTGTTGATCTCGATGCGGTGGCGAATGGCCTCCACCTGACCACGGGTCTTCTTGGTGGCCAGCTTGATGTCGTAGACCCGGCCCGGCTGCAGGGACTCCTCCCCCATCCAGACGATGTGGGCTAGCACGTTCTGGGTCACCTTGGGCTGGCGAGCGGCGTCCACCAGCAGATCCCCCCGGCTGATGTCGATCTCGTCCGCGAAGGTCACTGTGATGGCTTGACCCGGCAGGGCGTACTCCAGATCCCCGTCGAAGGTGACGATGCGGGTCACCTTGCTCTGCTTGCCGGAGGGCAGCACCGCCAGGGTGTCACCTACCCTCAGCACGCCGGAGGCCAGAGTGCCCGCGAAGCCGCGAAAGTCCAGGTTCGGGCGGCTGACATACTGTACCGGCAGGCGCACCGGATGGCGTTCCAGCTCGCGCTCCACCTCAGCGGTTTCCAGCAGGGAGAGCAGAGTCTCCCCCTGATACCAGGCCAGCTTGTCGCTTTGGTTGACCACGTTGTCCCCATCCAGCGCCGAGACAGGCACGATCTGGATGTTATCGACGCTGAGCTTCTTGGCAAATTCCCGATACTCGGCGCTGATGCGATCGAACACCTGCTGGCTGAACTCCACCAGATCCATCTTGTTGACCGCCACCACGAACTGCTTGATGCCAAGCAAGCTGGCGATAAAGCTGTGGCGACGGGTCTGATCCAGCACCCCCTTGCGGGCATCGATGAGGATGATGGCGAGATCGCAGGTGGAGGCGCCGGTGGCCATGTTGCGGGTGTACTGCTCGTGGCCCGGGGTGTCCGAGATGATGAACTTGCGCTTCGCGGTCGAGAAATAGCGGTAGGCCACGTCTATGGTGATGCCCTGCTCGCGCTCGGCCTGCAGGCCGTCCACCAGCAGCGCCAAGTCGAGCTTCTCGCCCGTGGTGCCGAGCTTCTGGCTGTCGGACTCCAGCGCCTTGAGCTGATCTTCATAGATCTGCTGGGAGTCGTGCAACAATCGGCCAATGAGAGTGCTCTTGCCGTCATCCACGCTGCCGCAGGTGAGAAAACGCAGCAGGCTCTTGTGCTGCTGGGCGTGCAGGTAGGCTTCGATGCCCTGCTCTGTGATGGCGGTCTGAATGTGGTTGTTCATGTGTCGATTCCTTAGAAATATCCCTGACGCTTCTTCTGCTCCATGGAGCCCGCCTGATCGTGGTCGATGAGCCGTCCCTGCCGCTCGCTCGAGGTGGTCAGCAGCATCTCCTCGATGATCTCCGGCAAGGTGGTGGCATCGGACTCGATGGCGCCGGTCAGCGGGTAGCAGCCGAGGGTGCGGAAGCGCACCAGCTCCTGCTTCACCTCATCTTCCGGGCCTATTGGCATGCGCTCGTCATCCACCATGATCTTGATGCCGCTGCGTTCCACCACGGGGCGCACGGCGGCAAAGTAGAGCGGCACTATGTCGATGTTTTCCAGGTAGATGTATTGCCAGATGTCGAGCTCGGTCCAGTTGGAGAGCGGGAACACCCGGATGCTCTCCCCCTTGTTGACCTGGCTGTTGTAGACGCGCCACAGCTCGGGCCGCTGGTTCTTGGGATCCCAGCGGTGGGACTTGTCACGGAAGGAGTAGACCCGCTCCTTGGCCCGGGACTTCTCCTCGTCCCGGCGCGCGCCACCGAAGGCGGCATCGAAGCCGTACTTGTTGAGCGCCTGCTTGAGCCCCTCAGTCTTCATGATGTCGGTGTGCTTGCCGCTGCCGTGCACGAAGGGGTTGATGTCCATCGCCAGCCCGTCCGGGTTCTTGTGGACGATGAGATCCAGCCCGTACTTGGCGGCGGTCTCGTCCCGGAACTTGATCATCTCCTTGAACTTCCAGTTGGTGTCCACGTGCAGCAGCGGGAAGGGGATCTTGCCCGGATAGAAGGCCTTGCGGGCCAGGTGCAGCATGACGGAGGAGTCCTTGCCGATGGAGTACATCATCACCGGGTTTTCAAATTCGGCGGCCACCTCGCGAATGATGTGGATGCTCTCGGCTTCCAGTTGTTGCAGGTGAGTTAGTCTTTCACGATCCATGTCTGGGTCCTCAGTCATTACCAGCACGCCTTGGCGTGCCTTGGGTTCAGTGCGGCGCCGCGTTGGCAGCGCCGGAAAATCGATTCGTCTTTAACGGCAGATGGCTCAGGCCAGGCTGACCAGCTTCAGATCCGTGCTGCTCGCATCGGCAGCCTGCGCGCGCCCTTGCTCGCCAAACCAGGCCAGCTGCTGGCGCAGGGCCACTACCTCGCCGATGACGATAAGCGAGGGGCTCGCCGCCTGAGCGGCCAGTGTGGCCAGCTCGGCGAGCGTGCCGGTCAACACGCGCTGACTGGCCTGGGTGCCTCTCTCTATGATGGCGATGGGGGTAGTTCGGCTTCGGCCATGGTCGACCAGCTGCTGCTGAATGTGTTCGGAGCGCATCAGCCCCATGTAGATCACCAGGGTCTGGTTGGTGACGGCGAGCTGCTGCCAGTCCGGCTCCTTGCCATCCCCCTGGCAATGGCCGGTGATGAAGACGGCGCTCTGGGCATGATCACGGTGGGTGAGCGGAATGCCCGCATAGGCGGTGGCCCCGGCGGCGGCCGTGATGCCGGGCACCACGGAGAAGGGAATACCCTCGGCGGCCAGTACTTCCAGCTCCTCGCCACCGCGACCGAACATGAAGGGATCGCCGCCCTTGAGGCGCACCACCCGGTTGCCCGCCCTGGCGTATTCCACCAGCAGGCGGTTGGTCTCCTCCTGGGGCACGCTGTGGGCACCGGCCTTCTTGCCGACCGACACCAGGGTGGCATCACGGCGCACCAGCTCCAGGATCTCGGGGGAAACCAGCTGATCGTAAAGCACCACTTCCGCCTGCTGGATCTGTTGCAGCGCCTTGAGGGTCAGCAGGCCCGGATCGCCGGGACCGGCTCCCACCAGCACCACTTCGCCGACCTCGCTCTGGGCCTTGTCCAGCCCCTCATTGAGCCATCGCTCGGCCCCCTGCCAATCCTGCTTCTCGACCAAGCTGCCGAGGGTGTTGGAGGCGAAGGCTCGCTCCCAGAAGCGGCGACGATCGGAGATAGACACCAGCACCTGCTTGGCCTTGCCGCGCACCCGACCGGAGAGCTCCGCCAGCCCGCCGAGATGGCGGGGCAACAGGCTCTCCAGCCGCTCGCGCAACAGCCGCACCAGCACAGGCGCCTTGCCGCCGCTGGAGACGGCGACCATGATGGGACTGCGATCGATGATCGAAGGGAAGATAAAGCTGGAACGCTGGGGGTCATCCACCACATTGACGAACAGGCCGAGTGCATCGGCGCTCTGGTAGACCAGGGCATTGACCTCGAGGCTGTCGGTGGCGGCCACCACCAGCTGTTGGCCGGCCAGGTGCTGCGGGGTGAAGTGCTCCGCCAGATGGGTGAAACGGTCGCCGAATTCATGAAACGCCGGATCGAGCTCGGGGGAAACCAGGGTCAGCTTGGCACCCGCCGCCAGCAGCAGGCGCGCCTTGCGCAGGGCAATCTCACCGCCCCCCACCAGCAATACCGGGCGCCCTTCCAACTTGGCAAACATAGGTAAATAATCCATCAGGGCCCGCTCCTCGGCATACGACGACATCTGGGGCGACTATAGGCAGGCTGCTTATTCCTTCAAAATAATAAAAAATGCTCTTTAATGCGTTTTGGTAATTAGTAAAGCCCCAAGCTGGCAAAGGCGAGTGAATGTCCTTGTGGTGCCGGGCACCAGACTCTAGGCTAGTGAAAGTGTTTCATAAGGAGCTAAATAATGAATGAGTCATTGATTGTATTGGGGATCTTCGTATTCCTGGTGCTCGCCACCCTGAGCGCCGGCATCAAGATAGTGCCCCAGGGCTATAACTGGACCGTGGAGCGCTTCGGCCGCTACACCCGCACCCTGACACCCGGCCTCAACCTGCTCATTCCCTATGTGGACCGCGTGGGCCACAAGATCATCATGATGGAGCAGGTGCTCGACATCCCCGCCCAGGAGGTGATCTCCCGTGACAACGCCAACGTCACCATAGACGCCATCAGCTTCGTGCAGGTGGTGGATGCCCGCAAGGGCGCCTATGAGGTCAACGATCTCACCAGCGCCATCCGCAATCTCACCATGACCAATATGCGGACAGTGCTCGGGGCCATGGAGCTGGACGAGATGCTCTCCCAGCGCGACACCATCAACGAGAAGCTGCTGCGCACCATGGATGCCGCCACCGCCCCCTGGGGCATCAAGGTCACCCGGATCGAGATCAAGGATGTGCGCCCGCCGCTGGCGCTGGTGGAAGCCATGAATGCTCAGATGAAGGCCGAGCGGCAGAAACGGGCCGAGGTGCTGGAGGCCGAAGGGGTGCGTCAGTCCAAGATCCTCAAGGCCGAGGGGGAGAAGCAATCCCAGATCCTCAAAGCCGAGGGTGAACGCCAGGCCGCCTTCCTCGCCGCCGAGGCGCGGGAACGGGCCGCCGAAGCCGAAGCCAAGGCGACTCACATGGTCTCAAGAGCCATCGCGGAGGGAGATATGCAGGCCATCAACTACTTCGTGGCCCAGAAGTACACCGAGGCCCTTGCCCGCATCGGGGAAGGCCCGAACAGCAAGATCATCATGATGCCGCTGGAGGCGGGCAGCCTGATAGGCTCGGTCGCCGGCATGGCCGAGCTGTTCAACAAAGATGGCAAGGCCAACAAATCATGACAGCCCTGTTCGAGGGACTGACCCACTGGCACTGGCTGGGGCTGGGCTTCGCCTTGCTGGCCATCGAGGTGCTGGGCTCGGTGGGCTTCTTGCTCTGGACCGGCATAGCCGCACTGGAGGTCGGGCTGCTGCTATTGCTGTTGCCCTTCGGCTGGCAGGCGCAGCTGCTGCTGTTCGCGGTGCAGTCCCTGCTCACCACCTGGGCCTGGTGGCGCTGGCAGCACAGGCGCGATCGCTCGAGCCAGGATGCGGCCAGCACCATCAACGAGCGGATGCACAGCTATCTGGGGCGGGAGCTGACCCTGCTGGATGACGTGACCCAGGGCACCAGCCGGGTGCACCTGGACGACACCGTCTGGACGGTGCGCTGCGAGGTCGCCCTGCCGGCGGGCAGCCGGGTCAAAGTGGTGGGGGCTGACTCCCACATCCTGCTGGTGGAGCTGCTGACCTGAGCGCGGCGCCAGCCCCCCAACCTCGTGAGAAACCCATAAAAAAACGGGCCCGGCGCGCAAGCGCCGGGCCCGTTTTCAGATGAGGTGCAGGCTTAGTTGGCCTTGGCATCGCTCACTGCAGCTTCCGCCTTGGTGGCTACGTCAGCAGCAGCCTTCTCGACGGTAGCAGAGGCTTCGGAAGCAGCCTTCTCTACGGTAGAGGCAGCTTCGCTAACAGTTGCAGCAACTTCGGCGGCCGGAGTAGCGGCCGGAGCGGCGGCTTCTTCTTTCTGACCACAGGCGGTCAACATCAGACCCAGGATACCGGCTACCAGTACTTTGTTCATGTGCATACCCTCAAAAAAAGATGGAGAGATAGTCTCGACGACCATCACTGTGCGTCTTCACCCCCGGTAAGCAAAGCCATACACCGGGAGCCAGGAGGCGCGCGAAATATAGCGCCATACGCCGCCAATGAAAACGCATATCACAATGATATTTTCTCGTGGGCTGGATGAAAAGAACTACTGCAACGACAAATATTAATACAATCCACTATTAAAAATCGCAAATTGCATAATAAAACACCGTTAACGTGGCCATTACCAGCCACTCATTGTCGTTTCACCCAAGCGGGTCCGGCCCCGAAAATCGACCTCAGTAAGACAGCTTCTGACAGCTCAACCGTTTGCCCTGGCTGTCGCTCTCCCTGGCCAGATCCAGCAGCGCCATCACCGCCAGCGCCTCCTGCGCCGGCACCGGATTGGCGGCCTCTCCCCTGATGGCGGCGCAGACCCCGCGGTAATAGGCACCGTAGTCACCGGCCTCGCCGTTCACCGGCTGGGATTGAGACTGCCCGTCCACCACACGGCTGAGCTGGCCCGGCTCGGGATCCCGACCCCAGTCGGCGGCGGGCGGACGCAAGCCGAGCTTGAGCTGCTCTTCCTGCACATCCATGCCGAACTTGATGAAGGAGCCTGTGCTGCCGTGGATCACGAAACGCGGCATGGTGGCGGACACCAGGCAGCTGCCGTGCAATATCACCCTGAGCTGACCATAGCCCAGCACCACGTGGAAGTAGTCATCGCTCAGGGCGCCGGGACGCTGCTGGGCGAGATCGGCCTGGATCCAGTCGGGCTGACCGAACAGCTGCAGGGACTGGTCGAGGATGTGAGGGCCGAGATCGAACCACAGACCCGAGCCCGGGCCACCGGCCTCCCGCCAGCGCTGACGCACCTCGGGACGGTAGCGGTCGAAGTGCGACTCGAACTGGGCGACTTGCCCCAGGGCCCCCTCGGCCAGCAGGCGGCGCACGGTGAGAAAGTCCCCGTCCCAGCGCCGGTTGTGGAAGATGCTGAGCACTCTGTCTTGCTTCTGCGCCAGCTCCACCAGCGCCTCGGCCTCGGCCAGGTCCAGCGCGAACGGCTTGTCGATCACCACGTGCTTGCCGGCCAGCAGCGCCTGACGGGCGATGGGGGCATGGGTATCGTTTGGCGTGGCGATCACCACCAGATCCACGCTCGCATCGGCCAGCACCTGCTCCAGCGAGCCGACCTGGCAGCCGGGCAGTTCGGCCTGCACCTTGGTGGCATCCCGGCTCACCACCCAACCGAGGGAGAGACCCGGGGTGCTGGTCAGGAAGGGGGCATGAAAGGTCTGGCCTGCGAAGCCATAGCCCACCAGGGCGGCATTGATTGTGTGACTCATCCGGTTGTCTCCACGGGCATCTGTGTCATGAGTATCAGGCGAGTTGCCTGCAAAAGAAAAGGGGGCCTAAGCCCCCGCTTGCGCTCATCAGAGCACAGGATTTATTGCCAACACAAGCCGCGTTATCCATCAGCCCTGAGGAAATGGGCGGCCCGCGCCATCAAGGCTGCAGGCAGAGGCGACGGCCCTGGCGGGTCATCAGCAGCAACAGCGGCGGCAACAGCAGCCACATGTGCAGCGCCAGCTGGCTGAGGGGATCCGGCATCAGCGCGCCGGTGATCCCCACCAGGGCGCCGGAGCCGCTCATCTGGAACAAGCCGAGCAGGGCCGCCGCGGTGCCGGCACAGTGGCCGAAGGGTGCCAGCGCCATGCCGGCTGCGGCCCCCAGGATCATGGCAAAGCCGATGCTGGAGAGGAACACGGGGCCCATCATGGCGAGCGGGTGTGCGAGGTGCATGGTCAGGGTCAGTACCACGGCCGAGACCAGCAACACCAGCAGGCCGATGCGCAGGGTGCGTCTCGGGCCCACTCTGGCGATGAAGCGCGGCGCCAGGAAGCAGGCCAGGATGTTCAGCGCCGCGTTGGCGGTAAACCAGTAGCTGAAGCCGTTCATGTCCAGACCCAGCTTCACCATCAGCTGCACGGGTGCGGCGGTGACATAGGCCAGGATCACCGCCATCGCCAGCATGCAGAGGCTGGCGTTGAACAGGAAGCTTGGGCTGCGCAGCACCGGGCTGTAGCGGGACCAGCTGATCAACTGGCCGTGGCTGTTGGTCTCCTCCGGACGGGTCTCCGGCATGCGCCACAGCAGCCAGCTGCCGACGATGACCGCATAACCAGCCATAAACCAGAAGTTCGCCGACCAGCCCGCCTTGGCGGTGAGCCAGCCACCGAGCAGCGGTGCCAGCGCGGGAATGAAGCAGATGGCGCCATTGAGGTAGGAGATCATCTGACCGCTCTTCTTGGGGCCATAGCTGTCACGCACCACCGAGAAGGCGGCGACCGAGGTGGCGCAGGCGCCGAAGCCTTGCAGCACCCGCGCCAGCATCAGCTCACCCAGGCTGGCGGCAAAACCCGCGGCCAGGGCGCTCAGGCCATAGAGCAAGACGCCGCCCAGGGCGATGGGCTTGCGACCGTAGCGATCGGCGAGCGGCCCCACCAGCAGCTGGCCCAGCCCCATGCTGAACAGGAACCAGGTGATGGTGCCCTGCATCAGGGTCACCTCGGCGCCGAGCTGCTCGGCCATCTGCGGGATGGCGGGCAGGTAGATGTCGATGGCCAGCGGACTGAACAGCACCAGGAGTACAAGCAGAAGAATCAATGGCATCAGTCACCTCAAGCCGTGGGGAATTTCGATTGGGGCGCGAGTCTACTGACTCAGAGTAATGAATTGAAATGGTATTTAATCACTTCGGTTATTCCATTATGGAAAGATGTATTTTACTTGCTCCTCAGCGACCCGTGATCCGGGCCCAGGGCGGCCCCGCCAAGGGGTAATTGGGCTTTGACTAAATGCCTGCCCCGCATAGAATGCGCAGATAATTTTTGCGGAGATGCGTGATGAGCAAGCTTGTACTGGCAACAGGTAACCAGAAAAAGGTGAAGGAATTGGCCGCCATGCTGGCCGATATGAAGATCCAGGTGATCCCGCAGAGCGAGTTCGCTGTCTCCGATGCCGAGGAGACCGGCACCACCTTCGTCGAGAATGCCATCATCAAGGCCCGCCACGCCGCCCGCATCACCGGCCTGCCTGCCGTCGCCGACGACTCCGGTCTGGAAGTGGACCTGCTGCACGGTCGCCCCGGCGTCTACTCCGCTCGCTTCGCCGGTGTTGGCGCCAGCGACAAGGATAACATCGACAAGCTGCTGGAAGAGCTCAAGGGTGCGCCAGACTACCTCAAGAGCGCCCGCTTCTGGTGTGTGCTGGTCTACATGCGCCACGCCGACGATCCCACGCCGATCATCTGCCAGGCGAGCTGGGAGGGAACCATCCTCGATGAACCCCGCGGCCAGCACGGCTTTGGCTATGATCCCGTGTTCTTCGTGCCGGATCACGACTGCACCTCAGCCCAGATGCCGGCGGAGCTGAAGAACCAGCTCAGCCACCGTGGTCAGGCGCTGGCCAAGCTCAAGGCCGCCCTGGCGGCGGCGCACTGAGACCCGACCGGGCTCAGGATACGCCGGCGCGCATTTCATCTACAATGGGGGCCGTCGGCCCCCGTTTTGCTCGCTGCATCGCCGAGCTGCAAACACACATTGTCATCTGCAACGGGGGTCAGTTCCATCGGCCCCCGTTCTGATTTTTGATTACTGGAAACCCCATGCTGCAACTGCCGCCCCTCTCCCTCTATATTCATGTGCCCTGGTGCGTCCAGAAGTGCCCCTACTGCGACTTCAACTCCCACGCCCAGAAGGGGGAGCTGCCGCACCTCGAGTATGTGGCGGCCCTGCTGGAGGATCTGGATCAGGATCTGCACTGGGCCCAGGGGCGTCCGCTCTCCTCCATCTTTATCGGTGGCGGCACCCCGAGCCTGCTGAGCGTCGAGGCCATGCAGATGCTGCTGGACGGGGTTCGCGCCCGCATCGCGCTGACCCCGGATTGCGAGATCACCATGGAGGCGAACCCGGGCACGGTAGAGGCGGACAAATTCGCCGGCTTCCAGCGGGCTGGCATCAACCGCATCTCCATCGGGGTGCAGAGCTTCCAGCAGGAGAAGCTGACCCGGCTCGGCCGCATCCACGGCCCCGAGGAGGCGCGCAAGGCCGCCGAGTTGGCTCACGCCATAGCGCTTCCCACCTTCAACCTGGATCTGATGCACGGCCTGC
This sequence comes from Aeromonas eucrenophila, assembly GCF_000819865.1. Taxonomy (GTDB): domain Bacteria; phylum Pseudomonadota; class Gammaproteobacteria; order Enterobacterales; family Aeromonadaceae; genus Aeromonas; species Aeromonas eucrenophila. Next base: position 52,987 of record NZ_CDDF01000016.1, read on the forward strand.
CGGATCAGAGCCTGGAGGATGCGCTCTATGATCTGCAGCAAGCCATCGACTGCGCGCCGCCGCACCTGTCCTGGTATCAGCTCACCATAGAGCCAAACACGGCCTTCGCCTCCAAGCCCCCCAAGCTGCCGGAAGATGACACCCTGTGGGACATCTACGAGCAGGGCCACGCCATGCTCACCGCCCAGGGTTACCACCAGTACGAGATCTCGGCCTACGCCAAGGCGGGCTATCAGTGCCGCCACAACCTCAACTACTGGCGCTTCGGCGACTATCTGGGGATCGGTTGCGGTGCCCACGGCAAGATGACGGATCTGGCCGGTCAGCGGATCCTGCGCAGCGCCAAGGTGAAGCACCCGAAAGGCTATCTGGATCCCGCCCGCCCCTACCTGGACAATCAGTGGACGGTGACCGAGGACGATCTGCCGCTGGAGTACTTCATGAACCGGTTCCGGCTGTTCGAACCGGCCCCCAAGGCGGAGTTCGAGGCTTATACCGGTCTGGCGCTGGAGCGGGTGGAGACCATGCTGGCGATTGCCCAGACCAAGGAGCTGATCGAGGATCTCGGCGACAGCTGGCAGTTGACCTCCCTCGGCCATCGCTATCTGAACGTCCTGCTGGAACTCTTTATGGACGAGTGAGGAGCCGTACCTGGCTTCTTTCCCATAAACAATCAGGGCGCCATTGGCGCCCTGATTGTTTTGAATCCTGCCGACGGCAGAAACCCGCTCAGCAGCAGACGCTCATCATCTGCTGTTGGCCGGGCTCCCACCGCTGGCCATGCTTGGCCTTGCGCTGATAGCTGCCCTTGCCCTTCTTGCTCGGCTCGACCCGAGCCTGGAACAGCGGCGAGGTCACCAGTGCCTTGAGGTGATTGTCCTGAATGATGCCACGCTGATGATCGTGGGCCTGGTCGATCACATCGACCCGCTTCTTCTTGGCCATATTGGCTCCTGTCATTGTCGTTGGATCTGGCTGAAAAAACGCCAGGGGACATAAAAACGCGCCGATTGTGCGCCTGCCGCGGCCATCTCGCAAGGGCTCAGGGGGCGGGACTGTAGATCACCCGCACCAGGCCGCTAGGCAATACTGTGCTGGAGACCGGACTGAGCCGCCCGGGCAGGGCCCCCGCGAACAGGGGAACACCGCGCCCCAGGGTGACCGGCACCCAGAACAGGGTCAACTCATCCACCAGCCCGGCCTGCAGACCCTGGCGCACCAGCTCGCCGCCATCCAGATAGAGGTGCCGAACCCCCTCCTGCCATAGTTCCCCCAGCACCTGCCCAAGCTCCCCCTGTCGGAAGGAGAGGTTCGCACCAGGCTCGGCGGGCCTGTGGGTCAGCACCACCACAGGTTTGTCGCCGTAGGGCCAGTCGGGGAAGGCACGCACGACATCGAAGGTGTTGCGCCCCATCAGCAGCACATCCGCGCTCGCCATCAGGGCGCTGTAGCCCGTCTCTTGCGGTGAGTCACCGGAGAAGGGGGCCAGCCAGTCCAGATCGCCCCCCTCCCCCGCGATAAAGCCGTCGAGGGAGAGTGCTAGGAAGGCGGAAACGCTGGGGCGGGGCTGGGTGCCAATGGATTCAGTGCTCATGATCGTGATGCTCATGTTGGGCCGGCGCGCCGGACTCCAGGGTCTCGAGGATGGCGCAGTGCTCGGCCGAGCGCGGGCCACCGCAGCAGATGTTGGAGAGCTCGCGCAGGTTCTCGCGAAAACGGGTCAGCTCGATGATCTTCTGCTCCACCTGCGCCAGCTTGGCATCGGCCACCGCCTTCACCTCCTGGCAGGTGACGCTGGCCTTGTTGGTGTCCAGATCCAGCAGCTCGCCTATGTCGGCGAGGGAGAAGCCCACCGACTTGGCGCGGATGATAAATTCAAGCCGTCGCCTGTCCTGCTCGCCATAGACGCGGTAGCCGGAGTCGTTGCGCAGACCCGGTGAGAGCAACCCGTTCTTCTCGTAAAAGCGCAGGGTATCCGCTTTGACTCCGCATGCCTTGGCCAGTTCTCCGATCCGATACATGTCCGCTCTCCCGCCGGCGTTGGTACTCAATATAAACCGGCTACCACTATCACTCCTTTGCTCGTCGATTGCCAGCCAAAGGCAGGAAAGCAGTAGATAACGAGGTCCCGCCCGGTCATTTCCAATCAAAACACTGAAAAGACAAACGTTTCGCCAAATACAGCCAGAAAACGTTTAACACCGCACCGCAAAAGGCTTCGTCGTGTTAAAAAATCCACCACGGCTCACATTTTCTGTGTAGAATACGCGCCCACAAGAGAGCGTCGCGTCAAGCGGGTATTTCCTAAAATACTCTTGCCCAGTGCCGGTGAGAGTGCTTTGCGAAATCCCCCACTTCCATTTATTTGGGGACTCTCTGTGTTGAGCCTCGCCTCCCATGGAACGGTCCCCGTTATGCTGAGGACGATAGTGTGATGGAACAAGCTCGACCCATTCGCCGTGCGCTGCTGAGTGTGTCTGACAAGACCGGCATCCTGGAATTTGCCGAGGCTCTCGTTGAGCGTGGCGTTGCCCTGCTCTCCACCGGTGGCACCGCCAAGCTGCTTGCCGAGGCGGGTCTGCCGGTGACCGAGGTCTCCGACTACACCGGATTCCCCGAGATGATGGACGGCCGGGTCAAGACCCTGCATCCCAAGGTGCACGGTGGCATTCTCGGCCGCCGCGATCGGGATGACGCCATCATGGCCCAGCACGCTATCTCCCCCATCGACATGGTTGTCGTCAACCTCTATCCCTTCGCCGCCACCGTCGCCAAGCCAGGCTGTACCCTGGAAGACGCGGTCGAGAACATCGACATCGGTGGCCCGACCATGGTGCGCTCTGCCGCCAAGAACCACAAAGACGTGACCATCGTCGTCAAGGCCGCCGACTACGGCCGGGTGATCGCCGAGATGGACGGCAACGGCAACAGTCTGCGCCTGGCGACCCGCTTCGATCTCGCCATCGCGGCCTTCGAGCACACCGCCGCCTACGACGGCATGATCGCCAACTACTTCGGTACCCTGGTACCGAGCTACGGCGACAACAAGGAGGGCGACGCCGAGTCCCGCTTCCCGCGCACCTTCAACAGCCAGTTCGTCAAGAAGCAGGACATGCGCTACGGCGAGAACAGCCATCAGGCCGCCGCCTTCTATGCCGAGGAGCAGGCCGCTCCGGGTTCGGTGGCGAGCGCCATCCAGCTGCAGGGCAAGGCCCTCTCCTACAACAACATCGCCGACACCGATGCGGCGCTGGAATGCGTGAAGGAGTTCAGCGAGCCGGCCTGCGTCATCGTCAAACACGCCAACCCCTGCGGCGTGGCCATAGGTGACGACCTGCTCAGCGCCTACGAGCGCGCCTGGCAGACCGACCCCACCTCCGCCTTCGGCGGCATCATCGCCTTCAACCGTGAACTGGACGGCGCCACCGCCGCCGCCATCGTCGAGCGCCAGTTTGTGGAGGTGATCATCGCCCCCAGCGTCAGCGAAGAGGCTCGCGCCGCCGTGGCGGCCAAGCAGAACGTACGCCTGCTGGAATGCGGCCAGTGGACCGCGCCGGCGCAAGGCTTTGATCTCAAGCGCGTCAACGGCGGCCTGCTGGTGCAGGAGCGCGATCTGGGCATGGTCACGCTCGGGGATCTGAAGGTCGTCAGCAAGCGCCAGCCCACCGAAGCTGAGCTCAAAGATCTGCTGTTCTGCTGGAAAGTCGCCAAGTTCGTCAAATCCAACGCCATCGTCTACGCCAAAGACGGCCAGACCATAGGCGTCGGCGCCGGCCAGATGAGCCGGGTCTACTCTGCCAAGATCGCCGGCATCAAGGCTGAGGATGAAGGGCTGACAGTGGCGGGCTCCGTCATGGCTTCCGACGCCTTCTTCCCGTTCCGCGACGGCATCGATGCCGCCGCCGCCGCCGGTATCGCCTGCGTCATCCAGCCGGGTGGCTCGATGCGGGATCAGGAGGTGATCGACGCCGCCGACGAGCACGGCATGTGCATGCTGTTCACCAACATGCGCCACTTCCGCCACTGATGAGACGGGCCGCCACAAGCGGCCCTCTTTCCAACGAACTATTTCAACTGACTGGTTTGCACCTGCAAATGCAGTGGGTTATCACGAATAGAAGCGAGCGAGACGATGAAAGTACTGATCATTGGTAATGGTGGCCGTGAACATGCTCTGGCCTGGAAGGCAAAACAATCCCCCATGGTGACCCGGGTGTTCGTCGCCCCCGGCAATGCCGGCACGGCCCACGAAGGCAGCATAGAGAACGTCGCCATCGAGCCCACCGACATTCCGGCCCTGCTGGCCTTTGCCAAACAGCAGCAGATCGGCCTCACCATAGTCGGCCCCGAGGCCCCGCTGGTGAAAGGGGTGGTGGATGCCTTCCGCGCCGAAGGGCTCGCCATCTTCGGCCCGACCGCCAATGCCGCCCAACTGGAAGGCTCCAAGGCCTTCGCCAAGGACTTCCTGGCCCGTCACGCCATCCCGACCGCCGAGTACCAGAACTTCACCGAGGTGGAGCCAGCACTGGCCTACCTGCGCGAGAAGGGCGCTCCCATCGTCATCAAGGCTGACGGCCTGGCCGCCGGCAAGGGCGTCATCGTCGCCATGACCCCCCAGGAGGCCGAAGAGGCCGTGATCGACATGCTGTCCGGCAATGCGTTCGGCGATGCCGGCGCCCGGGTGGTGATCGAGGAGTTCCTGGACGGGGAAGAGGCGAGCTTCATCGTCATGGTAGACGGCGAGCATGTGCTGCCCATGGCCACCAGCCAGGATCACAAGCGGGTCGGCGACGGGGACACCGGCCTCAACACCGGCGGCATGGGGGCTTACTCCCCGGCCCCGGTGGTGACCGATGCGGTGCACCAAAAGGTGATGGAACAGGTGATCATGCCGACGGTGCGCGGCATGGCGGCCGAGGGCAATGTCTACACCGGTTTCCTCTACGCCGGCCTGATGATCGACGGCCAGGGCAACCCCAAGGTAATCGAGTTCAACTGCCGCTTCGGCGACCCCGAGACCCAGCCCATCATGCTGCGCATGCGCTCCGATCTGGTGGAGCTGTGCCTGGCCGCCTGTGCCGGCAAGCTGGATCAGGTCGAAGCCATTTATGATCCCCGCGTCGCCATCGGCGTGGTGCTGGCCGCCGGCGGCTACCCCGGTGACTATGTCCAGGGCAAGCCCATCAGCGGCCTGCCGGTGGAAGAGGCGAGCGGCGAGAAGGTGTTCCATGCCGGATCCCGTCTCGAAGGGGATACCGTCGTCACCGCCGGTGGTCGCGTGCTGTGCGCCACCGCCCTGGGCCACACGGTCGCCGAGGCGCAGCGACGCGCCTACCTGCTGGCGGACCGCATCCAGTGGGACGGCGTCTTCTACCGCCGCGACATCGGCTGGCGCGCCATCCTGCGTGAGCAGGCCCAATAACCGGGCACTCGTCTCAAGCTGAACATCAGGGCCTGCGGGCCCTTTTTGCTGCCCCCAGCGAGGCTGCCATAGCCCCTTCAAGGGCCCGGATCACGGCCGTTCCCCCCTGTGCCGCCCCGTTGTTGCATGGTTGCATGTCGCCGACGATCGCCGCCGGGTCTGACCGTCTTCCCCTGTTTTTGCGCTGCGCGGCTACATGCCATCAGCACAATGCACACATTTCGTCACAATTGGTCGCACTTTATCCATACAATTGCCTCGCTTTCGTGGCATCATGCTGCATGATACCGCACTCAAATGAGTGCCATAAGAAACTGCAATGTCGTGACCTCATAAGGAAATCCCATGTTGAAAACTGTGCGCCCCCTGCTGTTGCCCCTGATGTTCGGCCTGATGGCCCTGCCTGCCATGGCCGGCGATCTGGAGCAGCCGATGAAGAATATCGGCTTCAACTACAAGCAGGCCGTCAAGGCTGACGATGCCGCCACCATGGAGAAACACATCAAGGAGATGAAGGCCCAGCTCGACATCGCCAAAGAGAAGAACATGCCGACCGCCAAGAAAGAGAAGTTCCTGGAAGGCATGAACGAGGTGCAGACCGAGCTGGATGCCAGCCTGGCGGCGCTGCAGGCCGGTGATCAGGAGAAGGCCCGCGCTCACCTGGCCAAGATCAACGACCTGAAGAAGGAGTACCACACCTATGCCAAGCAGAAGGGCTAATCCCTTTCGCTGGGATGCGCTGGTCCGCCTCACCCACTGGGGGGTGGCGGCCGCCTGTGTCGCCAACCTCTGGTTCAACGAAGCCGGGGAGACCTGGCACGAACGGCTCGGCTATCTGGCCATCATTCTGATCAGTGTCCGGCTGGGCTGGGGCCTCTCCTTTGCGCGGGGTCATGCCCGTCTGAGTGCCCTCATCCCGAACCGGGCCGAGTTCCACCAGCAGGCGGCGGCGCTGCGCGAGCGCACCCCTCCCGCCCCCGGCCATCACGGCAGCGGCAAGCTGGCGGTCTGGGCACTCTGGCTGATCATCCTGGCCACCGCCGGCAGCGGCTGGTTCCAGAACACCGAGATGGGCTTCGAGCTCGGCGCCGATGACTGGCACGAGTGGTGTACCTGGGCGCTGCAGGCCATGATAGCCCTGCACCTGTGCGCCATCGTCTATACCTCCTGGCGCCAGCGCAACAACCTGGTCGCGCGCATGCTGCCGACGCGCCGCCGCGCAACCCCGGCCCGGCAAGAAACTCATTCCTGAGCCAGACGGGCACCCACTCCGGGTGCTCGTTCCATTATCCCGCCAGCCTGATGCCATCTTGCATGGTCAGGCATGGCGTCCTCCCTCCCCCTCTGAATATGCCCCAGGCTTTCGCAAGCCAACCCTTTACCGAGATGGCACAAATGTCCGATCAGGGTCTCAATACAGCCTTTCGATAAGCCTCATATGAAAGCATTTTCATTCACAGTTCTTAACTAAATCCCGCTGTTCGATTTTCAACCATTTCGATTTCATGAATGCTACTGACCGAACGAGGTTGTTCGTCGTCCGTTCGAGACTCAGGCAGTGATAACCAATAACAAAGTCGAAGGGAAAATCGTCATGCACAACACACTGTTTCGAACCGCCCTGCTCGCCGCGGCGCTTGGCTCATTCAGCCACAGCGCCAGCGCCGAAGGGGTCATGGTCCACCTGTTCCAATGGAAGTTCAACGACATCGCCAACGAGTGCGAGACCGTGCTCGGGCCCAAGGGGTTCGGGGGCGTCCAGATCACGCCACCGGCCGAGCACAAGCAGGGCAGCGAGTACTGGTGGACCGTCTACCAGCCCGTCAGCTTCAAGAACTTCAACAGCTTCGGCGGTAGCGAGGCGGAGCTCAAGAGCATGATCGCCCGCTGCAACGCCGCCGGGGTCAAGATCTATGCCGATGCCGTCTTCAACCAGCTCGCCTCCGGCACAGGTACCGCCACCGGCGGCGGCAACTACAACTCGGGTCAGTTCCAATATCCCCAGTTCGGCTACAACGACTTCCACCACAGCGGTGACATCACCAACTACGGCGACAGCAACAACGTCTGGAACGGCGCCCTCTACGGCATGCCGGATCTGAACACCGGCTCCGTCTACGTGCAGGATCAGATAGCCACCTACATGAAGACCCTGCTCGGCTGGGGGGTTGCCGGTTTTCGAGTCGATGCGGCCAAACACATGGCCCCGAGCGAGGTGAAGGCAATCCTCGACAAGGCGGGCAGCCCCAAGGCCTACCTAGAGGTGATAGGCGCCGGCGGTGAGTCCGCCGAGATCCAGCCCAACCGTTACACCTATATCGACAGGGTCACCGACTTCAAATACGGCACCAGTCTGGCCGCCAACTTCAACGGCCAGATCAAGAACCTCAAGACCCTGGGCGAGAGCTGGGGCCTGCTCCCCTCCGACAAGTCCTTCATCTTCGTGGTCAACCACGACCGCGAACGCGGCCACGGTGGCGGCGGCATGCTCACCTTCATGAACGGCGCCCGCTATGAGCTGGCCAACGTCTTCATGATGGCCTGGCCCTATGGCTGGAAGCAGGTGATGTCGGGCTATCGCTTCGCCGACATGGGCAAATACGAGACCGACAAGGGGGCGCCCGGCAGCACGCCTTGCTCCGACAGCCAGTGGAACTGCGAGCAGCGCCGCCCGGCCATCATGAACATGGCCCTGTTCAACAACCGCACCGAGGGCACGGCGGTCAGCAACTGGTGGGATAACGGCAACAACCAGATCGCCTTTAGCCGGGGTGACAAGGGCTTCGTCGCCATCAACAACGAGAGCGGCAACCTGGTGGCCTCGGTGCAGACCAGCCTGCCGGCCGGCGAGTATTGCAACATCCTGAGTGGCAACGACTACTGCAGCGGCGCCTACATCACAGTCGACGGCAGCGGCAAGGCCAACCTGAACCTCGCCGGCATGAAGGCCGCCGCCATCCTGGCCGGCTGCACCAAGGCCAGCCCCTGTGGCGGGACCACCCTGCCTGGCAACAAGTTCAGCAGCATGAACCTGCGCGGCACCCACAATGCCTGGGGCAATACCCCCATGACAGTCGATACCAACCGCGTCTGGTCCGCCACCGTCAACCTGACCGGCGCCGGTGATGCCACCGGAGCCCAGCGCGTCAAATTCGACGTCTTCGGCAACTGGACCGAAAACTACGGCGACAACGAGGGGGATGGTATCGCCGACAAGAGCAGCACCAAGGACATCTTCATCAGCGGCGCCGGCCAGTATCGCATCTCCCTCAAGGAGAGCGATCTCAGCTACCAGATCTCCCCGCTGAACGACAACCAGGCCCCTGTCGCCGTCCTCTCTCCCAAGACCATCAGCGTCAAGCTGGGTGAGAGCGTGGTGTTCGACGCCTCCGCCTCCAGCGACGATGCCGGTGTGCTGAGCTACACTTGGTCCACCGGTGGCAGCGCCAAGACAGAGACTGTGCTGTTCGATGCCCTGGGGACCCGCACCATCACGGTCACCGTCACCGACGCCGAGGGGCTGACCGCCAGTGCCAGCGCCACGGTAACCGTCACCGACAGCAACGGCGCCTACAACAGCGTGCTGCCGACCCTGAGCTTCCGTGGCACTCCCAACGGCTGGGGAACGCTTGCCATGACGCTGGTCGCCGACAACCAGTGGGAAGCGCTGGTCAGCTTCGACGGCCAGACCAATCAGCGCTTCAAGTTCGACGTCAAGGGAGACTGGACCCAGAACTACGGTGACAACAACAAGGACGGCATCGCCAATCTCGCTGGCAATGACATCACCACCACGGTCATTGGTCAGTACAGAGTGCGCTTCAACGACCAGACCCTGGCCTACAGCCTGACCCCGGTCAGCGTCGGCTATGCGAAGACCTTCCCCAGCCTGAACATCCGTGGCACCCCCAACAACTGGGGCTCCACCCCCATGACCCTAGTGGGGGATCATCTGTGGCAGGGGAGCCTGGCCTTCACCGGCAGCGGTGATGCCAACGGGGCTCAGCGCTTCAAGTTCGACGTCAAGGGAGACTGGACCCAGAACTACGGCGACACCAACAAGGACGGCGTGGCCGAATCGGCAGGGGCTGACATCACCACCACCCTGGTCGGCACCTATGTGGTGCGCTTCAACGACCAGACCCTGGCCTACAGCCTGAGCGCCCAATAAGCCGCGGGCGACGAAGCCTCCGATGGCGAGCGGAATCCATGCTGCTCGCCATCGGAAACTGGCCTGATCCGTCATGATGAAACCCTGTCACCGGGCCTTGGGCCCGGTGACACTTATCTACTTACCTTCCGATTCAGATCCCAACAGCCCAACCGAATACTCCTCTGCCTCCTCATACACAGGCCACTTCGCTTGCCCCATTTCCCGCCCGCCGACTCGCAGGCATACTGGGTCGACATCCCCATGCAGGAGCGCATATGAAACAGCTGGAAGCCCTCAAGGCCGAGGGAAGGATTGAAGAGGCCCGCCAACACGGCCTGCTGCAGCTCGTGGAGCACCCGCAGCACGCAGAGCTGCACTACGAGGTGGCCGGTCTGCACGATAATCTGGGTCGCGAGACTCAGGCCATTCCCCTCTATCAGAAGGCCATCGCTCTGGGATTGAGTGAAGCCTCGCTGCGTGGTGCCTGGCTGGGCCTTGGCAGCTCCTATCGCAGCACAGGGCAGTATGCCGAGGCACTGGCCGCCTTCGAGCAGGGGCAGGCCCACTTCCCCGAGGCCAACGAGTTCAGGGTGTTTGGTGCCATGGCCCGCTACAACCTGGGACAGCACAAGGAGGGAATGGAGACGCTGCTGGGGGTACTGGCGGAGACCACGGCGGATCCCGCCCTCGTCACCTACAGGCGCGCCATGGCGCTCTACGCCGAGGATCTGGACAGGCGCTGGTGAGACGCCAGAAACGACAAAGCCGCTCATGATGAGCGGCTTTGTCTGGATTTGGTGGCCCCTGCCCGACTTGAACGTGCGACCAATCGATTATGAGTCGACTGCTCTAACCAACTGAGCTAAGGGGCCAGATTGTGCATTTAGCGGCGAGGATTTTTAATTACCTATATAACAATCACTTACAAGCATGACGTGTATCATTATGTCTCAGATAGTAACAGGTAGCTTCATTCCAAGTACACTTGCAAGTACACTTCGAAAATATTGAAGTGCACTTAGCGAGGTTTGCCATCCAATGCCATTGACTCACAGTGAAGTAAACGCGCTACCCGCGAAAAAGAACCCGTATTTTCAGACTGACGACAATCGCACCCGAGGAGAAGGGAGGTTAGGTGTACAGGTATTCCCTAGTGGCACAAAGACCCTGACGTTTCGCTACAGGCGCGATGGGAAGTGGGCATTTATACCGCTTGGCAGCTTCCCAAACCTCACCCTTGCCGATGCCCGCGAGAAGGCCAAGGCGTTTGGTCAGATGATCCGCGATGGCCTAGACCCCAAAGACGAGCTGGCCCGTCAAGCAAAGGAGCGGGAGCAAGAAAAGCGGGAGCATGAGCAGCAAGGAACCATTGAGCAGCTATTCAAAAGCTACACCGAGCAGATGAATAAGGATGGCAAGCGCACCTATGAGGCCGTATTGGTGGCCTTGGAGAAAGAGACCTACCCAGTAATCAAACCCACGACCAAAGCTAAGGACGTGACCGCACACGATATCAAAATCATTCTGGCACACATGATCCACCGTGGTGCTGCTACCCAATCCAATCGAGTCAGAAGCTATCTAATGGCCGCATTCAATTACGGGCTAAAGCATGACAACGACCCCGCCAACTTCATAGACGATGCCAAATTTGGTTTGGTGCTTAATCCGGTGGCTGCCATACCCAAGCAAAAGGCCGCCGAACGCGTTGGGGAGCGTTTCCTAACGTGGGCAGAGGCTCGCCAGTTGCTCGATGATATGGAGCAACCCACTAGCTTAGGCTTGACCCTGCGCAGCCTGATCCGACTCTGTTTCTTCACGGGCGGCCAACGTCCCTATGAACTTGCCGCCTCACGCTGGGCAAGTATCGACTGGCAAGCCAAGACCCTGACCATTACCGCCGAGCTTTCCAAGAATGGCCGCCCCCACCTGATCCCCCTTACTGATAGTGCCTTACGAGTACTGAGAGAGCAGCAAGAGGAAACGGCGGGTAACCCCTTTATCTTTGCTCACGCCACCAAGCCAAACGAGCCAATGCCGATGGCCTCACTTAGCCAAGCGATTGACCGTTACCGTAAACGCACCGAGATAGCGCACTTTATCCCCCGCGATTTTCGCCGCACCTGTAAGACCCTGATGGGTGAGCTTGGCATAGCTAAAGATCTGCGCGACCGCCTACAGAATCACGCCCTGAATGACGTATCCAGTAAACACTATGACCGATATGAGTACCTACCAGAGAAGCGCCGAGCCTTGGAGCTATGGGAGCGGCGGTTATTGGATCTGGCAGCGGATACCGTGGTTTCCGTTAACTTTGGGGGACGTGAGTTATCTTCCTGACGCCAAAGGCGCTACCATGCTGGTTAGTTATGTCAAGCTAGGGCAGGGATGGAATGGCAATAACAATAGGCTACGGTTTGCTTGCTCTTTTGGCTGTGGGAATCTGTTTATATCAAGTGTTCATTAGACTAAACCCCGAAGCAAAAACTGTAAGAAAGGGAGTAAAATTATTGTCACGTGCCCTGGGGATTAAGTCATCATTGGTATCACGTATGATGATGGATCTTGGGCCTAAGAATGGTTATGAGCTGTGTCATATGGTGGAGCAAACAAAGGGGAATACAGACGCCCCTTTCCACTTCATATATGAGTGTGGTGCGCTGATATTTTTCTTCCATTGGTGTTTGTATAAGACCCCCTCAGATGTTCATTGGTTGTACCAACACTTAGCAAAACAGGGGTTTTCAATTGATCAGATTAGCATGGATGAAGATGCGTTAGGCATGGCACAGTCGCTACTCTCTAATATTGATTTACGTGGGTACGACTTGCACAAGCTTCACAAAGCCCTCTCTGCTTTCATTGCCAAGTTTGAGGAGTACCTTGATAGTGATGGCAGTCAGGAACCGCCAAGGATCGTTTTAGACTAGGGCTTGATTGTCATGGATTTTTATAGAAAAGTCTCCTTCATAGCGATCATTGCTGTGTTGCTGATCTTGGTGGCAGGGCCATTCCTTTTCAAGTTCTATCCAAACTTTGAAAAGGGAAAGGTTATGTGTGAGTCACAAGGAGGGCACGTTAGCTTTGAAGGACGAGACATCAGGGTTTATGACGATAGAATCGAATTGGTTGGTGTCTGGGGAATATTGGATAGTGGTAAGCCCAGACACATTTTGATCCAAACCAAAGGACGTTTGTGTGTGATTGAAGAAAGCAACGCTGATTAGATAAACACACAGGAAGGCGTCTAGGAGACTCTCTAACGAGGTTTAGGAGATTACCTGTAGAATCCATAGGCTACGCCTAGTGACACTCTATGACATACGTAAGCAGACTAACGCCTTCGGCAAAGAGTAAAAGATACGCCAAAAAGAAGGGAAGAAATCCACACAGTAGGTAGTTAGTAGCCAAGGGCTACAGAAGCATGGGAGAGAAGGGGTTAGTCTTTTCTCTCTTTCCTTTAGGCGTCTTCTTTAGCTTGGCCCTGCCGGCCTGAGGCACATACAGTCAGATAGTTTCTATATACGCCTTCGGCACAATGGGGTGACAAAATGTCACCTATAATAGTATTTATATTATCTGTTACTTTATCTGTTATTAGGTACAAATTGTCACCCCCCCCCCTGACAATTTGTCACCCCTCTTGCACTTAGAAGATGCCCCCTAATGACAAATGGTATCATCCCATCCTCTTAATATAATAGCAGGCTCTCCCCTTCAAGCTGGCTCTGGGCTAGAGTCACATCTATTACTCAATTTTGAGGGGTAGAGGAATGAAACAAGAGATTGTCCCCTGCTACCCACCTGACTATTAAAAAATAGTTGTAGCAGAAACACCTGTCTCACAGGTATATATAAGTATACATAGTTGAAAACTGTAGCCTGCTTGCGCCAGTAAGTGGGCTCTTGCCCGTTCCAAATCAAGATAGAGGTAATGAGATGATGTATTCCCAAGAAAATGGCCTTCGGGTCAAGGTTCCCGCCTTTTGCGCTAATGAGCTAATCAAGCATTTGCCAGAAGGTGTAAAACCGACCCGCTATATCATTGACCTAATCCTGAGGGATTTGGCTACAAAGAAAGAGGATCACAGCACAAGTGATGACGCAACTAGAAATTACAACCAAGATTCTACGCAACCTTCCTAAAGATCTTACCGCCTCCGAACAGATCACCCTGCTGCTTATCTCCACCTTCATTAACCTAGAGCGGGATAAGTGTGCTAGGTGTTGGCCCACGAACAGCCTTTTGGCGGCTCAAACTGGGCTATCTGAACGGGCAATTATCCGAGCCTTGGTAAGGCTGGAGGCAATGGGCCTCATTGAGCGACATACGAAATTTGATCCTGACGCTAACAAGCGGACACGAATTTTAATCCTTAACCTAGACAAGCTGACGCCAGTAAAGGCAGAGCAAGAAGCTAAAGAAGATGCTTGGGAGGATGATTTAGATGACTGGTAAAATCCTATTTCTATATCCCCTTGTAGTCTATTTAACCCACATGATTTCAATTTTTATAATCCAATAGGTAACGACAATGCAACGATACAACTCAACACACGAGCAATTCAACACTGCCAAAGAGGCGGCCAATGCAACCTACTTCACTAAGCTACTGGAACCAGTGCAAGAGCTATTGGCGTTTGGTTACGGGTACAAGGCTTTGGCTTCAGCGCTTAACGCCAAGGGATATTTGACCCAACGAGGCAAACCTTTCTCTCGTGAGAGTGTGCGTACCCTCTTAAATAACTTACGGCTTTCTACAGTGGGAGCGGAAGAACAAGAATGCAAAGAACAATAATAGCGCACCTCGATCAATATGGTCGCTGCTGCGCAGTAGAACGAGAGCGAACAGGGGAGCTAATTCTCCTGGCGGGGAGTTTGGATAACGCGGTGAGTTACAAAGAACTTTCAGAAAGATACATAAGCCTGGCTATGCGAGAGATCAGTAACACCGTCTCCTCCCAAGGCGTCACGGTCGTAGTTGGCGAGGAGGTTGTTACTGTATGAACCTCTATCGCGTCTATTACAACCAACAAGACAAGGCGGTATGTGTAGAGCGCCAAAGCGCAAATGGTATCATCAAAGTGATTGCAGGCATCAGGCCGACCAGCCTTTACAGCCGATTGCTAGTCATTGATACTTTTACTCTCTCTGAAGCAATCGATGAAGCCTTACTCACAAAGCAAGAACAATTGAATAAATCGAAAGGGATGCGCTACCAACGTACCCCAGAGCTAGAGCGAGAGATTAAGCTCGGTTGTTCCCACTCTGTATTGCATACCAAATACGGCCTTTCTAAACGCACTTATCATCGACTGCGTAACGAGCTTATCAGTGCCACTCCCCCTACCCTGTAGGGCAGTACCTCCCCCCTGTGTCACTTCCTCTCTAGCCCTTGTCTATCAAGGCTTAAAACAGCCATTTTTAGCAAAGTAGGACTCTTACTATGTGGTGTTTTCTTAACACACGCAAACGGGTTCCTGTAACCCACTGTGACCACTACCGCGATTATTCAAAATTCAAGAACTATGACATTGATGCCCCTTTCACCTGGGCACCTAACCCCTTTCGGAGAAGTTAAATATGAATGAACAAATCAAAGACCTGTTTCAAGACGAATCAATTAGTGATGATCAGCTTGCAGCCATCATTCAAGAGGCTCAAGGCGACGCCTCTAAAGTGAGCAAGAGCATGAAAGCTCTTGGTATTGGTGCTGGCTCTAAAGAGCACATTGCTTATATGCAGTCATTGAAGAATGATGCTATGCGCAAACATGGATTCTCTGAAGCTCCCCAACAAACAGAATTTACGGGGGAAGAACTAGCCAACGCCAATTGGACAACCAAGCAATGGCA
Source organism: Aeromonas eucrenophila (assembly GCF_000819865.1). GTDB lineage: Bacteria > Pseudomonadota > Gammaproteobacteria > Enterobacterales > Aeromonadaceae > Aeromonas > Aeromonas eucrenophila. Next base: position 68,418 of record NZ_CDDF01000016.1, read on the forward strand.
GCAATGGGAACGTGCTAGACGTGTGAAAGCTGGTTATAAGCCAAATCCGCTTAACAACACTCAGGACGCTGTAGAGTTCTTCAAGAAGCTGAGAGGTGGTTAATGCCTCTCATCAAGAAGCCCAAGATAGCAAATTTCAAATTCGGAGGGCAGGCAGATAAGCCTGTCCGCACTCATGAATACAAACCAGATGTTATCAAATTCTCTTACAAGGGCATTGTCATTGAGCGTAAAGGCTCTAGCTACCGCATTACGCCACCCAAACTTAAAGGCTTTGATATGGCTTTGTGTGATGGTGTCTATACCGATACTCGTTCGCTACAAGGGACGCTTGATTTGGCCCTTCTGAACGTTGACAGCGAACGCCAAGAAGAGCTAAGGGCGCTGAATATCAATTACCACTGTCCAGCTTGTAAGGGCGTAACGCTCATTCAGAAGAAAGATTGGCGCGATGAGCGTATCTCTTGCCCTTTATGCGCTCGACACTCCCATTATTCCTACTATGAAGCCGTGAAAGATGAAGTAATCCGGTGACAGAGGGGAAGCGCTTTACCCCTTACGCCTCTCAAGACATACAGCCCCCATCTGATTACTATCCTCTGTTGCTAGTACATCTATGGGGTTGTATTGGCTATTGCAGAGAGGGCCATTTGTCATATTTTCTGTGAGATTTTTTCAAGCCTCATTGCATATATATAAGAACCCCCCTTACCCCCTGCTCCCCTCCATGCAATTCCCCCCAGCAAATCGACGATGCCTCTCTCCGCTCCCCACACAACTTTTCTTCCTGTCCCCTAAAACCACTGTCATTGTGTCAACCTATCACTGGGCAATTGATAGGGCTTGGAATGCCGTCACCATTCCGCCCCTAGCAGTTAGCTAAGTACACTCACAAGTACACTTCAAAACGCCAGAAATAGAAAAGGCGCAGCGGTTACTAACCTACTGCGCCTTTCTGGAATTTGGTGGCCCCTGCCCGACTTGAACGGGCGACCAATCGATTATGAGTCGACTGCTCTAACCAACTGAGCTAAGGGGCCAGAATCTTGGTTTTGCGGCGTGGATTATAGGGGATGCGAGATACCTCGTCCATAGGCAGATCAATCACTTGCCGAGATTTTGTACAGCCGCCGCCAATCTGCCTGCTCCCCATGACGCGTGGAACCCTGATAAAACAAAGCCCCGCATGGCGGGGCTTTTGACAAGGCTGTATCACATGCCCTGGGACTATTCGTCCAGGAAGCTGCGCAGCACTTCCGAGCGGCTCGGGTGGCGCAGTTTGCGCAGAGCCTTGGCTTCGATCTGACGAATACGCTCACGGGTGACGTCGAACTGCTTGCCCACTTCCTCGAGGGTGTGGTCAGTGTTCATGTCGATACCGAAACGCATCCGCAGCACCTTGGCTTCACGGGCGGTCAGACCGGCCAGCACTTCGCGGGTCGCGTTGCGCAGGCTCTCGCTGGTGGCCGCATCCGCTGGCAGGGCCAGGGTGGTGTCTTCGATGAAATCGCCCAAGTGGGAATCTTCATCATCACCGATGGGCGTCTCCATGGAGATGGGCTCCTTGGCGATCTTCAACACCTTGCGGATCTTGTCTTCCGGCATGCCCATGCGCATCGCCAGCTCTTCCGGGTTCGGTTCACGACCCATCTCCTGCAACATCTGACGGGAGATACGGTTGAGCTTGTTGATGGTCTCGATCATGTGCACCGGGATACGGATGGTACGGGCCTGATCCGCGATGGAGCGGGTAATGGCCTGACGGATCCACCAAGTGGCATAGGTCGAGAACTTGTAGCCACGACGGTATTCAAACTTATCCACCGCCTTCATCAGACCGATGTTGCCTTCCTGGATCAGATCCAGGAACTGCAGACCACGGTTGGTGTATTTCTTGGCGATGGAGATAACCAGACGCAAGTTCGCTTCGACCATCTCTTTCTTCGCACGGCGGGCCTTGGCCTCACCGATGCTCATGCGACGGTTGATGTCCTTGATCTGGGCAATCGACAGACCGGTTTCTTCTTCGATCTGCTGCAGCTTGCCGATGGCACGCAGCACGTCTTCATCCATCTCCAGCAGGCGGGGAGACCAGGCCTTGCCGGCCTGCTTCTGGTATTCGAACCAGGCAGTCTCGCACTCGTTGTTGGTGAAGGCCGCGACGAAGGTTTTCTTCGGCATCTTGGCCTGCTCAACGCAGAGTTTCATGATGATGCGTTCCTGCACGCGAACCCGCTCCATCATCTCGCGCATGTTGTTGACCAAGCGATCGAACTGCTTGGGCATCAGGCGGAATTGACGGAACACATCGGCCAGCTGGGCGATAGCGGCCTGGGTCTCATCGTGGGCGCGACCATTCTTCTGAATGGAGAGACGGGTTACTTCGTACTGAGCACGCAGTTCACCGAACTTCTCACGAGCGACTTCGGGATCCGGACCACCGTCCCCCTCGTCGTCGGCGTCGTCACCATCACCGTCTTCATCTTCGTCTTCATCTTCATCTTCGTCAGCCAGATCATCTTCGCTGAGTTCGGAGCCGATATGAGTGGCGGTCGGTGCCACGTCATCCGCTTCGTTCGGATCGATAAAACCGGAGATGATGTCGGACAGACGCAGCTGCTCGGCTTCGTACTTGTCGTACTGTTCGAGCAGGTAAGTGATGGCTTCGGGGTACTCGGCAACGGAGCTTTGTACCTGATTGATACCGTCTTCGATCCGCTTGGCGATGTCGATTTCGCCTTCGCGGGTCAACAGTTCGACGGTACCCATTTCCCGCATGTACATGCGGACGGGATCGGTCGTGCGACCAATCTCAGATTCAACAGATGCCAGAGCCTGGGCCGCTGCTTCGGCAGCGTCCTCATCGGCAGTACCACCTTCGGCCATGATCAGGTCATCGGCATCCGGGGCGTTCTCCACCACCTGGATACCCATGTCGTTGATCATCTGGATGATGTCTTCGATCTGGTCAGAGTCGACAATGTCTTGCGGGAGGTGATCGTTCACCTCGGCATAGGTCAGGTAGCCCTGTTCTTTACCTTTGGCAACGAGGAGTTTAAGCTGAGACTGCGGGGTTTGCTCCATAGAACTCATCCGGTTGGTGTTGCTAGGTTGCGCGTACAGTGCGCTGCTGCGCAAATAGCCAATTCTAATAGAAAACCGCCAGACATGCTATGTCTGGTTGCGGCGTCGGTCATGAGAAACCCCTGCCCGCAGTATTGTCGGGGCCAGGCGGTTATAAAATTTTTGCTTTTAATCCCGTCGATTCGGGCAACAGTAGACATATTGGGGCCCATCACTCAAATATCAAGCCCCGCTCTCATTTCTTTTCTCAGTCTGTACCTCTTTGATCAGCATCATCAGCTCCTGTGTTTCCTCAGAGCTTAGTCCCTCCTGGGCCACCTTGGTCTGCAATTCTTCAATCCGTTGCTTCAGAAACTGATTGATGAATCCGACGAAGGTATCCTGCAACTCCCCCAGAATATCCGGCTCTTGATCGAGCTTGATATCTTCAAACAGGTCGTGCATCGCCAGTTGGGCGAGGATCTCTCCCTCCCGGGTGCCACGCCAATGCTCCAGCAAGATGCCGGTGGTGACCGCGGGCTGGGACAGGATCTGTTGATGCAGCTGCAGCAGGAACTGGATGCCCTGCACCCGCAACCCGGCCAACTCCGGCATGGCCGGCAACTCGGCCGTCACCGCCGGGTATTGCAGCATCAGCGCCAGCGCGCGGCGGATCGGCGTCAGCTTGGCGGCCTTGGGCTTGGTGAGCTCGGCCTTGGGTTGGCTGTTGCGGGCAAACAGCTCGGCGATCCGCTGCTTGTTCTCCCCCCAGCGCATCATGCTGGAGAGCCGGGTGATCAGTCCCTCGCGGGTGAAGCCTTCCGGCACCCGGCGAATCAGCTCGGCCGCCTTGTTGGCGACTTCGAATTTGCCCGCCTCACCGGAGAGCGCGGCATCCCGTCCCAGACGCTCGAACATGAAATCGGCGAAGGGCTGCGCTTCGTCCAGCAGGGCTTCGAAGCCCTCCTTGCCAATCTGGCGCACCAGGGAATCCGGATCTTCACCATCTGGCAGGAACACAAACTTGAGCTCCCGCCCGTCCTGCAGGTGAGGCAGCGCATTGTCCAGCGCCCGCCAGGCCGCCTCGCGACCGGCATTGTCACCGTCATAGCAACAGACCACTTCGGCCGTGGTACGGAACAGGGTATGGATATGGTCGCTGGTAGTGGCCGTACCAAGCGCAGCCACCGCATAGTCGATGTCGTACTGGCCGAGGGCCACCACGTCCATGTAGCCTTCCACCACCAGGATCCGGCGAGGATCCTTGTGTGCCTGCTTCACCTCGTAGAGGCCAAACAGTTCTCGTCCCTTGTGGAAAATGGGCGTTTCCGGCGAGTTGAGGTACTTGGGCGTGCCATCGCCGAGCACCCGGCCACCGAAGCCGATGACCCGGCCGCGCTTGTCACGGATCGGGAACATGATGCGATCGCGGAAACGATCATAACTACCGGGGCCGCTATCGCGCGTGATCAGCATGCCGCCGGAGATAAGCAACTGCTCGTGATCCCGGCTGGCACCAAAACGGCGCCTCACCTGATCCCAATCTGCAGGGGCATAACCGATATTGAAGCGCTTGACCACTTCCCCGGTCAGACCACGGCCCTTCAAATATTCGACAGCTTGGGGTGCACTCTTCAGATTGCTCTCGTAGAAGCGGGCAATCTGGCTCATCAGTTCAAAGAGATCCTTGCTGACGGCAGGCTGTGCCTTGCCCGTCCCGCCCGCATTCTGCTCACGGGGCACCTGCATACCCTGCAGGTTGGCAAGCTCTTCGATGGCATCGGGGAATTCGAGTCCGTCGTACTCCATGACAAAGCCGATGGCGTTGCCGTGGGCGCCACAACCGAAACAGTGATAAAACTGCTTCTCCTGACTGACGGTGAAAGAGGGGCTTTTTTCGTTATGAAAAGGGCAGCAAGCCTGATAGTTCTTGCCGGCTTTTTTCAGACGCACTCGTGAATCGATCAGCTCGACTATGTCTGTGCGTACGAGCAGATCATCGATAAAGGATTGTGGGATCCTGCCTGCCATAACCGTCCTGTTTCATGACTCGGAAAATAAAAAAGCCGCGCATTCACAGGGAAGCACGGCTTCTTTCGACTAACAAGAGAAATGCCTGTTATGCCAAACGGGTTTTCACCTGAGCGCTGACAGCGCCGACATCGGCACGCCCCTGAATCTTCGGCTTCAGAACAGCCATGACCTTGCCCATATCAGCCATGACGGCAGCACCACTTTCAGCGATGGCTTGCTCGATCAACGCGGCAATTTCGTCTGCGGTCAGCTGTTGCGGCAGGAATTCCTGCAGAACCAAGATCTCGGCAGACTCGATGTCGGCAAGATCCTGACGACCGGCAGCTTCAAATTGGCTGATGGAATCGCGGCGCTGTTTGACCATCTTGGTCACGACAGCGAGGATATCCTCATCATTGAGCTCGATACGGGAATCAACTTCACGCTGCTTGATTTCTGCCATCAACAAACGGATCGTCCCCAGGCGAGCCTTATCTCTGGCAAGCATGGCGAGTTTTTGTTGATCCTTGAGTTGATCCTTCAGAGACACGGCATTATCCCCAATTAGTACAGGCGGATACGACGTGCGTTTTCGCGGGACAGCTTCTTGGCGTGACGCTTAACGGCAGACGCTTTGGCGCGCTTACGGATGGTAGTCGGCTTCTCGTAGAACTCACGGCTACGAACTTCAGACAGGATACCGGCCTTTTCGCAAGAACGCTTGAAGCGACGCAGAGCAACGTCAAACGGCTCATTTTCACGGACTTTGATTACTGGCATGTGCCTTTCACCTCAGTGATATATTGTTAGCTGACCATCAGTCGATCAGCATGTCTTAAAATGGTGCGAAATTATACTCTGGACAGGGAATGAAAGTAAACCCGTAGAGATCGCTCTGGTTTAAAAAACCCGCGAAGGTTACCATAGCCGTCTCATTTTAGCAGTGAAATTTTTTAGCAATGCGTGTATTGGGTATAGAGACATCCTGTGACGAAACCGGGATCGCGATCTTCGATGATCAAAAAGGGATCCTTTCCCATCAGTTATACAGCCAGGTCAAGCTGCATGCGGACTACGGTGGCGTTGTCCCCGAGCTCGCCAGCCGGGATCATGTACGCAAGACGATCCCCTTGATCCAGGCCGCATTGCAAGAGGCGGGGCTGGGCAAGGATGACATCGACGGCATCGCCTACACCGCCGGTCCGGGCCTGGTTGGCGCCATTCTGGTCGGTGCCACCATAGGCCGCTCCTTGGCCATGGCGTGGAACAAACCAGCCATCGCCGTGCACCACATGGAGGGTCATCTGCTTGCCCCCATGCTGGAAGAGAAAGCCCCCGAATTCCCCTTCGTGGCGCTGCTGGTCTCCGGCGGTCACTCCATGCTGGTGCGGGTCGACGGCATCGGCAGCTATCAGCTGCTGGGAGAGTCCATCGACGACGCCGCCGGCGAGGCCTTCGACAAGACCGCCAAGCTGATGGGGCTGGACTATCCAGGTGGCCCCCTGCTGTCGCGTCTTGCCGAGAAGGGCACCACGGGGCGCTTCGTCTTCCCGCGTCCCATGACCGACCGACCCGGCCTCGACATGAGCTTCTCCGGCCTCAAGACCTTTGCCGCCAACACCATTGCGGCCAATGACAACGATGAGCAGACCCGCGCCGATATCGCCCGCGCCTTCGAGGATGCGGTGGTCGACACCCTGGCCATCAAGTGCCGCCGTGCCCTGAAAGAGACGGGTCTGCAGCGCCTGGTTGTCGCCGGTGGCGTCAGCGCCAACCGCCACCTGCGGGCCCAGCTGGCCGAGCTGATGGAGAGCCTCAAGGGCGAGGTATTCTATCCCCGCACCGAATACTGCACCGACAACGGCGCCATGATCGCCTACGCCGGCATGCAGCGCCTCAAGGCTGGCGTGTTTGAACCCCTGGTCATCAAGGCGGTGCCACGCTGGCCGCTGGACACCCTGGATCCGGTGTGATCCACAGGATCCATTGCAATATAAAAAAGGGGCCTCAGGCCCCTTTTTGTTGTTTCTGACTGCAACGCTTAGTTTGTGCGGAACAATGCCTCGATGGAGAGCCCTTGCCCCATCAGGATCTCCCGCAGACGACGCAGCCCCTCGACCTGGATCTGGCGCACCCGCTCCCGGGTCAAGCCGATCTCGGCCCCCACGTCTTCCAGAGTCGCGGGTTCATAGCCGAGCAGGCCGAAGCGGCGAGCTAGCACCTCACGCTGCTTGGGATTAAGCTCTTCCAGCCAATGCACTATGCTGGCGCGCATGTCGTCGTCCTGGGACTCCAGCTCCGGGCCCATGCCGCGCTCGTCGGAGAGCACATCCAGCAGCGCCTTGTCCCGATCTCCACCGATGGGGGTATCCACCGAGGTGATCTTCTCATTGAGCTTGAGCATGCGATTCACGTCGTCGACCGAACGATCCAGCGCGTGGGCAATGTCCTCGGCGGTAGGTTCATGATCGAGACGATGGGAGAGCTCGCGGGCGGTACGCAGATAGACGTTCAGCTCCTTGACCACATGAATGGGCAGACGGATGGTGCGGGTCTGGTTCATGATGGCCCGCTCTATGGTCTGGCGGATCCACCAGGTGGCATAGGTGGAGAAACGGAAGCCGCGCTCGGGATCGAATTTTTCGACCGCACGGATGAGACCGAGGTTGCCCTCTTCGATGAGATCCAGCAGCACCAGGCCGCGGTTGTTGTAGCGACGGGCGATCTTGACCACCAAACGCAGGTTGGATTCGATCATGCGCTTGCGGGCGGCTTTGTCACCACGCAAGGCACGACGGGCGTAATAGACTTCTTCTTCGGCAGTGAGCAAGGGGGAGAATCCTATCTCCCCCAGGTAGAGCTGGGTGGCATCCATTACCTTGTTCAGTTCGGGCACCATGAGCTCGTCGGAGATGGTCTCCTCGGCCTCGGCGGCGACTTCCTGAACTTCTTCTTCCTCTTGAGACTCCAGCTCCTCGTCGAACTCTAACTCTGCATCCTGCATTACCAGTTGTTCTTGGCTCATGATATGTCTCCCTGACCTGAACCAGAGCAAGACTCAGCTCTCTGGGTTAACGCTTTGGCAAATAGCCCATCGGGTTGATTGACTTGCCTTTGTACCGGATTTCAAAGTGCAAGCGCACATCCGGCGCATCCGTGCTACCCATATTGGCGATGACAGCCCCGCCCTTGACGGAGTCTCCCTCCTTCACCCTCAACTCATCGTTGTGGGCATAGGCCGAGAGGTAGTCATCGTTGTGCTTGAGAATAATCAGCTTGCCATAACCCCGCAGTGCGCTACCCGCGTAGACCACCTTGCCACCGCTCGCGGCGTAGATGGGTTGCCCCTTCTGGCCCGAGATATCGATACCCTTGTTCCCCTGTTCCGCAACAGAGAAACCTTCGACGATCCGGCCTTGTGTCGGCCAGTGCCACGAGAGTGTCGACTGGGAGTTGCTGTTTTTTTGTTCTGTCGACTGAGCGTATGCTGTTGAAGATGCCGGAGCAATGCTTTTTTGTGAGATGAATGGGGTGGTCGTACCTGCTGGTGCGGTCGCCAGCGGTTTGGGGCCGGAACTGGTCACAGCCGGTGTCGTCACCGCCACCATCTGACCGCCGCTCGCCACACTGGACGACGGCACGCTCAGCACCTGGCCGACATGCAGTCCATAGGGTGCCTGCAGATTGTTGCGCTGGGCCAGCGTCTGGTTGGATACGTTGAACTGGCGGCCAATGCTGCTCAGCGTGTCGCCACGGCGCACTTCATAAGTGCCGTTACTGGCCACGCTGCCATGGCTGGCAACACTCGCTGCGCTCACCACAGTACCGGATGATGCACCATCCAGCCGGAGCTGCTGACCCGGATAGATGTTGTAGGGGGGGCTGATGCCATTGAGACTGACCAGGGACGCGACATCCATGCCCGAGCGGAATGCGATGGAATAGAGGGTGTCCCCCTTGACCACAGTGTAACCGCCACCCGGAATGACGGGCTTGGTCATGCCTTGACGCGTCGGTATGGTCGAGGCGACCGGATCATTGCCCAGACTCTGTACCGGAGCAGCAGTCTTGCTGGAAGAGCAGGCAAGCAGCAGCCACGACAACACGACAACACTGCTACCTTGCCAAACACGCGAACGCATAGTGGATCCTTAACGACTAAACCAGAAATAGGCCGCAACGGCCAAACCAATACAGAGCCAACCCAGCACATCCACATAGTGCATCAGCTTGCGCTCCATCTTCTCACCGCCCCAGCGCATCAGGCCCGCCACCAGGAAGAAGCGCATGCCACGACCTATCAGCGAGGTCAGGATGAAGGGCAATAGCGCCATGTGGAGCAGGCCCGCCGTGACGGTAAACACCTTGTAGGGGATCGGCGTGAAACTGGCAATAAAAATCACCCAGATGCCCCATTGTTCAAACCACTGCTCGGCCAGGGAAATCTTGTCTTCATAACCGACCGAGACCACCAGCGGCTGCACCACGGGATCCCATAAGGCATAGCCAAGCAGGTAACCAAACAGCGCCCCCAATACCGAGCACAGGGTCGCCAGGGCGGCATAGTGCCAGGCCCGCCGGGGCTTGGCCAGTGCCATGGGGGCCAGCATCACATCCACCGGAATGGGCCAGAACACCGACTCGATGAAGGCCGTGATCGCCAGATAATAAGGTGCGTATTGATGGCGAGCCCAGCGCATCACCACGGCATAGAGGCGGGAAAACAGCGTCACTCGACATCTCCGTCGACAAGAGGTACGAAACGCACCGGCTCCAGCACCCGGCTGGTCAGTTGGGAGCCAGAACGTTCGATCAGCTGCAGCGTCTGCTGGCTGTCACCCACAGGCAACACCAGGCGGCCGCCATCGGCCAGCTGATCGGTCAGGGCCTTGGGCACCTCACTCGCCGCCGCCGTCACCAGGATAGCGTCGAACGGCCCCTTGTTGGGCCAACCAAGCCAGCCGTTGCCATGCTTGGCCGAGACGTTGTGCAGATCGAGCTGACGCAACCGGCGCCTGGCCAGGAATTGCAGCGACTTGATCCGCTCCACCGTATAGACATGCTCCACCAGGTGAGCCAGCACGGCGGTCTGATAACCGGAGCCCGTGCCTATCTCCAGCACATGGGCCGGATTGTTCTGGATCAGCAGCTCTGTCATCCGCGCCACTATGTAAGGCTGCGAGATGGTCTGGCCCTGACCGATGGGCAGGGCCGTGTTGTCCCAGGCCTTGTGCGCCATGGCTTCATCCACAAATAGCTGGCGCGGCACTTTCGCAATCGCCGCGAGCACGCGGAAATCGCGAATGTCCTGAGCGATCAGCTGATTCAACAGGCGCTGTACGATCACCGCGTCATCCCTGCAGATCCAGCCAGGCTCCCAGACTCGCCAGACTGCCATAGGCCGTCATGTCGATGGTCAAGGGGGTGATGGAGACATAACCCTGCTCGATGGCGGCGAAATCCGTGCCCTCCCCCGCATCCTGCTGGCTGCCCGGCGGGCCTATCCAGTAGATGGGTTGACCACGGGGATCCTCGGTACGGATCACCGCCTCGGCCCGATGGCGATTGCCAAGACGGGTCACCCTGATCCCCTTGATCTGCTCGATCGGCAGATCCGGCACATTGACGTTGAGGATCTGGTCGGCAGGCAAGGGGTGCACCATCAGGCCTCGCACCAGCTGGGCCGCATAGTGGGCCGCCGTGGCGAAGTGGGTCTTGCCCACCAGGGAGATGGCGAGCGACGGGAAGCCGAGGTGACGTCCCTCGGTCGCGGCCGCTACCGTGCCCGAGTAGATTACATCATCCCCCAGATTGGCGCCGTGGTTGATACCGGCCACCACCATGTCCGGCTCGGGGCGCACCAGCTCGTTGACCGCGAGGTGCACGCAGTCGGTCGGCGTTCCCTTGACCGCATAGCTCTTGCTCCCGTGAAAGGCAGCATCGCTGATGCGGGTGACCCGCAGCGGCACTTCCAGCGTCAGAGAATGACTGGCGCCACTGCGGTTGCGATCCGGCGCCACCACAATGACCTCGCCACAGGCCGTCAGTGCCGTGCTGAGGGCAAGGATCCCCTCGGCATGTACTCCATCGTCATTACTGACCAGAATTCGCATCGGTTGGGTTCCTGAAACCGTGATCGGCCTCTTCGGCCTGCATTAACTCGCGTACCACGCTGGTGGCAAAGGCGCCCGCCGGCAGGAAGAACGACAGGGTCAGCGCGTCGGCGCCCAGCTCCCAGCTCATCCCTTCCGGTTGCAGCAGCAGCGGGCGTCTGTCCTGATCCAGCCCGGCCTTCTCCAGGCCCGCGCACCAGTCGGGGTAAGCGGCCAGCACGCCCAGTTCGAATTCGGCGGCGGCGCCCTGACTGGCCAGCCGGCCACGGCCCCACTGGGGAGCGGTCAGTTGCACGTCACCCGAGGCCAACCGCGCCTCCAGCTCGGGGGTCACCGCCTCCTCGCTGAAGATGGAGTGGCTGCCCTTGAGCATCAGACAATCACCGGCCAGCAGCTGGTGAGCCAGCCCCTGCTCGATGCGGGCGCTGACGATGGCGTTGAACAGCATGCTGCGGGCGGCGGAAAGATAGAGGGAGCGCTTGTTGCGATCGTTGATCCGCTTGCCGGCGAACATCGCCTTGGCCGCCTCCAGGTTGTTGCCACCGCGACCGAAGCGCTGCTCGCCGTAATAGTTCGGCACCCCCTGGCTGGCGATGGCCTGCAGGCGGGATGCCAGCCCATCGGCTTGCTCTATGCCGGTCAGGCGCAGGGTGAAGTGATTGCCCTTGAGGTAACCGACCCGCAGCTTCTTGTTGTGACGCTTGGCCTGCAGGATCTGGATGCTGTCGCTCTGGATGACCGACAGATCGGGTTCACCCTTGCCCGGCAAGTGAATGCCGAACCACTGCTCGGTCACCGCGTGGCGATCCTTGAGGCCGGCCCAGGTCACCGCATTGCGGTTGACCCCGGCCGCGTCGGCCAGCAGACCCGCGACCCAGGCGGTGTTCTCACCGGTCTTGCGCACCCGCACGAAGATATGTTCACCCTCACCGCAGGGTTCGAAGCCGAGATCCTCGACCACCACGAAGTCACTGGCCTCGGCTTTGAGGATTCCGCGAGCGGTCGGCGCCCCGTGCAGATAGCTAAGCTGTTCCAACATTATTGTTTCACCAGTAAGACGACGGCTTCGGTGGCAATCCCTTCCTTGCGCCCCGTAAAACCAAGCTGTTCGGTGGTGGTCGCCTTGACGTTCACCCGGTTCAAATCACATTGCAGATCCGCCGCCAGCACGGCGCACATGGCATCGATATGGGGCGCCATCTTGGGAGCCTGGGCGATGATGGTCACGTCCAGGTTGCCGATGGCATAGCCTGCCTGCCGCACCCGGGCATAGACGTCCCGCAGCAGGATGCGACTGTCGATCCCCTTGAACTCGGCGGCGGTATCGGGGAAGTGGCGGCCGATGTCGCCGGCGCCGATGGCACCGAGCAGGGCATCGCTCACCGCGTGCAGCACCACATCACCGTCGGAGTGGGCCAGCAAACCCTGCTCATAGGGCACCGCCACGCCGCCCAGCATACAGGGGCCGACGCCGCCAAACTTGTGCACATCAAAACCGTGTCCAATCCGCATCATGCCTGACTTCCCTCCAACATATAGGAACCTTTCTCATCCAAGCCGTGCACATCAAAACCATGACCAATGCGGATCATGCCTGCTCCTTCAAGTCACTTCGTCGCGAGGACGGATTATGCCTGCTGGCTTAAAAACAGCCCCGCCAGAGAGAGATCCTCCGGCCGGGTCACCTTGATATTGTCGGCGCGCCCTTCCACCATCCGCACCGGGAAACCGGCCCGCTCCATGGCGGAGGCCTCATCGGTGATGCTGGCGCCGAGCGCCAATCCTTCCTCCAGCGCGCGCTTGAGGCGGACGGTGGGGAACATCTGCGGGGTCAGTGCATGCCAGAGCTGTTCGCGCTCGACGGTCGCCACTATGTTGCCAGCCGCGTCGGTGCGCTTCATGGTATCGCGTACCCGGCTGCCGAGGATGGCGCCATCGCACGTCAGGGCCGCCGCGATCAGCACATCGAGATCGCCGTGACAGAGGCAGGGACGGGCGGCATCGTGCACCAGCACCCAGTCCGAGCTCGCCACCTGCAGGGCATTGAGTACCGAGTAGGCGCGCTCCGCACCGCCTTCGACCCGCAGGATGCGTGGATCGGCAGCGATGGGCAGTGCATCGAACCAGCCATCGTGGGGCGCCAGCGCCACTATCACCTGGGCGATGGCCGGGTGGGACAACAGACAGCCGAGGGTATGCTCCAGAATGGTCTTCCCCGCCAGCGGCAGGTATTGCTTCGGGCACTCGGCGCCCATGCGGCTGCCGATACCGGCGGCCGGCACTATGGCGGTCAAGCCGGTGGCTATCTGCCTGCGGTGGTGATCAGTCATCGTATGGCGCACCGTCCGGCTCTGTTACCTGGTCTTTTTCCTTGGGAATGATCCGGTAGAAGGTCTCACCCTGCTTGATGTAACCGAGATCGTTGCGCGACAACTCCTCGATGGCCTCGAGGCCCGAGGTGAGATCGTCGATCTCACGATAAATCAAATTGTTGCGATCCTTGAGAGTCAGATTGTCCTGCTGCTGCCGGTTGATGGCATCGGAGAGTTCCCGATAGTCGGAGAGGCCGTTCTTCCCCAGCCAGAAATCATACTGCAGCCCTCCCAACAGGAAGAGCAGGATAAGAGTGAATAGCCGCATGCACTGAATCTCCTTCAAGCGGCCTAGTTTCCCATATTCGCAGGCAAGACAAAAGGAAGCCGGTGTGCCAGACGGGTAAGGGGGAATAAAAAAACGGGCGGGATCCGGGGGCGGATATGAAAAACCGAGACGGGGAAGGTGGTGAGGCTTTGTACCGCTCAGGCAGCAGAGACGAAAAAGCCCCGCCACAAGGTGGCGGGGCTTTGTACAGCTCAAGTGAAACTCGGCATTAAGCGTGGTTTTTCACTTCTTTCAGACCGCGGAACGGAGCCTTGGCACCCAGGGCTTCTTCGATACGGATCAGCTGGTTGTACTTGGCAACACGGTCAGAACGGCTCATGGAACCGGTCTTGATCTGGCCAGCAGCGGTACCCACGGCCAGGTCGGCGATGGTCGCGTCTTCGGTCTCACCGGAACGGTGGGAGATGACGGCGGTGTAGCCAGCGTCTTTGGCCATCTTGATGGCAGCCAGAGTTTCGGTCAGGGAACCGATCTGGTTGAACTTGATCAGGATGGAGTTGGCGATACCGTTGTCGATGCCGCGCTTCAGGATGCTGGTGTTGGTTACGAACAGGTCGTCACCCACGATCTGGATCTTGCTACCCAGTTCCTTGGTCTGGTAGGCGAAGCCATCCCAGTCGGATTCGTCCAGGCCATCTTCGATGGAGACGATCGGGAACTTGGTGGTCAGGTCGGCCAGGTAGTCGGAGAACTCGTTGGAGGTGAAGATACGACCTTCGCCCTTCAGGTTGTACTCTTTCTTCTCGGCGTCGTAGAACTCGGAAGCAGCGCAGTCCATGGCCAGGGTGATGTCGGTGCCCAGCTTGTAACCGGCAGCGGCAACGGCTTCGGCGATCACTTCCAGCGCTTCGGCGTTGGACTTCAGGTTAGGCGCGAAGCCACCTTCGTCACCAACGGCGGTAGCGTAGCCCTTGGACTTCAGTACCTTGGCCAGGTTGTGGAACACTTCGGCACCCATGCGGATGGCTTCTTTCAGAGTCTTGGCGCCAACCGGCTGGATCATGAACTCCTGGATGTCGACGTTGTTGTCGGCGTGCTCACCACCATTGATGATGTTCATCATGGGCAGCGGCATGGAGTACACACCCGGGGTACCGTTCAGCTCGGCGATGTGAGCGTACAGCGGCAGGCCCTTGGAGGCAGCAGCAGCCTTGGCGGCAGCCAGAGAAACGGCCAGGATGGCGTTGGCGCCAAACTTGGATTTGTTCTCGGTACCGTCCAGATCGATCATGATCTGGTCCAGAGTGGCTTGATCCTTGGCATCTTTACCCAGCAGTGCTTGGGCGATCGGGCCGTTGACGGCGGCAATGGCTTTCAGTACGCCTTTACCCAGGAAACGGCTCTTGTCGCCGTCACGCAGTTCCAGCGCTTCGCGGGAACCGGTGGACGCGCCAGACGGAGCGGCTGCCATACCAACAAAACCACCTTCCAGATGAACTTCGGCCTCAACGGTCGGGTTACCACGGGAGTCGATGATTTCACGACCGATCACTTTAACGATCTTGGACATGTGTATTTCCTCAGGTTTCGTAAAAAAACAACAAAAATATGCCAAAAAAAGCGGCTGCGGCACAGAGCCTCAACCGCATTTATTTTAAATTACTTCAAATTACGCTTCTGATACTCACCGGCAGCCTTCACGAAACCGGCAAACAGGGCGTGTCCATCGCGGGGAGTCGAGGTGAACTCCGGGTGGAACTGCGCCGCTACAAACCAAGGGTGATCCGGAATCTCGATAATTTCCACCAGCTTCTTGTCGGCGGAGAGACCGGTGACCTTCAGGCCGGCCGCTTCAATCTGCGGCAGCAGCTTGTTGTTCACCTCATAACGGTGACGGTGGCGCTCATAGATGGTCGGGCTGCCGTACATCTGACGCACCTTGGAACCTTCGACCAGGTGGCAGAGCTGGGAACCCAGACGCATGGTGCCGCCCAGATCGGATTTCTCGGTACGGGTCTCGACGTTGCCTTCTTCATCCACCCACTCGGTGATGAGGCCAACGACAGGATAAGCGCAATCTTTCTTGAATTCGGAGGAGTGAGCGCCAGTCATGCCGGCCACGTTGCGAGCGAACTCGATCATGGCAACCTGCATGCCGAGGCAGATGCCCAGGTAAGGGATCTTGTTCTCACGGGCATACTGGGCGGCCAGGATCTTGCCTTCCACGCCGCGCTCACCGAAGCCACCCGGCACCAGGATCGCGTCCAGACCTTCCAGCAGCTCGGCGCCACGGGTCTCGATGTCCTGGGAGTCGATGAACTTGATGTTGACAGACAGACGAGTCTTCAGACCACCGTGCTTGAGCGCCTCGTTGACGGACTTGTAGGCATCCGGCAGGGAGACATACTTGCCCACCATGCCGATGGTCACTTCCGCGGTCGGGTTGGCCTCTTCGTAGACAACCTGTTCCCACTCGGACAGGTCGGCTTCTTTGCACGCCAGACCGAAACGGGCGATGAAGTAGTCATCCAGATTCTGGGACTTTAGCAGCGCCGGGATCTTGTAGATGGAGTCGACGTCTTTCATGGAGATGACGGCGCGCTCGGGCACGTTGCAGAACAGGGCGATCTTGGCACGCTCGTTGGCCGGAATGGCGCGATCGGAACGGCAGATCAGCACGTCCGGCTGGATCCCGATGGAGAGCAGTTCTTTGACTGAGTGCTGGGTCGGCTTGGTCTTCACCTCGCCGGCGGCGGCCAGGTAAGGCACCAGGGTCAGGTGCATGAACATGGCATTGTCGCGGCTCACTTCGGCAGCCAGCTGACGAATGGCTTCGAGGAACGGCAGGGACTCGATATCGCCTACGGTACCGCCCACTTCGACGATGGCCACCTGATGGCCTTCGGCACCGGCAATCACCCGCTCCTTGATGGCGTTGGTGATGTGCGGGATGACCTGGATGGTGGCGCCCAGATAGTCACCACGGCGCTCTTTGCGCAGCACGTCGGCGTAGATACGGCCGGTGGTGAAGTTGTTGCGACGGGTCATCTTGGTGCGGATGAAACGCTCGTAGTGACCCAGATCCAGATCGGTCTCGGCCCCGTCCTCGGTTACGAACACTTCACCATGCTGGGTCGGGCTCATGGTGCCCGGATCCACGTTGATATAGGGGTCCAGTTTCATGATGGTCACATCCAGACCACGGGCTTCCAGAATGGCTGCCAGAGAAGCTGCGGCAATGCCTTTGCCGAGGGATGAAACAACGCCACCAGTTACAAAAATATATTTTGTCGTCATGCTGAACCTGAAAGAAGTTTAGGGATTTTTAAGGGGTGCTTCGGGGATGAAGCAGGACGGGGAAACAGTATACCAAAACCCCCTCTCCCAAACAATGAACAAAAATCTATCAGGCTCGCCGCGCCCCCGTCTTGCGCCAAATCAACTTTGCTCGGTTTCCTTGGCCTTGTCCCAGGCAGCATCGAGCTTCTCCAGGGTACAATCGGTCATTTTCAAGCCTTCCGCGGCAATAAACTGCTCAACCTGACGAAAACGACGTTCGAACTTGGTGTTGGCGGCCCGCAGTACCTGCTCGGGATCCTTGCCCAGATGGCGCACCAGATTGACGGTGGCAAACAGCAGGTCACCGAGCTCGTCGCTCACCCGTGCCTCGTCCACATCGACCATCAGCGCCTCTTCCATCACCTCCTCGATCTCCTCGTGGATCTTGTCCACCACGGGGCCCAGGGTCTTCCAGTCGAAGCCGACGGTGGCGCAGCGCTTCTGGATCTTGGCGGCCCGGCTCAGGGCCGGCAGCGCCAGCGGGATGTCATCCAGCACGCTCTCTTTGTCCAGCGCCGCCCGCTCCTTGGCCTTCTCCGCCTCCCAGTTTTGCTTCACCGCCTGCTCGTCCTCGAGGTTCGCCTCGGCGAACACATGGGGATGACGGCGGATGAGCTTCTCGCTCACGGTATCGACGATATCGGCAAAATCGAACAGCCCCTGCTCCTTGCCAAGCTGGGCGTAGAACACCACCTGGAACAGCAGATCGCCGAGTTCACCCTTTAATCCCTCCCAATCCCGGGTTTCGATGGCATCGGCCACTTCGTAGGCCTCCTCCAGGGTGTGGGGGACTATGGTCTGGAAATCCTGCTTGAGGTCCCAGGGGCAACCGCCGTTCGGATCGCGCAATTGAGCCATGATGTCGAGCAACTGGGGCAAGTCGTAACGTGGGGACATAAGGGGTTCACTTCATCAAATAGGGTCAAAGAACAACCGGCCACTGGGGCCGGTCGGTTGATATCACAGGCGCTTGGCGCTGATCACGTCGTTGAGCTGGCTGAGCTTGGCCAGCGCCCGGTTGAAGGCATTGATGTTGTAGATCTCCAGCTCCATGTCGATCTCGGCGGTCTGCTCACGCACGTTGGAGCGCGAGCGCACCCCCATCACGTTGATCTTCTCGTTGGCGAGCACGGTGGTGATGTCGCGCAACAGGCCGGATCTGTCGTTGGAGAGGATGCGGATGGTGAGGCCGTAACCACCGGAGTAGTTCTCCCCCCAGACCGCTTCAATCAGCCGTTCCGGGTTGCGACGGGTCAGCTCTTTCAACTGCTCGCAATCCTCCCGGTGAATGGAGACGCCGCGCCCCATGGTGATGAAGCCCTGGATGCCATCCCCCGGGATGGGCTGACAGCAACGGGCGATGTGGGTCATCAGATTGCCGACCCCTTCCACCACTATGTGATCCTTGGGTTTGTGCCGGAACGGCACATTGGCCTTCTGCTCCAGCTTCGCCAGCAGCCGGCGATCTTCTTCTTCCGCCGTCGGCTTGTTGTAGCGGGTGTCCAGGTAGTTGAGCAGCTGGTTGATGCGAATGTCGCCGCTGCCGATGCCCGCAAGCAGGTCGTCCAGCTCCTCCGCATGGAAGCGCTCCAGCACCACCTTGTCCACCTTGGAGAGGGTCAGGTTGTGCCTGTCCAGCTCCTTCTCCAGCAGTTCCTTGCCGGCGGCGATGTTCTTGTCCCGATCCAGCTTTCTGAACCAGGTCGCCACCTTGGCCCGCGCCCGGCTGGAGCGCAGGAAGCCGGCGTTGGGGTTCATCCAGTCGCGGCTCGGGTTCGGCTCCTTCTGGGTGATCACCTCCACCTGATCGCCGGTCTGCAGGGTGTAGGTGAAGGGCACTATGCGGCCATCCACCTTGGTGCCGATGCAGCGGTGACCGATCATGCTGTGCACGTGATAGGCAAAGTCCAGCGGGGTGGCGCCGGCCGGCAGATCGATGACATCACCCTTGGGAGTGAAGACATAGACTCTGTCTTCGAATACCTGACTGCGCAGATCGTCCAGCAGAGAGCCGCTTTCCGACAGATCCTCCTGCCAGGCGAGGAGCTTGCGCAGCCACTCGATCTTGTCCTCGAAGGTGCTGGTCTTGGCGGCGACCTGAGCCCCTTCCTTGTAGCGCCAGTGGGCGGCGACACCGAGCTCGGCGTCCTGGTGCATCTGGTCGGTACGGATCTGGATTTCGACCGTCTTGCCCTCCTCCCCCACCACCACGGTGTGGATGGACTGATAGCCGTTGGGCTTGGGGTTGGCGACGTAGTCGTCGAACTCGCGGGGAATATGGTGGAAATGGGTGTGTACTATGCCGAGCGCCGCGTAGCAATCCTGCAGCCGCTTGGTCACCACCCGTACCGCACGCACGTCGAACAACTCGTTGAACTCGAGGTGCTTCTTCTGCATCTTGCGCCAGATGCTGTAGATGTGTTTCGGGCGGCCATAGACTTCGGCCTCGACCCCGGCCTCGGCCAGCGCATCCCGCAGGGACTGCACGAACTCGCGGATGTAGCGCTCCCGGTCGAGGCGCTTCTCATCGAGTTGTTTGGCGATCTGCTTGTAGGTGTCCGGGTGCAGGTAGCGGAAGGCGAGATCCTCCAGTTCCCATTTCAGCTGACCGATACCGAGCCGGTTGGCCAGCGGGGCATAGATGTTGGTGATCTCCTGGGCCATAAGCACCCGGGTCTCTTCATCCGCCTTCTTCGCTTCCCGCAGGCAGGCGATCCGCTCCGCCAGCTTGATCACCACGGCGCGCACGTCCTCGACCATGGCGAGCAGCATGCGCCGCACGTTGTCGACCTGCTCCGGCGAGGTTTCGGTGCGATGCAGGGTCTGCAGGGAACGGATGGCCTCCATCTCCAGCACCCCTTCCACCAGCTTGGCGATCTTGGTGCCGAAGTCTTCTTCAAGCTTCTCCTGCTGGAGGAGGCCGGCTTCGACGAAGGGATAGAGGATGGCGGCCTTGAGGGTGGCGAGATCCATGCTGAGCATCAGCAGTATGCCCACCATCTCGACCCCGCGTACCAGCAGGCGGTTGGTGAGTGCCTCGTCACCCAGGGTCAGACAATACTGGTAGGCGGTTCGCAGCTGATTCTTGTCGCCTTCACTCAGGGAGAGGGTACTGACCCACTCTTCCAGGGTGAAATTGTCTTTCAAATGAATATCGCGCACCGCAACCATGGTATCAATCCTTAAAATTGTGGGGTCGAAAGCCGGTGCTTTCCTGCCCCTCATCAGCTGATGAATGCCTCAAATGGGGATAAACAAGAGACTTTTCAAGGCATGTCATCCTCAAAGGTGACAGGAGTCTCCAACAAACCTTGCCGATCCCTGCGGGCCTAGATTACCCCAATCATTTTCTCTCAAACAGCACCCTGGATGCCAGACGACCAGTATGAGAGAGCACGTTCAGCCCCTACAACAAGCCAACTGCCAGGGCCGGGTGACCTCATTCTTTTTCTCTCAAACAGCACCCTGGATGCCAGATGGCCAGCATGAAGGAGCTAGCCGCCGGGGCTGGATTACCTTATGCATGTTCTCTCAAACAGCACTCTGGATGCCAGATAGCCAGTATGAGAGAGCACATCCAGCCCCCACAACAAGCCAACTGTCGGGGCCGGATTACCTGATTTATTTCCGCTCAAACAGCGCCATGGATTCCAGATGGCCGGTGTGAGGGAACATGTCCAGCATCCCCAGGCGAGTCAGCCGGTAGCCCTCTTTTACCAGCACCTGACTGTCCCGCGCCAGGGTCACCGGGTTACAGGAAACATAGACCACCCGTTTCGGCGAAAGTGCCGCCACGTGGCTCATCACCTCCAGCGCACCTGGTCTGGCCGGATCCAGCAAGACCAGGTCAAAGCCTTCCCGCGCCCAGGACATGCCGACGATGTCACCGCTCAAGTCCGCCTTGTAGAAGCGGGCGTTGTCGATGCCATTGCGACGGGCGTTCTCTTCGGCGCGCGCCACCATGGCCAGCTCCCCCTCGACCCCGACCACCTCGCGGGCCTGACGGGCCAGCGGCAGGGTGAAGTTGCCGATGCCGCAGAACAGATCCAGCACCTTGTCATCCTTGGTCGCACCGAGCCAGGACAGCGCCTGGGCCACCATGCTCTGGTTGATGGGACCATTGACCTGAATGAAGTCACCGGGGGCGAATGCAAGAGCCAGGCCATCGAGGGAATAGCTCGGCTGGAATTGCTGACGCAGGGGTTCTATCTGCTCGTCAGCGGCCTGCAAGTAGAGATCGATGCCCTGAGCCTCGGCAAACTCCACCAGCAGGGCGCGGTCCATCTCGTTGGGGCGGCCGGTGTGGCGCAGCAGCATCATGATGCCCTGCTCGGCCTGGATGAACTCGGCATGACCCAGCTCACGCTGGCTCTTGAGGCGATTGAGGCAGTCGCGCAGCGGGTTGATGAGGGCCGACAGGGGCGCGCTCAGCACGGGACAGCCGGTGATCTCCACCAGATCATTGGACTGGCGACGGCGGAAGCCGACCCGGGTGCAGCGACCGTTCTTGTCAAACTTGATGGCCAGGCGGCAGACCCGGCGATAGGCACGGGATTCCCCGGTCAGCACGGGCTCCAGCGCCGGTGCCTGGATGTTGCCGAGGCGCTCGAACAAACTGACCAGCCCGGCCTCCTTGGCCGCCTGCTGATCAACTTCGGAGAGGTGCTGGGCGCTGCAACCGCCGCACTCACGATAATGGGGGCAGAAGGGCGCGATGCGATTGCTCGCCGGGGTCACTATCTGTTGCAGGGCGGCGTGGGCATACTGCTTCTTGTCGTCGACGATGCGGGCCTTGATCAGCTCGCCGGGCAGCGCCCCTTCGACGAAGATGGCCTTGCCCTGATGACGGCCGATACCGACACAGTGGTGATCCAGACTGTCTATCGTAAATTCAATACGTTGGGGCTGGGTGGATTTCTTTTGGGGCTTGAAAAACTGGGCCATAAAACTTGGTGCCTATAGGTGGCTATGTCATGATTGTGGAATCTGCAGCAGGCCATTGTCCCACAAGAATAATAGTATGACCAAATACGGTCTGAGGGCCCGGGCTGTGGCATTCAACCCTATCGCCAATGCTGACCATAAGTGGCCCATGGATATGACCCGATACGGCCCCCAAGCCCGTGCTGCAATGACCCTTGTCTTTTTGCCCATCTTCATCGCCGGTGGTTTTTCAGCATGACTAGATACGGTCTGCGGGCCCGTGTGCTGGCTTTTACCATATTGCCAACCCTCATCATCGGCGGTCTGATAGCCGGTTATTTCACCTTCCACCGCTATCATCAGCTGGAAAACAACCTGATAGATCAGGGCATCAACATCATCGAGCCCCTGGCCATCGCCAGCGAATACGGCATGACCCAGCACAGCCGCGAGTCCCTCAAGCGGCTGATCGGGCTGACCCATCGCAAGAATTCCCCCTTCATCAAGTCCATCGCCGTCTTCACCCAGGACAACCAGCTGTTCGTCACCTCCAACTACCACAGGGACTTCGGCCAGCTGCGCCTGCCCGATGGCAGCGCCATTCCGGAGCTGACCAGCGTCTCCTTCAACGGCGACGACATCATATTGCGCACTCCGATCCAGGCCGAGACCAGCCTGGACGGCTTCCCCCTGCCGAGCGATCTGGAGCCGCCGGTGATCGGCTACATCTCCATGCAGCTCGCCACCGACAGGGCCATCGTCCTGCAGTATCGGGATGCCTTCTTCGCCGTGCTCATGGTGCTCATCGGCCTCGCCATCAGCACCCTGTTCGGCTTCCGGTTGGTCAAGAGCGTGACCCAGCCCATCACCGATATGGTGCAAGCGGTGCACCGGATCAGGGAGGGGCGGCTAGATACCCGGGTCAGCGGCCAGCTCACCGGCGAGCTGGACATGCTGAAAAACGGCATCAACGCCATGGCCAAGGCGCTGTCTGAATACCATGAGGAGATGCAGCAGAACATCGATCAGGCCACTTCCGACTTGCGCGAGACCCTGGAACAGATAGAGATCCAGAACGTCGAGCTCGACATGGCGAAGAAGCGGGCCCAGGAGGCGGCCAGGGTCAAGTCGGAGTTCCTTGCCAACATGTCCCACGAGCTGCGCACCCCCCTGAACGGCGTCATCGGCTTCACCCGCCAGCTGCTCAAGACCAGCCTGACCCCGAATCAGGCCGACTACATGCAGACCATCGAAAAGTCGGCACGCAACCTGCTCGGCATCATCAACGACATCCTCGATTTCTCGAAGCTCGAGGCCGGCAAGCTGCAGCTGGAGCACATCCCCTTCAGCCTGCGCGACACCCTCAACGAGACCATGCACCTGCTGGGCCCGAGCGCCCACGACAAGCAACTGGAGCTCTCCTTGCAGGTGGATGCCGCGGTGCCGGACTACCTCACCGGCGATCCCATGCGTCTGCAGCAGGTGCTGACCAACCTCACCGGCAACGCCATCAAGTTCACCGAGCACGGTAACGTGGATGTCCGCGTCGAGCAGACCGGCGGTGCCCACGGCAACAAGGTGCGCCTCAAGGTGCTGATCCGCGATACCGGCATCGGCATCTCCGAGGAGCAGCAGCGCCAGCTGTTCCAGGCCTTCAACCAGGCCGACTCCTCGATCTCGCGCCGCTATGGCGGTACCGGTCTCGGCCTCGTCATCACCCAGAAGCTGGTGCAGCAGATGGGCGGCCAGATCCGGTTCGAATCCGAATTCGGCAAGGGCTCCGTCTTCTCCTTCAACCTGGAGCTGGATGTCTCCCCCCTGCCCCAGACCGACCGGCTGCCGCTGGACGGGATCCAGGGCAAGCGGGTCTGGCTGCTGGAGCCAGATCCCTTCGCCCACGCCTCCCTGCACGTCCTGCTGGCCGAATGGCAGCTGGATGTGCAATCCCTGTCTATCGACGCCGACTGGCCAGAGATGAACAGTCAGGACATCGTCATCATCGGCAGCAGCACCCTGCATACCCCGCAGCAGGTGATCCGCCGCCTCGATGCCCTGAGCGGACAACACAACACCATAGTGGTGCTCAGCAGCCACGAGCCAGCCCTGTATGACGCCATGCAGGCCCACGGCGCCCAGCACTGTCTCTCCAAGCCCATCAATCACCGCAAGCTGCTCAACGCCCTGCTCTCTCCCGAGGCCGTCCGGAGCATACCGCTGCCGGCCCCGTCACAGCGTCAGGTGCAGGACGTCAAGGTGCTGGCGGTGGATGACAATGCCGCCAACCTCAAGCTGATCGCGGCCATGCTCAAGGAGATGGTGAGCCAGGTGGTGGTGTGCAAGAACGGCAAGGAGGCGGTCAGCCTGGCCCAGAGCCAGCCGTTCGACATCATCTTCATGGATATACAGATGCCGATCATGGACGGCATCAGCGCCACCCAGGCCATTCGCCACCACTCCCTCAACACCGAGACTCCCATAGTCGCGGTCACCGCCCACGCCATTCCCGGCGAGCGGGAACGGCTGATCCGCCAGGGCATGGACGACTATCTGGCCAAGCCCATCGACGAGAGCATGCTGGCGCAGCTCATCACCGACTTCGCCCATCGCCGCCACCAGAATCACGGGGATCAGCAGATCGACTGGTCCCTCGCCGTGCGCCAGGCCGCCGGCAAGACGGATCTCGCCCTGGAGATGCTGCGCATGCTGCTGGCCAGCTTCGATGAGGTGGAGCCCGTGCTGGAGGCGACGCTGGCGGGCGAGGTGGACGACGCCGAGGTACTGGCCCAGCTCCATCGTCTCAACGGCGGCTGCGCCTACTCGGGCGTCCCCGGCCTGCAACGGCTGCTCTCCCAACTGGAGCAGCAGCTACGCGACGGAGTGCCGGTCAGCGAGCTGGAGCCCGAGCTGCTGGAGCTGCAGGATGCGCTGGAGCAGGTGCGCCAGGAGGCCCCCCGCTACCTCGGGGCGACCGAATAAGCCGTCGTTATGACAGGATGGCGGCTCATCGGCGCGGGCGGCATCCATGATGGGATCGGGCAAAGCAGCCGCTTTTGATGGCGGTAAGCTCGACAGATGGTAAAATCGCGCCGTTTCCACAGGAGTCAACATGACGAATAACGATATTCTGCGCCGTCTGCGCTACGCCCTCACCATCAGCAACGACCAGATGGTCGATATGTTTGCCAAGGGCAACCTGACCGTCGATCACGCCCAACTGCACAGCTGGTTGCTCAAAGGCGCCGAGGAAGGGGAAGAGCAGGAAGCGGGCTTTGTCGCCTGCCCCGACGCCGCCCTGAGCCAGTTCCTCGACGGCTTCATCATCGCCCGCCGCGGTGTGAAAGAAGGCGCCCCCGCCCAGGTGGTCCCGAACCGGATCAACAACAACCTGATCCTGCGCAAGCTGCGGATCGGCCTGGACTACAAGGAAGAGGACATGCTCAGCACCCTGAAGCTCGCCAACTTCAACCTGTCCAAGTCCGAACTCAGTGCCCTGTTCCGCTCCAAGGATCACAAGCACTACCAGGATTGCGGGGATCAGATCCTGCGCAACTTCCTCATTGGCCTCACTGCCAAGCATCGCGCTTGACATAGGCACCACGCCCAAGCCATGGACCAGCGCCACTCACCGTCAGCCCGCATCAGGATGGCCGGTGAGCGGTGCTGGTCGCTCTGTCTGCTTGTTCTGCTGCTGACCGCCTGTCAGCCCGCACCCAAACCTGCTTCCTACCGCCTCGATACCCGCCATGTCAGCGCCAACCAGAATGAGCGCATCGCCTTCCTGATCCTGCACTACACGGATGAGGACGACGCCCACTCCCTGCGTCTGCTGACCGAGCCCGAGCACAAGGTGAGTGCCCACTACCTTGTCCCACGCGACACCGAGCAACGCCCGCTCCCCGTCTATCAGCTGGTGCCCGACAGCCAGCGTGCCTGGCATGCTGGCCGCAGCCGCTGGCAGCAATATGCGGGGCTCAACGCCAGCTCGCTCGGCATCGAGATAGTCAACCTGGGCTACGACGAGCAGGAAGCCGATCTCCCCGTTCAACTGCGCCACTGGCAGCCCTATACCCCCGCCCAGATCGCCGCCGTCGGTGCCCTCAGTCGGGAGCTGGTCCAGCGCTACCAGATACCGCCGACCCAGGTGTTGGGGCACAGCGACGTCGCCCCCGAGCGCAAGCAGGATCCCGGCCCGCTCTTCCCCTGGCGTGAGCTGGCCCTGACATACGGCGTCGGTGCCTGGCCGGACGAGGCCAGGGTCGCCGCCCTGCAACAAGCTCCTCCGCCCACCTGGGATGTGCTCCAGTGGCAGCAGGGGCTCGCACGCTACGGCTATGGCATTGCCCCCAGCGGCCTCTGGGATGAGCAGAGCCGCGCCGTGCTGCGCGCCTTCCAGCTCCACTTTCGCCCCGCCCTGGTCAGCGGCGAACCGGATGCCGAGAGCCAGGCCATCTTGATGGCACTGCTGGAACGTTACTTCCCGGCCCACTGAATTCCGGCGCTGAAAAACAACAAGGGACGCCGTGGCGTCCCTTGTTCGTTCGATCCCGATAATCCGGCATCAGATCCCCTGACGGGCTTCCTGCATCAGCAGACGCATGTCGCTGACCGCCTTGGCCAGACCGTCGAAGGCGGCGCGGCCTATGATGGCGTGACCGATGTTGAGCTCATAGAGCTCGGGGATGGCGGCGATGGCCTTGACGTTGTGGTAATGCAGGCCGTGGCCGGCATTGACCTTGAGCCCCTTGCCGGCGGCATAGGAGGCACCGGCGGCGATGCGCTTGAACTCGGCGTTGCGCTCCGCATCCGTGGTGGCATCGGCGTAGCGACCGGTGTGGATCTCGATGAAGGGGGCACCACTCGCGGCGGCGGCGTCGATCTGCAGCGGATCCGCATCGATAAACAGCGACACCTGAGCGCCGACGGCGGCCAGACGGGTCACCGCATCGGTGATCTTGTCGAGCTGACCGGCCACGTCCAGGCCACCCTCAGTAGTCACCTCGGTGCGCTTCTCCGGCACCAGGCAGACGAACTGGGGCTGGATACGCTGGGCGATGCCGATCATCTCCTCGGTCACCGCCATCTCCAGGTTCATCCTGGTCTGGATGGTCTGGCGCAGGACCTCCACATCGCGGTCGGTGATGTGGCGGCGATCTTCCCGCAGGTGGATCGTGATGCCATCGGCACCGGCCTGCTCGGCCACGAAGGCGGCCTGTACCGGATCCGGGTACTGGGTGCCGCGGGCATTGCGCAGGGTGGCGATATGGTCGATGTTCACACCCAGGTAGATCTCGCTCATTGCTTACTCCTTGATACAGGTCATCTGTTCGGGCTGGCGAGTGCGCCAGCCTCGTCTGTCCATGGGCCGCCACCTGTCGATATTTGCACGCAGATGGCAGTTTTATATGCTTAAAGTGGCAGATTTGAATACATAAACGGCCGCTTTGTTTTCCTAAATCAGCCTGAAACACTGCCTCTGCGCTTCAGAAACAGCTCCCGGCTCTTTAGCTGCCGTTTCCCCAGATAAGGTTGCAGCGCCAGCCGGCTGAAACGCTTGGCCGCCTGCAGCAAGGGAGGGCTGTCGAAACGCCCCTCGGCGAAGGCCAGCAGGTGGGCGCCGAGGAAGAGAGTACGGGGATCCGGCGCCCGCTCGCAAGCGACAAAGCCGAGCTCCCGCTCGAAGCCATACAGCAGGGCTGGCTGGATCGGGGATTCGTCGTCGGCGGCGTATTCAAAATCCACCGCGTAGCCGAGGGCCTGCAGCAGCAGGAACTCGAAGCGACGCAGGGGAAGCTCGGGGGTCTCGCCATCCGCCAGCGCCATCAGGGCGCGGGCATAGGCGTCGAACACCTCGGGGAAGGGGGTATGGGCTTCTAGCAGGTAGTAGACCAGCTCGTTCAGGTAGAGGCCGTAAAACAGTCGATCGCCCCCCAGACGCAGGGAGTGATCCGGGCATTCGACCTGGGCGAGGTTCTTGAGGTCCCCCTTGCCGCGCCAGCTGATGGTGAGCAGGGAGAAGGGCTGCAACAGCCCCTTCAGAGGGGAGCGTGGCCCGCGAGAACCGCGAGCCACCAGGGTAAATCGGCCACTATCCTGGGTAAAGACCTCGACCAGCTGGCTGGTCTCCCGATAGGGCCGACTGTGGATAACGAAAGCCGGACTCAGCAATCGCGCATCGCCACTTAATCGTCCCCATAACCGAGACTACGCAGGGCGCGCTCGTCATCAGCCCAGCCGGATTTGACCTTGACCCACAGCTCCAGGTGCACCTTGTTCTGGAACAGCCGTTCCATGTCGAGGCGTGCTTCTGTGCCTATGGTCTTGATCTTCTCGCCCTTGTTGCCGATGACCATCTTCTTCTGGCCATCGCGCTCCACCAGTATCAGGCCATGGATGTGGTACAGACCGTTCTCCTCGACCTTGAAGCGTTCGATCTCCACCGTCACCGAGTAGGGCAGCTCCTCACCGGTGAAGCGCATCAGCTTCTCGCGGATGATCTCGGACGCCATGAAGCGGGACGAGCGGTCGGTCACGTAGTCTTCCGGGAAGAAGTGGTTGTTTTCCGGCAGCAGATCCTTGGCCCATTCGCGGATCTTGCCCACGTTGGTGCCCTTCTCGGCACTGATGGGCAGGATGTGGGCGAAGTTCATCTGCTGGCCGAGCCACTCCAGGTGGGGCAGCAGATCTTCCTTTTCCTTCACGTTGTCGATCTTGTTGACCGCCAGCACCACGGGACAGGGCAGGTGGCGCAGCTTGCCGAGCACCATCTCGTCATCCTTGGTCCAGTGGGTCCCGTCGACCATGAACACCACCATGGCCACGTCCCCGAGGGAGCTGGTGGCGGCGCGGTTCATCAACCGGTTGATGGCCCGCTTCTCTTCGATGTGCAGGCCCGGGGTATCCACATAGATGGTCTGATAGTTGTCCTCGGTGTCGATCCCCAGGATCCGGTGACGGGTAGTCTGGGGCTTCTTCGAGGTGATGCTGACCTTCTGGCCAAGCAGCTTGTTCAGCAGGGTGGACTTGCCCACATTGGGGCGGCCCACGATGGCGACAAAGCCGCAATAAGTGGTATCTGTATCTGTCATGACAATCTTTCCAATGCTTGCTGCGCCGCTGCCTGTTCGGCCTTGCGACGACTGGTGCCGACCCCGACCAGCGGACCCGCCAGGCCATCTACCTCACACTGGACGGTAAACTCCTGGTTGTGGGCTTCGCCCTTGACGTTGGTCACTGTGTAGGTCGGTAGGGATTTGCGGGTTCCCTGCAAAATTTCCTGTAGCCGGGTCTTGGGGTCCTTCTGCTCTATGCCTGGTTTGATCTCGTCCAGGCGGCTGGCGTACCAGCTAAGCAACAGGGTCCGCACCGTCTCCAGATTGGTATCCAGATAGACGGCGCCGATGACCGCCTCGACCGTGTCGGCCAGGATAGACTCGCGGCGGAATCCGCCACTTTTCAGCTCGCCCGGTCCCAGGATCAGGTGATCGCCGAGGTCAAATTCCCGGCCGAGTTCGGCTAGCGTCTTCTCGCGCACCAGGGTGGCGCGCATCCGGCTGAGATCCCCTTCCGCCGCTTGCGGGAAGCGGTGGAAGAGTTCGTCGGCAATCACCAGACTCAGGATGGAGTCACCCAGAAATTCCAGTCGCTCGTTGTGACGGGAACCGGCGCTGCGGTGCGTCAAGGCCCGGGTCAGTCGTTCCTGATCCTGAAAGACATGCCCGAGACGGGACTGCAGTCTGTTCATCTTGATATTCATTTACTGTATTCCGCCGATGCGGTTGAAGCGCACGCCAGTCGGCACCCAGCTTGGCAAGCTGGAACCTTCCTCGCGCTCAAATTCGAAGCTGATCCAGATGGCAACGGCCTTGCCCACCAGATTCTGCTCGGGCACGAAGCCCCAGAACCGGCTGTCGGTGCTGTTGTCGCGGTTGTCGCCCATCACGAAATAGTGGCCTTCCGGCACCACCCACTCATCCGGGTAGGTGCCCGGCTGGCGGTAGTAACGATCCACCAGATCCGGCATCAGGGGATTGCGCAGGGTTTCGTGAGGGACGTTGCCGAGCTGTTCGGTGTAGCGATCCAGCGGGATCCCCATCTGGCTGAACTCACCCCGTTGTTCAAACTTGACGTCGAGCTTCTTGAAGCCCGGGCACGTTTTCCCTTCCTGCTCCTCGCACTTGGGCCGAATCATCAGCTCCTTGTTGCGATAGATGACCCTGTCCCCCGGCATGCCGACCACCCGCTTGATGTAGTCAATCCGGGTATCCAGCGGATACTTGAACACCACCACATCGCCGCGCGCAGGCTTGCCTGTCTCGAGGAACTGGGTGTTGGTCACGGGATCCTTGAGACCGTAGGCAAACTTCTCCACCAGGATGAAGTCACCCACCAGCAGGGTCGGCATCATGGAGCCAGAGGGGATCTGGAACGGCTCGAAGATGAAGGAACGCAGGATCAGCACCAGCGCGATGACCGGGAAGACCCCACCGGTCTGTTCGATCCAGACCGGCATGGGGGCCACCTTGGCCAGCGTCTTCTCGTCGACATTCGGGCCGGCATTGGCGCGGGCCGCCGCAATCTTGGCCGCCCGTTGCTTGGACCAGACCAGCTTGTCGACGGTCCAGATGATGCCGGTCAGGACGGTGACAATCGCCAGGATCAGGGAAAAGGTGCTAGCCATCGATTAGTCCTTGCCTACGTGGAGGATAGCGAGGAAGGCCTCTTGCGGCACGTCGACACGGCCGACAGACTTCATCCGCTTCTTGCCTTCTTTCTGCTTGTTCAACAGCTTCTTCTTCCGGCTCACGTCACCACCGTAACACTTGGCAGTCACGTCTTTGCGCAGGGCCTTGACCGTGCTGCGGGCGATGATTTGGTTGCCGATAGAAGCCTGAATCGCGATGTCGAACATCTGGCGCGGGATAAGCTCACGCATCTTCTCCACCACCTGGCGACCGCGATACTGGGCGTTCTCCTTGTGGGTGATGATGGCCAGGGCATCGACGCGCTCACCGTTGATCATGATGTCGAGGCGCACCATGTCGGAGGTCTCGAAGCGCTTGAAGCCGTAATCCAGGGAGGCGTAGCCACGGCTGGTGGACTTGAGGCGATCGAAGAAATCGAGCACCACTTCCGCCATCGGGATCTCGTAGGTCAGCGCCACCTGCTTGCCGTGATAGACCATGTTGGTCTGCACGCCACGCTTCTCGATACAGAGGGTGATGACGTTGCCCATGTACTCCTGCGGCAGCAGAATGTTGCACTCGGCGATGGGCTCGCGCATCTCCTTGATGTTGTTCACCGGAGGCATGGCGGACGGGCTGTCGATGTGGATGGTCGAGCCGTCGTTGAGCTCGATTTCATACACTACGGTCGGCGCCGTGGTGATCAGATCCAGATCGTATTCCCGCTCCAGCCGCTCCTGGATGATCTCCATGTGCAGCATGCCGAGGAAGCCACAACGGAAGCCGAAGCCCAGCGCGGTGGAGCTTTCCGGCTCGAAGAACAGGGAGGCGTCGTTGAGGGACAGCTTGTCCAGCGCATCGCGGAAGGACTCATAGTCGTCGCTGGAGATGGGGAACAGGCCCGCATACACCTGCGGCTTGACCTTCTTGAAGCCCGTCAGCGCCTTCTCGGCACCGTTCTTGGCCTGGGTCAGGGTATCGCCCACAGGCGCACCATGGATGTCCTTGATGCCGCAGACGACCCAACCTACCTCGCCACAGCCCAGGCCCATGGTATCCACCTGCTTCGGTGTGAAGATACCGATGCGATCGACACCCCACACCTGACCGGTGCTCATCACCTTGATCTTGTCGTTCTTCTTGAGCGAACCGTTCTTGATGCGCACCAGGGAGACAACGCCGAGGTAGGAGTCAAACCAGGAGTCGATGATCAACGCCTGCAGCGGGGCATCGGGATCCCCTTCCGGTGCCGGGATGCGGGCCACTATCTCTTCCAGCACCAGATCGACACCGAGGCCGGTCTTGGCGGAGCAGCGCACCGCTTCCATGGCATCGATGCCGACGATGTCTTCGATCTCTTCGGCTACCCGCTCCGGTTCGGCGGCCGGCAGGTCGATCTTGTTCAGGATCGGCACCACTTCCAGCTCCATTTCCATGGCGGTGTAGCAGTTGGCCAGAGTCTGTGCCTCAACCCCCTGACCGGCATCCACCACCAGCAGCGCCCCTTCACAGGCCGCCAATGAGCGGGAGACTTCGTAGGAGAAATCCACGTGGCCGGGGGTGTCGATAAAGTTCAGCTGGTAGGTGTTACCGTCTTGTGCCTGGTAGTTCAGGGTCACACTCTGTGCTTTGATGGTAATGCCGCGCTCGCGCTCCAGATCCATGGAGTCAAGCACCTGAGCCTGCATCTCGCGGTCGGACAGGCCGCCACAAGTCTGGATCAGACGGTCCGACAGGGTCGATTTACCGTGGTCGATGTGCGCAATAATCGAAAAGTTACGAATGTGTTTCATCGAGCAAGAATCACTCAAAATTAAGTTAGGGTCGGATATGAGGGCAGGATTTTACTGGATAACCCGGTCGACGGCCAATCTTTAGTCGACGGGCACCAGAAATAGCACCTTGCCAATCACGCGTGCTGGCGGGCATCGAGCGCCACGCCGAGCATGAAAGAGCCAGATATTGAATCTGGCCAGTGTCAGGAGAGGTGGCGGGTACTGAGTACCACACCGAGCATGCGAGGACCATATTCCCCTTGCTCGAGCCTTGCGGAAAAGTAACGAACCAGTAAAAAACCTAAGGTACCACCGAGCAGGCAACTGAGGATGGTTACCCCCTCCCCCGCCGACAACAGCGGTGCCAGCCAGAGCTGACCCAGGATGGCGCCGAGCAGCAGGCAGAACAGCGGCAGCACATACACCAAGGCCGCGCCGCGCAATATGCTCGCCTGGGGAATGCCGAGGCGGATCTGCTGACCGACCATGACCTCACCGGTGAGGGCGACCCGCAGCCGCTGCGACGTCATGGGGAAGGCCTTGGCGACGGTGCCGGTACCGCAGTTGGACTGCTGATGGCAGCCGCTGCAGGCGGAGCGTCGTTCGCACTCCACCCAGGCATGGGTTCCCTCGATGGCGACCACAGTCGCCAGCTCTTCACTCATGTTACTCACCTGACGGCTCCAGACTAACAGCAATGGATTTATCCAATCTGAACACGCCCGTCCCGCCGCGGCAAGCCAAATAGGTGTATCTCGGAGGAAGCTTTATTGCACCGCCTCGTTGCGCGCCAGCGGTTGCACCGACTCGGCGATGCGTTTTGCGGTCTCGGCCGGGACCTCACCTACCACGGTGATCTCCACCCCGACCTCGTTGACATAGCTCACCAGCGAGGTGGCGCCCTGGCGTATCAGCTGCTGGCGCACCGCCTGCTTGGGATCGACCCGGGAGACATAGACGGAGAGATCCACCAGCCCATCGGAGAGCATCATGTAGTCCACCGGCTGGCTGGTGCTGACCAGCTGATGCCGATCCTGAGAGAGCACCTTGAATCCACCCGGCAACCAGGTCAGGTGCCAGCTCAGGCTCTGCTGGGGCGTAGGATAAGCGTCTTCCAACGCCAGTGCCTCG
The DNA here is from genome assembly GCF_000819865.1 of Aeromonas eucrenophila. Taxonomy (GTDB): domain Bacteria; phylum Pseudomonadota; class Gammaproteobacteria; order Enterobacterales; family Aeromonadaceae; genus Aeromonas; species Aeromonas eucrenophila. The sequence continues at coordinate 102,057 of NZ_CDDF01000016.1, forward strand.
GGCAGCTTGCTGTTGGCCAGGGTCACCAGCCAGGGAGCCGGGGTCGATTGCCTGTCCAGATCCACGCCCAGCACCTGTTCCACCAGGTTGCCTTCCCGATCCACCATGTCGACTCGCAGCAACAGATGACTCTGCTCGTCAACCCAGAGCACGAAGCCGTATTTGTCCGCCTCTTTGGGCACCAGCCTCACCACCTGGGCCACCAGACCGGCGACCCGGCTGCGGCCAGCCAGAACGGGGTCATAGCTCTCCAGCACCCGGGGCAGCGGCATCTTCACCAGGCTCGACCAGACACCGGGGAAACGGGCGCCCTTGAGGGTGTAGGGTTCATGGGTATTTTCGAAGAAGGTGTATTCGTTCTGGCGTTGCAGGTATTCCACCGTCTTGCCATCGAGATAGCTCAGATGAGCGATCTCCTTGCCATCTATCACCCCGTGACTGAAGCGAATTGGCTCGAGGCGCCCCTGACGGGCCTTGACCATGGATAACTCGAAATTTTGATGCGAAACGGCACTCTGCATCTGCTGCAACAAGGCCTCGGCCGACAGATCGTCGGCCGAGGCCTTGGCACAAATTAGCAGGAGAGAGGCCAGCAGGACACGGCTGGACTGGCGCACGATCTGATCCCTAAAAATGCGTTATTCCTGGATCTGCTTGTCTTGCAGCAGACGTTGTTGCAATTGGTGATCTCGCAAGAAGGCATTGATCCGCTCGCGCTGCTCTTGCATCTGCTGCTCACTCAGCCCTTGCTGGCGAGTGGTAGCGCGGTTGCCCTCTTGTGGATAATGCACGCTCACCGGGGTGGCACTGCCGCCCACTGGTATGGTGTTGAGCACAGGGTTGACCGGCATGCCGTCGTTGCCCTGATACTGCTGCACACCGAAGATGACGGCGGCGGCGACCGAGGCGGCGATGGCGTACTGCCCCATCTGCTGGCCGAAGCGGCGGATCAGCGGCAGCACCTTGCCGGTAGTGTGAAGCTGCGGCGCTGTGGGTTGTACCGGCTTGGGAGCCAGCACAGTCGGTTCGTCTTCCAGTGCCAGCATGATGCTGTCACTGAGATCCAGTTGCAGATTGACCGGCAGGTCGCCCCGCATGGCATCACCGATCAGATGGTAACGAGCCCAGGTATCCTGCAGAGCCGGATCCGTTCCCAACTCGTTCAGAACCTCAACTTCGCTCAGGTCGCCATCCATCAGGGCTGAAAGTTGCTCTTTATTTGCCATAAGTTTGCCTGTCTTTCCCCAGTTTTAATTCTCGATCAGAGGTTGCAGCTTTTTATCGATTGCTTCCCTCGCCCGGAAAATGCGGGATCTCACCGTACCCACCGGACAATCCATGATCTCCGCAATCTCTTCGTAGCTCAGCCCTTCCATTTCACGGAGGGTGATCGCTGTTCTCAAGTCTTCAGGCAAGGCTTCTATGGCGGTAAACACGGTGCGCTTGATCTCGTCGGTCAGCGCCAGGTTTTCCGGGGTAGCCACCTCTTGCAAGGCTTCACCGCCACCATAGTATTCAGCCTCATCTGCTTCGACATCACTGCTGGGCGGTCTGCGCCCCTGTGATGTCAGGTAATTTTTGGCCGTGTTCACGGCGATTCGGTACAACCAAGTGTAAAACGCGCTCTCGCCACGGAATGTCGGCAACGCACGGTAAGCCTTGATGAAAGCCTCCTGCGCCACATCCGGTACATCGCCCGGATTGTTGACATACCTGGCCACCAAGTTGACCACCTTATGCTGGTATTTTTTTACCAGCAGGTTGAATGCATTTTTATCGCCACGCTGGACCCGTTCAACCAGCTGTTCGTCCAGTAGATTCTGGTCGCTCATCAGAGCCGTAAAACCCCCATCAGGTTATCGTTCTTCTTTTCCGGCCCTTTCTAAGCGCACAAGTTCAGACAGGAGGAATCAGAGAAAGTTCGCTTGCATTGAAAAAAATGTGATGCGAGCTGCATCACAACCCCCCTTGGGCTACCATGGGGCCAGTTCTTAATCCAGGCCAATGATACTTATGAAAGCAAGTGTTGAATACCTTTGCGACGTACTGATCATTGGCAGCGGTGCCGCCGGTCTGTCCCTCGCATTGCGATTGGCGGACCAGGCCAAAGTCCTGGTTCTGAGCAAGGGGCCCATCAGTGAGGGGGCCACTTTCTATGCGCAAGGAGGCATCGCTGCCGTGTTCGACGAGACCGACAGCATCGAATCCCACGTGAGCGATACGCTCAACGCCGGCGCCGGGTTGTGTGACCCGGCCGTGGTGGAGTTCACCGCCCGCAACGCCCGTGGCTCCATCCAGTGGCTGATCCAGCAAGGGGTCCCCTTCGATCAGGAAGAGGATGCCGAGGGCGAATCCCACTACCACCTGACCCGCGAGGGCGGCCACAGCCATCGCCGCATCTTCCACGCGGCGGATGCCACCGGCAAAGCGGTGCAGCTCACCCTGATCGATCAGGTGCGGGCTCACCCCAACATCCGGCTGATGGAGCGCTTCAACGCGGTGGATCTCATCACCACCCGCAAGCTGAACCTTCCAGGCAACAAGGTGCTCGGTGCCTACGTCTGGAACCGCAACGTCGAACAGGTCGAAGTGATCCGCGCCCGCTTCGTGGCACTGGCCACCGGCGGCGCCTCCAAGGTGTATCAGTACACCTCCAACCCGGACGTGAGTTCCGGCGATGGCATCGCCATGGCCTGGCGCGCCGGCTGCCGGGTGGCGAACCTGGAGTTCAACCAGTTCCACCCCACCAGCCTGTTCCACCCGGACGATCCCAACTTCCTGCTGACCGAAGCCCTGCGCGGTGAGGGGGCCTATCTGCGCCGCCCGGACGGCAGCCGCTTCATGCCAGATTTCGACGAGCGGGCCGAGCTGGCACCGCGGGACATAGTCGCCCGCGCCATCGACCACGAGATGAAACGCCTCGGCGCCGACTGCATGTATCTGGACATCAGCCACAAGCCAGCGGACTTCATCATCAAGCACTTCCCGACCATCCACGAGCGCTGCCTCGCGGTCGGTATCGACATCACCAAGGAGGCCATGCCAATCGTGCCGGCGGCCCACTACACCTGTGGTGGCGTGATGATCGACAACAACGGTCAGACCGATATCCCCGGCCTCTACGCCATCGGCGAGGTGACCTATACCGGCCTGCACGGCGCCAACCGCATGGCTTCCAACTCGCTGCTGGAATGCGTGGTCTACGCCCATCAGGCGGGGGCCGACATCCTGGCCAAGCTGCCCATGAGCGTGGAGCCGCCCAAGCTGCCGGCCTGGGACGAGAGCCAGGTAGACGACTCGGACGAGCAGGTGGTGATCCAGCACAACTGGCACGAGCTGCGGCTGATGATGTGGGACTATGTGGGGATAGTGCGCACCAACAAGCGTCTCGCCCGCGCCAAGCGCCGCATCGATCTGCTCAAGCAGGAGGTGCAGGAGTACTACGCGAACTTCCGGGTCTCCAACAACCTGCTGGAGCTGCGCAACCTGTTGCAGGTGGCCGAGCTCATCGTCAACTGCGCCCTGCAGCGCAAGGAGTCTCGCGGTCTGCACTACAACCTGGACTACCCGGACCTGCAGCCGGATTCCAAGCCAACGGTGCTGACGCCGGACAGGGATTGATCCTGCCCGCCAGCAATGAGCCAAGGGGAGTCCCATGGCCTGCACTGCTGGCACTCCGGACTACCCGGGCCTGCAGCCGGACTCCAAGCCGACGGTGCTGACCCCGGACAGATATTGATCCCACTGCAAATGACCAAGTGAACCCCGCCCCGGCGGGGTTCACTGTTTATGGGCGACGGGAAAACGCTGTCAGCGGGGCGGCGCGAGATGGATGGCGCGGGCCAGCATGCGGTAGTGCGCCGGCGCAAGCGCATCGGAGAAGAGCCAGAGCTGGAGCCCTTGCCCCTCCCCCTGCAGTTGCAGCCAGAGCACGCCTGGCAATACGCGGCAACGGGGGCCAAGCCGGTAGCGTCGCCCCTGCCACTCCAGCCATTCCCCATCCCAGACCAGCGCCCCCTGCACTTGCAGGGCACGGCGCCAGGCGAGCCAGAGCGCCGCCAGCCAACAAGGCAGGAACAAGCCCCACTGCCAGCCCTGGATCAGGCTGGCGGTGGGCCAGAGCAACAACAGAAACAGGAGGCACAGCAGGCAAAGCTGCTGGCGAGAGACGAGGACGGGCATCTGAACCCGCGTCCGGGCGGCGGTGCCGTCAGTCATGATGGCCCTGGGTGCGCGTCAGCTGCGAGGATCAGCGCAGATTGTCGTGGCGGGCCTGGTTACGCTCCAGGATCAGCGGGATCATGGCGGCGAAGGCGGGATCCTCCGGCACGCCGTGGCCCATGCTCCAGCGGAACAGGTCCGGATCCTCGCACGCCAGCAGGCGGATGAAGGTCTGCTGCTGCTCGTCGCTCAGGCTGTCGAACTCGTGTTCAAGAAAAGGCATAAAGATCACATCCAGCTCGAGCATGCCGCGGCGGCAGGCCCATTTCAGGCGGGACTTTTCAATTGGGCTCAACATGGAACTCTCCTTACAAAGACGCGGGAATGGTAGCAGCTGGATTTTCCGGCTGACAAACATTCCTTACGTCTTTACCATGCAGGTCACATACTTTCTGTCTCTGGAATACCATCGTGAGCCTGCTGACCCCTGTTTTTCCTGCCGAGCCAACCCTTTTCCCCCTGACGGATCTCGCCATCACCAGCCTCACCGGTCAGGACCGCGCCAAGTATCTGCAAGGCCAGGTCACCTGCGACGTCAATGCGCTGCAACCGGGCCAGAGCAGCCTGGGGGGTCATTGCGATCCCAAGGGCAAGCTGTGGAGCGATTTTCGCCTGCTCTGCCTGGAGGATCGCCTGCTGATGCTGACCAAGCCCTCGGTGCTGGTACGCCAGTTGCCGGAGCTCAAGAAGTTTGCGGTGTTCGCCAAGGTCGAGATTGGTGAGAATCACGGCCAGGCGGTCGGGGTGGCCGGTCAGGGCACGGACGGCTGGGTTGCGACGCGTTTTGGCCTGTCACAGACGGCGTTGATCGAGGGTGGTATGGCGGTGCGGGTCGAGGCGGATCGCTGGCTACTGGTGAGCGAACAGCCCCTCGCCATCGACTTGCCGGCCGGCAACGAGTCGCTCTGGTGGGGACTGGAGATCAAGGCGGGCATGCCGCATCTGGAGGCGGTGCATCAGGGGGAATACATTCCCCAGATGCTGAACCTGCAGGCGTTGGACGGCATCAGCTTCACCAAAGGCTGCTACATGGGGCAGGAGATAGTGGCTCGCGCCAAGTATCGTGGTGCCAACAACCGCGCCCTGTTCGTGCTGGCCGGGCAGGCCAATGAGCCCGTCGCCAGCGGCGATCCCCTGGAGATCCGCCTCGGTGACAACTGGCGCCGCAGCGGCATGGTGCTCAACGCCTGGCAGCAAGAGGGACAGCTGTGGCTCACCGCTGTGCTGCCCAAGGACACCGAGGCCGACGCCCAGTTCCGTCTCAAGCAGGACGAAGGCTCCAGCCTCGCCCTGCAACCCCTGCCCTATCCCCTGATCGACTGATCCCCGCTCGGCGGATGCCGCGATCGCTAGCGAGGCACGCGCGCCAGCAGTGCCTCTTTCAGCCAGCGCCCCGCCAGCCCCAGCGGGCGGGCGCGATGCCACTGCAACTCCAGCCCCAGCTCCTGGCTTGAAAGAAAGTCGGGGGTCAGTATCACCACCTCCCCCCTGGCCAGGGGCCGATGCAGCAAGAAGTCGGGAACCGCCGACCAGCCCAGCCCCAGTTTCACCAGCTCCAGGATGCCCAGATCCCCCTCGACCCACCACACCTGGGACGAGAGGCGGAAGCGATGGCGCTCCGTCCCCTCCCGTCGTCCCGTCACCATCAGTTGACGCGCCCCCTGCAGATCGCTCTCCCGCAGCGGCGCCTTGTGGGCCAGCGGGTGATCCGGGGAGACTACCAGCGGCATGCTGACCACCCCGAGGGAGCGCGCGACTATCTCCCGCTCCGGCTGCTCCTTCTGGTAGCTGATGCCGAGCTGGGCGCGGCCGCTCTTGAGCAGTTCGGTCACGTCCTCCATCAGCGGGAACAACAGCTCCAGCTCCACCGTCGGGTAACGGGTGGCGAACTCCTCCAGCAAGGAGCCGAGCCAGGGCAGGTGGGAGTCATCGTCGATGGCCAGGGTGAGCCGGGATTCGATGCCGGTGGCCAGCTCCCCGGCAATCGCCTGCAGCCGCTCGCTCTGGGCCAGCAGTATGTCGGCCTCCTGGCTGATGCGGGCCCCCGCCTCGGTCAGCACGGGATAGCGGCCACTGCGGTCGAACAGCTCCAGCCCGAGATCGATCTCCAGGTTGGCGATGGCGGTGCTGACCACCGACTGCGCCTTACCCAGCTTGCGCGCCGCCGCCGAGAAGGAGCCAGTTTGTGCCGCCGCCAGCAGCGCCTTGAGTTGTTCCAGAGAGGGGTTCATCGGCCTGTTCCTTTCATGAGGGGGGCGTTTCATCCATCTATTTTAGCGATAGATACTAACGTGAATCTATCCGATAAGAGCGCTAAATTACCCGCCATAGAGATTCAGCCATCAAGTAAAGGAGACTGAAGATGCGTAATACTCGTGATCGTCTGCGCCATGCCATTGGCTTCGAACTCATTGGCCTGCTGATCGCGGCCCCGCTGGCGAGCTGGGTCACCGGCGTCGGCCTCAATCACATGGGCCCGCTGGCCCTGTTCTTCTCGGTGGTCGCCACCGTCTGGAACTATGTCTACAACATCGGGGTGGACAAGCTGCTGCTGCGCTACCAGGGCCATACCCACAAGACGCTATGGCAACGGGTGCTGCATACCTTCGGCTTCGAGGGGGGCCTGCTGATAGTCGCCCTGCCGGTGATGTCCTGGTGGCTCAACATCGGCCTGCTGGAGGCGCTGGTGCTGGATCTGGGCTTCGTGCTGTTCTATCTGGTCTATGCCTTCGTCTACAACTGGAGCTATGACAAGCTGTTCCCCATCCCGGCTCGGGTGCAGCAGAACGCACTGGGTTAAGCGATAGAAAGAAGTGATAAGTCATGCGAGGCACCATCATGCGAGAGGCATGATGGTGCTGGGAGGACAAGCCGCCGGGCCTGCCGGGCGATCAGGCTTGTGCCTTCACCTCTTCGGCCGGGGCCTCTGCCTCGGCTGACTCTTGGGCCAGCAGGGCCTCGAGCTTGCTCTGGTACTGGGTCAGCATGCGCTGAGCCGCCACCATGTCCCCCTTGTGCAGACGCTCGAACAGATGGTGTTGCACCACGCCGTTGAGATACTCCACCGTGACAGGTTGATCCAGGGTAGCCAGCAGCTCCTCTTTTTCCAGCTCGGCATTGATTTCATCGGCACTGGTACGCAGCAGACCGGCCAGTTGCACCAACATACGGCGCTCACCTTCGCGCAACAGGCTCAACATGCGGTTTCTCTGCTGCTCATTCTGTTGGGTCATACATTTCCTTACGTCGAATGGGAACAAGCCAGCTCATTCTGCCCTGTCCTTTTCACAGCGTCTATCTCGGGCGCACCACTTATTTGGCGGCTTGGCAGGACATGCACGGCGGGTGCTATTTATGCGGCCCCTAGGTATAGTAGCCTCTGGTTTATGGGTCTGTTTCAGCCCATTCTGACGAGATTTTCACGCCATGACCGACGCTATTTTGGTGCTATGCACCTGCCCGGATGAAGCCAGTGCAGATCGCATCTGCGAACAGCTGCTGACCGGGCACCTCGCCGCCTGCATCAATCAGCTGCCGGGGCTCACCTCCGTCTATCGCTGGCAGGGCAAGATTGAACGCAGCCGTGAAATCCAGCTCATCATCAAGTCGAGGAGCGGGCTGTTCGAGCCCCTTCGCCAGTGCATCCTCGACCATCATCCCTATGAGGTGCCGGAGATCCTGGCGCTCCCCGTCAGCCAGGGTCATCAGCCCTACCTCGACTGGTTAACACAGGAGACCTCATGACTCTGCCGCGCCTGCTCTCTCCCCTGCTGCTCCTGCTCAGCCTGCTGGCGTCCCCGGTGCATGCCAGCGGCACCGACCTGCTCGCCAGCCTCGGCATTGAGGCCAGCGCCCAACCCAAGTTTCTGACCGTCGACGAGGCCTTCGTGCTGGAGAGCGAACAGCGAGGGGACAAGCTGCTGCTGACCCTGCGCATCGCCGATGGCTACTATCTCTATCGCCACCGCTTCAGCTTCAAGGGGGAGAACCTCGCCTTCCGTGAGCCCGAACTGCCCGCCGGCACCGAGCACCAGGACGACTTCTTCGGCAAGACCCGGGTCTACTACCAGGAGGTCGAGATCCCCGTCAACCTGACCGAGGTGGGCCAGGCCGCCAGCATCAAGCTCAGCTATCAGGGCTGTACCGATGGCCTCTGCTATCCCCCCACCGACAAGCGGGTCGAGGTGCAACCCATAGCCGCGGTGCAACCCGCTGGCGACGCGGCGGCGAGCTCAGAGACGGCCACCACCCCGGCCAGCAGCCAGCAGGATCAGCTGGCCGCCGCCCTCGGCAGCCAGGGCTTCTGGCTCAATATCGCCGCCTTCTTCGCGCTGGGACTGGGGCTCGCCTTCACCCCCTGCGTCTTCCCCATGTACCCCATACTGACCGGCATCATCGCCGGTGCCGGCCAGCGCCTCTCCACCCGCCGCGCCTTCCTGCTCTCCTTCGTCTACGTGCAGGGCATGGCGGTCACCTACACCCTGCTCGGGCTGGTGGTGGCCTCGGCCGGCTTGAAATTCCAGGCCGCCCTGCAGCACCCCTATGTGCTGATCGGCCTCTCGGTGATGTTCGTGCTGCTGGCGCTCTCCATGTTCGGGCTCTACAGCCTGCAACTGCCGAGCGGCCTGCAGACCCGGCTCTCCGGCCTGTCCAACCGCCAGCAGGGCGGCTCCGTAGTCGGGGTCGGCATCATGGGGATGATCTCCGGTCTGGTCTGCTCTCCCTGCACCACGGCGCCGCTCTCCGGGGCGCTTATCTACGTGGCCCAGAGCGGCGATCTCTGGCTCGGCGGCGCGGCCCTCTATGCCCTCTCCTTGGGCATGGGACTACCGCTGCTGCTGCTCGGCACCTCGGGGGGCAAGCTGCTGCCCAAGGCCGGCGCCTGGATGGATGTGATCAAGCAGCTGTTCGGTTTTGCGCTGCTGGCGGTGCCCGTGCTGCTGCTGTCGCGGCTGTGGGGCGATCAGATCACCAACCTGGTCTGGCTGGGTTGGGGTCTGGTGCTGTGCGCCTACCTCTATCACCAGAACCAGCACAGACCCCATTCGATAGGCCGGAGCCTGTGTGGCTTCACCCTGTTGCTGGCGATGATAGGGGCCGTGGTGGTGGGCAAGGATCTGCTGTTGCCGACACCTGGGGTCGGTGCCAGCACCCAGACCCAGGCGCCCCAATTCACCCGCATCAAGACCCTGGACGATCTCAGGAGCCAGCTCGCCGCCGCCCGTGGCAAGCCGGTGTTGCTGGATCTCTATGCCGACTGGTGCGTGGCCTGCAAGGAGTTCGAGCACAAGACCTTCAGCGACCCCGCGGTGCGGGCGCGCTTCGCCGACATGGTGCTGCTGCAGGCGGATGTCACCGTCAACGACGATGCCGATGTCGAGCTGCTCAACGGCTTGGAGGTGCTGGGATTGCCGACCCTGATCTTCTTCGACAGTGCCGGCAATGAGGTGAGTGGCCAGCGGGTGACCGGCTTCATGGGGCCGACCGAGTTCCTCGCCCACCTGGACAAACTGCGCTGAGACCTCGGGGCGACAGCCCCGGGCCTGGCCGCGATCGGTCGCTGATTTTTCTGGCCATCCCTTGTATCTGCGAGACGCCGTGGCAAACTTTGCCCTTTCCCGTCTCGCATCATCCGGAGTTTTGATGAAAAAGTGGTTCATCCCCCTGCTGGCCTGCTGGCTTTATGGCTGCGACGCAGGTCCAGGTGAAGAGGCGATCCAGACTCAGGTCACCGCCAGACTCCAGGCAGACACAGACGCCAACCTGTTCGAGATCAGCGACTTCGCCGTGCTCGGCAAGGAGGAGCGGATGGAGGGGGTCTATCTGGTGAAGGTGGGCTACCAACTGCACTTCAAGCAGGGACTGGATCAGCTGCAGATCCTGCAGGATGAGGATCTGGTCTACGACCGAGTCGGCCCCTTCCAGCAGGAGATGGGACTGATGGAGCTGGAGCGCAAATACGGCGAGTTCGAGGCCGGCCAGGCACTGGCCCAGGAGACCGAGGTCTGGATGATGAAGACCGAGCAGGGTTGGCGCCTCGCCGAGCCCGGCCAGACGCACCAAGCGGACACTCCCGCGTCCTGATTTCCCTCAGGCCTTGAGGGCCCGACCCCCTGCCTTCAAGAGCATCCTTTCCCGAATTAATCCGGCGCCTTCCTGGCGCCGGTCATCCCCTCACAGCAGATCCTTCATCCTGTGCCACAGCATCCCCAGCGCCAGCAGGGGGGAGCGCAGGGAAGGCCCGCCCGGGAAGGTCATGTGGGGCACGCTGCTGAACAGATCGAAGCCGCGGCTCTCCCCTGCGATCGCCTCCGCCACCAGCTTGGCCGCCATGTGGGTGGCATTGAGGCCATGGCCCGAATAGGCCTGGGCGTAGAACACATTGGGATATTGCTTGAGGCGCCCGATCTGTGGCAAGCGGTTCGCCCCTATGCCGATCATGCCGCCCCACTGGAACTCGATGGCGGTACCCGCGAGCTCCGGGAAGACCCGCAGCAGCTTGGGCAGCATGAAGGCCTTGATGTCCTTGGGATCCCGGCCCGAATAGTTGCAGGCCCCGCCAAACAGCAAGCGGCCATCGGCGGATAGCCGGTAGTAGTCGAGCGCCACGTTCTGATCGCAGACCGCCATGTTCTGCGGCAGCAGGCGCTGGCGCAGTCGCTTCTCCAGCACCTCGGTGGCGAGGATATAGGATCCCGCCGGTAGCACCTTGCCCCCCAGATCGGGATTGAGCTCGTTGAGATAGGCGTTGCAACCGATCACCAGGTAGTCGGCGCTGACCCGGCCGTGGGCCGTGGTGACCTGCACCCGATCGCCGTAGTCGATGTGGATCACCCGGGATTGCTCGAACAGGGAGGCCCCCAGACTCGCGGCGGCGCGGGCCTCGCCCAGCGCCAAGTTGAGGGGATGCAGGTGGCCCGAGCCCATGTCAATCAGGCCGCCGAGGTAGCGATCCGACCCCACCACCGAGTGGATCTCGCTGCCGGGCACCAGCCTGACCTCGTGCTGGTAGCCCAGGCTGGCCAGGTGCTCGGCATCCTCCTCAAACCCCTTGAGGTGGCGCGCCTTGGTGGCGAGATCGCAATAGCCCCAGCGCAGATCGCAGTCGATGTTGAACTGCTCGATGCGCTGGCGCACCAGCTCCACCGCCTCCAGCCCCATCAGATCCAGCTCCCGCACACCCTGCTCGCCGATCCAGCGGGCAAACTGGCTGGTGTCGTGGCCTATGCCGCGAATGAGCTGGCCACCGTTGCGACCGGACGCCCCCCAGCCGATGCGATTGGCCTCCAGCAGGGCCACCTTGTAGCCCGCCTGTGCCAGATTGATGGCGGTGTTGAGGCCGGTGAAGCCGCCACCTATGATGCAGACGTCGGCTTCCAGCTCACCACTGAGCTCGGGCCACTGCTGATGGTCGTTGCGGGTCGCCGCATAGTAGGAGGCGACGTGCTCCTGATGTCCCTGTCTTCCTGTGTGCATGCTCAGCATCCTGCCTTGGTCGCATTCGTTTACTAAATTAAACGATCTGTTATCGATAATACCCAGCCCATGGACCCGGATCCAGCCTGCCGGGATCACAGAAATGCAAAAGGTGTCCCGAAGGACACCTTATCTGCGCAGTACCGTCACCGAGGGACATAAAAAAGGCGCCCCGTGGGGCGCCTCTTCATGCATGCAAGGTACGGTAACGAATTACAGTACGTTGATGGCGTTCAGGTCGGAGAAGGCTTTCTCCAGACGGGCGATCATGGAAGTCTGACCGGCACGCAGCCATACGCGCGGATCGTAGAACTTCTTGTTCGGCTTGTCGGCGCCTTCCGGGTTGCCCAGCTGACCCTGCAGGTAAGCTTCGTTGGTCTTGTAGAAGTGCAACAGACCTTCCCAGGTAGCCCACTGGGTGTCGGTGTCGATGTTCATCTTCACGACGCCGTAGGAGATGGATTCGCGGATCTCTTCCAGAGTGGAACCTGAACCACCGTGGAACACGAAGTCCAGGGACTTGGCAGGCAGACCGAACTTCTCAGAAACGTACTTTTGGGAAGCGTCCAGGATGGACGGGGTCAGCTTGACGTTACCCGGCTTGTATACACCGTGCACGTTGCCGAAGGAGGCAGCGATGGTGAAACGCGGGCTGATCTTGGACAGACGCTCGTAGGCGTAGGCCACGTCTTCCGGCTGGGTGTACAGGGCGGATTGGTCCATGTGGCTGTTGTCCACACCGTCTTCTTCGCCACCGGTGCAACCCAGTTCCAGTTCCAGAGTCATGTTCATCTTGGCCATGCGTACCAGGTACTCACAGCAGATGTCGATGTTCTCTTCCAGGGACTCTTCGGACAGATCCAGCATGTGGGAGGAGAACAGCGGCTTGCCGGTTTCGGCGAAGTGCTTCTCGCCCGCGTCCAGCAGACCGTCGATCCACGGCAGCAGCTTCTTGGCGGCGTGGTCGGTGTGCAGGATAACCGGGATGCCATAGGCTTCGGCAACGGCATGAACGTGCTTGGCACCGGAGATGGCACCCAGGATGGCGGCTTGCTGGCCTTCCAGCTTCAGGCCCTTACCGGCGGTGAACACGGCACCACCGTTGGAGAACTGAACGATGACCGGCGCTTTGACCTTGGCAGCAGCTTCCAGTACGGCGTTGACGGAGTCGGTACCGACGCAGTTGACGGCTGGCAGAGCGAAGCCGTTTTCTTTCGCGATGGCGAACACTTTCTGAACGTCATCACCAGTGATCACGCCGGGTTTTACGAAGTCGAAAATTTTCTTAGACATGTTAAATCGTCCTGTTCTCGTATGCCGTTAATAAAAAATGGGGGGTTCATCATGAACTGGCACAGCGGTCACATGATAAACGAAACGGGAGGCTTTTGCCCCCCGTCCCGGGTCAATTAGGCTTTGGCGCGCTGTTCCAGCATCGCAACCGCCGGCAGTACCTTGCCTTCTACGAACTCCAGGAAGGCACCGCCGCCGGTGGAGATGTAGGAGACCTTGTCGGCGATGCCGAACTTGTCGATGGCGGCCAGGGTGTCACCACCGCCAGCGATGGAGAAGGCCGGGGAGGCGGCGATCGCTTCGGCAATCACCTTGGTGCCTGCGGAGAACTGGTCGAACTCGAACACGCCGACCGGGCCGTTCCACAGAATGGTCTTGGCGTTCATGATGATGTCGGCCAGGGCCTTGGCAGAGTCAGGGCCGATGTCGAAGATCATGTCGCCGTCGGTCACGTCGGAGACGGACTTGATGGTGGCCGGAGTAGACTCGGAGAACTCGGAGCCCACGACTACGTCGGTGGTGACCGGAATGTTGGTCTCGGCGGCCAGCTTCTTGGCGGTGTCGAGCAGGTCGTGTTCGCACAGGGACTTGCCGACGTTGTGACCGGCAGCCGCGATGAAGGTGTTGGCGATGCCACCACCGACCACCAGCTGGTCAGCGATCTTGGACAGGGATTCCAGCACGGTCAGCTTGGTGGAGACCTTGGAGCCGCCAACGATGGCAACCATGGGACGCTCGGGCTTGAGCATGGCTTTGCCCAGGGCTTCCAGTTCACCGGCCAGCAGCGGACCGGCACAGGCGACGGGGGCATACTGAGCCACACCGTGGGTAGAGCCTTCGGCGCGGTGAGCAGTACCGAATGCATCCATTACGAAGATGTCACACAGGGCGGCGTATTTTTTGGCCAGCTCTTCGGTGTTCTTCTTCTCGCCCTTGTTGAAGCGGCAGTTTTCCAGCACGACCAGCTCACCGGCGGCGACGTCTACGCCATCCAGGTAATCCTTGGCCAGGCGGACCGGGCAGGACAGAGCGTCTTTCAGATAGTTGACAACCGGAGCCAGGGAGAACTCTTCGTTGTACTCACCCTCGGTCGGACGACCCAGGTGGGAGGTGATCATCAGCTTGGCGCCCTTTTCCAGAGCCAGCTTGATGGTCGGCAGCGTTGCCACGATACGTGCGTCGGAAGTGACCTTGCCGTCTTTTACCGGTACGTTCAGGTCAGCACGGATCAGAACGCGTTTTCCCGCCAGATCCAGGTCGGTCATCTTGATAACAGACATATTCAGTCCTCTATATTTTCAGGTAATGTTAAAAACAGTAACCTTGCGCCCGGTGCACGCTCTCAGCATGCGGCCATCATGGCCCGGGTGGTATCCAGCATGCGGTTGGCGAAGCCCCATTCGTTATCACACCACATCAACATCTTGACGAGGTTGGCATCGCTCACCCGAGTCTGGGTACCATCAATGATGCAGGAGTGTGCATCATGATTAAAGTCTACGGAGACCAAAGGCTCTTCCGTGTAGTCCAGGATACCGCTTAATGTACCTCTGGATGCCCGTTGCAGGGCTTGATTTACGTCACTAACTGTCACTTTTTTACGAACAGTAATGCTCAAATCCATGGCGGTGACGTTGATGGTCGGCACCCGTACCGCGATCGCTTCGAACTTGCCGGCGAAGTGGGGCAGGATACGCTCCAGCCCCTTTGCCAGCTTGGTATCCACCGGGATGATGGACTGGCTGGCTGCTCGGGTTCTGCGCAAGTCACTGTGGTAGGCATCGATGACTTGCTGATCGTGCATGGCCGAATGAATTGTCGTAATAGTACCACAATTTATCTCGAATTCTCGATGCAATGTTTCGATGACGGGCACCACGCAGTTGGTGGTACAGGAGGCATTGGAGACGATCCGCTCCCTTCCCGTCAGTACCTGGTGGTTCACCCCGAAAACGATTGTCGCGTCCACGTCCGCCTCGGCCGGATGGGAGAACAAGACCTTGCCCGCCCCCGCCCCCAGATGCAGCTCGGCATCGGCCCGCGAGCCGAACACCCCGGTGCAGTCCAGCACCACATCCACCCCCAGCGCCCGCCAGGGCAGATTGGCCGGATCACGCTCCGCAAACAGGGAGATGAGATCCTCCCCCACCAGCATGCTGTTGCCCGCGAGCTGCACCGGATGGTGGAAGCGACCGTGGCTGGTGTCGAAGCGGGTGAGGTGCACCATGGCCTCGGGGGCCGCCAACTCGTTGATGGCGACTATCTTGATGTTCTTGTCGCGCCCGCTCTCGTAGAGGGCCCGCAGCACGTTGCGGCCGATGCGCCCGTACCCGTTGATGGCAATCTTGATCATGGAAAAACTCTGTCCTTAACAACGACGAAAGAGGGCCTGTGGATGGCTCACGACAGCAGGGCATCCTGGAAGACGCCCCGGGCCAGCAGCGCCGCCCCGAACACGCCGGCACTGTCCCCCAGCGCCGGCGCTATGATGGGCGTGGCGAAACGGGGGTTGAACAGGAAGGGCAGCACCGTCTGGCGACCCGCGGTGTAGAGGCTCTGCACGTTGCCGACCCCGCCACCGATGACGATGACATCCGGATCCAGGATGTTGACCACGTTGGCCAGGGCCTGGCCAAACAGCAGGTGCAGCCGGTCGATGGTGAGTTTGGCCACATGGTCGTGGGCGCTGGCTGCCGCTATCTTGGCGAGCGACAGGTGACGCTTGGCCTTGGCCTCGTACCAGGCCTCCAGGGCGGGGCCGCTGATGAAGGTCTCGACGCAGCCGCGCTTGCCGCAGTAACACTCGGGACCGTCGGGAGAGAGCACGTTGTGGCCCCACTCCCCGGCGATGCCGTGGTGACCGTTGAGGATCCGGCCGTTGATGACGATGCCGGAGCCGACCCCGGTACCCATGATGATGCCGAACACCACCTTGGCCTGGGGATGGTGCTGGCGCACCGCCCCCAGGTGGGTCTCCGCCAGGGCGAAGCAGTTAGCGTCGTTGGCGATGAGCACGGGCACGCCCAGCCTGCGTTCCAGATCTTCCTTGAACGGCTTGCCGTTGAGCTCGGTGGTGTTGCAGTTCTTCATCAAGCCGGTCTGGGGATCTCGCGCCCCCGGCGTGCCCATGCCGATGACACTGGGGCGCTGGCCGAGTTTCTCGGCACATTCCTCCACCAGCTTGGCAATTTGGCCGATCATGTGCTGATAACCGCCGTGGCGTTCGGTGGGGATGCGATGTCGTAGCAGCACCTCGTCACCCGCCAGCACCACGCACTCGCACTTGGTCCCGCCCAGATCGATGCCCCAATCCCACGATGTCTTGCTCATTCTGCCTCCTGCATGGCGAGCGAGTCGGCCGAGACGCGTCCCCACCGGCTGTCGCTCATCTTGTGTGTGGCCACCGCCACAGATGGCGCAGTGTAACCCGAGCCGGGGCCCCTGCGCAGCTCCCAAACAGTGCCGCCCAGGCGACAGGCCCTCAACACCGGATCGCCAGAAACGAAACGGGGCCAGCAGGCCCCGTCGTCATACAGATTCTGTCGCCTTAGCGGCCGTGGTATTGAGCGGACAGCTCGTGCACCGCGTTCACAAACACGCCGGCGTGCTCCGGGTCCACATCCTGATGGATGCCGTGACCCAGGTTGAAGACGTGGCCGTTGCCCTGACCGAAACCGGCGAGGATGGAGGCGACCTCTTCGCGGATGCGCGCGGGGGCGGCGTAGAGCATGGAGGGATCCATGTTGCCCTGCAGCGCCACCTTGTCACCCACCCGGCGCTTGGCGTCGGCGATGTCGGTGGTCCAGTCCAGGCCCAGCGCGTCGCAACCGGTAGCGGCGATCTGCTCGAGCCACTGGCCACCGTTCTTGGTGAACAGGGTCACCGGCACGCGGCGGCCTTCATGTTCGCGGATCAGGCCGTCGACGATCTTGTGCATGTATTGCAGGGAGAAGTCACGGTAATCGCGCGGGGTCAGCACGCCGCCCCAGGTGTCGAACACCATGACCGACTGGGCACCGGCCTTGATCTGGGCGTTGAGGTAGGAGATGACGCTGTCCGCCAGCTTGTCGAGCAAGAGGTGCAGGGTCATGGGCTCGGCGTACATCATCTGCTTGATCTTGGTGAACGCCTTGGAGCTGCCGCCTTCCACCATGTAGGTGGCCAGGGTCCAGGGGCTGCCGGAGAAACCGATGAGCGGTACCTCGCCCTTGAGCTCACGGCGGATGGTGCGCACCGCGTTCATCACGTAACCGAGCTCGTCTTCCGGATCCGGAATAGGCAGCGCCTGCACGTCGGCCATGGAGGTGATCGGCCGCTCGAAGCGCGGGCCTTCGCCGTGCTCGAAGTAGAGGCCGAGCCCCATGGCGTCGGGGACGGTCAGGATGTCGGAGAAGAGGATGGCGGCATCGAGTGGATAGCGGCGCAGGGGTTGCAGGGTGACCTCACAGGCCAGCTCGGCGTTGCGGCACAGGGACATGAAGTCCCCCGCGACGGCGCGGGTCGCCTTGTATTCCGGCAGGTAACGGCCGGCCTGACGCATCATCCACACCGGGGTCATGTCCACTTCCTGGCGCAGCAGGGCACGCAGGTATCGATCGTTCTTCAGCTCTTTCATCCCAGTTCCTGAGTCATATCCAGCATAAAATGGCGGATATGATACCACTTTGTGTGGGGGGAAGGGCGGCCCAAACGCACTGGCTGGCCGGTTCGAGTGCAAAGATGTGAGGGGGCGCAAACAAGGGCCCCCGCTTTCCCGCCGGGGTGGGCTCCGTCAGACCCCGTCGCCGAGGCACAGCGCGATCAGTCGCCGCGCTATGGTGCCCTGGGGCGGCAACCGGGGCAGCGCATCGGCCTCAAAGAAGTCGGCGGCCACCAGCTCCTCGTCCTGCACCCTGATCTCGCCGCTCTGGTAGTCGGCGGTGAAGCCCATCATCAGGCTGTGGGGGAAGGGCCAGGGCTGGCTCGCCACGTAGCGGATATTGTCGACCCGGATGCCGCTCTCCTCGAACACCTCCCGCGCCACGCACTGCTCCAGGCTCTCCCCCGCCTCCACGAAGCCGGCCAGTACGGTGTACATGGGATCCTCCGCCTGATAATGACGGCGATGGGCCGCCAGCAGCACGGCCGGCCCCTTGCGCACCGCCACGATTATGCAGGGGGAGATGCGCGGGTAGACTAGGTGGCCTTGACTGCATCCCAATGCCCACTCCCCGCTCTTGGGGGCCATGGGGGCGCCACACTCACCGCAGAAGCGGTGGCTGCGACGAAAGGTCGCCAACTGCCAGGCGCGGCCGGCGAGGCGAAACCCCTCCTCATCCCCGCCGACCATCAGCTGGCGCAAGCCCGCCATGGCCTGCACATCGGCATCGGCCCCCAGATCCAGCAGGTAGCAGGGTGCACCATCCCAGTCGTCGAAGTGCTCGAACGGGGCATCTTGCAGCGGTGGTGGCAAGCAGGCACGCGAGCCTTGCGGGATCTGACCCTGCGCATCCAGCAGGACGAGATGATCGCCCCCCAGCACGAACCAGCGGGCCTGTTCGGTCAATGACATAAGATGAAAGCTCTTGTTGAGAAGGGCGTGCGAGGCACGGACAAGTGGGGTTTATCTTACGATCGGGCAGGGCCGGAGGCGACCCCAAGATGGTCACGGCATCGACTATCTTGCCGCCCAAAAGCAGAGGGGCCGCCTTGGCGACCCCTCTCTCTTTCAACCGATCCGTACGATTCAGTTCATCCAGCATTCGCTGCTCTTGTGACGGCGAGGCAGAATGATGGACAACAGGATACCGATCAGTTCATCCAGCGCTCGCTGCTCTTGCGACGGCGAGGCAGCATGGGCAACAGGATACCCAGCAGGATGCCGCCACCCACCATGGCACCACCGCGGATGAACCAGTCCATCTGCATGTCGTGCTCCTGGTTGTCATAGCTCTGGGTCAGGGCGTCGTTCTGTTCCTTCAGACTCCCCATCTCATCGCTCTGGCTGGCGAGCTGTGCCTTCAGGCTGGCGATCTCCTTGGTCTGTTCGGCGATCTGGCCATCCTTCTCGGTGAAGCGTCGCTCGTTGTCGCCGTTGAGATTCAGCAGGCGGGCCTTGGCCTCTTCCAGCGCTTTCTCAACCTGGGGCAGGCGCTCGCGCAGGCTGATGCCAGTCTGCAGCTCGGCGTTCTTGATCCAGCCCTCGCGGCCGCGACCGCCCACCACCTGGGTGAAACCGGCCTCGTTGTTCACTGCCTTGACCTCCAGCGGTTCACCGGCCTTGACGCTGCCGAGGATCCGGTACTGGGTACCAGGACCGTTGTGGATAAAGGTAAATATGTCGTCTGAAACATAACGGGTATCGGCCAGTGCCTGTTGGGCACACAAGCAGATCAGGATCCCGAGAAGGGCGCGCATGGTCGATCGATTCTCTTCGTTGAGTTAGGTGACAGGCCGAATGTTAAGCTGCTGGCGGGTCAAAGGACAAGCAAAGAAAAGCGTCTTCCCCCTCCCTGAGAGCTGTCTCGCATCTTCTCCCGTTTGCCACGCGACCATTCCAGACGCCGGAGGCTAAGGCTGGCGCAGGGACTTCACCTCTTCGCGCAGGGCCTTGAGCTCTTGCAGCAACAGCGCCTGCTGTTCATTGTGCTGGCGTCGCCACTGGGCATCATCGTCGCTGGTCCGTCCGGGATGGACGAACAGGCTGGCCATGAAGCCGCTGAGGGCGCCAAACAGCCCGACCCCGAACAGGATCAGCAGGCTGGCGACGAAACGCCCCTCCTCCGTCTTGGGCACCAGATCCCCGTATCCCACGGTGGATAGCGTGACGAGCGTCCACCAGAACGCGTCATAAGGGGTCTGGATCAGGCTGTCTGGTTTGCCCGTCTCGAGCCAATACATCACCCCCGAGCCCACCCCCAGCAGCAGGAAGAACAGGAACAGGATGCCGGACAGGGTCGTCTCGTTGCGCTCGCGGCGAAACATGGTGAGCAGATCCGGCCTGTCCCGCAGCAGTTGATAAACCCGCCACAGCTGGATGAGCCGGGCCCAGCGCAACTGCTCCACCATGGGCAGGCTGCCCGGCAGATAGAACCAGTTTGCCTTGAAGAAGGCCAGCTTGTCGGGGGCCCGCACCCAGCCATAGGCGAAGTGGGCGAGGAAGAAGTAGCAGATCAGGCTGTCGACGTCATAGAACAGCTGCAGGGTCTGCGGGCTCCATTCGTTATGTCCCCACCAGCGGGCAGCCACCAGACCAACGGAGATCACCGACAGAAACGCCATCAGCAGATCCATGGTGCGCAGATGAGTTAAGTGATGTCGCATACATTTTCCTACTTCAAGCACAGTGCGAATTAATAAAAAGGAAGATAATGCCGATAGTCCTGAGGACAAAGGAAAACCGCCATCAAAGAAGGAGAAAGATTATGCAGTTAAACCCGCTGGAACGGCGAATGAGCAATATCCGGCTGGTGCCCAAAGTGGTACTGCTCATGGTGTTCAGCACACTGCTGTTGCTGGCCAAGCTCTGGTTTGATGCCAGCAATCTGGAGACCACTCTGCTGGCGGAGGGAATAGAGGCCACCAAGGCCAATGCCATCGCCGATCGCCTGCTCTGGACCGGCGTCATGGAGACGGCGCTGATGGGGGTTATCTTCGTCGTCTTGCTGCTGACCGGCTCTCGCCTCATGGTCAAGCAGGTGCACTACCTGGTGGGTCTGCTCGAGCGCTTCGCGCGCAAGGATCTCAGCCACAGCGTGTTGCTCAAGTCCCGCGACGAATTCGGCGACATCGCCAAGGCGGTCGCCCACTCCCAGGAGAACCTCAAGCAGGTGTTCGGCACCCAGCGAGTCGCCTGCAAGGAGCTCAACGACATCGCCTCCCAGGTCACCCTGTGCATGGAGGAGGCCAACGAGGCCATCAACGAGGAGTTCACCCAGATAGAGCAGCTGGCGAGCGCCATGAGCCAGATGGTCGGCGCCATTCGCGAGGTCGCCAATCATGCGGAGCAAGCCTCCCACGCCACCGCCGATGCCAGCCAGCTTGCCCAGGAGGGTAGCCGCTGCGTGGCCGACACCGTCAACACCATAGACACCCTGTCCGGCAACATCCAGCGCTCCTCGGACGTGGTCAATGCGGTGGAGCAGGGGGTCGATCGCATCGGCTCCGTGGTGGACACCATTCGCAGCATCTCTGAGCAGACCAACCTGCTGGCGCTGAACGCCGCCATCGAGGCCGCCCGCGCCGGCGAAGCGGGCCGCGGTTTCGCCGTGGTGGCCTCCGAGGTGCGCGAGCTCGCGAACCGGGCCCAGGCTGCCACCGTCGAGATCCAGAAGATGATAGAGCTGTTGCAGGGCAACGCCCGCCAGGCCGTCGACCTGATGGCCCAGAGCGTGCAGCAGGCCGACAAGGGGGTGGAGCAGGTGACCCAGGCCGGCGATCAGCTCGCCACCATAGTGCAGCGGGTACAGGGAGTGGCCGACATGAACCGCCAGATCGCCACCGCCTCCGAGCAGCAGAGCTCGGTCGCCGAGGAGATGAACGCCAACCTGGAGCAGGTCAAACAGGTGGTGGAAGGATCCGTGGTGGTGCTGCGGGAACTGCGGGAGGCCTCCGAACTGGTGGAGCACCACAGCCAGACCCTGGACTCCCACATTCAAGCCTTCAAGCTCGCCTGATCGGGACATGCCGGTATGTTGAGAGGCTCCGCAAGGGGCCTTTTTCATTGATGCCACGGCAAGCTGTCAGAACGGGGAAGGAACACCGCCAGCCCCTGAACAGCCATCTCATCCAGGCCTTCAAGCTGGCTTGACGGCACGACAGGCATTCAAAGGCCGCGCGCACGGAGGCTAGCCTGAGAGGTCAGATTGAGTAAACTGGAGGGCCCGCGAGGGCCTTTCTTTTTTATCACGGCAAGGAGCCAGGATGCAGACCACAGAACTTGCGCTGGAGATCAGCGACGACAAGGGGCGGCTCGATGTGCCGCTGATCCACCGTTTCCTGTCCGAGGAGGCGTACTGGAGCCTCGGCATCCCCTTCTCCACGGTGCAACGGGCCATCAACCATTCCCTCTGCTTCGGCGGTTATCTGGCGGGCCAGCAGGTCGCCTTCGCCCGGGTCATCACCGACAAGGCCACCTTCGGCTACCTGGCCGATGTGTTCGTGCTGCCCGCCCATCGTGGCCAGGGCCACAGCAAGGCGCTGATCGCCACCATCCTAGCCCATCCCGAGTTGCAGGGACTACGCCGCCTCATGCTGGCCACCTCGGATGCCCATGCCCTCTACGCCGGCGTTGGCTTCAGGCCGCCGGCCAGCCCCGCCAGCCTGATGGAAAAATACGACCCCGAGATCTATCGGCGCACTTGAGCCCTTGCCGCCCCGAGGGACCATTTTCCTTGCCGGATCATGGTTCTTTTCCTCGACCTGTGACGAGGCGGGGCGGCAGTGATAGATTGGCTGCCGATGTTTCTACTCAATGTGCAGATCCGTTAATCACAAGGACGGCAACCGTGGCCCAGCATTCCTCTTCTCTCTCGTCTGTTTCCCCCGCTCTTCCTTCCCTGTTGCAAGAGCAGGCCCGGCGCCAGTGGCAACGGCTGCTCGAGTTGGCCCCCGGCTATGGGGATCTGCCCCAAGATCAGCAGCAAACGCTGCTCACCCTGTTCGGCCTCTCCGACTTCGTCTCAGATTCCCTTATCAAGCAGCCTGAACTGCTGGAACAAACCCTGGCATCGGGAGATCTCGCTCGGCAAGTGCGCTGGCCCGCCTATGAGCCGGATCTCGCGACCCTGCTCTCCGGGGTGAACGACGAGGAGGCGCTCAAGCGTGCCCTGCGCCAGTTCAGACGCAGCCGCATGCTGGTGATCGCCTGGCGCGAGCTGCTGGGCCATGCGGAGGTGGAAGAGAGCTTTATCCACCTCACCAAACTCGCGGATGCGCTGATCTGCGGCGCCCGGGACTGGCTCTACGCCAAACAGTGCGCCGAGCTCGGCACCCCGGTGGACGGCAACGGGGATCCCCAACCGCTGCTGATCCTCGGCATGGGCAAGCTCGGCGGCGGCGAGCTGAATTTTTCCTCGGACATCGACCTTATCTTCACCTTCCCCGACAACGGCTACACCGTCGGCGGGCGGCGGGAGCTGGCGAACCAGCAGTTCTTCATCAAGCTCGGCCAGCGCCTGATCAACGCCCTGCACCAGCCGACCCAGGACGGTCAGGTGTTTCGAGTCGACATGCGGCTGCGCCCCTTCGGCGAGGCGGGCCCGCTCGCCATCTCGTTTGCCGCCATGGAGGATTACTACCAGCACCACGGCCGCAACTGGGAGCGCTACGCCATGGTCAAGGCGCGGGTGCTGGGCGCCCAGTGCGAACACGCCCAGGCGCTCACCGAGCTGCTGCGCCCCTTCGTGTTCCGCCGCTACATCGATTTCGGGGTCATCGACGGCCTGCGCCAGATGAAGGCGATGATCGCCGCCGAGGTGCGCCGCAAGGGGCTAGAGGGCAACATCAAGCTCGGCGCTGGCGGCATTCGCGAGGTGGAATTCATCGCCCAGGCGCTGCAGCTCATCCGTGGCGGCCGCGAACCCGCCCTGCGGGTGCGCCACCTGCCAGAGGCGCTGGCGGCCATCGCCGCCTGTGGCGCCCTCGATGCCGAGCGTTGCGCGCGGCTGCTCGGCGCCTACCGCTTCCTGCGCCGGGTCGAGAACATACTGCAGGAGATCGGCGATCAACAGACCCAGACCCTGCCCACCGAGCCGCGGGATCGCCAGCGGCTGACCTGCGCATTGGGCTTCGATGACTGGACCGCCTTTATGGCCCATCTCGACGAGGAGATGGCCGCCGTTCATCAGGAGTTCGTCGCCGTGGTGGGGGAAGAGAAGGAGGCATCCTCCCATCTGGATCAGCTCTGGCTCGATCTGTGGCGCACCGAGCTCGACGCCGCCGAGCTGGAGAAGTTGTTAGGGGCACAGGGAGTGAATGATGCGGTCCCGCTTTGCGCCGCCCTGCTGCGCTTCAAGGAGGAGTACCGGCGTCGCCAGGTCGGCCCTCAGGGGCGCGTCGCCCTGGATGCCCTGATGCCGGAGCTGCTGCGACTGGTGGTGGCCAGCGAGCAACCGGCCCGGCTGTTCGAGCGGGTCTGCACCCTGCTGACCCGCATCTTCACCCGCAGCGCCTACCTGCAACTGCTGGCGGAAAACCCGGCCGCCTTGCGCCAGCTGGTGCGGCTGTGCGATGCCAGCCACCTGGTGAGCGAGCAGCTCGCCCGCTACCCCATCTTGCTGGACGAGCTGCTGGATCCCCAGCACCTCTACCACCCGACCCCGCTGGATCAGTACAAGCCCCAGCTACGCCAGTTCCTGCTGCGCATCCCCGAGGAGGACGTGGAGCAGCAGATGGAGGCCCTGCGCCAGTTCAAGCAGGTGCAGTTGCTGCGCATCGTCGCCGCCGACATCGCCGGCGCCCTGCCGCTGATGAAGGTGAGCGACCACCTCACCTGGCTGGCGGAGGCCATCACGGAGGAGGTGGTCAATCAGGCCTGGGCCCAGATGAGCGAGCGCTACGGTGTGCCCCCCGAGGTGGCTTTGAGCGATCGACGCGGCTTCGCCGTGGTGGCCTACGGCAAGCTCGGCGGCATCGAGCTCGGCTACGGCTCGGATCTGGATCTGGTGTTCCTGCACGGCGGCGATCCCAACGGCTATACCGATGGCCGCAAACCCATCGACAGCCGCCAGTTCTACCTGCGCCTGGCCCAGCGGATCCTACACCTGTTCAGCACCCGCACCCCGTCCGGCATTCTGTACGAGATCGACATGCGACTGCGCCCCAGCGGCGACGCCGGTCTGCTGGTCTCCTCCCTCTCCGCCTACGAGCAATATCAGCAGAAGGAGGCCTGGACCTGGGAGCATCAGGCGTTGGTGCGAGCCCGCCCCATCTACGGGGACGATACTGTCATCGCCGAATTTGCCCGGATCCGCCGCACCGTGCTGGCCAAGGAGCGCGACCTCTCCCTCCTCGCAAAAGAGGTACGCGAGATGCGCCAGAAGATGCGGGATCACCTGCTCAAGGCCGGCGAGGGGGAGTTCGATCTCAAGCAGTCTCCCGGCGGTATGGTGGACATCGAGTTCATCGCCCAATACCTGGTGCTGGCCCACGCCAATGGGGAACCGGACGCCCTGACCCGCTGGTCCGATAACGTGCGCATCTTCGATGAGTGCGTGCTGGCGGGGGTACTCAGTCTGGAGCAGGCGGAAAATCTGAAGCAGGCCTATCTGGAGATCCGCAACCTCGGCCACCGCCTCAATCTGTCGGAGATCTCTCGCAAGGTGGGGGACGATCAACTGCTGGCCGAACGGGATCATGTGCTGGCGGTCTGGCGACAACAGCTCGGGGAATGAGTCAGCAACAAGGGGCGCCACGGCGCCCTTTTTCACATATGTACTCACCTCTATCCAGATGCCTTTCACAAAACAATCAATAGCGGTGAGCTGGATCCTGTTTCAAGCATCCCAGCCTTGGCATCGTATGGCACTTTGCTGAATATTAAGCAGAGATAGGGTGTGCCTGGGTCACCATCGTATTGCTTTCTCGGGGTGATGAGAGTCAAACACCAGTCGAATTGTGCCAACACTACACATCGATGCAGAGAGGAAATAATGGACTTTTCAGAACAGTTACAAAGTTTGGCCAAAAAAATCGCTCAGCAGTCGTCGATGATCACGACCGAAGAAGCAACCAAAAACGCATTTGTAATGCCATTTCTCCATCGTGTACTCGGCTACGATGTCTTCGACCCTACCGAGGTGATCCCGGAATTCACTGCCGACACCGGGATCAAAAAAGGAGAGAAAGTTGACTATGCCATTCTCAAAGATGGGCAGGTTCAAATTTTGGTTGAATGCAAGAAATACAGCGAGAAACTGTCAGCCAAACATTCTGGTCAGCTCTTTCGCTATTTTTCTGTCACCAATGCCCGGATAGGTATTCTGACGAATGGTGCTCAATATGAGTTCTATACAGACCTTGATGCACCAAACAAAATGGATGAGAAGCCATTTCTGACTCTGGATCTTGAGGATATTGATGAGCACGTAGTCCCCGAGGTTTTGAAGCTGACCAAGACTTCCTTCGATGTCGAATCTGTGGTTGATGCGGCAGGAGAACTAAAATATCTCAGCCAGATCAAAAAGCTGCTCTCAGAACAATTTGGAGCACCGGAAGAAGACTTCGTGAAATTCTTCGCATCTCGAATCTATGACGGTGTACTCACCGCTCGAGTCAAACAGTCCTTCACTGATATTACCAAGAAAGCGCTAAGCCAATTCCTCAATGACAGCATCAATGCCAGATTGAAATCAGCCATCGGCAGCAGCGTCAGTACCTCGGCCATTATACCAGCACTTGATAATGGTGCATTGAATGGCAGTAATGAGACCGACGATATGGAGGAGAAATCAAAGGTCGATACCACCATCGAAGAGATGGAAGCCTTTAACGTTGTCAAAGCCATTCTGAGGCAGAATTTTGATGTAACCAGAATAGCGGCTAGAGACACTCAGAGTTATTTTGGTATCTTGCTCGACGATAATAACCGAAAGCCACTTTGCCGATTACATTTTAATGCCAAGCAAAAATATATTGGATTGTTTGATAACGACAAAAAAGAAACCAGACACCCCATTGACTCAGTAGATGAGATATTTACTCTTGCCGACCAATTGCTGACCGCAACGGCCGTCTACGAATAACCCTGCTATTGGGGGGAGGCCTCCCCCCCTTTCACGCTCTCTGCAATACCCTCAGCGCCCGCCGGCCACGTCGATAAAGGTGCCGGTGGCGTAAGAGGCCTCATCCGACAGCAGCCAGGCGATGGCTGCAGCGACTTCTGCTGGTTGACCACCCCGTAGCAGCGGAATATTTCCCTTCACCCGCTCCACCCGGCCGGGTTCACCACCATCGGCATGCATGTCGGTATGGATGAAGCCGGGTCGTACCCCGTTGACCCGGATCCCCTGGGCCGCCACCTCCAGCGACAACCCTTTGGTCAGCACGTCGATGGCCCCCTTGGAGGCGGCGTAATCCACGTACTCACCGGCAGACCCCAAGCGAGCGGCGGCCGAGGAAACGTTGACGATGGCGCAACCCGGCACCATCCGGCGCACGGCCTCGCGACAACACAGGAAGTAGCTGGTGACATTGGTGGTCAGGGTCTTGTTGATCCGCTCGGCGCTCATCTCCAGCACACGCATCTGGGGCTGCAAGATGCCGGCGTTGTTGACCAGATGGGTGATGGGCCCGAGCCGGAGATCCATCTCGTCAAACAACCGCATCACCTCGGCCTCGACGCTGACGTCGGCCTGTACCGCGATGCAGGGGACTGAATGCTGCGCCCGGATCTCGGCCACCAACGCCTCGGCCGACCCCCTGTCATGGCGATAGTTGATGCAGAGCTGGTAGCCCTGCCGCGCCAGATGGCGGGCGGTCGCCGTCCCTATCCCTCTGCCACCACCGGTGATCAGTGCAATCCTGTTCATCACGCCTCCTTGTTCATCACCCTTGCTGGCCCCCGATATTACCCCATGGCCGGCCAACTGCAACGGCCGCCATGGACCTGCATTCCTTGTCGTGAGGCGCCCTTACAGGTGCATTTTTCATGAACGCGCGCGGTCATCACACCGGTCTTGTTTGAATGAGCGTCGTCGGTGCGATCCGGAATGATCCAGTTGCACCAGCCGGATCGTAATAGGATCCGTGAGTCACAGCCTCCCCGAGAGCAGTGCCGGAGGTCAGCTTCTCACCAAGATGACGTCAAGCGGACACCCGACCAAGACTGGCCGAGTGCCGAAATGTCCAAGGAGTAGAAGATGCACGCAATCCGCAACACCCTCAACCGTCTGGCCGTCGCCGCTCTGGCGATGGCGGCTGTCTCCCTCTCTGGCGCAGTCATGGCCGCCAACACGGGACAGCATGGCGAGGATCAGGTTCAGTGTATGGCGATGAGCAACTGCACGGGCCAATCCGTCTGCAAGGATCAGAGCACCCGCAGCATGACCCGGGAAGAGTGCAACACCAAGGGTGGCAAGGTTCGCTAAGCGCGCGACGCCACACTTGCATGGCCGGTGCCTGACAAGGCAACCGGCCTGTTTTTTTGGGATCTTTTCCGCCGGATGCCTGACTTCGCAATCGCCTTTGACGGCCATACCGCCTGAGGTTGAAAGGGACGGACTGCCGCCAGGCGGATAAATAAAACGGGCCCGCCGGGCCCGTTGTCGTGATCATGGTCTCTGCTGGCGTCCTTACTTGAACAGCCCCTTGAGCAGCTGATCGGCCGCCCCCTTGATCCCCTCGTCGTCAGCCTTGTCGCCCAACAGCTTCTTGAGGCCGCGCTCGGCCTCCTTGCGGGCCTTCTCCTCCAGCACCTTGTTGTTGCTGAGCAGCTCCTTCACATCGAGCCGATAGCTGGGCGCCTGCCAGTGACCGCCGATGCGCACCGGAATGCTGATGTCCTTGAGCTCATCCACCGTCTTGCCCCCCTGCCCCTTGCTGCTCTCGACCACCGAGGTCAAAAACAGGAAGTCGAGGGTCTCGGGCACCAGCGCTGTCTGGCCCTGTCCCTGCACCCGCAGGGCCGGGGCAGCCAGCTGAATGTCGTTGCTGCTGGCAATCCCGTTCGCGAGCTGGAAGTTGGCGGTGAGAGCGCTGAAGTCGGTCTTGCGCACCTCCTTGACCTGCTCGGCGCCCTTGCCGGTCAGAGTGGCCCGCGCCTCGCGGATCATCTGCGCCAGGTTGATGCCGTGCAGGGCACCATCGTGCAGCGCCAGGCTGACCTTGCCCTGCATCTGACTGTGCAACGCCTGTTCGGACAGGCCGCGGCCCTGCACCTGTACCTCGAGATCTCCCTTGCCTTCCAGCAGATCGCTCTGGGCCAGGGTCTGCAGCAGCGGGCGCACATCCACCCCCTGCACCCGTTTGTGAACCTGATAGCTGGCGGGTTGCTGGCGGGCATCGAGCACCCCGTTGGCGCTCACCTGACCACCGGCCACCCCTGCACTGAACTGGCTGAGGCTGAGCTGACCCCCGGCCAGGGCGATCCGCAGATCGACGGCGCTGAGATCCAGCCCCTTCACCCTCAGGCTGCCCAGTTGCAAGCGTCCGGCCAGATCGAGTCGCTTGAGGGCGCTCAGGTCAGGCTCCACCGCGGAGAGGGCCTGAGCTTTCTGAGCCGGTGCGGCCGGTGCCGGGCTGGCGGCCGCCGGCGACGGGGCTACGGCCTTGGCCTCGCCCTGCTTGCCGAGCCAGCCGTCGAGATCCAGCTTGTCCCCCTTGAGATCGAACTCCACCCTGGGCACGGAGCCGAGTGTTATCTCGCCATTACCGCTTAACAGCGCATCATCCGCCCCTATCACCAGATTGCTAAGGGTGATCAGCTGCTTGTCCAGCTCGGCGCGGGCAAAGCCCGCCAGCTTGAGGGCCAGCTGCGGGCGCGGCAGGGACTCCCCCTTCAGATTGGCGCTCAGCACCGCATCCGAGACCTCCAGCAGTTGCAGATCCTTGTCGAGTCGGGCCTTGAGGGTGCCCTCCAGCGAGCCTGCGACGGCCGGCTTATCCCCAGTCCCCTCGGCGCCGTTCAGGCTCAGGTTCAGGCTGCTCCATTCCCCCAGCGCCAGTCGATCGGCCTTGAGGCTGAAGCCATCCAGTCGCTGCGCCGGCGCACTCAGGCTGCCACTCAGGGTCAGCTCTTTCAGCGCGCTGTCCCGTGCATCTTCGGCCAGCTTGATCTGTGCCTGCCCCTTGAGATCGAAGGCCAGCTTGCCCTGCTCTCCCTTGGCAGCCAGGGTCACCGGCACCCACTGATCCAGGGTCAGCTTGCCCAGATTGAGGTCGAGCCGCTCGAGGCGCGATTCGGTGCCCTTGCGATCGTCCCGCACCAGGGCGCTGGCCTGCTCAAGCACCACCCCCTGCAACTCGATCTGCCAGGGCTTGCTCTCCTCCCCGGTCGCCGGGCTGGCGGGCGCGGAGGCCTCGCCCGCGGGTGATGCGCTCTTGCCCTGATCCAGGACGAGATCCTGCAGGTTGGAGCTGCCATCGGCCCTGGTTTGGATGAAGAGATGGGCCCCGTTCAGGGTGATCTCGCCTATCTCCAGCCGGTGAGAGAGCAGCGGCAGCAGGGCGACCGAGGCGTCCCCCCGCTCGACCCGGATGAGATCCGGCTCGGCGAAACCGGCAGGGTTGCGCAGCGCAACCTTCTCGAGAGAGAGGCCGAGGCTCGGCCAGAAGCGCCAGCCGATGTCCCCTTCCATCACCAGCTCGCGGCCCGTGTTCTTTTTCACCTGCTCCGCCAGCTGGGGTTTGAACTGGTTCGGGTCGATCAGGCTGACCAGGGCGGCGATGGCGATCAGGGCGGCCAACGCCAGCCCCAACAGTATGTAGATGATCTTCTTCACGATGGCACCTCAATGCAGATCCTGTGGCTGACTATACCACCGGGGGGATGACAGATGGCGCACTGCCGCCAAAACGGGGAAATACCGAGACAGGGATGGTCGCGGCCGTCCCTTCGGGCTCCCTCCCGGAGACCCCGAATTCATGGTCCTGGCGGCCGCCTACGCTCTCTCAAAAAAGCGATGCCACCGGACGCCGGAGCAGCCACCGGCCCCGGCATATCCGCTTTTTCACTTTGGTTTTGCGCTTTATTTTGTTTGTTATCCGGCACTTGGGTCACAGGATGGCATAACTGACTGACCACAGCGACCCGCTCAGGATATTCCATGCCGTACAGCTATCTCTCACATTTGCGCTGCAGCAAGACAGGCGAGATCCATGATGCCGATCAGCCCCAGCAACTGAGCCGGGTCGGGGCGCCGCTCTTGGCAAGCTACGATCTCGAGGCCCTGAAGCAGGTCTGGCGACCGGCCGATCTGCTGGGTCGTCCCGCCACCCTGTGGCGCTATCACGAGCTGCTGCCGGTGCAGGATCCCGCTCAGGTGGTCACCCTGGGAGAGGGCTTCACCCCGCTGTTGCCCCTGCCGACCCTGGGCAAGCAGATAGGTATCCCGGATCTCTGGATGAAGGATGAGAGCATCATCCCCACCGGCTCCTTCAAGGCCAGGGGCGCCGCGGTCGGCGTGTCCCGTGCCCGCGAGCTCGGCGTCACTCACTTCGCCATGCCCACCAACGGCAATGCCGGCGCGGCCTGGGCGCTCTACGGTGCTCGCGCCGGACTGCGCAGCACCATCGTCATGCCCCAGGCGGCCCCCGCCATCACCCGGTTGGAGACCTCCCTGGCCGGCACCCGCCTCTATCTGGTGGACGGC
The DNA here is from genome assembly GCF_000819865.1 of Aeromonas eucrenophila. GTDB lineage: Bacteria > Pseudomonadota > Gammaproteobacteria > Enterobacterales > Aeromonadaceae > Aeromonas > Aeromonas eucrenophila. The sequence continues at coordinate 133,334 of NZ_CDDF01000016.1, forward strand.
CTCATCAGCGACGCCGGTCGCCAGGTGGCCCAGGCAGTGGCGGAGCAGTCCCTGTTCGACGCCTCCACCCTGAAGGAGCCCTATCGCATCGAGGGCAAGAAGACCATGGGGCTGGAAATCGCCGAGCAGTTCGGCTGGACCCTGCCGGACGTGATCCTCTACCCCACGGGTGGCGGCGTCGGTCTCATCGGCATTTACAAGGCGCTGCGGGAGTTGCAGGAACTCGGCTGGATAAAAGGGGATCTACCCCGACTGGTGGCTGTGCAGGCGAGCGGCTGCGCCCCCATAGTGCAGGCCTGGCAGCAAGGCGCGCAGGAGTCCGCGTTCTGGCCGGACTCCCAGACCCTGGCCTTTGGCATCAATGTGCCCAAGGCGCTGGGGGATTTCCTGGTGCTCGACGCCCTCTACAACACCAACGGCTATGCCATCGCGGTGGACGACAAGGCCATCCAGACAGAGATCCGCCAACTCGCCTCCCGGGAGGGCAGCTTCGTCTGCCCGGAGGGGGCCGCCGCCTTCGCCGCCGCCCGCCAATTGCGGGAAGCGGGTTGGATCAAGGAGCACGAACGGGTGGTGGTGCTCAACACCGGCGCCGGCATCAAGTATCCGGATTCGATCACTGTGCTGCCCCAGCGGCTGCGCCGTGACGGGAGGATCCCCGCATGACCTTCGACTGGGCCTTCATCCTCTCCACCCTGCCCGCCTTCGGCAAGTCGGTCTGGGTCACCTTGCAGCTTGGCGCCATCGTCATCGCTACCTCCCTCGCGGTGGCCCTGCTCAACGTAGGGCTGCTAGGGCTGCACAAGCCGGCGCTCAGCCCCCTGGTGCGCGGCTATGTGGAGCTGGCCCGCAACACGCCGCTGCTGATCCAGCTGTTCTTCCTCTACTTCGGGCTGCCGGCCCTGGGGTTGTCACTATCGGGTTTCACCACTGCGGTGATCGCCATGACCTTCCTCGGCGGCGGCTACCTGACAGAGGCGCTGCGGGCCGGGGTGGCGGCGGTGCCCGCCAGCCAGCTGGAGGCAGGCCAGGCCATCGGCCTCTCCCGCTGGCAGCTGCTGCGCCACGTGCAGCTGCCTCAGGCCTGGCTTGCCAGCCTGCCGGCGCTCTTTGCCAACTTCATCTTCCTGCTCAAAGAGACCACGGTCGCCTCGGCGGTGGCGGTGCCCGAGCTGCTCTACACCACCAAGAACTACATCGCCCTCTACTACAAGACCTACGAGATGCTGGCGGTGCTGACCCTGATGTGCGTGCTGATCTTCCTGCCGCTGTCTCTAGCTTTACGGGTACTGGAGAGGAGGCTGCAACATGGTCAGTTCGGTCACTGAGTCGCTGATGCAGTCGCGGCTCCCCATGTGGGCACGGATCTTTATGCCGCTGCCGTCACCCACACAACACGCATTGGAAGGGAGGGATGATTATGGCCTCTCCGGTTTCTGAGTTGCTGGGCCAGGCCCTGCCCCTGCTGGCGATCGGCGCGGGCCAGACCCTCGCCATCTCCCTGCTCGCCATCCTGTTCGCCACCCTGGGTGGCCTTGGCTACGGCGTACTGGCGCAGCAGGGCGGTCGCTTGACCCAGGGGGTGCTGCGAGTCTATCTGGAGCTGTTTCGGGTGGTGCCAGTGCTGGTGTGGCTCTATCTGTTCTTCTTCGGGCTGCCTATCGTCTTTGGCCTCGACATCCCGGCCTTCTGGTGCGCCGTGCTGGTGCTCTCCCTGTGGGGGGCGAGCGAGGTAGGGGAAGTGGTGCGCGGCGGGCTGGGATCCCTAGCCCGTGGTCAGCAGGAGGCCGGGCTGGCCCTCGGCCTCTCCCGCTGGCAGCTCTATCGCCACGTGCTGCTGCCCCAGGCGCTGCAGAGGCTGACGCCGCCCACCATCAACATCCACACCCGCATCATCAAGACCAGCTCCCTGGCGGTGCTGATCGGGGTAGTGGAGGTGATCAAGGTGGGCCAGCAGATCATAGAGCGCACCTATGCCTCCCTGCTCATCTACGGCCTGCTGTTTTTGTTCTTCTTTCTGGTCTGCTATCCGCTCTCGCTCGCCTCGCGCCGGCTCGAGCAAAAATGGGGTAATGCGGTATGACGCCTCTGCTTGAACTCAATGCTGTCAGCAAACAATTCGGTCAGAACCGGGTACTGGACGGGGTCAGCCTCAAGGTACAAGCCGGTGAGGTGATCGTCATCCTGGGGCCGAGCGGCTGCGGCAAGAGCACCTTGCTGCGCACCCTCAACGGGCTCGAGCCCATTCAGGGCGGCGAGATCCGCTTCGACGGCCAACGGCTGGATGCCGGCACCGACTGGCAACGCGTGCGCCAGCGCATCGGCATGGTGTTTCAGAGCTATCACCTGTTCCCGAACCTGAACGTGCTGGAGAACGTGCTGCTCGGGCCCCTTCAGGTGCAGAGGCGGGAACGGGCCGAGGCCCTGTTGCAGGTGGAGCAGCTGTTGACCCGGGTGGGCCTCTGGGAGAAGCGCCACGCCTATCCGCGCGAGCTCTCCGGCGGCCAGCAGCAGCGCATCGCCATAGTGCGGGCCCTGTGCATGAACCCCCAGGTGATGCTGTTCGACGAGGTCACCGCCGCCCTGGATCCCGAGATGGTGCAGGAGGTGCTGGAGGTGATCCGGGATCTCGCCGGCAGCGGCATGACGCTGCTCATCGTCACCCACGAGCTGGCGTTCGCCCAGGCGGTGGCGGATCGCATCGTCTTCATGGAGGAGGGCCACATCCTGGAGCAGGCCGCCCCCCACCAGTTCTTCGATAACCCGAGGAGTCAGCGTGCGCGCCAGTTCCTCGCCAAGTTTTCTTATACAAATGTCATCAAACGAAAGGAGTCAGCATGAAGAAAATTACTTCGGTTCTGTTTAGCGCCCTGATCGGGCTCGGGATCGCCAGCGGCGCCGCCCAGGCGGCGGACGGTTCCCTCGACAAGATCAAGGCCCGCGACAAGCTCATCGTCGGGGTCTTCACCGACAAGCCCCCCTTCGGCTTCGTGGATGAGAAGGGGCGCTACGTGGGCTTCGACACCGATCTCGGCCGCCGCTTTGCCAAGGATCTGCTGGGGGACGAGAACAAGATCGAATTCGTGGCGGTCGAGCCCGCCAGCCGCATCCCCTTCCTGCAGAGCGACAAGGTGGATCTGATCCTCGCCAACATGACGGTGACCCCGGAGCGGCGCGAGGTGGTGGACTTCACCAACCCAAACCTGAGGGTAGCGGTGCAGGTGCTGGTGCCGGAGCAGAGCGCCGCCAAAGGGCTGGACGATCTGGCGGACAAGACCCTGATCGTCACCACCGGCACCACCGCCGATATCTGGCTGACCCGCAACCACCCGGACTGGAAGGTGCTCAAGTTCGAGAAGAACTCCGAATCCCTGCAGGCGCTGGCCCAGGGCCGCGGCGATGCCTATGCCCAGGACAACCTGGTGCTGTTCAGCTGGGCCAAGGAGAATCCGGGCTATCGCGTGCTGCCCCAGAAGCTGGGCTCGGAAGATCCGATCGCGCCGGCGGTGAAGAAGGGCAATATCGAGCTGCGTGACTGGGTCAACGACCGTCTCGCCAAGCTGGGGGAAGAGAAGTACCTGCTCAAGCTCTATGACCAGTACGTGCGTGAGAAACTGAGCGCCGACACCGATCCCAACGATGTCATAGTGGAAGGAGGCAAGTGGCAGGGCTGATCCCCGCCACCCAAGGAAGTGCTGAGTGTGTGAAGTGTGTGTGATCCTTTGGTTCCGTTGGTCCGCCAACCGCGAGGTTTGACTTTACAGGCGTCCCCCCCATGGGTGGCGCCTTTTTTTTATGTGCCGAAAATGGGGCCATTCGCCGCACTCGCTCTGTGAGCCAGCTCCCCCTGCCCACCCGGCGCCTGTGCCATCCTGACAGGGACAGCTTTGAGAGGAGAACCCCATGTGGATAGAGGCCGAACCCGTCTACGGCGCCCTGGTGTCACTGGCCATCGGGCTCATCATCGGGCTGGAGCGCGGCTGGCAGGTACGCCAGCTAGGGGATAACCAGCGCATCGCCGGGATGCGGACCTATGGCCTCATCGGCCTGCTCGGCGGTGTCTGCGCCCTGCTGTTGCCGACCCTGGGTGCCTGGCTGGCACTGCTCGGCCTGCTGGCGGTCGTCATCGGCTGCGGCCTCTCGGTCTGGCTGGCCCAGCGCTGGCAAGGGGAGTTCGGCCTCACCAGCTCGGTGGCCATGGTGCTCACCTATCTGCTGGGGCTGATGTCGGTGTTGCAAAGCCCGAGCGAGGCGGTAGCCTGCGCCGTGCTGGCCGCCCTGCTGATGGGGCTCAAGGGCCAGATCCAGCAGGGCATGCTGTTCCTGAGCGAGACCGAGTTTCACGCCACCCTGCGCTTCCTGCTCATCTCCCTGGTGCTGCTGCCGGTGCTGCCCAACACCGAGATGGGGCCGCTCAACGCCTTCAATCCCTTCAAGATCTGGCTGATGGTGGTGGTGATCGCCGGTATCTCGTTCTCGGGCCACTTCGCGGTGCGCCTGCTCGGCACCCGCTCCGGGCTGGTGCTCACCAGCATGCTGGCGGGGTTTGCCTCCTCCACCGCCCTCACCCTGCAGTTCGCCCGCCTCAACAAGGAGCAGCCGGGGCTGGAACGGCTGCTGGCCACTGGCATACTGCTGGCGGGGGCCACCATGTGGCTGCGGCTGCTGGTGCTGGTGCTGCTGATCCACACCGAGCTGGCGATGCGCCTCGCTGCCCCCCTGTTGCTGCTGGCTGCCACCGTCTACGGCTTCGCATTCTGGTTCTGGCGCCAGCGGGAGGAAACCAGCGACAACCCGGTGCAGCCCGAAACCCGCAATCCGCTGGATCTCGTCACCGCCATCAAGTTCGGCCTGCTGCTGGCGCTGATCGGTTTCATGGCGACACTGCTGCAGGGCAGGGTCGGCGACTCCGGGGTCTATCTGCTGTCGCTGGTGTCAGGCATCACGGATGTGGACGCCATCACCCTCTCCCTCTCCCAGCTCGCCCACAAGGATCTGGCGCTGGCGGTGGCGGCCCGGGGCATACTGCTGGCGGGGCTGGTCAACTCCCTGGTGAAAGGCTTGCTGGCCCTGGTGATAGGCGGCCGCCGGCTGGGGCTGCGGGTCATGCTGCCCTATCTCGTCTCGGCGCTGCTGATCCTGCCCCTGCTGGACATCGGCTCCTGACGGCACCCGACAACAGAGGTATACTGGCGCCTCTTGGCATCGGAGGAGAGACGAGCATGGCGAGTGATTGGGACAACATTCTGGCGGGTGGCCCCCTCACCCAGACCGAGGAGATAGCAAACGACCGCATCCGCGGCCAGGCCTTGCTGGCCCAGCTCAACGGCTCCTCCTCCGGGGATCATCCCCTGCGCCAGCGCCTGTGTGGCGAGCTGTTCGGCCAGTGCCCGGATTCGTGCTGGATCAGCACCCCCTTCACCTGCGAGTTTGGCCGCAACATCCATATCGGCGAGAAGACCTTCTTCAACTTCAACGTCACCATACTGGACGTCGGCGAGGTGCATATCGGCAACCATGTGCTGCTGGCCCCGAACGTGCAGATCTACACTGCCACCCACAGCCTGGACCACCTGGAGCGTCGCAGTTGGACCGCCTACAACAAGCCGGTGCGCATCGGCGATGACTGCTGGATAGGTGGCGGCGCCATCATCTGCCCCGGCGTCACCATAGGGCCGAGATCCATCATAGGCGCCGGCGCCGTGGTCTCCCGCGACATACCCGCAGACTCTCTGGCCGTGGGCAACCCGGCCAGAGTCATCCGCACGTTGAGCCCGGACGAGCCACGGGATCTGGAACTGACATCATGATCTGGCTCGCCCTGCTCCCCCTGCTCTGGACCGGCTGGATCGGCATTCAGGACGCCAACTGGTGGCCGCTGGCTCTGGTCACCACCATGAGCCTGCTGACGGCGCTGGCCTACGCCCATGACAAACGCCAGGCGGTGCGCGGCGGCTGGCGCGTGCCGGAATCCCGTCTGCACCTGCTGGAGCTGCTCGGCGGCTGGCCGGGGGCGCTTATCGCCCGCCACTGGCTGCGCCACAAGACCCAGAAGGGAAGTTACCGGCTGGTGTTCTGGTTTATCGTGCTGCTGCACCTGACCCTGTGGGGACTCTGGGTCGGACGACCGCTCTGGCAGGGAGCTTGAGGGTTTATCTTCCCCTTATGGCTCTCCGGGGGGAAAGATCAGGTTGGAGCTGAACAGTACAGACCGATATGGCCGCTGTTTTCCCCTTCCCTTCCGGCGGGAGAAGGGCCGAGAATGGGGGTATTGCGCAGTCACGCAAGCTCTGAACGAAAGGAGTCCGTTATGACCATGTGGACAGGCATAGTCCTGATCGTCTTTATCAGCGTGCTGTTCGGCTATCTCGGCAAGCGTGCCCGCTACCGGCTGGGGGATGCCCGCATCACCGACCGTCTCGGCAAGCAGGACATGATCATCAAGGAGCTGCAGGAGCGGGTCGCCAACCTAGAGGCCATCGTCATCGAAGAGGAGAAGCGGCGGCCTTTCAAGGAGCTTTGAGCCCCAGGAGCTGACGACACGGCGCCAGAAAGCAGTGAAATATTTCGTTTAAACGGCAACCAACAGGTTGCCGTTTCGCTATATGTAGCAAGGTTGGTATTTATCACTGCCTCTATCAGGATGGTCGGCGTTGCATCGCCTCTGCCAGCGCCGTCTGGCCCTTGGTCTGCAGAGCATCTATGGCTCCCTGCCGGTCCGCCCCCTCCTTGTTCTGGCTCAGCTTGAACTTGCCCACCAGCTCGCTTATCTCGACTTCGATACCGACCACGGCCGCCACCATGGCCTCGAGATAGTCTCGCGGCGCGTCCGCCATCTTCCAGGGGCTGGACTCGGCTGCCTCATGAACCCGCGTCAGGCTCGCCAGCAGGCGGCGCACGAAGCGGGCATCGTCGCGTACCCGGATGCGGCCGTGGGCATGCACCACGGCGTAGTTCCAGGTCGGCACCTGCTTATGGTGTTCCTGCTTGCTCGGATACCAGTTCGGGGAGACATAGCCGTCGGCGGCCTTGAAGAGCACCAGCACCTCCTGCCCGTCCGTCACCGCCTGCCAGAGCGGGTTGTTGCGGGCTACGTGAGCGCGCAGGACGCCATGCTCCCCTTCCCCTGCATCGAATTCGAACGGTAGGTGATCCGCATCCAACCCTCCCTTGCCCTGAGTGATCAGGGCCCCCAGCGGATGGGCCCGCATCAGCGCGTGCAGCGCCTCGGGATCTGTGACGGCAAAATGGGTTGGCAGATACATAATCACTCCTTGGACGGTGGAAAGACCCGAGTTCCATTCGGGAAGAGCTCGCCTCGGCGAGCACGGATATTCAGCTCAGGGCCATCAGGTCCTGGCAAGCGCTTGCAGCCACTCATGGCCCGCCGGCCAGGAACCCAGGCCGCTGGCGCCATTGATATGGCCCGCCTCGCCTATGTTCACCAGAGTGCTGCCCCAGCTGGCCGCACATTGCTCCGAGTGGGCAATGTCACCATAGGGGTCATCGGCGCTGGCAATCAATATGGATTTGAACGGCAGGCTCGCCATTGGCAAGGGTGCAAACCCCGTCGCCTGGCTCGGAAATACCGGGCCCAGAGGGTCTGGCACCGCCACCAGCAAGGCGGCCTTGATCGTCAACTCGGTTTGCGCCGCCCAGTGGGCGACCAGCAGGCATGCCAGGCTATGAGCGACCAGGATCGTCTCCTCGCCATGGTGTTTGACGCTGGCCTCGAGCGACGCAACCCAGTCGCTGCACGCCGGGCTGTCCCAATCCAGCTGTTCAACCCGGCTATAGCCACGGTTGGCTTGCTCCCAATGGCTCTGCCAGTGATCCGGCCCCGAGTTTCCTATCCCTGGCAATATCAGTACTTTCATATGGCAAGTTTCCTTTTGCGACTAGACCCGGATCACCCTGTGCGGCAGGGCCTTCCATCTTGGCAGGATAAGGACTGCCAAGACAATAAAACGGCAACCATAGGGTTGCCGTTTTTGACTCCTTCGGACAGCGAGTTGTTTATTCTAGCGTTTGGCCAGCCAGGCTTCGGCGGCAACCAGGGCGCCTTCGATCTGCTCCCGGGCGACGCCGCCCTTGGCTACCCGTTTGGCCAGGGTCGCTTCCAGCTCCAGGTTCGGATAGACGTCCTCTTCCACCACCGGGCTGAAGCGCTGGAACTCGGGCAGAGACAGGCCCTCCAGCGGCTTCTTCACGCCGATCGCGTAGACCACAGTCTCGCCGACGATATGATGTGCCTCGCGGAACGGGATGCCCTTGGCGACGAGGTAATCCGCCAGCTCGGTGGCGTTGGCGTAGCCGCCCTGAGCCGCCGCCTTGGTGCGCTCACCGTTGACCTTGAGATCGATCAGCACCAGCGCCGCCATGTCGAGGCAGTCGTGCCAGGTGTCGAGGGCATCGAACAGCCCTTCCTTGTCTTCCTGCATGTCCTTGTTGTAGGCCAGCGGCAACGCCTTGAGGCTCATCAGCATGCCCATCTGGGCGCCGACCACCCGGCCTGTCTTGCCACGGATCAGCTCGAGCGCATCCGGGTTCTTCTTCTGCGGCATCAGGGAAGAGCCGGAAGTGACCGCATCGGACAGCTCGACGAAGCCCGCCTCGCCGGTGTTGTAGAAGATAAGATCCTCGGCGAAGCGCGACAGGTGCGCCATGGAGAGGGATGCCACGTGCATCAGCTCCACCACGTGATCCCGATCCGACACCGAATCCAGGCTGTTGCGGGTCGCGCCGCTAAAGCCCATGTCCAGCGCCAGCGCTTCCCGGTCGATGGCATAGGCGGTGCCCGCCAGGGCGCCGCAACCCAGCGGGCTGGTGTCGAGGCGCTTCAATGCATCCTGCAGACGGGAGTGATCCCGCTCCAGCATCTCCACATAGGCCAAGGCCCAGTGGGTGTAGGTGACCGGCTGGGCGCGCTGAAGATGGGTGTAGCCCGGCAGCACCGCGGCCTGATTGGCACGAGCAGACGCCACCAGCCCCTGCTGCAGCCCCGTGATGGAGGCAAGCAGTAGCTCCCCTTGGGCCTTGCACCAGAGTTTCAGGTCGGTCGCGACCTGATCGTTGCGCGAGCGGCCGGTGTGCAGCTTCTTGCCGAGGGTCCCGACGGCGTCGATCAGCTTCCCTTCGACCCAGGAGTGGATGTCTTCGGCATCCGAGCTCAGGATCTGCTGGGGATCCTGCTGCACCGAGGCCAGCAGCACTTCCATCGCCTGTTGCAGCTGTGCCTGTTCTTCGCTGGTCAATACACCGACCTTGACCAGGGCGCGGGCCCAGGCCATGGAGCCCTGGATATCCTGCTCCGCCAACCGGTAATCGAAGCGCAGGGAGTCGTTGAACTGCTTGAACCTGCTGTCTGCTCCCTGACTGAAGCGTCCACCCCAAAGTGCCATACTGCTCTCCTTGAATACGTTGCCGGTAGGCGTCTTGCGCCTGCCGCACTCGCGCGGCCCCTTGGCCTGCGCGCTGAAATCTTGCCCTGTATTTTTCTGCATAACAGTGCGGTGGCTATCGGTGCGGTTACAGTTACCGCCCCCCTCATCCCCAACCCTTCTCCCGCGAGGGGAGAAGGGAGCAAAACGGTGCTCTACGGGTAAATCGTGGTTAATCTGCCAACAAAAAATGAGCAGCCACCTCCACCACACCTAACCTCGATCGGTTCCCTCTCCCTCTGGGAGAGGGCTAGGGTGAGGGCGGCGCCAATGACCGCCCCTGTTATCTCACAGAAGCGGCCAGGGTGCTGCCGCTCTTGTCACAGCTCACCGGTTATCCATCCCTCACTTACAGACGAGGGAATCAAGTCGCCGCTTATAAGTGAGGGGGCCAAGCCCCCTCACCGGTGTTAGCGGGTTAAACCGGAACATTAGCCGTGGGTATGGTCGCCGCCGATGGCCTGGTGCTGCTCCTTCATGGCGCGGATACGGCTTGCCAGGGTGTAGAGACGGATAAAGCCTTCGGCGTGGCTCTGGTCGTACACCTCGTCGGCGCCGAAGGTGGCGAAGTCTTCGGAGTAGAGGCTGTTCGGCGACTTCTTCTGCACCGCGGTGACCTGACCCTTGTACATCTTCAGGATCACTTCGCCGTCGAGATCCTCGGCGATGGCGTTGGCGGAGGCGACAATGGCCTTGCACAGCGGGGTGAACCAGCGACCGTCATAGACCAGGTGGGAGAACTCGGCACCCAGCTTCTCGCGCCAGGCGCGGGTCGGACGATCCAATACCAGCTCTTCCACGGCGCGCAGCGCGGCGACCATGACGGTACCACCCGGAGTCTCGTAGCAGCCACGGGACTTCATGCCCACCATGCGGTTTTCGGTGATGTCGATGCGGCCCACGCCGTGCTTGCCGGCACGCTCGTTCAGGGTCATCAGGATCTGGTGCGGGGTCAGCGGCTGGTCGTCGACCGCCACCACTTCGCCTTGGGCCACGGTCAGCTTGACGTATTCCGGCTCGTTCGGTGCCTGCTCGGCGGAGACGGTCCACTGCCAGACCGCTTCGGACGGCTCGTTCCAGGTGCTTTCCAGCTCGCCACCCTCGGTAGAGATGTGCCAGGCGTTCGCATCGCGGCTGTAGATCTTCTTCAGGGTCGCCTTGCAGGGGATATCGCGGGCTTCCAGATAGGCCAGCAGATCCTCACGGGAGCGCATGTCCCACAGACGCCAGGGGGCGATCACCTTGAGTTGCGGTGCCAGGGCCGCCACGGCGCCTTCGAAACGCACCTGATCGTTGCCCTTGCCGGTACAACCGTGGGAGATGGCGTCGGCGCCTTCCGCCAGGGCCGCTTCCACCATGGCCTTGGCGATGATGGGACGGGCCATGGAGGTGCCGAGCAGATAAGTGCCTTCGTAGACGGCGCCGGTCTTCAGGGTCGGGTAGACGTACTCTTTGACGAACTCTTCGCGCAGGTCTTTGACGATGCACTTGGTGGCGCCGGAGGCGATAGCTTTTTGCTCGATCCCTTCCAGATCGTCGCGCTCCTGGCCGACATCGGCGACGAAGGCGATGATTTCCGCGTCATAGTTCTCTTTGAGCCAGGGAATGATGGCCGAGGTATCCAGTCCGCCCGAGTAAGCCAGTACTATCTTGTTGATTCCGCTCATTTACTTCTCTCCATGATGATTCGATAAGGTGTTTGATTCAGGCTCGGTTGCCGCGTCACTTGTGCCCAAGCAGGGTCAGCAGCACGGCGTTCTGGATATGCATCCGGTTTTCTGCCTCATCCAGGATGAGGGAGGCTGGGCCGTCCATGACCTCCGAGGTGATCTCCAGCTCCCGGTGCGCCGGTTGGCAGTGCAGCACGTGCTGGATGCCGGTCCGGTCGAGCAGGGCCTGGTTGATCTGATAAGGCATGAAGATATCTTTTACCTGCTCCATTGGCGTGTTGTCACCCATGGAAACCCAGGTGTCGGTATAAACCACGTCGAAACCCTCGATGGCGCCCACGTCATCGCTGATATGGATGTGCGCGCCGGACTGGGCCGCCAGCGCCTGGGCCTGCAGGAAGATCTGGGTATCCGGGCCGTGGCCCTTGGGGCAGACCAGGGTCACGTCGGTGCCGAGCGTCGCCCCCAGCAGCAGCAGGGAGTGGCTGACGTTGTTGCCATCACCCAGATAGGCGAGCTTTACCTTGGACAGATCGCTGTAGTGCTCGGCTATGGTCATGAAGTCCGCCAGTCCCTGGCAGGGATGGTAGAGGTTGCACAGGCTGTTCACCACCGGCACGCTGCCGTGCTCGGCCAGGCCCACCAGCGTCTGGTGGTCGAACACCCGGGCGACTATGGCGTCACACCAGCGGGACAGATTGGCGGCAAAATCCTGTACCGATTCGCGCTTGCCGAGCGCCCCGTTCTGCTGATCCAGGTAGACGCTGTGACCACCGAGGCGGGCGATGCCGATGTCGAAGGTGACCCGGGTGCGCAGGGAAGGCTTCTCGAACAGGGTGACCACGCTCTTGCCCGCCAGGGCCTGGCTGTACTTCTTAGGATCGGCCTTGACCGATTTACCGAGCGCGATCAGCGCCTCGATCTGGGCCTTGCTTAAATCGCTGTCTTTCAGAAGATGTTGCATCGGATGTTCCTTTTTCCGGCCAGGGTTAGAGGGTGACTTGGGTGCCGACGGAGCCGCCCGCCAACAGCTTGAGCAGCTGATCCGGGTAGCGCCAGCTGGCGACGCAGACCGGCTTGCCCAGAGTCTCGGCGGCGTGCAGGGCCGCCTTCACCTTGACCGCCATGCCATCCCGGATGACCCCCTTCTCCATCAGATCCAGTGCGGTCGCCTTGTCCAGCTGCGGCACCAGCTTGCCCTTGCCATCCAGGATGCCACTCACATCGGACAGCATCACCAGATCCGCGCCGAGCGCCTCGGCGATGGCGGTAGCCGCCTGATCCGCGTTGACGTTCATCAGCTGACCCTCGGCGGTGATGCCGATGGAGCTCACCACCGGCAGAAAGCCCTGTCCCAGGATGCCCTGCACCAGCGCCGGGTTGCCCGGCTGGCAGTCACCGACGGCGCCGAGCTCGGGATCGAGCTGGGTCACCTGACAGAGGCCGCCATCGGCGAGGCAGAGCCCTACCGCCGGGGTGCCGGTGGCGATGGCCTTGGCCATCATCATCTTGTTCGCCGTGCCCGCCAGGGCGCCGGCGATGAAGGGGATCTGGTCGAACGGGGTGACCCGCAGGCCGTTCTTCTTGGTGGAAGTCAGTCCCAGCCCCTTGAGCAGGTCGTCCACCAGGCAGCCGCCGCCGTGCACCAGCACCAGGGGTCTATGCTGCTCGTCCAAGAAGCTCTTGAGGGTGGCGAACAGGGCGGTCAACGCCTCGTCGTTCTCGATCAATGCCCCACCCAACTTGATTACCAGCGTCTGCTTGTCCATCGTCGCAATCCTTCCTTTAAGTCCTTAAATCAGGCCGGTGGCCGGTTCAAACCCAAACTTGATATTTATGCACTGCATCGCCTGAGAGGCGGCGCCCTTGAGCAGGTTGTCGATGGCGGAGACCACCACCAGCATGTTGCCCTGCTGCTGCCAGGCGAGATCGCAGTAAGGGGTGTTCGCCACCCCGCGAATGGAGGGCATCTGGCCGGTGAGGCGCACCAGGGGCTTGCCTTCGTAAGCCTTGAGGTAGGCCTGATCCACCTGGGTCGGCGTCACGCCGTCCGCGAGCTGCACATAGATGGTGGCCAGAATGCCGCGCACATAGTTGCCGAGGTGGGGCTGGAACAGCACCTCCTTGCCGAGGTGGTGGCTGATCTCCGGCTGGTGCCTGTGATTGAAGGTACCGTAGGGATTCAGGCTCACCTCGCAGAAGCTGGTGCCGATGGCCGCCTTGCGACCGGCGCCGGAGACGCCGGAGACCGCGTTGATGATGGGCTGCCAGCCGTTGGCAATCAGACCCGCCTGCTGCAGCGGCTTGAGGGCGCACAGGGACGCGGTCGGGTAGCAACCGGGCACCGCAATCAGCTGAGCGGCCTGGATGGCATCGGCATTCCACTCCGCCAGGCCGTAGGCGGCCTTGTCCAGCCACTGCTCGCTCTGGTGGGTGAAGCCGTAGAAGGAGGAATAGAACGCCTGATCCTTGACCCGGAAGGCGCCGGAGAGATCGAACACCGGCAGCCCCTTGGCCAGGAACTTGGGCGCGAGCTCGGCACTCACCTCGTGGGCGGTGGCCAGCAGCACCAGATCGGCCTGGGTCAGGATCCGGCTCATGCCGTCCTCGTCCAGGGGCAGCAGCGGCTGATCCAGCGCGCCGACCCACTGGGGATGCAGGGAGGAGAAACGCTTGTGCGCATCCTGGCTGCCCGCCGACACATAGAGGCCGAACAGCTTGAGTTGTGGATGGTTCTGGACCAGTGCGGCCAGTTCGGCTCCCGCGTAGCCACTGGCACCGACGATAACGGTGTTAAGCATTGTTGAGTATTCCAAGTCTGGGTTCGAAGTTCACAGCGCGATGCTGTGGTGCAAGGGGTGATCTATCGCCCCTTTGACGCAGCGAGTGCGGAGGGGCAATCAGGCGGGGTTGTGTCGTCGGTTACAGATCAGGTGACAGAACATTAACTTTCCCTTACAACTAGAAGCCTTGTCGATGAGCACTTGAAAAGAATATTCATGCACTCACTTTGCATTTGTATTTTCTAACAGAAACATTCCGGGGACGCAAGGAGCAGCTGATGGCCAATCTGGATTTTTTTTCACTTTATAAGAATATTATTGCGATTCCCTCTATCAGCAGCACGGATCCCCGCTGGGATCAGAGCAACGAAGCGGTGATCCGGCTGTTGGCGGACTGGTTCGGCCAGCTCGGCTTTCACTGCGAGGTGACGGCGCTGCCGGACTTGCCCGGCAAGTTCAATCTGGTGGCCACAATCGGCCAGGGAGAAGGGGGCCTGCTGCTGGCGGGCCACACCGATACCGTGCCCTTCGATGAGGGAGGCTGGAGCAAGGATCCCTTCAAGGTGACCGAGGAGGGTAACCGCCTGTACGGGCTCGGCACCATCGACATGAAGGGCTTCTTCGCCTTCATCGTGGAGGCGCTCAAAGAGATCGATCTCACCACCCTGAGCAAGCCCCTGCGCATCCTGGCCACCGCCGACGAGGAGACCACCATGGCCGGCGCCCGCGCCATCGCCGCGGCGGCCGAGCTCAAGCCGGACTACGCGGTGATCGGCGAGCCGACCGGCCTGGTGCCCGTGGTGGCCCACAAGGGACACATGTCCGAGGCCATTCGCATCACGGGCAAGAGCGGTCACAGCTCGGATCCCGCCAACGGCGTCAATGCGCTGGAGATCATGCACCAGGCCATGGGCCAGGTGCTCAAGCTGCAGCACAGCCTGAAGGAGAAATACGCGGATCATAGGTTCGCGGTGCCCCAGCCGACCCTGAACCTGGGTTACATCCAGGGGGGCGACAGCCCGAACCGCATCTGCGGCTGCTGCGAGCTGCACATCGACATGAGGCCCACCCCGCAGGTTGGGCCGGATGAGCTGATGGGCATGCTCAAAGAGGCGCTCTCCCCCATCGAAATCCACCAGCCGGGCTGCCTGCATCTGCAGCACCTGCACGAGCCCATTCCCGCCTACGCCTGCAAGGACGACTCGGATCTGGTGCGCGAGGCCGAGTTGGCGAGTGGCCGGGCGGCCGAATCCGTGAACTATTGCACCGAGGCCCCCTTCATCCAGCTGCTCGGCTGTGAAACCATAGTGCTGGGACCCGGCCACATCGCCCAGGCGCACCAGCCGGACGAGTATCTGGATCTGTCGTTCGTCAAACCGACCACGGCGGTGTTGCAACACCTGATCCGGCGTTTCTGTGTCTAGGACGAGGGGATTGTAAGTAAGTTACATGACATGCCGAGGTGGGACAGGTGAAGGAAATACATGTTCTGTATCGGCCTGTTATTTGACCTTGCGCAGACAATCTGGCTAGATTGTCCCCCTAAGATGACGGAGCATATGTTGTAATCGCACAACAATAAGTGAGGCTGTCTCTCGCCGAGGAAGGTTGAGGCACCAACAAAATAAGGATGTGGAATGAACGAAAAGTACGCCGCTCTACGCGCCAACGTAGGCATGCTGGGCCAACTGCTGGGCAAGTCCATCAAGGATCATCAGGGACAGGCCTTCCTCGACAAGATCGAGACCATTCGTCAGCTGGCCAAATCCTCCCGCAAGGGCAATGAAGCAGACAGGGAACGCTTGCTCGAGACCCTGCGCACCCTCTCCGATGACGAGTTGCTGCCCGTGGCACGCGCCTTCAGCCAGTTCCTCAACCTGGCCAACGTGGCGGAGCAGTTCCATACCATCTCCCGCCGCTGCGAAGAGCAGGTCTGCACCCCGGATCCGCTGGAGCAGATGTTCGCCAAACTCGAGGCCTCCAATCTCTCCAAGGAGGCCATCATCCAGGCCGTGCGCGAGCTGGACATCGATCTGGTGCTGACCGCTCACCCGACCGAGGTGACCCGTCGTACCCTGATCCACAAGCACGTGCAGCTCAACGACTGCCTGGAAGCGCTGGAGCTGTCCGATCTGCTGCCCCGCGAGCGGGACAAGATCCTCAATCGCATCGAACAGCTGGTCAATCAGGCCTGGCACACCAACGAGATCCGCGAACAGCGGCCGACCCCGGTGGACGAAGCCAAGTGGGGCTTCGCCGTGGTGGAAAACAGCCTCTGGCCCGCCATTCCCGAATTCATGCGCAACCTGGACGAGCGCCTGCAGCACCATCTGGGTGTGCGGCTGCCGCTGGATGCCGCGCCGGTCAAGTTCACCTCCTGGATGGGCGGCGATCGTGACGGCAACCCCTTCGTCACCGCCAAGGTGACCGCCGAGGTGCTGGAGCTGGGCCGCTGGATGGCGGTGAGCCTGTTCAACAAGGACATCCGGGAGCTCACCTCCGAGCTCTCCATGGCCGACTGTACCCCCGAGCTGCGCGAGCGGGTCGGCGACAACCCCGAGCCCTACCGCGCCCTGGTGCGCGAGCTGCGCGAACAGTTGCGCGAGACCCAGGAATACCTGACCGCCAAGGTGCAGGGTCAGGTGAGCGAGAGCCGGGATCTCATCAAGACCACGGCCCAGCTGCGCGAGCCGCTGGAGCTCTGCTACCACTCCCTGCACGCCTGCGGCATGGGCAACATCGCCGACGGCATGCTGCTGGACGTGCTGCGCAAGCTGGCCTGCTTCGGCATCCACCTGGTCAAGCTCGACATCCGCCAGGACGGCGAGCGTCACGGCCAGGTCTTCTCCGAGCTGACCCGCTATCTGGGCATGGGTGACTACGCCGAGTGGAGCGAGGACGACAAGCAGGCCTTCCTGCTCAATGAACTGAACTCCCGCCGCCCGCTGATCCCGACCGACTGGGAGCCGAGCGCCGAGACCCGCGAGACCATAGACACCTGCCGGGTGATCGCCGAGCACGACCCGGATGCGTTCGGCATCTACATCATCTCCATGGCGGGCGCCCCGTCCGACGTGCTGGCGGTGCAGTTGCTGCTGAAAGAGGCCGGTTGCAAGTTCCGCATGCCGGTCGCCCCGCTGTTCGAGACCCAGGAAGATCTGATGGCGGGCACCGCCGTGATGGAGCGCCTGCTGTCGGTGGACTGGTATCGCGGCTACATCCAGGGCCGTCAATACGTGATGATCGGCTACTCGGATTCCGCCAAGGATGCGGGCATGATGGCCGCTGGCTGGGCCCAGTACGCCGCCATGGAATCCCTGGTGGCGCTGGCCGAGGCCAACAACCTGCGGCTGACCCTGTTCCACGGCCGTGGCGGCACCGTCGGTCGTGGCGGCGCCCCCGCCCACCAGGCGATCCTGTCTCAACCGCCGGGATCCCTGCGCGGCGGTCTGCGAGTGACCGAGCAAGGGGAGATGATCCGCTTCAAGTTCGGACTGCCCAAGGTCGCCCTCAACAGCCTGAACCTCTACACCAGCGCCGTGCTGGAGGGGAATCTGCTGCCACCGCCGAAGCCGAAAGAGAGTTGGCGCGCCGTGATCGAGCAGGTCGCCGAGGCCTCCTGCGAGCACTATCGCAGCATAGTGCGCGGTCATCCCGACTTCGTGCCCTACTTCCGCGCCGCCACCCCGGAGATGGAGCTCGGCAAGCTGCCGCTCGGCTCCCGTCCCGCCAAGCGCAAGCCGAACGGCGGCGTCGAGAGCCTGCGCGCCATCCCCTGGATCTTCGCCTGGACCCAGAACCGGCTGATGCTGCCGGCCTGGCTCGGCGCCAACAAGGGGCTGCAGCAGGCCATCGACGACGGTCACAAGGCCGTATTGGACGAGATGAGCCGCCAGTGGCCCTTCTTCCGCACTCGCCTCGAGATGCTGGAGATGGTGTTCCTGAAGGCCGACCTCTGGCTGGCGGAGTACTACGACACCCGCCTGGTGCCGCAGGAGCTGTGGGCCCTCGGCACCCAGCTGCGTCAGGAACTCTCCGATTCCATCCGAGTGGTGCTGGAGCTGCGCCCGCAAGGGGATCTGCTCGATGACCAACCCTGGATCCAGGAGTCCATCAAGCTGCGCAACCCCTACACGGACCCGCTCAACGTGCTGCAGGTCGAACTGCTGGGTCGCTCGCGCAACCACGCCGAGACCCTGCACCCCGAGCTGGATCAGGCGCTGATGGTCACCATCGCCGGCATAGCCGCAGGCATGCGTAACACGGGTTGATCACGAACCTCGTATCCAACGCAAAAAGGGCGCCCATAAGGCGCCCTTTTTATTTCCGCACATATTCCCTCCCGATGTCTGGCAAGCCCTAAGCGATGCGGTTGCGGCCGAGGCGCTTGGCCTCGTAGAGGCGCAGGTCGACGCATTGCAGCCAGTCGTCCACCCGCTGGTAATCCGGCTGATAGGGGGTGACGCCCACGCTGATGGTGACGGCAATCTGCCGCTCCTGATACAGGAAGGGGTGGCGCTCTATCTTCTGGCGGAGGTGATCCATCAGAGACTGGGCATCGCCCAGGGTGACGCCGCGCAGCAGCATGATGAACTCCTCCCCGCCGAAGCGCGCCACCAGATCGCTGCCGCGCACCGCCTGCATCAGCAGCTGGGCCAGCGTCTCCAGCACCGCATCCCCGGCAAGATGGCCATGTTCATCGTTGATCTGCTTGAAGAAATCGATGTCGATCAGGGCAAGGCAGCAGGTTTCCCCCTCGGCCGGGTGGCGCAGGAAACGCTCGAGCAAGGGGTTGGCCTGGCTGAAGAAGTGGCTGCGGTTGGGCAGCTTGGTGAGAAAGTCGTGCTCGGCGTTGAAGCGCAGCTCCCGCTCCATCCGGCTGCGCTCGTCCTCCAGATTACGGGCGTGAACCAGGGTACCGAGGGCCGTGGTGAGCGGTTCGAGCAGGGTCACCAATGTCTCGTCGAAGCCACCCGGGCGGTTGGCCAGGGCGATCATGCCGATGGCCTCCCCCTTGTGGCGCAGCGGAATGCCGAGGAAGCAGTCCAGATGCGGATGACCGCGGGGGGAGGTGCCGCGGCTCGCCGGATGGCGCGGCAGATCGTTGCAGCACACCAGAGTGTTGTGGGTCACTACATGGCCAAACAGGTTGTCGAGTTTGCTGAAGATGAGCCCGCCCCGGCTCTGGCGCTGTTGCTCGTACCAGGCATGGGTGGCCTCGTCCCAGGAGAGATTGGAGATGGAGGGAACGTAGAGGCTGGGTTGCCCGTCTTCGTATTGGACTATGCCGATGAAGCCATAGGCGCTCTGGCTGACGCTGAGCAGCCGCTCGAACACGGTGTCGCAGGCGGAGGCGAGGTTGCGATCCAGCAGAAAGCCCTGATGGGCGGCGACTATGATGTCGAACAGCTGGCTCTGCTGCTCGACGCGCTGCTCCGCCAGCACTTCGGGAGTGATGTCGTGGGCCAGCTTGATCACCCCGAGCAAGGCGCCCGCCTCGTCGGTGATCGGGGTGTAGGTGGCGTGGATCCAGACGCTCCTGCCGCCCCGCGCGATGCGGTGGAAGGCGCCGGTGTGGATCTTGCCGCAGAGCACCCCCTGCCAGAAGTGCTCGTGCTCCCCATGTTGCTCGGGAGGTAGCAGCAGCAGGTGGGACTGGCCGATCAGCGCCTCCGGTTGATAGTCGAGGATGGTGCAGAACAGCGCGTTGACCGAGATGATGCGGCCAGTGAGGTCGAACTCGACGATGCCATAGGCGCGATCGAGGGCGGTCAATCGGGCCAGGGCGTCGTAACGACCGAGAGCGTTAATGTCGAGGGAGCTGAACACTGGGGTATTCATGGCCACGATTCCTTTCGTATCGCCAGCAGCTAGCCACATCCAGTGTAGACATGGGGGATCAAGATCTCAGCTCATAGGCCCACGCATTTTCAACCGGGCCACGCCAGCCATACCCGGGAGCCGCGCAGGATCCGGGCACCTCTTGCCACACCAGCCGACTGGGCGCAGACTGTCTGGCCTTGTTCCGGCTCGAGGAAATCTGATGACACCCGCTATCAACCTGCTGAAAAAGCTCAAGATCCCCCACAAGCTATACCCCTACGAGTGCGAGGCCCACGACGATTTCGGCAAGCATGCCGCGACCCAGCTCGGCCTGCCGGAGGCCCAGGTGTTCAAGACCCTGATCGCCCATCACGACAAGCAGGCGGTGGTGGCCATAGTGCCGTCATCGGGCCTGTGCAGCCTGAAGCAGCTCGCCAAGGCGGCGGGGCTCAAGAAGGTGGAGATGATGAAGCCGGCGGAGGCCGAGAAGCTGACCGGTTACAAGGTGGGGGGCATCAGCCCGCTGGCCCAGAAGAAGCTGCTGCCGACCGTGCTGGACGACTCCGCCATGCAGTATGATGAGATCCTGGTGAGCGGCGGCAAGCGCGGCCTCTCGGTGGGGGTTGCGCCCCAAGACATGCTGACCCTGATGAAGTGGATTGCCGCCCCCATTGGCGATCATCACGACTAAGCCGCAGAATGAACGAGAGAGGCCCCGCAATCCGGGGCCTCTCTCGTTTTATGGGCCTGCCACTCTTATAAGCCAGCCATGGATGCCAGCCTGATCACCCTTGGTGCGGCAGGCGGAGATCTGAGAGGCGCAATATCTGGCGCCCCTGCCCATCGAAATTCTCATCCGCCAGCCAGCGCTCGAAGGCCGTTTTCAGGGCCGGCCATTCGCCGTCGATCACCGAGAACCAGGCGGTATCGCGGGAGCGCCCCTTGTCCACCCGGGCCTGGCGGAAGGTGCCCTCGTAGCTGAAGCCGAGCCGCAGCGCCGCATGGCGGGAGGGCCAGTTGAGATCATTGCACTTCCACTCGTAGCGCCGGTAGCCGAGCGCGAAGGCGTTGCCCATCATCAGCGCCATGGCCGCAGTAGAGAGGCGGGTGCGCTGCATGGCGGGGGAGAAGTGCAGCCAACCCACCTCTATGCTGCCGGCGACGGGATCGATGCGCAGGTAGCTGGCGAGCCCCAGCGCCTTGCCGCTCGCTTCATCGACGATGGCGTAGAACTGGGGATCCGCCTTGGCGGCGCTCTGTTGCAGCCAGGCCAGCATGGCCGACTCATCCTCGAAGGGGCCACTGGTGAGATAGGTCCACATGGCCCCGCTGTCGGCGCCAAACGCCTGCCAGAGCGAGCCGCAGTGACGCTCGGGATCCAGCGGCTCCAACCGGCAGCCCCAACCGCTCAACTCAGCGTGGGGTGGAAACTCGGCCCCCGCCCAGCCCGGCACCTCGGCGCCAACTGGCTGATCGAACTCGTTCATCGATGGCTTAACAGGCACAGGCGATCCCTCCTTCCAACAAGACACCGGCCTCGCCGCCAGTGGCGACGGCGAAACCGTCCTGACGCCACCAGTGCAGGCCACCGATCAACTCTTTCACCCGAAAGCCCAGCGCCGCCAATTTGTAGGCCCCTTGGGTCGAGCCGTTGCAGCCGATGCCATCGCAGTAGCAGACATAGACCTTGTCTCTCGGCAGGGCCGCCGTGCTGGCCGGGTTCATGGTGCGATGGGGAAAAGAGACCGCCCCCGGGATATGGCCCTCGGCGTAGTGCGCGGGAGAGCGGGTATCGATGACCACTATCTTCCCGCCCTCACCCGCCTCCCCGCTCAGCAGATCCGCGGCCAGATCCGCCGGATCGGTGCGATATGCCAGCTGGGCCTCGAAGAAGGCGCTGGCCTCGGCGGGGCTCGCCACCCCTGTGCTCAATACCTGACTCATGTGAAATCTCCTTGTGATTAGGCCACGACTTCTGTGGTGACCAGGGTTCTGACCGAGTTCGCGATGAAACACTCCTCGTGGGCCTGATGGTGCAACCGCTCCAGCTCAACCAGAGTTGGCTGGCGTCCTCCCCCGAATACCACCCTGGGGCGCAGGGTGACGCGAGTGATGGACTGGCGACCGCGCTCGTCCGCCTCCATGATGCCGACCGCCTGATCCCGGTAGCTCTCCACCCGATAGCCTGCCCTGGCCACCAGCCAGAGGAAGGTCAGCATGTGGCAGCTGGAGAGGGAGGCGACGAAGGCCTCTTCCGGATCGACGTGCTCCGCCACCGAATAGGGCAAGGGCACCACATGGGGGGAAGAGGAGGCCGGCACCCGCACGCCGCCGTCAAACTCCCAGCTGTGGGCCCGACTGTAACGCTGATCCACGAAGGGCTCATCGCTCCCCCGCTGCCAGCTGATCACCGCACCAAATTCAGACATCCCGACTCCTTGTGATGGATAAAACCCGCTCCGTTCACTCAATGTAGCGAGAAAATGGCCTTGCCACGCCGACCAATTTTGCCAAGATGGGCAGACCAATTATGCGACCCCAGCCAACTCTGGAGAGAACCATGACCGCCCTACCGACGCTCTTCGCCGACCAGCAGCAAAACGACCTGCCCCTGCACGAGCAGCTGGTGCGCACCTTGCGCGGCGCCATCTTGGTGGGGGGTCATCTGCCCTGGTCCATGAGGAGCCCAATATGACCGCCCTGCCGACGCTCTTCGCCGACCAGCAGCAAAACGACCTGCCTCTACATGAACAGCTGGTGCGCACATTACGCGAAGCCATACTGGCCGGTCACCTACCCCAGCACAGCCGACTGCCCGCGAGCCGCATGCTGGCCCGGGATCTCGGCGTCTCCCGCAGTACGGTGGAGCTGGCCTACGGCCGACTGGAGGCGGAGGGTTATCTGGTACGCAAGGTGGGGGCCGGCAGCTTCGTGGCGCTGGCGGCGGTGCGTCCGACCCGGCGGCCACCCCAGTCGGCGGCGGGGCTCTCCCGCCGTGGTCAGGAGATGGCGGCGGGGGGCGCCTGTCACGACGTGCCCGAGGTGGGCAACTCCTTTGCCTCCAGCCAGCCGGATCCTCGCCTCTTCCCCCAGGCCATCTGGGGCCGGCTGATGCAGCAACAGTGGCGCCAGAATGCCTGTGACTGGATGAACTACGGGGATCCCCAGGGGCTGGAGGCCCTGCGCAGCGCCATCGCCAGCTATCTGGTGCAGTCGCGCGGGGTGCAGTGCGAGCCAGATCAGATCCTGATCCTCACCAGCTCCCAGCAGGGGATCATGCTGGCGACCCAGCTGCTGATCGATGCCGGCGATACCGTCTGGGTGGAGGAGCCGGGCTACCCAGGGGCGCGCACCGCCATGGAGAGCGCCGGTGCCCGCCTCCATCCGGTGCCGGTGGACGAAGAGGGGCTCAACCCAACGGGGGAACATCCGAAGCCCAGACTTATCTACTGCACCCCGGCCCACCAGTACCCTCTCGGGGTGCCCATGAGCCTGCCGCGCCGGATGGCCTTGCTGGCCGAGGCCGAGCGCCACGGTGCCTGGATCCTGGAGGACGATTACGACGGGGAATATCAGTACGATCAGCGCCCCTTGCCCGCCTTGCAGGGGCTCGACAGCCAGGGGCGGGTCATCTACGTGGGCACCTTCAGCAAGGTGTTGTTCGGTTCCTTGCGCCTCGCCTATCTGGTGCTGCCGCGCCCCCTGATGGAGGCATTCAGCCGGGCCCGCGCCGCCGTCGATGGCCACAGCAACCAGTTGCAGCAGGCGGTCACCGCGGACTTCATCCGGGCCGGCCACTTCGCCGCTCACCTGCGCCAGAGCCGGCTGATCTACCAGAGCCGGCGAGATTTGCTGCTGGCCGAGCTGGCCCTGCACTGCCCCGAGCTCACCCCCATCCACAGCGGTGCCGGCCTGCAGTGCGCCGTGCTGCTACCCCCTGGCGGCGAGGCGCGCTGGACGGATGGCGCCAATGCTCTGGGGCTGGGGCTGCGCCCCCTCGGGCAGTTCTACCTTGGCACGCCGACCCGGGAGGGCTGGCTGCTGGGCTTTGGCTGCCTCGACAACCAGACCCTGCGCCGGCTCTGTCGCCAGCTCGGTGAGCTGACGAGATCCTAGGCTTCCGGCCCCGTATGCCCAGCTTCAGAGCTGGCCGATAAGGGCATGCCCTGGCTCTCCCGGCACAGGGCGAGCCAGGCCTCGGCGGTGCGGGAGAGGTAGCGCCTGGCCGGCCAGATCACCCCGAGCCGCCAGCTGAGCTCGGGCAACAGTGGCCGCAGCACCAGGCCATCCGGGGTCAACCGCCGGCAGATGGGCTCGGGCAGGAAGGCGACTCCCATGCCGCTGCGCACCATGGCGGTGAGAAAGTCCCACTGGCTGCTGCGCGCCGCCACCTGGGGGGTGAAGCCCGCCTGCTGGCACGCCTGCTCCAGCCGCTCGCTCAGGGTGAAGGCCTGGGTGTAGAGCAGGAAGGGCTCCTCTTTCAAGTCTCCCAGCCGGATCTCGGTGTAGGCCCGCCAGCGCGGCGAGTCCGGCAGCACCACCTGGATGGGGTAGCTGTCCAGCGCCAGGGCACTCAAGTCCCCCTCCTCCCGGGTCGGCAGCATGGTGATGGCGAGATCCAGCTCCCCCTCCAGCACCGCCTGCTCGATGCGGCGCCCGCCGTATTCGACGATGGAGAGCTCCACCCTGGGATAGCGGCTGCGATAGGTGCGGATGAGATCCGCATAGACGTGGCCTACCATGGGGGGGATGCCGAGGGCGAGGCGACCGTGCTGCAGGCTCTGCAGGTCGGCGAGCTCGGCCTCCAGCTGCTGCATCTGGGCCAAGATGAGCTGGCCACGGGCGAATAGCACCTGGCCGCTGTCGGTCAGGGTGAAGCTGTGTCCCGCCCGGTTGAGCAGGGGCTGGCCCAACTCCTCCTCCATGCTGCGGATCATCTTGCTGATGGTGGGCTGGGTGACGAACAGCTTCTCGGAGGCGCGGGTGAAGCTCTGCTCCCGCACCAGCTCGACGAAGTAACGCAGGGCTCGGATGTCCATGGCGGGGCTCGTGGTGGTGGAATTTAAATAATGCCAAATTGGCATATTTTTCATAATTTAAATTCATTTTTTGCAGGTTTACCAGCCTCCTATACTGTGACCAGATTCACAGAAAGACCTGCATCATGAAAACCTTCTGCCTGCGCTGGCTACAGACTCCCTTCCAAATCGTCCTGCTCTCCGCCATCTGGCTGCTGGCGGACACTGCGGTACGCACCTTCCACCTGCCCCTGCCCGCCAACCTGACCGGCATGCTGTTGCTGCTCGCCTGCATCCTGCTCGGGGTGGTCAAGGTCCGCTGGTTCAGCGCCGGTGCCCGCTGGCTGCTGGCGGAGATGCTGCTGTTCTTCGTGCCCGCCGTGGTGGCCGTGATCAACTATCAGGATCTGCTGCTGCAAGAGGGATGGCGCATCATGTTGGTGCTGGTGATTAGCACAATCTTGGTGCTTGGCACTACCGCACTGGTGGTGGACAGAGTCTATCGCTTCGAACTGATGCTGGCCCGCCGGAGCCGTCGCCATGTCTGATACCCTGCTCGGCCTGCTCTGTTTCGCCCTCACCCTGCTGTTCTACTACGCCAGCAAGTGGCTCTATGCCCGCAAGCGCATACTGCCGCTGATGCCCCTGCTGCTGGCACCCGCCCTGCTGGTGGCGATGGTGATGCTGTTCAAGATCCCCTATCAGGACTACATGGCCGAATCCCACTGGCTGCTCTGGCTGCTGGGGCCCGCCACCGTCGCCTTCGCGGTGCCCGTCTACGAGAACCGCCAGCTGATGCGTCGCCACTGGTTGTCGCTCTCGGTGGGGGTCATCGCCTCCGTCATCATGGCGGTGGGCAGCACAGTGCTGCTGGCCCGCTGGCTGCACCTCTCAGAACTGCTGCAACGCAGCATGGCCATGCGATCCATCACCACCCCCTTCGCGGTAGAGGCGACCCGATCGGTCGGTGGCAATGCCGATCTCACCGCCCTGTTCGTGGTGCTGACCGGGGTGATCGGCATGGCGGTCGGCGAGAGCGTGCTGACGGTGCTCGCCATCCGCAGCCGGCTCGGCAAGGGTGCGGGCTTTGGCGCCTCGGCCCACGGCGCCGGCACCGCCAGGGCCTACCAGATGGGCAACGAGGAGGGGGTGGTCTCCAGCATGGTGATGATGATCGCCGGCATGGCCACTGTGCTGCTCGCTCCCCTGCTGGGTAGCGTGCTCTGGTAGGGCGAGCTCGCCATCCAATCACATCCAATGAGAAGAGGCGCCCCGGGGCGCCTCTTCTGTTTTCCTCTCTTTATGCCGCCTTAGAACCTGTCGACGACCTGTCGACGACCTGTCGCGAGAGGTCGTCAGCAAGGTAAAGAGCAGCGCAGGAACCGGAGCGTATAGACATACGTGAGGATTCCGAGTAGCGCATGAGCCTTGATCACGGCCTCGTAGCAAGATCGTGCACAGGTTCTCAGAGGCTGGCGCAGATCTGCCAGAGATCGTACTGGATCGCCGCCGCCGTCACCTCACGCCCCGCCCCCGGCCCCTGGATCACCAGGGGGTTGGTGCGATAACTGTCGCTCTCGATGGCGAAGATGTTGTCGCAAGGCAGCAGGTTCGCGAACGGGTGGTGGGGCTCCAGCGCCTCCAGCCCGACCCTGGCCTTGCCGTCGTGCTCGAAGCGGGCCACGTAGCGCAGCACCTTGCCGACCCGCTGCGCGCCCTCGAACGCCGTCAGGATGGGGGCATCCAGCTCCTTGAGCCTGTCCATGAACTGATCCGTGGTGGCCTTGCGCAGGGGCACGGGCACCAGGTTTTCCAGCTCGATGTCGGCGGAATCCAGCTCGAAGCCCGCCTCCCGCGCCAGGATCAACAGCTTGCGACGCACGTCCTGGCCGGAAAGATCTTCCCGCGGATCCGGCTCGGTCAGGCCGTGCTGCCAGGCCTCGTCCACCAGCTCGGAGAAGGGGCGGCTGCCGTCATACTGCTGGAACAGCCAGGAGAGGGTGCCGGAGAAGATGCCGGAGACTCCCTGAATGCGATCGCCACTCTGGCGCAGCATCTGGATGCTGGACTGGATGGGCAGGCCCGCCCCGACGGTGGCGTTGTAGCGCCACTGCACCTGGTGATCCCGGCAGCTCTGCTTGATGCGCTGGTAGAACTCGCTCTCGGCGGCGCCGGCAAACTTGTTGGCGGCGATGATGTGAATGCCGAGCTGGGCGAAGTCCGGGTAGTAACGGCTCACCGTCTCGCTGGCGGTCATGTCCAGCGCGATCAGGGCATCGAAGCCGTGTTGCTCCAGCTGACCCAACAGTTCGGGCCAGATCAGCGGCTTGGGATCGAACCTGTCACGCACCTTGAGGGGATCCAGCCCCTCCTCGTCCAGCAAGCCGCCCTTGGAGTCGAACACCCCGTACAGGGTAAGCGCCAGATTGAGCTCGTGCTCGAGGCGCGCCTTCTCGCGGCCATAGAGGCTGAGCCAGTGGCCGCCGATGTTGCCCTTGCCGAACACCACCAGGCCGACCCGGGTCGGACGGCTGAACAGAGCGCTGTGCAGGGCGATGAGCAGGGGCTCGAGCACCACCTGACGCAGTACGGCCACCAGGCTCAGGCCGTCTCTGGCCACCTGCACGAACTCCAGGGGTTGATCCGCCAGCAACTGATAGAAGCGGTGGCACTGCTCGGCGTTATCGGTCACCCCGGCGCCGACCAGGGCTACCAGGCTGAAGCCTTCCTTCTGGATGAGGCCGGTGAAGCTGCCCTGCAGCTGGAAGTCCCGCAGCACCTCGAAGGCACCTTCCGCCACCTCGAGGGTGTAGGCCAGACGCAGCACCCGCCGATCCGGCTGGCGTTGCAGGGTGAGCGGGTGGAGGCGATGGCGGGCCAGATGGGCCTCGATGGTCGCCACCGTCTGCTCATAGCTGGTCTGGGGCAGCACCTTGAGCTCGATCAGCGCAATCTGATCCACCGAGGAGACGATGCGGGCGCCGCCGGAGCGCGGTGCCCGGCGCAGTATGTGGGTGCAACCCTCGTCCGGGTTGTAGCTGCAACGCAGGGTCAGGCGCTGGCGGCTGTCGGCCACCGGCTGCAGGGTGCGGGAATGCAGCACGGAGGAGCCGAGACGGGCCAGCTCGTTGGCCTCCGCCAGGCTCAGGCGCTCCAGCAGGCGCGCCTCCTTGACCCGACGCGGATCCGCGCTGTAAACCCCGGCTACGTCGCTCCAGATGGTGGTGGATTCCCCATCCGCCAGCGCCGCCAACAGGCTAGCACTGTAGTCGGAGCCGTTGCGGCCGAGCAGCAAGGAGCGCCCCTCCAGATCCGCGGCGATGAAGCCGGTCACGACGATGCGGCCGGGATGCTCCGCCAGACGGGCCTTGAGCAGCTCGCTGGAGATGGCGGTGTTGACCTTGACCAGGGCGCCGTCTTCCGCGCGCAGGAAGCTGCGGGCGTCGAGCCAGATGGCGGGCTCGCCACGGCTGCTGAGCAGGGCAGCCAACAGGCGTGCCGACCACACCTCACCGAAGGCGAGCAGGCCGTTGCGCTCGAAGCGATCGAACTGCCCCTCCAGGGTCTTGGCGATCAGCTGGGTATCGTCGGCAAGCTGCTTGCTCAAGTCGAGCAGCAATTCCCCTTCCAGCAGGCCGTCGATCAGGCTCTGCTGATAGGCGTGCAGGGCGGTGATGGCCTCGCCGGCGGCCTCGTCCCCGGCTTCCGCCAGCTCCACCAGCTGGATCAGCCGGTTGGTGGTCTTGCCGGCGGCGGAGACCACGATCAGTTCATGGCCGCCGACCTGCTGCTCGACGATGGCCGCGACCCGGCGATAACAGACCGGATCCGCCAGACTGCTGCCGCCAAACTTGTGCACATGGCGCCGCTTTTGTACCGCTTCTGCTGCCACTGCTACCTCTCCTTGCTGCTGTTCCATTTAGATCACCACCTGTTCCTGCGTCTTGCTGCCGGCAGCACGCCCTGTCCGTGGGGTCGACGCACCTGCCGATACCCTCTCCGTGCGGCTGGCTGCCGTGTCGTTATTAGTTTGCCTGTTGCGCCAACTGCGCCTGTTCAAATGCCTGGGCCAGATCGGCCACCAGGTCTTCGCCGTGTTCTATGCCCACCGACAGGCGCAGCAGCTGGGCGCTGATGCCCGCCGCCTGTTGCGCCGCCGGGGTCATAGCCCTGTGGGTCATGCTGGCGGGATGGGCCACCAGACTCTCCACCCCGCCGAGGGATTCCGCCACCGAGAAGAGGCGCAGCGCATCCAGGAAGGCGCGCAGCCCCGCCTCGTTGCAATCGAGCTCAAAACTTAGCATGGCGCCGAAGCCGGACTGTTGACGGCGCGCAATCTCGTGGCCCGGATGACTCGGCAGGCTGGGGTGATAGATCGTCTTCACCAGCGGCTGTTGCTGCAGGAAGGCGAGGATCCTGTCCGTGTTCTCCTGATGGGTGCGCAGGCGCGGCGCCAGGGTGCGAAGCCCCCGCAGGGTGAGGTAGGAATCGAAGGCACCCGAGGTCAGCCCCAGACAGTTGGCCCACCACACCAGGGAGTCGGCCAGTGCCTGCTCCTTGGCGATGGCGACTCCGCCCACCACGTCGGAGTGGCCGTTGATGTACTTGGTGGTGGAATGCACCACCACATCGGCGCCGAGGGTCAGCGGCTGCTGCAACAGCGGCGAGAGGAAGGTGTTGTCCACCGCCACCTGGGCGCCCACCTCGTGGGCCGCGGCGGCGATGGCAGCCACGTCCACCACCCGCAGCAGCGGGTTGGAGGGAGTCTCCACCCACACCAGCGCGGGTTTCTGGGCGAGCGCCTCGGCCAGGGCCGCCTCGTCCCCCTGATCCACGAACTGCACCCGGTAGTGGCCCTTGGCCGCCAGGTATTCGAACAGGCGCCAGGTGCCGCCGTAACAATCGTGAGGAGCCAGCAGCAGATCACCGGCCTTGAGCAGGGCCGTGGTCACCAGGTGGACGGCGCCCATGCCGGTGCCGGTCACTACGGCGCCCGCCCCTCCTTCCAGCACCGCCAGCGCGTCCGCCAGGTTGGTGCGGGTCGGGTTGCCGGAGCGGGCATAATCGTATTGACGGGGTTCGCCGAAATCGGCAAAGGTGTAGTTGCTGGAGAGGTAGATGGGCGGCACCACGGCACCGTGTTGCTGGTCTGTCTCAATCCCGGTACGTACCGCCAGGGTGGCCTTGTGGGTCATGTCACTCTCTCCTTGAACTGTCGCTGGGCGATGGCCGCTGTGCCTCTGCCACGGCTATCCTGCCATTGCTGGCCTATGGTGAACCACCTTACGCCAGCGCAAAAAAGCCGTCAACACTTCTAGACGTCTAAATGGCTTTGCTGTTGGATTGCCATCTAATTCCGTAAGGGTTAAAATCCGCGCTCACGGCCAAATGAGAACAGGTGAATCATGGGTACAGAGTGGAACGGCGACTACGTCAGCCCCTATGCGGAACACGGCAAGAAGAGCGAACAGGTCAAGAAGATTACTGTCTCGATCCCGCTCAAGGTGCTGAAGGTGCTGACCGATGAGCGCACCCGTCGTCAGGTGAACAACCTGCGTCATGCGACCAACAGCGAGCTGCTCTGCGAAGCCTTCCTGCACGCCTTCACCGGCCAGCCGCTGCCCGGTGACGACGACTTGCGCAAGGATCACCCGGACAGCGTCCCTGCCGAGGCGCGCGCCATCATGGAAGCGCTCGGCAAGGAGATCGAAGATTTCGACGCAGAATAACCCTGGCAGCATTGCCTATGCCCAATAGCAATCTTCCTTCGATGACGCGGCCCGGTGCCGCGTCATCGCTATCTGCTCCCCCGTCGGCACCCACGCCTTCGTTCAGCCTGCGCCGCTACCAGCGCGACATCAGCAGCCACCACCACGACTTCGCCCAGCTGGTGATCCCCCTGGACGGCCCCATCGAGATAGAGGTGCAGGGCCAGGGGCAACGCCTCCTCCCCGGTTTCGCCTGTGTCATAGCCCCAGGTCTGCGCCACGACTACGCCGCCGATCCGGCCCTCTCCTTCCTGGTGCAGGAGAGCTCCTGGCTGCCGAGCAGCCTGGGTGAGCGCCCCTTTATCGAGCTGGATGAACCCCAGCGCCACTACCTCGCCTTCCTGCGCCAGCTGGTCGGCCAGGGCCGCCACATCGAGGGTATGGAGCAGGTCTGGCTCCAGTTGCTGGCCGGGCAGCAGGAGCCACGCCTTCCCCCGAGCCGCATCGATCCCCGCATCGCACGGGTGCAGCGCCACATCGAGGCCCACCTCGCAGAACCCCTCGGCAACGCACGCCTCGCCGCCCTCGCCTGCCTAGGCCAGAGCCAGTTCAAGCACGCCTTTCGCCAACAGCTCGGCATGAGCGTCTCCCACTACATCCGGGCGCGGCGCATGACCTTGGCCCGCACCCTGCTCGCCCAG
The DNA here is from genome assembly GCF_000819865.1 of Aeromonas eucrenophila. Taxonomy (GTDB): domain Bacteria; phylum Pseudomonadota; class Gammaproteobacteria; order Enterobacterales; family Aeromonadaceae; genus Aeromonas; species Aeromonas eucrenophila. The sequence goes on from NZ_CDDF01000016.1 coordinate 164,477, forward strand.
ACCGCCCTGCCCATCGGCGAGATAGCCTGCCGCTGTGGCTATCAGAATCAGGGGGCCTTCGCCGAGCGCTTCCTCACCGAAGCCGGGCTGACGCCCTCCGCCTGGCGCCAGCAAAACGGCCGCTTGCCGTAACGGGTCGGCTCGCCGCCGAAGACAAGCCGGACCCGGATCGGGCATGCTGGTGCTCAGACACAGCAGGCAGATTCGAGGAGCAAAGATGCAGACCATAAGCTGGCAGGATTTCGAGATGGTGGAACTTAGGGTCGGCACCCTGGTGCGGGTCGAGCCCTTCCCCGAGGCGCGCAAGCCCGCCTACAAGGTATGGGCGGACTTTGGCCCCGAGCTCGGCGTGCGCAAGAGCAGCGCCCAGATCACCGACCTCTATCAGGCGGAGGATCTGGTGGGCCGCCAGATAGTGGCGGTGGTGAACTTCCCCCCCAAGCAGATAGGCCCCATCCAATCGGAGTTTCTGCTCACCGGCTTCTACCGGGCGGACGGCGCCGTGGTGATGGCCATCCCGGAGCAGGCGGTGGAGAATGGCGCCAAGCTGGGCTGAGTCAGCGGATAAAACGGCAACCACCGTCGGATAAAACGAGAGAGGCGACCCCGGGGTCGCCTCTCTTGTCTGCGTCTTGCCTGACGAGTTATTTCAGCAGGCTGAACAGCAGCGCCGAGACCGCCAGCGACCCTGTCAGCAGGATGAAGCCGTTGGTCCAGCCCTGGCGGAAGCGGGCCAGCGCCTCCACCTTGTAGATGGCCACCACCGGCATGATGAACAGGATCATGGCGATGACGGGGCCGGAGAGGGTCTCCATCAGGCCGAGGATGCCGGGATTGATGACCGCCGCCCCCCAGATGGCGAAGAACATCAGGGCGATGCCGAGCCTGTCGGCCTTGGCCAGCGACAGGCCGGTGGGCTTGGCGATCAGGCTCTTGAGGCTCTCCCGCGCCCCCAGGAAGTGGCCGAGGAAGGAGGAGCTGATGGCGATGAAGGCGATGAGCGGCCCCAGGGTCACTATCACCGGGTTGTCGGTGATGTTGGCGAGATAGGAGAGCACCGAGACGTTCTGAGCCTTGGCCTCGGCCAGCTGGACCGGGGAGAGGCTCAGCACGCAGGAGAAGACGAAGAACAGCACGAAGCCCACCAGCATGACGGTGGTGTTGCGCAGGATGAGACCGCTCTTGGCCTCCGCCTGCTCGCCGTATTCCCGCCGCTGCACGTTGGCAAAGCCGGAAATGGCGGCGGCATGGCTGAAGGCGAACACCGTCACCGGCAGCGCCAGCCAGACGGTGTTGAGGAAGCTGGCCCCCTCAAAGGCAGTCATCTGTGGCCACTGCCACTGGGGAATGAGGTAGCAGGAGAGGGCCGCCAGAATGGCCGCCAGCGGGTAGACCATGAAGGCGAAGGCGCGCAGCATGGCTTTCTCCCCCGCCATCATCACGGCGATCATGGCGAACACCAGCACGCCGGAGAGCATCACCCGGTTCGGGGCGGCCATGTCGAGCTGGTTGATCATGAAGCTCTCCACCGTGTTGGTCAGGCCGACACCGTAGATCAGCAGGATCGGGAAGATGGAGAGAAAATAGAGCGCCGATATGAGGCGGCCGGCCATCTTGCCGAAGTGCTCCTCCGCCACCTCGGTGAAGTCGGCATGGGGGCGGGAGGAGGAGAGCACGAAGCGCGCCAGCCCGCGATGGGCCAGGAAGGTCATGGGGCCGGCCAGCACGGCGACGATGATCAACGGCCAGATGCCGCCGAGCCCCAGATTGATGGGCAGGAACAGGATGCCGGCGCCGACGGCGGTGCCAAACAGGCTGATGACCCAGTGGGTGTCGTGACGACGCCAGCCGGTGTGGGCGACGACGGATTGGGAACCGGACAGCTCCCGGGTGACCTCTGCAGATAAACTCATCGTTAATTCACTTTTTGTCAGTATTTAAATCTGCAGTTATTGTGCTATCTCAGCATTTAATTCTCAAAATTCGACACTGGCAGATCCCACTGCCAAAGCTCGCGTCGGCCAGTGAGATTGGGAGCAGGATCTCATCCTCATAATTCATCAAATCTGAATTTAGGCAATATGGCGATATATAAAACCAAAATATCACTTCTGGTTAATTTTTTATTTTGATAGATGTGGAATTGCCAGAATTACACGATTAATCATCTCGCAGCGAATGACCTGGCGATTACGAATCACTGCGGTTGTCGCACCTTGCCAGCGGATATCCCTGCTAAGCGTCATAAAGCCAGCGAATAGCACTAATGAACAGGGCGACCCTGAGGCCGCCCTGTGGATGTCGAGACAATGAAATCTCAGCCTGCTCAGTGGGCCAGGATCTTGCCCCAGGCCAGCGCCGGATCCCCCATCACGATGAAGTCCGGGTTCTCCAGCGACTCCGTCTCGTTGTAGCTCAGCGGCTGCAGCGCCAGGCTGAGGATGCGACCCCCCGCCGCCTCGACGATACACTGGGCAGCGGCGGTATCCCACTCGCCGGTAGGGCCGAGCCGCACATAGCAATCGGCCGCCCCCTCCGCCACCAGGCAGGACTTCAGGGAGCTGGAGCCGAGCGGGATCAGCTCGTAGTTGATGGCCGGGTTGAGGCGGCGGGTCAGCATCTCCAGCTTCTGGCGACGGCTGATGGCCACCACCAGCGCATCCGGCTGATCGTGCTCGTGGTGCATGGCGCTGATGGGGTAGATCTCGCCGGCGGCCTCCTTGAAGGCGCCGTGACCGCGCACCGCCCAGTAGAGCACGTCGGACTCGGGGGCGTAGATGACCCCGAGCACCGGCACGTTGTCCTGCACCAGGGCGATCAGGGTAGCGAAGTCGCCGCTGCCGGCGATGAACTCACCGGTGCCGTCGAGGGGGTCCACCAGCCAGTACTGGCGCCAGTTGGCCCGCTGGCTGAAGGGCACATCGGCCGCCTCTTCGGTCAGCACAGGGATATGGGGAGTGAGCGCCGACAGCGCCTGCTTGAGGTAGGCATCGGCAGCAAGATCGGCACTGGTGACCGGGGTCGCATCCTCCTTCAGCTGACGCTCGAACTGACCGCCGTGATAGATCTCGTGAAGGATCCGCCCCGCTTCGCGGGCTATCTCCTTGACCCCAGGCACCCAGGCCAACAACTCCTGCATATTGCTACCCTCTGTCTTTGATTATCTTTGCGCCCTCGAGGGGCTATTTTTCCTGCTCCGCCAGCCATTTCTGGGCCAGCAGCAGGGCACTGATGCTGCGCGACTCGGTAAAGTCCGGGCGCGCCAGCAATTCGTCGATGCGGTTCAGCGGCCAGGGGATCACCTCGAGGGGCTCGGGCTCGTCGCCGATGCGCTGCTCCGGGTAGAGATCCAGGGCCAGCAGTATGTCCATCCGGCTGGAGAAGTAGCCGGGGGCCAGGGACACCTGCTTGAGGGGGATCAGGCGGTTGGCACCGAAGCCCGCCTCCTCCATCAGCTCCCGGTTGCCCGCCTCGAAGGCGTTCTCGCCCGGATCGATCAGCCCCTTGGGGAAGCCCAGCTCGTAACTGTGGGTACCCGCCGCGTATTCGCGCACCAGCAGCAGGTGATGGGCGTCATACAGCGGCACCACCATGACGGCGCCCCGGTTGCCCCCCCGCATCCGCTCGTACACCCGCTCTTCCCCGTTGCTGAATTTCAGGTGCAGGGATTCCACCTTGAACAGCCGGCTCTCGGCCACGATTTCGGCCTTGAGGATCTCCGGCTTGCTCTTGTCCTGAGCCAGGGTCTCGACACTGAGGTGTACGGGTTTGCGCTTGTGGGAGTCACTCATCGGGGGCTGACAGCTCGTTAAAAAATCGTGCTTCAAGAGTAAACGACTCCCACTCCGAACACCACGGGGCCGAGGCGGGAAAGCGGCCTTAAAGATCCGCTGGGATACCGAGTTCCCGTCACCAGTTAATGGCACCGGGTGATCCACTCATTACCCGAGCCAATCGCCAAGCGGCGCCCTCCGGCAGAGGGGGCTCTGTCAGGGGCGTTGCACCAGGTGATACTGCTTCTTACCCCGGCGCAGCAGCAGGAAGCTGCCAAAGCGCCAGTCGGTCTCAGCCAACTCATTCCCCTCGACCAAACGGCCGTTGACCATGATGGCACCGGCGGCCAGCAGCTCGCGGGCGATCCGCTTCGAGCTGGCGAGGCCGGTCGCCACCAGCAGCACCACCAGCTCCCCCTCTTGTTGCCAGGTCGTGGTCGGCAGGCCGCCGCCCGCCAGCTGCTCCAGCTGTGCCTCGTCAAGATCCCCCACCCGGCCGCTGAACAGCAGCTCGCCGAGGGCGCGTGCGCCGGCCAGCTCGGCTTCCCCGTGCACCAGGGCGGTCAGCTCATCCGCCAGCACCTGCTGCGCCCCCTTGCGGCCCTGGCGGCCGGCGTCCTCGGCCTCCAGCGCGGCGATGTCGGCCAGCGGCAGGAAGCTGTAGTAGCGCAGGAAGCGGTAGACGTCCTCGTCCGCGGTGCCGAGCCAGAACTGGTGGAAGGCGTAGGGGGAGGTGAGCGCGGGATCCAGCCAGATGGCCCCCCCCTCGGTCTTGCCGAACTTGGTGCCATCGGCCTTGGTGATGAGAGGCAGGGTCATGCCAAAAACCTGGGCCTGATGCAGGCGCCGGGTCAGATCCATGCCGCTGGTGATGTTGCCCCACTGATCGTTGCCGCCGATCTGCAGGGTGCAGCCGAGTTTCTGATGCAGCACGGCGAAGTCCTGGGACTGCAACAGGGCGTAGGAGAACTCGGTGAAGGAGATGCCCTGATCCGGCCGGGCCAGACGCTGGCGCACCGACTCCCGCGCCAGCATGGCGTTGACCGAGAAGTGCTTGCCCACGTCCCGCAGGAAATCCAGGGCCGACATCTGCCCCATCCAGTCGGCGTTGTTGACCAGTTGGGGCGCCGCCATCCCCTCCCCCTCGGGCAGCAGGGCGGCGATCTGGGTCGACAGGCTGGCGACCCAGGCCCGCACCGTATCGGCACCGTTGAGGTTGCGCTCGGTCGCCTTGAAGCTGGGATCGCCGATGAGCCCGGTGGCGCCTCCCACCAGCGCCACCGGTCTGTGGCCGGCGAGCTGGAAGCGGCGCAGCATCAAGAGCGGCACCAGGTGGCCGATGTGCAGGCTGCCGGCGGTGGGATCGAAGCCGCAATAGAGGGTGCGCGGCTCGCTCAGGTGGGCGGCCAGCGCCTGGGGATCGGAATTCTGGGCGATGAGGCCGCGCTGGGTCAGCTCATCGAGCAACTGGGGGTCTGTCATGGATTCTCCGGGGTGCGGGGGAAAAGCTCCCATATTCCCGTTGCCACAGTCCCACGGCCATGTCCCTTTGGGGACAGTTTTGCCACCTTCGTGCTAGCATTCCCGTCCTGGGCAATGCCGCCCTCGACGGGAACCAACGCCGCCATGACCCACCCCTCGCTCACCAGCGCCCTGACCGATGCCGTCGATGCCCTGCATGGCAGCACCTTTCCAGCCACCCTGGTGCGGCTCATCCAGCAGCAGGTCCCCTTCGATTGTGCCCTGCTGCTCGGGGTCGGTCAGCGTCCCGTCTACCTCTACGACAACCTGAGCCATCAGAGGGCGCTGCTGTTCGATCGCTACCTCGCCGGCGACTTCGGTCAGGATCCCTTTATGCTGGCGTTGGCAAACGGTCTGGAGGCCGGGGTATGGACCCAGGCAGAGGTGGGCCCGCTGGATCCGGACTACCAGAGACGCTTCTATCAGGCTACCGGCTGGCAGGAGGAGGTGGGGCTGATCCTGCCCATTCGAGCCGGGCTGACCCTGGTGCTGTTTCTGGGGCGCCTCGGCAAGCGCCGCCCCTTGAGCCCGAGTGAGCGGGCCAGGCTGGAGGAGCTGTTCCCGCTGATACACTCCCTCTGTCGCCAGCACTGGCTACGGGCCCAGCCTGTATCGGCGGCCCGGCCCCTGCTGGCGGAGAGTGGCGCCGCCGGCCTGGAAGGGACCGACTTGAAAGAGAGGGTGGCGCAGGCGATGGCCAGCGTCGGCGGGGATCTGCTGACCCGCCGGGAGCGGCAGGTGGCCGGCCTGCTATTGCAGGGGCTGGATACCGAGGCCATCGCCACGGCGCTGGGGATAGGCGGCGGCACAGTGAAGAATCACCGCAAACACCTCTACGGCAAGCTACGCGTCGGCTCACAGGCCGAGCTGTTCGGCTGCTTCCTCAATCACCTGATCACGGCGCCCACCGGTGGCATTGCCCCTGACGAGCTCTCCCCGACCCCATAACAAAACACCCCGCAGAAGCGGGGTGTCGTTTATTCAAGGCTATCTTATATCCGGCCCTGATAGCGCAGCGGGAAGCGCCCCTGACCATCGGGCTGGCCGAGGAAGGGCAGCCCCTGCTTCATCTGATCCGGCAACTCGGGACCCGGCTTGAGGGAGCCCTGGAACAGGTACTGGCGGTTGCTCTGCAGCTCCAGCTTGCCCTGCACCTGCACCGCCTCCGAACCCTGCTTGAGCTCGGCCACCAGCTTGGAGTCGAGGCAGGTCAGCTTGACCTCGGGATCCCCCAGCACCAGCTTGCCCGCCGGAGTATCGGCCTCGGCGCCATACCAATAGAGGTTGCCGTAGAGGTTGTCACACCAGGGATTGCCCTGGGCGAACTGATCCACCTTGAGCTGTAGCTGGCCCGCCGCCTGCAGCGGGAAGGGCAGGCGCATGGGCACCCGCTCCAGCAACCAGGGTGCGGGCACATTGAGGGTGATGTCCCGGCCGAAGGCCGCGCCGCTCCAACCCACAACCCCCTGGCCGTTGAGGCCGCTGCGCTCGCCGAAGCGCACCGAGGCTTCGGGGGCGAGGCGCAGCAGCGACCAGCCGTTGAGATCCCAGCGCAACTGGGTCAGCGACTCGCTGGCGTATTGCAGGCGCGCCACCTGGCCGCTCCAGAGGGTGCCGCTCACCCCCTCCAGCCGCACCATGTTGGCGGGCAACGGCAGATAGCGCACCACCAGGGAGGCCGGCAGCTGCACCAGCAGGAAACCCAGATAGGCCACCAAAAACAGGATTGCTATCAGAATATTACGCTTCATTGGGGACGACTCAGTTGCAAACGTCTGACCTTGACCAGACCCGGTGCCAGATTCTCACGGGCCACTTCGATGACTTGAACCTGCACCCCGTGCTGATCGGAGAGGGTCGCCAGCCAGAGCAGCAGCGCATCGAACGGTACCGTATCTATCCATACCTGCAGCTCCTGCCCCTGAGGTTGCAGGCGGGCTATCTTGATCTTCTGGTTGAAGGCGGTGCGGTTTACCACCCCATCCAGGGTGCCGCTGGTGTCTATCTGGCGTCCGCTGCTGCCCTGCATGGCCAGCACCTCCTGCCCCTTCTCCTTCAGCCAGGCCAGCGTCTGCTGCTGATTGACAACCTGCCGCTCCCGCTCGGCGATGCGATTGGCAACGGGTTGCCAGATGGCCCAGTAGCAGAGCCCGATCAGCAGGCAGCTGCCCCCCACCGCCACCAGCCGTTGTTCACGGGTGCTGATGCCATGCCACCAGCCTTGCAGTTTGTCCATCATGATGATTTACCCTTGAGCACCAGCGCCCCCTCGACCTTGCCCTCGGTGCTGCGCACCTCCCCCTGTTGCACCTCGAAGCGCTTGCCCGCCAGTTCGCGGAAACGCTCTATCTCGGTGAAGCCGGGCGCCGTGACCTGCAGTCTGAGCTCCCCGCGGGTCGCGTCGAAGCGCAGCACCTCGGGTTTGAGACCGGGCACCTCGGCAAACACCGGCGCCAGCTCGGTCAGCAACAGCAGGATCCCGTCCTGAGGCGCCTGACCCAGTTGCTTGAGGTGCTGGGTCATCTGGCTGCGCACGTTGACGATGCGGGTCTCTCCCGGGAAGATCCGGGCGTAGACCTGCCTGATCTCGGCCTTGAGCGCCTTGTCCTGCTCCGCCAGCTGATAGAGGTGCACGCCGCGCTGGGTCAGGGCGACCAGCAGCAAGAGCCCCGCCACCACCGCCACCTTGCGCCACTGCAACCAGTAGCGGGAGTATTCGGTCTGGGGTCGATAGGGCCCCTGCAACAGGTTCGCCTGGCAGCCGAGCGCCCCCTTGGCCAGCAGCAGCATGGGCAGTTCGGGATCCGCCGCCTGCCAGTTGGCGCCCGCCAGTGCGGGCGGCGGCGTATGGCTGTGAATGGTGACGGGCTCGGGCTGGGCCGCCAGCAGCATGGCCAGCAGGGACTCCTCGGCCACTATGCCCTGGCGAGGGCCCTGGCGCAGCAGCCACTCCTCACCTAGCTGCAAGGCAGACCAGCCCTCGCTGGCCAGCGGCAGGGTCAGCACATCGGGCAACAGCTGCAGGCTCTTGAGACCGGCCTGCTGCAACCAGCCGAGCCAGATCTGCATCTTCGCCTTGTCCACCGCCATCAGATCCACCTCGTTGCCCTGGTGGCCCAGTACCACCAGATGCAGGGCGTCCACGTCGGAGGCGATCTGCTCTTCCAGCAGATAGGGCAGCGCCGCCGCGGCCTGCCGGCTGTACTTGCCCGGCAGGCTGACCCGCCGGAAGATAAGATCGCTGCCGGGCACCAGGGTCACCACGGGGCGGCCACCGGCACGCTCCTGCAGCTCGCCGAGGGCATGGGCCGAGGCCAGGGTGCCGGAGGCGATGATCTCCTGCTCCTGCGTCGACCACACCAGCCACTGCACCGGCTGCTGCGCATTGGTCCCCAGCCGGATGACCAGACTCTCGCTCACAAATAATTCTCCTGCCATGGCCGCCAGCATCCATGTCGATGGGCGGGGTCGCAGCCTCGGGCTGCTATTAAGGGGGCGGACAGGCGGGGCCTTGGGCCGGCCGTCTCCCTGTTATTCGGCGCCATCGTTCAGACGGCGCAACATCACCAATTTGTTGTCCTTGCCGCGTTGGAACACCGTCTTAAGGCGGGCCCGCGCATCCCCCACTTCCGCCAGCAGGCTGGCCTCGAAGAAGTTGCTCGTGACACCCAGCGCGGCCTCGAGTCCGGTGATGGTACTCGCCTGCACTGGCAGCTCATCCGTCATCTCCTTCTTCTCCTTCCACCCCTTCTTGGGACGGCTGGTCAGCACCTGCTTGGCATCGTCGAGGGATATCTTGCCCTGATAGAGGCCGACCAGCAGGGCCGCCCGCTCGGGCTTGATGGTGTTGATGTTCACCACCAGCTTGTCGTTGGGCAGGGCGCAGACATAGGGGGCCAGCCGGGCATAAAGCTCACCGCTCATCCCGCGTACCGCCCGCAGCTCATCCGTCCCCAGCATCCACTGGTTGGCCGTCAGATAGGGGGGATTGAGCCCCTCGTAATAGGCATCCTCGGCCCCGTTGCTGGAGACCAGCTGGGTGTCCTTGTCGGTCCAGTCGCGGATGGCATCGGTCAGCTGCACCGCCTCGTAATCGTCGACCTCCAGCGCCCCCAGCAGGGCCCGGAACGCCTTGACCGCATAGGGCTGTTTCTCAAGATCGTCGCCGTCTTCTCCCTCTTTGAGGGGCACGCTCAGGCTGTTGAGGTTGAAGCAGGACTGCAGATCCCGCACCCGCCCGGACAGGGTGCCGTCATCCACCGGGAAGACCCCGTCCTCACGGGCCCAGTTCTGATTCAGGTTCACCACGTCCTTGTCGTCCTTGAAGTCCTGATTGAGCACCTTGATCACCAGCGCCTCCGCCGACATGGCATACCACCAGGCCTGCTTGCCGATGGTGAGGTTGCTGGTGCGGCGCAGCTCGAGCTGCAACCGGCCGCTCATGTTGCTGGCGACGATCACCATCACCGACAGGATCAGCAACACCACCAGCAGGGCCATGCCCCCCTGCCGACCTGGGCGAGTGCGACGATCAGCTGCCATTCTCTGCCCTCTGGCCACCAGCCCCGATCAGGAACTGATGATGACGAATGGTACCGTCACCCTCAGTGACGGTCAGGGAAAAACGACGATCAGCTGCCATTCTCAGCCCTCTGGCCACCGGCCCCAATCAAGAACTGCCGGCGAATGGTACCGTAATCCGCCAGATCCAGCTCCACCGCCAACCCATAGGGCAGCACGTCGCGCTGGGTCCACTCTTCCTTCCATTGCCCCTTGTCGTAAAAATAGAGCCGCAGCGCCGTCACCCCCGTCAACACGGGCTGGATGCGGGGCTCGGTGCCGATCACCGGATCCGGATAGAGGTAACTCATCCGCTCCAGGGTCTGCTCCTTGAGCCGCCAGCCGACCCGCTGCAAGCCGGAGCGCGGCAGTATGCCGTCCGGGTTGAGCCAGCCACCGCGGATGAAGGCCATGCCCCAGTCATCGCTCTGCTGGCCGAAGCGGGAAGCCGCCAGCAGCACCTTGTTGTTCTCGCCGTCGATGCGACCGCTGCGGGGCACCATCTGGCTGACGTCCCGTTCCAGCAGGCTGAAGGCGAGCTGCAGCTCGGATAGCCGCGCCTCCTTCTTCTTGGCCACCTCGTCGCTGGTAAGCACCCCCTGCAGCACCTGATAGGCGCCCATGCTCAGGCTGGCGAAGATGGCGATGGCCACCAGCATTTCCAGCAGGGTAAAACCCGCCTGCCGAATGCGCTGCCGTTGTACCGGCGATGGCACCATAGGCGTCTCCAACAGGGTGAAACCCGCCTGCCGAATGCGCTGCCGTTGTACCGGCGATGGCCCCATCGGCATCTCCAGCAGGGTAAAACCACCCTGGTGGCTGCTTAAATTCAGATGAACTTTCATCGACTGATATAGGTCCGGATCATGGTCACGGGGCTCTCTGCCTTGGGTGCGGTGCGCACCTCCATGTCCAGCGCCTTGAAGTTGTTGTCGGCGGTGGCGACGCCGCGATAGCGCCAGTACCAGGTCTGCCCGGCCAGCTCCTCTTCCCCTTCCACCCAGCTGTCCCCAGGCCACTTGGCTTCGAGCTTCTGCTGCACCAGCTGGTTTTCCACCACCCAGGTCGCCAGCGTCTTCTCTTCCAGGTAGTTGAGGCCGGACAGGTGCTCGCTGGCGGTCTTCATCACCGCGAGCCCGGCGATGGCGAACACTGCCAGCGCCACCATCACCTCCAGCAGCGTCATGCCACGGGCGTTCATGTTACCCATGCCGCGGCCGTTCACTCCTCTTCCTCTTCATCTTGCAACAGGGTCAGGCGGCCGAACTCGTCCCCCTTGACCGTGCGCAGGTAGGGGGTCTCGTCATCCTGCTGGGTCAGGCTCAGCACGAAGGGGGTGAGTTCCCCCCCCGGGAAGATGAGGATCTGGGGGGTACGCTCCTTCTCGTCACGTCCCTGCTCGGTCTTCTCGTCCGAGTCGGTACGCCAGCTGAAACCCTCCAGCTCGACGCTCAGGGTCATCTCCTCCGGCAGCTCGACCGGCCCCAGGATCTTGTCGCCGGTCAGCGCCTGCCATTTTCTGTCTTTGGCCGCGCGGGACATAAACTGCCAGCCGTGATCCTCGAGCCGCAGCCCCAACAGACGGCCATCCATCACCGCATACTCCTGGGCCTGCTGCAGGGTCGCCATGAAGCGGCGCGCCTGCTTGTCCAGCTCCCGATCGCCCTTGACGCCCCCCATACTGAGGACGACGGCGGTGGCCACCAGCCCCATCAGCATGGCAACCAGCAACACCTCCAGCAGGGTGAAACCGGACTGGCGAGACGGGGCCTGCCTCATAGAGGCAGGCCCGGCAAGGGGTGATGAACCAGAGTGCGATCAAGCACTTATTGGAAATCCTTCAGATTCCAGTTGCCGATGTCATCGTCGGTACCGGCTTCGCCATCCAGCCCGGTGCTGAAGATGTCGATCTTGCCGAACTGACCCGGACTCAGCAGTTGATACTGGTTACCCCAGGGATCCTGCGGCAGGCGCTTGATGTAGCCCCCTTCCCGGTAGCTGCGCGGCTCGGGGGACGCGGTCGGTTTGTTGACCAGGGCATCCAGTCCCTGCTCTGTGGTCGGGTAGCGGTTGTTGTCCAGCTTGTACATGTCGAGGGCATTTTCCAGCGCGACTATGTCGGAGACCGCCTTCTGCTGATCCGCCTTCTCCTTGTTGCCCATCAGGTTGGGCACCACCAGACTGGCCAGGATCCCCAGGATCACGATGACCACCATGACTTCCAGCAGGGTAAAACCGGCTTGACGACGCTTGTGCATACTACTTGCTCCTAACGAATTGAGACGGCCAGAGCCATCAGAGATTGACCATGTTGTTGAGTTCGAGCGAATTGACTGCAGGATCGGCCGAAGTCACCCGCACGCCAGCATCATAAATTCACCATATTGTTGAGCTCGAGGATCGGCTGCAGGATCGACATCACAATAAACAGCACCACCCCGGCCATGGAGACCACCAGCATGGGTTCGAATACCCCGAGTGCGATGTTCACCTGGGTTTCAAACTCCCTGTCCTGGTTGTCCGCCGCCCGCTCCAGCATGCTGTCGAGCTCGCCACTCTGCTCGCCGGAGGCGATCATGTGCAGCATCATGGGCGGAAAAATCTTGGTTTCAGCCAGCGCCTTGCGCAGGCTGGTACCCTCGCGCACCCGCTCGCTGGCCTCGCCGATGCGGGTACGGGCGAAGTCGTTGGAGAGCACTTCCCCCGAGATCTTCATCCCCTCCAGCAGCGGCACAGCGCTGGCATTGAGGATGCTCAGGGTGCGGGCGAAACGGGCGGTGTTGAGGCCACGACTGACCCGCCCTATGACCGGCAGGCGCAGCAAGATGCCGTGCCAGTGGCGGCGCCGCGTCTCGTCGGTGAGCCACCAACGCCAGACCATGCCCCCCAGCGCCAGCGCCAGCAGGAACCAGAGCCCGTAGTGCTGCATCAGCTCGCTGGTGCCGATGAGAAAGCGGGTGGTGCCGGGCAGCTGCTGGCCCATGTGTTCGAACTGGGCCACCACCTTGGGCACCACGGCGGTGAGCAAGATGGAGATGACGCCGATGGCCACACAGGTGAGGACTATGGGGTAGATCATCGCCTGCAGCAGCTTGGTGCGCATGTGCTGGCGCTGCTCGGTGTAATCGGCGAGCCGGTTCAGCACCTTCTCCAGGTGGCCGGATTTTTCCCCCGCCGCCACCATGGAGCGGAACAGCTGATCGAACACATGGGGGAAGGCACCGAGGGAGTCGGCAAGGGAATACCCCTCCACCACCTTGCTGCGCACCGTCGCCACCAGGCTGCGCAGATGGGCCTTCTCGCACTGCTCGGCCACCGCCTTGAGCGCCTCTTCGATGGTGAGGCCGGCCCCGACCAGGGTCGCCAGCTGACGGGTGATCAGCGCCAGCTCGGAGGTGGAGGCGCCGCGTCTGAACAGCACGAAGCGATTCGCCTCCCGCTTCGCCTTCTCGGTGGTCTCGTTCACCTCAAGCGGGGTCAAGCCCTGCTCGCGCAGCAACTGGCGCACCTGGCGCGCGGAGTCACCCTCCATCACCCCGGATTTGTTTCTGCCCCGACCGTCGAGAGCCTTGTATTCGAACGCTGCCATCTTAGTCTTCCCGGGTCACGCGCAGCACTTCTTCCAGACTGGTCTGGCCGAGCAATACCTTGTCGATGCCGTCGCGACGAATGCTGGGGGTATGGCCGCGGATCAGCCGCTCGATGGCGAGCTCACCGCTGGCACTGTGAATCGCCTCGCGCACCCCGTCATCGATCACCACCAGCTCGTGGATGCCGGTCCGGCCGCGATAGCCGGTGTGGTTGCACTGCTCGCAGCCGACCGGGCGCCACATCTGCTGCTCCGGCGCCAGTTCCATGCCCATGGCGATCCGCTCCTGCTCCGTGATGGGGTGCTGGGCGCGGCAATCCGGGCAGAGGGTGCGTACCAGCCGCTGGGCCAGCACGGCGAGCAGGGATGAGGAGAGCAGGAAGGGCTCTATCCCCATGTCCCGCATCCGGGTGATGGCGCCGATGGCGGTGTTGGTGTGCAGGGTCGACATCACCAGGTGACCGGTGAGGGACGCCTGCACCGCGATCTGGGCGGTTTCGAGGTCGCGAATTTCCCCCACCATCACCACGTCCGGGTCCTGACGCAGGATGGCGCGCAGGCCGCGGGCGAAGGTCATGTCGACCTTGGCGTTGACCTGGGTCTGGCCGACCCCTTCCAGGTCATATTCGATGGGGTCTTCGACGGTCAGGATGTTGCGATCCCGCGAGTTGATCTCGGACAGCGCCGCATACAGGGTGGTGGACTTGCCCGAACCGGTCGGGCCCGTCACCAGTATGATGCCGTGGGGCTTGCGAATGAGTTCGCTGATGATCTTGCGATTGGCCAGCGTCATGCCGAGCTGCTTGAGCTCGAGCCGCACGTTGTTCTTGTCGAGCAGTCGCAGTACCACCCGCTCGCCGTAGCTGGAGGGCATGGTCGACACCCGCACGTCGACGGCGCGGCCGCCGATGCGCAGGGAGATGCGGCCATCCTGAGGCACCCGCTTCTCGGCGATGTCCATGCGGGACATGACCTTGATGCGCGATACCAGCAGCGATGCGAGCTTGCGATGGGGCCGCAGGATCTCCCGCAGCACACCGTCGATGCGGAACCGGATCACCAGCACCCGCTCGAAGGTCTCGATGTGAATGTCGGACGCCTCTTCCTTGATCGCCTCGCTCAGCATGGCGTTGATGAGGCGAATGATGGGGGCATCGTCGTCGGCGTCGAGCAAGTCCTCACTCTGGGGCAGCTCCTCGGCCAGGGCGAAGAAGTCCATCTCGTTGCCGAGATCCTCCATCAGCTGGCGCGCCTCGGAGGAGTCGCGCTGATAGTGGACCATCAACAGCTCTTCGAATGCATCGCCGTCCATCTGCTCGATGGCAAAGCCGCAACCCGCCACCCGCCGCACCTCCAGCAGGGTCTGGGGTGCCACCCCCTGGCGACACAGCAGCACGGGCGCCCCTTGCCGCTCGGTCAGGATCACCCCGAAGTTGCGGGCGAAGGCAAACGGCAGCTCGGGCAGCTCGGCCGGCAGCTCGCTGTCATCGAGTTGATAGGCCGCCATCAGGGCTTGCTCTGCACGAAGGGTTGTCCCTGCGCCGGAGCCTGGCTTTGCGCCTGGGGCTTGACCCCGTTGGCGGTCGCCTGCTGCTGCGCCTTCATCTTCTCGATCTGTTGCTGCACCTCGGGGGACATCATCACGTCCTGACCGTAGGCGGGCAGCACCTGACGAGCGGGCGAGGTAGCATAGCCCTCCTCGGCGGCCAGGTTCAGCTGCTCGGCCCGGAACAGGGTGTACTTGTTGCTGGAGACCCCGGAGTAGACGTTGGCGTCACGCAAGATGGTCGGCCGGATAAACACCATCAGGTTGCGCTTGGAGGTGGTGTTGGAGGTGGAGCGGAACAGATAACCCAGTACCGGGATATCGCCGAGCAAAGGCACCTTGGAGACCTGCTCCTTGGTCTGCTCGTCCATCAGGCCGCCCAGCACCACGGTTTCGCCACTCTTGACCAGCACGGCGTTCTTAACGGTGCGGGTATCGAAAGTAGGGCCCAGGTTGGCGGTACCGGCCGCCTGGGCCTGAGCCACGCTGGAGACCTCCTGCTCGATATTGAGCAAGACGGAGTCCCCTTCGTTGATCTGGGGCGTCACCACCAGCTTGGTACCCACCGTCTTGCGCTCTATGGTGTTGAACACCTGATCGCTGGTGGTGGAACTCTGGGAGCCGCTCTGCACCGGCACTTCCTGGCCGACGTTGAAGGAGGCTTCCTTGTTGTCCATGGTGACGATGCTCGGGGTCGACAGAATATCGTTCTTGGTGTTAGTCGACAGCGCCGTCACCAGCATGGCCCAGTCGCCCTTGTAGAAACCGGCGGCCATGCCGCTGAAGTTGCCGAGCAGGTTCTCGAGTCCGTCGGTGTTGCCGTTGTCCTTGTAGTCCTTGCCCGCGATGATGGCGGGACCGATGGGCAGACCGGTGTTGGTGAACTGGGTGCCACCGCCGTTGGCATTGGCCCACTGCACCCCGAGGTTCAGGCCGTCACCGTCGGAAATCTCGACGATGATCGCCTCCACCAGCACCTGGGCGCGGCGGATGTCGAGCTTGGCGATGACCTGCTCCAGCTCGGCCATGACGTCAGGCTGGGCGGTGATCACCAGGGCGTTGGTGGTCTCGTCCGCGGAGATGGCGAGCTGGCCGCCGCCGATGCTGGCGCCGCCCCCGGTGTTGGTTGCCGCACCGCCGCCCTTCTTGTCGGCCGCGATGCTGGAGCTGACGCCCTTGAGCACGTCCACCAGATCCTTGGCCTTGCCATATTTCAGGTAGAAGACCCGGGTGTTGCCCTGGCTCTGCAGATCCCTGTCGAGCTGGCGCACCATCTGGATGATGCGGGCCCGCGCCTTGGGCTCACCGCTGATCACCACGGAGTTGGTGCGCTCGTCCGCCACCACCTTGGGAGAGAGCAGCAGGGAGGCGTTGGCGCCCTGGTTGTTGCCATCCTTGTTGAGGTTGGTCACCAGCCGCACCATCTCGCCGGCGGAGGCGTATTTCAGCTTGATGACGTCCATGTCCTGATCGCCCGCGCGATCCACCCGGCGCACCACTTCCACCAGCCGATTGACCACGGCGGCACGCCCGGTGATGAGCAGCACGTTGGACGGCTCGTAGTGCACCACGTTGCCGCCACCGGCGTTGTCGTTGAGCTGGCGCAGCAGGGGGGCCAGTTCACGCACCGAGACGTTGCGCACCGGTACTACCCGGGTCACCATCTCGTCGCCCACGCCAGGATTGCTGTCATCCACCACCGGGATGGCGGAGGTCTTGGCATCCTTGGCGCGCACCACCTTGAGCACCCCGTTGTTCATGGGCACCACGGCGAAACCATAGACATCGAGCACGCTCAGGAAGAACTGATAGTACTGATCCTCATTGAGCAGATCGTAACTGCGGACGTTGATCTTGCCACGCACCGAGGGCTCTATGATGATGGTCTTGTTCAGGTTCTTGCCGACGGTGTTGATGAACTCTTCGATGTCGGCATTCTTGAAACTGGCGGCATACTCGGTGGCCCAGGCTGAGCCTGCCATCATCAAGGCCGCCGCAACCGTGGCAAAGCGCCAGCCCTTCCCTTTATTTCTCATTCTTGGTGCTACTCCAATTCATTATTCTGACAAGCCGATATAAACGTCGTAGGGCTGTCCTTGCCGCTCTACGGTGACGGTCATTTCCGTGGCACCAGCCATCTGTTGCATGGCTTGCATGGCCTGGGCGTTATCCCGCAGATCCAGACCATTGATGCTGATCGCCAGATCCCCTGCGACCAGCCCGAGTTGATTGAACAGTTCAGGGTTGCTGCCCGGGTTGAGGCGGTAGCCGGCCATGCGGCCATCCACCCGAACCGGGGAAATATTGAGGTAATCGGTGATCTTGCCCGGGTTGCCCATCAGCTCGCCGCGCACCGAGGAGAGCTTGTTCTCCTTCGGCGGTGCCACCTTGGGCAGGGGTTTGCCGTACTCTTCCCCGTCCAGCATCAGGGTCTCGTCACGACCGTCGCGCAAGATGATCACCCGATCGGCGAATATCTGGCGGATCTTGGCCTGGGTACCGTCGATGTAGTCGTCGATGCCGTAGGAGTTCTGCAAGCCGTTGTGGGCGATGATGGCGATGGATTTGGCCGGATCCGAGCTCGCCAGCACCCCGTTGAGCTGGGCACTGAGCTGGGTCTTGGGGGCATCGGCCGCGACCATCTGGGCCGCCTGGTCTGGCTGCAACTGCTGCGCCTTGCCAAACAGGGAGAGGCGGCTGAGGCCGCTGAGATCGAGCCGGGAGGCGCCCGCCCCCTGGCTGGTCGCGATCGACGGCTGCCAGGGCTGGCTCTGGGTGGTTTGGGTCAGACTGAATAGACGCCAGGTGAGCCCGGCGCACTGTTGAGCCAGCAGCAACAACAACAGCCAGAACAGAGGCTGGCTGAAACGAGAGAGTGGCGCGCGCTTGCAACGGGCCAGAAGGGAGCTCAACAAGTCATCCCTGAACGGTAGCGGCATGGTTATCAAATTGTTCTGGCATCCAAATCGGTTGGCTATTGTGTACGGCAATGACCCCAGAGACAACCAACCGGATGGGATGAAGCGGCGAAAATCCAGATTCCGTCACACCATCACCCCCCCTGTTTCTATCCCGGGGCCCGCCTCTGGTATAATCAGGCTCCTCTTTTAGCCATCCCGGAGCCGATTCATGCCGAATCCAGCAGAAAACAGCACTCAGGTCCGCCTCGACAAGTGGCTGTGGGCGGCGCGTTTTTACAAGACCCGCAGCCTGGCCCGCGATCAGATCGACGGCGGCAAGGTGCACTACAACGGTCAGCGCAGCAAACCGGGCAAGGTCGTCGAGGCCGGTGCCCTCATTCGTGTCTGGCAGGGCCAGGACGAGCGAGAGGTTAGAGTGCTGCAGGTCAGCGAGCAGCGCAAGTCCGCTCCCCTCGCCCAGTTGCTCTATGAAGAGACCGAGCAGAGCCTGAAGAAGCGGGCCGAGAACAGCGAGGCGAGGCGCTTCAACAGCCAGTTTGCCCCCAGTCCCGAGCGTCGCCCCGACAAGCAGGAACGACGCCAGCTGCTCAAGGTCAAACAATACTGACTCGCCCGAGTGGCCATTTTATGACGACAGCTGGGGGGATAAGTTCCTAACCGGCTGTTTAACAATGTTTTTGTCTATTTCCCCCAAGAAAACCCTAGGAATGCATGATGAGTAACCAAGATCTCCTGTATCGCTATCTGTTCGAAGAGTACGAAGTGCGGGGGGAGCTGGTCCAGCTGGATCGCACCTACCGTCACATAGTCGAAGCCCAGAACTACCCGGTACAGGTGCAAAAACTGCTGGGTGAGCTGCTGGTCGCCACCAGCCTGCTGACCGCCACCCTCAAGTTTGAAGGCTCGATCACCGTGCAGTTGCAAGGGGACGGTCCGGTGCGCCTGGCGGTGATCAATGGCGATCACAACCAGCAACTGCGCGGCGTGGCACGCTATGAAGGGGAACTGCCGAGCGACGGCAAGCTGCAGAGCCTGGTCGGCAACGGCCAGCTGGTGATCACCATCACCCCGGAGCAGGGGGAGCGCTATCAGGGCATCATAGCCCTCGAGGCCGACACCCTGGCAGGCTGCCTCGAGCAGTACTTCGCCCAGTCCGAGCAGCTCGCCACCAAGCTCTGGATCCGCACCGGCCATCACGAGGGTTCCCCCCGCGCCGCTGGCATACTGCTGCAGGCATTGCCCGCCCAGAGCGAGGATCACAGCGCCGACTTCGATCACTTGACTCAGCTCACCAGCACCATCAAGGATGAAGAGTTGTTTGGCCTCGAGGCCGAGGAGATCCTCTACCGCCTCTACCACCAGGACAAGGTGCGGGTGTTCGATCCCCAGGCCATCGAGTTCCGCTGCACCTGCTCCCGCGCCCGCTGCGAAGGGGCCCTGCTGCAGATAGAAAAGGAAGAAGCGGTAGCCATGGTGCAGGAGCTCGGCAAGATCGACATGCACTGCGACTATTGCGGCGCCGAGTACCAATTCGATGGGACAGACATCGAAACCCTGTTCAGCAGGGCTCCCGGTAATGATGCAAACAAGTTACACTAAATGAAGGCGGGCAAAACCCGCCTTTAACTTAAATAACAAAAAAATACCCTATTTTATAAAGTTTGATGGCGATCTCTATAAACTACCACCTAGGTAGTAGTATGGACGTCAGATAGAACCCTACAAACCTCTGAACCCAGGAGAATATAATGACTATCGTGGTAGAACCCGCCCTGGCCCAACAACTGAAACTGGACCAGTACGGCATCAAAAACAGCCAGGAAATCGTTCGCAACCCCTCCTACGAGCAGCTCTTCGCGGAAGAGACCCGCCCAGACTTGGAAGGATTCGAACGTGGCGTCGTCACCGAGCTTGGCGCCGTCAATGTCAATACCGGTATCTTCACCGGTCGTTCCCCGAAAGATAAATATATCGTCAAAGACGCTACTACCCAGAATACTGTGTGGTGGTCTGACCAGGGTAAAAACGATAACAAAGCTATTACCCCGGAAGTCTGGTCACATCTGAAATCCCTGGTGACCAAGCAGCTCTCCGGCAAGCGTCTGTTCGTGGTGGATGGCTATTGTGGCGCCAACCCGGACACCCGCCTGGCGGTGCGTATCATCACCGAGGTGGCCTGGCAGGCACACTTCGTGAAGAACATGTTCATCCGCCCGAGCGAGGAGGAGCTCAAGACCTTCAAACCGGACTTCGTGGTGATGAACGGTGCCAAGTGCACCAACCCGGACTGGCAGGCACAAGGGCTCAACTCCGAGAACTTCGTGGCCTTCAACATGACCGAGAAGATGCAACTCATCGGCGGCACCTGGTACGGTGGCGAGATGAAGAAGGGCATGTTCTCCATGATGAACTACTTCCTGCCCCTGCGCGGCATCGCCTCCATGCACTGCTCCGCCAACGTGGGTCAGGACGGCGACGTGGCCATCTTCTTCGGCCTGTCCGGCACCGGCAAGACCACCCTCTCCACCGATCCCAAGCGTCAGCTGATCGGCGATGACGAGCACGGCTGGGATGACAACGGCGTGTTCAACTTCGAAGGGGGCTGCTACGCCAAGACCATCAAGCTCTCCGAAGAGGCCGAGCCGGACATCTACCACGCCATCCGCCGCGATGCGCTGCTGGAGAACGTGACGGTCGCGGCCGACGGCACCATCGACTTCGATGATGGCTCCCGCACCGAGAACACCAGGGTCTCCTACCCCATCTATCACATCGAGAACATCGTCAAGCCGGTCTCCAAGGCGGGTCATGCCACCAAGGTGATCTTCCTGACCGCGGATGCTTTCGGCGTGCTGCCCCCGGTCGCCAAGCTGACCAAGGAGCAGACCAAGTACCACTTCCTGTCCGGCTTCACCGCCAAGCTGGCCGGTACCGAGCGTGGCATCACCGAGCCGACGCCCACCTTCTCCTCCTGCTTCGGGGCGGCCTTCCTCAGCCTGCACCCGACCAAGTACGGTCAGGAGCTGGTGAAGCGGATGGAAGCGGCGGGCGCCGAAGCCTATCTGGTCAACACCGGCTGGAACGGCACCGGCAAGCGCATCTCCATCAAGGACACCCGCGCCATCATCGACGCCATCCTGGATGGTTCCATCGAGCAGGCGCCCACCAAGGTGCTGCCCATCTTCAACCTGGAAGTGCCGACCGAGCTCCATGACGTGAACCCGGCCATCCTCGACCCGCGCGACACCTACGCCGACAAGGCGCAGTGGGATGCCAAGGCGGTGGATCTGGCGGGGCGCTTCATCAAGAACTTCGAGCGCTTCACCGACAACGACGAAGGCAAGGCGCTGGTCGCTGCGGGCCCGCAGCTCTAATCCAACCCGCCATTTCGTTGCATTGCATACCGGTCAGCCCTGCTGACCGGTATTTTTTTGGCCGATGCGCGGCATATGGCTCCCCCCAAGCCTTGCCTTGCGGGCGGTTGCGCGTTAGATTCAGCCAAACTTTATACAATATACAATTTTGCAACCTGCCCCGTGACCCGAGCATGAACCCACCCTACAAGACTCGCACCCAGATGGTGATGGAGAACCTCCGCAGCCGGATCCTGCGCGGCGAATTTGCCGCCGGCGCCCCCCTGCGCCAGGACGCCATCGCCAAGGAGCTGGCGGTGAGCCGCATCCCGGTGCGCGAAGCCCTGATGCAGCTGGAGGCCCAGGGGCTGGTGAAGTTCGAGGCCCATCGCGGCGCCGTGGTCACCATGCTGGACGCCTCGGCCATCGAGGAGCTCTTTTATTTGCGAGCCTTGCTGGAAGCCGATACCCTGTTCCACGCCGTCGACCTGATGACGGAGGAAACCTTCGCCCAGGCGCAAGCCATCCTGGCCCAGTTTGATCTGGCGCTCGAGTCCGGCACCCAGATCGAACACTGGGCCGAATTGAACCACCGTTTTCACGCCACCCTCTATCAGGCTGCCAATCGCCCTCAGGCACTGGAGCTGATCGCCCAGATCAATCAGAGCTGTGATCGCTATGTGCGCTTCGAGCTGCTGTTTGCCCAGGACGGGGTGGACAAGGCCGAGCGCGAGCACGCCAAATTGCTGGAGCTGTGCCGCGCCCGCCGCAAGCACGAGGCGGTGGTTCTGCTCAAACAACATATCGAGGCGGCCGGCCAGTCGATCCGACAGATCCTGGCAGGCAGCCACCATCAGTGAACACTCACATCACCACAATCTGGCAGTAACGACATGAATCAATTCGAGATTATTGAAAGCCGCGTCGCCCAGGTCAGGGTCACTCTGGCCAGTCAAGAACTGGACGCCTTCATCGTTCCTCACGACGACGAGCACCTGGGGGAGTACATTCCCGCCCATGCCGAGCGTCTGGACTGGATCACCGGTTTCAACGGTTCCGCCGGGCTCGCCATCATACTGGCGCAGCGGGCGGCCCTGTTCATCGACGGTCGTTACACTGTGCAAGCCCGCATGCAGGCACCGGCCGCGCTGTTCGAGTTTCTCCATCTCAACGAAGATCCCCATGTGCAGTGGCTGGCGGAGCAGCTGCCATCCGGCGCCCGGGTCGGCTTCGACGCCCGCCTGCACAGCCTGGCCTGGTATCAGAATGCCAAGGCCGTGCTGGCCGATCGCGGCATCGAGCTGGTGCGGGTCAAGCAGAACCCCATCGACCTGCACTGGACGGATCGTCCCGTCCCCACCAAGACCCCGGTCATCCTCTACAGCGAGGAGCTGGCGGGTCAATCGAGCCAAGCCAAACGCGAACTGCTGGCAAGCGATCTGCGCAAGCGCGGGCTGGATGCGGTGCTGCTGACCCAGGCCGAGCCCATCAACTGGCTGCTCAACCTGCGTGGCCGCGACGTGGAGCGCCTGCCGGTGGTGCTGGGCTTCGCCGTGCTCTACGCCAACACCAGCATGGATTTCTTCGTCGACACCGACAAGATCGACTGCATCGCCTTCACCCGTCACGTCGGGCAGGATGTCTCCGTCTATCCCATAGACAAGCTGGGTGACGTGCTGCGGCGCATCGGTGAGGATCAGCAAAAGGTGCTGGCCGATCCAAACACCGCCAACGCCTGGACCCAGCTCATCATGGAGGAGGCCGGCGCCATCCTGGTTGCCGGTCAGGATCCGACCATGCTGCCAAAGGCCTGCAAGAACGGGATTGAGCTGGCCGGCATGCGTGCCGCCCACCTGCGCGACGGCGTCGCCGTCACCCGCTTCCTCGCCTGGCTGGACCGACTGGTCGCCAGTGGCGAGTACCAGGGGGTGGATGAAGGCACCCTGGCAGATCAGCTGGAAGCCTTCCGCCACGAGCAGGATCACTATGTGGAGCCGAGCTTCGACACCATCTCGGCGCTCGGCCCCAACGCCGCCATGTGCCACTACCGTCACACCAACGGTGTGCCGCGCGCCTTCGGCCAGGACAGCATCTATCTGGTGGACTCCGGCGCCCAGTATCTGGACGGCACCACTGACATCACCCGCACCGTCAAGATCGGCGAGGTGAGTGAAGAGCACAAAGCCATGTTTACCCGGGTGCTGCAGGGTCACATCGCCCTGGATCAGGCGCGCTTCCCCCGCGGCACCGCCGGCATCCAGCTCGACGTGCTGGCCCGCATGCCGCTGTGGCAGGCCGGTTACAACTACGACCACGGTACCGGCCACGGCGTCGGCCACTTCCTGAGCGTGCACGAAGGCCCCCAGCGCATTGCCCCCAAGGGCAGCCTGGTGGCACTGCAACCGGGCATGGTGCTCTCCAACGAGCCGGGTTACTACCGGGAAGATGCGTTCGGCATCCGCTGCGAGAACCTGGTGATAGTGACCGAGCAGGAGCCGCGCGGCGAACTGCCGATGCTGGGCTTCGAGCGGCTGACCTATGTGCCGTTCGATACTCGCCTCATCGATCGCAGCCTGCTGAGCCAGGACGAGTTCCGCTGGATCAACGACTACCACGTCGAGGTGTTCCGCCGCCTGAGCCCGCTGCTGGAGGGCGAGGATCTCGCCTGGCTGGAGCAGGCGACCAGCCTCATCTGATCGCAGACAACCCAGGTTGTCCGCCGAAACAGGGCCCGAGGGCCCTGTTTTTTTGTCCCGGCCTTTGACCTGAATCAACACCCCTGCCCCTCAGGTCAGGACAATGGCCACCATGAACATCGAACGACCCGGCACTCGTCGCAGTGCCCGTGCCAGCCAGGCACCCGAGCACCCCAGGCTCAGACGGGAGCAGCTGACGGTCAGCGCCATGATCCGTCTCTACTGCGACCATCATCATCAGGATCCCGACTGTCGGCACTGCCAGCAGTTACGGGAATTCGCCCACCAGCGGCTGCGCCGCTGCCGTTACGGTCAGGCCAACAAGCCGACCTGCGCCAACTGCGACATCCACTGCTATGCCCCCGCCATGCGCAAGCAAATCCAGCAGATCATGAGCTGGAGCGGCCCGCGCATGCTGTGGCATCACCCCTGGCTAGCCCTGCGCCACCTGCTGGACGGCCGCCGCAAGGCACCCAAGCGACCCCAGGGCAGACCACTCCCGCCCTGAGTCCCCCCTTGCATAGACCCGCCTCGCTCACTACCCTGTGGCTCCTTTTGACTGCCCCCGGCAGTCGCTATCCAACCACAGGAGCCCGGATGCACCAGCCCCCCGTTTTGAGAGTGGCCCGCCACGCCGACATGCACGCCATAGGGCGACTCGACGCCGACGTCTTCGGGGAGGAGGTCTATCCCGCCTTCTTCTTCCGTCAAGCCATGGATCTCTGGCCCGAGCTGCTGATAGTGGCGGAGCTGGAGGGCAGGCTGCTGGGCTATGCCCTGGGGGGAGTGGGACAGGATCGGTCGCAGGGCTGGCTGCTGTCGCTGGCCGTGCTGCCCGAGGCCCGTGGCTTCGGCTTGGCGGAGCGGATGATGTTGCAGGTGGAGCAAGGGCTGCGCACGCTGCAGACGGCGCGCGTCAGGCTGACGGTGGATCCCGCCAATCCCGCCCAGCGCCTCTACTTTCGCCTCGGTTATGAGTTGCTGGCCGAGGAGCCGGGCTATTTCGGCCCGGGAGAGGATCGCCTGCTGCTGGAAAAATCCCTGGCCTGAGCCCAGCAAGGACCTTCTCGACTCCGATATTTTATATTTGGTTACACTTTGCGGGTTTAATGCGCAATCCGGTTGGCGTAGAGTTGAATGCAACAACCAGATTAACCCGATGTCCGCCCAGGAGGCTCATCATGTTGAAACGTATCACTCTCGTCACCCTGCTGGCCGCGACCACCGCTATCACCGGCTGTGCCAACAGCGACGTCTACTCCGGCGATGTCTACACCAAGGATCGCGCCAAGCAGGTACAGACCGTCAGCTACGGCACCATAGTCTCCACCCGCGCGGTCAAGATCCAGGGTGAGGACAACGCCATCCTCGGCACCATAGGTGGCGCCGTGGTCGGTGGCCTGCTCGGCAGCACCATAGGTGGCGGCACGGGGAGCGACATCGCCGCCGCGGGTGGCGCCATCGCCGGTGCCGCCGCGGGCAAGGCGGCCGGAGACAAGTTGAACCAGGTCGACGGCGTCGAGCTCGAGATCAAGAAAGAGAACGGTGAGGCCATAGTGGTGGTGCAAAAGGCCAGCCCCACCTTCGTGCCGGGCGCCCGGGTGCGCATGACCCAGGGCAATGGCAGCATCAACGTGGCCGTGGTGAACTGATCGCAGTCAGTTGTCCTTCAGAGCACAAAAAAGGTGAGCCGAGCTCACCTTTTTTTATTTCCATCACCCGATGATGCCGGGTCTCAGGCATCCAGATGCAACCAGGCCGCGATCGCCAGTTGCAGTCTCACGAATGCCGCCTGCTGGAACAGCGTCAGCAGTCGTTCGTCGCCGCCCTCCGCCGCCTGTACCAGCGAGGCCTGCTGGGCCAGCAGTTCTGGCAACCAGGAGGGTTCAGCCGCCAGGGTGCCTGTCGCCTCGGCCACCAGCGCACAGGCCTGCAGGATCCCGAGGCAAGCCTGTTGCCGCGTCGGCCCCTCGCTCTCCAGCCAGAGCTGCTCGTGATGCTGCCAGTGCTGCAGGCCGAGGCTGATGCAGGCTTTGGTGTCGAGCCCGCTCATATCCGGCAGGGGGTACGGCGCCAGCGCCTTGCCGAGCCCCGCCAGCCGGTAGCCGCGCTGGGCCTTGGATTGGGCACCCAGCCGGATGCCACCCAAGCTGGTCAGTTCGGCAGCGAGGGCGAACAGGGCGCTGGCCTCACCGGACTTGAGCTCAAGCTCCAGCTCGTCGATATCGGTACTCCCCAGGGAACCGACAATCTCCCCCCGATCCCAGGCCAGCTCGATCTCGGCGCTCTCTCCGGCACTCTCGAAAGTCACCAGCCAGTGCTGGCGCACGAAGTCGGTCCGAAACTGGGCCACCAGTCGGGGCTGGATCTCGTCGCGTACGGCAAGAGCCGGCCAGATGTCGTCCGGGAAGCTGGCCAGGGTCGGTAATTCCCCCATCACGGGGGCGTTGTATTCGGGGCGAGCGTGCAATCCGCCCACCGCCTGACCCCGACATTTAATCGTCTGCTCGGAGAAATTGTCGCTGCGACGGATCCGCAATCCCATGTCGAGCCGGCGCAGGGCAAGATCCGGCGTGTCGAAATAGACATTGCCGAGTTCGAGTAGACCATGGGATATAATGTCGAGTTTATTCAGTAAGTTGGATATTTTCTCTTGAATGTCGCGTACGACAAAAAACTTTATCTCGATCTCAGTTTGCATAGTCATTCCGGGCGGCAGGCAACTTTGGGGGGCATAATCTCGATCGCGAGGATATAATGCCAGCGAATCATCCAGATTAATTCACGGTTTTATTAAGGGCATAGTTCGGTTATCCTGCGCCCCTCCTAAAATCGTATCGAGTGTTTTTTCACCGACACAGGTTTGGCCATGCCAGTAAATACTATCCTGGGGCTTTTCGCCAAGTCCCCCATCAAGCCGCTGCAGAAGCATATCGTCAAGGTTCACCGGTGCTGCGAGCAGCTCATTCCGTTCTTTGATGCCGTTGCCGAAGACCGCTGGGAAGATGCCGAGAAGATCCGGCAGCAGATCGCCCAGCTGGAAAAAGAAGCGGACATCCTCAAACGTGAAATTCGTCTGAAACTGCCTCGTGGTCTGTTCCTGCCGGTCGCCCGTACCGACCTGCTGGAGCTGCTGACCCAGCAGGACAAGATTGCCAACCGTGCCAAGGATATCTCCGGCCGTATGCTTGGCCGTAAAATGGAATTCCCCACCGAGATGCGTGCCGACTTCATGGCCTATCTCAAACGTTGTATCGATGCGACCGCCCAAGCCGAAAAAGCCATCGGAGAACTCGATGAGCTGCTCGAAACCGGCTTTAAAGGACGTGAAGTTGAAATGGTTGCCGAGATGATCCACCAGCTGGATCTCATCGAGGACGATACTGACACCATGCAGATCGGGCTGCGCCAACAGCTGCAAGCCGTTGAGCAGAAGTACAATCCGATCGACGTTATGTTCCTCTACAAGATCCTCGAATGGGTAGGTGACCTGGCTGACCAGGCCGAGCGCGTTGGCGCCCGTCTGGAACTGATGCTGGCTCGTTCGTAATCGACTGACTGGGTAAACACTACTAATGGACATTATCGCAAATTACGGCACCACCCTGGTGCTCGTGGCGGCCTTGTTCGGCTTTTTGATGGCCTGGGGCATAGGGGCGAATGACGTCGCCAATGCCATGGGCACATCGGTCGGCACCAAGTCCCTGACCATTCGTCAGGCGATCATCATCGCCATGATCTTCGAGTTCGCCGGCGCCTATCTGGCCGGTGGCGAAGTCACGGCCACCATCCGCAACGGCATCATCGACACCAATGCCTTCGCCGATACCCCGGATCTGCTGGTACTCGGCATGATCGCCTCCCTGCTCGCGGCGGGTCTGTGGCTGATCCTGGCCTCCTACTTCGGCTGGCCCGTCTCCACCACCCACTCCATCATCGGCGCCATCGTCGGTTTCGGGGTGGTGAGCATAGGCCCGGAAGCGGTGCAATGGAGCAAGTTTGGCGGCATCGTCGGCTCCTGGGTCGTCACCCCGGCCATCTCGGGCATCATCGCCTACTTCATGTTCATCAGCGTGCAGAAGCTCATCTTCGACACGGACAACCCGCTGGCCAACGCCAAGCGCTACGTCCCGTTCTATATGTTCCTGACCGCGCTGGTCATCTGCCTGGTGACCATCAAGAAGGGGTTGACCCACGTCGGTCTGCATCTGAGCGATGGCGAGGGCATACTGCTCTCCATCGCCATCTCGGTGGCGCTCTCCATCGCGGGCTGGTTCTATATTCGCGGCCAGCAGTACAATCCGCAGGATGACAACAAGATGCACTTCGCCAACGTGGAGAAGGTGTTCGGCATCCTGATGGTGATCACCGCCTGCGCCATGGCTTTCGCCCACGGCTCCAACGACGTGGCCAACGCCATAGGCCCGCTCTCCGCCGTGGTCTCCACCGTGGAAAGCGCCGGCCAGATCACCGGCAACTCCCACATCGCCTGGTGGATCCTGCCGCTCGGCGGCATCGGCATCGTCATCGGCCTCGCCACCATGGGTGAGAAGGTGATGGCGACCGTGGGGACGGGCATCACTCACCTGACCCCGAGCCGTGGCTTCGCCGCCCAGCTCGCCACCGCCGCCACCGTGGTGATCGCCTCGGGTACCGGCTTGCCCATCTCCACCACCCAGACCCTGGTGGGTGCCGTAATGGGGGTAGGTCTGGCCCGCGGTATCGCGGCCCTGAACCTCGGCGTGCTGCGCAACATAGTGATCTCCTGGGTCATCACCCTGCCCGCCGGCGCCATCCTGGCCATCGCCATCTTCTACGTGCTGCAGGCCTGCTTCTCCTGAAGCCCAGGCGCCCGATGACAAAAAGCCCGAGTCACTGACTCGGGCTTTTTTACGTCTCGGTGGCCTCAAGCGGCCGATGGGGCTTCGCTCATCGCCCCGACAAACGCAGTTATTCCTCGATAAAGGTCCAGTCATCCAGCACCCGGCTGATGGCGTCGAGCCGCCGCCTGGCGAGCTGCTCGCGGATCTCCTCCCCCTTGAAGCCGGCCGCCACTATCTCCTTGACCGGCACCGCCTGGGCCGCCTCCAGCGCCTGGGCCACGTAATCCGGCTGACTGTAGACCTTCTCCTCGAAACCGGTACGGCCGTGGAAGTCGGCGCGGCAGGCATCCAGCAGTTGGGCGAAACGCTCCGGTCTGCGCCAAGCATCCGCCTTGTCGAACAACTTGAGCAGGGTCGCCGGCTTGAGGTCGAAGGCGATGTGGATATGGGTGTGCAGATCGCTCACCAGCAGCGCCAGATCCCGGCAGTCGTTCGGTACCCTGAACCGTTCGCAGAAATCCCGAATGAGCGGCAGCCCCTTCTGGCCGTGGCCGTGGTGGCTCGGCCAGAACGCGGGCGGCGTCAGCCCCTTGCCGAAGTCGTGGCAGAGGGCGGCGAAGCGCACCGGCAATTCGGGGGAGAGGCGGCACGCCTGATCCAGCACCATCAGGGTGTGGATGCCGGTGTCGATCTCCGGGTGCCACTTGGCGGGTGCCGGCACCCCGAACAGGGCGTCCAGCTCGGGGAACAGCGCCTTGAGGGCGCCGCACTCGCGCAGCACCTCGAAGAAGACTCTGGGAGTCGGCCCCAGCAGCACCTTCTCCAGCTCCTTCCACACCCGCTCCGGGGTCAGATGGGCCAGCTCACCCGCCTCTGTCATCTCCCGCATCAGCGCCAGCGTCTCCGGCGCCACGGTGAAACCCTGGGCATGGAAGCGGGCGGCGAAGCGGGCGACCCGCAGGATGCGCAAGGGATCTTCGGCGAAGGCCGGGGAGACGTGGCGCAGCAGCCGCGCCTCCAGATCCTGAATGCCGCCATAGGGATCGTGCAGCTGGCCGCTCTCATCCTCGGCGATGGCGTTGACGGTGAGATCCCGGCGCAGCAAATCCTGCTCCAGGGTGACGCTCGGATCGGCGTGACAGACAAATCCCGTGTAGCCCTGCCCCTGCTTGCGCTCGGTGCGCGCCAGCGCATACTCCTGCTGGGTCTTGGGGTGCAGAAACACCGGGAAGTCGCGACCAACCTGGGTGAAGCCAAGCGCCAGCATCTGCTGAACTGTGGCACCGACCACCAGATGGTCTCTGTCCCCTTGCGGCAATCCCAACAGGCGATCCCGGACCGCCCCCCCAACCAGATAAGTCTGCACGCGCACTCTCCCTCGATAAACCGGCCTCGATAACTTGCCTCGATGATACCGCTTTTGACCGCCATACACGACGTTCCCCTCATCCATACCCCTCATATCAGGCCCGCAAACCGGGTCATGACAGAGGAACAGCGCCCCCTGGCCAGCCACTTCTTATCGCCATAATCCGATCCCGATCACCCTCGTCGTTTTCGCCATCCGGCAGGAGACTCCTCTTATGGTATCCGGGTCTTTGACATCCCTGTGGGGAGGCTTTAACCTGCCGCCATAACAATGGAATGGATCCTTATGTACACACAGTTCTTCGGTCTGTCGGAGCCGCCGTTCTCCATCTCGCCCAACCCCAAATACCTCTATATGAGCGAACGTCACGGGGAGGCCCTTGCCCACCTCAACTACGGGTTGCAGGACGGGGGAGGCTTCGTGCTGCTCACCGGTGAAGTGGGCACGGGCAAGACCACCGTCTCACGCTGCCTGTTGCAGCAGTTGCCGGCCGACACCGAGATCGCCTACATCCTCAATCCTTCCCTGACCGAGCGGGATCTGCTGGCGGCCATCTGCGACGAGTTCCAGCTCCCCTATGAGAAAGACGCCGGCCTCAAGCCGCTGTTCGACCTCATCCGCGATCACCTGCTGGCCAACCTGGCGGCAGGCAAACGTACCGTGGTACTCGTGGATGAGGCGCAGCATCTGCTGCCAGGCGTGCTGGAACAGCTACGTCTGCTCACCAATCTCGAAACTGACGAGAAGAAACTGCTGCAAGTGGTGCTCATCGGCCAGCCCGAGCTGCAACAGATGCTGCGCCAGCCCCTGCTGCGCCAGCTGGCTCAGCGCATCACCGCCCGCTATCACCTGCTGCCGCTGTCGCGCCAGGACGTGGACGCCTATGTGCGCTTCCGGCTGCAGGTGGCCGGCTGCATCCAGCCCATCTTCAGCCCCAAGGCGATACTGACCCTGCACCGCCTCTCAGGCGGTATACCGCGGCTCATCAACCTCATCTGTGATCGCGCCCTGATCGCCGCCTTCGCTCGTGGCAGCCACAAGATAGTGCATGGCGACATCAGCCAGGCGGCCTATGAGGTGAGCGGCATTCGCGACGAGGGCAGCTGGCAATCCGGCCTCACCGTCGCCCTGGTGGGGGCCCTGCTGGTCGCCGCCGGCTGGTGGGGCTGGCAGTTGTTCGGAGTCTTCCCCGCCCGGCCCCTGGTCAAGGTGGAGGTGCCGGTCAAGGTGGACGAGACCCCGGAGCAGCAGGAGCAGCTGACCCGCGCCATCAATCAGGCGCTGGAACCGGACAGCGCCATGCAGAATCTCTACAAGGTGTGGGGCTACCAGACCGAGCTGGAGGAGGCGACCTGTGACAACGCGCCCCGCGCCGGCCTGCGCTGTCAGGAGGGGGATGCCTCCCTGGCGGAGCTGCAAGCCTTGCAACACCCGGCCCTGATCAGCCTGACCGATGAGACCGGCGGCATCTATTACGCTACCCTGGTGAACCTGGGCCCGGACAAGGCCAACCTGCTCATCGGCAACCAGAGCTGGCAAGTGGACCGGCAGTGGCTGTCCGATGTCTGGGGTGGCAGCTACACCCTGCTGTGGCGCATGCCCAAGGGCGGGGTGACCCTGATCGGCAGCAATGCCGGCCCGACCCAGGTGCAATGGCTGGACAATGCGCTGAGCCGCGCCATGCAGCAACCGGATCGCAAGGTCAGTCGCTTCGATGCCCAACTCAAGAACAAGCTGCAGCAGTTCCAGCGTGAGCAGGGGCTGGCTCCGGACGGGATCGCCGGCAGCAATACCCTGCTGCGACTGAACGTGCAGGCCGGTGAACCCATGCCCAGACTGGAAGATGATTCCCTGCGCAACAGCGTCCCGGTCGATTTGGATACCATGGCCGCCGAGTCCATGGATCCCCAAATGGATGAGGCTTCCTGATGTCTACCCTGCTCAAAGCCCTGCGCCGGGCCGATCAACCCCAGTTCACTCCCCACATGCCGCTCATGGGCCTGCCCATAAGCCAGGAAGAGGAGCCGAACCGCCGCTGGATCTGGTGGTTGCTGGCCCCCCTCGCCCTGCTCATGGGCGCGGGCGCCAACTACGGCTGGCACCTCTATCACCTCAGGCCCATAGAGCAGAAGGTCGAGATAAAGGAGGTGGTGACCCCTCCCTTCGTGCGGGTCGAGCCCAAGCCCATGGTCACGCGCCCCCTGCCCCCGCCGCTGCCGGAGCCGGTGGTTGTCCCCAAAGCCGCCGCACCGACCCAGGCGGCCCCGGCCGCCAGCAATGACGGCCAGAGCCTGGCCGAACGCATCATGCAGGCGCTCAACAACACGCCCCTTCAGGAAGAGTCCAGCCCGGCACCGGCGGCCAGCAGTCCGCAGGCCATGCCTCTCAGCGCCCTGGATCCGGCCCTGAAACAGCAGGTGCCGCCCCTGTCCTACGGGGCCCACAACTACTCCTCCGACCCGGCCAAGCGAGCCGTGGTGATCAACGGGCGGGAGCTGCACGAGGGCAGCGAAGTCGCCCCCGGGGTGACCCTGGTCGCCATCGCCCAGGATTACATCATCCTGCAGGTCGGCAACCAGCACGCCAGCCTCAAGGCGCTGCAAGACTGGCGCGGATAACCCGACTGGCCAGCCTCGCTGGCCAGTCACTTATTGCAAGAGGGAGCCCGAGAGCTCCCCTTTTTAATCGATAAAACGAACACAAAATGAGCACAACGTGAGCAATTCAGATAACGCGACTTTCGCCACCCGGGCGTTGCACTGGTATCAGCGTCAAGAATGCTACACGTTAGCCGTTTTTGTTTTAAATCAATAACATGAGCATAATGTGAGCAACTCAGACAACGCAACTTTCGCCACCCGGATCCTGGACTGGTACCAGATCCACGGCCGCAAGACCCTGCCCTGGCAGCAGGACAAGACCCCCTACCGGGTCTGGATCTCCGAGATCATGCTGCAGCAGACTCAGGTCGCCACGGTCATTCCCTATTACGAACGTTTCATGGCCCGCTTCCCCGACGTGCTGGCCCTGGCCGATGCCCCCGTTGACGAGGTGCTGCACCATTGGACCGGGCTCGGTTACTACGCCCGGGCCCGCAACCTGCACAAGGCTGCCCAGACTATCCGCGATCTGCACGGCGGCCTGTTTCCGGAACGGCTGGAAGAAGTGATGGCGCTGCCCGGCATTGGTCGCTCTACTGCGGGGGCCGTGCTCTCCCTGTCCCTGGGTCAGCCCCACGCCATCCTGGATGGTAACGTGAAGCGGGTGCTCACCCGCTGGCTGGCGCTGCCGGGCTGGCCAGGTCAGAAGCAGGTGGAAACCGATCTCTGGGAGCTGGCGACCCGCCTCACCCCGCGGCTCGGGGTGGCCCAGTACAATCAGGCCATGATGGACATGGGGGCCACCGTCTGTACCCGCAGCAAGCCCGCCTGCGAGCGCTGCCCGGTGCAGGCCGATTGCCAGGGGCTGTCGCAAGGCAATCCCACCGCCTACCCCAACAGCAAACCGAAGAAGAGCATCCCGGCCCGTGCCGGCATCATGCTGCTCATTCGCCACGGCGATCAGCTGCTGCTGGAGAAGCGCCCCCCGCAGGGGATCTGGGGCGGGCTCTACTGCTTCCCGCAGGTGGAGTCGCTGGCCGAGGTGGAGGGACGCCTGAATGCGTTGGGTCTGGGCGAGACCGACTATCGGGAACTGACTGGCTTTCGCCACACTTTCAGTCACTTTCACCTCGATATCCGGCCTTTGCTGATCGAAATGGCTGCCCCGCCGCCCCCGCTGCTCATGGAAGCGGATTCCCGACTCTGGTATAACTTACGCCATCCTGCCGAGGTGGGGTTGGCGGCCGCCACGGCCCGTCTGCTCGCCTACCCGGACTTACAACCATAGAGGTCAACATGAGCCGTACCGTATTTTGTCAGCGTCTGAAAAAAGAGGCACCAGGTCTGGATTTTCAACTCTATCCCGGTGAACTCGGCAAGCGGATTTTTGACAACATCAGCAAGGAAGCCTGGACCGAATGGCAGAAGAAGCAGGTGATGCTGATCAACGAGAAGAAGCTGAACATGATGAACGTCGAGCATCGTCAGCTGCTGGAGAAGGAGATGGTGAGCTACCTGTTCGAAGCGGGTGAAGTGGCCATCGACGGTTACACCCCTCCCAGCCAATAAGCGCTATCGGTGAACAAGGCAGAGGGATCCAAGATGTGGCCGTGGACCGTCATCCCGCTCTTGGCGCCGCCAATGAGCGGTGAGAACGCCAGGCTATGGACGGCTATTCCTCTCCTCGCCCGCAGCCAGTGAAATTTATTTGTGAGCAGGGGACGCATTCTCACACTGGCCATCGATGGCCATCTCTCCTGACTCACGGCCGATGAATGACGGGCGGCCCCACCGCCCAGCTTGAGGATCTTATGGGTCGAATTTTTTGGCTGCTGTGCGCCTTGCTGTTTCTCTCTGCCTGCTCCTCTTCTCCCGAATCCGGTGGAGAGGAGGAGGATCTGGTCGACGGCAAGGACGTGCGCGGTTTTGAACACATGATCAGCGCGCTCTCCCATAACGTGAACGAGATCTGGGGGCGTGAGGCGCTGTTCGCAGGCAAGTTTGACTACGTCAAATACACGGATCAGTACAAGAGCCGGGCCCACATCGACTTCTCCAACGGCCACATCATGGTGGAGACCGTCTCTGGCATCGATCCCCGCGCCCATCTGCGCCGTGCCATCATAGAGACCCTGCTGACCCCGGACGATCCGGCGGAAGTGGATCTCTACTCGGATCGGGAGATCATGCCCGGCGGCGAGCCCTTCCTCTATGGCCAGGTGCTGGACAATCAGGGTCAGCCGATCCGCTCCGACTGGCGCGCCGAGCGCTATGCCGACTACCTGCTCAGCACGGCGATGAAGAAGCGCACCCTTGGCATCCGCACCATCTTCTTCGTCGACATGCCCATGGTGGCGAACCATGAGGACAGGCGCGGTTACAAGTACGCCAGCATCATCCGCGATGCCTCCCGCAAGTACGGGGTCGCCGAGAGCCTGATCTACGCGGTGATCAAGACCGAGAGCAGCTTCAACCCCTATGCGGTCAGCCACGCCAACGCTTATGGTCTGATGCAGGTGATCCCGGCTACCGCAGGACGGGACGTCTATGTGCGGGTCAAGGGCAAGAATGGCCAGCCGACCCGGGAAGACCTGTTCAACCCGGCCTACAACATCGACGTGGGGACGGCTTATCTGCACCTGCTGCAGACCGTCTACCTGGCGGATATCCAGGATCCCCAGTCCCGTCGCTATGCGGTGATCTCCGCCTATAACGGCGGCGCCGGTGGAGTGCTCAACACCTTCTCCAGCAACCGCAAGGCCGCACCGGACATGATCAACCGGCTCTCCCCTGAGGCGGTCTATCAGGTGCTGACCGAGCAACACCCCAAGGCGGAGGCGCGCCGCTACCTCTACAAGGTCAATCAGGCCGAGAAGGGGTTCAAGCGTACCGTCGCCAGCCGGGCGGGTTAGGCTGACAGCATGAAAAAGGGCGCTTGATATCAAGCGCCCTCTTCACATCTGGCCAGCTGGTGCCGGGATTGGCCTTATTTGGCGATGAAGCCACCCTGGCTCTGCGCCGCCGCGCCCACCTTCTCCAGACTCTCGACCTCCACCTCGGTCTTGTTCCAGCTGTGGTCAACCTCGCCACGGATGCGGATCAGATCGTCCGGGCCTACTTCGGTGCCCCGCCACACCTTCTGATCCACCTCTACTTCCACCTCGCCACTGCTGTCCTTGAACAGGTAATTCTCGCCACCCAGATGCTTGACCAGCTTGCCTTCCAGGGTGACCCACTGGTCATCCGCCACGTCTTTCAGCTGCGCGACGGATACCTTGTTCTGCTCCTGCGGGCCTGTGTAGGCCGCCATGGCGAAAGAGGATACGGACATCAGGGCCACCAGGCCGATTACGCTTGCTTTGTTCATTTCATGCTCCTGTTCGTTGCGGTATGAGCCCATCTTGCCCCTTCCTCCGTGAAACAAACGTGAAGCGGCCCCCATCTGGGGGAGTCGAGTGTGACCGTAATCGATTTAATCGACATCCCATGCTGCAGAATTTTATTCGGCTAAATACCCTGCAACATGGCAAAACGGGTACCCAGCCCGCGTTGTCCCATCGAGGAACAGCCCGCAGGTACCGCCTGCTTCCAATTCAATGAGAACGACAATATGAAAAAATGGCTTCTATGTGTAGTGGGACTCTTCGCGCTGAGCGTTCAGGCAGCC
Organism: Aeromonas eucrenophila; assembly: GCF_000819865.1. Lineage (GTDB taxonomy): Bacteria > Pseudomonadota > Gammaproteobacteria > Enterobacterales > Aeromonadaceae > Aeromonas > Aeromonas eucrenophila. Next base: position 200,895 of record NZ_CDDF01000016.1, read on the forward strand.
GACAGTCGCCCCGCCTTCTCCCGTATAGTGATGTTTGGTGACAGCCTGTCCGATACCGGCAAGATGTACGACAAGATGCGCGGTTATCTCCCCTCCAGCCCGCCCTACTACCAGGGCCGCTTCTCCAACGGGCCCGTCTGGCTGGAGCAACTGACACAACAGTTCCCAGGGCTGAAGATCGCCAACGAGGCGGAAGGGGGCGCCACCGCGGTGGCCTACAACAAGATCTCCTGGAACCCCAAGTATCAGGTCATCAACAACCTGGATTACGAGATCACCCAGTTCCTGGCAAAAGACAGCCTCAAGCCGGACGATCTGGTGATCCTCTGGGTCGGCGCCAACGACTATCTGGCCTATGGCTGGAACACCGAGCAGGATGCCAAGCGGGTGCGCGACGTCATCAGCGACTCGGCCAACCGCCTGGTGCTGAACGGCGCAAAGCAGATCCTGCTGTTCAACCTGCCGGATCTGGGCCAGAACCCGTCGGCCCGCAGCCAGAAGGTGGTGGAGGCAGCCAGCCATGTCTCGGCCTACCACAACGAGTTACTGCTGAACCTGGCACGCCAGCTGGCTCCCACCGGCCTGGTCAAGCTGTTCGAGATCGACAAGCAATTCGCCGAGATGTTGCGTGAGCCGCAGAACTTCGGCCTGAGTGACACCGAGAATGCCTGCTACGACGGCGGCTATGTGTGGAAGCCGTTCGCCTCCCGCAATGCCAACACCGACAGCCAACTCGCCCCCTTCACCCCGCAGGAGCGCCTCGCCATCACCGGCAACCCCCTGCTGGCCCAGGCCGTCGCCAGCCCGATAGCCCGCCGCAGCGCAAGCGAGCTCAATTGCGAAGGCAAGATGTTCTGGGATCAGGTGCATCCCACCACCCTTGTACACGCCGCCCTGAGCGAGCGGGCCGGAGCCTTTATCGAGCAACAGTACGAGTTCATCCCCCAGTAATGACCCCATTGCAACAGGCCGACATCCGTCGGCCTTTTTTGAACCCCACGACAGTCTGTAAAAAATAACTCATATGACGCCCATCACAAATTGGAGCCATACTAGCCCCTTCTTCTTTTAACTCCTCTATGATGCGAATAGTTATCACAATATGTTTTATATCAGTTGCTTGTGATTAAAAAGAAACGGTCTACGTTTAAACATGTTGTGACTGGTTACAGGCTCAACCCAAAGAGGCGATACGAGTTCGATCTCTCCACAGATAAAATTGCAGAGGCTTCATATGAAAAAAACACTGATTACCTTGCTGGTCTCAGGCTTGCTTGCGGCCAACGCTCAGGCGGCCGGACAAGACAATACCTGGTATGGCGGTGCCAAACTGGGTTGGTCCAACTTCTACGGCGTCGACGAGAGCAACACCATCATCACTGAAGACAAAGACGACGATGAAGTGGGTGCCGGTGCCTTCGCTGGTTACCAAATCAACCAGAATCTGGGAATCGAACTGGGTTACGACTACCTTGGCAAACTCAAGTACAACGGCACCAGAAATGCCGGTGTCTTCAACGACTCTGTCGAGGCGCAGCTGGCCCAGCTCACGCTGAAGCTGGGCTTCCCGGTTGCAGACAACCTGGACCTCTATGGCCGCATCGGTGGCGGCTATGGCTGGACCAGCAGCGACAATCTGGACAGTGACAATGACTTCACCTTCGTCGGGGCCCTCGGAGCCGAATACGCCTTCAACCTGGATTGGGCGGCCCGCCTCGAATACCAGTACAGCTCTCCTTACGGCAGCAGAGAGGATACTGGCCTGCGCATGGATAACGGCCTGCTCTCGCTGGCCGCCGTCTACCGCTTCGGTCAGGTAGCTGCAGCTGTGCCGGTCGCCGCCCCGGCGCCGGCGCCCGAGCCCGTGGTCGTCGACAAGCAGTTCACCCTGAGCTCGGATGTGCTGTTTGACTTCAACAAGGCCACCCTCAAGCCGGAAGCAGGTCAGGCGCTGGATACCCTCTACAGCCAGATCGAGGAAGCCAGACCCAAGGATGGCTCCGCCACCGTCATCGGCTACACCGACCGTATCGGCTCCGATGCCTACAACCATAAGCTCTCCGAGCAGCGTGCACAGACAGTCGCCAACTACCTGATTGGCAAGGGCTTGCCCGCTGGCAAGGTGAACGTGGAAGGACAAGGCGAGAACAATCCGGTGACGGGCGAGAGCTGCACCAGCAAGTCCAAGAAAGAGCTGATCGTCTGCCTGGCCCCGGATCGTCGGGTAGAGGTCAAGGTACAGGGGGTCTCCGAGGTACAGCAGTAACCTCACGCGCTCCACACCAAATAAAACGGGAGGCCTTGGCCTCCCGTTTTTTATTGCCTCGTTCAGGCTCCTGCGCGCACATCCGCCGCTATCTGGTCGAGCAGCTGCTGCCAGCCCTGGCCCAGCTCGTCCACCAGCACGCCATAGCCATCGGCAGGCAACACCCGCTCCTGCTGGAAGGGGACGTCCCGCAACACGACCCCGTCCTCCGTCAGCAGCCGCCAGCGGCCGCTCAACAGGGCACGGCCATCCTCCCTCCCCTGGAAACGTTCCACCGAGATGCTCAGCACGGGTCCCTTGCGGGCCCCATCCTGGCGTACCACCCAGCCTGGCAGGCGGCTGGAGAGGCCGTTCAGCGTCAGCTGGGTCAACTGGGCATCAAGGGAACCCGCCCAGCGATGGTACTCGGCAAAGTGCAGCTCGTTGCCTGCCAGCTGGTAGACCAGGCTGACCCGATCGAGCTGTCCCGACAGGGCGACGGGCCTCAGCACCAGCTGGTGCTGAGGTTGTGACACCGCGGCAGGCACCGGCTGGCTGCCGGTATCGAGCGAGTAGTAGTGCAAGCTGGTGGGGGCCGAGCTGCAGCCCGCCAGCAGCCCCAGCAAGGCCAGGGTCATCATCCGTTTTTTCATCATTTTCCTCGCTTGGGCTCAGGATCCCGGGGACGAGAGCGGTCGAAGATCAGCGAACTCGGCTGCTCATTCAGGGAATGGACCAGCGGCTGCAACTCGCTCATCAGCTGATTGAGGGACTGCACCGACTGCCGCAGTTCCTGATTGGTCTGGGAGCCGGCATCATAGGTCTGCAGCGTCTCCTGCAACTGTTTGAGACTCTGGTTGAGGGACGCCGGTAACTGCTGGGTCTCACTCTGGCCGGTGAACTTCTCCAGATTGCTGCTCACGGCGCTGACGTGCTTGAGCGTCTTGTCCAGGGTCACCAGGGTGCTGTTGACTTGTGTGAGCGTGGTCGCCATGTCCATGTCGACGAACTTGTCGAGGATGAGGTTCACCTTGCGCTCTATCTGATCCAGCCCGGCCTGGGCGGTCGGGAACACCGGATAACCCGCCAGCTTGATCGGCCGGTAGGCAGGTGCCTCCGGATAGAAGTTCAGATCCACCACCTTGCCGCCGGTCAGCAGGCTGGAGGTCTTGAGGCTGGCCCTCAGGCCTTCCTTGAACTGCTTGTTGAACAGGGCGCGCCACTGCTCTTTCTCGGCGTTGGCATAGCGATGGGACAGACGCTGCACCTCGATGCGGGCAAGCACCGGGATCTGGCGGCTCTTGAATAGCTGCACACCCTGATCGTCGATGAGGTAAGGAGCCGAGATGACGGTACCGACCCGGATGCCACGGTACTGCACGGCGGCACCGGGATGCAGGCCACCGACGTCGTTCTCGAACAGGAAGACGTAGTCGATGAACTGGTTCAGACTACCGGCCAGCACGCTCGCCTCATCCTTGAACAGTACGAACTCGTCCTGCTGCTTGACCGCTTCCCCCGGCAGCCAGCCCGGAGGCAGCCCCATGGTGATGCCGCCGTTGATCAGGCTCTCCAGGGAGTCCATCTTGACCTTCATCCCCTCGCTGCTCATGGAGACTTCAAAACCGGGAGTCAGCCAGAAGCGGGAGTTGGTGCTCACCAGGATGTCGTAAGGCGCGTTGATGAAGAGCTGATACTGCATCTCGCTCTTCTCGGGCAGGAATTTCGCCTCCTCCACCTGGCCTATGGTGAAGCCCTGGTAGTTGATGGGCGATCCCACTCCCAGCGCACTCGCATCGCTGCTGGTGAGGGAGAGCCGCAGCCCCTTGGCATCCAGGGAGGCCAGCGGAGGCCTGTCCAGCATGGCATATTCGCCGCGGGCCCGGCCCTTCTTGCCGGGGGAGAGCTCGATGTAGGCGCCGGAGAGCAGGGTGCCGAGGCCGGAGACCCCTTCCCGCCCGACTCGGGGCTTGACCACCCAGAACTGGCTGTCCTTCTTGAGCATGCCGGCGGCGGCATTGGTCAGCCGCGCCTTGAGCACCGCATGGCTGTAGTCATCGCTCAGCTCCACCGCCTCGATGCGGCCCACCTCCACTTCCCGGGAGCGGATCACCGTCTTGCCCGCCACTATGCCCTCGGCCGTGGCCACGGTCAGGGTGAAACTGGGGCCCTGTGAATACCAGTGCTGGAACAGCATCCAGACTCCGATGAACAGCGCCAGCAGCGGCACCATCCAGATGGCAGCGGCCGAGCTCAGAAAATCCGAGCCGGGTTTCCACCTTTTCTTACGCTCACTCACGGTCGCGCTCTCCTTGTTGTAAGTCCCAGATCAGGCGGGAATCGAAACTCATGGCGGCCACCATGGTGATCAACACGACCCCGGCAAAAGCAACGGCCGCGGGGCCCGGATAGATGGTCATCAGATTGTCGAGCCGGATGAGGCCAGCCAGTATGGCCACCACGAAGACATCGATCATCGACCAGCGCCCCACAAATTCGGTCATGCGGTAGAGCTTGAGTTTGCCAAGGGGCGAGCTGACCTCCCCGCGCTGCACCATGAAGCACAGCCACAGCAGCGCCAGGATCTTCACCATGGGCACCACCACGCTGGCAAAGAAGATGACGGCGGCGATGGGGTAGGAGCCCATGGCCCACAGCAGTATCACCCCGCCCAGGATGGTCGAGGGGCTGTCATCCCCCAGAAACACGGTATCCATGATGGGATAGAGGTTGGCGGGAATATAGAGGATCACCGAGGTGATGAGCAGCGCCCAGGTGCGGTTCAGGCCCCCTGGCTTGCGCTGATGCAGGTGATCGCCACAGCGCGAGCAGGTGTCGGCGCCGGCCTCGCTCAGGGCGCCACAGATGTGGCAGCCCACCAGCCCGGCTTGCAGGGCGCTGGCTTCGGGCACCGGCTCCTGCACCTCGACCCGGCCGAACAGCCGCTGCCACAGCCACATCCTGTCCAGGGACGAGATCATCTTGATCAGCAGCAGGGTGTAGCCGACGAAGGCCCAGAACGACAGCCCCATCTTGATGTCGGCCATGCCCATCAGCTTGACCAGGGAGATGAGCACCCCGATCAGGAAGACATCCACCATCAGCCAGGGCTTGATCCGGCACAGCAAACGACCGAGGGAGCGCAGGGCGTTGCTGTGCATCTCTTTGTCGAGCCGCCACAGCACCAGCATGATGGAGCCGATGTAGACCAGCGGCAGACCGATCAGGGTCAGGCTCAAGACGGCCCCGAGAAACAGGTAGCCCTGATCCACCAGGGTGGTGATGCACTGCAGGAAGGTCATCTCCTGCCCGAGGCCCTTGGCCGAGAACGACATGAAGGGGAAGACATTGGAGAGCCCGAACATGATGAGGGCGGCAAAACCGTAGGCCAGCGGCCTGCGTTCCTGCTGCGGCAGGTGGCGGCTGAGGACGTGACCGCAGCGCGGACAGTCGCTCGCCTCCCCTACCGCGAGCGTGGTCGCCGGCACCAGCAGGTCGCACTCTTCACAGGCCGTCGCGTCATGGGTATAGGTGGTTGGGTGTTGGTGTGAAACCGAATGCAAGATAAGACCCCAGCAGGAGGCCGCGAACGGCCAGAGGCGCCAATTATTGCAGTCACCGCCGCTAACCACCAGCCCTGTTCATTCGCTCATTCAGCTTCAGTAGCGAAAGAGAATGGCTTTGACAAGCCAGTGGTCATTTAGCACAATCAAACGCCACTTTTTTCCGCGGGACAATAATTTATGACAACTGAATCCCCAAGCTACTCTACGATTGAGCAAGCCTTCTCCCTTGGGAACGGGCAAGATTCTGCCCTCAACTGGTTGCGCAAGAACCGCAGTCAGGTCGCCATCTTCCTGGTGAGCGGCATCAAACTGGAAGGGACCATCAGTGGCTTCGACCAGTACAGCGTGCTGCTGACCGACGCCCATGGCAATCAGCAACTGGTTTACAAGGCCAAGATCTCCACCATCGCCATGCACTCCGGCCGCCCTGCCGTCAGCATCCAGCGCGCTCGCAAGCCGCGCGTCTCCATGGCACCGCGCCCCCATGGCGCTCCTGGCCGTTATGATGACAATCAAGGCGGTAGCAGCGAGCAGTGATGCTCGCCCCCTCGTCGTCCTGCGTCAGCCGCTGACCGACGCCATCCCCACTCTCATGTTTATTGCCTGTCCCGTATGAGAGTGGGGCTTTTCTCTGCCCCGACCCAGTGACCCGCCTCGCCTGACTCGGCAAGCCAATCTCAATAGCTCAATCCGACCGGTTTTCCTTCCTTGATCATGCATACCTGCATGTTGGCAGCTTGCCCGGCCTGGGCACCTATGCCCGTATCCTCGAACACCAGACAGCTGTCAGGCGCTATGCCCAATCGGCGCGCCACCAGCAGGAAGGTATCCGGATGGGGCTTGTGCAGATCCACATCGTCGGCGGTGACCACCACGGGGAAGTAGCGATCCAGCCCGGTATTGCGCAGCACGGCTTCGGCATTGATGCGGGGGGATCCCGTGCCGATCCCCATGGGGATCTGGCCGTGGTAGCGTTTGACCAGCTCCAGCATGGCCGGGAAGGGGGTTGCCTTGTGCAAGTTGGCCACATAGTGCTCGGTCTTGCAGCGCGTCACCAGCAGGGGATCCAGCGCTATCTGCTGCACTTCGGCCACCAGCAGCGCTATCTTGCGGCTGGGCATGCCACCCAGCTCATAGAACCAGTCGGCATCGAACTGGAAGCCAAACTCGCGGGCGGCATGCTCCCAGGCGGCCAGGTGCAGCGGCATGGAGTCCACCAGGGTGCCGTCGAGGTCGAAGACCAGGCCTTGAAATCCGGATAGGGTCATGGTGCAGGATCTGTCTGTGGAAAATGGGCCCCCATTCTAGCCAGAGCCATGCCCCATCGCCATCCACCAGATACCGAGAAACGCTTGCTCTCGCATTTATCGCAGGCGCCCTGCCGATGGCGAGCGCCCGTGACAAAACCGCGAATGAAGATGGCTGGCCGTGCCCGGGGTGGGCTCAGCGATACGCCAGGGTGCAGGCTCGTCCCTGGGACTTGGCATGATAGAGCGCCTGATCCGCCTGCTCCGTCAGGGTCTGCCACCCCTTGTCCGCCGAGGGGATGAGATAGCTGAAGCCGATGCTGACCGTGAGCACCTCCGCCACCCGGGAGGCCGGATGGGCTATCTGCAGCTCAGCGAGCGCCCGGTGGATCTGCTCCGCCAGCCGCTCCGCCTCCCCGGGCTGCGGGGCGCACAGCAGGATCACGAACTCCTCGCCACCATAGCGGGCCACCAGATTGGTACGGCGTCGCTCCGCCTCCTGCAGCAGGGCCGCGACCCGTTGCAGGCATTGATCCCCCTTGCCGTGGCCGAAGTGATCGTTGTAGGACTTGAACTCATCCACGTCGATCATCAGCACCGCCAATACCCCCTGATGACGCCGCGCCCGCTCCCATTCCCGCTCCATGGTGAGATCCCACTGGCGACGGTTGGCGATCCCGGTCAGGGGATCCTCCAGCGACAGCAGGGAGAGACGCCGGTTGGCCTCCTCCAGCGCCCGGTTGGTATCGGCCAGCTGCCGGGTCCGCTCCTGCACCCTTTGCTCCAGCTCACGGTTGAAGCGCTCCAGGGTGGCCTGGGTACGCTGGCGGATCAGCAACTGGGAGAGCACGGCGGCGTATTGTTTGAAGATCTCGCTCTGATAGGCCTTGAGGGGACGGCGCCAGAGCAGGTTGTCGGCGGCGATCCAGCCGATGGGGGTGCTCCCGTCCCACAGGGACACCATGGCATTCCAGCCACGGCCCACCTCCTGCTGCTCGTAATAGAGCGGGGCGTCCTCCAGCACCAGCACATAGTCCTTGCGCCGCAACGCCTCCTGCACGATGGGATGTTCCGGGATGGCGCTGACGAAGTGGCGCTCGTCGACCAGCTCACCCGCCTCGTTGGTGCCCCAGGTACCGTGCATGGTCTTGCACTCATGGTCGATCAGGAAGATGGCGATGCGATCGAACTGCAGCTCCTGGCGGGCGAGGGCCACCGCATCGTGCAGCAGGCGCTCTTCGCTGTCACAGCGCGACAGCCGGACCCCGACCTGATGCAGCGCCTGCAACATGCTGAGAAAGGCATCCTGCAAGGCCTGGCTGCGGACGAGATCAGCCTGGGTATGAAGCCGCTGATCCCGCTCCATATCCACCTGGCTGGCGAGCCTTCTACCATCCAGTTCCGCTGCCAGATAGTGCATAAGCAGCTGAATACTCTGCTGGTGGCGCCTTGGCAGGCGATCGAGGCGACGCCTCGTCTCCAGATAGACCACGGCTTCCAGCCCCTGGTGGCGTTTGAGGGGAAAACTGGCGCGCAGACGGGGCGCCTCGGGTTCGACGCTCTCCCAGAGCCCATTGGCCGGCGTGACAGGTTCTACCAGCAACTGGCAGAGCACGAGGGAGCGTTCGATGAAGGCAAGGGGGAGATCCAGGCTGGTCAGGGCGTCGGCATGCAGGCAGAGCAACCCCAGCTCGGGTCGATAGCAGTAGAGCTGGGGCGCAGGCGCCCGCAGCCACAGATAGATCTGTTCGGCCTCGGTCTTCTCTCTGACCGCGGCCAGCGTCACCTCACAGAGCTGTTCAAAACTGGTGAAGTGCTCCGGATCCCATTCTTGCATGCCAACTCGTCCTTGAAATGTATCCAAGCGAGTATATCGGCAAAGCCCGGCCATTTATTGAGCGGGCAATCAAAAGCGCGATCCAGAGCCCAGTTTTACAACAGATTCAATGCCTGCATGGCGGCGCGGATCCGCTCACGGGTCGCTTCCGACAGGGGCATCACCGGCAGACGGCACTCCTCGCTGCAGAAACCAAGCAGGGAGACGGCGTACTTGGCGCCGGCGGGGCTCGGCTCGGCGAACATGGCCTGGTGCAGGGGGATCAGCTTGTCCTGCAACTCGCGGGCAGCCTGCCATTCACCGGCCAGGGTCAGGTTCTGCACCTCGGCCACCAGCTTGGGGGCCACGTTGGCGGTCACCGAGATGCAGCCCTGGCCGCCGCCGATGTTGTAGGCCACCGCGGTGGCATCTTCGCCGGAGAGCCAGGCAAACGGCTTCTTGATCAGCTGGCGCTCGGTCCAGGGACGGGCCAGATCGCCGGTGGCATCCTTCACCCCGGCGATCCGTGGCAGCTCGGCCAGGCGGGCCAGGGTCGCAGGCTGCACGTCGACGATGGCGCGCGGCGGAATGTTGTAGACGATGATGGGCTTGGTGGTGGCGTCATGCACCGCTTTGAAGTGATGGAACAAGCCTTCCTGATTGGGGCGGTTGTAGTAACCGGCCACGTGCAGGGTGGCATCCGCCCCGGCCTGTTCGGCGTGACGGGTGTATTCGATGGCCTCGACCGGATTGTTGGAGCCGGCACCGGCGATGACAGGCACGCGCCCCGCCACCTGCTTGACCACCAGCTCCACCACCCGGCAGTGCTCGTCGTGGGTCAGGGTCGGGCTCTCCCCCGTGGTACCGACCGGCACTATGCCGTGGGTGCCTTGCTCTATGTGCCACTCCACCAGACGAGCCAGCGCGGCCTCATCCAGCTGGCCCTGTCGAAATGGGGTGATCAGGGCAACTATCGAACCTTGAAACATGGGATTTCCTTCTCCTGAATAGATGGATGGGTCAATAAAAAGCCCCGGTACGAGGGTCGCTACCGGGGCTTGAATCGTCTCAGAGATGAGAGGTTACGCGCGCACGTCAGCAGGCCCAAGGTTCAGGCTGTGTTTATGCTTTCGTTTCGATACGCGAAGCCGCATTGCATCATCTCTGGCTAAATAAGGTGTCTGGCATATTTCGGGAACACGGCATAAATGTCAAGGCGAAAGCGGCCATGTATAATGGCCGCCCAAAATTGTGTGGAGAGTCCCAATGAGCCGTCCTGTCAGTGCCGTCAGCCAAATGCTGGAACGTAACCAAGCCCTCTTTGTCGGCAAGCGGCTGTTGGTCTGCGGCGCCCTGGAGGATGATTATCCCCACCAGCTGGCCGAGCTGACCGATTCCCTGACGGTCTTCACCACCGACTATTGCTACTACCTCAGCCAGCAAGAGGCGCTTGGGGACAACATTCTGTTCGATCACCAGCTCGGCGGCGCCCCCCGCTTCGATGCCCTGCTGCTGCTGATGCCCAAGGCCAAGGCCGAGGCGCAATATCTGCTCGCCATGATGACCCCCCTGCTGGAAACCGGGGCCGATCTGCTGCTGGCCGGTGAAAACCGGGGCGGCATCAACGGCGCCGACAAGCTGCTGGCCCCCTATGGTGAACAACCCATCAAGCGGGACTCCGCACGCCGCTGCTCCCTCTATCATGGCGAGCTCAGCAAGCCAGTCGCCCCGTTCGAGCTGGATGCCTGGTTCAGCCGTTATGAGTGCCAGGCCGGCGAAACGGCGCTGACCGTGATGGCATTGCCCGGGGTCTTCAGCGCCGATGGCCTGGATCTCGGCAGCCAGCTGCTGCTGGCCAGCCTGCCGCCCATGACGGGCAACTTGCTCGATTTTGGCTGTGGCGCCGGCGTCATCGGCTCGGTATTGGCCAAGCGCAACCCGACGCTGACCGTCAACATGGTGGACATCAGCGCACTGGCGCTGGAATCCAGCCGCCGCACCCTGGCCGTCAACGGCCTGCAGGGCAAGGTCTATGCTTCCGACGTCTACTCCAATGTGGCTGAAAAATTCCAACATATTGTCTCGAATCCCCCCTTCCATGCCGGGCTCAAGACCTTCTACACCGCCACCGAAACCTTCCTGGCAAGGGCCCCCGAATTCCTGACCGCCAACGGCGCCCTGACCATAGTCGCCAACGCCTTCCTGCGATATCAACCTATACTGGACACTCACTTCAAACGGACCGAGATCATCGGCAGCGACACCAAATTCAAGGTGTATCTGAGCAAAGCGTAAATAAATGTAACGGTTGTAATAAAACGAGTAGAGAGTGCCATACGGGATCTGATAAGGTACCAGAAAAACGATTGCCACCCCTTAAGGGGTGTTTTTTTGCAGCGACATGAAAGCCTTTTCAAGCAGGGAGAGAAATACGATGGCAGGCATATTGACCATGATTCTGGCCGGAGGAGAAGGCACTCGCCTCCAGCCGCTGACCACCACCCGCAGCAAGCCTTCGGTGCCCTTCGGCGGCAGTTACCGCCTGATCGACTTCGTCCTCAACAACTTCGTCAACGCCGACTTCCTGCGCATCTATGTGCTCACCCAGTTCAAGTCCCAGTCCCTCTATCTGCACATGAAGAAGGGCTGGAACATAGTCGGCATCACCGACCGTTTCATCGACCCCATCCCCGCCCAGATGCGGATGGGCAAGCGCTGGTATGACGGCACCGCCGACGCCATCTACCAGAACCTGCGCTTCATCGAGACCTCGGATCCCGAGCATGTCTGCATCTTCGGCTCGGATCACATCTACAAGATGGATGTGAGCCAGATGGTGACCTTCCACAAACAGAAGGCGGCCGCCATGACGGTCGCCGCCCTGCGCATGCCCATCGAGGAGGCGAGCGCCTTCGGGGTGATCGAGGTGGATCAGGAAGGGCGGATGATAGGTTTTGAAGAAAAACCCAAGCACCCCAAACACATCCCGGGGGATCCCACCCAGGCCCTGGTCTCCATGGGCAACTACATCTTCGAGACCGAGGCGCTCTATCGCGAGCTGAAACGGGATGCCGCCGAGGAGAATTCCAGCCACGATTTTGGCAAGGACATCATCCCCAGCCTCTATCCGCGCACCCCCGTCTATGTCTATGACTACAGCAGCAACCGGATCCCTGGCGAGAAGCCCAACGTCTACTGGCGCGATGTAGGGACGCTGGACTCTTATTGGCAGGCACACATGGACCTGGTCGCCGACGATGCCCCCTTCTCCCTCTACAATCGCAAGTGGCCGCTGCACACTCACTACCCGCCGCTGCCCCCCGCCACCTTCATCGACACCGAGGATTGCAAGGTCAAGATCGCCAACTCCTTGATCTCGGGCGGTTGTTTCATTCAAGGCAGCCAGATCCAGCGCTCCATTCTGGGCTTTAGCTGCAACATAGGCCCCTGCAGTCACATCAGTGAATCCGTGCTGCTGGGAGACGTAAAAATAGGGGAAGGTTGCTCAATTCGACGCGCCATCATCGATAAAAATGTTGAAATTGCACCCGGCACCGTGATCGGTGAGAATCTGGACCATGACCGAGAGAGGTTTACCGTATCTGAAGGCGGTATCGTCGTGGTACCTAAGGGAGCAAGAGTTGGCTATTAACCCACTGAAAATCCTGTTTGTTGCCTCTGAGGTTGAGGGGCTGGTGAAGACCGGGGGCCTGGCGGATGTGGCCAAGGCCCTGCCACTGTACCTCGCCCGAGAGGGCCACGACGTTCGCATCATCCTGCCCTTCTACCAGACCCTCAAACGACGGGACGAAGCCAGGCTCATCGCCTCCCGCTGGCTGCCCACCCCGCCGGACAAGGCAGACATCAGTTATCGCATCCATCAGCTGGAGCTGGACGGGATCTGCGTCTATCTGCTCGATTGCCCGCAGTATTTCGACCGGCCCCAGCTCTACGCCGAGAACAATCAGGCCTACCCCGACAACGGTGAGCGGTTCGCCTTCCTGGCGGCGGCGGCCCTGCACGCCTGCGAGCAGCTCGATTTTGCCCCCGACATAGCGCACTGCAACGATTGGCACACCGGCCTGCTGCCCCTGCTGCTCAAGACCCGCCATGCCCGCAATCCGTTTTTCCAGCGCACCCGCTCGGTGATCAGCATCCACAATGCGGCCTTTCAGGGCGTATTCGATCGCTCCCAGTTCTGGGCCGTGCCGGAGATAGGTGACTACGAGCAGCGCATCAACTACGACTACGGCCACATCAACCTGCTCAAGTGCGGGGTCTTGTATGCCGACAAGATCAATGCGGTCAGCCCCAACTATGCCAGCGAGCTGCTGACCCACCTGGGCGCTCACGGCATGGCCAGCGTGTTCCAGCAACGGGCGAGCGACCTGCGCGGCATCCTCAACGGCTGCGACTATCAGGACTGGGATCCCGCCACCGATGCCCTGCTGCCGACCACCTATGATGTCGAGCACCTGGCCGGCAAGCGTGTCTGCAAGCAGATCCTGCAGCAAGAGGCAGGTCTTCCTGCTGCAGATCTGCCAATTTATGGCATGGTATGTCGCCTGACAGAGCAGAAGGGGGTTCACCTGCTGATCCCGGCGCTGGACAAGTTCCTGCAGCATCAGGTCCAGGTGGTGATCGTCGGCTCCGGCGATCCCTCTCTCGCCGCCCAGCTGCAGGCCATCGCCCAGCAACATCCTGACCGCTTCGCCTTCATCAACGCCTACGACGATCGACTGGCCCACCTGGTGGAGGCTGGCGCCGACTTCTTCCTGATGCCTTCCCTGTTCGAGCCCTGCGGCCTCAACCAGATGTACAGCCTGGCCTATGGCACCCTGCCGCTGGTGCGAGCCGTCGGTGGCCTCAGAGACACTGTGGTGGATTGGGATGCGGATCCCGAGCGGGCCACCGGCTTCTGCTTCAACGACCCCACCGCCAGCACCCTGCTCGATGCCATGCGCCGCAGCCTGCTCCACTACCTGCAAGAGCCCGCTCGTTTCGCCAAGGTGCAGCACAACGCCATGCTGACCCGTTTCAACTGGGCTGACTCCGTCCCTCTGTACGAACAGATGTACCGGGATGCGCTGGCCTCTGTCTGACGTTGATTGCTGAAGTTTTGCGCCCTTAATACGGCTTTACCCGTCAACAGCGAAAAAAGTCCCCTTTGGCTGTTGACGCCCCTCCAAAACTCTATAGAATCCACGACCGCAGTGATGCGAAGGTGGCGGAATTGGTAGACGCGCTAGCTTCAGGTGTTAGTGTCCCACGGATGTGAGGGTTCGAGTCCCTCTCTTCGCACCATACTGCAACATGCTCCATCGATGGCATGTAAAACAAGATTGATGACAATGTGCGAAGGTGGCGGAAT
>NZ_CDDF01000017.1:0-354563 GCF_000819865.1 Aeromonas eucrenophila
CATCTGTATCTCCTGCGATTGCTTCATTTGATGGCCAAGATTAAGGCGCGTCATTGTCCCAGCAGGGCGCGCGGCGTGCAAATATTATCTGGGCGAATAAAGCCGCTTTGGGAGCACAATCGCTTTTCTTGGCGGGGCAAACGATTCAATCCAACCCCTTGCCTACCCCGAATGGGGTGATTGGCCGGACAAGGCCGCCCCGGGCGGCTCCAGGCCAAAATAGTGCTGGCAATCACCCTATGGCCTAATTAAAATAGACGTCCAGATGTAGATACCTCTACAGTCATCCTGTCATTATCCGGTTATGGCCGAGGCGATAACCCCAACGAATCGAGAACCTATCATGGCAAAGCTGTTTACTTCCGAGTCGGTCTCCGAAGGCCATCCCGATAAAATCGCCGACCAGATATCCGATGCGGTGCTGGACGCCATCCTGGTGCAAGACACCAAGGCTCGCGTCGCCTGCGAGACCCTGGTCAAGACCGGTATGGTGATGGTCGCCGGTGAAGTAACCACCTCTGCCTGGGTCGACATCGAGCAGATCGTGCGCGACACCGTGCGCGAGATCGGTTACACCCACTCCGACATGGGCTTCGACGCCGACTCCTGCGCCGTGCTGAACGCCATTGGCAAGCAGTCCCCGGACATCAACCAGGGTGTTGACCGTACCGATCCGTACGAGCAAGGCGCCGGTGACCAGGGCCTGATGTTCGGCTACGCCACCAACGAAACCGACGTGCTGATGCCGGCCCCCATCACCTACTCCCACCTGCTGGTGAAACGCCAGGCCGAAGTGCGCAAGAACGGCACCCTGCCGTGGCTGCGCCCGGATGCCAAGAGCCAGCTGACCTTCGCCTACGACGACGCGGGCAAGATCCTGGGTGTGGATGCCGTGGTGCTCTCCACCCAGCATTGCGACTCCATCAGCCACAAGGATCTGGTCGAGGCAGTACGCGAGGAGATCATCAAGCCGGTGCTGCCGACCGAGTGGATCACCAAGGACACCAAGTTCTTCATCAACCCGACCGGCCGTTTCGTCATCGGCGGCCCCATGGGCGACTGCGGTCTGACCGGTCGCAAGATCATCGTCGACACCTACGGCGGCATGGCCCGTCACGGTGGTGGCGCCTTCTCCGGCAAGGATCCGTCCAAGGTGGATCGCTCCGCCGCCTACGCAGCCCGCTACGTGGCCAAGAACATCGTCGCCGCCGGCTTGGCGGATCGCTGTGAAGTACAGGTCTCCTACGCCATCGGCGTGGCCGAGCCGACCTCCATCAGCGTCGAAACCTTCGGCACCGGCAAGGTCGCCGAGGAGCTGCTGGTCAAGCTGGTACGCGAGCACTTCGAGCTGCGTCCCTACGGCCTCATCGAGATGCTGGACCTCAAGCGCCCGATCTACCAGGCCACCGCCGCCTACGGTCACTTCGGTCGCGAAGAGTTCCCCTGGGAGAAGACCGACAAGGCCGCCCTGCTGCGCGACGTCGCCGGTCTGTAACTTTCGCCCGGCCACGAGCCTGTGATAAAAGGGGAGCCTGGCTCCCCTTTTGCTTATCCGCCGACCGACAGGATTGCCCATGTCTGCCCTTCCCTCCCCCGATGCCCTGCTCGCCGCGCGGGTCGACGCCTGCTTCTTGCAGGCCGAGGCTCGCCTCGGCCGCCCCTTCCCGCGCCCGCGTATTCACCTGAACATGCGTGGCCGGGCGGCGGGGTCGGCGCGGCTGCAGACCTGGGAGCTGCGCTTCAACCCGGCGCTCTATGAGGCTAACCAGCAGGCATTCATGGACGAGGTGGTGCCCCACGAGGTGGCCCACCTGCTGGTCCATGCGCTCTGGGGGGAAGGGCGTGGCAAGAGCCGGGTGCTGCCCCACGGTCGCCAATGGCAATCGGTGATGCGGGAGGTGTTCAACCTCGAACCCCGCACCACCCACAGCTTCGATCTCGCGGTGCTCGGCCAGCGCACCCAGCCCTATGCCTGCGCCTGTCAGCAGCATCAGCTCTCCATCCGCCGTCACAACAAGGTGCAACGGGGTGAGGCGCGCTACCACTGCCGCCGCTGTCGCCAGCCATTGGTGCCGGTGCCGGCAACCGACTGAGCCAGCTGGTGTCGCATCCCTGTGGTAGGGTGCGCAACCGCTTCGTTTCATCTCTCATTTTCAAGGATCTTCATGTCTCGCCCCTCGCTCGCTTTCGGCCTTCCCCTGCTCTCCCTCGGCCTGACCCTGCTGGTCAGTGCGCCACTCCAGGCACAGGAGGCCCAGACCTTCCGCGCCGCCAAGCAGGATCTCGTCAAGCTCTATCAGAGCCACCCCACCAGCTTCTACTGCGGCTGCAACATCAAGTTCAGCGGCAAGAAGATGGCGCCGGACTGGGAGAGCTGCGGCTACCTGCCGCGCAAACAGGCCAATCGCGCCGCTCGCATCGAGTGGGAGCACGTGGTGCCCGCCTGGGAGTTCGGCCACCAGCTGCAATGCTGGCAGGAGGGGGGTCGCAAGAACTGCGGCAAGAGCGAGGAGTTCAACAAGATGGAGGGGGACATGCACAACCTCTTCCCCGCCATCGGTGAGGTGAACGGCGATCGCGCGAACTACCGTTTCTCCGACTGGAACGGCAAGCCGAACCAGTACGGCAAGTGCCAGATGCTGGTGGACTTCAAGGAGCAGCGAGTGCAGCCGCCCAAGGGGCCGGTGCGCGGCCAGATAGCCCGCGCCTACCTCTACATGGGGGAGCAGTATGGGCTGCGCCTGGCCGCCCAACAGCGTAAACTGTTCGAGGCCTGGGACAGGCAGTACCCGGCGGATCGCTGGGAATGCGAGCGCAACCGCCGCATCGGCAAGCTGCAGGGCAATACCAATCCCTTTATTGAAAAGCAGTGCCAGTGACCCCATCTGACAGGGAGGGATGACAGCTCCCTCCCATATGAGAAGCGGCGCCATCTCGACACGACAGGCTGCCAGCGGGCTGACTGATTGCGTCAAATCCCTATTTAATACCAATAAATAACGATTTTACGCAGCAGATGAGCCATTAAATGGCAACTTGGCATCACATTTAACCGCTTCATCGTCATTCAAGAGACAGATATAACGCATGCGCACTCCACGTATCTATGAACCGGCCTCCCTGCAGGTTGGCCAGACTCTCGCCCTGTCGGAAGACGGTGCCAACCACATCGGCCGGGTGTTGCGCATGCAGCCGGGCCAGCCCCTCGAGCTGTTCAATGGCGACGGCAACCAGTATCCCGCCACCATAGTCAACGTCGGCAAGAAGTCGGTGGAAGTGCGGATCGACGGCTGCGATACCCAGTCGGTCGAGTCGCCGCTGACCATCCATCTCGGTCAGGTGATCAGCCGCGGCGACAAGATGGACTTCACCATCCAGAAATCCGTGGAGCTCGGCGTCACCTGCATCACCCCGCTGTTCTCCAAGCGTTGTGGCGTCAAGCTGCCGGCGGATCGGCTGGAGAAGAAACGCGAGCAGTGGCAGAAGGTGGTGATCAGCGCCTGCGAGCAGTGCGGCCGCAATGTGGTGCCCGAAGTGCGCATGCCCATGGAGCTGGACGCCTGGCTCGCGGAGGAGACCCAAGAGCTCAAGCTCAACCTGCACCCGCGCGCCCCCTACAGCATCAACACCCTGCCGGTGCCTGAGCACGGCGTACGCCTGCTGATCGGCCCCGAAGGTGGCTTGTCCAGCGACGAAATCGCCCGTACTGTGCAGGAAGAGTTCAAGGAAATGTTGCTGGGGCCGCGGGTGCTGCGCACCGAAACCGCCGCCCTGACCGCCATCTCGGCGTTGCAGTGCCGCTTTGGCGATCTGGCCTAAAACCTGCTCAATATCTTGCTGCGAGGTCGTGATCAAGGCTCATGTGCTGCTCGGAATCCTCATGTGTGCTTACACACTCCGGTTCCTGCGCTGCTCTTTACCTTGCTGACGACCTCTCGCGACAGACCTTGAACAGGTTCTGATAATCTCAACACCCAATCGAGCCACAGAAGGAATCTCGGATGACCATCAAACTCGGCATAGTGATGGACCCCATCTCGGCCATCAACATCAAGAAAGACTCCAGCTTCGCCATGCTCGAAGAGGCGCAGAAGCGCGGCTATGAGCTCTTCTACCTGGAGATGTCGGATCTCTACATGGAAGCGGGCCGCGCCTTCGGCACCATGCGCCCGCTCAAGGTGAAGTACGACTACACCAACTGGTTCGAACTGGGTGAGGTCATCGATCAACCCCTCTCTACCCTGGACGCGATCCTGATGCGCAAGGATCCGCCGTTCGACACCGAGTTCATCTACGCCACCTACATGCTGGAGCGGGCCGAGGACGAGGGTTGCCTCATCGTCAACAAGCCCCAGAGCCTGCGCGACGCCAACGAGAAGCTCTACACCGCCTGGTTTGCCGAGCACACCCCGACCACGCTGGTGACCCGCAGAGCCGACAAGCTGCGGGCCTTCCACGCCGAGCACAAAGACGTGATCCTGAAGCCCCTGGACGGCATGGGCGGCGCCTCCATCTTCCGCATGAAGGAAGACGACGCCAACGTCGGGGTCATCATCGAGACGCTGACCGAACATGGCAGTCAGTACTGCATGGCGCAGACCTATCTGCCCGCCATCAAGGACGGTGACAAGCGCGTGCTGGTGGTGGACGGCGAACCGGTGCCTTACTGCCTGGCCCGTATCCCGGCACAGGGCGAGACCCGTGGCAACCTGGCGGCCGGTGGCCGCGGCGAGGCCCGCCCCCTGAGCGAGGCCGACTGGGCCATCGCCCGTGCCGTGGGCCCGACCCTCAAGGCCAAGGGCCTGATCTTCGTCGGTCTCGACATCATCGGCGATCGGCTGACCGAGATTAACGTCACCAGCCCGACCTGCATCCGCGAGATCGAGGCAGCCTTCGACGTCTCCATCACCGGCATGCTGATGGACGCTATCGAGCGTCGGCTGGGCAAGTAATCCCCGTCGGGGGCCCTCGCGGCCCCCGCTATCCTCTTTGCGAAACGGTGCCCAACTTCGCACCCTGGCCGCAAAAAGCGGTTTTGCCCGCCGCCCCTAACTGCCATAATCACCCCAAACACCTTTGCACTATTTGGCCACTATGCAAACACTGCAAAACCATTTTCTGCTCGCCATGCCGAGCCTCTCTGACGCCTACTTCGAACGCTCCCTGGTCTACCTGTGTGAACACAGCAGCGAGGGCGCCATGGGGTTGGTGGTCAATATCCCGGTCGACATGTCCCTGGATGAGATGCTGACCAAGCTCAACCTGAGCCCGCCCGACACGGCCGAGATGAAGCAACCCGTGCTACAGGGCGGCCCGGTGCACGGGGATCGCGGCTTCGTGCTGCACAGCTTCCGCCCCGGTTTCAACTCCACCCTGCAGGTGAGCGACGAGATGATGGTCACCACCTCCAAGGACATCCTGGAGACGCTCGGCACCGATGAGGCGCCGAGCCACTGGCTGGTGGCGCTCGGCTACGCCGGCTGGAGCGCGGGCCAGCTCGAGCAGGAGCTGGTGGACGGTGCCTGGCTGGTGATCCCGCCCAATGCCAAGCTGGTATTCGATACCCCGATCCATCAGCGCTGGCAGCAGGCCGCCGCCAGCATCGGCGTCAATCCCCTGCACCTCTCCAGCCAGGTGGGGCATAGCTAGGTCCTTTTATCGCGTTCTTTAAGTTGGTGCGGTTCCCACTTAGTGCCCCTCATCCCCAACCCTTCTCCCACGAGGGGAGAAGGGAGTAAATCGGCGCTTTTCGGATATATCCGGGGCAACTTGCCAGCCAAAACAGAGCTAGCCACATGCGAGCGGACATAACCTCGATCGGTTCCCTCTCCCTCCGGGAGAGGGCCAGGGTGAGGGGAAACGGCGTTTTTTTATTCATCTTATTTCAAGGACTTTCATGTCATCACGCAGCATCATGGGCTTTGACTACGGCACCAAGAGTATCGGCGTCGCCATCGGTCAGGAGCTCACCGGCACGGCCAGTCCCCTTCGTTCCCTCAAGGCCAACGACGGCATTCCCAACTGGGACGAGATAGAGAAGCTGCTCAAGGAGTGGCAGCCGGATCTGCTGGTGGTGGGCCTTCCGCTCAACATGGACGGCACCGATCAGGAGATCACGGTGCGGGCCCGCAAGTTCGGCAATCGCCTGCACGGCCGTTTCGGCAAGCCGGTGGAGTTCAAGGATGAGCGTCTCACCACCACGGATGCCCGCGCCCGGCTGTTCGAGCGCGGCGGCTACAGGGCGCTGGACAAGGGCAGCGTGGACGGGGTCTCGGCTCAGCTCATCGTCGAAGCCTGGATGGAAGAGCAATACGGCTGATGCCCCTTTCCCAAGCCGCTGAATAGAAAACGCCGGAGCCTTGGGCTCCGGCGTTTTCATTTGGCCTGTCTACTTCTCTACTTATCCAGCTGCTGCAATATCCGGTGTGCCGCCTCGATGCGGGCCGCGTTGGGGTAGTTGCGGTTGGCCAGCATGACGATGCCTACCCCCTTGGCCGGCACGAAGAGGACATAAGCCCCGAAGCCATTGGTGGAGCCCGTCTTGTTGAAGAGGGTGCTGGCCTTGGCCGGAGCAGGATTGCTAAGGGGCGCCACCTTCTGGGGGTTGAGCACCATGTCGGTGCTGTTGCCGGCCTGCAGGGTCGCGAGAGAAGTGGGATAGTCATACATCTCCCAACCCAGCCCCTGGGTCATGGGTCCCACCGAATAGGCGCCGGTGTGGGTCAACGCGATCGCCGCCGCAAGCTTCGCATCCTTTGGCGTGCTCATATTCGCCTCGACGAACTTGAGCAGATCCGGCGCCGAGGTCTTGATGCCGTACGCCTCGGCGGCCAGCATACCGGGGTTGACCCGGATGGGCTTGTCCGCCTTGTCATAGCCAAAGGCGTAGTGCCCCATGGCCGCCTCTGGCACCTTGAGGTAAGTGCGCTGCAGGCCGAGCTTGGGCAGCAGGGTCTGCTCCATCATCTGCTCGAAGGACTCCCCCCGGCTGCGCGCCGCCAGGTGGCCAAACAGCCCTATGCTTGGATTCGAATACTGGCGATGGGTACCGGCCGCAAAGGCGGGTGACCAGTTGCGATAGTAAGCCTGCATCTTGTCGGCAGTATCCACCTCGTCCGGGAACTGCAGCGGCAGGCCGCCAGCGCTGTAGGTGGCAAGCTGCCCCAGGGTGACCCGGTCAAATGCGCTGCCCTTGAGGGCGGGATAGTGCTGACTCACCTTGTCGCCGAGGCCAAGGTGCCCCTCGGCCACGGCATAGGCCCCAAGTGTTGCAGTGAGCGTCTTGCTGACCGAGCCTATCTCGAACAGTGTCTGCTCATCGACGCGGGCCCCGCTCTCTCGATTGGCCAGGCCGTAGTGGAAGTAGTGAGCCTTTCCGTCCTTGAGCAGGGCGACCGCCATCCCCGGGATCCGATACTCCGCCATCACCGGCTTGATGGTCTCATCCACCAGCTGGCGCAGCGCCGCGGGCTCGCTACCGGCCTGGGCCAGACCGGCCCACAGCAGGGTCGTCACCGCCAACCAGTTCATGCTCTGTCGTTGTTGCATCGTTTTATCCTCTTGTCTGTCTGGATTGCCGCACTCGCGACGAAGAAGTGACGCCAGCATAGCGCCGCAGCATGTGCCAGGTATGCGCTTGTGTGAAGTCCAGGTGAAGTCCCCCCTTATCTCGCCATAGCACATCCCATCCTCCACCAATGAAAGAGGGGAACCTGCGGCTCCCCTCTTGGCATATCCAGTCGTCGAGCGCGGCGCTTACGCCTGCTTGCTCTTGGGCGGGTTGTCCCAGATCCCCTCTTCGAGCTGACTGCGCAGCTCGGGGTACTTGTTGGCATCGAAGGTGGGTACCCGGCCCAGCTTGAGCTGGTCGTTGTAATCCTTGGCCAGCTTGATGGCGACGCCGGAGAGCAGCAGCATGGCCACCAGGTTGACGATGGCCATCATCCCCATGGAGACATCCGCCAGCGCCCACACGGTGGGCAGCTCGCCCACGGAGCCGAACATCACCATGCCCAGCACGAACATGCGGAACAGCATCAGACCACCCTTGTGGTTGTGTTCCAGGAACACCAGGTTGGTCTCGGCGTAGGAGTAGTTCGCGACTATGGAGGTGAAGGCGAAGAAGAAGATCGCCGCCGCGATGAAGATGTTGCCACCGCCACCGATCTGGGAGGAGAGCGCACGCTGGGTCAGCTCGACCCCGGTCACCCCTGAGCCAGGTTCAAACTGGCCGGACATCAGGATAATGGCAGCGGTACAGCTGCAGATGACGATGGTATCGAGGAAGACCCCCAA
This sequence comes from Aeromonas eucrenophila, assembly GCF_000819865.1. Classification (GTDB taxonomy): domain Bacteria; phylum Pseudomonadota; class Gammaproteobacteria; order Enterobacterales; family Aeromonadaceae; genus Aeromonas; species Aeromonas eucrenophila. Next base: position 8,296 of record NZ_CDDF01000017.1, read on the forward strand.
CATCTGCACATAGCCCTGGGAGGCCGGGTGCGGCGGATAGGGTGTTGCAGTTGCCGCGGCGTTCGGCGCCGAGCCCATGCCCGCCTCGTTGGAGAACAGACCGCGCTTGATGCCGTTGATCATCGCCTGGGAGATGGCGTAACCCATGGCACCGGAGCCGGCCTGCTCGATACCGAAGGCGGACTTGATGATCAGGGTGAACACATGGGGCAGCTCGCTGATGTTCATGGCGACCACGAACAGTGCCATCAGGATGTAAGCCAGCGCCATGAAGGGCACCACCACCTCGGCGAAGCGGGCGATGCCGCGAATGCCGCCGAAGATGATGAGGCCGGAGAGGGACACCAGCGCCAGGCCGCTGACCCAGTCGGGGATACCGAAGGCGACTTTCATGGCCAGGCTGATGGAATTCGCCTGCACCGCATTGAACACCAGACCGAAAGCCAGCAGCAGACAGAGGGAGAACACCACCCCCATCCAGCGCATGCCCAGACCGCGCTCCATGTAATAAGCCGGACCACCACGGTAGTTGCCGTCCTCGTCCTTGACCTTGTAGAGCTGGGCCAGGGTGCTTTCCACGAAGGCGGTGGCCATGCCGATGAAGGCGATCAACCACATCCAGAAGATGGCACCAGGGCCACCGAGGTAGATGGCGACGGCGACACCGGCCAGGTTGCCGGTGCCCACCCGGGCGGCCAGGCTGGTACAGAGTGCCTGGAAAGAGGAGATGCCGGCGCTGTCGGATTTGCGGCTATTGCGCAATACCGAGAACATGTGGCCGAAGTGACGAACCTGGATAAGCCCCAGGCGGAAAGTAAAAAAGATCCCGACCCCGATCAGCAGGTAGATGAGCACGGCTCCCCACATCAGGTCGTTAATCATTGCAATAAAGGTATCCATAATTCTCTCGTTGTTATCACATCCATGGCCAGTCTGCGCTGGCCGCTCTCTGTCCGTTTCCGAATTAGCAATGCGCTAAAGGGGCGAAATCTAGCATAGCGAGGGGGCTCATAATAGTGACTAACCTTGCCGAAGAGACAAAAAACGAGCGATTTGATGCAATTAATCTTCATTTAGCACGCAAAGTTTCAACAAAAGTTGATGAGTTATCAATCAATTGACAAATAAGATTCAATAGAGAATCAATTTGGATTTTTGTCACAGTGGTGAAGAAGGCAAAAAAGCGGTGGGCACAAAGACAAGCGTTTGCTTCGGATTTCGCCAGCCAGGGGGCTTGGGACGCAAAACGTTTTACACGTAATAAAATTTCAAGTAGCTGACGAGACTATTTATGTGATCGTGCGCACACAATGGAGAATCAACTAAAATAGTTGCTTTTATTCGGGTCGGTGTCGACTGGGCAGGAATCAATAAAAGTCTTTCTTTATCAAATACTTTTACCCTCTTCCGCCGGTCGCCGCCGAGGGCTGGATGATTCGTATACAAGCCCCCCTATTGCAGGATGCACCACATCCGTATTAATTAGGCAGGCAATGGTGATGGGCCGCTCCCATCCTGATTTTCTGAGCCTGAGTCGCCGGGATCTTGTAATTTTATTTCAGAACTGTCCTCTCACGCCCGCAACCCTTGGGATTGCTCCCTCTTAAAGAGAAGATATTTGCTATGGCCGATAAATTAACCCAGCTGAAAGCCCTGACCACCGTTGTTGCCGACACCGGCGATATCGAAGCCATCAAGCGCTACCAGCCCATCGATGCCACCACCAACCCTTCCCTGGTGTTGAAGGCATCCGAGATCCCCGAATACGCGGCGCTGATCGACGACGCCATCAGCTGGGCCAAAGCCCAGAGCCAGGACAAGGCACAGCAAATCATCGACGCCGGCGACAAGCTGGCGGTCAACATCGGTCTGGAAGTGCTGAAAATCGTACCGGGCCGCATCTCCACCGAGGTGGATGCCCGTCTCTCCTTCGATACCGCTGCCAGCATCGCCAAGGCCCGCAAGCTGATCCGCCTCTACAACGAAGCCGGCATCACCAACGATCGCATCCTGATCAAGCTGGCCTCCACCTGGGAAGGGATCCGCGCCGCCGAGGTGCTGGAGAAAGAAGGCATTCAGTGCAACCTGACCCTGCTGTTCTCCTTCGCCCAGGCCCGCGCCTGTGCCGAAGCCGGCGCCTTCCTGATCTCCCCGTTTGTGGGCCGCATCCTCGACTGGTACAAGGCCAAGCACAACCGTGACTACACCGCGAGCGAAGATCCGGGCGTGGTCTCCGTCACCGCCATCTACGACTACTACAAGCAGCACGACTACCAGACTGTGGTGATGGGTGCGAGCTTCCGCAACACCGGCGAGATCCTGGAGCTGGCCGGTTGCGATCGCCTGACCATTGGCCCTGCCCTGCTGGAAGAGCTGAGCAAGAGCGAAGGCGCCGTGGTGCGCAAGCTGAACTACACCGGCGAGCGCAAGGCCAAACCGGCTCCGATGAGCGAAGCCGAGTTCCGCTGGGAGCTGAACCAGGACGCAATGGCGGTCGAGAAGCTGGCCGAAGGCATCCGCATGTTCGCCGTCGATCAGGGCAAGCTGGAAACCATGCTGGCCAGCCGCCTCTAAGGCAAACTGGAAGCTATGTTCTGGCCAGCCATCTTTAAAATGACGCGCTAAGCAGCGGTTTCTGACAGGCTGCCATCCCAGATAAAAACCGGGCTCCCGCGAGGGAAGCCCGGTTTTTTTATGCGCCCTCCCCAATTGTCACAACTTCGTCACGAAAACGTTTTATTTTCAAGTGCATCGTGTTATACGGGTGGTGAAAACCATAAAACCAAGGAGGGAGTCATGGACATGTTCAACTTCGATTTTGACGAGGTCGTTGAGCTGGGTTCACGTAGCCGCGGGACTACGGGCAAGAAACGTAAATGGCGCGAGATTGAGGCACTCAAAGACAAGCACCGCCTGCAGAAGGAGCTGCAAGCCATCGATATCGCCTACGAGGGCTCCGACGAGCTGCAACTGTAGCGCGCAGGCTCTCCGACAGCGGACCGCCGACAGACAGGTTCGATAAACTAAAACGCCCCGCTCAAGCCGGGGCGTTTTGTTAGAGGAGCTGGCATCAGGGAGTGTGCGGCAGCGACAGCTGCTTGGCCAGCGCCTGGAAGTGCTGGCTCACCTCTATCCCGAACAGGGGATCGTTGATGGCCCGGTTGTGCCAGAGCTGCTCGAGGTGACGCCAGTCATCCTCGGTCAGGGAATCCCGCAGATGGGGGAAGATCACCCCCTCTTCATAGTTCATGTGCGCCTCCTGCTGCTCGATGAACTGCTCGAGCCGCACCGTGAACTCATCGAGCGGGATGACCGCATCCATCAGGATCATCTCCACCATTTCCTTGAGCTCGGTGCCCGCTTCCAGCAGGCGGGCATGCTCCTCGTGCAGCCGGTTCGCCACTTCCCCCTCCACCACCCGGTATTTCAGGTAGTAGTCATAGATGAGGTCCTCCTTGGGGTGGTGGTGCTTGTCGGAGACTTCCCGCAGATAGTCCACCACGTCCCGGATCAGGAAGTAGCTGATCCGCTGCTCGCTGCGAATGGCGGCCAGCTTGTTCTTGAGCAATTGCAACAGCTTGGCGATGTTGAGATGGTCCTTATGCAGACTGGATAACATGGGCACTCCTTGCACTGATTTGAGAAAGATCCTGACTCGAGTATACGGTCATTTATTGCGCTAACTTTGCACTCAATCAAATCTGGCGCAGACAATCCCGGCTCGTACGCCTTCCTTCAGATGCCCCGATTGCCGCCTCCGGCCCGCACACAGGCGGCCAGAAACAGTGCGAGCCCTCTCGGGCTCGCATTATTGGGGTCAGATCAGGCTGGCCTTGGCCGGCTACTCGCAGACCGAGAGCCAGTCGATGGGGGTCATGCCCTGCTGGGCCAACAGGCGGTTGGTCTCGGAGAAGTGACCACAGCCGATGAAGCCGCGATGGGCGGAGAGCGGGCTCGGATGAGGGGCGCTCAGCACATGGTGGCGCTGGCGATCGATGAAACGCCCCTTCTTCTGGGCATGGGCGCCCCAGAGCAGGAAGACCACCCCCTGACAGCTGGCATTGATCTGCTCTATGACCCTGTCGGTGAAGGTCTCCCAGCCCAGATGCGCATGGGAGTGAGCCATGCCCGCCTGCACCGTCAGCACCGTATTGAGCAGCAGCACCCCCTGTGTGGCCCAGGACTCCAGGAAGCCGTGGCTGGGGGTGACGAAGCCCGGCAAGTCCCGCTGCATCTCCTTATAGATGTTGACCAGAGAGGGGGGCGTGCGCACCCCGGGCAGCACGGAGAAGCAGAGGCCATGGGCCTGGTTCGGGCCGTGATAGGGGTCTTGCCCTAGGATCACCACCTTGACCTGGTCCAGCTCGGTCAGCTTGAAGGCATTGAACACCTCGGTGGCGGGGGGATAGATCACCTTGCCCGCTTCCCGCTCCTGCCTGACGGTCGCCAGGGTTGCCTTGAAATAGTCCTGCTCTTTCTCCGAGCCAATCACGTCAGTCCAGGTCCGCATCTCAATCTCCTTAGCCGAAGGCGTAGGATGAGAGTCCTGCGCTCCTTGCCCTTCCACCTGTTTCTCCGAGTCAGGTACATCAGTCACGTCAGTCCAGGTCACCACACCACTCTCCTCAAAAAATACCGATCTCTCTTCTCGTCGTCTGCTTCACCCGCGTTCGCCCATCGGCGTACCGATGCACTGTGCCGTGGCCGTGCGCGAGGCAACGAGGGGCCCAGAATAGGGGTCAAGGCCATCGGACGCAACCGTGGCTCGGCCATCAATTCCGGGGCGGGGCCGTTGGCAAGCGAGCTCCCCCTCTGAGGCCATCTGATAAAACGATGCTTTGGTCATTTATTCATTCTTTTTATCGATACCTCTGGCGCCATGCCGACCCCCATATTCCAACCAGATCCGGTTTTGCCCCGCATCCGGTCGCTGTGGGCCAGGATCCCGGAAACCCAAAAGGCCTAAAGATGTAGTTAAATTACTAGATTTAATAAATATAAAATGCATAATTCAGATATCTTACGAAATCATAAAAATGATAGAATTTTGATTAAACTCAAGAATTTAATACCTTTAGTGAGCGGCTATTTGGGTATTTTTTGATTTGGATCAATTTTCGTATTATTACCATCGTGGTATATATGACCCCAACGAAGTAAAGGTGTAAGGCAGGCCCCCTTTAACTGCTCCGCGAGCGAGGTAGTTAAACAACATCGGGGAGATGTCCTTACCATTGAACCCGCTTTCCTATGAGGAGACATACCATGATCAAGGGCATCCAAATCACCCAGTCCAACAACGCCGAGCTGCTGAATTCCTTCTGGCTGCTGGACGAAGAGAAGCAACAGGCTCGCTGCATCTGCGCCAAGGGCGACAGCTTCGCCGCCGACCAGGAAGTGGCCCTGTCCGATCTGGGTCAGTTCGAATACCGTGAGCTGCCGGTGCAAACCGAGCCGGTGGTCGAGGGTGGTCAACACCTGAACGTCAACGTGCTGCGCCGCGAGACCCTGGAAGACGCCATCGCCAATCCGGAAAAATACCCGCAGCTGACCATCCGCGTCTCCGGCTATGCAGTGCGCTTCAACGCCCTGACCCCGGAACAGCAGCGTGACGTGGTCACCCGCACCTTCACCCAGAGCCTGTAAGTCGCTCTGCGGTTAAACTGCATCATGAAAAACGGCCCTCTCGGGCCGTTTTTTTATGGGGGACGCTCTCTCGTCACGGCACTGATGCAAGGCCTTCGGCCTTAGCCATGCTGATCGACGCGCTGCACGGCGGCCGGCTTGGCGAGCACCTCGTTCATCTGCTGCTCGTCGAGCTGATCGCAGTAGCGGGCCACCACCAGGGTCGCCACCCCGTTGCCGATGAGGTTGGTCAGGGCGCGAGCCTCCGACATGAAGCGATCTATCCCCAGGATCAGCGCCAGTCCGGCGAGCGGCAGGTGCCCCACCGCCGAGATGGTGGCCGCCAGCACGATGAAGCCGCTGCCGGTGACCCCCGCCGCCCCCTTGGAGGAGATGAGCAGCACCACCAGCAGGGTGATCTGATGGAACAGATCCAGCGGCGTGTTGGTTGCCTGGGCGATGAAGACGGCGGCCATGGTCAGGTAGATGGAGGTGCCATCCAGGTTGAAGGAGTAACCGGTCGGGATCACCAACCCCACCACCGACTTCTTGCAGCCGAGTGCCTCCATCTTGACCAGCATGCGCGGCAAGACGGATTCGGAAGAAGAGGTTCCCAGTACGATCAGCAGCTCTTCCTTGATATAGGAAATGAAGCGCAGGATGCTGAAACCATTGGCCTTGGCGATGCTGCCGAGCACCAGGAAAATAAACAACAGACAGGTCAGATAGAAGCTGGCGATCAATTGCCCGAGCTGCACCAGCGAGCCGATGCCATATTTCCCTATGGTGAAGGCCATGGCGCCAAATGCCCCGACCGGCGCCAACTTCATGATCATGTTGATGATGCCGAAAATAACCTGGGAGAAACTGTCCACCATATTGAAGACGAGCTTTCCCTTCTCGCCGATATGATGCAGGGAGAAGCCAAACAGCACCGCAAATAACAGTACCTGCAGAATATTGCCGCTGGCGAAGGCACCGATCACGCTGCCTGGGATCACGTCCAGCAGGAAGGCGATGATGCCCTGTGACTTGGCCTGCTCGGTGTAGACAGAGATGGCGCTGGCATCCAGGGTGGATGGATCCACGTTCATGCCCACCCCGGGTTGCAGCAGATTGACCACGCACAGGCCGATGACCAGTGCCAGGGTGCTGACCACCTCAAAATAGACAAGCGCGATGGCCCCTGTCTTGCCCACCGCCTTCATGCTCTCCATGCCCGCGATGCCGGTCACCACTGTGCAGAAAATCACGGGGGCAATGATCATCTTGATGAGTTTCACGAAACCATCGCCGAGGGGTTTCATATCGGCGCCCAGGCTCGGATAGAAGTGCCCCAGTAATACCCCTATGGTGATGGCCAATATCACCTGAAAATAGAGGCTGCTTAATATTTTCTTGTGCATGCTCAACGTCCTGTTAATTAATTGACATGGGCGATGGCAAAAAATCTGTGCAAGGATCCGCGGCGAGATATTTCACCATCTCACCCGGTTCATGCTATTTCGCCATTCCGACGGCTGCACTTTCACACGTTATAAGAATCAATTTAGCGACATCAATCACACAACATATTTAACATCATTAACACCACAGCAACCGTGATGTGGTTGGTCAGTGATTTATTTAAGACTTTAACGAATACCTTTCAGATATAAAAATGCCCCGCATGGCGGGGCATTTTTTATCAAGACAGTCGGCTTGATGATCAGGCGGAGGTATCCAGCGGCTCGAAACCCTTGATGAGATCGTCGATGGCCTTCATCTGCTTGAGGAAGCCTTCCAGCTTGTCCAGCGGCAGGGCGCTCGGGCCGTCGCAACGGGCAACCTTGGGATCCGGGTGAGATTCTATAAACAGACCGGCCAGGCCGACCGCCATGCCGGCACGGGCCAGCTCGGTCACCTGATCCCGACGACCACCGGAGGCGGCCCCCAAGGGATCGCGGCACTGCAGGGAGTGGGTCACGTCGAAGATCACCGGATAACCGCCGGTGCTCTTCTTCATCACGCCCAGCCCCAGCATGTCCACTACCAGGTTGTCGTAACCGAAGTTGGCACCACGCTCACAGAGAATAAGCTGATCGTTGCCGCACTCCTCGAACTTGTCGGTGATGTTCTTCATCTGGCTTGGGCTCAGGAACTGCGGCTTCTTGATGTTGATGACGTTGCCGGTGCGGGCCATGGCCTCCACCAGATCGGTCTGGCGCGCCAGGAAGGCGGGCAGCTGGATCACGTCCACCACCTCGGCGACCGGTTTGGCCTGATGCACCTCATGCAGATCGGAGATGACCGGCATGCCGAAGGTCGCCTTCAGCTCCTGGAAGATCTTCATCCCCTCTTCCAGACCCGGGCCCCGGTAGGAGTGGATGGAGGAACGGTTGGCCTTGTCCCAGCTCGCCTTGAACACGAAGGGGATGCCGAGCTTGGTGGTCACTTCCACGTACTTCTCGCACACCGCCATCGCCATGTCGCGGGATTCCAGCACGTTCATGCCACCAAACAGGACGAACGGCTTGTCGTTGGCCACATCGATCTGGTTGATCTTGATATTCTTCTGTTCCATCTCAGCATCCTTAATTGAAGGGGCTTAAACCAAGTCAGTTCGCTGTGCCCTGGGCACATCGACCACGATATTCTTCTGTTTCAATTCCCAGCCCCCTAAGTGAAGGGGCTTAAACCTAGTCAGTTCGCCGCACCTCTGGTACAGCGACCACGATATTCTTCTGTTTCCATTCCCAGACACACTTAAGTGAAAGGGTTCAATCCAAGCTAGCTCGCCGCACCTCGGGCACAGCAATCACGGTATTCTTTTATTTCCCAGACCCTCTTAATGGAGGGGCTTGGGGCTCAGATCCAGTGCGGCCAGCTGCGACTTCAACACGTCGGCCACAGGATCGTCAGGGCATTGTTCAATAAAGTATTCAAAGTCGTCGGCGGCGAAGCGGGGGCAGTCGAGCTGCTCGTAGATGAAGCCCCGATCCCGCGTCTCCAGCGGATCACCCGGCTTCATGCGCAGCAACAGCTCGCTGCAGCGCAGCGCCTCCGTCATGCGCTCCTCCCGCAACAGGGCTCCCTTGCTGACGTTGAGCAGCCGCTCGATGATCTCCCACTGCCCCGAGGGCTGCAGATGGTCATCGCTCAGGGTGGCCAGGTTGCCGAGGGCGCCGCGCAGCAGCAGCTCGACGCTGTGTAGGCTCAGCTCATCGCCGTTGAAGGGGTCCACATAGACCTCGCCTTCGCTGCCGGCGAAGCTCACCAGGAAGTGGCCGGGGAAGCAGATCCCCTCCACATCCAGGCCTATCTTGCGGCCAAGCTGGATGATGAGGATGCCGAGGCTCACCGGAATGCCCTTCTTGCGCTCCAGTACCTGGGCCAGATCGCAGTTGGCGGCCGAGAAGTAATCCTGCCAGTCGCCGCGAAACCCCAGGGTCTGGTAGAAACCGGCGAGCAGCTGGCGCCGCACCTCGTCACAGTTGCCCTCGGCGATGGCCTCGTCCAGCCAGGCATCGAGCCGGGCCAGCTCGCTCTCGCCGGCGCCGCTGCGGCCCAGGATCTCGTCGCTCACCGACAACGCCAGTTCGGCCAGATCATGGGCCTCGAAATCGGTCCATTCGTCCACACGTATCATCTTCGTCATTCCTAACCGAACAGACTGGCCTGCTTCTGCACCGCGAGCTTGGCGATAAAATAGACCCACCCAAGCACGCCGAGGAAGGCGAACCAGCGGATGGCGTTGCTGCGCGCGAGGCGCAGCGCCATCAGGCCCAGGAAGGCCACGACCAGGATGGCCGTCAGCTTCTCGCTGAGCCAGGGGGTGGCGTTGTTGAACGGATTGAGATCCAGCACCATGCACAGCAGCACGCCGGAGAGCACCACCAGCCCGTTGAGCCAGCCGCTGGCTTGCAGCACCCGGCCGCTGCCGGCCCGCTCAGAGCCGGTCTGTGCCCAGTAAAAACGCAGCATAAACACCAGCACCGCCGCCGCAATCAGCAGCAGGTGCAGATGCTTGATAGCAACATACATCAATTGTCCTCACTCGAATGTGACCCGGGTTCCTCATGATGAGGCCATTGTCCCAGGGTCACTCGTTCGTTATCCCCGTAATCGCGCACGGTTTCTACCTGGCGGTAGCCCCGTTGCAGCAAAAGTTGACGCACCGGCTCACCCTGATCCCAACCGTGTTCCAGCAGCAACCAGCCCCCCGCCGTCAGATGGGCCGGCGCCTGCGCCACTATCAGGCGGATATCCGCCAGCCCCTGTTCGTCGGCCACCAGGGCGGAGCGCGGCTCGAAGCGCACGTCCCCCTCCTCGAGGTGCGGATCCGCCCCGTCGATATAGGGCGGGTTGGAGACGATCATGGCAAAGCGCGGCGCGTCCGAGAGCGGCTCAAACCAGCTGCCGTCGCGCACCTCGATGGGCAACCCTAGGGCCGCGCTGTTGGCGCGGGCCAGCGCCGCCGCCTCCGGCATCCGGTCAACGGCCCACAGGTTAAGATCCGGGCGCTCTGACTTGAGCGCCAGCGCGATGGCGCCGGTGCCGGTGCCCAGATCCAGCAGGGTCAGGGGAGCTTGATCCACTTGAGCCGGCTCCGGCAACCGGGCCAGCGCCTGCTCCACCAACACCTCGGTATCCGGACGCGGAATAAGCGTGGCCGGACTGACCCTGAGGGGCAGCGACCAGAACTCCCGCTCACCGACGAGGTGGGCGATGGGCTCGCCAGCGAGGCGGCGTGCGAGCCAGCCCTGCAGGGTCGCCTGCTGGGCGGCATCGAGCTCGCGCTCCGGCCAGGTCATCAGGTAGCTGCGCCGGCAACCCAGCAGATGGCAGAGCAGCGCATCGGCGTCGGCACGGGGGGATTCCCCCGCGGCCAATACCGCCATGATGTGTGTTCGAGCCTGCTGGATCTGCATCAAGCGCACTCCATTGAGGTCGCCATGATATGGGCGCGGGCCTGCTGGATCTGCATCAGCCGTTATCTGCCAGCGAGGCGAGCTGATCGGCCTGGTATTCCTGCACCAGCGGGGTAATCACGCAGTCCAGATCCCCTTCCAGGATCTCGCCGAGGCGATAGAGGGTCAGGTTGATGCGGTGCTCGGACAGGCGACCCTGGGGGTAGTTGTAGGTGCGGATGCGCTCGGAGCGATCCCCAGAGCCCACCAGGTTGCGGCGAGTGCTCTGCTCGGCGGCGCGGTGGCGCTCGTCCTCAGCCGCCTGCAGGCGGGCGGAGAGCACCGACATCGCCTTGGCGCGGTTCTTGTGCTGGGAGCGCTCATCCTGACACTCCACCACCAGCCCGGTCGGCAGGTGGGTGATGCGGATGGCGGAGTCGGTCTTGTTGACGTGCTGACCGCCGGCCCCGGAGGCGCGGAAGGTATCTATCTTCAGATCCGACGCATTGATCTCGATCTGCTCGGCTTCCGGCACTTCCGGCAGCACCGCCACGGTACAGGCTGAGGTGTGTACCCGGCCCTGGGATTCGGTCTCGGGCACCCGCTGCACCCGGTGGCCGCCAGACTCAAACTTGAGGCGGCCGTAGACGCGCTCGCCGTCCACCTTGGCAATCACCTCCTTGTAGCCACCGTGCTCGCCGTCGTTGCAGCTGACGATGGAGACGCGCCAGCCCTGACGCTCGGCGTAGCGTGAATACATGCGGAACAGATCGCCAGCGAAGATCGCCGCCTCGTCACCACCGGCACCGGCGCGGATCTCCAGATAGCAGTTGTTGTCATCCTTGGGATCCCGCGGCAGCAGCATCACTTGCAACGCCTGCTCCTGCTCCTCCAGCGCGGCCTTGACCAGCGGCAACTCCTCCTGCGCCATCTCGCGCAGGTCGGTATCGGCATCCTCCAGCATCAGCTTGGTGGTCGCCAGATCCTCTTCGGCCTGACGGAAGCGCTGGAAGGCGTGAACGATATCTTCGAGCTGGGCATATTCCCGGGTCAGGGCACGGTATCTGTCCTGATCCGAGGCAACCCCTGGCTCGCCGAGCAGGGCCTGTACTTCTTCGTGGCGCTCGATGAGGCCTTCCAGCTTTCTGATCAATGACGGATTCATAAATCTTGTGTTCTCAATGGAGGAGGGGGTCGCCCGTTGGCCACCCCGGCACTATGACTCTGATGACAACCCCAGCACCTGGCGCAGTTGGGACAGTTTGTGGCTGTCCCCCTGGGCGGCGGCCTGACGCAGGGCCTGGGTCGGGGCGTGGATCAATTTGTTGGTGAGACGATGGGCCATGGCCTTGAGCGCCTGCTCGGCGTTCTCGCCCTGTGCCAGGGCCAGCAAGGCGCGCTGCAGCTCTTCGTCGGCCACCTGTTGGGATTGGTGGCGATAGTCGCGGATGAGATCGACCGAGTGTTGGCTGCGATACCAACCCATGAAGTCGTCGCGCTCTTCATGCACGATGAGTTCCGCCTCGGCGGCGGCCTTCTTGCGGGTCTCGAGGTTCTGCTCGATGATGCCCTGCAGGTCATCCACCGTGTAGAGATAGGCGTCGGACAGCTCGTCCACCTCGGCCTCGATGTCCCGCGGCACGGCGATGTCCACCAGGAACATCGGCTTGGAGCGGCGTGCCTTGAGGGCGCGCTCCACCATGCCCTTGCCGATGATGGGCAGCGGGCTCGCGGTGGAGCTGATGACGATGTCCGCCTCGTGCAGGTAGTCCGGGATCTCTTCCAGGGTCATCACCTGGGCGCCGAACTCCTCGGCCAGCAGCTGGGCGCGTTGCAGGGTGCGGTTCGCGACCATCATCTGAGTCACGTTCTGCTCGCGCAGATGGCGGGCCACCAGTTCGATGGTCTCCCCGGCACCGACCAGCAGCACCTTGGTCTGGGAGAGATCGGAGAAGATCCGGCGCGCCAGACTCACGGCGGCGAAGGCCACCGACACGGCGCTGGCGCCGATCTCGGTGTCGGTACGCACCCGTTTCGCCACCGAGAAGGACTTCTGGAACAGGCGTTCGAGGGCACCCTTCACCGCCTCGGCCTGCTGGGCATGGGCGTAGGACTGCTTGATCTGCCCCAGGATCTGCGGCTCCCCCAACACCAGGGAGTCGAGACCACAGGCGACCCGCATCAGGTGGCGCACCGCCTCTTCGTCCTGATGCTGGTAGATGGCGGAGATCACCTCGCTCGCATCCAGCTGATGGAAGGCCTGCAGCCAGCGCAGCACCTGCTCTGCGTTCCCCTGCTCCAGGCTGCAATACAGCTCGGTACGGTTGCAGGTGGAGACGATCACCGCCTCGCTGACGCCGGGCTGCTTCACCAGCTCACGCAAGGCGCGATCGATGCAGTCCGGGCCAAAGGCGACCCGTTCCCGCAAGGCGACACTGGCGGTGTTATGGTTGATTCCGAGGGCAAGCAGACTCATGAGTGGGTGATGATCGTTTCGTGCACAGGGTGTAAAGGCCGTCAATTGTACGAGAAAGGGTAAGTCTTTAAAAGCAATACGGCCGCCCCTTATACTGTGGCAAATCACCTTTCTGGAGCATGACCTTGTTCTTGCGTATTTTCTCCCTCGCCTGCCTGCTGATACTGGCCGGCTGTACCACCACTCAACCCCAGCGGGATCAGGTCAACTGGCAGCAGGAGCGCGCCCGTCTGGAGCGGCTCGATCATTGGCAGCTGTCGGGCAAGATGGCCATCATCACCCCCCAGCAAAAGGGCAGCGCCCGCCTCAACTGGCAGCAAGATGGGGATGATTATCGCCTCAATCTCAGCAGCATCGTCGGCACCCACATCCTGGAGCTCTCCCGCACCAAGGGTGAGGTGACGCTGATCGACAACGACGGCAAGCTGCACCACAGCCAGGACGCCGAAGCCCTGGTCTACCAGCTCACCGGCTGGGCCATCCCGGTGCAGGGACTGCCCGAATGGATCAAGGGGCTGCCGGGTCAGGCGGAGTTCGAACTCAACCCGGACGCCAGCCTGGCCTCGGTGCGCGACGGCCAATGGCAGATTGTCTACGGCGACTACCGGGATCAGGAAGGCTATCGCCTGCCCCACCTGCTGACCATGACCGGCCAGGGCAGCCGCCTCAAGCTGCAGATCAACCAATGGACCCTGATACCCTGATGACGACCACCGACAAGATGGCGCCCATGGCGCAGATCCGCTGGCCCGCACCGGCCAAGTTGAACCTCTTCCTGCACGTCAACGGCCGCCGCCCGGACGGTTATCACGAGTTGCAGACCCTGTTCATCTTCCTCGATCACGGTGACTGGCTGGAGTTCGAGGTGATTCCCGATAGCGATCGCCTCACTCTGAGCCCCCCTATCCCCGGCGTGCCCGATGAGCAGAACCTGATCATCCGCGCCGCGCGGCTGTTGCAAGCACGGCTGCCAACGCTCAAGGGCGCCCATATCAAGCTGGAGAAAATACTGCCCATGGGCGGCGGCATCGGCGGCGGCTCCTCGGATGCCGCCACCACCCTGGTCGCCCTCAATCACCTCTGGCAGGCGGGGCTCGGCCAGGATGAACTGGCCCAGCTTGGGGTGCAGCTTGGTGCCGACGTGCCGGTGTTTGTTCGCGGTCGCGCCGCCTTCGCGGAAGGGGTCGGGGAGAAGCTGCAGCCGGTCGAGCTGCCGAGCGCCTGGTATCTGGTGCTCAAGCCCGATTGCCACGTGGCCACCGCCGCCGTGTTCCAGGATCCTGACCTGCCAAGAGACACGCCCAAGATGACCTTGCCCGAATTGCTGGCTAAAAAGTGGCTGCAGGAGGGGGGGTGGAAAAACGATTGCGAATTGCTGGTGAAAAAGCGCCACCCCGAGGTTGCCAATGCGCTCGGCTGGTTGCTAGAATACGCGCCGTCAAGAATGACGGGCACTGGAGCCTGCGTCTTTGCTCAATTTGAAGACGAAGTGGCTGCTCGGAAGGTGTTGGCAAGAGTGCCGGAAGGCTGGGATGGGTTTGTCGCCAAGGGCGAGAACATATCACCACTGTTCGTCACTTTGCAACAAGTCAGTGATTGGGGTATCGCCAAGCGGTAAGGCAGCGGGTTTTGATCTCGCCATTCCTAGGTTCGAATCCTAGTACCCCAGCCATTCTCTTGGTGATTGAGATGGGCAATCGATGACGTACCGGGAAACAGTGACAGGCAGTTTTTCGTCAATGTGCCCGGAGTTTCTCTCGATGCTCCTCTGCATTCACCGCTGACGGCGGACTGCAACCGCAGCCAGCCGTTGACTTGTAACATCACCAGGCCGGTTGCAGCCTGTGGTGACTCCGCTCGTCAATGCTATGAATCGTTTGCCCGAGAACGATACGGGTCTGAAATCAGACTCTCCACATACTGGATGCAACCCCGAGGTTTCAAACCGTGCCTGACATGAAGCTGTTTGCTGGTAACGCAACGCCGGAACTAGCCCAGAAGATCGCAGATCGCCTGTTTATCAAACTCGGCAATGCTGCCGTAGGTCGCTTTAGCGACGGCGAGATCAGCGTACAGATCAATGAGAATGTACGTGGTGGCGATATCTTCATCATTCAATCCACCTGTGCCCCGACCAACGACAATTTGATGGAATTGATCGTCATGGTGGATGCACTGCGTCGTGCTTCAGCTGGCCGTATTACTGCCGTCATCCCCTACTTCGGCTATGCCCGTCAGGATCGCCGCGTCCGCTCCGCCCGTGTGCCCATCACCGCCAAGGTTGTCGCCGACTTCCTGTCCAGCGTGGGTGTGGATCGCGTGCTGACCGTTGACCTCCATGCCGAGCAGATCCAGGGCTTCTTCGACGTCCCCGTCGACAACGTGTTCGGCAGCCCTGTGCTGCTGGAAGACATGCAGTCCAAGAACCTCGAATCCCCCGTGGTCGTCTCGCCGGACATCGGCGGCGTGGTCCGTGCCCGTGCCATCGCCAAGCTGCTGGACGACACCGACATCGCCATCATCGACAAGCGTCGTCCCCGCCCGAACGTCTCCCAGGTCATGCACCTGATCGGTGACGTGGCCGGCCGTGACTGCATCATCGTCGATGACATGATCGACACCGGTGGCACCCTGTGCAAGGCCGCAGAAGCCTTGAAAGAGCGCGGCGCCAAGCGTGTGTTCGCCTATGCGACTCACCCTGTCTTCTCCGGCTCCGCCGTGGAAAACATCAAGAATTCGGTCATCGACGAGCTGATCATCACCGACTCCATCCCGCTCACCGCCGAGATGAAAGCCGTTGACAAGGTCAAGCAGCTGACCCTTTCTACCGTGCTGGCCGAAGCCATCCGCCGTATCAGCAACGAAGAGTCCATCTCTGCCATGTTTGAGCATTGATAGCCCCGTTGTGACAAAAACCGCCGACTGGCGGTTTTTGTTTTTCTAGCCAGACCCGGTATTGCCCTGCCCCGGCAGGTTAAGGATTTCCCATGAAGTGCTTGCGTCCCCTGCTACTGCTCCCGCTCTGTGCCCTGCTCTCCGCCTGCCTGCCCGGCCAGGACAATGCGCCTTTCACCCTGACCCTGGCGCACATGAACGACACCCACTCCCAGTTCGACCCGGTCAACGCCGAGTTCAAGGGTGCCATCTTCGGCAACGCGGGAGAGAAAGACAGCCTCTACACCCGCCTCGGCGGTTACCCTCGCCTGCTGACCATGGCCAAGGCCTACCAGGCGGACGCGCTCGCCAAAAATGAGCCCCTGTTGCTGCTGCACGGTGGTGACGCCTGGCAGGGTAGCGGCTACTTCAAGCTCAACGAGGGGATGGCCAACGCCGAGCTGCTCAGCCAGTTCGGGCTCGATGCCATGGCCCTTGGCAACCACGAGTTCGATCTCGACAACCACAAGCTGGCCCGCTTCATCGAAGGGGTGAACTTCCCGGTGCTGGCCGCCAACTTGGAGGTCGGCGCCGACCCGGATCTGAGCCAAGCCCGCAACCTCAAGCCCTTCGTGGTCTACGCCTTCGAGGGCAACCAGAAGACCCCGGTCCCGGATCTCAACCAACTGCCCAAGGGCAAGCAACTGGTCGCCGTCATGGGGCTGGTGCTGGAAGACATGGCCAACATCTCCCCCAACGTGGGTCAGCTCCATTTTCGCAAGGAAGTCGAGACGGCCCAGGCCACGGTGGATCTGCTGCAAGCCAAGGGCATCAACCACATCATCGCCCTGACCCACATCGGCAACGCCCGGGATCTGGCGCTCGCGGCCGAGGTGAATGGGCTGGATGCCATCGTCGGCGGCCACTCCCACAGCCTGCTCGGCGACTTCAGCAATGTCGGCTGGGGCAAGACGGGGGAATACGCGGCGCTGGTCACTAACCCGGACGGGGTCGGCCTCACCTGCGTGGTGCAGGCGGGCTCCTATGCCCAGGCTATCGGCCTCGCCCGTGTCAGCTTCGACGGCCAGGGCCGGGTCATCGGTTGCAAGGGCCAGAACCAGCTGCTGGCCAGCGGCGACTTCTTCGCAGACCCCGCCCGCCAGCAGCCCCTCGATCAGGCCCGCAGCAAGCAGGCGAGCAAGTTTATCGACGCCCAGCCCAACCTGGTGACGGTGGATGAGGATCCCCGCCTGCGCGGTATCATCGACAGCCACTTCAAACCGGCGCTGGAGCAGGCCTTCGGCCCCGTCATCGCCACCCTGCCGGCGGCACTGCAAAATGCCCGTCGTCCGGGAGACAACGGTAGCGACAGCCACGGCTCGGACGTCGCCCCCCTGGTGGCCGAAGGCCAGTACTACTGGGCCAACACCCCAGCGGTGCAGGCACTGACCGGCGGCCCGGTGGACTTCGCCCTGCTGGCGGTGGGGGGCGTACGCGCCGACCTGCCCGCCGGTGAGCTGCGTCAAGGGGATCCCGCCCTCACCCTGCTGCCGTTCAAAAATCAGCTCGCCGTGCTGACCCTGACCGGCGCCGAGGTGCGCGCCCTGCTGACCGAGACCATCACCGCCACCCTGGCCCCCAGCGCCCACGCCGGCAAGTTCCCCTATGGCGGCCATCTGCGCTACCGCTTCACCGAAACCCTGGCGGGCAAGAAGGGCTCCCTGACCCAGTTGCAATGGCAGGCGGCCGATGGGCAGTGGCAGGATCTGGTGGATAGCCAGCGCTACAGGGTGGTGATGAACGCCTACAGCGCCAACGGCAACGACGGCTGGCAGGCGCTGGCCCGCGCCCAGGCGCAGCAGGCCGAACGGGTGGATCTCGCCTGGGTGGATGGCAAGCTGACCGCCTTCCCGGTGCTGCAGGTGGTGCAAAACGGCGACCAACTGAGCGCCCGCTACGGCGACGGCCAGGCATTGGACTGCAAGGCCGAGACCGTCGACTGCGGCACCGATGCCGCCTCCTTCGTGCAGTATGTGAAGGCGCAGCGCCCGACCCTGACGGCGCTGACCGAGGAGACGGTCACCCTACTGCGGGCCGACTGACCCCAATACCCCAGGCAGACAGAGTGCAAAACGGGCCCTGACAGGGCCCGTTTTGCCGTCGTTGACCGCCAGTTCCGCCCTTATTCCCGGCAGTTGCCGAGCTTTGGTTGAGTGATCGCCAGTCGGCGGCTAGAATATTGCGTCCCATTGCCCCGGACCATCCGTCCCGGGCAAGCAGCGAGTGAAGACATCAAGCGTGACGAATCAAATCAAACTGATTGTCGGGCTGGGTAATCCCGGCCCCGAATATGCCAAGACCCGCCACAACGCGGGGGCCTGGTATGTGGAGCAGTTGGCCCGCTGGCACAATGTCAGCCTGCGCGAAGAGCCCAAGTTCTTTGGCCATACCGCCCGCATGTTGGTGGAAGGGCAGGATGTGCGACTGCTCATCCCCAATACCTTCATGAATCTCTCCGGCAAGGCCGTGGCAGCGCTGGCGCGCTTCTACCAGATAGCCCCGGAAGAGATGCTGGTGGCCCATGATGAGCTCGACCTGCCCCCCGGCATCGCCAAGTTCAAGCAGGGTGGTGGTCACGGTGGCCACAATGGCCTCAAGGACATCATCGCCAGGATGGGCAATAACAATAACTTCTTCCGCCTGCGTCTGGGGATAGGCCATCCCGGCGCCAAGGAGCTGGTGGCCGGCTTCGTGCTGACCAAGGCCCCCAGCAGCGAACAGAGCCTGATCGAGGCCGCATTGGATGAATCTCTGCGCGCCACCGACATCCTGTTCAAGCAGGACATGACCAAGGCCATGAACCGGCTACACAGCTTCAAGGCCGAGAAAGTCTGAATACGGATACCTGGCAAGCGCCAGGGTCACACAATATGACAGGGCTGCCCGCGCGGCCCTCAAAACAGCATCCATCACGTAAGGTAACAATCCATGGGTTTTAAATGCGGTATCGTGGGCCTGCCCAATGTAGGCAAATCCACCCTGTTCAATGCGCTGACCAAGGCCGGCATCGAAGCCGCCAACTTCCCGTTCTGCACCATTGAGCCGAACACGGGTGTGGTCCCCATGCCGGATCCCCGTCTCGACGCCCTGGCGGCCATCATCAATCCCCAGCGCGTGGTGCCGACCACCATGGAATTCGTGGACATCGCCGGCCTGGTGGCGGGCGCCTCCAAGGGTGAGGGTCTGGGCAACCAGTTCCTGGCCAACATCCGCGAAACCGAGGCCATCGGCCACGTGGTGCGCTGCTTCGAAGACGAGAACATCATCCACGTCGCGGGCAAGGTTTCCCCGGCCGATGACATCGAGGTGATCAACACCGAGCTGGCCCTGTCTGACTTAGACGCCTGCGAGCGCGCCATCCACCGTCAGTCCAAGCGCGCCAAGGGCGGCGACAAGGATGCCAAGCTGGAAGTGGAGACCCTGGAAAAAATTCGCGCCGTGCTGGAAAACGGCCAGATGATCCGCGGCATGAAACTGGACAAGGAAGAGCTGGCCGCCGTCAGCCACCTGAACTTCCTGACCCTGAAGCCCACCATGTATATCGCCAACGTGGCGGAAGACGGCTTCGAGAACAACCCCTTCCTCGACAAGGTGCGTGAAATCGCCGCCACCGAGAACGCGGTCGTTGTCGTGGTCTGCTGCGCCATCGAGTCGGACATCGCCGAGCTGGACGACGAAGATCGCGCCGAGTTCATGGCAGACCTCGGTATCGAAGAGCCGGGCCTGAACCGGGTGATCCGCTCCGGTTACGAGCTGCTGAACCTGCAGACCTACTTCACCGCCGGCGTGAAGGAAGTACGTGCCTGGACCATTCCGGTCGGAGCCACCGCCCCGCAAGCGGCTGGCAAGATCCACACCGACTTTGAAAAAGGCTTTATTCGCGCCCAGACCATCGCCTTCGACGACTTTATCACCTACAAGGGTGAGCAAGGTGCCAAGGAAGCAGGCAAGATGCGCGCCGAAGGGAAAGACTACATCGTCAAGGATGGCGATATTATGAACTTCCTGTTCAACGTCTAATCCCATGAGAGGCCAGCATTTGCTGGCCTCTTTGCTAAGTGCTCCGGTTGCGGATCTGCTGGCAAATGTCGTAAAAAAAACCAGATTGTTGGGCTTTTGCACGATAGCGTCCAATAACTCGCCAAACGCACCCAAATTCGGTTTTTCTGGCAAAAAAAGGGTTGACGCCCCAGAGCCAGATACGCATAATTCCGGCCGCACAGTGACGAGGCAACGACTCACTGGAAGCACGGTTGGCTATGTAGCTCAGTTGGTTAGAGCATCGCACTCATAATGCGAGGGTCACAGGTTCGAATCCCGTCATAGCCACCATAAATCAGTTCAGTTGGGGTATCGCCAAGCGGTAAGGCAGCGGGTTTTGATCTCGCCATCCCTAGGTTCGAATCCTAGTACCCCAGCCATTTTTAAAGTTTTTTGCCTGTCGCAAGGCAGTTGAAAGACATTGTTGGGGTATCGCCAAGCGGTAAGGCAGCGGGTTTTGATCTCGCCATCCCTAGGTTCGAATCCTAGTACCCCAGCCATTATCTCGTTCTCTTCCACCAAGGTGGTTGATGACAGATGGCTATGTAGCTCAGTTGGTTAGAGCATCGCACTCATAATGCGAGGGTCACAGGTTCGAATCCCGTCATAGCCACCATAAATTAGTTCAGTTGGGGTATCGCCAAGCGGTAAGGCAGCGGGTTTTGATCTCGCCATCCCTAGGTTCGAATCCTAGTACCCCAGCCATTTTAAAAGTTCTTTGCCGGCATGTGATGCTGTTGAAGAGCGCTGTTGGGGTATCGCCAAGCGGTAAGGCAGCGGGTTTTGATCTCGCCATCCCTAGGTTCGAATCCTAGTACCCCAGCCATTATCTCGTTCTCTTCCACCAAGGTGGTTGATGACAGATGGCTATGTAGCTCAGTTGGTTAGAGCATCGCACTCATAATGCGAGGGTCACAGGTTCGAATCCCGTCATAGCCACCATTAATATTGCGGAAGTGGCGAAATTGGTAGACGCACCAGATTTAGGTTCTGGCGCCCTAGGCGTGAGAGTTCGAGTCTCTCCTTCCGCACCATTAATAGCAGTACCAAACAGACCAGCTTAGGCTGGTTTTTTTGTGCCTGTTTTTTGCCTCCTGCCCTCTCCTTGCTTCTCTCCCTCGCCCATTTTCCTGTTGTTGTCAGGGCCAACCCATCGACGGGATTCGTCGCCACAAAAAAGCGGCCCGCAGGCCGCCTATGTCGTATTCCCTCGTCAGAACGGGAAGAACCAGGGGATGGCGATGACGCTCACCACCATCACCAGCAAGGTGAAGGGCACCCCGATCCGCACGAAGTCCACGAACTTGTAGTTGCCCGGCCCCAGCACCAGGGTGTTGACCGGTGACGAGACCGGCGTCATAAAGGCCGCCGAGGCCGCGATGGCGATGGTCATGGCGAAGGGATAGGGGGAGATCCCCATCTGTTGGGCCGTGCCGAGCGCTATGGGCGCCATCAGCACTGCGGTGGCGGTGTTGGAGATGAAGAGTCCGATCAGGGCGCACAGGGCGAACAGGCTCGCCAGCATCACGCGAGGTCCCATGTCTCCCACCGCACTGATGAGGCCGCCGACGATGAGATCCACCCCGCCGGTTTTCTGCAGCGCCAAAGCGAAGGGCAGCATGCCGACGATCAGGATCAGGGTCGGCCAGTGGATGGACTTGTAGGCGCTCTCCATGTCGATGCAGCGGAACTTGCCCATCAGCAGGCAGGCGATGAGCGCCGCTATGACGTTGGGCACGGGATCTGTCACCATCAGCGCTATCATGACCCCGAGACAGATCAGGGCGTGGATGGCCTGACTGCGGGCCGGTGCCATCTCATCCACTTCTGCCGGCAACCCCAGCAGCAGGAAATCCCGAACCTTGGCCTGCAGCTGGCGAATAAGGCTCCAGTTACCCACCACCAGCAGGCTGTCTCCCATCTGCAGCGGCTCGTCCACCAGCTTGCCGATGAGCGCCTCCCCGTTGCGACGAATGCCCACCACGCTCAGGCCATAGTGGGTGCGAAACGCCACCTCGCGGATGCTCTTGCCGAGCAGGCGGGATTCGGGAATCAGCGACACCTCGGCCATACCCACCTCCCGTGCCTGATCAGAGAAATACTCCCCGCGCAAGATCATGGGCTCGAGCCGTGCCTCGCTGCAGAATTCGCGCACATCCACCTCGGGGTCGGACATGTCGATGAGCAGCACGTCCTTGGCCTGGAATTCGGTGACGCCGGAGACGGTCACCATCACCCGCCGAAACTTGCGCCAGCGCTCCAGCCCGATGACGTTGGCGCCGTAACGGGCGCGCAATTGCAGCTCGTCCAGGGTCTGGCCAATCATCGGAGAGTCCGGGCGGATCGCCAGTCGGCGAGCCCGGCCGGCCAGCCGATAGTCACGAATGAGATCGCGCATGGTGCTGCGCCCCGCCTGCTTGCCCTTGCCCTCTTCCCCCTCGCGCACCAAGGAATTGCGCATCAGCAGCATGTAGAGGATCCCGAGCCCGAGGATCAGCACCCCCATGGGGGTGAAGCTGAAGAAGCCGAAGCCGTGGATGCCGTGGCGCATCAGTTCGCTGTTGACCACCATGTTGGGGGGCGTCGCCACCAGCGTCATCATGCCGCTGATGAGACCGGCGAAGCCGAGCGGCATCATCAGCCGTCCGGCCGGGATCCCCATGCGGTTCGCCACGCTCAGCACCACGGGGATGAAGATGGCCACCACCCCGGTGCTGCTCATCACGGCCCCCAGGGTCGCCACCGCCACCATCAAGAGCACCAGCATGCGGGTCTCGCTGCTGCCCGCGACTTTGACCAGCGCATCACCCACCTGATAGGCGATGCCGGTGCGTACCAGTCCCTCCCCCACCACGAACAGGGCGGCGATCAGGATGACGTTGGGATCGCTGAAGCCCGCCAGCGCCTCCGGCAGGGTCAGGGTGCCGCTCAGCACAAACAGAATGACAATCCCCAAGGCCACCACGTCCATGCGTACCTTGTTGGTAATAAACAGATAGATGGCGCCCACCAGCATGCAGAGGACCCAGATCAACTCGGAATTCACACTCGCTCCTTTCGTTCTTTCCCGCCCCGATGCCGGGCTGCAACCGCGTCCATCAGACCACAGCTTCCAGGCCCCCATCTTGTTACATGTCAAGAAAGGGGAGCCCTCATCATCGCACATCCGCGCCCGCATGAGGCCTGCAAAAAGTGCCAAGGCCGAATGGCGCTGCCACTGCGCAATTCTTTGACACCGCGCGGGCCATGGCGGACAAAAGTCCTGCCGTCGCCCTGGCGCTGCCCCTAGAATGGGCCCCTTCCCACGCCCCTTTATTTCAAATTTTCAAAGGAAACGAAAATGAACATATTCGAGTGGTTCAGCATCCATCACACCCTGGTGACCATACCGCTCGGCGGTGGTTACGCCATGTCGTGGATTGAAGCCATCGGCACCCTGTTCGGGCTGGCCTGCATCTGGTTCGCCAGCCAGGAGAAGACCATCAATTACCTGTTCGGCCTCATCAACGTCAGCCTGTTTGCCATCATCTTCTTCCAGATCCAGCTCTACGGCCTGCTGATGCTGCAACTGTTCTTCTTCTGCGCCAACCTCTACGGCTGGTACGCCTGGACCCGCCCCGCCAACGAGCAAGGGGATACCTTGCAGATCCGCTGGCTCAGCAAGTCCAAGCTGCTGCTGACGGCGCTGGTGAGCGTCATCGCCATCGCCCTGCTGACTCGCTACATAGACCCGGTCTTCGCCACCCTGGCCCGCACCTCGGTTGCCCTGCTCAACCTGTTCGGCGCCAATCTCGCCATCCCCGAGCCCTCTCCCGACGCCTTCCCGTTCTGGGATGCCTGCATGACTGTGCTCTCGGTGGTGGCCCAGATCCTGATGACCCGCAAATACGTGGAGAACTGGATCCTCTGGGTGGTCATCAACCTCATCAGCATCGGCGTCTATGCCGTCCAAGGGGTCTATGCCATGTCCCTTGAATACCTGATCCTGCTGTTCATCGCCGCCAACGGCACCCGCCTCTGGATGCTGGCCGCCAAACGCCTGCAACAGGGTGCAGCCGCATGAGCCTGCTGCCCCACCTGCAGTGTCGCCCCGATCAGATAGCCGAGCGGGTTATCCTGTGCGGCGATCCGGCCAGGGTCGATCGCATCGCCGGCAAGCTTGAAGGCAGTGAATTGCTCGGCCAGAACCGGGAGTTTCGCCTGATCAATGGCCGCCATCAGGACCTGCCCGTCACCGTCTGCAGCACCGGCATCGGTGGTGCCTCCGCCATCATAGCGCTGGAGGAGCTGGTGCAGGCCGGTGCCCGGACCCTGGTGCGGATCGGCTCGGCCGGTGCCTTGCAGCCGGACATCGGCTTCGGGGATCTGATCGTGGTGGAGGGGGCCGTGCGCCACGATGGAGGCTCCCTGGCCTATCTGCCCCCCGAGTACCCGGCCTGCGCAGACATTCGCCTGCAGCTGGCCCTGCTCGAGCACATTGCCGCCAGCGGCCTGCCTCACTGGCACGGGCTGGTGCGTTCCCACGACAGCTTCTATCGGGATGACGAGCAGGCGGTCTGTCGCTACTGGCATGAGCGCGGCGTGCTGGGGGCGGACATGGAGACCGCCTCCCTGCTCACGGTCGGGCGCCTTCGCAAGGTGCGGGTCGCAGCCGTGCTCTGCAACGTGGTGGCCTTCGAGCAGGATGTGCAGCAAGGGGTAGCCGATTACGCGAACGCGCAAGCCGCCATGATGGCGGGAGAGCGGCTGGCCATCGCCGCCGCGCTCCATGCCCTGGCGCAGTAGCGCGAGCCGCAGTCACCCTGTCAGGGGCGCCATAGTGCCCCTGACAAAACGTTAAGCCCGGCACATTCATCGTCCGGCACGCTGGCATCCGGCCTCCGCTCTTGTTAGCCTCTTGCCCTCGCCACTCCTCATCGGTCCACATGCAGCAACAGCCCTACCCCTTAGGCCGCTTTCATGCCGAGCTCAGTCAGCAACAACCCCGCTTTGCCAGGGCGCTCGAGGAGTGCAGCCTGTATCTGCGCCGCTACCTGCCGGGTGAGCCCATCATGCGGCAGGGTGAGCGGAGCGAGCATCTCTATCTGGTAGAGCGTGGACGCGTGTCCCTCAACAGCGCCGTGCATTCCGGGCGCCTGTTCCAGCTCGGTGAAATAGCCTGCCAGTCGCAGATCTTCGGTGAGATGGAGTTCTTCAGCGCTAGCCCGGTGCAGTGGAGCGTGGTGGCCGAGACTGAACTCGATGCCAGCGTCATCTGCGCCCACAAGCTGGCGCAACGGCTGCTGGACGAGCCCTCGCTCACCCTGTTCTTCGCCGCGGCCCTGGCCAGCGACTATCTTGATACCCTGGACATCACCACCAGCCGTCTGCTGCATCCCATCGCCTACAACATCGCCTATGAGCTGTGGCGCGAGCGTCAGCGCACACCCATGTTGGGCTCCCGCAAGCGAGCCCTGGAGGCGGCACGCTTTGGCACCACGGAGCGGGTCTATCGCCGCGCCCTCAGGGAGCTGATCGAACAGGGTATCGTCGGTGAGGGCATTGATGGCCCCGTCATCGCCGATCTCACCAAACTGCGCGCCTACCTCAGTCTCTAATCCCTATTAACCTTTTTCAGGAGCCAATATGTCCGCCCATCCCTACCCCGAGTTCACCTTCTTCAGCCGCTTCGTCGACGACATTCTGGCGGGCCGCAAGACCATCACCATCCGCGACGAGAGCGAGGCCAACTGGCAGCCGGGCCAGCGCCTCTCCCTCTTCACCAACCCCGAACACCAGCCGTTCGGCGACATCGAGGTACTGACCGTCGAGCCGGTGGCCTTCGATGCCTTGAGCGACGAGCACGCCCGCCAGGAGAACATGACCCTGGCCGAGCTCAAGCAGGTGATCCGGGACATCTACCCCGCCCTGCCGCCACTCTATGTGATTGAATTCAAAATAATTGCCTGAGGCCGATTTGGCCTTTGCCACTGGCTGTGTTAATAGTGTCTCCTTTGAATCGATAAGGAGTCCAAGGTGCTTGAGATAACCAGCCTGCGAGAGGGCATGATGCACGGGGTCGAGCTGTTCCAGCTGCTGCTGGAACTCATCTCCATCGCCTGTGTGGTGATCGGCCTTGGCAAGACGCTCTGGCTGGCGGCGCGGGTGCGGGATCACGCCCCGGGCTTCCCCCGCATCCGGCTCTGCTTCGGCAGTTGGCTCATCTTGGCGCTGGAGTTTCAGCTCGCCGCCGACATACTGGCGACCACGGTGGCACCGAGCAAGGAGGAGCTGATCCGGCTCGCCATCATCGCGGTGATCCGCACCTTCCTGAACTACTTCCTCGGCAAGGAGCTGGAAGCCCAGAGCGAACGCCAGCAGGATCGACTGGCAGAAGCACCCCCAGCCAGATAAAGATACTATCGCAGCGTCGCCCTGGTGCCTTGTCCCCGACAAGCCGAGGCGGCGCCGTGACCCGCCCCGCACTTTTGACAACTGGCCGACGCTGGAACCCTTTTCAAGACGTGCCCGCCCCTGCCCCACGCCGCCGCGACCACCTAGAATAGGGTCTCCCTTTCCCGGCCTGGCCATCCCCATGACTCCTCTCGACAGCTGCGTGATTTACCAGATCTATCCCATGAGTTTTCAAGACAGCGACGGCGATGGCATGGGGGACATCAACGGCATTCGTCGGCGCCTCGGTTATCTGGCCGAGCTCGGGGTCGACATGCTCTGGCTCACCCCTGTCTATCGCTCCCCCAAGTGCGACAACGGCTACGACGTGGCGGATTATCGCGACATCGATCCCGCGTTCGGCACCCTGGCCGAGATGGAGCAGCTGATCCGGGAGGCGGATGCGCACGGCATCGGCATCATGATGGACATTGTCGCCAACCACACCTCCATCGATCACCTGTGGTTCCAGCGCGCCCTCGCCGGGGATCCCCACTATCAGGCCTTCTATGTGTTTCGCGACCTGGCCTTCGTCGAAGCCCATCCGCTCCAGTCCATCTTCGGCGGCGACGCCTGGCAATACCTGCCCGCCCTGGATCTCTACTACCTGCACAACTTCGATCCGGGCCAGGCCGATCTCGACTGGGACAACCCGGCGG
This sequence comes from Aeromonas eucrenophila, assembly GCF_000819865.1. Classification (GTDB taxonomy): domain Bacteria; phylum Pseudomonadota; class Gammaproteobacteria; order Enterobacterales; family Aeromonadaceae; genus Aeromonas; species Aeromonas eucrenophila. The sequence goes on from NZ_CDDF01000017.1 coordinate 35,352, forward strand.
TGCGCGCCGCCATGGCCGAGGTGATCAACTTCTGGCTGGACAAGGGAATACGGGGCTTTCGCTTCGACGTGATCGACATGGTGAGCAAGGACTGGTCACGCCTCGCCATGAGCAATGGGCCTCAGCTGCACCGCTATATTCGCGAACTCAATGACGCCAGCTTCGGCGGCAAGGGGATCATCACGGTGGGAGAGACCTGGGGGGCGGATCTCCCCCATATGCGCAGCTACTCCAACCCGGACGGCAGCGAGTTCAGCATGGTGTTCAATTTCGAACACCTGGGACTGGGGGCGAACAAGTGGTCATCGCACTTTGACCTCTTGCGCTTCAAGCAGGCCATGGCGCGCCACCAGCAGGGGCTGCACCGCCAGGGCTGGAACAGCCTGTTTCTCGGCAACCACGACCTGCCCCGCGCCGTCTCCCGCTTTGGCAACGACGAGCCACAGTGGCGGGAACTCAGCGCCAAGCAGTGGGCCATGGTGTTGCACCTGATGCAGGGCACCCCCTTCCTCTATCAGGGGGAGGAGCTCGGCATGACCAACCGTCACTGGCAGCCCCATGAGCTGCGAGATGTGGAGGCCATCAACTATCGCACCAGCCAGCAGGCGAAAGGGCTCGACCCCGCCGAGCTGGCACGCCGCCTCGATACCATGGGTCGCGACAATGCCAGAACCCCGATGCAGTGGGAGGCCGGCCCTCAGGCCGGCTTCAGCACGGTCGAGCCCTGGATAGCGCTCAATGATAACTACAAAGAGATCAACGCCGCCGAGCAACTGGCCCGCCCCGACTCGCTGTTTCACTGTTATCGCCGGCTGATCGCCCTGCGCAAGGCCCAGCCGGTCATTCGCCACGGCATCTTCGAGCTGCTGGATCCGGACGACCCGCAGCGCATCGGCTACCGGCGCCGCTACCGGGATCCGGTCAGCGGCCAGACTCACGTCCTGTTGCTGCTCGCCAACCTGACCGCCACTCCCTTGCTGATGCCTCATTTCGACCAGGCGCCAGGGGCGAACGGGCTGCTCATCGGCAACTACCCAGAGGCGCCCACCAGCGCCCTGTTTGCCCCTTACCAGACCGCCGTCTGGCTGCTGGCATGAGGCAAAGAGGCACAAGCGGCTACTGATTATTTATCCCGTTTGATGCAGGCTGCTCAGCCCCCTTATGATGTTCATGACCTATCCATGGCCGGCGCTTCATCGCCGGCCTTTACACTGGCATAGCAAGTAGGCAATTCATGATCACCACAGACGGTAATAACGCGGTCGCCTCAGTGGCCTACCGCACCAGCGAAGTCATCGCCATCTACCCCATCACCCCCAGCTCCAGCATGGCGGAGCAGGCGTCGGCCTGGTCGAGCGATCGGGGCCTGAACCTGTGGGGCGACGTGCCTCGAGTTGTCGAGATGCAGTCGGAGGGCGGGGCCATCGCCACCGTCCACGGCGCCTTGCAAACCGGCGCGCTGGCGACCTCGTTTACCTCGTCCCAGGGCCTGCTGCTGATGATCCCCAACCTCTACAAGTTGGCGGGTCAGCTCATTCCCTTCGTACTCCACGTGGCGGCGCGCACCGTCGCGACCCATGCCTTGTCCATCTTCGGCGATCACTCGGACGTGATGGCGGTGCGCCAGACCGGTTGCGCCATGCTCTGCGCCAGCAACGTGCAGGAGGCCCAGGACTTCGCCCTGATCTCCCAGGTGGCCAGCCTCAACAGCCGGCTGCCCTTCATCCACTTCTTCGACGGTTTTCGCACCTCCCACGAGATCACCAAGATAGTGCCGCTGGCGGACGACACCCTGCGTGCCCTGCTGCCGGAGGCGGCCATCCGTGCCCACCGGGATCGCGCCCTGAGCCCGGATCACCCCGTCGTGCGCGGCACCGCCGCCAACCCGGACACCTATTTCCAGTGCCGGGAGGCCACCAACCCCTGGTATGACGACGCTTACCGTCACGTGAGCGAGGCGATGCAAGCCTTCGGCGAGCAGACCGGTCGCCACTACCAGCCGTTCGAGTACGTCGGTCACCCAGAGGCCGAGCGGGTGCTGGTGCTGATGGGTTCCGCCATCGGCACCTGTGAGGAGGTGATAGCGCGGCTGCTTGCGCAAGGGGAGAAAGTAGGGCTGGTGAAGGTGCGCCTCTACCGCCCCTTCTCAGCCTCCCACCTGCTGGCGGTCATTCCCGAAAGCGCCCGCAAGATTGCGGTGCTGGATCGCACCAAGGAGCCGGGCGCCCATGCCGAGCCCCTCTATCTGGACGTGATGAGCGCCCTGGCCGAGGCGGTCAGCCGTGGCGAGCGTGCCAGCCTGCCGCGGGTCATCGGCGGTCGCTACGGCCTCTCCTCCAAGGAGTTCAATCCGGCCTGCGTGCAGGCCATCTTCGATGAGCTGACGCTGGACAATCCAAGGCCGCGCTTCACCGTCGGCATCTTCGACGACGTCACCGGCCTCTCCCTGCCGCTGCCCACTCTCGATTATCCGAGCCAGAGCAAGCTGGAGGCGTTGTTCTACGGCCTTGGCAGCGACGGCACCGTCTCGGCGGCCAAGAACAGCATCAAGATCCTCGGCAATCACACCCCGCTCTATCCCCAGGGCTACTTCGTCTACGACTCCAAGAAGGCGGGGGGCCTAACCGTCTCCCACCTGAGGGTGAATGAACGGCCGGTGCAATCGGCCTACCTGGTGGACGAGGCGGACTTCATCGGCTGCCACCAGTGGCAGTTCATCGACATGTACCAGATGGCGGAGCGGCTCAAGCCGAACGGGATCTTCCTGCTCAACAGCCCCTACGATGCCGATCAGATCTGGCAGCGGCTGCCCCAAGAGGTGCAACAGGTGCTGCGGGAGAAGCGCGCCCGCCTCTACACCATCAACGCCGCCAGGATTGCCCGGGAGTGCCAGCTCGGCAGCCGCATCAATACCGTGATGCAGATGGCCTTCTTCCAGCTGACTGCCATCATACCGCCGGCAGAGGCCACCGAGTTGCTCAAGCAGGCCATCGCCAAGAGCTATGGCAACAAGAGCGCCGAGCTGGTCGAGCGCAACTGGCAGGCCCTGGCCGTCACCTGCGAGGCACTGATCCCGGTGCCACTGCAGGAGCTTGATCAGTCCAGCCACCAGCGCCCTCCCGTGGTGTCGGCCAAGGCCCCCGACTTCGTCCAGACCGTCACCGCCGCCATGCTGGCGGGGCTCGGCGACAGTCTGCCGGTCTCCGCCTTCCCGCCCGATGGCACCTGGCCGGTGGGCACCACCCGCTGGGAGAAGCGCAACATCGCCAAGGAGGTGCCGATCTGGCAGGCGGATCTCTGCACCCAGTGCAACTACTGCGTAGCCGCCTGCCCGCACTCGGCCATCCGCGCCAAGGTGGTGGACAAGGACGCGCTCGAGGGAGCCCCCGCAACCCTGGACGCCCTGGATGTGAAGGCCCGCGACATGCGTGGTCAGCAATACGTGCTGCAGGTGGCGCCTGAGGATTGCACCGGTTGCAACCTCTGCGTGGAGGTCTGCCCGGCCAAGGATCGCACCGATCCGAGCCGCAAGGCGATCAACATGGAGTCCAGGCTCGACCACCTCGAAGCCCAGAAGGCGAACTACGACTTCTTCCTGGACCTGCCGGAGCGCACGGCGGAACAGCTGGAGCGCATCGACATTCGCACCTCCCAGCTCATCTCGCCGCTGTTTGAATACTCCGGCGCCTGCTCCGGCTGTGGTGAGACCCCCTACATCAAGCTGCTGACCCAGCTCTACGGGGACAGGCTGCTGATTGCCAACGCCACCGGCTGCTCGTCGATTTATGGCGGCAACCTGCCCACCACCCCCTACACCACCAACGCCGAGGGGCGCGGTCCGGCCTGGGCGAACTCCTTGTTCGAGGACAACGCCGAGTTTGGCTTGGGCTTCAGGCTCACCGTCGATCAGCATCGCGATCGGGTACGCCGCCTGATGGCAAACCTGGGGGATGTCGTTCCGGCCGAGCTGCAGCAAGGGCTGCAAGATGCCAGCCTGCCGGTCTCCGAGCAGCGTGCCCATATCGAGCAACTGCGCAGCCTGCTGCAGGGCCGCACCGAGCCGGGCGCGGCTGAGCTCGCGCGGGATGCGGATCACCTGGTGGACAAGTCGGTCTGGCTCATCGGCGGCGATGGCTGGGCCTATGACATCGGCTTCGGCGGACTCGACCACGTGCTGAGTCTGGGGGAGAACATCAACGTGCTGGTGCTCGACACCCAGTGCTACTCCAACACCGGTGGCCAGCAGTCCAAGGCGACGCCGCTCGGCGCCATCACCAAGTTTGGTGAACAGGGCAAGCGCAAGGCCCGCAAGGATCTCGGCGCCAGCGTCATGATGTATGGCCACGTCTATGTGGCGCAGATCTCCCTCGGCGCCCAGATGAACCAGACGGTGAAAGCCATTCAGGAGGCGGAGGCCTATCCGGGTCCGTCCCTCATCATCGCCTACAGCCCCTGCGAGGAGCACGGCTACGATCTGGCCCAGAGTCACGAGCAGATGAAGCAACTGACCGCCACCGGCTTCTGGCCGCTCTACCGCTATGACCCCCGTCGCAGCGAGGAGGGCAAGGCGCCGCTGGCGCTGGATTCGAGGGCGCCGACGGCTTCTCTCGCCGAGACCCTGCAGCAGGAGCCCCGCTTCAAGCGGCTGGAGCGCCAGCTGCCGGAGATCGCCACCCAGCTCTACCGGGAGGCGGAGCTGGATGCGAACCGCCGCTTCGCCTGGCTGAGCCAGCTCGCCGGCAAGGAGGCGCCAGCCCAGGAGTGATCGGCTGAGGGTCAACCACAGCCAATAAAAAAGAGGGCTCCCCATGGGGAGCCCTCTTGCTATGCGCGATACAGCCATCAGGCCGGCATGCTGGCCAGCTCGTGGCGCTTCAGGGCCAGCAGGGTAATGAGCAGGGCGGCGCTGGCGATCAGTGCCATGCCGACGTAGGTGGCGTCAAACCCCGGTGCCAGCTCGGCCGGGCTCAGGCTGGCCAGATCCCGGCTGCTGCCCGCCGGCAGGGCGGAGTGGAACAGCATGGCGCAGATGGCGACCCCGACCGCGCCACCCAGCTCACGGGCGAAGTTGAACAGGGACATGCCGATACCGCGATCCTCCCGTGGCAACGCATTCTGCACCACCACGGAGAGGGCCGGCAGCACCAGTCCGAGACCAAGCCCGGCGAGACCCAGCCCCAGATTGGCCCAGAGATCGAAGTGAATTTGCCACAGCGCCATCGCCGCCAGGGCAAAGCCCGTCACCACGAAGCGCCGGTAATGACCGGTGCGACCGATCAGCTTGCCGCCGACGAAGGCCCCCGCCGTAATGCAGACCATGAAGATCACCATGTAGAGCCCGCTCTCGCTCGCCCCCATCCCCTTCTGCCACTGCATCTGCAGCGGCAGATAGACCAGCACGGCGAACATCAGCAGCTGGGAGGCCAACGCCAGCAGCACGCTCACCAGATAGCCGGGCAGCCGCACCAGATGGGCTGGCAGTATGGGATCCTGGGCGCGCCGCTCCACCAGGATCAGCAGCAACAAGGCCACCACCAACCCAGCGGCCAGCCAGATAGCGGGCAGGCTGGTTTCCGGCGAGAGCAGCAGCAAGGTGAGAGTGGTGACAGTGATGAGCAGCCCTGCCCCCTTCCAGTCGAAGCGGCTGTGGCGACGCACATTGAGGTGGCCGAGGTTGCGATTCACCAGCCAGAGCGCGAGCGCCCCGAGCGGCAGGTTGATCCAGAAGATCCAGCGCCAGCTCAGCTGCTCGCTGAAGTAGCCGCCGAGCAGGGGCCCGGCGATGCTGGAGACCGCATAGACCGCCGAGATGTAGCCCTGATACTTGCCCACCTCCCGCGGCGGTATGCTGTCGGCAATCACGGTGAAGGCCAGGGCGATGAGTCCCCCGCCCCCCAGCCCTTGCAGCACCCGGGCCCCTAGCAGGGTCGGCAGATCCTGAGCGAGGGCGCAGGCCACGGATCCCGCCAGAAAGAAGCCGATGCCGATGTTGAGCATCCGCACCCGACCAAAGAGATCGCTCAGCTTGCCGTAGACAGGCAGCGCGGCGGTGGCGGCCAGCAGGTAGGCGGTGACCACCCAGGTGAGGGCGGCCCCGGCATTCAGCTCGGCCCCTATGATGGGCAAGGGGGTGGTGACTATGCTCTTTTCCAGCGATCCCAAGGCGATCACCAGGGCCACGCTCGCGAAGATGGTTTTGGGGGACATAGAGAGAGCTCGCTACTATAAAATGCCAAGCACTGGGCTGCAGGGCTCATTATTGTCTCATAGATCGTCTGCCGATGGCGAAAACCACTGCCCCTGCCGCCAGGCATGAGCCCGGTCGCGACATCCGTCCGGCGGATCTGGTACTGTGCTCTTTTGCCCAAGAGGAAGCAGTCCCATGACCGAGCAGTTCCAGTTTGATCGCTACGACGCCCTGATCTTCGATATGGATGGCACCCTGGTGGATTCCATGCCCCTGCACCTGGATGCCTGGGAGACAACCAGCACCGAGTTCGGCCTGCCGTTCGATCGGGAGCAGCTCAATGCCTATGGTGGCATTCCCACCCGCAAGATAGTGAGCATACTGGCCGAGCAGCACGGACTGGAGATCGATGTGGAGGCCTTCGCCCGCCGCAAGATAGCGCTCTACATGGAGCAGATCGACCAGGCCAGGGTCTTCCCCCAGATGTGGGAACTGGTCAGGCAGCATCACGGCAAGGTGCCCATGGGCATAGGCACAGGCTCACCGCGGGATCAGGCCGAGCGGATCCTCAAGAGCACAGGCCTCGACGCCTACATCTCGGTGGTGGTGAGCGCCGACGACGTGAGCAACCACAAGCCCCACCCCGACACCTTCCTCAAGGTCGCCGAGCAGCTGGGCGCCAATCCCGCCAACTGCCTGGTGTTTGAAGATACCCCCATCGGCATTCAGGCCGGCAAGGCTGGCGGCATGGCGACCGTGCTCGCGACCGAGGGTGAGTTGCAATTGGTGTGAGGCTAGTGGCAGAGCCCTATGCTACTCACCACACCCATTGAAAAACAAAACGCCCCTTTCGGAGTTTTTAAAAGAGAAGCTAACATAATGAAACAAAAGGATTTGTTTCAGTCAATGTCCACACGTTGACCACATCGATACAAAAAGCCCCAGCATGCTGGGGCTTTCGTTTTTTAACAGACTAAAAGTTAGAGGCCTTATTCTTCTGTCTTGTCACGAATATCGGTACTCGGGGCATTGGTCTGCACCGACTTGATCCCGTTTTTAGCTCCATCCTTGGTTGCATACATCTCACTGGTGGCAATAGGTTCACCATTCGATGCATGTAGCACAAAGTGATATGGTTGGGTTGTGGCCTTCTTCGATTTGTGAATAACGTAGTAACCCATGCTCATCTCCTTTGATTACCATGCGGGATTGCATGGCTGTTGAATAACATACCCTTGCTGGTTGATTTTTCAACATAAAGTGGGCTCCGTATGGAAGCCAGTAACGTACCAACTGCCGCGCTTCGCTTGCCTCCCAAGGAATGGGCAAGATGGATAGTTATTATCTTGCCCATTCCTTGGGCCATAAATCTATCCGAATGGAGTATATTTATCCCTCTGCTCTCTTTGTGATATGTTCCTCTCGAAGTTGATGCCCTATACCTGTCATTCAATGAGGACTCCATGAACGAATTTCTTAAAACCTTGCTGAATATCCGCAGCCTTCGTGCAGCTTTGCGCGATTTGTCATTTGAACAGCTGGAAGAAGTTAAAAATAAATTTGACCAAGTACATGCGGAGCTTTTCGCAGCTACTGAAAAAGAACGTGCAACGCAAGCTGAGCATCAACGCAAGTTGGTAGAGTTCTCTGAAATGCTGAAGGCCGCGGGGATAGATCCTCGTGACTTAGTAAATGGCGCCTCTCCAGCTACCAGATCGGAGAAAGGTAAGAGCAAGCGAGCACCACGTCCAGCGAAGTACAAGTATCAGGAAGATGGCCAGGAGAAAACATGGACTGGTCAGGGCCGTATGCCGAAGGCGATAGCCGAACAGATTGCACAGGGCAAACGTCTGGAGCAGTTTGAGATTTGAATCCATTTAGGTTGAAAAAAACCGCCAGTAGGCGGTTTTTTATTTCTCCGGTCTTTATAACCGTTTAGCAAAAAAGTAATTGGTAGCAACCGATATAACTAAACTGATTGGGGCCATGACATACCCAATTACTTTAACTACTTCATGGAATACTTCATCACCTGTGTAGAATGACCCAAGTATATTCTGAGCATAGAAAAAGTAGAGAGGCTTGGCGAACAAAGATAAAAATAGAAGCAGCGTGATAAACAAGCCGATGGTGGAAAACGTTAGAACTATCTTTCTAATCATATTATTTCCCAGAATAAGACCTTTGAGGAGCGACGCAAATCTGATATACCGAGCAGCTCCGCCACCCAAGGGAATGTCAGTCTGCCTTGGGTCTCTAGGTATCCTACGCTAGCAAGCTTGCTATTACTCCAAAGGTCAATGTGGTCACCAGTCCTAGACTTTTCACCAGCTCTTTGCCAGTAGTCCTGAAAGAAGACAATTCCCGTGCGGTTTTTAATTTTCTCTTCAAAATCACTGCCACTCATAGACTCTGGTTTAGGGCACCCTGCGAATGGCTGTTTTTGCAAGTAAGTAGCAAGCTCTTGAGCTCTTATCGCATGTATTCCCTTCCCATTTTGACCTGGTGTGGGACATCGCCAGCATCGGGTGCCAGAGAAGGACTTCATTAAAATTCCACAGCTATATAATGCTTGGCTAACGTTTATTGCACAATGGTCACTGAATATATCCTCTCCGGTGCTTGGATCTTTGTGAACCACCGTACTACTAGGATATGCGTCCCATAGCTTTGTAAAGCTGACAGCAGGATGCTCGATGACTTTTACTGAGCCAGCTTTATTATTAGTTTTTATTTTTTCTGCGGCATTAGGCATGAATAATCCCCTCCATCAAGGCTAGAGCTTCATCGCCCCAATAAATATCAAACTCACCTTGTTGCTGTGATTTAATTCTTTTTGTTAGGCCCATACTATTTGTTCGGCCGGATATGATTTCTCCAGCGTCATTAATTGCATAGTATGGATAATCCGAAACTGGTTTACCTGAGACCATCACCTGGATCTGCTCATCAAAGTCTAATAAAGGAACAAGTGCAGTCGGAGCCTGATTTTCACTTGAACTAAAGGTTGTCCCTACGATTACAGAACTATTGCCAATGATAACGCCACCGCAATCAATAGTGCCGCCAGTCATTGCAATGGGCTTTCCGTTAATCAATATATTTGATATTCCAGATGCAATACTACGGGGATGTGGTGGATTGTTAGGCTTATCATGTGGTTCTAATGGGTCGCCAACACGAGCAACAGGCATACCATCGATTTGCACATTAGGTGAGCCAGCAGTCACCTTGGTGGGCTTGAAGCCATCATGATCTGTGCCTATGTTCCCTACAATTGCCGCCTTCATGAATAGCTCCATTTGAGGTTCAGTGGCTCGATAATATCTCCATAGGCATAGGTGTTCAAATTTTCATTCTTTCAGTTTTTTGAGTTGAACGAATTGCGAGCAAGATATTGATTTTAAAGAACTTTAAACCATTTCCGTAAACTGGCCCACAACATCCACTTGTCTAAAGCACTCACGAAAAACAGAGAAAGTTGTTTAATAACAATAAGTTACCATCTTCCGTCATCAACAGATAAGCCCTGAAAAAATGGAAATTAATGAAAAAAACTTCATGCTGTTCAGTTCACCTTCAGCTTAGAAAGCCCAAGTACGGCGTGCCCTAGCAAGAGGCTTTGCAGAAAAGCATTATTGCAAAAAATTTTATCCATGGAGCCCGCAGGCGGGAGCGGATGAGCGCGGATTCCGTGACGCAGCTTTGTCCGTGGCTCCTTCTGTATACTGCTAGGCTAGCTCTCAACGATAGACATGGAAATGTTCTGGGCTCCATTCTAGAGGCTACTGAACAGCCTTATAGAAGGTTCTTGATGTTGGCGCTCTCACTAATTGGCATGTTCAAGCAGCCCTAAGTCTTTCGGTATCTGGATTTTAAAAATGGATGATACGCATAACGTTCAGGTAGGAGTGGATGAGCGCGGTTTCCGTGACATCCCTCCACCCGTGGTACTTCTATTTGAACGCTTCCCCCAAGCGATCTGTGCTTGAGAGGGCCTTGAATGCACCTAGAAAGCTATCGGAATGCTCTATGAGGGTTTGTATCGTCTTGATGTTCAGCATCCGCAGAATGTGATGTGAAACACTCCTTTAGGGTCCCTGGCATTTGAAAAGCCGGTTTGCACGCGAAACCTGTCAATGGTATCAGCAGTGTGCAAATTTAGTGCGTATCAGAACTTTTCGTGAAGCAACATAAATTTATCTTGGTGATAATTCACTGATGGTTCATAACTTAAAAAATATTTCATGAAGTAATTATAAAAATCAAACTATGGTTCTTATATGTGTTGTTTTTTTCATGTATCTATAGATTAAATAACTCTTTGCATATATATTATATCGTAATATTGGTTGCTATTAACAATTGTTAGGGATGAAAAATGGAGCACACTGAATTTGATCAAATAAGTAGAAATCTATATGCATTGGTTGATATTAACCCATTTTTAGCTATTGGTCAGGCAAGGCTTTTAGAAGATGACGCCAACTCACGTGCTCTTAAAGCCTGCATATTTGTAGATGCAGGAGAAAAACTAAAGGATAGAGCATGCATAGAGGATGGGATTAAAATTTTTGAAGAAATGCTAGAGTTATATCAAGATGTAGTAGATTTTAAATATAATCTAGCAAATGGATATAGTTGTGCAGCAAAAGCTACAGCCATGCAGGGTTCTCATTGGTATTTGTGTACTCATGTTTATAGATTCAAAGCTAGAGCATTATACTCTGCTGTAACAAAGAGTAATGAAGTTGATTTCTCATTAAAAAGCCAAGCATATACAAACATGGCCAATCTCTTGTTGTCATCTTTTCGATGGGCAGAGGCTTTTGATTTGTATGAACTAGCATTATGGTTTGACTCCAAGAATGCTGTAGCTAGTTATCAATCGATAGTTGCATTAAGACGTTTACATTTTCAAAATATTGTTGATGATGAATTACTAATCGACAAAATGAATATATTGGCTCAACATATACATGAAAATATTGATTCGGTAAGAGAGTACGCTGGACCAAAAGCTGAGCAGTCGATATTTGAGGATATCCAAAAAATTTGCAATCCAAGTAAACCGCTAAAAAATAAAAACAAGCCCCAAAGAACACAGTACGAAAGATTTGTATTGAAACATAATTTAGCGCTTTCTCCAGCTGCGCATATTTCATCCCATCTTTCAGATAAATGGGATGAGCTACATATAAATAAAATAATCTTACCACTTGATCATGGATATTCTGTTCCCGAAATATTCGCAATGCTTAACACAATGAAGTCAGATTATATCCTAGCCAGGAAATTACTTTTTGATGTACTTGAGGGACCAGACATCAAAGATACAGGAACATATATAGATACTCTAGATTACGCCCTCTATGGTGCATCTCACTCTTTACTATGTCTATGCCAGCGCTCGGCACTCGATATTTTGGATAAAATATCTGTAGCGTCATTGATATATCTAGGTGAAAAAAACGTGAGAAATGTATCATTTCGCGGGGCTTGGTATATCAACCCTAAAGAGATAGACATTGAGAAGAAAAAGTACAAACAGGTAGTCAGTAATGAGGTTGATTTATTAAATGAAGGACTTATTGCTTTAATCGAAATGGCAAGTGATTTGCTGATAAGCGGTGGGTATTTAGTCGAAAAACAAGATGCCAGGAACTATTCCACGCATAAATTTACTATATTACATGATATGGGGAGCATGCCATTAAGCCCTTCTGGGAGCGTTGGTCATTATCGATACAATGAATTTAGAAATGAAACATTAGAGACATTGAAACTTGTTAGAAGCGCACTGATTTATTTTGTGCAAATGATATCTTTCTCTGAAAAAATAAAGGAATCTAAGACTGAAAGCCCACTTGGTTTAATGACATTATATAGCCACGATTATATCAGGGGGAGCTGAATTCCTTTAAATATTATCGACGTGTAACTTATAAAATCCTATAGTATCTCATGGCAGAACATGCAAGAGTATATTGTTTAGGCATGCTTGCCTATATTCACGTTCTGAACGCACTTGTTGGGCTATTAATTTGAGTTATATTAGGAGGTGCGCAATATTTAGCGCACCTAATATCATTATAAATAATATATAGAAATTAATTTTTTTGTTGTGCAAAAACAATTAACTTCCATTTGATATCCCCTACACCAGGAGCGTGTTGATGATGATTTTGTGGAGGAAATGGATTCCCCTTATTAGATGCAATCTCATCGCCACATGATACGCAGCAATATATTCCTGAGTTATTACAAATCTCACCTGGCTTATATAATAAATCATAAGCTTCATGATCTTTTTGCGATAAATAATGAGCGTATTTATATTGTGCCATTCCACAACTCCAATTGATAGTGAGCATAATATGTCAAGCTATCATGAAAAGATTGCGAATTAACTAGACTTAGATCACATTTATGATTTAACAACACGTTATGTGCCGGATACATTACATTTGTAATAATGTGACGTTGAACGGCAGGTGCATACTGCATCTGGTTTTGCTTAAATAAAATCTCGTCATCATGCTGAGTACAGTTATTGCCAGAGCTCCAAGGAGCGCAGCTATCGCCGCTTGAGGGCACCTCGCTACGCTCGCCAAACCCTGCGTCGCTACGCTCGCTCAACACCTCCTCGGCGCTCTCTGTTGGCTTCTCGCTTGTCTTGCGGCGCAGCACCCAGCCATCAAGCCGGGTCGCTTTTATGGTATTGCCTGCGGCTACACCCACGAGCCGGATCACGTCTTCCCCGTACTTGTTTTTGGCGGGGTCTATCAGGTGATGCAGCCGCACCGGTCGCGCATCCCGTGGGCACACAGGGCCGCCCATGGAATAGGTGAACTCCTTCCAGTTCGCTGCGTCCGCATAGCGGCGGCACTCCTCCATGATCTCGCTCTCGAGCGGGGCGACCGTGCGCCCCTCACTCTCTTGCACTCGCCCAGGTAGTCGCCGTAGCTCCCGCCACACGCTCACCGACGGCCCGCCCAGCTGCTGGAACTGTCGCAGGCCCCAGAGGGAGGCCCACGCCCTGACGCGCCGTGCGCCTTCACTGGCGGCGGTTTCGGCCTCTAGGTCGCCCTCGTCGCCTATCTGGTGGCCGTCGATATTCTTGGCGATGTACTTGACGATGTAGCCCACGGCCCCGCCTTTGGCCGGATCCATGACCTTCCAGTCAAAGCGCGGGGTGATGTCGCTATAGGGTCGTTTGCTCACGGGGTGGCGCTTGCGCTCAAGGTCGCCCTGGTCATGGCTCAGGGCGTAACGCTGCAGGGTGCTGATCAGCTCATGCTGCTGGGCAGGGTTCACGAACAGCAGCAGATGCCAATGAGGTGTGCCGTCGTGATGGGGCTCGACCACCCTAAAGCCGAAATACTCGATACCCCGGCGCGCGAGGGCAGCGCGGCAGCGCTTCCAGAGAGTGCCTAGATAGGTGTTGGTATCGCGGGGCGTGTGGCCCAGATACTTGGGGTTTTCCGTGGTGCGAGCGGGTTGGCCATGGCCTTGTGGGGTTGTTTTCCACGGGTGGTATTGGCTCGGCGCCGTCCAGGTGAAGAACAGGCCGATATAGCCCATCTCGTCGGCGGCATCTGAAAAGCCCCGCGCCCTTACCACCAGTTCGTCACGGCGGTTTGACGGGTTGGCCATGGAGCTGGCTACGGCATCGGCCAGGGAGATAGCGATGTCGTGCTCTTCGTTGTAGGCTTCCATGCTCTTGAGCCACTGCTCGGCGGCCAGCTGGCGCTCGTTGAAGGCGCGCAGGGCATAGCTGGACACATAGGGCGAGACGCCGCGCCGCACCTTGCCAAGCAAGATGGCGCAGTGCTCTCGGTACTGCTCCCACAGCTTGCGCAGTTTGCGCACCCACCATTGCGGGTCGAGCCAGCGGATAAGGTGGGCGGCGATGAAGGTGTCGCGGGTCTCGGTGCTCTTGAAGGCGGGCAGGGCGGGCAGGAAGCCCCAAGGCTTGAGGGGTTGGGCACAGACCCGCCAGAGGTACGTGGCGGGGACAGTGTTGGCTTGGTTGTTGGTGGCGGCATCCAGCAGGCGCTGAACCCGCTCCACATAGTTCATGGCCAACCGCTCGCGGTGGTCTTTGTGCTGCAACTGGTCTAGCGGCTCGGGTAGGTCGGCCTGCACCTGCCGGAATACCTTCACTCGGTCGGATAGCCAGAGATTGGCGTCCCTACAGGTAATGTCCTTGAGGATAGCCGGCACCCGCCTTGCACAGTAGCCGCTGAACAGCTCGCCGATAAGCTCATCAGGCAGCTGCACCGAGCCGCCTTTGCCGCGCTTGACCGAGAACATCAGCAGGTCGAGCGCCCAATCCAGGTCATAGGCTCCATGAACACCGATGAAGTAAGAGCGGATGGTCTCTTCGCTGGCGGGGGCGTGGGTATCGCGCTGGCGTAGGGGCTTGTTGGCCTCTTCGAGCGGGTAAAATGGCTGGCGGTGATGGCGCAGGATATGGGTCACCCGAGTGACGTTGGCCCGCAGCACGGCGGCAGAGGGTTTGCGGCGGGGGTGGCCTTTATCGGAGAGAAGGGAGTTACTCATGCCTGACCCCCTACGTTTGCCCGTAGCGCCCTGGTGTGGGCGGTGGCGAGGGTGTGGGACTGGTGCAAGGTGGTGCGGGCCAGCTTGCACATGTGCAGCAGTGCCCGAGTCAGAGCCTTGTCATGAGTGCCCCTGACCCGTCGCCGGATGCGCAAAATGGCGAGGCGTGATTGCAGGCAATAAAGGCGGTGATGGTCGCGGCGTAGGGACTCACCCCAGAATGCGGACAAAACGAGTCCCTCCGCTTGCTGGGCGGCATTGAATTTGGTACTGTTCATGGGTCTTATCTATCTTGTCAGGTGGATAAACACTGAGGGGAGCCTGGCCGGGCTCCCTTCTTCATTTCTGGCGTTTAGCTTCCAGCTCGTTGTTTCTTCCTTGGGTTATCCCTGCTTATTTCTCTTCCAGCTCCCGCTGCAAACACTGGCGCTTGCCTGGGCTGTTGCACAGCTCCAGCAGGTCAGCTGCTTGCGGACGGGTCGAGGTGGCCAGCGCCTCACGGGCGGCGAGGTTGTCACCGTCCAGCGCCACTCGCTCGCCGTTCATAGCCTCTTTGAGGGCATGGGCCAGTTCGTTGTGCGCCCACTTGCGAGCTCCCTCCATCCCCATCAGGCTGGCCTTGGCGCGGGTCAGGGTGGCCAACTCGGTCAGGTGCCCCTTGAGTGGCTTGAGGATGGACGGCATCACCTTGTGGTCGAGGTAGCTTTCATAGCCTCCGGCGACCATGCTCTGGGCGCTGTTGGCGGCCAGCTGGGTCTGATAGAGCGGCATGGCCAAGCGCTTCTCTTGGCGCTCGGACAGGGCGGCGGCTTCCTTGGCATCCTCAAGCAGCTCTGTCAGCTCGCGGTATTCCCGCGCGGCCTCCAGCGACACCACTCCGCCCATCAGCTGATTAATCCGTCCTTGGCGCAGCTCTTCACGGCGGGCTTTGGCAGCGGGAATTTGTGCCAGCAAGGTTTTGCGCTGTTCACGCAGGGTCAAAATCTCGCTATCCAGCGCCATCAGCTTGGCGTGTTCGCTTTGGAACAGGGCCACGTGTTCATCCAGGCGGCTGGCACGGGTAGCGGCGGGGGCGGTCGGGACAATGTGCAAAGTAGCTTGTGACATGGGGTTACTCCTGAGTGGCGAGGGTGATGGTGTCAAAGGCGGCGTAGGCGGTGGGGATGCCCAAGGCGTAGGACTGGGCGCGGTTGTAACGAATGCCCCAGCTGGCGATGTCGTCAATCTCCCCCGCATTGAGGCGGTGGGTGCGGTTGACGGTGAGCACTTGCAGGTTTTCGACCAGGGTGATGGCGAGGTAGGTGCTGGGCATGTGCTGGTGAGAGATAAAGGGCAGGTCAGCAATCTTCATGCGCTGCTGCTTGTCCCGTACCTGTCCTGGCTTGAGGTGGGCTTGCTGGTGAGCGCGCAGCAGGTCGCCGCCGACCATCACGATTAAGCGCGGGTCTTGGCGGTAGGCTTCTGGCAGCTTCTCAAGCAGGGCATAGGCCATGGCGTCCAGGTCGGTGTAATCGCCCTTGCCACTCGGGTCGAAGGTGACCACATCACGCAGCACCCGTAGCCCCTCGGGGTCAGCCGCCTCGGCCAGGGCGGGCCAACCCATCATCACATCTTCCCCGTTCGGGTTGGCCACGGGGTCGGTGTTGGTGGCGGCGGATTGGCCATGGAAGCCAACCCGTATCAGGTCATCCCCAAAGGCGACCAATGCCAGCTCTTCGAGCAGGTTGTTAGCTTGGCGCTGGTCGAGCCCCGCCAGCATTTGGGCCAGTTGCTGCCACGTCCAGATAGCGCTGCTGTCCAGCTCCTCAAATTCATGTTTGCGCTTGCTCGGCTCTGCCTGGACAAGGAAGCGCCCTTGCGCCTTGCGACCGCTGCGCAGCCCTGGCTTGAGCGGGTCAAAGCGGGGGGCGGTATGGTCCTCTACCCCCTGAATAGACACCATCCACAGAAACGGGGTCGCCTGCACGATGGCCGCCGTCAGCGCCATGCTCGTGGCCTCGTCCAGGTTGCCAAAGCTGGCTTGGGGCGCAGGGGTAAAACTCAGGCGCACGTCGTGCAGCAGGTCAGATAAGTTCATTGGGTGGGGCTCCTTAGCAAGGGCGGTAGTGGTTGGCATGGCTGGGGTCGTCACTGCGGTCAGCGGCGGGCGCGGGTGGCTGGTTGGGACGGTAGGGGGTGAGGCTGTCGAGCTTCTGGCTAAGTGCCGTCAGTCCGGCAGACAGGGCCTCCAACTGGTTAAACATCTGCTCGGGTTTTGATGCCCGGGAAGCGGGAATGGCGGGAGCAGGCGCCGGCACAGGCACCACCAACGGGCGCGCACTCGGCGACTTGGCGCTAAATTGCAGCTGGGTTAGCCCTGTCAGCGTCGGCTGGTCGGTGACTGTGACGCCAGCCAGATACCATTTGCCGGTGCCCGCAAAATTCTCGCTGGCCTCAATGGTGCAAAAGCCATGGGTGCCGTGGATGTTGAGGTCAATCAGCTCTAGGGTAGGGCACAGCACCGCCAGCAGCTTGAGCTGGCCACCTTCCTCCTGCACCTTCACCGCATCCACATACCCGAGTGGGCGAGCACGCACCCCCTCCGGCCAGAGGTTGGCAATATAGAAACTGGTGTCGTAGGAGTCGGCCAGCTCGCGCAGGCACTCGGGGCTGACGGTGCGTCCGTCCAGTGTTGGTCCTGCGGTGGCGATACAAATCCAGCCTGTTTTTACCTGACTGCTCATGCAGGCCTCCGCAGCGTCACAACCGGTTTATCCCGCTCTTGGGCGGCCAACATGTTCAGCTGTTGCTGACGCTCGTTCACGCTTTCGCACAGTGAGCCGTGCGCCTCTGGCGACAATCCCCGTGCTAGATTCATGGCCATGTCACTGGCGCGTTTAGCCGAAGGGCTCAGGGTGTGGCTATAGGCTAGGGTGGACACCCAGGAGTGCCCGCAACTGGCGTCCGTGCATTGGCAATAGAGGTTGGCGACGCCCGCAGTCATGCGGTTGGTCTTGGTGATACGACCCAGCTGGCCGCACTCGGTGCACATCACGCGCATAGATTCCCCCGAAGCGGATTGACGGGTTGTGGCAAGTGCTGCCAGAGCGCGCCCCATGCCAAGGCATCGGGTTGCTCAATGGCGGCGAGGTAGTCAGGCAGGTGGATGAAGCGCTGGCAGGCTGGGCTGGCCAGCTTGCGACGTTGGAGTCGCAGGTTGCGCAAGGCGCAGGGG
This sequence comes from Aeromonas eucrenophila, assembly GCF_000819865.1. Lineage (GTDB taxonomy): Bacteria > Pseudomonadota > Gammaproteobacteria > Enterobacterales > Aeromonadaceae > Aeromonas > Aeromonas eucrenophila. The sequence goes on from NZ_CDDF01000017.1 coordinate 53,318, forward strand.
ATAGATAAGATGCTCATCAAATCAAGCCCTCTAAAGCTGATTTGGAAACCCCGTTTGGTGTTGGCGCACCGTTAAGCGGGGTTTTTCTTTGCCCGTCATTCAGGGTTTGCAGCACCGCCAGCTTGCGCGACAGGCATTGCGCCCCCTTATCATGGCTGGCCCGTTGCTGGCGGCGGCTCACCTGCTCGACGGTTTCGCGCAGCAACTGCGCCCCCGCCATGTTCAGGGCCGTCTGTTCAGTCCATGCCTGGTTCATACCGGACTCCCCAGCCCCAGCCAAGACAACCAGCCGTCACGGATCTCACGGGGGCGGCTCTCAAAGGCCAGTTTCATGCCTTCGTTCCATGCCGGAAGGTAGATCCAGTATTCAGCCGGAGCGGTTGGGTTTAGGGGATTGCGCATCGGCACCACGGGCACCTTGCCCTTTTCGATCATCCCCCGCACGGCGCCCTTGGTCTTGCCTATCATCTTGGCGAAGACCTCTACGGGGACGGCATCCGAGGCGTTGATCATGGGCTCGAGCACTAGCGCGACACGTGGGTCGGCCTCGTTCAGCGGTTGGCTTTGGGTTGCTGCTGTCATCTGATATTCTCCCTTGTTAGCTATCAGTGGGCCGTAATGGGTCATAATGGCTATTATTGGAGTAATGTTTACTCCGATTGGGTAAATTCTTTATCTAAGGGGAGATTATGTCAATAGAAACAGCTGAGAAATTGAAGCTGATGAGGGAGTCTGAGCGCCTAAATAGAAGGCAACTATCTGAATTAACAGAGATTCCTTACAGTTCACTTTCTAGTTATGAAGGTGGGACGAAAGAGATCAGCATGAAAGCTGTCAAAAAGCTTTTCTCTGTGCCGCAGTTCAGCAAGTACATGATGTGGTTTTTAACTGACAAGATTGCACCTGAAGCCGGGCAAATCGCGCCGGTTCTCGCACACTTTGGGCAAGAGGAAGGGGACTCATCCCTCTCCGACCAGAAAATTGGCTAACCCTGCATGAGGCGTTTCTCGACGCCATAGAATCATCGGGATTGAGTTACATCGGAGGGCTTCGCTATGTCGATTAAGAAGCTCGATGATGGTCGTTATGAAGTGGACGTAAGACCGACGGGGCGTTACGGAAAACGCATCCGGCGGAAGTTTGCCAAGAAGCATGAAGCAACCGCCTTTGAGCGGTATGTGTTGGCAAACCAGCATGACAAGGCGTGGATAGAGAAACCGAAGGATGCCCGGCCATTGTCCGAGCTTATCCAACTCTGGTGGCTCTATCATGGGCAGAACATGAAGTGGGGAACGAGCGCACGTCAAACCCTGGAGTTGGTTGAACGGCAGATGGGTAACCCCTGCGCTTTTCAGATTGATGACCGCGCAATTGCGGTGCTTCGATCTCGATTGCTCAGTCAGGGCATCAAGGCTTCAACCGTGAACCGGCGTCTTATCACCTTGGGCGGGATGTTCACTTTTCTCATTGATGCTGGGATGTATCATGCTCCCCATCCATTAAGAGAAATGAAGAAGCTCAAAGAGGCTCCCACCGCCATGAGTTATTTATCCCAGAGCGAGATCACGGGGTTACTCAGTCGGTTAGAGGGTGAGAACCGTAAGCTGGCCGTGCTGTGCTTGAGCACTGGCGCTCGGTGGGGAGAAGCAGTCGCACTCAGGGCTGAACATGTCATCAATCAACGGGTGATGTTTGTGGCCACCAAGAACGGCAAAACGCGCGTAGTACCGATCTCGGCAGATGTCTCGGCACAATTAGCTGATGGAAGGTCGGGGCGGTTATTCCCGAAGGTTGATTATCTGACGGTGCGGCAGGTGCTGCGAGAGGTGAAACCGGACTTGCCACAGGGGCAGGCGTCCCATGTATTGCGGCACACCTTCGCTACCCATTTTATGGCTAATGGCGGGAACATCATCACGCTGCAGCGGATCTTGGGCCATGCGAACATCCAGCAGACAATGACCTATGCGCATTTTGCGCCGGACTATCTGCAGGATGCCATCACCTTCAACCCACTACGAGGAGGGACTGGCATTGAGTGACCACCAGGTGTCCACACTTAGGGTCATTTTGCCTTGTGATATAGGGGCATAGTGGTAGCTAAGTGATTGATCCCCCGTGCAGTGGATTGCTGCACGGGGTAGCTCAAAGCTCCTTTCGGGGCGTTTTTAGCAATAACATCTATCACATGGCGTTGGTGGATTCGAAAATCTTGTCCGCCGAGGCTTCGACGAAGCCCGGGTAGAGCACGCCGTCGGCCTGGGGATAGCGCCGGGCGAACTCGTAGAAGCAGCTCGGGATGGCGCGCACGCCGTCGCTGAAGGGCACATCCGCCTTGTCGGCCATGGTGGAGGATTGCTCCAGCATCACCTGGGGATCCCCCTTCACCTCGCCACCCACGGTATTGAGCACGAAGCCCGCCGCCTTCAAGGCCGCGTTGACCTCTTCTATGGTCTCAAAATCGCTCAAGCGGTTGATGTTGACCGTGAAGTGGTTGGCACGGTAGCCCCAGGCCGCCATCCAGGCCGCATACTCGCTCTCCGCCAGCAGGGTCTGGTAATCGCTCCAGGAGACTTGCCAGGGGGCGCCCGTATAGAGAAAGGCCGGGGTGTCGGTCAGGTGATCGGGCACCTGATCCACCAGCTTGTGGATGATGGCCTGAGCCGTCTCGGAGAGCTCCTCCACCTTCAGCTCGCTGATGAACACCTTGGGGGCATCTGGATCCATGTGTTCGAAGTGCTTGGCGTAGAGCTTCTTGGCCTTGAACACATACTCGCCCTTCTCCTCGTAGCCCAGGGCGCGGAAGTGGGCCGCCAGCTTCTCCAGCCCGAGTTTGGGTAGGTTGTAGGTCCGAAACGCCACGTGATCGTTGATGATGGGGGCGCCGCCACCCAACAGCTGATGAACCTGATGGGCGCTCGGGGTGACCTGAATGTAGTTGTCCCACAGATGGCCAAACAGGGTCTCGATATCCTTTTGCATCTCTCTTTCCTTTGATTGCGGGTACAGACAAGGGCACCGCTGAGTGCCCCTCTTTATTTTCTTGTTATCAGAAGGTCAGACCGGGGGACAGCTGATCCGGCATGGCGGCTTTGCTGTCCTCGACGGAGGCGACCGGATAAGCACAGTAGTCCGCGGCGTAGTAGGCGCTCGCCCTGTGGTTGCCGGAGGCACCGATGCCGCCGAAGGGCGCGGCACTGGAGGCGCCGGTGATGGGCTTGTTCCAGTTCACTATGCCGGCGCGGATGCGCTTGAAGAAGTGCTGCCAGTCCGCCTCGTTGTCGCCGAGCAGGCCGGCCGACAGGCCGAAGCTGGTGGCGTTGCCCTGATCGATGGCGGCGTCGAAATCGTCATAGCGAATGAGCTGCAGCAGCGGGCCGAAGTACTCCTCGTCCGGCAGTGCGCTCACCGCGGTCACGTCTATGATGCCGGGGGAGACGAAACCGGTACCGGCTTGCAGGTGCTTGAGGGCAAGCAGGCTCTCGCCACCAAGGCGCTGCAGGTTGGCCTGCGCCTCCACCATGCCGAGCGCCGCTCGCTCGCTGATCATGGCGCCCATAAAGGGTTGATCGGCGGCGTCATAGAGACCGACTTTGATCTGACCGACCACGTCCACCAGGCGTTTGACCAGGGCATCGCCCCGGGCGCCACGCTCCACGAACAGGCGGCGCGAGCAGGTGCAACGCTGACCCGAGGTGATAAAGGCGGATTGCACTATTGCATGGACGGCGCCGTCGATGTCGCTCACGTCTTTGACGATCAGCGGGTTGTTGCCGCCCATTTCCAGGGCCAGGATCTTGCCCGGCTGGCCGGCAAACTGCTGGTGCAGGAAGTGACCGGTGCGGGACGAGCCGGTGAAAAAGAGGCCGTCGATGTCCGGATTGCCGGCCAACGCCTTGCCGGTCTCAACCTCGCCCTGGACCAGATTCAGCACGCCCTTGGGCAGGCCCGCCTCCTGCCAGATCTTCAGCATGGCTTCCGCCACCATGGGGGTCAGCTCGGAAGGCTTGAATACCACGGTATTGCCTGCGATCAGCGCAGGCACTATGTGACCGTTTGGCAGGTGGCCCGGGAAGTTGTAGGGGCCAAACACCGCGACCACGCCGTGGGGCTTGTGGCGCACGAACGCCTTGGCGCCCGGCATGGGGTTTTCGACGGTGCCGGTGCGCTCGTCATGGGCGCGGATGGAGATGGCGATCTTGCCCTGCATGGCGGCCACTTCGGTGCGGGTCTCCCACAGCGGTTTGCCGGTTTCGCGGGCTATGGTCAGGGCTAGCGCCTCCTTGTGTTCCCCGAGCAGGTCGGCGTAACGGCGTACGATGGCGAGGCGATCGTCCTGCGCCAGATCGGACCAATGGTAGAAGGCGTTGCGAGCGGCCTTGACTGCGGCATCGACCTGGGCGGCACTGGCGGCTCCCCCTTGCCAGATCACTTCATTCTTGGCCGGGTCTTTTGACTCAAACGGCTTGCCTTCACCGGCCAGCCACTGGCCATCGATAAGTTGCACTAAAGACATATTCACTCCCTGTGGTTCACAGGCAGCCGTGGCTGCCTGCTTCAGATGTTATGGCCTCGCCGATCCGTCACTCCAGATCGACGACCCGCACCATGTCGCCATTCTCCACCTTGAGGGCGGCCGCCATCTTGGGCGGAATGATGGCTTCGTGCTTGTCCAGATCGACCCGGATGTTGCCGTAACAGGCGCGGTACTGATCGAAGCGGGTATTGCACAGCAGATAGGTATGGCCGCCGATGGGCTCACCCACCAGCACCCGCAGCTTCTGGCTGCGGCGTACGCTACGGATGTGCTTCACGTCGCACTCGACCGTGGGGCCCGCATCGAAGATGTCGACGTAGCCGCGGTTCACGAACCCCTCGTCCTGCAGCATCTTGATGGCCGGGCGGGTCTTCTCGTGGGTCTGGCCGATGACGGCGCGCGCCTCGTTGCTCAGCAGATTGACGTAGATCGGGTACTTGGGCATCAGCTCGGCGATGAAACGCTTCTTGCCGATGCCGGTGAGATAGTCGACGGTGGGAAAGTCCATCGAGAAGAAATGCTTTTGCAGCCACTCGTAAAACGGGCTGTGACCGTCGCCATCGGAGACGCCGCGCATCTCGGCAAAGACGGTTTCATCGAATAATTCCGGGTGCTCGGCCATAAACAGGAAACGGTGCTTGGAGAGCAGCCGGCCATTGAGCCCCTCGCGGGCGCATTCACGCAGAAACAGGGTGCACAGCTCGGAGTTGCCGGTGTAGTCGTTGGACAGGGTAAGCGTCTCGACCACGTTGTAGATGCCGAGCTTGGGGGACGAGTGCACCACCTTGCCGATGTGGTAGTTGTAGAAGGGCTGGGACAAGCCGACGGCCGCATCGATGGCACAGGTGCCGACCATTTCGCCGGTCTCCAGATCCTCGGCCACGAAGAAATAGAGGCAGTCTCCCTTGCCGGCAGGCTTGTCCAGGAAGGTCTGGGTCGAGGCATCGATCTTGCGTTGCAGCAGCTCGTCGTTGACGGGCAATGAAGTCATGCCGGTGCCGGATTCGATGGCACAGGTTTTGAGGCCGGCGAAGTCGCGCTGCTCGATAGGACGGATAACCAACATAAATGACAACTCCCTTTCATTGACGACAGGTGGGGTCCCGGCTCCTGCCGGGAGGGCTCCCCACCTCAATTCCTGATCAGGCGTTGATAACCTGAGCGACCGCTTTCTCGAACCGGGCCAGACCTTCCTTGATGTCCGCTTCCGGGATAACCAGTGAGGGTGCGAAGCGCACTACGTTAGTGCCCGCTACCAGTGCCATCAGCCCCTGGTCGATGGAGGCCAGCAGGAAGTCACGGGAGCGCCCCTTGAAGTCGTCATTCAACACGGCGCCCAGCAACAGCCCCTGACCACGCACTTCGCTGAAGCAGTGGTACTTGGCATTGATGGCTTCGATGCCGTCACGGAACAGCTGTTCACGCTGCTTGATGCCATTGAGCACTTCCGGTGTATTGACCACATCCAGCACGGCTTCCGCCACGGCGCACGCCAGCGGGTTGCCGCCATAGGTGGAGCCGTGAGTGCCCACTTTCAGGTGAGCCGCGATCTCGCTGGTGGTCAGCATGGCCCCGATGGGGAAGCCGCCGCCGAGCGCCTTGGCGCTGGTGAGGATATCCGGGGTAACGCCCAAGCCCATGTAGGCGTACAGATCGCCGGTACGGCCCACGCCGGATTGCACTTCGTCATAAACAAGCAGGGCGTTGTGCTTGGTGCACAGCTCGCGCACACCCTTGGCAAACTCGTCGGTGGGACGAATGATGCCACCCTCCCCCTGCAGCGGCTCCATCACCACGGCACAGGTGTTGTCGGAGATGGCGGCCGCCAGCTCTTCCAGGTTGTTGTAGGTGACATGGGTGATATCGGCGGGTTTCGGGCCGAAACCATCGGAGTAGGCCGCCTGGCCGCCGACGCTGACGGTGAAGAAGGTGCGACCGTGGAAGCCCTGGTGGAAGGCGATGATCTGGGTCTTGTGGGCACCGAACTTGTCGATGGCGTAGCGACGGGCCAGCTTCAAGGCGGCTTCGTTCGCTTCGGCACCGGAGTTGCAGAAATAGATCTTCTCGGCGAAGGTGGCATCGACCAGCTTCTTGGCCAGGCGCAGGGCCGGCTCGTTGGTCATCACGTTGGAGAGGTGCCACAGCTTCTCACCCTGGGTTTTCAGGGCCTCGACCAGCTTGGGATGGCAATGACCGAGGCCATTGACCGCGATCCCGCCCGCGAAGTCGACATACTCGCGGCCTTCCTGATCCCAGACACGTGATCCCTCGCCGCGCACCGGAATGATCTTGGCGGGCGCATAGTTGGGAACCATCACTTCATCAAACACTTCACGTGTCACTGCCAACAACTCTGACATATCGCTCTCCTGCTATCTGGCGACAGAATAATCCACCGCTTAAAAGTTAAATCCATGTAAACACATCGGCATTGTCACAGAAAAAAAGCTAAAAGTCTGCAACAAGCCGCGTTACAGGGAACAATGTTCGATTGCCTGTGAGATTTTAGGCAACCACATTGCATAACGGCTCAAGGGGGGTTGGCAAGAGATAATTTGGGCAGGGAGAGGGGTGAATAAAGTGTCAGAGAAAATATTTTTGGCCTCCTTCCGATTCTGGGATGGCCATCACGATTTTTTCAGGAGGCGGCTAAAAAATTGGCCAGCAACTGGTGGCCCTGCTCGCTCAGAATGCTCTCCGGATGGAACTGAACGCCTTCCAGCGCCAGTGTTTTATGCCGCAGCCCCATGATCTCGTCGACGCTGCCGTCGGCGTGTTCACTCCAGGCGGTGACTTCGAAACAGTCGGGCAGGGTCTCGCGCTCCACCACCAGCGAATGGTAGCGGGTGACCCGCAGCGGATCCTTCAATCCCTTGAAAACACCTTCCCCTCGATGACGAATGAGGGACGTCTTGCCGTGCATCACCCGACGGGCACGCACCACGCGCGCGCCGAAGGTCTGAGCCAGGGACTGATGGCCGAGGCAGACGCCGAGGATGGGGATCTGGCCCGCGAAGCGGCGGATGGCGGCAAGGGAGATACCCGCCTCATTGGGCGTGCAAGGACCGGGGGAGATCACCAGATAGCGGGGGGCGAGCCGGACTATGTCATCCAGGCTCAGCTCGTCGTTGCGCTTCACCACCACCTCCTGTCCCAGGGCGCCAAAATATTGCACCAGGTTCCAGGTAAAGGAGTCGTAGTTATCGATCAACAACAGCATGGGATAACCGAAGGCAGAGGATCAACGATCCAGGTAGCGGCCCTGTTCCATCTCGCGCTCGCGCTGGCATTCGGCCAGATAGATGGCGGCGGCGATGGCCGGGGTCTTGTGGTATTTGTCGATGGCGTTGGAGACCATCAGTTGCAGGGTGGTGAGGTTCTTGGCCTTGCGAAACTTTCGCAGCCAGTGACCCTTGTCACCCAGTTCTTCAATCACGGCATTTGGTTCGACAGACATGCTTTCTCTTGGGGTAAAGACCCGCGTTTGACATTGGAAGAAGGAATAACGAACAAGGGGTCGGATAAAACAAAGAAAGCCAGGCAGATACCCAGCTCTCTCCTACTACACCTTCCCAGTATGTCAGGCTCGAGGAACGAAGCCGACTACATCATATACGCTGGTCAGGGTTTTTTCAGCCCTTTCACGCGCCTTTTGTGCTCCTGCCGCCAAAATGGCCTGCAGATGAGCCTCATCCTGACGCAGCGCGTGGAAGCGGGCCTGGATGGGCTCCAGCAGGGCGACCACGGCCTCGGCGGTTTCGGTCTTGAGGTGGCCGTACATCTTGCCTTCGAAGTGCTGCTCGAGCTCGGGGATGGAGCGACCCGTTACCCCGGACATCAGGGTCAGCAGGTTGGAGACCCCTGGCTTGTTCTCCGGATCGAAGCGCACCACCGCCGGCTCGTCGGAGTCGGTCATAGCCCGCTTGATCTTCTTGATGATCTGCTTGGGATCTTCCAGCAGGCCGATGAAGTTGGCCTCGTTGTCGTCAGACTTGGACATCTTCTTGGTCGGATCCTGCAGGCTCATCACCCGGGCACCGTCGGCCGGAATGAAGGGCTCTGGCAGGGTGAACACCTCGCCGTGCAGGTTGTTGAAACGGGTGCAGATGTCGCGGGTCAGCTCCAGGTGTTGCTTCTGATCGTTGCCGACCGGCACCTGATTGGCCTGATACAGCAGGATATCCGCCGCCATCAGCACCGGATAACCGAACAGGCCGACGTTGACGTTGTTCTCGAAGCGGGCGGACTTGTCCTTGAACTGGGTCATGCGCGACAGCTCGCCCATCTGGGTGTAGCAGTTCAGGATCCAGCCAAGCTCCGCATGCTGAGGCACATGAGACTGGATGAAGACGGTGCTCTTGGCGGGATCTATCCCCACCGCCAGATAGAGGGCGGCGGCATCGAGACACGCCTTGCGCAGGGCGGCCGGCTCCTGGCGGGTGGTGATGGCATGCAGATCGACGATGCAATAGAGGCAGTCGAAGTCATCTTGCATGTTGACCCACTGACGCAGGGCGCCCAGGTAGTTGCCTATGGTCAGCTGGCCAGAGGGTTGGGCGCCGCTCAATACGATTGGTTTAGTCATGAGAGTGTTGATCCTTGTTGTTCGTCCGACCCGGCGGTCTTATTCGGCCAGCAGGGCATCGAGCTGGGCAAACTGTTCGCATACCCAATCCGGGCGGGAATCGGCGATGGGGCGGCCATAGTTGTAGCCGTAGGTGAGCCCCACCACCTTCATGCCGGCAGCCTGGGCGGCCAGCACGTCATTTTCGGAGTCCCCCACCATCAGGGTGCGGGAGGGCTTTACCCCCAGCTCGTGGCAGGCATGCAGCAAGGGCGCCGGGCTCGGCTTCTTCTCGGGCACGCAGTTGCCCCCCAGCCAGAGCGCGAAGCAATCGCTGATGCCGAGGGCATCCAGAATGGGCTGCACGAAGTGGCTCGGCTTGTTGGTCACTACCGCCTGGCGGTAACCGAGCCGTTGCAGACGGCGCAGGCTCTGCTCCACCCCGTCATACATGGCCAGCCCTTCCAGCAGACAAGCGCGATAGTGAGCATCGAACAGGGGGCGGGCCTTGGCAAAGAGATCCGGCGCGTCGCGGTAATCCAGCGCACGCTGGATCAGCTTGTCAGCACCGTTGCCGACCCAGGTGCGCACCACGGCCTCGTCGGCCTCGGCCAGTCCCAGATCGGAGAGGGTGCGGTTGACCGCCAGCGCCAACTGGGAGGCGCTGTCGATCAGGGTGCCATCCAGATCGAACAGCACCAGATCGAAGGGACGTTCAACGGACATGAGCCAGCTCCGCCCGCATCTGATCGATCACTGCCTTGTAATCCGGTTTGCCGAAGATGGCGGAACCGGCCACAAACATGTCGGCACCGGCGGCAGCGATCTCGCGGATGTTCTCCACCTTGACCCCACCGTCGATCTCGAGACGAATGTCACGGCCACTCTCGTCGATCAGCCGGCGCACCTGACGCAGCTTGTCGAGGGTGCCGGGGATGAAGCTCTGACCACCGAAGCCCGGGTTGACCGACATCAGCAGGATCACGTCCAGCTTGTCCATCACGTATTCGAGGCAGGAGAGCGGGGTGGCCGGGTTCAGCACCAGGCCGGCCTGGCAGCCCTGCTCCTTGATGAGACCCAGGGTGCGATCCACGTGATCGGAGGCTTCCGGATGGAAGGTGATCAGGTTGGCACCGGCCTTGGCAAAGTCCGGGACGATGCGGTCCACCGGCTTGACCATCAGGTGCACATCGATGAGCGCCTCGATGCCGTAGTCACGCAGGGCCTGACAGACCATGGGGCCTATGGTCAGGTTGGGGACATAGTGGTTGTCCATCACGTCGAAATGCACCACGTCGGCACCGGCGGCCAGCACCTTGGCGACATCCTCGCCCAGACGGGCAAAGTCGGCGGAGAGGATCGAGGGGGCAATCAGAAAGTCTTTCATCAGCGTCATCCATTGGCAGCGTGGCAGAAAAAGCGGCGCAATTTTACCGCAAACGGGAGATGAAAACGACCCGCAAGTACGGAGAACGCGGACCGACGGCCTTACCGCAAATCGGTGATGAAAATGACCCGCAAGTACGAAGAACGCGGAGCGCCAGATTTACTGAAAATGTCTGCCGAAAACAACGACGGCTCCCAAAGGAGCCGTCCACACACTAATTCAGGGAGACCAGCTCGGTCTCGCTCGGATAGTAACCCTGTTCCGGCTCTATGCCCGGCGGGTAGAGTGCCAGCAGCTCGGCCACCTTGTTGCGGCCACCACCGTTGCGGCTGATGGTGCGCTTGACCAGAATCTCATCCAGCCTAGCACCGCGATACAGCTCCCGCGTCAGCTCAAGATCGTGGTTGCTGATGAGCACGGGCACCCCCTTGTGGGCGGCGGTGTGGCGAGCCAGTCGGGCCAGCAGAGCCTGATCGTCCAGGGTGAAACCCCCGGCCGAATAGCTGGTGAAGCTCGCCGTGGTGGAGAGCGGTGCGTAGGGCGGATCGCAGTAGATCACCCAGTCTTCCTCTGCTCTGGCCATGGCATCGGCATAACTCTCGCAGATAAAGGTGGCCTTCTGCGCCTTCTCGGCGAAGGCCCACAGCTCTTTTTCCGGGAAATAGGGCTTCTTGTAAGAACCGAAGGGCACGTTGAAGCCGCCCTTCTTGTTGTACCGGCACAGACCGTTGAAGCCATGACGGTTCAGGAACAGGAACAACTGGGCCCGCTCAAAACCGGCTTCGGTCTGGTTGAATTGGGTGCGCAGGCGATAGTAAGCGGTCTTGTGGTTGTACTCGGCCACGAACAGCTTGCGCGCCTCGGCGATGAAGCTATCCGGCTGCTGCTTGAGGTGATTGTAGAGACCGATCAGATCCGGATTGATGTCGTTGAGCACGTAGGCATCGTAATCGGTGTTGAGAAACACCGAGCCCGCCCCGACGAAGGGCTCCAGCAACACACGCCCGGCCGGCAACCGCTCGGCTATCTCTTCGACCAGGGAGTATTTTCCCCCGGCCCATTTTAAAAATGCGCGTGTTTTTTTCATGGAAATCCGGTGTTAAGAAGGCAACGCTCAAAAAAGGGGGACGATTCTACCCCCTTCCCAGGGCGAATGGCTATTGCTTCAACTCTTTTTGTATCTGGGCAAACGACTTGGGCCAGGGTTGTCCCTTGAGCAAGTCCGGAGACAACTTGCGGATCGCCGCCTTGGCCTGGGTGCTGTTGGCATAGTCCCCCTGCACCACCACATACCAGGGGCTGCCACGGAAGCGCGTCTTGTAAACCCACACCTTGCCTGCCAGCCCATGTTCGGCCACGAAGCTGTCGGCCGCCTGGGTGTTGCTCGCCCCCATCAGCTGGATGCTGTAGTGATTTCGGGCTTTCTTGTTGAGCGTGGCGACCGGCGTCAGCGCCACCTTGGGCACCGGTGCGGCGACGGGTTCGGCCGCCACAACGGGCTTGGCCGTAGCAGCAGGTGTATTGCCCTGGGCCTTGGCGACAGGCTGCGGTGGCACTGTGGTCGAAGCCGGTTCAGCCCCCGTCAGCTCGTCCACCACGGCGGTGGGCAGGGCGCCACTGACGTTGGGCTGCTTCATCAATTTCTCGACCACCTCGTCGGAGATGACCACCCGGCGCCCCTCGTAATTGGTCGATTCCGTGGTGACCGTCTCGCTCTCGACCTTCTTGGGCAGGGTCTTGGCATCGGGCTGCCAGTCACGGGCGAGCTGATTGTTACCCTGCTCACCAGACGAGGTGCCACTAGACTGGGCCCCGCTCGTCCCCCCCACATTGAGCGGGTCGGTCGCAACCGGATTGGGCAGGGCCATGCCCTCGGACGAGGCCTGGGTGCTCTCCTTGCCTTTGTCATCAAACAGGGGGAGGTAACTCAGGGCCAGCAGGCCGGCGGCGGCCAGCGCCAGCACGGTCGCTATCTTCTTGACGGGCAACTCGGCCTGACGTTTCTTGGGCCTTCTGTCGGTCATGATATCCTCCAATGACTGCATGATGGCGGACGGGTGTCCGTTTGCTCCACTCAGGATCTCTTCTACTTTCGGCTTGGGCAAGAGGGCTGTCGGGATCTTGAGCTCTTTGGCCTTCTCATACAAGAAGATACGCTGCTCTGGCGCGCTCAGTGGCGCGACCTCCAGCTCGAGTGCGGGCATGGCCCGCCCCTTGAGCCCGGCCTTCTGGTTGCGACACCAGACGTCATCGCCAGAGAGCACGATCGCCAGTTTGTGGGGATGCTCGAGGGTGTCGTTGTGGCGGCAGAGCGCCCACAGCTCCCCGGCCAGCTCGGCAGGCAACTCGTCGGCACGCTCGATGAGCAGCAGCAGGGTCGAGGATTTGCCCTCCAGCATGCGAAAGAAACTGTCTGCCAGCGCATCTTGTGGATTGAACAGCGGTCTCGCCACCACCTGCTGGAGCAGTAGTTGGCGCACGTCGGCCATCTTCATGGCCGCGCTGCCGATAAGGCTCACCACCCGCACAGTGTCGGGCAATCTGCCCAACAGGGATTCACACAGGGTGCCACGCCCGCTGCCGGGTTTGCCACAGAGAAAAATGAAGGGGTGATTGAACTCAATCAGGTGCAGCAGCCGGTCAACCAGCTGCCGCTGGGAAGGGAGTTTTAGCAGTTTATTCGTCACGACCAGACTCAATTACCGCCATCAATTGTGCATCAGTGACGTCGGCCACTACCTGGGCCTGACCGATCCCGACCGGCAACACCAGTCTCAATTTACCTTCCAGCACCTTCTTGTCGCGGCGCATATGGCGAATGAAGGCGGTGAAATCCATCTCGGGCGGCGCCTGAACAGGCAAGTCTGCCGCCAGCAGCAGCGCGCGGATCCGCGCCACCTGTTGTTCGGTCACATCACCACGGGCAAGGGCCGTGTCAGCCGCCAGCATCATGCCCGCCGCCACCGCCTCGCCATGCAGCCAATTGCCATAGCCTTTCTCGGCTTCGATGGCATGGCCGAAGGTGTGACCCAGATTCAGCAAGGCACGCACGCCGTGCTCGGTCTCATCCTGCGCGACCACGTCGGCCTTGATTTCACAACAGCGGCGAATGGCGTAAGAGAGCGCATCCGTATCGAGTCGCTGCAGACGCACCATGTTGGCTTCGAGCCAGGAGAAGAATTCAGCATCCCAAATGATGCCATATTTGATCACCTCGGCCATGCCAGCGGCAAATTCGCGGGCTGGCAGGGTCTTGAGGCATTCGGTATCGATCACGACATGCTTGGGCTGATAGAAAGCGCCCACCATGTTCTTGCCGAGGGGGTGATTGACGGCGGTCTTGCCGCCGACGGAGGAGTCAACCTGGGAGAGCAGTGTGGTAGGCACTTGAATGAACGGAATGCCACGTTGGTAGCTTGCCGCAGCAAAGCCGACAACGTCACCTATCACGCCACCTCCCAGAGCGATGAGGGTGGTATCACGACCATGGTTGGTTTCCAGCAGAGCGGACATGATCCGCTCGAAGGTTGCCAGGGTTTTGTAGGCCTCGCCATCCGGCAGGATCAGGTGCTCCACCTGAAAACCGGACAGCAACTGAATGATCTGCTCAAGATACAAGGGGGCAACGATGGTGTTGGTCACTATCATGACCCGCTTGCCCTTGATGGTCTGCGTCAGCACCTCGGGGCGTTGCAACAGACCAGCAGCTATCTCAATCGGGTAGCTGCGTTCACCCAATTCGACCTTCAACCTTTCCATGGACGTCCTCTATTGATTACATGCCAATCAACTTAACAATTTGATTAGCAACAATTTTTGCACTTTGATCATCGGTCTGGATGACAAAGTCTGCCACTTCTTCATACAGGGCATTACGTTCTTGCGCCAGACGCTCAAGCACTTCACGCGGCGGCTCTTCGGTTTGCAGCAGGGGACGACGCTTGTCTCTCTGGGTACGTGCCAGCTGCTTCTCAATGGTGGTTTCGAGGTAGACCACTATGCCACGCGCAGAGAGCTTGTTACGGGTTTCGCGACTCTTGATAGCGCCACCTCCCGTTGCCAGCACGATACCTTGCTGTTCAGCAAGATCGCCGATGACCTTCTCTTCGCGGATCCGGAAACCCTCTTCGCCTTCAACATCGAACACCCAGCCGATATCGGCACCACTGCGGCGCTCAATCTCATGATCCGAGTCGAAAAACTCCATGTGCAGTTGTTCTGCCAGATGTCTACCTATGGTGCTCTTGCCCGCACCCATGGGACCTATCAGGAAAATATTGCGTTTCTCAGCCATGTCTTTTCGTTAGTAATTACAAACTGTATGGCCCCGGTAAACACTCGACCGGGGTACCTATGAACCTTATCTTGCGATGGATCAGGAGGGGGATTATCTCAATAGAAATCAGGACTGGCAACCGCAGCCCTTACGCCCCAGCCTCATTGGGGCGTAAGGTTATATGTGTTTTACCCTCACATGTAAAGTTTTCAGAGGGCGTCGGTGACTATCCGCGGGGTCACGAAGATCAGCAATTCCCGCTTCTTGTTCTCGCTGGTGGTTTTCTTGAACAGGTAGCCAAGACCGGGAATATCCCCCAGCAGCGGCACCTTGGTCACGTCACTCTTGATGGTCTGCTGGTAGATGCCGCCGAGTACCAGAGTCTCGCCGTTGTTGACCAGCACCTGGGTGGTGATCGACTGGGCGTTGATGGAAACCGCATCCCCGGTACCGGTCGGGACCGTTTCCCCCTTGGTATCCTGAGTCACGGTCAGATCCAGAATCACCCGGTTGTCCGGGGTGATCTGCGGCGTCACCTTGAGGCTCAGTACTGCCTTCTTGAAGGTGACCGAGGTTGCCCCGCTGGAGGAAGACTCCACATAGGGGATCTCGGTACCCTGCTCGATCAGGGCTGGCTTCTGGTTTGCTGTGGTAACGCGCGGGCTCGCGATGATCTCCGCCTTGCTCTCTTTTTCCAGCGCAGAGAGCTCGAGATCCAGCAAGGTGCCGTTAGCCAGACGCGCCACCTGGAATGCCAGGGTACCGGCGGCATTGGTGACCGGCAGATTGACGTTCAACCTGTCCTCGACATTTGGTCGGGTAATGGCAGAGGTGCTGGCATTGTTACCCGAACCGTCATTGCCCTCTATGGTGCCCGAGGTACCATTGCCGTGACCATCGGTCTTGGTGACTCCCCAACGCACCCCCAGCGCCTCATCGAAGCCGTCATCTATGGTCACCATACGGGCTTCGATCACCACCTGCTTGACTGGGATATCGAGGATATCCAGCATCCGTTTGACGTTGCCGATGACATCCGCCGTGTCTTTGACCACCAGCACGTTGGTCCGCTCATCCACGCTCACCGCCCCTCTGGCAGAGAGCAACTTGGTACTCTCGGAGGAGAGCAAGGCCGCGACTTCGGCCGCCTTGGCATAGTTGATCTGCAGATATTCGGTATAGAGTGGCGCCAGGTCGGCCACCTGATTACGGCTCTCCAGCTGTTGCTTCTCACGGGCGGCAATCTCATCCGCCGGCGCCACCAGCAGAATGTTGTTATCCAACCGCTTATCCAGCCCCCTGACCTTGAGGATGATGTCCAGCGCCTGCTCCCAGGGCACACCGTCAAGGCGCAGGGTGATGTTGCCGGAGACGGAATCCGTGGTCACCAGGTTGAGATTATTGAAGTCGGCGATGATCTGTAGCACTGTCCTCACCGGAATATCCTGGAAGTTCAGTGAGATAGGTTTGCCCTGATACTGCTTCGCCGCTGTCGTGGCGACACGCTTCTTCACCTCGATGATGAACATCTTGTCCGCTTGATCGTAGCGATAATCAAACTGGCCATTGACCGAGATCTCAAACAGGGTGTCGTTGCCCTGGCGGAACACCTCTACCTGAGAGACCGGGGTTGCAAAATCCTGCACGTTGATGAGATTGAGCTGATCATCCGGTACCCGGGTACCATGGAACTTGGCCAACACCTTCTGACCACGGCTGCTGACATCTACGGCCGCCGAGCTGTTGTCCAGGGTAACCAGAAACTCCCCCTGCCCTTCCTTGCCACGCCGAAAATCCACCCCTTTGACCGAGTTGAAATAGGCTCCCCCCGAATTGGCCTGTGAAGTGGTCAATACCGGCTTGCTGGCCACCACAGGTGCTGGTGCTGCAGCAGAGGCGAGCTGGGGTTGTGGCTGTGATTGGTTCTGGGCGATCCGCTGGGTATCAACCAAGGCTGACTGCGTCACTGGCTGGTTCCTGACGAGTGCCGATGGGGTTGCCGTGGGAGAAACCGTGGTGGTTGCTGTCGATTGACTGACCTTTTCACCCAGTGACACCAGCAATTTATTACCCTGTTGATGGACCTGATAGGGCGTCAGTTGATCGAGGGCTATCTTGATATCGAGCCCCTCCCCCTTGCCCTCAACCTTGAGGCTATCCACCCCCTGCTGTTTGATGGGCAGTGGATTCACCGTCAGCGCCCCGACGGCCCCCGGCACATGTAGCAGTAGCTGATTGGGTTCATAGGAGAGCCTGTCGGTAAAGCTGCTCACTGGCTCGCTGAAACTCAATTCCAGTAAGAGCTGATCGGCCAAGAGTGGATTCACCTTGACCTCCTGCAACGTCGGTATTGCCCACACCTGACCACATGCACCAAGACACAGCAGCGCCACGCCGGTCATCCTGCTTATTGTTGTTCTCATCTCTGCTCATCCCTGATCATAGTTTTGCGTCGAGATTGGCCATGGCCAGCTGAGTTTCTCGGGTGACCCAGCATCCTTTGCCATCCGGTACCGTCTCCATCAAGTCAACATGGGTATTCGTGATCTTGATGACTCTTCCCTGATCCAGCCCTATGTATTGATTTAGCCCGACACGCACAGCCTGCCCGTCCGGTGTTCTTATCAGCGCCCATAGCTGCCCTTGCTTGCCGATTGACCCCTTCATGCTCAGGCTGGACAGCGAATAGCGTTCCAGCACCTCCTTGTCTCGATTGGCCACTATCTGGGCGCAATCAGGCTTGGCCTTGGCATCGACCCTGGAGCTGGTCTCTGGTTGAGGCTCAATGAACGGACTGCGTTGATCATTTCGCTTATAGACCATAGGGGTAAATGGCTTTATTTCCGGTAAGGGCTCGATGGGGATGGGTTGTCTCGCCTTGGTTTGCTGCACATATTCATCCATGTCCTCCTGTCCGCCACAAGCCGTCAACAACAGCACCGGCAAGAGGAGGCCGATCACTCTCATGCTCATGGCTTCTGCTCCACGGTTTTACCGTTGTATTTGTAAGTCTTGGCCTGCATGGACATGCCAATCATCTCTCCTTGCTCCTGGCTCTGGTTGAGCAGGAAAGACTCCAGGATCACGATACGCGGCAGGGCCGCCATGTCGGCCGTGAATTTACCGAGCTCGTGATAAGTACCCACCACCTCGATACGCATGGGAAGCTCGGTTGAAAACTCGTGCTGGATCTCGGCTTCCCAGTTGATCCTGTTCAATTTGAGACCGTTGTCGGTGGCAATGAAGCTGATGTCATCCAGCAGCCCCGCCACCTCATGGGTATTGGGCAACTGCTTGAGCTGGGTATCCACCAACTGCTCAAGTTGCACCATCTGTTTCTTGTACGCTCCCAGGTTGGCAGCCAGCATGGCCTTGCTCTCGAACTGGGCCTTCAACTCATTCTCTTTACCCGCCTCCTGGCGCAATGCCGTCAGAGAATTGGCAATCACATAGTAATAGATGGCGCCACCAAGCAAGGCACAACAGAGCAGAATGAAGACCCCCTTTGCCACCTTGGGCCAGCGGGCTATGTCATTGAGATCCAGATCATTGAGTTGTTGTAGGTTCATTCTTGCCCCTTAGCGACGTTCAGGGTCGTGCCGGCAATCTGGAACATCATGGAGAACTGGCTGAGTGCAACGGGAGCCACGTCTGCCGTGAAGATGGTGCTGATTTGTGATTGCCCCAGCCAACCCGAGCTGTCGATGCGTCTCATCATGCTGGCAACCCGTCCATACGCTTCGGCCTTGCCATTGACATCGATCCGGTTGTTTTGCAGTGCAAGGGTGTTGAGGTAGACCCCGTTGGGCACCAGCACGGGTAGCTGGTTGAACAGGCGCACCGGTATGTTGCGCTGCGTCTGCAACTGCTCGATGAGTTGCATGCGAGCGATCAGCTCCTTGCGTCGCTCCTTGAGCAACCGTATCTCCCCAAGCTGGGCATCGAGTATGGCCATCTCCTGCTGCAGCCGTTGGTTGCGCTGCTGCTGATAACCGATCTGCTGCATCACCAACCAGTCGATGGCAAACGCCAAGGATGCTGTCGCCGCCAGAAAAATCCCGATCATGGCGCCAAACTGCTTCTTCTGGCGCTGAGCCCTGGCCGCTCGCCAGGGCAGGAGGTTTATATTTGACATGGTGTGAAGCTCCGCAGTGCCAGACCCAACGCAGCCATGTACTTGGCCCCATGCGTTTCCCCCCCATCGCCCTTGGGTTTGCCAAACAACACGAAGGGATCGGGATGCAAGACGTCGCAATTAAGCTCGCGGCCTATCTGCTCGGCCAGGCCAGGCAACAAGCTGCCACCTCCCGTCAACACCAGTCTGGGTAGTTCCTTGTTGCCCGACGAGCTGCAAAACAGCTGCACATTACGCCTTACCTGAAGCACGAGCGAACTGAGATGGGGTGAGAGCACATCGACCTCATGATCGGCAGGCAAGTTGCCCTTGATCTTGGCAAGCTCGGCCTCCTCCAGACTCATGCTGTAAAAAGACGCCAGGGCCTGGCTGTATTGATCGCCACCGAAGTTCTGCAAACGGGAATAGATGATCTGGCCTCTGAGCAGGGCGGCAAAGGTCATGGCACTGGCACCGATGTCGATGATGCCGACCGGCTTATCTGCGGTCTGCAATTCGGGCAGACAAGCCAGCACGGCGCGTCCGAGCGCATGGGCTCCCACGTCCACCACCTTGGTTATCATGCCCGCCTCGGTGAGGGCGCTGACTCGGCCGCTGACGCTTTCGGTACGGGCCGCGCTGAGTAGCACTTCCTGACGGGTCTCGTCGGCCGTCATGCCGAGGATCTCGAAATCCAGGCTGACCTCATCGAGGGGGAAAGGGATGATCTGTTCCGCTTCCAGCTGGACCTGGCTCTCCAGTTCGCTGTCACTGATCCTGGCGTCGACCTGGATGACCTTGGTGATGACGTTGGAACCTGTCACCGCAGTGGCCACGTGCTGGCACTCCCCCTGAATGAGGCGTTTGAGTGACTTGAGGGATTGGCTGACCCGTTCGATATCCTGCAATTGGTAATCGACCAGCGTGCCCTTGGGCGTGGCTATCTCGGCGACCGATTCGAGATGCACCTTGCCGGGACGTCCGCTGAGGGTGACGGCCTTGATGGTTTGACTGCCAAAATCAATGCCCGCCAAGGAGAGGAGGGATCCTTTGCTGAATAGCCCAAACATATACACATCCATGCGTTATTGGGTTTTAGGACTTATTGTAGGACAGCTCATCACTGGGTGATGACTTAACTCAATATAATGCTCTATCTATCAATGTCATAAAGTTTATGTCAAAAATTGACGCGGCTCTCCTTTCAGCCATAGCCGCCGCCCCCTTGGTAATTGCGCCATGGAATGCTACCCTCGCGCCTCTTCTCGAGGTCAGGGTCTGTGGACAGGAAAATCTCGAATCTGCGGGGGTAAAAAGGCTATACTCTGCGCCCGTTGGCTAATTTTAAGACGATTGGTAGTTCTTCCATGCTGAAATGGCTCGTTCGCCTGTTTATTGTCATGATGCTGGGTGCAGTGCTGGGTGTTGCCAGCCTCATCGGCATCTACTTCTACATCAAGCCCCAGTTGCCGGATGTGAGCGCACTGCGCGACGTCAAGCTGGCCACCCCGATGAAGGTGTACAGCCGGGACGGGGAACTGATCTCCCAATTTGGCGAAATTCGTCGCATCCCGTTGCGGCTGGACGAGATTCCCCAGCCCATGATCGATGCGGTGCTCGCCACCGAGGATGCCCGTTTCTATGAGCACCCGGGCATCGATCCCATCGGCATCATCCGCGCAGCTACCGTCTGGGCCGTCTCCGGTCAGGCCCGTCAGGGCGCCAGTACCATCACCCAGCAGGTTGCCCGCAACTTCTTCCTGACCAACGAGAAGACCATAGTGCGCAAGGTCAAGGAAGTATTCCTGGCCTGGCGCATCGAGCAGAATCTCTCCAAGGACGAGATCCTGACGCTCTATCTCAACAAGATCCCCCTCGGCTACCGGGCCTTCGGGGTCGGCGCCGCCGCGCAGGTCTACTTTGGCAAGGAGGTCAAGGATCTGACCCTCGACGAGATTGCCATCATCGCCGGCTTGCCCAAGGCACCCTCAATGCTCAACCCCATCCGCTCCCCCGAGCGCGCCTTTGCGCGCCGCAACGTGGTGCTGGGGCGCATGCTGGAGACCGGCAAGATCACCCAGGCCCAGTTTGACGAAGCCTCCAAGATGCCGATCAAGGCCCGCTATCACGGCGCCGAGACGACCCTCAATGCTCCTTACCTGAGCGAGATGGTGCGCCAGAAGATGGTGGAGCAGTTTGGTGAGGACGCCTACACCATGGGGCTGCACGTCTACACCACTGTCACCGCCAAGCGTCAGCGCGCCGCCCATCAGGCGCTGCTGGACGGGGTCTTCGACTACGACACCCGCCATGGCTACCGTGGCCCGACCGCCTTGCTGTGGAAGGCGGGGGAACCCGCCTGGGATTACGAACAGATCATGGCCCATCTGGCCAAGCAACCCACTTACCAGCCGCTGATGGCGGCCGTAGTCACCAAGCTGACCGACAAGAGTGCGACCCTGACCCTCAAGAATGGCAAGCAGGCCGAGCTCAGCTGGAACGGCATCAAGTGGGCACGCGCCTTCATCACCGATGATCGCCAGAGCTATGCACCGAAATCGGCCCGAGACGTGCTGAAAGTCGGCGCCCAGATCTGGGTGCGGGAGAAAGGGGAAGAGCTGCTGCTCTCCCAGATCCCCGACGTCAACGCCGCCCTGGTGGCCATGAACCCGCAGGACGGCGCCATAGAGGCGCTGGTCGGTGGCTTCAGCTTCGAGCTGTCCAAGTTCAACCGGGTCGATCAGGCGCGCCGTCAGGTCGGCTCCAACATCAAACCCTTCCTCTACGCCACCGCGCTGGAGCAGGGCTACACCCTAGCGTCGCTCATCAACGATGCGCCGATCAACCAGTGGGATCCGGCCAAGGGCCCCATGTGGCAGCCCAAGAACTCACCGGCCATCTATGAAGGCCCCACCACCTTGCGCCTCGGCCTCGCCAAGTCCAAGAACGTGATGTCGGTACGGCTGATGCGCGCCATCGGGCTCGATACCTATATCGACGGCCTGACCCGTTTCGGCTTCGCCCGGGATCACATCTCCGCCAACGAATCCCTGGCGCTCGGCGCCGCCGAGTTTACCCCGCTGGAAGTGGTGCGCGGTTATTCCGTGCTGGCCAACGGCGGCTTCCAGGTCACCCCTTACTTCATTACCGAAGTGACCGACAGTTTCGGCACCCCGCTGTATCAGGCCAATCCGGCCGCCGCCTGCCGCGATTGCGGTGTGCTGGCCGCCGCCGGCCTCGACAGCGCCGATGCCTACCTCAATACCGCTGGCGACTGGAAGGCTCAGTGCCCGATAGACCCAGTGGTGCCCAACAACATGGCGCCGCAGACCATCAGTGCCCAGAGTGCCTTCCTGGTGACCGACACCCTGACCACCGCCATCTGGGGTGGCAACGGCTGGCGTGGTACCGGCTGGCGCGCGGCTCGTGACCTCAAGCGCCACGACATCTCCGGCAAGACCGGGACCACCAACGAATCGCGGGATGCCTGGTTCTCCGGCTATACCCCGAATCTGGTGGCCACCTCCTGGATCGGTTTTGACAACCACCAGCGCGGTCTGGGCCGGGCCGAGTTCGGTGGCGGCGCCGCCCAGCCCATCTGGATCGACTTCATGAAGACTGCCTTGCAACAGGTGCCGGAGCGCAAGATGCCGGTACCCGAGGGGATCATGCAGGTGCGCATCGATCGCGAGACCGGGCTGCTGACCAATCGTACCGACGGCAGCACCACCGAAGAGTTCTTCAAGGAAGGGACTGAGCCGACCCGCTACGCGAGCCAGCTCTCCGACGGCAATCAGGTCTACGGGGGCGATGGCTCCAGCAGCGATGGCCCCGTCTCCACCGACGACATCTTCTAAGCAGCACCCGCAGACAAAAAAACCGGCGCCCAGCGCCGGTTTTTTTATTTGGTATACAGAGCATTATCCCAGCAAGGGCCGCATCAGCAGTGAGATACGAGCGGCCAACTCATTGAAACAGGGCCTGCGCACCGAATAATGGCGGTAAAGCAGCGAGATGGCGCGACCCGGCACCGGATCCACCACGGGTCGGTAGCTGACACCGCCCTCCTCCGGATTGGCCGGCACGGCGAGTCGGGGGATCAGGGTCAGGCCGCTACCCGCCGCAACCATGTTGCGCAGCGTCTCCAGGCTGGTGCCCTTGAAGCGCTGATCCTCGCCAATGCCGGCTGCGAAGCAGAAGCCCAGAGCCTGCTCCCGCAGGCAGTGGCCGTCGGCCAGCATCAGCAGCTTCTTGCCCTTGAGGTTGTGCAACGGCACCGACTTGGCCTGAGCCTCCGGGTGCTTCTGGGGCACCGCGAGCCACATGGGCTCCTGGTAAAGCGGTATGGAGCCGAACCCCTCCATCCCTTCCAGCTCCGCCAGTATGATGCAATCCAGGGTCCCCTCCTCCAACTGCTTGAGCAACACCTGGGTCTGCTCTTCATGAAGGTAGAACTCCAGTTTGGGGAAATGTTCCCGCAGATCCTGGATGATGTGGGGTAACAGGTAAGGACCGACGGTGGGGATGAAACCTATGTGGATCTCGCCCGACATGGGCTCGGCGAAGTGCTGGCCGATGCTCCTGAGCTCACGCACCTCCTTGAGCACCTTGCGGGCTTGCTGGGCCATGGCGTCGCCGGCCGGGGTGAACAGCACCTTGCGAGAGGTACGCTCGATCAGGATCACCCCCAGCTCGTCTTCCAGCTTGCGCAACTGGCCACTCAGGGTCGGTTGACTGACGAAACAACGCTCCGCCGCCTTGCGAAAGTGCTTCTCCTCTTCCAGCGCTACCAAATACTCGAGATCGCGAAGGTTCATAGGTCCTTAAATCCGGCCAACCATTGGGGCCATTAGCATGCCCAAGAACGCCAGGTGGGACAAGGGAAGAGAGCGGAATGAGGGAACAAGTCGACACTTGCAACGAAACAGGCCCGGATCCTGGATCCGGGCCTGTTTCGTCGTCGGTACCTATTGGTCCTCACACTCGGAAGCGGCGCACCATCTCCTGCAGCTGGGTGGCCAGCTGATTGAGATCGTTGCAGGCGGCCGCCATCTGGGTCGCCCCAGTCACCACCTCCTCCGAGGCATGGCTGATATTAACCACGTTGCGGTTAAGCTCCTCACTCACAGCCCCCTGCTCCTCGGTCGCCGTCGCTATCTGGATGTTCATGTGGGAGATGCTCTCGACCGAACCGCTGATCTCGGTGATGGATGCCCCCGCCTCCCGCGCCGTGCCCACAGTTGCCTGCATCAGCACCTGGCTTTGTGCCATGGTGCTGCTGGCCTGCTCAGCTCGCTGTTGCAACTCGGAAATAATGGTATTGATCTGAGCAGTCGAGTCCTGAGTCCGTTTCGCCAGAGTACGCACCTCATCTGCCACCACCGCGAATCCACGTCCCTGCTCACCTGCCCGGGCCGCTTCAATGGCAGCATTCAGCGCCAGCAAGTTCGTCTGTTCGGCTATGCCACGGATCACCTCCAGCACCATGCCAATGTTGCGGCTGTCATCACCGAGCTGGCGGATCACTTCGGCCGTGCTCTCGATGGCCCCCGCGACCTGCTCGATACGTACTATGGAGTCGTTGACGGTATGGGCTCCTTGCTCGGCCGTGCTGCTCGCCTCCGTCGCGGCACTGGCGGCATCGCTGGTATTACGGGAGACCTCCTGCACCGTGGCCTGCATTTCGTTCATGGCTGTGGCCAGCTGATTCAGCTCATGTTGCTGACTATTCATGCTGGAGGCAGATTGCCTGGCAACGACGCTGATCTCCTCGGCTGCGGAGCTGAGTTGCACCACTGAGCCGGACACCTCGCTGACCAGATCTCGCAGACGTCCCTGCATCTCACCAAATCCCTTGGCCAGTTGCCCCAGCTCATCGTTGTTGAACCGTGTCATGTCGAGCTGGGTAGCCAAATCTCCCGACGACACCTTCTGGGTCTGGGTCAGCAATAACATGACAGGATTGCGGATCAGCCGCGTCAGCAGCAGAGCCACGACCACCACAAACACAACGGTGAGCGACCCCACCAAGATACTGAGTGTCCTGGAGTTCTTGTACACTTCCTCATTACTGGTCGTCATGTCGCGGGCGACCTTTCCATTGATGTCGCGCAGTTGCAGGGACTTCTCGCTGGCTGTCGCTAGTGCAGTCATGGTCTCCCCCTCGCGCAGGGACATTACCTTGGCCAGATCCCCTTGTTGCAGCGCAGTCACCAGCTCGTCATGGGCGCCGAAGTATTGACTGGCAGCTTCCTTGAGTGCCATGAACTCCTGCTCCTCCTTGGCCGAGGTGAACGGCAAGGAATTATAAGTCTGGGCCGCCGTGACAAAGCCCTGTTTGGCCGTCTGATAAACCTGGTCGTAACGCGCAATACCCTGCTTGTCTTCCCCGGCGAGCAGCATGCTCAGCTCGGCTCTACGTGCATTCAGCAAGGAAACCTCCATTTCGTTGGCGGCACGTATGGTCGGGATCAGGTTGCCCGTGATTTCGGTTGTATTTTGAAAAAAACCAGAGAGTTGAGACACAGAAAACCACGCCAGTGCCACTACCAACAACGCCAGAGTGGCAAATCCACCACTCAGCTTCTGACTAATAGACAAGTTCTTGAACATGGTGAGAATCCTGACGATATAGAAAGTGAAGCCGGGTATTCGTACCCGCCTGAATGATTATTCACGGATGAATTTTCTGACCTTAACATCCTTGTAACGACTGTGCCTACTCAAACGTGAACTCTGGACACACTGTTCAGACCAGCTCCTCTTCCATGCCACAATCCTCATCTACCGGAGTATGGCGCCAAGATGAGCGACAAAACCGGAGGGATTTCCTAGGAGAGGGGCAAGCGGTACCGGGATCAGGCGATCTCCCTGCATCAACCCCAGGGTGGGATAGCCCTGACCACCGAGGCGGCGCAGCCAGGCCTGGCTTTGGGCCAGGTGTTCGCTCAGGTTCGCGTCCCGGTAGGCCGGCTCGAACGCCTCTGGGGCTATGTCCTGCTCCTGCGCTAGCCTCGTCAGATGAGCAAGGGAGCCCACCCATTGACCGTCGCGATAATGAGACTGCTGGATGCGGTGCAGCAGGGTCAGGCCATCCCCTCCCAGGGCACTCACCGCCAGAATGGCGCGAATGGGTGGCTCGGAGTCGAGCAGCAAGCCTTCGCTCAGCAGGAGTTCATTGAAATAACGCTCTCCAAACGGCTGGCCGCTCAGAGCCTGGATCCGCTCATCGTGGGGCCGCACATAGTCGCGCAGTGCCTCTCCCATGGGCTGACGACGCTCACCGAGCCAGAGGCCACCGGCGTGCAGCGCGATATTCAGCCCCGGGATCCCGGCCGCTGTCTCGAGCAAGGGGGCGGCGCCATAGCACCAGCCACAGAGCGGGTCGTACACATAATGCAGGGTCATGTCGTTCATGGGCTCACTCCAAAAAATGAAAAAACCGGGCAACCACTGCCCGGTAAAAAAACAGGGACAAGAACTCAGGCAATTACCACTTCATCTCGCCGGTCGCGACCTTGGCACCAATGGTCAGGCCATCATCGACCGGCAGGGATGGGTAGGCCTGCTTGAGCGCCTCGGTCAGCTCGGCCGATCCCTTGGTGCTGCTCAGCGCCCGCTCGAAGCCTTGCACATAGTCACGGGTGAAGGTGACGGCCTCAACTCCCTTGGGTTCGGTACCTAGGAAGTGGCCGGGCACGACACGCTCGGGTTTGAGGGCCAGCAGCTGGTCGAGGGTCTGCACCCACTGTGTCCGCTCGGCCTTGGTCTGGCTGTCCGCCATCCACACGTGCACGCCACCGTATACGGGGACACCGCCCAGCGCCGTCTTGATGGACGGGATCCAGAGGTAGGCAGCCGGTGTGTTCATGGCCTTGATCTCAATCTTCTCCCCTTCCAGGGTCAGTTGGGAGGCCGTCATCACCTGGGGCACGATCAGCTGCTTGGGGGCCTGCTCGGCGAGGATGGGGCCCCAGTACGCCAGCTTGGCATCCTTGGTCTGCTTGATATGGTCGACCACGTGCTGGCTGGCCAGGATCTTGACGTCGGGGAAGGCGGCCTTGATGGGCTCCAGCCCGAAATAGAAGTCGGGATCCCCGCCGCTGATGTAGACGGTGGTCAGTTTCTTGCCGCTGCGCTTGATCAGATCCACCAGCGCCTTGCCATCATTGACCCCGAACTGGGCGTCGATGAGGATCGCTTCCTTGTCCCCCGCCACCAGCTCGGAGGAGACCGGGAAGATGGCCTTCTCACCGGGGTTGTAGACGGTCACGGTCAGCGGGCCCGCCAGGGCAGCGCCGCCGAGCAGGGTGGTGGCCAGGGTCAGAGTGCGAAGTACGGTATTCATCGGGTATTCCTCATAACGTCGTTGTGTTCATCGAATAAGCACAGTTTAGTGAAACTTTATCGGTGCAAATACCGCATAATTAGCGCATTACTGTTGCACAAATCGAGCATATCTGGAGCCAGGAATGGATAGATTGACCGCCTTGCGGGTGTTTGTCTGCGTGGTCGAGCAGGGCAGCCTGAGCGGTGCGGGGGAAAAACTGGAGATGTCGCGGGCCATGGTGTCGCGCTATCTGGCGGAGCTGGAGCGCTGGATGGGGGCCCGCCTGCTGCACCGCACTACCCGCCGACTGAGCCTCACCGGACCGGGGGAAGAGGCGCTGAACCGTGCAAGAGCCATGCTGGTTTTGGGGGAGGAGATGGAGCAGCTCGCCATCCGCAGTGACGAGGCACCCAAGGGACAGCTGCGCATGACCAGCAGCTACTCCCTCTCGGAAGCCCTGCTGGTCAAGGCCGCGAACGACTATCTGGCCCATTACCCCGGCACCGCCATCGACATCCTGCTGCTGGACAGAACCGTCAACCTGGTGGAGGAGCGGATCGATCTCGCGGTGCGCATCACCAACGATCTGGATCCCAATCTGGTGGCTCGCCGCCTCGGCACCTGCCACTCCGTGGTCTGTGCCAGCCCGGCCTATCTGGCTCGTCATGGGGCGCCGCAACGGGTGCAGGATCTAGCCCTACACAACTGCCTCACCTACACCTATTTCGGCAAGAGCCTCTGGGAGTTTCAGGGGCTTGATGGACCCGAGTCCGTACCGGTGAGCGGCAACCTCAGCGCCAATATCTCCAACCTGCTGCTCAAGGCGACTCTGGATGGGGCCGGCATCAGCCTGCAACCACGCTACTCGGTACAGGCGGAGCTGGAGAGCGGCGCCCTGGTGTCCTTGCTGACCCAATGGCAGCCCAAGCGGCTTGGCGTCTATGCCGTCTATGGCACCCGCAAGCAGATGTCCCCCCTGCTGCGCAGTTTCCTCGACTTCCTCATCGCCCGCATGGCGGACGATCCCCTGTGGCAAACCGAATAGGCGCGCAAGAAAAAGGGGCCTGCTGGCCCCTTCTCATTCCCGACTGGCTTATGCCTCGAAGCCGAACGCCTTGACCGGCGGCGGTGCGTCTGTGCTCTCCTGCTCCTCCAGATAGATGTCGCGATAGGCCGCGTAGATGGAGTAGTTGATGGCTGGCAGCACCACCAGCAGGCCGACCAGAAACAGGAGAGCACCGAACAGTATCAATACGGCCCCCAACAACCCCCACCACAGGAAGGGCCACATGTTGTTCAGACAGCCCTTGAAGCTCAGCCTGGCCGCCTGCCAGATCCCGACACCGTGGAAGAAGATGAGGGCGGGGGCGAAGGTGATGGCCATCAGCACGGGCACCAGCAATGCCAGCCCCAGCAACAGACAGAGCAGGAAGCCCTGCGCCTGCTCGGGCGTCACCGTCAGGGTCTCCGGATCCTGGGACAGCAAGCCGGTCAGACCCCACAGGTGCAACAGGCCAAAGCAGATCAACAGGATCAGCGTGAACAGGCAGAGCACCATCAGCCCGCCCAGCATCAGAGGCGTCAGCCGGTGACGGAACCCTGAGAAGAAATCGGAGAATTGAAGAGCGTTGCCCTCATAGCCCCGCGCCGCCACCGCCACCCAGCCGGCGCCCCACACCATGTACAGCAACTGGGAGATGAAACCGCCCGCCGGTAACTGCTCCAGCACAAGTCCCACCACGAACCAGATCACTATCATGGCCACGCTGGCGCCCATGCCCTTGTTGAAGATATCGAACCCGGTACGGACCCAGGCCCAGCCTCGCCCTATGGGGTGGCGCTTGGGTTCGCTACGCAGGATGTTGTCACTGTTCATCATCAACCTCGTTGAAAAAAGCAGGAAGGCACGCGATCAGGGCACGCTCACCGTGACCATGATGGTGCCAGTGTAAGCGCCGGTGCGCACCACCTGACCCGGCAACCGGGTCGGATAGAGCCTCACCTGGTAATTGGTGTTATTGGTGGCTGCCGTATAGGGTACCGCGATGGCGGTCGCGAATGGAATAGGAGTTGGAGTGCTCTGCTCCAGCATACCCACCCCGACCCCGGCCAGGCTGGTGGTGATGAAGCGATCCTGGCTGGTGAGCGCGCCCCCGAAGCTGTAGCTGAGCGGTACCGTGTAATCGCTCGGGATCTGGCTACAAGTGACACTCACATTCACGCTGCGGGGAGCATAGCCCTTGGGGACAGCTCCCTCGACGAAGGCGCTCTGGGCCACGGCACCGAGATCGATGGGAATGCTGGTACCGGCCGGAAACTGGCAGGTCGGGGTCGAGGTGACACTGATATTCATCGCCAACGTGCTGAACGCATTGGCCGGGCTGGTATCGGGAGCACTGCCACGACGCACAAACAGATAGGCGACATTGCCATTGAAGGTCTGGGTGCCCGTGACCCCTTTGAGCAGCTTCAGGGTATAACGACCGCCGCTCACGCTGATCCCACCCAACGACAGATTAAGCACGTTAGCGATGCAGACAGTCAGCACACCAAGAGACGTATCGCTGAAGGGTACTGTCTGATAGCCTCCGGCCCCCGCATTAAACTCGGCTTTGAGCCCAAAATAGGAGTTGAGCTGGATAAGGGGTCCCTGAGGATCTGAGACGGTGGGCAGACTGGTAGTGGCCTGATAATAGGTTGTCGCCAGCAAGCCCACCGTGACCCCAGTACAGTTGCAAGTCGCCGAGGTAGTGGTCGAGAAGGCGGTGGGACCGCTGGTAGTATTTGGCTGGTAGAGGGTGTTGGTTGTGGAAATTGTCCCGGATGCCGCAAAAGCGCTGGTGCATTGCCCATTGACGGCATGGGCTTTTGGCTGCCATAGCAGACACCCCATCAGCAAGACTCCCCCCCCCCAGAGGATCGATCTGCCCAGCCCATCATGCCCCGCTTGTTCAGTCATGCGTGTTGCCTCCCAGCTTGCCAAGCACAAACTCCTGCTCGTGATAGTTACCATCATCATCTATCCAGCGCATGGCCCCCTTGCCGGCAGTAGTTTCGACCAACTGAATGGGGATTTGCAGCATGCCATAGGGTGGGATCAGCCCCCCCTGTTGCCAGCTGACCTTCTTTATTCCCGCCTCGAGCAGCACTTCGCTCAGGCTGATATGAAAGGGGCTCGGATTGCTGACGTTCAGCCCTTGTGTCTGTACTTGCCAGCGAAGCCGGGTCACCGCCTCCGCCACCGCCCCCTGCAAGCCGGGCGGGCGATAAAACAGCTTTATGCGGGTACGGTAGGCGAGCTGCACGCTGGCCTCTGAGCTGCTTGCCTTGGGGGGCAGCCCCAGCACATTGAGCCAGAACAGGGATTCCCTGTCCTTGGGCAGTTGGTTCAGATCCGCCCCCAGGATGCGCAGCGTCTGCCCCTTGTCCGGCCCGAGCCGCATCATGGGGGGTACCACCAGAAAGGGGGTCGAGACCTCGGCCGGCCCCTGGTGTTCATCTCCCCCATCGACCCAGGCCTGCAACAGGCTGGGCTCGGCTCCCCCGTTGTGGACCATCAGACTGGCCTCCCCGCCCCCCTCATAGATCAGCCGGGTACGCAGCAGGTTGATCGCGGCCTCCGTATGCTGCCCCCACAGCAAGGCACCCAGAACGAGACCACAGCACCAGCAACCTCTCATGAACCCACCCCCGTCGTGGCACAACGCGCGGATACCTGCTGATAGGGCACGGCCGGATCAGGTTTCGGCACCTTATAGTCCAACCGGCACCGTTGATCGGGCTCCTTGCCCCACTGAACATGCAGTACGGACTGCTCGCCACGCACGAAGATGAGCCCACCCTGTCCGACCACGGCGACAGAATCACCCGCACCATTCATAACCTCGGCGCCAAAAGGCGGGGCACTGCCATCGGATCGCTGCACCTTGAGCAGCAACGGCTGACCGATGTGGGTCTCGTACGCCAGCTTGACGATGGCTCCCCGACGGGGGGCCACCATCTGGGCGCTGCCGTCTATCTCCACGTCCAGCGGCAAGCCACTCGGATCCAGGCCGATGACATTGGTGCGATAGGGGTTGAGACCGGCCAGCACGGCGTAACCGTCCCCGTCCACCTCGCTGCCGATGCCGTGGCTGACCCTGGCCCCTTGGGCGCCCTTGGCCTCCACCAGCGCCATCGTCTCCCCTTGCGTCTGCCCCAGCACCCAGCCATCCTCATGCACCAGCAGGGTGCCCTTGGCCGAGGCCACATACTGGGAGTAGCCGTCTCCCTGACTGGTTGAGAGGCCGAGCTGGGTGGCTGCCGTCTGATATTGCAGGTTGGCGCCATAGCCCTGATAACCGGCGCCGTTGCTCTGACTCTGGCTACCGTATAACCCGTAATAGACGCGTCCGTCCCGGGAGCCACCATTGAGATCCAGTCTGGCGCTGTATCCCTGTCCCTCCTGATAGGAGAGGGTGCTGCTCAGCCGCGGGGCTCCGAGCCGGTTCCCGATGGGAACGCTGAGGCTCAGCATGTATTGATCGCCGATGCCGTCATCGAGAGAGTGGCTGGCCGAGAGCGTCAGGCTGCCCCAGTCAAAACCCCGGTTGTAGCCGAGCTGGAAACTGCTGCTCTCGGTCTGGGCCCCCCAATAGTCACGGCTGATGCCGTTGAAGTAGAGATCCCCCCACTCCCCTATGGGCTGGTTGATGTTGAGCTGGAAGCGATTGCGCTCGCGCTGCAACTGATCGAAAGTCTGCGACTGCACGGCGGCCACATCGCTCAGATCCAGGTAGCCTTCGCTGGAGAAGCGGTAGGCCGCCAGAGTGAAGTAGGTCTGGGTCACATCCATCTGCTTACTGTAAGTGAGGCGGTAGCTCTGCCCGGAGAGTGATGAGGGCAGGTCGGACATGGCGGGCAGATCCCGCGCCCAGGAGCCGGTGATGTCGAGGGCCAGGGCGCCGTAGTCAGAGCCCACTGCGGCGCCGCCCAGCAGGGCGGCATAGTCTTCGGCGGCGATTGTGCCGCCGTACAGGGTCAGGGTGTTAGAGAAACCGCGGCGATAGGTGCCTTGCAGAAAATCCGGGCCATCGGGGCCGGCCTCGTTGCGATAGCGGCCAAGGGTCAGGCTGAAGCGGGAGGTGTCGTCTCTCAGCATCTGCACCACCGAGGAGAATGGCAGGGTGAAGCTGCGGGCGCTGCCATCCGCCTCCGTGATGGTTACATCCAGATCCCCGGCAAAGCTGGTGGCATAGAGATCGTCGATGGCGAAGGCGCCGGGGGCGACCTGGGTCTCGTAGATGAGGGCAGTGCCCTGGCGGATGCTGACTCTGGCATTGCTCTGGGCGACGCCGCGCACCACGGGGGCAAAGCCCCGCTCGAAATCGGGCAGCATGGCATCGTCGCTGGCCAACTGCACGCCGGTGAAGGGCACACTGTCGAAACTGTCCCCCGGGGTGAAATATTCCCCCAGAGTGAACTGGGCGGTCTGCCCTGTGACATCGCGCTGGACATAGCTGTTGAGGGGCTGATAGCTGCCGCCATCATTGCCCTGATAAGAGCCGTTGTGGCGCAGACGCCAAGCCCCCAGGTTGATGCCGGTA
Source organism: Aeromonas eucrenophila (assembly GCF_000819865.1). GTDB lineage: Bacteria > Pseudomonadota > Gammaproteobacteria > Enterobacterales > Aeromonadaceae > Aeromonas > Aeromonas eucrenophila. The sequence continues at coordinate 86,110 of NZ_CDDF01000017.1, forward strand.
TTGAGGTTGACGCTGTTGCTGAACGGCTCGTCGACCCCCTCCTGCTCACTGTAATAGAGGTTGGCGTTATAGCCGACGAAGGCCGCATCGATCCCCTGTACCCACTGATCCGGGCCGACATAGTCGCGCCTGACCTGGCCCACATACGCCTGCGGCAGGCTGAGTGCGCCGCTGAGGCTCGCCAGATCGAAGACGAAGCTGGCCCCTGGCACCAGGGACGCCACCTCGATGCAGTCACTTTCAAGCTGTTGTTTTACCGATGCTTGATTGGGCAATTTGTCGACGAGCAGGCCCCACTGCGTCACTTGACCCGGTTTGAAGCAAAATCGGGGCACCTTGGGATCGGCCCCCGCTCGTACCTCCACTTGCTGACTCACCCGCTCCTTGCCGTTGATGGTGATCTCGAGTTGATAGAGGCCAAGGGGGACGAAGTCGGCGCGGGCGAAGCGGGCGAGATCGATGTTCACCCCCAGGCTATCGAGCAACCGGCTGTCAAACTCGACGTCCGCGGCAACGCTATCAATCCCGGTCGCCGCCGGGCTGGGTGCGGTCTCATCCGCCATGGTCAGGGAGCCCCAGCAAAGCAAAAGTAGCAACCAGCCTTCGCGAAGAGGGCGCCAGGAAAAGATATGGGTGAAGGGTATGGATAACGGGAGAACGCTGGCAATCACGGCATACCTCCCCTCTCAGAGCCAGCAGAGGTGCAGGGAGAGGCGGCTTGGGCATCCAGCTCCCACACCAAGGGATCAGTTGAAGACGAATCGGCCCACCTCGCGGGCGCCATAGTCATTGAGCCAATAGAAGGTCACCGCCTTGGCATGCACGGTGCCAGAGAGACGATCGACCGGGAAATCGAAGCTGCCCCCCGGGGCCACCATGCCACCGCTGAGGTTGTTATAGCGCTTCGTCTGGGCCGTTTGCAGCTCCAGATTGCTGATGCTGACGTGGTAGAGGCTCGGGTTGCTGGCACGCAGCGCATAACCCGCCCCTTGCCTGACGAGACTCCAGCTCAGGTGATGGGCGGAGTGCTCCATGTCGCCTGCCAACCCCTCGGGTCGGTAAAACAGCTTGATCCTGGAGCGGAAGGCGAGCTGAACCAGATTCTGACCCGCTTGGGTGGATTTGGCGCTCGGCGGAACCTCCAGCACATTCAGCCAGAATACCGACTCGCGATCCTGGGGCAGCCCCTGCCCGACATAGGCGAGGCGCAGCGACTGTCCACGCTGCGCCTCGATACGGGTGATGGGGGGAGTGATCAGGAAGGGAACCGCCTCGGCACCCGGCCGGATGCGGCGGTCACCGGAATCGATCCACACCTGTACCAGCGAGGGGGTATTGCCCTTGTTGATCAGTTCCAGCGTGACCTCGCGGGCGGCGGCAGGATAAATGACCCGGGTGCCGGAAATCTGGACATAACTCCAGGCCTGCCACGGCAACAAGAGAGCCAAGCACCAGAGCAGGCGACCCAGCACAGTTCCCTTTCCGTTCCAACTACCGAGCCGGCTCATGGGACGGCTCTCAGTGGTAATCCAGCGAATAGATGAGATCCGCCGAGACCAGACCGGCCCCGACGGCTCCCGTGGCGACATACTGGGCGCTGTAGTAGAGGGTGGCCGTCCCGGTACCGCTGAAACTGACCAGGGAGTTGTTGGTGTTGGTGCGAAGGTCGATGGCAGTGCTGTTGGCCGACAGGATCTGCACTTCCACGTTCTGGGCCGGGTTTTTGCCACCCGCGGCCACGGCCTTGTTGGTCAGGTTGCCCGTGGCCTGGGCCACCCCGACATTCTCGAAGTAGGCACGTACAGATCCCGTTACCGGGCAGCCGGTGAGTGCGAGGTTGAATCCTGTCGCCCCTGCAGTCTGGCCTATGCTGGTCAACGCATTGGTGCTGACGGTGGGCAGGGTCACGGTGGCCGATGCGGTACCGCCATTGACGGCGATGGCACAGGTGCCTGCGGTCACTTCCCCATTGATGGTAATGGTGCCGTTGAAGGCGGCAACGGGAACCGATACCAGCCCGCCCATGGCGAGTGCGAGCATTAAGAGAGCGTTCGTCTTCATCACAACCTCCATTTACCCTGGGTGCCGCCGGCGACCGCCATTTTCCCTGCCAGCGCGAATATCCCTTCTGTCACAATGGGTTTCATTCAACAACCAACAACTAGTGACACATTAGTAAATAGCACAGAGTGGTGAAGCTTGCTCGCGACCGGGCAACATCTTTGGCCGGCGTCCTTGTCCAAGGTGACGGACAGCCCGGCGGGAATGTGGCATCATTTTCCCCTTTATCTCATCCCCTGTTATTCGATGGAGTCGTAATGCGTCGCCTATTCTTTCTCGTCCTGCTGCTGGGTAGCACTCATCTCTCTGCCGAGCCCGGTTTCATCAGTCGGCTGCTTAATCATCCCGTCCCCGGTGGTGTCGCCGTTGTCCCCCTCGGCGATCAAGTGCAAACGCCCAGTGCCCGCTATCAGGACAAACCCGTGCTGGTCGTAAAAGAAGAAGGCCGCCACTGGATAGCCATCGTCGGTATTCCGCTCAAGAGTACGGCCGGCCCCCATCAGTTGGTGTTGAACGATGGCCGCAAGCTCAGCTTCCAGGTCGGGGAGAAGCACTACCGCGAGCAGCACATCAAGTTGAAGAACACACGCCAGGTCAATCCCCTGGCCGAAGACATGACCCGCATCAACCGCGAGCTGGCGGAGCAGACCAAGGCCTATCAGACCTTCAGCCCCACCCAGCCCAGCAACCTGATGTTTGACAAGCCGGTGAACGGCCCCCTCTCCAGCCCGTTCGGCCTGCGCCGTTTCTTCAATGGCGAGGAGCGCAACCCCCACTCGGGTCTGGACTTCGCGGTCGGCGCCGGCACCCCCATCAAGGCCCCCGCGGCGGGCAAGGTGATCCTGATCGGCGACTACTTCTTCAACGGCAACACCGTATTCGTCGACCACGGCCAGGGGCTGATCAGCATGTTCTGCCATATGTCGAAAGTGGACGTGAAGCTGGGCCAAAGCCTGCCCCGTGGCGGCATCGTCGGCCGGGTCGGCGCAACCGGCCGTGCCACTGGCCCCCACATGCACTGGAACGTCAGCCTCAACGATGCCCGGGTCGATCCCGCCATCTTCATCGGGGCCTTCAAGCCCTGAGGCCACACATCACAAATGCAGAAGAGGCAGCCTGGGCTGCCTCTTCTTTTTTATCTGCTGGTGAGCCAGAGTCTGCGGCTAGCCCGCGATGGCATGCAGCCTGGCTTCCTTGCGCATGGCCCGCCACATCACCAACACCAGCACTGTGCTGCAGGTCGGCAACGCCAGCCAGACCCCGGCCACCCCCCACAGGGAGGAGAAGCCCCACAGGAAGCCGCCGATCAGCACCAGCTTGCCGCCGGTGAGCAGGGAGGCGATGCGGGCCCGGTTGATGGCCTGGAAGTAGGTGGCTCCCACCAGCAGCAAGCCTTCCATCGGCAGGCCCCAGAAGTAGAGCCAGATGCCGAGAGTCGCCACCGGCAGCAGGGCCGCGTTGTCCCCTGCAAACAGATAAACCACTGCCTCCGGCCACAGATAGAGCGGGATCATGCCGCACAATGCCACCACCATGGTCACGCCTAACGCCAGATTGCGCACTCGCAGCACCCGCTGCCAGTTGCCAGCCCCGGCGTTGAAGCTGGCGATGGGCTGGATGCCCATGGCGATCCCCTCGAAGATGAGGTAGAAGAAGGCCTCGCTGTAGCTGATCACCCCGTAAGCGGCCACGTGCAGCGAGCTGCCCACCGCCAGCAGCGCCTTGTTGTGCAGTGCCAGCACCACGGAAAGATAGAGGTACATCAGGAAGCTCGACACCCCGAGTCGCAGGGTCTCCCCCATCAGCCGCCAGTTCGGCACCAGGGTATCCCAGCGAATGCGCAACTGGCTGCGGGGGGTGAAGAAGTGCCACAGGCAGAGCCCGCCGGTCACCGCCTGGGAGAGCATGGTGGCAATCGCAGCCCCCGCCAGTCCCCAGGGGATCACCACCATCAGCAGGTAGTCGAGCAAGACGTTGAGCACGCCGCCGCCGACCAGGATCCAGGTCGTCAGACCGGGTCGCCCATCGTTGCGCAGCAGGGCGGTGAACGCCATGGAGAGCACCGCAAAGGTCCCGAGCCAGGCGTACCACTGCAAATAGGCAAGACCCGCGTCGAAGATCTCTCCCTCCGCCCCCATCCAGGCCAGCATGGCAGCACCATAACGAATGCCGATAAAGGCGAGCACGGCCGAGGCGAGAAGCACCATCACCAGCGCATTGCCGACGATATGGCGAGCCTTCCCCTGCTCCCCCTTGCCGAGGTAGAAGGAGGTGAGCGACGAGGAGCCCATGCCGATCAGGGCCCCCACCGCATAGAGCACGGCGCAGATGGGATAGGCCAGCATCATGCCCGCCAGCCCGTCCTGCCCCAGGATATGGCCGACGAAGATGCCGTCTATGGTCACATAGACACCGGTGACCAGCATGGCGGCCACCGTCGGCGTGACATAGCGCAGGAAGAGGCGAGAAAGGGGCGCCGTGCCCAGATCGAGGGAGGACATAAGATGCTCTGCAAGAGGGGAAACGAGCGGGATAATAGCCAAACAAGGCCCTGATCGCCCGTCATTTATGTTGTGAGTCATTAATCTGCAAGCCTTTACCCGCCATGGCCCCTGCTTTAGGCTAGGGCCAACTCTCATGAACGGAAACGTGCGCCATGTTGCAACGCCTGCTCTGTCTGATGCTCTGTCTCAGCCTGCTCCCCTTTTTCGCCCAGGCCGATGACGCCATCACTCAGGTCGAGGAGTTGCTGCAGAGTGTGCCCAAGACCGACAGCCCGGAGAACCAGCAACTGCGGGAGAGCTACCAGCAGGCGCTGCAGTATGCCCGGGACGCCCAGCGCTACCGGGAGCAGAGCAAGGCCTATCAGCAGATCCTCATCGACTACCCCAAGGAATCCGCCCGCCTCAAGGAGAGCCTGCACAACTACCAACCCCAGCCCCGCCCGTCCCTCTCTTCCCTCAAAGAGGAGGCGCTGCACCAGGCCATCAGCCTCAGCAGCAACCGCCAGCTCAACCTGCGCAAGGAGCGCCAGGCCGTCACCGATAGCCTCAACCAGCTGGAGAGCACGGGCCAGGAGTATCACCTGAGGGTCGACGAGCTGCGCAAGCAGTTGCAGCAGACCCGTGCCCAGCTCGATCGCCTCAGCTTCAGCAACGAGTCGGATCGCCTGCAGGAGGCCCAACAGCTGGCGGCTCGGCTCAAGGAGCAGAGCCTGTCGGACCGGGTCCAGATGCTGGAGCTGGAGCAGCTCTCCGCCCAGCAGCGCAACGATCTGGGCAAGTTGAAGCTGCAGGAGCTCAACCTCGCCATCACAGATGAAGACGAATGGCAGGCCAGCCTGCTCGCCCAGCAGAACCAGTTGCGGCGGGAGAAGACCGAGCAGGCGCTGGCCGAGAGCGAGCGGCTGCGCAAGCAGCTCACCTCGGACTTGCCCCTGCTACAGGAGCAGCAGCAACAGAACCAGGCGCTCTCCATCCAGCTCGGCGCGCTGGAAGATCAGATAGAGCGGGTGCAGGACGAACAGCGCGGGGTCGACAAGTCCCTGTCCGGCCTGAACGATCTCATCAACTCGGTGCGCGAGCAGCTGGAGTGGCTGCAGATAAGCAACGCCTACGGGGAGAACCTGCGCAGCAAGCTCGCCGACCTGCCCGCCTACTTCCCGTTGGACAAGCTGGAGTCCGCCATCGTCAAGGCACGTATGGCGAAATACCAGTACGAGACCGAGCAGGATGCCCTCAAGGATCCTGCCCAGATGCGCGACAGTCTGCTGGATGGCGTGACCCTGGACAGGGCCCAGCGCGCCGTGCTCGACAACCTGCTCAAGGCCAGGCGCCAGCTGCTGACCCGGCTCAACGAGGCCTCCGATACCCTGATCCAGGAGCAGACCCGCCTCAAGCTGGTCTACAGCCGCCAGAACAGCAAGATCGACGAGATCCGGGAGATCAGCGCCAGCCACCTGTTCTGGATGCCGGACGTGCGCCCCCTGAGCCCCGCCGTGCTGCTCGGGGTCCCGGCCGCCCTCGGCCTCGCCCTCAATCCCGCCAACTGGTTGCAACTGCCCAAGGCCATCGCCGAGAACAGCCCCATGAGCCTGACCCTGGCCGGGCTCGGCCTGCTGGTACTGGCCTGGTGCTGGCTCAAACTGGGCCGCCATCTGACGGAATACAGCAACTACATAGCCCCCCGCATCGGCAAGGTGACTCAGGACAAGTTCAGCCTCACCAGCCGGCTGCTGATGCGCTCCCTGCTGGCGGCCCTGCCGCTGCCCGCCATGGTGCTGATGCTCCACGGCCTGCTGGACGGCGCCTGGCAATACCCGTTCGCGGTGGCGGTCGCCCGCGGCCTCGGCGAGATCTGGTTCCTGCTGCTTGCCTTGCTGCTGGCCCGCCATCTGACCCTGGACAAGGGAATATTGATCCTGCACTTTCGCTGGCAGAAAGAGCGGGTACAGCGGGTGTGGAGCCAGTTTCGGACCCTGCTGCTGGTGCTGATCCCCAGCTTCTTCGTGCAGGGCATGGCGAGCAGCTATCAGGAGCACGCCTTCTACGACGCCCTCGGCCGGCTGGCCTTCATCGTCGGCGCGCTCTGGCTGCTGCTGTTCTTCGCCCGCCTCAACCGGGAGCGGCTGCCGCTCACCTGGGGCCAGGCCGATATGAGCAAGCCTCACCTGCTGCACCACTTCATCTGGAACAGCCTGATGCTGGCCCCCCTGCTGGCGGTGCTCGGCACCCTGTTCGGCTACTTCTATACCTCCCGTACCCTGCTGCGCCAGCTGGAGCTGAGCCTGCTGATGGGGCTCGGCTGCCTGCTCGTCTACTATCTGGCACGGCGCTGGATGCTGATCCAGCGCCGCCGGCTGGCCTTCGATCGCGCCAAGCACAGGCGAGCCGAGATCCTGGCCCAGCGGGAGCGGGACGAGGACGATCTCAGCTCGGAGATCCCCGATGCGGTGGAGGAGCCAGAGCTGGATCTGGACACCATCAGCGCCCAGTCCCTCGGGCTGGTGCGCACTCTGCTGATGCTGGGCTTCACCATGCTGGTGGTGGTGCAATGGTCGGATCTCAATTCCGCCTTCAGCTTCCTCAGCAGCATCGAGGTATGGCAGGTGAGCAGCAAGGTGGCCGGCATAGAACAACTCTCCGCCATCACCTTGCAGGATCTGATGCTGACCGCCTTCGTCTTTATCCTGACCGTGGTCACCGCCCGCAACCTGCCGGGGCTGATGGAGCTCACCCTGCTCCAGCATCTGAGCCTCTCCCCCGGCACCGGCTTCGCCCTGACCACGGTCAGCAAGTATCTGGTGCTCTTGATAGGCGCCCTCACCGGCTTCTCCATGCTCGGCATCGACTGGTCCAAGACCCAGTGGCTGGTGGCGGCACTCTCGGTGGGGCTCGGCTTCGGCCTGCAGGAGATCTTCGCGAACTTCGTCTCCGGCCTCATCATCCTGTTCGAGAAGCCGATCCGGCTCGGCGACACCGTCACCATCCGGGATCTGACCGGCACCGTCACCAAGATCAAGACGCGAGCCACCACTATCGTCGACTGGGACAGGAAGGAGATCATCGTCCCCAACAAGGCGTTCATCACCGAGCAGTTCATCAACTGGTCACTGTCCGATGCCATCACCCGGGTCAAGCTGCGCATCCGCATCGGCCTGACCCAGGAGCCCAAGCGGGTGCAGCAGCTGCTGGAGCAGTGCGTGCGTGAATCCACCCTGGTGCTGGATACCCCCACTCCGGAGGTGTTCCTGATCGAATTCACCGACTCGGCCCTCATCTACGAGATCCGGCTCTATGTGAACAACATGGACCACAGAATGCCGATCACCCACGAAGTGCATTCGCTGATCCTGGAGAAACTGCATAACGTCGGCATGCATCTGCCTCATCAGCAAATCGATATCAGAATGAGTCGGGGCTAACCCCAGGGCACAGAGGATCACCGAATGTCTCATGCACCCATGAAGTCCATTCGCTGATCCTGGAGAAACTGCATAACGTCGGCATGCATCTACCCCATCAGCAGATCGATATCAGAATGAGCCGGGGCTAACCCCAGGGCACAGAGGATCACCGAATGTCTCATGCACCCACGAGGTCCATTCGCTGATCCTGGAGAAACTGCATAACGTCGGCATGCATCTGCCCCATCAGCAGATCGATATCAGGATGAGCCGGGGCTGATAGGATAGCGGTGCAATTCACGTTGTTCATTGCACCCTACGGGGCTGGTAGGGTGCAACAAGCGCAGCGCAGCGCCGTGCACCAACATCAACAACAGGAGCCATACAATGCAGATCATTGCCCATCGCGGGGCCAGCGGGCTGGCGCCGGAGAACACCCTCAAGGCGATGGCGCTGGCCATCGAACTCGGGGCCAGCGCCATCGAGCTCGACGTGCAGCAGGCCGATGGCGAGTTGTGGGTATTCCACGACAGGCGTCTGGAACGCTGCACCGATGGCCACGGGGTGCTCGCCCAGCAGTCCGCCGCCTATCTGGCAACGCTGGATGCGGGCGAAGGGGAGCGGATCCCGACCCTATGGCAGGTGATGAGCCTGATTGCGGGGCGCTGCGAGCTGCACATCGAGCTCAAGGGCCCTCATACCGCCGAGGCGGTGGCGACCCTGACCCGGCGGGCCGAGTCTGAGCTTGGCTTCACCCCCGCTCAGTGGGTCATCTCCTCCTTCCATCATCCGGAGCTGGCGCGTTTCGCCCGGTTGCGACCCGAGCTGCGCCTCGGCGCCCTGACCGCCAACCTGCCGCTGCAACATGCCCGCTTTGCCGAGCAACTGGGGGCTTGGTCTCTCAATTGCGATGTGGATTTTGTCGACGCCGAGCTGGTGGCGGATGCCCACCGGCGAGGGTTGAGAGTCCTGGTCTACACCGTCGATGAGGTGAGTGACCGAGACACACTCGCAGCCATGGGTGTCGATGGTATCTTTACCAACCGCCCAGATCGATTCAGCTGAGTATTGACGCGCCCTGGCGGGCCATAGGAAGGTGAAAAAAACGGAAAAATAAGTGCGCATCGGGATACATAAAGTGCAATCCAGGCCGATACAAAATAGGCCAATAACAATAACAAACACCGCAGATCTCAGACTGACGCTCACAAGGATGTAACTATGAATCTATCCATCAAGAACAAGCTGGTCCTCGCCATCGGGGCCATCATTTTGGTTATTACGGGCTTGCAAGTCTGGTACAACACCACCCAGCTGCGCAGTGAAACCCAGCGGCTGATCTGGAGCTTCATCGACGACAGCTCGGCCTCCAACGTCAAAGGCATCTCCCGCTGGCTGGATGCCCGCATCAACCTGGTCACCGCCACCAAGGAGGCCTTCGCCAAGGAAGATGAACCCATCAGCCACCTCGCCCAGTCCATGAACGCGGGCAACTTCGATCTGGTCTACGTGGGCACCAAAGAAGGCCGGATGATCCAGAGCAAGCCGACCGACTTGCCGGCAGACTATGATCCCCGCCAACGCCCCTGGTACAAAGACGCCACGGCGGCGGGCAAATCGATCGTCACCTCCCCCTATGCCGACGCTGGCACCAACCAGCTCATCATCACCATCGCCGAGCCCTTCACCCGCGGCAACACCCAGGGGGTGATCGCCGGTGACGTCTCCATCGATGGTCTGGTGCGGGACGTGCTGGCCATGAACTCCGAGGGCACCTACGCCATCCTGGTGGACAGCAACGGCACCATCATCGCCCACCCGGACAAGGCGCTGACCCTCAAGCAGGCCACTGCCATCTCCCCCGAGCTGACCGCCGCCAAGGTCAACGAGCTGGCCCATGACAACACCATCTCCGAGATGGAAATCAGCGGCAAGGCGAGCGTGTTCGATCTCACCGAGATCCCCAACACCAACTGGTACTTCGGCATCGTGGTGGACGAGGCCGTGGCCTATCAGTCCGTCTCCCGCATGGTCACCTCCGCCCTGCTGCAGGGACTGCTGACCATCCTCATCGTCGCGGGCTTCTCCTACGTGGCCATCAACGGCTCCCTGGCACCGCTCAAGACCCTGGGTGAGGCCATCGCGGATCTCTCCCGCGGCAACGGCGATCTGACCCGCCGCATCAAGATCGAGCGTGAAGACGAGGTCGGCACCGTCGCCAAGCACGTCAACACCTTCATCGAGCGCATCCACGTGATGGTGCAGGACATCTCCAACTCCTCGGGGCAGCTCAATCAGCAGGCCAGGTCGTCCCACGACATGGCGGAAAAATCCAACCAGGGGCTGGCGCGCCAGCAGAACGAGATCTCCCAGATTGCAACTGCGGTGCACGAGATGTCCGCCACTGCGGTGGAGGTGGCAAGCAACGCCGAGCAGACCGCCGAGGCGGCCCGCAGCAGCTCCAGCAGCTGTGAACACGGCAAGCAGGTGATCGCCCGCAACCAGCGCTCCATCACGGATCTGGCGACCCAGGTCAAGCAGGCCTCCGGCATCATCCAGGAGCTGGAGAAGAACGCGCAGGAGATTAATACCATCCTCTCCACCATCCAGGGCATCGCCGAGCAGACCAACCTGCTGGCGCTGAACGCCGCCATCGAGGCCGCCCGGGCCGGTGAACAGGGCCGTGGTTTCGCGGTGGTGGCCGACGAGGTACGGGTGCTGTCCCAGCGCACTCACAGCTCCACCGTCGAGATCCGCAGCATGATCGAAACCCTGCAACGCAACACCCAGGGCGCCGTCAGCACCATGCACGAGGGCCAGCTGCTGGCGCAGAACAGCGTGGAGGATGCGAACGATGCCACTCAGGCACTGGAGCAGATCACCACCTCCATCAACCAGATCTCCGACATGGCGACCCAGATCTCCAGCGCCGCCGAGGAGCAACGGGCGGTGACCGACGAGGTCAGCCGCAACATCCAGGCGGTCAAGGACGTCTCCGACGAGCTGGCGGTGGATGCCGACAGTTCCCGCAATCTGTCGGCTCAACTTAAAAATATTTCAGGTGAGCTGAACAATCAGGTCGGCATGTTCCGCATCTGAGACCATTCAAACCAAGGGGCCATCCAGGCCCCTTTTTTTCGTAAAAACCCTTTTGTTTCAGTAGTTATTACCAGATGACCACCCCGGTCATTTTTGTGACGGTCCTCTCCATTCAGGTCACATACAGCCTGCCTGCGCGTTACCTCAGCTATATTCGCATTACTTTTTTGAAGTCTTGTCTGGCACAAAAAGCGTGAGAATAATTATTATTAAATATTTTTGATAAAAAACTTAAAAACTTTAGGGGTAATACCTAAAAAGAGAGGCATTTCTCATTTTTTTGAAAGAAAACTACATATAATCTTGGGGTTAAAATAACCATAGCAATGATTACGGCTGATCCGGATGACTGATGGATGGCGATAATGACGGCGTTTTTATCCAAGGAATGGGGTGGTTACAGTAAAAACCACCATTGCCACGCACTAAAACAAACCAGTTTGACTTGCATCAAGCCTGAATTTTTTTAATCGAGCAAAATCGTGCCCAGCAAATCTATCCCTAAGGAGGCAGATGTGGATATTATCAAGACCGATGTCGCCATCATCGGTGCCGGTGGTGGTGGCCTGCGTGCCGCTATCGCCATAGCAGAGGCCCACCCTGATCTGGAGATCGCCCTGATCTCCAAGGTTTACCCTATGCGCAGCCACACAGTGGCCGCAGAAGGTGGCGCCGCCGGCGTCGTCCGTGATGATGACTCCCTCGAAAACCACTTCAACGACACCGTATCCGGTGGCGACTGGTTGTGTGAACAAGACGTCGTGGACTACTTCGTCAACAACGCCACCAAGGAGATGGTTCAGCTGGAGCACTGGGGTTGCCCCTGGAGCCGTAAGCCGGATGGCAAGGCCAACGTACGCGCCTTCGGCGGGATGAAGATCCCCCGCACCTGGTTCGCGGCCGACAAGTCCGGTTTCCACATCCTGCACACCCTGTTCCAGACCTCCATCAAGTACCCGAGCATCAAGCGCTTCGACGAGCACTTCTGCATGGACTTGATCGTGGAAGATGGCCGCGTGCAAGGGGTGCTGACCTTCGACATCCAGAACGGCATCACCCGCTTCATCCAGGCCAAGTCCGTCATTCTGGCCACCGGTGGCGCCGGTCGCGTGTATCGCTACAACACCAACGGTGGCATCGTCACCGGTGACGGCATGGCGCTGGCCTACCGCCACGGCGTGCCCCTGCGCGACATGGAATTCGTCCAGTATCACCCGACCGGTCTGCCGGGCACCGGCATCCTGATGACCGAAGGTTGTCGTGGTGAGGGTGGCATCCTGCTCAACAAGGATGGCTACCGCTACCTGCAAGACTACGGCTTGGGCCCGGAAACCCCGGTCGGCCAGCCGAAGAACAAACACATGGAGCTGGGTCCCCGCGACCGCCTCTCCCAGGCATTCTGGCAAGAGCAGCAGAAAGGCCGCGTGATCCAGGGCCCCATGGGCGACGTGGTTCACCTCGACCTGCGCCACCTCGGCGAGAAATATCTGAAAGAGCGTCTGCCCTTCATCTGCGAGCTGGCCAAGGCCTACGTGGGTGTGGATCCGGTCAAGGAGCCGATCCCGGTCCGTCCGACCGCCCACTACACCATGGGTGGCATCGAGACCAACGGCCAGTGCGCCACTCGCATGCCGGGTCTGTATGCCCTCGGCGAGTGTGCCTCCGTCGGTCTGCACGGTGCGAACCGTCTGGGCTCCAACTCCCTGTCCGAGATAGTGGTATTCGGCAAGGTAGCGGGCGAGCATGCCGGTGAATTCGCCAAGACCCAGGCCCACGGCGACACCGCCGCCCTGGCCGCCAAGGCCGAGGCCTTGATCAAGCAGCACCTCTCCTTGCTCGACATCGACGGCACCGAAAACCCGGCCGATATCCGCAACGAGCTGGGCATGTCCATGGAAGCCGGGGTCGGTATCTACCGTACCGAAGAGCTGATGCAGGGCACCATCGACAAGATCAACGAGCTGAAAGCCCGTTACAAGAAGGTCAAGATCAACGACAAGTCCTCCGTCTTCAACACCGATCTGCTGTACGCCATCGAGCTGGGCTACATGCTGGACGTGGCCGAAGCCATGGCGCACTCCGCCATCAACCGCAAAGAGTCTCGTGGTTCCCACCAGCGTCTGGACGGTTACGAGGATCGCGACGACGTGAACTTCCTCAAGCACACCCTCTCCTTCTACAACCAGGAAGGCGTCCCGACCATCGATTACTCCGATGTGAAGATCACTAAATCCCAACCGGCAAAACGTGTGTACGGTTCCGAGGGTGAGAAACAAGACGAGGCTAAGAAGAATGGCTGAGATGATCGAAATTGAGATCCTGCGCTACCGACCGGAGCAGGACAACGAGCCCTGGATGCAGACCTTCCAGGTTCCTTACCTGAAAGAGATGTCCCTGCTGGACGCGCTGCAGTACATCAAGGATCAGCTGGACTCCACCCTGAGCTTCCGCTGGTCCTGCCGGATGGCGATCTGCGGCTCCTGCGGCATGATGGTCAACGGCATTCCGAAGCTGGGCTGCAAGACCTTCCTGCGGGACTACCTGCCGGGCAAGATGAAGATCGAGCCGCTCAACAACTTCCCGATCGAACGCGATCTGGTGGTCGACATGTCCGACTTCATCGAGAAGCTGGAGAGCATCAAGCCCTACATCATCCCGTCTGAGCCGCGCAACCTGTGCGATGGCGAGTACATCCAGACCCCGGCTGACATGGCGAAGTATCACCAGTTCTCCATGTGCATCAACTGTGGTCTGTGCTACGCCGCCTGCCCGCAGTACGGCATCAACAAGAAGTTCACCGGTCCTGCGGCACTGGCACTGGCCTATCGCTACAACGCCGACAACCGCGATGGCGCGTCCAAGGAGCGGATGAAGATCCTCAGCCAGGACGAAGGCGTCTGGGGCTGTACCTTCGTGGGCTACTGTTCCGACGTCTGTCCGAAGGGCGTGGATCCGGCCGCCGCCATCCAGCTTGGCAAGGTCGAGAGCGCCAAGGACTACATGATCGCCATGTTCAAGCCGGATTGAGACCAGGAGTGAGACCATGAACAACACCAATAGCAAACGTAAGCCCTACGTGCGCGAAATGAAGAAAGACTGGTGGCTGAAGAACGCCTTCTATACCGGTTACATGATCCGCGAAGGCACCAGTATCTTCGTCTCCATCTACGCCGTGGTGCTGATGTGGGGGCTGATGCGCCTGGTCCAGGGTCAGGAAGCGTTCAACGGCTGGCTGGAATCCCTGCAGAGCCCGGTAGCCATCCTGTTCCACGTCATCGCACTGGCAGCCTGCCTGTTCCACGCCAAGACCTGGTTCGCCCTGGCGCCCAAGGCCATGCGCATCTTCCGCGGTGAAGACCTGGTGCCGGAGAAGCCGATTGTCATCGCCCAGTACGTGGCACTGGCGGTGGTATCCCTGCTGATCCTGATCATCGTGGCTTGAGGAGATAAATGATGAGACGTTCTGACGAACCCATTTACTGGGGACTCTTTGGTGCCGGTGGCATGGTGGTTGCCATGTTGCTGCCGGTGATTGTCCTCATTACCGGTCTGCTGGTGCCCATGGGCATCATGGACGTGGAAACCATGAGCTACGAGCGCGTGCTCGCCTTCGCCAGCTCCTGGTGGGGTGCCTGCATCCTGCTGGTGATCATCGCCCTGCCCATCTGGCACGGCATGCACCGGATCTACCACGGCCTGCATGACCTGGGGATCCACACCACCAAGCTGCACCACTATGTGTTCTATGGCTTCGCCTTCCTGGTGTCTGCCATCACGGTCGGCCTGCTGATGGTGCTGGTACTCCAGTAACAAGCGTTGCCAGACTGACATGCCAAACCGGGCGCCTTCACCAAGGCGCCCGGTTTTTATTTGTCTGCATTATTTGTCTGTCATGAGTTGGCTATGACCCTGCCCGCTAGGGCGCTTTGGACCAGAGCGCCAGCAAGGGGGCTGGGATGGCGCCATATTGCAGGGTCGGGGTCTGATGCCAATCCGCCAGCCGCTGCAGCGCTTTGGCCAGATCCTGCGCCAGGATATGGGTCACCCTGACCCCCGCCTCCAGATAGAGGCTCTTTATCTCGAAGAGCCCCTGCTGGCGATGGGCCTTGGCATCGAGCCGGCCCACCAGCTTGCCGCGGTGCAGCAGGGGCAACACGAAGTAACCGTATTGCCGCTTGGGGGCCGGGGTGTAGCACTCGATGCGGTAGTCAAAGTCGAACAGCTCCTTGGCCCGTTTGCGATCCCACACCAGGGGATCGAAGGGGGACAGCACGGCGGTGTGGGTCGCCTTGAGGGAACCCGCCTGTGCCTGCGCCAGTTCATCGGCCAGGGAGGCGTGCACGAAGGCGCCGTGCTGCCAGCCCTCGACCCGCACCGGCAGCAGTTCCCCCTCGTCCGCCAGCTGATGCAGCAGGGCATCGTACTTGCCACGGCGCAGGCGATAGTAGTCCGCCACCCAACCGGTCTTGACCAGCCCGAGCGCCCGGCAGCTGGCCCGCACCATGTCCCGCTGCGCTTGCTCCGGGCTCGGCAAGTCCCGACCGTCGTCCCAGTCCGGGCGCACCCGCTCGGCGAGATCGTAGACGCGTTGGAAGTTACGCCGCTCGCGCACCATCAACTGGCCGGCGGTGAACAACACCTCCAGGTGGCGCTTCTCGGGTTTCCAGTCCCACCAGCCATTGCCCTTTTCACCCTTGCGCTCGAAGTCGGCGGCGCGCACCGGGCCGTGCTGGCGGATCCGCTCGATGATCTCGCCTATCTCCTGCTGATGAGTCGCGAGCCAGTGGGCCGAGAACTTCCAGCCCATGGCGGCGGGATCCAGCATGCGATGGCGCAGCAGCCGGTAATCCTCCCGGGGGACGAAGCAGGCCTCGTGGGCCCAGTATTCGAAGAGGTCGCCCCCTGCCAGCAATTGCTCAAGCCAGGCGGGCTCGTACTGGCCGAGGCGGCTGAACAGCACCAGATAGGGGCTGCGCGCCACCACCGAGATGGTGTCTATCTGCAGCAGCGCCATGCGCTGAATGCAGGCCAGCACGTCGGCCGGCCGCGCCTTGCGCCTGGGAGGCGTCAGCAGCCCCTGGGCCGCGAGTTGCAGGTGACGGGCGTCTTGCAGGGAGAGATGAGGGATCGACATGGCAAACCACTCCTTGGTTGCGGGTCATCAGCATGCCCAAGTCAGCGGCAAATGGAAACGGCCACGTCAGGATTTGGTGAAGACCACCACATCCTGATGGGGGAACTCGACTGCTGCCTGCCAACGGGCCCCCAGGGCGCGAAAGGACGCCTCGGCGAAGAACACGATGTGCGTCGGATCGTGGCGATAGCGCCAGCTCTTGAAGCGCTCGTCCCCGAGCACTCGCTGGGTCTGCAACACCAGCAGGCCGCCAGGTTTGAGGCAGGCCCAGAGGCGGTCCAGGGCATCTTTGGGGTCGGCGATATGCTCGATCACCTCGGTGCTGGTGATGAAGTCGTATTGCCGGTCGAGCAGTTCCGGCTCGTCGGCGTAGAACTTGTCGTAACCCGCCATCCGGTAACCCGCCTCTCGCCCCATGGCGATGAGCGCAGGGCCGGGGCCACAGCCAAAATCGAGGCCGCTGGCCGGGGGGGGCACCCGGGCGAGCACCTCCCCGAAGGCGCGCATCAGGAAACGGCGATAACCGGGATCGTCCACCCTGTTGTCGTGATCGTCATAGACCGCCTTCTCCGCCCAGGCGTCCAGGTGATCCGCCGCGTCCAGCCAGACCAGCTCGCAGCCGAGGCAGCGATGGTAATGCTTGCCGGCAACGGGCAGAGGATAACTCTGGGGATGATCGCAGAGTGGGCAGCAGGGGGAGGAAGCCATAAGGAGTCTCGCATTGAACGAATGCCCGGCAGGGTGCCTTCCCCCTCGGTCGCTGGCAAGGAATTTTGGCGCCCTCTGACCGGCCGGTTGCGATGGGCGGAGATCCCTTCCTTAAGGCTTCCTTAAGCCTCATCCCTTATTCTTGCGAGTAACAGGTGCGGGTCGGCGGTCCTCATGGCCCAAGGCCCAGGCCAGATTGCGCCTCCCCTCGGTCTGCTCTTAGCGATGGACATCTCATCATGAAACTGCAAGGAAAACGCGTGCTGCTCACCGGTGCCAGCGGCGGGATAGGCGAAGCATTGGCCCAGGAGCTCGCGGCGCAGGGGGCGCACTTGCTGTTGCAGGGCCGCAGGGCTGCAGTACTGGAGCGACTGCGCAGGGATCTGACTCAGCCCGAGCGGCATCAGATAGTGATCGCCGACCTCTGCTCGGCGTCCGAGCGGGCCAGCCTGCTGCAACACCCCATGCTGGATGAAGGGCTGGACGTGCTGATCAACAACGCCGCCACCAACCAGTTCGCCTGGTTGGAAGATCAGAGCGCGGAGCAGGTCGAGCGCCAGCTGCGCCTCAACATCGAGGCCCCCATCCAGCTCACCCGGGCCCTGCTACCGAGGCTGCGCAAACCCGCCGTCATCATGAACGTGGGGGCCAATCTGGGGGCCGTCGGCCACCCCGGTTACAGCGTCTATTGCGCCAGCAAATTCGCCCTGCACGGTTTCAGCGAGGCCCTCGCCCGTGAGCTGGAAGGCTCGGGCATCAGGGTGCTCCACTTCGCCCCGCGCACCACCCGCACCCGGCTGGACTCCGAGGCCGCCTACGCCATGAACGTGGCCCTCGGCACCCCCATCGACAGCCCCTATGTGGTGGCCGAGCAAGCTGTCATCGCCTTGTGCAGCGGAACCCGCCGCAGCTGGCTCGGCTGGCCCCAGGCGATGATGGTGCGCCTCAACGCCCTCTGCCCCTGGCTGGTCGACCGGCTGCTGGCCCGTCAGCGAGCGGTCATCGAACGCTATGCCCGCCACGGGCAGTCCGGCATCACAAGCCACAACGCCAAGTGATGAGTGCCATCCTGCTTCCTCGATGATGTAAACTGGAGCCGCCGACCTGTCCGATGGCGGCGATTTGATGGATGGAGAACGACAAAGATGCGGATCCTGTTGGTAGAGGATGATGTGATGTTGGGGGATGGCATGCAGGATGCCCTTCGCCACAGCGGTTACACCGTGGACTGGTTGCAACAGGGCTTGCCGGCCCTCACCGCACTCAAGAGTAACGAATTTGCCGCCATGATCCTGGATCTCAACCTGCCGGACATCGATGGCATCAGCCTGCTGCGCAAGCTGCGCCGGGAGGGACACCAACTGCCCGTGCTGATCCTCACCGCCCGCGATGCCCTCGACGATAGAGTGGTCGGGCTGGATGCGGGCTCCGATGACTACATGGTCAAACCCTTCGCCCTGCAGGAGCTCAATGCCCGCCTGCGCGCCCTGGTACGCCGCAGCAAAGGCCAGGCCCAGGCCAGCCTGGAATACGGGGATATCCTGATCCACCCCGACGCCCAGCAGGTCACCTATCGCGGTGACGCGGTCAAACTCACCCCCCACGAATACAAGCTGCTGCAGGAGCTGGTGAGCCAATGCGGCCGGGTGCTGAGCAAGGAGCAGTTGCAGCAGAGCCTCTATGGCTGGGATGAGGGGGCCGAGAGCAACGCGGTGGAGGTACACATCCATCACCTGCGCAAGAAGTTCTACTCCGAGCTCATCCGCAACATCCGCGGAGTGGGCTACATAGTGCCGCAGCTCGAGTCGCAGACTGACTCGCCACGCAATGCCCCAGGCACAGAGGGATCGCCCCGCTCATGACCCGCGTCCGCTCCATTCGCCGTTTCCTGCTCGCCGGGATACTGGCCCTGGTCAGCGTCAGCCTGGCCGTCAGCGGCTTCATCGGCTATCTCGAGGCGAACCACGAGATGGAAGAGCTGTTCGATGCCCGCCTCGCCCAGTCCGCTCGCATCACCAACCAGCTGTTGATGGGCTACATGGCGCAACATCAACGCCTGCCGGCAGGTGGCACCATCTATGAGGAGTGGGAGCAGAGCGCCCCCGAGCAGTACCATGAGGAGCCCGGCCTCAATCTGCTGGCCCGGGATCGGGAGTTCACCCCCTACGGTCACGAGTTCGAACGCAATCTCTACTTCCAGCTGCTCGACGAGCGGGGTGCCATACTGCTGCGCTCCCCGAGCGCGCCGGCCCAGCCGCTGACCACCCTGGAGCGCGGCTTCAACAGCGAGACCACCGATCATCACGAATGGCGCACCTTCACCCTCTACAACGAGGATGAGCGCACCTGGCTCATCGTCGCGGAGCGGGACGACGAGCGCGGCGAGCTGGCCAGCAGCATGGCCACCCTGACCATGCTGCCGCTGTTCATCACCCTGCCCTTCCTGCTCGGCCTGCTGTGGTGGCTGGTCTCGGCCGGCCTGTCCCCGTTGCGCCAGGTCGCCCAGGCCATCAGTGAACGCCATCCCGCCAACCTGAGCCCGCTCACCCTGAGCCTCAAGGCCGAGGAGCTGACACCCATCGTCAACGAGATCAACCGGCTGATGCACACCCTGGCCGACACCATAGAGCGGGAGAAGCAATTTACCAACGAGGCGGCCCACGAGCTGCGCACCCCGCTGGCGGTGCTGCGCATTCACAGCGAGAACGTGATGGCGGCCGAGGACGATGCCACTCGGGAGCAGGCGCTGCGCAAGATGCTGCTGGCCCTCGATCGCAGCGATCGGCTGATCCGTCAGTTGCTGACTCAGGCCCGCATCGACAACCAGCAGACACCGGCCCTGAATCGGCTGGATCTGAGCCAGTTGCTGCAAGGAACCCTGGCCACCCTGGCGCCGCTCGCCCTCAAGAAGGAGCAACAGCTCTCGCTGGAGGGGGAGGAGCACCTGCAGGTGATGGGGCAAGCCGTGCTGATGGACCTGATGTTTGGCAATCTCATCGACAATGCCCTGCGCTACACCCCGGCCGGGGGCGAGATTGCGGTGGTGATCGCCGCAGAGGGGAACAGGGTCAGGGTGGATATCAGGGACAGTGGCCCCGGCATTCCCACCGCGGCGCTGTCACGTCTGTGCGAACGCTTCTATCGGGTCAATCCCCAGCAGGGGGATGGTGTGGGGCTCGGCATGGCCATAGTGCGGCGCATCGCCGAGTTGCACGGCGCGGATCTGGACGTACACAACCGCCCACACGGTGGATTGGAGGTCAGCATCTGGCTGCCCATTCCCCACCACATAGAGGCGTCCCCCGCCCATCCCTGAATGTAAAAACGGCCCCCGGTGGGCCGTTTTTGTATCAGGCAAGCTGGCGGCTCGCCGCTAATCGCAGTTCGGTTGCACGGTAAAGGTACGGCTGGAGTCCACCGGCCCCAGCTCGGCCAAGAGGCGACGCCCCAACAGCACCGGATAGTTCATGTCGCTGCGATCCCGCAGGGTGAACCACTCCTTGTACACCTTGTCACCGAGGCAGATGGACATGGTCACCGTGGGTCGCTGCTCCATGCCACCGGCACCGCGCACCGTCACGCTGCGCTCCACCGGCCGCTCCAGGGTCTGCGTCACCTCCTTGTCCGTGTTGGCATCGGTCAGCACCAGGGTGAAGCGCACCCAGGGTTTGCCATCACGTTTGAAGTGCTGCAAGGATCGCGCGTCCAGAGACGAGGTGAGGGCACCGGTATCGAGCTTCATCTTCACCGCCACCCCCTTCGCCGACGTCGCATCCGGCATGATCAATCCCTTCTCGATCCAGCCGTAGACGGTCGGGGCGGCCCAGATGCCGGGGGACAGGCAGAGGCTGGTCAGCAGCAACCAGCGAAATTTATGTGATCCGGACACGTTGTCTTCCTCATCGAGGCGGACCGGCAATGGCCCGCTCTGCCAGAGTGGGCAGCGCCATGACGACTGTCAACTGGCAAAACCCGCGAAGGGGATAAAGTCGGAAATCCGGCTGGGGCGCAGGCTCGCGGCGCGACAGCGTCTGGCCAGGAGGGCGTTGAGGGGGAAATAAGGCGAGGGGCAGGTGGCACCAGAGAGGTGCTGGATGACCCCCACTGCCACGCTCAGGTTGTGACGCCAAAGGCTAACACAAGGCTTCGTGAATTATCAGTCTTGTTCTGACGGGATTTTTCCCTAGACTGTTGTAAACCGGAGGCCTTGAAAACCTGCGGTTTTTTTGTGCCTGCCGAAAATTTGCCCACTGCAAAAGTGACGTATCAAACAAGGCTCAATAAGGAATTCGCAATGCGTATCGAAGAAGACTTGAAGCTCGGTTTCAAGGATGTCCTGTTCCGCCCCAAGCGCTCTACTCTCAAGAGCCGTTCCCAAGTCAGCCTGACCCGTCAGTTCACCTTCAAGCACACCCAGACCCAGTGGCAGGGGGTGCCCGTCATCGCCGCCAACATGGACACGGTCGGCAGCTTCGCCATGGCCAGAACCCTGGCCGGCTTCGAGATGATGACGGCGGTACACAAGCACTACAGCCTCGCGCAGTGGCAAACCTTCGTGAACGACACCGATCCGGCCCTGCTCGGCCATGTGATGGTATCGACCGGCACATCCGAAGAGGACTTCACCAAGACTCGCCAGATCCTCGCCATGTCAGAGGCCCTGCGCTTCATCTGCGTGGACGTGGCCAACGGCTACTCCCAGCACTTCGTCGAGTTCCTGCGCCGGATCCGCGAGGCCTGCCCGAACCACGTCATCCTGGCGGGCAACGTGGTCACCGGCGAGATGGTGGAGGAGCTGATCCTCTCCGGCGCCGACATCGTCAAGGTCGGCATAGGCCCGGGCTCTGTCTGCACCACCCGGGTCAAGACAGGGGTCGGCTACCCGCAGCTCTCCGCCATCATCGAATGTGCCGATGCGGCCCACGGCCTCGGTGGCCAGATCGTCGGTGACGGCGGCTGCACCTGCCCGGGTGACGTGGCGAAAGCCTTCGGCGGCGGCGCCGACTTCGTGATGCTGGGGGGCATGCTGGCAGCCCACGAGGAGTGTGGCGGCGAAGTGGTGGACGTGGACGGCTCCCCCTTCATGAAGTTCTACGGCATGAGTTCGTCCAGCGCCATGGACAAGCACGCCGGTGGCATCGCCGACTACCGCGCCTCCGAGGGCAAAACAGTGCTGCTGCCCTATCGCGGCCCGGTGGAAAATACCGTGCGCGACATCCTCGGCGGCGTGCGCTCCACCTGCACCTATGTGGGCGCGAGCCAGCTGAAAGAGCTGACCAAACGCACCACCTTTATCCGGGTGCGTGAGCAGGAAAACAACGTCTACGGCAAGGAGTAAGTTCCTCTTCGGCCCAATGCCGACCGTTAGAAGCCTGTCAGCCGGTGTGCTACCCTGCCCACCGGTTTTTTTATCTCCTTTTTATATAGGTGCCCACCCATGGCGACCCCTGCGCCTCTTTCTCTGCCCCCGTTTGACTGGGATATCTTCTGCTGCGTCGTGGACAACTTCGGTGACATCGGTGTCACCTGGCGGCTGGCCAGCCAGTTGCGGCGGGAGGGTCGTGGTCAGGTCCGGCTCTGGGTGGACGATCTGGCGAGCTTCGCCCGCATCTGCCCGGGACTGGATCCCGCGCGGGATGGTCAGTGGCAGCAGGGCATCTACATCCAGCGCTGGCAGGGCGACATTGCGTCCGAGACGGTCCCGGCCCGGGTCGTCATCGAAGCCTTCGCCTGCGAGCTGCCCGCCCTTTTCGTGCAGGCCATGACCGAGCAGAGCCCGCCCCCTTGCTGGATCAATCTGGAATACCTCAGTGCCGAGGCCTGGGTCGAGGATTGTCACGGCCTCGCCTCCCCCCAGCGGGTGGGCAACCGGAGCCTCAATAAATACTTCTTCTTCCCTGGCTTCACCGCCAAAACCGGCGGCTTGCTGTGCGAACAGGGGCTGATCACGGCGCGGGAGCAGTGGCAGCAAGACGAGGCGGGGCTTGCCGCCTACTGGGCCGGCCTGGGGTTGCCGCCCAAGGGGGAAGACGAGCTGAGGATCAGCCTCTTTACCTACGAGAGCCCGGCGCTCATCAGTCTGGTACAGAGCTGGTGCCAGGGCCCCACCCCGGTCACCCTGCTGCTGCCGCTGGGCCGTTCGCTCCGCGATGTGTTGACCGGGGCCGGACTGGCAAACGCCATCCCCACCGCTCAGGCCGGGGATCTGCTGCACTCGGGCCATCTCACCATCAAGCTGCTGCCGATGACAGATCAGGCCGGCTACGATCGGCTGCTGTGGAGCTGCGATCTCAATCTGGTGCGCGGCGAAGACTCCTTCGTGCGGGCCCAGTGGGCGGCCAGTCCCTTCCTGTGGCACATCTACCCCCAGGACGATCAGGCCCACATCGCCAAGCTCGATGACTTCCTCAACCACTATCTGGCGGCGTTGCCAACCGATGTTGCCCACTGGTTGCGCGCCTTCAACCTGGCCCTCAATCATGGGCAAGATGTGCGCGAACTCTGGGCCCAATGGCCGCAATTCGCCACTATTTGGCAACAACATGCGCGAAGCTGGTCACAGAAGTTGCTTGTCGATGGGGATCTCGTCACTCGGCTGGTGAAATTTTTAGAAAGCCGTATATAATCTGGCAGTTTTTATCTGCCCGTATACGAACAGGAATTTTTACATGAAAACCGCACAGGAAATCCGCGCTGGTAACGTCGTCATGATCGGTACCGAGCCGATGGTGGTCCAGAAAGCCGAATTCAACAAATCCGGCCGTAACTCCGCCGTGGTCAAGATGAAGCTGAAAGGCCTGCTGAACGGCAGCGCCACCGAGACCGTATTCAAGGCTGACGACAAGCTGGAAGTCGTTCAACTGGAGCGTAAAGAGTGCACCTACTCCTACTTCTCCGACCCCCTGTATGTCTTCATGGACACCGAGTACAACCAGTACGACGTCGAGAAAGACAACCTGGGTGACGCGCTGAACTACATGGTTGACGGCATGGAAGACATCTGCGAAGTGACTTTCTACAACGAGAAAGCCATCTCCGTCGAGCTGCCGACCACCATCGTCCGCGAAGTTGAGTACACCGAGCCGGCCGCCCGTGGCGACACCTCCGGTAAAGTGACCAAGCCTGCCCGTCTGAAGGGCACCACCTACGAGCTGGCCGTTGCCGCCTTCGTAGAGATCGGCGACAAGATCGAGATCGATACCCGCACCGGCGAGTTCAAGCGTCGCGTCAACTGATCCGACGGCTTCATGCCAGTGTCGAAAAAGCGAGCCCAGGCTCGCTTTTTCTTTGTGCGCAATAGCGCCAGTGCCGTTCAGCCCGGGTCAGTGACAGTGGGCCGCGGATGGGGGGAGAATTCGTTCGCCCCCTTCCATCTCGCGTCAATCGGGGCTACACCATGAAGTCAGACTTCTCCTTCATCACGGGCTCCCTATGACATCTCATCAAAAAATCCTGCTGCTGTTGCTCACCCTGCTGGCACTGGCCGTTTCTGGTTGGCAACCCTATGACCGCGTGACCTGGCTGCTGGAAGTCATTCCCGTGCTCATCGTCATGCCGTTGCTATTGCTGAGTCACCGTAGCTATCCCCTCACCAGCCTGCTCTATCTCGGCATCTTCCTGCACGCCCTGGTGCTGATCCTGGGGGGCGCCTACACCTATGCCCGGGTACCGCTCGGCTTCGACTTGCAGCAGTGGTTCGAGCTCAGCCGCAACCCCTATGACAAGATTGGTCACTTCTTCCAGGGCCTGGTGCCCGCCCTGGCCTGCCGGGAGATACTGCTGCGCGGCCACCATGTGCAAGGCAAACGCATGCTGGCGTTTCTGGTGATCTGCGTGGTGCTGGCCATCAGCGCCACCTATGAGCTGATCGAATGGGGCGCCGCGGTGGCACTGGGTCAGGGGGCGGACGAGTTCCTCGGCACCCAGGGGGATCCCTGGGATACCCAGTCCGACATGTTCTGCGCCCTGATCGGAGCCATCAGCGCCCTGCTGCTGTTCTCTCCCCTGCACGATCGGCAGCTGGCCAGACTGGCACAACGTTAAGGCTCAGGGGGAAGGGGCCTGCTCCTTCCCCCTACCAGGCACCGCAAAACGCTCGCCGCCCTTCAGAAAAAGGATCTGCCGCCGTTAACCCGATTAACCGGGGAGCGCATATGGCCAGATTATCCTTACCACTGCTGTTGTTGAGCCTGCTGGCAAGCCACTGCTTGTCGGCCAGCGAGCAGGCGCCTCCCGCACCGCTCGACCACTGGCAGGAGGCCGACTGGAAAGGCCTGCCAGCCAGCACTCAGGTAGACAAGCAGACGGTATTGTTCGCCAAACACAGCAGTGATAACTACCTGGGGCTCGCCATACTGTTGCCGGACTGGCAGCGCAGCGGCCAGTTGTGGCAGCTGACCCGGGATCTCGGCCGGCTCGGCTTCGATACCCTGTTGCTGCTGCCCTCCCCCCAGCAGACCGAGCTGGATCCGGCCGCAGAGAAGAAGCAGAAGACCATGGACGCCTTTCGCCAGCAATTTGCCGAGCGCATCGTCAAGCTGAGCGATGCCAAGCTGCAGGAGGGCGGCTTCAAGCTGCTGCTGGCGCAGGGCACCAGCGCAGCCTGGGCGGCCAACCTCATCGCCAGCGAACAACTTCCCGCCCCCGACGCCCTGGTGCTGCTCGACGGTTTCTTCCCCAATCAGCTGAGCAACCAGACCCTGGCAAAACAGGTGGCCCAGGCCAGCATTCCGACCCTGGATCTCTATCAGGAGGAAGGAGGGCGCTGGCCACTGCTGGCGGCAGAGGCGCGCAGGAGCGAGAGCCGCCGCAGCCACAAGCTCAACTACCGCCCCTACGCCCTGATGGAGCTGGATGAAACGCCGGGTCGCATCCAGGGCTGGCTGACTCATCTCGGCTGGATCTGACCCAATCACGGTCCATAAGCAGGTTTGGGCCAAGTCACGGTGGTAGCCCCAGGCCACCGGACTGGTCATCCTGCCCCCATCTTTGGCATGATGACCTCATCAATGGCAGGAGGCTTCATGCAGCAAATCGTGTTTCTCGACAGCGACACCCTGGACGCCGGCATCAAGCTGGGTCGTCCCGACTTTCCCCATCACTGGCAGAGCTACCCCAACACGGCGCAGGATCAGGTGGTGGAGCGGCTCAGGTGCGCCAGCATCGCCATCATCAACAAGATCCGTATCGGCGCCGCCGAGCTGGCCGAGCTACCCGAGCTTCGCCTGATCGCCCTGGCCGCTACCGGCAGCGACAACCTGGATCTGGAGGCCTGCCGCGCCGCCAATGTCGCTGTGTGCAACATTCGCAACTACTCGGGCCCCTCGGTTCCCGAGCACGCCATGGCGCTGATGCTGGCCCTGTCACGCAACCTGTTTGCCTGGCGCCAATCCCTGCTGGAGGGGCGCTGGCAGCAGAGCGGCCAGTTCTGCTTCTTCGATCACCCCATCTCGGATCTGCACGGCAAGCGCCTCGGCATCATCGGCAAGGGCACCCTGGGCCAGGCCCTGGGTCAACGGGCCAGCGCCATCGGCATGGAGGTCTATTACGCCCAGAGCCAGGTCGGCGCCGTCGGTGATGAAGACAGGCTGCCGCTGGATGCCCTGCTGCAGAGCGCGGATGTCATCAGCCTGCACTGCCCGCTGACCCCCTATACCCGCCATCTCATAGGCGAGCGGGAGCTGGCCATGATGAAGCCGGGCGCCCTGCTCATCAACGTGGGCCGGGGCGGCCTGGTAGACGAGCAGGCCCTGCTCGAGGCGCTGGCCAACGGCCGGCTCGGCGGCGCCGGTTTCGATGTGGCGAGCCAGGAGCCACCGCCCCCCGACCACCCACTGATGCGGGCCCTGCAATACCCCAACTTCATTCTGACCCCCCACGTGGCCTGGGCCAGCGCAGAGTCGATGCAGCGCCTCGCCGATCAGCTGATCGACAATATCAACGCCTTCGCCGTCGGCCGACGCCAGCATCGGCTGGTCTGATATCAAGGCAGGCGTGGCTGGCGGATCGGCTGGTCTGATCAACAGAATGCAAAGAGGGGCCCATGGGCCCCTCTTCTCGTCGATGGCTAGTGCCATTGGCATCAATCGTCATCGTGCCATTTGTGTTTCTTGTGCTTCTTGTGATGGCCGCGGTGATAACCGTTGTCATCATAGTAACGGCGGCCGCCCTTGTAGTTGTCACGGGACTCGTGGCCATCGCCGGTTCTAGCCCCGATGGCGGCGCCACCGGCACCACCCACACCGGCGCCGATCATGCGACCGGTGTCGCCCCCCACGCTCTTGCCGATGGCGGCACCGCCGAGGGCACCGACCGCGCCACCAATGGCGGCTTCGTTCTTGTTACCCTTGTTCGCCGTGGCTGCCCCACCAGCCGCACCGCCGACGGCGGCGCCGACCAGGGCGCCGGTATCCCCGCCCAGCTGCTTGCCGATCATGGTGCCCGCCACCCCGCCGAGGCCGCCACCCAGGACGGTGTTGAGATCTTCAGAGGCCAGTACCGGGCCGCTGCCCAACAGCAGTGCGCCCAACAGCGCCATTGCGCTCATACCGCGTTTCTTCATGTCCATGGGGTACTCCTGTCAAACCTGATTGATTATTTTCCTGCACTATACAAAGCGCCAAGAACTCCGCTACCAGGGCAAGGGGATCTCAATCGGCAGACAAACTGTCTCTCCTTCGCGACAGCCATCGTTAAAATATGATAAACACCTGAAAAAACACTAAAAAAAAAGGTCACAGGGGAAATCATCCCCCCAGTGACCCGCCTTTCATTTGTCGCAGCCCCATTTTCTCTCGCGGCGCTCAGACAGATACTGTCACGACAGGGCTGCCACGGAGCCCGTCTCCCCCTTTCCCGACCACAGGTGCCAGCAGTCTCTCCCCCGTCGCTTGCTCTGATACAGGCAGGCATCGGTCTGCTCGAACAGGGAATCCCCGGCATCCGGATAACGGGCTCCCCCCGCACTCAGGGTGATGGGCTCCTTGAATTCCCGCCATTTCAGCTCTCGCACCCGGGTGAGCAGGTGATCCAGGCTGGGGCCAATATCCTGGCTGTCCCAGGGCAGCAGGGCGGCGAACTCATCGCCACCGATACGATAGACCTGGGTGCTGCCAAAGGATCGCGCCAGTATGGTCGCCACCCGGCGCAGCACCGCATCCCCCACCCCATGGCCCCAGCTGTCGTTGATCCGCTTGAAGTTGTCCACATCAAACAGCAGCAGCCAATGGGGCGTCTCGTCCTGCTCCAGCCTGATGCTGTCCTGATCGAAGGCGCGCCTGTTCATGATGCCGGTGAGGGGATCCTGCAACAGTGCATCCTGCCCCTGCAGCAGATGGGTCCTGACCTGGTCTATCTCGCCGAGGCTGCCGTGCACGAACCAGGTGTGCTGCCTGTGCGGGATGGCCATCGGATCCGTGCTCTGCCGGATATCGTTGAGGGAGCCCTGGATCAACGCCTGCTCCTGGCGAAAGATCCGCACCAGGAACATGAGGCTGCATAGCCAGATGCCGAGCAGGGCCAACGCGGGCAGCATCACCATCAGCAGGGTCTCCCGCAGGCTGTCATGAAATCGGGATGGCGGCAGATAGAGGTTGAGATCCCAGCCGATGTCGGCCAGCGCCAGCCTGAGGTGACTGCCATGCCGGATCACGTCCAGCCCGCTCGTCCCGTATCCTGCCTCAGGCCCGGCAGTCGGCAACAATTGCTGATTGTGTCCCACCACCAGCTGGCCGGTGTGGCGCTCGGTGATATGGATGGCGGCCTGCTCATCCCCCAGCGCCCGGCACAGCGCCGCCTGCAGGGAGCCGAACGACATGTCGACCATCAGCAGGCCCAGCAGCAGCCCCTCGCCGTCTTCGACCCGCTTGATCAGGGTCAGGGCCTGGTTGGTCGAGTCGTAGTCCTGATAGGGACCGAACCAGATCAGCTTGTCGCTGTCGGTGGCCAGCGCCTGGTACCAGGGGCGCGTCTTCGGCTGGTAGCTCGGCGGTGCAGATCTGGCGGGATAGCTGTCGACCCGGTTGATGCGGGCATTGTAGAAATAGAGGTAGTGGGCGTCGTGCTTGAACTGGTGAGCGATGGCCCAGATGGGATTGATGGCCGACTCCCCCCTGGCGATGGCGACCTTGTCCAGAGAGGCCTCCAGCACCGCGAGCTGCCTCTGGTTGGCCAGCACCATCTCGTGGATCAGGGTGGCTTCGATGGAGCCGAGCATGTGCTCATAGCCGGCAATCGTCTTGTCTACGCTGCGCAGGTAACTGGACAGGGCCAGCAGCAGGGTGGCGATAAGTACCAGGGCGCCGAGCAGGAAGGAGAGCGGGGTCAGCACGTAGTAGCGCCGTTTGATGATCTCGCCTGCCATAGCACCCTCTATAAAATATCCTGCCAGATTGATTCTATGGTGGGATGCGCCGAAAAAATATTGATTGGAATCATTAACATCTATTTTACTGACAAATGATGAATTATCAGCTCCGATGAGCTATTGCGGGTTTCTTCATGTGAATATCCATAAAAAGTAGAAACACTCATCACCCAGTGTTGACGGTTTATCGTGCGGAGGGTGTTATAGTCGATGACTCGAAAGATCGGAGCCAGATGACCTTCATGGCCCAGGCTGGCGACGATGATTCAGTAAACCAAGGAGATGTTATGAGCAGTCCGTTTATCGAACAGATCAAAGTA
Organism: Aeromonas eucrenophila; assembly: GCF_000819865.1. GTDB lineage: Bacteria > Pseudomonadota > Gammaproteobacteria > Enterobacterales > Aeromonadaceae > Aeromonas > Aeromonas eucrenophila. The sequence goes on from NZ_CDDF01000017.1 coordinate 115,701, forward strand.
CGTCGTACCATCTATGCCCTGGGTGACCAGGTCTCCCAGTCACCGGAACAGCTGAGCGCCCTCATCAAGGACGCCATCAAACACAGCCCCTCATCATTCAACTCCCAGAGTTCGCGCGCCGTCATCCTGTTTGGGGCCGAGCACCACAAGCTGTGGGACATCGTCAAGGCGGAGCTCAAGAAGATAGTCCCGCCAGAGGCCTATCCCCAGAGTGAGGCCAAGGTAGATGGCAGCTTCCGGGCGGGCGCAGGCACTGTGCTGTACTTCGAAGACACCGCCGTTATCAAGGATCTGCAGCAGAAATTTGCGCTCTATGCCGACAACTTCCCCATCTGGTCTGAGCATGCCACCGGGATCGCCCAGTTCGCGGTCTGGACCGCCCTGGCCCAGGAGGGGATTGGTGCCTCCCTGCAGCACTACAATCCGTTGATCGACGAGGCGGTTCGCAAGGAGTGGGATCTGCCCGCCAGCTGGCTGCTGCGCGCCCAGATGCCCTTCGGCAGCATCAAGCAACCGGCCGGTGACAAGACCTTCATCGACGACGAGGTTCGCTTCCGGGTCTTCGATTAACCGCTCCTGCCCCCTCAACGAGGGGGCATTTTTCTGCCCCCTTTCCCCTCATTCAGCCAGGCAGGCGATTCGGAAGGCTGAGCAAGAGCCCCGCCTCCTCCTCGGTCACCCTCATCGGCCGCCAGTCGTTCAGCCACCCGCTCACCCTGGCATTGAGCAAACGCTCCCCCCCAATCTGCACCACCTGACATCCCGCCTGCAGGGCGCTTGCGATGCCGGCCTGTGCATCCTCAAACACCAGACAGTCGGCGGGATCCAGGCCGAGCTGGCTCGCCGCCAACAGGTAGGGCTCGGGATCCGGCTTGCCCCGCACCACGTCATCCCCGCCTATCATCAGCCCCGGCTGCGGCAACCCGGCGTCCCTAAGCCGACCCCTTGCCACCCGCTTGCTGGCGGAGGTGACCAGTGCCCAGCGATCGGCAGGCAAGTCATGGAGCAGGGCCAGAGCCCCCTCGATCGGCTCGGCCACGCCCGCGTGCGCAAGTTCCAACTCGTCCAGCAGTGCCATCTCCAGCGCTATGTCCAGCTGGGGCGCCAATGCCTCTATCACCTCCTTGGCCCGCACCCCATGACACATGGCCAGCACGGGCTCGGGCGCCAGCCCATGGTGGCGGCACCAGAGTCGCCACACGGTTTCCACGCCCGCTGTCGACTTGACCAGGGTGCCATCCATGTCCAGCAACAGGGCCTTGGCCCGCAGGATGATTGCACTCATGTCGCCGCTCCCGCCAACCCGGGTTCGACCCCGGAGAGCGAGCTGGAGAGTGCCTGACGCTGAGCCCTGCCCTCATAGCAGGCCATCGCCTGTTCGGTGTCGCTCGCCCACACCATCAGGGGCGCCACCACGAACCCCTGTGACAACAGGCTGGTCAACAGCTCCCCCGTCTCGGCCGCCGCCAGCGGCTGGGCCATGATGAGGCTCCCCTTGATCAAAAACAGATAGCGTTCGGTATGCATGATGTGACCCCTAGTTCTCAGTTCAGACCGGCTGTTGGTCCGTGACAGGCTCATTAGAACAAGGTAGATAGATAATTTATAATCACTAAATCGCCACATTGGATAACCAAACGGAATGAAATTCGACCTGAGACAACTGCAGGCCTTCGTGACGCTGGCGGAGACCGCCAACTACCGGGAGGCCGCCAACCGGCTGTTCATCACCCAGCCGGCGCTCACCAAGCAGATCCAGGGGCTGGAGCTGAGCCTCGGCACCACCCTGTTCAATCGGGGTCGCCACGGCGCCGAACTGACCGCCATCGGCGCCCAGTTGCTCACCCAGGCCAGCGCCCTGGTCGAGCACGGCAAGGGCTTCGAGCGCCATGCCCTGGCGCTGGCAAGCGGTGCGGCCGGGCGGCTCAAGATGGGGTTCGGACTGTCGAGTTTCGTGCTGGCGCCCTCCCTGGTCGCCCGTTTCAAGCGGCAGGTGCCCGAGGTGCTGGTGCACCTGCAGGACATGCCCTCCGCCATCCAGCACGAGCTGTTGCTATCGGGCCAGTTGCAAATCGGCTTTATGCGCCGACCACAGGCGCCGCAACTGCAAGAGCATCGACTGCTGACCGATCGGCTGGTGCTGGCGGTGCCGACCCAGCTTATCGGGCCGAACCCCGCCGCCTTCGATGTGGAGCATGCCCTGGTGCATCAACCCCTGCTGCAGATGGTGGCCCATCGCTGCCCCGGTCTCACCCAGCAGATCGCCAACTTCCTCGGCGCCAACCGGCTGACCGGCATGGTCCAGGAGGCGGAAGACATCCAGACCCTGGTGGCCCTGGTCGCCGCCGGGATCGGCAACGCCATACTGCCCCGCAGCGTCAGCTTTATCGCCGGCCCGGACGTCACCCTCTACCCCCTCTCCGGGCCCTACTCTGAGTGGGAGATCAGCCTGGTGTGGAACCCGACCTTCGCCGATCCCATTCGCGATCGCTTCCTGGAGTTGGTCAGGGCGGAACATCCAGAGGCGGAGGCCAGACCCAGCCTCTCCGCTTGATGCAGGGTGACTGATGGGGCATTCCCTGCCGGCGCGCAGGCAAGGTTAGCCCGGACGGATCGGTTTCTTCGACTGATAGCCTGGGCCACTCAACGATTGCACCACTGATCTTCACAGGGGATACCATCCCCCTCTCCGTCCATCTTCATGTTTGGGCAGTTGCGCAAAAACCAGGTCGCCTCCTCACAAGAGGTCATCTGGGAGCAGTACTGCCGACCGTCGCATTGTTTGATAAAAGTGGGTGCCGGCGGGGCGCTCTCAAAAGCGCTCACCCCGGCGCTCGCGGGTGAGGAGGCTGGCGGCGGCGAGCTCGACTCGGCCGAGAAGCGGGAATAAATGGAGAACAGGCCCGCCAGCACCAGCAAGGGGATGAGCTTGCCGCGCCAGTTGCCCTTGCGCCTGTAGGTGGGTTGTCTGTGGGGCCGAGGCGCCGGGCTGAAGCCATCCACCAGCGACAGGGGCCGGTCGGGGAAGAACACCTGCACGGCACAGGGCTTGCCATCCTTGCCGGTGCCCAGCTGATAGGAGACCCGCTCCCCCGCCTCGGGCGCTTTGCCGTCGAAGGTCAGGGAGGATATGTGCACGAACAGATCGGCGTCTCTCTGCTCTTGTTGTGAATATGACTGTGGCTGCGACTGCGGCCTGATAAAGCCAAAACCGCGCTCCCGGTTCCAGCTCGCAATGTTTCCTTGATAACGCATGCCCTCATCCTTGTGGCCAGCTCTGTTTCTGCCATCTTGCCCCAAAACCACGCGGTTTCAACAGCGGCCCATGAGCAAAATGTGAGCGACTCGATAAGGGCGCGTCAGCTCAGCTGGGCCACCTTGATGATCTCGGCGATGCGGCCGAGCATGCGCAGCGAGCCGTGATGATCCATGGCATCGGCCGCGGCGCAGGCATCCTCGAGGATGGTGATGGCGTAGTCCCGGTCGTGCCCATCCCGGGTGGCGGCCTGAATGGCCCAGCTGGTGCTGATCCCGCACAGATAGAGGTGATCGATCTGGTTGGCCCGCAGCGCCGGCTCCAGCGCCGTGCCATAGAAGGGGCTGACTCTGGGCTTGGTCAGCACCAGATCGCCGGCTTGCACGTCCAGCGCGGGATGAAAGTCGGTGCCGCTGTCGGCCAGAGACAGGGCGCCGAACTGCTGGGCGCGACCAAACATGGGGGAACCCTTGGGCTGCAACTTATAACCCGCGTCGAAGCCGACCTTGAACAGCACCACCAGCCAACCCTGGGCGCGGGCATGAGCCAGCGCCTGATTCGCGTGGGTGATGGCATCCTGCTCCACCACATGGGCCGCCGAGGCGGCGATGCGCCCATCCGGATGGGCCAGATCGTTGATAAAGTCGATCACCAGCAGTGCCTTGTTCATCCCTTTGCTCCCCGATTGTCCGTCTCTGTTTCGCCCTTGCGTCCGCCGACATCATCAAAGATGCTGCCCTGGGGCAATACAAAACACCAGATACGTCATCCTGGCGGATTGATACTCCACCAGTCAATTAACTAGCAGTGCAAAACACTGCCCATTACACCAATCCCAGTGCGTAGCGTAGCGCCATCTCCTTGAGCGGGCCCGCCTTGTCTGCCAGATTCAGGGCCAGATTGCGAGCCAACCGCAGCGGCCCTATCTTGTTGCTGAACACCCCGTAGAACAGATCCATCCCCGACTGCATCAGCAGGTTGTCCGGGAGGCGGCGGCGCTCGTAGCGTTCGGCCTGGGCCAACAGGTGCCAGTCGCTGCCCGCCTTGGCGAGCAATTCCACCCAGCAGGCCACGTCCTTGAAGCCGAGGTTGACCCCCTGCCCCGCCAGCGGGTTGATGGTGTGGGCCGAGTCCCCAAGCAGCACCACTCGCCCGGCGTGATAGTCGTTGGCGTGGCGACGCACCAGCGGGAAACTGCCCTTGGCCGTCACGCTGAAACCACCGAGCCGGGCCGGGAAGTGGCGGCGCACCTCGGCGGCCAGGGCCTCGTTGCTCATGGCCGACAGGGCGCGGATGCGGGCCGGGCTGTCGTACCACACCAGGGAGCCGTGCTGGCCCGGCAGCGGCAGGAAGGCGCGCGGGCCGCTCGGGGTGAACTGCTGCCAGGTGATGTCTTCTTGCGCAAACTCGGTGTCGATGTTGATCAGCATGCAGTGCTGACGGTACTCGAAGCGCGACACGCCGATACCGGCGAGGCGGCGGGTCAGCGACTCGGCGCCGTCACAGGCCAGCACCCAGCGGGCACTGAGTTCGGTGCCATCATCCAGCGTCAATACCGCGGCATCCGCACTCTGGCGCAGGCTCCGCACCGCCGCCGGGGTGTGGGTCTGGATGTTGGGGAAATCTTCCATCCTCTTGAGCAGGGCGAGCTGCACCAGCCGGTTCTCCATGATGTAGCCAAGTTGGGGCAGCCCCAGATCGGCGGCGTCGAAGCGGGTGGCGAAGCCCTCCAGCTCCCAGGTCTCCAGTCGGCGGTAGGGGCACAGCCGCATCTGCTGCAGATGTTGCCAGGCACCGGCCTGATCCAGCAGGGCCACCGAGGCCTGGCTGATGGCGGAGACCCGCAGATCCAGCGGCTGTTCCGGGGCATAGGGCTCGGGCAGCTGGGTCTCGATGACCCGGATGGAGAGGCCTTGCGCCGCCAGCAGGCAGGCGGTGGCCGCCCCCACCATACCGGCGCCGACGATGGCGATATCACAGTGTTCCATAGCGTGCTTCCTGAAAAGGATCGCCCAAGGCGAGGAGCCAGAGGCTAAATCGAATGGGGCCATGATAGCGCAAGGACGCGGGATAAACAGTGAGAGAGGCGGCGAATTGCCTTGCTGGATCAGCGGCAAAGCCCCGGCTGGCGGGGCAATCGGCCCAGTGGCGGGCCGGATGGCCCCAGACTGGTCAGCACCGGGATTGAGGAGTAAAATGGCCGGTCCTTTGACCCTGTCGATAGCAAAAATAGTCAAGAGTAGCGATGAGCAAGAAACTTCATATCAAGACCTGGGGCTGCCAGATGAACGAGTACGACTCGTCCAAGATGGCGGATCTGTTGGATGCCAGCAACGGCTACACCCTGACCGAAGAGCCCGAAGAGGCCGACGTTCTGCTGCTCAACACCTGCTCCATCCGCGAGAAGGCCCAGGAGAAGGTGTTCCACCAGCTCGGTCGCTGGAAGAAGCTCAAGGCGAAGAAGCCAGGCCTGGTGATAGGCGTGGGCGGCTGCGTTGCCTCCCAGGAGGGGGAAAACCTGCGTCAACGGGCGCCTTATGTGGACATCGTCTTCGGCCCGCAGACCCTGCATCGCCTCCCCGCCATGATCAAGCAGGTGCAGGAAGGCCGGGGTGCCCAGGTGGACATCGCCTTCCCCGAGATAGAGAAGTTCGACAACCTGCCCGAGCCTCGCGCCGAAGGGGCCAGCGCCTTCGTCTCCATCATGGAAGGCTGCTCCAAATACTGCTCCTTCTGCGTGGTGCCCTACACCCGTGGCGAGGAGGTGAGCCGGCCGCTGGACGACGTGCTCTATGAAATTGCCCAGCTCGCCCAACAGGGGGTGCGCGAGGTGAACCTGCTCGGCCAGAACGTCAACGCTTACCGCGGCCCCACCTTTGATGACAATCACTGCACCTTCGCCGAGCTGCTCAGGCTGGTGGCCGCCATCGACGGCATCGACCGAATTCGCTACACCACCAGCCACCCCATCGAGTTCACCGACGACATCATCGAGGTCTATCGGGACACCCCGGAGGTGGTCAGCTTCCTGCACCTGCCGGTGCAAAGCGGCTCGGATCGCATCCTGACCATGATGAAGCGCCCTCACACGGTGCTGGAGTACAAGTCCAAGATCCGCCGCCTGCGGGCCGTACGCCCCGACATCACCATGAGCTCCGACTTCATCGTCGGCTTCCCGAACGAGACGGACGAGGACTTCGAGGCCACCATGAAGCTGATCGAGGAGATCAACTTCGACATGAGCTTCAGCTTCATCTACAGCCCGCGCCCCGGCACCCCAGCCGCGGACTTGCCTGACGACGTCGACATGGAGGTGAAGAAGGCCCGCCTGACCCGGCTGCAGAACCAGATCAACCACCAGTCCATGCTCATCGGCCGCGCCATGCTGGGCTCGGTGCAGCGCATCCTGGTGGAGGGGCCCTCCAAAATGGACCCCATGCAGCTGTCTGGCCGCACCGAGAACAATCGGGTGGTCAACTTCGAAGGCCCGCACCGCCTCATCGGCGGCTTCGCCGACGTGGAGATCACCGACGTGCGCCCCTACTCCCTGCGCGGTGTCTTCATCCGTGGCGAGGAGGAGATGAACCTGCGTATCGCCACGGCGCCTCAGGAGATCCTGGCGCGTCGCCCGGACAATGTACCGGATGAATTGGGCGTTGCCGCCTTCAGGCCCCATTGATCAACCATCGCCATCCGGCACGGCCGGATGGCGGAACAGCTGAGACGAGGACACTTTGAGCCGACACATCTCGACCCTGAATCTGCACCTGGAGCCCGCCGACAATCAGCGCCTCGCCAGCCTGTGCGGCCCTTTCGACGACAACCTCAAGCAGCTGGAGCGCCGCCTCGGCGTCGAGATCAGCTATCGCGACAACCATTTTCAAGTGCTCGGCAAGCAGGCACAGGTGGATGCCGCCGCCGTCATCCTCAAGCACCTCTATGTGGAAACCCAGACGCTGAAGGGTGGCAAGGTGACCGACATCACCCCCGACATGGTGCACCTGACGGTGCAAGAGTCCCGGGTGCTGGAGCAGGACGAGGAAGAGGCCTCATCCCTGCCCTATGGCAAGGAGGTGACGGTCAAGACCAAGCGCGGCCTCATCAAGCCCCGCAGTCCGAATCAGGCCCAGTACATCGCCAACATAGTGCGCCACGACATCAGCTTCGGCATAGGCCCGGCCGGTACCGGCAAGACCTATCTGGCGGTGGCCGCCGCGGTGGACGCCCTGGAGCGCCAGGAGATCCGTCGCATCCTGCTGACCCGTCCGGCGGTGGAAGCGGGGGAGAAGCTCGGCTTCCTGCCCGGCGATCTCTCCCAGAAGGTGGACCCTTATCTGCGCCCGCTCTACGACGCCCTGTTCGAGATGCTGGGCTTCGAGCGCGTCGAGAAGCTGATGGAGCGCAACATCATCGAAGTGGCGCCGCTCGCCTATATGCGCGGCCGCACTTTGAATGACGCCTTTATCATCCTGGACGAGGCCCAGAACACCACCACCGAGCAGATGAAGATGTTCCTGACCCGCATCGGCTTCAACTCCAAGGCGGTGGTGACCGGCGACATCACCCAGGTGGATCTGCCCCGCAGCACCAAATCCGGCCTGCGTCATGCGCTGGAAGTGCTGCAGGGAGTCGATGGCCTGTCGTTCAACTTCTTCGAGTCCAAGGACGTGGTACGCCACCCAGTAGTCGCCCGCATAGTGCAAGCCTACGAGGCGTTCGACGCCGCCCAGGCCGAGGCCGTCACGGCCAAAAACAATAAAGCCATTTCAAGAGAAGAGAGTGCCCAATGAGCGTGACCCTGGATCTGCAACTGGCCTGCGCCAGCCCGGAAGGCCTGCCGACCGAGGCCCAGCTGCAAGGCTGGCTGGACGGCACCATCCTGGGCTTCCAGGAGGAGGCCGAGGTGACGGTGCGGCTGGTGGACGAGGCGGAGAGCCGCGAGCTCAACCACACCTATCGCGGCAAGGACAAGCCCACCAACGTGCTATCCTTCCCGTTCGAAGCTCCCCCCGGCATGGAACTGCCCCTGCTCGGGGATCTGGTGATCTGTCGCCAGGTGGTGGAAGCCGAGGCCCAGGAGCAGAATAAACCCCTGGAGGCCCACTGGGCTCACATGGTTGTGCACGGCAGTCTGCATCTGCTAGGTTATGACCATATCGAGGACGAGGAAGCCGAGGAGATGGAGGCGCTTGAGCGCGACATCATGCAGGAGCTCGGCTTTGCGGATCCCTATCTCGACGACGAAGTCGAATAATAAGGTGAATGAAAGCCGATGAGATGGTGCAGTTCCAGAACGCAACATCACGCAGGAACTCGGCTTTGCGGACCCTTATCTCGACGACGAAGTCGAAGCATAAAGGCACTTGGGATGGTCACCTGATTGAAACAGACTGAGACCATCCTTATATAGCCAGACAAGCATCCCTATGTGTTCAAACGAGTAACCAAGAGAGAAAATGACCGACGATCACCCTAGTACCGGCTCGCCGAAGAAAACCTGGCTAAACAAACTCAGCCAACTCTTCCAGGGCGAGCCAAAAGACCGCAACGATTTGGTGGAAGTGATAGCCGACGCCGAGGAGCGAGACCTCATCGATCAGGACACCAAGGACATGATCGAGGGCGTGCTCGAAATTGCCGAGCTGCGTGTGCGCGACATCATGATCCCCCGCTCCCAGATGGTGACCATCGAGAAGTCCCAACCGGTGGACGAGTTCCTGCCGGTCATCATCGAATCCGGCCACTCCCGCTTCCCGGTGATCAACGAAGACAAGGATCACGTGGAGGGCATCCTGCTCGCCAAGGATCTGCTGCCGTTCGGCTTCGGTGGCCACCACGCCAGCGAGCCGCTGCAGCTCGAACAGATCCTGCGCCCGACCGTGATAGTACCGGAAAGCAAGCGGGTCGATCGTCTGCTCAAGGAGTTCCGCGAAGAGCGCTACCACATGGCAATCGTGGTGGACGAGTTTGGTGGTGTCTCCGGTCTGGTGACCATCGAGGACATACTGGAGCTCATCGTCGGCGAGATCGACGACGAGTTCGACGACATCGAGGACGAGCCGGAAGAGATCCGCCGCATCAGCAAGCGGGTCTTCTCGGTCAGCGCCCTCACCGAGATCGAGGACTTCAACGACTTCTTCGGCACCCAGTTCAGCGATGAAGAGGTAGATACCGTCGGCGGCCTGGTGATGCACGCCTTCAGCCACCTTCCGAAGAAGGGCGAGGAGATCGAGCTCGACGGCTACCTGTTCAAGGTGATGCACGCGGACAGGCGTCGCCTGCAACAGCTGCAGGTGAAGATCCCGGAGAATCACGCGGCGGCCCAGCCGGAGTCCTGATCCCGCCCCAGTCTCGTCCTGTCTATCAACGCCCCTTCCCAGGGGCGTTTGTCATTCTGACCAAGGCCATCCCCTCCGGATTCCCTCAGGATCCCGCGCCATACAGGGAGGCTCGCCGTTGGCGCGGTTTGCGGTTAAGATGTCGGCCATTCAACTTTCATTCAGTCCAATCGAGCCCCTAGCCCCAGTGAAATCGAAACTCCTGATCAGCCTGTTTGCCCTGGCCTCTGGCGCCATCGCCGTACTGGCCTTCTCCCCCTTCGGCTATTGGCCTCTGGTGATCCCGTCCCTGCTCGGCCTCTACGCCCTGCTGGACAAGGCCAAGCCCAAGCAGGCCGCCTGGCGTGGCTTCGGCTACGCCATGGGGCTCTTCCTGCCTGGACAGTGGTGGATCCATGTCAGCATGACCGAGTTCGGTGGCATCCCGCTGCCGGTCGCCTTCGTGCTGCTGGCCGGGCTCTGCGCCTACCTTTCTCTCTATCCAACCCTAGCCTGCTGGCTGTTCTCCCGCTTCTTCAGCGGTCGTCACTGGAGCCGCTGGCTGCTCGCCTTCCCGGCGCTCTGGCTCGGGGCCGACTGGCTGCGAGGCTGGGTGATGACCGGCTACCCCTGGCTCTGGTTCGGTTACACCCAGATTGACGGCCCCCTCAAAGGCTTCGCCCCCATCCTCGGGGTGCAGGGCATCACCCTCGCGCTGCTGTTGTCGGCCTCCGCTCTCTGGCTGGTGTGGCAGAGCCGCAAGCCGGCCTGGCTGCTGGTCCCCGTCGCCCTGGTGGGCACCGCCCATGGGCTGATGCAATTGAACTGGGTGACCCGGGGCGAGCCGGTCAAGGTGGCGCTGGTGCAGGGCAACATCGCCCAGTCCCTCAAGTGGGATCCGGAGGCGCTGATCCCCACGGTGCGCACCTATCAGGACTTGAGTCGCGAGAATCAGGATGCCGACATCATCATCTGGCCTGAATCCGCCATCCCGGCCATCGAGAAGGAGATGGGCACCTATCTGGAGAGCCTGGACAAGGCGATGAAGGTGAATGACACCGGCCTGCTGGCGGGCATCATTCACTACGATCTCAAGCAGCAGCGCTTCTTCAACACAGTGCTCGGCATGGGGGTGCAGGATCTGGACGGCAAGGAGTCCTACCACTACGAGCACAAGAACCGCTACTACAAGTACCACCTGCTGCCCATCGGCGAGTTCGTGCCGTTTGAAGATCTGCTGCGCCCCATCGCGCCCTTCTTCAACCTGCCCATGTCCTCCTTCAGCCGGGGTGACGAGGTGCAGCCGAACCTGATCGCCAAAGGGCTCAAGTTCGCCGCCGCCATCTGCTACGAGATCATCTTCCCAGACGAGGTGCGTCGCAACGTGCAGCCGGATACCGACTTCCTGCTGACCGTCTCCAACGACGCCTGGTTCGGCACCAGCATCGGCCCCTGGCAGCACATGGAGATCGCCCGCATGCGCGCCCTGGAGCTGGCCCGCCCGCTGCTGCGCGACACCAACACCGGCATCACCATAGTCACCGAAATCGATGGCAGCATCATAGCCCAGCTCCCGCAGTTCGAGGCCGGGGTGCTGCGTGCCGAGGTGCGCCCCGCCCACGGCTCGACGCCCTACCTGCGCTTTGGCAGCTGGCCCATGTATGGCATCGCCGCCCTGCTGCTCGGCCTTGGGCTGGCCCTGCGCCCCCGCGCCCACCCCTGGGCCAGAACCCTCTGACCGGGGCTCTGAACCGGCTATCCAACCCGATCAAAAGAGGCGCCCATGGGCGCCTCTTTCATTTGTCCATTTGTCGTCGTGGCCAGTGGCTCAAGGGGAGAGCGGCTCGCGGTGATATTCGTTGGCACCACACTCGGGGCAGGTGCCGAGCTGCTCCGGATGCAGCACGGTGTGGCGCCACTCGCAGCTATCGCACACCAGCACCCCGAGCCCGACCCAGTCGCCGGCCCGGTAAAACCCCTTGTGCTCCAGTTCGTCCGCCAGCTCGCTCCACTCCACCTGGGCGCGATCCGTCACATCCGCGAGCCAGGACCAGGCAGTATCTTTCAAGGCCAGCATAAAGGCCGATTCCGGCGCCTCGGCCCGTCCCTCGTCATAGTTGCCGAGATCCCGTTTCACATATTCGGCGATCAGTGCCAGTTCGTCCTGGGTCAGGTCACCGGCCGCCTCAAGGTACGCCTGCACCTTGGCAATCATGCGGTTGAGGCGCTCCCCCTGGAACTCTTCCGTCTCCTCCCAGTGCTTCTTGAGCTGGGCGATGAAGGCTTCGTACCCTTTTTGACGTTTGTCCATGGCCGTTACTCCTCTGCTACTCGCTGATCATGGCCGGCCCGAGACCCGGCGGATGCTGGCGGTTGTTGCCGCCGCAGGATATGGGTATTCTATCGGGATTTCCCAGCCGTTTTATCTATTCATTTCACAGATCCGGATGTCACCAATGCAAGAGCAATACGTTCCCCAATCCATCGAACCAGCAGTGCAACAGCACTGGGATGCCAAGAAAACCTTCAAGGCCGTGGAAAAAGTAGACAAAGAGAAGTTCTACTGCCTGTCCATGTTCCCTTATCCGTCTGGTCGTCTACACATGGGGCACGTGCGTAACTACACCATAGGTGATGTGATCTCCCGTTATCAACGGCTCAATGGCAAGAATGTGCTGCAACCCATCGGCTGGGATGCGTTCGGTCTGCCGGCAGAAAACGCCGCCATCAAGAACGCCACTGCACCGGCCCCCTGGACCTACGAAAACATCGAATACATGAAGAACCAGCTGAAGATGCTGGGTCTGGGTTATGACTGGGATCGCGAGCTCGCGACCTGCAAGCCGGACTACTACCGCTGGGAGCAGTGGTTCTTCACCAAGCTGTACGAGAAGGGTCTGGTCTACAAGAAGACCTCCTCCGTCAACTGGTGCCCGAACGACATGACGGTGCTGGCCAACGAGCAGGTGATCGACAACTGCTGCTGGCGCTGTGACACCCCGGTGGAACAAAAAGAGATCCCCCAGTGGTTCATCAAGATCACCGACTATGCCGAGGAGTTGTTGAACGACATCGACAACCTGGACGGCTGGCCCGAGATGGTCAAGACCATGCAGCGCAACTGGATTGGCCGCTCCGAAGGGGTCAACATCAGCTTCCAGGTCGAGGGCCAGGACGAGCATCTGGAGGTCTACACCACCCGTCCTGATACCTTCATGGGCGTGACCTATGTGGGCATCGCCGCCGGCCACCCGCTGGCCCAGCAGGCTGCCGCCGATAACCCGGCACTCGCCGCCTTTATCGAAGAGTGCAAGAACACCAAGGTCGCCGAAGCCGAGCTCGCCACCATGGAGAAGAAGGGCATGGCCACCGGCCTCTATGCCATTCATCCCCTGAGCGGCCACAAGGTACCGGTCTGGATCGCCAACTTCGTGCTGATGAACTACGGCACCGGCGCCGTGATGGCAGTGCCCGGCCACGACTTGCGTGACCACGAGTTCGCCACCAAGTACGGTCTGCCCATCCAGCCCGTGATCAAGCCCGCCGACGGCGATGCCCCTGACGTGATCGCCGCCGCCTACACCGACAAGGGCGTGCTGTTCAACTCCGGCGAGTTCGACGGTCTCGAGTTCCAGGCCGCCTTCGACGCCATCAGCAACAAGCTGGAAGCCCTCGGTTGCGGCAAGCGCACCGTCAACTTCCGTCTGCGTGACTGGGGCGTCTCCCGTCAGCGTTACTGGGGTGCCCCCATCCCCATGCTGACCCTGGCCGACGGCACTGTGGTGCCGACCCCGGAAGATCAACTGCCGGTGCTGCTGCCGGAAGACGTGGTGATGGATGGCATCCAGAGCCCGATCAAGGCCGACCCCGAGTGGGCCAAGACCAGCTACAACGGCCAGGAAGCATTCCGCGAGACCGATACCTTCGACACCTTCATGGAGTCCTCCTGGTACTACGCCCGCTACTGCTCCCCGGACTACGATAAGGGCATGCTGGATCCGGCTGCCGCCAACCACTGGCTGCCGGTGGATCAGTACATCGGCGGCATCGAGCACGCCTGTATGCACCTGCTGTACGCCCGCTTCTTCCACAAGCTGCTGCGCGATGCCGGTCTGGTCAACAGCGACGAGCCGTTCAAGCGCCTGCTCTGCCAGGGCATGGTGCTGGCCGACGCCTTCTACTACAAGGACGAGAAGGGCGGCAACGTCTGGGTCAGTCCGACCGACGTCAAGGTGGAGCGGGACGAGAAGGGTCGCATCACCAAGGCGGTGGACAATGAAGGCCGCGAGGTGATCCACTCCGGCATGACCAAGATGTCCAAGTCCAAGAACAACGGCATCGATCCCCAGCTGATGGTGGAGCGTTACGGCGCCGATACCGTGCGTCTGTTCATGATGTTCGCCTCCCCGGCCGACATGACCCTGGAGTGGTCCGATTCCGGCGTCGAGGGTGCCCAGCGCTTCCTGCGTCGCCTGTGGCGTCTGACCTTCGAGCACGTCAGTACCGGTGCCGCCCCCGCACTGAACCTGGCCGCCCTCAGCAACGAGCAGAAAGCCGTTCGCCGCGAGCTGCACAAGACCATCGCCAAGGTGAGCGATGACGTGGGTCGTCGCCAGACCTTCAACACCGCCATCGCCGCCATCATGGAGCTGATGAACAACCTGACCAAGCTCGGCACCGAGGAGCAGGACCGCGCCCTGATGCAGGAAGCGCTGGAAGCCGTGCTGGTCATGCTCTACCCCATCACCCCGCACATCGGCTTCGAGCTGTGGAAGATGTTGGGCAAGGAAGGGGACATCGACGTGACCAGCTGGCCGGTGGCCGATGAGAGCGCCATGGTCGAGACCGAGAAACTGGTGGTGGTACAGATCAACGGCAAGATGCGCGGCAAGCTGACAGTGCCGGCCGAGATAAGCCAGGCCGAGGTCGAGAAGCTGGCCATGAACGATGCCTCGGTGCAAAAGTTCACCGACGGTCTGACCGTGCGCAAGGTGGTCTACGTGCCGGGCAAATTGCTCAACATCGTTGCAAACTGATCCCGCAACGGACATGAGTCAACGATGACGACGGCGGGCCTGGCCCGCCGTCTTTTAAATCATTCAAAGAGGAATTCACATGGGCATGCCCCTTACTCGCTGGATTGCCATCATGCTGACGGGCCTGCTGCTGCAGGCCTGCGGTTTTCAGATGCGGGGAACCGCCATCCCCCCCGAGCTGATGACCATGAAGGTAGTCGGTGACAACAAGAGCGATTTCTATCGCATGGTGACCACTCGCCTCAAGGCCGCCGGGGTGACCCTGGCCGACAAGGAGGGCATTCCGGTGATGACCCTGGCGGGTATCCGCGGCAGCAGCCAGGTTGCCTCCGTCGACTCCATCGGTCAGGAGCGTGAGTACCTGCTCGGCTACAGCACCCAGTTCAGCATCAGCATGCAGGGCAAGCCGACTCAGGTCTTCCCCATCACCTTCAACCGCAGCTTCCTGAACAAGCCGGATGCGGCCCTCGCCTCCTCCCGCGAGCAGGAGCAGCTTCGCAAGGAGATGCAGGAACAGGCCGCGAGCCTGGTGATCCGCCAGCTCAGCCAGGTCAAGTTCTGATGCGAGTATCTTAAATTGAGAGTCTACCCCGAGCAGTTTGCGGACCATCTCAAGACAGGGCTCAAGCCCTGCTATCTGGTATTTGGTGACGAGCCGCTGCTCAAGCTCGAGGCCATCGACGCCATTCGTCAGGTGGCCCTCAAGCAAGGCTTCGATGAGCGCCACAGCTTCGTGGTCGAAGCCGGGCTGGACTGGAACCGGGTCTATGATGCCTGTCAGGCCATGAGCCTGTTCTCGGCACGCCAGATCATCGAGCTGGAGCTGCCCGCCAAGGTCGACAAGGATCTGGCCACCCGCATCGGTGAGATTGGCAAACAGCTGCATCCCGACCTGCTGCTGGTGCTCTCGGGCGCCCGCCTCAATCAAACCCAGATGAAGGCGGCCTGGTTCGACAAACTCGACAAGCTCGGTACCTATGTGCCGGTCAATCACCCCGAGCCCCGTTTCTTTCCGCGCTGGATGGGGGCCCGTTTCCAGCGCTTTGGCCTCAAGGCGATGCCGGATGCCATCAACTTCATGTGTCACGCCTATGAGGGCAACCTGCTGGCCGCGAGCCAGGAGATAGAGAAGCTGACCCTGCTGTCGCCGCCCCAGCCCATCAGCGTCGCCTATCTGCAAGAGACCATCATTCGCCACGCCCACTTCACCCCCTTCCAGCTCATCGATTGCCTGCTGGAGGGCAAGGTGAACCGGGCTCAGCGCATCCTGCTGGCGCTGCGGGCCGAAGGCACCGAGCCCGGCATGCTGGCCTGGGCCCTGTGCCGCGAGCTGGAGCAGCTCACCGAGCTGGCCCTGGCCGCCCGGGCAGGCCAACCCCTGGTGGAGCATTTCTCCCGTCTGCGCATCTGGCAGAGCCGCCAGCAGCTCATTCAACAGGCCCTGACCCGGCTGCCGTTTGGCAAGCTGCAGCAACTGTGGCAGCTGATGGCCCGGCTAGACGACGCCCAGCGCCGCTTCGACACCGAGCAGGCCTGGCTGATGTTGCAGACCATCGCCCTGGGTTTTCGCGATGCTACCCCGCTGCCCCTGCTGGAGCCGGCATCATGTTGAAGGCTCCCATTGGGATCCTGGGTGGCACCTTCGATCCGATACACATCGGCCATCTGCGCCCGGCCATCGAGGCCCAGGCCGCGCTGGGTCTGGCCGAAATGCGCCTGATCCCGAATCACATTCCCCCCCACAGGGCCAGCCCGTTCTGCTCGAGCGAGCAGCGCCTGGCCATGGTCGCCCTGGCGGCGGCGGAGAACCCGGGCTTCGTGGTGGATGAGCGGGAGATAAGGCGAGATAAAGCGTCCTACACCATAGATACCCTCATCGAATTGAGGCAAGCGCTGCCGGACACCCCGCTCTGCTTCCTGATGGGGATGGACTCCCTGCTCTCACTGCCAGGCTGGCATCGCTGGCGGGAGCTGCTCGATCATGCCCATCTGGTGGTGAGCCTGCGCCCGGGCTGGCAACCGGATTACCCGGCCGAGGTGGCCGAGCTGCTGGCCCGCCAGCAGACGCAAGACCCCCAGGATCTGCATCGCCATCGTCACGGGCATATCTGGCTTAGCGACAACCTGCCCATCGAGCTGTCCGCCACCCGCCTAAGAGCCCTGCTGGCGGCGGGACAGGATCCCAGGTATCTGTTGCCGGTCTCGGTGGCCGACTACATAGCGCAGCACAGGCTCTACCAGCCGACACCCTGAGGCGCAGCCCACATCGACCCGACTATTGCCCGGCGCGGTTGCGCACTATAGTGATCGACAGGGGCCTGCCCTGCTCCGTCCCGCTCATTGGCGGCCAGAGGACGACCCTGGATCCATTCCCTTTGCCGGGCTGGGAAACGGGAATGACCATGATATAATCCGCCGCCTTTACGCTGTACCAGTGCGCCGGAAGATAGGAGAAGACATTTGCAAGGCCAAGAATTACTCGCCTTTATCGTCGACAAGATCGATGACATGAAAGGCCGCGATATCATCACTCTGGATGTGCGCGGCAAATCCACCATCACGGACACCATGATCATCTGCTCCGGCAACTCCAGTCGCCATGTCAGTGCCATCGCCCACAACCTGGCCAGCGAGGCACGCCACGCCGGGCTCAGTCTGCTCAGCGTGGAGGGCCAGCTCAGCGGTGAATGGGTGCTGGTGGACATGGGGTCTGTCATCGTTCACGTGATGCAGGATGAATACCGCGACTTCTACCAACTGGAAAAGCTCTGGGGCGGCGCCCAAGTGCCAACGCAATAAGAGTGCGCAAGCGTAATACAAGGGTGCAAGTGTAAAGAAAGATGAAGATCCAGTTGATTGCAGTGGGCACCAAGATGCCTGCCTGGGTAGAGCATGGCTTCGAAGAATACCGTCGCCGTTTCCCGAAAGACATGCCGTTCGAGTTGGTCGAGATAGGCGCAGGCAAACGCGGCAAGAATGCCGACATCCCCCGCATCCTGCAGAAGGAAGGGGAAGCCATGCTGGCCGCCGCCGGCCGCTCCCGCCTCGTCACCCTGGATATCCCGGGCAAGCCCTGGACCACGGAGCAGCTCGCTACCCAGCTGGAAGCCTGGAAGCTGGATGGTCGCGACGTGGCGCTGCTGGTCGGTGGACCAGAAGGCCTGTCGCCGGAGTGCAAGGCCGCCGCCGAGCAGAGCTGGTCGCTGTCACCCTTGACCCTGCCCCATCCGCTGGTGCGGGTGCTGGTGGCCGAGAGCCTCTATCGCGCCTGGAGCATCACCACCAATCATCCCTATCATCGAGAGTGAACCATGCCCAGCCCACGCATCACCCTCAACCACCCGAACCACAGGGAGTGACCCATGTGGTTCCTGTCTTTGCCCTCGTCGGCCATAAGGTAGCGGCATGCTGAAGAATCGCATCGAAATGCGCGATCACAGTGCCGAGGGACGTCTGTTCTTTCGGCGCACCCTGGTGGCCTACATTGGCATGGTGGTACTCATGCTGGTGCTGCTTGGCAACCTCTATTACCTGCAAGTAGAGTCTTACGATACCTACCAGACCCGCTCCAACGACAACCGGATCCGGGTCGTGCCCGTGGCGCCGCCCCGGGGCCTCATCTATGACGCCAACGGCGTGCTGCTGGCCGAGAACCGCCCGGTCTACAGCCTGGAAATAGTGCCGGAGGAGACGGGAGATCTCGAGCAGACCGCCGACGAGCTGATCGCCCTGCTGGCCCTGCCGGAAGGCACCAAGGAGAAGTTCCTGGCCGAGGTCAAGCGCCAGCGCCGCTTCAAGCCGGTGCCCCTGTTCGAGAAGCTGACCGAGTATCAGGTCGCGCTCTTCTCGGTCAACCAGCACAACTACCCGGGCGCCAGCATCGAGGCCTACCTCAAGCGTTACTATCCGTTTGGCGATACCCTGACCCACGCGCTCGGCTACGTGGCCAAGATCAACACCCGCGACGTGGAGCGCCTCGACAAGGAAGACAAGCTCGCCAACTATGCGGCCACCAAGGACATTGGCAAGCAGGGGGTGGAGAAGTTCTACGAGGATCAGCTGCACGGCGTGGCGGGCTACCAGGAGGTCGAGGTCAACAACCGCGGCCGGGTGGTGCGTACCCTCAAGTTCCAGGCGCCAGAGCCTGGCAAGGACATCTACCTCAACATCGACATTCGTCTACAGCTCAAGGCCCAGGAACTGCTGGCCGGCCGCCGTGGCGCCATCGTCATGATGGATCCCAACACCGGCGCCATCCTGGCCATGGAGTCGAGCCCGAGCTACGATCCCAACCTGTTCGTGACCGGCATCTCCAGCACCAACTATTCGGCGCTGCTCAACGATCCGGCGCGCCCGCTGGTAAACCGCACCACCCAGGGCATCTATGCTCCCGCCTCCACCGTCAAACCCATGATGGCGGTGATGGGCCTGAACGAGGGGGCCATCACCCCCAACTACCGTTACTTCGGCGGCCCCAGCTTCTCCATCCCGGGCACCACCAAGAAGTTTCGTGACTGGCGCCGTTGGGGCCATGGCTGGCTCGATGTCTATCGCGCCATCGAGGTATCGGCGGATACCTATTTCTACGATCTCGCCTACCGGGTCGGCATCGACAAGATCCACGCCTACATGACCAAGTTCGGCTTCGGCCAATACAGCGGCGTCGACCTGTTCGAGGAGACCCGTGGAGTCATGCCGTCCCGCGACTGGAAGATGGCACGCTGGCGTCAGCCCTGGTACCAGGGGGACACCATCTCCATCGGCATCGGCCAGGGCTACTGGAGCGCCACCCCGATCCAGCTCGCCAAGGCGATCAGCATCCTGACCCAGAACGGTCACGACGTGACACCGCACCTGCTCAAGAGCACGGCCTCGGCAGACGGGGTGGTCAACGCCCCCATCAACCCGAACATCGCCATCGCCGCCAAGAGTGACACCTATTGGCAGGTGGCCAAGGACGGCATGTGGCGCGTCATCAACGGCCACGAGGGCACCGGCCGTCGCGCCTTTGCCAACACCCCCTACAAGGCGGCGGGCAAGTCAGGTACCGCCCAGGTGGTGGGCCTTAAAGAGAACCAGGTCTACAACGCGGCCACCACCAAGATGGAACACCGCGACAACGCCCTGTTCGTCTCTTTTGCCCCCTTCGATGCTCCCAAGGCCGTGGTCGCCCTGGTGCTGGAGAACGCCGGTGGCGGCAGTGCAGTGGCGGCGCCGGTCGCCCGCCACATGCTGGATGCCTACCTGCTGCCACCAGAGCCCCAGTTGCCGCCGGCCCCCAGCCAGCCTGCCCCTGCGAGCCCGAACCCGAATGAGGTCGTTTCCCAATGAGTAATTCCGCTCGCCAGCAGAGCATCTGGTATCGCCTGCACATCGACTTGCCGCTGCTGCTCGGTCTGCTGGCCCTGATGACCCTCTCCATGGTGGTGCTCTACTCCGCCTCGGGCCAGGATTTCGACTCCATCGTGCGCCAGCTGGTGCGTGGCGGCCTGGCCTTCAGCCTGATGATAGCGCTGGCCCAGTTGCCGCCGTCCCTCTATGCCCGCTGGTCGGTGCCGACCTTCGCCGTGGTGGTGCTCCTGCTCATCGCGGTGGATGTGTTCGGCCACATCGGCAAGGGGGCACAGCGCTGGCTGGACCTCGGCTTTATGAAGTTCCAGCCCTCCGAGGTGATGAAGCTCTCCATGCCCATCATGGTGGCCGCCTGGCTCAGCCGTCACTCCCTGCCGCCGAAGTTCAGCCACGTGCTGATCGCCCTGGTGATGGTGCTGCTGCCGACCCTGCTGATCGCGGCCCAGCCCGATCTCGGCACCTCCATCCTGGTGGCGGCCTCCGGCTTCTTCGTCATCTTCCTGGCGGGGATCAGCTGGTGGCTGATCGGCCTGGCCGCGCTGCTCATCGCCGCCTTTATGCCGGTGCTCTGGTTCTTCCTGATGCACGACTACCAGCGCCAGCGGGTGCTGATGCTGCTGGATCCCGAGAAGGATCCCCTCGGCCGTGGCTATCACATCATCCAATCGAAGATAGCCATCGGCTCCGGCGGCGTGTTCGGCAAGGGCTGGCTGCAGGGCACCCAGTCCCAGCTGGAGTTCCTGCCTGAGCGTCACACCGACTTTATCTTCGCGGTGTTCAGCGAGGAATTCGGTCTTGTGGGGGTTGCCCTGCTGCTGGTGATCTACCTCTATATCATCAGCCGCTGCCTGTTCATCTCCATGCAGGCCCAGAACAGCTTCGAGCGCCTGCTCGGTGGCGCCCTGACCCTCACCTTCTTCGTCTATGTGTTCGTCAACATGGGCATGGTCAGCGGCATACTGCCGGTGGTGGGGGTGCCCCTGCCGCTGGTGAGCTATGGCGGCACCTCCATGGTGACCCTGATGGCCGGCTTCGGCATCCTGATGTCCATCCAGACCCACAGACGACTGCTCGCCTGATGCGTCGGTTGTTGTGGCTCGCTCTCTGTGCGCTGGCACTCGGCTCCTTGCCGGCGGTTGCCGCACCCGAGCCACCCCAGCTCGGCCGGCTGGCCGAGCAGCAGGCCGTGCCCCTTGCCCAGCTTCAGGCGGCCACCGCTCAGGCGCAGTTGCGCCAGGAGATCCTCGACACCATAGCCCGCCCCTGGGAAGCCAAACCCTGGCACCGCTACCGGCCGCTGTTCGTCACCCCCGAGCGGATCCGGGACGGGGTCGCGTTCTGGCAGCGCCACGCCGAGGCACTGGCGCGAGCCGAGCAGCGCTACCAGGTCCCCGCTTCCCTTATCGTCGCCATCATCGGCATCGAGACCTTCTATGGCCGCCAGATGGGCCGCCACTCCGTGCTCGACAGCCTCTACACCCTGGGTTTTCACTACCCTGAGCGCAGCGATTTCTTCGCCAAGGAGTTCGCCCAGCTGGTGCTGCTCGCCAGGGAGGAGAAGTGGTCGCTCACCCGTCTCAAGGGCTCCTATGCGGGCGCCATGGGCATGGGCCAGTTCATGCCCTCCAGCTACCGCCACTACGCGGTCGACTTTGACGGGGATGGCAAGCGGGATCTGTTCGCCAATCCGGTGGATGCCATCGGCAGCGTGGCGAACTACTTCGCCGAGCATCGCTGGCGCTGGGGAGAATCCGTGGTCGAGCCCGCCTTGATCGGACTGGCGCCAGTGGGTACCCTGCAGGGGCCAGATCCCGAGCTCAGGCAGCAGTGGGCCGAGCTGGCGGCCGCCGGGATCGAACTCGCCACCCCGCTGGCACCGGACACGCCGGTGAAACTGCTGGCATTGGAGCAGGCCGACGGACCGGAATACTGGGTCGCGCGCCACAATTTTTATGTGATCACCCGCTATAACCGCAGCCCGCTCTATGCGATGGCGGTGCATCAACTCAGTCAAGCAATCCAGGACGCTTATGCATTACAGCCACAAACTTCTCCCCCTCAGCCTGGCCTTGTTGCTGGCCGCCTGTAGCAGCCAGCCGGAGCCACAGCCGCTTCCCGAGGAACCCGCCGCGCAGGAAAAGCCCCAGGTGATCGAGATCCCGCAAGCCACGGGCGCCATCCCGCGCCCGGAGCCCATGAGCGCGAGCGGCAACCGGGACTACTGGATAGGCAAGCAGAAATACGAGGTGTGGCGCGACATCAAGCACTACAGCGAGGAGGGCACCGCCAGCTGGCTGGCCCAGGATCTGGATGGCCAGAAGACCGCCAACGGCGACGTACTGGACAGCACCCAGTTCAGCGCCGCCCACCGCAACCTGCCGCTGCCGAGCTATGTGCGGGTCACCAACCTGGACAACGGGCTGGAGACCATAGTGCGGGTCAACGATCGCGGCCCCTTCGGCAGCGATCGGCTGATCGATCTCTCCCATGCGGCCGCCAAGCAGCTGGAGATGGTGGAGAACGGCGAGGCAAGGGTGCGGCTCGAGCTCATCAACGATACCCCGGATCAGATGGTCGAGATGGTGCCCATGACGCCGATGCAGCCCATGCAACCGGCGGCCCCGGCCGAGGAGGGCGCCTTCCTGGGTGAGCCCAAGCCTGCGGCGCCGGCAACGGCTCCCAAGCCGGCGCCAGCCACCCCGCCCAAGGCCGCCGCCAAGCCGGCCACTACCGCGACCACCACAGTCTCCGCGGCACAGACCGGCCAGGGCAAGATGATCCAGGTGCTGGCGAGCGGCTCCCAGCCGAGGGCCGAGGCCATGGGCAAGGTAATGACCCAGCGCTATGGCGTGCCCTACCAGGTGGTGGCTCACGACGCCATCTTCCGGGTTCTGCTGGGGCCGATCGCAGCCGACCAGCAGGCCCCCCTGCTGGAGCAGATCCGCCAGGGTGGACTGGAGCAGGCCTTTATCGTGCCCTGATCCCGCTGCGGTAAAATGCCTTTGCCCGGCGTCACGTCGTATCCCGGCGTGACGCCGAGCCTAAAGCCATAAAAACCCACCCAGATCGCATGTCGGGCTATGACCGACGAGCACATCTGGTATAGTGAAGCCCGCTTTTTTTAACTTGTTTTAACTTGGGTACTCCCCATCCAGGCACCAGGAATTTCAAGATGTCCAAATTTGCCCGCTCCGTTATTCTGGCCTCCCTGTTAAGCGCCACCGCCCAGGCCAATCAGCCAGTACCGACGCCGGATTCAGCCCTGCCGACCGCTCAGCCGGTGCCCACTCTGAACGCCGCACCCATGGTAGTGCCCGCCGCGCCGGAGATCTCCGCCAAGGCCCACATTCTTATCGATTACTACTCGGGTCAGGTGCTGGCCGAGCAGAACGCCGAAGAGCGTCTGCCGCCCGCCAGTCTGACCAAGATGATGACCTCCTACATCATCGGCCAGGAGCTGGCCAAGGGGAACATCAAGCGCACCGACATGGTGACCATCAGCCAGAACGCCTGGTCCAAGAACTACTCCGACTCCTCCAAGATGTTCATCGAGGTGGGCAAGCAGGTCTCGGTCGATGATCTGAACAAGGGCATCATCATCCAGTCCGGCAACGACGCCTGCGTCGCCATGGCCGAACACCTGGCGGGCAGCACCGACTCCTTCGCCAGCCTGATGAACAGCTGGGCCGCCAAGCTCGGTATGAACGACAGCCACTTCATGAATCCCCACGGTCTGGATGCGGAAGGCCACTACAGTACAGCCCACGACATGGCTCGCCTGGGTCAGGCACTCATCCGCGACTTGCCGGAGGAGTACAAGATCTACGCCCAGAAGTCCTTCGTGTTCAACGGCATCACCCAGCACAACCGTAACCGCCTGCTGTGGGATCAATCCCTGCAGGTGGATGGCATCAAGACCGGCCACGTCAGCCAGGTCGGCTACAACCTGGTCTCCTCCGCCACCAACAACGAGGGCATGCGCCTGATCGCCGTGGTGCTGGGTGCCAGCAGCGAAGGCTCCCGCGCCGCCGAGAGCAAGAAGCTGCTCACCTACGGTTTCCGCTTCTTCCAGAGCCTGACCCCCTACAAGGCCGGCACAGTGCTGGTCACCCAGAAGATCTGGATGGGTGACAAGTCCGAGGTGAAGCTGGGTGTGGATCAAGACGTCTCCGTACTGGTCACCCGCGGTCAGGGCAACAACCTCAAGGCCGACTTCCAGCTCGAGAGCGAGCTGAAGGCACCGCTGGCCAAGGGCCAACGGGTCGGTACCGTGTTCCTGAAACAGGGTGACAAGGAGATCAAGCAGGTTCCGCTGGTCGCCCTGGAAGAAGTACAGGAAGGCGGGCTGGTGAGCCGCCTGTGGGATTACCTGGTACTGCTGGTGACCAGCTGGTTCAAGTAAGCCACAGCATAAAATAGCGATAAAGGAGCGGCGCCAATGGGCGCCGCTCTCCAGTTAAGGCCCAGGCAAGCGAATAACCCTGCAAACTGCAGGTTCCGCCGAGGGTCTATTTGTGGTAAAAAGCAGCACTTCCACGTCTTGTCGACCGGCCAGGACCTTGATCCTGGCGTGGCTCATGCCCATATTGACAGGTACTGGCGGCCTGATGCCTCATCGGCCATACAAGATCACAGATGAAGTCGTTTCGTGACGACACCAAACGACGATAAAAGGTGAGTAAATGAATACCAAGTTTGATGAACTGCTGGAGTTCCCCTGCAAGTTCCCGTTCAAGGTGCTCGGCGTGGCCGACCCGGCCCTGCCGGACAGGGTGCTCGAAGTGCTGCAGCAGCACGCTCCCGGTACCTACAGCCCGACCGTGCAGCCCAGCAGCAAGGGCAACTATCACTCGGTGCGGGTGACGGTCAACGCCCAGAGCAAGGAACACATCGAAGCCATGTACACCGCACTTGGCAAGATCGAGCTGGTGAAATACGTACTGTAATTTCTCTCTCGCCCCGCCAGGGGCGATTGACGTTGTGCACCCCGTTGTGCTGATCCACAGGGCCAACTCAAGCGCCTGTCAGTGAGGAACCATGTCACTCCAGATCCCCGCCCAGCCACAGCTGCTGGTCAGACAGCTGGGCCGCCGCCCCTACCAGCCGGTATGGGATGCCATGAAGGCCTTCACCGACACCCGTTGCGCCGACACCCCCGATGAGTTCTGGGTGGTGGAGCACGATCCCGTCTACACCCAGGGTCAGGCGGGCAAGGCCGAGCACCTGCTCGCCCCCGGCGACATCCCGGTGGTGCAGAGCGATCGCGGTGGCCAGGTGACCTATCACGGTCCGGGCCAGCTGGTGCTCTACGTGCTGGTGGACGTGCGCCGCAGCAAG
Organism: Aeromonas eucrenophila; assembly: GCF_000819865.1. Classification (GTDB taxonomy): domain Bacteria; phylum Pseudomonadota; class Gammaproteobacteria; order Enterobacterales; family Aeromonadaceae; genus Aeromonas; species Aeromonas eucrenophila. The sequence continues at coordinate 140,999 of NZ_CDDF01000017.1, forward strand.
CTGACGGTGCGCGAGCTGGTGACCTGTCTCGAGACCGCCATCATCAACACCCTGGCCAGGAGCGGTATTGAGGCTTATGCCAAACCCGATGCCCCCGGCGTCTATGTGAAGAACGCGCTCGGCGCCTCGCTGCAGACGGAAGCCAAGCTGGCCTCCCTGGGCCTGCGCATCCGCAAGGGCTGCTCCTTCCACGGGCTGGCATTGAATGTTGACATGGACATGACCCCCTTCCTGCGCATCAATCCGTGCGGCTATGCGGGCATGGCCATGACCCAGACCAGCGCTCTCGGCGGCCCCCAGAGCGTGGCCGAGGCGCAGTCCATCCTGGTCGCCGAACTGGCCAGCCTGATCGGCTATCAAACGATCACCCATACCGAAGAGGCGGCATGAGCACGTCCATGCCGCACGGCCATGAGGGCACAGCGATGACCCTGATGGCTATCAATCAGACAATAACAAACACCGAGAGTGAATCATGAGCAAACCCGTTCGTATGGAGCCGGGCGTCAAGCTGCGCGATGGCGACAAGATGGCCCTGATCCCGGTGAAATTCATGCCGGATCCCAACGAAGAAGTGCTGCGCAAGCCGGACTGGATGCGGATCAAGTTGCCGCCGTCGAGCCAGAAGATCGAGCACATCAAGAGCACCCTGCGCAAGAACAAGCTGCACTCGGTCTGTGAAGAGGCCTCCTGCCCCAACCTGGCGGAGTGCTTCAACCACGGCACTGCCACCTTCATGATCATGGGCGCCATCTGTACTCGTCGCTGCCCCTTCTGCGACGTGGCCCACGGCCGCCCGCTGGCGCTGGATCCCGACGAGCCGAAGAAGCTGGCGCTGACCATCAAGGAGATGGGACTGAAATACGTGGTGATCACCTCGGTGGACCGCGACGACTTGCGTGACGGCGGTGCCCAGCACTTCGCCGACTGCATCAAGCAGATCCGCGAGCACAGCCCCCAGACCCGCATCGAGATCCTGACCCCGGACTTCCGTGGCCGGATGGAGCAGGCGCTCGAGGTGTTCCGCGAGACCCCGCCGGACGTGTTCAACCACAACCTGGAAACCGCCCCGCGCATGTACCGGGTCGCCCGCCCGGGTGCCGACTACAAGTGGTCCCTCGAGCTGCTGCGCCGCATCAAGGAGATGCACCCCCATGTACCGACCAAGTCTGGTGTCATGATGGGCCTCGGCGAGACCAACGAAGAGATAGTGCAGGTGCTCACCGACCTGCGCGAGCACGGCGTCAACATGCTGACCCTGGGTCAGTATCTGCAGCCAAGCCGTCACCACCTGCCGGTCAAGCGCTACGTGCCGCCCGCAGAGTTCGACGAGCTGAAGGATGTCGCCATGGGGCTGGGCTTCTCCCACGCCGCCTGCGGTCCCTTCGTGCGCTCCTCCTACCATGCGGATCTGCAAGCCAAGGGCGAAGAGGTGAAATAACCTCGTACGAAAGAGAGGTTAAATAACCTCGCCACCGATAGAAAAAGAGCGCCCTTGGGCGCTCTTTTTTATTGGGAAAACCAGACTCGGCACAGCCTGCCAACCCTTGGCTAATGCCGGGCTCCGGGGTTAAGGTAGCGGCTCCCTTTCCTTGAGTGATCCGCAGGATGCCGACACCCCTCGTACGTTTGCTCCCCATGAGTGAGCAGCACTACCCCATTTATTGCGCCTATTTCATCGAGGACTACGCGCAAGATCTCGCCAGCAACCACGGCCACGATCTCCCCACCGCACGCCACAAGGCGGAGCTGACCCTGCGCCAATCCCTGCCACAGGGGGTCGCCACACCGGGCCACAGCCTGCTCTGCATAGTTCCGGCGCAGGAGAGTGGCGCAAGGGAGGAACCCCTCGGCTACCTCTGGCATGCCCTTCAGGCCGATCGAGGAGAGACCTTCATCTGCGACTTCTACATGGATCCAACCCACCGCGGCCAGGGTTATGGCAAGGCCGCCATGGCGGTGCTGGAAGCCGAGCTCAAGGCCATAGGCGTCGACCAGATCAAGCTGCGGGTGGCCCAGGACAACCCGCGGGCACTGGCGCTCTATCAGGAGCTGGGGTTTGTGATCACCGGCTACAACATGGCCAAGCATCTGGACTGACGGCCGTCTGTCGTTTCCCTGCGCCTCAGAGCGAAATGCCGGAGAAAGACATAAAGCCCAGCGACATCAGCCCGGCCACGATGAAGGTGATGCCGATGCCCCGCAGCCCCTCCGGCACATCCGAGTATTTCATCTTCTGGCGCAGGCCGGCGATGGCGACGATGGCCAGCAACCAGCCGAGCCCGGAGCCCGCCCCATAGACCACGGATTCGATGAAGTCGTAGTCCCGCTGGGCCATGAACATCACCCCGCCGAAGATGGCGCAGTGCACCGTCAGCAGCGGCAGGTAGATGCCGAGGGCGTGGTAGAGGGTCGGGAAATACTTGTCCAGCACCATCTCCATCACCTGCACCAGCGCCGCCAGCACCCCTATGTAGACGATGAAATCGAGGAAGCTGAGATCAAATTCCCCGAGGAAGGTGCTGTCCGGGCGCAGTATATGGCGGTAGATCAGGTTGTTGAGGGGAATGGCGATCACCATCACCACCAGCACCGTCATACCGAGGCCAAAGGCGGTGTTGATGTTCTTGGATACGGCCAGGAAGGTACACATGCCAAGGAAGAAGGCCAGGGCCAGGTTTTCGACAAAGATCGAGTGAATGAACAGGTTTACGTAATATTCCATCGGGTCGGCTCACGGGTTGCACGGACAGTCTGGTCCCGGCGGCAATCATGCTGGCGGGACAGGGATCACAAGGCGCGGCAACGAGCAGAGGCGACAGTCAGCATGGCTCGGGGAGTCGAATGCAATGAGGAAGACGCAAGGTCGGGCACGCGCTTGATGGCGAGCCGGCCGTCAGTCGCCGTGGCAGAACCTGAATCTGAGATGGCGGCACCCCAGCAAGCGCCGGTGGAGATAGCCGAAGTGAACGGGCACCTGCCTGAGGTAGATGAGGGGCAGGAAGAACATCAGGCCCCAGAGCCAGCCCTGGATGTCGTGCTGGAACCAGGCCAGCAGCATACGATAGAGCTCGGGGTCGACCCCTTCCAGCCGTCGTCCCTGCTCAAAGCTGAGTCGCCACTGGCCGCCGGGAGGCAGGCCGATCTCCTCGGTCAAGCGACTGTCCGACACCTCGTACAGCTGCTGCGCCACCGGCCTCTCCGCCTGAGAGGCGCGCACGGATGCATCCAGCCCCGCCGCCGCGAGGGCAGCCAGCCACAGGATGCAGGCGATGCAAAGAGACATCAGCCCAGTCTGTAAACGACCAAGGCCTGGCAAGGGATCAGGCTCCTTCGGGGACGCGGGGGGAAGGAGCCGAATATATCACAAATCGGGTCGCCAGCCCATGTGCACATGGGGCCGGATCAGGTTTTGTAGATGAAACCGCTGCCTGATGCCTCAAGCCGACGGCTAACATTCCCCTCGAGACAGGGACGCCGTAGTCCTCTGTCCTCACCTCTCATCCCTGCTGGAAGGCGGCGTGATAACTCACCTCGCCGCTGGCCCGCTCATCCCCGTGACGCCTGGCCATGAAGAACTCGGGCGGTACGCCGGGCAGCACCAGCCGTTCATCGACCTGGAAGCCGAAGCGACCGTAGAAACCGGGATCCCCCAGCACCACGCAACCGGCGACTCCATCCCTATCCAGGGCCTTGAGTCCGGCCTGCATCAGTTGGGCACCTATGCCCTGCCCCTGCCACTTTGGCGCCACGGCAATGGGGCCGAGACCAAGCCAGCCTTGACTCCCATCGCTGATGGTCACAGGCGAGAAGCAGAGGTGGCCAATGATGACCCCGTCTTGCTCCGCCACCAGCGAATGCCTGAGGGCCCCGGCCGCACGCAGATCGCGAATGATCAGCTGCTCGTTGTGATCGGTGTGGGGCGCCTCCAGGAAGGCGGCTATGGTCAGCGCCTCGATGGCGTCGCTGTCGGCACGGGTTTCGGGTCGGATCTGGATATTCATCTTGTCTCCTGTTGAATGTTGTCGGTGTCAGGCAGCCCGCAGGCAGCACATCACATAGCCATAGTGGCCGAGATACTGGCGGTGGATGATGAGCTCCTGAGTTAAGTCCCGGAAGGCCGCCGAGTCTCCCAGCTCACCCTCGAGGCGCGCCAGATTGCGATCTATGGGGTCCAGGTAGTTGCGCCACGCCCGCTCTGGCAACAGGCTATGGGAGAGGCACTCATAACCCCTGGCCCGGATGGTCGCAAGCAAGGCATCCAGGGTCTGCATGCCGGGATACCCCTCTTGCCAGAACGCCCTGGCCTCGGACGGGGGCGTGTCGGTCAGCCACACCAGTTCGCTGACCATAAGGATGCCGTGGGGAGCGCTCAACAAGGGCCGCCAGGCGGTCAGCGCCTCGGCAAACCCCATCACGTAGGCGCTCCCCTCGGCCCAGATAAGATCCACTGGCGCAAGTGCCAAGGGCAGGTTCGCCATATTGGCGCCCAGGGTGCTCACCTGCTCATAGCCCGCCGCCCTGGCCGAGCGCTCGAGGGCGGCCAGGGCCGTCTCATCGAGATCGATTGCCAGGATGGGGGCGTCGCATACCTGAGCCAACGCCAGGGTGGCGGCGCCGCGCCCACAGCCGATGTCGAGGATGCGGTTGGGCTGGATGGCCAACTCGGTGAACTGCTGCTGGGTAAAGGCGCGATCCCCCGGCCCCCAGTGGCTCATGCCATCCAGCAGCAACTTGAAATCGCGAATGTACCGCTCGTGCTCGTTCGTGTCTTTGCTGAGCCACTGCAGCTGATAGCGATCCTTCTCGCTGAATCCCTGCCTCATCACCCAGTCGAAATAGGCCTGGGGCGCCTCTCGCTGCAGTTGCAGCTGCCAGGCCTTGAATTCCTCGCCGGAGTGAGCACTCATGCCCGCCAGATCCGCCAGCAGATCCCGCGCCCGCTGCATGCGGGCCAGCTCAATGTCGAGTTCCTCGACCCTTGCCCGCAGTGCAGCCTGATCGATCTCCCCCGCCAGGCAGGCGAGGCAGTGCTTGAGGCTGAGGCCACCGGCCTGCAGCGCCTGTACCATCTGCAATCGTTGCAGATCGGCCTCGTCATAGTGGCGATAGCCGTTGGCGGCCCTCACCCCCTCGATCACCCCCAGCTTCTCGTAATAGAGCAGGGTGGAGCGGGCCAGGCCGCAACGGCGCGCCAGTTCGGATATTTTCATGTCATCGGCTCGGGGTAGTGGTCGTCAATCGACTCGATGGAAGAGAGCTTAAACTGTGAAGCCATAGACGGGTCAACTCCCCCGCCGCATTTCCCATAACAAAACGGCCACCCTAGGGTGGCCGTTCGCTTGAGCGACGCAGACAGGGGTCGGGTATTAGAGGCCGGCGGCCTCCAGATGCTCTACCAGCAACTGCACACTGCGGTTGCCGCGCCACTCGTTCACATCGAGCCGATAGACCAGCCGCACCCGCTTCACCGAGGCATCGGGCCAGCGCTGGAGATCGACCCCGAAGGCGATGGCATCCACCGCATGGCCGGAGTCCGTGGTCAGCATCATCTTCAAGTGCTTCTCCCCCACCAGCCGCTGCTGCACCAGCACGAACTCGCCGTCGAACAGCGGCTCAGGAAAGGCCTGACCCCAGGGGCCGGAGGCGCGGATAAGCTCCGCCAGCTCCAGGCTCAGCTCATCGGGCAGCAACTCACCATCGGTGAGCAGCACGCCAGTCAGCAGCTCCGGCGTCACCAGCTCGGTGATCACCGCCTCGAACGCACGGCCAAAGGCCTCTATGTTCGCCTTGGGCAGGGTCAGCCCGGCCGCCATGGCGTGGCCACCGAACTTGCCCATCAGACCGGGGTGACGGGTATCGAGCAGCTCGAGGGCGTCGCGCAGGTGCACGCCGGGGATGGAGCGACCCGAGCCCTTGAGCTCGGTGTCGCTGCTCTCGGCAAAGGCGATCACGGGTCTGTAGTACTTCTCCTTGATCTTGGAGGCCACCAGCCCTACCACCCCCTGATGCCACTCGTCTCTGTGCAGCACTATGCCGGACGGCACCTCGCCGTCACGGAAGCGGATCTGCTCCAGGGTGGCGAGCGCCTCCTGCTGCATGCCCTGCTCTATCTCCTTGCGCTCCTGGTTGAGGCTGTCCATCTCCGCCGCCAACTGGCGCGCCAGGTTGATGTCGTCGCACAGGAGGCAGGCGACCCCGAGGGACATGTCGTCGAGCCGACCCACCGCATTGAGGCGCGGCCCGAGCGCGAAGCCGAGATCCGCTGCGCACAGGCGGCGACCATCCCGGCCCGACACGTCCACCAGCGCCTGGATACCGGGGCGGCAACGGCCAGCCCGGATCCGCTGCAGGCCCTGGTGCACCAGGATGCGGTTGTTGCCATCCAGCGCCACCACGTCCGCCACTGTACCGAGCGCTACCAGATCCAGATAGTCCGCCACATTGGGGGCGCGAATACCCTGGCGCTCATACCAGCCGGTCTGGCGCAGATGGGTGTTGAGGGCCGCCATCAGGTAGAAGGCGACCCCGACCCCGGCCAGGGACTTGGAGGGGAAGTCACAGCCGCGCTGGTTGGGGTTCACTATCGCATCGGCGTCAGGCAGCTCGTGGCCCGGCAGGTGATGATCGGTGACCAGCACCTGCATGCCGGCCGCCTTGGCGGCGGCGACACCGGCGATGCTGGAGATGCCGTTGTCCACCGTAATGAGAAACTCGGCGCCGCGGGCCACCGCCAGCTCGACGATTTCCGGGGTGAGGCCGTAACCGAACTCGAAGCGGTTCGGCACCAGGAAGTCGATGTGCTTGCCGCCCATGGCCCGCAGCGCCAGCACGCACAGGGCCGAGCTGGTGGCGCCGTCACAGTCAAAGTCCCCGACGATCAGGATGCGCTTCTGCGCCGTCAGGGCCGCGGCCAGCAGCGGCACCGCCTGCTCCATGCCGAACAGGCGCTGGGGGGGCAACAGCTGGCTGGCGCTGCGCTCGAGCAGGACGGGATCTTCCACGCCACGACTGGCGAAGATCTGGCGCAGCAGCGGGTGCAGGGTGGCGGGCAGATGGGAATCATCCACCCGAGGACGACGACGGATTTGCAGGGGCATCGATATGATCCAGTAGCTTGAGCAGTTGTTCAGGGCGCTGGTAACCGCGCACCAGATCCCCGTTTGGCAGGACCCAGCTCGGCAGCGCCTTGATCCCGAGCCATTGGCTCAGGCCGATATAATGGGCAAGGATCTCATTACAACCGGTCGCAGGCAAACGATCACTGAGACTGAGTTCGCCGAGCAGCCCGGGGGCGCACCAGGCCGCCTGTGCCTCGGCCAGATCGGTGAACGGCCCGAGCACCGGCAGCAACTGCACGCTGACTCCCTTCGCCTGCAGCCTGGGCAACTCATCCAGCGTGGCGCGGCAGTGGCGGCACGCCAGATCGGTAAACAGGGTGAGATGATGGCGCTCGTGGGGCGCCTTGAGCCACATCCGTTGCTCGCCGATCAGGGCCAGGGCCAGTCGGCGCTGGCGTTGCTGGTCCAGCCTGGTGAGGTTTTTCATTCCATGACCCAGATCCAGCATGGAGCCCTGCAGCACGTAGTCGCCCCTGGCATCGCTGTAGATCAGCCCCTGGGCCGTGCCCAGCAGGAAGAGGCCGGGCACCGGGGTCTCGTCGACCAGGAAGACCCGCACGCCGAGGCGCTGCCCTATGGTCTGTTTCAATTGTTGAGGATCCATCCCCGCGTTGGCGGCAAAGGCGCACAACAGCATCATTCCCAGCAGTAAATAGCGCACCACTTCACTCACTTGGTATGAACGAGAGGTTTCATACGGTAAACCAGTGACATTGGTGCCTCAACTCATAAATTACAGACTGATTAATAGTGGCGAATGCAAAAAATTCCTATTCCAGCAGGTTGCCAATTGGGCCGAGGCCCAGCAAGCTAAACGGGACAACAGGAAACAGCGAGGGCATCCCTCTGTTTTCCTGATGCTTTATTATTCAAATCAAAGGAGCGGTAGCGGCCGCTCAGCACCCATTTTTGGAGGGGAACATGAGTCTGATTCAAGAGTTCAAGGCCTTTGCGGCCAGAGGCAACGTCATCGACATGGCGGTCGGTATCATCATAGGTGCCGCCTTCGGCAAGATAGTCTCCTCCTTCGTGGGTGACGTCATCATGCCGCCCATCGGTCTGATCCTGGGGGGCGTGGACTTCAGCGATCTCGCCGTGACCCTGAAGGCCGCCGAAGGGGCAACCCCGGCCGTGGTCATCGCCTACGGCAAGTTCATCCAGACCATCATCGACTTCCTGATCATCTCCTTCGCCATCTTCATGGGGCTCAAGGCCATCAACACCCTGAAGAAGAAGCAGGAAGAGGCCGCCGCCCCGGCCGGTCCCACCAAGGATCAGGAGCTGCTGAGCGAGATCCGCGATCTGCTGAAATCCCAGCAAGGCAAATAAGCCCCGGCCAGCCCGGCACTTGCAAAAAACCGCCATCAGGCGGTTTTTTTATGGGCGATAGGCCCCAGGCGAGGTGCGACAGCCTTCGTCAGGGGCGGGAATTCAGGCGCGGGGATGGTGCTCGCCGTGCAGCGTCTTGAGGCGCTCGTTCGCCACATGGGTGTAGATCTGGGTGGTGGAAAGATCCGCGTGCCCCAGCAGCATCTGCACCACCCGCAGATCGGCGCCGTGGTTGAGCAGGTGGGTGGCAAACGCATGGCGCAGGGTGTGGGGGGAGAGCTCCCCCCTGATCCCGGCGCGCATGGCATAGAGCTTGATGCGGTGCCAGAAGGTCTGGCGGGTCATCATCCTGGCCTGCTTGGAGGGAAAGACGACGTCTGAGCTGGTGCCGCCGAGCAGCAGGGTACGCCCCTCCCGGTAGTAGCGCTCCAGCCAATAGACGGCCTCCTCCCCCATGGGCACCAGCCGCTCCTTGTTGCCCTTGCCCACCACCCGCACCAGCCCCTGGCGCAGGCTGACGTGCTCGGCGGTGAGCCCCACCAGCTCGGAGACCCGCAGGCCGGTGGCGTAGAGCAGCTCCAGCATGGCCCTGTCCCTCAGCTCCAGCGGATCGTCCACCAAGGGCGCTTGCAGCAGGGCCTCCACCTCGGCCTCGCTCAAGTCGGCGGGCAGCTTCTTGGGCAGCTTGGGCCCCTCCAGCAACACGGTCGGGTCATCGCTGCGCAGCTTTTCGCGATTGAGATACTGATAGAAGCGGCGCAGGGCGGACAGGAAACGGGCCGTGGAGCTCGCAGCAAACTGCTTGTCCACCCGCCAGGCGAGGTAGTGCTGGATGTCCTCCATCCCCGCCAGCAGCAGGGAGCCACCCTGCTCATCGAGCCAGAGCGCAAACTTCTCCAGATCGGTGCGATAGGAGCTGACCGTGTTGTCAGACAGCCCTCGCTCCAGCCAGAGTGCATCGAGAAAGGGCTCGATCAGGGGATGGTTGTGCTGGGCGGGGGCGGGCTTGGTCATGGGTTTGAGTCTTCGACAAAGGGTGCGCCATTGTAGCGTGGCCCCGAGGCACGGCAAGTGATGACCCAGGGTCCCTGCCCGGTGAAGGGCGAATCGCAATCTGTTAGACTGGCGCCCCTCCACCTGGCCCGCCATGCTCACCCCGGCGAACCTGAAGAAGCCAGGATGCCCTGTTTGTTGCAAGGACAGTGGATAACGCTAGATGGCTTTGTTTTACGGTAAGGACAGTACGATGAAGATAGGTTTGTTTTACGGCTCTACCACCTGTTACACCGAGATGGCCGCCGAGAAGATCCGCGCCCTCATCGGCCCCGAGCTGGTCGATCTCCACAACATCAAGGATGTGCCCCTGGTCCGCATGCAGGAGTACGACATCCTGATCCTGGGCATCTCCACCTGGGACTTTGGCGAGCTGCAGGAAGACTGGGAGTCCCGCTGGGAGGACATCGCCGATCTCCACCTGGAAGGCTGCATCATCGCCCTGTTTGGCATGGGTGATCAGCTGGGCTATGGCGAATGGTATCAGGACGCCCTCGGCCTGCTGCACGATCAGCTGGTGCCAAAAGGCGTCAAGCTGGTGGGCTACTGGCCCAACGAAGGCTACGAGTTCGATGCCTCCAAGGCGCTGATCGACGATGGCCGCCACTTCGTCGGCCTGGCCCTCGACGACGCTAATCAATACGATCAGACCGAGCCCCGCATCGAGCAGTGGGTCGATCAGATCCTGAGTGAGATCCACGAGTTACTCTGATCTTGCCTGCTCAACGATGCCAGCCGATGCGACCAGACCGACCCCGCATCGAGCAGTGGGTCGATCAGATCCTCGGCGAGATCCACGAGCTGCTGTGATCGCACCTGGGTGGCTTGCTTGAAGCCACCGGGTGCAGATCTCGAGCCGATTGCCCCAATCGGTATCATTGCATGACGCCATGACGACTTTTTTGCACAGGTCTGTAACAATGAAACCGCCCCCAGTCACCCTCGGCGCCGGGGGCGGCCGTGAACAGGCTCAGACCAGAAAAGGATATGCTATGACCCCATTCTCCCTGTTGACCCCCACCATTGCCCGCGATGTGCTCGATCACGCGCTGCGGCTTGGCGCCGACTTCGCCGAGCTGTTCGTGGAGCGCAAGCGTCGCAGCCAGCTCAGCCTGCTCTCCAGCCAGATCGAAAACATCAGCGGCGGCCTCGATTTCGGCATAGGCGTGCGGCTCTGCTACGGCCACAAGGTGCTGTATGGCTACACCAATCTGGCGGATCGCGACGAGCTGCTGCGCATCGTGAGCCTCTTGGCAGCCAAGGACAGGCGCGACCCAGTGGTGACCGCCACCGCCTTCGATTTCACCCGCTTCACCGATCGCAACCCGGTGGCGCTGCCGCTGTCGGCGGACAAGCTGCTGGAGCAGAAGATTGCCTACCTGCACGCCATGGATGCCGCGGCTCGCGCCGAGAGCGCCAAGGTGAGCCAGTTCTCCGCCAATGCGCTGGGCTGGGAGCAGGAGGTGGAGATCTTCAACAGCGAAGGGCTCATGGTCAGCGATCGCCGCCACTACAACCGCATCATGGCCCAGACCATAGCCATGGACGGGAGCGAGCAGAGCATGGGCTACGAGGCCCCCGGCGCCCTGATGGGCTGGGAGCACGCGGCCCTCATCGATCCCCGGGAGCTGGCCCTCACCGCCACCCGCCAGGCGCTGGTGAAACTCGGCGCGGCCCCCTGCCCGAGCGGCAACTTGCCGGTCATCATGGAGAGCGGCTTCGGTGGCGTCATCTTCCACGAGGCTTGCGGCCACCTGCTGGAGACCACCTCGGTGGCGAAGAAAGCCTCGGTGTTCCACGACAAGATGGGGCAGCTGATTGCCAACCCGGCGGTGAGCGCAGTGGACGAAGGTCTGCAGGCCAACGCCTGGGGTTCCATCAACGTCGACGACGAAGGCATGGCTACCCAGCACACCCAGCTCATCAAGGACGGCGTGCTGACCGGCTTCCTGGTGGACCGCATGGGAGCGCTGAAGACCGGCCATGCCCGCACCGGCTCGGGTCGGCGCGAATCCTACCGCTTCGCCCCCGCCTCGCGCATGCGCAACACCTTTATCGAGCCGGGCAACCATTCGCTCGATGAGATGCTGGCCACGGTGGAGCACGGCATCTACGCCAGGAAGATGGGGGGCGGCTCTGTGCAGCCGGGCACCGGCGAGTTCAACTTCAACGTGCAGGAGGCCTACCTCATCGAGGGGGGCAAGATCACCAAACCGCTCAAATCGGCGACCCTGATCGGCACCGGGCCTCAGGTGCTCAAGGAGATCTCCATGGTGGGCCGCGATCTCGCACTGGCCGCCGGCATGTGCGGCTCGGTCTCGGGCTCCGTGCCCACCTCGGTCGGCCAGCCGCCACTCAAGGTCGACAACATCCTCGTAGGGGGGAACGCCTGATGAGCACAATTGACAATCTGCCGGGCTCGGTTTCCCTCCAGGCCTCGGTCGGCCAGCCGCCGCTCAAGGTCGACAACATTCTCGTGGGGGGGAACGCCTGATGAGCCAACTCGATATGAACACATTGCTGACCCGTTTGCTCAACCAGGTCGCCGATATCAACGCCGAGGCGGATCTGATCGCCAACCGGGACAAGGCCTTCTCCCTCAAGGCCGACAAGGGGGAGCTCGGTGAATACAAGGTCACCAGCAGTCAGCAGATCGGCATCCGCCTCATCAAGGAGGGTCGGGTCGGCATCGCTTACTCGGAGTCCCTGGACGAGGCTGCCCTGGCCGCCATGTTGCAGGATGCGCTGGATGCCAGCCGCTTCGCCAAGCTGGATGCGGATCAGGCCATTCGGGTCGAAGACAGCCAGATCAGCACCGACTGCGCCGAGATCAATCAGCCTGACAGCACCCCGGTGGAGGAGAAGATCTCCCTCGCCCTGCGCCTCGAGGCGGACATGCTGGCACTGCCCGATGTGACCGGCGCCCCCTACAACAGCTTCTTCGAGGGAGAGAGCCGGCTCTGGCTCGCCAACAGCCGGGGCACCCTCTGCCAGCATCAGGAGTTCAGCGTCGGCTGCTACAGCTCGGCCCTGATCTCCCGCGATGGCCGCCAGTCCATGCACTCCCAGGGACAATATGGCCGCCGCTTCGACGAGCTGGACAGCCAGGACCTCATCACGCAGATCCATGCCGTGGCCGATGCCCTGCTGGCTGGCGAGGCGGTGCCAAGTGGTCACTACAGCGCGATCTTCACGCCCAACACCCTGGCCAGCCTGTTCGGCTGCTTCCAGGCGGCGCTCTCCGGCAAGTGGGCACAGCAGGGGATCAACCCCTGGCGGGACAAGCTGGGGCAACAGGTTGCCTCTCGCTGGCTCAGCCTGGAGAGCCGGGCCTATATGCCAGGCGGCATGAATATCAAGGGATTCGATGGCGAAGGCGCCCCCACCCGGGATCTGTTGCTGATCGGCGAGGGGGAACTCAAGACCCTGCTGCACAACAGCGCCACCGCCCACCACTTCGGCGTGGCCAGCAATGGCTCAGCGGCCCGCAGTGCCCGCAGTGCGCTGGATGTGACGGCGCGCCACCTGGTGTTTGGCACTGGCCCCCACGCGGAAGCCGAGGTCAAGAGCGGCGAATATCTGGAGCTGGTCAAGCTCGACGGCCTGCACTCGGGCGCCGATGCGGTGAGCGGGGACTTCTCGTTCGGGGCATCCGGCTTCCTGTGCCGGGACGGCGTGCGCATTCAACCGGTGCGCGGCATCACGGTGGCGGGCAACTTCTACCGCCTGCTGGGGGAGCTGGAGGCGGTCGGCAACCAGTTACACCACGACGATGGCAAGGGCTTCTATGCCCCCCTCATTCGCTTCAGTGGCCTGAGCATCGCGGGCAAGTGATTGCCTGACAGGCAGCACCCAGTGCTCTCTTCCAACCCAAAGCGGCGCCATCAGGCGCCGCTTTTTCATTGATGGCGCCCCTTGCCCGCGACTCCTAACCTCTAAGAGTCGCCGGTCGCATCGGCCGGATATTGCTGGAGAACACCAAGATGGACAATACCCTGGTTTGGGCCGACATTCCGACCCGGGATCTGGATCGCGCCATGGCCTTCTACGCGGCCCTGCTCGATGTGGAGGTCACACCGGAACAGGAGGAGATACGCTTCGCCATGTTGCGCCACGATGGCAACAACGCGGCGGCCTGCCTCGGCCCCATGGACGAATACCACCAACCGGGCGGCACGGGTCCCCTTATCTATCTCTCTCTGGGTGACAGGCTGAAGGAGGCCGAGCAGATGGTGCCCCGACTCGGTGGACGGGTGCTAGAACCCCTGCACAGCATCGGCAGTGGCCACGGCTCCCGGGTCATCATCGAGGACACCGAGGGCAACCGCCTCGCCCTCTATGCCCCGCCCGCCGCCTGAGCCGGGCATGCACCCAGGCAGATCTCATTCATAGGTGGCACGGCCACGGCAGAAACAACAACGGCGACCCTGAGGTCGCCGTTGTTGTTTCTCTACCACGCTGAGGCCATCAGGCCTGCGGGTTGAGGCGGGTCGGCAAGCCGTTACGCTGCTCCAGCACCTGCTTGACTACATTGGAGTCGCTCTCCGCGTGGGCGATGAAGCGGGTGATGGCCGGGGTCATGGGCAAGGGCACGGATTCGCTGGAGTTGAACTCCGCTTCGGTACGGGACAGCGGCTCATGGACTTCCATGTAGCGACCGCCATCCGGCTCGACGGTGGACTTGACCGGCTGGTTCACGAACTGGACGCGGGTGCCGACAGGTACGTTGTCAAACAGGTACTTGATGTCGTCCGCGCGCAGACGCACACAGCCGCTGCTCACCCGCAGGCCGATGCCGAAGGTGGCGTTGGTGCCGTGGATGGCGTAGAGGTTGCCGATGTAGAGCGCATGCAGACCCATGGGGTTATCCGGGCCGGCCGGCCAGACCGCTGGCAGGGTCTTGCCCTGAGCGGCATAGCGACGACGGATGTTCTCGGTCGGGGTCCAGGTCGGGTTCGCGCGCTTGCGTTCCACCTTGGTGATCCAGTTTTCCGGGGTGTTGACCCCCAGCTGGCCGATGCCGATGGGCAGTACCTGCACCACGTTCTTGCCCTTCGGGTAGTAGTACAGGCGCATCTCGGCCACGTTGATGACGATCCCCTCGCGCGGTGCATTCGGCAGGATCAGCTGATGGGGGATGACCAGCTTGCTGCCCGGGGTCGGCAGATAGGGGTCAACGCCCGGGTTCGCTTCCATGATGTTGGTCAGGCCCAGTTGGAAGTCGGAGGCGATCTGCTCCAGCGGACGATTATCCGCAGGCACCACGTACTCCTGATTCTCGCCGATCAGGCGGCTGTTGGCGGCTGGCAGCGCGTATTCAACGGCGGCTGCCTGCTGGCTGACCAGGGTCAGAGTACAAAAAAGGGCCGAAGCGGCAATGCGAAGGGGATTCATAAAGTTCCTGTATTGTTCCTGTACCTGTGGGCCTGAGACCTGTTATTCCTCGGTTTGTCCTGCTGCGACTTGCTCGCGCCCCGGACCGATAACCGAGCGCGCATTCTTTCCCGAGTCGGACAAAATTTCAACTTGAAGAGGGGGCTTTTTAGCGGAAAAGATCCATTCTGCCCTCAACAATTCCCTCCATCGGCCCCCCGACACCCTAGCATCGACAATCTGAGCGTAAAATGAACAACCTGGAACCTCCCTGATCACCCGCTCAAATTGCATGATGGGCCGGTGACGAGTACAATCTCGCACCCCGTATATCAGGAGTATCGAGCCATTTCATACTCAGGGTGTACCCCATCGGGTGCCAATGCGTCGAGTACCGTCGTGCACCACAGATGAACCAATACGACGCCATCAGGTGGCGTTGTCCTGATTTGCAATCAGACATAAAGAGTCCAACATGTTCAGACCAGAATTGCTCTCCCCTGCCGGGACCCTCAAGAATATGCGTTACGCCTATGCCTATGGCGCCGACGCCGTCTATGCGGGCCAGCCGCGCTACAGCCTGCGAGTGCGCAACAACGAATTCGATCACGAGAACCTGCAACTCGGCATCAACGAAGCCCACGCCCTCGGCAAGCAGTTCTATGTGGTGGCCAACATCCAGCCCCACAACTCCAAGCTCAAGACCTTCATCCGCGACATGCGCCCCGTGGTGGACATGAAGCCGGACGCACTGATCATGTCAGACCCCGGTCTCATCATGATGATGCGCGAAGCCTTCCCGGACATGCCAATTCACCTCTCGGTGCAGGCCAACGCGGTCAACTGGGCTACGGTGAAGTTCTGGCATCAGATGGGCCTGACCCGCGCCATCCTGTCCCGCGAGCTGTCTCTGGACGAGATCGAAGAGATCCGCATGCAGGTGCCGGAGATGGAGCTGGAAGTCTTCGTTCACGGTGCCCTGTGCATGGCCTACTCCGGCCGCTGCCTGCTCTCCGGCTACATCAACAAGCGCGACCCCAACCAGGGTACCTGCACCAACTCCTGCCGCTGGGAGTACAAGGTGCACGAGGGCAAGGAAGATGACGTGGGCCAAATTGTCCACCGTCAGGAGCCCATCGCCGTGCGCCCGGACAACACCCTGGGGCTCGGCAAGCCGAGCGATGCGCTGGTGCTGCTGGAAGAGTCCAACCGCCCCGGTGAATACATGACGGCGTTCGAGGACGAGCACGGCACCTACATCATGAACTCCAAGGACTTGCGTGCCGTCGAGCACGTCGAGCGCCTGACCAAGATGGGTGTGCACTCCCTGAAAATCGAAGGCCGTACCAAGTCATTCTACTACTGCGCCCGCACCGCCCAGGTCTATCGCAAGGCCATCGACGACGCTGTCGCCGGCCGTCCGTTCGATCCGACCCTGATGGGCACCCTCGAGAACCTGGCCCACCGCGGCTACACCGAGGGCTTCCTGCGTCGCCACAACCACAGCGAGTACCAGAACTACGACTACGGCTACTCTGTCTCCGACAGCCAACAGTTCGTCGGCGAGATCACCGGCCGCCAGGGCGACATGGTGGAAGTGGAAGTGAAGAACAAGTTCCTGGTAGGCAACCGCCTGGAGCTGATGACCCCCCAGGGCAACGTCAGCTTCAACCTGGAGCAGATGCAGAACCGCAAGGGCGAGCTCATCGACACAGCGCCGGGCAACGGTCACGTGGTCTATGTGCCGGTCCCCAAGGAGATCGACATCAACTACGGCATACTGCTGCGCAACCTCGGCGATCGTCAGGACACTCGTCAGCCGCACTCGGCGGCCTGAGATGGCACTGCTCATCACCAGCAAATGCATCAACTGTGACATGTGCGATCCGGAGTGTCCGAACCAGGCCATCACCCTGGGGGCCAAGATCTACGAGATAGATCCGGATCGCTGCACCGAGTGCGTCGGCCACTATGAGAAGCCGACCTGCATCAGCGTCTGTCCCATCGACTGCATCATCTGGGATCCCGCCCACGTGGAGACCGAAGAGCAGCTGATGGACAAGTTTGTCCTGATGCACAGGCAGTAGCTGGTCGCCTCCTCAAGCAATAAAAAAGCCGGACAATGTCCGGCTTTTTTATGTGCGCTCTGCAGTCTCAGGGTTTGACCAGCTTCTGCAACGCCTCCAATTCGCGCTGGGCTTCCAGCAGTTCGGCCTGGGACTCTTCCAGCTTGGCCTGCTTCTTGGCGATCTTGTCCGGCTTGCCCGACACCCGCGCGCTCTGCAGATCGGCAAGGCGCTCTTCCACCTCCTCCTTCTGCTTGGCCACTTTCTGTTGCTGCTCCTTGAGAAGGCCCGCATCGGTACAGTGGGTCTCGATGTTGCGCAGGGCCTGCTCCAGCCCGGCCACCTGATCCGCATTGTTGTGCGCCTTGGCGAAGACCAGCTGATCGGTCACCGCCTGATGCCGAGCCTTGCAGCCAACCTCCTGGCTCCCATAAGCCTGACCGGCCAACAGCAACATACTCATTCCGGCAATCTTCCACATAACGACCTCGTCATTCTGTCATATTGGATGGCCGCCTATGAGACCTGACTCACCCTCCGAGGTCAAGGCGGAGGGAAAAACCTACGACAGACTTTGTACCCCATCACGCCAACAGCGCCCGTATGGCGCTACAATGATGCCTTTCAATCCGGAGAGCTCCATGAAGCAACAGATCGTCATCATCGCCAACGGCGCCCCCTACGGCAGCGAGTCCCTGTTCAACGCCCTGCGTCTGGCCATC
The DNA here is from genome assembly GCF_000819865.1 of Aeromonas eucrenophila. Classification (GTDB taxonomy): domain Bacteria; phylum Pseudomonadota; class Gammaproteobacteria; order Enterobacterales; family Aeromonadaceae; genus Aeromonas; species Aeromonas eucrenophila. Next base: position 158,663 of record NZ_CDDF01000017.1, read on the forward strand.
GCCCTCAACGAGCAGGGTGGCGTCATCCTGAAGCTGTTCCTGATGTCCGATGCCGTCGGCGCCGCGCTGGCAGGCCAGGCACCGGCCGAGGGCTACAACCTGCGTCAGATGCTGGAGATACTGCTGGCACAGGGCACCCTGATCCGGCTGTGCAAGACTTGCACCGATGCCCGTGGCATCACGGCCCTGCCCCTCATCGAGGGCATCGAGATCGGCACCCTGCCCCTGCTGGCCCAGTGGACCCTGGCGGCCGACAAGGTGCTGACCTTCTAGTCGTCAGGACTCGGCGCCGGCCTGGATCAGCGTCGGACGCGGGATCCGGGTCCCCCATCCATAGAGAACCAGGATGGCCAGACAGAGCAGCGCCATGAGCCCGTAGAGCCAGCTGCCTCCCCAATTGGTCAGGATCCAGCCTCCTAGCAGCGCCCCGATGGCGATCCCGAGCCCGGACATGGACGCGGCCCCAAAATAACTGCCCTTGAGGTGGCTTGGCGCCATCTGATCGATCAGCACGTTGAGCAGCGGGAACAGGATGCACTCACCGACGCTGAGCAGGATGACCGCTACTATCCAGTGCCACCAGATGGCGGTATCCCCGAGTGCAAAGAGCAGTTGAGCGCCAAGAAAGATCGCCACCCCGAGTTGTAACCGGCTCTTGATGAGCCAGTTGGCGGTCAGGTGCAGCAGTGGGAACTGCAGGATCACTATGGTCAGCGCATTGGCCGACACCAACCAACCGATGAGTCGCTCCACCTCGGGGGTCCCCGCCCGGGTCAGATACTGGATGAGCGGCGACTCGAACTGGGCATAGACCAGCATCAGCAGCACGTTGGCCAGGGTCAACAACAGGAAGCCTCTATCCTGCCAGAGCACGCGCAGCACGGCCCGCATGCCGGGACCGGCGGCACTGCTTGCCTGAGCACCCGCGAGTCGAAAACCCAGTATGAAGATGAGGCCGAGCAGCAGATAGCTGGCACTGAGCAACAGAAAGGTCTCCTGCCGGGCACTCAGGCCATAGCTGACACCGAGTAGGGGGCCGATGGCCGCCCCCAGGTTGAGCAGAAAGTAACGAAGGTGCAGCGCCAGCTCGCGGGCTTTTGGCTCGGCCAGGCTATCGGCCATCAGCGCCTTGCCCGGTGAATCGATGAGCCCGTAGGAGAGTCCACTGCCTACCACCCCGATCGCCAGCCAGAACACCTGATGGGAGAGCCCGAGCAGGCTGACACTCAAGGCCGACACCAGGCAGCCAAACAACAGTATGTTGCGCCGTCCCCACTTGTCCGACAGCCAGCCCCCATAGAAGCTGACCAGGGTGGAGAGTGCCGCAGTCGACCCCAGGATGAGGCCAATCAGGGTCGCCGACAGACCGTAGTCACGGTAGAGCAGAATGGAGAGGAAGGGCCAGACCATGAAGAAAGTGGTGCGCACCATGAAGGTGCCCAGGATCACGATCCAGACCAGAGGGGGAAAATGCCTGAGATAGGCCCATGACATACTGCAATTCCTTTTGACAGCGAAGAGGCGGGTCGTCCCTTATAACAATTGGCGCCGACTGGAACAACCCATCTTGTTGCCAGATCCCTCTAGCGAAGAAAATAAGGCATAAAAAAAGCCGACCCAGGGGTCGGCTTTTTCACGGCACGGCAGCCTTATTCGGCAGTCGGCTCTTCGACGGCGGCAACGGCCACGTCGGCAACCGGAGCGGCGGCTTCGGTCGGTGCATTCGCTTCCTTGATGGAGAGACGCACACGGCCTTGACGGTCCACTTCCAGTACCTTCACCTTCACCACGTCACCGATCTTCAGGAAGTCGGCCACGTTCTGCACGCGGGCATCGGTGATCTGGGAGATGTGTACCAGACCGTCTTTACCCGGCAGGATGTTGACGAAGGCGCCGAAATCGGCCAGACGCACAACCTTGCCTTCATAGATGCGGTTCACTTCGATCTCGGCGGTGATGGCCTCGATGCGACGGATGGCTTCCATGGCGGCTTCGTTGGCAACGGCGGAGATGCGGACGGTACCGTCATCATCCAGCTCGATGTTGGTGCCGGTCTCTTCGGTCAGGGCACGGATCACGGAACCACCCTTGCCGATCACATCCTTGATCTTCTCAGGATTGATCTTGATGGTGTGGATGCGCGGTGCGAAATCGGAGATTTCGCTACGGGGAGCCTGGATGGCTTCGTCCATGACCTTCAGGATGTGCAGGCGAGCGCCACGAGCTTGCTTGAGGGCAATCTCCATGATCTCTTTGGTGATGCCTTCGATCTTGATGTCCATCTGCAGCGCGGTGATACCTTGAGTAGTACCGGCTACCTTGAAGTCCATGTCACCCAGGTGATCTTCGTCACCCAGGATGTCGGACAGCACGACGAAACCTTCTTCTTCCTTCACCAGACCCATGGCGATACCGGCAACGGAGGCCTTGATCGGCACACCCGCGTCCATCAGCGCCAGGGAGGAACCACAGACGGAGGCCATGGAGGAGGAACCGTTGGATTCGGTGATTTCAGACACCACGCGCACCACGTACGGGAACTCGGCGGCGCTCGGCATCACGGCAGCAACGCCGCGCTTGGCCAGACGACCGTGACCGATTTCACGACGCTTCGGGCTACCCATCATGCCGGTCTCACCGACGCAATACGGCGGGAAGTTGTAGTGCAGCATGAAGCGGTCGGCGCGGTGGCCAGCCAGCTCGTCGATGTTCTGGGCGTCACGCTCGGTACCCAGGGTCGCAACGACGATGGCTTGAGTCTCACCACGGGTGAACAGGGCGGAGCCGTGAGCGCGCGGCAGGATGCCGGTGCCGACGGACAGGGCGCGGATCATTTCCGGATCGCGACCATCGATGCGCGGCTCGCCACGGACCACACGGCCACGGACGATGCGGCTTTCCAGGCTGTGGAACTCTTCGCCGATCTTCTTGGCATCTTCTTCCACGCCGGAGGCGATGACTTGCTCAACCACACGGGACTTGATGGCACCGATGGCGGCGTAACGCACGGCCTTCTCGGTGATGCGGTAGGCTTCGCCCAGCTCGGCGGTGGCCAGCTCGGCAACCTTGGCTTTCAGCGCTTCGTTGACCGCAGGCGGGGTCCAATCCCACGGCTGGGTACCCACGTCGGCGGCGAATTCGTTGATGGCGTTGATCACGACTTGCATCTGCTCGTGGCCATAGACGACGGCGCCCAGCATGGTCTCTTCAGACAGGATGGCCGCTTCGGATTCCACCATCAGCACCGCATTGGCGGTACCGGCAACCACCAGGTCCAGATCGCTCTGGGGCAGTTCGGTGGTGGTCGGGTTCAATACGTACTGACCGTTCATGTAACCCACGCGGGCAGCAGCAATCGGGCCGCCGAAGGGGATGCCGGAGATGGCCAGTGCAGCAGAGGCACCGATCATGGCAACGATGTCAGGAGACACGGCCGGGTTCACGGACATGACGGTGGCAACCACCTGAACCTCATTGAGGAAGCCTTCCGGGAACAGCGGACGAATAGGACGGTCGATCAGACGGGAGATCAGGGTCTCGCCTTCGCTCGGACGGCCTTCACGACGGAAGAAACCACCCGGGATACGACCAGCAGCATAGGTACGCTCCTGGTAGTTGACGGTCAGCGGGAAGAAATCACGGCCGTGATCGGCCTCTTTCTTGCCGACAACGGTCACAAATACGCAGGTATCGTCCATGCTGACCATGACGGCCGCAGTGGCTTGACGGGCCATCACACCAGTTTCCAGTGTGACGGTGTGTTGACCGTACTGGAATGACTTAACAATAGGATTCACGTGAATTTCCTTTTTACAATTTGGCGCTTTAAATTCGCGTGCAAGTATACTTGATTCGAACCAAAAGGTAAGCGGCGACACGAATTCTGTGAGGCAGGCAACGACTTGCGGCGTCAGAAAAAAGCGCAATAAAAAAGGGGAACCTTGCGGTTCCCCTTTTTCGCGAAATCTGATGGTCGATTAACGACGCAGACCCAGCTTGGCGATCAGAGCAGCGTAACGCTGAACGTCTTTACGCTTCAGGTAGTCCAGCAGCTTACGACGCTGGGAAACCATGCGCAGCAGACCGCGACGACCGTGGTGATCCTTGGCGTGCTCCTTGAAGTGACCTTGCAGATGGTTGATCTGGGCAGTCAGCAGGGCAACTTGCACTTCGGGGGAACCGGTGTCGTTGGCGCAACGAGCGTTGTCAGCAACGATGGAAGCTTTGATCTCAGCATTTAGAGACATGGTATTACTCCAGTAGAGTGTTTAAAGGTTCACAGCCAATCTCTAATTCAGCCGTGAAATGAGGGCGGTATCATAATCGCCCCCGTCTCATTTCGCAATGAGAAAGACGGGCAACGAGCATGCGCCGTGACGAGGCGCCACGGCGCTACCGCCCGAGGATCACTCCTCGTCGCGATCGTCGTGATAGCGAACCAACCGCTTCGGGGCAACGCGCCCTTCGTCGTCGATCTCGCCAACGCCGATGAACTCACGCTCCGGACCGACCGTCATGCGCACCTGACCACTGCTGGGGGCGCCTGCAACCTGCACGGCCTGGCCCTGGTTCACATAGGCGGCGACCGCCACCAACATGTTCACCTCGGGCAAGGCTGCCACGGCGGTATCCATCGGCAACAGCAGCGGATCGAGCTGCTCGCGCGGCGGAATGCTCTCGGCCTTGGCCTGCTCGAAGATGCACTCGAGCTGATCCAGGGTCAGCATCCGCTCATAGGGATAATTCGCAACCTGGGTACGGCGCAGTTGGGTGACGTGTGCGCCACAGCCCAGCACCTCCCCCAGATCGTCCACCAGGGAGCGAATGTAGGTGCCCTTGCTGCAATGCACTTCCAGCCTCACCTCGTCACCTTCGAAACTCAGCAGTTTGAGTTCGAACACCGTGATGGGGCGCGCTTCGCGCTCGATCTCGATGCCTTCACGGGCATACTCGTAGAGCGGGCGGCCGTTGTGCTTGAGGGCGGAGTACATGGACGGCACCTGCATGATGGGGCCACGGAACTGATCCAGCGACTCGATCAGGGTACCCACGGCCACGTTCACCGGACGGGTGGAAACCACCTCGCCGTCGGAGTCGCTGGTGTTGGTGCGCTCGCCCAGCTTGGCGGTCACCTCATAGCGCTTGTCCGCTTCCAGCAGATACTGGGAGAACTTGGTGGCCTCACCGAGGCAGATCGGCAGCATGCCGGTCGCCAGCGGATCCAGGGCGCCGGTGTGGCCGGCCTTGGCGGCGTTGTAGATCCGCTTGACCTTCTGCAACACATCGTTGGAAGTCAGGCCGGTCGGCTTGTCCAGCAGCAGGATACCGTGTACGTCACGGCCCTTGAAACGACGTCTTCGAGACATCTCAGGCGTTATCCTCAGTAGTATCATCGGGTGCGGCTTGCTCTTCCTCACGACCGGCTTCGGTCATGCGGCGCTTGTCTTCACGCACTGTGTTGGTCACCAGGTTGGAGAGGCGCATCCCCTCGACCAGGGTCTGGTCGTAGTAGAAACGCAGCTCGGGCACGACCCGCAGGCGCATGGCGCTGCCGAGCAGGCTACGGATGTAGCCGGCCGCTTCGGTCAGGCCCTTGAGTCCTTCCTTGACCCGCTCGCCGTCGTTCTCCAACTGCAAGAAGGTGACATATACCTTGGCGTAGTTAAGGTCCTTGGACACTTCGACGTCCGAGACGGTTACCATGCCGATGCGCGGGTCCTTGACCTCACGCTGCAAGATCAGCGCGATTTCACGCTGGATCTGCTGCCCGACCCTGTTGGTCCGGCTGAATTCTCTGGCCATATTTCTATCCTGCGATAAAAGGGGGCCGCGGCCCCCTATTTTGTCTATTGCTCGGCTTACAGAGTCCGTTGGATGACCACGGTCTCGTAAACTTCAATCTGGTCGCCTTCGCGTACGTCATTGTAGTTCTTGACCGCGATACCACACTCGTAACCGTTGCGGACCTCGTTGACGTCATCCTTGAAGCGACGCAGGGATTCCAGCTCGCCTTCATAGATGACCACGTTGTCACGCAGAACACGGATACGGTTGGAACGCTTGACCACACCTTCGGTGACCATACAGCCAGCAACGGCGCCGAACTTCGGTGACTTGAAGACGCTACGCACTTCAGCCAGACCGATGATCTCCTGACGATACTCAGGGGCCAGCTTGCCGCTCATGGCCTGCTTCACTTCGTCGATCAGGTCATAGATGACGGAGTAGTAACGCAGATCCAGGCTCTCGGCCTCGATGACCTTGCGAGCAGAAGCGTCGGCACGGACGTTGAAGCCCACCAGGATGGCGCTGGAAGCGGCAGCCAGGGTAGCGTCGGTTTCGGTGATACCACCGACACCGGAGCCCACGATCTTGACCTTGACTTCGTCGGTAGAGAGCTGCACCAGCGCATCGCAGATGGCTTGCACAGAGCCCTGTACGTCGGCCTTGATCACCACGTTCACTTCGGACACTTCGCCCTCGGTCATGTTGGCGAACATGTTCTCCAGCTTGGCCTTCTGCTGGCGTGCCAGCTTGACGTCGCGGAACTTGCCTTGACGATAGAGAGCCACTTCACGGGCCTTCTTCTCGTCACGTACGACGGTGGCTTCGTCACCGGCAGACGGCACCCCGGACAGACCCAGGATTTCGACCGGCAGAGACGGGCCCGCTTCCTTGATCTCGCGACCCAGTTCGTCACGCATGGCACGGACACGACCGTATTCCAGACCACAGAGGACGATGTCGCCCTGGCGCAGGGTACCTTCTTGTACCAGCACGGTGGCAACCGGACCACGACCCTTGTCCAGGAAGGACTCGATCACGACGCCGTTGGCCATGCCATCGACAACTGCTTTCAGCTCCAGTACTTCGGACTGGATCAGGATGGCTTCCAGCAGATCGTCGATGCCTTCGCCAGACTTGGCGGAGACGTGCACGAACTGGCTATCGCCACCCCAGTCTTCGGACATGACGTTGTAACGGGCCAGCTCGGTCTTGACGCGATCCGGATCCGCTTCGGGCTTGTCGATCTTGTTGACCGCAACCACGATGGGCACTTCTGCCGCCTTGGCGTGCTGGATGGCTTCGATGGTCTGCGGCATGACGCCGTCATCGGCAGCAACAACCAGTACCACGATATCGGTCGACTTGGCACCACGGGCACGCATGGAGGTAAAGGCCGCGTGACCCGGGGTATCCAGGAAGGTGATCATGCCGCTTTCAGTTTCGACGTGATAAGCACCGATGTGCTGGGTAATGCCACCGGCTTCGCCCGCGGCAACCTTGGCCTTGCGGATGTAATCCAGCAGGGAGGTCTTACCGTGGTCGACGTGACCCATGATGGTCACGACAGGAGCGCGCGGCTTGGCTTCGGAGGTCTCGTCACGATCGGACAGTACCGCCTCTTCCAGCTCGTTCTCACGACGCAGCAACACCTTGTGACCCATCTCCTCGGCGACCAGCTGAGCGGTCTCCTGATCGATCACCTGGTTGATGGTGGCCATGGCACCCATCTTCATCATCACTTTGATGACTTCGACGCCCTTGACGGCCATCTTGTTGGCCAGCTCGGCCACGGTGATGGTCTCGCCGATCACCACGTCACGGTTGACCACGGCAGCCGGCTTGTTGAAGCCGTGCTTCATGGCGTTCGGAGTAGCCATCTTGCCACGCTTGCCCTTACGAGCACGCGGATCGCGGGAGTTGCGATCGTTACGATCGTCGTCCCGACGGGTGGCCTTTTTCGGGGCCTTGGCAGCGGCAGCCGTACGACGGCTGGTCTCTTCCTTACGATCCAACTCATCTTCAGCCGCTTGCGCGTGCTTGTTGGTGGTCAGATGGTAATCGCTGCTCTCTTTGGCGCGAGCGGCTTCTTCTTCGGCCCAGCGGGGACCGTTTTGTTCCGCCATGACGCGAGCCTCTTCGGCTTTCTTCGCGGCGAGTTCTTCAGCCTTGGTCAAGGCTGTTTGTTCTTGTTGGCGCTTCAGTTCTTCTGCTTCGCGCTTGGCCATCTTTTCTGCCTCTTGCTGAGCTGTGCTAGCGGCTACTTTGGCGGGCTGTGGAGCCTGTCGAGCCTTTGATTGTGCCTCGATCCGCGCCTTTTCCTCAGCTTCACGACGAGCCTGCTCAGCCTCACGGCGAGCCTTCTCTTCAGCGTCGAGACGGGCCTTGTTTTCGGCCTCGTGACGAGCTTTTTCTTCTGCTTCCAAACGCGCTGTTTCCTCGGCTTCCGCCTGACGCTGTTCATCTTCCAGCGCCGAGCGTTTTACATAGGTGCGAGTCTTGCGCACTTCAACCTGCACTTCTTTGTTCTTGCCGCCAGTCCCCTGAACACTGATGGTGCTCTTGGTCTTGCGCTGCAACGTCATGCGGGCAGGTGCGGTGCTCTCGTCACCTCCATGCTGTTTTTTCAAGTGCGCCAGCAGAGTCTGTTTCTCAGACTCGCTGACCATGTCGTCGGCCTTGCTCTTGCTGATACCGGCATCGACGAACTGCTGGAGAAGACGATCAACCGGCGTGTCGATGTCAGTGGCAAGTTGTTTGACTGATACTTCTGCCATTCATTTTCCTCCGTTTGATCTTAACTAGACTGCTCTTCCCCGAACCAACAGATATTGCGAGCAGCCATAATCAGCTCACCGGCTTTCTCAGCGGTCAGCTCTTCAATGTCGGCAAGGTCATCGATACCTTGCTCTGCCAAATCTTCCAGGGTACCGACACCACGTGTGGCCAGGGCGTATGCCATGTCGCGGTCGAGGCCAGCCAGATTGAGCAGGTCTTCGGAAGGCTCAACACCTTCAAAGGATTCTTCTTTAGCCAGGGCCTTGGTGGTCAGAACATCTTTCGCACGCTTGCGCAGCTCTTCCACCATGTCTTCGTCCAGACCGTCGATGGCCAGCAGCTCATTGACGGGCACGAAGGCGATTTCTTCCAGAGTGGAGAAACCTTCTTCCATCAGCAGGCTGGCGAAATCGTCGTCGATGTCGAGGGCGCTGGTGAACAGAGTCAGGATGCGATCGTTCTCGGCCTGGTGCTTGGCACGCATGTCCTCGACGGTCATGACGTTCAGCTCCCAACCGGTCAGCTGGGAAGCCAGACGCACGTTCTGACCATTGCGACCGATGGCCTGGGCCAGGTTGGCGGCTTCCACGGCGATGTCCATGGTGTGGTTGTCTTCATCAACGATGATGGAGGCCACATCGGCAGGCGCCATGGCATTGATCACGTATTGAGCCGGGTTGTCATCGTACAGCACGATGTCGGCACGCTCACCGCTCAGCTCGGCGGAGACGGCTTGCACACGAGCGCCACGCATGCCGATACAGGCACCGATCGGATCGATACGACGATCGTTGGTCTTGACCGCGATCTTGGCGCGGGAACCCGGGTCACGGGCGGCGCCCATGATTTCGATCATCTCTTCGCCAATCTCTGGCACTTCGATGCGGAACAGCTCTTTGAGGAAGTCAGGGCTGGAGCGGCTGACGAACAGCTGGGAGCCACGGGCTTCCGGACGGACGGCATAGAGCAGACCACGGATGCGGTCGCCCGGACGGAAGGTCTCGCGCGGCAGCATGTCGTCACGGAAGATCACGGCTTCGGCATTGCTGCCCAGGTCCAGGATCACGTTGTCACGGTTGCTCTTCTTGACCACGCCACTGATGATAGTGCCTTCCTTGTCCTTGAACTGGTCAACGACTTGGGAACGCTCGGCTTCGCGCACTTTCTGCACGATAACCTGCTTGGCGGTCTGGGTAGTGATACGGTCGAAGGTGACAGAGTCAATCTGGTCTTCAACATAGTCACCCACCTGGATTTCGGGGTCATCGATCTGGGCCGCTTCGAGGGTGATTTCACCGTAAGCGTTCTCCATGGAAGCCTGGTCGGCTACCACTACCCAGCGGCGATAAGTGTCGTAGTCACCGGTCTTGCGATCGATCTCAACGCGAACTTCAATCTCGCCTTCGTATTTTTTCTTGGTCGCAGTCGCCAGCGCAGTCTCCAGAGCCTGGAAAATCTTCTCGCGGGGAACAGCTTTCTCGTTGGACACAGCGTCAACGACCAGCAAAATCTCTTTATTCATATCCGATAGCCTCGTTAACCAAAGTTCGGCACTATGTTCGCTTTTTGGATATTGGTGAAAGCCAACACCTCGTCCTTACCATCTACCGTCAGGGTGACCATGTCGCCCTGCACGGCTTTGATTACGCCTTTGAACTTGCGGCGGTTGTTTGTTGCCATCCGAAGCGAAACCGCCGCCTCTTGGCCAACGTATTTTTCGAACTGGGCAACCTTGAACAGGGGGCGATCCAGACCGGGGGAAGAGACTTCCAGGAAGTACTCTTCGGTGATGGGGTCTTCGACGTCCATGATGGCGCCAACCTGGCGGCTCACCTCGGCACAGTCTTCCACCGTCACGCCTTGTTCTGCATCGATGAAGACGCGCAAGGTCGAGTGCCTACCCGCACGGATAAACTCGACACCCCAAAGTTCAAAACCCAAGGCAACGACCGGAGCCTCGAGCAGATCGGTCAAACGTTGTTCCAACGTAGCCAAAGTCACCCTCCGAAAAACAAAAAAAGGGCATATAGCCCAGATAGAGATCGATTCAGAATAAATCGCACATAACAAAAAGCCCCGATGTCAAATCGGGGCTTGGCGCTTTACCCTGATTGTCGCCTCGCAGCGACCGCCTTCCTGAGCGTAGGAAAGGCGTGAAATTTGGTTGCGGGGGCCGGATTTGAACCGACGACCTTCGGGTTATGAGCCCGACGAGCTACCATGCTGCTCCACCCCGCGTCCGAAATCGTGCGAGATTATAGCCACTTCATTCTCGTCACACAAGACTGACTGGCTATAATATACCCGGTTACCCGAGCTCACTGCTTAATTGGTGCCGTGGGCGGGACTCGAACCCGCACACCCTAGAGCACTACCCCCTCAAGATAGCGTGTCTACCAATTCCACCACCACGGCAAAAACTCTTTATTCGGGAACGTCAGTATCTTTCTTCACTGGCGCTTTGGTCTGCTCAACTTGTTGAGTCTGTTGCAGATTTTCCCATTCGCTACCCTGTTTTACCTTGTTGCTAGACATGGAGCCAAGCAGAAGGCTGATCAAAAAGAACAGAGTGGCCAAAATTGCAGTTGTGCGGGTCAGGAAACTGCCTGAACCACCGGAGCCGAATACGGTATTCGATGCCCCTGCGCCGAAGGAGGCGCCCATATCAGCCCCTTTACCTTGCTGAATCATCACCAGACCGATCAGAGCCAGTGACACCAACAGATAAACGACTAAAAGAATCTCGTACATTTAACTTGCACCCTTTGCCGCTTCAACAATTCCTAAAAACGCCTTGTCATCGAGACTCGCACCGCCGATCAGACCGCCATCAATGTCGGGCTGGGCAAACAAATCTCGTGCATTGGCCGGTGTCACGCTCCCACCATAGATGATTCTGACTTTCTCACCTATTACCGGAGTATCCTCCGCCAAGCGACCGCGAATAAAGGAATGAACCTCTTGTGCCTGCTCGGGTGTGGCGCATTTACCTGTGCCTACAGCCCAAATCGGCTCGTAGGCGATGATAGCATTATCGAAAGCCATCGCGCCATTTTTCTCTATGACGATGTCCAGCTCTTCGGCGATCACCTCGAAGGTTCTTCTCGCCTGCCTCGCAGCACCCGACTCACCCAAACAGAGGATGGGAATCAAGCCTGCCGCTCTGGCTGCCGCAAACTTCTCTGCGACGATGAAACTGGTCTCTCCAAAGAGACGCCTGCGCTCGGAGTGTCCTACTAATACGTAACGACACCCTGCCTCAACCAACATCTGACACGAGACTTCACCCGTGAAAGCGCCAGATTGGTGCTGACTCACATTCTGAGCCCCCAACTTCATCACCTTCTGCTCGTTAAGCAGTGAAGCGGTGAAATCGAGATGCACATGGGAAGGACACAAAACCACATCTACTTGCTCATCAATGCCTTGTAGGCACTGGCCAGTAAACTGTTCTAACTGCGACCTACTACCGTGTAACTTCCAGTTGGCTGCTACAAACGGCTTGCGATGTCCCATCGGCAACTCCCTTGCGAAAGCGGGCTGATAATATCCAGAGGATGCTCAGCTGACAAGTGCTATTTTTGAATTTTCGAATCGTTTGAACAAGATACAACCAAGGCGACTAGAAAGCCGCCTTGATTGCTCATTAAAACGCCGATTCGACCTGTTTGGCGATCCGATTCGCCATGTCTATCACTTGCTGTTCGTGCTCACCCTCTACCATCACCCGGATCAGGGGCTCGGTGCCGGATTTGCGCAGCAAGACGCGACCACGACCGGCCAGCTCCTGCTCCACCTTGGTCACTTCCTGCTGCACGGCCACCGCCGTCAGCGGATCCTTGCCCTCGGCGAAACGCACGTTCACCAGTACCTGCGGGAACTTGCTCATGCCGGAGCGCAGCTTGGCCAACGGCATCTCGGCGGTACACACAGCGGTCAGCACCTGCAGGGCGGCGACGATGCCATCACCGGTGGTGGTCTGATCCAGGCAGATGATGTGACCGGAGTTCTCACCGCCGATGCGCCAGCCCTTCTCGTTCATCATCTCCAGCACGTAGCGGTCACCCACCTTGGCACGGGCGAAGGGGATGCCGAGCGTCTGCAGCGCCAGCTCCAGGCCCATGTTGGCCATCAGGGTGCCGACCACTCCGCCCTTGAGGCGGCCGTTGCGCAGCGCATCGCGCGCGATGATATAGAGGATCTCGTCGCCGTCGATGATGTAGCCGGTGCTGTCCACCATCACCAGGCGATCGCCGTCACCGTCGAAGGCGACGCCAAGATCGGCCTTGCACTCCAGCACCTTGGCGGCCAGCGCCTCGGGGGCGGTGGAGCCGACACCGTCGTTGATGTTGAGGCCATCCGGGCTGCAGCCGATGGCGATCACTTCCGCGCCCAGTTCACGGAATACGGAGGGGGCGATGTGATAGGTGGCGCCATGGCCGCAATCCACCACCATCTTCAGCCCTTCCAGGCTCAGGTGGCTGGGGAAGGTGCTCTTGCAGAACTCGATGTAGCGACCGGCGGCATCGTCGATGCGCTGGGCCTTGCCAAGCTCGGCCGATTCGACGCACTTGAGCTCGTGATCCAGCTCGGCCTCGATGGCGAGTTCGACCTCATCCGGCAGCTTGGTTCCATCGGCGGAGAAGAACTTGATGCCGTTGTCGTAAAACGGATTGTGCGAGGCACTGATGACAATCCCGGCCTCGGCCCGGAAGGTGCGCGTCAGATAGGCCACCGCCGGCGTCGGCATGGGCCCCATCAATATGGCCTTGAGGCCGGCGGCGGAGAGGCCCGCCTCCAGCGCCGATTCCAGCATGTAGCCGGAGATGCGGGTGTCCTTGCCGATCAGCACTTTCTTGGTGCCCTTCTTGGAGAGCACCTTGCCAGCGGCCCAGCCCAGCTTCATCACGAAATCCGGGGTGATCGGGTATTCACCCACCTTGCCGCGCACACCGTCTGTGCCGAAGTACTTTCTGGTCATTGTCTGTTCTCGTTCTTTTATTTGGATACGAAATCTTGTCCCGTCATGGTCATCCAGCCGACGCGCAGGGCATCCATGGTGGCGCGCACGTCGTGCACCCGAATGATCCTGGCGCCATGTTGCAACCCGATCAGGGCGCAGGCCAGACTACCAGCCAACCGCTCATCAACCGAGCGACCGAGCAGATTGCCTATCATAGACTTTCGCGACATCCCCACCAAGAGCGGCAGGCCGTAATCGAGCAACTTCCGCTGCTCGGCCAGCAGTTGGTAGTTGTGGGTCACCGTCTTGCCAAAGCCGTAGCCCGGATCCAACAACAGTTGGTCACGCTTGATGCCTGCCACCAGACAGGCGGCGATCCGCTCATCGAAAAACGCCCTCACCTCCCCCAGCAGATCATCGTAATGAGGCTCGGCCTGCATGGTCCTTGGCTGGCCCTGCATGTGCATCAGGCATACGGGCACCCCGGCCTCTGCGGCGGCGGCGAGCGCATCGGGTTCCAGCAGGGAGCGCACGTCATTGATGAGATGGGCGCCCGCGGCGCAACCGTCCCGCATCACGGCAGCCTTGGAGGTATCGAGAGAGATCATGACATCAAGCTCCTGCACCATCCGCTCGACGACCGGGATCACCCGGTCCAGCTCTTCCTGCACGCTCACGTCGGGTGCCCCCGGACGCGTCGATTCGCCGCCGATGTCGATGAGGGTGGCCCCCTCGGCGACCAACTGGCGAGCATGAGCCATTGCCCGCTCAATCTGGTTGAAATGGCCGCCGTCGGAGAAGGAATCCGGCGTCACGTTGAGGATCCCCATGACGTGGGGACGGTCGAGGGAGAGGCTGCGCCCCTTGCTGCTGAGTTGCATCTTCACTTCCATCTGTATCAAAAACGCGGCATGCGCATAAAGAAAAACCCCGGGCAAGCCCGGGGTTTGGTCATGGCAACTTATTTGGCCGGGACATCGTTAGCCTTGTCGATGTCGTTCAGCTGTGCGCTGTTGTCATCGGCCTTGGCCTGAGTCTTGGCTTCTGGCTCGGCGGTCACGGGGGCGCCACCTTGTGGGGTATCGCCGTGTTCATCGTGCCAGTTGCTGGGGGCACGGACTTCGCGACGGGCCATCAGATCGTCGATCTGCTTGGCGTCTATGGTCTCGTACTTCATCAGCGCATCTTTCATGGTGTGCAGCACGTCCATGTTGTCCAGCAGGATCTGCTTGGCACGGTCGTAGTTGCGATCGATGACCTGCTTGACCTCGGCGTCGATGACGCGCGCGGTGTCGTCGGACATGTGCTTGGCCTTGGCCATGCTGCGACCGAGGAAGACTTCACCCTCTTCTTCGGCGTAGAGCATGGGACCGAGACGCTCGGACATGCCCCACTGGGTAACCATCTTGCGGGCGATGTCGGTGGCACGTTCGATGTCGTTGGAGGCACCGGTGGATACCTTCTCCGCACCGTAGATCAGCTCTTCCGCCAGACGACCGCCGTACAGGCTGGAGATCATGGACTCCAGATGCTGCTTGGAGTGGCTCCAGCGATCCTGCTCCGGCAGGTACATGGTCACACCCAGCGCACGACCGCGCGGGATGATGGAGACCTTGTAGACGGGATCATGATCCGGCACCACACGGCCGATGATGGCGTGACCCGCCTCATGGTAGGCCGTCATCTCTTTCTCAGACTCTTTCATCACCATGGAGCGACGTTCTGCACCCATCATGATCTTGTCCTTGGCCTTCTCGAACTCGTTCATGGAGACCACGCGGCGGCTCTCACGGGCGGAGAAGAGAGCGGCTTCGTTGACCAGGTTGGCCAAGTCAGCACCGGAGAAACCCGGAGTACCACGAGCGATCAGCGCAGCATTGACGTCATCGGCCAACGGCACCTTGCGCATGTGTACCTTGAGGATCTGCTCACGACCACGGACATCCGGCAGACCGACCACAACCTGACGGTCGAAACGGCCCGGACGCAGCAGCGCGGGGTCCAGCACGTCGGGACGGTTGGTGGCGGCGATGACGATGACGCCTTCATTGCCTTCAAAACCATCCATCTCGACCAGCATCTGGTTCAGGGTCTGCTCACGCTCATCGTGACCACCGCCGAGACCGGCGCCACGCTGACGACCGACCGCATCGATTTCATCGATGAAGATGATGCAGGGGGAAGACTTCTTGGCCTGCTCGAACATGTCACGCACCCGGGAGGCACCGACACCAACGAACATCTCGACGAAATCGGAACCCGAGATGGTGAAGAAGGGCACCTTGGCTTCACCCGCGATGGCCTTGGCCAGCAGGGTCTTACCGGTACCGGGCGGGCCGACCAGCAGCACGCCGGTGGGGATCTTGCCGCCCAGTTTCTGGAACTTGGTCGGGTCGCGCAGATAGTCGACCAGCTCTTTGACCTCTTCCTTGGCCTCGTCACAACCTGCCACGTCGACGAAGGTGGTCTTGATCTGATCTTCACTCATCAGGCGAGCCTTGCTCTTGCCAAACGACATGGCACCCTTGCCACCGCCGCCTTGCATCTGACGCATGAAGAAGACCCAGACACCGATCAGCAATAGCATCGGGAACCAGGAGATGAAGATGGACGTGATCAACGACGGCTCTTCCGGCTTCTCACCCATGACTTTCACGTTATGGTTGAGCATGTCGTTGAGCAGCTGGGGATCCGGCGCCGGGATGATGGTGGTGAAACGCTCACCGGTGCGCTTGACGCCATTAATGACCTTGCCATCCATCCGCACTTCGCGGATCTGCTCTTGGGTCACTTCTTTAACGAAGCTGGAATAGTCCAGCTGGCGACTGGTGGTATCGCTGGGGCTGAAGCTATTGAACACCGACATCAACACGACGGCGATGACCAGCCACAGGATTAGGTTTTTCGCCATGTCACTCAAATCAATGACCTCGCAGACTGACAGTTAACGATGAGGGTTAGGGTACTACAGTTTAAAACCGGTAGCCACAATGTAGACTTCTCGTGAACGGGCACGGGAGGAGTCTGGTTTACGAATCTTTACGGCAGAGAAAAGCTGACGAATTTCATTGAGATAAGCATCGAAACCCTCTCCCTGGAACACCTTGACCACGAAGCTGCCGTTGGTGCGCAAGACCTGATTGCACATGTCCAGTGCCAGCTCAATCAAGTACATGGAGCGCGCCTGATCCACCTGCGGGGTGCCGCTCATGTTGGGCGCCATGTCGGACATGACGACGTCAACCTTGTCCGGCCCCACCCGTTCGAGCAAGGCAGCCAGTACAGTTTCCTCCCGGAAGTCCCCTTGCAGGAAATCGACACCGGCGATGGAATCCATCGGCAGAATATCGCATGCAATCACGCGTCCGTTGTCACCCACCTGATTGATGGCGAACTGGGACCAGCCACCGGGGGCCGCCCCCAGATCCACGACCGTCATGCCCGGTTTGAGCAATTTGTCCTTGCCCTGGATCTCGTCGATCTTGAACACGGCGCGGGAACGCAGTCCCAACTTTTGGGCTTTTTTGACGTAATGATCGTCAAAATGTTCTTTTAACCAGCGAGTTGAACTGGGGGAATGCTTTTTCTGGGTCATGATTGTCGACTTTAAAAAACCACAAGGGTTATTAGTATTAAGGGCTAAGTGGGGGTAGAATACGCCCCTTTCAACCCTGACTTATGAAGAAATTGCCATGATTCTCAACAATAAACAGAAACAGTACCTCAAGGGCCTCGCCCACAGCCTGAAGCCGGTTGTCCTGCTGGGACAGCACGGTCTGACTGAAGGTGTGCTGGCCGAGATCGATCTGGCGCTGAACCACCACGAGCTGATCAAGGTTAAGGTGTCGTCTGAAGATCGTGAGATGAAACAGCTGGTGATGGATGCCATCGTCCGTGAGACCGGCGCCATCAAGGTACAGAGCATGGGCCACGTGCTGACCATCTACCGTCAAGCCAGCGAACCCAAAATCCAATTACCGCGCAAGTAACAGGAAAGAGCATTCGCTCTTTCCTTCATTTCTCTTCTTCCCAAGTCGCTTGCCAAAATAGTCGCCAGGCCCTTAACCTGCGATGAATACTTGCGGACATCCACGATGGACAAGCATCACATTCTCACCGAAGAAGAGCTGGCCATGCTGCGGGACTTGGGCGGCGCCGAGGACATGGCTGCCGGCCAGTTCCTGCGCGGTTATCTGAATCACCCCCTGCTCAGCCTGCTGCAACGGGCCGATCCCCTGATACTCGAGGCCCGCATCGCCGGCCATCAGCTGCGCTTTCCGCTCTCTTGTACCGATGCGGCGGAAGGCCAGGTCGAGCTGCGTATCGCCGCCCCCACCATCACCGAACTCGGCTATCCTCATCTGCGCGCCTGGCGACTCGATGAAAAAGCCAGCCTGCAGGCGGCCGATGCCGACTATGAGGTACACAGCCTGTCGCTAGGTGGCCTCATCGTTGAAGGCCTGCCATCGGCCCTGGCCAAGGGCGATCCGCTGAGCGGAACCCTGTGCATCGAGGGGCTGCCGCCCTTGCCGCTGACCGGCACCCTGATCAGGCGTATCCGCTCACGCCAGCACCGCCACGACTGGGCCCTGCAGTTTCAGCTGGAGACAACCGAGCGGGAACAATTTCGTGACTGGCTGTTCCAGCGCCATCAAGAGGCCTTCATCAAGGCCTATCAAGCGGACTAAATGCAACAGGGGAGCCGGGCTCCCCTGTCTTCTCTGTCAGTCCCGCTCCATCAGAGATAGGCGACTTCCAGGATTTCGTACTCCACATCGCCGCCTGGCGTCTTGACGATGGCCACATCGTCCACTTCCTTGCCGATCAGGGCGCGGGCGATGGGCGAGTTCACGGAGATCATGTTTTGTTTGATGTCCGCCTCGTCGTCACCCACGATGCGGTACACCACTTCTTCTTCCGTCTCGGTTTTCAGCAGGGTCACGGTGGCACCGAAAATGACTCGGCCATTGTTGGTGATCTTGGTGATGTCGATCACCTGGGCATTGGAGAGTTTGCCCTCAATTTCCTGGATGCGGCCTTCACAAAAGCCCTGCTGCTCGCGAGCGGCATGATATTCGGCGTTTTCTTTCAGATCACCATGTTCACGGGCATCAGCAATCGCTTCGATAATCTGGGGACGCAGCTCGCTCTTCAGATAGTCGAGCTCTTGGCGCAGCTTTTCGGCGCCGCGAACAGTCATCGGAGTATGATTCATAGTCGAAACCTGGGTTGCTTTATAAAGAGAAGCTGCGGCAATCGGGAAGAGCCGCAGCTATCGGTTCGGATGGCGCATCTTAATATGAAGCCGCCACAAAATCCATGTCAGCCCCTGCGAGCGGGATCGCGCTTCCTGCCGAAAGCTACCGCTGATCAAACACGCCGATCGGGGCCGAGACCGTCGGTTTGCCCTGCATGATGGCGATCTCAACCCGTCGATTCATGCGTCGATTTTCCGGGCTGTTGTTCGGCGCGAGGGGCAGAGAATCCGCCATGCCCTGCACCACCAGCCGGCTACCGTCGAAGCCGGGCACCTTGATCATCTGGTGAGCCACCGCCACCGCCCGCTGGGATGACAGCTCCCAGTTGGACTGGAACAGCTCGTCTTCGGGCGCCCCATCGTCGGTGTGACCGGAGACGGTGATCTCCCCCGGCACGTCCTTGAGCAGGGTCGCCACCTTGCGGATCACCGGCCAGAACTGAGGCTGCAGGAAGGCTGAACCAGATGGAAACGCTGCTTTTTCTCGAATGCGAATGATGATCTGCTGCCCCAGCGCCTCTATCTCTATGGTCCCGTCCTGGATCTGGGCTCGCATCTGCTCGGCCAACGCCTTGGCCAGGGCGCTGGGCTGCGCCTGCTGGACGGGCTGCACACTCTCGCCGCCGCTCAGCTTGCCGTCCGGCCGCTCTTTTCCACCGACCTGATCCGCCTCACCGGACTGGAAATCCAGCTCGGTCTCGGTCAGCGCGACGGTCTGCTGCATGATGGCGTCGATGGGCGTCGGCTCGGGCCGGCCCGGTCTGAACTCCTGGGCGATGACAGAGGTGCCTTTGGGAATGTCCTTGACCTCCAGGATGTGTTGCACCCCGAACGCCTTCTCCATGGAGCCGGCGATCTGCTTGAACTTCTGCACATCCATCTCGGCGAAGGAGAGCAGAAGCACGAAGAAGCACATCAACAGCGACATCAGATCGGCGAAGGTACCCATGTAACCGGGCAGGCCGGGAGGCGGACACTTGCACTTTGACATGAGGCCCCCTATGCGAGTCCGTTGTTACGCTTGGACTGATGCAGATAGTTCTGCAGCATGGCCTGGATCACCCGGGGATTCTGCCCATCCTGGATGCCCATGATGGCGTCCAGCACCAGGGTACGGCTCAACCGCTCTTCGCCGCTGCGCAGCTCCAGCTTGTCGGCGATGGGGATGGCAATCATGTTGGCCTGGATGGCGCCATAGAGGGTGGTCAGCAGGGCCACCGCCATGGCCGGACCGATGGATTTGGGATCGCTCATGTTGGCCAGCATGGCCACCAGCCCCACCAGGGTGCCTATCATGCCCATGGCGGGACCGAGATCGCCGAGGGCGCGAAACACCTTGATGGCGATGACATGGCGCTCGGCGGTGAGTTCGATGTCTTTCTCCAGCACGGCCCGCACCACGTCCCCCTCATGGCCGTCCACCAGCATGTCGATCCCCTTCTTCATGAAGGGGTTGGGGATCTCCGCCGCCTCGAGGGCCAGAAAGCCTCCCTTGCGCGACGCATCCGCCAGCTCGACCGCCTTGGCGATCAGATCGTCTAGCTTGTCGCCCTTGTACATGAAGGCCTTGCCCGCCACCTTGAATGCCATCAGAAACTGGCTGAGATTGAACTTCATCATGGCGATGAAAAGCGACCCCAGGATGGTGATATAGACCGAGGGCATATCGACATACATGCTGACAGGGCCCCCCAACGACATGCCGTACACCACGACCCCAAATCCCACCACTATGCCTATCAGACTGCCTAAATCCACAACCCTGCTCCTGTCACCGAACTCGTCATTTATTTATACTTTGTTGAATTTTCTGCTATTGCCCCCCTGGCGGCAAGCTTGGCCTGCCTCAATCGCCACCAAATCAACGTTGGAGAATGGCCGCAGTGTATCGACCGGGGCCCCGATAGTTTGAGGCGGGTGCACTTTTCTGCCTCCCCCCTGTGGCCGGTCGATGTTAAGATGAGCCGTTTTTTTCAATCCCCGAGGATGGACATGGCCAGTAAAAAGATCGACCGTCTGAGTTTTGATGCCACTTTGGAAGAGCTGGAAACCATAGTGCATCAGCTCGAACAGGGCTCACTCCCCCTCGAGGAGGCACTCAAACAGTTCGAACAAGGCATCCACCTGGTGCGCGCCGGCCAGCAGAAGCTGGAGCAGGCCGAGCAGAAGATCCAGATCCTGTTGACCCAGGCCGATGGCAGCGAACAAGCGGTTCCCTTTCGGGCAGAACAAGGAGAGGAGTGAGTGACGCTGGACGATTTTTCCCGCCTGCACCGGCGCCGTATCGACGACTGCCTCTCGGCACAGCTTGAGACCTTGCCCGCCCTGGCCCCTCGCCTGCGGGACGCCATGAGCTATGGTTTGCTGCTCGGTGGCAAGCGGGTACGCCCCTTCCTGGTCTACGCCGTTGGCGAGATGCTGGGGGTGCAAAGTGAATACCTCGACGGACCGGCTGCCGCGGTGGAGTGCATTCACGCCTACTCCTTGCTGCACGACGATCTGCCCGCCATGGACAACGACGATCTGCGTCGCGGTCAGCCGACCGTGCACAAGGCGTTCGATGAGGGCACCGCCATCCTGGCGGGGGATGCCCTGCAGACCCTGGCATTTTCGATCCTGGCCGACCATCCCCTCCCCCAGGAACTGATGGCCAACCGGGTCAAGATGCTGAGCACCCTGGCCCTCGCCTCCGGCTACCTCGGCATGTGCGGCGGCCAGGCGCTGGATCTGGAGGCCGAGAGCCGCCAAATCAGCCTCGCCGAGCTGGAGCAAGTGCATCGCCACAAGACCGGGGCGCTTATCGAGTGCGCCGTCACCTTGGGGGCCCTGTGCAAGGCGGATGTGGAGGCCGACACCCTGGCCGCCCTGCAAACCTATGCCGCCGCCATCGGGCTCGCCTTCCAGGTGCAGGATGACATCCTCGACATCACCGGCGACACCGCGACCCTCGGCAAGCCCCAGGGATCGGATCTGGCACAGCAAAAGAGTACCTATCCGGCCCTGCTCGGACTCGACAATGCCCGTGAGCTGGCTCGCGAACTGCATGACAAGGCCTTAACAGCCCTGCAATCCTTGCCCTACAATACCGACATTCTGGAAGCGTTTGCCGATTACATCATCGAGCGAACCCACTAAACGCTGGATAACAGTAACAATATGAGCGTTGATATAACCGATTTCCCCAACCTGGCCCTCGCGGACACGCCGGTCGAGTTGCGATCCCTGCCCAAAGAGCGGCTGCCCGTGCTGTGCAACGAGTTGCGCGAGTACCTGCTGCGCTCGGTGAGCCGCTCCAGCGGCCACTTCGCCTCGGGCCTTGGCACCGTCGAGCTGACGGTCGCCCTGCACTACGTCTACAACACCCCCTTCGATCGGCTGGTGTGGGACGTGGGCCATCAGGCCTATCCCCACAAGATCCTGACCGGTCGGCGCGAGCGCATTCACACCATCCGCCAGAAAGACGGTCTGCACCCCTTCCCCTGGCGCGACGAGAGTGAATATGACGTGCTGTCCGTCGGTCACTCCAGCACCTCCATCGGCGCTGCGCTCGGCATGGCCGTCGCCGCCGAGAGCGAAGGGTTGGGCCGCAAGGTGGTGGCCGTCATCGGCGATGGTGCCATCACCGCGGGCATGGCATTCGAGGCCCTCAACCACGCCGGCGATGTCCACAAGGACATGTTGGTGGTGCTCAATGACAACGAGATGTCCATCTCCGAGAACGTCGGGGCGCTGAACAATCACCTGGCCCGGCTGATGTCCGGCAAGCTCTACACCACCATCCGTGAAGGCGGCAAGAAGGTGCTGGCGGGTCTGCCCCCGGTCAAGGAGCTGGCCAAGCGGGCGGAGGAGCACCTCAAGGGCATGGTGGTGCCCGGCACCCTGTTCGAGGAGTTCGGCTTCAACTACATAGGCCCCATCGACGGCCACGATATCCATGCTCTGGTCGAGACCCTGCGCAACATGCGCAACCTCAAGGGGCCTCAGCTGCTGCACATCAAGACCAAGAAGGGCAAGGGCTACGAGCCGGCCGAGAAGGATCCCATCGGTTATCACGCCGTGCCCAAGTTCAACCCGGACGACTGCATCCTGCCCAAGAGCGCCGGCGGCAAGCCAACCTTCTCCGCCATCTTCGGTCAGTGGCTGTGCGACATGGCCGCCAAGGATGAACGACTGGTCGGCATCACCCCCGCCATGCGGGAGGGCTCTGGTCTCGTCAAGTTCAGTCAGCAATACCCGGATCGCTACTTCGACGTGGCCATCGCCGAGCAGCACGCGGTCACCTTCGCCGCAGGCCTCGCCATCGCCGACAAGAAGCCCGTGGTCGCCATCTATTCGAGCTTCCTGCAGCGGGCCTATGACCAGCTGATCCACGACGTGGCGCTGCAAGGGCTGCCGGTGCTGTTTGCCATCGACCGTGCCGGGCTGGTGGGGGCAGACGGCCCCACCCATCAGGGGGCATTCGACATCAGCTTCCTGCGCACCGTGCCGAACATGGTGGTGATGACCCCGTCCGATGAGAACGAGTGTCGCCAGATGCTCTACACCGGCTACCAGCACACCGGACCCGCGGCGGTGCGCTATCCCCGCGGCAGCGGCTGCGGCACCGAGATATCAAGCGAGATGACAGCACTGGCGCTCGGCAAGGGACGCATAGTGCGTGAGGGCAAGGGTACCGCCATACTGGCGTTCGGCACCCTGCTGCATCAAGCCAAGGTTGCCGCCGAGGCGCTGGACGCCACCCTGGTGGACATGCGTTTCGTCAAACCCATGGACGAGGCGCTGGTGCTCTCATTGACCGCCACCCACGATCAGTTCGTCACCCTCGAGGACAACGCCATCATGGGCGGTGCGGGTTCTGCGGTGAACGAGCTGCTGATGCGCGCTAGGCAGTGCAAGCCAGTGCTGAACCTGGGGCTGCCCGATCGCTTCATCGAGCAGGGCACCCAGGATGAGATCTACGCCGTGCTGGGACTCGATGGCGCGGGTATCCTCGCCAGCATCCAGGCTTGGCAACAAACCTGACGCAATGTCTGCGAGAAATGAAGAAGGGCGCCTTATGGCGCCCTTCTTGTTATTCACTGTACCAAGCCAAACCTGTTCACGAACTGTCGCGAGAAGGCCGTCAACAAGGTGAAGAGCAGCGCAGGAACCGGAGCGTATAAACATACGTGAGGATTCCGAGCAGCACATGAGCCTTGATCACGGCCTCGCAGCAAGTTAGTGGATAGGTTTATCAGCCTTTGTAGATCTTGGGGTTAAACACATCCTGCAGCCAGTCGCCCAGCAGGTTGATGACCAGCACCAGCACCACCAGACAGATGCCGGGGAACGCGGTGATCCACCAGGAGCCGGAGAAGATGTAGTTGAAGCCCACGCTGATGAGGGAGCCGAGTGACGGCTGATCCACCGGCATTCCGAGCCCCAGGAAGGAGAGCGCGGCCTCACTCATGATGGCGTTCGCCACCTGCACCGTGGAGATGACCAGGATGGGCGACAGGCAGTTCGGCAAGATGTGGCGGAACATGATGCGCGGGGCACGGAAGCCCATCACCTGCGCCGCTTCCACATACTCCTTCTTCTTTTCCGCCAGCACGGAGGCGCGCACGGTACGGGCATACTGCGGCCACTCGGCGATGCCGATGATCACCACCAGCATCACGATGGCGAACTCGGAGTAGAGCTCGGAACCAAAGCTCGCCTGGAAGATGGCGGAGATGATGATCGCCACCATCATGGTGGAGAACGACAGCTGCACGTCGGCAAAGCGCATCAGCAGGTTGTCGATGCGACCACCGAAGTAACCGGCAATCAGCCCGATGACGATGCCGAGGAACAGCTGCAGCGCCACCGCAAACAGCCCTATGGTCAGGGAGATACGGGCGCCATACAGGATGGTGCTCCAGATGTCGCGACCCTGGTTGTCGGTACCGAGCCAGAAGCGAGCCTCGCCCCCTTCCAGCCAGGAGGGTGGCAGCTCGGCATCCATCAGATCGAAGCTGGTCAGGTCGTAGACGTTGTGCGGCGCCAGCCAGGGTGCCAGCAGCGCGGCCAGCACGAACACCACGAATACGATGAAGCTGAACATGGCTACCTTGTCCCGCAGGAAGTAGTAGACGATGTCAGAGTTTTTAAAGCGCGCCCAGCGGCTCGGGCTTGCAGTCACAGCGTTAGTCATGCTTACCCCTTGGCAGTCAGGTTAACGGTCGGGTTGATGAGCCCGTAGAGCAGGTCGACCAGGGTATTGGTCACCACGAAGATCAGGCCGACGAAGATGACGTAGGCGGTGATCAGCGGCGTATCGACCCGGTGAATCGCCTCGAGGAACAGGAAACCCGTCCCCGGCCACTGGAACACGCTCTCGGTCAGTATGGTGTAGGCCACCATGGTGCCGATCTGCACGCCGCCGACGGTGATGACCGGCAGCATGGTGTTCTTGAGCGCGTGGCTGTAATAGACCTTGTTGTTGTCCAGTCCCTTGGCGCGGGCAAACTTGACGTACTCGGCGCCGAGTTGCTCCAGCATCTCGGAGCGCACCAGCCGGATGAACAGCGGCAGCATGATGGAGGAGAGCGATACCGCGGGCAGGATCAGGTGTTTGATCCCATCCCAGGTGAAGAAGCCCGACTCCCAGCCCAGCAGGTTATAGGTCTCGCCACGGCCATAGGCCGGCAGCCAGCCCAGCTGGATGGAAAACAGATACATCAGCATGATGGCAGTCAAGAACACCGGGATCGAGATGCCGATGCTGCTCACCGCCATGATGAACTTGGTCAGTATGCTGCGCGGTCTGATCGCCGAGTACACCCCCAGCGGAATGGAGACGACGACGATGATGACTGCGGCAGCAAACACCAGTTCAAGGGTAGCCACCAGCTTGTCGAGGATCACCTCGAGAGCGGGTCGCTTGAAGAAGTAGGAGGTGCCCAGATCCCCGTGTACCGCGTTCTGCAAGAAGCGGCTGTATTTCACCAAGAAGGGATCGTTGAGGCCCATCTTTTCGCGTAATTCATGGCGCACAGACTCGGAGACGGATTGTCCCACCAGCTCGCGCAGCGGATCCCCCAGGTTGTCCTGGATGGAGAAGGCGACCAGGCTGATGACGAACATCACTATCACGGCCTGATAGAACCGTTTCAGCAGGAATGTAAACATGCTTGTCCTTCTACGTGGCCTGTGTCTTGGCACAGGCTTCTGTTAATGGTGGGGGCAGCCATGGCTACCCCCACCGGGTCCTTCCTTAACGCTTCTCTTACTTGTTGACCACCAGGTCACCCAGGTAAGGGAAGTTCATCACGTTGACGATCGGCTTGATGTCGACATTCTTCTTGGCGCCATAGGCCAGATCTTCCCAATGCAACGGCACATAGGCAGCGTCGTCGATCAGCATGGCTTCCACCTTCTGCAGGATGGCGGCACGCTTGGCAGGATCGGTCTCGGTGTTCGCTTCCATCACCATCTTGTCAGCCTCTGCGTTGGCATAACCGCCGCAGTTGTACTGGCCCATGCCGGTCTTGGCATCCTTGGTGAAGGTCAGGAACTCGAAGAAGTTCGCACTGTCTTCGGTGTCGGAGTGCCAGCCGATCAGCTGCATGTCAGCGGCGCACTTGTCAAACTCGGGCCAGTACTGGGCCACCGGCATGGTCTTCAGATCGACCTTGATGTTGATCTTGGACAGCATGGCGGAGACAGCCTGGGCGATCTTGACGTCGTTGACGTAGCGGGCAGCCGGGGAGATGAAGCTCATCTTGAAGCCCTTCTCGTAACCGGCTTCCTTCATCAGCTCCTTGGCCTTGGCCAGATCATACTGGGGCTTGAGCGCCTCGTTGTGACCGGCATAGCCTTTCGGGCTCAGCTGGCCGGCCGGGGTGCCGAAGCCTTTGTTGATCTTGTCGACGATACCAACTTCGTTGATGGCCAGGTTGATCGCCTGACGCACGCGCTTGTCTTTCAGCGCCGGGTTGGTGTTCTGGTTCAGCTCGATGATGATGGCGCGGGTACCGGACAGGGTCACCAGCTGGGAATCCTTGCCATTCTTCACGCGCTCCAGATCGTTCGGGGCAACCGGGTAGATCATGTCCACGTCACCACCCAACAGGGCCGCCACGCGGGTCGCATCTTCCTTGATCGGCACCACGGTCAGGTTCTGAACGTTGCCCTTGGAAGCCTTGTCCCAGTAGTTCGCGTTGCGGGTGTACTCAAGCTTCACGCCCTGCTCGCGGAACTTGACGCTGAACGGACCGGTACCTGAGACGTGGGTGGAGGCATAGGAGTCGCCGTTCTTGACGATCTCGGCCTTGTCTTTGCCGGCTTCATCCTTGCCGGTATAGAACTTGGAGTCCATCGGGAAGATGTAGGTGACGGTCTGCAGTACCAGCGGGAACGGCTTGGCGGTGATCAGATCGACGGTCAGGTCATCAACCTTCTTGGCTTCGGCGATGGGGTCGAAGATCGCCTTGAAGTCCGGGGAGGCCTTCAGACGGTTGACGGTCCATACCACGTCGTCGGCGGTGAAGTCGTTACCGGAGTGGAACTTGACGCCCTTGCGCAGGTGGAAACGCACGGTCTTGTCGTCGATACGTTCATACTTCTCGGCCAGGCGCGGCTCGAACTGCAGATCCTGGGTGTAACGCATCAGCGGATCGAACACCAGGTGAGACATCTCCAGGGTCTGACCGGAGAGCTGCTCCTGCGGATCCAGCGAGGTGGCGTCGGAGGCGACGGCCACCTTGATGTCGGCGGCAGAGACGTTAAATGCGAAACCAGCGGCGAACAGCGCCATGGCAATCTTGGATAATCCTTTCTTCATGTCTTTCTCCATGCTTTTGGCTTTTTATTGACACTTTTTGTGACAAGCGGACCGGCGAGCCGGCTCTTTCCTAGCTTGCGATTTCCAGCCCCTCGCGGGACATTCCCTTAAACTCCGGCATGAGGGAGATCAGCTTGCGACTGTACTCATGTTCGGCATTGGTAAAGAGTTTCTCGGTCTCGGCCACTTCCACCAGATGACCGTGCTGCATCACCCCGATGCGATCGCACATCTGACGAATGACCGGCAGGTCGTGGCTGATGAACAGCATGGTGAGCCCAAGCTCCTGCTGCAAATCCTTGAGCAGATTGAGGATCTGGGCCTGTACCGACACATCCAGCGCCGAGGTCGGCTCGTCGCAGATGAGGAAACGCGGCCGGGTCGCCAGGGCGCGGGCGATGGAGATGCGCTGACGCTGACCACCGGAGAACTCGTGGGGGTACTTGACCCCGGCACCGCGGCCGAGGCCGACGTGATCGAGCAAGTCGCTCACTATCCCCTGGATCTGGCTCTCGCTGCTGGCGAGTTTATGGAAGCGAATGGGCTCGGCGATGATGTCACGCACCTTCATGCGCGGGTTCATCGAGGAGTAGGGATTCTGGAACACCATCTGCATCTGACGGCGCAGCGGGCGGCGCTCATGCTCCCCTTTCAACGCGGTCAGATCGATCCCCTCGAACACGATTTTGCCGGTATCGGGCGGATAGAGGCCGGTGATGGCGCGGGCTATGGTGGATTTGCCGGAACCCGACTCCCCCACCAGACCGAAGGTCTCACCCTCGAAGATCTCGAAGCTGATGTTGTTGCAGGCACGCACGTACTGGCGGCGGCTCGGGAACAGGGAGTTCTTGGTGACGAACTTCAGGTCCACGTTCTCCACCCGCAGCAGCGCCCCTTCATAGCTGCGCTGATCCTGACTCTGGCCGAGCCAGTGGGTCTTGAGATCGATGCTGGTGTCCGGTGCGCTCGCGTCTTCGATATAAGAGACCAGCGGGAAACGCACCAGCTTGACGTCCGAGCGGGGTACCGCCGAGATGAGGCTGCGGGTGTAGGGGTGACTGGGGCGACCCAACACCTGTTCCGTGGTACCGAACTCCACCAGATCCCCGCGATACATCACCGCCACCTTGTCGGTGACGTTGGAGACCACGCCCATGTCGTGAGTGACCAGCATGCAACCCACCTGACGCTCCTTGCACAGGTTGCGGATGAGTTGCAGGATCTGGTCCTGGATGGAAACGTCCAGCGCCGTGGTCGGCTCATCGGCGATGATGAGCTCGGGATCCCCGGACAGGGCGATGGCGATGACCACCCGTTGGCGCATGCCGCCGGAGAATTGATAGGGATACTGCTTGATGCGCAATTCCGGTTGCGGAATGCCGACCGCGCTCATCAGCTCGAGCGCCTTGGCGAAGGCGGCCTCGCGATTGAGGTCGGTATTGGCCAGGATGGTCTCCACCAGCTGCCGTTCAACGGTGAACAGCGGGTTCAGGGAGGTCATGGGATCCTGGAAGATGAAGCCGATACGGGAGCCGCGGATGGCCCGCATCTCGTTCTGGCTCTTGCCGGAGATCAGCTCACCATTGAGGTAGATGTCGCCACGGGCGATGCGACCGGGCGGGCTCAACAGATCGATGACGGCATTGCCGATGGTGGATTTGCCGGCACCTGATTCGCCGACCACCCCGACGATCTCCCCCTTTTCAACAGAAAAAGAGAGATCCTTCACCGCGGCCAGCACCCCATAGCGGGAGGGGTACTCGATCCGCAAGTTTTTCACTTCGAGCAAGGACATGGTTACCTCTGCGGGGGACATCCGTCCCAAATAATTCGTCCGTAAATCAGCCGCAGATGCTGGGTGTGCCTTGAGTCGTTGATATTGAGTGTTTAGCGAGTAAGAAACGCTCAATCCATGAGGCAGCGAAACCAGCAATCCGGGCGGGTTTTTTGCATTTTTTTGGAATAACCCGCGAGTAAGTTAGTCGGTTTGCCCGCGGGTGTAAATGATCCAGTTATACAATTTCGCAATGTTTTGCGCAGATAACGCACACTTCAATGGCGTAAAATGTCGACTAAAATCACATTAGCAGATGTTGTGACGGCAACGCGAGTGGTTACCACATTTAAATTTCAACAATAGCTTAACAAGCAATCAGATCAACTATTCCATTTCGCCTGTCGAGCTTCGAATGAGTAGTGAATATTTATGTAAAATGATTTTTTAACGGCAGCATATCTGGATGAAGGAAAAATAAGCAGAGGTAAATAGGGAAAAATCAGAATGATCCGCCAGTGACGGGGGCGGCCATGGGGGGGAGTCAGGGGTAAAATTGCATACAAAACAGTGCAGGTCCGCCAAAAGGTCGGACCTGCACTCCATCCGAGGGAATTATTTTATCCCGCCGGCCAGTCGCTGCATGCAGGACGGGGTGAATAACCCGGCGATCGGGCACCACCGAAGGCGATAAGACTCAGCCTATCCAGCCGGCCAGCAACTGCATGCAGGATGGGACGAATTACCCGGCGATCAGATAGATCGCCGAATATGATGCCCAGCCTGGCCCAAGGCGATGGAGCTTAGCCTATCCAGGCAGCTAGCAACTGCATGCACAGCAGGGCGAACAGGCCGGCGATCAGATCGTCGAGCATGATGCCCAGGCCGCCGTGGATACGGCGATCGAACCAGGAGATGGGCCAGGGCTTGAGCACGTCGAACAGCCGGAACAGCACGAAACCGGCAAACACCCACTCCCAGCCGGCGGGGGCCGCTATCATGGTCACCCCGAAGCCAATCACCTCGTCCCAGACGATGGCGCCGTGATCCGGCATGCCGATGGCATCGGTGGCGCCCTGGCAGATCCAGATCCCCGCCACGAAGCCCAGCGCCAGCAAGGCGACGAACCAGGGGGTAGAAAGGCCGCTCACCAGCAGATAGAGCGGAATGGCGACTAAGGTCCCCATGGTGCCCGGCGCCTTGGGAGAGAGGCCGGCACCGAAGCCCACCGCCAGCAGGTGGCGCGGGTTCCTCAGGTTCAGCCGTTTCAACTCGGGCTTTATCATCAACAGGCTCATGCGAAGTGATCCCATCCCTTGAGTTCAAGCTCCACCGTTTGCTCGCCTCGCACATAGTCGATGCCGGGGTCGCCGGCCAGGATCCGGCCGATGCGGGTGAACTTAACGCCGCAGTTCGCCAGCGCCGTGTCCAGAGCGCCGTGATGCTCCTGTGGCACTGTGAAGCAGAGCTCGTAGTCATCTCCCCCCGCCAGCGCCAGCTGCCAGGCATCCCGTTCCGGCACCGCATCCTGTAGCACGGGCGAGAGCGGCAGCAGACCGAGATCGATTTGTGCCCGCACGCCGGATGCCTTGAGGATGTGGCCAAGATCCGAAGCCAGACCGTCGGAGAGATCCAGCGCACTGCCCGCCAAGCCACGCAGGGCCTGGCCGGCCAGGATGCGGGGATGGGGGTGATCGAGGCGCGGCAGCACGGCGGCCAGCTGGTTCTCGTTGAGGGTGCGCTTGCCCAGCAAATGAGAGAGCGCGAGCGCCGCGTCCCCCAGGGTGCCGGTGACATAGATGCCGTCACCGGCCTTGGCGCCGCTGCGCAGCAGGGCGCGCCCGGTTGGCACAGAGCCCTTCACCGAGACGGTGATGGAGAGCGGGCCCCGGGTCATGTCCCCGCCCACCAGGGCCACGTTGTAGTACTCGGCAAGCTCGAGGAAGCCCTCGGCGAAGCCGGCGACCCAGGCCTCGTTGATGGCCGGCAGGGTCAGCGCCATCGAGACCCAGCGCGGCTCGGCCCCCATGGCGGCGAGATCGGACAGATTGACCGCCAGCGCCTTGTAGCCGAGATCCACCGGATCCATGTCGGGAAAGAAATGCACGCCGCTCACCAGGGTATCCGTGCTCACCGCCAGCTGGGTATCGGCAGGCAGGGTCAGCAGGGCGCAGTCATCTCCAGGGCCCATCACCACGTCCTTGCGGGCGTGGGGGACCTTGAAGTACTTCTCAATCAGCTCAAATTCACCCATACAGTAAAAAGCCAGCATTTAGCTGGCTCCTCTCTTAATGCGGATGGACCACGGGATCAACGCTTCGGCAGCGTCTTGATCACCTTGTCCAGTACGCCGTTGACAAACTTGTGGCTGTCATCGGCGGCGAAGGCTTTGGCCAGCTCGATCGCTTCGTTGATCACCACGCGCGGCGGCACATCATCACGACGGGTCAGCTCGTAGGTCGCCAGACGCAGGATCGCCTTGTCCACCATGTCCACTTCGTCCAGCGGACGGGAGAGGAAAGGAGAAAACACCTTGTCCAGCTCGCTGCAGTGGAGGGCTACCCCGAACAGCAGATCGCGGAAATAGCTCAGGTCCACACCCTTGGTGTCCTGATCGATCTTGAACTGCTCTTCGATGTCGCCCACGTTAGCCTTGGTCATCTGCCACTGGTAGATGGCCTGGGTGGCGCAATGGCGGGCCTTACGGCGCTCAGACGGTTTCAATGTATTATTCCTCAAGCAGTTTCAGTACGTTGATCATTTCGAGCGCACTCAGTGCAGCCTCTGCACCCTTGTTACCCGCCTTGGTACCGGCGCGCTCGATGGCTTGTTCGATGTTTTCGGTGGTCAGCACGCCGAAGGCAACGGGAATTTCATATTCCATCATTACCTGGGCCAGACCCTTGCCGTTCTCGCTCGCCACCAGTTCGAAGTGGTAGGTACCACCACGGATGACGGTGCCGAGGGCGACGATGGCATCGTATTGACCACTCTTGGCCAGCTTCTTGGCTGCCAAGGGGATTTCGACGGCACCCGGCACGCGCACCAGGGTCAGATTGCTGTCCTGCACCTGGCCTTGACGCTTGAGCACGTCCAGTGCGCCGTTCACCAGGCTGTCATTGATGAAGCTGTTGAAACGGGCAACGACAATAGCAACACGCGCCTCGGGAGCCGCGATATTTCCTTCGATAATCTTCATTGGAAATCCTGTCTCTGTGCAATCAAAAAGGGCCGGGGTCAAAAGTGCGCACATTCTAGCACAAAGGCAATGGGACAAAAACAGGCATCACCCTTCCGGTCAGCAACCCCTTATTAATTTTTTTCTTAACTGCTCCGACCTGCTAATAATACGCGCGCCTGTCACGGGGTAAAAACAATAATATCAAGGAGTTCAATATGTTGTATTTCAAACGCAGCGGCGTCGCGCTCGCATGCCTGCTATCATTTTCCGCTCAGGCCGATACCGGTACGCCACGTATCATAGGTGGTAGCGCCACGACAGCGCCCAGCTGGATGGCGGCTGTCGGTGAAGTCATCGATGGCACCTGGGTCAACTTCTGCGGCGGTACCCTGATCGACAGTCAGTGGGTGCTGACCGCAGCCCACTGTGTTGCCGATGCCCAGTCCGGCCCCATGGAAGTAGCCATCGGTGTGACGGATCTGAGCCGTCCCCACACCCGCAGCAGAGTCGACCAGGTGCTGATGCATCCCGAGTACTATCAGAATCTGTTGAACAATCTCGGGAGCCCCGACAAGACGCCTTCCTCCTCGGATGTGGCCCTGCTGCACTTGGCCAATCCTGTCTCCCTCGCTCCCATCACTATTGCCGATCAGACGACCAAGGACACCTGGCAGGTGGGCACAACCCTGCTGAATGCCCTCGGATACGGTGGTACCAACCCTGCCGCGACCAAAGCCAGTTTGCAGCTGCTGGCGGTGGATCTCGCCTATCAGGGGGAACGAGACCGCTGGTATGGCGATCAGACCACCACTCACATCTTCGCTGGCAACCTGCTCGGGCAGGACACCTGCAAGGGCGACAGTGGCGGCCCGTTAACCTATGGGGGAGAACTGGTCGGCGTAACCAGCTACGGCGCCTATCCCTGTGCAACCGGCAGTGCCGGTGGCTATGTCTACGCCCCGGATTTCAAGGGGTGGATTTCCAGCCAGCAACAGGGGGTCACCCTGACCACCATCCGCGGCCTCATTCTGCCTCAAGGGACCAGTGGCTGGGCCGACTACCAACTCGCCAACCGCACAACTCAAGCCTTGACCCTGAGTAACTTCTACAGCGATGCTCCAGCCATGCTCAATGGCTGCCCCAGCCGCCTGGAAGCGGGACAGCACTGCTCCCTGCGTCTTCGCGCCGATGCCAACGACACCGTGGGCACACTTCGTCTCCAGGGGGTAGCACTCACCGCCATCGACGAACGAGGGGGGAGTCAGCGTCTTGAAGGCGTGCTGATGAGCATGACCGACAAGCCCCTCCGGACGAATGACACCACTACGACGGGAGCGACGGCGGAAGGTGGTAACACGACAACAACGACTACAACCACCAACTCCACCTCCAATAGCGGTGGGGGCGGTGGCGCCATCGGTCTTGCGAGTCTGTTGTTGCTACCCCTTGCCTGGTTGCGCCGTCGCCGCTAAGGCAATCCCTAAAGGCCAGACAACAAACAATAAGGGATGACCGAGGTCATCCCTTATTTCATTGCATCGAACTTTCCCCAACCCATGCTGAGAAGATACCGTCTTGGGGAGGTCAATATGCCTATTCGCCGACGTATTCCACGACCTCGAGACCGAAGCCACCCAGGGCGTGATATTTCTTGGGCGAGCTCAACAGCCGCATCTTGCCGACCCCCAGGGTCTTTAGGATCTGGGAGCCCACGCCGACCCGGCGCGAGGTGCCCTGCCACTTGGCCCCTTCCGGTTGCAGCCCTTTGTCGGCGGCTTCGAACGCCTTGACCCGGGCCAGCAGCTCGTTGCCGCTGGCTTCCGCCCCCAGGATCACCAGCACGCCGCCCTCTTCGGCGATGCGCGCCATGGATTTCGGCAGCGGCCAGCTACGGGCGCTGTGACGGTCGGTGTGCAGCAGATCGCTCAGCACGTCG
Organism: Aeromonas eucrenophila; assembly: GCF_000819865.1. Taxonomy (GTDB): domain Bacteria; phylum Pseudomonadota; class Gammaproteobacteria; order Enterobacterales; family Aeromonadaceae; genus Aeromonas; species Aeromonas eucrenophila. The sequence continues at coordinate 193,142 of NZ_CDDF01000017.1, forward strand.
TGTAGATGCACTCGCACCAGGGCCGGCTGATCGGCCTGGATCTCACCCTTCCTCAGGGCGAAGTGCACCTGGTTGTCGATGGTGTCGCGGAAGGTGATGAGGTCGAATTCGCCGTACTCGGTGGGCAGCTTGCACTCGGCCACCTTTTCGACCGTGGTTTCGTGCTGGTTGCGGTACTCGATAAGATCCGCGATGGTGCCGAGCTTGATGCCGTGCTGCTCGGCGAAGATCTCCAGATCCGGGCGGCGCGCCATGGAGCCGTCTTCGTTGAGGATCTCGACGATGACGGAGGCCGCCTCGTAACCCGCCAACCGGGCCAGATCGCAGCCTGCCTCGGTGTGACCGGCGCGGGTCAGCACGCCGCCGTCCTGCGCCATCAGCGGGAAGATGTGGCCGGGCTGCACCAGATCCGCAGCCTTGGCGTTCGGGGCCACGGCGGCTTGCACGGTGACGGCACGATCGGCGGCGGAGATGCCGGTGGTCACCCCTTCGGCCGCTTCTATGGTCACGGTGAAGGCGGTGGAAAACTGGGCGTTGTTGCGGTCTACCATCAGCGGCAGCGCCAGCTGTTTGCAGCGATCCCGGGTCAGGGTCAGGCAGATCAGCCCACGGCCATAGCGCGCCATAAAGTTGATGTCTTCAGGACGAACACAGGAGGCGGCCATGATCAGGTCCCCTTCATTCTCCCTGTCTTCGTCATCCATCAGGATCACCATCTTGCCAGCCTTGATATCGGCAATGATTTCCTGGGTTGTACTCAGCGCCATGGGCTACTCCATCAACATGTTTCGGGAATTGAGCCCGTGGGCCCGATTTGATACGGCTTATGTGTTGTTAGATGGGGGCGCTGGCCCCCGTTTCAACCCGGGCGAGATCACAGAAAACCGGTTTGGCGGGCCACTCAGCCAGGCTATCGGGCCGAGCGACGGGCCGGGATCCGTCGCGAGCACTCATCAACAAGGTAAACAACCGCATTTCGCCAGCTGTTTATACCAAAAATAAATATTAAACAGATTACTAAACCACCACATCAATAAATAATGGAATTATTCACCATCACAAGAAGCCGGATTGCGCCAGTTTCTCCAGGGTCAGCGACGAGCCCGCACTCTCCTGTCCCTTGCCTTGCATCAGCCGCTCCAGATAGCGGGCTATCTGATCCACCTCGAGGTTGACCCGATGGCCCGGCTTCCAGCGGGCTATGGTGGTCTCCTGGGCGGTGTGGGGCACTATGGTGAGGCGAAACAGCTTGCCCTGCACGGCATTGACCGTGAGGCTGATGCCATCCACCGCGATGGAGCCCTTCTCGGCGATGTAGCGAGCGAGCTCCGCCGGCGCTTCAATCCAGTATTCGATGGCGCGGCCGCTGCTGGACTTGCTCTTCACCTCGCCGATGCCGTCCACGTGGCCGGAGACCAGGTGGCCGCCGAGGCGCGACGTCGGCATCAAGGCTTTTTCCAGGTTGACGGGATCGCCGACCTTGGCGCTGGCAAAGCCGGTGCGAGACAGGGTTTCCAGCGATACGTCGGCGGTATAACGCTGGTCGCCCAGGGCCACCACCGTCAGGCAGACGCCGTTGGTGGCGATGGAGTCGCCGAGCTTGACGTCGCTAAAGTCGAGGGTCGGCGCGTGCACCGTCAGGGCCATGTCTTCCCCCTGACGACGCAGCTCGGCCAGGGTACCCATGGCTTCGATAATTCCGGTAAACATGCAGATCACCTTGCTGATGACGGGGCCCGCTCAGCCCCGGCCTGTGTTGAATATGAAGAACTGAAGGATCAGCCCCTTTGGCCTTGATGGGAATGGCTTGTTTTCAAGCCACCCACCCTGGCGCTTCGGGGCTAAACGATCTTGGCCGTGATGCGTATGTCCTGCCCCACCAGCCGCACATCCTTGAGGTTGAGCTTGGGCGCCTGGAACAGGCGGGTCAACTCGGGCAGGTGGAACAGACCGCGGCCCTCGTCCCCCAGGAGCTTGGGCGCCTGATAGAGCACCAGCTCATCCACCAGCCCCTTGGTCAGCAGGGCCCCGCACAGCTTTGGCCCCGCCTCCACCAGCACGGAGTTGATGTTGCGCTTGGCCAGCAGCATGAACAGGCTCACCAGATCCAGCTTGCCGTCGAGCAGCGGCAACTCCAGCTGCTGCACCCACTCGGGCCAGTCGCCGGCCACCTTGTGACGGGCCAGCAGCACGGGCCCCGTGGTCTGGAACAGCGGCAAGTCCGGGGTCAGCCGGTTCTGCGAGTCGACGATGACCCGCAGCGGCTGGCGCAGGGCCTCCTTGGGATAGACCGCCTTGACGGAGGGGGGCAGCTCGTCCCAGCGCACGTTCAGGGAGGCGCCGTCGGTCAGCACCGTCTCGGCACTGGAGAGCACGGCATCGTGACGGGCGCGCAGGCGCTGCACGTCGGCACGGGCCAAGGGGCCGGTGATCCACTGGCTCTCGCCGCTCGCCATGGCGGTGCGGCCATCGAGACTCGCGCCGAGCTTGACCGTCACCTGAGGGAAGGCGGTGCGCATCCGCTTGAAGAAGCCGGGATTGAGCGCCTCGGCCTCGGCGCTGAGCAGGCCGAAGTCCGCCTTGATGCCCGCCTCGGACAGCATGCGCAGACCGCGCCCGCCCACCTGGGGATTGGGATCCACCATGGCGGCAACTACCCGGGTCACCCCGGCCTTGATCAGCGCCTCGGCGCAGGGGGGGGTGCGACCGTGGTGGGAGCAAGGCTCCAGGGTCACGTAGGCGGTGGCACCACGGGCCTCTTCTCCGGCGGCATGGAGCGCATAGACCTCGGCGTGGGGTTCGCCGGCACGCTGGTGCCAGCCCTCCCCCACCACCACGCCGGCCTTGACCAGCACGGCGCCGACACAGGGGTTCGGGGCCGTGGTATAGCGGCCACGGCGGGCCAGCTCGAGGGCCCGGTTCATCCATTGATAATCGTCTTGACTAAACATCTGGGCTCCCGTTACAGGCGAGAAAATGGGTTATATGGCGCCGGCCTATTTTTCCAGCTTGGCGATCTCTTCACCGACCTCACGGATGTCTTCGACTCCTGAGGTAGAGAGGGGCGAAGCGAATAATGCCTTGCTCACCCTCGTTACTTCTCCAGCTTGGCAATCTCTTCGCCAAACTCGCGGATGTCTTCGAAGCTGCGATAGACGGAGGCGAAGCGAATATAGGCCACCTTGTCGAGGGTCTTGAGCTCATCCATCACCAGGTTGCCTAGCAGTTGGGAGGCAACCTCGCGCTCGCCGGTGGCGCGCAGGCGGGACTTGATGTGATTGATCCCCTTCTCGATGGCTTCCATGCTCACCGGCCGCTTCTCCAGCGCCCGCAGTATGCCGCCGCGCAGCTTGTCTTCGTTGAAGGGTTCGCGGGAGCCGTTGGACTTGATGATGCGGGGCATCACCAGCTCGGCCATCTCGAAGGTGGTGAAGCGCTCGTGGCAGAGCAAGCACTCGCGGCGTCGGCGCACCTGGTGGCCTTCTGCCACCAGACGGGAATCGATCACCTTGGTATCAACGGCACTACAGAAAGGGCAATGCATCGGACCTCCGGCGCAAACTCAGGGCAAGTAAAGGGTCACCTGCCATTGGGGTCAGGATCTTGGCCTGCCAGTGTAACATGGCCACCCAAAACCGGTAAAAGCCCAGAAAAAACAATGCCACCCGTGGATGGCATCGAGGCTGCACCGAGAATGGCCGCCGCCATCAGTCGTCATAGGGCAAGGCATCGGGATCGCAGTCTACATGGTCGGGCGCCGGATCCTGCTCGAACTGCACTGCATCTATGTGGGTGGCCCCCTGCATCAGCGCCTTGCTCACCCTGTGCATGCCATCCATCACCCGGCCCTCGCTGTCGAGGATGATGGGATAGGCGAGATCGGCGGCCAGCATCAGCTGGCAGTGCTCCACTATGCTGCGCACCGTGGGCTTCACGCTGCCATGCCCGTACCAGTGCTCCCTGTCGAGTTCGGCAATCTGCCCAAGCGGCACAGAGCGTACCGGCAACCCGCGCCCCAGCCTTATCAGTCGGCGCACATCCCAGGCCAACAGGCCCTCCGGGCTCGGGCGAAAGTGATACTGGACGCGGATGGCAGAGATGAGTTCCTCATCGCTGAGCAAGGTCTGATATGGCATGGCGCCTCCTCGGTCGAAAGAATGCGCCCCATGGCGAGGCCGGAGCAGAAACAACAATGCCACCCGAGGGTGGCATTGTTTTTATACCAGAGTCTCTGGCGTATCAGGCATAAACCGGCAGACGACGGCAGATATCCAGCACTTTCTCACGCACGGTGGCCAGCACTTCGTCGTTGTCGTGGTTGTCCAGCACGTCGCAGATCCAGCCAGCCAGCTGCTTGCTCTCGGCTTCCTTGAAGCCGCGGCGAGTGATGGCCGGGGTACCCAGACGCACACCGGAGGTGACGAAGGGAGAGCGCGGGTCGTTCGGCACCGAGTTCTTGTTGACGGTGATGTTGGCCTTGCCCAGTGCGGCATCGGCTTCTTTACCGGTCAGCTCGCGGCCGATCAGATCCACCAGCATGAGGTGGTTGTCGGTACCGCCGGAGACGATCTTGTAACCACGGCTCAGGAACACCTCGACCATGGCCTTGGCGTTCTTGACGACCTGAGCCTGGTAGGTCTTGAACTCGGGCTCAAGCGCTTCCTTGAAAGCCACGGCCTTGCCGGCGATGACGTGCATCAGCGGGCCGCCCTGGCCGCCCGGGAAGACGGCGGAGTTCAGCTTCTTGTAGAGCTCTTCGTCATCGGCGGCGGAGAGGATCAGACCACCACGCGGACCGGCCAGGGTCTTGTGGGTGGTGGAGGTGACCACGTGAGCGTGGGGCACCGGGTTCGGGTAGACGCCAGCGGCGATCAGACCGGCCACGTGAGCCATGTCGACGAACAGCCAGGCACCGATCTTGTCGGCGATCTCGCGCATGCGGGCCCAATCAACGATACCGGAATAGGCGGAGAAGCCACCGATCATCATCTTCGGCTTGTGCTCGACGGCCAGACGTTCCATCTCGTCGTAGTCGATCTTGCCGGATTCATCGATGCCGTAGGGGATGATGTTGTACAGCTTGCCGGAGAAGTTGACCGGGGAGCCGTGGGTCAGGTGACCACCGTGGGCCAGGTTCATGCCCAGCACGGTGTCGCCCGGCTGCAGCAGGGCCATGTAGACGGCGCTGTTGGCCTGGGAGCCGGAATGCGGCTGCACGTTGGCGTAAGTGGCACCAAACAGTTCCTTGGCGCGCTCGATGGCCAGGGTCTCAACCACGTCCACATACTCGCAACCGCCGTAGTAACGCTTGGCCGGGTAGCCTTCTGCGTACTTGTTGGTCAGCTGGGAGCCCTGGGCTTCCATGACACGGGGGCTGGTGTAGTTCTCAGACGCGATCAGCTCAATATGCTCTTCCTGACGACGGGTCTCGTCGGTAATGGCCTGCCACAGCTCGGGATCGTAGCCGGCGATGGTCATGTCACGTTTCAACATCCGTTTATCTCCTGAAAATCGTTTGCGCGATAGGTGAAGTGGGCCCGCGCATTGTAACGTGAGCGAGATCAAAGAGACAGTCCAACCACCTAAAAAAATGTTGAATCTATGTTGCAAAATGCACATTTATTCAGTCGGCGGCCACGCTTTTCGTCGCCAGCCAGCGCCGCAACGCCTCCATGGTCTCCTCGAACACGGCGGTCAGGGTCGCCGGATCGCCGCCCCCCGCCTCCAGCTCGGCGCAGTGCGTCGCAAGCTCGCTCAAGCCCAGCGCCAGGGCGCTGCCCTTGAGCTTGTGGGCCCATTGTCGCCGCGCCTCTCCGGGCTCGCTCGCTACCAGTTCCGCCACCAGTTCGGTGCCCTGTGACTCGAACAAGGCGATCAGCTGGCGGATGCGCGCCAGACCCAGCACGGGCAGATCCGCCTCCAGCATCGTATTGCCCGCAGCCAGCCGTGGCGTCGTGGCCTCAGTACCGGCGGGCGAGGCGTCTTCCTCCTTACATTGACGCGCGATGGCGCCGGCCAGGGCCGCCAGCCGCACCGGCTTGCCGACGAAATCGGCGAAGCCCGCCGCCAGGCAGTGACGAATATCCTCCGGGTACATCTGGGCCGAGACGGCGATGGCGGGCAGCGCCCGGCCATGGACCTCCTCGCTGATGGCGGCGAGATCTTCCCGCAGGCTGATGCCGTCCATGTCCGGCAGGTTGATATCGAGCAGCGCCAGATCGAATGCCCGCTCGGTCACCAGCGCCAGCGCGGTGCGGCCGTCCTCCGCCAGGGTGACGCCGTGGCCGAGGCGCGCCAGCATGCCCTGGGCCACCAGCCGGTTGATCTCGTTGTCTTCCACCAGCAGGATCTCCCTTGGCCGACAGAGGTGGAAGGGCTGCGGCTCCGTGGGCAGGAGTGCGGCCGAACGTTGCAGTGGCAGGCTAAAGCTGAAGCGGCATCCCTTCCCCGGCTCGCTGGACAACAGCAGCTCGCCCCCCATGGCGCTCACCAACTTCTGGCTGATGGCGAGGCCAAGCCCGGTGCCCCCCTGATGGCCCATGTCCCGCTTGCGCTGGCGGAATGCCTCGAACACCAGTTGCTGCTCATCGCCCGGGATGCCGGGGCCGGTGTCCTGCACCACGAACTCGATGCAGGGCTCGGCGCAGGGGCCATAGCACGCCAGCGGCCTCACCGTCAGGCTGATGCGCCCCTCCCGGGTGAACTTGACCGCATTGCCGAGCAGGTTCGCGAGCACCTGGCGCAGCTTGCCCATGTCCCCCTCCACCACGGGAGGCAGGGTGTCGGCACAGGCCAGCTCGAGGCGCAGCCCCTTGGCCTCGGCCCTTGGCCGAAAAAGGGTGCAGAGATCCTCTGCCAACTGGTGCAGCGGGAAGGGATCGCGGCGCACCTCCACATGGCCCGCCTCTATCTTGGAGTAGTCGAGGATGTCGTTGAGGATCTCCAGCAGGGATTCGCCGCTGTGGCCGATGGCGGCCAGGTAGCGCTGCTGCTCCGGGCTAAGCCGGGTATCTTCCAGCAGGCTGAGCCCCCCCAGGATACCGTTCATGGGGGTGCGGATCTCGTGGCTCATGGTGGCGAGGAAGACCGACTTGGCCCGGTTGGCCTGCTCCGCCTCGGCGCGGGCCAGTCGCTGCTTCTCCACCTCTTCGTTGAGGCGCTCATTGGCATGGCTGAGCTGGCCGGTGCGCTCCTCCACCCTTGACTCTAGCTCCCGCTGATAGCGATCGAGCTCGATGGCGTTGTCACGAAACACCCGCAGGGCCCGGCCGAGCTCGGCCAGTTCATCCTGCCCCTGTGCCCTGAAGGACAGGGGCGCCAGATCCCCCCGCGCCAGCCGGCTCATCCCCTCCACCGCGTGTTGCAGCGGCCAGACGATGCGGCCGTAGACAATGCGCCACATCAGCAGGATCAAGAGGCCAAGGGTGAGCAGGCCGATCAGCACCAGGGCCTGCTCCACCAGTTGCAGTCGCTCCCGCAGCGCCTGCTGGCTCTGGCCGAGGGCGTCCCGCGCCCCCGTCACCAGACTGTCGACCTGCTGGTTGAGGCTCGCCATCATGACCTCGTTGGCCGAGGCCAGCACCCGCAGCGCCTCCCCCTTGCCGAGCCAGTCGCTACGCAGTTGCACCAGCTTGTCGCTCTGCCCGAGCAGCGCCAGCGCCTGCTCCACCGATGCCCGGCGACCGGGATCCGTCACGGCGCCGGCCCGCAACTGCAAGATGGCCAGGGCCTTGCGGCTCTCCTCTTGCAACCGCTGCAGGGCGGGTTGTTGTTCGCTGCGCCAGATCTCCTCGATGCGCTGCTGCTGCATCAGGGTGCGGTGGCGCAGTTCCGTCATCTGCTCAAGCCAGTCGAGATCCTGCTCCAGCAGGCGATCGAGCACCCCATGGGCGGGCGCACCCTGCAACCCATAGAGGGAGCCCATGCCCGCCACCATCACTGTCTCGGCGTTTTCCATCTGGCTGCGGGCCAGCTCCGCCGCCTGGCCGGCGGCGCCCACCAGCCGGGCGCGCAGCGCATTGCCTTCGGCCATCAGGCCCAGCCGCTCCCCCACCAGCCAGCCCTGTTGCCCCAGGTTGCCGATGATGGTCTGGCTGAGGCGATGGAGCTGCGCCAGATCTCCCTCGGTGCCGAGCCTGTCCAGCACCTGTTGCATCTGCTGCCCCTGCAGGGTCAGCAGGCGTCCCTGATGCTCACGCTCGGCCTCGCTGCTCGCCATGGCCAGCAGGTGGGACGAGTTCTGGATCTCACCGCCAAGGCGCGCCAGGGTGCGGGCGCTCTCCTGGCTCGCCAGGGTCTGCTGCACCCCCTGCTCCAGCTGACGCAGGCGATTGAGCCCGACCCAGCCCAGCAGGGAGGCGCTTAAGGTCAGCAATGCCATCAGGGAGAAGGCCAGCAGCAACTTGCCGCCGAGGCCGGAAAACATTCGCACGGAGGATCCTTGGTTGTGATCGGTTTTGTCCGGATAATGGGGCCTCACACTTTAACAAAACCCTCTGCCATGCGAAGCCTCTCTCTGTGCATTCTGCTCGCGCTGCTCGCCCGTCCCGCCCTCGCCTTCGAGGTGGAGCACTGGCCGGACGGCGCCTTCACCGGCCAGCCCGAACGGTTGCAATGGGCCGGGCCCGCGCCCCTCGCCAAGCCCTTGACCCTGTGCGCCCTCTACCCCCATCTGCGGGATGCTTACTGGCTGTCGGTCAATCAGGGCATGGTGGAGGAGGCCAAGCGACTGGGCGCCCGGGTGCGGATCCACGAGGCGGGGGGCTACGGAGCCCTGGCCGAGCAGCGCAAGCAGCTGCGCCAATGCGCCGACGAGGGGAGTGACGCCATCCTGCTCGGTGCTGTCAGCTATGACGGCCTGGCTGAGGCCATCAAGCAAGCGCCCCTGCCGGTGTTCGGTCTGGTCAACGATCTCGCCCCCGGCCTCGCCATCGCCCAGGTCGGCGTGCCCTGGCAACAGATGGGCTGGCGCATCGGCCACTGGCTGGCAGAGCGCCACCCGGCGGGCAGCCCGCCCGTCTCGGTCGCCCTCTTCCCGGGGCCCGACTCCGGTGGCGGCACCTCCTTCATCGAGTCCGGTTTCCAGGACGCCATTCGTGGCAGCGCCATCAAGCTCGTCACCACGATGCGCGGCGACAACAGCCGCGAGATCCAGCGTACCCTGGTGCAGCAGACCCTGAGCCGCCATCCCGACCTCGACTACCTGGTGGGGGGTGCCATCGCCGCCGAGGTGGCGGTCAACGAGCTGGCCCAGCATCAGGCCGGGCATCCCTGGGTGCTCTCCATCTACTTCAGTCACGGCGTCCAGCGCGGCCTGCTGCGCGGCAAGATCCTCGCCGCCAACAGCGATCAGATGCGCGAGCAGGGGCGCCTCGCGGTGGCGCAGGCGGTCTGCCTGCTCCGGCAGCCGGATGCCAGCGAGGCCCAGTGCCCTCGGGTCATGGGGCCTCCCATCCTGACCCTGACAGCCCCCCTGAGCTCGCCGGAAGACTCGCTGTCGGATGGGGATTTTCGCCCCGTCTACCGGGTCGGCCTGGACCCGGCAAGCCCCTAGACCAAAACCCGAAGCGGATCACAATCCCCCCTCGGCGGTTCTTGTAACATATTCATTCGAATAGCATTTAAGTCTGGAACCACACAGGGCAAACGGGGAGAGTCGTGATGGAGCATCTGCTGACCTTTATCATTCTGGTGGTCTTCTTTCTGTTCTACTGGATCTACTACAGCCATCAGCGCAAGCGCGTTCCCGCCACCCCCTGGGAGGAGGTGCCCACCCGGGCCCAGTACCTGAGCGCCCACCCGGAGGCGGTGGACGGCAAGATAGTGTTCTGCCGCCACTGCGGTCACCACAAACAACTGGAAGTCGGTCTGGTGCATCTGGCGGATTTTCGGCGCGAATGGGCCTGTGCCAAGTGCAAGCGGGTGCTGTTTCGTGCCGAGGAATAACCGCCAGGCCTGACACAGCGGCCAGACATGAGGAAGAGAGATGAAGATGTTACACGCCAGCTGCCTGTGCGGCGCCGTCAAGCTGCGCCTGCCGGACCGCTTCGACTACATGGGCAACTGCCATTGTGGCGAGTGCCGCAAGTTTTCCGGCTCGGATTACGCCTCGGTGGGCGGGCTGGACGGGGACAAGGTGGAGATAGTGAAGGGAGGCGACGCCATCGCCCGCTTCCAGAAGTCGGAGGAGACCAGCCTCGCCTTCTGCCGCCACTGCGGCTCCAGCCTGTTCAGCCAGAAGCGCAGCAGCGGCAAGATCAACCTGCGGCTCGGGGTGCTGGACGAGGTGCCGAGCCAGCAGCCCGGCTTTCACATCTTCGTCGGATCCAAGGCACCCTGGCACCGGATAGGGGACGACTGCCCGCAGTTTGAGACCCGACCACCGGCCTGATGGCAGAGCAACCCACTATTTATTACAAAATCACTTATTAAATAATTCACAAAAGGCACTAAAAACAGCCTGATTTACTGCCTACGGCGCTATCTGACCGGCGAACAGGTAACCCTCGCCGTGGACGGTGACAAACAGCTGGGGATCCCGCGGATCCTCCTCCAGCTTTCCCCTCAAGCGGCGGATCAACACGTCTATGGTGCGATCGCTCGGCCCGTCCCCGCGATGGGTCACCAGGGAGAGGATCCGCTCCCGGCTAAGCACCCGACCCGCATGGGCGACGAACACCACCAGCACCTCGTATTCCGCCTTGGTGAGGCGCACCGGCACCCCGTCCTTGCTGAGCTGACGGCGGGGAATGTCGAAGCGCCAGGGGCCGAAGCAGACCGCATCGTCATCGGGCTCGCGCACCTCCGAAACCGGGGCCGCCAAGGAGATGCGCCACAGCAGGTTCTTGACCCGCACCAGCAATTCCCTGAGCTCAAACGGCTTGGTGACATAGTCATCGGCCCCCATCTCCAGCCCCACTATTTTGTCCACCGCATCGCTGCGGCCGGTCACCAAGATAATGCCGACCGTGCTGCGGGCTCTGAGCTCACGGGTCAACAGCAGGCCGTCTTCCCCGGGCAGGTTGATGTCCAGCATCACCAGGGCGATGTCCTGCTCCGCCAGGGCGGCTCGCATCCCCTGTCCGTCTTCCACTGCGGTCACGGCATACCCCTCCCGCTCGAAATAGCCGGTCAGCTTCTCGCGGGTCACGACGTCATCTTCGACAACCAGAATGTGGTGGCGCATGGCAGGGCTCGCAGCAGGGAAAGAGGGGAGTATTCTATTCACATTTTTTCATAAATACCCCTAATTCATTAATTTTTACCGGCAACCCTGTTCACAGCCGCTCCCTATCATGGCTCACATCAAAAAAGCGATGTGAGAGACCTTCCATGAAAAAACTGTGGCACTTCCTGCGCACACCCAGCCGCCGCTGGTCGGTGCTGGCGCTGATCCTGGTCGGGGTCGGCGTGACCCTGGCCGGCACCGTCGGCCTGCACTACGGCTTCGAGAAGACCAGCTCCCTGGAGTTCTGCGTCTCCTGCCACTCCATGGAGAGCACCGTCTACCAAGAGTACAAGGAGTCCATCCACTACAAGAACGCCTCCGGGGTGCAGGCGGTCTGTACCGACTGCCACCAGCCCAAGGACTTCGTCGGCAAGGTGGCCCGCAAGATGGAGGCCGCCAACGACCTCTATCAGGAGTACATAGGCCACAGCATCGACACCCAGGAGAAGTTTGAGGACAGGCGCCTGCACCTGGCAGAGAAGGTGTGGGCCCGCATGAGCAGCCAGAACTCCAAGACCTGCAAGTCCTGCCACAGCTACGACAACATGGATCACGCCAAGCAGTCCCCCGCCGCCGCCCTGGCCATGCAGGACGCCGCCGCCAAGAACATGAACTGCATCGAGTGTCACAAGGGCATAGCCCACGAGCTGCCGAACATGGCCGGCGGCTTCCGTGCCACCTTCGCCAGCCTCAAGGAGGCCGCACAGGAGGCTCCCGCCGCCGAGACCCTCTACACCCTGGCCGAGAAAGATCTCTACGCCAGCGAGCAGGGCACCGAGGCCGTCGGCAAGCTGCTGCCCGCCTCCCGCATCCAGGTGCTGGCCCGCAGCGGCGATCGCCTGCAGGTGGTCGTTGAGGGCTGGCGCGAGCGGGACGGCAAGGGCCGGGTGCTGAGCGAATACATGGGCAAGCGGGTGTTCGTGGCCACCTTGCGCGACGAGCTCAAGGCCGGCGAGCAGGTGCTCAAGCAAGAGATGGATGAAGCCACCCAGATCCCCTGGGAGCAGGTCCGGGTCCAGGCCTGGGTCGATGGCAAGGGGCTCGAGTCCTCGCTGCAGCCCATCTGGGACTATGCCGGCGAGATGTACAAGTCCACCTGCAACTCCTGCCACGCGGCGCCAAATCCGGCGCACTTCACCGCCAACGGCTGGATCTCCGGGCTCAAGGCGATGTCCGCCTACTACCGCCTGAGCAAGGAAGAGGAGCGCACCCTGCTCAAATACCTGCAGAACCACGCCGCCGATACCGGCGGTCAGGGTAGCCACTAAGGATTCGTAAGAGGAATAACATCATGATCAATATTTCCCGCCGTGGTTTCCTGGGTGGCCTGCTGGCCAGCGGCGCCAGCGCCCTGATCGGCCCCTCCCTGCTCGGCCGCGCCGTCATGGCCGCCGAGTCCGGTGACAAACTGGTGCAATCGGGCTCCCACTGGGGCGCCTTCCGCGCCCGGGTGGTGGATGGCCGCTGGGTCGAGACCCTGCCGTTCGAGCACGACAAGCACCCGACCGAGATGCTCAAGGGGCTGGCCGAGGTGGTCTACAACCCCTCCCGCATCCGCTACCCCATGGTGCGCCTGGACTGGCGGCGCAAGGGCCACCAGTCCGACACCCGCGAGCGCGGCCAGAACCGCTTCGTGCGGGTGAGCTGGTCCCAGGCCCTGGACTTCTTCTATCACGAGCTGGAGCGGGTGCAGAAGACCCATGGCCCGAGCGCACTCTATGCGGGCCACTCCGGCTGGCAGTCGGTGGGCAAGCTGCACTCCGCCGGTGCCATGCTGGGCCGCGCCATGAACCTGCATGGCACCTATCTCGCCAAGGCCGGCGACTACTCCACCGGCGCCGCCCAGGTGATCCTGCCCCACGTGGCGGGGGCCATGGAGGTGTATGAGCAGCAGACCTCCTGGCCCCTGCTGCTGGAGCACAGCAAGACCATCGTCATCTGGGGTTCGGACCCCATCAAGAACCTGCAGGTGGGCTGGCTGGTGCCGGATCACAGCGTCTACGACTATTGGGCACAGCTCAAAGAGAAGGTGGCCAAGGGGGAGATCCGGGTCATCAGCGTCGATCCGGTCAAGTCCAAGACCCAGAAGTACCTGGGCTGCGAGCAGGTCACCCTCAATCCGCAGACCGACGTGCCGCTGATGCTGGGTATCGCCCACACCCTCTACAGCGAGAAGCTGCACGACGCCAAGTTCCTGAAGAACTACACCACCGGCTTTGACAAGTTCCTGCCCTACCTGCTGGGCGAGAGCGACGGCCAGGTGAAGGGCGCCGACTGGGCGGCCAAGCTGTGTGGCGTGCCCGCCGACACCATCCGCGAGCTGGCCCGCACCATGGCCAGCGGCCGCACCCAGCTCATCGGCGGCTGGTGTGTGCAACGCATGCACCACGGCGAGCAGTACGCCTGGATGCTGGTGGTCGTGGCCTCCATGCTGGGTCAGATCGGTCTGCCCGGCGGCGGCTATGGCTTTGGCTGGCACTACAACGGCGCCGGCACCCTCACCAGCACGGGCCCCATCATGTCCGGGTTCAGCTCCGTCATCCCCGGGGTCAAGCCGATCCACGACGGCGACTGGAAGGGCTACTCCAAGTTCATCCCGGTGGCCCGCTTCGTGGACTGCATCCTCAATCCGGGCAAGACCATCGCCTTCAACGGCCAGACCATTACCTATCCAGAGATGAAGATGGCGGTGTTCTGCGGCAACAACCCCTTCCACCACCAGCAGGATCGCAACAAGATGGTGGCGGCCTGGCGCAAGCTGGAAACCGTGGTGAGCGTGGATCACCAGTGGACCGCGAGCTGCCGCTTCGCCGACATAGTGCTGCCGGCCACGACCACCTACGAGCGGGACGACATAGAGCAGTGGGGCTCCCACTCCAACGCCGGCATCCTGGCCATGCGCAAGGTGGTGGAGCCGCTGTTCGAGGCTCGCGATGACTACGACATCTTCGCCGATCTCTGCCGCCGCTTCGGTCGCGAGGCCGAGTTCACCGGCGGCAAGAGCAAGCTGGAGTGGATCCAGAGCATCTATGACGACGCCCGCCTGCAGGGCCGTGGCATCGGCATCCGCCTGCCCCGCTTCAGCCAGTTCTGGCAGGGTGAAGGCTTCGTCACCTTCCCCGCCGGCCAGCCCTGGGTGCGTCACGAGTCGTTCCGCCAGGAGCCGGATCTGGAGCCGCTGGGCACCCCGTCCGGCCTCATCGAGATCTTCTCCCAGACCATAGCGAACTACGGCTATGCGGACTGCCCCGGCCACCCGGTCTGGATCGAGCCGTTCGAGCGCTCCCACGGCGGCCCGGGCAGCCAGCAGTACCCGCTGCACCTGCAGTCCTGCCACCCGGACAAGCGGCTGCACAGCCAGCTCTGCTCCTCTGATGCCTATCGCGCCACTTACACTGTGCAGGGCCGGGAGCCTGTCTACATGAGCCCCCAGGACGCCAAGGCACGGGGCCTCAAGGACGGGGATCTGGTGCGGGTGTTCAACGGCCGCGGTCAGGTGCTGGCGGGACTGGTGGTCTCCGATGACTATGCTCCCGGCGTGGTGCGCATCCAGGAGGGCGCCTGGTACGGCCCGCTGGAAGGGGGCAAGGTCGGTACCCTCTGTACCTATGGCGACCCCAACGTGCTGACCGCGGACATCGGCTCCTCCAGCCTGGCCCAGGCCACCACGGCCCACACCACGCTGGTGGAGATCGAGAAATTCCAGGGCCAGGCACCGGCGGTCACCGCCTTTGGCGTGCCGGAGTCGGCGGTCGGCATCGACCCCATGTTCCCGGCACTGTGAGCGGGGTCGGCCAAAACCGCCCCTTGAGTTTCCTTTATTTTTAAAGTCGTTAGAATCGGGGGCCATCCAGGCTCCCGATTGTCATCCACGGAGGAAAAATGCAGGAATTTATGGCTACCAGCGAACGCAGGGCCGAACTTTACTGGTGGTTTTCCACCCTGTTTGCCGCCGAGCTCAGCGACGCCCAGATCGCCGAGTATGACAGCTACGATGTGCGCAGCTTCCTCAAAAGCCTCTCCACGCTGGATCCCATGCGTGACGCCGTGGCCGAGCTCAACGACGCCATCGCTCGCCTGCTGGTGCGCCCGGATCGCCAGCTGGAGCTGGCCGCCGACTTCGCCGGTCTGTTCCTGGTCGATCCCAAGCAGGGCGCCCTGCCTTACGAATCCCTCTATCGGGGAGAAGCCAAGCTGCTGATGCAGGCCCCCATGGCCGAGATGCAAGCACGTCTCAAGCGCCTCGGCATCGATGTGAGCGACAAATTCAAGGAGCCCGCCGATCACCTGGCCATCGAGCTGGATCTGATGGGCAACCTCATCATCCGCGCCGCCGAGGCCACCACCGCGGATGAGCGGGCGCAGTGGCTGCAGGAGCAGGAAGAGTTGCTGCACCACCACCTGCTCGGCTGGTTCGAACGCTTCGAGCAGGCCTGCCGCAAGGCAGACCCGTTCGGATTCTACGGCGCCAGCGCCCGCCTGCTGGGGGTCTTCCTGCACATGGATGCAAACTACCTCAGCCTGGTCAAACCGGCGCAAGCCGCCGACTGATCCGATGAAAACGGCCCTGCTGTTTATCAACCGCCAGCTGTCGATGCCATGAAGACAGCCTTGCAGCTCATCACTTGTCGGCTGTCGATGCCATGAAGACAGCCCTGTTATTGATCGCCTGCTGGCTGCTCAGCTTTATTCCGATGGAACAGGGCCTGCTCCCCTTGGCGGCCCTGTTGTTCAACCCGGACAGGGAACTCTACGGTGCAGCCCAGCTCACCGGTTTTGCCGGCATCTTGCTCACCCTCTACCTCGCCAACCTCGGGGTGGAGGTGGTGCTGCGTCGCCGCTTCCAGATTGCCGGCATGCTGGCCCTGCTGGTGGCCTGGATCGACTTCATCCACAGCAGTGGCAGCGATGCCCACTGGTTGCCGCTGATGGCCTTCGCCCTGCCTTTTCTCGGGCTGGCCATGCTGGTGCTGGTGCGCGGCCTGCAGGCCTTCGGTCGCCAGAAAGGCTGACCCCCTTCATCCCGATCTCGCGCCACTCTCGGCTAGTTCCCCCCTTATAGTTCACCGCCATGGCATGAAAAAGGGAGCCTATGGCTCCCTCTCACTCGTTACCTGCCCTGCCCCCATCCGCTGCCACCATTCCCCTCGTCGCTATCCAAAAGTCTAATTGCCCTCGGGCACCAAAGGTATAAGTTGTTACTCAAACATTACAGAAATGTATTCACAGGAGTGAGAGATGAGCGAGCACAAGGTCTACCCGGTCAAGGCCCACATCGGCAACGGCGCCCTGCTGGACAAGGAAGGTTATGAGGCCATGTACCAGGCATCGGTACAGGATCCGGACGCCTTCTGGGGTGAGCAAGGCAAGATCCTCGACTGGATGAAGCCCTACACCAAGGTCAAGAACACCTCCTACGATCCGGGCCACGTCTCCATCAAGTGGTATGAAGACGGCCTGCTCAACGTCTCCGCCAACTGCCTGGATCGCCATCTGCAAGAGCGCGGCGACAAGGTCGCCATCATCTGGGAAGGGGACAACCCCGCCGAGGATCGCAAGCTGACCTATCGCGAGCTACATACCGAGGTGTGCAAGTTTGCCAACGTGCTCAAGGCACAAGGGGTCAAGCGCGGCGACATGGTCTGCCTCTACATGCCCATGGTGCCGGAAGCCGCCGTCGCCATGCTGGCCTGTACCCGCATCGGCGCCGTCCACAGCATCGTCTTCGGCGGTTTCTCGCCGGAGGCCCTGGCCGGCCGCATCATCGACTCGGGCTCCTCGGTCGTTATCACCGCCGATGAAGGGCTGCGCGGCGGTCGCCCCATCCCCCTCAAGAAGAACGTGGACGAAGCGCTCACCAACCCACAGACCCGTGTCAGCAAGGTGATAGTGCTCCAGCGTACCGGTGGCAAGGTCGCCTGGCACAGCCATCGCGACATCTGGTGGCACGACGCCGTCACCGCCGCCAGCCCGGACTGCCCGGCCGAGGCCATGGGCGCCGAGGATCCGCTGTTCGTGCTCTACACCTCCGGCTCCACTGGCAAGCCCAAGGGTGTGCTGCACACCACAGGCGGCTACCTGGTCTATGCCGCCCTCACCTTCAAGTACGTGTTCGACTACCACGAGGAGGACATCTACTGGTGTACCGCCGACGTGGGTTGGGTCACCGGCCACTCCTATCTGGTCTACGGGCCGCTCGCCAACGGTGCCACCACCTTGATGTTCGAAGGGGTGCCGAACTACCCGGCCACCAACCGCATGAGCCAGGTGGTGGACAAACACCAGGTCAGCATCCTCTACACGGCGCCGACCGCGATCCGCGCCCTGATGGCCAAGGGCCGCGACGCCATCGAAGGCACCTCCCGTGCGAGTCTGCGCATAATGGGCTCAGTGGGTGAACCCATCAACCCGGAAGCCTGGGAGTGGTACTACCGCACCATAGGGGACGAGCGCTGCCCCATCGTCGACACCTGGTGGCAAACCGAGACCGGCGGCATCCTCATCAGCCCGCTGCCCGGCGTGACCGCGCTTAAACCGGGCTCGGCCACCCGCCCCTTCTTCGGCGTGCAACCGGCCCTGGTAGACAACCTGGGTGAGCCTCTGGAAGGCGCCACCGAGGGCAACCTAGTGATCACCGACTCCTGGCCTGGCCAGATGCGCACCGTGTTCGGTGATCACGAGCGCTTCGAGCAGACCTACTTCTCCACCTTCCCCGGCCGCTACTTCACCGGCGACGGTGCCCGTCGCGACCAGGACGGTGACTACTGGATCACCGGTCGCGTCGATGATGTACTGAACGTCTCCGGCCATCGCATGGGTACCGCCGAGATTGAATCGGCCCTGGTGGCCCATCCGAAAATCGCCGAGGCGGCGGTGGTCGGGGTGCCCCACGAGATCAAGGGTCAGGGCATCTACGCCTATGTCACCCTGATCGCCGGGGAAGAGCCGAGCCGCGAGCTGCACAAAGAGGTGAAGGAGTGGGTGCGCAAGGAGATAGGTGCCATCGCCACGCCGGACGTGATCCACTGGGCCGAGGGGCTGCCCAAGACCCGCTCCGGCAAGATCATGCGCCGTATCCTTCGCAAGATCGCCACCGGTGAGACCGACAGCCTGGGGGACATCTCCACCCTGGCGGATCCGGGTGTCGTGGACAAGCTTATCCGCGAGAAGTCAGAGGCGGCTTGATCCTCGTCTCGACTCCCCACAAAGCCGGCCTTGCGCCGGCTTTGTCGTCTTCGTCGTCGGCGTTTCAGCCATCGGCCTAAAAAGCTCAATAAACGACCAGATGTAGAGATTAGACCAGTAAAATGCTGCTAATTTTCACGAAATCAATATAATTGCGAAATCTGTGTGCTAGGGCACACCGAATTGCGCAGAAAATGGCTAGATTTCTGGTAGTCCACAGATAGCTGATAGATAGCAGCATTATCATCGAGGATGCACTCAATATGTCGCAACATCACCGAATCCTCCTGCTCAACGGTCCCAACCTGAATCTGCTGGGCAAGCGGGAGCCGGGAATCTACGGCAGCAAGACGCTCGATGAGATCGTCGCCGATCTGCAGCAAAGTGCCAGCGAACTTGGCGCCACCCTGGAACACCTGCAATCCAACGCCGAACATGAGTTGGTCGGCCGCATTCATCAGGCCATGGGCCAGGTGGATTTTATCATCATCAATCCGGCCGCCTTCACCCACACCAGCGTCGCCCTGCGCGATGCGCTGCTGGGCGTGGCCATCCCCTTCATCGAGGTTCACCTGTCAAACGTTCATGCCAGGGAGCCCTTCCGTCATCACTCCTATCTGTCTGATGTCGCCAAGGGGGTGATCTGTGGGCTGGGTGCCGATGGCTACCAATTCGCTTTAACCGCAGCCGTGCATCAATTGCGCGCGGCTTGATAATCACTGATCAGATAAAGAAGAAAGAGAATGCTAATGGATATCCGCAAAATCAAGAAGCTGATTGAACTGGTTGAAGAGTCCGGCATCGCCGAGCTGGAAATCTCCGAAGGGGAAGAGTCCGTTCGCATCAGCCGCAATTTCTCCGGCCAGGTTAGCGTTGCACCGCAGATGATGATGCAGCAGGCTCCGGTTCAGCAGGTTACCGCCCCGGTTGCCGGTGCTGCCCCTGCCGCCGCTCCTGCCGCTGCCGACACCACCCCGAGCGGCCATCTGATGCGCTCCCCCATGGTCGGCTCCTTCTACCGCTCCTCCAGCCCGGAAGCCAAGGCCTTCGTGGAAGTCGGTCAGCACGTCAATGTCGGCGATACCCTGTGCATCGTCGAAGCCATGAAAATGATGAACCAAATCGAGTCTGACAAGGCCGGTGTGATCAAAGCGATCCTGGTTGAAAATGGTCAGGCCGTCGAATTCGACGAGCCGCTGTTCATCATCGAATAAGGGAAAACGCCACCCATGTTGGACAAAGTAGTCATCGCCAACCGAGGTGAAATTGCCCTGCGGATCCTGCGCGCCTGCAAAGAGCTCGGGATCAAGACAGTGGCCGTTCACTCCACCGCCGATCGGGAGCTCAAGCATGTGCTTCTGGCCGACGAAACCATCTGCATCGGCAAACCCGCCAGCGGCGAATCCTACCTCAACGTGCCGGCCATCATCGCCGCCGCCGAGGTGACGGGTGCCGTCGCCATCCACCCGGGTTACGGCTTCCTCTCCGAGAACGCCGACTTTGCCGAAGTGGTCGAGAAATCCGGCTTCATCTTCATCGGCCCGCGCGCCGAGACCATTCGCCTGATGGGTGACAAGGTCTCCGCCATCGAGGCGATGAAGAAGGCAGGCGTGCCCTGCGTGCCCGGCTCCGACGGTCCGGTGGACAGCGATGCCAAGCGCAACGCCACCATCGCCAAGCGGATCGGCTACCCCGTGATCATCAAGGCCGCCGGTGGTGGTGGTGGTCGTGGCATGCGCGTGGTGCGCAACGAGGCCGAACTGGCCGCCGCCATCGCCCTGACCAAATCCGAAGCAGGCCAGTTCTTCAAGAACGACATGGTCTACATGGAGAAGTACCTCGAAAACCCGCGCCACATCGAAATTCAGGTGCTGGCAGACGGTCAGGGTACCGCCCTCTATCTGGGTGAGCGGGACTGCTCCATGCAGCGTCGCCACCAGAAGGTGGTAGAAGAAGCACCGGCACCCGGCATCACCGAAGAGATGCGCAAGTTCATCGGTGAGCGCTGCGTGCGTGCCTGTCTCGAGATCGGCTACCGCGGTGCGGGCACCTTTGAGTTCCTGTACGAGAACGGCGAGTTCTACTTCATCGAGATGAACACCCGGATCCAGGTCGAGCACCCGGTCACCGAGATGGTCACCGGTGTGGATCTGATCAAGGAGCAGCTGCGCATCGCCGCCGGCCAGCCCCTGTCGATCACCCAGCAGGACATCCGCATCCGTGGCCATGCCATCGAATGCCGGATCAATGCCGAAGATCCGGCCACCTTCATGCCCTCTCCGGGTCTCATCCAGCGCTTCCATGCGCCGGGTGGTCTGGGGGTGCGTTGGGAGTCTCATATCTATGCCGGCTACAAAGTGCCGCCATACTACGACTCCATGATCGGCAAGCTGATCTGTTACGGTGAGAACCGCGACATCGCCATCGCCCGCATGCGTCACTCCCTCGACGAGCTGGTGGTGGAAGGGATCAAGACCAACATCGCCCTGCAAAAAGAGATCATGAAGGACGAAAACTTCCAGCACGGTGGCACCAACATCCACTACCTGCACAAGAAGTTGGGTCTGTAAGCGATCCTCATCTAGCGAACGATTGTCCGATCCATCGGGATCGACAATTGAAAAAGGGCCATGGCGACATGGCCCTTTTTTGTTATCCTTGCGCCCCTCAAAATGGTTGGAGGCCAAGGTGAACCGTTTCGCACTCGCCCGTCGGGAAGCAGCCCTCTGCCTGCTGCTCACCCTGCTCTATTTCGCCGCCTGGTACGGCTCGGCTTATTTCGTTCCGGAAGAGCTCGAACTCTGGGACATGCCGCTCTGGTTCCTGCTCAGCTGCATCCTGATGCCACTGCTGTTTATCGGCCTCTGTGCGCTCATGGTGGATCGCCTCTTTGTCGACATCCCGCTGGAGACGGAAGAAGCATCCCATGAGTCTTGAGTCGGGCGGTAAGGCCGCCCATCGTTCGCCGGCCCCCCTTTCGTTTACCTCCACTCCCCTGAATCACGAGTCACAGTCACATGAATCTTGAGCTGATGTTCCCCCTCGTCATCTATCTGGTGCTGGTGCTGGGGGTCGGCTTCTGGGCCAGCCGCCATCGCAGCAACGGGGACTTCGTGCAGGAGTACTTCATCGGCAACCGCAGCATGGGTGGCCTGGTGCTGGCCATGACGCTGGTGGCGACCTACACGTCTGCATCGTCCTTTATCGGCGGGCCGGGCGCGGCCTACAAGATTGGCCTCGGCTGGGTGTTGCTGGCGATGATCCAGCTGCCCACCGTCTGGCTCACCCTCGGCGTGCTTGGCAAGAAGTTCGCCATCATCGCCCGCCGGGTCAACGCGGTGACCATCAACGACATGCTGTGGGCCCGCTATCGCAGCAAGTGGGTGGTGGTGCTGGGATCCGTGACCATCATCTTGGCCTTCATCGCCACCATGGTGGTGCAGTTCATCGGCGGGGCCCGCCTGCTGGAGACCGCCACTGGCCTGAGTTATCAGCAGGGCCTGCTGCTGTTTGCCAGCTGCGTACTACTTTATACCGTCATTGGCGGCTTTCGCGCCGTGGTCATGACGGATGCCCTGCAGGGGATCATCATGCTGATCGGCACAGGCGCCCTGCTGGCGGGGATCCTGGTGGCCGGCGACGGCCTGCCGAACCTCATCCATCAGCTCAAGGTGATCGATCCCAAGCTGGTGAGCCCGCAAGGGGCCGGCGACATGCTGACCCAACCCTTCATGCTGAGCTTCTGGGTGCTGGTCTGCATCGGGGTAGTGGGGCTGCCCCACTCGGCCCTGCGCTGCTTCGGCTACCGGGACAGCAAGGCGCTGCACCGGGGCATCCTCATCGGCACCGTAGTCAGTGCCCTGCTGATGTTTGGCATGCACCTGGCCGGGGCCCTCGGTCGCGCCATCCTGCCCGGCATGGACAGCCCGGACAAGATCATGCCGTCCCTGATGATGGAGGTGCTGCCTCCCTGGCTGGCGGGGGTCTTCCTGGCGGCGCCCATGGCGGCCATCATGTCCACCATCGACTCCCAGCTGATCCAGGCCTCGGCGACCCTGGTGAAAGATCTCTACCTCAACTACCTGAGCCCGAAACAGGAGCAGCAGGAGAAGCTGGAGGTGCGGGTGCCGCGCCTCTCCCTGCTCTGCACCCTGATCCTGGGCACCCTGGTGCTGCTGGCGGCGTTGCAGCCCCCCGAGATGATCATCTGGCTCAACCTGCTCGCCTTCGGCGGCCTGCAGGCGGTGTTCCTCTGGCCGCTGGTGCTCGGCCTCTACTGGTCGCGGGCCAACGGTCCGGGAGCGCTGGCCAGCATGGTGTCAGGCATTGTCTGCTACGGGGTCCTGAGTCAGTGGGGGATCCAGCTGGCCGGCCTGCACGCCATAGTGCCGAGCCTGGGGCTTGGGCTCATCGCCTTTATTGTGGTCAGCCTGCTGACCCCGCCCCCGGATCAGGCCGTTCGCCGATTATTTGATCAGAAATAATAAAGAGCGCAATAAAGGGATCTTCCCTATCCCAAAATGGGTGTCTTGCGGGTAAACTGTGCGCCACGTCACAAAAAGTTCCGCGATCATGCCCGTTCAGAACGCCAGAAAGATCCTGACCCAGTCCCTGCAACGGCTCGGCTATGCCCTGTTGCTGCCGGTCTCCATCCTGCCGCTGGCCGCCCTGCTCTATCGGCTCGGCCAGCCGGATGTGCTGGATCTGGCGGTGCTCTCCCTCGCCGGGCAGGCCCTGTTCAGCCAGATGCCGCTCATCTACGCGGTGGCCATCGCCTTCGGGTTGAGTCGGCAGGGGCAAGGGGCGCAGGCCCTGGCCGGGGCGGTCAACTTCCTGTTGCTGAGCTCGGCGCTCGGCACCCTCAGTCCCGGCCTGCATGCGGACATGATCTGCGGCCTGCTGGCCGGGCTGACCACGGCGCTGATCTGCTCCTGGACCCGTAGCCTCTCCCTCCCCAACTGGCTGCGGCCGCTACCGGAAGAGCTCCCCGGATTGCTGCTCTCAGCCCTGGCCTGCCTGTTGCTGGTCATCCCGCTGGCGCTGCTCTGGCCACTGCTGGAGCAGGGCATCAGCCTGATCGCCTCGGACCTGCTCACCACCCCCTTCGGCGCCTTCTGCTACGGCGTGCTGAACCGATTGCTGATCCCCCTCGGCCTGCACCAGGTGCTGGGCAGCCTCGTCGGCCTGGGCGAGAGCAACCTGCAGGCGCTAGCCGCCGCCCAGCCGCTGCACGAAGGCTATGTGGCGGGACTCTATCCCGTCATCATGTTCGGTCTGCCGGGGGCCTGTTTCGCCATCTGGCTCCATCGCCAGCGCATGCAGCGCCTGCCCCAGGGGGGCCTGCTGCTGACCCTGGCGCTCACCTCTGCCCTGGTGGGGATCACCGAACCCATCGAGTTCCTGTTCGCCTTCACCGCCCCCTGGCTGTTTCTGGCCCACGCCCTGCTGACCGGGCTGTCGCTCGCCATCTGCAGCGGGCTGGGCATTAAGGTGGGCAGTTACTTCTCCGCCGGCCTGCTGGATCTGGTACTGAGCTACTCCACCGGCGAGCACAGCTTCTGGCTCATTCCCCTCGGCATCTTGTTCTTCGTCGCCTACGCCCTGCTGTTCTCCCAACTGCTTGAGCACGCCCCCCTCAGCCTGCCGAGCAGGCCCCTCGCCGAGGAGCTGCCACGGTTGGCGAGCGTGGCGCCCACGGATCCGCAGATGCTGGCGATCCAGTACCTCAAGGTGCTGGGGGGTATGGACAACCTGCAGGCCATGAGCGTCTGCCTGACCCGCCTCAGCCTGCGGGTCCGTGACATGGCGCTGGTGGACCAACTCCGTCTGACGAGCCTGGGGTGTCTCTCCTGGATAGCCCTGAACGAGCATCAGCTGGTGCTGGTGCTGGGGCCCAATGCGGGCCTGGTCGAGGGGCAGTTGCGCATGCTGGCCGATCGCCAGTCGGTGCCGCTCGGCTTCGAGCCCGGCAAGGCCCCCCTCGGCCTCTGACAGGGCTCAGGCGAAGGGCAGGCGGTCGGCGACAAAGTCCATCAGCGAGCGCAAGGCGGGGGCCAGGTGCTCCCGGCTCGGGTAGATGAGGTAGAACGGGTTGGGCGGTATGG
Organism: Aeromonas eucrenophila; assembly: GCF_000819865.1. Taxonomy (GTDB): domain Bacteria; phylum Pseudomonadota; class Gammaproteobacteria; order Enterobacterales; family Aeromonadaceae; genus Aeromonas; species Aeromonas eucrenophila. The sequence goes on from NZ_CDDF01000017.1 coordinate 217,658, forward strand.
GGTGACTCGGCAGCACCTTCTGCAGCGTTCCTTTGATCAGATCTCCCTGACAGACGTGATCCGGCAGCAGCGCTATGCCGCCGCCGTTGAGGGCCAGCTCCCGCAGCGCCAGCAGGCTGTTGCTGATGCAGGCGCCCCTTGGACGCCAGCCCCCCTCCTGCAGTGGCCACGTTGGCAGCGCCGAGTGCACCAGACAGGCGTGCCGTCCCAACTCGCTCAATTGTTGAGGCTCGCCATGCCGGGCCAGATAATCCGGCGCCGCCACCAGATGGCGGGGCACCTGGCCGATGCGCCGGCAGATGAGGCTGGAGTCCTTGAGCGGGGCCGCCCGCAGCGCCAGATCGTAACCCTCCCCCACCAGATCCAGCTGCTCGTCACTCAGAGTCAGCTCCAGCACCACCTCGGGATAGAGGGCGCGAAACTCCGCCAGGATCTTGCCAAGCAGCAGGGTGCCGGTGGCCTCGGGGGCGGTGATCCGCACCCGGCCTGCCGGGGCACTGCGCAGCCTGGCCATGGCCAGATTGGCGCTACGGGCCAGCGCCAGCAGGCTCTGACAATGCTCCACATAGAGCTCCCCCTGCGGAGTCAGGCTCAGCCTACGGGTGGTGCGCTGCAACAGCCGCACCCCGAGCTGGGACTCGAGGCGCGAGATCTTCTGACTCACCGATGACTTGGGCATGCCGAGCACCTCGGCCGCCCCGGTAAAGCTGCCCTGCTCCACTACGGTGGCGAACAGCCCCATCAACTCCAGTTCGACATTGTTCATCTATTCAAACAGTCTTTCTTAATTACCCATCTTAATGAGGATAATCTACCGGGCTAGACTGCTTGGCAATCCCACTCATCCCGATTTGAAAGGAATTGCCATGAAAGCCATCGCCCTCACTCACTACCTGCCAAGCGATCACCCCCACTGCTTCATCGAGGCCGAGCTGCCCACCCCGACCCCGGGTCCGCGGGATCTGCTGGTGCGGGTCAAGGCCACCTCCATCAACCCGGTCGACACCAAGGTGCGCGCCCCCAAGGCCAAGGTGGAGCCGAGCCCCCGCGTGCTGGGCTGGGATGCGGTGGGGGAAGTCGTCGCCGTGGGCAGCGAGGTGACCCTGTTCAAGGCCGGTGACCGCGTCTGGTATGCCGGCGACATCAGCCGCCCGGGCAGCAACAGCGCCCTGCAACTGGTGGACGAGCGCATCACGGCCCTGGCACCCAGCAACCTGAGCGATCTCGAGGCCGCCGCCCTGCCGCTCACCGCCATCACCGCCTGGGAGGCCCTGTTCGATCGCATCGGTCTTCGCCGGGAGAGCGAGGGCCGGTTGCTCATCATCGGCGGTGCCGGCGGGGTCGGCTCCATCGCCATCCAGCTCGCCCGCCAGCTCACCAAGATGGAGGTGATAGCGACCGCCTCGCGGCCGGAGACCCGGGAGTGGTGCCTGGCGATGGGAGCCCATCAGGTGGTGAGCCACCACAGCCTGCAAGGGGATCTCGCCGAACTGGGTATCAGCCAGCTCGATGCCATCTTCTGCACCAACGCCACCGAGCAGCACTGGAGCGCCATGGCGAACCTCATTCGTCCGTTCGGCCACATCTGCACCATCGCCGAGTCGAAAGAGCCCTGGGATCTCGGCCTGCTCAAGCCCAAGAGCGCCACCTTCAGCCAGGAGTTCATGTTCACCCGCTCCCTGTTCCAGACCCCGGACATGATAGGCCAGCACGAACTGCTGGGCCGGGTCGCGGCGCTGCTGGAGGAGGGCGTGCTCAAGAGCACCCTCACCAGGACGATCCCCGCGCTGACACCGATGAGCCTGGCGCAGGCCCATCGCGAGGTTGAGGCAGGCAACATGCTGGGCAAGCTGGTGATCGACATGAGCGGCTTCGCTGACTAATCCCTTAGGGGTAAAAAAATGCACCATCATGGGGTGACGTCACCAGTGGCAAGCCCCAAGAGTGCACAGCGCCATCGGGAATAAGTGGCCATCAGCCGGCATCATCCCGGAAAATGGATAAAAAAAGAGGCCATCCCGCCGGGATGGCCCTGAATACCTGAACGTTGGGATAACAATCACACACATATCCTTATGCAGGACAGAGTAGCTTTTGCAGCTTGCGTGCCAGACTCCGCCTTTCCCCGCAAAATTGTGCCTATTTCCCCGTTTTTTTCTCGCCAATAAAAAAAGCCACCCGAAGGTGGCTGAAAAGATGACGGAACTTTCATAGAGCAAAGCATTCAGCGGGAACAGGTTGCTTCCCGTCACCCAAGGAGGAATACATGAACCGTGCCAACTTGGCAGAATCACCTTCCTCCAGCCTGTGCCATGGGCAAACCACGACAGCACAGGCCCATGATGATAGAATCCCGCGGTTTCACATTTATGAAGAGTCGACGCCATGCCCTGGATACAAATTCGAATCAACGCCACCGCCAAGACCGCGGACAAGGTGAGCAACATGCTGCTGGGGCGTGGAGCCCAGGCCGTGACCTTTATGGATGCCCAGGATGTGCCCGTTTACGAGCCGCTGCCGGGGGAAACCCCGCTCTGGGGCGAGACCGAGGTGATGGGGCTGTTCGACGCCGAAACCGATCCGGTACCCACCATCGCCTTCTTCCAGCAGATCTTCGGTGAAGACGTCGGCTACAAGGTCGAACAGCTGGAAGACAAGGACTGGGTGCGGGAATGGATGGATCACTTCCACCCCATGCAGTTCGGCGAGCGGCTCTGGATCTGCCCGAGCTGGCGCGATGTGCCCAACCCGGATGCGGTCAACGTCATGCTGGATCCGGGCCTGGCCTTCGGTACCGGCACCCACCCCACCACGGCGCTCTGCCTGCAGTGGCTGGACGGGCTGGATCTGGCCGGCAAGACGGTGGTCGACTTCGGCTGCGGCTCCGGCATCCTCGGCATCGCCGCCCTGAAACTCGGCGCCGCCCGGGTCATCGGTATCGACATCGATCCCCAGGCCATCCAGGCCAGCCGTGACAACGCCGAACGCAACGGTGTCGCCGGCCAGATCGAGCTCTATCTGCCGGCGGATCAGCCGCAAGGAGTGGAGGCGGACGTGGTGGTGGCCAACATCCTGGCCGGCCCGCTGCGGGAACTCGCGCCGCTTATCACCGGCCACGGCAAGCCCGGCAGCCTGATGGCGCTGTCCGGCGTGCTGGAGAGCCAGGCCCCGGAGCTGGAAACCATCTACGGCCAGTGGTTCGACATGGACCCGACTGCCGTCAAAGAGGAGTGGTGCCGCTTGTCCGGCCGCAAGCACGGCTGATTACGTGCTCTACCACAAACAACGAGGGCACCTCAGGGTGCCCTCGTTGTTTCTCACACTGCTTTTCACGCCTTCCCGACTCGCCGCCCCATCCTCCTCATCGGTATCTCACAGAGAATGCCGGTACTGGGCGAAGCTTCACTCTTCTTGCCGCCGTCTGGGGGTAAAATGGCTCTCCTCCGATGGGCCTGTGAGGCCGCATCTGCCAATCACCATAGAGATCGCCATGAGCAACTATCAGAAGATGATCAGCAGCCAGCCCTACAACTGCATGGCCCCTGAGCTGGATGTGATACGCCGGGAGACGGCCCGCCTCTATCGCCGTTTCAACAAGGCCGATGAGGAGGAAGAACAGCAGATCCTGCTGAAAGCGCTGGTGGGGGAGCTGGCGGAAGGGGCCTTCATCTGCCCGCCGTTCTACTGCACCTATGGCCGCCATGTCAGCCTGGGCGCCGACACCTACGTCAATATGGGGGCGACCTTTCTGGATAACGCGCCGATCCGCATCGGCGCCAACGTCATGATAGGGCCGAACGTGCAGATCTATACCGCCGCTCACGCGCTGGAGGCCGACGAACGCATCCAGGGGGTGGAGACGGCACTGCCGGTCACCATAGAAGACAGGGTCTGGATAGGGGGCGGCGCCATCCTGCTGCCCGGCGTCACCATAGGGCGGGACGCCATCGTCGGCGCTGGCTCGGTCGTGACCAGGGACGTCCCCGCCGGTGCCCGGGTGGTGGGCAATCCTGCCAGGGCCCTGCCCGTCAAACGCTGAGCCCGACGCCCTGCCGCAGTAGATAACAGCATGCCGGCATAGGCAACAATGCCGGCAGCATGGCGGCGCATCAGAATCGCGCCCATAAAAATAAAGCCCAATGTCACTGGGACGTTGGGCTGTAAAAAGGTGCTACGGAATTGCGACTCTCATCGCAGAATATTAGAAGGGGTCACCTTCTAAACTGGCAGAGGAATAATAACGGGGCGCAAACGTTTTACGTAGCGTAATCGACCAGGATTGAGAACAGTCTCTCAGTATTCAAAAAATTCCCCGCCGGCTCCTTTTTCCCTCTTGGCAAGTTCGCATTTTTCAGTACAGCCTGATGAGAATGTCACCAACAAAAAAAGCCCTTATAAATCAGGGTTTTTCTGTAAATAGGGCGCTTTAGAAGCGGCGGACAAATTCTGCCAGGGGCAACTCGCGCAGCTTGCGGGCCTCCAGCATGGGGGTGCCCAGGTAGAGGAAGCCCACCAGCTGATCCTCCTCGGCCAGCCCCAGCCCGGCGTTGATCTGCGCGTCGAAGATAAACCAGCCGGAGCGCCAGATGCCGTTGAAGCCCTGGGCCTGGGCCGCCATCTGCATCGCCATCAGGGCACAACCGGCGGAGAGCTCCTGCTCCAGCTTGGGCACCTTGAAGTGGGCCTGATAGCGGGTCGCCACGGCCACCAGCAGCGGGGCACGCAGCGGCGCGGCACGGCTCTTCTCGATGCTCTCCTCGTCTTCCCCACGGGCGCGGGCGACCTCGGCCAGCAAATCCCCGAGACGCTCCCGTCCCTCTCCCTCGAACAGGATGAACTGCCAGGGGGTCAGGGTACCGTGATCCGGTGCCCGCAGCCCCGCCTTGAGGATGTTGTCGAGCACCTCGCCGCTGGGGGCCGGGGTGGTCAGGCGACCACAGGAGTGACGGTTCAGTAACAGGTTGAGGGCATCCATGGGCGACTCCGTGTGTCAGGCAAGAAAGCGGGGCTATGATGGCGCTACCCTAGCACAGCCAGGGGACGTCGCAAAGGCGCCCCGACAGGGTCGGTTAGAAAGAATAAACCCCTGACTGGCAGGGGTTTATCACTATATCCGTTGCATTTTTGGTCAAATGACAGCAGCCAGCTCTGCCCCCTGCCGGATGGCCCGTTTCGCGTCCAGCTCGGCGGCCACGTCGGCACCGCCGATGATGTGCACCGGCTTGCCCGCCGCCTGCAGACCGGCTTGCAGCTCCCGCAGGGGCTCCTGCCCGGCGCAGATGATCACCTGATCCACCGGCAAGCATTGCTGGGTCTCCCCCACCATGATGTGCAGCCCTTCGTCATCCACGCGCAGGTACTGCACGCCGCTGAGCATCTGCACCTTGCGGTTCTTGAGCACGGTGCGGTGGATCCAGCCAGTAGTCTTGCCGAGCCCATCCCCCACCTTGCTCTCTTTTCGCTGCAGCAGCCAGATCTGGCGCTCGGGGGCGTCGATCTCGGGCTTGATCAGGCCGCCGCGCTCGCCGAGCTGCTTGTCGATGCCCCACTCCTTGAGCCAGTGGTCTCTGTGGTGATCGGCGTCGCCCTCCACTTTCTTGTCTACCAGATATTCCGCCACGTCGAAGCCGATCCCGCCGGCGCCGATCACCGCCACCTTCTGGCCCACCGGCTTGTGATCCCGCAGCACATCGAGGTAATTCAGCACCTTGGGATGCTCGATACCCGGAATGTTGGGGGTGCGCGGGCGGATGCCGGTGGCGAGGATCACCTCGTCGAAGCCGCCGCCGAGCAGGCTCTCTGCACTCTGGCGCTGGCCGAGATAGAGTTCGACGCCGCACTTCTCCAGCCGTCTGGCGAAGTAGCGCAGGGTCTCGTGGAACTCCTCCTTGCCCGGGATCTGCTTGGCGAAGTTGAACTGGCCGCCGATGGTCGGCGCCTGATCGAACAGGCTCACCTGATGGCCGCGCTCGGCGGCGTAGCAGGCGAACGCCAGACCCGCCGGGCCGGCCCCCACCACCGCCAGCTTCTTGGGCTGGGGCACCCGGCCGAAGGTGAGCTCGGTCTCGAAGCAGGCGCGGGGGTTGACCAAACAGGAGGCGCGTTTTTGCTTGAACACGTGATCGAGGCAGGCCTGGTTGCAGGCGATGCAGGTGTTGATCTCGTCCGCCCTGTCCTCCGCCGCCTTGATGACGAACTCGGGATCCGCGAGGAAGGGACGCGCCATGGAGACCATATCCGCCTCACCGCTGGCCAATATGCGCTCGGCCACCTCGGGGGTGTTGATACGGTTAGTGGTGATGAGCGGCACGGTGAGGTGCTTCTTGAGCTCAGCCGTCACCCAGCTGAAGGCGCCGCGCGGCACACTGGTGGCGATGGTGGGGATGCGCGCCTCGTGCCAGCCGATGCCGGTGTTGATCAGGCTGACCCCGGCCTGCTCCAGCGCCTTGCCGAGGACGATGACCTCCTCCAGGGAGGAGCCCTTCTCCACCAGATCCAGCATGGAGAGGCGGAAGATGATGATGAAGTCGGTGCCGACCCGCTCGCGGATGGCGCGCACGATTTCCAACGGGAAGCGCATGCGGTTGTCGGCACTGCCGCCCCAGCCGTCGGTGCGCTGATTGGTGCGCTCGCAGATGAACTGGTTGATGAGATAGCCTTCCGAGCCCATCACCTCGACTCCGTCATAACCGGCAGCCTTGGCCAGGGCGGCGGTGGCACCGAAGTCGCGGATGGTGCCGCGGATCTGGCGCTCGCTCATGGCGCGGGGCTTGAACGGGGAAATGGGGGCCTTGAGGGCGCTCGGCGCCAGGCTGAACGGATGGTAGGCGTAGCGACCTGCGTGCAGGATCTGCAGCGCTATCTTGCCCCCCTCCTGATGCACGGCGCCGGTCACCTTCTTGTGCTTGGCGACCTGCCAGGGGAAGCTCAGCTGGGAGCCGTGAGGCACCAGCCGTCCCCGCAGGTTGGGGGCAATGCCGCCGGTGACGATGAGGCCGACACCGCCCCGGGCCCGCTCGGCATAGAAGGCGGCCAGCTTGTCGAAGCCCCCCTTCTCCTCTTCGAGGCCGGTGTGCATGGAGCCCATCAGAACTCGGTTCTTGAGCTGGGTAAAGCCGAGATCGAGAGGGGTCAGAAGCGTAGGGTAACGGCTCATCATGAACTCCTTTTCGAGGCCAGCGCGCAGGAATCCATACGCAATACCCGGTTCCTGAGCTGGGTAAAGCCGAGATCGAGAGGGGTCAGCAGGGTTGGGTAACGGCTCATCATGAACTCCTTGTCGAGGCCGGCGCGCAGGAATCCATACGCAGGACTCTGCTTCGACGTTGGGTAAAGCCAAGGTCGAGGGGGGTCAGAAGCGTAGGGTAGCGGCTCACGGTGCCTCCAGTTAATTTTTTGTTATCAAACTGGGGCTAGAGTAAAGAATCGAAAATTCTTTTTCAAACAAATGTTTGGACATTTTTTCGGCGAACAGTCGTGCTCCGAGGGAAAGAGCAGAGGATCGCACTGGCAATCCAGCCCAGGCGGAAATGGCAATTGGCACTCCATCTGGTTAATAATGGCGTTTCTCTACCCATTAACAGGGCGATAACGCGGCTATGTCTATTTTCAAAGGTCTGGGGTGGCTGTTTCGCAGCCTCTGGCGTCTGCTCAACTTCACCCGGCTGATGCTGGTCAATCTGCTGTTTCTCATCATAGTGCTGGCCATCGTCTTCACCTTCGGCCAGAAAGAGGCGCCAAGCACCCCCATCGAAGGGGCCCTCACCCTCAACCTCTCCGGCGTACTGGTAGAACAGCGCACCCAAACCGATCCCGGCGTGCAACTGCTGCGGCAGGTGGACAGCAGCGACGATCAGCCGAGCGAGATCCTGATGTCCGATCTGCTGTGGGCCATCAAGAGCGCCAAGGATGACGATCGCATCAAGGCGCTGGTGCTCAAGCCCCAGGGGCTGCAAGGCACCAGCCTCTCCAAGCTGCAGGAGGTGGCGGCCGCCATCGACCAGTTCAAGGAGAGCGGCAAGCCAGTCATCGCCATGGCCGACTACTACGCGCAAGGCCCTTATCTGCTCGCCGCCCACGCCGATCACGTGCTCCTCAACCAGAGCGGTGCCGTGCTGATCGAGGGGCTCGGTGTCTACCAGACCTACTTCAAGTCGGCGCTGGAGAAACTCAACGTCACCCCCCACGTGTTCAAGGTCGGCACCTACAAGTCCTTCGTGGAGCCCTATACCCGGGACGAGATGTCGCCGGAGAGCAAGGAGGCGAACCAGCGCTGGCTGGATCAGCTGTGGCAATCCTATGTGAACGACGTGGCCGAAGAGCGGGAAATCGAACCCGATGCCGTTGCGCCGACCAAGGATCGCTTCCTCGAACTGCTGCGCAAGGCCGGTGGCAATGCCGCCAGCTACGCCCTCGACAACGGCCTGGTGGACGAGTTGGCCACCCGTGAGGAGATGACCCAGGCGGTCATCAAGGAGGTCGGGGAAGACAAGGATAACGGCTGGAAAGGGGTGGGCCTGAAGGAATATCTGGCCGCCATTCCCGAGCAGTATCCCCAGAATGGCAAGGATGAGGTGGGCCTCATCGTCGCCAGCGGTGCCATCATGGACGGCGTCCAGCCTGCCGGCACCATAGGCGGTGACAGCCTCGCCGATCTGCTGGCCGATGCCCGTCGTGACGATCAGGTCAAGGCACTGGTGCTGCGGGTCGACAGCCCGGGCGGCAGCGCCTTCGCCGCCGAGCAGATCCGTGCCGAGTTGCTGGCCCTGAAACAGGCCGGCAAGCCGGTGGTCATCTCCATGGGCAGCTACGCCGCCTCCGGTGGCTACTGGATCTCCGCCGATGCGGACAAGATCTTCGCCTCCCCCACCACCCTCACCGGCTCCATCGGGGTGTTCGGCATGTTCGCCACCATCGACAAGGCGCTGTCCCAGTACGGGGTGCATACCGATGGGGTCGGCACCACGGACTTCGTCGGTGTCGGCCTGACCCGGGCCCTGCCCGAACACGTCGGTCAGGCTATTCAGCTCAGCGTAGAAGACACCTACCAGCGCTTCGTCGGTCTGGTGGGCAAGGGCCGTGGCCTGAGCCCGGAAGAGGCGGAGAAAGCCGCCGAAGGCCGGGTCTGGACAGGTCAGGACGCCAAGGAACTGGGGCTGGTTGACGAATTCGGCAATCTGGACGACGCCCTGCAGGCGGCCGCCGATCTCGCCAACCTCAAAAGCTGGCAGGTCACCCCCATAGAGCAGGAAGAGTCGGCACGGGACAAGTTCCTGCGCGAGCTGTTCGACAGCAGCGCCCGCGCCCTGGCTCCCCATGTGCAGAGCTTGCTGCCCGCGGGCATTGGCAAGGCGCTGGTCGAGGTGAACAAGGGGCTGGATCCGCTGATCCGCTTCAACGACCCCCAAGGCACCTATGCCTTCTGCCCGGTCTGCCTCCCTTGACGGGAAACTGAAGAATAAAAAAACCGCCATCCGGCGGTTTTTTTATTGGGGCGGCGTCAGGCTCAGCCCAGCAGCCCGGCGTCGAACCAGTGTTGCAGCTCCGCCAGCACCCGGGTCTCGCGCACCGTCCATTGGGGGCAGGGACCGGCCAGCTGGGTCTTGTTGGTCTGCAGGGCTTCGTCCAGCGGGAACCAGCCTGGGGTGAAGCCGAGCCGTATCTCGTAGGGCTGGGGACGCGGCTCGCTCCAGGCCTCGCCCAGCTGGCAGAGATAGTAGAAGGAGTGAATGCAGTAGGCGTCGTAGGCCGCCTCCCTGGCGGCACGAAACTCCCGCGTCTCGCCGAGCAGGGCCCCCACAGCCAGCAGCTCGGCGCCGCACTCCTCCCGCAGCTCCCGGGCCAGCGCCTTGCCGTGACACTCCCCCGCCTCTATGCCACCGCCCGGGAACATGAGATCCCCGTTGACGCGGGAATGCACCATCAGCAGCTCGTCACCACGCAGCACCACGGCCCTGACGGTGGTGCGCTCGAGCACTCGCCCGTCGCACATGACCTGGCCATGGACGAGACGGATATCGAAGGGGTGGGCCCACTGGGCATCTGGCTGAACAGGGATCATCAGGATCGGTATGCCCCGCGCGTGAGTTGAATGATGAGGATGGCCGCCCTGGAAACTGGTCATGGTGCCCGTCGGCCTGGTAACAAGCCTCGCCCGCCACGGCCACCATCAACTAGCAAATCGGCTACATATCCATTACAATGCGCGCGCCATATAAGGCCGCGATCGCAGAATAATATAACGAAATACACAGCCCTACACTGATCTGCTTTCGACGAATTTCTATTTTTCCAGCAATTTGCCCAACAACGTGAAATAAAGGATCTGGTTAATGACCCACGAGCACTACTTGCAGGCGTGGCAGGAGAGCCAGGCGCTCGCCGAAGCCATGCAACCCTTGATAGGCCGCCTCTACCGCCAGCAAGGGATAGAGATCACCGTCTTCGGACGCCCCCTGCAAAACGCCTCCACCATCGACATCCTCAAGGCCCACAGGGTCGTTCGCCGCCACCAGGGCGCCCCGCTCCCCATCCAGCAAAGCTTCCCCCTGCTGTGCGCCATAGTCGCGCTGAACCCGACCGCCGCCGAAGTGGATCTCGGCAAGCTGACCGTCGGTTACTGGCAGGATCATGAGGATGAGGCGGGCATCGAAGACTACCTGAGCGCCAAGCTGGCGCCGGCCCTGAACCAGGGTGCCGTGCCAGCGCCCACCGACGTGGTGCTGTACGGCTTTGGCCGCATCGGCCGCCTGCTGGCGCGGTTGCTGATCGAGCGCACCGGTGCCGCCAACTCGTTGCGTCTGCGCGCCATAGTAGTGCGCGGCGGCCGCGAGGGGGATCTGGAGAAGCGTGCCAGCCTGCTGCGCCGCGACTCGGTACACGGCCCCTTCAACGGCTCCATCGAGGTGGACAGCGAGCGCAGCGCCATCATCGCCAACGGCACCTTCATTCAGGTGATCTACGCCAACAGCCCGGCGGACATCGACTACACGGCCCATGGCATTCAGAACGCGCTGATCGTCGACAACACCGGGGTCTGGCGCGATGAGGCCGGCCTGTCCGAGCACCTCAAGGCCCGTGGCGCCGCCCGGGTGCTGCTGACCGCCCCCGGCAAGGGGGAGATGAAGAACGTGGTGTTCGGGGTCAACCACGAGGTGATAGGTCCGGATGACAAGATCATCTCCGCCGCCTCCTGCACCACCAACGCCATCACCCCCGTGCTCAAGGTGATGCAGGACAAATACGGCATCCGCCACGGCCACGTGGAGACGGTGCACTCCTACACCAACGATCAGAACCTGATCGACAACTATCACAAGGGTGAGCGCCGCGGTCGCAGCGCCGCCCTCAACATGGTGATGACCAGCACGGGGGCCGCCAAGGCGGTGGCCAAGGCGCTGCCCGAGCTCAAGGGCAAGCTGACCGGCAACGCCATCCGGGTACCGACCCCCAATGTGTCCTTGGCCATCATCAATCTGTCCCTGGAGCAGGCCACCGACAGAGAGAGCCTCAACGCCTATCTGCAACAGATGTCGCTGAGCTCGGCCCTGCATCGCCAGATCGATTTCAGCGCCAGCACCGAGCTGGTCTCCTCCGACATGGTGGGCTCCCGCTTCGCGGGCATAGTGGACTCCCAGGCCACCATCGCCGAGGGGGATCACTGCGTGCTGTACGTGTGGTATGACAACGAATTCGGGTACAGTTGTCAGGTAGTGCGGGTGATGGAGCAGATGGCCGGCGTAGTCCGTCAGGATCTACCGGCGTAGTCCGCCAGGATCTACCGGCATAGTCCGCCAGGATCTGCCCGCCTAATCCCCTCATGGCTCAACGTTTTCAAGGAGAGGCCGGATGTCATTTCAGCAAGTCATAGGGCAGATGCCCAGGGAAGTGTACGAGCGGCTCAAGACCGCGGTCGAACTCGGCAAGTGGCCCGATGGCCAACCCCTCACCGAGGAGCAGAAGGCCACCTCGCTGCAGGCCGTGATGGCCTGGCAGGCGATGCACCTTGAGGATCCCGAGCACATGAACATAGGCCGCGACGGCGAGATAGTGATGAAGAGCAAGAGCGAACTCAAGCGTCAGTATCGCGACGAGGAAGAGATAGTCCGAATCGAGATCAGTCACTGAGCCTTGCTGCGAGCCCAGCTCGCACGCCATAGCAAAGAGGGGAGCCAATATGGCTCCCCTCTTTATTTCTCTTCCCTCTGCAGGGGATATTTCCCCCTCATCCCCAACCCTTCTCCCGCCAGGGGAGAAGGGAGCAGGTCGGTTACCTGCGAATGCATCGCAGCCAATCCGTTGCCAAAGCATCCCTAGCCAATGTTCATTGTGGCCCTAACTCGGTCCCCTCTCCCCCTGGGAGAGGGCTAGGGTGAGGGCGCTCCTCAGGGCGTCAGCTCGCCGCGCAGGGACTGCTGCATCAGCTCGCGAATGCGTGGGGCCGGCAGATCCTGGCTCAGCAGGAAGTGCAGCTTGGTCAGCGCCGCCTCGGCTGTCATGTCGAAGCCCGAGATGACCCCGGCGCGGGACAGGGCGTTGCCGGTGGCATAGCCCCCCATGTTGACCTTGCCGTGCAGGCACTGGCTCAGGTTGACAATGATGACGCCCCGGGCCGAGGCCTCGGACAGCAGCGCCAGCATGGCCGGGTTCTGCGGCGCATTGCCCACCCCGAAGGAGAGCAGGATCAGCGCCCGCACCGGCTGTTGCAGTATATTGGCGATCACTTCCGCCGAGATGCCGGGATAGAGGGTCACCACGCCGATGGGCTGGGGGGTGATGTCGTGCAGCACCAGCGGCCGCTCGGAGGGCAATCCCAGCTCCCCCGCCTCCAGGGAGATGGCGATGCCGGCATTGAGCAGCGGCGGGTAGTTCGGCGAATCGAAGGCGTGGAAGCCGTCCGCGTGCACCTTCTTGCTGCGATTGCCGCGATAGAGCTGGTTGTTGAAGAACAGCGTCACCTCGTGGATCGGGTAGTTGGCCGCGATGTAGAGCGCGTTGAGCAGGTTCTGCTGGCCATCGGAGCGCAGCTCGGCCAGCGGGATCTGGGAGCCGGTGATGATCACCGGCTTGTGCAAGTCTTCCAGCATGAAGGAGAGCGCCGAGGCGGTGAACGACATGGTGTCGGTGCCGTGCAGGATCACGAAGCCATCGTACTGGTCGTAGTTGTCCCGAATGTCCTCGGCGATGCGCTGCCAGTCTGCCGGGGTCATGTCGGAGGAGTCGATGAGGGGGGCATATTCGTGAATATGGTAGGACGGCATCTCGGGCCGATGAAACTCGGGCATCCGCGCCAGACAATCTTCCATGAAGCCCGCCATCGGCACATAGCCGTGATCGGAACGCTGCATCCCTATGGTACCGCCTGTGTAGGCGATGTAGATCGACTTCTTCACACCCTCTCCTCTCGTGAGCCAAACCGGCAAATCATCTAACTATGTGGTGAACCGACAACATTGTGGCCCATCCCTTTCTCACTGCCGAACAACAACGCGGACATCCTTCATGGGTCGCAACCCCATGGCCTCCCATCGTTCAATCATGGCCGGGATCCGGCACATCATCCGATGACAGTCACTCGACGCCACAGTAAGCCATCCGAACCTTAACCCGGGCTGAAAGCCCGGCGAATTATAAAGACTGACACCCCGAATGACAGCAGCTGGATCACAAATCCGGATCGCGGGCCCCCTCCCCCCAGTAGCATTAAATGTTAATATAAAGTACAAGAATGACCGTTAATACGATGAAAATGGATATTAATGGTGGTTTTTGCTATCCTCCGCCGGATTTTGCATAAATCCCATCTCGATGCCTGCAGATATCAGGCACGCATAGTTCCCATTTTTACGTGGGATCGGGCATCTCGCCCCTTCTGAATTGGCAACTGAGCCACACTATTTTCCATCCCGGCTGAATCTGTGCGTCTTCACCCCTGAAGACACAGCCAATCAACATGGGAGTACCGAATGATACAACTTGATTCTTATGCCACTCTGGTCGCCGCCACCCTGGTGCTGCTGCTCGGTCGTTCGCTGGTCAACCGGATCAACGTGCTGCGCACCTTCAGTATCCCCAAACCCGTTGCAGGGGGCCTGCTGGTCGCCCTGGTGCTGGTGCTGCTGCGTGCCAGCATGGACGTGGAGCTGCGCTTCGATACCGCATTCCAGACGCCACTGATGCTGGCCTTCTTCGCCTCCATCGGCCTCTCCGCCGATCTGGGCAGCCTCAAGCGGGGCGGCAAGGCGGTGTTCACCTTCCTGCTGGTGGTGACCGGCCTGCTGCTGATGCAGAACGTGCTGGGGGTGGGCCTCGCCACCCTGCTCGGCCTGGATCCGCTGATGGGACTGCTGGCCGGCTCCATTACCCTGTCCGGCGGCCACGGCACAGGCGCTGCCTGGGGTGCCATCTTCAGCGAGAAGTACGGCCTGCAATCCGCCACCGAGCTGGCCATGGCCTGTGCCACCTTCGGCCTGGTGCTGGGTGGCCTGATCGGCGGCCCGGTCGCCCGCCATCTGGTGAAGAAGGTGCAGGTGCCCGGCGCCGAGCACAACAGTGACGAAGCCCCCCAGGGCTTCGAGATGCCGGAGATGGAACGCCCCATCACCACCTACAGCCTGATCGAGACGGTGGCACTGCTCGCCATCTGCCTGAAGGGGGGCGAACTGCTCTCCCTTTACCTCAAGGGCAGCGCCCTCGAGCTGCCGGTCTTCGTCTGCGTGCTGTTCACCGGCGTCTTGCTGCGCAACATGCTGGCCCTGCTCAAGTGGCACGAGGTGAGCGATAGGGAAGTCTCCCTGCTCGGCAACGTCAGCCTGTCCCTGTTCCTCGCCATGGCACTGATGAGCCTGAAGCTGTGGGATCTGGCGAGCCTGGCCCTACCCATCTTCATCCTGCTGGCCGTGCAGACCATAGCGATGGCGCTCTACGCCAGCTTCGTCACCTTCAAGGTCATGGGCAGCAACTACGACGCGGCCGTGCTGGCGGCGGGCCACTGCGGCTTCGGTCTCGGGGCCACCCCGACCGCCATTGCCAACATGCAGGCCATCACCCAGCGCTTCGGTCCGTCCCACATGGCGTTCCTGGTGGTGCCCATGGTCGGCGCCTTCTTCATCGACATCATCAACGCCATGGTGATCAAGCTGTTCCTGGCGATGCCCTTCCTGTAAGGCACGGCGCCGCATTGAACATGCAAAAGAGCCCACCTCCCGGTGGGCTCTTTTATTGAGGCTCGCCACCGAGCCACGTCAACAAGAAACAAGGCCAAGAAAAAGCCCCGCACTCTGGTGCGGGGCTTTTGCATGCTGGCGTGAACTTATCCCTTACAAGATAAAGGTCGACACCTGCTGGTTCAGGTTGGTGGCACGGCCCTTGAGGCCCTGCGCCTGATCCAGGTCGCGCATGGCGGCGGCGGTGATCTCGTCGCTCACGTCCTTGATGGCGGTGGTGTTCTGGGTGATCTCGCCGGTCACCTGGGTCTGTTCCTCGGCGGCGGTGGCGATCTGGCCAGCCATGTCGGAAATCAGTGACACCGCCTGGGTGATCTCTTCGAGCGCGGCGGCGGCGGCATCGGCGTCTTTCACGCTGTTGTCCGCCAGCCCCTGGCTGGTCTGCATCAGGCTCACCGCACGGGCCGTGGTCTGCTGCAGCGTCTCTATGGTCGCCTGGATCTCCTGGGTGGAGTCCTGAGTACGGCGGGACAGCACCCGCACCTCGTCCGCCACCACGGCGAAGCCACGGCCCTGCTCACCGGCGCGCGCCGCTTCGATGGCCGCGTTCAGCGCCAGCAGGTTGGTCTGCTCGGCGATGCCCTGAATGGTGGAGAGGATGCCGGAGATGGCCTGGGCATGGCGGCTCAGCTCGCCGATGACGCCGGTGGCCTGACCCACTTCCTCCGCCAGGTTGTTGATGGAGGCCCGGGTCTGGTTCACCAGCATCTTGCCCTGCTCGCTGCTCTGGGCAGATTGCTGGGCGGCGGCGGCGGTGTTCTCGGCGTTGCCGGCGATCTCCATGGTGGCACTCGCCATCTCGGTGACCGCGGTGGCGACCATGGTCACCTCCTGCTGTTGACGCTGCAGCTCTTCCACCGCGGCCTGGTTGGTCACCAAGCTGCGCTCCGCATCGGCGTTCAGCTCGTTCGCCAGCTGGCGGATGTTGCCGATCAGCTGATGCTGACTGCCGACGAAGCGGTTGAAGCTGTTGGCCAGCTGGCCCACTTCGTCGTTCGCGTCGATCTTGATGCGCTGGGTCAGATCGCCGTTACCGTCGGCGATGCGGGCCAGAGCCTGGGAGACCTTGCCGAGCGGGCCGAGCAGCAGGCTCACCAGCCAGGAGATGGCGAGGATGCTGCCCACCAGCACCAGCAGGGCCAGGCCGAGCTGGGTCAGCAGCAGGGAGGAGAGCGGCGCCTCCAGGGTGGCCTTGTCCAGCACCAGCACCAGCTCCCAGTCGGTGTCCGGGATGTCCACCGCCCACAGCAGCTTGTCACGGCCTTCGTTGTCGAAGTAGGCCGGCACCAGGCTCTGGCTCGCCTTGCTCTGCTCGATCAGGCCGTTGGTCAGATCGTTGTCGATCTCGGTGGCCGGCTTCATCGCCTTGGCCGCGTCCTTGTACGCGATGACGGTGCCATCCTTGTGCATCATGATGGCCATGCCGTCGGCGGGCAGCTTCATCCGGGTGACATCTTCCACCAGGGAGGCGATGGAGAGATCGCCGCCGACTACCCCACCCTGCGCGGGCTGGGCCAGGGTCACCACCATGATGTTGTAGGCCACGTCCAGGTAGGGTTTGGTCACGATCAGACCGCCCTTGCCCATGGCTTCCTGATACCAGCCACGGGAGCGGGGATCATAGCCATCGCGGTTGATGGAGGGATCGGAGTCGTTCATCTTGCCGCTGCCCTCACCGAAATAGGTGAGCTGGAAGCGACCGGACACCTGGGCCTGTTGCAGGGCGTTGAGGGGCTCGGGGCTGGCCTTGCTGCCGAGGGCCTGGATCACGTCACGACGGGCGGAGAGCCAGTCGCTGATCCGTTCGGCCTGCTGGCTACCGAGGCGTTGCACCTGCTCCTGACTGCCTTGCAGCAGCAGGGACTTCTGACTGGTATAGCTCTGCCAGGAGAGCAACAGGATCACCAGGGAGAGGGCGATCACCACAGACAACAGTATCTTCTGCTTGAGTGATAGGTTCTTCATCGTATGTTCTTCTTGTGAGTCAGGAACAGGATTGCTCGGAAAGTGCGTGGCACTGTGCGTTGTTAACGGCCGGGCGGTGCCAAACTGAAGTGGGGACTGAGGTAATCGACGATATTTTCCTCGTAAAGGGGAAAATGACGGCAGAAATTGATCACAGTAGGCGACCCGAGCCAGCCAACCCTGTTTATTCCTTCCGCAATTGGCTAGAATATCCCGTTTTTAAATCACATCGACCCCGAGAGTTTTCACGATGTTTGAAGTCAATCCTGTATTAAACAAGCTTAAGGAGCTGTCTGAGAGGACCGAGCTGCTTAGGGGGTACCTTTGACTATGACGCCAAGAAAGAGCGTCTAGAAGAGGTCAATGCCGAGCTGGAACAGCCGGACGTATGGAACGAACCCGAGCGCGCACAGGCGCTGGGCAAGGAGCGCGTGTCGCTCGAAAACGTGGTCAGCACCATAGATACCCTGACTCAGGGTGTCGATGACGTGGAGATGCTGGTGAGCCTGGCCGTCGAAGGGGAAGACGAAGAGACCTTCAACGAAGCCGTGGTCGAGGCCGACGGTCTCGAAGCCAAGCTGGTGGATCTCGAATTCCGCCGCATGTTCTCCGGCCAGCACGACGGTTCCGACTGCTACATCGACATCCAGTCCGGTTCCGGTGGCACCGAGGCCCAGGACTGGGCCAACATGGTGCTGCGCATGTACCTGCGCTGGGGCGATGCCCACGGCTACAAGCCGGAGCTGATCGAACTGTCCGACGGCGACGTAGCCGGCATCAAGTCTGCCACCGTCAAGTTCACCGGCGAGTATGCGTTCGGCTGGTTGCGCACCGAGACCGGCGTCCACCGCCTGGTCCGTAAATCGCCGTTCGATTCCGGTGGCCGCCGCCACACCTCGTTCTGCTCGGTGTTCGTCTACCCCGAGATCGACGATGACATCGAGATCGACATCAACCCGGCCGACCTGCGGATCGACGTCTACCGTGCCTCCGGCGCCGGTGGTCAGCACGTCAACCGGACCGAGTCTGCGGTGCGGATCACCCACGTCCCGACCGGCGTCGTGGTGCAGTGCCAGAACGACCGTTCCCAGCACAAGAACAAAGATCAGTGTATGAAGCAGCTGAAGGCCAAGCTCTATGAGCTGGAAATTCAGAAGCAGAACGCTGAGAAGCAAGCCCTCGAAGAGACCAAGTCCGACATCGGCTGGGGCAGTCAGATCCGCTCCTACGTACTGGATGACTCCCGTATCAAGGATTTGCGCACCGGCATCGAGACCCGTAATACCCAATCGGTACTCGATGGCGACTTGGACAAGTTTATCGAAGCCAGCCTGAAATCAGGCCTGTAAACAGAGCAGCAGGAATCACCATGTCTGAACAAACCACCACTCCGGCAGTCGAGAACCAGCTCGAACTGAACAACGAGATGCAGGAGCGTCGCTCCAAGCTGGCCGCCCTGCGCGCCCAGGGCAACCCCTTCCCCAACGATTTTCGTCGTGACAGCCTGTCCGGCGATCTGCACGCCGAGTTCGGCGACAAGAGCGCCGATGAGCTGGCGGCCTTGGGTAAACGGGTGAAGATTGCCGGTCGCATCATGACCCGCCGGATCATGGGTAAGGCTTCCTTCGCGACCCTGCAGGACATGGCTGGCAAGATCCAGGTCTACGTGACCCGTGACGATCTGCCGGAAGGCTTCTACAACGAACAGTTCAAGAAGTGGGATCTGGGGGACATCGTCGGCGTGGAAGGGACTCTGTTCCGCACCAACACCGGTGAGCTCTCCGTTCACGTCTCCACCATCCGTCTGCTGACCAAGGCGCTGCGTCCGCTGCCCGAGAAGCACAAGGGCCTGACCGATCAGGAAGCTCGCTGCCGCCAGCGCTACCTGGATTTGATCGCCAACGAAGAGTCCCGCAAGACCTTCATGATCCGCACCCAGGTGGTCGCCGGCATCCGCAAGTTCTTCAACGAGAAGCGCTTCATGGAAGTGGAAACCCCCATGATGCAGGTCATCCCGGGTGGTGCCTCCGCACGTCCGTTCGTCACTCACCACAATGCGCTGGACATCGACATGTACCTGCGTATCGCCCCGGAGCTCTATCTGAAGCGTCTGGTGGTCGGTGGTTTCGAGCGTGTGTACGAGATCAACCGCAACTTCCGTAACGAAGGCATCTCGGTGCGTCACAACCCCGAGTTCACCATGATCGAGTTCTACATGGCGTATGCCGACTACATCGATCTGATGGACCTGACCGAGGAGCTGCTGCGCACCCTGGCCCAGGACATCCTGGGTGACACCAAGATCCGTTACGCCAAAGAGGGCGAAGAGGGCCTGACCATCGATTTCGGTCAGCCGTTCCAGCGCCTCACCATGGTCGAGTCCATCCTCAAGTTCAACGCGGATGTGACCCTGGACGATCTGGCCACCCTGGAGAGCGCCAAGGCTGTCGCCAAGCGTCTGCACATCGATCTGATGAAGGGCTGGGAACTGGGCCACGTGATCACCGCGATCTTCGAAGAGACCGTTGAGCACATGCTGCTGCAACCGACATTCATCACAGAATATCCGGCTGCCGTTTCCCCACTGGCTCGTCGCAACGACCAGAACCCGGACGTGACCGACCGCTTCGAATTCTTCATCGGTGGCCGCGAGCTGGCCAACGGCTTCTCCGAGCTGAACGATGCGGAAGATCAGGCCAAGCGCTTCCAGGATCAGGTGAACCAGAAAGAAGCCGGTGACGACGAAGCCATGTTCTACGACGCGGACTTCGTGACCGCGCTGGAGCACGGCCTGCCGCCCACTGCCGGTCAGGGCATTGGTATCGACCGTCTGGTGATGCTGTTCACCAACAGCCACACCATCCGCGACGTCATCCTGTTCCCGGCCCTGCGTCCGCAACAGAAATAAGCCCGAGGCGCAGGCCTGGCCTGCTATTTGAGCGCAACAAAACGCCCCGCATCTGCGGGGCGTTTTTTATGGTGAACACAAACCTGCGGCGAGCGGCCGGGAGCGGGTCGCGGCTTATGCGCCGGGCGCCAGCAGCCACTCCCCCTGCCACAGGGTCAGCGCCCGACCCGCCATCAACACCCTGTCCCCCTCCAGCCGCAGTTGCAGCTCTCCGCCCCGTGCCGAGATCTGGCGAGCCTTCAGTTGGCTCTTGCCGAGCCGTTCGGCCCAGAACGGCACCAGGGCGCTGTGATTGGAGCCGGTGACCGGATCCTCGTCCACCCCGACCCAGGGGGCGAAGTAGCGGGAGACGAAATCATCATCCCCGCGGCTGGACGGCGCCGTCACCATCAGGCCGCGACCGGGCAGGGCCCGTAGCGCGTGGAAGTCCGGTTTGAGTGCCCTCACCTCCTCCTCGCTTGCCAACTCCAGCAAGAACTTGGCGCCAACGGCCAGGGTTTGCAGCGGCTGGCAGCCCAGCGCGGCGGCGTAGGCCGGATCCAGGGTCAGGGGTGCAAGCGAGAGACGGGGGAAGTCGAGCCAAATCCAGTCGCCCTCCCGCGCCGCGGTCAAGACGCCGCTGCGGGTCTCGAAGCGCAGCATCTCGTCAACTGCCGCCAGCCCGGCCTCCCAGAGGGCGTGGGCCGCCGCCAGGGTGCCGTGGCCACAGAGATCCACCTCCAGCGCCGGGGTGAACCAGCGCAGCCCATAGTGCGCTTTCCCTATCGGCGTGAGGAAAGCGGTCTCCGACAGGTTGAACTCGGCCGCCATGGCCTGCAGCTCGGCATCGCTTCGCTCCGGCCCCAGCACCACCACGGCCGGGTTGCCACCAAAGGGGCGCTGACTGAAGGCATTGACATGAAACAGTTTGGTCGTCGACATGGGGTGTCCTGTGAGGCGGCATAAAGGGATTCATTACAGCTCTTTTATACCACCGAGCCCCGGCACCGGGCAGTCTGATGACTTTCTAAATTCATAAATAGCATAAAGAATAAGTTTATATTCTTTGTTGTCATTCATCAGGCCCCTTACCCTGACTAAAAATCAGACCATGGAAGACCTGTGTGATGCAATTGACAGCCCCTTTACCCAACCTGAGCCCGCTCTCCGATGAGCAGCAGCGCCAACTGAACCAGGTCCTCTCGACCCTCAACACCCAGCAACTGGCCTGGGTGAGCGGTTATCTCTACGGCCTCTCCCAGTCCACTGGCCAGGTTGCCGGCCAGCCGGTAGCTACCGCAGGCGCGGCACCCGCCGGCAGCCTGACCATCATCTACGGCTCCCAGACCGGCAACGCCAAGGGCGCGGCCGCCGCCATCCAGAAACAGGCCGAGGCTCAAGGCCTGCCGGTGACTCTGGTCTCCATGGCCGATTACAAACCCAAGCAGCTCAAGAAAGAGAGCCACCTGCTGGTGGTAGTGAGCACTTACGGGGAGGGCGAGCCGCCGGAGAGCGCGGTCGATCTGTTCGAGCAACTCAAGAAGGGCAAGATAGGCAAACTCGAGGGCCTCAAGTTCGCGGTACTGGGTCTGGGCGACAGCTCCTATGAGTTCTTCTGCCAGACCGGCAAGGACTTCGACGGCTTCCTCGCCAAAGCAGGGGCCGAGCGTATTTATGAGCTCGCCAGCCTGGACGTGGATTATCAGGAGGCTGCCAAGGCCTGGGGCGAGCAGGCGGTCAAGGCCATCGCCACCACGCTGTCTGCTGGCGCCTCAGCCGGTGCGGCGACGGCCAGCGTGACTGGTGCTGTACAGGCGGCAGTCGGCCACAGCCAGTATCACAAGGAGAATCCCTTCCCGGCCCGCTTGTCAGTCAACCAGAAGATCACCGGCCGCGACTCCACCAAGGACATCCGCCACATCGAGATCAGCCTGGAAGATTCGGGCATCACTTATCAACCCGGCGACGCCCTCGGCATCTGGTTCGACAACGATGCCAGCCTGGTGGGGGAAGTGCTGGCCCTGACCGAGCTGCGCGGCGATGAAGCCACCACCAAGGGCCCCCTGCGCGACGCCCTGAGCCGTCACTTCGAGCTGACCCGGCTGCACGGCGGCTTTATTACCGGCCTCGCCGAAATCTCGGGCAACGCCGCCCTGAAGGATCTGGCCGGCGACAAGGCCCAGGTCAACGCCCTGGTCGCGTCCGCCCAGGTGGTGGATGTGTTGAAACGCTTCCCGGCCAAGCTCGGCGCCGACCAGCTGGTCAGCCTGCTGCGTCCGCTGACCCCGCGCCTCTACTCCATCGCCTCCGCCCAGAGCGAGGTGGAGGAAGAAGTTCACCTCACGGTCGGGGTGGTGCGTTATCCCCAGACCGACGGCACGGTGCGCTCGGGCGGCGCCTCCTCCTATCTGGCGGATCGCTTGCCCGAAGAGGCCGAGGTGCGGGTGTTCGTGGAGCACAACGACAACTTCCGCCTGCCGGCGAACCCGGATACCCCTGTCATCATGGTGGGCCCCGGCACCGGCATAGCCCCGTTCCGCGCCTTTATGCAGGAGCGTGAGACTCTGGGTGCCTCGGGCAAGAACTGGCTGTTCTTCGGCAACCCTCACTCTACCCAAGACTTCCTCTATCAGGTGGAGTGGCAGCGCCAGGTTAAATCCGGCCTGCTCAGCAAAATCTCGCTGGCATTTAGCCGGGATCAGGGCCACAAGATCTACGTGCAGGACAGACTGCGCGAGGCGGGCCTCGAGCTTTACCAGTGGCTGGAGGCCGGCGCCCACTTCTATGTGTGCGGCGACGCCAACCACATGGCCAAAGATGTGCAGCAAGCGCTGCTGGATGTGATTGCCGAACATGGCCACAAGAGCCGTGAAGAAGCAGAAGAGTATTTGAGCGAATTGCGTCGTGCCAAACGTTATCAAAGGGATGTCTATTGATGAGCAAGCAAACTATTCCGGGACCGGTTGAAGGACCGTTGGCCGACAACGAGCGCCTCAAGCGCGAGAGCAACTTCCTGCGCGGCACCATAGCCCAGGATCTGCAGGATCCTCTCACCGGCGGCTTCAACGGTGACAACTTCCAGCTGATCCGCTTCCACGGCATGTATCAGCAGGATGACCGCGATATCCGCGCCGAGCGCGCCGCCCAGAAGCTGGAACCGCTGCACAACGTCATGCTGCGTGCCCGCCTGCCCGGCGGCATCATCAGCCCGGCCCAGTGGCAGGTGATCGACAAGTTTGCCGAGGAGCACAGCCTGTACGGCAGCATCCGCCTCACCACCCGCCAGACCTTCCAGTTCCACGGTGTCTTGAAGCGCGACATCAAGCTGATGCACCAGACCCTGAACAGCACCGGCATCGACTCCATCGCCACCGCCGGCGACGTGAACCGCAACGTGCTCTGCACCAGCAACCCGGTGGAATCCGAGCTGCACCAAGAGGCCTACGAATGGGCCAAGAAGATCTCCGAGCACCTGCTGCCCAAGACCCGCGCCTACGTGGAGATCTGGCTGGACGGCGAGAAGCTCGGGGGGGATGAGGAGCCCATCCTCGGCTCCAACTACCTGCCGCGCAAGTTCAAGACGACTGTCGTGATCCCTCCCCACAACGACGTGGACATCCACGCCAACGATCTGAACTTCGTGGCCATCGCCGATGGCGGCAAGCTGGTGGGCTTCAATGTGCTGGTGGGCGGCGGGCTCGCCATGACTCACGGTGACACCAGCACCTACCCGCGCAAGGCGAGCGACTTCGGTTTCATCCCGCTCTCCCACGTGCTGGAGGTGGCGGCCGCCGTGGTCAGCACCCAGCGCGACTGGGGCAACCGGGTCAGCCGCAAGAACGCCAAGACCAAGTACACGCTGGAACGAGTCGGCGTCGAGGCGTTCAAGGCCGAGGTGGAGAGCCGCGCCGGCATCCCGTTCGGGCCGGTTCGCCCCTATGAGTTCACCAGCCGTGGGGATCGCTTCGGTTGGGTCGAGGGGATCGATGGCAAGCACCACCTGACCCTGTTCATCGAGAACGGTCGCCTGCTGGACTTCCCGGACAAACCCCTCAAGACCGGCATGCTGGAAATCGCCAAGGTGCATCAGGGGGACTTCCGCCTGACCGCCAACCAGAACCTCATCATCGCCGGCGTACCCGCCAAGGAGAAGGCACGCATCGAGCAGCTGGCCCGTCAATACGGCCTGCTGGACGATGGCGTGAGCGAGCAGCGCAAGCAGTCCATGGCCTGCGTGGCCCTGCCCACCTGCCCGCTGGCGATGGCGGAAGCCGAGCGCATGCTGCCGGCCTTCGTCAGCGACATTGAAGGCCTGCTGACCAAGCACGGGCTGGCGGATGACGCCATCATCTTCCGGGTCACCGGCTGCCCCAACGGCTGCGGCCGCGCCATGCTGGCGGAGGTGGGGCTGGTGGGCAAGGCCCCCGGTCGCTACAACCTGCACCTGGGCGGCAACCTGGAGGGAACCCGCATCCCGCGCCTCTATCAGGAGAACATCACAGAGCCGCAGATCCTGGCCGAGCTGGACGCCCTCATCGGCCGCTGGGCCAAGGAGCGCCAGGGCGCCGAGTGCTTCGGCGACTTCGTGATCCGCACCAAGGTGGTGGCCCCCGTCATCGATTCAGCGAGAGACTTCTATGCCGCTTGATCTGCAATCCCTCCTCGGCCTGAGCCGGGAGGAGCAAACCGAGGCGCTGGCTCCCCTCAACCGGGAGCTGGATGCCATGAGCGCCCCCGAGCGAGTGCGCTGGGCGCTGGCCAAGCTGCCGGGAGAACACGTGCTGTCGTCCAGCTTCGGCATCCAGGCGGCGCTGATGCTGCACCTGGTGAGCCGGGAGCGCGGCGATGTGCCCGTGGTGCTGACCGATACCGGTTATCTGTTCCCCGAGACCTATCACTTCATCGACGAGCTGACCGAGCGCCTCGCGCTGAACTTGCGGGTCTACCGGGCCGACCACTCCCCCGCCTGGCAGGAGGCGCGCTTCGGCAAGCTGTGGGAGCAAGGGGTGGAGGGGATCACCCGCTACAACCAGCTCAACAAGGTGGAGCCCATGGACAGGGCGCTGCGGGAGCTCGGTGCCCAGACCTGGTTCTCGGGCCTGCGCCGGGAGCAGTCCGGCAGCCGGGGTCAGTTGCCGGTGCTGGCCATAGCACGCGGCTGCTTCAAATTCCTGCCGGTCATCGACTGGAGCAACAAGGACGTCTTCTACTACTTCAAGGAGTTCGACCTGCCCTACCACCCCCTGTGGGAGCAGGGCTATCTGTCGGTCGGCGACGTGCACACCACCGCCAAGTGGGAGCCGGGCATGAGCGAGGAGCAGACCCGCTTCTTCGGCCTCAAGCGCGAGTGTGGCCTGCACGAGGAGAGCGGCGAGCAAGGCTCCGACCGCTGATCCTTCCCGTCATCACGCGGATCCGAGAATAAGAAAACGCCCGGCAACTGCCGGGCGTTTTTATGCCAGAGGTTCAACAGGCTGACGATGCGCAGGGATGGCGCTGCCGCCTGTACATTCCCTCATCGTGCCGCGAAGCGGGCTCAGTGCGCGGCGGCGCGAGCCTCCGCCAGCCAGCCCTCGACCAGGGCCTCATGCCCCTTGAGCCAGGCATCGGCATGGCGCTCCACGTCCGCCGGCTTGTTCTGTCCCTTGTTCATCAGGCCGTTCTGGATGTTGATGTCGTTGAGGGGCAGCTTGACGATGCTGAACAGTTTGGCCGCCGCCGGATTGGCATCGGTGAAGGCCTTGTTGGCGACTATGTGCATGGTGTTGACGGTGAAGCCGTAGTTCTTGCCGTTCGGCAGCCGGGTCTTGGCCGCCTCCTTGCCATCGGCCGGCACCTCCAGCCAGACCACGTCCCGCCCCGGCACCAGCTCGCTGCTCAGCCAATAGGGCGTCCAGGTGTAATAGAGCACCGGTTTGCCGCTCTGGTAGCGGGCCAGGGTGTCGGCGATCAGGGCCGCGTAGTTGCCCTGCTTGTGGGTGACGGTCGGGGTCAGGCCAAACTCGTCGAGATGGCGGTTGATCGCCCCCTCGCAGCCCCAGCCCGGGTTGCACCCCACCAGATCGGCCTTGCCGTCACCGTCGCCGTCAAACAGGGCCGCCAGTTTGGGATCTTTCAGCTGACCAAGGTTGGTGATGCCGTATTGAGTGGCCGTCTTCTTGTCGATGAGATAGCCCTGGGCGGCGCCCGCCACATAGGTTCCCTGGCGGAAGAACACCTTGTCGCCCCCCGCCTGTTCGTACTTGTCGTCCTGCAGCGGGATCCAGTTAAAGGCCAAGAAGGTGCCGTCCCCTTGCGCCACCGAGGCATAGGCCACGTTGTAATCCACCTCCTGCGCCGGTTGTACCTCATAGCCCAGCCGCGTCATCAGCTTGCTGACCAGCAGGCTCTGGAAAGACTCTTCCGGCAAGGAGCTCTGCAGGGGCTGCACCTTGACGCCCTCCCCCGGCAGCTCGGTGCTGGCCATGGCGACCGTGCTCAGCAACAGGGTGCCCAGGGTCAGGCTCTTGGTGATGCGTCTCATGAGGTTACTCCTTTGCAATGAATGGATTTGCTGCGACCGCACAGGCGCAGCAGCAGCGCCATGGGGCCACGCTGATACCAGCGGCCGACCCGGCTGCGATCCGGCTGCCCCATCGCCTGGGTCAGGCGGTCGAGGACGATGGCCAGCAGCACTATGCCGAGGCCGCCGATGGAGGCGAGCCCCATGTCGAGGCGGCCTATGCCGCGCAGCACCATCTGGCCCAGGCCGCCGACCGCGATCATGGAGGCGATCACCACCATGGAGAGCGCCAGCATCAGGGTCTGGTTGACCCCGGCCATGATGGTTGGCATGGCGAGCGGCAGTTGCACCTTGAACAGCAGCTGGGAGGGGCTGGCACCGAACGAGTGGGCCGCCTCCACCAGATCGGCGGGCACCTGCCGGATCCCCAGCATGGTCAACCGGATCATGGGCGGCAGGGCGAAGATGACGGTCACTACCACCCCGGGCACGTTGCCGATGCCAAACAGCATGACGATGGGGATGAGGTAGACGAAGGCCGGGGTGGTCTGCATGGCATCCAGCAGCGGCCGGGTCCAGGTGGAGAGCCGCTCGCTGCGGGCCAGCAGTATGCCGACCGGCAGCCCGATCAGCACGCAGAAGAACAGCGAGGTCAGCACCAGCGACAGGGTCACCATGGCATCGGACCAGGCACCGATGAGGCCTATCCCGATGAGGGAGACCAGGGTGCCGAGCGCCATGCGGCCGTTGACCAGCTGCCAGGCGATCAGGGTCAGCAGGCCTATCATCAGGGCGGAGGGCACCGTCTGCAGCAGGTGAGTCATGGCGTTGAGGGTCAGCTCCACCGGCGCCCGCACCAGCTGGAACACAGGCCGCAGGTTCTCCACCAGCCAGCCGATGCCGCTCTCGACCCAGCGGTCCAGCGGCACCAGCGCCTGCTGGAAGGGATCCAGCCAGTCGATGGAGGCCCCGGTATCCGCCGTGGCGATCTGGTTCTGCCAGTCGGCGGCCTGGGTTTCGGTGCTGCCCCAGGGATCGCTGGTAGCGGTGGTGGCCGTAGCGGCCCAGGGATCGGCCTGCGCCTCGTCGGCCCAGGCAGGGCCGCTCGCCAATAACAACAGCGCCAGCAAGCCGGCCAGCAGACGGTGAGGGATCAAATTCATAGCGGGGTACTCCTGTCCAGGGTGTTCAGCAGGTTGGCCTTGGAGATGAGCCCAAGGTAGGTACCATCCTGCTCGACCACGGGCACCTGACAGGGTGCGGCGGCCACCTGGCTGATGAGTTCGTTGAGGGAGGTGTCGGCCAGGATGGGCTGGATATCCGCCAGCAGCGCCTGCTCCAGGCTCCCCCTGTCACGCACCGCCTGACTCAGCGACTCGACCGAGACGACCCCGATGAAGTGGCGGCTGCGATCCACCACGTAGCCGTACTCCCGCTCCAGCTCCTTGAGCTGGCGCAGGGCGTTGCCCGGCCCATCCGTGGTGTGTTTCTTGATGAGCGGCGTCTGCTTGCGACTGGCCACATCCCGGGCGCTGAACACGTTGGCGAGATCCACCCCGCGAAAGAAGGCGCGCACATAGTCGTTGGCGGGCTGGTTCAGGATCTCGTCCGGGGTGCCGACCTGCACCACCTGGCCATCCTGCATGATGGCGATGCGATCGCCGATGCGCATCGCCTCGTCCAGATCGTGGGAGATGAAGACGATGGTGCGCTGCTGGCTGGCCTGCAGCTTGAGCAGCTCGTCCTGCATCTCGGTGCGGATCAGGGGATCCAGCGCGGAGAAGGCCTCGTCCATCAGCAGGATGTCGGGGTCATTGGCCAGCGCCCTGGCCAGGCCGACCCGCTGCTTCATGCCGCCGGAGAGGGCATCGGGGTAGGCGTCAATCCACTGCCCCAGGCCCACCTGGTGCAGTGCCTGACGGGCACTCTGCTGGCGCTCCGCCAGCGGCACCCCGGCCAGCTCCAGGCCGAAGGCGGTATTTTCCAGCACGCTCAGGTGGGGCATCAGGGCGAAGGATTGAAACACCATGCTGATCTTCTTGCGCCGCACCTGGCGCAGCTCGCTGTCCGAGATGGCGGCTATGTCCTCGCCGTCGATCAGCACCTGACCACGGGTCGGCTCGATGAGGCGGTTGAAGAGGCGCACCAGGGTGGATTTGCCCGAGCCGGAGAGGCCCATCACCACGAAGATCTCCCCCTCGTGGATGGCCAGATCGACCCCCTGCACCCCTAGCGTCTGTCCTGTCTTGTGCAGGATGCTGGCACGGTCGTGGCCTTTTGCCAGCAATTTGAAGGCCTTTTCCGGCTGTTCTCCGAAGATTTTATAGAGTGATTTGACTTCGAGTTTGACTGTCATACTGTCCTTTTTTCATGGTCGACATCTGGGTGATTAGCCTGCCGAACGCGAACCAATTACTTTCTACACTAAACAATTTACATGAATAACAAAAGAACCATAAGAGTCCAAACAAATTACTTCAGTCATAAATAACTGATTTTTATAACTTATTTACAGCAACAAAAATTCAACAGATGACCGAATAACGCCGAAAAAACATGAGATTCTTGCAATAAAAATCCATAACCATTCCATTTAATGAGCAAAATCAAGCGAATGAGGGTCATGGCGGAGGGCCACTCCCGGGTGGATGGCTGCCGCCCATGAAGGGCCCTTAAATAATTACAATACTAACTATATTTAATCGCTATGAGGGGAACACTCGGAGGGGGTTGGGCAGAGCGAGAATAGATGCCGGGTGCGACGGCCAAGCCGCAAAAAAAGCCCCTCGCAACGGGAGGGGCCTGCTTGGTGCGAGTGGACTAGCGTCGCTGCCAGGTCTCAAAGCTGTAGGGGTGCGGGTTCTTCTCGTCCGCCGGGTGCGCCTCACGCTCGAGGCACTGCCACTCCCCCTCGTCGAAGGTGGGGAAACGGGTGTCCCCCGGGACCGCCAGCTCGATCCGGGTCAGGTAGAGACGATCCGCCCTCGGCAACAGTTGGCCATAGAGATGGCCACCGCCGATCACCATCAGCTCATCCACCGCCTCGCCGCTCGCCAGCAGCGCCAGCGCGGCCTCGACCGAATCGACCACCTCCACCCCATCGACCCGGTAATCGGGGTTGCGGCTGATCACCAGGTTGCGGCGCCCGGGCAGCGGCCGACCGATGGACTCGAAGGTCTTGCGCCCCATCAACACCGGCTTGCCCAGCGTGACCCGCTTGAAGTGGGCCAGATCGGCGGGCAGATGCCAGGGCATCTGGTTGTCCAGCCCGATAACGCGATCCTGCGCCATGGCGGCAATCATGGAAATTTGCATGGGTTCAGCCTCTTGCAGCCTGTCTCAGACAATGGGCCGGTTACGGTACACGACCAGGGAGGGGATCGCCAAACCGAAACTGAGCGCCCCCACGATAAACAACACCTTGAGGCCATTGGTCACCGCATGATGGATGAGCTCGGTGGTCACCCCCGAGATGTTGAGCTCCACCACGGCGATCATGGTCTTGAACGCATAGCTGCCGGGGATCATGGGGATGATGGAGGCGACGCTGAACACCGGCCGGGGGGCCAGCAGACGCTGCGACCAGTAGACGCAGACAAAGCCGACCGTGGTGGACGCCGCCAGGGTGGCCCACTCGATGGGCATGCCGTAATGGATCAGCAGGGTACGCAGGCTGTGGGCCAGGGCACCGCCCATGGCGCAATACTTCAGCATGCGCGGCGGCACGTTGAACAGCATGGCGAAGCCCACCGCCGGGATGGCCGACCAGAACGCATCCCTGGCCAGCAGCAGGAGCAGATCCATCATAGTGTTTCCCCCAGCCGAACCGGCAACTGCTGGCGGCGGATAAGCGCTGCACCTAGGGGGGATGGCCCTGGCCCGCAGGCCCTTTCATTTCGCCTCATATCGAGTCCCACCACAGCTTCCAGCCCCAGATCCCGGTGACCGACATGGCCAGCACTATGCCGATGACGGCGCTGACGGTGAGCAGGGTCGCCGTGCCCCAGCGGGCCAGCCCCAGATTGAAGTAGCCCTTCACCATGTCGGACACGGCGTTGATGAGCGGGAAGCCCGGCACCAGCAACAGCACGCTGGCCGCCATGGTGAGATAGGGTTGGTCTCCCCACTGGAAGTAGGTGGCGCTGGAGGCGATCAGGGTGGCGACAAACCCGGTCACGGCGAAGTTGATGAGCGGGCTGTGGTGATGGCGGGCCATCAGCTGGCGCACCCGCATCGCCACCGCAGAGGCGACGAAGGTCACCAGGAAGATGGGCCAGTCGCCGCCGAACAGCAGGCTGAAGGCGCCACAGGAGAGCCCCACCATGGGCACCACCAGCCAGGGGTGATAGTGGAATGGCACTATGCCATCGAGCCGCTGGCGTACCTCCCGCACCCCGACAAGCTCCTTCTCCGCCAGGATGCAGAGGCGCTGAACCTCGCACACCACCTGCATGTTGATGCCCTGATCCCGCACCCGGCGGGTGGTGGTGACGCAGTTGCCCTGATAGAGGCTGGTCAGCACTATGGCGCTGGCGGAGATGGCCATCTCGACGCTCTCCAGCCCGAGAGCCAACCCGAGCCGGACCGTGGTCTGCTCTATGATGCGCCCCTCGGCCCCATGTTGAGCCAGCAGCTGGCCCACCTTGACGATGATCCGGGTGATCTCTGTCTGTTGTTCCGGTGACAGCACCCTTCTTGGCGTGATACTTCTCATAATCCCTTAGAGTCGTAGCAAGATGAAATGTGCCGAGATACTACCCCAAACGGTATAGTCCTTCACCCATATCTGATGATTTAGCCAGCCCAGATGTTATTTATCCGGCGCCCAGCGCCGCTTGGCAGCAAATAACAAACAAACCACCCAACTAATTAACATCGGGTGGTTTGCCTGCAAGAATATGCGGGGGAATAAAGAGAGCGGGGGGCTAATACCTTATTTATTGCGCCTATGATCCGACAGTTGAATCACATTATTCAGCGGCGGCCGCGCCTCCTCCCGTGCCGATGACTCCTCCTGCAGCTGGCTCATATGACGGCGCATGGCATAGAAAGAGTCGTGCATCATGTTGGCGATCCGGATGCAGCTATCCAGATTATTCCGGGCCAGACGCCGCTGGCAATCGATGCGAAATTGCAGGCCCCGCAGCCGCCGTTGCCGATCCGGCCCCACCTGCGCGATCAGGGCATCTATTTGCTGGTGCAACAGCTCATCGAGCCGCTCCGGCTCGTCGAGGGCCCAGTGTTTCAGAGTATCGAAATCAGGCAGCTCCATATGCCCTCCTGGCCAGAGGCCTCATGTGTGACACTTCATGACTACGTTCAGCACATAATTTCACCGTCCGTAAGGAAGGTTATATAAGATCGCGGTGGATCTGGTTCAGCCCCTACCGCGTCACAGGAGTCCTGTTTTAAGGCAATGGTGAGAGATTATGGGGGAGTTAAAGATTTATTCTTTATGAATCATATGATTATCAACATGATGCCAGTGCCACTTTTTTTATAAATTTTATCGGCTCATGTCGTGGGCTTTATTCCCAAACCATCGATAAACACAGAATTGTTTTCGTTCGAATCAGATTCTCCTGCTCATGGTGGCAAAGCTCGCCATGCTTTAACATATCTCACTGATTATGTTATTTTATTTGCCACTTTTCCGAGCGACAAAGAGCACAGCATGAGCAAGGCAAGAATCGGCATCGTCACCGTCAGCGATCGCGCCAGTGCAGGCATCTATGAAGATCTGTCCGGCAAGGCCATCATCGACACCCTGAACACCTACCTGACCTCCGAGTGGGAGCCCGTCTACCGGCTCATCCCGGACGAGCAGGCGCAGATCGAAGCCACCCTGATCCAGCTGGCGGATGAGGAACAGTGCAGCCTCATCGTCACCACGGGCGGCACGGGCCCCGCCAAGCGGGACCTGACGCCGGAGGCCACCGAGGCGGTCTGCGATCGCATGATGCCGGGCTTCGGCGAGTTGATGCGGGCAGAATCCCTCAAGTTCGTGCCCACCGCCATCCTCTCCCGCCAGACCGCTGGCCTGCGGGGCAGCAGCCTCATCGTCAACCTGCCGGGCAAGCCCAAGTCGATCCGCGAATGCCTGGATGCGGTCTTCCCCGCCATTCCGTACTGCATCGATCTGATGGAGGGCCCCTACCTCGAGTGCGACGAGAGCGTCATCAAGCCATTTCGTCCCAAGAAATAAGAAAATGGACGGGAGGAATCCCGTCCATTTTTATTGATGGCAGTTCACCCGGCCTCATGACCCGTTAATTACCCCCATACAGCTCCGATTATGGCGACCCGCATGCCGGAACCTTGCCGGTCGGTTGCCATATCTTCTTTTAGCTCCCGACTGAAATAACTCCTCTTGCCAGATGCTTTTATGGTGCAGGCGCGACGTCGTCAGGGCCGGGCACGCCGCCCTTAATTACTCCACATCGCCATCAATTGGGATTCCATGGCTTCCTCCTGCTCATCCGGCAGGCTGGCGAAGAAGTCGAGCCCGGTCTGCTCCTCCACCGCATCCACAGTCACTATGTAATCCGCCAGCTTGCTGGCCGGAATATTCTGCTGTGGCAGTATGAAGGCGATGGCCTCCTGGTTCGCCACGTCCATCACCACTCGGTAGTAGGCGTGGGGCACTGTCACACCGTTACCGATGGAGGCATCCGAGTTGGTGAAGATGGGGCCGGTGATCACATAGACATCCTGATAGGCGACGGCCCACTGGCGGGTCTTCTCCTCCAGGATGCGCCAGGCGCCCTGATTGAGCGCCGGCAGTTGTGGCGTCATGTTGGTCAGCAGAAAGCTCTGCTTCATGGTGGTGGCGGTGGAGCGCATGTCCGCCGCCGGTGCCTGGTGACCGCGGTCATAGCCGGAGCCCTTGTAATCCGCCAGGGTGGCGCGGAACTGCACCGGCACCTCCTTGTCCTCGGCGAAGGCATCCTTGCGCGGCACCTGGCCCTGGGCGCTGGCCGCAGTCATCCGATAAGAGACCCAGTCAGACACCTTGGTGTCGTAGTTGTAGCCGGCGGCGTAGCCTTCCCGGCACAGCAACTGGCTGGATTGGCTGGGCACCCCCAGGGTCACATGATCCTTGCATTGGAAACCCGCCGCCAAGGTCGGGAAAGCGCTGAGAGTAAATCCGATAGCCAGTATTAACTTATTAATATTATTCATTATTATGCCACTCCTTGTGTTAGGCGGAGTGATTTGACACCAGGTCTGATGAGTTAGGCAATTGCGCGAACAAGGAGCTTTTTGGAAACGTGAAGGAGGCGACAATCTGGCCAAAATCCTGCGGCCAGCTGGGGGATTGTCATCGCGACGTCATTGTGCTGAACATGGTGTTTTTTCCATGTAATCAAATAGATGTGGGTCTAAAAAGCGGGGCGACTGCCCCGCTCTGCGACCCGCCGATCAGCTCTTGACCTGGGGTCTCGGGGTATCGGCCTGGGACGGTGGCAGTATGGGCAGCACTATCTGCGGCTGCTCGCCGGTCAGGCTCTTGAGGAAGGCGGTCATGTCCTGTGCCTCCTGCTCGCTCAGGCGCTGACCCAGTTGAATGTCCGCCATGATCTGCACCGCCTCCTTCAGATCCCAGACGGCCCCGTCGTGGAAGTAGGGGGGAGTCAGCTCTATGTTGCGCAAGGTGGGAACCTTGAACCAGCCGATGAACTGCTTCTCGCCGGTCACACCGCCCCGCCCCTGGGCCGGGTTGCTGGTCTCGTAATGCTTGACCAGCCCCATCTTCTGGTAGGAGTTGCCGCCGATGGCGACCCCGTTGTGGCAGGCGGTGCAACCCTTGTCCTTGAACAGCTGATAACCGGTCAACTGCTGCGCCGTCAGCGCCTTGGCATCTCCCTTCAGCCAGCGATCGAAGGGAGCATTGGGGGTGACCAGAGTCTCCTCGAAGGCGGCGATGGCGTCGGTCACCTCGTCGATGCCGAAGTCCGCCTTGCCGTAGACGGCGTCGAAGCGGGCGCGGTACTCGGGCAGCGTGTGCAGGGTCTCTACCGCCAGCTTGTGGGTGAAGGCCATCTCCAGCGGGTTGGCGATGGGGCCGC
Organism: Aeromonas eucrenophila; assembly: GCF_000819865.1. Lineage (GTDB taxonomy): Bacteria > Pseudomonadota > Gammaproteobacteria > Enterobacterales > Aeromonadaceae > Aeromonas > Aeromonas eucrenophila. Next base: position 252,305 of record NZ_CDDF01000017.1, read on the forward strand.
CCGCCTGCTCTTTCAGATCCTTGGCGCGACCATCCCAGAACTGCACGAAGTTGAGGCTGGAATTGAGCACGGTCGGCGAGTTGATCGGCCCCTCCTTCCATTTATGGCCGAGGGAGCTGACTTGATTGTCCACTCCACCGGTCGCCAGGTTGTGGCAGGAGTTGCACGAAATGGCATTGGACTTGGACAGCCTCGGCTCGAAGAACAGCATCTTGCCCAGCTCGACTTTCGCCGGATCTCCCACCTTGACGGCTTCCACCGGTTGCACCGGCTCGCTTGCCCACCCCAGTCCGGGCAAGGATAACGCCAGCAGCAGATAATATTTATTCATTATTCTCTCTCCCTTGAGTCTGCGAATGATCGCAGTCCCAGCCTGACGGAGAAATACCGGGTATTATTTGTTCAAGATCAAGATGAAAACGCTAAAACAACAATAAAAACAATGACTTTAATTTTTATGGACGGAATAAGGGCGGGGCCTTGCGGGGATAAAACAGCCGAATCTGGATGCGTGAATTATGAACAAGTGATGCCGAAACAACAGCCAATTAATTAGATTGGGGCCATTGAATAAAGCGATTATTAAATATTCAATGCCCGTTCCTCATTATTAGCATGCATATCAAATATATCATTCGATAATGCGCGATGGATCCGCCGAATATCGCTGCAAATAACGTAAAGAGGCGCAGGCATTATCAATAAAAAAAGAGGGCCAAGTGGCCCTCTGTTATCGCTCAGCATTCTCTCACAGGCTGGCGGCAATCTTTGCCCCCAGGGCGGCGTTGTTCAGCACCAGCTGAATGTTGGCCGCCAGGGAGTTGCCACCGGTCAGCTCGCACACCCGCGCCAGCAGGAAAGGCGTAGACTCCTTGCCCTTGACGCCCTGCTCTTCGGCTTCCTGCAGCGCCTGTTGGATGGCGGCGTCGATGTCGGCCTTGGGCATGGCAAACTCGGTCGGGATCGGGTTGGTCACCACGGCGCCACCGGCCAGCCCCAGCTCCCACTTGAGGCGCAGGGCCTCGGCGATCGCCGCCGGGGTATCGAGGCGGTAATCCACCTTGAAGCCACTCTCACGGGTGTAGAAGGCGGGCAGCTCCTCGGTCTGGTAGCCGATGACCGGCACACCCTGAGTCTCCAGGTACTCCAGGGTCAGGCCGATATCGAGGATCGACTTGGCACCGGCGCAGACCACGGCCACCGGGGTATGGGCAAATTCCTGCAAGTCAGCGGAGATGTCGAAGGTCTCCTGGGCACCGCGGTGCACACCGCCAATGCCGCCGGTGGCAAACACCCGGATCCCGGCCATGGCGGCGACGATCATGGTGGATGCGACCGTGGTCGCCCCCAACCCCTTGTTCGCCAGCACGAAGGGAATGTCGCGACGGCTGCACTTGGTGGCGGCATGACCGGCCTTGCCCAGCGCCTCCAGTGCCCCCGCATCCAGACCCACCTTGAGGCGACCATCCAACAAGGCGATGGTGGCCGGCACGGCACCGTTGTCGCGCACCACTTGCTCTACCTGGCGCGCCGTCTCCACGTTCTGCGGATAGGGCATGCCGTGGGAGATGATGGTGGACTCCAGGGCCACGACCGGCTTGCCGGCGGCCAGGGCCGCGGCGACTTCAGGTTGGATATCGAGATAAGCGTTCAACATGGGTACTCCTCCAGCATGCGTTCAACGGTGGCCTTGGACAGGCCGGAAAAAACGGTATCGGAACAATTGACGGTGAGGGCGGCGCAGCCGAGGGCGAAACGGGTCGTCTCGGCCACGTCCTGCTCCTGCAACCAGGCGTGGGCCAGCCCTGCCATGAAGGCATCGCCACCGCCGGTCACATTGATGACGGGGCTGCCGAGCACGGGCAGATGGCCCTGGCGCTCCCCGTCGCTATAGAAGATCCCCTGCTCACCGAGGCTCAGGAACAGCCGCTGCACCCCGGCGCGATGGAACCAGGCCGCCGCCATGGTCCAGGTGTCGGGACCGGCGATGGTGAAGCCGCACAGCTGCTCGGCCTCGCTGCGATTGGGTTTGAGGGTGTGGATCCGGTGCAACCAGGGGCGGATCTTCTCCACCTTGGCCACCGAGACGGTGTCGACGAAGATGATGTGCTCCCCCTGGCGCTCGAACAGCCAGTCCAGGGTGTGAGTCGCGAGGTTGGTGTCGAGCACCCAGAGGCTGGCCGCCCCGAGAAAACCGGTGAGCGGGGTGAGCCGGGCCGGGGTGAGTTCGTCGATGATCCCCATGTCGTTGACGGCGCAGCTCATTTCGCCACTGCCATCGTGCAGGCTGAGGTAACAGGAGGTCGCCTTGCCATCCAGCATCAGTACCTGGCGCACGTCGACGCCGGCGCGCTGGGTCACGTCCAGCAGGTGATGACCGTATTGATCGTTGCCCACCGCGCTCAGCAGCCGGGTATCTGTGCCAAGCCGTGCCAGGTTCTCGGCGATGTTGCGCCCCACCCCGCCGGCGGAGGTCCGCACCTGGCCCGGGTTGGAGTCACCGATGCGCAGGTTGTCGTGGCTGGCGCCGCAGATATCCATGTTGGCACCGCCGATCACCACGGCGTAAGGCCCTTCCCGCAGCACATAACCCCGTCCCTGCACATAACCCTGGCGCATCAGGCTGGAGATATGGCTCGCCAGCGCCGAGCGGCTGATGCCGATCCTGTCCGCCAGATCCTGCTGGGCAATCATGGGATCCTGGCGCAGCAGGGCGAGGATCTCTTGTTCACGCTCCGTCATAGACAAACATCCAGTTGTAAACGTTTGTCTATTATTATCCAAAAACGTTTTCCCGCCATCGCCGCATACAAAAAATGTCGGGTCACGCACAAAAAATCACCGGGCATGGCCCGGTGATAAAAAAGGGTTTTCAGATGATGCCATTCAGCCCAGCAGCACCCAGACCTCGTCGTCGCTCAGCATCACCGGCCAGCAGGCCACGCGCAGGGCCGGATCGTCCAGGCAGCGGCCATCGGCCAGGGCATAGCGCTGCTTGTAGAGCGGCGAGGCGACCACCGGCTCGCCGCCGCAATCCCCCACCAGCCCCCGCCCCAACACTGCCACTCCGGCCAGGGGATCCACCGCATCCAGCGCATAGACCCGCTCCCCGAGCCGGAACAGTGCCAGCGCCCGCCCCCCCAGCCAGGCGCTGCGACCCGCCTGCTCCGGCAGGGCCGAGAGTGGGCACACCCGCAGCCACTCCCCGTGCTCCGACGGCAACATGTCTTCCTTGAGCGCCTTCATCTCAACCTCCTGCTCTCGATGGCTGCCTTCCAACTCACAGATGCCGTTCATATCACCTCCTTGATGCTGATGGCTGATGTGCAACCGGCTGGCCCCGCTCATATCACCTCCTTGATGCTGATCTCCGGCACCCACTGGCCCCGCTCCTCTCGCCGGGGCGGCGTCTCGTCTTCGGGCCGATTGACGAAGGCCTCGAACAGCTTCAGCTTGTCCGGATCCGCCAGGGTGCTCTTCCACTCGCACTGCCAGGTGCCGACGATGTCGTTCATCATGGCCTCCAGCTCGGTGCCAAGGCCGAGCCTGTCCTCGATGATCACCGACTTGAGGTAGTCGAGGCCGCCCTCCATGCCCTCCATCCAGACCGAGGTGCGCTGCAGCCGATCACCGGTGCGCACGTAGAACATCAGCAGCCGGTCGATGTAGCGGATCAGGGTCGGCTCGTCGAGATCGGTGGCAAACAGGTCGGCGTGGCGCGGCCGCATGCCGCCGTTGCCGCACACATAGAGGTTCCAGCCGCGCTCGGTGGCGATGACGCCTATGTCCTTGCTCTGGGCCTCGGCGCACTCCCGGGTGCAGCCGGAGACCGCGAACTTCAGCTTGTGGGGGGCCCGCAGCCCCTTGTAGCGGTTCTCCAGGGTCTGGGTCAGGGTCATGGAGTCCTGCACCCCGTAGCGGCACCAGGTCGAGCCCACACAGGACTTCACAGTACGCACCGACTTGCCGTAGGCCTGACCGGTTTCGAACCCCGCCGCCACCAGCTCGCCCCAGATGGCGGGCAGCTGATCGACCCGGGCACCGAACAGGTCGATGCGCTGGCCGCCGGTGATCTTGGTGTAGAGGCCGTACTTGCGCGCCACTTCCCCTATGGTGATGAGCCCCTCCGGGGTGATCTCCCCGCCGGGGATGCGCGGCACCACCGAATAGGTGCCGTCTTTTTGCAGGTTCGCGAGGAAGGCGTCGTTGCTGTCTTGCAAGGCGCGATGCGGCTTCTCCAGCACGTGCTCGTTCCAGAGCGACGCCAGTATGGAGGCGGCCGTCGGCCGACAGACATCGCAGCCCAGCCCCTTGCCGTGTTTGTCCCGCAGCGCCTCGAAGCTCTTCAGCTCGCCGACCCTGGCCAGGTGATAGAGCTCCTGGCGGCTGTGGGCGAAGTGCTCGCACAGCCCCTTGTCCGCCTCGACCCCGATTTCGCTCAGGGTCTGCTCCACCACCTGTTTGAGCAGGTTGCTACAGCCACCACAGCCGGTGCCCGCCCTGGTGCAGCTCTTCACCGCCGAAAGCTCGTGATTGCCCGCCTTGACCGCGGCCACCACGGCCCCCTTGCTGACGTTGTGACAGGAGCAGAGGATGGCGCTGTCCGGCAGCACCAGGGGCGCCGCCACGCCGCCCGCCTCTCCCACCAGCAGGGAGAGCGGCGGCTGTGGCAGCGCCACCCCGTTCTGGTAGTACTGCAACAGCCGCTCATAGTCCGCGCCATCCCCCACCAAGATGGCGCCGAGCAGGCGACTGCCCTCGCCGTCGGTCACCAGCTTCTTGTAGATGCCGTTGACCCTGTCCAGCAGCAACAGCTCCTGGGCGCCGGCGGTGCTGGCATGGGCATCGCCGATGGAGCCCACGTCCACCCCCATCAGCTTGAGCTTGGTGGACATGTCCGCCCCGGTGAAATGTGTCTCGCCGCCGCACAGGCTGGCCACGGCGGCACGGGCCATCTGATAGCCGGGGGCCACCAGCCCGAAGATGCGGCCCTGCCAGAGCGCGCACTCACCGATGGCGAAGATGGCTGGATCCGAGCTGTGGCAGCCGTCGTCGATGCAGATGCCGCCGCGCTCACCGACACTCAGCCCGGCCTGGCGGGCCAGGCCATCGGCGGGTCGGATGCCGGCCGAGAACAGCAGCACGTCTGTCTCAAGGTGAGAACCGTCCTTGAAGCGCAACCGATGGCGGGCCTGCTCCCCGTCCTCGATGCACTCGGTGGCCTTCTCCACCAGCACCTCGACCCCGAGCCCCCGGATCTTGTCCCGCAGCACGGCGCCACCGCTCTCGTCGAGCTGTACCGGCATCAGTCGCGGGGCGAACTCCACCACCTGGGTCTTGAGCCCGAGCAGCCGCAGCGCATTGGCCGCCTCCAGCCCGAGCAGGCCGCCGCCGATCACCACGCCGCTGCGCGCCCCGGCGCAGGCATCGCGGATGGCGGCGAGATCCCCCAGGGTGCGGTAGACGAAGCAGCCTTCCCGCTGATAGCCGGGAATGGGCGGCACGAAGGGCACAGAGCCGGTCGCCAGCACCAGCCGGTCGTAGCCGAAGCGCTCGCCACAGGCGAGGGTCAGGGTGCGGGTCGCCCTGTCCAGCACCTCCACCTCGGCCCCCAGCCGCAACCCGATGCCCTGCGCCTCATACCAGGCGGGATCCGCCATCCGCAACGCCTCCGGCGCCTTGCCGCCGAATACCTCGGACAGGTGCACCCTGTCATAGGCGGGATCCGGCTCGGCGCCGAATACCGTCACCTCGAACTGGCTCAGGCCACCGGCCGCCACCAGCTGCTCGATAAAGTGGTGGCCGACCATGCCGTTGCCGATCACCAGCAGTTGCTGTTTCTCAACCCTCTCGGGCGATTCGACGAAGTGGTGGTCCATCTCATCATCCATGCCGTTGCCCACCACCAGCAGTTGCTGTTTCTCTTCTCCACCGGAGGACGACCTGACGTGATGGTCTTGCTCATCCATGCCATTACCCGCCGCCAGCTGTCTCTGTTTGTTGTCCATGTCTCTCTTCCTTGTATCCGATGGGGATCAGGCCCGGCGCTGGCTGCGCACCTGCTCAGCCACCTTGAGGGGGGTCACCTTGCGCTGTTTCTCGTAGAGAAAGCGCAGCACCTGCTGGCGCAGTCTGTGGTAGTGGACATCATCCGCCAGGGCGACCCTGTCTCTGGGCCTCGGCAAGTCCACGGTCAGGATCTCCCCGACGGTGGCGGCGGGGCCATTGGTCATCATGACGATGCGATCCGACAGCAGCACCGCCTCGTCCACGTCGTGGGTGATCATGATGACGGTGTTGCCGAGCTCGGCCTGGATGGCCATCAGCGCGTCCTGCAGGTGGGCCCGGGTCAGGGCATCGAGGGCACCGAACGGCTCGTCCATCAGCAGCACCTTGGGGGAGAGCGACAGGGCGCGGGCGATGCCGACCCGCTGTTTCATCCCCCCCGACAGCTCGTGGGGCATCTTCTGGCTGGCGTGATCCATCTGCACCAGGGAGAGGTAGTAGTTGACCCGCTCCACCACCGCCCGCCGATCCGGCTCCACCTGCCCCACCGCCAGCGCCACGTTCTGATAGACGCTGAGCCAGGGCAGCAGCGCGTGGTTCTGGAACACCATGGCCCGCTCGGGGCCGGGCCCCGCCACTTCGCGCCCGTCCAGGATGATGCCGCCCGTGGTGGGCTCCAGCAGTCCGGCCACCAGGTTGAGCACAGTGCTCTTGCCGCAGCCGGAGTGGCCTATGAGGGAGACGAACTCCCCCCGCGCGATGCGCAGGTTGACCCGGCTGAGAGCCTCGAAGCGCCCCTGCTCCGTCTCGAACGCGATGCCGACATCGCTTACCTCCAGATAACTCTTCATTGGCTCTTCTCCTGCCTGAATAGGGATTCGGTTGTTAACGCAGCACCTGGCGCTTGTCCCAGGACAACCACTGCTGCAGGGCCAGCATGCCCCTGTCCAGGGCGCAGCCGATGAGGCCTATGGTGATCACCGCCACCATGATGCGGGCCAGAGACGAGGCGCCGCCGCTCTGGAACTCGTCCCACACGAACTTGCCGAGCCCCGGGTTCTGGGCCAGCATCTCGGCCGCGATCAGCACCATCCAGGCCACCCCCAGCGACAGCCGCAGCCCGGTGAAGATCATGGGCAGGGCGCCGGGCAGCACGATGCGGCGCACGTGGGTCACAAACGACAGCCGTAGTACCCGGCTGACGTTGTGCAAATCGCCGTCCAGCCCCGCCACCCCGACCGCGGTGTTGATCAGGGTCGGCCAGAGGGAGCAGAGGGTCACCGTCAGCGCCGAGGTGAGGAAGGACTTGGCGAGCCAGGGGGTGGGGCTGGCGTAGAGCGCACTCACCACCAGGGTGATGAGGGGCAGCCAGGCCAGGGGCGACACCGGCTTGAGCAGCTGGATCACCGGGTTGGCGGCGCGATAGAGCCCCTGATTCATGCCGAGCAGCACCCCGCACGGGATGGCGATCAGGGTCGCGAGGCCAAAGCCGCACAGCACGGTCAGCAGGCTGGTGGCGATCTGATCGAAGAAGGTGGGTCGCCCGGTATAGGGGCGCAGCTTCACCTCGGCCGCCGGATCCTCGGCCAGCCGCTCGGCGTTGCGCAGTTGCTGGCGCTCGAGGAAGGCCGCCGCCTTCTCCCGCTCTGCCAGGTGATCCTGGCCAAGGGACCAGAACTGGCTGGCGGTCGCCAGCGGCCCCGGCAAGGCACCCAGGCTGGTCTGCACCTGGCTCGCCCCCCACTGCCAGAGGCCGAGGAACAGCAGCACGCCCAGCAGGGGCTGCACCAAGGGGGTCAATATCCGTTGCCACTTGTGTCTTTGCATCATGCGCTCCTTGCTCATTGCACCCGCTCATCGCCCTTGAGGCCGATGGCGAACTGCTGCAGATAGGCGTTGGGGTGGCGGCCGTCGTAGATGAGGCCGTCGATGAAGCCATCCTGGGGACCGCGATAGCCCTGTTCGCTGGCAAAGTCGGGGAAATCCCCCGCCTTGAACTTGCCCTCGGCGATCAGCGCCTCGGCCGCCTGGCGGTAAATCTCGGGCTGGTAGACGGCCTTGGCGACCTGCTCGAACCAGGCATCCGGCTGGGCTTGCGGGATCTGGCCCCAGCGCCGCATCTGGGTCAGATACCAGATGGCGTCCGAGTAGTAGGGATAGGTGGCGTGGTGGCGGAAGAAGACGTTGAAGTCCGGCAGCTGGCGCACGTCCCCCTTGCCGTATTCGAAGGTGCCTGTCATGGAGTTCGCGATCACCCCCTCGTCCGCCCCCACGTATTCCGGCTTCGCCAGCATTTTGGCCGCCTCACGCCGGTTGCCGTTCTGCTCCGCATCCAGCCACCAGGCCGCCCGCAGCAACGCCTTCACCAGCCGGATGTGGCTATTGGGGTGGCGCTGTGCCCACTCACGGGTGACGCCGAATACCTTCTCCGGGTTGTTGCGCCAGATCTCCTGATCGGTGATGACGGGCACTCCGATCCCCTTCGCGACCGCCTGCTGGTTCCAGGGCTCCCCCACGCTGTAGCCGGCGATGGTGCCCGCCTCCAGGGTGGCGGGCATCTGCGGCGGCGGCGTGACCGACAGCAGCACGTCCGCCTGGCGCTGGCCCGAGTTGTCGCCAAGCCCGGGGGCATAGAAGCCGGGGTTGAGGCCACCGGCCGCCAGCCAGTACCTGAGCTCGTAGTTGTGAGGGGAAACGGGGAACACCATCCCCATGTTGAACGGCTTGCCCGCCTGCCGGTATTGCTCCACCACGGGCTTGAGGGCGGCGGCGCTCACCGGGGCTGGCACCTGGCCCGGCACCGGCTTGGGCAACTGCGGCTGCATGGCGGCCCACACCGGGTTGGCGACCGTGATGGCGTTACCGTTGAGATCCATGGCAAAGGCAGTCACCAGCTCGGCCCGGGTGCCGATTCCGATGTGGGCGGCCAGGGGCTGGCCGGCCAGCATCTGGGCACCGTCCAGCTCGCCGTCAATCACCCGATCCAGCAGGATCTTCCAGTTCGCCTGAGCCTCCAGGGTGACGTAGAGCCCCTCGTCCTCGAAGTAGCCGCGCTCATAGGCCACCGCCAGCGGCGCCATGTCGGTCAACTTGATGAAGCCGAGCCTGATCTCCTCCTGCTCGGGCGCCCCCACCGCGGCCAGCGCCGGCAGTGACAACATCCCCAGCAGCAACCCAGTACATCCTTGTCGTCTGTTCATTGCATTCCCTCGCTCGGTTCCCTGTCCGGGCGATCGCGCCCCTGCCTCGTTGCAGCGTCGCGACCAAAAAAAAGCCCCACCGATCCGGGATCGGTGAGGCTTCTTTGCCCTGTTGCGGGTGAGAGGCCTGCTGGCCTCATCACTGCGCGTTGTCTTCTGAGTAATTCACTTTCCGTGCCAACCTGGCCGAGCCGCTGATGGCGCGCCCCGAGCGGCCGAGCGGCGCCTCCCCTGCCCGTTTCTGCGCCTCAATGAGGCGCCGTTGCACCAAAACGGTTTGCCTGCTCCCTCAGAACCTGTTCACGATCTGTCACGAGAGGTTGTCAGCAAGGTGAAGAGCAGCGTAGGAACCGGAGTTTATAGACATAAATGAGGATTCCGAGCAGCACATGAGCCTTGATCACGGCCTCGCAGTAAGATTGTGAACAGCTTCTCAGGCGGGCAGGGCCAGCAGCAGTTGCCGTGCCAGCTCCCCCAGACTCAGGTGGCGGCTCATGGCGGTGCTGCGCATCAGCCGGTAGGCCTGTTCCTCGTCCAGCCCCTGGTGGCGCATCAAGCGCCCCTTGGCCTGCTCGATCAGCCGCCGCTCCAGCAGCTTCTGCCGCAGCTCGCTCTCGGTTTGGGCCAGCGCCTGCACCATGGCCAGCTGGCTGCGGGCCAGTCGCAACCACTGCTCCACCGGCTCCTTCTCCCCGCAGGGGTGGGGCACCAGCAGCACCCCCTGCTGCAGCAAGGCCTGCTGCGCCTCGCCCCCGAGCCGCTCGCAGAACAGCAGGCGCGGCAAGTCGGGCCAGAGGGAGAGGCCGAGCCGCAGCTCGGCGTCGAACCGGCGACAGCTGATGAGCAGGGCATCCCCCTGCCCGTCCGGGGTCAACAGCTGGCGGGCATCGAGGATCCTGGGTTGATGTCCGTACTGGCTGACCAGCAGGGCCAGACGGTTGGCCTGGCCCGGATCGTCGGCGTGGATCAGCAGGCGAGAAACGGGGCCACAGTGGCTCCCTGGGGTGAGAATGGTCATGGCGCTCCTTGCCAACGGCGAGCCGGCTTGTCTGCCGGCATTGTCTATCGCCAATCACGCAACATGAGCGCCAACTATTTGAATCTACCTCCTTTTTATTCCTCTGGAGGTAGTGGGGGTAGAGCGGCTCAGGCCACCCGATCCAGCCCCTGGGTCAGCAGGCCCTGCAGCTCGGCGCGCAGGCGCACCACCTCCCCCATGATCATCAGCACAGGGCTCTGGCCGAGCAGGGCCCTGGCAGCCTGCTCCAACCCGTCCAGGCTGGTCTCATGGACCTGCTGTCGGGGGCTGCAACCGGCCACCACCAGCGCCACCGGCAGCGCTCCCGAGGCCCCCGCCGCCAGCAGCCCCTGCCGGATCCGGGCCGCCCGCTCCAGCCCCATGTAGAACACCAGGGTGTGGCCGGCCCGGGTCAGCCCCTGCCAACCCTGATAGTCGCGCTCGTCCATCAGGTGGCCGGTGACCAGGGTCAGGGAGCGGGCCAGCCCCCTGTGGGTCAGAGGGATCAGGCTGCTGGCGGCGCAGCCCAGGGCCGCCGTGATGCCGGGCACCAGCTCGGCCTCGATGCCGTGACGGGCCAGGTGCAGTGCCTCCTCGCCACCGCGGCCAAACACCAGGGGATCCCCCCCCTTGAGCCGCACCACCCGCTTGCCGGTGCGGGCCAGCGCCAACAGCAGGGCGTTGATCTGCTCCTGGCTCGGGCTCGGCTCGCCGCAGCGCTTGCCCACGTCGAAGCGGGCCGCCCCCTGAGGAATGCGGGCCAGGATCTCGGCGCCCACCAGGCGGTCATAGACCACCACCTCCGCAGCCTCCAGTCGCTGCAGGGCACGCAGGGTCAACAACTCGAGCGGGCCGGGACCGGCCCCTACCAGACTGATATGGCTCATCTCACACTCCTTGTGTTTCTGCCCCGTCCTTAGAGCCTGTTCACGACCTGTAACGAGAGGCTGTCAGCAAGGTGAAGCGCAGCGCAGGAACCGGAGCGTATAGACATACGTGAGGATTCCGAGCAGCACATGAGCCTTGATCACGGCCTCGCAGTAAGATCCTGTACAGGTTCTTAAGCGGAGGCGATAAAAACATGTTGTATCAACAGTTTGTCGATCTCTGGCAGACAGGTGCCGCAGTTGCTGCCACAGCCGAGCAGGGCCTGCAGCCCCGCCAGTTCACTCACCCCCTGCCGTACTATGGCGTCGACTATCTGACGCTCGGACACCCGCAGGCAGGAGCAGATCAGCCGGCTCTCTCCCTGCAGTGCCGCACTCAGGGTCTGGCTCAGGCCCCCCGCCTGCAGCGGGGTGCCGAGCAGGCTCGCCAACAGCTCTATCTTGAGACTCGGGCGCCGTTCCCCCACCAGCAGCAGGCCGTCGATGCGATCCCCGGCCAACGCCACGGCGAGCCAGCCCGACGCCAGCGGCAGCCGCAGCCAGCGCCCCTGGGTGGCCAGCCGCTGCCACCGGGCTTCCGGCGTGTCGGACCAGGAGGCCAGCAGGGTGCAGTTGCCCTCGGGCAGGGGGCGCCTGGCCCACCAGTCCACCGGCTCGTCCCAGTCTTGTCGACCGAGCCAGAGCCCCTGCCAGCGGGTCGGCTGCGCCTCGGCCCGCACCCGCCCCTGCTTGAACATGGGCTGACCCGAGAGGGGATCCACCGTGGCCGCGATGAGCCGATTGACCGCCCCTTGGCTGCACTGGCTGTCGGTCCAGTGCATGGGCAGGAAGGCTTCCCCCTCCCGCAGCCCCTCGTCCAGCCCGACCAGCAGCCGCGCCTCCCCCAGTTCGTTGTAGAGGCGCACCAGATCCCCCTCCTTGAGCCCCAGCGCCAGCAGGCTGGCGGCACCGAGCCGCACCCTGGGCCAGGGCTCGGCCTCCTGCAGCCGCGGCACGTGGCCGGTGCGGGTCATGGTGTGCCACTGATCCCGCAGCCGGCCGGTATTGAGCAGCAAAGTGCCGTATGACAAGGAGTTGATCCGTGGAGAGGCTCCCTCCGGCTGCGGCACAGTCTTTGGCTCGGGTGGGAAGAGCTGGGCCAGGGGCAACAGGCGGGCCCGGCCATCCGGGGTAGGGAAGACGCCATCCTCGAACAGGCGGGCACGGCCCCGGGGCCAGCGGGCGTTGACCGGCCAGCTCAGGGGCGTCAGCGCCTCGAACTCGTCCCGGCTGAGGCTGGCCAGCCCGGAGATGTCGAACTGGCGCTGCCCTTCGTTCTCGAAGCCCGACAGGGCGGCGTGCTCGCAGAAGATCTCGTGCTCGTGCTCATAGGCAAAGCCCTCGCCGAAGCCGAGCCGACGGGCGAGCTGGGTCAGCGCCCACCAGTCGGGTCTGGCCTCCCCCGGCAGGGGCAGGAAGGCGCGCTGGCGGCTGATGGTGCGCTCCGAGTTGGTGACGGTGCCGCTCTTCTCCCCCCAGGCGGCGGCGGGCAGCAGCAGGTGGGCGAGGCGCGCCGTGTCGGTGTTGGCGGTCACCTCGGAGACCACCAGCAGCTCACAGCGGCCCAGCGCCTCGCGCACCCGGTTGCCATCGGGCAGGGAGACCGCCGGGTTGGTGCCGAGCACCCAGAGCGCGCGGATCTCCCCCCGATGCACCGCCTCGAACAACTCGACCGCCTTGTGGCCGGGGCCGCGCACTATGGTCGGGCTCTGCCAGAAGCGCTGCACCCGATCGCACTCGGCCTCGCCAAAGCCCATGTGGGCCGCCAGCTGGGTCGCCAGCCCACCCACCTCGCGCCCGCCCATGGCGTTGGGCTGCCCCGTCATGGAGAAGGGGGCCGCCCCCGGCTTGCCGATGCGCCCGCACAGCAAATGGGCGTTGATGATGGCGTTGGCCTTGTCCACCCCCTGGTTGGACTGGTTGATCCCCTGGCAGAACAGGCTGACCGTCTTGGGGGTGCGGGCAAACAGCTGGTAGAAGCCGAGCAGATCGCCGCGAGCCAGGCCGCAGCTCTGCGCCACCGCCTCCAGCTGCCAGGCGGGATCGTCCAGCGCCGCCGCGAGCGCCTCGAAGCCGCTCACATGGCGCGCCACGTAATCCTTGTCCCAGCCGTCGCTATCGAGCAGGTAACGGCAGAGCCCGTTCCACAGCGCCACGTCGCTGCCGGGCTTGAGCGCCAGGTGCAGGTCCCCCTGCTCCGCCGTCATGGTGCGGCGCGGATCCAGCACCACCAGCTTGAGCTCGGGGCGCCGCGCCCGCGCCTGTTGCAGGCGACGAAACAACACGGGGTGGGTCCAGGCGGTGTTGGCGCCGGTGAGCACCACCAGATCCGCGAGCTCCAGATCCTCGTAGCAGACGGGCACCAGATCCTCGCCGAAGGCGCGCTGGTGGGCCGCCACCGCCGATGACATGCAGAGCCGGGAGTTGGTATCCACGTTGGCGCTGCCGAGATAGCCCTTCATCAGCTTGTTGGCGACGTAGTAATCCTCGGTGGTGAGCTGGCCAGACAGATAGATGCCGATGGCTTCGGGCCCGGATTCGGCCAGGATGGCGGCAAAGCGGCTGGCCAGGGTATCCAGGGCCTCTTCCCAGCCGATGCGCTGCCCCAGCCAGCGCGGATAGAGCAGGCGATCGGGAAAGTCCAGACTCTCCAGCAGGCTGGCCCCCTTGACGCACAGGGCGCCGCCATTGGCCGGATGCTCCTCGTCCCCCTGCAGTTGCCAGCCATCCCCCTCCCGCGTCAGCCGGATGCCGCACCCCACTCCACAATAGGCACAGGTGGTCTTCATTCCCTCGCTCCTTATCGCCCGGCCGCCCGTTCATCGCGGGCAGCCCATTGTCATGGCCCATAAAAAAAAGCGTCAGCCCCCCAGGGGGACGGACGCCTTTGTCCAGATAAGCCATGTTCACTTTGTCCAAGGGTGACTGCAAAGCCTGCGCCAAGATGCAAAGCACGTCGGGACGGCGGCCAGGGCCGAGGGAGTGCGCCGGGACGGTGCAGGTGCCCCCTTGTTGGGCCCGCCCCAGGCGCGGCGGGCTCATGAGCAAGGGCAGTCATGGGCAAACGGCGCGGCGGGGGTATAATGCGGCCGCCACAGAGGAGAGCGAGATGAAAGAGTCAGACCAGGAATGCCTGCTGCAACACGAAGAGGGGCCGGAACGGCGCGATGACGCCGGCTATTGCGGTATCGGGCTGGTCAATCCCAAGTCCCCGGAGAACGTGGGGGCCGTGATGCGGGCCGCCGGCTGCTACGGGGCAGACGAGGTCTACTACACCGGCAGCCGCTTCGAACTGGCGCGCCGCTTCGCCACCGATACCAAACAGATGGTGGAGAAGATCCCCCTGCTCGGGGTGGACGATCTGTTGGCGTTCGTGCCCCCGGGTTGCACCCCTGTGCTGGTGGATCTCATCGAGGGCGCCACCTCGCTGCCGGACTATGTACACCCGGAACGCGCCTTCTACATCTTCGGCCCCGAGGATGGCACCCTGGATCCCGCCCGCTTCGCGGCGGTGAAGGAGGTGATCTACGTGCCGACCCGCGGCTGCATGAATCTGGCCGCCTCGGTCAACGTGATCCTCTACGATCGGCTATCCAAACAGCTGAGGAGCAAGTAGGGAGGTGATCTACGTGGCCATACCCAAGGGCTGCATGAATCTGGCCGCCTCGGTCAATGTGATCCTCTGCGATCGGCTGGCCAAGCGCCTGAGAGATAAGGAACACGAGTAAAGAGCAGATAAGGGAGCTAGCCCGGCAACGGGGTTATTTCCCCGCGCGCTTCTCCTGCTCTTTGACGAAGTCACGATAGTAGTCGTAGAGCGCGTTGCGCCTGTATATCTCGGCCAGGGTGCCGCGTCGCAGCAACTTGATCATGCCGGGATCCCATAGCTGGCGCAGATGCCGACCCTGCTGCGTATCGGCGAAGATGGGATAGGTCGACACCCAGCGCAGGAAGACCCTGGTCATGTCGGAGGGGATCTCCCCCTTCGGATAGAGCACTCCGGCGGTCAGGTAGTAGCGATAGCGCTCCTTCGCCAGCAGTTGCAGCGCCATGTCGTGGCTGTCTATCTCATACCAGCGCATCGGCACCGGGATGAACTTGTCGAAGGCCCAGCCCCGCAGCCAGAGCACATCCCGATCCCGCAGGCTCTCTTCTCCCTGCCACTCTGACCGCCATTTCTGCAGCATCAGCACGGTCACATCATCGGCCGAGGCCGGATAATCCGGCTGGTGTACTCCCGGCACTTCCCCCTGATAGACCCCCATCGCCATGTCGCCGCCTTTCTGCGCCACCACCGCCAGCGCCCGCTTGTAGGGCACTATATGGGGATGGATGCCATAACCCTGCGGCTCATAGATGGCGCGCACTATGTCCAGATAGACGCCATGACCATCGGCCTGGCAGAAGCCGGGCCAGTCATCGCAATAGACATGTATCAGGTTGGCCCGGATGGGCCCGGCGAGCAGCAGACAGCACAGCAGGAGAAGCGGTCGAACCATGTACCAGTATTCCTCGGTGGCGGCGTCCTCTGCGAGGGATCACAGGAGGCCGGCACGTTAAAGCCTTAACACATCATAGGAAGTTCTCGCACCGGCTCCTATCTTTTCCCCGTTTTGCGAGCGGGTCGAGGGTATTTGCCGCCTCGATCGGTACTATGGACAGTAAGATTCATTAGTGACCCAATCAGCGAGGAGTCTCATCATGCCAACCATCAAGTCACTACTCTGCCCCGTCGATTTCTCCGAGATGTCCAGGGCCGTACTCGACTATGCCGTCTTCATGGCCAAGAGTCATCAGGCCGAGCTCAAGCTGGTCCACGTGGTGGATCAACTGCACGGTTTCGACAGCTACAAGATCCTCCACATGACCGCCATCGAGATCACCCACGAGATGGAGCGTCAGGCCAAGACCCAGCTCAAGGAGCTGGTCGCCATGTTGCCCATCCCCGCCACCTTCGAGGTACGCTTCGGTCGCGCCGCCGACGAGATCGTCGTGCAGGCGAAGGAGGACAAGGTGGATCTGGTGGTCATGGGCAGCCATGGCCGCTCCGGCATCAGCCACCTGCTGGTGGGCAGCGTCGCGGAATCCGTGGTGCGCCACGCCCCCTGCCCGGTGCTGGTGGTGCGCAAATAACAGCTAACCCCCGACCGAAACAAGAAGGCCAGCGTTTGCTGGCCTTCTTGTTATTGATTGCCACGGGGCGCTCGCCTCAGAATCTGTTCACGAGCTGTGACGAGAGGTCGTCAGCAAGGTAAAGAGCAGCGCAGGAACCGGAGTTTATAGACATAAATGAGCCCTTGGTTTCACATAAGCGAGCAGCACATGAGCCTTGATCACGGCCTTGCAGTAAGATCGTGGACAGGTTCTCAGCCGTGGGCGTAGATGACGCTGCCCCCCTTGATAAGGTCGATGATGGCCCTCGACTGCTCCCTCGGCAGCGCGGGACATCCCCAGCTGCGGCCCAGCTTGTCATATTTCTGCAGGTGCCTTGGGCTGGCATAGTCCGCTCCGTGCACGACGATGGCGCGCTTGCGGGCATTGCTGTTCTGGCCCGGGCTCAGGCCATCGAGGCGCAGCGAGTAGCCGTGCTTGCCCTGATAGGTTTCGGCGGTGCGATAGACCCCGAGGGAGCTCTGTCTGGAGTTGAGTTGATTGGAGAACTGGCGGGCGGCCAGCTCCCCCGAATTGCGGCCGTGACTGACCCAGGTGTGGTAGAGCAGCTTGTGGCGCTTGACGTCGATGACGAACAACCGGCGCTGGGTAGAGGGTTTGCTGTAGTCGATGATAGTCAGAATGGGTTTTCGCTTGTGTTGCACCCGCTGATAACCCTGCAGAGCCTTGCGAAATACCTGTTTGTCGAGCTTGCCCGCCAGACCGAGCTGGCGGTAGAGATCCTGATCCCAGCTGGCGTGGCTGGCGCCGCTGAAACAGAGCGCCCCCAGCAGCAAAGGCAGGCTCAACCAGAGCCAACCCAGTCGGGCAATCCAGTCTGTGTGCTTCATCCTTGAAGTCGCTCCCGTTCTGGCTGGTAGCCGAGTGTCCGAAATATCGCCACTGCTTGCTGGATAGTTATATGCAAGCCCCTGATAGGCCGCAATAAAAAACCATAAAAATGCCGACGCGAGTCGGCATTTTCAATGCAAGCCAAACAGCCTGGCTCAAGCACGGCTGAGATAGTCCGCCACGCCTACCCATTTGTAGCTGGTGAGCTCGGTCAGCCCCATGGGGCCGCGGGCATGCAGCATCTGGGTCGATACCGCCACCTCGGCACCCAGACCAAACTGGCCGCCGTCGGTGAAGCGGGTGGAGGCGTTGACATAGACGGCCGCCGAGCCGGCACCGTTGACGAAACGCTCGGCATTGGCAAGGTCGTTGGTCAGGATGGCGTCCGAGTGACCGGCGTTGTGTTCGCGCATGTGGGCCAGCGCCTCGTTCACGTCGGCCACCAGCCGGACCCCCAGGGTCAGCCCCAGCCATTCGGTGTCGAAATCTTCCGGCCCGGCGGCACGCAGCTGATCGGCCCCCGCCAGCAGCGGCATGGCATCAGGGCTGGCGACCAGGGTCACCTTGCGCTCGTTCATCAGGCTGACCAGTTGCGGCAGCAGGCGAGCGGCCACCTTCTCGTGCACCAGCAGGGTGTCGAGGGCGTTGCAGGCGGAGGGGCGCTGCACCTTGGCGTTGTCGATGATCGAAAGCGATCGCGCCAGATCGGCGCTCTCGTCCACGAAGACGTGGCTGATGCCAAAACCCCCGATGATGACGGGGATGGAGCTGTTCTCCTTGCACATCTTGTGCAGCCCGGCACCGCCGCGGGGAATGATCATGTCCACATAGCGATCGAGGCGCAGCAGTTCACCCACCAGGGCCCGGTCCGGGTTGTCGATGTACTGCACGGCCTCGGCCGGCAGGCCGGAGGCGGCCAGGGCGGCCTGGATCACCCGCACCAGCTCCAGGTTGGAGTGGAAGGTCTCGCGCCCGCCGCGCAATATGCTGGCGTTGCCGGTCTTGAGGCAGAGGCTGGCGATGTCGATGGTGACGTTGGGACGCGCCTCGTAGATGACGCCGATGACGCCGATGGGCACCCGGCGGCGGGACAGACGCAGGCCGTTCTCCAGCACCCGGCTGTCGATCTCGGCACCGACGGGATCGTCGAGCACTATCACCTTGCGCACGTCCGCCACTATGCCGGCCAGGCGCGCCGGGTTGAGCAGCAATCGGTCCAGCATGGCCTCGGAGAGCCCCGCCTCACGGCCCGCGGCTATGTCTTTCTCGTTGGCGGCCAGGATCTGCCCGCTGCGCGCCTCCAGCTCATCGGCGATGGCGGCCAGCGCCCGGTTCTTTTGCGCCGTGCTGACGGTGGCCAGCTGGTAGGCGGCTTCTCGGGCCGCCTGCCCCATTTTCTCCAGACTCATAGCTTGATCCCTTGATCTGTCGACTGACGGTGCCGCCGGATGGCAGCAGCACCCTATCATCTCTGTGGATGGCCCATGATCCCGTAGCCGTGGTCATGGGGTCCATAATGAAGCCGGCTGCTTTATAGCAGCACCATGTCATCTCTGTGGATAGCGACGGCCCCATAGCCGTAGCCCAATACCTGTTCTATCTGATCCGAATGCACGCCGCGCAGGCGATCCAGCTCGTTGTGATCGTAGCGGCAGATGCCCCGTGCCAACTCGCTGCCCTTGGGATCCAGGATGCGCACCACGTCGCCGCGCACGAAATCACCCTTGACCGCGACTATGCCCTTGGGCAACAGGCTGGACCCTTTATCCTGCATGGCGGCGACGGCGCCCTGATCCACCTGGACCTCGCCATGAGGGGGCGGGCCTGCCAGGATCCAGCTCTTGCGCCCTTCCAGCGGAGAGGCCAGCGCCGGGAACAGGGTCCCGACCCGCTCTCCCGCGGCGAGGCGGCCGATCACTTCGGGGATCTGGCCGGTGGCGATCACCACGTTGACCCCGGCCCGGCGCGCCACGTCGGCCGCTTGCAGCTTGGTCGCCATACCGCCGGTGCCAAGCCCGCTGACACTGTCACCGGCCAGGGAGCGCAGGCTGTCGTCTATGGTCTGCACCTCTTCGATCAGCTGGGCATCCGGATTGCTGCGGGGATCGGCGGTAAAGAGCCCCTTCTGATCGGTGAGCAGGATCAGCAAGTCGGCATCGGCCAGGATGGCGGCGCGGGCGGAGAGGTTGTCGTTGTCACCCACCTTGATCTCGGCGGTGGCCACCGCATCGTTCTCGTTGATGACGGGGATGATGCGATGATCGAGCAGGGTACGCAGGGTGTCGCGGGCATTGAGGTAACGCTCGCGATCTTCCAGATCGGCGCGGGTCAGCAACATCTGACCGATGTGCAGCCCGTAGAGGTTGAACAAATCCTGCCACACCCGGATGAGCTGGGTCTGGCCGACCGCTGCCAGCATCTGCTTGTTCGGCAGGGTCGGCGCCAGCGGGGGATGGCCCAGATGTTCACGCCCGGCGGCGATGGCCCCCGAGGTCACCAGCACGACACGATGGCCGAGACGGTGCAAGGCGGCGCACTGCCTGACCAGCTCCACCATGTGGGCACGGTTGAGCCGGGCAGAGCCCCCGGTGAGCACGCTGGTGCCCAGTTTGACGACTATGGTTCTGTTTTCCATGGGAACAACGAGGTTAAAAAAGTAAGGAATCCCTTTATACCCACGGCCTTCTTGCCCTGCAAGGCAATTAAGCCTCGCAGCTGTTGCTCGCAAGGAAGGCGGTCCTGCGCGTCCATGACACGCAGGACCGGTACGGGTTAAGCGGCTGTCACGCTCAGCTCGGCGGTCACCTGCTCGGCGGGGGAGAGCTTGCACTCCAGCGCGGTGAGTTTGTCGCTGATGAGTTTGTAGAAGTGGTTCAGGGTACGCTCGACTTCGACCTGGTGCTTCTTGGGCAGCGGCTTGTTGATCCACTCCCCCTCGGCGTTGTAGAAGCCCGTCTGATAGTGGTAACTGAAGTGGTGATCGTCCTGCTCCAGCACCAGCCACCAGCCCCAGAACTCCCGTTTGTCCGGCGCCGGTTTGGCGCTGATGCACACGGAAAGGCAGTCGAAACGGTAGCGCCCCTCCTCGCACAGATCTTCGCGCAAATAGGGGCCGATCGCAGCGAATTGCCGCAGCAGTCGCTTGTAGGTCACTCTCTCTGACATGCTAACCTCCCTGTTGAACAAGCCATAGCATCACAAGGTGATGTTACATTTTTAGTGTTATATCAAGTGCATAAATGCTTCTTGAGCCAATCTACCGTCTCTTTCAGCGCCTCGTCGTACACCTCCAGCAGAGGCTGTTTGTCAAACACCACCGCCTTGCCATTGCGGCTGGCGGAGGCCAATGCCCGGACATCCTGCTCGGGGCAAATAAAATCTCGCTTGTGCCCGATGCTCAATATCGGCACGGAGGTGCGGCTTCCCAGCAAGCCTTGGGTCTTGAGGGAGAAGACCTGGCACTTGGCACGCATCAGATCCCACTGGGCCGCATCGGCTCCCAGCCGGTTCGCCAGGCCATCGCGCATCATACGCGGGCAACGGGCAAACATCTCCTGATTGGTGAACACCTGATTGACGCCGGCGCCGATGCAGACCACGGTCCGCAACTTGAACGGCTCGATGAAGGCGAGCCGCGCCGCCACGTTGCCGGCCAGGCGGAAGCCCACCATGGCGATGCGCTGATGATCGACCCAGGCCACCTCGGAGAGATAGTGCAGGACTGCCTGATGCAGCCGGCTGGTGTCCTGCACCAGCGGCCAGTGCTCGGCGTAGCCGATGCCCGGCATGTCCAGGGACAGCATGCCGATGCCGTGGGGTTCCAGGCACTTGAAATAGAAGTTGAGAAAATCGACCTGCAGCGAATCGATGCCGCCGCTGACGATGACCAGGGGCACCGGCTTGTCGGTGGTGGGCAGGTGCAGATAACCCTGGATGGTCTTGCCCCTAAACGGCACCTGCAGCTCCTTGAGCGGCACCTTGAACAGTCGTCCCGCCTCGCGGTACGCCATGTTGCCGAGCAATTGCGCCTGATCCGCCAGCTCGTCGTGCTTGAGGTGGGGGTAGCTCGCGATGGAGTAATAACGCACCGACTTGAGCAGGTTTTTCAGCGCGCCGGCCGAGTCGCCTTGTGCGGCCTGCTCGCGGCCCTGATTGAAATAGCGGCCGCCCAGCTGGCTCCATTCATAGACCCAGTTGCCGGGCACATAGCCCTTGATGGTATCCAGATAACGCTCGTGGGTGCGCTCCCCCTGCCCCATGGCGATGCGGGCCAGGATCTGCTCCACCTCGACCGGATCGGCTCCTTGCCAGGCCCAGGCCGGCCTGCGCAGCAAGCGGTACCAGTGGGGGGACAGGGCGCCGTCGATGAAGCTCTCGGTCAGGCTGCTGTCATGCTCATCCACCGGACTGGAGTTGGATATCTCGGAGGTCTCCAATACCTTTTTGATCCGGGTAAACAGCTTTTCCGTCAGGTTGGTATCGTTGTTTGGGTCCAAAATGGTGGCTCTTCTGTCTCAAGCGATGGTCCATCTTAACCATTTTTCACGCCGTGCAGCCACATGAGAAAAAAGAAAGGGCCCCAAAACAGGGGCCCCTTGAAAACATTTTCATCATCAGGGCAGCAGGATATGGCCCATGCCCGGCTCGGGATGCCGGCGCCAGGCCCCTGCAGCGCTATTACTCTTCGTCGCAGATCGGGGTGGTAAACTCCAGCGCCATGTCCCAGGGCTGCTCGATCCAGGTGTCCTGCGGAATGGCCACTTCGAAGTCATCCAGCAGCTCCTGGCCCATGGGCTTGGCGAAGATGGCGATGAACTTGGCCTTGGGGTAGAGCTCGCGGATCGCCTTGGCGGTAGTACCGGTATCCACCAGATCTTCCACGACCAGCCAGCCTTCGCCGTCGCCGGCGGTGGTGGCGGCTTTGACGACCACCAGCTCGCGCTGGCTGTTGTGGTCATAGCTGGAGATGCAGAGGGTTTCGACATTGCGAATGCCAAGTTCACGGGCCATCAGCGCGGCAGGTACCAGACCGCCACGGCTGACCGCGATGATCCCTTTCCACTGGCTGACCGGCAGCTGGCGACGGGCTAGGCGGCGCGCTTCACGTTGCAGGTTGTCCCACGACACGTAGAATTTTTTTGGCATAATATCGATCTCGAAAAGGTTGTACAAAACAATCACTTAAAAACAAATGCCGAGCATATAACGCATCAGCAGCTATCAATTCTGGCCCCCTGCACGCCGAATTTGGCTTGCACTTCGGCCGCCTCGGGAGGAAACCCTCGGCAGCAAACGCTGGTGCAATGATGAAGCAGGATGGGCATCGCCGGCGGTCATGTCGATCGGAAGCAAGATCGCAGACCGGCTGTTGGGGCGGCATAATAGCATCGTTTGTACAGAAAATGCCTGACAAACGTATGCGAAAGCAGGAAAAATCGGTTTCATCCACAGCGGCCGAGCCATCTGGCACACCTTATTTTCCCACCCGGGCGACGGATGCCACCGGATAAAAAAATAGCAGGGGGAGGATGAATACCTCGCACACCTGCTTATTTATGTTGCCTGTCAGCCGGGCTGACCGACCGTCTTAGCGACGGCTGGCGTAGGGGTTCGGGTAGCTGAAGCCCTGGGTATAGAGAGACTGGGCAAACCAATAGGTTGAATTGCTGCCTGACATAATAAAACTCCTGATTGCTTAACAAGTTACGTACCTTTATGCGGGCTCAGATCCTTGAACAAACACTCGGTTCCGTGGAGGCGCACTTGCTTTGCTTCGGTTCCCTGGAGGCATTCATTGTCATCCTGACAAGTGGTGTGACCCACGGCGGCTAATTTACCATCCGGTCCCGAAAAAACAATATTTTTGTGATGCACATCACACATTATCTTTGTGCTGGCCCGGGTCTATGCGGTAGATATCTGTACCGTTTTTGCTCTCTTTATCAGCATAAGCAGACCGCAATTTGCACTGCTCGCTCACATTTTTGTGTTTTTGGCTGTATTATCGTTAGCCTCTTCCTCGGCCCCCTGGGCCCGGTCCATTCCCGTGCTGGTAAGGAGTCCCAACGTGGCACAGCTTAGCTCTCTCTCCCCCCAACTGATTTGGCAATTCTTCGAACAGATCTGCTCCATTCCCCACCCTTCCAAGCACGAAGCCCAGCTGAGTGCCTGGATAGTGCAGTGGGCCCAGGGGGAAGGTCTGGCGGTCAAGCAGGACGCCGTGGGCAACATCATCATCAAGAAGCCGGCCACGCCGGGGATGGAAAATCGCAAGGCCGTGGTGCTGCAGGCTCACATCGACATGGTGCCCCAGGCCAATGCCGATACCCAGCATGACTTCACCAAGGATCCCATCGATGCCTACATCGACGGCGACTGGGTCACCGCCCGTGGCACCACCCTGGGCGCCGACAATGGCATGGGCATGGCCGGCTGTCTGGCCGTGCTGGCGGACAAGAACATCAAGCACGGTCCGCTGGAAGTGCTGCTGACCACGGACGAAGAGACCGGCATGACCGGCGCCTTCGGCCTGGAAGCGGGCTGGCTGGAAGGCGAGATCCTGCTCAACACCGACTCCGAAGAAGATGGCGAGGTCTACATGGGCTGCGCCGGCGGGGTGGATGCCAATATTCGCTTCCCGCTGGAGCTGGTTGCCGCCACCGAGGGTGAAGGCTTCGAGCTGCAGGTGAAGGGGCTGCGTGGCGGTCACTCCGGGGTCGACATCCACCGCGGTCGTGGCAACGCCAACAAGCTGCTGGTGCGCCTGCTCAAGGCCGCCGAGCCGCTCGGCGTGCGCCTGGCCGAGATCCATGGCGGCACCCTGCGCAACGCCATTCCCCGCGAGGCGCGCGCCAAGCTGCTGGTGCCCGCTGCCGGCGTCAACGAATTCAAGGCCCTGGTCGACCGCTATGCCGGCATCTACCAGAGCGAGCTGGCGGCCACCGAAGCAAACCTGACCGTGCTGCTCAATGCCCAGGACAAACCGGCCAAGCTGATGAGCGAAGCCCTGCAGGCGCGCCTGCTTGACTCCCTGATGGCCTGCCCGAACGGCGTCATCCGCATGAGCGACGCCATCCCCGGCGTGACCGAGACCTCCACCAACCTGGGTGTCATCAAGACGCTGGATGGCGAAGTCTATGTGCAGTGCCTGATCCGCTCCCTGATCGACTCCGGTCGCGAGAGCGTCGAGCAGATGACTCGCTCCCTGTTCAACCTGGCCGGCGCCAGCTGCGAATTCACCGGCGCCTACCCGGGCTGGGCACCGAACGTCGACTCACCGGTGATGGCGCTGGTACGCAACAGCTACCAGACCCTGTTCGGCGAGATGCCGAACGTCATGGTGATCCACGCCGGTCTGGAGTGCGGTCTGTTCAAGAACGCTTACCCGGATTGGGACATGGTCTCCTTCGGCCCGACCATCCGCGGCGCCCACGCGCCGGGCGAGAAGGTGCACATCCCGGCGGTCGAGCGCTTCTGGCAGCTGCTGGTTCACGTGCTGGAACAGATCCCGGCCAAATAAGCCGAGTCTCCTCGCCAACACGGATGCCCCGCCAAAGTGCGGGGCATTTTATTGCGCCCTCCCCTCGAACCTGCCCCCTGGCCCTGCTCCCTTTATCCCCTTCCAGCGCGATGCATTCCGCCATCAGCCGGACGGCCATGCGCTGGCACCTGGCATTGCTTTTTCTGAAAACGTATCCATAAGAAACTCTTTATTTGAAAACCCTTTCCATGATTTATGTAAATTTACAACACAAAAAGTTGATCCAGCTCACAAAAGCCCATAGGATAAAACCGTGACCCAGGTCACAGATAACAATCAGTAACAGAGCGATGAGGTGAGACTATGTTTGAGAACCTGGCAGTACTGTTCCACCTTAAGGGTGCAACCAGCAAGAAAGGCGTGGTAGAGAAAGACACTTATGCGCCTGCAACCCGTAACTACTACTTCCGCTATGGTGCCTGAACTTTTTTGGCTGAAAGTGAAACGTAGTAAAATTACACAAATAACGATCCACACAGCAGCCATCCCCTCAGAGGGGTGCTGTCCTGCCCAGGCCAGATGTTCCACGGCCGAACCTGAACTCCAACCATGAAGATGGGGCCCACAGGCCCCATTTTTTATTGCTCGTTTTTCCATGACGCAGCCCCGATGCCCCAGGCATGACAGGTAGCAACTAGCCTGACTGCACCCGCCTTATCTCGCTTCGCCTTTGGCATCCACCGGCAAGGGGAAGTGGCAGGCCACCTGATGGGCCGGCCCGCAACTCTCCAGCAAAGGCGATCGGCTATGACACAGGTCGGTGGCATAGGGGCAGCGCTGGTGAAAGTGGCAGCCGCTGGGAGGCGTAATGGGAGACGGCACGTCCCCGCCGAGCGGGATGCGCTGGCGACGCCTGCGCGGATCCGGCACCGGGATGGCCGAGATCAGTGCCTGGGTATAGGGATGGCGCGGATTGTGGTAGAGCTGCTGGGCCTCCGCCAGCTCGACGATCCTGCCTAAATACATCACAGCTATCCTGTCCGAGATGTGCTTCACCACCGACAGATCGTGGGCGATGAAGAGGATGGCGAGATTCATCTCCCGCTGCAGGCTAAGCAGCAGGTTGAGGATCTGGGACTGCACCGACACGTCCAGCGCCGAGACGGCCTCGTCGCACACCAGCAGCTTGGGCTTGAGCGCAATGGCACGGGCGATGCCGATGCGCTGACGCTGGCCGCCGGAAAACTCATGGGGATATCGATCCAGCGCCGTGCGCGGCAGACCCACCTTGTCCAGCAGCTCGCCCACCCACTGCCGCCGCTGCGAAGGGCTGCCCTTGCCGTGGATGATGAAGGGCTCCTCCAGGATCTGGCCGACCGTGTGGCGACCGTTGAGGGATTCCGCAGGATCCTGAAACACGATTTGCATCTCCTGGCGCAGAGAGCGCATCTCGCGGGGGGAGAGATGAGTAATGTCCCGCCCCTCGAAGCTGATTTGCCCCGCCGTCGGCTCGAACAGCTTGAGCAGGGATCGCCCCAGGGTGGACTTGCCACAACCGGACTCCCCCACCAGCCCCAGCGTCTCCCCTTGCTTCAGCTCGAAGCTGATGCCGTCCACCGCATAGACGGTGTAGCGCTTGCGCAGGAAGCCACCGCCCATCCGAAAATGCTGCTTGAGATCCTGCACAGACAGCAGAGTGCTCATCGATCGATCCTCTTACCGTCGAGGAAAGAGAGCGACATAAAACCAGCCCCCTCAATCATCCCGAAGTGTGGCTTCAAACCCCACACAGACAACAGAGTGGTCATAGGCTCAGCTCCTTCCAGTGATGACAGGCCACCTGATGGCGTTCGGTCAGCTGTTCACTCATGGGCACAGTCCCCACGCAGAGCTCGGTGGCGTGGGGGCAGCGGTTCGCGAAGCGGCAACCCGCCGGCATATCGCCGAAGGCGGGCACCTGACCCCTGATGGTCTTGAGCGGACTCTTGGGCAGGTCGTCGAGGCGCGGGATCGAGCTCATCAGGCCCTGGGTATAGGGATGGCGCGGGTGATCGAACAGCTCGAAGATGTCGGCCCGCTCCACCGCCCGGCCCGCATACATCACCACCACCTCGTCGCACAGCTCCGCCACCACCCCGAGATCGTGGGTGATGAAGATGATGGCCATGCCGGTCTGGGCCTGCAACGCCTTCATCAGCGCCAGGATCTGGGCCTGAATGGTCACATCCAGCGCCGTGGTCGGCTCGTCGCAGATCAGCAGGTCCGGCTCACAGGCGAGCGCCATGGCGATCATCACCCGCTGGCGCATGCCGCCAGAGAGGTTGTGGGGATAGGCATCGAAGCGCCGTACCGGCTCCGGGATCCCCACCCGCTGCAACATGGCGATGGCGGCGGCCTTGCGCTCGCGCTTGCCATAGTCGGGTCTGTGCAGGCTGAACACCTCCATCAGCTGGGCCCCCACCGTCTGCACCGGATTCAGGGCCGTCATCGGCTCCTGGAAGATCATGGAGATGCGGTTGCCACGCACCCTGTACATCTGATCCGCCGTCAACGACAGCAACTCCTCCCCCTGAAAACGGATGGAGCCCGCCACCACCTGGCCGTGGGGCCTAGGCAGCAGCCCCATGATAGCGAGCGCGGTGACGCTCTTGCCACAGCCAGACTCGCCGACCAGGCCGAGGGTCTGCCCCGGCGCCACGGCGAAGCTGACCCCGTCCAGCACCCGGATCTTGCCGTCATCGGCGGCGAACTCCACCTCGAGATCCCGCACCTCGAGGATGGGGGCCTTGTTCTGGCCACCCTCGACGGTCAACACCACCCCATTCTCCCGACCACCCTGGATGGGGACCCCGCTATTGGTCATTATCTTCGCCCCCTCGGTGCCGTGCATAGGTCTTGTCGAGCAGGTTGATGGGGGCCAACGCCTCGCCCGCTTCCTTGGCTTTCTGGGTCTCTTCCTTCACCTTGGGATCGATCCAGAGCAGGCCGCCGCTGCTGTGGGGGTAACCATCCATGGGCCAGTAGAGCAGATCCGGGGTATTGCGAGTAGCGGGCACCTCGGGCAGCCTCACGTAGCGCCAGCTGCTGGCCCGCACATAGTTGAGCTGCACGCCGGGCACGAAGATGGCGAGATCGTAGATGCGCTGCTGGATCTGGCGGGAGAGCGCGGCCCGCTTGGCGGTATCGAACTCGACGTCGTAGGCGTCGATCAGGGCGTCTAGCTGCTGGTCGGCCACGTTGAACAGGTTGTTGGTCTGCGGCTTGTTGGCATTCTCCGAGTGGAACGACTCCCAGTACTGCGGATAGAGGCCACCACCGCCCCAGCCGAGCCAGGCTGCCTCGTGTTTCTTCTCCAGCATCACCTTGAAGCCGGTGGCACCGTCCACCAGGTTGAGCTCCAGATCCAGGCCTGCCTTCTTGGCCTCCTCTTTGAGCAGCGTCAGCCGCTTGGAATGCTCCTGGGTGGTGTAGGTGACGGCCAGGGTGAGCCGCTCCCCCTTGTCGTTTTGCAAGATGCCGTCCGGCCCCGGCTTGCCGTAACCCCCCTTGGCAAAGTATTCCCGCGCCTTGGCCACGTCATAGGCCCGCTCGGGAAGCGCCATGTCGGTAAAATCGCCATAGCCCGAGCCGAAGGTGGTGGCCCTGTCATAGTCTCCGCGCAGCACGGTGGCGATCATCTTGTCGAGGTTCATGGCGTGCTGGATGCCGAGCCGCAGGTTGAGATCCGCCAGCCTGGGACTCGCGATATTGAGGTGCAGCCCCTGCCCTCCCTGCTTGGTGTCGGTCATGGCCATCACCTTCTGCACATAGCCCTTCTTGTATTCCTCCGTCACGGCTTTTTCATGCCACCAGTTCGGCAGCAGCATCTCGAAGGCGTCCAGCTCTCCCTTCAGGAAGTGACGAAAGGCGATGTTGTGATCCCGGATGACCTGCACCCTGATGGTATCGACGTTGAACCTGTGCTGGTTGTAGCGATCGTTTTGGGCCCACCAGGCCGGCTGCTTGCTGAAGGTGATGGACTTGCCCTTCTTCACCTCCGTCATCACATAAGGGCCCGTGGTGGGCACCAGGGCCCAGTTGTACTGCTTCACCCAGTCCGGGGTCAGCTTGTAGTAGTGCCTGGGCTGGGGCCACAGCTCGGTGGTGTTGAGCAGATCCAGCCTGGCCTTGCGATGGCCCGACTTGACCAGCAGGGTGTGCGCATCAATCTTCTCCACCGCCACTATCTCGGTGCTGTAGTAGTTGTTGTACCAAGGGGCCCGGATCTCCTTTGAGCGCATCATCTCGTAGCCGAAGGTGTAGTCATCGGCGGTGACCGGCTTGCCGTCCGACCACTTGGCGCGAGGGTCCAGCTTGAAGTAGACGGTCTGGCTGTCCGGGGCTATGGCCCAGTGGGTCGCCAGCGACGGTATGGGGTTGCCGGTGTTGGGATGAAAGCTGATGAGCCTCAGCTGATTGTCCTGGATGAAGGAGCGAAACGAGCCGTTGGAATCGGGCCCCACGGTGCGAAAGGTCAGCGGGAAGCTGTCGATGAAGAGGTTGAGGGTGCCGCCGGGGATCGCCTGTGGTGAAGCGAACAGGGGATCGGTGTCGTTGGTCTCCCACTTGAGATCCGCGGGCAGAGCGACAGCCCAGGCCATGGCCCCCTGCACCAGCAGCAGGGCCGCCCCTATCCATTTGATCTTGTTGTTCATCTTTGACCTCCTGGTCATCAATTCCTGTGCTCGTCCCTGCACTCAGGGCAGCCATAAATAAGGAAGAAGTTCACCCGGTGAGCACATGACACAGGCCGCCCTCCCGTCACTGGTAACGGGTGAACTGGCGCGGATCGAACGCCTCGCGGATCGCCTCGCCGATGAAGGAGACCATGATCAGCACTAGGCTCACCGCCACCACCACCGAGCTCACTATCCAGATGGCATCCAGGTTGTTGATGCCCTGGGAGAGCAGTTCCCCCCAGCTAGGGGTGGGCGGCGCCAGGCCGAAGCCCAGGTAATCCAGCGCCGTCAGGGTGGAGATGTTGCCCACCACGGCGAAGGGCGCCAGGGTGACGATCATCATCAGGGTGTTCGGCAAGATGTGATGGAAGATGATGCGGCGGGTGCTCGCCCCCTGGGCCCGCGCCGCCATCACATAGTCCCGCGCCCGCTCCTTGTAGGTGAGGGTGCGCATGTACCAGGTGATCCCCATCCAGCCGAACAGCACGTTGATGCCGACGAAGAGGCCGAAGTTCGGCTTGGTGAGGGACACCAGGATCATGATGACGTAGAGGAAGGGCACCTGGGACCAGATCTCGATAAAGCGCTGCAAGATGAGATCGAAGCGCCCGCCGAGGAAGCCCATCATGCAACCGAGGCTGACGCCGATGACGTAGCTCGCCACCAAGGTGATGAAGGCGAAGCCGATGGCGATGCGAAAGCCGTACACCAGCCGCGCCAGCACGTCGCGACCGCTGGTGTCGGTGCCGAGGAAGTGGCGATCGGCCAGGCTGGGGGCATAGGGCGGGTAGGCATCCTGCTTGAAGTCCTGCTCGTAGGGATTCCAGGGCACCGGGGGCAGCAGCACCCAGTCCCCCTTGCCCTCCTGGGCAAACTTGGCTTGCAGCTGGCGATAGTTGGTCTCGTATTCGTAGTCCAGCCCGAAGTGCTGGCCCGGGATCACGTCGCCATAGGTGGGGAAGTAGAGCTCCCCCTGATAGCTCAGCGCCAGGGCCCGACTGTTGACCAGCAGCTCCGCCAGCAGGGAGAGGATCACCAGCAGCGAGAACAGGATGAAGGAGTAGTAGCCGCGTTTGATGGACTTGAAGCGCTTGAGCTTTTTCAGGGTGACCGGATTTAGCTGAAGAGTCATGTTCAGTCTCCAAACCGTACGCGAGGATCGACCAGCGCGACGCAGATATCGGAGACCATATCCTGTGACACCGGCATAACAAGCGAGATTGGCTTCATGCTTACTCCCCAAATCTGACGCGAGGATCGACCAGCGCGACGCAGATATCGGAGACGATATTGCCCACCAGCATCAGCATGGAGGTGATGGCCAGGATCCCCATCACCGTGGGGTAATCCCGCTCGACGATGGCCTCATAGCCGAGCAGGCCTATGCCGTCGATGTTGAAGATGGTCTCGATGAGAAAAGACCCGCCAAAGAAGACGGTGAGCACCGACCCTAAATGGCTCGCGATGGGGATCAGGCTGTTGCGCATGGCGTGATGGGTGACCGCCTTGCGGAACGGCAACCCCTTGGCCACGGCGGTGCGTACGTAATCTGCCGACAGGTTCTCCATCAGGCTGTTCTTCATGGTCATGGTGAGGATGGCGAAGTCGCCGATGGCATAGGCGATAAGCGGCAACAGGGCGTGGCTGAACAACACCCGGATCTGTTCCCAGGCCCCTTGCGTCGAATCGAACTCATCCCCCGGAAAGCCCCCCATGGGCAGCCACTCCAGGTGAAAGGCAAACACAGTGATGAGGAAGATCCCCACCACGTAGGCGGGCAGCGCATAGGCCATGTAGATGAGCATGGAGCTTAAGGAATCGAAGCGGCTGTTATGCTTGAGCGCCTTGGCCACCCCGAGGGGAATGGAGACGGCGTAGCTCAGCAGGAAGGTTGCCAGCCCGAAGAAGGCTGTGACCGGCAGCCTGTCCTTGATGAGGCCCCACACCGGCTCGTAGTAGCGGGTCGACTCCCCCAAATCCAGCACCGCCAGCTTCTGCAGCCACTCCCAATAGGCGATCAGCATGGGCTTGTCCAGACCGTAGAAGGCCTTGAGCTCCTCTATCTGCTCGTCGGAGAGCGCCTGGGCCCCCTTGCTGCCACTGGAGCGCCCGGTCTCGTTCTGGGAGACCTGCGCCTGCAGCATCATGCGCTCCACCGGGCCGCCCGGCACGAAACGGGTGATGCTGAAGACGAGCAGGGTGATACCGAGAAAGGTCGGGATGATGAGCAGCATCCGACGCAGAAAATACGACAGCATGGGGAAACCTCGTCCTTGTTGCACTTGCCTGGCCGCGTCATTGCGCGCAGCGGCCTCTCCTTGCCGACAGGGGTCCTTGGATCGGCAGTGCACAGCGTCAATGCGTCGCCATGCCGATCCCGTGCCTGTTACCGCTACTTTAGAACGAACATCTTGAATAGCCACACTTTTTTGAAGCGCCTTCGGCAAAGCTTGAGCGTCGCCATGCCGCTCTGATGACCACCGGGCCCAGGCCAAGCCATCAAGCGGGACCGAACCAGCCAGAGCGCCCATAAAAAATCCGGAGCCTGAGCTCCGGATTTGTCGTCTCTAGATGGCATCAGAAAGATGCCGCTTCGTCATATCAGTAGTTACATACCAGCTTCCAGCTGCCGTCGCCCGCCTTGGGCTCGCTGCTGGTCCACCAGTTTGCCTGCCACACCGCCTTGTTGTTGGTCATGCGATCCTGGCCGTTGGCGTGATCCCCGCGCGGCCAAGCCGGGTAGGCATTGTAGTCGGCCGGTTTGACGTTCTGGCTGCTGCAAGTCGTGCCACCTGTACCGCCATCACCGCCGCCGCTGCCCAGCACCGCCTCGGCCAGGGCCGGGAAGTCGGACTTCAGGCCTATGGTCTGGCTGCCGCTGACGAGGCGTATGCCGCTCGGCACACCCGCCGCCGGCAGGTAGTAGGTCATGGCCACTTCCACGTCGGAGCCCGGTGTCCAGGCCTTCCAGGTCGGCAGCGTCATGGCTACCTTGTGGAAGTCCTTCTCGTTGGCGATGCCGTCGGAGTTCTGGTTGCCGCCGCTCTCGACCACGGTCAGGCCCATGCCGCTCTGATCCGTGATGATGTCAGAGGTGGAGGTGGGCACCAGAAACTCGATGCGGGTCCCGCCCGGAATGGTCTGGGTCGACTTGTTCGTCAGTTTGAGCGTGGGGTTGATCGGGTAGTTCGAATCCCCTTCCTTGAAGCCGGTCAGGCTCACGCCGATGTCGAGCTGAGCCACCGGTGCCGGCAGATCGTTCTGCTTCAGGTTCGCCTTGCTCGCCGTCCTGAACTTCTCATAGGCCAGGCTGGTGAGCGTGCTGCCCATCACATACTCGTTCTTGGCCGGATCGAACGCATAGTCCCCCGCCATCTCCCAGAACATGACGCCCCCCAGACCGCGCTTGACGATGTAGTCCAGCTTGTGACCCATGGACTCTTCATCCTCGGTGGAGAGGAACACCTTCTTCTCTTCGTTCCACAGCCAAGGCGCCTGCGCCTTGTCGTCGTAGTAACGCACGTACTTGCCCTGGATCACGTCAGCTGGCTTGTTGGGATCCAGACCCCAGGCGGTGCCATAGCTCGGCAGGGTAGTGATGCCAAGGCTGGCCGAGTGCTCCAGGTTCTTGGCGTGCCACATGGGCACGGCACCGGCGCCGACTTCGTTGCCGTTCTTGTCCAGATCGTGCCAGATGTTGTCGATACCGACCGCCCCGTTACCGCAGGGGATGGTGCTGCCACCTGTGCCCGGTTGGCAGTTGCTCTGGCTCGGCAGGGCCGCCTTGCCGTTGAGACCATGGGTACCACCTGTCACCCCTTGCCAGCCACGGGTGTAATAAGGCACACCAATGTTGATCTTGCCGGCCGCCAGGGCGCCACGGAAGTAGTGGGCCGCCCAGGCCGAGTTCAGGTAGCCGATGGCGCCGTATTGGGCCTGGCTGTAGACACCCCACTGGGCCAGCTCGGGATCCGCCTTGTTGTCGAACAGCGCGGCGTTGTGGGCCACGAAGTTGTTCCAGGCACCGTGGAAGTCATAGGTCATCAGGTTGACGTAATCCAGGTACTGGGTGACCTGGAAGTTCTCCATGCCGCGCAGCAGGTAGGCCGACGCCGGCGAGGCGATGGTCAGCATGTACTTGCGGCCATCCTCGGTGCCGGCGCTGTCGAGCCGCGTACGCAGGGTCTTCATCAGCACCTCGTAGTTGGCAAACAGCTTGGCGCGGCACTGGTTGGAGAGCGGGAAGTCGTTCGGGTTGCCCGCGTCCTTCATGGAGGTGGGGTACTCATAGTCCACGTCCACCCCGTCGAAGCCGTACTGGCGGATGAAGCCCACCGCCGAGTCGGCGAAGGCGTTGATGCCGGCGGTGTTCACCGAGCAGTCACCCTTGGTGGTGGCGGTGTAGAAGCCGCGGGTATCGGCCCAGCCCCCCACAGAGATCAGCGTCTTCACGTCCGGATACTGCTTCTTGTACTTGGAGAGCAGGTTGAAGTGACCCTGATAGGCGAACTCCGGATCCATCTCGGCGCCCGGAATGCCCTGCCAGGCCATCTTGGTGGCGGCGTCGTCCACCTTGATCAGGTGGCTCTGTTCGTCCACCCCGGCGAACGCATAGTTGATGTGGGTGATCTTGTCCCAGGGAATGTCGCTGACCAGGTAGGCGGGCAGGCCGTTCTTGCCGGTGCGCCAGGAGGTGAAGTAGCCGATGACGCGGCGGGCATGGTCATCCCCCATACACTCGCTGCCATCGGCGCGGTAGACCTGGCGCACGTCGCAGGAGAGGTTGCCACCGGTGGGCGGCAGCGCGGCCTCTTCCACCTGCACATCCACCTGGCTCGATTCACCGACCAGGTTGGCCTTGTCGGTGGCCACCAGCTTGAGACCGGTGAGGCCCTTGTTCTGCGGCGTCCAGCTCAGTTGCCAGGGAGCGCTGCTGTCTTCACCCACCTTCTGGCCATTCACAAAGAGCTCTACCCTGGCCACGTCGTTGTTGGCGTCGGTCACATTCGCCGTCACGGTGGCGGCGCGGCCCAGGGTCAGCTTGGCGCCAGCGGCCGGGCTGCCGATGCTCACCTTGGGCGCCTCTGGCGCCACCACGGCGTTGACATTGAAGCTGGCGCTGGCCTCGCTCAATACCTTGCCATCCTTGTCCAGCCCACGAGATTTCAGCTGATGGGTGCCGACACCGCTGGCGGTCCAGTTCGCCGACCAGGGGGCTGCGCTGCTCACCGCCACTTGTGCGCCGTCGATCAGGTACTCGACCTTGACCAGGGCGCTGCTGTTGCCGCTCAGGCTCACCGCCAGGGCCACCGGGGCGCCTTCGTTGAAAGCGCTACCAACGACGGGCGAGCTGATGGCGAGCCCAAGGGCCGGCGCGGTGCCACCGTCGCTGAAGGGTTTCCAGGCATCGGCCCAGACAGCACCAACGCCGGGGGCATAGTGGTAGGGCGAGGCGCCGCACCAGCCGGAGTAGGGGAATTCTTTGCATTCGTAGAGGTTGCCGACGTTGCTGACGACATCGCCAGCCTTGTAGGCGGTGCCAGCCTGGTAGGCGGGATAGGCGGCGTGCGCCCAGGCGGGCATGGCCGCGAGGGCAACCAGCATGGCGAGCCTGCTGGGCCTGAGGGTCTGTTGCATTGTTTTATCTTCCTTGTTTTGTCTTGGCTTTATAAGACCGAGCAAAGCGCAACAGCAACAGGCGAGAAAGGGTCGACGACAGGCCATGGACGGGCCACATACCCTCATGTCACCCGGGGAAGCCCCGCTATCTGGCCCGGATGGACAGATCGGAGGCTTTGCGTCCCAGCATCACTGCCGGTTTGCCCTTTACCTGGGTTCCGTGAGGAACAGGGCGAGTATAGGAAGCAAGTCGCAGATGCTCAATCTTTGTTCTCGAAGAGAAATATGTAAACGCCGACGGGATCACAGTATTCTCTCTCGCGGCAAGTGACACATTTATCAGTTATTTCAACTTGTTAGCCAGATCAAATAAATGGAATAGGCCTCTTTTGTCTCCCCATAATGTGCGTTGGCTCACTGGTATGAACTGCCAGAAATGTGACAATGCGCGCCCTTGGTCAAGGCGCCAAGGCTATGGAAACACTGGCAAAAATAAAAAAGGAATACCCATGAAAGGAACACCTACCCTACTGTCACTGGCCGTGGGGCTCGCCCTTGCGTCCCCGTCTGTCTATGCCGCCGGCTTCAGTTGCCCGGCCGACAATGCCCTCACCCCCATCCCCGCCATTCAAGGCAATGGCGACAAGAGTCCGTTCATCCCGGACGATCTGTTTGAAAGCACCCAGAGCGTCTCGGTCAAGGCCGTGGTCTCCGCCCTCGGCGAGAGCCTGAACAAGGGCTTCTACCTGCAGGACCTGCAGGGAGATGGCGATCCCCAGACCTCGGACGGCGTCTTCGTCTTCCTGAACGACAAGAACTTCGCGACCAAGTACCCGGACATCAAGCCGGGTGCCGTGGTCTGCCTGGAAGCCAAGGTAGCGGAGTATTACGGCTACACCCAGCTCAAACCCGTCTTCGACGGCAGCGCTGCGCGTCTGCAGGTGCTGGCACAGGGCGCTGCCCCCGCCGCCGTGCCGTTGCGGGTGCTGGAGGGGGAAACCCTGGCCCGGGCGCTGGAGCGCCACGAGGGGATGCGAGTGCGGCTCGATGCCGGCAGCGAGCTGAAGATCAGCCGCAACTTCAGCTACGACTACGCCGCCAGACGCAACAACCTGGTGCTCTCCCACCTGGCACCGCTGATGAAGCCGACCCAGCTGCATGTGGCCAGCAGCGACGAAGCCAAGGCACTGGCAGAGGCCAATGCGGGCAACCGGGTATTCCTCGAATCCGACTTCAAGGCGGCCGATGGCAAGCTGCCCTGGCTGCCGGCCTGGGAGCCGGAGCAAGGTTACCTGCGCGTCGGTGACGCACCGGTCAACCTGGAGGCCCTGGTCGGCTACAGCTATGACGAATACCGGCTGATAGTGCCAAAAGAGCAGGCCATCACGGTCGGGGATCTGCTGCGCACCGATGACAACGATCGCCAGAGCGCCCCAGCCCGCACCGCCGGCACTGACCTGCGCATCGGCAGCTTCAACGTGCTCAACTACTTCACCAGCCACTCCAGCGTGGGCGGCGCCCTCAACGTGCTCTGCAAGGATCAGGCGGATGCGGACAGCGCCAAGGGCTGCAACCGCGGCGCCAAGGATCTGACCGACTTCCAGCAGCAGCGCACCAAGATAGTCAACGCCATCAGCGAGATGGACGCAGATCTGCTCGGCCTGATGGAGATGGAGAACAACGGCTTCGACGATCACTCCGCCATCAGTGACTTGGTCAAGAGCCTGAACGCCCAGCAAAAAGACGTCAGCCAGCACTATGCCTTCGTCAGCCTGCCCAAGGCCCTGCTCGGTCAGGAGCGCTTCTTCGGTGGCGACGCCATCATGGTGGCCATGATCTACCGTCCGGCCAAGCTGACCCCGAGCGGCGATGCCAGCGTGATCCAGCTGCCCGAGCAGCGCTACATCACAGGTGGCGTCGCCAAGACCGCCGGCCAGCGTGACTCCCTGGTGCAGAGCTTCACGGTGGCGGGTGGCAACGAGCCGCTCACCCTGGTGGTCAACCACCTGAAATCCAAGGGTTCTGGCTGCTACGAGAATGGCGATGGCAAGACCGAGCCTGCGGATCTGCAGGGCAAGTGCACCGAGTTCCGGGTCAGCGCCGCCAAGGTGCTGGGGGAAGCGGTGAACAAGCTGCCGGGCCAGGTGCTGCTGGTGGGGGACTTCAACTCCTACGCCAAGGAAGACCCGATCCGGGTGCTGACCGACTACGCGCCAGCCAGCAGCGATCGCAAGATCCGCTCCGCCTCCCACACCTTCCTCGGCGAGCAGGCTTACGAGCAAGTAGGCCAGGAAGTGGGTAAGAGCTATGGTCTGGTGGACCTGAACGTCAAGTTCAATCAGGCCAAGGCCATCTCCTACAGCTATGAGGCCGAGCTCGGCACCCTGGACTACGCCCTCGCCAACCCGGCGCTGGCCAAGCGAGTGATCGCGGTCGCCGACTGGCACATCAACTCCTACGAGAGCAACCTGTTCGAGTACGGGCGTGGCTTCACCGGCGACATGATCAAGTCCGACAACCCGTTCAGCGCCTCGGATCACGATCCCATCATCGTCGACCTCAAGTTGCAGGAAGAGAGCAAGGGCGGCGGTGGCGGTGCCATGGGTGCCCTGCTGCTGGCCCTGCTGCCCCTGGCCTGGCGTCGCCGACACACCTCATAACTCGCTCTGAATAACGAAAAAAGCCCGCGACAGTCGCGGGCTTTTTCATTTAGGCCATTTGATTTGTAAATGAAGAGGCGTTAGCCATGAAAAAACAAATGCATGAACAAACAAAAAGGCCACCGCGATAACGGTGGCCTTCAGTATTTGGTGGAGCTACGCGGGATCGAACCGCGGACCTCTTGCATGCCATGCAAGCGCTCTCCCAGCTGAGCTATAACCCCAAATTCTTCTTTTTAAACAACCGGTTCTGGCGGCCGGCTGCCTCATTGCTAAATAGTGGTGGAGCTACGCGGGATCGAACCGCGGACCTCTTGCATGCCATGCAAGCGCTCTCCCAGCTGAGCTATAACCCCGAAATCTTTACTCTTTAGACAATCGGTTCTGGTATCCGGTTGCCTCACTGCGAAATAGTGGTGGAGCTACGCGGGATCGAACCGCGGACCTCTTGCATGCCATGCAAGCGCTCTCCCAGCTGAGCTATAACCCCACAAAAGTCGGCCTGGGTGATACACACCGCACTGCCCTGGGTACTGCATTGTCAATTTGGAACCTGGTGGAGCTACGCGGGATCGAACCGCGGACCTCTTGCATGCCATGCAAGCGCTCTCCCAGCTGAGCTATAACCCCTTGGATTCCAGATTGTTCGAGGAGAATTTGGTGGAGCTACGCGGGATCGAACCGCGGACCTCTTGCATGCCATGCAAGCGCTCTCCCAGCTGAGCTATAACCCCAACTCACCTCGGCGCTACCAAAGTTATCTCTGGCAACGGAGGCGCATATTAGTCATCACCCGCTTTGCTGTCAACCCTAAAATACCACCGGCCGGAGCGTTTAGTCAAAATTCAGGCAGTTCGTTGTTTTTACCACCAACCTCGTCGCTATCTCCCTGTTTTATGTCACAAATCCGACTGAGGCTCAAAAACGAAGGGCCCCCGTTCGGGAGCCCTTTTGAGTCATTCACAGCGGCTTGTTCAGCCACCTGGGAAGACTGACCTGCTGCGAGATTACTCGGCAGCCATGCGCGCTTCGATATACGCCAGGGCGCGATCGATGCGGGCGAGCACTCGCTCCTTGCCAACCAGCGCCATCACGGCGTCGATGGCAGGAGACTGACCGAGGCCGGTGACGGCGACGCGCAGCGGCATACCGACCTTGCCCATGCCCTGCCCCAGCTCGGCGGCAGTGGCTTCAATCAGCTCGTGCAGCGCTTCTGTGGTCCAGGTCTCCAGGGCGGCCAGCTTGGTCTTGGCCAGGGTCAGGGGCTCGGCGGCCACACCGCGCAGGTGCTTCTTGGCGGCGGCTTCGTCGAGCGCCTCGTACTCCTCGAACAGGTAGCGGCTCTGGGCAGCCACCTCCACCAGGGTGTTGCAGCGCTCGGCCAGCAGGGTCACCACGTCAGACAAGGCCGGGCCCTTGCTGGTGTCGATGTTCTGGGCGGCCATGTGCCACTCCAGATACTTGGCGACATGAGCCGGATCCTGGCTGCGCATGTAGTGGTTGTTCAGCCACAGCAGCTTGTCGGTGTTGAAGGCGGAGGCGGACTTGGAGATGGCATCCAGACTGAACAGTTTGATCATCTCGTCCAGGCTGAAGATCTCCTGATCGCCGTGGGACCAGCCCAGGCGCACCAGATAGTTCAGCAGCGCTTCCGGCAGGTAGCCGTCGTCGCGGTACTGCATCACGGACACGGCGCCGTGGCGCTTGGACAGCTTGGCACCGTCGTCACCCAGGATCATGGAGACGTGGGCAAACTCCGGCACGGGTGCGTTCAGAGCCTTGTAGATGTTGATCTGACGCGGGGTGTTGTTGATGTGGTCTTCGCCACGCACCACGTGGGTGATCTCCATGTCCCAGTCGTCCACCACCACGCAGAAGTTGTAGGTGGGGGCGCCGTCGGTGCGGCGGATGATGAGATCGTCGAGCTCGGTGTTGGCAAACTCGATGCGGCCACGGACGTGGTCGTCGAACACCACAGAGCCTTCGGTCGGGTTGCGGAAGCGAATGACGTGGGGCGCATCGGCCGGGTGATTGTGGGCCGCATCGCGGCACTTGCCGTCATAACGCGGCTTCTCGCCGCTGGCCATCTGGCCTTCACGCAGCGCTTCCAGGCGCTCCTTGGAGCAGAAGCACTTGTAGGCACGGCCGTCCGCCAGCATCTCGTCGATGATGCCGTTGTAGCGATCGAAGCGCTTGGTCTGGTAGTAGGGGCCCTCATCCCAGTTCAGCTCCAGCCATTCCATGCCCTCAATGATGGCGTCGATCGCCTCCTGAGTGGAACGTTCCAGATCGGTATCCTCGATACGCAGCACGAACTCACCGCCCTGGCTCTTCGCAAACAACCAGGAATAGAGTGCGGTACGGGCACCGCCGACATGCAAGAAGCCGGTCGGGCTGGGAGCAAAACGGGTTTTGACTTTCATCTTTAAGCCTTGTGTAGAGGGCCTTGGGCCAATTCATTAAAAAAACCGTCGCATTTTAGCACCGAGAAACCCGGATGGGAAAACCATGGCGCCGCAGAGCCTAAAATAGGCCTGGATCCGGTAAAGACCACTATTTTTGAGTGGGATCGCAAAAGTTTCCCTCTTTTTCCGCTTAGCTAGACAAGATTGCTGGAGAGATCTCCCGCCCTGCCGATAATTCAAACAACTTTCTACGTTACAAGGAACGCAAGATGCAGTTTCGTTCTATTCAGAATCGCATCCTGGTGATGGCGGGGATCGCCATGACCACGGCCCTGGTCATCCTGATCCTGCTGAACCAATATTCCGGCAAACAGACCCAGCAGCTGACCATCAGCTCCAGTCGCGCCGCCCTGCAACAGGAGGCCTGGCAGAAGGTGAGCGCCAATGCCCGTGCCGAGGCCGCCACCATCACCCAGTTGCTGCAAAAGGGACTCTCCTACACCCAGCAGATGGCCAGCGTCTTCGCCCTACAGCAAGCGGGCAAGCTGCCGCTGGATCGCCAGCAGGCCACCGACCTGCTCAAGGCGCAGCTAGCCCTCGAGCCCCAGCTGTATGGCACCTTCGCCGGTTTCGAGCCCAATGGCTTCGACGGCCAAGACGCCACCTTCGCCGGCCAGACGGCGCTCGGCAGCGACAGCCAGGGGCGCTTCGTGCCCTACTTCTACCGCGACAAGGATGGCATAGGCACAGACCTGCTGCTCTCCATCGAGAAGGGCGATGCGGACGAGTTCGGCAACCCGGCCAACGACTACTACGCCTGTCCGAAATGGGAAGGCCGCTCCTGCCTCATCGACCCCTTCAAGGTGGACATCAACGGCCAGCAGGTGCTGGTGAGCACCATCACCACCCCCATCCTGGTGGATGGCCAGTTCAAGGGGGTCGCCGCGCTGGATCTGGCGGTGGACTCCATCAGCCGGCAGGCCCAGTCCCTCAACAGCAACATCTATGACGGCAAGGGGGAGACCCTGATCGTCAGCGCCGCCGGCGTCATCACCGGCACCAGCGGCGATGCCAGCCTGCTCGGCAGCCGCGCCGACAAGCTGCTCGGCGATGGCTGGCAGCAATACCTCAAGCCGGAAGTGCAGCGCCAGGAGCTCACCGATGCGTTTCGCATCTCGGTGCCCATCGCGGTACCGGGCATGAGCCGTAACTGGGCCATCATCGTCACCCTGCCCTACAAGGTGGTGCTGGCCGGTGCCGATCAACTGGAGGCCCAGCTCGCCGACATGAACCGCTCCGCCATGACCCAGCAACTGGTCGGCGCACTGCTGGTGCTGGTGTTGGCGCTCGCCACCATGCTGGTGATCGCCCGCAGCATCACGGGCCCCATCCGCCAGATGGTGAGCCTGGTAGATGACATCGCCGATGGGGAGGGGGACCTCACCAAACGCCTCAATACCCAGTCCAAAGATGAGCTGGGGGCCCTGGCCCGCGGCATCAACCGCTTCATCGACAAGTTGCAGGTGCTGCTGGGGGATGTACAGAAGACAGCGAGCGAGGTCCATCGCCACGCCGGTGACACCGACCGTATCGCCGGCCAGACCGACACCAACCTGCAGCATCACCAGGCGGAGATGGAGCAGATGCTGACCGCGGTGCAGGAGATGTCCTACGTCAGCCAGGAGGTGGCGACCCACGCCAACAACACCGCCGACTCCGCCAAGCAGGCTCAGGGGGCGGCGGATCAGGGCAAGGTGCGCTTCCAGCAGGTGATCCAGTCCATGCACAGGGTCGCGGCCGAATCGGGCAAGGGCGCCGAGGTGGTCGAGGGGCTGGCCCACGACAGCGAGCAGATCACCAGCATACTGACTGTCATTCAGGGCATCGCCGACCAGACCAACCTGCTGGCGCTCAACGCCGCCATCGAGGCGGCCCGAGCCGGCGAGCAGGGCCGCGGCTTCGCCGTGGTGGCGGACGAGGTGCGCAAGCTGGCGGGCAACACCCAGCAGGCGGTGCAGAATACCCAGGAGCTGATCGAGAAGATCCGCCACAGCTCGGCCAATGCGGTCAACGCCATCCAGCAGAGCCAGCAGCTGACCCATCAGGCGGTGGGTGAGGCAGACTTGGCGGAGGCGGCGCTGGACAGCATCTTCCAGGCCATTGCCACCATCAACGACATGACCTACCAGATCGCCTCCGCCGCCGAGGAGCAGAGCTCGGTTTCCGAGACCGTCTCCGGCAATCTGTCAAAAACCAACGCACTGGCCAACGACATCGCCGAAGATGCGACCAATACGGCCAAAGCCAGCCAAGCCTTGCGCCAGGCGGCCGAGCGTTTACAGCAATTGCTCGGACAATTTCGTCTCAGCTGATAATTTTCATCATCAGGGCTCTCCCCCTCGGGGGCGAGTCCGTTTACCATAGGCGGCATATTTGCCTGATGGCAGGCAATGTAGTGAGAGGTAAATGCCGTGCCCACCCCGGACCGTCGCCCACGTGGCCATAACAGACGAGCCCAGCAGCGTCACCAAGACGAATCACAAGGAACCCTGCTCCATCGTATCAATGCCGCCACCCTGCCCCTGCGTCAGCGCCTCGGGCAAGGCATGAGTGGCCTGCGCAACAAGGAAGCCAGAACGACGTCCTTCAAGCTGGCCAGCCCGCTGCCGCGCAAGAACACCATAGGGCTGCTGATCCTGATCCCGCTCTGGCTGCTGGTGCTTGCCTGGGATCCCGCCCCCACGGTGCCCGCCGCCGCACCGTCCGGCTCCCTCGCCGTGCCCCTGGCCGTGCCGACCCAGGCCCTGACCGTGGGCAATGGCAACACCGGCAGTGCGCCGGTCGCCGCCAAGCCGGTGGAAGAGAAGGTTGACGGCACCTGGTTGCAACACGATGTGCAGGCCGGCGAGACCCTCTACTCCATCTTCCGCAAGTTCGAGCTGCCCGGCGCCGAGCTCAGCCGGCTGATCGCCATCGAGGGACCGGACAGGCCCCTGACCCGGTTGCAATCCGGCAAGTCGGTGTTCGTATTGGTGGACGCGGGTCGCCGCATCCAGCGGGTCGAGATCCGCTCCTTCGGTCAGGTGAATTATCGCTACGATCGCCAGGGTGAAGGCTTCGCGCTCAAGGAGTGAAACCGCCGGCGATGACGCAATGAAACGGGAGGCCTGGCGCCTCCCGTTTTTTTGAGCCACAGCCTGAAACAAGCCGCTGACTTCGCAATAGTTTTAGCTCGCTCAAAAAATGAAAAGTGCCAAATTGACAAGGGATCGGGCTTCAGTACAATCGATTGTGCTTTAGACAGGGATTGTACTACATGCTACTGGGACAAATTGACGTGGTCAGTCATGGGTAGACCCCTGGATTCTAGGCAAATGCTGCCCAACAAGGCGTTAGTTTCATTTTGTTATAGATAGGACTTACCACATGTCTGACATTCGCACCGGCCAAGTAAAATGGTTCAACGAAACCAAGGGTTTTGGCTTCATCGAGCAATCCCAGGGACCGGACGTTTTCGTTCACTTCTCCTCCATCCAGAGCACTGGTTTCAAAACCCTGGCTGAAGGCCAAAAAGTCCAGTTCACCGTGACCCAGGGCAAGAAAGGCCCTCAGGCTGAGAACGTGACCCTGCTCTAAGCCGCGCCAGTGAACCAGTAGGAGGAGACTGCTCCTCCTATTTTTTGCCTGCCATTCCCCCCCCCCTCGTATCAGGCGAGCCTTCGCCGTTTCGCCCCCCT
Organism: Aeromonas eucrenophila; assembly: GCF_000819865.1. Classification (GTDB taxonomy): domain Bacteria; phylum Pseudomonadota; class Gammaproteobacteria; order Enterobacterales; family Aeromonadaceae; genus Aeromonas; species Aeromonas eucrenophila. The sequence goes on from NZ_CDDF01000017.1 coordinate 296,077, forward strand.
TCCCCAAGAAACCAGGCTGGATCACAACTCCAGCGCCGCGCTAGCCGATGGACCGAGAATAATAACGGGAAACCTGCACAGGTGCTGACAAGCGGATACGACGAAGCATCGCGGCGCGATACGGAATCAATTCAAGGGGATAAAAAGACTGGTGATACTACGAAGAGAGATTGGAGCGGGAAACGAGACTCGAACTCGCGACCCCGACCTTGGCAAGGTCGTGCTCTACCAACTGAGCTATTCCCGCAACAGGATGTCTTCTGCACATGATTGGAGCGGGAAACGAGACTCGAACTCGCGACCCCGACCTTGGCAAGGTCGTGCTCTACCAACTGAGCTATTCCCGCAACGGAATATCATCTGCAAAATCGTACTAAAAGTATTGGAGCGGGAAACGAGACTCGAACTCGCGACCCCGACCTTGGCAAGGTCGTGCTCTACCAACTGAGCTATTCCCGCAACAGGATGTCTTCTGCACATGATTGGAGCGGGAAACGAGACTCGAACTCGCGACCCCGACCTTGGCAAGGTCGTGCTCTACCAACTGAGCTATTCCCGCATCGGAATATCATCTACAGAATCTAACTAAAAGCATTGGAGCGGGAAACGAGACTCGAACTCGCGACCCCGACCTTGGCAAGGTCGTGCTCTACCAACTGAGCTATTCCCGCAACATAGATTGTCTTGAGGTGCTTGCTGATGATTGGAGCGGGAAACGAGACTCGAACTCGCGACCCCGACCTTGGCAAGGTCGTGCTCTACCAACTGAGCTATTCCCGCATCGGAATATCATCGGCAAATTTTTTGGAGCGGGAAACGAGACTCGAACTCGCGACCCCGACCTTGGCAAGGTCGTGCTCTACCAACTGAGCTATTCCCGCAACTACCTAAAAACGGCCGTACAGCATTTGGTTGCTTGCGCTACTGTACGGGAGCCGAATTATAAGAGCAGTCATTCCAATTGCAAGGGCTTTTTTGTCACTGTGCGGCCGTTCGCTCAAAAGCTGTCCGAACTGCCGATTTTAGCAACCGGAGGATGCCAAGCCCTTGCCGGCAACTCAGATTTTGAAGACGTGGCTGCGGTAGAACTGCAGCTCGGCGATGGATTCGCGGATGTCGTCAAGGGCCTGGTGGGAGCCACTCTTCTTGAACTGATCCAGCAATTCTGGCTGCCAGCGACGGACCAGCTCCTTGATGGTGCTGACGTCGACGTTGCGGTAGTGGAAGAAGGCCTCCAGCTCCGCCATGTGCTTGACCATGAAGCGGCGATCCTGGCCGATGCTGTTGCCACACAGGGGGCTGGTGCGTTCCGGCACCCACTCTTGAATGAACGCCAGCGTCTCGGCCACGGCGCGTGCCTCGTCATATTCACTCGCCTTGACCCTGGCCACCAGACCGCTCTTGGTGTGGGTGTTGACGTTCCAGTCATCCATCTTGGCAAGCTCTGCATCGCTCTGGTGGATGGCGATGACGGGCCCCTGTGCCAGCACGTTCAGATCCTTGTCGGTGACTATGGTGGCGATCTCCAGTACCACGTTCTCTTCGGGGTCCAGACCCGTCATCTCCATGTCGATCCATACCAGGTTCTGCTCGCTGACTGTCATGATTGCTCTCTCTAGTGGGAGGAATGGCGGAATTTTGCCAATTTGCATGTATCATACTGGCTTTGGATCTGTTCATAAACTGGCGAATCGAGTGGCAAAGAAAGCAAAACTCAATCTGGGTCAACAAAGGCGTGTCCAGGCCAACCGCGAACGGCGGCTGCAAAAAGATCACAGTACCGTGGTCGATGACACCCTGTTTGGCCCGGCCATCGAGGGGGTGGTGATCAGCCGCTTCGGTCAGCATGCGGACGTGGAAGCCGTCGATGGCACCATCCACCGCAGCAATCTGCGCCGCAGCAGCATCAGCAGCCTGGTGTGCGGTGACAAGGTGGTCTGGCGTCCCGGTCTCAATGCCGCCACCGCCGGCGTCATCGAGGCGGTGCATCCGCGCCACTCGGTGCTGACCCGGCCCGACTTCTACGACGGGGTCAAACCCATCGCCGCCAACATCGACCAGATCATCATCGTCTCGGCGGTGATGCCGGAGTTCTCCACCAACATCGTCGATCGCTACCTGGTCGCGGCAGAAGATGTGGAGATCCAGCCGCTTATCGTGCTGAACAAGGTCGACATGCTCGATGACGCCGCCCGCGTCCGCATCGAGGGCCAGCTCGCCCCCTACCGCAAACTCGGCTACCAGGTGATCCTGGTGAGCTGCGAGAGCGGCGAGGGGCTCGATGAGCTCAAGGCCCAGTTCGAAGGCAAGATCAGCATCTTCGTCGGCCAGTCCGGGGTGGGCAAGTCGTCCCTCACCAACGCCCTGATGCCGGGGCTGGATGTGCTCACCGGCGAGATCTCCGAAAACTCGGGGCTCGGCACGCACACCACCACCACGGCGCGGCTCTATCACTTCCCGAGCGGCGGCGATCTCATCGACTCCCCCGGGATCCGCGAGTTCGCGCTCTGGCACCTTGAGGCCGACCGCATCACCTGGTGCTTCGTCGAGTTTCGTGACTACCTGGGTGGCTGCCGGTTCCGCGACTGCACCCACAAGAACGATCCCGGCTGCGCCCTGCGGGCGGCGGTCGACTGCGGCGCCATCAGCGCGGATCGCTTCCACAACTATCACCGCATCCTGGAAACCATGCAGGAAGCCCGCCACGGTCGGCAACAAGCCCGGCTGTGACCCCATCAACCCATTTTAATAAAGTCGATGAAGATCATGAGCATCACTGACAACCTGAAAATTGCCGGTCAATACTGCCTGCCCAAACACGCCGTCTCCCGCCTGGTGGGCAAGCTCGCGGCCGCCGAGGCCGGCAGCCTCACCACCAAGGTGATCACCGCCTTTATCAAGCAGTACCAGGTCGACATGAGCGAGGCCCTGCACGAAGACCCCGCCCACTATTCGAGCTTCAACGCCTTCTTCACCCGCGAGCTCAAGCCGGGGATCCGCCCTCTGGTGGAAGATGCCATGACCCTGGCGCTGCCGGTGGATGGCACCGTCAGCCAGCTCGGCCCCATCCATCAGGGTCGCATCATCCAGGCCAAGGGTCACGACTACAGCGCCCGCGAGCTGCTGGGGGGCTTCGATGATCTGGTGGCACCGTTCAAGGACGGAGACTTTGCCACCATCTATCTGGCGCCCAAGGATTACCACCGCATCCACATGCCGCTGGACGGCGTGCTGGAGAGCATGGTGTTCGTGCCGGGGGATCTGTTCTCCGTCAACCCGCTCACCGCCGAGAACGTGCCCAACCTGTTCGCCCGCAACGAACGGGTGGTCGCCACCTTCCGCACCCCCCATGGCCCCATGGCACTGGTGCTGGTCGGTGCCACCATAGTCGCCAGCATCGAGACCATCTGGGCCGGCAACATAGCGCCGACCAAACACAAGGAAGTGGTGCGCTGGGACTATAAGGGCGATGAGGCCATCACCCTGCAAAAAGGCGCAGAGATGGGCCTGTTCAAGCTCGGCAGCACCGTCGTCTGCCTGTTTGGCCCCGGCATGCTGGCGGACTTCGAGCCCCATCTGGCCAACGGCGTCACCACCCGCATGGGACAACCCTTCGCCAAGCTGGCTGCAGCAGAATGAGTGACCCACAAAGCGCTTCGCAGCCGAAGAATCCACTGCATGGGCTGACCCTGGAGGCGATTGTCACCGCCCTGGTGGCCCACTACGGCTGGGAACAACTCGGGAAGGAGATCGACATCCGCTGCTTCACCCAGGATCCCAGCATCAAGTCCAGCCTGAAGTTCTTGCGCAAAACCCCCTGGGCTCGGGAAAAGGTCGAGAGCCTCTATCTGTACGTCCAGCGCAAGCAGGCGAAACAGGCGGGATCCCACAGTGTTTAAATCCAGCCTGACGTTCTTGCGCAAGACCCCCTGGGCGCGGGAAAAGGTCGAGAGCCTCTACCTGTACGTCCAGCGCAAGCAGGCGAAAAAGAAGGAAGACCCCCATGGCGTTTAAAATTACCTACACCTACGGCAAGAAGACCAAAGAGATCGGCTACGCCAACGACAAGTTCAACAGCATCTACGATGCCATTGCCGCCGCCGAAGGGATCAACCTGGCCAGCTTCCACGCCATGGAGGCCCAGCTGGCCCAGGTCTGCCGCCGCGACAAGAAGAGCGTGAAGGATTACCGGGAGAACTACTTCAAGGAGCTGGGCTTCTCCAACATCGTCATCGAACGGGATGGTCAGGAGTAATATGCGCACTTTGACCCTGATGGCCGCCTCCCTGCTGCTGGCGGCCTGCAGCACTCCGAAGCAGCACCTGGTGGGCAACGATCAGGATGCCCACGGTTGCCGTGCCAGCGCCGGCTACCAGTGGTCCGTCCTGACCGAGCAGTGCGTGCGCCTGTTCGAGCAGGCCATCCGCCTGCAATCCCTCGAGGCCAGCGAGACCGGCAGCGCCTTCGTGCTGTTCAACGCCGATCAGAGCCAGGCCGAGCTGACCCTGCCAAGCGGCGAGCAACTCAGGCTCGTCCGTCAGGGGGAGGAAGGCAACCACTCCTGGCAAGGGGGCCAATATCAGCTCTTCCCCTGGAAGGGCTATGTGCTCAAGTCCGGCGAGCAGGCACTGTTTCACGGTGACAGCGCGCTCTGATGGCCAGCCAGCCTTCCCACAAAGCCCCCGGCCCCTGCCGGGGGCTTTGTTTATGGGCGGCACCACCACCCGCATACCGGCTTAAGTGGCGTGGTGAAGTGAACGGCCACCTCTTCCCACCGGAGAGTCCAAAAACAAAAACCCCGTTGCAAGCAACGGGGTTTTTCATGCGGGGCTGCGAGGCAGGATCAGTTGCCGAGGGCGGCAAACAGGCTCTGCTCCAGGCTGCCGCGGGAGACGCAGACCGGCGTGATGGAAGGGGCCTGCACACGCTCGCCGGAGGACTCGACGAAGTAGAGCTGGGTGTTGCCCTTGACGTTGACGGTGGCCACGCTGTTGTTGCCGCTCTGGGTGATGATCAGGTTGATCTGCAGATTCGGGTTGCCCAGCGCAACCTTGGAGCCCATGGTGCCGCAATCCAGCCACTCCAGGCCATCGGCCGAGTTCTCGACGTTGGCGGTCATCAGACCGGAGCCACGCTGGCTGTTCTCGATGTTCAGGCCGTGATCGCCAAACCACTTCTCGGCGCGGGCCCACACCAGATCGACCGGGATCTGCATCTCCTGGGTGTTGTTGGTCGCCTTGGCAACCGGCGGGGTATAGCGATACTGCTCGCCGCCGTTGTTGTCACTGGCACAACCTACCATCAGCAGGGCCAGGGCGCCCCCCATTATCTTCTTCATGCTGTTTCTCTCGTCCATAAGGCCACCTGAGGCCAACCGGCGGCTATTATGGCGCCCGCGACACGGGCTGTCAGCAGGGATCCACATAAATGGCGGACTCTTAACCCAGGCTTTACAAAACTCGCCTGTTATCATAGATTTGCTCGAAGTCTCCCCCGTGAGTGCTCACGTGAATTCTTTGCTCTCCCTGGCGCTGCTGCAGCAGATCATCGACCAGTTACCCATGAATATCTTCTGCCGGGATACAAACGGACGGTACCTGTTTGCCAACAAGGTCTTCGCAAGGGAGGCCGGCCTGCAGTCCCCCCGTGAACTCATCGGTAAACTGGATGCCGAGATGCCCTGGGGCGACGCCTTCAGGGAGGAAGATCGGCGCCTGCTGGCCGACGGCAAGCCCCTGCTCCACCAACAACTGCACTGCCACAGTGGCGATGTCACCAGCTGGATGGAGATCCACAAGGTACCGCTCTATGACGAGCAAGGGGAACCGCTCGCCCTGTTCGCCATGATCAGCGCCATAGACAAGCGCAAGGAGCTGGAACAGACCTTCCGTCAGCAACAGCTGCTGCAGCGTCGTCTGCTCGACGCCATCCCCGACCCCATCCGGCTGGAAGATCACCAGGGCGTGCTCATCGACTGCAATCAGGCCTTCCTCGATTTCATGGGGCTGACGGCGAGCGAGGCGATCGGCCATCGTGTCGCCCCCCGCCTGCCCATAGAGCAGGCGCTGGGACGCGGTGAGTATTGCCTGATGGATGCCCACGGTCAGGGCCGCCACTTGGAGGTCACCCGGGTCGAGGTGCCGGACGACGAGGGCAACTCCCTCGGCATTCTCACCCTGAGCCGCGACATCACCGGGCTGCGCACCACCCAGGCCCAGTTGCAGCAGGAACAGCACTACGACAGCCTCACCGGCCTGCTCAAGCTCTCCCACTTCCTGCAGACCAGCCGCCATCTCGGCGCCCGCAAGGCCAGCCTGCTGCTGGTCGATCTGCAGCATTTTCGCGAGATCAACGATCGCTTCGGCATCCGGGTCGCCGATCGCCTGCTCAGCCAGGTCGCCCGCCGTCTGCAGCGGCTGGCACCGCCCCAATCCCTGCTGTGCCGGGTCGCGGCCGATGACTTCGCCCTGCTGCTGCCGGAGCTCCCCCTCTCCCTGAGCGACTGGAGCCGCAACCTGCAGCATGAGCTGATGACCCCCTATCAGGTCGAGGAGCACAGGATCCAGATCCCGGTCTTCCTCGGCATCGCCCACGGCAAGGCCAAGGATGCCGAACGCCTGCTGAGCCACGCCGAAGCCGCGCTGGCACAGGGCAAGCGCCAGCAGCAGCACTGCACCCTGTTCGATCCCGAACTCGATGCCAGGCTCAAGCGCCGCCAGCTCATCGCCGCCCAGTTGCCGCTGGCCATCAAGGCAGCCGAGCTGACCGCCGTCTATCAGCCCATCATCTGCACCCACGACAACCAGTTGCACGGCGCCGAGCTGCTGTGCCGCTGGCCCCATCCCGTCTTCGGCATGATCTCCCCCGACGAGTTCATCCCCCTGGCGGAGGAGCTCGGCCTCATCGGCCAGCTCGGTCAGTTGATGCTGGAGCTGGGCTGTGCCCAGCTGGCGCGCTGGCAAGTGGCGGCGCCGGATCTGGTGCTCTCCATCAACCTGTCGCCGCTGCAGTTTCGCGATCCCGAGCTCTGCCAGCAGATCTTCGCCTGCATCGAGCGCCACGGGCTCGCCCCCTGGCAGCTGGAGCTGGAGATCACCGAGGGGGTGCTGATGGAGAATGCCGACGAGATAGAGAGCAACCTCGCCAGTCTGATAGAGGCCGGCTTCCATCTCGCCATCGATGACTTCGGTACCGGCTACTGTTCGCTGGCCTACCTGCCGCGGTTGCAGGTGGCGACCCTCAAGCTGGACAGGAGCTTCACCCAGGGGCTCGCGACCAACCAGGCCACCACCGCCATAGTGCGCTCCGTCATCGGGCTTGGCCACGAGCTCGGCATCAAGATCACCGCCGAGGGGGTGGAGACCCAGGAGCAGCAGGAGTGGCTGGCGCAGGCGGGATGCGATCGGCTGCAGGGCTACCTGTTCAGCCGCCCCCTGCCCCCCGAGCAGTTTGCCCGCGACTACCAACTGCTCGCCGTCCTCTGAGGCGCGCACAGCAAAAAGGCCACATGATGTGGCCTTTTTGCTATTTGAATCCGGGCTTATTCCTGGAAGTAGGTGCCCCAGCCGTCATGGTCCACGCCGTATTTCTCGAGGGAAACGGTCAGCATCTTCTCGACGTAGGCGACTGGGATAACCGGCTTACTCCTGGAAGTAGGTGCCCCAACAGTCATGGTCCACGCCGTATTTCTCGAGGGAAACGGTCAGCATCTTCTCGACGTAGGCGATTGGGATAACCGGCTTACTCCTGGAAGTAGGTGCCCCAACCGTCGTAGTCCACGCCGTATTTTTCGAGGATCGGCAGCATCTTCTCGATGTCGGCGAGGATGGGCTCGATCTCCAGCTTGCGCTCGACGGTGGCGTCGAAGCAGAAGATGGTCGCGCCGTCATCCAACTCCATCTCCTCGGCATCGGTCACTTCGAAACCGGCCTTGAACAGGTCGACGGCGGCCTTCTCCAGCTGATCGAAATCCTGGCAGGCAAAGTGGTGCTCAATCTCGTAATCCATATCCGCATTGCTGCCGTCGGCCAGCAGCTCGTTGACGATGGCAGTGGTCTCTTCGCGCCACTCTTGCATGTTGATACTCATATAAACCCCAGACGGTATTGGATGGTTGTCGACACCCCGCTGACGGTGCTCTGCGGCAGATCCGCGCAGATGGCCGCCAGGGGGCATGGCTGCGGCAAAGCATACTCGCAGAGCGCATCAGGCTCAATGCGAGGGGCCAAGATAACCGCCCCCGAAGAGCGACATCACAACCGCTCAAGGAGGCGATGCCTCGGCGGCGGGCAGAGATGGGCAACAAGCGGCCAGATTGCTCGGATATCGAGCGAACGATACGACAATGTGCACCCCATGGTTGACACCCCAGTCCAGAAAGGGTTTAATGCGCGCCGTTGCCCAGATAGCTCAGTCGGTAGAGCAGGGGATTGAAAATCCCCGTGTCGGCGGTTCGATTCCGTCTCTGGGCACCAATAATTCCTCCTTAGTTCAGTCGGTAGAACGGCGGACTGTTAATCCGTATGTCACTGGTTCAAGTCCAGTAGGAGGAGCCAAATTCGAAAGGCCCGCTCATCTGAGCGGGCCTTTCTGCATCTGCCATTCTCGCGCTTTCCTCCCTAATATCGATTCTCGTCACCGTGCCAGACGTGCCCCGCATGACAGGCTCGCGCGACCTCATGACAGGGATCATCCGCATGGCTGCGGAAGAAATGCTGATCCTGCTGGAGCAGGAGCGCATTCATCGAGTGGCTGATCCCGGCCAGTGCCTCTCCGGCGGTCAGCCCTGCCATCCTGTGATCGGTGGCCAAATGGGCCAACACTTTCTCACGACTATTCATGATCACCTCCCTCCTTGAATCGAGTCGTAAATTGACGATAGCAGCAGGTGTCCGACTACCGCAAACCCGCGCCAGCAAAGGGCCCCAGCCTAGTCCTACTGCGCCGACCAAGCGACGGTTCCCCGAGAAATGCCCATGCAAAAGGCCCGCTACGATGAGCGGGCCTTCTGTACTCTTGCTAGCCGCCGTTACAGGCCGCCAGCAGCAGGGTCGCCCCGCAGGTGGCGCTGAATACCAGCAACCCCGCCTGCAACACGCCCTCCGGATCTGTCTGCTTCCTTTTTTTCCTGAACCTTATCCATTTAGGCTTCATCGAGCCCACCTCGTCCTGTTATGAGTCAGCTCCCCTGCCCTCTTCGGCAGGCCGCTCATCTTTGTCCGCACGCAACCCCTCGTCAATCACCCCGACACAATAAATATCCTCGCGCCCCGGCCCCTGGTTCCGAAGAGATACTTCGCTATCAGAGTGTTAACAATCTGGAAAACCGGCGTGACCCGTTTGCGTGCCAGGGCTATCATGAGGCCGACGATTTCCGACCCCAGGGAGACCCCAGATGAGCAGCCCCTTGCATTACGTGCTGGATGGCATCCATTGCGAGCCACATTTCTTCAGCGTGCCCCTCGACCACCAGCAGCCTGACGATGAGGAGACCCTCACCCTGTTTGGCCGCACCCTCTGTCGCCTTGACCGGTTGGACGACGACCTGCCCTGGCTGCTCTATCTGCAAGGCGGTCCGGGCTTTGGCGCCCCGCGCCCCAGTGCCAACAGCGGCTGGATCAAGCGGGCGCTGCAGGAGTTTCGGATACTGCTGCTCGATCAGCGCGGCACCGGCCACTCCAGCCCCATCCACGCCGAGGCGCTGACCCATCTCGACCCGCACCAGCAGGCGGACTACCTCAGCCATTTCCGTGCCGACAGCATAGTGCGGGACGCCGAGCTCATCCGCGAGCAGCTGAGCCCGGATCGCCCCTGGAGCCTGCTCGGCCAGAGCTTCGGCGGATTCTGCAGCCTGACCTACCTCTCCCTGTTCCCGGACAGCCTGCACGAGGTCTACCTCACCGGCGGGGTGGCCCCCATAGGCCGCAGCGCGGACGAGGTCTATCGCGCCACCTACCAGCGAGTGGCGGACAAGAACCGCGCCTTCTTCACCCGTTTCCCCCACGCCCAGGCCATCGCCAACCGCCTGGCGACCCACCTGCACCGCCACGACGTGCGCCTGCCGAACGGCCAGCGCCTGACGGTGGAGCAGTTGCAGCAGCAGGGGCTGGATCTGGGTGCCAGCGGCGCCTTCGAGGAGCTCTACTACCTGCTGGAGGACGCCTTCATCGGCGAGCGGCTCAACCCCGCCTTCCTCTATCAGGTGCAGGCCATGCAGCCGTTCAACACCAACCCGGTGTTCGCCATCTTGCACGAGCTCATCTATTGCGAAGGGGCGGCCAGCAACTGGGCGGCCGAGCGGGTCAGGGGCGAGTATCCGGCCCTGGCCTGGGCGCCGGGCAAGGACTTCGCCTTCACCGGCGAGATGATCTTCCCCTGGATGTTCGAACAGTTCCGCGAGCTCATGCCCTTGAAGGAAGCCGCCCACCTGCTGGCCAGCAAGGCAGACTGGGGCCCGCTCTACGACCCGGTGCAGCTGGCTCGCAACAAGGTGCCGGTGGCCTGCGCCGTCTACGCCGAGGACATGTATGTGGAGTTCGACTACAGCCGCGAGACCCTCAAGGGGCTGGCCAACAGCCGCGCCTGGATCACCAACGAATACGAGCACAACGGCCTGCGGGCCGACGGTGAGCAGATCCTGGACCGGCTCATCCGCCTGAACCGGGATCGCTGATCCCGGCCAGGCACGAATACCCGATAATAAGATAGAGGGCGGATAACAAGCCGCCCCATCCTCTGGAAGCAGCACAAAATAATAAGGATCACCCATTGGATCACCCGGAAATCTCGGCCGGCTGGCTGAGCCGTCTCTTCTATCACTGGACGGGCCCGCTGCTGCGCAAGGGACTGAACGAACCCCAGGTCACACTCGACGATCTCTATCCCCTGTTGCCGGGAGACAGACGCGACGAACGCGCCGATGCCTTCCTGCGACTCACCGCCACGCCCCCAGTGCGCCCCTGGCCCATCATGGGCTTTATCTGGCGCCATTATCGCAGTCGCATCGGCCTGCTCACCCTGCTGCAACTGCTCGGCATGCTGGCGACCCTGGCCAGCCCCTGGTTGCTCAACCACAGCATGACCCAGCTCGGTGCGGGCGCCGCCACCGGCCACAAGCTGCTGCTGGCCCTGGCCCTGTTCGCTTCCGTGCTGGCCGCTGGCATGCTGGCGGAGCACTCGCTGCAGCTGGCGCTCAAGATGCACGTCCCCATTCGCCGGCTACTGGCGGAATCCCTGCTCGCCAAGGTGATGAAGCTCGGCGGCAAGAGCTTCGATGACAGGGCCGGTGGCCGGGTGCAGAACCTCATCAACCGGGACGTGTGGGACATCACTTGGATCCTTGCAGACCCCGCTATGCCGCTCACCATGGCGCTGCAACTCATCGGTACCATAGCCCTGCTGGTGTGGCAGGTGGGCACCGCTGGCCTGGTGGGCTTCGCCGTGCTCACCCTGCTGCTGCTGGTCTCCACCCGGGTAGTGCGCCGCATGAACCAGCAGGAGCAGCAGCTCAAGCGCCAGCAGGACGAGCGCAACGGCATACTGGCGGAGTACATCAAGAAGCTGCGGCTGGTACGCCAGAACGGGCTGGGCGCCTTCTTCACCGGGGCGGCCAATGCCAAGCGCCAGCAGGAGCTCGGCGTGCTCGGGCGGGTGCTCAAGCTCGATGCCATCAACAGCTTCCTGATGATCAGCACCCCGCTGCTGGTCACGCTCGCCACCTTCACCACCTATCTCGCCTCGGGTCAGAGCCTGACCCTGCCCCAGGTGTTCACCACCATAGCCCTGTTCGCGGTGCTGCGGATCCCCATGATGCGGCTGCCCTACCTCATCCGGACGCTTATCAACTTCAATACCGGCTTCAACCGGCTGTGCGAATTCCTCAACAGCCCGGAGCAGCACCGGGATCTGAGCGATCCCAGCCTGCCGCTGGGCGCCCTACGCATGGAAAACGTCACCGCCCTGCATCAGCAAAAGCCGGTGCTGCAAGGCATCAGCCTCCAGATCCAGCCGGGGGAACTGGTGGGGATCACCGGCGCCACCGGGGCGGGCAAGAGCTGCCTGCTGCACCTGGTCGCCGGCTTTGACAACGACTTTGAGGGCAGCATCCGCCGCCACGGCCGGGTCGCCCACCTCGGCCACAAGCCCTGGCTGATGAACGACAGCATCCGCAACAACATCTTGTTCGGTCAGCCCTGGGATGAGGAGCGCTACCACTGGGTACTCGGTGCCTGCGCCCTCAGCGCCGATCTCGGCCTGCTCAGCCATGGCGATCAGACCCTGGTAGGGGAGCTTGGCACCCGCCTCTCCGGCGGTCAACAGCAGCGGGTCGCCCTGGCCCGCGCCCTCTACGCCAAGGCCGATATCCTGCTGCTGGACAACCCGCTGTCGGCGCTGGATCCCATCGTCTCGGCCCAGGTGCTGGAGCAGGGTCTGGCCTTCAAACCGGGTCCGACCCGGCTGCTGGTGAGCCACGACCCGGACGTACTGGCCCACTGCGATCGGGTGATCCGCATCGAGCAGGGTCAGTTGACCGAGCTCGACGCCCATCAGCTTGCGGATCTCATCCAGCACCCACAGCCGGCCCCCCTGGTGGCGCCGCAAGAGGCGGATCAGTTCAGCGAGGAGAAGGTGGTGGAGGGCAAGGTGGACTGGGGTCTGTTTGGCTTCATGTGGCAGCGCCTCGCCGCCCCCGGCGCCATCCTGATCGCCCTGTTGCTCACGCTAGGTCAGGAGGGGCTGCGCATCGCCTCGGATCTCTGGCTCGGCGGCAAGGCCGAGGTGAGCGAGGTCAGCTCATTGCTCGGCATCTATGTGTTGCTGGGGGCCGGCTCCCTCGTCTGCATCATGGTGGTGCGGGTCATCAACTACAAACTCGGCCTCAAGCTGGCCTGGACCCTGTTCGACGGCATGCTGGGCCGCATCAGTCGCGCCCCCATGGCCTTCTTCGACAAGGTGCCACAGGGGCGCATTCTCAACCGCTTCGACCGGGATCTGGGGGAAGCCCAGGAGGTCCTGCTGCCCATGTTGATGGGGCTGTTCGCCATGCTCATCTCCGTGCTGCTGCAGGTAGTGGTTATCGGCTTCAACATGCCGCTGCTGCTGCTCATCGCCCCCCTGGTGGGCTGGGCGCTCTATGTGCTGCAACGCCGCTACCGGGCGGTGCAGCTCAAGCTGAGGCGCCAGTCCTCGGTGCTGCGCTCGCCGCTCTACATCAGCATCAGCGAGACCATTCGCGGCGCCCCCGCCCTGCGTCTGGCCGGGGCCGAACGCTTCGCGCTGGATCAGGTGCTGCATCACTATGACAACAACCTGCGTAGCTGGTACACCACCACCTCCATCAACCGCTGGCTCGGCATGTACCAGACCCTGCTCTCCGCCGCCCTGGTGGGCGCCGTGGCGCTGATGGTGGCCTTCAGCAACAGCTCGCTGCTGGGGGCCGTGGCCATCACCTACGCCTTTACCGCCTCGGCCATGCTCAACTCCCTCATTCGCACCTTCGCGGAAGTGGAGCAGGTGATGAACGCGGTGGAGCGTGTGCGGGAATACAGCGAGATAGAGAGCGAGCGCCAGACCGGCGATCCGCTGGCCTCCCCCCATCCCAGGGTGCGCTTCGACAACCTGGGGCTGCGCTACCCCGAGGCGAGCCAGTGGGCGCTGCACAGGGTGAGCTTCGAGCTGGCCCCCGGCGAGAAGGTCGGTGTCTGTGGCCGCACCGGCGCGGGCAAGAGCTCATTGCTCGGAGTGCTGCAGGCCATGTATCCCAGCTCCCAGGGGGAGATCTACTACGACGACCAGCCCTTGTCGGCGCTGGCACCGGAGGCGGTGCGCAACCTGTATGACACCGTCTCCCAGATCCCCCTCACCTTCTTCGGCACCCTTCGGGCGAACCTGGCACCCCTGACCCAGCAGGATGACGCCGCGCTGGAGCTGGCCCTGGCCCGGGTCGGTCTGGCCGAGCGCTGCGCCGGACGGCTGGACGAGGATCTCGACAAGCTGCAGCTCTCCGCCGGCGAGACCCAACTGCTGGTCATCGCCCGCATCCTGCTGTCGCGCCGACCCCTCATCGTGCTGGACGAGGCCACCTCGGATCTCGATCACGGCGGCATGCGCAAGATGGCGGAGCTGCTCTATCGCTACCGACCCGAGGCCAGCTATCTGGTGATAGCCCACCACCTGGAGCCGCTGCTGTCGGTGGACAAGGTGGTGGTGATGGAGGCGGGCACAGTGGTGGAGCAGGGTTCACCGGTCAGCCTGCTGGCGAACCCCGGCTCCCGCTTCCACCAGCTGTTCGTCGGCCAGGTCAACCGGCAGCTGGCGGAGATCGAGGGCTGATGCCTGTACCCCGGGCCTGAGGCACAACGACAGAGGGCTGCCAATGGCAGCCCTCTGTCATCACCGCCGGTCTCAGCGCTCCATGATCTGGGTCACGTCATCCTTCTTGATGAGCATCTCCCTCCCCTCTTCATCGTAGTAACGGTACATGCCGGTGCTGTCATCCAGCTTGGGCTTGCTGTCGGTGGCAATCATGCGCCCGTCCTTGGTACTCATGATGTATTGGGAGCTGCACGCCACCAGCCCCAGGGCACACACCAGGATCATCATCAGTCGTTTCATCGCCGGCCCCTTCTCCCTCAGTCATCCCCACGACGAGGATGTGTCTTGAAGCCTAGTGCAGCCAGATCCCGCCGAATAAGCGGATCATAAAAATAAGATCAACCCATACAACTCGCTGCTTAGTGGCCAAAATGCCACAGATGAAAGATGTCCATATGAAAAAGGCCGGACATAGGTCCGGCCTTTTTAGCGCAGTCCGCTTTATGACTTGGCGGGCTGACGCTCACCGGTGACGATGGGGTTCTTGGGGTCAGCACTCCACTCGTACCAGCCGCCGTCGTAGACGCTGATCCGCTTCCAGTCCATCAGCCAGGCGTAGAAGAAGGCCTCGGAGGCGCGCCAGCCGGTGCCGCAGTAGAAGGCGGCCTGCTGGGTCGGCTCTATGTTCCACTCGTCCCACATGCTGAGGATCTCGCGGGCCGGCTTCATGGTGCCGTCCGGATTATGGAAGTCGCTCATGCTGTTGGCATCCACGCCGCCACGACCCCACTTGGCCCCTGGGATGTCGCCCTTGGGCTTGATGTAGCTGTAGCCGGAGGTGTTGCCGATGAACTCCTCCCAGGTACGCACGCTGACCAGGGCGCTGTCGGGCTGCTTGAGTAGCTCTTTCGCCTGACTCAGGGTGGTGTAGTACTCGGGGTGCGCCGGTATGCTGACACCGAACTCCTTGACCGGCGGGAAGGTATTGGCCAGGCCGGTCTCGGTGCGCAGGTGCTGCACGAACCAGGCATCCAGGCCGCCGTCCAGCAACCGCACGTCTTCCACCCCGGCGTACATCATCAGGTGCGCGGCACGGGCCGCCGCCATGGTGTTGCGACCGTAGAGGATGACGGTGGTGTCGTGGCGGATGCCGTTGTCCAGCAGCAGCTTCTTGAGCGCCTCGTCGGACACCTTGTTCCACAGCGGCTCCTCTTCCAGGCTGTTGGTGTCGATGTACCCGGCCCCCGGAATGTGGCTCAGCAGGTAGGCCTTGGGGGCGCCCCACGAGACTTCAAACAGCTTCCAGTCCCCTTTGGGCGCGGCCGCGACCGGCTTGCCGGCCTGCAGATCCGACAGCCAGAGCGGATAGACCAGCTGCTGCCAGCGTGCCAGGTACTCGCGCGGTGCATCCTTCCAGCCCTGCAGCTCAAACAGCTGCTTGATGCCCTGCTGGCGCAGCAGGCGGGCCACCTCGGCCACGGCGCGCGGTTCGCCATAGAGCGCCACCGGCTTGTCCGGGCTCAGTCCCTTGTCCTTGAGCGCCTTTGGCCACTCTTCATCACTGTATTTCCACTCGGCGGAGAGGCTCTCTGCGCCGATCACGTGGCCGCCCTGCTTCTCGTCCGCCATGGGCCAGCCCTGGTAGAAGTAGCTGGGACGAGTGTCCAGGATGACCGCCTCTTTCGCCTTGGCATCGGCCAGGGTCAGGGGGGGCAGTTCGGCGGCAAAGGCGGGCAAGGCACACCAGAGCAGCAAGGTTGCCAAGGTTGCCCGTAACAGGCTCATTATTCGTTTCATGATGCAATCTCGATTCAGAGTGAACAAGGTTAAAAAATAGAGCGGCCCAGGCGCTCCGCCAGCAGCTCCAGCGCGGCCGTGCCGGCCAGGGAGTTGCCGGCCTTGTTGAGCTCGGGCGACCAGACACAGACACACAATTCACCGGGGATCAGCGCCATGATGCCGCCGCCGACCCCGGACTTGCCCGGCATGCCGACCCGGTAGGCAAAGTCACCGGCTTCGTCGTAGAGGCCACAGGTGGCCAGCAGGGCATTGACCTGCTTGGTGGTGCGAGCCGGCAGCAGGGGCGCACTCTCGCCAAGCGGCACCCCGCGGTTGGCCAGATAGAGGAAGGTGCGGGCCAGATCGACGCAGCTCATGCGGATGGCACAGGCATTGAAGTAGCTTTGCAGCACCTTGTCCACCTCGTTTTCGAAGTTGCCATAAGCCTTCATCAGATAGGCGATGGCTGCGTTGCGGGCCGCATGCTGATATTCGGAGCGCGCCACCACCTGATCCGCGACTATGGCCGGATTGCCGGAGAGCCGGCGTACCAGCTCCAGGGTGCGTTGGCGCGGGGCCGTGAGGCGGGTCTCCAGCAGATCGCTCACCACCAGGGCACCGGCGTTGATGAAGGGATTGCGCGGGATCCCCTGCTCGAACTCCAGCTGAATCAGGGAGTTGAACGGCTGACCGGATGGCTCCTTGCCGACTCGGGCCCAGATCTCGTCCTCCCCATAGAGGGTCAGCGCCAGGCTGAGGCTCAAGGCCTTGGAGATGCTCTGGATGGAGAAGGGCTCGAAGGCGTCACCGGCGGTGAACAGCTCCCCCTCCACGGTGCAGACCGCGATGCCGAGCCGGTCGGCGGGCACCTGAGCCAGCGCGGGAATGTAATCGGCCACCTTGCCTTGTCCCAGCAGCGGGCGAACCTGCTCAAGAATGCTGGCCAGTAATTCGGATGACAACACCATTGGCTATTCCATGAGGTGAAACGGGGTGAGGGAGCACCCCCACCGACAAAAATCCCGCCGGCGGCGGGATTTTCTATCTGCCCGAGCGGGCACTTGGTATCAGGCGGGTTCGCCGTACCAGAGGTCGAACAGCTCGGTGACCACCACGGCTTCCATCCCCTTGCCTTCCAGCCAGGATTTGATGGCGGCGCGGTCTTCTTCGGTACACTTGCCGAGCTGCTGGGTGCAGATCATGCCTTCCCAGGCCAGGTGACCCGAGCCGGCGAAGGCCAGCTTGCGAGGTTCGATCACTTCATCGATCAACGCATCGACCAGCGCATCTATGGTCTCTTCGGCGGTGCCGACCGGGAAGTTGAAACTGATGTCGAATCCCATTTCCTGGAATTCGTCGACGCGCAGTTTCTTACGCAGACGGCGACTACGATTGGCCATGATAGCTCCTTAGGTTAGTTGACGGGTTATTAGCTAACGCGTTTGAAAATCAGGTCCCAAACCCCGTGCCCCAGACGGTGGCCACGTTGTTCGAATTTGGTCAGCGGGCGCCACTCGGGACGGGGCACCCAGTTGCCGCTCTCGGCGGTATTCTCATAGCCTTCTGCGGCACTCATCACTTCCAGCATGTGCTCGGCGTAGTTTTCCCAGTCGGTGGCCATGTGGAAGACGCCACCTATGGCCAGCTTCCGGCGAATGTCCTGGGCGAAGGCGGGCTGCACTATGCGGCGCTTGTGGTGACGGCTCTTGTGCCAGGGGTCCGGGAAGAACAGCTGCAGGCAGGCAAGGGAACCATCCGGGATCATGTGCTCCAGCACCTCTACCGCGTCGTGGCAGATGACCCGCAGGTTGGTGACGCCGGCTTCCTGGGCGGTGCCGAGGCAGGCCCCCACGCCAGGGGAGTGCACCTCGATGCCGATGAAGTTCTTCTCGGGGGCATTCTTGGCCATCTCCACCAGGGAGGCGCCCATGCCGAAGCCGATTTCCAGCACCACCGGGGCCTCACGGCCAAACAGCGCCACCATGTCGAGCGGGGCCGGTGCGAAATCGATGCCCATGACCGGCCAGAGATCTTCCAGGGCCTTCTCCTGTCCTTTGGTCAGGCGGCCTTCGCGACGGACGAAGCTGCGGATCTTGCGCATGAACTTGCCGTCTTCGTTAAATACATCTTGGGTCACTGGCATAATCAAATTGCTCGTTATTGCATCCGTCTGGGTCACAGACGACATAAATGGATTGTTCGTCATCTCATCGGCCCGGCCACAAACGACGGGTAAATCCCGCGTCATTTCAGCGACCGGTGAAAACCGGGGAGCGAATTATCCCAAGATAGGCTCAGGGCGCAAGTGTTTCGCGCAACAAATCCCCGTCTCTGACCAATTCCGCCAGCATGGTTGACAAATGCCACCCCCTTCACAGAATCTGCCAGGCGTCAGGTGCATCCTGACTCTGAATAATAAAGCCATACACAACAAAGGATTGCAGTATGAAGAAAACCCTATTGACCCTGGCCATCGCAACCCTGCTGGCCGGGTGCAACCCCTCGGACAATGATTCCCAGCCGCCCGCCCCCGCCACCCAGGCCTATGAGTATCTGGTGCAACTGAGCTCCGGCGCCGAAGGCATAGGCGCCAGACCCACGGGCACCGAGGCCGAGACCCGCGCCGCCACCTGGATCCAGGATCACCTGACCGGCTGGGGCTACGAGGTGCAGAACCAGCCGTTCACCTACACCAGGAGCGGCGCCAGCAAGCAGTCCCAGAACCTCATCGCCGAGCTCAAGGGCAAGAGCGACAAGGTGATCCTCATCGGCGCCCACTACGACAGCACGGGCGACAAGAAGGGATCGGAAGGGGCCACCGACAACGGGGCCGGGGTCGCAGCCCTCCTGGCAGTCGCCGAGGCGCTCAAGGATCAAACCCTGCCCTACACGGTGCGCTTCGCCTTCTTCGGCGCGGAGGAGAACGGCCTCAACGGCTCCAAGGCCTATGCCGCCGCTCTGGACGCCGCCGCCATCGCCCAACTGCTGGCCATGGTGAACTACGACACCATCGCCGGCGGCGACATCGTTTATGTCCACTCGGCCCACTCGGATGTGGCCGAGTACAACTGCGCCGAGCCTGCCCGCTACAGCTTCGATCCCAAGGTGCGGGACCGTCTGCTGGCCATCTCCAAGCAGGGCGCCACCCCCTTCGCCATCCATCCGAGCTACCCCGGCTATCCGGAGGGTGAGACCGGCAGTTGGTCCGATCACGCCCCCTTCGCCTGCCTGGGGGTGCCGGTCGCCTACGTGGAAGCGACCAACTTCACCATCGATGGCGAGGATGGTTATGACGGCTATTCCCAGAGCACCAACCCGGCGCTGTGGGACTGTTACGACGAGGCCAGCAAGAGCGCCTGCGATCGGGACAGCGAGACCCAGTGGGGCAAGATCTGGCACACCCAGTACGACCGCCTCGACAAGATGGCCGAGCTGTTCCCGGGCCGGGTACAGCAGCAACTCGGCGCCAACACGGATCTGATGATCCGCTTCCTGAAAGAGCCGGGACTCTAAGTACCGAACTGATGATCTGCATCTTCCCTGAAAGAGCCGGGACTCTAAGTACCGAACTGATGATCTGCATCTTCCCTGAAAGAGCCGGGGCTCTAAGTACTGAGCTGATGATCTGCTTCCTCAAGGAGCCGGGACTCTGCTCCGGCGATAACGGCGGCAGGCGGGCCCTGCAGAGGGATTGACGCCCTTTTCGCCACGGGAAGCCATAAAATGCGGGCAGGTGCCAAACCTGCCCTTTTTTATGGATTTTTGTTACAGCCATTGCCTCATTTTTTAAATCTGATACAAACGGATAACTTGGCGGTTGAATGGAGCGACCGCCACCTTAGTCAGAGAGAACCCTATGCAGCCGTTTTTTGCCCAGCGCTTCGAGAAGGTCGAGCCTTCCTTTATCCGTGAAATCCTGAAAGTCGCCACCAATCCGGAGATCATCTCCTTCGCCGGCGGCCTGCCCAATCCCCATCTGTTCCCGGTCAAGGCCATCGACCAGGCCTGCCAGGACGTGCTGCGCGAGCAGGGTGCCGCGGCCTTGCAATACGCCACCACCGAGGGCTTCGCCCCGCTGCGCCAATACATCGCCGATCGCTACCTGAGCCGCCACGGCATGCAGGTCAACCCGGACAACATCCTGATCACCAGCGGCTCCCAGCAGGCGCTGGATCTGCTGGGCAAGGTGCTGGTTGATGAGGGGCAGGATCTCATCATCGAAGAGCCGGGCTATCTCGGCGCCATCCAGGCGTTCTCCGTCTATCAACCAACTTTCAGACCCATCACGCTCGGGGAAGAGGGGCTGGATCTGGCCGCGCTGGATGCGCTGCTGGAGCAGGGCTCGAACGCCAAGCTGCTGTACGGGGTGCCGAACTTCCAGAACCCGAGCGGCGTCTCCTACAGCCGCGCCAACCGCGAGGCACTGGCCGAGCGACTGGTGCGCAACGAGCTGCTGATGATCGAGGACGATCCCTATGGCGAGCTGCGCTTCGAGGGGGAACACCTGCCCCCCATCGCCAAGCTGGCGCCGAACAACACCGTACTGCTCGGTTCCTTCTCCAAGACGGTGGTGCCCGCCTTCCGCCTCGGCTGGATGCTGGTGCCGGACTGGCTGCGCAAGAAGGTCACCATCGCCAAGCAGGCGACGGACCTGCACAGCAACGCCTTCAGCCAGCAGGTGCTGCACCGCTTCCTGACCGACAACTCGCTGGATGCTCACCTCGAGAAGATCAAGGAGGTCTATGGCCGCCAGCGCGCCGCCATGGAGGCCGCCCTGACCCGTCACTGCCCGCCCGGTGTCAGCTACACCCGGCCACAAGGGGGCATGTTCCTCTGGCTGACCCTGCCTTCGAGCGTCAGCGCCATGGCGCTGTTCGACGAGGCGATCAAGGAGAAGGTGGCCTTCGTCCCTGGTGCCCCCTTCTACGTTCGCCCGGAAATACAGAACACCCTGCGCCTGAGCTTCTCCTGCGTAGATGAAGCCACTACGGAAGAGGGCATCAAGCGCCTCTGCCGTGCCCTGGCCCGCATGCTCTGAGTGCCCCCTGAATAAAAAAAACCAGCGACCTCGGTCGCTGGTTTTTTTTATGGTGCCATGGAGAAGGCACTCAGCCCGTCAGCTGCTTGCTGAACTCCGCCATCGACACCGGCCTGCCATAGAAGTAGCCCTGCAGGAAGGTCACATGGCGGGCCCTCAGGTAGGCGGCCTGCACCTCAGTTTCCACCCCTTCCGCCACCAGTTGCAGACCGAGCCGGGTCGCGAGATCGATGACGTTCTCAACGATGTGGCTGGAGAGCGCATCCGAGCCGATCATGCCGACGAAGCTCTTGTCTATCTTGAGAAAATCGACCTGGAAGGCTTGCAGGTAGGCGAGACTGGAGTGACCTGTGCCGAAATCGTCGATGGCGATGAAGACCCCCAACGCATGCAACTCGGCAAACAGTTGATCCGTCACCTCGTCCGCGACGATCAGCTCCCGCTCGGTCAGCTCAAGCACCAGCTTGATGGGGTTCGCCTCAAACGCCTCGATGAAGTCGCGGCAATCCTCCACCAGGCTGAGGTCGTGGCAATGGCGGGCACAGATGTTGAACGCGAAATGAAATCCGGCCGGCAGTTCATGGACCCGGCCAACAAACTGGGCGCGCACCTGCTTCATCAGCGAACGGGTCATGGGCACGATGAGCCCACTGTCCTCCGCCATGGGGATGAAGCGATCCGGCGAGATCATGCCCTGACGGGGATGCTGCCAGCGCATCAGCACCTCGCAACCGCTCCAGTGGGCGTCGTCCCCCGCCACCACGGGTTGCAGATAGGGGATGAACTCCTGATGATCCAGCGCCCGCCGCAGCTCCTGCACCGGGGAAGTGGAGCGCCCCGTCAGCCAGAAGGCGCCGCCCCCGAACAGCAGGCTCAGCAGGGGATAGAAGATGAGGCTGACCTTGGAGTAGTCCCACAGATGGGCACCATAATCGTGGTTCGAGATGGTGGTCACCACCTTGAAGGGATACTTCTCTGACGCCTGTTCCAGATAGCCAGGGGTATCGGGGGCAAACAGCCGATCCGTGAGTCGACTGCCCCGCAACAACATCTGCGGGCCCACCACCAGCCCAAGCGGCGAGTCGCGGCTCATCATGTCCAGGATGTTGAGCAGATAGTAGCCATCCACCCCCACCAGCACGGCGTACTTGCCCACCTCCTGGCGATAGACGATGAGCGGCCTGTTCGGTGTCACCGGGTTGCCTCTCATCAGGTCGAGCTTGCCCCCGACGTAGTCGTCGAGGTCGATCTCCCCCCTGACGGGACCATAGAGGGAGGTGCAGTAGATGGTTTCCCCCTCGGTCAGATTGACGCTGCGCACATCCGGCACCGTCGCCACCTGATCCCGCAGCCCCTGCACCACCTCGAGGCAGGGCTTGCCGACGCTCCCCATCACCGCCGAAGCGGCCAGCGAGGCATTGTCCAGGGTACGCTCGAACATGCGTTTCGTATGCAGCAAATGCTGCTCCGCCTCCTGCCTCACCCCGGCCACTGCCTGCCAGACGGTAACCACGATCCCAAGCACCATGGGTAACAGGCCTGCCAGCAGGGAGAAGACCAGGCGGCGTTGGTATTGGCGCGCCTTCAGACGATGAAACGGCATAATTCTCCACGACTCCAGCGGTGAAAAAGCAGGCAATTTTACAGCTTGTCGCCGGCTTGGCAAGTGATGAGGGACTCAAAAGCTCGCCAGGAATTCATCGCTCCCCTTCAAACAGGCCTCCAATGCATATCTTTATCGCCAGGCTGCCGAGGGGGATCCGCGTCACGGGATCGGGCTCCCATGTTGGAACCAGTCCGAATGACAAAACAATAATACTCGCAAAAACAACCGCTTGTTCATCTGCGTTCGGCCCTCTAGAGTAGAGTCAACGTCATCGGGGAGGCAGAGCATGAAGATACTGATCACGGGGGGGACCGGATTCATCGGTCGCCGTCTGGTGGCCCATCTCAAGGTACAGCACGAGGTGATGGTACTGACCCGCCAGGGGAACCGTGCCTACGATCTGCTCGGCCACGACATCAAGCTGCTCGACAACCTGGACCGGCTGGACGACCTCAACGATGTGGACATCGTCATCAACCTGGCTGGCGAGCCCATCGCAGCCGGACGCTGGAGCGAATCCCGCAAGCAGTTGCTGTGCAACAGCCGCTGGCTGCTGACCGAGCAGCTGGTCGATCTTATCAAGCTCTCCAGCACGCCGCCGAAACTGTTGCTCAATGCCTCCGCCATCGGTTGGTACGGCCGCCATGGAGATGAACCGCTGGACGAGCGGTGCAATCACCCCCATGACGAATTTACCCACCGGCTCTGCCAACAGTGGGAGCAGTTGGCGCTGCAGGCCAGGAGCCCCCAGACCCGGGTCTGCATCCTGCGCATCGGGCTGGTGCTCGGCCAAGATGGCGGGGCCCTGCCCAAGCTGCTGCCCCCCTATCGATTTGGGCTCGGTGGCCCCATGGGCTCAGGCCGTCAGATAATGAGCTGGATCCACATTCAGGATCTGGTGCGTGCCCTCTTGTTCCTGCTGGAGCACGACGAGTGCGACGGCATCTTCAACGGCACGGCGCCCCAGCCGGTCGACAACCGCACCTTCAGCCAGAGCCTGGCCCGCAGCCTGCGCCGGCCTCACCTGCTCTGCGTACCGGCCGGGGCGCTGCGCCTGCTGATGGGCGAGTCGGCGGATCTGCTGCTCACCGGCCAGCATGTGCTGCCCGCTCGTCTGCAGCAGGCGGGTTTCCACTTCACCTATCCCGAGTTGCCCCAAGCCCTCGACAACTTGCTGCACGCACAGCGCTGAGCGCCCATCAAAAATCCCGGCCAAGGCCGGGATTTTTTCATCTTCACAGACGGGCAAACGACCGGTCCGATTAGCCGGTAGGCGCAATCTGACGCTCGCCTAGCCGGCCACCAACGCCGTTAGCCCGATGACGCCACTGCGTAGCGAATCGACTCTACAGCAACCCCTGCCCCAGCCCTCTGAGTCGGTCGCTCAGGGTGCCCGCCAGCAACTGGCGGCGCATGCCCTGGCCTGCCAGGGTCACCAGCAGGGCCCCCAGCAGCGGCAAGCCGGCCCAGATGGCCCAGTGGAACTGCCACTGCCCATCGAACCACCACCATTGCAGGCCGAAGGAGCAGAGCTCCACCACCATGGCGGCGCAGAGCCCCGCCAGCAGGCCGCTCGCCACCAGCTCCCAGCGCAGCATCTTCTCGAGCAGTTTGCTGCCGGCCCCCAGGGTGCGCATCAGCAGCAACTCCCGGCGCCGGGCGGCCATGCTGGCCTGGGTCTGGGTCAGCAGCACCAGCAGGGCGGCCACCGTCACCAGCCCCAGCATCAGCCCCAGCGCCCGGCTCACCTGATCGGAGACCACAGTGAGCCTGGCGATCAGATCCTCCACGTCGATGAGGCTGACCGTGGGGTGGCGACGAATGAGCTCAACTTCGGCGCTGCGCCCCTCGGCGGGCAGACGATAGCTGCCGAGCCAGGTCTGGGAGAAGGGGGCCAGCACGTCGGCGGAGAAGATCATGTAGAAGTTCGGCCTCATGTTGTCCCACTTGATGGATCTCAGGCTGGTCACTTTGGCCTCGAAACTGCGTCCCTCTATGGTGAAGCGCAGGGCGTCGCCCAGGGCGATGCCCAGCTGACCCGCCAGCACCTCGTCGACGGAGACCTCCCCCTTGCCGCTGAACCATTGACCCGACGTCAGCTTGTTGTCGGGGGGCAGCGCCGCCGTGGTGGTGAAGTTGAGCTCCCGGTTCACCCCCTCCCGTGCCGCATCCTCACCCACCGCCTGACCGGCTATCTGGGTCAGGCGTCCCCGCACCATGGGGTAGAAGTCCGAGGTGACGGCACCAGCGCTGTGCAGATCGGCCAGGATCCCGGCCCGCTCCTCGTCAGTCACATTGACCAGGAAGCGATTGGGGGCGTCCGCCGGCAAGCGGGCGGAGAAGTCGTCGAGCAGGTCGACCCGCGCCGCCCACAGCAGGCCGAACAGCATCAGCGCCAGTGCGAAACCCGCCAGCTGGAACAGGCCGCTGCCGCGCTCGCGAGAGAGGTGGCTGATGGCCAGGCGCAGGGCGTGGGGGCCCTTGAGCCGACTGCCGAGGCGCAGCAACCCGGAGGCGAGCAGCGCCAGCAGCGCCATCAACAGCCCCATGCCACCGATGAGGCCGAGCGCCAGCCTAGCATCGGCGGTGAAGCCCCACACCAGGGCAAACAGGCCGAGCAGCCCGACGGGCAGCGCCAACCAGGGCGGTATCCCCGCCTCCAGCTCACGGCGCAGCACCCGCAGCGGCGGCACCCTGAGCAGGCGCAGGAAGGGCACGAAGGCCAGCAACAGGGTGATGAAGAAGGCCATCGCCAAGCCCAAGGCGAAGGGCTGCCAGGAGGGGGGAGGCAGATCCGCTGGCAATAAATCCCCCAGCAGTTGCAGCGTCAGCCACTGCATGGCGCTTCCCGCCACCAGTCCGATCAGGGCTCCTATCAGAGTCAGGGAGGCGAGCAGCGTGCCCATCAACTGCCAGAGGGTGCGACGCGACGCGCCCAGGGTCTTGAGCAGGGCCACCATGTTGGTCTGGCGCTCGGCGAAGTGACGCACCGCTATGCCCATGGCCAGGGCTCCGAGCAACACGCCAGCGAGCGACGCTAGCCGGAAGAAGCGTTCGGCATTGGCCAGGGATTTGCCCACCTGGGAGCCCTGATCGTCCGGCTTGAGCAGCTTCTGCCCGGCCTTCAGCTTGGGCTTGAGCCAGCGCTCATACTCGGCTACCTGTTCGCGGGAGCCCCTGAGCAGGTAGCGCCACTCTTGACGGCTGCCCGGCAACAGGGCGCCGGTCGCCTCGACATCGGCGCTGTGGATCAGCGCCCGGGGCGCCATCTGGAAGGGGCTGAAGCCCTGATCCGGCTCCTGGCCCAGCTCACCCGCCACAGTCAACTTGGTATTGCCGACTTCCAGCTCATCTCCCAGCTTGGCGCCGAGCAGCTTCATCACCCGATCGGAGAGCCAGATCTCGCCGGGGGCCGGTGCCCGCTGGGGGTTAAGCTCCAGCTTGCCGTAGAAGGGGAAGTCGCTCGGCACGGCCCGGATGGAGGCCAGTTGCAGCCCATCGCCGTGAAACAGCATGCTGTTGAAGCTGACCGTGGTCTGGACCGCGAGACCCGCCTCTGCCGCCTGTTTGAGCCAGGCCTCCGGTGCCGGGGTCGCGGATCGCAGTACCCGGTCGGCGCCGATAAAGTCACGGCCGGACGCCTTGAGCCCCGCATCCAGCCGGTCTGCCACCAGCGCCACGCTCAGCACGCAAGCCACGCTCAAGGCCAGCGCCAGCACAAACCAGCGCAGCTCGCCGTTGAAACCTTCCCGCTTCAGCAGCTTGAATCCCAGTCGCCACTGATTCATGACAGCTCCCTGACACGGGGAGCCAAGGTGGCTTCAGATGCCGGTGCATCCGCCTCCAGTCGTCCCGCCGCCATCACCACCTGCCGTTGGCAGCGCTGGGCCAGTTCATGATCATGGGTCACCACCACCAGGGTAGTGTTATGTTCTCTGTTCAAGCGGAACAGCAGCTCGATCACCGTCTCCCCCGTCTTGCTGTCGAGGTTGCCGGTCGGCTCGTCCGCCAGCAGCAGGCTGGGGCGAGTCATAAAGGCCCGGGCGATGGCGACCCGCTGCTGCTCGCCGCCGGAGAGGCGCGGCGGCAGATGGTGCAACCGCTCACTCAGCCCCACCTCAGCCAGCAGCTCGCGGGCCCTGGGTTCACAGTCGGTTTCACCGCGCAGCTCCGCCGGCAGCATGACGTTCTCCAGGGCGCTCAGGGTCGGCAGCAACAGGAAGGACTGGAACACGAAGCCCACCTGCTCGGCCCGCAGCCTGGCCCGCCCCTCTTCGTCCAGTTGAGTCAGGGACTGACCGAGGATCTCGATGTCGCCACTGCTCGGCAGGTCCAGCCCGGCCAGCAGACCGAGCAGGGTCGACTTGCCGGAGCCGGAGGCACCGACCAGCGCCAGCGTCTCGCCGGTATTGACTTGCAGGTTTATCCCTTCAAGGATGGTGAGGCTTTCCTGGCCGAGGCGAACGGTTTTGCCAAGCCCTCTGACGGTGATTATGGGGGTCGAACTCATGATGCGTTTCCTGTTTCCCTTGGCCCTAAATGACAATACATAATGTTTCCTGGTTACCCAGGGCTTTACCGACAATTAATGATGGGAGTTGAACTCATGATGCGTTTCCTGTTTCCCTGGGCCCTAAATGGCAATACATAATGTTTCCTGGTTACCCAGACCTTTACCGACAATTAATGATGGGAGTTGAATCCATGGCGCGTTTTCTGTTCGCCTTAAGTTGCCTGTGTTGCTGGGTGTCGTCCGTGCAGGCCCAGACCCTGCTGGTGCTGGGAGACAGCCTGAGTGCCGGCTATCAGATGCAGGCCGAGCAGAGCTGGCCTGCCCTGCTCGATCAGAAATGGCAGCAGCAGGGGGGCACCCACAGGCTCATCAACGCCAGCATCAGCGGCGAGACGACTCAGGGCGGGCTGGCTCGCCTGCCCACCCTGCTCGAGGAGCACAAACCGGACTGGGTGTTGATCGAACTGGGGGCCAACGATGGCCTGCGTGGCTTCGCCCCCGCCATCACCCGGGCCAATCTGGCCAAGATGGTGGCACTGACCAAGGCCAGCAAGGCGAAGACGGTGCTGACCCAGATCCAGTTGCCCCGCAACTACGGGGCCCGTTATCTGCAACAGTTCGAGCAGATCTTCCCGGATCTCGCCAAGGCCAACGAACTGCCGCTGATGCCTTTCTTTCTGGATGATATTGCGCTGCGCCCTGAACTCATGATGAACGATGGGCTTCACCCGACGGCTGCGGCCCAGCCACAGATCCGCGACCGGGTCGCCAGCTTTATCGAGCCGCTGCTGACCCAGTGATCCCGGTACTGGCCGAGCCCGCAAAAGCAAAACACCCGCCGAGGCGGGTGTTTCATTATCAGCGGGTTCAGGCCACAAACATTCACGTTTTAGCTCCCGAGTCATAACCAGCAGGTCGGGCCGGGACTTGGCAATGCAGCGATGGCGCCGTCTCTCTTAGCCATCACATAGTGCGCCAGACTCAGGCCTCCAGAATTTGGCGCATCCGCTCCTGGGTCACACCTACCAGCAGATCGGGCTGGAACTTGGAGATGAAGCGGTCGCAGCCGACCTTCTTGACCATGGCCTCGTTGAAGTTGCCGCTGAGCGAGGTGTTGAGGGTGATGAAGAGATCGGACATGCGCGGATCGCTGCGCACCTCGTGGGTGAGCCGGTAGCCATCCATCTCCGGCATCTCGGCGTCGGTGATCATCAGCATGATCTCGTCGGTCACCTTCTTGCCTGCATCGCACCACCCCTTGAGCAGCTTGAGCGCCTGCAGGCCGTCCTGGCACTCGATCACCTCGAGCCCGAGCTGGGCGAGCGTCTCCCGCACCTGATTGCGGGCCGTGCTGGAATCGTCGACGATCAGCACCCGGCGCCCCTGCATCTGGGGCAGGATCTCCTTGTCCAGCACCTCGGCCGAGATGCGGATGTCATAGGTGATGATCTCGGCGAGCACCTTCTCCACGTCGATGATCTCGACGATCTGATCGACGCCCCCCTCGGGGATGCGGGTGATGGCGGTCAGGTAGTTGGAGCGGCCGGCCGAGCGCGGTGGCGGCAGTATGTCCTTCCAGGTCATGTTGACGATATGGGCCACCTGACCCACCAGGAAGCCCTGAATGGTGCGGTTGTATTCGGTGATGATGAGGTTGGATTCGCTGTCGATGGGCATGGGCCTCATGCCGATGGCGCCGCGCAGGTTGATCACCGGAATGGAAACACCGCGAATGTTCGCCACGCCGCTGATGTTATGGTGAGCCCCCGGCATCTTGTTGAGATGGGGCAGCTTCACCACCTCCCGCACCTTGAACACGTTGATCGCAAACAGTTGCCGGGATCCCAAACGGAACATCAGCAACTCCAGACGATTCTCCCCCACCAGCTGGGTACGTTGATCCACCGAATCCAATATGCTCGCCATATAACGCCCTTACGTCCGTTTCCCCGCAGTCGCCCCGGTATGGGACGCCAAGATGTCAGCCCTGCGCTCTTCTGTCGGAGCGACGGGGTCCATATAGAAATAATGAAAAGGGTCGAGGAAAGATAGGATCTTGACCAAGGGGCGTGATCCTCACCCCACAGCCACATCATTGATATGGAAAATCGATCGCCATCGGCCCGACAAGAGGTTATCGGCCAGGAGACGCAATGCTGAACAGCGGTTTTCACCTATCAATGATCAGGATTAAACGGCGCCCATAAAAAAACCGGCCGCATGCGGCCGGTCCAAAAATACAGTAGGCAGTCAGGGAATGACTTAGAAGTGGTACTGCATGGCCACGCCAACAACGTCGTCGGTGTTCTGGCCGAATTCGTTGTAACCGTCGCTATTGCCACCGCTCAGCAGGTTGGCCTTGTAATCAACGTAAACGTCGAAGTTTTCGTTGATGTTGTACCAGGCACCGATGGAGACGTATTCGGTCAGGGTGTCGTCAATGTTGTGGTCGGAATCTTTCACGTCCAGGCGGTTATACGCCAGGGACGGCTTCCATTGACCCCAAGTGTACTGAACTACGGCTTCGTAACCATTGCTCTCAGCGGCGTAGCCGTTGATGCCGGACTTGTTAACGTAGACGTGGTCTTCACCGTAGGCGTAGGAAGCAGCAGCGTACAGGTTGTTGGCTGCGTACTTGATACCGACGGCAGTCAGCTTGGCATCGTCGCTGCCACCGAAGACGGAGTTGGCTTCCTGGTCGGCAGTCTTGCCAGCCTGGTTATAGGCCAGACCCAGGCTGATGCCCATGTCGAAGTTGTAGTTGGCAGACAGGGCGTAACCTTCGGCGGAACCCTTCATCCAGCTAGATTGATAGCCAGTGTCGATACCGTTGATTCTTACATCATCACCATTTTGAGCTTCGTTTTCGCCGGTGAACTGGGCACCCAGTACCAGACCATCAAAGGTGTAGATGTACTGAGCCAGACCGTTGGTACGACCGGTACCGAAGACTTCGGTACCCTTGCCCAGGCCATCGCCGCCCCACTCTGGCAGAACGTCTGTGTAATCGTTAACGGCCTTGGCAATCAGACCATCCTGACGACCGTAGCTGAAGGCGCCGAAACGGTCGTTCTTGACGCCAACATAGGCGTAACGCAGCTCAGTATCGGAGCCATTGGTCGGTACGTTGTATTCAACGAAGCCATTGGCAACGGTTTCGTTGTTGATGCGGGTTTCGCCACCGATACGCAGACGCAGGTAGCTCTGGTCACCGTTTTCGGCGTCGTTGTCGCTACCGTAGTACATACCTTGAACACGACCACCGATGTCCAGCTTGGTACCGTCTTGGTTGTATACGGTAGAAGCCTGGGCAGCACCTGCCAGCAGCAGGCTGGAGATGGCCATAGTCAATGCTGTCTTTTTCATTGTTCTTTCCTCTGGTGTAAACACTAATCAGACCTGCAGACCTGTGCTCGGTCGTTATGATCGGGTCTATGTTCCGATGACCTAGGGTAGATCTGCGAACCTTGACAGGAACTGAAGCAGTTGATGATTAGTTCGAAAAAGCGGGTTCCAATCAGACACTAACGACACAAAGTGTCGCCAATATTGACAATTGCCGCCTGTTTACACGAGGTGAATGGATTTATTGCGGATTAATAAACTAGTCAAAATAGAAAACGCAGATGATGATATTGATGTATGTATCATTAAAGCCCCAATATGAGCATCCCGGCACCGCAGGACGACGCCAGCCCCGATAGGGTATAGGCCCGGTATGATAGCCGGGCGAGTATTCAGGCCGGTGTCCATTCCTGCATGACGCGCAGCAAGTCCTTCCAGCTGAGGATGCCGACCAGAGCACCGTTTTCCAGCACCGGCAGGCAAGAGACATGCTGCGCCAGCATGATGCTGGCCGCCTCTTGCAGCGACCTGTCCGGAGCTATGGTGACGGGCTGGCGGCTCATGATCTGGTGGGCGCGCCGGTTGAGGGTCTCGGTATCGCGGTTCATCTGCGCCTCGGTGCCGAGGTAGGGGCTGAGGGCACGCAGCAGATCCCGATCCGAGATGACCCCCACCAGGGCGTCCTCCTCCAGCACCAGCAGGTGACGAAAGTGGGCCTGCTCGAAGATCTCCTTGATGACGCTGAGCCTGTCATCCATGGAAACGGTCGCAACCCGGGTCGTCATGATCTCTTTAATCAGCATGGCAGCCTCCTTCCCCTGACAGATGTCTCTGTTATGGCACGTTTTTCTTGCCGCAGCCAGCCATGTTCCCCCGCCTCAAGTGCAAATCCGCGTCATTTCACGTAAGATCCGCGCCAGTTTCTCTCCTTCCATTGAGCCAAGCAGATCCATCCATGATAGTTGCCAGTCAAATCGAACTGATCCGCGGCGGCCGCACGCTGCTGGACAACGCCTCCTGCACCATACATCCCGGCCACAAGGTGGGTCTGGTGGGCAAGAACGGCTGTGGCAAGTCCACCTTCTTTGCGCTGGTGCGGGGCGAGTTGGCCATCGACAACGGCAGCTTTAGCCTGCCCGCCGGCTGGCAAATTGCCGGCGTCGCCCAGGAGACCCCGGCGCTGGATTGTTCCGCCCTCGACTATGTGATCGACGGCGACAAGGAGTTCCGCATCCTGGAAGCCCAGCTCGCCAAGGCGGAGCAGGATGACAATGGCCTGCTGGTGGCCGAACTGCACGGCAAGCTCGACACCATAGGCGCCTACAGCATCCGCGCCCGCGCCGCCGAGCTGCTGCACGGTCTGGGCTTTAGCGACGATCAGCTTGGCTCGCCGGTGCGCAGCTTCTCCGGTGGCTGGCGCATGCGCCTGAACCTCGCCCAGGCGCTGCTGTGCCGCTCCGATCTGCTGCTGCTCGATGAACCGACCAACCACCTGGATTTGGACGCCGTCATCTGGCTGGAGAAGTGGCTCAAGGGCTACCAGGGCACGCTCGTCCTCATTTCTCACGACCGCGACTTCCTCGATTCAGTCATCAACCGCATCATCCACATCGAGAACGGCAAGCTCAACGAGTACACCGGTGGCTACTCGGACTTCGAACTGCAGCGGGCCGAGCAGCTCGCCCAGCAGCAGTCCATGTACGAGAAGCAGCAGCGGGAGATGTCCCACATGCAGGCCTATGTGGACCGTTTCCGCTACAAGGCCTCCAAGGCCCGCCAGGCCCAGAGCCGTCTGAAAGCCATGGAGCGGATGGAGAAGATACTGCCGGCCCACGCCGACTCCGAGTTCAGCTTTGAATTCCGCGAGCCCTCGGCCCTGCCGACCCCGCTCATCGCCATGGAAAACCTCAGCGCCGGTTACGGCGACAAGGTGATCCTGGAGAAGATCAAACTCAACCTGGTGCCGGGTTCGCGCATCGGCCTGCTGGGGCGCAACGGCGCCGGCAAGTCCACCTTCATCAAAATGCTGTCGGGCTCCAACCCGCCGCTGTCGGGCAAGCTGGAGGTGAGCGCCGGGGTCAGCATCGGCTACTTCGCCCAGCACCAGCTCGAAACCCTGCGCCTCGATGACACTCCCCTCGACCACCTAGCCCGCCTCGCGCCGGACAAAACCGAGCAGGAGCTGCGTAACTACCTCGGCAGCTTTGGCTTCCACGGCGACAAGGCGCTGGACAAGGTCGCCCCCTTCTCCGGTGGCGAGAAGGCGCGGCTGGTGCTGGCCTTGGTCACCTGGCAAAAGCCGAACCTGCTGCTGCTGGATGAACCGACCAACCACCTGGACCTGGAGATGCGCCACGCCCTGACCATGGCGCTGCAAGGCTTCGAAGGCGCCATGGTGGTGGTCTCCCACGATCGTCACCTGCTGCGCACCACCACAGATGACTTCTATCTGGTGCACGGTGGCCGGGTCGAGCCGTTCGACGGGGATCTCGACGACTACCACAAGTGGCTCGGCGAGCAGGAAAAAGAAGCGAACGCCAAGCCAAGCGATGGCCCGGTGGCCGCCAACTCGGCGGTGGCCCGCAAGGATCAGAAGCGGCGCGAGGCGGAGTTCCGCCAAGCGACTCGGCCGCTGCGCCAGAAGCTCGAGAAGCTCGAGGCCAGCATGGAAAAACTGCAGAACAAGTTGGCCGCGGTGGAAGAACAACTGGCCGACCCCGCCATCTACGAAGAGAGCGCCAAAACCAAGCTCTCCGAACTGCTCAAATCCCAGGGCCCTATAAAGGAAGAACTGGAAGGGGTGGAGCTCGAATGGATGAGCCTCAGCGAGGAGCTGGAAACCCGGGAGCAGGCCTTCTTTGCGTGACGAACTCTCGATGACCGCCGAGCGGGTGGCCAGCCATGAGCTGCCCAACCCGGTCGACTTCTGGCACTGGAGCAGCAAACGCTATGCCGAGCGCAGCCAGGACTGGCTCGAGGTGCAGACGCTCGGCGGCAACGTCAATCTGGCCCTGCTGCTGCACCGGCTGGATCAGGATGGCATCCTGGTCGAGCTCACGGCCCTGCAACCGGCGCTGGCACGGACCGAAGCCGTGCTGATCCCTTGGCGCACCTTGCGCCAGAACGCCAAGGCACGGCTGGATGAGGCCGAGTACCAGTCCATGCTGGCCCACGAGCTGGAGCTGGAGCGGTTGCAACAGGGCGTCCTGCTGCAGACCCTGCGCGGCCTCAGCCTGGTGCGGGGCAACAGCCACAACTTGTTGAACTATCTATCGTTATTGGGCGCCCTTCAGGGCTCCCTCAGAGACCTAATATGCTGAGTTATCGCCACGCCTTTCACGCCGGCAACCATGCCGACGTACTCAAACACGCCGTTCAGGCCCTGATCATCGAGTCCCTCAAGAAGAAGGAGAAACCCTTCATCGTGCTGGACACCCATGCCGGCGGCGGTCTCTACGACCTGCGCGGTGACTGGTCCCAGAAGAAGGCGGAGTATGCCGACGGCATAGGCCGGCTGTGGGATGAGCGGGCCCAGTGGTCCGCCATGGCACCCTATCTTGGCGTGATCGAGGAGATGAACCAGAACGGCGAGCTGCACTATTATCCCGGCTCCCCCGAGCTGTCGCGCCGCCTGCTGCGCGAGCAGGACAAGCTGGCGCTGATGGAGCTGCACAACAACGAGGTGGAAGACCTACGCGCCAACATGGGCTATGACCCCCGCGCCGCCGTCCATCACCGCGACGGTTTCGAAGGGCTGGTCGCCCTGCTGCCGCCGACCCCGCGCCGCGGCCTGGTGCTGATCGACCCCCCCTATGAGCTCAAGGAAGACTACTTCGCCGTGGTCGATACCCTGAAAAAGGCGCAGAAGCGCTGGGCCACCGGCATCTACGCGCTCTGGTATCCCATTCTGGGTCAGGAGGCGGACAAGTCCCGCGACATGCTCAAGGCCATCAAGCGGGAAAACTTCGGCGACGTGCTGGTCGCCGAGCTGGAAGTGGCCGGCCAGACCGCAGATTGGGGCATGAATGGCTCGGGTATGCTGATAGTGAGCCCCCCCTGGATGCTGGCCGAGCAGATCGAGGCCTTCTTGAAACCCCTGTGTGCCAAGCTGGCTCAGGGTGCTGGCGCCCAGTACAGGGTCGAGTGGCTCAACAAGGCCGAGGGGTAACCCTCCCCTCTTCCGATTCAAAAAGCCCCGCGAGGGGCTTTTTTGTTACCTCCACGCCATCATCCCTTCACAGCGATGCGACCCGGCACTCAGGGAACAAGCCTGATAGGCTCCCCCTATTACAACCATAAATGAGAATTGTTTTCATTTGGTGTTTTTCCAAGGCATACTCTTCTCGTCATCAGAGGGAGTCATCACCATGAAAAAGACCATCAGCTTCGCCTGCCTTCACTTTATTGTTGCCTTCACCCTGGCCTACCTGCTGACCGGTGAACTGCTGACCGCCAGTCTGATCGCCCTCATCGAGCCCGCCGTCAACACGGTCGCCTTCTACTTCCACGACCTTGCCTGGCACAAATTCAAGCCCAACCACAGCCTGCAGGCCAAGACCAGCAGCTTCGCCCTGGTGCACTTCTCGGTGGCCTTCGGTGTCGCCTTCCTGCTGAGCGGCGAGCTGCTCACCGGCGGCGTCATGGCCATGCTGGAACCCGCCGTCAACACCGT
The DNA here is from genome assembly GCF_000819865.1 of Aeromonas eucrenophila. Lineage (GTDB taxonomy): Bacteria > Pseudomonadota > Gammaproteobacteria > Enterobacterales > Aeromonadaceae > Aeromonas > Aeromonas eucrenophila. The sequence continues at coordinate 331,343 of NZ_CDDF01000017.1, forward strand.
CGTCTTTTTCTTCCACGAACGACTGTGGCGTGCCCGTCAGTGCCTGGCGCTGGCATAAACCTCTTCCACCCAACGGGGCCCTCTGGTGCAAAAAAGCGCTCGGTGGCCCCGCTTCATTGTGCTTTAGTAGGCAGGTGTTCCCTCTTGCTGGAGTCCTTCCGATGAACAGACTGTTGTTTGGCACCCTCTCCCTGATGCCGCTGCTGGCCAGTGCCGCCACCCCTTCCTTCGACTGTACCAAGGCCCACGGCGCCGCCGAACAGCTGATCTGCGAGGATGCCGGGCTGGCCGCGCTGGATAACGAACTCGCGGCACTCTATCCCAAGGCTATCGCCAACTTTTCTGCCGAACAGGCGAAGACGGAGAAGGCGCTGCAGCGTGGCTGGATCAAGGGCCGCAACGAATGCTGGAAAGACACGGATCCGCAACAGTGCATCGACGCCAGCTACCAGAAGCGCATCACCGAGCTACAGATAAAGGGTGGCCAGCTGATGGTGCCGACGCCGGTCGACTACCAATGCGGCAAGGCCGTCACCCTCTCGACCTATTTCTACAACAACGCTAAGCTGCCCGCCGCCGTGATCAATCTGAGCGAAGGGGAGAGCCAGCAACAGGTGCTCGCCTATGAAGCCCCCAGTGCCAGCGGCGCCCGCTACGAGGGCCAAAATCTCAGCCTGTTTACCAAGGGCAAGGAGGCGAGCCTCGAGCGTTACGACCAGCCAACACTTGCCTGCACCGAGATTCCGACCAAGGGCTAACCCTTCTGCGGGGCGGTACTGCCGCTCCGCTTCTTTGAAAAAGCGGAAAGCGACCAGCGGTAAGCGGTAAGCGACAGCAAACCACTCCCCGCCAACACTTTACCTTCCCACTCAAGGTTCGCGTCATCCCGCCAACTGGCGATCAAACAATCTAATTGATTAATTTGTTGATCTTGCTCAGGAATTGGCTATCTGTCTCTTTCCCTCAGCCTGCTCGCCGCTAATATGTCCGATTGGCAACACATGCCTCGTCGGAGTCACCCCATGAGCCATGCCAACCATCTCTCAGGTAAAAAGCAGCAGACTGGAGGCTGACATTCAGGGGCGGTAGCCATGTCAATTCCTTTTTTGTCCAAGCAAAGGAGCAAGCCGGTAAGTCCCCCAACAACATGCAAATAAAGATGGTGTATGGAAACACAAACCTTACGGCGTTGCTGGCCTTAAATAACTGGCAACCGCCAAATTTCCCATATTCAGACTAATAATTAACCCAGAGAAATTTAAAATACTTTTCCCGAGTTACTTAATTGACTTATAACTATCCAATCGTATACTCCAAGAACTATACTATGAACAATAAAGAAATAGCTGATTCAATTAGAAACAAAAAATTCTCAGAGCTTACTATATTAGATGACCCTATACTGTTAGAACAAAATGAAGATTATTATGGTTTTCGTTACTTTTTACTCGATGCAAAATATATTGATACATCCATAGCACTGGATGACATACTGAAAAAACATGGAAGTCTAAGTAAAGCATATGAGTACCTAGGGACGATTGCTAGAGAAATTTATCCTAACATTGGGGATGAATATTTTCCTGAATCATATTTTAAACTAGCAGTTGAACATGATGGAAAGAATGCAAGCGCTTGGTGGAAGCTATATCATTTAACTAATGACAGCCGTGCGTTTTTCAAATCACTGAAACTAGATTATGAAGCCAAAAACTTTGATTCAATATCAATAAAGTTGAATGACAGACACCTTGCTTATATTTCTTCCGATCATCAGCACATAGATGATTGGGCATTATTTCTTCAGATCATCCAAGATGATAGGGTATCCTTAAATGAGAGTGGCAAGCAAATCTTGGCCTTAGCATATTTTTACTTAGATGATTTTGAGAATGGCGTAGATATAATAAACTCTCTAAACAAGATAAAATTAAACATTATCAATAAGTATTATGTTGCGAACAAGATAGATAGAAAAACTGTAATATCTAAAATATCAATATATGAAAAAGCAATATTCTTAATCGAAGAACCAGAAAAATTATATGAGGAGTACATTTTTGAGTCAAACGAAAATGAAAAATCAATCTTAAAATCCTCATTAATAGAAATAGCATTTAAAGCAAGACTCTATTTAGAAGTTATACGAATCTACAGTGCGAACCAAAATAATGACAAGACCTTCACATATAAACTTAAATCGAAAACCCTCTTCGCTATCTCGAAATTTTTATTGGGTGAGAATGTTGACAATACAATATTGCAAGAGATAAAAATTCGCCCAGACCTTGTTGATTTTGAAAGCACTGGATTATACAAAGTGTTTTTACTCGCCATGCATTTAAATACGCTAGAAGGATACATCAACGATCACCACTTTTCAGGTACACCTATCCACGTCAACCCTGAATACAAAGACGTTCAGGACTTATTAGATGACCCTGAGTTAACAACTCACTATTTATATGATGAGTTATACCAAAGATATAATAAGCTAGAACAAGAGTGGAGTTCCAGTCAAGACATTGATAGGTTAAAGAAACTATTAGAAAAAGAAAACAGTAATAATCTAACACAAAATGATCACATAAATATTTTTCGCTTAGAGATACAAAATAAAAATTATGATCACACATTTAAAAAAATAAATGCATTCCACGATAAAAATGCGCCAACAATAACTACTTACAATCTGCTAGGCATCTGCCTAGAAAGGCAAGAAAAACATTTCGATGCTTATTATTACTATAAATATGCATTGGAATTAATGGATAAATACTCTGAATATAGTTATGTTGTTTTTAGCAACTATCTGAATTGTGTGCGCAAGATAAATCACCCTATACCAGAAAAAGAATATAATACACTAAGAGAAAAGCTAAATATTAGTTTGGTAAATGAATTTAAGTGGAATTGGTCGATAAGTGGTAGAGAACGCATCATTTATAAATACTACCCCCTCAATATGAACACCATCGATGCTCTAGTTAATAAATATTTTTATTTCCCGTCAAAAGAGCACCTAAATGATCCTGTTGAACTTCCAGCGCTAGAGGGAATAGGGCAAGACCAGTTAATAGATAGTGATTACAGAATATGCTCATTCACTAATAACAACGACTCTATGCTAATGTGGTCCCATTACACCCAAAATCATGAAGGTATTATGGTTGAATATAAATTCGGACATGAATTACCTGATGGTGTCGGTGTTAGTAAAGTTGAGTACACAAATGAATACAAAAGAAACAAAGAACAGAATGAATATTTATTTAACCAATACTTATTAACTAAAAATAGAGATTGGTCATATGAAAAAGAGATTAGACTTATATCTTATAAAAAAGACAAGTTTTACTATGAGATATTTACCCCCCCCCAGAGAGACAGAAGCAAAATAAATGCAGAAATCCTAAGCATTACTTTAGGATGTAAATTTCCAGAGGCAAAAATAAATCTTGTCATGAGCATAATATCCGCCATTAATGAAAAAAAAGGCAAGCATGAATCAAAAATAAAAATACGAAAGGCCAGAATATCTAAAGATAATCCATTTAAATTGGAATATTTCGACATTGATTTATAGCCCGTAGGTTAGAATAACGCAGCGTATGCGGACAATCGCGTATAACCCAATCACCACATAAGCAAGGATCAGAGGATCCCCTTTCGGGGCCCATATCGGCCGCCCCTTGGCGGCTTACGGCTCGCCGGACCCTTGCTATATATTCTCCCACTTCTACGACACGCCGAGGAGCGTTGATATGCAGTCACAGACTCACACTTTTATCATCAATCGCAGCCCAATGCCCTGCCTGCAGGCCGGTTCCGGCGAGCCGCTGCTACTGATCCACGGCGCGCTGGCCAACCATACCCTCTGGCTCAAACATATCGAGCAGCTCTCAAAGCACTACACCGTCTATGCCCCCACCCTGCGCCACTTTGGCGAAGCGGGTAAAGAGGGGCCCTTCAGTCTTGAGACCCATGCCGGCGATCTGCTGGCGCTGCTGGCACAGCTGGCGTGCGGGCCTGTCCATCTGATCGGCTGGTCTTATGGGGCGGATGTGGCGCTGACGGCCGCCTTGCAGGCACCGGAACGAGTCCAGAGCCTCTATCTGGCGGAGCCGGGCTGCCCGGGGGCGCTGGATGAACAGGGTCTCGCCGCCTTTATGGCCGATGCTGGCGCCATGTTCGGCCCCGTCTTTGGTCAGGTGGAAGCCGGGCAGTTGCAAGAAGCCGTGGCGACCCTGATCGATGGCTCGGGGGGCCGCCCAGGCTACTTTGCCGCGCAATCCCTCAAGTGGCAGCAGGCGCAGCTGGCGGAGGCCGCCAGCCTACCCAAGCAGCTGAGCCAGAGCGAGCGGCCGGATTGGTCACCGGCGCGGCTGGCCGGGCTCGGGCTGCCTGTCTGCATCGTGCGGGGCGCACAGAGCAGAGCGCTGTTTGTGCAAGTGTGCGAGGCACTTAGCAACGCCATCCCCGCCTGCCAGCGCCTGCAGGTGGCGGATGTCGGTCACCTCTACCCCATCGAGCAGCCCGCGCTGTTTGTGCAGCATCTGCAGCGTTGGCTCGCCGCGCAAGGGTAGGCAGAGACCCTTGTAGGCCTGCTCTGCACGCAGCCGCGCCGCAGACTATGCCTGCCTGAGCGCCATAAAAAAGCCCCGCATCGCGGGGCTTTTTTATTATCGGCAGTGGCCGACTCAGTTGACGGCAACCGGCTCGCCCAGTGCATCGGGCGGGGTCTGGAACTCGCGCTCGGCTTCGTCGAAGCGCTCCAGCATGGCCTTGGAGGGGGCCTTGTCCAGCAGGCTGAACACCACAATCGCCAGTCCGGAGAACAGGAAGCCCGGGATGATCTCATAGAGCCCCAGCCAGCCGAACTGCTTCCAGACGATGACGGTCAGGGCGCCGACCAGCATGCCCGCCAGGGCGCCGTTGCGGGTCATGCGCGACCAGAGCACGGAGAGCAGCACCACGGGACCGAAGGCGGCACCGAAGCCGGCCCAGGCGTAGCTCACCAGCCCCAGCACCCGGTTCTCCGGGTTCACCGCCACGGCGATGGCGATCAGGGAGATGACCAACACCATGGCGCGACCGACCCACACTAGCTCTTTCTGGGAGGCGTTCTTGCGCAGGAAGGGCTTGTAGAGATCCTCGGTGATGGCGCTGGAGCAGACCAGCAGCTGACAGCTCAGAGTACTCATCACCGCCGCCAGGATGGCGGAGAGCAGCACACCGGCGATCCAGGGGTTGAACAGGATCTTGGACAGCTCGATGAAGACCCGCTCCGGGTTGCCGGTCACGCCGGCCGCCTGTTCGGTGAAGGTGCTGAAGTAAGCCAGGCCGAAGAAGCCGATGGCCACGGCGCCGCCGAGGCAGAGCACCATCCAGGTCATGCTGATGCGACGGGCGCTGGCCATGGAGTGGTGGGAGTCCGCCGCCATGAAGCGCGCCAGGATGTGGGGCTGACCGAAGTAACCCAGGCCCCAGGCCATCAGCGAGATGATGGCGATGAAGTCCAGGTTCTTGAACATGTCGAGGTTGCTGGCGTTCTGCGCCGCCACCTGCACCATGGCGGTGTCGATACCGCCGACGGCGATGATGACGAAGACCGGGGTCAGGATCAGGGCGAAGATCATCAGGGTGGCCTGCACCGTATCGGTCCAGCTCACCGCGAGGAAGCCGCCGAAGAAGGTGTAGCTGATGGTCGCGGCGGCACCGACCCAGAGGGCGGTGTTGTAGTCCATGCCGAAGGTGCTCTCGAACAGACGGGCACCGGCCACCACGCCGGAGGCGCAGTAGATGGTGAAGAACAGCAGGATCACCAGGGCAGAGAGGATGCGCAGCACCCGGCTCTTGTCCTCGAAGCGATAGGTGAAGTAGTCAGGCAGGGTCAGGGCGTTGCGGTTCTTCTCGGTGTGAACCCGCAGCCGACCGGCGACCCAGCGCCAGTTGAAGTAGGCCCCCAGGGTGAGGCCGATGGCGATCCAGCTCTCGGAGATACCGCCGATGAAGACGGCGCCCGGCAGGCCCATCAGCAGCCAGCCACTCATGTCGGAGGCGCCGGCGGAGAGGGCGGTAACCCAGCTCCCCATGCGGCGGCCGCCGAGAATGTAATCGTCAAAGTTGCGGGTGGCGCGATAGGCGACGAAGCCGATCAGGACCATACCCAGGATATACACCAGGAAGGTGATGAGCATTGGGGTGCTAGCTGTCATTCAAAACTCCGTTATGTGACTGTGTACCCGTTCTGACGACGGGTTCATCCTTAAAAAACCGCCCTAGAGTAATCAGCAGATCCCATAAGCTCAACTGTTTTTAACAAATAAAAAACACACTGAAACCGTTTGCTAACTAATTAAGTAACTGCTCAGGGATGAATTAGCCGGATATTATGCCATTGCAGCAACGACTTATCCCACCGTCTCTGGTCCGATGACATAAAAAAGCCCCGGCCTGGGGCCGGGGCTGTCACATAAGAAAAGGCCGGGATCAGCGATTGATGGCGATCGGCATGCCGCTGCGTTGTTCCAGCGCCTGCTTGACCAGCTGGGAGTCGCTGTCTGCATGGGCCAGGAAGCGGGTCACCGCAGTCGACATGGGCAGCGGGGCCGGCAGGCTGGAGTTGAACTCCTCCTGGCTGCGGGACAGGGGCTGGTGCACTTCCAGGTAGCGGTTGCCATCCGGCTCGACCGAGGCCTTGATCGGCTGGTTCACGAACTGGATGCGGGTACCGACCGGCACCTGCTTGAACAGATACTCGATGTCGTCGTTACGCAGTCGCACACAGCCATGACTCACCCGCAGGCCGATGCCGAACTGGGCATTGGTGCCGTGGATGGCGTACATCTTGCCGATGTAGAGCGCGAACAGCCCCATGGGGTTGTCCGGGCCGGCCGGCCAGACCGCGGGCAGGGTCTCGCCACGGGCGGCATACTCGGCGTGCATCTTGGCGGTCGGGGTCCAGGTCGGGCCCGCCTTCTTGCGCTGTACGCTGGTCACCCAGTTCTCCGGGGTGTCGGTGCCGAGCTGGCCGATGCCGATGGGCAGCACTTCCACCACCTTCTTGCCTTTCGGGTAGTAGTAGAGGCGCATCTCGGCCACGTTCAGCACAATGCCCTCGCGCGGGGCATCCGGCAGGATCAGCTGGTGCGGCACGATGAGTTTCTCGCCGGCCTGCAGCAGCAGAGGATCCGCCTTGGGGTTCGCCTCCAGCATGTTGGTCAATCCCAGCTGGAACTTGGCGGCGGCGGCCTCCAACGGCTGGCCGGCTTCTTCTGCCGGTACCACGTATTCCAGGTTTTCACCCACCAGACGGCTGTTGGCCGCAGGCAGGGCATATTCGATGGCAAACGCAGGGGCAGCCAGGATGAGACTGCAGCACAGTGCAGCCGCAGTGTTGTGGAGGAGCTTCATAACTTTCCTGTGATGAATGGGGTGATTCAAGGCTCTGAACCCGACCGGGAACGGGGATCCCATCCCCGGGCGAAGAGAAGGCGGCCATTTTTCTCCTCTGCGGGTAAAAATTCAACTGGCAAATGGGGCGACAGGGGCACGGATATTAAGCCCTGACCTATAGCCGCCGACCCTAGCCGTTGCTGACCGTCTCCCTCTGCCAGGCGCGCATGTCATAACCGGTTGGAGATTGATGTAACCGCAGATGAAATTGCCCGATAATGGCAAATATATGGTCGAAAATATCGGCCTGGATGCCCTCGTAGTCGGCCCAGGCGGTGGTCGCGGTGAAGCAGTAGATCTCCAGCGGTATCCCCTCGCTGGTCGGCGCCAGCTGGCGCACCATCAGCGTCATGTCCTTGCGAATGCTGGGATTGGCCCGCAAGTAGGCGTCCAGATAGGCGCGCAGGGTGCCGAGGTTGGTGAGGTGGCGGCCGTTGATGGGGCAGCTGATCGCGTCGCTGAGCTGCTGGTTGTAGGCGCTCAGCTCCTGCTGCTTGCGGCTCAGATAGGGAGCCAGCAGTTGGGCCTGCTTGAGGGTCAGCTGTTCGTCTGCGGTCAGGAAGCGCACGCTGGTCATGTCGATGTTGACGCTGCGCTTGATGCGGCGGCCACCGGATTCGGTCATGCCCTGCCAGTTCTTGAAGGAGTCGGAGATCAGCGCATAGGTGGGGATGGTGGTGATGGTCTTGTCCCAGTTCGACACCTTGACCGTGGTGAGGCCGATGTCGATCACCTCGCCGTCGGCGCCGTACTTGTCCATCTGCAGCCAGTCACCGACGCTCAGCATGCGGTTGGCGGAGAGCTGGATCCCCGCCACCAGGCCGAGGATGGGATCCTTGAACACCAACATCAACACCGCCGTCATGGCCCCCAGGCCGCTGAACAGGAACAGCGGTGACTTGCCGAGCAGCAGAGCGATCATCAGGATGCCGACCAGGATGCTGCCCACCAGTTTCACCCCCTGGAAGATGCCGCGCAGGGGCATGTCCCGCCACAAGCGGGTGTGACGACTCAGGGCGAGCAGGCAGTCGAGCAGGGCAAACAGGGCGAGCAACAGGAACAGCAGGATCCAGAGCTGGGCCAGCATCTCTATCAACAGCAGGCTGTCGGACTTGCGCGGCAGCCAGAGTTCGGCCTGACCGAGCAACACGGCCCCCTGCAGCACGAAGGCGAGCCGGTAGAACAGCCGCTGTTGCAACTGGGGCGGCAGCCACATCTGCTCGGTCTTGCCGAGCAAGCCCACCAGGCGCACCAGCAGCACCCGGTGCAGCACCAGGTGCAACACCAGCGAGGTGAGGACGATGAAGCCCAAGGCGATCACCAGCGCCATCAGGCTGCTGACCTCGACCCCCATGCCGTTCAGCCAGTGAAAAAAGCTCTCTTTCATCCCTACCTCCGCTACGTGAAACTGCCGTCAGGGTACGTATCTGGTCCGTCATGTCAAATGACAGACCCCGCAATCTGCATCAGAAACGACAACGCCCGGCAGGGCCGGGCGTTGTATCAGAGCTCTGAGTGTTAACCCACCAGGCTCAGGGCATCGCGGGCGATGACCAGTTCTTCGTTGGTCGGCATCACCAGCGCCAGGCGACTGTCGGCCGTGGTGATGGGGCCTTCGCCACCCAGTACGGCGGCGTTGTTCGCCTCTTTGTCGACCTTGAAGCCAAACAGGGCCAGTCGCTCCAGCACCATCTCGCGCACCATGGCGGCGTTTTCACCGATACCGCCGGTGAACACCAAAGCGTCGAGACGACCGTCCAGGGCGGCGGCATAGGCACCGACGTACTTGGCCACCCGGTAGGTGAAGACGTCGAGCGCGCGCTTGGCACCGGCATCGGTTCCATAGTTGGTGGTGACATAGCGGCAGTCGCTGCTCGCCTCCGTCATGCCCAGCAGGCCGGACTCACGGGTGAGGCAGTGGTTGATCTGATCCACGCTGTAACCCAGGTTGTCGTGCATGAAGAACACGATGGCGGGATCGATGTCGCCGCTGCGGGTGCCCATCGCCAGCCCTTCCAGCGGGGTCAGCCCCATGGAGGTATCGACGGATTCACCGTTCTTGATGGCGCAGATGGAGGCACCGTTGCCCAGGTGGCAGTTGATGATGTTGAGCTCTTCGAGCGGCTTGCCGAGCGCCTTGGCGGCCTCTTCGGCGATGAAACGGTGAGAGGTGCCGTGGGCGCCGTAGCGACGGATGCCGTGCTCTTCGTAGAGCTTGTAAGGCAGCGCGTAGAGGTAGGCCTCTTGCGGCAGGGTCTGGTGGAAGGCGGTGTCGAACACGGCGACGTTCTTCTCGGCCAGAGCTGGGAACACCTTCAAGGCGGCGCGGATGCCGATGAGGTGAGCCGGGTTGTGCAGGGGCGCGAACGGGATGGCGGCTTCGATGCCGGCGATCACGCCATCATCGATGCGAACCGAGCGGGAGAACTGCTCGCCACCGTGCACGATGCGGTGACCTATGGCCACGAGCTGCTCCGTCAGGGTGGGATCCTGGGGCAGGATCTGACCCACTATGTGGTCGAGGGCGGCCTGGTGAGCGGCACCCGCCCCCAGCATGGCTTCACCCTTGACCCCATGAAGTTTCCATTTGATACGGGCATCGTCCAGATTGAAGCATTCGGCCAGGCCGGACAGCATGTCCTCACCGGTTTGCGCGTCCATCACGGCAAATTTCAGGGAAGAGCTACCGCAGTTAAGGATCAATACCAACTTGCTCATGTTCTACATCTTCCTGTGCTTCGGCTTTATGCCGACAGTGTCGTGTCATCCAGCATGGATGGGATTCCCCTGTCGGGGGCTTATGGTCGCAGGAAAGTGCGCCCAATTTTTCAATACGGTCGGTGCCGGCCTCAAAGGCGCCTGCGCACTAATCAAATCATCAATTCGGGACAAGCCACCTGGCATCCTGCCAGCCTTGTCATGGGCGGAAGTCCGGGCTCCCGCGCTGCTGGCTAGCGTCAGGCCAGCAGCTCTTTGTGGACCTTGACCACCAACTTCTTCACTTTGGCGGGGGTGGTCAGGGTACAGAGAGGGCGATGCAGTTCTCCCGGCCAGAAGATGGCGAAGTCGCCGGGCTGCAACGCCAGATAACTGGTCTGTTCGTCATCGACGAACCAGAGGTCGGGATGGGGATGATCGGCGCCGTCGTTGACGTAAGCATGGGGGCCTACCCCGATCCACTCCTCACCACGCAGCAGCAGCTGGATATCCAGGTACTGCTCATGAAACTCCCCACGGCGATCCGCCGCAGGCTCGGTCAGCTCTTCGCTCACCAGACAGAACAGCTTGAGGCCATCAATCTCGGTCTTGCCGAGCGGCGCGTCGCGCCAGTGGGCCACATCCTTCACCACCTCTGCCATGATGCGGGCCAGTGGCGCGGGCAAGGGGGTGCGTTGCAAGGTGTCCAGACTGCCGGTGATCATGAGATGCGCATCCTTAGGTGTATTCGCTGTCTATCTTTGTCTGCCAATGAAAAAGGACCCGTCAAAGGTCCTTGTCTAGCGCCGTCTGCCATCCATGCAGACTGAAGAAGAGCATAGGTCATCTCGTCGGCGCCGAGTCACTGTTGCACAGTCGCCCGCTTCTTGCCAAGAGATACCCGCTCACTCACCAGATGATCGTACCAGCTGAAACAATATTATTCACTACCCTATTGCCACCAACTTTGACCAGACGCAAAAACGGGAGCATCTGCTCCCGTTTTTTTCATCTGACCGGTTTCATTCAAACCTTGTTGGCGTTCTCAACCGGCTTGGCATACATGCTTCGCCAAATCGCCTTGTGCTCTGCTGGCACTTCTGACTGGCGGGTCAGGAAGGCGGTCTGCTCTATGGTGCTGGCCTTACCAGGCACATCCGCGGCCAGATAGTTGCCGGGGAAGAGGCGATAGCTGCTCCAGATGGCCTTGTCGATCAGGGCGGCGAGTTCGTCAGGATCGCTGAAACCCTCGGTGATGGGGGCGCCGAAGGAGACGTGTACCCGCCCCTTCTGGCCGACGATGCCGGCGACTATGCTCTCGATATCCTCGAACTCGCCCTTCTCGTAGCTGCCGTTGACGGATTTTTCGTACAGCTCCCGCGCCTTCGCCTTATCGGTGGGATCCACCTCGTAGCTGATGCTGACCGGCACTATGTTCAGGCTGCGCATGTAGTCGACGAACGGGATCTTCTGTTTCTTGCCGTCCACATAGAACATCTTGAGGATGGCCGGATCCGTCTTGTCGTCGCCGTTCTTGGCGCGCCCTTCCTTCTGGGCGATCCAGATCGAGTGCCCTTCATGCACCGACTGGCCTATGTAGGCCGACAGCTCGCCGAGCACCTTCATCATCTCTCGCGGCCCCTTGGCGGAGCGCTTGACGATGAAGCTCTTGTTGAGCTTCATCAGCTCGGTGGCGCACGGCTTGCGCAGCAGGTTGTCACCGATGGCGATGCGCACCGTATCGAAACCGTGGGTGTGCAGCCCCCAGTTGACGAAGGCGGGATCCATGGCGATGTCTCTGTGATTGGAGACGAACAGATAGCCCTGCTCTTTTTTCAGATGCTCGAGACCGGAGAAGGTCACGCCCTGGGTGGAGGTGGCGATCATCCGGCTCATGTAGCGGGTCACCCCCAGCTGCACCTGGCGCACCGTGGTAACCTTGGACCACTTGTGACGCAGGAACTGGCGGATCAGCGGGCGAATGGCCCAGCCCAGCCAGCTCATCAGGGAGCCGAAACGGTATTTGGCGATAGCGCCGATAAACTCATCATCCTGGATCAGCCGTTCGATGGCTGCCGGCACTTCGTCATCGCGATAGGGGCGAATGTCCGCGAATCTATCTACTTCTGTCACAATGTCAGCCTTGCAAGTATGGGGTCGCGGCCAGCTGCTGCTGGCCGGGAAAATTCAGGGCGCAATTTTACACGCTTTTGGGATCAGGGGTATGAGATGCGCACCTATAGTGCAATCTTATCGCGAAAAAGCCGCCCCAATCACACCTGGTATGACCAGATGAGCCCACCGCTCAATCCTGAACGGCAGGATTGATGAGCGCGGTGAGGATGTGATCCTCCCAGCGACCGTTGATCATCAGATAATCCCGGGCCCGGCCCTCCCGCTCGAAGCCGAGCCGCTCCAGCAGGGCACCACTGCGGTGATTCGCCGGCATATAACTCGCCATGATGCGGTGCAGGCCACGTTCGAGAAACAGATAGTCGATACCTGCAGCCACCACCTCTTGCATCAGCCCCTGCCCCTGGTGTGCCTTGTCGACCGCATAACCCAAATGACACGCCTTGAACATGCCCATCATGATGTGGGTGAAGTTGCAGGTGGCGAGCACCCGTTCACCCTGTGGATCGAGCGCCACCAGTTGCACGGCGCTGCCGTCGAAAAACTGGCTGTAGCCGTCGCGCAGGCGATCGTGCCAATGGTTCAGGGTATAGAAGCTCTCGTCGCGCCTCGGCTCCCAGGGGAGGAGGTGATCCCGGTTGCGCAGGTAGAAATCCAGCATCAGACCAGCCCTGTCCGGTGGCAATACGGTCAGCCGGGTGCGGGCCGTAGTGATATGGGGCAGTACCATCAGAGATCCCTCAGCCGCAGCCATTCATCCCGCAGCAGACCGTAGTGGACGTGATCCACCACCCTGTCCGCCAGTCGCTCCGCCCGCCGGGTTATCCCCTCCTGCTGCATGCCGAGCCGCTCGCACACCGCCCGGCTGCCGTCGTTCTCCAGCGCCGCGCTGATCTCCACCTTCTCCATGCCCATCTCCTCGAAGGCATGGTGGATCAGTGCCTGACAGGCCCGGGTGATGATGCCGTTGCCCTGCCAGCGTTCCGCCAGCCAGTAGCCGATGCTGACCTTGCCAAGCCCCTGGTCGATCTGGTTGTAGCCGATGACTCCCACCACCTCTCCCTGATACTCGATGGCGGTGGTCAGGCCCTCGCCCCGGGAGAACTTCTCGATGGCATGGCGGATGAAGGTGGCGCTGTCTGACGGCTGCTGGATGTAGGGCACCCAGGGCAGCCACTGGGCGAGATAGTCGCGATTGCGCTGGCACAGGCCAAAGAGTTCGCTGGCCATGTCGGGCTGCAGGAACAACAGCGCCAGCTCGTCATCCAGTTGCCATGAAAACATGCGTCCTTCTCCTCATTTGCTCGGCATGGGCCATCATGAGAGCCAATGTAGTCAATCAACCCCTTGTCTGCCAAGGCATTTTTGTATCCAAGTCCCGCTGGCAACCCCCATATGGAGGAACCCATTTGGGAATCATTTTGAGCATTTACTCATTCTCGTCTCGCTCTGGCATAAAGCACCAAAAAACACATTCAAGGCAGTGATTAAGAATGGTAACAGTCGAACCTGCTACATCCTTATGCTGCCCTGTCACATATAACAGGCAGCAATTTCTTTCCCGATCACTAGTGTAGGAACGCCGGGCAACGAACCCGGATCCTGATCTTCATCGACTTAAGGAAAGACGAGATGAACAAAGTGTATTTGGCCGTGGTACTGGCCTGCTGGGGAAGCGCCGCCATGGCGGCAGAACAGGTGGAAGTAAATCAGGCAGGAGGGCTTGCGGGTCTTTTGGGCGCGCCGAGCGCCGGTATCAGCACCCTGGCCGGGGATGGCGAGTTTCGCCAGGTACGGGTCGTCAAGCTGCCCAACGGCCAGCAGCGGGTGCGCTATGAGCAGACCTGGCAAGGGATCCCGGTCTGGGGTCAGGTGGTGGTGGCTGAGCAATCTCCCGCGGGTCAGGTGAATCAGGTGTCCGGCCGGGTGCTGCGCCAGATCGGCGCCGACGTCGCCAGCCCTACGGCAGCGCTCTCCCCTGCCGATGCCGCTCTCAAGGCACGCGCCGGTGCCAAAGGCAGCAACGAGCAGGTCAAGCTGTTCGTGGTGCAGGACGACGCCGGTCAGGCCCGTCTGGTCTACCTGGTCTCCTGGCTCGCGGCAAGCGATCAGCCGAGCCGTCCCTTCGTGATGGTCGATGCCCAGAGCGGTGCCGAGATCAAGCGCTGGGAGGGGATCAACCACCAGGATGCCACCGGCCCTGGCGGCAACCTCAAGACCGGCAAGTACTTCTACGGCGCGGACTTCGGCCCACTGCAGGTGGATGACAACTGCCGCATGATCAGCACCAACGTGGACACCATCAACCTCAACCACGCCACCTCGGGCGGGGCCGTGCACCAGTTCACCTGCCCGGAGAACACGGTCAAGGAGATCAACGGCGCCTACTCGCCCCTCAACGACGCCCACTTCTTTGGCAACGTGGTGTTCGACATGTACCGCAACTGGTACAACACGGCGCCGCTGAGCTTCAAGCTCAAGATGCGGGTGCACTACGGCAGCAACTACGAGAACGCCTTCTGGGACGGTAGCCAGATGACCTTCGGTGACGGTGCCACCACCTTCTATCCGCTGGTAAGCCTGGACGTGGCCGCCCACGAGGTGAGTCACGGCTTCACCGAGCAGAACTCGGGACTGGTCTACTCAGGCCAGTCCGGCGGCATCAACGAGGCCTTCTCCGACATGGCGGGGGAAGCGGCCGAGAATTACATGAAGGGCAGCAACGACTGGCTGGTGGGGGCCCAGATCTTCAAGGGCAACGGCTCGCTGCGCTACTTCGAGGATCCGACCCGGGATGGCAAATCCATCGGTCATGCCAGCGATTACTATGACGGCATCGACGTGCACCACAGCTCCGGGGTCTACAACCGTGCCTTCTACCTGCTGGCCAACACCAGCGGCTGGAACACCCGCAAGGCGTTCGAGGTGTTCGTGCTGGCCAACCGCCTCTACTGGGGTGCCAACACCACTTACGATCAGGGCGCCTGCGGCGTGACCAAGGCGACCACGGATCTCGGTTACAGCCTGACCGATGTGGCCGCGGCCTTCAGCGCGGTCGGCGTCAACGCCTCCTGCGGCGGCACACCCCCTCAACCCGGCAACGTGCTGCAAAACGGCGTACCTGTGACCGGGCTCTCCGCCGCCAAGGGTGGCAAGCTGAACTTCACCATCGACGTGCCCGCCGGCAAGAGCAAGCTGGTAATTGCCAGCAGTGGCGGCAGCGGGGATGCGGATCTCTACGTGAAGTTCGGCGCAGTGCCGACCGGCACCAGCTATGACTGCCGTCCCTACAAGAGCGGCAATGCCGAGACCTGCACCCTCAACTCCCCCAAGGCGGGCACCTGGCACGTCCAGCTCAGCGCCTTCAGCGCCTTCTCGGGACTGACCCTCAAAGCCAACTATTGATGAGGTCTTGAGCGGAGATAACCTCAAGCGCCGGACTTGTTCGGCGCTTTTTCATACCTGCAAAGATCAGCGGCCCGCCCAGCGCTTGGCCAGGGTCCTGGCCGCCTCCAGCACCCGCTCCTTCTCGCGATTTGGCCGCTTGCCGCTGCGCCAGGCCATCATCACGTCCCAGTGATCCGGTGGCAAGTCCACTACGTCCAGTTGCACCAGCCGACCAAATTCCAGATCCCGACTGATGGCGAGCGCCGGCATCAGGGTGATGAAGCCGTGCTCCAGCGCCAACTCCCGCGCCGCACTGGCGGGCTGGATGGCGTGCAGCGGGCTCGCCACCTGGCGCAGCAATCGCAGTTGCAGGATCAGCTCGTCACAGCCGGTGCCCCACTGCTGGGGGGCCAGCCGCTCGTTGGCGATGTCTTGCAGAGTCAATCCTTGTCTGCCCGCCAGCGGGTGGGCGGCACTGGCCACCGCAATGATGGGGGAACGGTAGAGCAGCTCGAGCTGAATCCCCGCGATGGCGGGACATTTCAAGATGAAGCCGACGTCGGTCTCCCCGGTCAGCAGCTCCTGCATGATGATGCCGGAGTGATCCGTGTTGCAGCGGATCTCGAACGCCTCGTCCACCAGAGCCAGCAGCAGCGGCCCGAAGACGACCGTGGTCAGGGAGGGCAGGCAGGCGAGCCGGATCCGTGGCAAAGCCGGGGCACCCTGCATCGCCAGCCTCCCCCCCTCCAGCGCACTCAGTGCCGCACTGGCGGCGGGCAGAAACTGCTCGCAAGCCGGGGTGGGCGTGGCGCCACGGCGATGACGGCGGAACAGGGCTTGCCCCAGCTCCTGCTCCAGCACGGCGATCCGCTGGCTGACCATGGGTTGGGACCAACCGCGAATGGCGGCCACCTTGCTGAAGCTGCCACGGTTGGCCACATCCAGCAGCAATTGCAGATCATCGAGGGTCATAGCCATAACGGAATCCAATATGAAATATAGCCAGTTGTCGGCTACCACTATATCTGGCCCCCTCCCAGAATAGCAGTATCAATTGTCATGAGATTGGCATAGCGCCACCGAGTCAGGGACTTATCTCCGTCCTTGGCTCTGTTTGGTGACGCCGTCATTCGGGCAATGAATACACAACAGATAAAGTCATCTATATAAGCAGGGGTTTGAGGGTCATGGTGGAGCGGGCGAGGCGGTTGGGGCGGTGGTTCTTGGCATTGGATTCCCTCTTGGTGATCCTGGGATTTTTCGTGGTCATGCCCATGATAAGCCTGCGATTCGTGGATCAACTCGGCTGGGCCGCCGGGGTGGTCGGACTGGCGCTGGGCTTGCGCCAACTGACCCAGCAGGGACTGGGGGTCTTCGGTGGCTCACTCGCCGATAAGTTCGGCGCCCGTCCGCTCATCGTCTGCGGCATGTTGCTGCGGGCATTGGGCTTCGCCAGCCTGGCCTATGCCCAGACCGGGCTTGAGCTCATCCTCTCCTGCATCATCTCGGGGCTCGGCGGCTGCCTGTTCGACCCTCCCCGCGCCGCCCTGGTGATCAAGTTCACTCGCCCCCGTGAGCGTGGCCGCTACATCTCCCTGCTGATGATGCTGGAGAGCGCCGGTGCCGTAGTGGGCGCCCTGCTCGGCAGCTGGCTGCTGAACTTCGATTTCGAATATGTCTGCCTGCTGGGGGCCGGCCTGTTCGTCTGCGCCGCCCTGTGCAACCTGCTGATCCTGCCCCCCTACAAGCTCTCCGTACGGCCGACCCCGATCCGGGCTGGCCTCGGGCAGGTGCTGGCAGACAAGGCGTTCTGCCGTCTGGTGCTGATCCTGAGCGGCTACTACGCACTCTGGGTACAGGTGATGCTGATCTTCCCCATCCTGGTCAAACAGATGGCGGGTAGCACCACGGCGGTGGGCTGGATGTATACCCTGGAGACGGCCATCTCGCTGGCCCTGCTCTACCCGCTGGCCCGCTACGGCGAGCGCCACTTCAAGCTGGAGAGCCGGCTGATGGCGGGGGTGATGCTGATGACCGCCGGTATCGGACTGGTGGCCTTTGCCACCACCCTGCCCGCCGTCTTCATGCTGCTGGCCTGTTTCTATCTCGGCATCGTCATCGCCGAGCCTGCGCGGGAGACGCTGATGACCAAGCTGGCGCAACCGGGTGCCCGTGGCAGTTACATGGGGTTCAGCCGACTGGGGCTGGCGCTGGGCGGCATGACGGGTTATGTCGGCGGCGGCGCTCTGCACGACTACGCCAATGCCCAGGGACAACCCTGGCTGCCCTGGCTGGTGCTGGGCACCGTCGGGGTCGTCACCCTGTTGCTGCTGGTGAACTGCTTCCAGCGTGATTCGCGTCTGTCCCACGTCAATGCCTGATCCGGGATAACCCCGATCTGCTGAACACTCCCCAACAGGGCGCCCGATCCCCGGATCCGGCGCCCTGTTTTTTTATGGCCCTTTCCAGCGACCACCACTGAATCCACCCATTCTCATCCCCCGGCGCAGCAAGCCCCCACGGCGATATCGGCGCCAGACGCCCATAAAAAAAGCGGCAGAATGCTCTGCCGCTTTTTGCTCAACCTGGCGTCAGGTTATTTATCGATACTCAGCATGTTGTTCTGCAACATGAAGTCGATGACCTGGTTGGCCGTGGAACCCGCGCCGCCGGTCAGGGTATCGAAGGTGTGGTTCATCAGCACTATCTCCTGAGTCACCGGCGCCGTGCTGCTCTCCTTGACCTGCAGGTGCACCCCTTCGTTATCCTGGAAGACCGAGAGCAGGCTCTTCAACGAGCTCTCCGTCTTGCTGCCATCGCTGTCCAGCAGATCCTTCAGATCCAGCTTGTCCCCCTCGGCCTTGGAGAAGTCGACCACATAGTCCTTGCTGAGCGTGCCAGCGACCGTATCACCCTTCTGCCAGACGAAGGTATCGGCGCCGCCATCCCCCTTCAGGATGTCGTTGCCAAGACCACCGGTCAGGATGTCGTTGCCCAGCCCGCCACTCAGGGTGTCGTTGCCGGCACCGCCGGAGAGAGTGTCGTTGCCGGTGCCACCATAGAGGGTGTCATTGCCGGCCTCACCGAACAGGGAGTCGTTGCCGCTGCCACCAAACAGGATGTCGTTGCCGGCACCGCCGTACAGGAAGTCGTCTCCCCCCTGACCAAACAGGATGTCATTGCCCTCCCCGCCGAGCAGCACATCCGCCTTGTCGTTATTGGCAGATTGATCGAAATCGGCGGCGTGCTCCTGGATATAGCGATGCACGTCGGCATCCAGCACGTCGCGACTCAGCTGAGCCGCCACATAGCTCTTGACCGCCGCGTAGCCTTCTCCGGCAATACCGGCAAAGTGCAGCGCATCGCCGAACAGGATGTCATCGCCCGCCCCACCGTCGATCCGGTCTGCCCCCGGCAGGTTGTTGACCGAGGTGCCCAGGATGGCATTGGCCAGATCGTTGGCAGACACGTTGGACTGCACTATCTGGTCGCTATCGAACTGTTTCAGGGTATCGACAGAGACGTTGCTGCCAATACCGATGGCCTGCAGGGTAACATTGTTGATGGCCAGCAGCGGCAACACGGCCAGTGCATTTTGCAGCGCCCAGTAATTGCTGTCATAGGCAGTAGAGATCTCGAAGGTGCCATCCCCTTGTGCCTTCAAGGTTCCGATGGAAGTCGAGCTCCACTTGTTGTTATTACTGTTCTGTGACCATTTCTGAACATTACCGCTGGCATCGATCAGCACCCTGCTGGAACCACCTATGTTGGCGTAGAAGGCTTCTCCCTTGACGTAGTTGTTGACGTTGACGAACGAATCGAGGCGCTCGTTGGTCTTCGTATTCACGATAGGGTTGGTGTCTTCATAGTCGTAATAGGTGTTTGGGGCCCCATCGGTGATGAAGTAGGCCAGGTTCTTCGCATTGGTGTTGTTCTTGGCGGTGTCGCTGTTGAACCAGTTGGAGGTCGTCTTGAGGGCATCCTCATAGTTCGTCGCACCACCGTTCCAATAACTACCGTCCATACCATTGATGATCGCCTGCAAGTTGCTCAAGGCATTAGGATCCTTCAGATCCACAGTGATCGACTTGTTGGCCTGAGTATCAAAGTCCACCAGGAAGATATTAACCTTGCCGGCCCCCTCAGTACCCGCGCTGGCCTTGAGGGTGGTAAACACCTGGGCCAGCTGGAGCTTGATGGTGTCCATGGCGCTGGTGCCGATACTGCCGGAGCTGTCGACCATGAAGGCAATGTTGTAGTTCTGACCCGGCAACACCACGCTGCCATCCAGATCCCCTACCACTATGTTGTGCTCGCTGCCGTAGGTCCGGTTCTGGTCGCCCGGCTCCCCTTCGGTGGCATTGAAGTAACTCAGGCGGATGCTGTCATCGTCGGTGGCGGAGCTGGTCTGATCGGTCCCCACTTCCTTGGCGATGGCCTCGACCTTGAGGTCCACCTGGCCGGCGCTGCCGCCCGGTACGCGTAGGGTCAGCCCGGTCAGCTTCACATCCAGCGCGCTCGCGATCCACAGACCGCTGCCGGAGGTGAGGGTGATCTTGCCGTCGGCTCCGGCGGTGCCCAGCAGTTGGCTGCCGTTATAGAGCAGCGTGCCCTGTGGCATGCCGCTCAGCACCAGGCTGTCGAACTGCTCGCTGCCATCTCTATCGCTCAGGGAGGCGTTCAGTTCCACCGGATAATCGACTACGGTCGGCTGTACCAGGGTCAGACCGCCCGTATCCTGATTGATCTGGTAGATGCCGTCAGCGAACTGGACATACTCGATGTCATGCAGCGCCTTGGTCGTGGCCGCGCCGTTCTCCGTCACATAGAAGTTGAACCAGCGATCATTGGTCGAATAACCGCTGCCCTTCTGGATCACGTAGTCGGCACGGTTGCCGGTCAGCACGGCAACGTCTGTGCCTGCGCCACCGTAGAGACCGTCATTGCCGAGGCCTGACACCAGGATGTCGTTGCCGTCACCGCCGTAGAGGGAATCCCCCTGGGTGGAGTTGCTACCTACCAGTACGTCATTGCCCAGACCGCCGACAAAGTTATCGCCGCCGCCCTTCTGGCTCACTATGTAGTCGTTGCCGCTGGTGCCGGTGATTGCATCCTGGCCGGCTGTAGTGTCCGTCAGATTGCTGGTGATCCCGAAGGCCGTCTTGTTGAAGTTGCCGGACTGGAACTGGCTGGTGGTGATGCCTGCACTCGGGAAGCTCTGGCTGTAGAGTGGTATGCCGTTGCCGGACAGGATCACGTTGACCGTCGGCTTGTCAGCCACCGCTGCCACATCGAGCACCAGCTTGCCGCTGTTGCTGAGGTTGGCGCCGTCGCTGATCTGGTAGCCGAAGCTGGCGTAGTCACCCTTCATATTGCCGGTGACGGCACCGTTGCCATTGCTGGCATTGGTGCTCGACTCGTTCAGACCGGGTACGAAGCGCAGATGACCAGTATCTATGTCACCGTAGGAGATAAGATCCCCCACTTTGACGGCGACCCACTGACCGGCCGCGTTGAGGTACTCCAGCTTGCCGTTGAGGGGCAAGGTGCCGATCTGCACGCTCAGATCGGTTGCCGCCTGATCGTCACTAGCACCGAACTGGGCCCACTTCAGCACCTGCGGCTGATCTTCCAGCCCTGTGCTGTAGCCACCCGTCGCTGTCGGTGCACGGTCGTTGTCCACTATGGTACCGGTGCCGGTCTGACCACCTATGGTCACCGACAGGGTCTCGTTCGCCTCGACCAGACGATCGTCCAGGGTCGGAATGGTCACGGTGAAGCCGGATACCCCGGCCGGCACTGTGATCTTGCCAGTCGTGCTGTTATAGGTCACCCCATTGCTGAACTGGGCGGTGCCCCAATCCAGGCTGGAGGCCGGATTGGTGCCGCTGCCCCTGATGGCGAAGTCGTACTCGGTCGCCTCCTGAGTCGCGTCGGACAGGGTCACACCGTGGCTCAGGCTGCCGCCTTCAGTCACACTCCCGCTGGAGACACCCTCCACTGTGGGGGTGAACAGCGGCTTGGTAGCGAAGGATCCCAGACTGGAGTCGCCGTCCCCATCCACCACCTTGATCTGGAAGTCGATGTCCCCGTCGCCCAGCGGCTTGGACATGTTCTGATACTGGAAGAATTCCCACTTGCCGGTGGCCGGAGTGAACTCCAGACGGAACACCAGAGAGCCATCGCTGGCCTTGCCGACCAGGGTATTGGCCGACTCCAGAGTGGTGGTGATCAGCTTACCGCTGGCTGTGGTCAGCCCTGTCTCGGACGAACCGATGAGCTGCATATAGCCCTTGCCATCCGCACCCCACTGCGGGGTGACGGTGCCCGAACCGTAGGCGATGGCCTGCGCCGTGCTGGTACCGAGGAACTCAATGCTCTTCACGGTGAAGTCGCTGTTGTCGGAAGTGTTGGTGTTACCGTTGTTGGTGGCCTTGATCACCATGGTGTCGAAGCCGCCCTGCTGCACCTGGAAGTTGCCGGCATAGTCACCGCCCGCAGCGTTTGAGCTGAAGGTCTGGGTACCGATCAGCACGCCACCGCGATAGAACTCGACCACACCGCTCTCCAGCTCACCACCAAACATCTGACTGAACTTGATGTTGGCGCCATAGGCGACCTTGCCCGCATCCAGCTTGATGATCAGCTGCTCGGAGGCCGAGGTGCCGTTGGCGAAGTGACGGAAATCGATCTCGTTGGCGATGTTGTGGTAAGGGGCTGCCACACTGGACACCCCCAACCCGGAGCTGGAGCCGTTCACATTCGCCGCGATCAGTGTCGAATTGGTCGCAGACGTGAAGCCCAGGGCCGTGATGGTGAAACCTGCCATGCCGAGGGACAGCTTGTTGCCGCTGTATTGGGTCAGATCGAACAGGCCGGTCAGAGCAGCCGGAATATCCGTCTTGGTGACGGACACGGCCGCCGCATCCCCCGCGATCGGGGAATCATCCTCGACCGAGATGGGCAGGCTGCCAGTGGTGGTGGTCTTGCCATCCGACACGGTCACACCGATCTGGAAGTTGAGTACGTCCTCACTCCCCTTGACCGGATGGTCAAGCGGTGCCTTGAGGGTCATGTCGTAGCTCCAGTCCCCCTTGCTGCCGCCTGTCGGCGCTGTCAGCTTGACGTCGATGACAGCCTTGTAGTCCGCACCGCCCGCCGTACCGGTATAGCCGGTCAACACCTTGGTGGCAGCATTCCAGCTCCACTGCACGGCAGTACCGCCGGAAGTCAGACCGGTCGGCCCACTCAGGCTGATGGTCAGGCTATCCTGGCTATCCAGGTCGCCGACCGTGATCTTGCCGCTGGCAGCCACGCTGTCCGTGGTGTCGCTGCTGCCTGCCGTATCAACAATACCGCCGGCAAGGCCTTCTTCGGATACCACGGCCCCCTTGTCGATGCTCAGTGTCGGTGCATCGTTGGCGCCGGTGATGGTGATGGTCAGCGTGCTGGTCTGGCTCACTGTGCCGTCGGTCGCGGTGTAGGTAAACACCACCCCGGCAGTCTGGCCCGCCGCCAGTTTCTGGGCATCCGCCCCGTTGGCGTT
>NZ_CDDF01000017.1:354982-355337 GCF_000819865.1 Aeromonas eucrenophila
ACATCGCTGTCGTTGGACAGCACCCCGCTGGCCGCATTCATGGTCAGGATGGCGTCTTCGTTGACCGCCCCCACATCAGCCTGCAGCACAGGTGCATCGTTGGCGCCGGTGATGGTGATGGTCAGGGTGCTGGTCTGGCTCACGGTGCCGTCGGTCGCGGTGTAGGTAAACACCACCCCGGCAGTCTGGCCCGCCGCCAGTTTCTGCGCATCCGCCCCGTTGGCGTTGAAGCTGTAGCTGCCATCGGCACGGATGGTCAGGGTGCCGTAGCTGTTGGTCAGCACTGTGTCGCCGCTGGCGTTGACGGTGGTCGCCGTCCCTGTGGTGCCGTTCAGGATACCGGTCACCTTCAGGG
>NZ_CDDF01000018.1 GCF_000819865.1 Aeromonas eucrenophila
TGGTCAACGTGGCCGATGGTGCCGACGTTTACGTGCGGTTTGTTACGCTCAAATTTTTCTTTAGACACGACGTAGTCCTTCTAGGTTAAACCCGCCTACCGTCGTAGGCGGGGAATCATAAATTACTTGGATTTGCGCTCTTCGATAACTGCCTGAGCCACGTTGTTCGGGGCATCGGAGTACTTAGCGAATTCCATAGCGTAGGAAGCACGACCTTGGGTTGCGGAACGCAGGGCGGTCGCATAACCGAACATCTCGGCCAGCGGCACCAGGGCGCGTACGATCTTGCCGGACGGGCCGTCTTCCATACCTTCGATCAGGCCACGACGACGGTTCAAGTCACCGATAACGTCGCCCATGTAATCTTCCGGAGTTTCGACTTCGACCTTCATGATCGGCTCGAGCAGGACCGGGCTTGCCTTCATGTAACCAGCCTTGAAGGCCAGGGAAGCTGCGATCTTGAACGCCAATTCGGAGGAGTCGACATCGTGGTAAGAACCGTAGTGCAGACGCACGCCCAGATCCATTACCGGATAACCTGCCAGCGGGCCGGATTTCAGCTGCTCACGGATACCCTTGTCAACGCCCGGGATGTATTCACCAGGAATCACGCCGCCCTTGATGTCGTTAACGAACTCATAGGCTTTGCCGGCTTCCAGCGGGTACATGTCGATGATGACGTGACCGTACTGACCACGACCACCAGACTGCTTGGCGTGCTTACCTTCGATATCCTTGACGGTTTCACGAATGGTTTCACGGTAGGCAACCTGCGGCTTACCTACGTTCGCTTCAACCTTGAACTCGCGACGCATACGGTCAACGATGATGTCCAGGTGCAGCTCACCCATACCGGCGATGATGGTTTGGCCAGATTCTTCGTCAGTCCATACGCGGAAAGATGGATCTTCCTGCGCCAGACGGCCGAGTGCCAGACCCATCTTCTCTTGGTCAGCCTTGGTTTTCGGCTCAACTGCGATGGAGATTACCGGTTCCGGGAATTCCATACGCTCGAGGATGATCGGCGCTTTTTCGTCACACAGGGTGTCACCAGTGGTCACGTCTTTCAGACCGATGGCAGCAGCGATATCGCCTGCGCGAACTTCTTTGATCTCTTCACGCTTGTTGGCGTGCATCTGAACGATACGGCCAAAACGCTCGCGCTTCTCTTTAACGGAGTTCAGCACGGAGTCACCGGAGTTAACCACACCGGAGTAGACGCGGAAGAAGGTCAGGTTGCCTACGAACGGGTCGGTAGCGATCTTGAATGCCAGAGCAGCGAACGGCTCTTCATCGGAAGCATGACGTTCGTCTTTGGTGACGCCATCCAGCTTCAGACCGTCGATGGCGGCTACGTCGGTCGGCGCCGGCAGATAGTCAACCACGGCATCCAGCATGGCCTGTACGCCCTTGTTCTTGAACGCGGAGCCACAGGTAACCAGGATGATTTCGTTGTTCAGAACGCGCAGACGAAGAGCTTTCTTGATCTCTTCCTCGGTCAGTTCTTCACCACCCAGGTATTTTTCCATCAGGTCTTCAGACGCTTCGGCAGCGGCTTCAACCAGGGTCATGCGCATTTCTTGCGCTTGTTCCAGCAGCTCGGCCGGGACGTCTTCGTAATCGAAGGATACGCCCTGGTCAGCTTCGCTCCAGTTGATGGCTTTCATCTTGACCAGATCGATAACGCCCTTGAAGTTCTCTTCTGAACCGATGTTCAGTTGCAGCGGAACCGGGTTACCTTTCAGGCGGGTCTTGATGTGCTCAACGCAGCGCAGATAGTTGGCGCCAGTACGGTCCATCTTGTTGACGAACGCGATACGGGGAACCTTGTACTTGTTAGCCTGACGCCATACGGTCTCAGACTGTGGCTGTACGCCACCTACGGCACAGTACACCATCACGGCACCGTCCAGAACACGCATTGAACGCTCTACTTCGATAGTAAAGTCAACGTGGCCCGGGGTATCGATGATGTTGATACGGTGCGGTTGGAACTGTTTGCCCATACCGGACCAGAATGCGGTGGTCGCGGCGGAGGTGATAGTGATACCACGCTCTTGTTCCTGTTCCATCCAGTCCATGGTGGCAGCGCCATCGTGAACTTCACCGATCTTGTGACTTACACCGGTATAAAACAGAACGCGCTCGGTAGTGGTAGTCTTACCGGCGTCGATGTGAGCAGAGATACCGATGTTACGATAACGCTCAATGGGGGTTGTACGAGCCATTGTCATCCTCTTACTAGGAGCGTGCCCCTAGATAACTGAAGGTGCGCAGAGCCAAAAGACCCTGCGCAAGCGGATTACCAGCGGAAGTGAGCGAAGGCCTTGTTCGCTTCAGCCATACGGTGAACGTCTTCACGTTTCTTGACAGACGAACCCTTATTGTCAGCGGCATCCAGCAGCTCGCCAGCCAAACGCTGAGCCATTGATTTTTCACCACGTTTACGAGCGGCATCAACCAACCAGCGCATTGCCAGGGCATTGCGACGGACCGGGCGAACTTCTACCGGTACCTGATAAGTTGCACCACCGACACGACGAGATTTAACCTCGACGGACGGACGGATGTTGTCCAGAGCGACTTCGAACAGGGCCAGGTGCTCTTTGCCAGATTTGGTGGCAATGATGTCCAGGGCGCCATAAACGATGGCTTCTGCAACAGATTTCTTACCGTCAACCATTACTACGTTGACAAATTTAGCCAGCAGCTCTGATCCGAACTTAGGATCCGGCAGGATTTTACGCTGACCAACAACACGACGTCTTGGCATTTCAAATTCTCCGTAACTTCAGGGATTACCCAAAACTAGAAAGTTATCTAACTAGAAACGAATTAACGTTTGGCCTTACTTAACGGAGAACCATTAAGCTTTAGGACGCTTCACGCCATACTTGGAGCGAGCCTGCTTACGGTCTTTAACACCGGCACAGTCCAACGCACCACGAACGGTGTGATAACGAACACCTGGCAAATCCTTGACACGACCGCCACGGATCAGAACAACGGAGTGCTCCTGCAGGTTGTGACCTTCACCGCCGATGTAGGAGGTGACTTCGAAGCCGTTGGTCAGACGTACACGGCACACTTTACGCAGTGCAGAGTTAGGCTTCTTCGGGGTGGTGGTATATACACGAGTGCATACGCCACGCTTCTGAGGGCACGCTTCCAGCGCCGGCACGTTGCTTTTTACAACGAGCTTGATGCGTGGCTTGCGAACCAACTGGTTAATAGTTGCCATCAAAAGGCTCCTGATAATGACTTCATAAACGTGTGAAAAATCCTCCCCGCAGATACGGGGACGCGAAATTTTATGCCCTGTTGTCTGGGGAGTCAAGATTTATACAATTCGTACGGCCAAAGGGCAAATGACATCCTGACAAGAGTGTGGTAACCATCTGAGCTACCGAATAAAAATAGAAACTAGCCAGCCCAGGTCTGCGGCGATCCCTGCTCGGCGATCAACGCGATCAGGCCAGCCATATCGAGTTCCATCCCGATCCGGCCCTGCAATCCCCGCGCCTTCAGGTCTTCTTCCATCACATAGAGCGGGATCCCGACCAAACGTGCGCACCATTGCGGGGCCGTTGCCGCCACCACGGCGTCCTGCATCAGCACCAGCACATCCTCGGTATCCCGATAACGCAGCGCCTGCTCCAGATCCTGGCTCAGGAAGGGGGAGTTCAATACCAGCTGTATCATGGGGACCTCAGAAGCTAATGTGGGTTGTGCAACCGTTCCACTGATGGCGGATCTCGGCAGGTGACAAAACCGTCACGGAGATCAGCAGATCCGAGGCGGTCAGGCCCCGTTCTGTCAGCGACGCCGCACAGACATAGGCCTCTTCGATATCGTACAGTTCCAACATCTTGAAGGTCGGCGCGTAGTGGCGCTGCAATATCCCCTGCGGTGACTGCTCCCTGACCAGTTGCAACACCCCGTCCCCGACCAGGAACAGGGCCAGAGATTCAGTCAATGCCGAGGTCGCCAGCAAGGCATCCAGTCCCTCCCGACCATTCGCCGTGCCGTGGGGACCCCGTCGACAGATAAAGGCAATCTTGCTCATCGCGCCTCCCTAGAACTGGACGAAGCGATCGGCGGTCAGGCTGGCCTCGGCCAGCTGTCCCAATCCACTCAGGCGAAACGGGGCCTGCAGGTTGAACTGGGTCTTGCCAACCCCTTTCGCCTCGGTTTCATCGAGCACACCGCGCCGCATGGCGGCCGCGACACAGACATCGATGGCAATGCCTTGCGCCAGCGCCAGCTCGCGCCACAGCGTCACCAGGTCGGTCTCATCGGAGGCAGGGGCATGCAAGCTGCTGCCGTTATGAACCCCATCCTGATAGAAGAACAGGTGAGACAGGCGATGACCCTGCTCGATGAGGCTCAGGGCAAAACGATAAGCGGTGCTGGCCGTCTGGGTACCATAGGCGGGCCCGGTCACCAGCAGGGCAAAACTCAGGCTCATATCCGGGATCCTGTGCAGGTTTTCATCCATTCTACCCCAAAGACGAAAAAGCCCCTCCAGAGAGGGGCTCTTCCTGTCACCCTGGATCAGACGTAGGCGATGGCTTCGACTTCGACCAATACATCCTTGGGCAGGCGTGCCACTTCCACGCAGGAGCGTGCCGGCGCGGCTTCACCGAAGTAGCGGGCATACACCTGATTGAAGGCCACGAAATCGTTCATGTCGCTCAGGAAGCAGGTGGTCTTGAGGACCTTGCCGGTATCGGCACCGGCCGCTTTCAATACTGCAACCAGGTTCTTCATCACCTGCTCGGCCTGCGCTTCGATGCCACCGGCGACGATATCCATGGTGGCGGGATCGAGCGGGATCTGCCCGGAGGTAAAGACCAGCTCGCCCAGCTTGGTGGCCTGTACATAAGGGCCAATCGCGGCGGGAGCCTTGTCGGTTGCAATCACTTCTTTAGCCATTCTTATCTATCCCCTTCTATGGCGCTTATTCGCTCTCTTCTTCACCCTGCTTGCGCTGTCGGATATAGAGATACACGGTATGTTTGGAAATGTTCAGCTTGTCGGCGACCAGGTTGATCGAATCCTTGATATCAAATATGCCCTTCTCGAACAGCTGGGTCACGATAAAACGGTTCTTGGCGTTGTTCGCCACGGACGGATCGCGATTGATCTCGTCGATAGTGTTGTCCACCGTCTGGGCGACCAACTCCTCCACGCTATTGGCGAAGGTCTCCGGCGATTGACGCTCCACTTGCTGTGGCGTCGGGAAGAACTCGGCCACGAACTCGTGGAAGGGCGCATTGATGTGCAGGTTGATGCAGATAAGGCCGATCACCTGCTTGTCGCCATTGCGGATGGCGATGGTGCTCGACTTCATCAGGGCACCGGTCCGGCTGCGGGCGAAGTAACTCTGGGTGTAATCCTGGCCCGTACTCTCGATGTCTTTCAGCATCCGCAGGGCCAGATCGGTGATCGGCGCCCCAAGGGTTCGACCCGTGTTGAAGCCGTTCGCTATCTTGATCACCGACTCGTGCAAATTCTCCAGGGAGTGCAGCACCACTTCGCAGTGCTTGCCGAACAGTTCGGCCAGGCCCTCGATGAGGCCCTCGTAAGAGCGTAACAACTCCCTGTCTTCGTCTGTAAAAGCGCGACCGCTCAGCTGCTCTTCGGGAAGCAGCACCTCCTCGATACCGACCGCCATGTTCTACCCCTGTAATAACCATTCAACTTTCCCGAGTTTTCAATTGCGGGGGATCAATGTCAACTTTTTTTGATTTTTTGCTCGATAAGCTTGCACTGGATCATCCCCTGCCCCAGCCCGGTGCAGGGCTTGCGCTCGGTCCCAGACAAAAAAAGGGCCCCATCAAGGGGCCCTTTCTCATCGCTACAGCGGAAGATTACTCTTCGTCAAAACTGCCGGCTGCGTTGAGCAGATCCGCCAGGTTTTGCTGAGCCTCATCGGCAGTCACCTGCGGCACACCGACAGCACGAGCTGCGGCGGCACGCTGGTTGATCCGGGTGTGGTGGTAGGCAAAGCCGGTACCAGCCGGGATCAGACGACCCACGATCACGTTCTCTTTCAGGCCACGCAGTTCATCACGCTTGCCGCCAACGGCCGCTTCGGTCAGAACCCGGGTGGTTTCCTGGAAGGAAGCCGCGGAGATGAAGGACTCGGTGCTCAGAGATGCCTTGGTAATACCCATCAGGATGTGACGGTAGGTGGCCGGGGTCTTACCCTCGGCAACCAGCTTACGGTTGGCAATCTTCACACGGGCCACTTCAACCTGCTCGCCTTCGATCAGGTCGGTGTCGCCAGCGCTCAGGATCTCGCACTTACGCAGCATCTGACGAACGATGACTTCGATGTGCTTGTCGTTGATCTTAACGCCTTGCAGACGGTAAACGTCTTGCACTTCGTTGGCGATGTAGTTGGCGACCGGGCTGATACCGCGCAGACGCAGGATGTCGTGAGCAGACTCAGGACCGTCCGCCAGCACTTCACCCTTCTCAACTTTTTCACCTTCGAACACGTTGAGGTGACGCCACTTCGGAATCATCTCTTCGTAGATGTCGCCACCGTCGGTCGGGGTGATGACCAGACGGCGCTTGCCCTTGGTCTCTTTCCCGAAGGAGATGGTACCGGAGATCTCGGCCAGGATAGCCGGTTCCTTCGGTTGACGTGCTTCGAACAGATCCGCAACGCGCGGCAGACCACCGGTGATGTCCTTGGTACCGCTGGATTCTTGCGGGATACGCGCAACCGCGTCACCCACACCCACGTTGGCACCATCTTCCAGGTTCACGATCGCCTTGCCCGGCAGGAAGTACTGGGCGGCTACATCGGTACCCGGGATCATGACATCCTTGCCGTTCAGGTCGACCAGTTTCACGGTCGGACGCATCTCTTTACCGGCACTCGGACGCTCGTTGACATCCAGCACGACGATAGAGGAGAGACCGGTCAGCTCGTCGGTCTGACGAGTGATGGTCACACCTTCGATCATGTGTTCGAAGTCCAGACGACCTGCTACTTCGGTGATGATCGGGTGGGTGTGCGGATCCCAGTTGGCGACGGTGTCACCGGTGCTCACGGCCTGGCCATCCTTCACTTCCAACACGGAACCGTAAGGCAGCTTGTGGCTTTCCTTGGTACGGCCCATCTCGTCCATGATGGTCAGTTCGGTAGAACGGGAGGTGATAACCAGCTTGTCGGCACTGTTGGTAACGAACTTGGCGTTCTGCAGCTTGATGCTACCGGTGTTCTTGACCTGGATGCTGCTCTCGGCAGCAGCTCGGGATGCGGCACCACCGATGTGGAAGGTACGCATCGTCAGCTGGGTACCCGGCTCACCGATGGACTGGGCGGCGATAACACCGACAGCCTCACCCTTGTTCACCAGGTGACCACGGGCCAGATCACGGCCGTAGCAGTGAGCACAGTTACCGAAGTCGGTCTCACAGGTGATGGCAGAACGTACCTTCACCCGGTCGACGGAGTTGCGCTCCAGCAGGTCACACAGATACTCGTCGAGCAGAGTGTTACGCGCTACCAGCACTTCTTCTTCAGTACCCGGCTTGATCACGTCTTCGGCGACCACACGACCCAGCACGCGCTCACGCAGCGGCTCGACCACGTCACCACCCTCGATCAGCGGAGTCATCCACAGACCTTCGGTAGTTCCGCAATCGTCCTCGGTGATCACCATGTCCTGTGCCACGTCAACCAGACGACGGGTCAGGTAACCGGAGTTCGCGGTCTTCAGTGCGGTATCCGCCAGACCTTTACGCGCACCGTGAGTGGAGATGAAGTACTGCAATACGTTCAGACCTTCACGGAAGTTCGCCACGATCGGCGTTTCGATGATGGAGCCATCCGGCTTGGCCATCAGGCCACGCATACCGGCCAGCTGACGGATCTGGGCGGCGGAACCCCGTGCACCAGAGTCGGCCATCATGAAGATGCTGTTGAACGAAGCTTGCTCTTCTTCTTCACCCAGGGAGTTGACGTTACGCTCCTTGGACAAGTTATCCATCATGGCCTTAGAGACGCGATCGTTCGCGCTGGCCCAGATATCGATAACCTTGTTATAGCGTTCGCCCGCGGTTACCAGACCGGACAGGAACTGGTCCTGGATCTCGGCAACTTCGGCTTCGGCAGCGGCAACGATGTCTTTCTTGGCATCCGGGATGACCATGTCATCGATACCAACGGAAGCACCGGACAAGGCCGCATAATGGAAACCGGTATACATCAGCTGGTCAGCGAAGATGACGGTGTCCTTCAGGCCCTGCTTGCGATAGCAGGTGTTCAGCAGACGAGAGATGAGCTTCTTGCCCAGCGCCTTGTTGGAGACGCACTTGATCCAGTTCTGCGGATTGGCAGCCAGATCAGCCTCTTCGGCAGCGGTCAGCACCTTGGGCTCGTCGATCAGCGCGTATTCCATGCCTTTCGGCAGGATCAGGCTCAGGATCGCACGACCAACGGTGGTGTTCTTCATCTCGGTGTGCGCGACCAGGGAATCATCTGCCTGACGCAGGTATTCGGTGATACGCACTTTCACGCGAGCATGCAGATCGGCCAGACCGGCGCGATACACCTTCTCGGCTTCTTTCGGGCCGGCCAGCACCATACCTTCGCCCTTGGCGTTGATACGGGCACGGGTCATGTAGTACAGACCCAAGACCACGTCCTGGGAAGGAACGATGATCGGCTCACCGGAAGCAGGCGACAGGATGTTGTTGGTAGACATCATCAGGGCGCGCGCTTCGAGCTGGGCTTCCAGGGTCAGCGGTACGTGGACCGCCATCTGGTCACCATCGAAGTCGGCGTTATAGGCGGCACAGACCAGCGGGTGCAGCTGGATGGCTTTACCTTCGATCAGGGTCGGTTCAAACGCTTGGATACCCAGACGGTGCAGGGTCGGTGCACGGTTCAGCAGCACCGGGTGTTCGCGGATCACTTCGTCCAGGATGTCCCAAACGACGGCTTCTTCGCGCTCCACCATCTTCTTGGCGGCCTTGATAGTGGTCGCCAGACCGCGGGATTCCAGCTTGCCATAGATGAAGGGCTTGAACAGCTCCAGCGCCATCTTCTTCGGCAGACCGCACTGATGCAGACGCAGGGTCGGGCCTACTGTGATAACGGAACGACCGGAGTAGTCGACACGTTTACCCAGCAAGTTCTGACGGAAACGACCTTGCTTACCCTTGATCATATCGGCCAAGGATTTCAGCGGACGCTTGTTGGAACCGGTGATGGCACGACCACGACGGCCGTTATCCAGCAGGGCATCCACGGACTCTTGCAGCATGCGCTTTTCGTTGCGCACGATGATGTCCGGGGCAGCCAGGTCCAGCAGGCGCTTCAAACGGTTGTTACGGTTGATCACGCGACGATACAGATCGTTCAGATCGGAAGTCGCGAAACGGCCGCCGTCCAGCGGTACCAGCGGACGCAGGTCCGGCGGCAGCACAGGCAGCACTGTCATGATCATCCACTCCGGCTTGTTGCCGGACTGTAGGAAGGCTTCCATCAGCTTCAGACGCTTGGTGGTCTTCTTGCGCTTGGTCTCGGAGTTGGTCTGTTCCAGCTCCTCGCGCATGGTCTTGACTTCACCTTCCAGATCGATGGCGCGCAGCAATGCCAGGATTGCTTCGGCACCCATCTTGGCGTCGAATTCGTCACCCCACTCTTCCAGTGCGTCCAGATAGTTCTCTTCGGACAGCATCTGGCTGCGCTCGAGGTTGGTCATGCCGGGTTCGATAACCACATAGGATTCGAAATACAGCACGCGCTCGATGTCACGCAGGGTCATGTCCAGCAGCAGACCGATACGGGACGGCAGGGACTTCAGGAACCAGATGTGGGCAGTCGGGCTGGCCAGCTCGATGTGGCCCATGCGCTCGCGACGGACCTTGGTCTGGGTCACTTCTACGCCGCACTTCTCGCAGATCACACCACGGTGTTTCAGGCGCTTGTACTTGCCGCACAGACACTCGTAGTCCTTCACCGGTCCGAAGATACGGGCGCAGAACAGACCATCACGTTCCGGCTTGAAAGTCCGGTAGTTGATGGTCTCAGGCTTTTTGACTTCACCGAATGACCAGGAGCGGATCATGTCAGGAGAGGCCAGACCGATCTTAATACTGTCAAACTCTTCGGTCTTAGTCTGAGCCTTCAAAAACTTGAGTAAGTCTTTCACGTGTTTCCCCTGTCAGGAGTCTAACCTCGGCGCCCCTTTCGGGGCGCCCACGTCAATTCTCGAACAATAAGAGCGAGCTCTTACTCTTCGTCCAGCTCGATGTTGATACCCAGAGAGCGTATTTCCTTCAACAGTACGTTGAAGGATTCGGGCATGCCCGGCTCCATACGGTGGTCGCCATCCACGATGTTTTTGTACATCTTGGTACGGCCATTCACATCGTCAGACTTGACGGTCAGCATTTCCTGCAGGGTATATGCCGCACCGTAAGCCTCCAGGGCCCACACTTCCATCTCACCGAACCGCTGGCCACCAAACTGTGCCTTACCACCCAGCGGCTGCTGGGTAACCAGGCTGTAGGAGCCGGTAGAACGCGCATGCATCTTGTCGTCTACCAAGTGGTTCAGCTTCAGCATGTACATGTAACCCACGGTGACCTTACGCTCGAAGGCGTTACCGGTACGACCGTCGAACAGGGAGATCTGACCGGATTCCGGCAGATCGGCCAGCTTCAGCAAGGCCTTGATTTCGCGCTCTTTGGCACCATCAAAGACAGGTGTAGCAACCGGCAGACCCTTACGCAGGTTACCCACCAGGGTACGCACGTCGTCGTCAGACAGTTCGGCAATGTTCACTTGCTGGGTGTCTTTCTCGCCCAGGTCATAGACCTGTTGCAGGAATTCGCGCATCTCGTGCAGCGCACGCTGCTCTTTGATCATGCGGTCGATCTTCTCGCCGATGCCCTTGGCCGCGAGGCCCAGATGCACTTCGAGGATCTGACCGATGTTCATACGGGATGGTACGCCCAACGGGTTCAGTACGATGTCGACCGGACGGCCGAACTCGTCATGGGGCATATCCTCGACCGGACAGATCTTGGAGATAACACCCTTGTTACCGTGACGGCCCGCCATCTTGTCACCCGGTTGGATGCGACGCTTGACTGCCAGGTAAACCTTGACGATTTTCAGTACGCCCGGCGCCAGATCATCACCCTGGATAATCTTGCGACGTTTGTTCTCGAACTTCTTGTCGAAGTCGGCTTTCAGCTCGATGTGCTGTTCAGCGATCTGTTCCAGTTCGATCTGCTTGGCTTCATCTTCGATGGCCAATTCAAACCACTTGGTACGATCCAGCTTGTTCAGACGATCTTCGCTGTAACCGGCGGCCAGCAGCAGGTTGCGGGAGCGGCCAAAGATGCCGTCTTCCAGGATCTTGAACTCTTCGGTCAAGTCCTTCTTCGCTTCCTTCAGCTGCATCTCTTCGATTTCTTTGGCACGCTTGTCTTTTTCCACACCATCGCGGGTAAAGACTTGCACGTCAACCACGGTACCGTACACACCGTTCGGCACACGCAGGGAGGAGTCCTTCACATCGGAGGCCTTCTCACCGAAGATGGCGCGCAGCAGCTTCTCTTCCGGGGTCAGCTGGGTTTCACCCTTGGGTGTTACCTTGCCGACCAGGATGTCGCCGCCCTTCACTTCGGCACCCACGTAGACGATACCGGACTCGTCCAGCTTGGACAGAGCGGCTTCACCCACGTTCGGGATGTCGGCAGTGATCTCTTCCGGACCCAGCTTGGTGTCACGGGAGATACAGGCCAGTTCCTGGATGTGGATGGTGGTCAGGCGATCTTCCTGTACCACGCGCTCGTTCACCAAGATCGAATCTTCGAAGTTGTAACCGTTCCACGGCATGAACGCGACGCGCAGGTTTTGGCCCAGCGCCAGTTCGCCCAGATCGGTAGACGGGCCGTCAGCCAGCACGTCGCCCGCCATGACCGGCTCACCCAACATCACGCAAGGACGCTGGTTGATACAGGTGTTCTGGTTGGAACGGGTGTACTTGGTCAGGCTGTAGATGTCGATGCCGGCTTCGCCTGGCAGCAGCTCATCTTCATTGACCTTGATAACGATACGGGAGGCATCGACATAGTCGATCATGCCGCCACGCTTGGCCACTACGGTTACCCCGGAGTCAACGGCCACGGCGCGTTCCATACCGGTACCTACCAGCGGCTTGTCGGCACGCAGGGTCGGTACGGCTTGACGTTGCATGTTCGAACCCATCAGGGCTCGGTTAGCATCATCGTGTTCCAGGAACGGGATCAGAGCGGCAGCCACAGAAACGATCTGTTGCGGGCTCACGTCCATGTACTGGATCTGGTCGGCATTCATAAAGGTGGATTCACCCTTATGACGGCACGGGATCAACTCATCTTTCAGACGGCCATCTTCGGAGGTCGCGGCGTTAGCCTGTGCGATCACGTACTTGCCTTCTTCGATTGCAGACAGGTAATCCACTTCATCGGTGATCACACCGTCGATGACCTTGCGGTACGGGGTCTCGAGGAAACCGTACTCGTTGGTGCGGGAATACACGGACAGCGAGTTGATCAGACCGATGTTCGGACCTTCAGGCGTTTCGATAGGGCACAGACGACCGTAGTGAGTCGGGTGTACATCTCGAACTTCAAAGCCAGCACGCTCACGGGTCAGACCGCCCGGGCCCAGCGCGGAAATACGACGCTTGTGGGTCACTTCGGACAGCGGGTTGTTCTGGTCCATGAACTGGGACAGCTGGCTGGAACCGAAGAACTCTTTAACCGCGGCGGAGATCGGCTTGGCGTTGATCAGATCCTGCGGCATCAGGGTGTCCAGGTCGCCCAGGGAGAGACGCTCCTTGACCGCACGCTCGACACGCACCAGACCGACACGGAACTGGTTCTCGGCCATTTCACCGACAGAACGAATACGACGGTTACCCAGGTGGTCGATATCATCCACCTCGTCATTGCCGTTACGGATGTCGATCAGGCGCTTCATGACTTCGACGATGTCGTCTTTGGTCAGCACGCCTACGCCGGTCTCGTCTTCACGACCCAGACGGCGGTTGAACTTCATCCGACCTACGGTAGACAGGTCATAACGCTCGGAAGAGAAGAACAGGTTCTCGAACAGCTGCTCGGCCGCTTCGCGGGTGGGCGGCTCGCCCGGACGCATCATGCGGTAGATCTCGACCAGGGCTTCCAGACGGCTGGAGCTGGAGTCGATGCGCAGGGTCTCGGACATATAAGCACCGTGGTCCAGTTCATTGGTGAACAGAACCTCGAAGTGCTTGAAGCCGGCTTGGGACAGGTTGGCAACCGCTTCCAGGCTCAAGGCCTGGTTGGCAGTCACGACCATCTCGCCAGTCTGCGGATGTGCGTAGTTCTTGGCTGCAACTTTGCCAACAACGTACTCCACCGGCACCTCGATCTGGGTGATGGCGTCTTTTTCCAACTGACGGATGTGGCGCGCGGTCACACGACGACCGGTCTCGACCACCACGGTGCCATTGGCAATGATGTCGAAGGTCGCGGTTTCGCCACGCAGGCGCTCGGGCACCAGGTCCATCATCAACTTGCCATCTTTAACCTCGAAACCGATGGTCTCGAAGAAGGTGGCCAGAATCTGTTCGGAACTGAAGTCCAGGGCGCGCAGAATAATGGACGCTGGCAATTTACGACGACGGTCGATACGGACAAACAGGTTGTCTTTCGCATCGAACTCGAAGTCCAGCCAGGAGCCACGGTAAGGGATAACGCGGGCGTTATACAGTACCTTACCGGATGAATGTGTTTTGCCTTTATCATGGTCGAAGAAGACGCCCGGGCTGCGGTGCAGCTGGGAGACGATGACCCGCTCGGTACCATTGATAACAAAGGTGCCGTTTTCGGTCATGAGCGGAATTTCGCCCATGTAAACTTCTTGTTCCTTGATGTCTTTGACGGTGCCGGCAGCTGCTTCACGGTCGTACAGAACCATACGAAGCTTGACACGCAGCGGCGCGGAGTAGGTCACTCCACGGATCTGGCATTCTTTTACGTCAAATACCGGCTCACCCAGGCGATAGCTGACATACTGAAGCTCAGCACTACCGGAGTAACTGGTGATCGGGAAAACGCTACGGAAAGCGGCCTCTAGGCCATATTCACCTTCCGGGTCAGCCTCGATGAACTGCTTGAAGGAGTCCAGCTGAATGGACAACAGATAAGGCGTGTCCAGTACCTGGTCTCGCTTACCGAAGTCCTTACGAATGCGTTTTTTTTCGGTATAAGAGTAAACCATAGGGTTCCTCAGCTCGCTGATAAGTGACCCACTCTGTCCCGCAGGACAGCTCTGTCTCAACACCGTTTTGTGTTGGCCCGGACGATGAGGCGGTCCGGATTGCTGGTGCACCGAGAGTCGTAAACGGCGTGAAATGCTCTCAGTCTACAGCGCAAAAAGGCTGGTGAACAAATATTCACCAGCCCTAGCCTGTTTTATCAGGCTAATCTACATAAATGCAGATTATTTGATCTCAACAGAAGCACCAGCTTCTTCAAGCTGCTTCTTCAGAGTTTCAGCTTCGTCCTTGGAGACGGCTTCTTTCAGGTTGGTCGGTGCAGCTTCAACCAGATCCTTGGCTTCTTTCAGGCCCAGACCGGTGGCAGCACGAACGGCCTTGATGACGGCAACTTTGTTGGCGCCAGCAGCAGTCAGAACTACGTCGAACTCGGTCTTCTCTTCTACTGCTTCAGCGGCCGGACCGGCAGCTACAGCAACAGCAGCGGAAACACCGAACTTCTCTTCCATTGCTTCGATCAGCTCAACAACTTCCATTACGGACATGGAAGCAACGGCTTCGATGATTTGGTCTTTAGTGATAGACATGACAAAAATTCCTGATGTTGAATAAACTCAAACAGCCTAAATAGGCGAGAATCAAGCAGCAGCTTGTTTCTGGTCGCGAACAGCAGCGATAGTACGAACCAGCTTGCCAGCAGAGGCTTCCTTCATGGTAGCCATCAACTTCGAAATCGCTTCGTCGTAGGTCGGCAGCGTGGCCAGACGATCAATTTGTGCTGCGGCGATAAACTCACCGTTAAAAGCGCCAGCCTTGATTTCGAACTTTTGGTTCGCTTTGGCAAACTCTTTGAACAGACGAGCGGCAGCGCCCGGGTGTTCGTTAGAGAAAGCAATCAAGGTAGGACCAGACAATACGTCGTTCAGGCAACCGAATTCGGTACCTTCAACTGCGCGACGCAGCAGGGTGTTACGCACAACGCGCATGTACACACCGGCTTCGCGAGCAGATTTACGCAGGCTGGTCATCTTTTCTACAGTCACACCGCGAGAATCGGCTACAACTGCAGAAAGAGCGCCTTTGGCAGCTTCGTTGACTTCAGCAACAATTGCCTTTTTGTCTTCGAGTCCCAATGCCATTGGCTTAACTCCTGGATTGAATCCGGGTCTATAGACCCAGTACTGACACATCCCCCCTACCTTCACAACAGAGGGGAACGATGCGGTAGCAGGATTCCAGAAGAGAAAGAAAACTTTCTCGCTGGGTTTCCGGCACCGTCTACGCAGGTAAGATTAAGGCCTCGCAGCCACCTGCGGTCTTGGACGGAGGTCGAAACCCCCAACCAATCAAGGCGCAAAATTATAGATTAAATTTTGCGCCTTGTAAAATCCATCAATTAGGCCTGAGCTTCCAGAGAAGCTTGGTCTACGGCAACACCGGCACCCATGGTGGTGGAGATGCTGACTTTCTTGATGAAGATACCCTTGGCGGAAGAGGGTTTGCCCTTTTTCAGAGCAACCAGCAGCGCTTCCAAGTTTTCTTTCAGCTGAACTTCGTCGAAAGAGACCTTACCCAGAGTGGTATGGATGATACCATTCTTGTCATTGCGGTAACGAACCTGACCGGCTTTAGCATTCTTCACAGCTTCAGCAACGTTCGGGGTAACGGTACCCACTTTCGGGTTAGGCATCAGACCACGCGGGCCCAAGATCTGGCCCAGTTGACCAACAACGCGCATGGCATCCGGGGATGCGATCACGACGTCGAAGTTCATCTCGCCTTTCTTGACCAGCTCGGCCAGGTCATCCATACCAACCAGTTCAGCACCGGCAGCCTTGGCGGCTTCGGCGTTGGCACCCTGGGTGAACACGGCGACGCGAATGTCACGACCGGTACCGTGCGGCAGTACAGTAGCACCACGTACGTTTTGGTCGGATTTACGAGCATCGATACCCAGGTTGACAGCAACGTCAACGCTTTCAACGAACTTGGCGGTAGCCAGTTCTTTCAGCAGGGCAATGGCTTCGTTGATGGAGTACTCTTTGGTACCGTCAACTTTTTCGCGAATAACGCGCATACGCTTGGAAAGTTTTGCCATTGTCTTAATCCTCCACTACCAGGCCCATGGAACGAGCGGAGCCTGCGATGCAACGTACTTTTGCATCCAGATCGGCACCAGTCATATCCGGCTCTTTGGTCTTGGCGATTTCTTGCAGCTGGGCAACAGTCACCTTACCAACTTTGTCTTTGTTCGGCTTGGCGGAACCAGAAGTGATACCAGCGGCTTTCTTCAGCAGGAAGGAAGCAGGCGGAGTCTTGGTTTCGAAGGTGAAGGAACGGTCACTGTAAACGGTGATCACGACCGGAGTCGGTGAGCCTTTTTCCAGTTTTTCTGTACGAGCGTTAAACGCCTTACAGAATTCCATGATGTTAACACCGTGCTGACCCAGAGCAGGACCAACGGGAGGGCTGGGGTTAGCACTGCCAGCCTTAACTTGCAGCTTGATATAAGCTGTGACTTTCTTAGCCATTACAAAAATACCTCAAAAATGGGTTCTAACGCCTCGGAGACATGCTCCTGCAAACGGCTCCCCAACAAATAAAGGGGCAGCGAATTATAGAGATATTCGCTGCCCCTGACAACCGTTAAACGTACAGACTTTAATCAGCCTTTTTCGACCTGACCAAAATCCAGTTCTACCGGCGTTGAGCGACCGAAGATCAGTACCGAGACCTTCACGCGACTCTTCTCATAGTCCACCTCTTCAACGGTACCGTTGAAGTCGGCGAACGGACCATCGGCAACCCGCACCATTTCACCCGGTTCGAACAGGGTTTTCGGACGCGGCTTGTCGTGGGCATCTTGCAGACGATTGAGGATGGCATCAGCTTCTTTATCAGAGATAGGAGCCGGACGATCGGAGGTGCCACCGATGAAGCCCATCACACGCGGTACGTTACGTACCAGGTGCCAGGTGGTCTCATCCATCATCATCTGAACCAGGACATAGCCTGGGAAAAATTTGCGCTCACTCTTGCGCTTCTGGCCAGCACGCATCTCGACCACTTCTTCGGTCGGGACCAGCACTTCACCGAACAGCTCTTCCATGCCATGCATCTTGATATGTTCACGCAGGGATTTGGCAACCCGGCCTTCGTAGCCGGAAAATGCCTGCACGACATACCATCTCATACGTTGTTCACGTTGTTCAGTCATGGCTTTTCCTTACACACCGGTAATCAGGTTGACCAACCACACCAAGGCGCCGTCCAGAATGAACAGCAGCAGCCCCATCACGGCGGTCACCGCCAGCACAATCAGGGTTGTCTGAATGGCTTCCTGACGGGTCGGCCATACGACCTTGCGGACTTCCAGGCGTGACTCACGGGCAAATGCCAGTGTTGCCTTACCTTTGGTGGTTTGCAGGGCCACAGCACCCGCTGCGGCGATGACAACGACCACACCCAGGGCGCGAACGGCGGCAACAACGTCATGGAGCAGGTAGTTACCTACTACAGCCGCCGCCAAAATGATGAAAACCAGACCCCACAGAAGGGTATCCTTGCTTCCGCCCTGTCCCTCAGAACTAACACTCATACAACCCACCTGTATCTGACGTAACCAAAGACACAAAAGCCCCGTACGAGACGAGGTATATGGCAGGGGCGGCAGGACTCGAACCCGCAACCATCGGTTTTGGAGACCGCTGTTCTACCAATTCGAACTACGCCCCTACATAAGAAAGCCCCTATTATAGGGGCTTTGCTTTATTTATGTAAGCCAAGATTAAGCGATTACGCTAGCTACAACACCAGCACCTACGGTACGGCCACCTTCACGGATAGCGAAACGCAGGCCGTCGTCCATCGCGATCGGTGCAATCAGGGTAACAACCATTTTGATGTTGTCGCCTGGCATTACCATTTCCACGCCTTCCGGCAGTTCGATGGTACCGGTCACGTCGGTAGTACGGAAGTAGAACTGAGGACGGTAGCCCTTGAAGAACGGGGTATGACGACCACCTTCTTCTTTGGACAGGACGTACACTTCAGATTCGAACTTGGTGTGCGGCTTGATGGAACCCGGCTTGGCCAGAACCTGACCACGCTCTACGTCTTCACGCTTAACGCCACGCAGCAGGGCGCCAACGTTCTCACCGGCACGACCTTCGTCCAGCAGCTTGCGGAACATTTCAACACCGGTACAGGTGGTGGTCACGGTATCTTTGATACCGACGATTTCGACAGACTCACCAACTTTAACGATACCGCGCTCTACACGACCGGTAACTACGGTACCACGGCCAGCGATGGAGAAAACGTCTTCGATAGGCATCAGGAACGGCAGGTCGATTGCGCGCTCCGGCTCCGGGATGTAGGTATCCAGGTGGCCAGCCAGCTCGATGATCTTCTCTTCCCAAGCAGCGTCGCCTTCCAGTGCTTTCAGTGCGGAACCACGAACTACCGGCAGGTCATCACCCGGGAAGTCGTATTCGGTCAGCAGCTCACGCACTTCCATTTCGACCAGCTCGAGCAGCTCTTCGTCGTCGACCATGTCGCACTTGTTCATGAACACGATCATGTACGGGATACCAACCTGACGACCCAGCAGGATGTGCTCACGAGTCTGCGGCATCGGGCCGTCAGTCGCTGCAACTACCAGGATCGCGCCGTCCATCTGGGCAGCACCGGTGATCATGTTCTTAACGTAGTCGGCGTGACCCGGGCAATCTACGTGAGCGTAGTGGCGGGCAGCGGTGTCGTATTCTACGTGGGAGGTGTTGATGGTGATACCACGCTCACGCTCTTCCGGCGCCTTGTCGATCTGGTCGAAGGCGAAAGCTTTACCACCGAAGTGCTTGGCCAGCACGTTGGTGATGGCGGCGGTCAGGGTGGTTTTACCGTGGTCAACGTGGCCGATGGTACCCACGTTAACGTGCGGTTTATTACGCTCAAATTTTTCTTTAGACATGATCGTCCCTCTAAACTAACGCTGAGTACGCGGTGGCAAGCTAACCACAGAACAGTTTATATGATGGATTTGAATCAGGGGGAGTAGAGAGGATGGAGGCTGACAGGCAGGTTCGATTGCCGAACTCACCCTAGGGTGTGGCTCTCAGTATTACCTGAGCCATATCAGCATCTTGGAGCGGGCAGCGGGAATCGAACCCGCATCATCAGCTTGGAAGGCTGAGGTAATAGCCATTATACGATGCCCGCATTTCTCTCACCCAAAGAACTCAAACCGCGAGAAATATGGTGGAGGGAGAAGGATTCGAACCTTCGAAGGCAGAGCCGTCAGATTTACAGTCTGATCCCTTTGGCCGCTCGGGAACCCCTCCAGTGCACAAATGCCACAACGGTAATTCTGCTTGCACCCGTTGTTTTATCGCTTTTGCTGGGCAAATAGGCGACAGACATCTAAGCGTCGCGCATTTTATGGGAAGGATTTTGGGGATGCAACCATTGCACTCGGCAAAATGTGCATTATTGCCGGGAACTATGCAAAAAAGTGCTCCTTCCTCGTCCGAACCAACCGCGTCCCTTGTCGCTCCCGATCCCTTGGTGTATGGTCGCCCTGCCCAAGAAACAGTGATGACACCATGACGACAGAGCATAACCCCTATTTGCAATTCACCCGCGAACAATGGGCGTTATTGCGCGATGCGGTCCCCCTGACCCTGACCGAAACCGACCTGCACACCCTGCGCGGGATCAACGAGAAGGTGTCATTGCGGGAGGTAGAAGAGATCTATCTGCCCCTCTCCCGTCTGCTCAATCTCTACGTCAAGGCCAAGCAGCGCCGCAGTCGGGTGCTGGAACAATTCCTCGGCCAGTCCCGTGGCAAGGGCACCTACATCATCAGCATCGCCGGCAGCGTGGCGGGGGGCAAGAGCACCACGGCCCGCATCATGCAGGCGCTGCTTGAGCGCTGGCCCGAGCACCCAAGGGTGGAGCTGGTCACCACAGATGGCTTCCTCTATCCAAACAAGGAGCTGGAAGCACGCGGCCTGATGCGCCGCAAGGGTTTCCCGGAATCCTACGACATCCGCCACCTGGTGGAGTTCGTCACCAAGATCCGGGCCGGTCACGAGCGGGTCGAAGCCCCCGTCTACTCTCACCTCATCTACGACATCCTGCCCGATGAGAAGAAGGTGGTGGAGCAGCCTGACATCCTGATCCTGGAGGGGCTCAACGTGCTGCAAAGCGGCATGGATTACCCCCAGGAACCCCATCGCGTCTTCGTGTCAGACTTCGTCGACTTCTCCATCTATGTGGATGCCGATGCCGAGTTGCTGCGCAGCTGGTATGTGGAGCGCTTCCTCAAGTTCCGCAGCGGCGCCTTCTCGGATCCGGACTCCTACTTCCATCACTACGCCAAGCTGGCGGAGACGGAAGCGACCGAGATCGCCAACAACATCTGGCAGGATATCAACTACCTGAATCTGCAAGAGAACATCTTGCCGACCCGGGAACGCGCCAACCTGATCCTGACCAAGGGACAGGAACACGCCATCGAGCAGATCAAGCTGCGCAAGTGATGGCAGTGGCCGGGGGAAACGAACAGAGGGGGCCATGGGCCCCCTCTGTTATTGGTGTCATCTCTGGCTCCGGGTTCAGTCGCCCCGGCGCAGGGAGATCTCTCCCCCCAGATAGAGCTTAACACCCTCCTCCGTCTCCAGCCGCAGGGCGCCGCGATCGTCGATGCCACGG
Source organism: Aeromonas eucrenophila (assembly GCF_000819865.1). Classification (GTDB taxonomy): domain Bacteria; phylum Pseudomonadota; class Gammaproteobacteria; order Enterobacterales; family Aeromonadaceae; genus Aeromonas; species Aeromonas eucrenophila. The sequence continues at coordinate 21,000 of NZ_CDDF01000018.1, forward strand.
GCGATGCCGCGGATCACCTGCTCCCCCATCAGCAACTTCACCGGCTGACCGGCGAAATAATCGAGCCGGTTCCAGCTATCGACGAAGCTGGCGAGGCCATTCTGTTCGAAGGTGATCATGGCTTGCTGCAGGTGCAAGAGCACGCAGGCCGCCAACTGGTTGCGATCCACCAGTTCGGGCTGGACGTGGCGCAGCTCTGACCAGGCCTGATCGATCTTCTCCCCCTGCCGCTGTGGCATCGCCAGATTGAGGCCGATGCCGATCACCAGATGACAGCTGGCGCCGGCGCTGCCGCTCATCTCCACCAGGATGCCGGCCAGCTTGCGGCCCTGATAGTAGAGATCGTTCGGCCATTTCAGCTCGACACCCGGATACCCCAGGGATTCCAGCGCCTCCACCACGGCCACGCCGACCGCCAGACTCAGCCCCATGGCTGCCGCCATGCCCTGCTCGAGGCGCCAGTACATGCTCAGGATCAACTGGCAACCGAAGGGGGAGACCCAGGGCTTGCCGCGCCGGCCCCGCCCTGCGGTCTGGCACTCGGCCAGACAACTCTCGCCGGAGCGCAGCTGATTGACCCGCTCCAGCAGATGCTGGTTGGTGGAGTCGATCACCGAGAAGCAGTGCACCGGCGCCATGGGGGCCAGGGCCTGCAACTGCGCCTCGTCGTAGAGCGCCATGGGCACCGCCAGCCGGTAACCCTTGCCGGTCAGGCTGAACAGGTCCAGCCCCAGATCCTTGAGGGCCGCCATGTGTTTGCTCACCGCGGCGCGACTGATGCCAAGCTGTTCGCCGAGCTGCTCGCCGGAGTGGAACTGACCGTCGCTGAGCAAGCCGATCAGCGTCTGCCTGATGGGAGTGAGTGTCATGCCAGCACCTCGTCGAGCCAGGTCTCACCGGTGAGCCCCATGAAACGCACCTCGTGCTCAAGCACGACTCCAAATTTCTGTTCCACGCTGTCACGCACGTGGGCGGCCAGGGCGATCAGCTCCATGGCGCTCGCCCCGCCGAGGTTGACCAGCACCAGCGCCTGCTCCTGATGCACGGCGGCGCGGCCGATGGCAAAGCCCTTGAGGCCGCATTGATCGATGAGCCAACCCGCTGCCAGCTTGGCCTGCCCCTCCCCGGCCGGATACAGCGGCATCTGCGGATGGCGCACCTTGAGTTCCTCCGCCAGCGCCATGGGCACCAGGGGATTCTTGAAGAAGCTGCCGGCGTTGCCAAGCACAGCGGGATCCGGCAGCTTGGCCATGCGGGTCTCGCAGACGGTATCGAAGATGGCCTGAGCACTCGGCATCTCCCCCAGTGCGGCAAGGGGGCCATAAGCCGCCACCGGCTGCCAGGCCTTGGGCAGACGCAGACCGACGGCGGTGATGAAGTGGGAATCCTGACAGGCGTGCTTGAAGATGCTGTCACGATAGCCGAACTGGCAATCGGCGGCCGCGATGCGCTCCAGCTCCCCCGTCTGCCAGTTGAACGCCTCCACGTAGGCGCAGAAGCGGGCCAGCTCGACCCCGTAAGCGCCGATGTTTTGCACCGGGGCGGCGCCGACGGTGCCCGGGATCAACGCCAGATTCTCCAGCCCATGCCAGCCCTGCTGCAGGGCATGGCACACCAGCTGATGCCACCCTTCCCCGGCGGCCACGTGCAGCAACCAGTGATCTCCCTCATCCTGCATCGAGATGCCTTGCAGACGGTTCTGCACCACCAGACCGGCGAAGTCATTGCAGAACAGGATGTTGCTCCCACCGCCCAGCACCAGGCGCGGCAAGGCCGCCAGTTCGGGGTTGGCCAGCAGTTGCCTGAGATCATCCAACTGGGTCACTTCGGCCAGCCAGAGGCAATGCGCCTCGAGGCCCAGGGTGTTGAGGGCCGCCAAGGGGGCGTGGGGGGTGAGTTTCATCTGCGTGTCCCGACAAGAGCAAGGGGGGCAGTTTACCCCAGATCCTCCGGGACGAAAAACCCGGGTACTTCTCGGACTCATTTCGCTGGAGTAGAGTAACTCCTTCAGTCCGTTGAGGAAGTACCAATGAACAACCAATTTGCCGTCATCGGCCTCGGCCTGTTTGGCAGCGCCCTGTGCGAGGAGTTGCAACGACAGGATGCCGAGGTGCTGGCCATCGACATCGATGAGGTCAAGACCCGCCAGATCGCGACCCTGTGCAATCACGTCATCGTCGCCGATGCCACCGATGAGGCCACGGTCGCCGAGCTGGGCCTCGCGAATTTCGACATCGTCTTCGTGGCCATCGGCGACAACCTGGAGACCAGCATACTCACCACGCTGGTGCTGAAGGAGGCGGGGGTGAAGAAGGTATGGGTCAAGGCCCGTGACAAGTTCCACGCCAAGATTTTGCAGAAGGTGGGTGCCGACAAGGTGATCAACCCGGAGTGGGACATGGGGCGCCGGGTCGCCCAGAGCATGCTGGACAACCGGCTGTTCGACTACCTAGAGCTGGGCCACGACATGGTGCTGACCGAGTTCGTCATCGGCCTGCAGCAAAACAGCCGCACCCTCGGCGATCTGCACCTGCTGCAACAGAGCGACTTCCAGCTGCTGGCCATCAAGCGCGGCGAGGTGCTGCACAACGTCCTGACCGGCAAGATGGAGCTGCAGCTCGGTGACATCCTGATCCTGGCCGGCAACAAGCACGCCATCGACCACTGGCTCGACACCCTATGATCCACTGGCGCAGCAACTACGCCTTCGCCTTGCACCGGGATAACAGCTCCCGCTGGAGCGAGGCCAAGCTGATCCTGGGCAGCTTTCTCATCATCCTGATGATAGGCACCCTGTTTCTGGTGCAGCCCTCCAGTCACAACGGCGAAGTCACCTTCATCAACGCCCTCTTTACCGCCACCTCCGCCATCAGCGTGACCGGTCTCGGGGTGGTGGATACTGGCACCGCCTTCACCCTGCAGGGGCAGATCATATTGCTGATGCTGATGGAAATTGGCGGCCTCGGCCAGATGACCATGACGCTGCTGCTCATCGCCATGTTCAGCAAGCGAGTCGGTCTGCGCCAACAGGTGCTGGCCAAGGAGGCGCTGGGGCAGGAGGGTTCGGTCAACATCATCCAGCTGGTCAAACGCATAGTGCTGTTCGCCCTCATCGCACAGCTCATCGGCACCGCCATCATGGCCATTCGCTGGGTGCCGGAGATGGGCTGGCACCACGGCCTCTACGTCAGCTTCTTCCACGCGGTGTCGGCCTTCAACAACGCCGGCTTCTCGTTGTTTGCCAACAACCTCATGGACTACAGAGACGATCCCATCATCAGCCTGACCATACCGGCCCTGCTGATCCTCGGCGGGATCGGCTTCACCGTCATCGTCGATCTGGTGCGCAACCGCCGCTGGCGCAAGCTCAAACTGCACAGCAAGCTGATGCTGCTGATGACGCCGGCCCTGCTGCTGCTGGGCACCCTGATGTTCTGGCTGCTGGAGCACAACAATCCGGGCACCTTCGGCAAGGCAGGCATGGGCGGCCAATGGCTGGCGGCCTTCTTCCAGTCCGCCACGGCGCGCACCGCGGGCTTCAACACGGTCGACATAGGCCAGATGGTGCCCGCCTCCCTGCTGTTCATGATGATGCTGATGTTCATCGGGGCCGGCGCGACCTCCACGGGGGGCGGCATCAAGGTGACTACCTTCGCCGTGGTGTTGCTGGCGACCAAGGCCTTCCTGACCAAGCGGCCCCATGTCACCGCCTTCGGCCGCACCCTCTCCCCCCAGATAGTGACCCGATCGCTGGCCATCATCATCGTCAGCACCATGGTGCTGATGCTCGCCATGTTTCTGCTGACCCTGACGGAGTCGGTGTCCCTGGACAAGATCATGTTCGAGACCATCTCGGCCTTCGCCACCGTGGGGCTCACCACCGGCATCACCCCCGGCTTGAGCTCCCCTGGCAAGTTCATCCTGGTGCTGGTGATGATCTGTGGCCGTCTCGGCCCCCTCACCCTGGCGCTGATGCTGGCCAGACCGAGCGAGACCCGCATTCGCTACCCGGAAGAGGGAGTCTACACTGGTTAATTCACTGCTTTAGATCGTAATTTCGATACAAAAGAGGGGCGAAAGCCCCTCTTTTTATATCACGACATCGGTCTCGGAACGACTCAGGCCGCCTTGGTGCGGGTGGTGCGCTTGCCCGTGCTCTTGCGGGGGCTGGCCCCGGTGCTGGCACTCGCCCCGCTCTTGCTTCCCTTGCGGGTGAAGCGACGCTTGGCGGCCCCTTCCGGTGCCTTGGGCAGGGCGCTGAAGCTGGCGCCGGAATCCTGCCTCGCCCCCTCGATCAGGCCGTGCAACTGCTCGGTGAGCGGCCCCATGAACTGCTGGTAGCTGGCGTGGCGCTCGGCGATCTTGCCGAGGTGCTGCTCCCAGAGCGCCGTCATGTCCGGCGTGGTGGCGCTGGGGGGCAGCGCCAGGATCAGTGCCCGCCCGGTGGGGGTGGCCTTGATGCTCTTGCCCTGGCGCACCAGGAAGCGGCGCTTGAACAGCAGATCTATGATGCCGGCCCGGGTCGCCTCGGTGCCGAGCCCATCGGTCTCCCGCAGGGTCTTGCGGATCTCGGGATCCTGCACGTAGCGGGCGATGCCGGTCATGGCGGCCAGCAGGGTGGCATCGGTAAACGCCTTGGGGGCCTGGGTCATCTTCTCCAGCAACTCGCCCCGCTCGCACAAGAGCCTCTCCCCCTGCCGCAGGGCGGGCAGGGTGCCGGCCTTCTCCTCGTCGTCATCTTCCTCGACCCCGAGCAGCGCCTTCCAGCCTGCCTTGAGGATGCGTCTGGCCTTGGCCTGGAACAGGCCACCGGCGATGCGCAGCAGCACCTTGCTGTCGTTGTACTCGAACGGCGGATAGAACTGCAGCAGGTATTGGCGGGCGACGAGGCCGTAGATCTTGCTCTCCTCGGCGGACAGGCTGGCCTCGTTGCCCCGCTTCTCGGTGGGGATGATGGCGTGGTGGGCGTCCACCTTGCTGTCGTTCCAGGCCTTGCTGCGCAGCTTGCCGTCCGCCTCGCTCACCGCCTTGGCCAACGCAGGAGCCGTGGCGGCGATGGCCTCACGCACTTGGGGAGCCCGGCTGAAGTGATCACTCGGCAGGTGGCGGCTGTCGGATCTGGGATAGGTGATGAGCTTGTGGCGCTCGTAGAGCCCCTGGCAGATGTCCAGCACCCGCTTGGCATCCATGCCGAAGCGCTTGGCCGCATCGATCTGCAGGCTGGAGAGGTTGTAGGGCAGCGGCGCCGTCTGCTTGCGGGCCTGCTCCTCCACCTCCTCCACCAGGGCATCCTGACCCTGAATGCGCTCCACCACCTTGGCGGCCAGCGCCCGGTTCAGCACCCGTCCCTCCTCATCCTGCCAGGGGGCGCAGGCCTCGGACGGCAGCCACTTGGCGCTGAAACGCTCGTTGCCCTGGGTCACCACCTGGGCCAGCACCTCGAAGAAGGGTTTGGGCACGAAGGCGTCAATCTCCAGATCCCGCCGCACCACCAGCCCCAGCAGCGGGGTCTGTACCCGACCGACCGACAGCAACTCGCTGCAGCCGCCCTTGCGACCCAGCAGGGTATAGGCGCGGGTCATGTTAATGCCGTAAAGCCAGTCGGCGCGACTGCGGGCCAGGGCCGACACCGCCAGCGGTACGAACTCCTTGTTGTCGCGCAGCTTGTCGAGGGCACGGCGCACCGCGGGCGGGTTGAGATCGCTGATGAGGCAGCGCTGGACGGGCTTGGTCTTGGGGTAGCCGAGAAAATCGATCACCTCGTCCACCAGCAGTTGGCCCTCCCGGTCCGGGTCACCGGCGTTGACCACGCAGTCGGCCTGCTTGATCAGCCGCTTGATGGCACTGAGCTGGGGCTTGGTCTTGGGCTTGGCCACCAGCTGCCACTGGCTCGGCACTATGGGCAAGGATTCCATGCGCCACTGCTTGTAGGCGGCATCATAGGCATCGGGCTCAGCCTGCTCCAGCAGGTGACCGATGCACCAGGTCACCACGTCCCCCCCTGCGGTCTCGATGAAGCCATCCCCCTTCTTGTGGGGCTTGGGCAGGGCATCGGCGATGGCGCGGCCCAGGCTGGGTTTCTCGGCGATAAAGAGTCGCATGGCTGGCATACCTGAATACTGTATATGCGAACAGTATACATTGCGCCCTCTCCAAACCCCAAACCCGGCGTTGGCCACGGCCCTTGGTGAAAGAGAGGCGCCACTGCCCGGTTGGCCCCTGCCTACGGCCCAGGCCCTGGAGGGCTTGAACACCCCAATTTCTGCCATGGAGCAGGCGCTTGATTTGGTAAAAATTCAAAATAAAAACAAATTTCGAAATTTAAATCTTACAAATAAACAATTTCAAAATAAAAACCATGACCGAGGTCAACCCCTCAAATATCATGACTACTACTATATTGGTAATACTCGATTCATAGGGAACTGCCGCCATGCTTGGAAAAATGTTGAGAAAGTCCTGGTTCTGGCTCCTGCTGCTCGGAGCCCTGCTGGGGGTGGCGGCGCTGGGGGTCACTGTCACCGTGTTGCACAAGACCAGCTCCACCGAGTTCTGCGTCTCCTGCCACAGCATGCAGACACCGCTCGCCGAGTATCAGGGCAGCGTGCACTTCCAAAACGTGAAGGGGATCCGCGCCGAGTGCGCCGACTGCCATATCCCCAATGATCCCGCCTCCTACCTGTGGACCAAGATCCGCGCCGTGAAGGATATCTACCACGAGGCCCTCGGCACCCTGGACACACCCGAGAAATACGAGGCGCACAAGCTGCGGATGGCCCAGACCGTCTGGGATCAGCTCAAGGCCAACGATTCGGCCACCTGCCGCAGCTGCCACAGCTACGACGCCATGGACATCCTGGCCCAGCGCCCGAACGCCCGTGCCGAGCACCCGGTCGCCATCAAGGAGGGTCAGACCTGCATCGACTGCCACCGTGGGGTCGCCCACATCATGCCGGACATGAGTGAGCTGGCCGCCGCTGGTGCCAGCGAACTGGCGGCAGCCGCCGCCCAGACCCCGGCCAGCGTCACCACCCGCTATGCCATCGCCACCACCCCCCTGTTCCTCGACGCCAAGGCCACCACGGACGAAGGCACCCTGATGCCGTCCACCCAAGTCGAGATCCTGGCCAACGACAACGGCCGTGCCCAAGTGCGGATCCAAGGCTGGCAACAGGACGGGGTGAGCGAGGTGTTCTATGCCGCGCCCGGCAAGCGGATCCTGAGCGTGTTGGTCGGCGACGCCGCCAGGCAGGCGCTGGTCACAAGCAAGAGCGAGACCGACGCCGCCACCAATCTGACCTGGCATCAGGTCCAGCTGACCGCCTGGGTAGACCAGGCCCAGCTCATCGGCGATCAGGGCAAACTGTGGCAATACGCCTCCACCCTGATGTCCAACAACTGTACCGGCTGCCACGGCCTGACCGCGCTGGATCATTTCAATGCCAACCAGTGGATCGGCGTCATCAAGGGCATGGAATCACGCACCTCTCTCACCCCGGAGCAGGCCCGCATGCTGACCCAATACGTGCAGAAAAACGCCAGCGACATGAGCGCGGCCCACTGAGGCTGGAACAGAGGAATTTCCTATGACTTTTTTCAATGACCAAGAGACCAATCTGTCCCGCCGCAGCCTGCTCAAGGGGTTGGGCGCCTGCGCCGCCCTGCCGCTGCTGGCTGGCATCTTCCCGAAAAATGCCCTGGCCCAGGCCATCAGCACGGCGCTTGAGCAGTTCCCCACCCTGGTGCCGGCCCAGAAGGGCATTCTCACCGGCGCGCACTGGGGAGCCTTCGAAGCCATAGTCGCCGATGGCCGCATGGTCCGGGTGCAACCGGTCGCCGATGATCCGGCGCCGAACGATCTCATCGACATGGCGCCCTTCCAGGTCCACGCCAAGAACCGCATCAAGTACCCCATGGTGCGCAAGAGCTGGCTGGAGCATGGCCCCGGTGCCAGCCCCGAGCTGCGCGGTGCAGACGAATGGGTGCGGGTGAGCTGGGACAAGGCCATCGCCCTGGTCGCCGGCGAGATCAAGCGGGTACAGGGCGACTTCGGCCCCCAAGCCATCCATGCCGGCTCCTACGGCTGGAAGAGTGTCGGCATGTTCCACAACAGCCGCACCCTGCTGCATCGGCTGATGAACCTCGCCGGTGGCTTCACCGGCTACGCCGGGGATTACTCCACCGGGGCGGCCCAGGTGATCATGTCCCATGTGATGGGCTCCATCGAGGTGTACGAGCAGCAGACCGCCTGGCCAAACGTGGTGGAAAACGCCGAATTGGTGGTGCTCTGGGGGGTCAACGCCCAGGTGACCCTGAAGAACAGCTGGAACATGCCGGACCACGAGGGTCAGGCCGGTTTCAAGGCGCTGAAGGGGAAGGGCACCCGCATCATCAGCATCGATCCCGTCTACAACGAAACCGCCAAGCTGGCGGGGGCCGAGTGGATTGCCCCTAACGCCTACACGGACGTGGCCATGATGCTGGGGGTGGCCCACACCCTCTATAGCGAGAAGAAGCACGATCAGGCCTTCCTCGATCGCTACACGGTCGGCTTCGACAAGTTCCTCGCCTACCTGCTCGGCAAGGATGACGGTCAGCCGAAGAGCGCCGAGTGGGCGGCCGCCATCAGTGGCGTCGAGGCGCCGGTGATCCGCCAGCTGGCCCTCGACATGGCGTCCAAGCGCACCATGATCATGGCGGGCTGGGGCATGCAGCGGCAGCACCACGGCGAGCAGCCGAACTGGATGCTGATCACCCTCGCCTCCATGCTGGGGCAGATCGGCCTGCCAGGGGGTGGCTATGGTTTTAGCTACCACTACTCCTCCGGCGGCAGCCCGACCGCCAAGGGCGGCATACTGGCTGGCATCTCGGCGGGCAACGCGCCGCAAAACAGCCCGGCCCCCATCCCGGTGGCCCGCATCGCCGATTGCCTCGCCAACCCCGGCAAGATCATCGACTTCAACGGTCGCAAGCTGACCTACCCGGACGTCAAACTGGTCTACGTGGCGGGTGGCAACCCCTTCCACCACCATCAGGACACCAACAACCTGCTGGAGGCCTGGCGCAAGCCGCAGACGGTGATAGTGCACGAGCCCTACTGGACCGCCACCGCCAAGCACGCCGACATAGTGCTGCCGGTAACCACCAGCTACGAGCGCAACGATCTGGAGATGGGAGGCGACTACTCCCAGCGTTACGTCTTCCCCATGCACCAGTGCGTGCCGCCCCAGCACGAGTCGCGCAACGACTTCGACATCTTCAGCGCCGTCGCCGACAAGCTCGGCCTGCAGGAGGCCTATACCGAGGGCAAGGACGAAATACTCTGGCTCAAGCAGATGTATGACGGCATGGCCGCCCAGGCCCGGGGCGCCAAGGTGGCGCTGCCGCCGTTCAACATGTTCTGGGAGTCCAACAACTACATCCGCTTCCCTATCCCGGAGGCGAACCGCCAGTGGATCCGTCACGCCGATTTTCGCGAGAACCCGCTGCTCAATCCCCTCGGCACCCCGTCCGGCAAGATAGAGATCTTCTCCAACACGGTGGCGGGCATGAACTATGCCGACTGCGCCGGTCATGCCAAATGGTTTGAGCCCAAGGAGTGGATCAAGGGGGAGCAGGCGAGCCGCTATCCGCTGTCCCTGAACACCTCCCACCCGACCCAGCGGTTGCACTCCCAGCTGGATAACACGCCGCTGCGGGACAAGTTCGCCGTCGCCGATCGGGAGGCCATCCTGATCCACCCGGACGACGCCAAGGCCCGGGGCATAGTGGAAGGTGACTTGGTGCGCGCCTTCAACGAGCGCGGCCAGATCCTGGTGGGCGCCCTGATATCGAAGGACATTCGCCCCGGGGTGGTGCGCGTCTGCGAGGGAGCCTGGTTCGATCCGGCCAAGCCCGGTGAGGTCGGCTCCATCTGCAAGAACGGCAACATCAACTGCCTGACCTTCGACGAGGGATCCTCCAGCCTGGCGCAAGGCAACTGCGGCCACATGGCCCAGCTGCAGATCGAGAAGTACAGCGGCCCCGAGCTGCTCAACACCGCCCATGCCGTTCCCGCCAACGCTTGAGTGAGCGGTTGACCAACAAAAACGGCGCCATTTTGGCGCCGTTTTTTTATTTATCACTGTTGTGGAGGTCCGGGAGCCGTTCAGCAGCCCTTCGTTTCACCATATAGTTCGCTAGTATCTAGCAAAATACATGTCATTCATCGATTAAAAATCGCCTTCGACCATATATTCTTCCGCACATTCCACCAGCTGCGGCCAGAGATCCTCCGGCACCCAGGCTTCGGGATCGTCCTCGTCGCCATCGTATTGGGTCCAGAAGAAGGCACGCAGCCCGCTGGCGAAGTCGTCGCTGATCTCCGCCAGCTCGGACAGCGGCCCCAGCCAGGCGATGCGGCGCAGGCCGGAAGCGAGATCGTTGATGGCATCCATCAGACCGCGATCATCCTGGCTCTGCTCCACCAGCAGGGTGAAGCGCTCGCGCGCGCTCTCGGTCTGATCCTCATCCAGCTCACCTGCGTCGGCCAGCAGCTCGACGAAGTCTTCCAGCAAGAATTCGATCAAGGATGCCCTGTCCTCGAACCACTGGAGCTGGGCGCCCTTGGTGCCCAGCACCGAGGCATCGAATGAATCATCGAGATGGCACAGTGCCCATGGATCGTCAGTCATTGCTACCCTTCCTACCACTTGAAATAAGGACCATATATTAAGCCTAGCTCTCGACCCATGCCACCTTGGGCAACGACAAAGGGCAAGACAGCCCGGCATGTAGCCTGTCGCATGATGAGACGGCGTTGCTAGCTCTCCACCCTGGCCACCTTGGGCAACGACAAAGAAGCGGCAAGACCGCCCAGCTCGGCTCGTCCCATGATGAGACTGCCTCTGTAGGCTTCCGCCAGGTCTGACACTATGTTGAGACCCAGGCCCGAGCCCGGCACCTTCTCGTCGAGCCGTACTCCGCGCAGCACCGCCTTGGCGATCTGATCCTCGCTCATGCCGGGGCCGTCATCCTCGATGCGCAGGGTGATCCAGCCCCCCAGCTCGGCGCTGGAGATGCGAATTTGAAGGCGAGACCACTTGAAGGCGTTCTCCAACAGGTTGCCCACCATCTCGTCGAAGTCCTGCTCCTCCACCCCGACCGCCAGGTTGGCCGGCACCTGCAGGTCCACCTCCTTGCCCGGATAGAGGCGGGAGAAGGCGCGGCAGATGTATTCCACCCGCGCCCGCACAGGCGTCGAAACCCCCAGGATCTTGGCGGCCCCTGTCACCCTGGCCTTGCCGAGGTGATAATCGATGTGGCGCTGGATCTGGTCGAGCTGCTCGCCGATGGCGGCCTGATCCTCGGGTGGCAACTGGGTCACCTGATTGCGCATGATGCTGAGCGGCGTCTTGAGGGCATGGGCCAGGTTGCCGGTGTGGGAGCGGGCCCGCTGCAGCAGCTCGCCGTAGTGGTGCAACAGGCGGTTGATGTCCTCCACCAGGGGCTGGATCTCCAGCGGGTAGCGCAGCCGGAATCCCTCCTGGTGGCCCTGATGCACCCGGCCGAGCTCACGGCGCAGCAGATGGAGCGGACGCAGGCCATAGATGATCTGGAACATGAAGCCGAGCACCAGGCCGGTGGCGGCAAAGCCGAGCCCCAGGAACAGGCTGATGCGGGTCTTCTTCAGGGTCTGGGTCAGGACTGTGCTGTCCTTGGCCATCGCCAGGGTAAACACCCGATCCGACCCCGGCAGCAGCACTGTGCGGGTCATGATCAGCAGCGGCTCCTTGTTGGGGCCCTTGCCGACGAAGAGATCCGGGTCACCGAAGGCCGACTTCAGGCCGTGAGTATTCAGATGGGCATCCCACAGGGAGCGCGAGCGGCTGATCACCTCCCCTCCCAGCTCCAGCTGCCAGTAGTAGCCGGAGTAGGGCTGGAGGTAACGGGGATCCGCCATGGGCTCGGTGGCCAGGGGCAGGCCGTTGGGCTGGATCTCGAGACGAGAGAGCAGATCGTAGAGCTGCAACCGCAGGCTATCGGCTTCTGCCTCCTGCCAGTAGTTGCGCATCATGGTCTGCAGGCTGAAGCCGGTGGCGAACAGGAACAGGCCGCACCAGACCAGTGCTATGACCACCAGCCGGCCGCGCAGGGTACGTACCAGTCTCATGGCATCAGCCCAGGTACAAGGTCAAGCCAGAGTCCGCGCCACACCAGTGTCATTCGTTTATCCTGTACCCGAGGCCGCGCACCGTCTCGATCAGATCGGCGTGGGTCTTCTTGCGGATCCGGCCGATGAACACCTCCACCGTGTTGGAATCGCGGTCGAAATCCTGAGCATAGATATGGTCGATGAGCTCGCTGCGGGACACCACCTTGCCCCTGTGCTGCATCAGGTAGCCCAGCACCCGAAACTCGTGGGCGGTGAGCTTGATGGGGGTGCCCTCGTACCAGACCTGGGAGGCCGCCATGTCGAGCCGCACCCCGCCGATCTCGAGGATCGAGCTGGCGTTGCCCGCGGCGCGGCGCACCAGGGCATGAACCCGGGCCACCAGCTCGGCGACCTGGAACGGCTTGGTGAGATAGTCGTCGGCGCCGGCGTTGAGCCCCTCTATCTTCTCGTGCAGCTGACCACGGGCGGTCAGCACCAGCACAGGAGTGTCGATACCCTTGCTGCGCCACTCTTTGAGCACGCTCAGACCATCCCTGCCCGGCAGGCCGAGATCCAGGATGATGGCGTCATAGGGTTCGGTCTCACCGAGGAAGCCGGCTTCGTTGCCATCGTGGCAGAGATCGGTCACGAAACCGGACAGGCGCAGTTGTTCTGCCAACTGGCCCGCCAGGGTCTTCTCGTCTTCAACTATCAGAATGCGCATGGTTTTTATCCAAAATGAGGGCTGTTTTTATCGGCTTTCCTGGCTCAAGGCCAAGCTGCCGACACAGATCCTGAGTCATCGCCCGGCGGACGGGCGTGAGAACCGTTCGGGCTCACTCTTCTTCCGGTGGCGGAGGAGATTCGAACAAGCGCTCCAGATGATGCCCTTTTAGCCACACCATCTCCAGGTTGTCGGCGCGGTAGCCCACCTTGATCACGCTGTTCTCGCTGTCGATGAGCTTGAGCTCATACAACCAGACGCCATCTTCCTCTCCCAGATCGACACGCAGCACGCGCACCGGCAGATGGGAAGCCACCTCCATCAGCTCATGAAAAGGTCTGATCCGCCCCTCGCTGACAGCCTGCTGCAGCAAGGCCTCGTTCGGCTGGGCTGCCTGCGCCAGCAACGGCAGCAGCAGTCCACACAGGGGCAGCGCTCTATTCATGGATGATTCATCTCTCAAAACCTAACATAATGCCGTTTATAGTGTGCCAGCCATGAATCCGGAATGAATATGATCCCACGCAGTATCCTGCTGATCCTTTGTCTCTTTTCCACTTTTGGCTGGGCGGCACAGACGCGCCTCGACATGCCGGGGCTGATCAAGATGCTGCTGGCACAAGGGTATCACGACATTCGGGAAGTCGAGCTGGAAGGCGACAGATTCGAGGTCAGCACCCTGAATGCCAAGGAGCAGAAGGTGCGGCTCAGCGTCGATGCCTACACCGGCGAGATCACCCAGCAGAAAGAGGCCGATTAGGCCTCTTTTTTGTTATGTGCGATCCACGCCGGTGAGCGGGGGACAGGCCTCTCTCAGGCGCTGGCGTTTCTGCTGCCACTGTCGCCAGGGCCGCAACAGCTTGTCGCGCCGCGGCACCAACAAGGCGCAGGCCAGCAGCAGATAGATGAGCGGCTCCTGCCAGCCGCTCTTGACCGACCACCAGTAGTGGATCGGCACCAGCAGGGCCACGGCGTAGATCCAGTTGTGCAGCCTCTGCCAGCTCGGGCCCATGGCCCGCAGCAGGGCCGGGATCGAGGTCAGACTCAGCGCCGTCAACAGCAGCAGCGCTACCGCCCCCACCACTATGTAGTTGCGCTTCACCAGCTCGCCGCCGATCAAGCGCCAGTCGAACTGCAAATCCAGCCCCAGCCACACCATGAAGTGCAAGCCCGCCCAAGCCGCGCACCAGAGCCCGAGGGGACGGCGCAGCTTGATGAGCTGCCCCTGCCGCCAGCGCTTGGCGAGCGGCGACACCAGCAGGGTCAGCAGCAGCAGGTGCAGAGCGCCCTTGCCGAGGTAGTGGGTCAGCCCCTGTATCGGATCCCCCCCCAGCAGACCCGCCGGCACCGCATAGCCCAGCCAGAGCAGGAATCCCAGAGAGCCCAGGTGTACCAGCGCACGCAGCATGCCGATGTGGCGATTGGTCAGTCTCAGTGCCATGAGTTCGATTTCCTCTTTAAGTCCGCTTTTAAGAGCCTGTTCACGATCTGTCGCGAGAGGTCGTCAACAAGGTAAAGAGCAGCGCAGGAACCGGAGTGTGTAAATACACATGAGATTTCGAGCAGCACATGAGCCTTGATCACGACCTCGCAGTAAGAGCGTGCACAGGTTCTCAATACCACTTGCGCAAATCCATGCCCTGATAGAGGGACGCCACCTCGTCACCGTAGCCGTTGAACAGCAGGGTGGGCTGGCGCTTGGCGCCGAAGATGCCGCCCTCGCCGATGAAGCGCTCGCTGGCCTGGCTCCAGCGCGGGTGATCCACCTGCGGATTGACGTTGGCATAGAAGCCATATTCATTCGGTGCCAGCAGATTCCAGGTCGTCGGTGGCATCTCCTCCACCAGCCGGATGGAGACGATGCTCTTGATGCTCTTGAAGCCGTACTTCCAGGGCACCACCAGCCTGATGGGCGCCCCGTTCTGGGCCGGCAGCGTCTTGCCGTAGAGCCCCATCGCCAGGAAGGAGAGCGGGTGCATCGCCTCGTCCATGCGCAGCCCTTCCACATAGGGATAATCGATGCCGCCCCCGAGGTTGCTGGAGGCCTGCCCCGGCAACTGCTCGGGATCGTAGAGCGTCTCGAAGGCCACGAACTTGGCGCGACTGGTGGGTTCGGCGCGACGGATGAGATCGGCCAGGGCGATGCCGCTCCAGGGCAGCACCATGGACCAGGCCTCCACGCAGCGCAGCCGGTAGATCCGCTCCTCCAGCTCGCTCTTGTTGATGAGATCCCACACATCCAGGGTGAAGGGCTTGGCCACCTCCCCCTCCACTTTGAGCGTCCAGGGCTCGGGCTTGAGGTAGTGGGCATTGCGAGCCGGATCCCCCTTGTCGGTGCCGAGCTCATAGAAGTTGTTGTGGGTGGTCGCCTTCTCCAACGGGGTGAGGGTCACTCCCTCCGGCCGGGCGGCGGCCTTGTAGTGAAGCGCCTTGGTGGCGGGGGCCGGGGCGGCTTTCTCATCGGAGAAGAGATCCAGCAGGCTGGCCTGGGCCGGGAAGGCCAGGCTGGCGGCGCCGGCACCCAGCCCAAGGCCAAGCCCCTTGAGGATGAGGCGGCGATCCTGATAGACGGCTTCCGGGGTGACATCCCGCTCGGTGGGGTGATGGGGGGTAGAACGCTTGATCAACATGAAGAAACTCCCGGGGCTGTGAGGCAACATTCATAAGACCGGCCCCGGTGAGGTTTTATTTCACGGCTTACATCATCTGGTAGAGAGGCAGCGCCTTGGCCATGGTTCCAACCAGGAACAACAGGATGAACACCAGCAGAGGAACGATCACATTTGGCACCATCAGACTCACTCCATGAGCAGGACAGGGCCTCTAACTATGGTGCAGGGTCCAAGACGCCACCATGAATTTTTTTCGCGAGCGCAAGCGTATTCCCGAGTTGAAAAGAGTGACCAAGATCACACACAATCCGGCCCCTGCTTGCCGCCCCTTCGCCGAAGGGTAGGCTGCCTCCTTTTCCAAATTCAACCACGAGAGTCATGTCATGAGCCCATTGATCGCCATCGCCATCACGACCGGGATCCTCTCCGCCGTCTGGGGTGGATTGGCAGCCGCCCTCGGCCTCATCTCCTGGGTCGGCTTCCTCGGTTGCACCAGCTACTTCGCCTCGAGCGGCGGCTACAAGGCGCTGCTGCAGACCCTGCTGTGCAATGCGAGCGGCATGCTGTGGGCACTGGTGCTGATCCACGGGGAAAACTGGTGGGGTGCCGGCATGGCGGGCTATCTGATGACGGGAGCGGTGGCGACCCTGATGTGCGCCCAGGCCAAGCAGCGGTGGCTCGGCTACATCCCCGGCACCTTCGCCGGTTGCTGTGCCACCTTCGGGGCGGCCGGCGAGTGGCGGCTGATCCTGCCTTCCCTAGTGATCGGCGCTCTGTTCGGCTACCTGATGAAGGCGAGCGGCCTCTGGCTCTCCCGCAAGACCCAGGCCACCACGGGTGTCACCGACCCCGCCTGATCCTTGATGCGAATACTCTGTTGCTGAATAGCAAAACGCCCTGACCACTGTGGTCAGGGCGTTTTCTGTTTGCCCTTCAGATCAGTTCTTCAGCTTGAAGTTCGCCGCCTCTATGCCGTGCCGGTTCAACAGCTTGTAGAAGTCGGTGCGGTTGCGTCCCGCCATGTTCGCCGCCAGGGTCACGTTCCCCTCGGTGGTGCGCAGCAGCCGGATCAGATACTCCTTCTCGAACTCGGCGCGCGCCTCGTTGAACGAGGGGATGCCGCCGACACCGCCGCTCAGCGCCGACTCCACCATGGCGGCGCCGATCACCGGGCTGCAGCAGAGGCTGGCAAGCTGCTCCACCACCCCGCAGAGCTGGCGCACGTTGCCGGGCCAGGCCGCGGCCGCCAGCAGGGCCAGTGCCTCCGGCGAGAAGCCGAGGGCGGCGCAGTTGTCATGGCGGCTACGATAGTCGTCGAGGGCCTGGCGAGCGAGCAGCGGTATGTCCTCGCTGCGGGCGCTCAAGGGAGGTAGGGTGATATTCGCCACGTTGAGGCGGTAGAAGAGATCCTCCCGAAAACGCCCCTCCTCCATGGCCGTCACCAGATCCTGATGGCTGGAGCTGATGACCCTGACCTCGGCGGTGCCCTGACCGTACTCCGCCAGCACCTGCAGCAACTTGGCCTGCAGCGACTCCGACAGATTGCCTATCTCGTCCAGGAAGAGGGTGGCCCCCTTCGCCTCGGCGAACAGGCCCGACTGTCCATCCTCCCCAAACAGCTGCAAGTCCAGCACCGGCCAGGGCAGGGCGGCGCAGTTGATGGTGTGCAGCGGCTTGTCCCGCCGGTTGCTGGCCTGGTGCAAGGCCTGGGCCATCACCCCTTTCCCCGAGCCGGAGGGGCCCAGGATCAAGACAGGTACCTCCATGGTGGCGATGTTGCTCGCCTGGATCAGCAGCTGCTCCATCTGCGGATTGCGGGTCAGGATGAGGGACTGCCACTCCTGCTGCTGTTTGGGGCGGGTCAGGCTCAGGGCATGTTCTATGGTGACCAGCAGCTCATCCTTGTCGATGGGCTTGGTGAGAAAGCTGAATACCCCGGAGCGGGTCGCCTGGATGGCATCCGGGATGGTGCCATGAGCAGTCATGATGATGACCGGCATGCCAAGCCACTGGGCCTGGATCCGCTCGAACAGTTCCAGCCCGTCCATGCCCCCCATGCGCAGATCGCTGAGCACCAGATCGGCCCGCTGCTGGCGCAGCCTGTCCAGCGCCCCTTCGGCGCTATCGGCGGTGTCCACCTCGTAGCCCTGACTGCGCAGGCGCATGCTCATCAGTTTGAGCAGGCTGGCATCATCATCGACCAGCAGGATGCGACTCATGCTTGTACTCCTTCCTCGCCCAAGGCGGTATTGGCGGCCATCATGGCTTGGCTCCGCCATTGAGCTTACGCTGATTCAGCTGCTCGTCGATGGCGGTGAGCTGTTCTATCTGGCGACGCAACCGCTGCACCTCCTGACTCTGATCCGTGCGTCGGCTGTCGCGGGCCAGCAGCTCCTCACCGAGGGCGATCCAGCTGCGCAGGAAGGCCTGGGCATCCAGCCCGAGCTCAGGCAGCAGAGACTTGAGCCTGTCCAGCCCGGCCCGGCGATTTGCCACCGATTCGGACGGGTGGGTGTTGACCATGGCGAGGCTGACCCGGCTCTCGAGATCGGTGGCGCCACTCAGACGCTGGCGCTCCTGCACCCGTTGCTGGGGGTGACTGGCCAGCAGCCAGTCCGAGTATTGCAGGCGTACCTGCATCTCTTTGTTGGCAAATTCCATCCGCTTGGCGACGGCCTGATCCGAGGGATCCGTCAGGCCGGAATGCGGCAACAGGGAGCAGCCTGAGAGCAGGCTCATCAATACGGGAATAAAAAATCGTTTCATCTTTGGCTTCACTTCAGCGTCAACCGGGAACAGGCATCCGCCTGCTCATCTTTAATCAGTGTCATTGCCCAGGCTCTGGGCCATCTCATCCAAGGCCTCATTTCAGCGTCAGCCGGAAGCAGACATCCGCCTGCTCATCCTCGATCAGCGTCAGCTCTCCCCCCAGGCTCATGGCCGATTCGCGGGCGATGGAGAGGCCCATCCCGGAGCCTTTCAACAGGCCATGGCGCACCGTGCTGCCCTGCTCGAACGGCTCGAAGATCCGTTCCCGCTCGGCCAGCGGGATGCTGGGGCCCTCGTTGGCCACCTCCAGCCAGCTGCCATTGGCATCCTGGCCGGCACGGATCCAGACTCGACCGCCCTTGGCGCCGTAGCTGACCGCGTTGGAAAACAGGTTGTCGAGTATGAGGCGCAGACGATAGGGCTCGGCCTGCAGAACGATGGGCTCGGGCGGCAAGTGTACACTGATTTGTTTGGATTCCAGCGCCAACCGGTATTCTGCCGACAGTTCAAGCAGCAAGGGGGTCAGCGGCACCGGCGTCAGGCTGAAGGCCTCCTGCTGGCTGAGGCGGTTGAAATCGAGCAGCCGCTCGATCAGGGTCTGCAGCCGACGGCTGTTCTCCTCCAGCATCTGGCAGATCTCCTGCTGATCCCCGTTGAGGGGCCCCATCAACTGCTCGGACAACAGATCCGCTCCCTCCCTCAGCACCGCCAGCGGCGTCTTCAGCTCGTGGGAGACATGACGCAGGAACTGATACTTCTGCTGCTCCAGCTCCTTGAGCTTGTCGTGCAGCCAGCCGATCCGCTCCCCCAGCAACACCAGCTCGGCGGGGCCATCCACCGGTCGCTTGTCCGGCTCTATGCCGGCCCCCAGGCTCAGGATCCGCGACTCAATCTGACGCACGGGGTGGATGATGAGGTAGGTAAACAGCAGGATCAGCAGCAGGCTGAGCACCGCCACGAAGCTGCTGATCCACCAGATCTCCGTTCTCAGCTCGGCGATGGCCGCCCGCATACGCACCACGTGCTCATCCACCTGGCTGCGGGTGATCACCTCCAGCTGCTGGTTTGACTCGTTGAACCGATCGAATTGGGGGCTGGTCGCCTCGGTCTTGGCCCTGGCCAGATCCTGCAAGCCGTCTAGCCAGCTCAGGGCGGTGTCGAGATCCCCATAGACGGCGGCATCCGGAATGGATTGCCGATGGACCTCGAGCAGCTCGCGATAGCGCGCCAGCTGCTGCCGATAGGTGTCGAGGATGCGCTCGTCCCCCAGCACCGCATAGCGGCGCAGGGTGCGTTCCAGATCGATGGCCTGGGTGGTGAGCAGGGTCGCCCGGCGGGTATCCCGGACCGCGCGCTCCACCTCGTCGCTGGTGAGCTGGCTCAGGTGGGAGAGGGCCTGACTGTCGTGCCAGATCATGCCTCCCAGGGGCATCAGGACCAACACGAAGCCCATCAATACCACCTGGAGCAGGGAACGCGGCCGAACCTTGGTCATCTCGAACAGTCTCTCTTCATCTTGGGGGGCCAGCATATCCGCACTCCCCCAAAAAGCAAAACCGGCCAAGAGGCCGGTTTGGTTGCATTCGGGAACAGGCGTCACGCCAGACCGACGGATGCCACACAGATGATCAGTATCACGGCGAGGGCCCCGGAGGCGGTCAACAGCGCCCATTTCAGCTCCACACTCATACGAACCTCCTTTTTTTACCAATCAGAGTTGGATCACAGTAGATAAAACTATGTTAATTCATAGTAAATCCGATAACCGTGAGCTGCGTATATATTTCAGACGAGCCCAACTCTAGAAAGGGAAAGCATGTTCTACCTGTGTAGCATTGGATCGAATCTTGACCCCGTCCAGCACGTCAGCCAGGCCGTGGGAGAATTGCTGGCGCGCTTCGGCCACCTGCGGCTGAGCTCGGTGATCCAGACCAAGCCGGTGGGCATGCGCTCGTCCCATGACTTCCTCAACTGCCTGCTCGTCGTCGAGAGCGAACTCTCGGCGTCCCAGCTGAAGGCCGAGTTCGTCACCATGGAGCTGACCCACGGCCGGGATCGCAGCAACCCGCTGTGCAAGGTGACGGACAGGCCGCTCGACATCGACATCCTGGCCAGCGCCCCCCTCGACAGCTTCGCCGCGGCCGAGGTGGACGCCTATCTCGGCGAGCTGCTGGCCGAGCTGTATGAACGGCGCTCGGTGCAGGCCCACAAGGTGGCGCTGCGCCTGCCGACCAGCAAGGTGTTTGCCGAGCAGATCTTTGGTCACGAGAGCGTCGAGCTCTGGTCCCATGCCGATGACCGCCAGGGTCTGGGCAGTCTCCCCCTCACGACGGATCCCCGCCCTGCCCCTCCCCGCCATCAGTAACCGGGATGACAACGAGGCCCCGGCCAGCCTCCACCCGATACACTTTTCCCTCGTCGTCATCGGCAGCCTAGGGCCTAGATGACGGCGAGGGCCCGGCCACCATCGACCCTGATGCTGGCCCCCGTCATGTAGTCGTTCGTCATCAGCAGCTGCACCGCCTGCCAGATGGGCGCCAGTCCCCCCTCCTTCGCCAGCGGCGTCCGGGCCAGCACCTGCTGGCGCCACGCCTCCCCGTGCTCGTCGAGGAACAGTATGGGGCCGGGCTCTATGGTGTTGACCCGCACCGCGGGGGCCAGCTCGCGGGCGAAGCTCATGGCCAGCGAATGGGCCCCCGCCTTGGTGGCCACATAGGCGGCGAACTGGGGCGCCGGGGCGTGGATGTAGATGTCGGTGATGTGGATGATGCCGGCGTTGCCCTGGCGTGCCAGTCGGGGTGCCAGCGCGCGATTGAGCTGGAAGGGCGCCGCCATATGCACCCGGTAGAACTGCTCGAACTGGGCGAGCTGGGCCGCCGGCTCCGCCGCCTGCGGCTCAAATGCCGAGGCGTTGTGGATGACCAGCGCCAGATCCTCGTGGGCGGCCAGGGCCGCGATCAGCCCCTCGACCTCCTCCTCTTTCGCAAAATCCGCCTGTACCAGCTCCACCCCCAGGGCCCGCAACTGCGCCAGCTCGGGGCGCTCGCTGCGATAGCTGCCCGTCACCTGCCAACCCGCGGCCACCAGCTGCTCGCACAGATAAAAACCCAGTCGACGGCCACACCCCGTCACCAATGCACGCATACCCTCTCCTTGTCGTTTGGCCACTCGGGCCCTGTCACTGCGCCATGCCGCCCGGGTGAACCGGGGCGGGCCACCTAGAGCTGATAACGCCCGCGGTCACCGATATCAAAATGCAGCGGCATGCGCCACTTCGCCAGGCACAGCAGGCAGAGCAGCAGGCCGCTCACCAGGGCCACCAGGGCGCTGGCCCAATCCAACCTGAGCCCTTCCAGCAGCCACAGCAAGGGCAGCAGCAGCGGCAACAGCCGGATGCCCGGGATGGCGAAACAGAATTGCTCCTTGAACGCCAGGCCGGACAGGGTGGCCAGGGCCGCCCCCAGCAGCAGGGCATCCGGCGCGCCACAAGCGGCCAGCAGCAGGCCGCCCCACCCCAGCCCCTGCAGGATAAAGCGGATCCGTTTGTCATAGATGTGCAGGCAGAATCCGCACAGGCCGCTCCCCACCACCAGCGCCATCAACCACAGCCTTGTCGGCAAAAGATCCTGCCCAATCAACAAGCTAACCCCTCGACACAACAGCAGCAAAGCTGCCAGACTCAGGCCGAGACGATAGAGACAGACCGAGAGCCTGTCGATGCCGTCCAGTTCGCTTTCAATTTCAGGATTCGCCATTCGGGGTCGCCTCTGTGAGATGTCTGCCGGTCACTATACCGAAATGATCGTGAGCCTGCCCCGTGCGCACAGGAGATGTGATTTGCGACGCTTGCTTCTGCTCTGTCTGCTACTGCCTTGCTGGCTGTCGGCCAAGGAGCTGATCATCGGCGGCACCCTGGAGCCGCCCCTGAAATGGCTGGATGAGGGCGGTCAGCCCCGTGGTCTGGATGTGGACTTGGTCACCGCCATCTTCGGCACCCTCAGGGTGCCCATCAGGATAGAGCTGATCGATTCCGGCGCCCGCCTCACCCGCGGGGCCGAGACCGGTGTTTACGATCTGGTGATGACCCACTCCTACAAGCCGGAGCGAGAGGCCTATCTGCTCTATCCGAAGCAGTCCCATCTGCGCCACAGCTGGCACTTCTTCGTGCGCAAGGGGGACGCGGGCAAGATCCACTACGAGCAGTTGGCCGATCTCAAGCCCTGGCGCATCGGCATCACCCGGGATTTCTCCTACACCCCCGAGCTGACGGCGGCCATGAGGGATCCCGGTTATCAGTTTCAGGAGATCCCCATCAATGCGCTGCAACTGCGCAAGCTGATCGCCGGCCGCATCGATACCGTCCCCATGCCGTTGGTCACCGCCTTCGCCCAGATCAAGCAGGAGGGGCTGGAAGGCCGGCTCGACTACCTGCCCAAGCCGCTCAAGACCGGCCTCTACTACAGCGTCTGGACCAAGGCTCGGGCCGATGCCGACACCCCGACGCTGATGGCGGCCTACGACGCCGAGCTGCTGCGCATGAAGCAGGACGGTCGCCTCAAGGCGCTCTACGACAAGTACGGCATCCCCTATGTCGCCCCCTGACCCCGGCCTTCCCCTCCCGAGATCCCGTCTTTAGCCCCCGCAGGCAGAGGGAGCCACTGAAATGAAATGCATTTTCATCATGTTAACTCCGTAAAACGTAACAAAAATAGCGTATTTATCTGCCTCGACGGGGTTCTTTCACCAGGGTCTCGCATAGAAATGGCTCTCGTTCCATGGCCCCGCACCTGCCCATATCAGGGCTTTACATCCCTCAATATCGGGTTCTGCAGCGAGATCAGCGTCTCGGTGGACTGGATCTCGTCTATGGTCTGGATCTTGTGGATCAACACGGTCTGCAGCTCGTCGATGGAGCGGGTCATCACCTTCATGAAGATGCTGTAGTGACCCGTGGTGTAGTAGGCCTCCACCACCTCGTCCAGGGCCTGCAACTTGGCCAGGGCCGAGGGGTAATCCTTGGCGCTCTTGAGGTTGATGCCGATAAAGCAGCAGACGTCATAGCCCAGCTTCTTGGCGTTCACCTGCACCCGGGTACCCTCGATGATCCCCGCCTGCTTCATCTTCTCCACCCGCACGTGAATGGTGCCTGGGCTGACGGTCAGTTGCTTGGCGAGCTCGGCGTAAGGGATCCGCGCATTCTCCATCAGGGCGGTGAGGATGGCCTGATCGAGATTATCGATCCGATAATTTTCCGGCACTTTTTTGTACTCCCGTTAACGATATCTCAGTAACTCAGCGGTTATTTTGAAGAAAAAAACACGTAAAGCCTATTTCTATTATCGAATATTGAATTTAGTGCACCATCTGTTGAAGAATCGCCATATCCAACGGGTTTTAGACAGGTAATCACCATGAAACAGCACTACATTCGCAGCCAACAGCAGATCAGCTTCGTCAAAGAGATGTTCTCCCGCCAACTCGCCTTGCAGCTCGGCCTGATGGAGGTGCAAGCCCCCATCCTGAGCCGGGTCGGTGACGGCACCCAGGACAACCTCTCCGGCTGCGAGCATGCGGTGCAGGTCAAGGTGAAGACATTGCCGGAGCACAGCTACGAGGTGGTGCATTCCCTGGCCAAGTGGAAGCGCCAGACCCTGGGCCGCTTCGGCTTCGGGCCCGGTGAGGGCATCTATACCCACATGAAGGCGCTGCGTCCGGACGAAGACCGCCTGACCCCCATCCACTCCGTCTACGTGGATCAGTGGGACTGGGAGAAGGTGATGCCGAGCGAGCGCCGGGATCTGGCCTACCTGCAAGACACGGTGCGCGGCATCTGGACCGCCATCAAGGCCACCGAGCGCGCGGTCTGCGCCGAGCACGAGATGACCCCCTTCCTGCCGGCGGAGATCCAGTTCCTGCACAGCGAAGAACTGCTGACCCGTTACCCGGATCTCGACGCCAAGGGCCGCGAGCGCGCCATCGCCAAGGAGCTGGGGGCCGTGTTCCTCATCGGCATCGGCGGCGATCTGTCCCACGGTGAGCGCCACGACGTGCGTGCCCCGGACTATGACGACTGGAGCAGCCAGAGCGAACTGGGGCTGGCCGGTTTGAACGGCGACATCCTGGTGTGGAACCCGGTGCTGCAGGATTGCTTCGAGATCTCCTCCATGGGGATCCGGGTAGACGCCGAGGCCCTGCGTCGCCAGCTCGCCACCACCGGCGACGAGGATCGCCTGCAGTACGACTGGCACCAGGCCCTGCTGGCGGGCGAAATGCCGCAGACCATAGGCGGCGGCATCGGCCAATCCCGCCTCGCCATGTTGCTGCTACAAAAGGAGCACATTGGTCAGGTGCAGGTCGGCGTCTGGCCGGCGGAAATGAAGGCCAGCATCCCGGGCATGCTGTAAGCGAATTGTGGCGGTTCGGGATGAGAGAGCGCATCCCGGACATGCTGTAAGGAGGGTGGCCGCTGGCCCTCTTCGACACCGGGGCTTGCCCTGCGACCCGCTCAACCCACCTCAGGTCGCTTCACTACATTCCTCTCGGCAATCCTCGGATTGCCGCTTTTTTTAGGGCAAAAAGCGGTATTCGAAGCCCGCCCCGATCCGGGTCTGCCCCGGCAACCCCGATTTGCGCTTGCCGGTGCAGTGGCAAGCGAACAGCTTGTCCACCCCTTCCCGCGCCAGATACAGGCCCAGTGCCCTCGCCCGCTGCGGGCCGGAGAATTTCAGGTGCAAGCCGCCGATGATGGCGTGCACCCGCTCCTCGCCGCAGACCTCTCTGGCCCGCTGCACTATGTTCTCGACCCCCGCATGGCCGCAGCCGATAAAGATGATGAGCCCTTGCTCACCCTTGTAGGCAATGGCGGAATCATCGCTGATGAGATCCTTCTCCACTCGCCCGCCGCGCACTATGTAGCCGAGCAGGGAGGGTTTGGCCTTATCCCGCCTCAGGATGGAGCCCAGAAACACCAGGTGCTCGGACAGCCAGACCGGCTCGGCCGAGCAGCGGGGGATCAGCCCTCTGGAGCGCAGCCGGGCGGGCTCAAGCTCCCCCGAGAGGCGGTAAAGGTTGTGGCGCCGAAACGGCCAGGGCAGGAAGTAACCCCGCTCATGAAATACATCCGGGCAGGCGATCAGGGGAATGGGGCTGGGAAAGACGGGCAGAGCGCCGACGCCGCCCACGTGATCGTAATGACCGTGGGACAGCACCAGGTGGGAGAGGGAAGCGAGATCCACCCCCATCGCCGCGGCATTGGGGCCCAGGGCCTGCCCTCTGCCGCTATCGAACAACACCCTGAGGCCGTCGCATTCCAACAGCAAGGCCAAACCTCTTTCCGGAACACAACCTGGACGATGGACCTCGTCGTCCACCAGCACAGAGAACTTGAGCATCTCGCCTCCCTAAAAGAAAAACGCAGGCACGAGGCCTGCGTTTTTTATCGATGACACCATCACGGCTGGCTCATGGTGAGCCCACTGCTGTCGGCCCCCAGCAACAGTTTCTTGCCGGGGATGACCCGACCGCTGAGCAGGGCCTGGGCCAGGGGGTTCTCCACCTTCTGCTGGATCGCCCGCTTGAGGGGACGCGCCCCGTAGACGGGATCGAAGCCGGCATGCACCAGCTTGGTCAGCAGCTCCTCGCTCACCTCCACCTCGAAGCCCTGGGACTCCAGACGGCCCATCAGGCTCTTGAGCTGGATGCGGGCGATGGACTTGATGTGATCCTCGCCGAGGGGGTGGAACACCACAGTCTCGTCGATCCGGTTGATGAACTCCGGACGGAAGCTGCGGGTCAGCAACTCCATCAGCAGGGACTTCATCTCCTCATAGTCCTTCTCGGCATAGTGCTCCTGAATGAGATCCGAGCCGAGGTTGGAGGTCATGATGACCACGGTGTTGCGGAAGTCCACGGTGCGGCCCTGACCATCGGTCAGGCGACCGTCGTCCAGCACCTGCAACAGGATGTTGAACACATCCGGGTGCGCCTTCTCCACCTCGTCCAGCAGGATCACCGAGTAGGGGCGACGGCGTACCGCTTCGGTCAGATAACCCCCCTCCTCGTAGCCCACGTAGCCGGGAGGCGCCCCCACCAGACGGGCCACGCTGTGCTTCTCCATGAACTCGGACATGTCGATGCGCACCATGGCGTCCTGGGTATCGAACAGGAACTCGGCCAGTGCCTTACACAGCTCAGTCTTGCCCACCCCGGTCGGGCCGAGGAACAGGAAGGAGCCGATGGGCCGGTTCGGATCGGACAGCCCGGCCCGGGAGCGACGAATGGCATTGGAAACGGCGTTCACCGCCTCTTCCTGGCCGATCACCCGGCTGTGCAGCTGATCTTCCATCCGCAGCAGCTTGTCGCGCTCCCCTTCCAGCATCCGCGCCACCGGGATCCCGGTCCAGCGCGCCAGCACATCCGCGATCTCCACATCGGTGACGCGGTTGCGCAGCAGGCTGGTCTCCTGCATCTCCGCCTGAGTGGCGAGATCCAGCTGTTTCTCCAGCTCGGGGATGCGGCCGTACTGCAGCTCGGACATGCGGGCCAGGTCACCGGCGCGGCGTGCCACCTCCAGATCCTGACGGGCCTGCTCCAACGCCGCCTTGATGTGCTGGGTACCGGCAAGGGCGGCCTTCTCGGCCTTCCACACCTCTTCCAGCTCGTTGTATTCCCGCTCCTTCTCGGTCAGCTCCTGATTGAGCAGATCGAGCCGCTTGCGGCTGGCATCGTCGTCTTCCTTCATCAGCGCCTGCTGCTCCAGCTTGAGCTGGATGATGCGGCGCTCGAGCCGGTCCAGGGACTCCGGCTTGGAGTCTATCTGCAGCCGGATGCTGGCCGCCGCCTCGTCGATGAGGTCGATGGCCTTGTCAGGCAGCTGGCGATCCGCAATGTAGCGGTGGGACAGCTGAGCCGCCGCCACTATGGCCGGGTCCGTGATCTGCACATGGTGGTGCAGCTCATAGCGCTCTTTCAGGCCGCGCAGTATGGCGATGGTGTCCTCCACCGAGGGCTCCTCCACCAGCACCTTCTGGAAGCGGCGCTCGAGCGCGGCATCTTTTTCTACGTACTGGCGATACTCATCGAGCGTGGTGGCACCGACGCAGTGCAGCTCACCGCGCGCCAGGGCCGGTTTGAGCATGTTGCCCGCGTCCATGGCCCCCTCGCCCTTGCCGGCGCCGACCATGGTGTGCAGCTCGTCGACGAAGAGGATGACATTGCCCTCCTCCTTGGCGAGATCGCTGAGCACGGCTTTGAGCCGCTCCTCGAATTCGCCGCGATACTTGGCTCCGGCCACCAGGGCCCCCATGTCGAGGGACAGCACCCGCTTGTTCTTGAGCCCTTCCGGCACCTCACCGTTGATGATGCGCTGGGCCAGCCCCTCGACGATGGCGGTCTTGCCCACGCCGGGGGCACCGATCAGCACCGGGTTGTTCTTGGTACGGCGTTGCAGCACCTGGATGGTGCGGCGGATCTCTTCATCCCGCCCGATGACGGGGTCGAGCTTGCCGAGTTCGGCCCGCTCGGTGAGATCTATGGTGTATTTCTCCAGCGCCTGGCGGTTCTCCTCGGCGTTGGCGTCATCCACCTTCTTGCCGCCGCGCACCTTGTCGATGGCGGCGTCGAGTTTCTCCTTGGTCAGGCCATGGCGGCGCAGCAACTCGCCGAGCGTGCCCTTCTCATCGAGGGCCGCCAGCACGAACAGCTCGGACGAGATGAACTGATCCTTGCGCTGCTGGGCCAGCTTGTCGCAGACGTTGAGCAGCCGGCCGAGGCCGTTGGAGAGCTGTACATCCCCCTCCACGCCGCTCACCTTGGGCAAGCGATCGAGCTCTTCGCCGAGGCGCGAGCGCAGGGCATTGATGTCCATCCCGCACAGGGTCAGCAACGGACGAATGGAGCCGCCGTCCTGATTGAGCAGGGCGGTCATCAGGTGGACGGGTTCGATAAACTGGTGATCACGACCCAGTGCCAACGACTGGGCATCGGAAATTGCGACCTGGAACTTGCTGGTCAGGCGATCTAAACGCATCGCACTCCCCCTTTGAAACGAGGCCGCCGCAGCGGCAACAACAGAACTTTCTGACAAGGAAGATGAGGTCTGGGGCCCGAATTTCAAGGGGAAGGGCTGTTTATTTTTTCCTCAATAGCGGAGCCAGAGGCACAGCGCCCCCGCCAGAGCGGGGGCGCTGTCATTCACTCGGCGAGCCAGATGAGGGAGGCCATGCGGCCGGTCTGACCGTCGCGACGATAGGAGTAAAAGCGCTCGCCATCGCCGTGGGTGCAGTACTCGCCCCCATAGACGGCGCTCACCCCGGCGCGGGCGAGGCGCAGCCGGGCCAGCCGGTAGATATCCGCCAGCCACTTGCCCTCGTTGGGGGAAGGTTTGAAGGCGGCAGCGGCCTCGGCCTGTTCGGCCATAAAGGCCTCGCGCACCTCGCCCCCGACTTCGAACGCCTCGGGGCCTATGGCCGGCCCGAGCCAGGCGAGGATGTCGGCGGGATCGCCCCCCATGGCGGCGAGGCTGGCCTCCAGCACCCCGGCCTGCAGCCCGCGCCAGCCAGCGTGGGCGGCGGCCACCCGGGTACCGGCTCTGTCACAGAACAGCACCGGCAAGCAGTCGGCTGTCATGACGATGCAGGCCAGCCCGGCCTCGTGAGCACAGGCGGCATCCGCCTCCGGCGCACTTTCGTATTGATTGCTGACCGGATGGACCGCGGTACCGTGCACCTGATTGAGCCAGTTGAGCCGACCCGGGATCTCGGCAACCTGTTGCAACAGGGTGCGGTTCGCCTCGACTTTCACCGCATCGTCGCCCACGTGGGCGCCGAGGTTCAGACCACGAAAGACACCCTCGCTGACGCCCTCGTCCCGGGTGGTCGACAGCGCCCGTACAGAGGCCGGTGCGGGCCAGTCGGGTTCGATCCAGTTCATCTGCGACTCCTTCATATCACTGATAAAAAAACGGGGCGCCTCATCAGAGGGCGCCCCGTTTGGCATGCTATCTGGGCGTTGCCAGGGCAAACCTCATCAACCCCAGACCAGATCGTCCGGGTTGGCGAGGGTATCCGCGCGCAGCACTTCCATCAGATCCAGCATGTCCTGCGGGGTGGACGAGTGCCACTCCATGACTTCCCCCGTGATGGGGTGAGCCAGTTTCAGCATGGTCGCGTGCAGCGCCTGGCGATTGAATTCGCGCAGGGCCTGGGTCAGCTCCGGGGTCGCGTTGCGCAGCAGGCGCAGACGACCACCGTAGGCGGGATCCCCTACCAGCGGGTGCTTGATGTGGGACATGTGTACCCGGATCTGGTGGGTACGACCGGTTTCGAGGCGCAACCGCAACCGGGTGTGGCCACGGAACTTCTCGTGCACCCGATAGTGGGTCACGGACGGACGACCGTTCGGCACCACAGCCATGTGGGTACGCTGGGTCGGATGACGACCGATGGGGGCATCAACCGTACCGCCGGCGGTCATGTGACCGATGGCGATGGCCTCGTACTCACGGGTGATCTGGCGCGCCTGCAGCGCCTCCACCAGATGGGTCTGGGCCGGTACCGTCTTGGCCACCACCATCAAACCCGTGGTGTCCTTATCCAGACGGTGCACTATGCCGGCACGGGGCACCTCGGCAATGCCGGGGTAGCGGTGCAGCAGCGCGTTGAGGATAGTGCCGTCCGGCGTGCCGGCGCCTGGGTGGACCACCAGACCGGCCGGCTTGTCGATCACCAGAATGTGTTCATCTTCATAGACGATGTTGAGTTCGATGTTCTGGGCATCCCAGCGGGTGTCATCTTCCAACTCGACATCGACATGTACCTGTTGTCCAGCCAGCACTTTTTCGCGCGGGGTATTGGCAACCTGACCGTCCAGGGTCACTCTGTCCTGTAAAATCCACTCCTTGATGCGGGTTCTGGAGTAGTCTGGAAACAATTCGGCCAGGGCCTGGTCGAGCCGTTGCCCGAATTGGTGATCCTGAAATTCGCCTGTCAGTTCAATATGCTGGCTCATGTATGGTCTCTTGAGCGGGGGTATCAATTCGAAATAATCCGGGTATTCTAGCTTTTCTTTTAGCCAAGCATAACGGATACTTTGCCAATTTCGTGGAAATGGACCGGATGTTGTTGATGGGAAAGAAGTCTCACCTGCTGATGTCGCTCGCCTTGATCGCTACCCTGATCACTGGTTGTTCCAGCACCAAACCCAAGGTTCCCGACGAACCGCCGGAAGTTCTGTACCAACAAGCCCGTCTCAAACTGGATACTGGTAACTACCTGAACGCCATCGAATTGCTGGAAGCGCTGGACTCGCGTTACCCCTTCGGTGCCTACTCGAGTCAGGTTCAACTCGATCTGATCTACGCCTACTACAAGCAGGATGACACCGCTCAGGCCATCGCCAATATCGACCGGTTCATTCGCCTCAATCCGGCCCACAAGAACATCGATTATGTGTTCTACATGCGTGGCCTGACCAACATGGCGGCAGATTACAACTTCTTCCAGGACTTCCTGGGGATCAACCGGGACGACAAGGACCCTTCCTACGCTCGTCAGGCCTTCCAGGACTTCAAGACCCTGTTGCAGAACTATCCCAACAGCGTCTATGCCGCCGATGCCCGTGCTCGCATGGTCGGTTTGAAGACCCGTCTCGCCCGCTACGATCTGAGCGTGGCCGAGTACTACGTCAAGCGCGATGCCCTGATCGCCGCCGCCAACCGCGCCAAACTGGTGGTCGAGACCTATCCGGACACGCCCGAGACCGAGAAGGCACTGGAGATCATGGTCAACTCCTACGATACCCTGAAGATGCCGACCCTGGCCCGCCACGCCCGCGAAGTGCTGGCCAAGAACTACCCGGACAATCGCCTCGGCCGCAGCTGAGTGCAGGCATTCGTTGAATGAAAAACCGGAGCCAATGGCTCCGGTTTTTTTATGGGAAGATCCCGTCAAGTTCCTATCTGTTCGCCCCGTTTCGCGGCACAACACGCCAACTTTGACTCATCTTCCTGCGTGGAACGAGACGGCGCAGCGATCTGCGCCGTCATGGCTTTCAGGCTACTTGGCGACGTTGTCCACTACGTTCAGCACGTCCCAAGTCCGGGTGGAGAGAGACGGCGCGCTATCTGGATTCCCTTATTTCGCGACGTTACCCGCCACGTTCAGCACGTCCCAGGTGCGGGAGAAAGGCGGCGCGTAGGCGAAGTCCAGCATGCCGAGCTGCTCCGTGGTGACCCCCATGGTGATGGCGACCGCCAGCGCATCGATGCGGTGCACCGCCCCCTTGCGCCCCAGGATCTGGCCGCCGAGCAGACGCTTGCTGCCCGCCTCATACACCAGCTTGACGTGGATGTCGGACTGACCGGGGCAGTAGTTGGTGTGGCACTTGTCCTTGATGACGACGGTACGATAGTCGATGCCCAGCGCCTGCGCCTCCCGCTCACTGAGGCCGGTGCGACCCGCCTCCAGCCCCAGCACCTTGAGCGCCGCCGAGCCCAGGGTGCCCGGGAATTCCTGCTCGGCGCCGGCCAGGTTCTCTCCCACCATGCGGCCCAGCTTGTTGGCGATGGTGGCGAGCGGCACATAGACCTGCTGCTGCTTCACGCTGTGCCAGACGCTGGCACAATCTCCGGCGGCCCAGACGTTCGGCAAGGAGCTGCGACCCTGACGGTCCACCTCGATGGCGCCGTTGGTCAGCCGCGCTATGCCGGTGCCGGCCAGAAACTCGGTGTTGGGTTTGACGCCGGTGCAGACCACCACTATGTCGGCCTCGTACTCGCCCTGGTCGGTGCGCACGCCGCTCACCCGCCCCTCCCCCAGCAGGGCCTCGACCCGCTCACCGAGGTGCAGCGAGACGCCCTGCTCCCGCAGCTCGCTCTCGATATGCTGGGTAATCTCCTCGTCAAACGCATCCGGGATGACCCGCTCGGCGAGTTCGA
The DNA here is from genome assembly GCF_000819865.1 of Aeromonas eucrenophila. Classification (GTDB taxonomy): domain Bacteria; phylum Pseudomonadota; class Gammaproteobacteria; order Enterobacterales; family Aeromonadaceae; genus Aeromonas; species Aeromonas eucrenophila. The sequence continues at coordinate 53,171 of NZ_CDDF01000018.1, forward strand.
TGAGACGCACCTCCTTGCCCTGATGGACCAGCGCCTCCACCACCTCAAGCCCGATGAAGCCGGAGCCGATGACCACCGCCTTTCGCTTGCTGGCGTCCTGCACTGCAGCCTTGAGGGCCAGCCCATCGGCCATGCGGCGCAGGCCGAACACCCCTTCCTGCTGCAGGCCGGGGATGGGCGGCATCACCTCACGGGCACCGGTGGCGATCATCAGCCGATCGTAGCGATCGCTGAAGGTATCGCCGCCGTGCTCGACGACCAGGGTCTGGGCCCCGGCATCCAGCGCGGTCACGCGATGGCCGGTCTTGACCTCAATGCCCTTGGCGGCGAACTGCTCGACGCTGAACTCGGCCATGAAGCCCGGCTCCTGAAAGTCGTCGCCGACGAAATAGGGCAGGCCGCAGGCGCCGAAGGAGATCACCTCCGAGGCCTCGTACACCACTATGTCGGCGTCCTTCGCCAGACGCCGGGCCTTGGCGGCCGCACTCATGCCGGCGGCTTCGCCACCGATGATCACAATACGCATTGTTTGACTCCTGTAACGACAGGGGAGGCAGCGCCTCCCCTTTACTATTCAATGACCTGAGGATGGGGTCCCCCAAGCGGGATCAGACCACGGCGTCCTCACCGTCCAGACTGACCTCGGCATCGCCGTTGAACACCGTCATGTCGGTCTGGCCCATCAGCCGGCTGGTGACGGTGCCGGCGGTGATGGAGCCGGAGACGTTGAGGGCGGTACGGCCCATGTCGATGAGAGGCTCGATGGAGATGAGCAGCCCCGCCAGCGCCACCGGGAAGTCCAGGGCCGACAGCACGATCAGCGCCGCGAAGGTGGCGCCACCGCCCACACCGGCCACCCCGAAGGAGCTGACGGTGATGATGGCAATGAGCGTCATGATGAAGCCGGGATCCAGGGGGTTGACCCCCACGGTCGGGGCTATCATCACCGCCAGCATGGCCGGGTAGATGCCGGCGCAGCCGTTCTGGCCAATGGTGGCACCGAAGGAGGCGGCAAAGTTGGCGATGCCGTCAGGGATGCCGAGTGCCTTGGTCTGGGTCTGCACGTTCATCGGGATGGAGCCCGCGCTGGTGCGCGAGGTGAAGGCAAAGGCCAGTACCGGCATGATCTTCTTCAGGAAGCGCCAGGGGTTGAGGCCCACCAGGCTCACCAGCAGCAGGTGCACGCCGAACATGATGGCGATGGCGCCGTAAGAGGCCAGCACGAAGTTCAGCAGGTTGAGGATGTCCGCATAGTTGGAGCCCGACACCACCTTGGCCATCAACGCCAGCACGCCGTAGGGGGTGAGTCGCAGCACCAGGGTCACCATCCGCATCACTATGACGTGGGCGACCTGCATGAAGTTCGCGAAGCTTGCGAAGATCTCCGGCTTCTTGCGGGCGATGCCCGTGGCCGACAGGCCGATAAAGATGGAGAAGATCACCACGGCGATGGTGGAGGTCTTGCGGGCGCCCGTCATGTCGAGGAAGGGATTGGCCGGGATGAACTCCAGCACCATCTTGGCGAAGGACATGCTCTCGACGCTATGCAGGCTGTGGTCCAGATCCGCACCACGAGCGATTTCGGCGGCGCCGACGGTGAGCCCCTCGGCGGTCAGGCCGAACAGGTTGGACATCAGTATGCCCGCCCCGGCCGCGATCATGGTGGTGAAGATCAGCACGCCTATGGTCATGGCGCTGATCTTGCCGAGCGCCGTACCGCCATTGAGCTTGAGGATGGCCCCTATGATGGAGACCATGATCAGCGGGATGATGATCATCTGCAGCAGCTTCACATAGCCGCTGCCGACGATGTCCAGATAGTCGTTGGTCTTGACCAGCACCTCGGCACCGGCGCCGTAGATCAGCTGCAGGGCAGCCCCAAACAGAATGCCAAGCCCCAGCCCCGAGAAGACCCGACGGGTGAAGCTGACGTGCTTTTGCTGCAGCCGATAGAGAAACAGCAACAACATGGCCAGGATAGCCAGATTACCGATAACGCTAAGTGTCATGACGATATTCCCCAAAAAAACCGGGACGGGCCCGCGATAATGGGACGAGTGCCGGGTATGCACACTCTTCCCTGAAAGGTGCCGCTCTGTGGCGGTCTGCCCCCCGGTTCAGCCGGAGCGACAAAAAACAGGGGTGGCCAGCGCCACCCCTTGCATCACTCGGCCTTGCCCTGTTGCTTGGCCCGCATGATGTTGATGATTTCGATATCGGTGTCCAGCATCCCCCGTTTGGAGAGGCGGCCCAGGTTGGCAATGGTCTGATCCACGTCGTCGGAGACGATGCCCTCGCTCTGGGGCACGTGCAGGTTGTTGATCGCCATCAGCGACGACTTGACCGCCGCCGAGGTGGAGGTGGAGACCTTCATGGAGCAGGCACTGCCCGCGCCGTCGCAGATGATACCGGAAACATCGCCAATCATGTTGTTGATGCAGTGGCTGATCTGCTCGAACTGGCCACCCAGCAGCCAGGTGATGGCGGCACCGGAACCCATGGCGGCGGTGCTGGCGGCGCACAGGGCCGACAGCTTGTTCTGGTACATCTTGATGTAGATGGCCACCAGATGGCTCATCACCAGCGCCCGCACCAGCTGCTCGTCGCTCGCCTTGAGGAAGCGGGCGGCGGCGACCACCGGCATGGTGGCGGCGATGCCCTGATTGCCGGAGCCGGAGTTAGACATGGCGGGCAGCATGGCGCCGTCCATGCGCGCATCGGACGCTGCGGAGGAGAGCCGCATGGCCAGGGTCATCAAGTCGTCCGACAGCAGCTTGCGCTCCACCTGCTCGGTCAGGATCTTGCCGATGCGCAGGCCATAGCCCTGCAGCCCTTCATCCGCCAGCGCCTGGTTCATGCTGGCCGCCTCCTGAATGAAGGCGATCTCCGTCAGCGGCACCTCCAGGGCGAAAGCCACTATCTCGCGCAGGCTCATGGCGGGCTTGTCGGATTTGGCCGGCTGGATCTGCACGCCGGGGGCGCTGGCCTGCTCCATCAGCACCTCGCCATCCTTCTCCAGCAGCACGATGCGGGTGTGATCGGTGCAGATCACCACTCGGGCGCTGTGGCCATCCGCCTCCGCCAGCACCTCGGCGTAGAGCACGTCAGGCACGTCCTTCACATCCACCTTGATGAGCGGCAACAGCGCCTTGGCAGCCTCCACCTGGGCCTGATTGAGGTGCTTGAGCACCTCCAGCCCGCCCTCGGGGTTGCCCCCGGTGATGCCGACGGCGGCCGCCACCGGCAGCCCTATCATGCCGGTGCCGGGCACACCGACCCCCATGCCGTTCTTGAACAGGTTGCCGCTGACCCAGACGCTGATGCGAGTCGGATCCTGTCCCAGCAGCTTGCGGCAGTTGGCCGCAGCCAGAGCGACCGACATCGGCTCGGTGCAGCCAAGGGCCGGCACCACTTCACGCTTGAGCAGGGTTATGAAATCGGTCCATTGTGCTTTCATCTGTGGGTTCTCGTGTTCACTATGCCGCAGCATACATCTGCCAGTATCGGGTCAAATTTGACGGTGACCTGGGACGCCGGAGAGCCCCATTCATTTCATGTAACTTTAGTTGATCATAAAAACAAATTAATCAAATAAAATTGAACCTGTTCACCTTTTGTCGTCATTATGCCTTCCAGCAGGGGCAACGTCACCGGATTGCGATCCCGATCACGGCCAGACGCCGGGGACCGGGCTCGCCAACGGGGATCTATGCCTTTTCCATCAATGCCTTGGCGCAGATGATAAAAAACGGGCAATAAAAAAGGAGGCCGAAGCCTCCTCTTGTCAGACCCTCTGCCGCTTACAGCGCCTTGAGGATCGCCTCGACGCTGGCCTTGGCATCGCCAAACAGCATCTGGGTGTTCTCCTTGAAGAACAGCGGGTTCTGCACACCGGCGTAGCCAGTGTTCATGGAGCGCTTGAAGCCGATGACGTTCTGCGCCTTCCACACTTCCAGCACCGGCATGCCGGCGATGGGGCTACCCGGATCTTCCATGGCGGCCGGGTTGACGGTGTCGTTGGCACCGATCACCAGCACCACGTCGGTGTCGTTGAAGTCCTCGTTGATCTCGTCCATTTCCAGCACGATATCGTAGGGGACCTTGGCTTCCGCCAGCAGCACGTTCATGTGACCAGGCAGACGACCGGCCACCGGGTGGATGCCGAAGCGCACCTTGACGCCGCGCTCGCGCAGCTTGTGGGTGATCTCGGCCACCGGATACTGCGCCTGTGCCACCGCCATGCCGTAGCCCGGGGTGATGATGACGGAGCTGGCATTTTTCAGCATGTCAGCCACGTCTTCGGCGTTGGTCTCGCGGTATTCGCCCATCTCCTGGTCAGCCGTGGAGGCCACACCGTCGGAGCCGAAGCCACCGGCGATCACCGAGATGAAGGAGCGGTTCATCGCCTTGCACATGATGTAAGACAGAATCGCACCGGAGGAACCCACCAGGGCACCGACCACGATCAGCAGGTCGTTGGAGAGCATGAAGCCCGCCGCTGCCGCCGCCCAACCGGAGTAGGAGTTCAGCATGGAGACCACCACCGGCATGTCTGCGCCACCGATGGAGGCGACCAGATGCCAGCCGAACGCGAAGGCGATCAGGGTCATCAGCAGCAGTGCGAAGGTGGAGCCACCGGCGTTGACGAAGTGGATCATCAGCGCGAGGGAGACCACCACGGCCAGCAGGTTCAGCTTGTGGCGATGGGGCAGTTGCAGCGGCTTGGAAGAGATCAGGCCACGCAGTTTGCCGAACGCAACGATGGAGCCGGTGAAGGTCACGGCACCGATGAAGACGCCGAGGAACACTTCCACCAGGTGGATGTTCAACATGGCGCCGGTCAGGTGCTCGACCTGGACCACGCTGGCCGCCTGCTCGAACGCCGCCCGGGCCGCGGCCAGGGTCGCATCCAGGTTGGAACCGACGGAGACCACGACTTCAGCCGGAGCGGAGGGGTGCAGATCGATGAAGCTGTTGAAGCCCACCAGCACCGCCGCCATGCCCACGAAGCTGTGCAGCACGGCTACCAGCTCGGGCATCTCTGTCATCTCGACCTTGAGTGCCAGCCGCACGCCGATGGCGCCGCCGATGACCATGGCCAGGATGATCCAGTGCACACCACTGGTTTCCGGATTGAACACGGTCGCGAGCAGGGCGATGGCCATCCCCGCGATACCGAACAGGTTGCCATGTTTGGCCGTTTCTTGCTTCGACAGTCCCGCGAGACTGAGGATGAAGAGCACGGCGGCAACGATATAGGATGCTGTTACCAGTCCTTGAGACACGTTAAACCCCCTTAATCCTTACGGAACATCTTCAGCATGCGCTGAGTGACGGTGAAGCCACCGAAGATGTTGATACTGGCAATCAGCACGGCGATAAAGGCCAACACGGTGACCAGGGTCGACCCTTGCCCTATCTGCAGCAGCGCACCGACCACGATAATGCCGGAGATGGCATTGGTGACCGACATCAGCGGCGTGTGCAGGGAGTGAGACACGTTCCACACCACGTAGTAACCGACCACACAAGACAGAATGAAGACGGTGAAGTGGGACAGGAACTCGGCAGGCGCCACCGCAGCCACCCAACCGAAGGCGGCGATGCCGAGGGCACCGAACACGAACTTCTTGTTGGAGGGCTTGGCCTCTTCCTTCTTCACGGCGGCAGGCTTGGCGGCCGGCTTCTGTGGTGCGGCGGAGACGGCGATGGGGGGCGGCGGGAAGGTCACGTCACCGGCCTGGATCACCGTCATGTTGCGCTGGACCACGTCCTCGAAGTCGATGGCGACCTGGCCGTCCTTCTCCTTGCACATCAGCTTCATCAGGTTGACCAGGTTGGTACCGTAGAGCTGGGAGGATTGGGCAGGCAGGCGACCCGGCAGGTCGGTGTAACCTATCACCTTGACGCCATTGGGCGTCACGAACAGCTCGGTCGGCACTGTGTATTCGCAGTTGCCGCCGGTGGCCGCCGCCAGGTCCACGATGACCGAACCCGGCTTCATGCTGTCCACCATCTCTTTGGTGATCAGCTTGGGAGCGGGACGACCGGGGATCAGGGCGGTGGTGATGATGATGTCCACTTCCTTGGCCTGCTGGGCGAACAGCGCCATCTCGGCCGCGATGAACTCATCGGACATGACCTTGGCATAACCATCACTGGAGGCGCCATCTTCGCTGCCGAAGTCCAGCTTGAGGAATTCACCCCCCATGGATTCGATCTGCTCGGCCACTTCCAGACGGGTATCGAAGGCACGCACTATGGCGCCCAAGGAACCGGCGGTACCGATGGCGGCCAGGCCGGCGACGCCGGCACCGATCACCAATACCTTGGCAGGGGGAACCTTGCCAGCGGCGGTGATCTGACCGGTAAAGAAGCGACCGAACTGGTGGGCGGCTTCGACCACGGCGCGATAGCCACCGATGTTCGCCATGGAGGAGAGGGCGTCGAGAGACTGGGCACGGGAGATCCGCGGCACCATGTCCATCGCCATCACATTGATGTTGCGCTCGGACAGTTTCTTGACCAGCTCGGGATTCTGGGCGGGCCAGATGAAGCTCACCAGAGTAGCACCATCCTTAATTTGTGCGATCTCGGCATCGGTCGGCGCGTTGACCTTGAAGATAAGGTCGGCTTGCCAGACGCTCGGCACCACGTTGGCACCGGCGGCCTCGAAGGCGGCATCATCAAAGCTGGCCAACAAGCCGGCACCGGCCTCGATGGCGACCTCGAAGCCGAGCTTTCTCAGCTGCTCGACGGTGGCCGGGGTCGCTGCGACCCGGGTCTCACCGGCGAGACTCTCTCTCGGTATTCCAATCTGCATGACTATTCCCTGATGGTTAATAAACAATCATTACCCAGTCTCTCATGTCTGAGCCGACAAGGCATGACCAAAGTGCAGGTCACGGGCCCTTTGTTATGAAAATCAGCAGGCTTTACCTCAACCTCCTGTCATGGCCAGGCCCCCGCTTTTCAGGCGCGAAGGTGATTAGTATCAAATTTTGGAGTTTTATTACAACCACGCCCCCCGCACCACGAGTACAGAATTCAGCCCATCTTGGCCCATGGTTTAAAAAAACAAACTAAATTAACGACTTATACCAGCAAAATACGCTGAAAAAAGTGATCCAACCAGTCAAAAAAAATGTTTTGCCGGCCCTCTATCTTAGCGTTTTTTGTTCTTACGAAATCTGCCATTGGCACATCGGATGAGATGAAAGGGGGAAAAGTAACTGTTTTGTAACGGACAGGAGGCCAGGTCCCTGCCAAGCGGCAGGTCAGGCCCCCTTCATTCACACCCGGCTGGCACCGGGTGTCGCGTCTGACGCCTTACCAGGCCGCCTCATAAATATGCCGGCTCTGCACCAGATCGATGTCGCCGTGCTCGCCCAGGCTGGTCATGCCGTGCTCCGCCAGCTTGGCCACCAGGGTATCTATGTTGGCATCGGCCAGGCCGTAGTCCCGCAGCCGGGTCTTGACGCCCATCCGCTCGAAGAAGTCGCGGGTGGCGGCGATGGCGCCGTCGATGCGCTCTTCCTCGCTGCCGCTGCGCAGATCCCACACCCGCTCGGCGTATTGCAGCAGCTTGGCGCGCTTCTGCTCACGCTTGGCCTGCAGTAGGGCCGGCAACACCACCGCCAGGGTCTGGGCATGGTCGAGACCGTGCAGGGCGGTGAGCTCGTGGCCCAGCATGTGGGTTGCCCAGTCCTGCGGCACACCGGCGCCGATCAGGCCGTTCAGCGCCAGGGTGGCGCTCCACATGATGTTGGCGCGCACATCGTAATTTTCAGGCTCCACCAGCGCCTTGGGGCCCTCTTCGGCCAAGGTCAGCAGCAGGCCTTCGGCGAAGCGATCCTGCACCTTGGCGTTGACCGGGTAGGTGAGGTACTGCTCCAGGGTGTGGATGAAGGCATCCACCACACCGTTCGCCACCTGACGGGCCGGCAAGGTGTAGGTGAGCACCGGATCCAGCACGGCGAAGCGCGGCATCACAAAGGGGGAGAAGAAGTGCTGCTTGTCGCCGCTGCTCTTGCGGGTGATGACGGCGCCCATGTTCATCTCGGAGCCGGTGGCCGGCAGGGTCAGCACGGCGCCGAGGGGAATGGCGGAGGCCACTTCACCGCCAACGGTCTCGAGGATGTGCCAGGGATCCTTGGCCAGATCGTAGTGGGCGGCGGCGGCGATGAACTTGGTGCCATCCAGCACGGAACCACCGCCGACGGCGAGCAGGAAGTCGACCTTCTCGGCGCGGGCCAGCTCGACGGCGCCCATCAGGGTTTCATAGGTGGGGTTCGGCTCTATGCCGCCGAATTCGAACAGGCTCATGCCCGCCAACTCGCTGCGGATCTGGGCCAGCAGGCCGCTGCGCACCACGCTGCCACCACCGTAGGTGATCAGGATGCGGGCGTCGCTGGGAAGCTGTTCACGCAGCTGGGCTACCTGGCCCTTGCCGAACAGCACCTTGGTCGGGGTGTGCAGAGTGAAATTGTGCATCGCTATTACCTTCATGATGACGGGGCGGCCGGGCCGCAAAATGTTGATTGCATTTTTCTACAGACAACCTCTACCATCAAGGCAACATTCTGCACATTGCTTGCCTATTTCTACAAACTATTGAATGTCACTCGGAGCGACCATGTCCAACCGCTACACCGAACTCGCCGCCAGGCTGACCCGCCACGTGCGCGAGCCCGGCATCACTGCCTCCCCGGTGGAGCAGGTGAGCCTCATCTACACCACCGAGTATCACGGCCGCACCCCGGTACTCTATCAGCCGCGGATGATAGTGATATTGCAGGGCCACAAGGTGGGCTACCTGGCGGATCAGGTGTTTCGCTACGATCCCAGCCACTACCTGCTGATGACGCTGCCGCTGCCGTGCGAGTGCGAGTGCTTCGCCTCCCCCGAGCAGCCCCTCATCGGCTTCACTCTGGAGATCAACGTCGCCACCCTGCAGGAGCTGCTGCTGGAGCTGGGGGACAGCCTGCCCGCGCCGCCACCCCAGAAGAGCGGGGTGCATTCGGTGCCTCTCTCCGAGGAGATGTTCTGCGCCGCCGAGCGGCTCATCGATCTGATGGACAAGCCACAGCACGCCCGGGTGCTGGGGCCGCAGACGGTGCGGGAGATGCTGTTCTACGCCCTCCATGAGGGGGGCGGGCCGGCGCTGCAGGCGCTCGCCAACCGCCACAACCACATGGGGCAGATTGCCCGGGTGCTGCGCCTCATCGAGCAGCGCTATGCGGACAGCCTGACCATGGAGGAGCTGGCGCGGGAGGTGAACATGAGCGTGTCCGCCTTCCATCACCACTTCAAGGCGGTCACCGCCACCTCGCCGCTGCAGTACATCAAGTCGTTTCGCCTGCACAAGGCGCGCATGATGATGCTGCACGACGGCATCAAGGCCGGCACGGCGGCGGCGCGGGTCGGTTACGAGAGCGGCTCCCAGTTCAGCCGGGAGTACAAGCGCTTCTTCGGCAGCACCCCCACGGATCAGGCCTCCCGCTTCCGGGATGGTCAGCTCAGCATCATGGAAGGCTAAACCTATGCGTTCACTGCTTTGCCTGCTCGGCGCCCTGCTGCTGACGGCCTGTACCGGCCTCGCCGACGGCATCCGCCCCGTCACCGGCTTCCAGCTCGATCGCTACCTCGGCACCTGGTACGAGATAGCCCGTCTGGATCACAGTTTCGAGCGGGGACTGGAAGAGGTCAGTGCCAGCTACAGCCTGCGAGGCGATGGCGGTGTCAGGGTAATCAATCGCGGCAAACAGAGCGATGGCAGCTGGCGCGAGGCCGAAGGCAAGGCCTACTTCGTCGACAAGCCGGACGAGGCGCGGCTCAAGGTGAGCTTCTTCGGCCCCTTCTACGGCGGCTACAACGTCATCGACCCCGACTACCGGCTCTCTCTGGTGACCAGCTACAACCACGACTATCTGTGGATCCTCTCCCGCTCCCCCAATCCGCCCAAAGCCAGGGTGGATGCCCTGGTGGCCAAGGCGAAGGCGCTGGGCTTTGCCACCGACCGCCTGATCTGGGTAAAGCAGACCCCCTGAGTCTCCACAGGAATGCAAAAGGGCAGCCCGCGGGCGGCCCTGTCTTTATGCGTAGCGGATCAGAGCCTGAAACGCCCAATCTCCTGCTCCAGTCGCTCGGTCAACCCCTTGAGGGTAGCGGCCTGGCTCGCCTCCTCCCGCGCCTGCTCCGCCAGCGCCTGGGAGACGTGGCGGATGTTCTCGGTGTTGCGGCTGATCTCGCCGGTGACCGAGGTCTGCTCCTCCGCCGCCGCCGCTATCTGGGTCGCCATGTCGCTGATGGCGCCGATGGCCTCGTTGATCTGGCCTAGGCTCAGGTTTGCCGCCTGGGCATCCTCCACGCTGGTACCCGCCAGCTGACGGCTGCTCTCCATGCCGTTGACGGCGCGTCGGGTGGTCTGCTGCAGGGTCTCGATCATCTGCTGGATCTCGGCGGTGGAGTCGTGGGTGCGGCGCGACAGCACCCGCACCTCGTCCGCCACCACGGCGAAGCCGCGCCCCTGCTCCCCGGCCCGGGCCGCCTCGATGGCGGCGTTGAGCGCCAGCAAGTTGGTCTGCTCGGCGATGCCGCTGATGGTGGCCAGGATGCCGCTGATCTTCTGGGCATGGGTATCCAGCTCGTGGATTGTCTGGCTCGCATCGGCTACCTCGTCGGCCAGCCCGGTGATGCTGCGCTGGCTCTGGCCAACCTGGGACTGGCCGGCGACGGCGAGCTTCACCGCCTCCCCCGAGGTGGTGGCGGCAAACTCGGCGTTGCCGGCGATCTCCTGGGTGGCGGAGGCCATCTCGGTCACCGCCGTCGCCACCATGACGATCTCGTCCTGCTGCTGGCGCACCCGCTGGCTGCGTTCCTCGGCACCGCTCGCCTGAACTCGGGACTGGGCCGCCAGCTCGGCGGTGACGTCCCGCAGGCGGCTGACGATGCCGTGCAGCCGGCCCACGAACTGGTTGAAACTCTGGGCCAGCTGGCCCACCTCGTCACGGCTGCGGGTGGCGATCTGCACCGTCAGATCCCCCTCGCCGTGGGCGATATTCGCCAGCGCCTTCGACACCCGGCCGAGATCGGCGAACAGGTAGTTGAAGGTGGCGATGAGCAGGGCGCTGAACAGCAACAGCAACACCAGGGTCAGCCCCACCAGCTGCCACAGCAGGGTGGCGAAGGGCGCCTCCAGCACGTCCTTGTACATCACCATGGCCAGCAGCCAGTCGGTGCCAAGCACCTGCTGCACCGACAGCAGCACCTCACGCCCCTCTATGGTGGCGGCATGCAGCTCCCCATCCCGGCTCCAGCCATCCAGGCTCGCGCCCGAGAGGCCGGGATCCAGCTCGGCCACCTGCTTGAGGGCCAGCTCCTTCTGCGGGTGGCCGACGATGAGACCGGAGCGATCCAGCAGCATGGCGTAGCCTTCCCCCTGCACCTTCATGGCCAACACCTCGTCGATGAGGGCGTCCAGGGAGAGATCCGCACCGGCGGTGCCGATCACCTGGCCCTGGTGCAACACCGGCTCCGCCAGGGTCACCACCAGCTGCTGCATGGTCACGCTGACGTAGGGGGCGGTGACGATGAACTTGCCCGCCTTGACCGCATTCTGATACCAGGGGCGCTGGCGCGGATCGTAGTTGGCGGTGTTGAGAGAGGGATCGTGGCGGGTCATCTCCCCCTGCGCCGAGCCGAAGTAGGTGAGGCCGAAGCCGCCGGAGGTGCGGGTCTGCAGCAGGTGCGGCACCAGGGTCGCCTCCGGGTTGTCGGCGATCACGGCGGCCAGGGCATCGACCGCGTGTTTGCGATCCGCCATCCAGTTGCCGATGGCCACCGAGTTGGCGTGACCGTAGTTGAGCGCCTCGCTCTGGATGGCCGCCAGGGTACGGGACTTGAGGGTGTGAAAGGCGACCACGCCGAGCAGGGCCGCCATCAACAGCACTACCCCCAGGCTGGTCGCCAGCAGCTTGCCGCGCAACGAGAGTGTCATGACTACAGATCCTTGTGGTGACAGGAGGCCAATGAGAGTCCCCATACTGACCAAGGCTATCGGCGCCACAGCCTCCTGACTTTAGTGAATCCGATTAATTTCGCGCTTCCTGACAACAGGACGTGCTGCCAGTCACGAAAATGACAGAAACCTCGACTGCCACTACCCTCCCACGCCGCCTTGGCCGGCCACATCCGTGATAGGTTGGACGGCCATCGTCCTCAAGGAGACTCCCATGCCCCGAAATATCGAGATCAAGGCCAGCATAGCGCGGGTCGATGCCCTGCTCCCCAAAGTGGCCGCCATCGCCGATCGGGGGCCCGTCGAGATAGCCCAGGATGACACCTTCTTTCGCTGCGACGCTGGCCGCCTCAAGCTGCGCACCCTGTCCCCTTCGGCCGGCGAGCTCATCTTCTACCGCCGCGCCGATCAGCAGGGTCCCAAGGAGAGCTTCTATCATCTGACCCCGACGAGCGAGCCGGACCGCCTGCGGGAGACCCTCAGCCTGGCCTGGGGCCAGATCGGCAGGGTGCAGAAGACCCGTACCCTGTTTATGGTCGGCAGGACCCGGGTTCACCTCGATCGGGTGCTGGGGCTGGGCCACTTCCTCGAACTGGAGGTGGTACTGGAGGATGACGAGCCCCTCGAGGCGGGGATGGAGGAGGCCCACGAAATAATGGCTCGCCTCGGGGTGGCGCCATCCCAGCTGATCGAAGGCGCCTATCTGGATCTGCTGACCCAGCAACAGAGCCCGCGCTGAAATGAAGAGGCCGCCCTGGGGCGGCCTCTGTCGATGTCTGGCGGGTCCTACTTCACCCTGGCCAGGGCGGTGTTGACCCGCAAGTTGGTGGCCTCCAGGCTCGGGGTCTGGCCATAGAAGTCGAACGCCAGCTCCACCCCCTTGCGAAACAGCAGGCAGTGGGTGGAGCCACCGAAGTGGAACATGCCGAGCTGATCCCCCTTCTTCACCCTGTCCCCCGCCTTCACCGTGATGTCGCAACTCGACACCTCCGCCATGCCCACCGGCACCACGCACATCAGGCCTATCTTGGGGTTGTCCGCCTCGATGAAGATCAGCGCCCGGGTCGCCACCGAGGTGAGGAAGGGCTGGGAGTTGTTGGGGGCGCTGGGATCGGCGCCGTCGGCGTCGAGGAAGCCCTCGTACTGGTTCTCCAGGTAGTAGGTGCCGTTGACCACCCTGACCTTGCGGATGGTGCCGCTCACCGGGCTGTGCCAGCGGTGGTAGCTCAGGGCGCTGAGGAAGGCCTGATAGACTGTGCCTCCCTCGAACTGGGAGGCGGTCTCGTCAAAGTCGAGCATGTTGTCCAGGGAATAGGGCTGGCCCTTGAGCCAGAAGCGATCGCTGCGGCTCACCCCTGTCTTGACCTGCAGCGGCGCCGACTCGCAGGCGTTGACGATGACACCGTCATTCCCCTGCGCCGACACCGGCCGCACGCCGGGGCGGAAGGTGCGGGTGAAGAAGGCATCCCAGCAGCCAAAGCCATAGTGGGGATCTGCCGGATCGCACTGGAAAATCTGCTCGAAGCTGGCCGGCGTCGGGTTGCTTCCCTCCCCCAGTGCCGCTCGTGCCACCTGCACCATCTCGGCCTGGGCCACCTGGCCGAGCCAGGGCACAATCAGGGTCTCTGCATCCAGCCGGCTGACCGGCTCGGTCAGCACGTAGCGGGAGGCCGGGCTCTGCAGGAACAGCGCCCAATGGCCGAGGATCTTCTTGAATTGCTGGTTGATCAAGGCATTGGCGAAGAACAGGTAGCCGGAGCGGGTCGCCATGGGCCAGTCCAGCAGGGCGTTGATGGGGAAGCCGATGAGGCCGGAAGGGGCGTGGGTGGGGATGTCCTGATAGGCCTCGGGGGCCGTGGTCATGATGCCGTTGAGCAGGATCAGAAACTCGTCGAAGTTCTTCACCTCGATCTGACCGAGGGGGGTCAGGTGCTCGTGGCGCCAGGCCTCTTCGAACATGGCGTCGGCCTGGGCGTGCAGGGCCGGATCGGCGTTGACCAGATCCCGCAGCTGGGCGATGGGCGGCACCAGTGGCCGCGGCTGTTGGGCGACGTATTTCTGCAGCCGCGCAATCCAGCGCTGGATGTGGACCTGGTCCTGCGGCACCCAGCCACCGGGGCGGGACTTGTTCAAACGGGTTTCAACGGCCTTGTTCATGACTCATCTCCTTCACGCTCGCTTCGCGCCTCCTCTCGGTCGGCGCTCCGGTGCCATGCGGCTGCACAGCCCATGTGATCTAGCACAGGGCGGCGGCTGGCTCGATTGCCAGAAACGACAGTGTGAAACGGCCGGGCAGCGACTAGCGCAAAGGGAGCACTACAACGCCTTGATGGACAAGAGATAACGAGCGAGGGCTGGCAGAAGAGAGCCACCGGGTGGGCGATTCGGGGAGAAAAAACCGGGGAGCGGAAATGCGAAAGGCCAGCTCAATGAGCTGGCCTTTCTAAAAATGGCAGGGGCGGCAGGACTCGAACCCGCAACCATCGGTTTTGGAGACCGCTGTTCTACCAATTGGAACTACGCCCCTGCAACAAACGAGGCGAATTATACAAAGCCGGGATCAAAGGTAAAGGCTTTTTTCGCACTTTTGATGCGATTGCACAAATGACGAGCAGATCCCGCCAATTCACGCAGCCACTCGGGGTAACTTGCTGTATTTACAGCCTGGCCCGGGTAGGAAAGTCCCAGGAATAGGGGTAGGGTGGATCCAGGCAAGAGGAGGCTGCTCATGCTCAATTACCGCTTACTTCAACAACTTGCACCGCTCAACTTCAGGGATGAGAGCAAAACCGAGTCCCTGCCAGACTATCTCGATCGGGTCGCCCCCCGGGTGCCTTCCATTCCCCCCAATGTGCTGGCCCAGTGGATTTACCGCCATTGGCGCGGGTTTGAGTCCAACTGGAGCTTTATCGATCTCGCCAGCCACCAGTTTGAGTGCGAGAGCTGGCCCACGACACGGGTGCTGACCGAGATAGACTCCCGCCACATGGAAGTGATCGAGCGCTGGGGCGAGATGCTGCGCCACAATCGCTACGTGCGCCGTTCCTGGCTCGGGGAGAAGATGCTGAGCCAGGGCACCTGGTCCGAGCCCATCATAGTGCTCGCACCCGGCCCCGGCGATTGCTACCCGGACGGCCAGCCCCTGCCCCGCCCCTATTGCCTGCTGGAGGGACACCACAGGCTGGGTTATCTGCGCAGCATGGCCGAAGATGGGCTGCCGCTGCAGGATCGGCACCAGCTGTGGGTTTGTCGGCCCATTCGCGACAGGTAAACGTTTTTTTGCCGAAAAAGTGCCTCTGAAATAAATTTTTGACAATTCAAAAAGCGACTCTATAATCTGTCCGGTTTTGAAAAAGATCAGGACAGGACGATGCAGTTTTTGATGGAAAAAACAGCCTTGCAGACGGGTGGAGCGCACCAGAGCGGCCCCGTTGTTTCCGGTTCCCGACCCACAGATCCCCAGTTATTTTTAAAAAGAGCCCCTGTTTCAGGGGCTTTTTTTTGTGCCCGAAAAACCCTTATCAACGCCACAGGGAATGCAGACGATGACCAATCCACTCTATAACAAACACGTCATCTCCATCTCGGATCTGACCCGGTCCGACATGGAACTGGTGGTCGCCACCGCTCAGCGGTTGAAGGCCGAACCCGACACCCGCCTGCTGAAGGACAAGCTGGTCGCCAGCTGCTTCTTCGAGGCCTCCACCCGTACCCGCCTCTCGTTCGAGACCGCGGTGCAACGCCTTGGCGGCAACATCATCGGCTTCGCCGACGGCGGCAACACCAGCGCCAAGAAGGGTGAGACCCTGGCCGACTCCATCAAGATCATCGGCTCCTACGCGGACGCCGTGGTGATGCGCCACCCGAAAGAGGGCGCCGCCCGCCTCGCCTCCGAGTTCTCCCGGGTCCCTGTCATCAACGGCGGTGACGGCTCCAACCAGCATCCGACCCAGACCCTGCTCGACCTCTTCTCCATCCACGAGACCCAGGGCAAGCTGGACGGCCTCAACGTCGCCTTCGTCGGCGACCTCAAGTACGGCCGCACCGTTCACTCCCTGGCCCAGGCCCTGAGCCTGTTCAACTGCCGCTTCTTCTTCATCTCCCCCGAGGCGCTGGCGATGCCGGACTACCTGTGCGAGGAGCTGGAAGAGAAGGGCATCCAGTTCAGCGTGCACGAGACCATGGAAGAGGTGATGCCAGAGCTGGACGTGCTCTACATGACCCGGGTACAGAAGGAGCGCTTCGACGAGACCGAATACAAACACATGGCCGCCAAGTTCGTGCTGGAGCTGAGCACCCTGGAAGGGGCCAAGCCGACCATGAAGATCCTGCATCCCCTGCCCCGCGTCGACGAGATCGAGGTGGCGGTCGACAAGACCCCGCACGCCTACTACTTCCAGCAGGCGGAGAACGGGGTCTATGCACGCCAGGCTCTGCTGGCACTGGTACTGAACGAAAACGTCTAAGGGAAAGGGGAACATCATGTCCGACAAGAACCAACTGCAAGTCGAAGCCATCCGTCACGGCTCCGTCATCGACCACGTCCCCGCCGGCCAGGGCATCAAGATCCTCAAGCTGTTCCAGCTGATCGAGACCCAGGAGCGCATCACCGTCGGTTTCAACCTGAAATCCGGCGCGCTGGGCAAGAAGGACCTCATCAAGATCGAGAACACCCGCCTGACCGAGCAGCAGGCGAACCAGCTCGCGCTGTTCGCCCCCAAGGCGACCGTCAACATCATCGAAGACTTCGTGGTGGTGAAGAAACACCAGCTGGCGCTGCCGGAGTTCATCGCCGGGGTGTTCCACTGCCCCAACTCCAACTGCATCTCCCACAACGAGCCGGTGGACAGCTACTTCCGGGTGCGCGAGGTGAAGGGTGTGGTGCGCATGAAGTGCAAATACTGCGAGAAGTCCTTCACCCAGGACATCGTCAGCGAACGTTACTGATATTCGATTGGGCCCGACAGGGCCCAATTTTGACCCCTGTCACATCACTTATTCCTCCTTTGGTTATAATTTGCCATCTCATAACGGCTATACATCGCTCATCACCTGCCTCACGCCTCACCATTAGAATTTTTTACTGTCAAAGACATGAGTGGCAGATTTAAGAGCGATAGCCATTGGTTATCATCAAAGGACATTTCCGTGGTCAAGACCCTCAGTCGCCCCGTTGAACAAGAGTCCGACCTGGCCCAGCTCGATGCCTGCCGCCAGATCATCGGTCAGCACTGTTACAGCACCCAGGAAGAGATCCGCCGCGAGCTGACGGTGCGGGGTTTTGCCGACATCAGTCAGTCCACCATCTCCCGCCTGCTGCGCCGCCTCGGCGTGGCCAAGGCCCAGAATGCCAACGGCAAGAAGGTCTACACCCTGGTGGACGACCAGCTGGAGCCCGCCGGCAGCACCCGCTCCGTCCACGACATGGTGCGCGGCGTGGTCCATAACCAGCAGATGGTGCTTGTGCACACCACCCCGGGCGCCGCGACTGTGGTGGCCCGCCTGCTGGATCGCAACGCCGACCCCGAGATCCTGGGAGCCGTGGCCGGCAACGACGTGGTGCTGGTCGCCCCGCGCCACATCAGCCGCACCCGTCAGGCCCACGCCGCCGTGGTGCGCACCCTGGCCCAGGCGCGCTGATCTTTCTCCCTGAATACAAGAGGCGACCCCGGGGTCGCCTCTTTCATCTCAGTATCTTGCTCTTTCTGTCGTATCTTCCTGCTGCCGTCGCGGACCTGCGAGCCATCCCTGCCCCCTCTCCCACGGGCTCTACCGCTTCGTTAGCTCAATAAAAAACGGGAGCCAGCGGCTCCCGTTTCATCACAAGGGCAAGGGCTTAGGACAGCATGGCCCCCAGGCTCAGGCAGACCACGATCAGCACGGTCAGGATGCCGAGCAGCGGCGCCACCCACTTCAGCCAGCGCACATAGGGCACCTTGGCGATGGCCAGGCCACCCATGACCACGGCGGAGGTCGGGGTCACCAGGTTCACCAGGCCGGAGGCAGACTGGTAGGCGGTGACCACCAGCTCGCGACCCACGTTGGCGAAGTCGGCCAGCGGCGCCATGATCGGCATGGTCAACACCGCCAGACCGGAGGAGGACGGCACCAGGAAGGAGAGCACCACTTCCAGCACGAACATCACGTTGATGAACACTACTGTGGAGAGGCCGGTGACGATCCCTTCCGCGCTGTTCAAGATGGTGTGGGTGATCATGCCGTTGTCCATCACCACGACTATACCGCGAGCGATACCTATGATGAGGGCCACGCCGAGCAGGTCACGGGCACCGTCGATGAAGTTGGAGGTCAGCTCCTCCTCGCTCATGCGGGAGATGAGGCCGACGATGATGGCGGCGGCCAGGAAGACGCCGGAGATCTGCGCCATCCACCAGCCGAGTACGGCCACACCGTAGATCATCACGGCGAAGGCGGCGACGAAGATACCCAGCACGATTTTGCGAGTCAGAGTGAACTCCAACATCTCGTCACTCTTGTTGCCGAGGAAGTGGGCACGGTTCTCGTCCCACTTGTCGGCCACCAGGGACTTGCTGGGGTCATTGCGCACCATCTTGGCGTAACGCATCACATAGGCCACACACAGCAGCCAGCCGGCCACCAGCATGGCGACCCGCAGCCAGATGCCGTCGGTGAAGGAGATGCCGGCCGCGTTGGCGGCAATCACGGTCGCGAACGGGTTGATGGTGGAGCCCAGAGTACCGATACCGGCGCCGAGCAAGACGGTTGCGGCTGCCACGACCGGGTCGAAGCGGGCGGCCATCATCACCGGCACCAGCAGGGTGTAGAACGGCAGGGACTCTTCCGCCATGCCGTAGATGGTGCCCCCTGCGGCGAACAGCGCCATCAGGATCGGGATCATCCACTCCTCGCGGCCACGCAGACGATCGGTGACGCGCTCGATACCGGCATCGATGGCACCAGTCTTGGTCACTATGCCAAGGAAGCCGCCGATGATCAGGATGAAGAGGGAGACGTCGATGGCGCCAGCCTCATAGGTATCGTGGTTGTAGAGGCCATCGATGGGTGCCAGCAGCACGTCGACTATGCCTTGGGGATTGGCCTCTACCAGCTTGTAGGTGCCTGCCACCGGCACTTCTTTGCCGAGGGCTTCATTCATTACCATGTCGTATTTGCCGGCCGGCACTATCCAGCTCAGGGCGGCCACCAGGGCGATCAGCACAAACAATATCGTGTAGGCTGACGGGAACTTGAATTTGGTCATGGTCCAGCTTCCTTCTGTGGTGCGGTATCCATGTATCTGCGGGTCGTAGGGTTAGAGGTATTATGCCGCCGTCACATGGTCGAAAAGCCGGGGGTCACCCCCCGGCACCACTACTGCGACCTTAGTCGCCCAGCGTAGCAACCATCACTGCCTTGATGGTGTGCATCCGGTTTTCGGCCTCGTCGAAGACAATGCTGTGCTCGGATTCGAACACGTCCTCAGTCACTTCCAGACCCTTCATGCCATATTTGTCAGCCACTTCCTTGCCCATGGTGGTCTCATCGTTGTGGAACGCCGGCAGGCAGTGCATGAACTTCACATCCGGGTTCTTGGTGGCGTTGATGACGTCCATGTTGATCTGATAGGGAGTCATCAGTTTCACCCGTTGATCCCAGGCTTCTTTCGCTTCACCCATGGAAACCCAGACGTCGGTGTAGAGGAAGTCGGTACCCAGCACACCCTCTTTCACGTCTTCGGTCAGGTGAATGCGCGCGCCGGTTTCTTCGGCGATCTGACGGCACTTGGCAACCAGCTCTTCTTCCGGCCAGAAGGCCTTGGGAGCAACCAGGCGGATGTCCATGCCCATCTTGGCGGCACCGACCATCAGGGAGTTACCCATGTTGTTGCGGGCATCACCCAGGTAAGCGAACTTGATCTGATCCAGGCGCTTGCCCTTGCCGTGCTCCAGCATGGTCATGAAGTCGGCCAGGATCTGGGTCGGGTGGAATTCGTTGGTCAGGCCGTTCCAGACCGGGACGCCGGCGTAGGCACCCAGCTCTTCCACGATTTCCTGGCCATAGCCACGGTATTCGATGCCGTCATACATGCGGCCCAGTACACGAGCGGTGTCCTTCATGGACTCCTTGTGACCGATCTGGGAACCGCTTGGGCCGAGGTAGGAGACCTGGGCACCCTGGTCGAAGGCCGCCACTTCAAACGCACAACGGGTGCGGGTGGAGGTCTTCTCGAAGATCAGGGCAATATTTTTTCCGCTTAGATGCTTACGCTCATAGCCACCGTATTTGGCCTTCTTCAGGTCGATGGCCAAGTCGATCATGTATTGGATTTCGCGCGGGGTGAAGTCCAGCAGTTTCAGGAAGTTACGGTTACGCAGATTAAAAGCCATGATGAGTTCTCTCTATATTTGTTCAGACCAATTTGGGCAGTGTTGTTAACTACGCAGTTATTCAACGACTCAAGCATTCACGGTATGGGTGGCGACGATATTGGTGCCGGCTTCGCCTCTGAGGATGGCCAGACCATCTTCCAGGGAGCCGATCCCGACCATGCCGCCGGTCGCCTTGACGAATTCACAGGACGCTTCGACCTTGGGCCCCATGGAGCCTGCATCGAACTTGACGCCCGCCAGTTCGGCCGGGCTGGTCACCCGCAGCGGATGCTGGGTCGGCTTGCCCCAATCCAGGTAGACGGCGTCGGCGTCGGTCAGGATCAGCAGGGCGTCGGCCTTGATCTGCTTGGCCAGGTAGGCGGCAGACATGTCCTTGTCGATGACGGCTTCGATGCCGGTCAGGCGCTGGCCATCCCAGGTCACCGGAATGCCACCACCACCGGTACAGATGATGAGGTGACCCTGGGCGATCAGGGTTTCGATGGCATCGCCTTCGACGATGCGTTGGGGCAGCGGGGACGGCACCACACGGCGGAAGAACTTGCCGTCGGCCTTGACGCTCCACTGCTTCTCGGCAGCCAGGGCGCGGGCTTCGGTCTCTTCGTAGACGGGACCGATGAACTTGGTCGGGTTGGCGAAGGCGGGATCCTTGGGATCAACCTGTACCTGGGTCAGCAGCGCGGTGACGTTGCGGCTCGGCATCAGGTTCTTCAGTTCCTGGATCAGCATGTAGCCGATCATGCCTTGGGACTCGGCGCCCAGCACATCCAGGGGATAGGGAGCGACCTTGGTGTAGGCGCTGTTTTGCAGAGCCAGCAGTCCGACTTGCGGGCCGTTGCCGTGCACCAGCACCACGTTGTAATCCTCGGCGATGCGGGCGATGGTCTTGGCGGCGGTGGCGATGTTCTTGCGCTGAATGTCAGCTTCAAGCGGCTCGCCGCGACGGAGCAGGGCATTGCCACCCAGGGCGACGACGACAGTTGGTTTTTTCATGAGTGTTACTCTCGAATCTTGGGGTATGTGGCGCCAGCCTCTGCCGGCGCCACGCCGTCTAGTTAGATGCCGTCACGTTCCATCGGGCAGCTCATGCAGCGGGCGCCGCCGCGGCCACGG
This sequence comes from Aeromonas eucrenophila, assembly GCF_000819865.1. Taxonomy (GTDB): domain Bacteria; phylum Pseudomonadota; class Gammaproteobacteria; order Enterobacterales; family Aeromonadaceae; genus Aeromonas; species Aeromonas eucrenophila. The sequence continues at coordinate 74,675 of NZ_CDDF01000018.1, forward strand.
CCCAGTTCTTCACCTGGGATGGACAGCACTGTGATGCCGGCCTTGTCGTACTTCTCGTTGGTGTAGGTGTTGCGCTCGTAACCCACGACCACGCCGGGGCGCACGGTCAGCACGTTGTTGGCGTCGTTCCACTGCTCGCGCTCGGCCTCGAAGCTGTCACCACCGGTGGTGATGAGCTTGAGCTGATCCACGCCCAGCGCCTTCTCGATGGCGGTCACGAAGTAACCTTCTTCCTTGATGTTCATGCCGGTGGCACCGCCCGGGGTCAGGCTCCAGCAGTTCACATCCTTGCGGATGACTTCCGGATAGACGGAGAAGGTGTCTATGTCCATGTGGGTCATGACGGTGTCGAGGTGCATGCAGCTGCGGTGTTTCGGCAGTTGCATGGCGATGACTTGCTTGGCCTGGCCATGTTTGAACAGGCTGCGAGCCAGGTGCTCGACCCCTTGCGGTGTGGTGCGCTCGGACATGCCGATGAGCACGGCGCCGCGGCCGATGACCAGCACGTCGCCCCCTTCGATGGTGGAGTTGTCGTAGTCACGATCCTCGTCACCGAAGTACTTGATGAAGTCCTGACCGGCAAACTGCGGGTGCCAGCGGTAGATGGCCTTCACGTGGTTGGTTTCGCGGCGACGGGCGGCCTTGGCCATGGGGTTGATGGAGACGCCACCGTAAACCCAGCAGGAGGTGTCACGGGTGAAGAGGTGGTTGGGCAGCGGTTCGATGATGAAATCGGTCGGGGCGTGCATGCCCACTACCATGTTGACGCCGCTGAACGGCATCTCGGAGTAAGTCAGGCCGCCGGAGAGGATGCGGGCCAGCTCGCGGTGTGGCATGTCGGCAAGGAAGCAGCGCACGTCGTTGGCCAGTGCGGTGCCGAGGCGGTAATCGGAGACCTGATGTTGCAGCAGCCAAGCTTTGGCTTCCGGCACATCCAGGGTTTCGGCCAGCAGATTGGTCAGCAAGAAGACTTCGACATTCTGATCGCGCAGCACTTGAGCGAATTTGTCATGCTCCTGGCCGGCACGTTCAACCGACAGGACATCATCAAACAGCAGATCCTGACAGTTGGAAGGCGTCAGACGCTTCAGACTGAGGTTGGGGCGGTGCAACATGACACGGCGCAATTGGCCAACTTCAGAACCTACATAAAATTTGCTCATGATTATATTCCGTCTTGCAGTGGTCCCTGCGAGTGATTGAATAGATTCCTTCTATTCATGCTCGTGGCTAAGGCGGGATATTCTTTATGTAGGGTACTCGGCTTGTGTTCTATCCTGCCCTTGCCTTTCGTGACAGAGGTTAGGCCTGCGAATCACCTAAAACTTGGACATTGATCACATTCACTCAGAACTGAATAAAATCAGGAGTTAATTTTTGATGGAGTTTACATAAATGACATTTCCTCATTAAACACCACAGCATGAACATGCATAAAACCCCTTGTTTATTTCAATTTGAGACCGATTTCATTCATTGAAAATATCTACAAAGGGATAATCACAATAATGAATTACCAATAAAATCATAAAGATAAAAAATAAAATCAATTGAATTGAATTTTATATGCAGATGTATGAATTTATCTCCGATAGAGTCTCCACAACTCCCCACATAAATAGTCATAATCACCGCCCAGCCTGAATAATCTGTTTTTTGTCCCAGATCATGGCATCCGGGTCAGGCCGCACCAGCAGGCCCTCAGATGATGCGGCTCATCTCATGTCTCTTATATGGATATGCATTCTGAACGCATCCTGTCGGTGATTTTCTCAGCGAGGCTACCTCATCCTGTTTTTAAACTTTTTTCATTAGTTGAATTTATTTCACTCCCTTGCGTAGCACGACGGCTCGGCTTAACTCAAAAAGTGATCCATGTCACACCGAGTCCTATCACCAAGGAGATAATCATGAAGGTCAAATCGCTGTTTCTGCTCGTCGCCCTGGTTCTTCCCGCCACTCCCACCCTGGTCAGTGCCCAGGGAGCCCCCGCCATGCCGCTGGTGGTGTGCCATGTTGGCCAGGCTCCCCAGATGCTGGTGCCCGAATATGTGTGCCTGTGGCAGGGTGGCAGCCAGCACTACTAGCAGCTCAAGGGAGGCAGCCTCCTCTTGGCTTGCCTCTCTCCTCGTTATCAAACAGCCTGCCCGCCACCTGGCGCTCGATCCGCACCGCCCCGATGAACCGACAATCAATCGCACGCTGAGATGATCTGGCGCTTTCCTCTCCCCTTCTGATGAAGCAACCAGTCGATGGACTCCCCACCGGCGATGAGCGGCATTTCGCTGAGCCCACCTCCAACCCCATGAGGTCCTATGACGGCCTCATGGGCGATGGCTTGCACTCATACGCAGCCCCCGATCCGGTGAACGTCGCCGGCCCTTGTTAACTTTCTGAACCTCAGTTAAACGACGTGTAAGACATTCGCCATTGCAGACGTAAGTCAAACACCTATAAATCTCTCGCCATAGTCGGAAGAGAAGATCGAAAAACCTGCACATAGAAATTACAACAAAATGATTTACAACAATAAAATGCCATTATCATTTCTTGGGAAACCAGTTACATAAAAACGTTTTTCAAGGTGCCGTTGTCGTCCCCGCCGAAATCCTTATAGTTACTCCTGCACGGACGCAATGAAGTCGGTCAGGAAGACTGGCTGCCAGGGTTGGGCAAATGGACTCACCACAGGATGTGGTAAAGGACACCTCCCAGGACGGAGAAAGTGCGACGGGAATGGATGACTCGTCAGGCCAAGATGGCTAAAGGACACCCCAAAGGATTGGGAAGGGGAAACCTAAAGGAAGAGGTATAGTCAGGGATTGCAGGGAGCAACTTCGTTCAAGGACATGAGCGATAAGACTATCGGGGGCGACGCAAGTCGCCCCCATCTTTTTGGCCGCTTTTCACGGCGGCCATTCTGTCAGATACCGCAACGCCAGCCGCCATTACTCCAGCCGGAAGTGCCCCACTATCTCCCTCAGCCTTTCGTAGGTGTGCTGCATCGAGGCTGAGCTGTCTGCCGTCCGCTCGCCATTGCCCTTGAGCTGGGTGATCACCTCGGCAATCGCGCTCATGTTGCGGTTGATCTCCTCGGCGACGGCGCTCTGCTCCTCGGCCGCCGTGGCAATGTGGCTGATGAGGTCGTTGATCTCCACCACCTCCCCCGCCATCAGATCCAGAGACGCATTCACCTTGTTGGTATTCTCCGCCGCGTCCTGGCAGCTCTGCCGGGTGTTGCCCATGGCGACCACCACGGTCTGGGTGCCGCGCTGCAATCTAGTCAGCATGGTCTGGATCTCGGCGGTGCTCTGCTGGGTGCGCCCAGCCAGGGAGCGCACCTCATCGGCCACCACGGCAAAGCCACGCCCCTGCTCACCGGCCCGTGCAGCTTCTATCGCCGCGTTCAGGGCCAGCAGATTGGTCTGCTCGGCGATACTGCCGATGACCCCGAGGATGGAGCCTATCTGCTGCACGTCTTGCTGCATGGCGGCGATGGAGTTCGCCGTGGTCTCCACCTCGGCCACCAGCGCGGTCACGCTGGCCATGGCCTGATCGACCACTCGCCGCGACTGGCTGGCCAACTGCTGGCTCTGGCCGGTCAGCTCGGCCGTGCTGGCCGCACTCTCCGACACCGAGACGGCAGTGCGGCTCATCTCGTTGATGGCGGTGACCACCTGCTCCGTCTCGCGCACATGCTCCGCCAACAACCCCTGCGCCGAGCCCGTTTGCCTGGCCAGCCCCGAGATCCCCTCGTTGAGCTGCCCGCTGGCCTCCCTCACCTCCCCCATCATCTCCTGCAGCCGCTCGATGAAGCGGTTGATGCCGGTCGAGATCTGGCCGAGATCGTCCTTGCTGGTCACCGTCAGGCGGCGGGTCAGATCGCCGCTGCCCTGTGACAGCTCCTGCACCAGATCCCGCAAGGAGAGAATGGGCCTGTAGGCCAGATTGAGCGCCACCATGGAGATCAGCAATACCAGGGCCGCCACCCCGAGCAGGGCCAGGGTGATCTTGCCGTTGAGTGCCTGGGTCATGGCCTGGATGTGGTCGAGATCCACGTAACCGGTCAGGGTCCACTGGCTGCCCCGGATATCCAGCTGGTTGGGGCGAGTCTCGCTCTCTCCCTTGGGCTTGCTGCTGTAGAGCACATTGCCCTTGCTGTCGCTCAGGGAGAAGTAGCGCCCCTCTCCGCTCACCCGCTCGAGCAACTGCTTGAATTCGCTCATGTCGAGGTAGTAGAGGTAGGCGGAATCGGCACCGCGCGGCACCAGGATCGAGATGACGGGCTTGCCGTCCTGCTGCTCCAGCGAGCCGACGGTGATCTGGTTATTGGCAGCCGGGATCAGCTTGCGCAGGGCCTCGACCCTGGCGGCATCGTCGATGACTCCGTTCACGTCGAACGCCATGTCGCCGATCAGCTTGACGATGTTGTGAAAGCCGGTCTCTTGCAGTGCCTTCTTGACGCTGGTGACACCCAGGTTGAGGTTGGCCGCCAGCAGCACCTTCTGATTGATGTCCCCAGCCAGCTTCTCTTTGACCAGGGTGATCTGCTCGTTGATGTTCTGGGTGGCCTGGGTGCGGATGTAACCGCTGATGAAGTGATTCACGCTGAGCCAGGCGGTGCCGATGGTGACCAGGATGGCGAGCAGCAAGAGGACGTTGATCTTGACTTTGAATGGCATGGATTGGGTCCCTCCAAATAGAGAGGGCCGGAATATTTCCGGCCCTCTCTGGTAACGCTTACTTCTTCTTGGCGTATTTCATGGAGTCCAGTGCGACCGCCAAAATGATGATGCCGCCCTTGATGATGAACTGCCAGTAGGGGCTGACGCCGATGTAGGTCAGACCGTAGTTGATCAGGGTGAAGATGAGCACACCCGTGATGACACCGGCTACGGTGCCCACACCGCCGGCGAAGGAGACGCCGCCCACCACGCAGGCCGCGATGGCATCGAGCTCATACATGAAGCCGAGGTTGTTGGTGGCACTACCGACCCGACCCGCTTCCAGCATGCCGCCGAAGGCGTAGAAGACACCGGCCAGGGCGTAGATGATCACCAGGTTGACGGCGACGTTGACGCCGGACACCTTGGCCGCCTCGGGGTTGCCACCGATGGCGAAGATGTTCTTGCCGAAGCGAGTCTTGTTCCACAGTACCCAGACAAACACGCTAGCGATGGCCGCATAGAAGGTCAGATACGATAGTTTAAAGCCCCCTATCCGGATAAATCCCTGCGCGAAGCTGGAGAAACGGGGATCGAAGCCGGCCACCGGAGAGGCACCCACGGAGTCGAAGTACAGCGAGTTGATGCCGTAGACGATGATCATGGTACCCAGGGTGGTGATGAAGGGCGTCACGTTCAGGTAGGCCACGATCAGACCGTTGACCAGGCCGATCAGGGCCCCCACGGCGCACACCAGCAGGATCACCACCGGAATGGGCACTTCACCCAGGGTCGGGAACACCTTGTTGACGTTGGTCAGGGCCTGCAGCATGGTGGCCGCGATCAGCGCCGCCAGGCCGACTTGGCGACCGGCCGACAAGTCGGTCCCCTGGGTGATGATGATACCCGCCACCCCGAGGGCGATGATGACCCGCACCGAGGACTGGGTCAGGATGTTGCTGAAGTTGGTGAGGCTCAGGAAGGAGGGCTCCTTGATCACGATGATCATGAGCAACACCAGCAACACCACATAGATGCCGTTCTCTTTGAGCGCCTGCATCAGATTGAAATTTTTAGCCGACTCCATAAATGTCTTCCTGTCTTATAGGTACAGAGATGCCAGGCGCAGGATCTCGCTCTGGTCAGTTTCTTTGGTGTTGACGATCCCCGCGACCCGGCCATTGCTCATGACCAGGATGCGATCCGTGATCCCCAGCAATTCCGGCATCTCTGAGGAGATGATGATGATGCCCTTGTCCTTCTTGGCCAGCTCCAGAATGAGCTGATAGATCTCGAACTTGGCGCCCACGTCGATGCCGCGGGTGGGTTCGTCCAGCATCAGGATCTCCGGCTGGGTCAGCAACCAGCGGCCTATGATGACCTTCTGCTGGTTGCCACCTGACAGGGAGCCTATCTGTGTCTGTTGGGTCGGGGTCTTGACCCGCATGGAGTCGATGACCCACTGGGTATCGCTCTTCATCTTGTTGTTGCTGAGCAGCCCCATGGAGCTCTTGTAGCTGTCCATGTTGGCGATCAGGGAGTTGAAGGCGATGTCGAGACGGGAGTAGATACCGGTGGAGCGACGCTCCTCGGTCACCAGCGCGAAGCCGTTCTGGATCGCCTCGTGAGCATTGTGATTGGCCACCACCTTGCCGTGCAGCTTGATGACGCCCTCGTTGTGATCGCGGATGCCGAACAGGGTCTCGACGATGTCGGTACGCTTGGCCCCCACCAGTCCGGCGATGCCGAGGATCTCCCCCTTGTGCAGGTCGAAGGTCACATCCTTGATGGAAGGCTGGTTCTTGGCCGTCAGATGCTCGACCTCGAGGATGACTTCTTTCGGCTGGTTGGTTTTCTCCGGGAAGCGCTGGGTCAACTCACGACCGACCATCATGCCGATGATCTGATCCATGGTCATGCCCTTGAGCGGCTGGGTGGCCACCCACTGCCCATCCCGCAATATGGTGATCTCGTCGCACAGCTGGAAGATCTCTTCCATCTTGTGGGAGATGTAGACGATGCCGCAGCCCTTTTCCTTGAGCTTGTTGATGATCTTGAAGAGGTGATTGACCTCTTTCTCGGTCAGTGAGGAGGTGGGCTCGTCCATGATGACGATCTTGGCGTCATAGGAGAATGCCTTGGCGATCTCGATCATCTGCATCTGGGAGACGGAGAGGGTCGCGACCTTGACTCTGGGATCGATGTCGATGTCCAGTTCGTCGAAAATTTGTTTGGTGTCGTGGTACATCTTGCCGTGGTCGACGAACAGACCCTTGGTGGGGTAGCGGCCGAGCCACATGTTGTCCATCACGGTGCGTTGCAATACCAGGTTCAACTCCTGGTGCACCATGGAAACGCCGTTTTCCAGGGCTTCTTTGGAGGAGGTGAAGTTGATCTCCTCGCCCTTGAAGAAGATCTTGCCCTGATCCTTTTCATAGATGCCGAACAAGCATTTGAGCAGCGTGGACTTCCCTGCGCCATTCTCGCCCATCAACGCATGCACAGAATGAGGACGGACCCGTAAATTGACATTATCGAGTGCCTTGACGCCGGGAAAGCTCTTACTGACGTCAATCATCTCCAACAGCCATTCTGATTGTTGCCGTGTTGTCATATCAGCCATCACATCTGGTTGAAATAGAGGGCAAGGGGGTCTCCCTTGCCCAGGAGGAGGGAATTATTCGAATTGAGACAGGTTGTCTTTATCTACACCCACGTAGGCAACGCGGACGACCTTGTTATCGATCTTCCAGTTGGTGCCTTCACCGGCCGGCTTGCCTTCAGCCAGGTTCTTGGTCAGCTCGAAGGTAGCCTTGGCCTGGTTGGCCGCATCGTTCAGCACTGTACCCGCCATGGCACCGCTCTTGACCATGGCCAGGGCTTCCGGCAGGGCATCGACGCCGAACACCGGGATGGCGGTCTTGCCTTGAGCCTTGAGGGATTCAACAGCGCCCATTGCCATGCCGTCGTTGTTGGCGATGACCACTTCGATCTTGTTGGCGTTCGGGCCAGAGATCCAGGCGTCCATCTTGTCCTTCGCCATGGCGGTATCCCACATACCGGTATCCATGTGCAGCTGCTGGGTCTTCAGGCCGCCATCGTTCAGAGTCTTGATGACGTAGGTGGTGCGGGCTTCCGCATCCGGGTGGCCAGGCTCACCCTTCAGCAGCACGAACTGGATGACGCCATCCTTGTTCAGATCCCACTCAGGGTGTGCCTTCCAGTGCTTGGCAATCAGCTGACCCTGGATGATGCCTGACTCCTTGGAGTCGGTACCCACGTAGTAGGCCTTGTCATAGCTAGCCAGATCCGCTGCGCTCGGTTCCTTGTTGTAGAACACCACGGGGATCTCGTCGGCACGGGCCTTCTCGATCACGACAGGGGCCGCCGCCGGGTCAACCAGGTTGATCGCCAGCGCTTTCACGCCCTTGGCCAGCAACACGTCGACCTGATCGTTCTGCTTGGACTGGTCATTCTGGGAGTCATTCATCAGCAGCTCGACCCCGGGGTTGGCCACCGCTTCCTTCTCGATGGCCTTGCGCACGACGGCCATGAAGTTGTCGTCATATTTGTAGACGGTGACGCCGATACGGGTGTCGGCTTGTGCTTGGGCTCCCGCCATCAGTCCCATCAGCAGGGTGGCGACTGTCGTGAGTTTTTTCATTGTTATGCTCCGATCTCTGATATCTGTTTTTGTAGGGAATGCTGTACACCGTTTGAACTGGCGCCAGCCTAATGTAATCAGTTTGTTGTTCGATGATCTGTGATCCTGACGACAAAATGAAAACGTTTACACTCTGTTACATAGAGACAAAATCGTTATAAATTAATTACTTGAGCCATTTTGGCGTCTAACGGGTCTTTTTGCGGTTCAGGGCCGAGTCAGATTCAGCGTAGAACACAGTTCCAATGGTAGCTCCCCGGCCGCAACCAATATTCGGATCGCACGCTCTGGCTCCAGGAATCATCGCCCCCCACGCCCATGTGGAAGCCATCGAGGCAGAGATGCAACCCTCCCTCTGCCCGCAGATCGGTCTGGTGGCGCGCCTGGGCGAGCTGTTGCTGGCTGTAGCGGCTGACGCTGAAGTGGAACTGGCCCTCGACCGCAATCTCGCCAAGCTGCAGCTGGCGGGTGTCGCAACGCAGCCCGTTGTCGGTCGGAAACACGTAGCCGGTGTGCAGGGCATCGAGCGGCAACTGCCAGCGATCGATGTCGGCGGCGAGCAGCCTGTCCGGGTAGTTCTCGTGGGGACCGCGTCCCAGCCAGCTCACATCGCTTGTTTCCTCCACCAGCCAGAGCTTGGCGCCGATGCGGGGCAAGGAGGGCATGTCGGGAGCCACCTCCACCCGGATATCGAGTCTCATGGCCCCATGGATATCGAAGCCGTGCTGCCAGCGCGTCAGCAGCTTGAGTTCCTCGCCGACGAAGTAGCCATGGCGGACCAGGATCACGCCTTGGTCAGGGCTCACTTCCAGCCCGAGGCAACGGTGGCTCAGATCGTTCAATCCAGCCTCCTGCCAGCGGGCGATCCAGGCGTTGGGATCGGCGTGATCCGCCTCGCTGGTGCCGATGTCATTGTCGAGCGGCGCCCGATAGAAGTGATCGGCGATGACCTCTCTCAACTGCTCCCGGCCCTGCTTGTGCCAGCTGCTGATGCGACCGCTGGTTTTGTCCAGTCGCCATTCACTGCCTGAGGCGGTGATTAGCCAATGATCTGACTGCTCACTCAAGGTGGCGCAGTCAGAGACCGCAGGTAATGCCAAAGGTGTTGGCAGAATAAACTGCTGGCGTGCCACCTCGTGCCCCGCCTCGACCCAGGCCGTGGCCTCCGGTTGCACCACGGCGAGATCCAGCCAGGCCTGTGAGCCGGCGGTGAAGCTTGGCAGCCCCTCGAGCAGAGTCAGCGTCACGCTACCCTGGGGGGCCAGCGTGAGCGGGCACTCACCCTCCTGCAGGACCACACCGTCCTCGCAGAGCCGCCAGCGCAGCGACTCGTTGTCGGTGGCGCGGAACAGATACTCGCTGCGGATCTCAACCACCAACGGCCTTTGGCTGCTAAGCGCCAGCACGAAGGGCTGCTGGGCGCGCTTGGCCTCGAACAGAGAGGGGTGAGGCGTCCTGTCCGGGAACAGCAGGCCGTTGCAGCAAAACTGGCGATCGTTGGGGGTGTCGCCGAAGTCGCCGCCGTAGGCCCAATAGTGGCGCCCGTCATCGGTGTGTTTGTCGAGCCCCTGATCGACCCAATCCCAGACGAAGCCGCCCTGCAGTCGGGGATGATCGCGAAATGCCTGCCAGTAGTGGGCATAGCCCCCCAGGCTGTTGCCCATGGCGTGGGCGTATTCGCACAGGATCAGTGGCCGGGTCTCGTCCGGCAGGCCTATCCACTTGGCCAGCGCCCACTTGGGCACCGCCGGGAAGGGTTGATCCTGATGGGTGCGGGCATACATGGGGCAGATGATGTCGGTGGCCGGGGTATCGGCACCGCCGCCCTCATACTGGACCGGGCGGCTCGGATCGGCCCGTTTGACCCACTGATACATGGCGTCGTGGGCCGCGCCATAGCCGGATTCGTTGCCCAGCGACCAGATGATGATGCTGGGATGGTTGAAGTCCCGTGCCACCATGCGGGTGACCCGCTCCAGGAAGGCGCAGCTCCAGGCGGGATCCCGCGCCAGCCGCCCCATGGGGCTCATGCCGTGGGTCTCCAGGTTCGCCTCGTCCACCACATAGAGGCCGAGCCGGTCGCACAGTCGATAGAAATCGGGGTGATTGGGGTAGTGGGAGCAGCGCACCGCGTTGAAGTTGTTGCGCTTCATCAGCAACAGATCCTGCTCCATGGCGGCGGGGGTCACCACGTGACCGAGGGCGGGGTCATGTTCGTGGCGATTGGCGCCACGGATCAGCAGGGGCTGGCCGTTGACCCGTAGCAGACCGCCACAGATCTCCACCGCCCGAAAGCCCACATCATAGGCCTCGCTCTCGATGGGCCTGCCCTGCTCGTCCAGCAGGGTCAGGGTCAACCGATAGAGATAGGGGGTCTCGGCGCTCCACTTGTGCGGGGCAGGCACCTCCAGCCACAGCTCGCCCCTGTCCCCGTAGGCGCCCTTCTCGTCGATGGGGTCAGTACCCAGGGGCTGACGCAGGCGGGCGACCGGCTGCTCACCGAAATAGAGGTTCGCCTCCACCGCCAGCCCGGCACCGTCGTTGACCTGCAGCTCCACCTTGAGGCGGGCATCCCGATAGCAGGCGTCCAGCACCGGCGTCAGCCGGATGTCCTGCAGCTGGCGCGCCGGCTTATGGAGCAGGCTGACGGAGCGGAAGATGCCGCTCATGCGCCACATGTCCTGATCTTCGAGGTAGGAGCCATCGGACCAGCGCAGCACCAGCGCCGCCAGCCGGTTGGTGCCGGCGTGCAGGTAGGGGGTCAGATCGAACTCGGCGGGCAGCCGGCTGTCCTGGGAGTAGCCGACCCAGCGACTGTTGCAGAACAGATAGAAGGCGCTGTCCACCCCGTCGAAGATGATGCGGGTCTGGCCGTTGGCCAGCCAGTCGGCGGGCAGCTCGAGCTCGCGGGAGTAGCAGCCGGTGGGATTGAGTGCCGGCACCCTGGGTGGATCACAGGGGAAGGGGTACTTGATGTTGGTGTAGATGGGGCGATCGAAGCCTTGCAACTGCCAGTTGCCAGGCACCCGTATGCTGGTCGCCCCGGGGAGATCCTGCTCGAGCCAGGCATCGGGCACCTGCTCGGGCGCCTCGAAGAAGGAGAACTGCCAGTCACCGTCGAGCAACATCCGTGACGACGAGGGGAGCCCCGCCCGCGCGGCGGCTTCACTGCGCCAACTGGACAGAGGGGTATGAGCGGCCAACCGGTTGACGGACGTAATCGCCTGGGTCTGCCAGTCCTGACGGGCCAAGATCTCCCTGAGCATCCTCTTCTCTCCCTGCATGAATATTGAAAACCCATGCAGTGTAGGAGAGTTTCACACCAGAAACGGCGATCCTGCTCACACAGGTGTAAACGATTACACCATAATTGTTAAGTAAAACGGGGTAAAAATTATTAAAGATGAGTAAAAATGAGCAGCCGTCGCCATCAACCGGCTGATGAGGACGATGGAGGGAGGGATCGAGGGCTGATCGCACGGCAGAGTAACGACTGAGGGGATGACCCGGCGGGTAGCTGACACCTCAACCCCGTCATTGCAGCGGCAAAGTAGCCGCAACCAGGGTTGGACTGACGTAGCAGAGTGACGACTGAGGGGGTGACCTGGTGGCTAGCTGACACTTCAACCCCGTCATTGCAGCGGCAAAGTAGCCGCAACAAGGGTTGGACTGGCGTGGCAGAGTGACGACTGAGGGGGAGACCCGGCGGGTAGCTGACACCTCAACCCCGTCATTGCAGCGGCAAAGTGTCCGCAACAGGGGTGGACTGACGTGGCAGAGTGGCACAACAAGGGGTCGACTGGCTCGGGAGCCTTGGCGGTTATACGCCACTGCGGCCCCATCGTTATCGAGGTGGCAAAATAGAAACCGGGATCAGGGTCTGACTGGTGCCACCGAGTGGCGATTGATCAGGGTCGGCGTGTAGACGCGGCTCTGCACCGCCTCACTCTCCCCCGCGGCGAGCTGCAGCGCCAGCTTGGCGGCCTGGGCGGCCATCAGCTCTATGGGATAGCGCATGGTGGAGAGCTTGGGTCTCAGGTATCTGGCGTAGATGATGTCATCGAAGCCGACCACCGAGACCTCTTCCGGCACCTTGAGGCCGTTGTCCGCCAGCACCGAGATGGCACCGGCCGCCATGGCGTCGTTGTAGGCCACCACGGCCGTGATGGGCAGCCCCTTGGCCAGCAGGTTGAGCATGGCGCGCTCTCCCCCCTCTTCATTGGGCATGCCGCTCTCGACCAGTTCGGGATCCGCGCTCAGGCCCGCCTCGAACAGGGCGTCCTGATAGCCCTGGTGACGCAACAGGGCATCCTCGATGGCGTGATCCGAGCTGACGAAGGCGATGTGGCGATGACCCAGCTCCAGCAGATGGCGGGTGGCGGTGGCCGCCCCCTGCCGGTTGTTGAGGGAGATGCAGCGCCCCTTCAGAGCCGGAATATCGCGGTTGATCAGCACCATGCCCGGGGCCCGCAGGGCGTAATCGATCAACTCCTCATCGCTCAGCGCCTTGCTGTGCACCACCAGTGCCTCGCAGCGTTTACCGATCAGCAGGTCGATGGCTTCCCGCTCTTGCTGCGCCCGGTGAAAACCATTACCCATCAACAGATGCAGCCCTTGCTCCACCGCCACCGCGGACACCCCCTTGACCAGAGCGCCGAAGAAGGGATCCGCCACATCGCCGACCACCACCCCCATGGTGTCGCAGGTCTGGCTGACCAGCGCCCTGGCGTTCGCATTGGGGGTATAGCCCAGCTCGGCCATGGCTTTCTGCACGACCTCGCGGGAGGCGGCGCTGGCCTTGGGTGAGTTGTTCATCACCCGTGAAACCGTTGCCACCGATACATTGGCCAAACGGGCGACATCCTTGATGGTGCTCATGCTGTTTTCACTTCTTTCACGGTTCGAGACGGAGCCATTATACCGGGCAATGCCAGTGATGACAGGGGAAATGCCGCTGCTGTCTAATCTTCATCCAACCAAGAATAGTGTAATCGTTTACACGATTATGTTACGCTGCTCACAGTTTAAGGTGGAACGCCTCGGCTAGACTCCTGTTCAGGCTTTCCTTTGTGTGGGGAACGAGTGTGGAGAAGAGGATGAAAGTACTGGTCACCGGCGGTTGCGGCTATATCGGCAGCCATACCTGCCTTGCCCTGCAGGCGGCGGGCATGGAACCCGTGGTAGTGGACAATCTGTGCAACAGCAAGCGCGGCGTGCTGGCCAGGATCGCGGCCATCAGCGGGCAAGAACCCCTGTTCTATCAGGGAGATATTCGTGATGAGGCCCTGCTGGATCGGATCTTCGCCGAGCAGGAGATCACCGCTGTCATCCACTTCGCCGCCCTCAAGGCGGTCGGCGAATCGACCCGCATTCCGCTCGACTACTACCAGAACAACCTCGGTGGCAGCCTCACCCTGCTGCAGGCGATGAAACGCGCCGGCGTCCACAACCTGGTGTTCAGCTCGTCGGCCACCGTCTATGGGGATCCGGCCAGCACGCCCATCCGCGAGGATTTCCCCCGCAGTGCCACCAACCCTTACGGCCAGTCCAAGCTGATCATCGAGCAGATCCTCGAGGATCTGCAGGCCGCCGAGCCCCACTGGAGCATGACGCTGCTGCGCTACTTCAACCCGGTCGGCGCCCATGAATCCGGCACCCTGGGGGAGGATCCGCAAGGCATTCCGAACAATCTCATGCCATTTTTAACCCAGGTGGCCATAGGTCGCCGCGACTGCCTCTCCGTCTTTGGAAACGATTACAACACCCCGGATGGCACAGGAGTGCGCGACTACATCCACGTGATGGATCTCGCCGAGGGCCACGTCAAGGCGCTGCAGCATTGCACCCACAAGGGTGGCGTGCACGCCTATAACCTGGGTACCGGCCAGGGTCAGAGCGTGTTGCAGATGGTGGCGGCCTTCGAGGCGGCCAGCGGTCGCCCCCTGCCCTATCGCATCGAACCCCGGCGCCCCGGCGACATCGCCGAATGCTGGGCCGACCCGACCAAGGCGGAGCGCGAGCTGGGCTGGCATGCCAGCCGGGATCTCGCGGCCATGTGCGCCGACAGCTGGCGCTGGCAGTCCACCAATCCACAGGGCTACGAAGCCTGATGCGCTGTGACCTGCTGACACTGGCAGTCCGCGATCAAGCCAGCAGAGTCATGAGGCGTGATGTCCGTTTTGCCCCCTTCTCCCCTCATGGGAGAAGGGCCGGGGATGAGGGGCGCAAATCCCCTCACCCTGCTACCCGCAACCCTTTTCATTCAGTTTTGAGGAGTGACGATGTTCAACCCGGTTGATCACCCCCACCGCCGTTTCAACCCGCTGACCGGCCAGTATGTGCTGGTCTCCCCCCACAGGGCCAAGCGCCCCTGGCAGGGACAGATCGAGAAGATAAGTCAGGCACCGAGCCAGTCCCACGATCCGGACTGCTTCCTCTGCGCGGGCAATCATAGGGTCACCGGCGATATCAACCCCGACTATCAGGACACCTTCGTCTTCACCAACGACTTCGCCGCCCTGATGCAGGACACCCCGGCCGCCGGCGACGAGCAGGATCCCCTGCTCAAACTGGAGGCTGCCCGTGGCACCAGCCGGGTCATCTGCTTCTCGCCGGATCACGGCAAGACCCTGCCCGAGCTGCCCCTGCCCGCCATAGAGGCGGTGATCCGCACCTGGATGAGCCAGGTTGCCGAGCTGTCCCAGCAGTGGGAATGGGTGCAAGTCTTTGAAAACAAGGGCGCCGTCATGGGCTGCTCCAACCCGCATCCCCACGGTCAGCTGTGGGGCAGCGACTTCCTGCCCAACGAGATCGCCCGTGAAGAAACCAATCAGCGCGACTGGCTGGCCGAACACGGCCGTCCGCTGCTGCTCGACTATGTGGAGCGGGAGCTGAAGGATCGCTCTCGCATCGTGGTGGAGACGACACACTGGCTGGCGGTGGTACCGTTCTGGGCCGCCTGGCCGTTCGAGACCCTGCTGCTGCCCAAGACCCATGTGCCCTCCCTGTTGAGCCTCACCTCCGATCTGCAACAGGATCTGGCGGTGGCGCTCAAGGAACTCACCAGCCGTTACGACAACCTGTTCGAATGCAGCTTCCCCTACTCCATGGGCTGGCACTTCGCGCCGCCGAACTCGGATTGTCCCGAGGCCTGGCAACTGCACGCCCACTTCTACCCGCCCCTGCTGCGCTCAGCCACAGTGCGCAAGTTCATGGTGGGCTTCGAGATGCTGGCGGAAACCCAGCGGGATCTGACCCCGGAGCAGGCCGCCGAAAGGCTGCGCGCCCTCTCCCCCATTCACTACAACCAGACCAATCAAGCCAATGAGGTAACCCCATGACCCCCAGCCAACGCGTCAGCGCCGTTTTTGCCGAGCAGTTTAAGCAGCAACCCGAGCTGCTGGTGCGCGCCCCCGGCCGCGTCAACCTCATCGGCGAGCACACCGACTACAACGACGGCTTCGTGCTGCCCTGCGCCATCGACTACGAGACCTGCGTCGCCATCGGCCTGCGCAGCGACAATCTGGTGCAGGTTGTGGCCGCCGACTACGACAACCAGCAGGACCTGTTCAGCCTCGATCAGCCCATCAGCCATCACCCGGACCAGCGCTGGAGCGATTACATCCGCGGCGTGGTGAAGCACCTGCAGGAGCGCGGTTACTCGCTGCGCGGCCTCAACCTGGTGGTCTCCGGCAACGTGCCCCAGGGCACAGGGCTCTCCTCCTCCGCCTCGCTGGAGGTGGCCATAGGCCAGGCCTTCAAGGAGGCGCTGGGGCTCGATATCAGCCAGGCCGAGATCGCGTTGAACGGTCAGCAGGCGGAGAACCAGTTCGTCGGCTGCAACTGCGGCATCATGGATCAGATGATCTCCGCCAGCGGCAAGACGGACCACGCCCTGCTGCTGGACTGCCGCTCCCTGGAGACCCGCCTCATCCCCATGCCGAGCGATCTGGCGGTGCTGATCATCAACTCCAACGTGCGCCGCGGTCTGGTGGACAGCGAATACAACACCCGCCGCCAGCAGTGCGAACACGCCGCCCGCCACTACGGGGTCAAGGCGCTGCGGGATCTGGATCTGGCCGCGCTGGAAGCCGGCAAGGCCGGTCTGGATGAGACAAGTTATCGCCGCGCCCGCCACGTGGTCGGTGAGAATGCCCGCACCCTGGCCGCTGCCGATGCCCTGGCCAGCGGCGATCTGGTGCGCCTCGGCGAGCTGATGGCCGAGTCTCACGCCGCCATGCGCGATGACTTCGAGATCACAGTGCCCCCTATCGACGGTCTGGTGGAGATCATCAAGGCCAGGATCGGCACCCAGGGCGGCGTGCGGATGACAGGCGGCGGCTTCGGCGGCTGCGTGGTCGCCCTGCTGCGCCCGGAACAGGTGGACGAGGTGATCGCCCTGGTCGAGGCCGAGTACCCAGCCAAGTTTGGTCTCACCGCCGACTGCTATGTGTGCAGCGCCAAAGCCGGGGCTGGCAGACTATGACCAACCAGGCCATGAAGTCGTTCGAGCTGGAAAACGAAGAGGGGCTGCGCCTGCGCGGCCTCGATTTCGGCGCCACCCTCAGCTCTCTGACCCTGCCGGTCGGGGGGGAGCGACGCGAGGTGTTGCTCGGCTGCGCCGATGACGCCTATCCAACCCAGCAGGTGTGGCTTGGCGCCATCGCCGGACGTTTCGCGAACCGGATCGGTGGCGCCACGCTGCTGCGCGATGGCCAGCACTGGTCGCTGGATGCCAATCAAGCGCCCCACTGCCTGCACGGCGGGCGGGAGGGATTTCATCGCCGTCAGTGGCAGATCAAGGAGCTGGAGCCGGATCGGGTCAGGCTGGCCCTGCTGTCACCGGCGGGGGATCAGGGTTTTCCCGGCAACCTGAGGGTGACGCTGGAGTATCGGCTGGAGCAGTGCGATCTGGTGGTGGAGTTCAAGGCCACCACGGATGCACCGACGCCGGTCAGCCTCACCAGCCACGCCTACTTCAATCTGGATGCCAGCCATCAGGAGGGTGACGTGCGCAGCCACCGCATCCGGCTCAACGCCGATCGCTTCCTGCCCACCGATGAGCGCGGCCTGCCGCTCGCCGTTGAACCGGTGGAGGGCCCCTTCGATCTGCGTGCCGAGCGCCTCATCGGTCAAGAATGGCTGAGCCACCCCCAGCAACAACAGGCCAAGGGTTACGATCACGCCTTTCTGCTGAACGGCCCCGAGCAGGAGTGCGCGGCGCGGGTGCTGTCGGGGGATGGGCAACTGGCGATGGAGGTCTACACCAACCAGCCTTCGATCCAGTTCTACACCGGCAACTGGCTGGCCAACACCCCGGATCGGGCGGGCGGTTGCCATCAGGACCACGCCGGCTTCTGTCTGGAGGCGCAACAGCTGCCGGACAGCCCGAACCGGCCCGAGCTGGGGGACCCCTGGCTGCTGCCGGGCCAGCTGTATCACCACCAGACCCGCTACCGCTTTATCCCCGCAGGCTAAGAACCTGTCACGATCTGTGGCGAGAGGTCGTCAGCAAGGTAAAGAGCAGCGCAGGAACCGGAGTGTATAGGGATACATGAGGATTCCGAGCAGCACACGAGCCTTGATCACGGCCTCGCAGTAAGATCGTGAACAGTTTCTAAGGCCTGGACAGGCCCCTTCTTCCACTTGCTTGAGCAACAGAGTGGAAGCAGGGGCCGAACCTGCTACTTATCGAGCCAACTCAGGAGTCTTGATGAACATGGATGAAAGCTATCTCGCCGCTACCGACCGCTACCAGCGCCAGCCTTATCGTCAGGCCGGTCGTCACGGCCTGCGCCTGCCCAGCATAGGGCTGGGGCTATGGCACAACTTCGGTGAGGGCAGCGATCCCGCCAGGGTGAAGGCCATGGTGCACCAGGCCTTCGATCTCGGCATCACCCACTTCGATCTCGCCAACAACTACGGCCCGCCGCCGGGCTCCGCCGAGACCACCTTCGGCGCCGTGCTCAAGGGCAGCCTGGCGCCCTACAGAGACGAGCTCATCATCGCCAGCAAGGCGGGCTACGTGATGTGGGACGGTCCCTATGGCGACGGTGGCAGTGCCAAGTACCTGTTCGCCAGCCTGCACCAGAGCCTACGCCGCCTCGGCCTCGACTATGTGGATATCTTCTATCACCACAGACCGGACGCCCGCACCCCACTGGAGGAGACCTGTCAGGCACTGGCCTTGATGGTGCGCCAGGGCAAGGCGCTCTACATCGGCCTCTCCAACTACCCGGCCGAACTGGCCGCCCAGGCGGCGACCCGGCTGGCCGAGCTCGGCACCCCCTGCCTGGTCAATCAGCTCAAATATTCCCTGTTCCAGCGGGAGATAGAGGCGCAAACCCTGCCGGTCTGCCGCGAGCAGGGGGTGGGCGTGGTCGCCTTCTCGCCGCTGGCGGGGGGCCTGCTGAGCGATCGCTATCTGGCCGGGATCCCCGCCGACTCTCGCGCCGCCAGCAACAGCCCCTTCCTCCAGCCCGATCAGATCACCCCGCAGAAGCTGGCCACCATCCGGGCCCTGCACGGATTGGCCCAGGAGCGCGGACAGGCGCTGTCCCAGCTCGCGCTGCAATGGGTGTTGCGTGACCCCGTGGTGAGTTGCGCCCTGATCGGTGCCAGCAGCCCGCAGCAGATAGTGAGCGCGGTCGATGCCCTGAGTCTGCCGCCGCTGGACGGGGAGACGCAGCACAGGATAGAGGCGGCGCTGGCCTGACGAAACCGGCCGCCAGCCGGAGCGAGATCCCGACGAGGCGCCTCAAACGACGGGCGGCAGCAAAAGATGCTGGCTACAGCACCCCAAGCAGCCAGCATGAGCGGCACCATCCACCCGCGCGATGGGTCACGCTGAAAAAAATGGCGGTGAATGCCGAAAATCCTGCCATCACTCCCTCCAGGGCGCCGCAATATTCTCTGGTTGCCCGCCCGCTTTTCCTCCATCATTGGCTACCCCGACTCCGCTCGGGGCTGCTTTTATCCGGACCCATCAACCAAGAGATCTGAATCATGACAGAGTCCTACGCCCTCTTTGTCGCCTTCGTGCTGGGCATAGTGGAAGGCCTGACCGAGTTTCTGCCCGTTTCCTCCACCGGCCACATGATCATCGTCGGCCATTTGCTCGGTTTCGAAGGCCCCAAGGCCGCCACCTTCGAGGTGGTCATTCAGATGGGCTCCATCCTGGCGGTGGTGGCCGTGTTCTGGCGCCGGCTGTTCGGCCTGATCGGCATCCATTTCGGCCAGAAGCCGGCCCCCGGCCACGCCACCCTGTCCCTGGTGCACATCATCCTCGGCATGCTGCCCGCCGTGATCATCGGCCTCGCCATCCACAGCTGGATCAAGGCCAACCTGTTCGGGCCCGAGACCGTCATGTATGCCCTGGTGGCCGGCGGTATCTTGCTGATCATCGCCGAGAAGTGCCGCCCGGCCGTGCGCTCCGAGACCCTGGATGACATCAGCTACAAACAGGCGTTCGGCATAGGCCTGTTCCAGTGCCTCGCGCTCTGGCCCGGCTTCTCCCGCTCCGGTGCCACCATCAGTGGCGGCATGCTGATGGGCATCAGCCGTCAGGCGGCGGCCGAGTTCTCCTTCATCCTGGCGGTGCCTATGATGGTGGCGGCCAGCGGGCTGGATCTCTACAAGAGCCGCGACTTCCTCTCCATGGCCGACTTCCCCATGTTTGCGGTGGGCTTCATCACCGCCTTCGTGGTGGCCATGATCGCCATCAAGACCTTCCTGGCGCTGATCCGTCGCCTCGACTTCATCCCGTTCGCCATCTACCGCTTCGCGGTGGCCTTCGCCGTCTATCTGGTGTTTGTGGCCTGATCCCGCGCGGTGACATGAATGAAAAAAGGGACCTTTCGGTCCCTTTTTTATTGCGTCAGCGTCCTCAGTAGAGGCGATGACTGATGCCATTGAGCAGCCGCGACAGCCCCCTGATGAACTGCACAGGCGCATCCTGCACCGTGTAGCAGAGACAACCGTCCGGGGTATGCGGGCTGTGGGCGTGGTTGGCATCACACCAGATGAAATCGCCGGCCTGATAGCGGGTCTCGCCATCCTGCATGCTGCCCGCCAGCAACAGGGTCAGCTCATAACCGCGATGGGTGTGCTCCGGGATGCGCCCGCCGGCTTCGATGTGCAGCAGGCTGGCACGGGCCCCCTGCTCGGTCAGCGGCAGACTGTGCTGGCGAATGGCGCCAAAACGACGCCAGTTGACCCTGTGGTAGCGGGCCAGGGCCCTGGGCAGCCGATAGCCTCGATCGCCCACCTGCAACTCGGGGGCCGGCGAGACGGGGGCCACCTGGTGGAGCACGGGTTGTTGCAAGATGTTCGCCAGCAGGGCGTCCAGCGCAATCGCCTCGGCCTCTGCAGCCACCGGCTCGGGAAGATGATGGGCCGCCAGCTCCGCTTCGAAGCTACGCAGCCTGGCGCCGCACTCGGGGCAGAGTTCACAGTGGGCGGAGACGCCGACCGTCAGCGGCAGTGGCAGTTCGCCGGCGGCAAAGGCATGCAACATGGCGTGGGTGGGGTGGGCTTTAATCATGATCTTGCTCCACTTGCTCTTTGAGTTTCTGTAAGGCGAGGCGCAGACGGGACTTGATGGTGCCGAGCGGTACGCCGAGCCGCGCGGCCAGCTCCTGCTGGGAGAACTCCTGCAGATAGATGCCGCGCACCACCTGCTGCTGGGATTCCGGCAAGATGGCGAGGTAATGGGCCATCTGGCTCGTCAGCACGGCGCCTTCCCCCTCGCTCAGGTGATCCTCCTGCGCCCTGAACTCCAGCACGGGCCACAGCTCCTCGGCACAGAGATCCTCCTTGCTGGCCCGGCGGCGGCGCAGCATGTCGAAGCACTGGTTGCGCATGACGGTGTAGATCCAGGTGGTCGGTGCCCCCTTGTCGGGGTGATAGAGCCGCGCCTTCTGCCACACTAGCAGCATGGTCTCCTGCACCAGCTCCAGGGCGTTGGCCTCGTTGCCGAGATGGCGCAGGCCATAGCCGCGGATGCGGGGGGCGAAGTGGTGAAACAGGGCGCAGAAGGCCGCCCGGTCGGCCTGTTCGGCCACCCGCAGCAGTTGCGATTTCAGATCCCCATCGGGACTGTCCATGGGCGCGGAGGTCCTGTGCCGGATAAGTGATGGTTGGCTAGTATATGTCATCGCACCCTACCTTGATGGGAACTGTCCTCTCCAGTACGAAGGCCCGCCAAAAAGGATCTGCGGCGGCGATCAAATTCAGTGGCTCGCCACCAGCAGGCCGCTCAGCAGGGAGAGCGCGGGCTGATTGTCCCTCGCCGCCAGCAACCACTGCTTCTGCTCCACCGGGATGGGCAGCACCTCTAACCAGCGCTGCGCCACCCAGCTGGCGTCCTCCCAGTCCGGCTGGGCGTAGAGGGCCGCGTATTCGGGGTAATCGTTGAACACATCCTGCAGGGCCTTGGCGAGGGCATGTTGATCGGCACTGAGCCGACCGGTTTGCCAGGGCGGCAGCAGCTCCACCTCCCCCACCCGCAGGCCATCGGACTCCTGCCACAGATCGCAGATCCTGACTCTGTCCAGCCCCAGCACTGTGATGCCGAGCAGGCCGTCCGGCAGCAGATCGAAATCGATGATCCGCCCCCGGGTGGCGATGGGGTACATGTTGCGCATCGCCTCCGGCTGGCGGGGATCCAGCATGCAGAGCGCAAACGCCCTCTCCTGCGCCTCGGCGACCATGCGCTGATAGCGAGGCTCGAAGATGCGCAGGGGCATGATGCCGCCGGGCAGCAGGTGAGCGGAGAGTGGAAATAACGCCAGTTTCATCGAAATAGTCCTCATGCCGACTTCTCCTGATGATACGACGACCCCGGAGGGCGAGATCATTCCGATCGGGCCGGAATAAATAACCCCTTAACAATCAGGGGAAAATAGCCTGGACAAGCCGCTTCGATATGCAGTAAAAATGGATAACCACCACTTATTCGGCTCATTATTCTGGAATGTGGTGGCAAACGCAGTGAAATATCCGCCGCACCAAGACGGTCGGGCCATTCCTATAGTTTTCTCGGCCCGATGCGGGTAAAATTCACGCCCTTATCTAGTCAGTCATTTTTCGACGCGCAACCTCGGTGGTCAGTTATGAAAGAGCATATTCATCATCTACTTGAACAAACGGTAGCCAATCTGAAGTCTGCAGGCGTGTTGCCAGCCGACCTGGAAGCCCGGGTGCAAGTAGACCGATGCAAGGAGAAGGCTCACGGTGACCTGGCCACCAACCTGGCCATGCTGCTGGCCAAACCGGCCCGCAAGAATCCCCGCGAGCTGGCTGCCGCCATCATCGAGCACCTGCCCGCCTCGGATCTGATCGCCAAGGTCGAGATCGCCGGCCCCGGCTTCATCAACTTCTTCTTCGACCAGCGCTGGCTGGCCGGCCAGGTCGAGGCCATGGTGCAGAGCGCCAACGCCAACGTGAAGCTGCCAACCCCGCAAACCGTGGTGGTGGATTACTCTGCCCCCAACGTCGCCAAAGAGATGGCGGTGCACCACATCCGCTCCACCGTCCTCGGTGACGTGGCGGCCCGCGCCCTGGAATTCCTCGGCCACAAGGTGATACGTGCCAACCACATCGGTGACTGGGGTACCCAGTTCGGCATGCTGATCGCCTATCTGGAGAAGATGGCCAACGAGCACGCCTCCGACATGGAGCTGCGCGACCTGGAAGCCTTCTACACCCAGGCCAAGCGTTACTACGACGAAGACGAAGCCTTCGCCGAGCGCGCCCGTAACTACGTGGTCAAGCTGCAGGGTGGCGATGAGTACTGCCGCACCATGTGGAAGAAACTGGTCGACATGACCATGGAGCAGAACCAGCGCAACTACGATCGCCTGAATGTCTCCCTGACCAGCAAGGACATCATGGGCGAGTCCATGTACAACGACATGCTGCCGGAGATAGTCGCCGATCTGAAGGCCCGCGGCCTGGCTGTCGAGAGCGACGGCGCCACCGTCGTCTACCTGGACGAATACAAGAACAAGGATGGGGAGCCCATGGGCGTCATCATCCAGAAGAGCGATGGCGGTTTCCTCTACACCACCACCGACATCGCCTGCGCCAAATACCGCTACGAAACCCTGGGCGCCGACCGGGTCATGTACTTCATCGACTCCCGTCAGCACCAGCACCTGATGCAGGCCTGGACCATCACCCGCAAGGCGGGCTATGTGCCGGAATCCGTGCCCCTCGAGCACCACGCCTTCGGCATGATGCTGGGCAAGGACGGCCGTCCCTACAAGACCCGCTCCGGCGGCACCGTCAAGCTGGTCGAGCTGCTGAACGAGGCAGAAGATCGCGCCGCCGCCCTGCTGGAGAGCCGCAACAGTGATCTGTCCGCCGAGGAGAAGGCCAAGGTGGTGCAAGCCATCGCCATGGGCGCGGTCAAGTATGCGGATCTGTCCAAGAACCGCACCACCGACTACATCTTCGACTGGGATCTGATGCTGTCGTTTGAAGGCAACACCGCCCCTTACCTGCAGTACGCCTACACCCGTATCCAGTCCATCTTCCGCAAGGCCGGCGTCGATGCCGACACCCTGGGCGGTAACCTGGTGCTGAACGAAGAGGCGGAAGAGGTGCTGGCCCAGAAGCTGATCCAGTTCTCCGACGCGGTCAACAGCGTGGCGGACAAGGGCATGCCGCACCTGCTCTGTACCTATCTGTACGAGCTGTCCGGCAACTTCATGACCTTCTACGAAGCCTGCCCGATCAACAAGGATGGCGTCGATGAGACCAGCCGCCAGAGCCGTCTGCTGCTGTGTGCCGCCACCGCCAAGGTCCTGAAACTGGGCTTGGGCGTACTGGGCATCCACACCCTGGAGCGCATGTAATAGATGGCGACCCGGGATTACGTCGGCAACAGCCCGAGACGACGGGCCGGTGGTCGTAACACCAAGAAAGCGGCACCTCGCCGCTTTCCTGTTATCCCGGCACTGCTGGCCGGGGCCCTGGTCGTCGGCTTTGGCGCCTTCCTCTATCTGATCAACGGCAAGGGGGCGGATGCCCCCACCATCGAAGAACAGGTCAAGGCCAACAAGCCGAAGGCACAGAACGATGGCCTGCCCCAGGAGAAGTGGAGCTACATAGAACGGCTGGAAAACAAGCAGGTGGACATCATAGAGCCGCCGCCCCAACCGGGCGTGTTGCCACCGCCACCGGCCGACACCCTGACCCTGCAGCCGGAGAAGCTGCCGCAGCCGATACCGACCGACATCCCTCAGCCGGGCACCCCCATCGGCCAGGTGAAACCCTTCCAGCCGCAACCGGTACAACCGACCAAGCCCGCCACCGGCGCCCCCGTGGCCAGCGCCCAGGAGCAGGTGATCGACCGCAAGGCCGAACTCGCGCGGATGGAGAAGGAGATGCGGGCCGAGCAGGAGAAAGCCAAGGCAGCCGCGGCACAAACGGCGGCCGCCGACAGTGGCCGCTACATGATGCAATGCGCCGCCCTGCGCTCACAGGATTCTGCCGAGTCGCTCAAGGCGCGCATCGCCTTCACCGCCGGCCTCTCCTCCAGCCTGCAGGTGGTCAATGGCGCCAACGGCGCCGTCTACAAGGTGATGGTCGGTCCCTTCAGCGGCAAGGCCGCCGCCGATGGTGCCAATCGCAAGCTGCAAGGCGCCGGAATCAGCGGCTGTATCCCCAAGAAGGGCTGATCCCCTTTCCCGAAAGCCAGAAGGCAGGGCCAGCGCCCTGCCTTCTTTTTATCCGCCCTTTACCTGCCAGCCAAACCATCCCATCTTAAACTGCTGTGTCGACAGGGTTGAAAAACGCCGACCCGCCCCCATCTTTCTTGTCATGCACAGTCAGGCCGTTTTTCGGCGCTAGCGAGGTAAATGAAGTGACTACCATAGTTTCTGTTCGCCGCAACGGCCAAGTCGTGATCGGTGGTGATGGCCAGGTCTCCCTCGGCAACACCGTCATGAAGGGCAACGCCCGCAAGGTTCATCGTCTCTATAACGGCAAGGTGCTGGCGGGCTTCGCCGGCGGTACTGCCGATGCCTTCACCCTGCTCGAGCGTTTCGAGGCCAAGTTGCAGGCCCACCAGGGCAACCTGGAACGCGCTGCCGTGGCACTGGCGAAAGACTGGCGCACCGATCGCGCCCTGCGCCGCCTCGAGGCCCTGCTGGCGGTCGCCGATGAGCACAAGTCCTTCATCATCACCGGCAACGGTGACGTGGTGCAGCCGGAGCACGATCTCATCGCCATCGGCTCGGGGGGCAACTTCGCCCAGTCCGCCGCCACCGCCCTGCTGGAGAACACGGATCTCGACGCCAAGAGCATCGTCGAGAAGTCCCTCAAGATCGCGGGCGACATCTGCGTCTTCACCAACCAGCACCACACCGTCGAAGTGTTGGATTACGAGCCCAAGTAAGGCCCCATTTTTCAAGGGGTGGGCCCTGCCCGCCCCGGATACAGGAACGCCATCATGTCCGAGATGACCCCGAGAGAAATCGTCCACGAGCTGGACCGCCACATCATCGGTCAGGCCGATGCCAAACGCGCGGTGGCCGTGGCCCTGCGCAACCGCTGGCGCCGCATGCAGCTCAGCGAAGAGATGCGCCACGAGGTGACCCCGAAAAACATCCTGATGATAGGCCCGACCGGCGTCGGCAAGACCGAGATCGCCCGTCGTCTGGCCAAGCTGGCCAACGCCCCCTTCATCAAGGTCGAAGCCACCAAGTTCACCGAGGTCGGCTATGTCGGCAAGGAAGTGGACAGCATCATCCGTGACCTGACCGATGTCGCCATCAAGCTGGTGCGCGAAACCGAGATGGAGAAGATGAAATACCGCGCCGAAGAGGCCGCCGAGGAGCGCATTCTCGACGCCCTGCTGCCGAACCCGCGCAACAGCTGGGGTGAGGAAGAGAAGGCCGACAACTCCAACACCCGCCAGATCTTCCGCAAGAAGCTGCGGGAGGGTCAGCTGGATGATAAAGAAATCGAGCTGGAGCTCTCCGCCAGCCCCATGGGCGTCGACATCATGACCCCACCTGGCATGGAAGAGATGGCGAACCAGCTGCAGGGCCTGTTCCAGAACCTGGGTCAGCAGCAGAAGAAGAAGCGCAAGGTCAAGGTCAAGGAGGCCATGAAGGCGCTGATCGAAGAGGAAGCCGCTCGCCTGGTCAACCCGGAAGAGCTGAAGCAAAAAGCCATCCACGCGGTGGAGAACAACGGCATCGTCTTCCTCGACGAGATCGACAAGATCTGCAAGCGCGGTGAGTCTTCCGGCCCCGACGTCTCCCGCGAGGGGGTACAGCGTGATCTGCTGCCATTGGTGGAAGGTTGCACAGTTAACACCAAGCACGGCATGGTGAAGACGGATCATATCCTGTTTGTCGCCTCCGGCGCCTTCCAGGTCGCGCGTCCGTCCGATCTCATCCCCGAGCTGCAGGGCCGCCTGCCGATCCGGGTCGAGCTGACCGCCCTCACCACGGAAGACTTCGAGCGCATCCTGACCGAGCCGAACGCCTCCCTGACCGATCAGTATCAGGCGCTGATGGCCACCGAAGGGGTCACCATAGAGTTCACCAAGGACGGCATCCGCCGTCTGGCCGAGGCCGCCTGGCAGGTCAACGAGCGCACCGAAAACATCGGCGCCCGCCGCCTGCACACAGTGATGGAGCGACTGATGGAAGACATCTCCTACGATGCCTCCGAAAAGTCAGGCGCGACCTTCACCATAGATGCCGACTACGTCAACGCCCACCTCGGCAAGCTGATCGAGGACGAAGACCTGAGCCGCTTTATCCTGTAAGCCGGCCAGATGCAAAAACGCCTCCCTTGTGGAGGCGTTTTTTATGGTGGATCCGAACCGGCTAGCGGGGGCGAGCGCCGGGCAGGATGGAGCGCCTCGGCAGATAGGGGCTGTCCACCAGCATGGTGTCCTGGTGCGTCTCGCCCTGGATGAGGTGCAGGGCGCTCAACCGGCCAATCTCGTAGTGGGGCAGTTGCACCGTGGAGAGGGCGGGGACGAACAGCTCCCCGGTGCCGACCATGTTGTCGTAACCCAGCACCGCCACGTCCTCGGGGATCCTCAGCCCCCGCGCCAGCAGCACCTGATAGGCCACGAAGGCGACCCGATCGTTGCCGCACACCACCGCATCGAAGGTCGGCCCCTGACCGTCCAGGTGGCTCATCAGGATGTCGGCGGCATCGATGTGATGCGACTCCCCGACGGGCAGGTAGTGGTGCAGCAAGGCATCAGGATCGACACCGGCCTCCCGGCAGGCCCGCTCCAGGCCCGCACGGCGGCGGGCGGTGGAGGGGAGCTCCTGCGGCAAGTGGATGCAGAGCAGTTTGCGATGCCCCGCCGCCAGCAGCGCCTTCACGCCGAGGTACTGCCCCTCCTCGTCGTTGGGGATGTAGCTCGGCAGCCGGTGAGTCAGGCTCTCGCAGTTGGCCAGCACGCAGGGGATGCTGAGCAGCTTCTCGGGAACGGGCACCTGGCGCAGCCCCATGGTGGTGTAGATGATGCCGTCCGGCCGGTGGGCCAGCAGCAGATCGACGATCTTGCCCGGCTGATCATTGCTGAACATGTTCACCACGAAGCTGTTCCAGCCGTGCGCCCTGGCCGTCTCCTCAATGGACAGGGTCATCTCCACCGAGAAGGGGGTGGTCATGGTATCCAGCGCCAGCACCCCTATGGTGTTGACCGTCGACCTGGCCCCCCGGATCTTCCTGGCCGAGGCGTCGGAGACATAACCCAGGGCCTCCACGGCGGCCATGACGGTCTGATAGGTCTCAGGCCTGAGGCGCTGCGGCTCGTTGATCGCCCTGGAAACCGTCATCAGCGATACGTTCGCCAGCTTGGCGACATCTTTTAAAGAAGCCATTCCCTCTCTCTTTCTCCTGGTTGCCGAGCGACTCGCTCACCATATCACCACACCGCTCTGTCATGAGCCGACCATCCTCTCCGATCTGGACGGCCCTCTCGGGCGACGACCGCCGAAGGCTAGCCAGAACCACCACATGGCGCCAGCGGATCCGCGCAGAGGCCAATCTAACCCCGAATCCGCCCCCGAAAACAGGCCGGATTGCCATCAAAACGCGATCTTGCCGACACATCCGCAATGTTAACGTTATCTTTCGTGATTAACATCATGTATCGCCGATCTTTAGCGGGCATAACGCTAATGTTAACGTTATCTTTTCTGAAAATTGGCACCAGCAGTATGAGAAACGACCGCATCTCCTCAGCCGCCGGTTGCCTGACCCGAAGAGTGAAGGATCTCGCGCCTCATCGCGCATGGAGACCTGGTTGACAAGGATCGGGGACGAATTCAGCCCGTTCTTATGCCCATAAGAACCCATTGCCCAACTTTGATTGATGAGAGAGACCCTATGACACCCGCACTGTCCCAGGCGAACGGCGCCATCCTGGCGAAGAAAGATGACATCAACCCGCGCTGGTACCCCAGCTATCACCTGGCGCCCCAGGCGGGCTGGATGAACGACCCCAACGGCCTCTCCTGGTTCGACGGTTACTATCACGCCTTCTACCAGCACTATCCTCACGCCCCTGTCTGGGGGCCCATGCACTGGGGGCATGCCCGCAGCCGCGACATGGTGAACTGGGAGCACCTGCCCATAGTGCTGGCGCCGGAAGGGGCGGAAGACAAGGATGGCTGCTACTCCGGCTCGGCGGTGGTGGATGGCGACCAGCTTGCGCTGATCTACACCGGCCACAAGTTCCACGGCCAGCCCTGCGACGACAATCTGTTCCAGGTGCAGTGCCTCGCCACCAGCCGTGACGGCGTGAGCTTCCAGCGTGAGGGCATGGTGCTCGACACCCCGCTAGGGGTGCACCACTTCCGCGACCCCAAGGTGTGGCGCGAGGGGGAGCAGTGGTTCATGGTGGTAGGCGCCCGGGTCGACGACATCGGCGAGGTACAGCTCTATCGTTCCGATGATCTGCGCCAGTGGGAATACGCCGGCGTGATCGGCCGGGCCGACGCCGACATGGGCTACATGTGGGAGTGTCCGGACTTCTTCCCCCTCGGCGACCAGCGCGTGCTGATGTTCTCCCCCCAGGGCATGGCCGCCAAAGGATACGCGAATCGCAACCTGTTCCAGAGCGGCTACATGACGGGCCAGTGGCAGATCGGCGGCGAGTTCAACGTTGAGCAGCCCTTCCAGGAGATGGATCACGGCCACGACTTCTACGCCCCCCAATCCTTCGAGACCCCGGATGGCCGCCGCATCGTCATCGGCTGGCTGGCGATGTGGGAATCCCCCATGCCGGAGCAGGCCGATGGCTGGGCCGGCATGCTCTCCCTGCCCCGCGAACTCTCCCTGTCGGCGCAGGGCAAGCTGCGCATGAACCCAGTCAAGGAGCTGGAGAGCCTGCGTGGGGAGCCGCGTCCCTGGTCGGTGAGCGAGCTTAAAGATCAGGCGGTGACGGTGGAGACCCACGCCGAGGCGATGGAAGTCTGCCTCGAGTGGGATCTGAGTCAGAGCCGCGCCGAGACGTTCGGCCTGCGCCTCGGCAAGGGAGCATCCATCCATGTCGACAGCCAGTCCCAGCGCCTCGTGCTCGAGCGCGACTACCCGGAATTTGGCCTTTGCGGCTATCGCAGCGTGCCGCTGCCGGCGGGGGATATCCTCAGCCTGCGGATCTTCATCGACCGCTCCTCCATCGAGGTCTTCGTCAATGCCGGCGAATACAGCCTGAGCAGCCGGATCTACCCGGCGATGGATGACCGCCAGTTGACCCTGTTCAGCCAGCACGGTCAGGCCCTGGTGCATCAGGCGCAAGCCTGGGTGCTTGCCGACTAATTTACCGACTCCGCCATGGCGATGAGCCATCGATTGCCATGGCAACGCAATTATTGGGTACACATATGAATATCTGGACTCTGGGTGATGCGGTGGTGGATCTGCTGCCGCTGGAAAATATGCAATATGAAGCCTGTGCGGGCGGGGCGCCGGTCAACGTCGCCGTCGGTGCCGCCCTGCTCGGCCAACCGAGCGGCTTTATTGGTCGGGTAGGAAAGGATGCGTTCGGTTATTTCCTGCGAGACACCATGGCGGCCGCCGGGGTAAATACCAAGCACATGGAATTCGATCCCAAATATCGCACCAGCACGGTTCTGGTCTCACTCGAAAAGCAGGGTGAGCGTCATTTCGAATTTCTCGTCAACCCGTCCGCGGATCAATTCCTGAGCCCTACCGCCCTGCCGGAACTGGGTCGGGACATTCTGCACTGCTGCTCCCTCGCCCTGGTCGCCGCCGAATGCCGCCAGACCCTGGAGCAGGCGGTGACACAACTGCGGGATGCGCACGGCATGTTGAGCTTCGACATCAACCTCAGACCCCAGATGTGGGCCGATCAGGGGGAGATGCTGACCCGCATCGACCAGCTGGCGCGGCAATCCGACATCCTGAAGATGTCGGAGGAGGAGCTGCACTGGCTCACCCAGAGCCAGGGGATGGAGGCGGCGCTGCAACGGCTGGCGGCCTACCCGGCGCCCCTGAAGATCATCACCCGGGGGGCCGAGGGAGCCCTGGTGCTCTGGCAAGACCGGGTGCTCGCGTTCACCAGCTATAGCGTGGAGAGCATGGACACCACGGGGGCCGGCGACGCCTTCATGGCGGGCCTGCTGGCCGCCATCGCGGCCCACGGCTGGCCCGGGGATGAGGCCGCGATCTGCACCCTGATGACACAGGCGAGTGCCTGTGGCGCCCTGGCGACGACCCGAAAAGGCGCCCTGAAGGCCCTGCCAAACAAGGAGGCCCTAAACGCCTTCATCGATTCACAACCAACCCTCGATTTCGAATCCCAAATAGCACCAGTAAAATAATAAATAAGGTGCATGGACCAGATAGAACACTCTGACTCACTCTGTACTTGGAATTAGACATGAAAATAAATATGCCCTTCGGCAACAGCAAATATTGCTATTCATCCGGATACTTATTGTTTTTCTTCGCCGCCTGGTCCCTCTGGTGGTCCTTTTATGCCATTTATTTGAAAAATAAAATTGGCCTGTCGGGCACCGATCTCGGCATGCTCTATTCCGTCAATCAGTTCTTCAGCATGATATTCATGATTGGCTATGGCTTTATTCAGGATAAGCTCGGCACCAAGAAGACCCTGATCTGGTTGATAGGCATCGTCATCACCCTGACGGGCCCCTTCCTGATCTATGTGTATGAACCGCTGCTGGTCTCCAACTTCAAGCTGGCCATGGTGCTCGGCGCCATCTTCTTCGGGGTGGGTTATCTGGCCGGCTACGGCCTGGTGGACAGTTTCGTCGAGAAGATCAGCCGTCGCTTCAACTTCGAGTTCGGTACAGCCCGCTTCTGGGGCTGCCTCGGCTATGCCGCGGGAACCTTCGTCGGCGGCATCTTCTTCAGCATCAATCCGCACATCAACTTCTGGTGCGTCTCTGTCATGGGGGTGCTGTTCCTCGCTATCAACCTGCTGTTCAAGACCGACGACGCCGCCGGCCAGGTCGCCAGGGTCGAATCCAGCCAGATGGAAGCCATCACCAGACAAGACTTCGTCACCATCTTCAAGGACCGCCAGTTCTGGTGCTTCGTGGTGTTCGTGGTCGGCACCTGGTCGTTCTACAACATCTACGACAACCAGATGTTCCCGGTCTTCTACGCCGGCCTGTTCGAGGATCCCGAGCTGGCGCCCCGCGTCTACGGCTACCTCAACTCCCTGCAGGTGGTGCTTGAAGCCATCGGCATGGCGCTGATCCCCTTCGTGATCAATCGCATCGGGCCCAAATCCGCACTGTTGCTCGCCGGCATGATCATGACGATCCGGATCCTGGGCTCGGCGCTGTTCACCGATGTCTACGTCATCTCCTTCATCAAGATGCTGCATGCCCTGGAGGTACCGCTGTTCATC
Organism: Aeromonas eucrenophila; assembly: GCF_000819865.1. Lineage (GTDB taxonomy): Bacteria > Pseudomonadota > Gammaproteobacteria > Enterobacterales > Aeromonadaceae > Aeromonas > Aeromonas eucrenophila. The sequence continues at coordinate 106,890 of NZ_CDDF01000018.1, forward strand.
ATCTCGGTGTTCAAGTTCAGTGTGGCCAACTTCGACAAGCGGCTCTCCTCCACCATGTATCTGGTCGGGTTCAACATCGCCAGCTCCATCGGGATCATACTGCTGTCGCTGCCCATGGGACGCCTGTTCGACAAGGTGGGGTACCAGTCCATCTTCTTCATCATGGCCGGCATAGTGGTCACGACCATAGTGTTTGGGTGTGCGACCCTGAGCAAGAAGCACCATGAGGTCGAGAAGTTGACCCCCGTAACCGGTTGATCCCCAACAATGCGACCAAGGGAGCCAGTGGCTCCCTTTTTCTATGCCACATTGTGATTTACGCGCCGACCTCCGGCCCCCGCCAGCACTAAAGCCAGGAGGATGGGCAGCAGCGTCAGGGCGAAGGTCCCCTCCATAGCCCGGGTCAGTGCCGCCTCATCACCACCGCCCGCCAGCCAGACGAACAGGCCGCCGAGCCCGGCAACGCCCGTCAGCTGACCCAGGTTGCGCGACAGGGTCAGCAGGCCCGCCACGGCGCCCCGGCTCTGCTCCGTCGATGCCCCGACCACGGCACTGTTGTTGGCGGTCTGGAACAGGGCGTAGCCGGCCGTCATCAGCAATATGGGCAGCAGATACCCGAGCGGCCCCAGACCCGCGGCCAGGGTCGCGAACACGAGGGCGGCGATCGCCATGGCCCCCAGTCCCAGCCGCACCACGGGCCTGGCTCCCAGCCTGTCCACCAGCCAACCGGCGGGCATCCCCGCCAACGCGGCCAGCAGCGGGCCGCCCGAGATCCAGAGCCCGACGGTCACCATGTCGAGGCCGAACACCCCCTGCAGATAGAAGGGGCCCACCAGCAGGGTCACCACCATCACGCTCGCCACCAGGCCGCTGCCGAGCAGGCCACCCCGCAGCGCGGGCTCCCGCAGCAGCGCCAGTGGCAACAGGGGGGCGCTAGCGTTGCGCTCACAGCGCACAAAGAGCACGGCGGCGAGCACGGCGATCGGGAGCAGCCAGAGCAGACGCCCGCCCCCCGCACTCAGCAGCAAGCCATAGCAGAGCAGCGTGATCACCAGTGCCAGCAGGCTGCCGGGGTTGATGCCCTCGCCCTTTCGCCCCGGCTCATCCGCCGGCAAGCCCACCAGTGCGGCGCCCAGTGCCAGCAGGCCGAGGGGAACCAGCAACAAGAAGGGAGCCTGCCAGCCGAGGGTACCGATCAGCAGGCCACCGAAGGAGGGGCCGAGCGCGGTGCCGCAGGCTGACAGGGTGCCGAGCAGCCCCATTCCCCAACCACGCCGCGCCGGCGGCACCAGTTGCCCCACCATGGCCAGCGCCAGGGAGAGCATGCAGGCCGCGCCGATCCCCTGCAGCACTCGGGCACCGATCAACCAGCCGATGCCGGGTGCCAGGGCGCACAGCAGGGAGGCCAGCGCAAAGAGCGCCAGCCCCCACAGCAGCAAGCGGCGACGACCGAATCGATCGCCCAGCCGCCCGCTCACCACCGTCAGACAGCTGATCCCCAGCAGATAGGCCACCAGCACCCATTGCAGGCTGGACAGGGAGACGGCGAACGCCTGCCCCAGCGCCGGCAGCACCAGGTTGGCCATGCTGCCCGCCAGCATGGGCAGCAGGGTGCAGAGCCCGAGCGCCAGCAGGCCGGTGCGACGGGTCGTCGCGGCAGAAAGTGAGATGGAATGGAACATGACATGCACTCGGCGAGGAAAGATGTCGACAAGGCTAGCCAGCGTGCCGAGCGGGCGGAAGACGCATGGCTTGCAGCTTATCCGTGCATCTGGCGCCATATACGGTAACACCGCATCCTGTATGCTAAGCACTGAGGGCCCGGAGATTCACTCGCAGGCTCCAACTCGGCGAAGGCACGCTCATGACAACACCGGACTTCAACCTGCTGATCACCCTGGATGCCCTGCTCGATGAGGGCAGCGTGGCCGGCGCCGCCAGACGGCTGCACCTCAGCCCCTCCGCCATGAGCCGTGCCCTGGCCCGGCTGCGCGCGACCACGGGGGATCCCCTGCTGGTGCGGGCGGGCCGGGGTCTGGTGCCCACCCCCCGCGCGCTGGCGCTGCGCGAGCAGGTCAGCCAGCTGGTGCAAGATGCCGAGGCCGTGCTGCGCCCCGAGCGGGAGATAGATCCGGCTCATCTGGTGCGCACCTTCCGTCTGCGCGCCAGCGATGGCTTCGTGGAGAGCGTCGGTGCGGCCCTGCTGGCCCGGCTCGCCGTCGAAGCTCCCGGGGTTCGGCTGCACTTCGTGGCCAAGCCCGACAAGGAGAGCGGCCCCTTGCGCGGCGGCGAGCTGGATTTCGAGACCGGAGTGATCGGGGCCAACACGGCGCCCGAGCTCCATACCCAGGCCTTGTTCCACGACCATTTCATCGCCGTGGTGAGGCCGGGCCACCCCCTGTGCGAAGGGCCCCTGACAGCCGCCCGCTACGCCGCCGCCCGCCACATCATGGTGTCGCGCCGTGCTCAAGAGCACGGTCCCATCGATCAGGCGCTCGCCGCCCTCAAGCTGGAGCGCACCATCACCACCCTGGTGCCCGGCTTTGCCACGGCGCTGGCCCTGGTGCGGGGTAGCGATCTGGTGGCGACCGTGCCCGAGCTGCACTGCGCCAGCCTGCATGACGCCCTGGTGCGGCTGCCCCTCCCCTTCCCCCTGCCCGGCATCACCCTGGCCCTGCTCTGGCACCCACGATTGGACGCCGATCCGGCCCACCGCTGGCTGCGCCGCCTCATCCGCGAGACCTGTGCCAGACCCCCCTATGCCACGCGGCAGAGTGGTGACAGGAGTGATGAAAGTTAACAACCGATTGAGCGCCCACAGAACCACTCCCCGCTAGCCCGATCCCCTCCCGCATGTCGATGGCTGGCCCGGTGGCGGCCATGCTCCCTCCATCAGCCTCAATCAATCCCCTCATTCCGCTGGCGTGGCCAATTTGACTACTGGTATACCTATTTATAAATAGCTTTCAATTTCACCAAACCACCCCTTTGGGGATATATAAAGAGACACTTGATTTGCATCAATTGCCCGCCCCCTCCAACTGGGTAGCCTAACCCCAGAATGATGTTTTATTACTCCAATCCAGAGGCAATCATGAGCAAAGTCAGACTGGCCGTCATAGGTAACGGCATGGTGGGGCACCGCTTCATCGAAGAGTTGATCGAACGGTCCGATCCCGGCCAGTTCGAGATCACCGTCTTCGGTGCAGAACCCCGTCCCGCCTACGATCGTGTCCATCTCTCCTCCTACTTCTCCCACCACACCAGCGAAGATCTCTCCCTCGTCAAACCCGGTTTCTACGAGAAGCACGGCATCCGCCTGCTGCTCGGCGAGGCGGTCAAGCTGATCGATCGCGCCAAGCGCGAAGTGCACTCCAACAAGGGCACCGTGGTCGAGTATGACAAGCTGGTACTGGCCACCGGCTCCTACCCCTGGGTGCCGCCGATCAAGGGCAGCGAGCATCATGAATGCTTCGTCTACCGCACCATCGAGGATCTGAAAGCCATCCGCAGCGCCGCCAAGAGCGGCAAGAACGGGGTGGTGATCGGCGGTGGCCTGCTCGGTCTGGAAGCGGCGGGTGCCCTCAAGGCCCTGGGCCTCGAGACCCACGTGGTGGAATTTGCCCCGGTATTGATGGCGGAACAGCTCGACGGTCAGGGTGGCCAGCTGCTGCGCCGCAAGATCGAATCCATGGGCGTGCAGGTACACACCAGCAAGAGCACCAGCGAGATCCTGATGCACGGCGGCAAGGAGGCCAAGCATCGCCTCGCCTTCGCCGACGGCAGCCAGCTTGAAGTGGACGTGGTGGTCTTCTCCACCGGGATCCGCCCGCAAGACACCCTCGGCCGTTACTCTGAGCTGACCATCGCCGACCGTGGCGGCGTGCTGATCGACGATCACTGCCTCACCTCCGACCCCGACATCTATGCCATCGGCGAGTGCGCCGCCTGGCAGGGTCGCTTCTTCGGCCTGGTGGCACCGGGCTACAAGATGGCCCAGGTCACCGTCGATCACCTGCTCGGTGGCGACAACCGCTTCGAAGGGGCGGACATGAGCGCCAAGCTGAAGCTGCTCGGCGTCTCCGTCGGCTCCATCGGCGATGCCCATGGCCGCACTCCCGGCAGTCACAGCTATGTGTTCCAGGACGACCAGGCCGGCGTCTACAAGAAAATCGTGGTGAGCGAAGACAACAGCCGCCTGCTCGGTGCCGTGCTGGTCGGTGACGTCGATGACTACGGCAACCTGCTGCAGCTGATGCTCAACGCCATACCGCTGCCCGCCCACCCGGATACCCTGATCCTGCCTGCCTACGCCGGTGCCAAGCCGACCCTGGGGGTCGACGCCCTGCCCGCCAGCGCCCAGATCTGCTCCTGCTTCGACGTCTCCAAGGGCGACATCGCCCAGGCGGTCGCCGAGGGTCACACCACCCTGGCCGCCATCAAGCAGCACACCAAGGCCGGTACCGGCTGCGGCGGCTGCGTGCCCCTCATCAGCCAGGTGCTCAACGCCGAGCTGGTGAAACAGGGCATCGAGGTCAACAACCACCTGTGCGGCCACTTCTCCTACTCCCGCCAGGAGCTGTTCCACCTGGTCAAGGTGGAAGGGATCAAGAGCTTCGACGAGCTGCTGCGCAAGCACGGTCAGGGTTACGGCTGCGAGGTGTGCAAACCCACGGTCGGCTCCATCCTCGCCTCCTGCTGGAACGACTATGTGCTGACCCCGCAGAACACCCAGCTGCAGGACACCAACGACATCTTCCTCGGCAACATGCAAAAGGACGGCACCTACTCCGTCATCCCGCGCATGGCCGGTGGTGAGGTGACCCCGGAAGGCCTGCTGGCGGTGGCCGAAGTAGCCCGCGACTACAAGCTCTACACCAAGATCACCGGTGCCCAGCGCATCGGCCTGTTCGGTGCCCAGAAAGACGATCTGCCCGCCATCTGGCGCAAGTTGCTGGCCGCCGGCTTCGAGACCGGTCAGGCCTACGCCAAGGCGCTGCGCATGGCCAAGACCTGTGTCGGCAGCACCTGGTGCCGCTTCGGCGTGCAGGACAGCGTCGGCCTCGGGGTCTTCCTCGAGAACCGCTACAAGGGCATCCGCACCCCGCACAAGATGAAGTTCGGTGTCTCCGGCTGTACACGCGAATGCGCGGAAGCCCAGGGCAAGGACGTCGGCATCATCGCCACGGACGCGGGCTGGAACCTCTATGTGGGCGGCAACGGTGGCATGAAGCCGCGCCACGCCGACCTGCTCGCCTCGGATCTGGACCGCGAGAGCCTGATCAAGCTGATCGACCGTTTCATGATGTTCTACGTCACCAGCGCCGACAAACTGCAACGCACCTCGGTCTGGCTCGGCAACCTGGAAGGGGGCGTCGACTACCTGCGCGAGGTGATAGTCGACGACAAGCTGGGACTGAATGCCACCCTGGAGCACGACATCCAGGTGCTGATCGACAGCTACGAATGCGAATGGTCCCGCACCCTGAATGAAGAGGAGCAGCTCAAGCGCTTCAGCCACTTCATCAACAGCGGCAAGCGCGATCCGGACGTGCAGTTCGTCACCGAACGTGAGCAGCACAGACCGGCCACCCCGGCCGAGCGCATCCCCGTCTACCAGATCGACATGGAGGCAAAGTGATGAAACTCGCATGCCAACTCAATGATATTTTTCCGGGTACAGGCGTTTGCGCCCTGCTCGAAGGTCGCCAGATCGCGCTGTTCCGCCCGAGCGAAGCGGCCGAGGTGTTCGCCATCGACAATCAGGACCCCTTCTTCGCCGCCAACGTGCTGTCGCGGGGCCTCATCTGCGAGCACGAGGGCGAGCTCTGGGTCGCCAGCCCGCTCAAGAAGCAGCACTTTCGCCTGAGCGACGGCCACTGCCTCGAAAATGCGGCCATGTCAGTGCAGGGCTACCCGGTCGAAGTACGTGACCAGCAGGTCTGGGTCGCCGTCTAACACCATGAATATCAGGGCTGCCCGCGGGCGGCCCCTCTAAAGAGAATCCATATGTATACCGACAGCATCAACAAGTGCGCCGCCAACGCGGCCCGCATCAACCGCTTCGAGCGCAGCGACAAGCTCGGCTTCTGGCTCAGCTCCGCCATGGCGGGGGCCTATGTGGGCCTCGGCATCATCCTCATCTTCACCCTGGGCAACCTGGTGGATCCCAGCGTGCGTCCGCTGGTGATGGGGGCCACCTTCGGCATCGCCCTGACCCTGGTGATCATCGCCGGCTCCGAGCTGTTCACCGGCCACACCATGTTCCTCACCTTCGGGGTGAAGACGGGCAAGATCTCCATGGGGGATCTGCTACGCATCCTGCCCCAGACCTGGGCCGGCAACCTGCTCGGTTCCATCGCGGTGGCGCTGATCTACTCCTACGGCGGCAGCCTGCTGCCGGACGCGGGCAGCCTGGCCCACAAGGTGGCGCTGGCCAAGACCCAGGCCCCGGCCCTGACCCTGTTCATGAAGGGCATACTCTGTAACTGGCTGGTCTGCCTCGCCATCTGGATGGCACTGCGCACCGAGGGTGCCGCCAAGTTCATCGCCATCTGGTGGTGCCTGCTGGCCTTCATCGCCTCCGGCTACGAGCACTCGGTCGCCAACATGACCTTGTTCGCCCTCTCCTGGTTCGGCGCTCACTCAGACGCCTACACCTTGGGCGGCATCGGTCACAACCTGCTCTGGGTGACCCTCGGCAATACCGTCTCCGGCGCCCTCTTCATGGGTCTGGGCTACTGGTATGCCACCCCCAAGGCGGAGCGCCCGGTTGCCGTGACCGAGAACACCGTCAGCCAGACTCAAACCGCCTGATCCGGAGGTCCCATGGACTACTTGCCCATCTTCTGTCGACTCGATAACAAACCCGTGCTGCTGGTCGGCGGCGGCGACGTGGCGGAGCGCAAGGCGCGCCTGCTGCTGGACGCCGGTGCCCGCCTGACGGTGGTGTCTCCCGAGCTCGACCCCGAGCTGGCCGAGCTGGCCACCAACGGGACCATCGAGTGGCTGGTCGGCGAATTCGAGCCGGTGCAGCTGGCGGGCAAGTGGTTGGTGGTGGCCGCCACCGACAGGCGCGAGGTCAATGCGCTGGTATACCAGAGTGCCAACCAGGCCGGCATCTTCGCCAACGTGGTGGATGACCCCAAGCGATCCAGCTTCATCATGCCGTCGATCATAGACCGCTCGCCGCTGATGGTTGCCATCTCCTCCGGCGGCAAGGCCCCGGTGCTGGCTCGCCTGCTGCGCGAGAAGCTGGAGGCCCTGCTGCCCCAGCATCTCGGCGCCGTGGCAGCCTTCGCCGGCGGCCTGCGGGAGCGGGTCAAGGCCCGCTTCGCCACCATGGGGGAGCGCCGCCAGTTCTGGGAGCGCCTGCTCGGCGCCGACCGGCTCGGTCAGGCGCTGGCACGAGGGGATCAAGCCTCGGCCAATCAGCTGGCCGACAACCTGTTCGCCGAGGAGGGGGCCAGCCAGGGTGAAGTGATCCTGGTGGGTGCCGGCCCCGGTGATCCCGGTCTGCTCACCCTGCACGCCCTGCGCCAGATGCAGCAGGCGGACGTGGTGGTCTATGACCGGTTGGTATCGGACGAGGTGATGGCCCTGGTGCGGCGGGATGCCAAGCGCATCTTCGTCGGCAAGCAGGCGGGCAACCACTGCGTGCCCCAGGAGGGCATCAACCAGCTGCTGCTGGATGAGGCGAAAAAGGGGCAGCGGGTGGTGCGGCTGAAGGGGGGCGACCCCTTCATCTTCGGTCGCGGCGGCGAGGAGCTGGAGACGCTGGTCGGCAGCGGTGTGGGCTTCCAGGTGGTGCCGGGGATCACGGCGGCGAGCGGCTGCGCCGCCTACGCCGGCATCCCGCTGACCCACCGGGATCATGCCCAGAGCGTGCGCTTCGTCACCGCTCACGGCAAGGGTGGCACCCAGGATCTCGACTGGCCCCTGCTGGCCCGGGACAAGCAGACCCTGGTGTTCTATATGGGGCTATCAAGCTGCGCCACCATCCGCGAGCAACTGATGGCTCACGGCAAGGAGGGGGACACCCCGGTGGCTCTGGTCGAGCGCGGCACCCAGCCCTGCCAGCGGGTCATTCGCGGCACCCTTGACCAGTTGCCCGAGCTGGCCGTCGGCGTCGAGAGCCCGGCCCTCATCATGGTGGGCTCCGTCGTCACACTGGCCGACAAGCTCGCCTGGTTCGGACAGGCCAAGGCGCCGTCACGGATAGCGGCATCGGCCTGAGAGGACCAACCCCGCCTGTATTGACAACGCCACCCTGAGGGTGGCGTTTCTTTTACTGCGTTGACTGTCATAACCTCTTGTTTTGAGTCTGGTATCCTATGGGGCATGGCCAGCCGGCCCACCGAATTCGAATTCAGGAAACCTGTTGCATGTCTCTCCCCGCCAAGAACAGCGCCAAACAGCGTGAACACGACAGATCCCGCATCCTCAGCCTGCTGCTGGCCGACGATGCCCTCACCGACAGCCTGCTCGATCCGCAAGGGGTACAGGATGCCGAGCTGCGGGATCAGACCAGCGAGCTGACGCGGCTGGTCAACAGCCTGCCGGCCGCCGACATCGCCGATGCGCTGGAATCCCTGCCACCGGACGAGCGCCACGTGCTCTGGCAGCAGGTGGACCCGGAGAAACATGGCCAGATCCTGGTCGAGGCCTCGGAGACAGTGTGGGACAGCCTGATCAGCGGCATGAGCGACAAGGAGCTGCTGCAGGCCCTGCGCAGCCTCGACATCGACGATCAGATCTACCTCGGCCAATACCTGCCCCGCAACCTGATGGGACGGCTGCTCACCTCCATGGCCCCCGATCAGCGCGACCGGGTGCGGGAGGTGATCCGCTACGGCAAGCACACGGTCGGCGCCATGATGGACTTCGAGATCATCACGGTGCGGGCCGAGATAAGCCTGGCGACGGTGCAGCGCTATCTACGCCAGCTCGGCAAGATCCCCGTCAACACCGACAAGCTGTTCGTCACCGATCGCCGCAACCGGCTGCAGGGGGAGCTGCCGCTCACCACAGTGTTGCTGCACAAGCCCGCGACCAAGGTGAGCGAGGTGATGGAGCGCAACCCCGTCACCTTCGATCCGGAAGACAACGACGAGGCGGCGGCCCGTACCTTCGAGCGGGACGATCTCGTCTCCGCCGCCGTGGTGGATGCCAAGGGCAAGCTGATGGGGCGGCTCACCGTCGCCGAGGTGGTGGATCTGGTCTATGAGGAGAGCGACACAGATCTGCGCCGCATGGGGGGGATCAGCGAGGACGAGGACATCTTTGCCCCCGTCAGCAAGGCGGTGAAGACGCGCTGGGCCTGGCTCGCCCTCAACCTCTGTACCGCCTTCATGGCCTCCCGGGTCATAGGGCTGTTCGAGCACAGCATCTCGCAGTTGGTGGCACTGGCGGCGCTGATGCCCATAGTCGCGGGGATAGGCGGCAACACCGGCAACCAGACCATCACCATGATAGTGCGGGCGCTGGCGCTGCAGCACATCCAGCCGGGCAACGTCTCCTTCCTGCTGTGGCGCGAGCTGGGGGTGGCGCTGGTCAATGGTCTGGTGTGGGGCGGCACCATGGGGGTCGCCACCTACTTCCTCTATCAGGATGCCCAGCTCGGCGCCGTGATGACGCTCGCCATGATGCTGAACCTGCTGGTCGCGGCCCTGATGGGGGTCATCATCCCCATGACCATGACTCGCCTCGGCCGGGATCCGGCGGTGGGGGCCAGCGTGATGATCACCGCCATCACCGACACCGGTGGCTTCTTCATCTTCCTCGGCCTCGCGACCCTGTTCCTGCTCTAGGGGCGGCCCACCCGATGAAGAAGGGAGCCTGTACGGCTCCCTTCTTTCCTTTGTGGTGCCAAGTCGTTGTCGAATATGGGAATGCATCCTGCCACCCCGGCCGCAAAAGCGGTGATTCCTTGACCAGAACAAGGAATATTCGTTGAAATGCCCCCCCCACTCCTTATACTGGATCCCACCTGTTTCCAGCGGTGGATCTGACTCAATGGAATACAATACTTCAGAACTGTGCGACATCTATCAGGACATGGTGGATGTGCTCGAACCCATGCTCTGCTCCTTCGGCGGACGCGCCTCCTTCGGCGGTGTCATCACCACGATCAAATGCTTCGAATCGAATGGCCTCATCCGTGAACTGGTCAAGGAGAACGGCATCGGCCGCGTCTTGCTGATCGACGGCGGCGGCTCCATGCGCCGGGCGCTGATCGACAGCGAGATCGCCACCACGGCGGCAGAGAATGGCTGGGAAGGCATCGTCTGCTACGGCTGTGTGCGTGAGGTCGACATCCTGGAAGATCTGGACATCGGCATCCAGGCTCTGGCGGCCATCCCGGTCGGCGCCGACAGCAAGGACGTGGGGGAGACCGATCTGCCGGTCAACTTCGGCGGCGTCACCTTCCTGCCGGATGATCACCTCTATGCCGACACCACTGGGGTGATCCTCTCCCCCGATGCACTCGACATCGAATAAACCGACACAGACTGAAGATGGGAGCCTTGGCTCCCATTTTTTATGGCCGTCATTTAGCGGCAAGCGGCTGAAAAAAGACAAAAAAAGAGGGCCAGTAAACTACTGGCCCCTTAACTGGAAGCAATGTGAGCAATGTCGTGCCTTCACAAGAAGTCCATCACGTTGGAACGAATGAAGTCTTTCCCGGAAAACAAGTTAACAATAATCATTCTCATTTGACTGTGCAAGTTTTATTTACCAGAAATGCAAAAAAAATGACCACCCTGGGGTGGTCATCTTCATCAGGCCTGACGGCTCGCGGTCTGCAAACCGGCGATGCCGGCCTCTCCCACCAGCTTGCGGCTGAGGTAGCGCAGCAGCACGCCGTAGAGCGGCACGAACAACCCCAGGCTTATCAGCAGCTTGAACACATAATCTACGGTCGCTATCTCGACCCAGTGCTCGGCCATGAAGGGATCCGTGCTGCGCCAGAAGGCGATGCTGAAGAAGGCGATGGTGTCCACCAGGTTGCCGAACAGGGTCGAGGCCGCCGGTGCCACCCACCAGGCCTTGAGCAGCCGCAGGCGGTTGAACACCACCACGTCCATGAACTGGCCCACCAGATAGGCCATGAAGCTGGCCAGGGCGATGCGCGCCACGAACAGGTTGAACTCCGCCAGGTTGCCCATGCCCTGGTAGCTGCCCTCGAAGAACAGCACCGAGAGCACGTAGGAAACCGCCAGCGCAGGCAGCATCACGGTCTGGATGATCTTGCGCGCCAGCCCGGCGCCGAAGATCCGCACCGTCAGATCGGTGGCCAGAAAGATGAACGGGAAGCTGAAGGCGCCCCAGGTGGTGTGGAAGCCAAAGATGGTGATCGGCAGCTGCACCAGATAGTTGCTGCTGGCAATGATCAAAATGTGGAACAACGAGAGACGCACCAGCGCCGTCTGGTGCTGAGCAGGGGTCAGATTCATATTGTGACCTTTTTGGTTAATGGGGTTAGGGAACCCATACCGCCACCATGGCGATAATTGAGGGGCGAGATTATACGCCCCAAAACTGATAGTTCAATCCTTATGCTGCCGGCCGAGCCAGAGCACCACCTCGTTATCATCCGGGTGCACCGCCTCCAGCCAGCAGCCACCGTGATGCTCGAACTCCAGCCGCAGCGGGCTGCCCTCAAACGCCAGCAGCCAGCTGTGGCGATCCGCCCCCCAGTCCCGCTCGACGGGCTCTAGCTCCCACGCCTTCAACAAGGCATCGGCCAGGGTAGGGAAGTTGTCCCAACAGAGCCCGGGGCAGTCCAGCATCAGCACCGCTGGCTCCATGTTTACCTGCGTGATATGCCAAGTCATCTTTCATCCCTCCACTGCTGCATCTCTCAGCTACTGCAAGAAAGCTCGCCGCCGCAATACCAGGCAGGTGCCGGGGTGGCGAGATCCTCATATTCCGGTTGCTCGTCGTAGGGGCGCCGCAGGGCCGCAAACAGCCGCTCGAACGGCGCCATGTCGCCCCGCTCGGCGGCCGCTATCACCTGTTGGGCCAGGGCGTTGCGCAGCACGTACTTGGGATTGACCGCGTCCATCCGCCCCTTGCGGGCAACGTCTTCACTCCCTTCCCGGATCAGGCGCTCCCGATAGCTCGTCAGCCACTCCTGCCAGAGGGCTGGATCCGGCAGCAGCGCCAGCAAGGGGGCGGGCCAGTCTCCTGCAAGGGTCAGCTCACCCAACCGGCGCAGGAAGAGGTGATAGTCCACTCGCTGGTTCGCCAGCAGCTGGAACAGCTCGCGGAACAGGGCCGGATCCTGATCCTCCCAAGTGCCCAGGCCGAGCTTTTCACGCATCAGCTCCGAGTAGTGCAGCATCAGCTGGTGCTCGTACTGGGCCAGCGCCCCTGCCAGAGCCTCGCCCTCCACCTGGCCCGCCAGCGCCTGGGCGAGCTTTTGCAGGTTCCAGTAGCCGACCGCCGGCTGCTGATCCAGTGCGTAGCGACCGCCCGGATCCGAGTGATTGCAGACAAAGTCCGGCACATAGGCGTCGATGAAGCCGTAGGGGCCGTAATCCAGGGTCAGCCCCAGCAGGGACATGTTGTCGGTGTTCAGCACCCCGTGGCAGAAGCCGGCGGCCTGCCACTTGGCGATGAGCCGCGCGGTGCGCCGCACCACCTCGGTAAACAGCTCGGCCCCGTCGTTCAGTTCGGGGAAGTGGTGGCGCAGCAGGTAGTCGATGAGGGCGGGGATCTTCTCCCCCTGCCCGCTCCAGGCGAAATACTCGACGTGGCCGAAGCGCAGGTGACTCGGCGCTGTGCGCAGCACGGTCGCCCCGCTCTCGGTCTGCTCCCGGTAGATGGGCTCGTCACTGCCCACCAGCACCAAAGCGCGGGTGCTGGGGATGCCGAGGGCGTGCAGTGCTTCCGAGGCCAAGTACTCGCGGATGCTGGAGCGCAGCACCGCCCGGCCATCGCCGAAGCGGGAGAAGGGCGTCTTGCCCGCCCCCTTCAGGTGCAGATCCCAGCGGCTGCCATCGGGGGCTTGTTGCTCCCCGAGCAACATGGCGCGGCCATCGCCGAGCCGCGGGCTGTAGCCGCCGAACTGATGGCCCGCATAGACCTGGGCCACCGGCTGCATGTCCGCCAGCGGTTGGCCCAGGCCGCAACAGGCGAGCCAGTCCGCCTCGCTGACCTCATCCAGCCCCAGCTCGCGCAGCAAGTCGTGGTTGAGGTGCAGCAGTCTGGCGTTGTGCAGGGGTTGGGGCGCCACGGCTTCACAGGCCCAGGGCAGTTCGGTGGCGAAAGTATTGATCAGCTTCATGGTGGTGAGGGTCGTCCCTGCGTATGCTCGTGTCACTCTTTATACCGCCGTTGTCCCCTCTTGGGCCAACGCGGATGACGCTATTTCTATTTCAAATCGAGGAAAATGAAGATGCAAAAATGGGTCTATGTCCTGCCACTGCTGGCACTGTTCTCGGGTCAGCACGCCAGGGCGGCCGATGTGGACGCGGGCAAGGCGAAGGCCGTGCTGTGCGCCGCCTGCCATGGACCCGAGGGCAAGGCCAGCGTGCCCATCTATCCCAATCTGGCGGGACAGAATGCCCCCTATCTCCTCAAGCAACTGAAGGCGTTCAAGGACGGTCAGCGCAAGGATCCCATGATGGCGCCCTTTATGGCACCGCTGACCGAGGCGGATCTGGAGAATCTGGCCGCTTACTACGCCAGCCTGAAGCAGTGAAAAATATCGTCTATATAGTGAATTAATTCACCAGGCTCTCACAAGACAGCTCGTTCCGCTGCCTTTGACGAGGTGGTCGCCCACCCGATTGGGCATCAGTTGCTCGCCTTCGGTCATCGGCATCGCCGCTGACCCCATCTCCCCCTGTGGCTCCGCTACCGGCGGGAGATCGTCTTCCTGAAAGGCACTTCTACCGCCGGCAGTACTCGATGATCAGGTCCATAAAGGCCTCGCCGAAGCGCTCCAGCTTGCGGTGGCCGACCCCGTTCACCGCCAGCAGCTCGTCTTCCGTCATCGGCATGAGTTGCGCCATCTCCACCAGGGTGGCGTCGTTGAACACCACGTAGGGCGGCACCTCTTCCTCCTCGGCGATCTGCTTGCGCAGGTTGCGCAGCTCCTTGAACAGCCGCTTGTCGTAGTTCGCGCTGTCGAGCAGGCTGCTGCGCTTCTCCTTGCGACTGGAGATGGGCTGCAGCCGCGGCACCGCCAGGGTCAGCGCCAGCTCGCCGCGCAGCACAGGGCGGGCCGCCTCGGTCAGCTGCAACACCAGGTTGCGGGTGATGTTCTGGGTCAGCAGCCCCTTGTGGATCAGCTGGCGGATGACGCTCATCCAGTATTCGTGGCTCTGATCCTTGCCGATGCCGTAGGTCGACAACTTGTCGTGGCCGTGATCCTTGATGCGCTGGTTGAGCGAGCCGCGCAGCACCTCCACCACGTAGCCCACCCCGAAGTTCTGCCCCACCCGCCAGACGCAGGAGAGCGCCTTCTGAGCGTCTTGGGTGCCGTCGTAGCTCTTGGGAGGATCCAGGCAGATGTCGCAGTTGCCGCAGGGCTTGTCGTTGTACTCGCCGAAGTAGTTCAGCAGCACCTGGCGGCGGCAGGTCTGCGCCTCGGCGAAGGCCGCCATCACGTTCAACTTGTACTGCTCGACCTGCAGCTGCTGCGGGTTCTCGATGTTGTCGAGCAGGCGGCGCACCCGACCTATGTCGGCGGGATCGTACAGCAGCAGCGCCTCGGCCGGGGTGCCGTCGCGACCCGCACGACCGGTCTCCTGATAGTAGGATTCGATGTTCTTGGGGATGTCGTAGTGCACCACGAAGCGCACGTTCGGCTTGTCGATGCCCATGCCGAACGCCACCGTCGCCACCACTATCTCGACGTCGTCCTTGAGGAAGGCATCCTGGGTGCGCAGCCGTTGCTCCAGCGGCAGGCCCGCATGGTAGGGCGCCGCCTTGCAGCCGTGGCGGGAGAGGCGCTCCGCCACCTCCTCCACCCGGTTGCGGCTGGAGCAGTAGACGATGCCGCAGTTGCCCTTCTGGCTCTGCACGTAGCGCAGCAGCTGCTCCGCCGCCTTGAACTTCTCCACCAGGCTGTAACGGATGTTCGGTCTGTCGAAGCTGGCGGTGTGGATAAAGGGGTCATTGAGCTCAAGCCGGTGCAGCATGTCGCTGCGGGTCGCGTCGTCGGCGGTGGCGGTGAGTGCCACCACGGGCACCTGAGGGAACCACTGCTTTAGCCGCCCGAGCGCTGCGTATTCCGGCCGAAAATCGTGCCCCCACTGGGAGACGCAATGGGCCTCGTCGATGGCGAACAGGCCGAGCGGCAGCTCCGCCAGCCGATCCATGAACTCGTGCTGCAACAGCCTTTCCGGCGAGACATAGACCAGCTTGATCTCGCCGCGGCGCATGGCGGCGAAGTTCTGGATCATCTCCTCCCGGCTCAGGGCCGAGTTGATATAGACCGCCGCCACGCCGTTGGCGCGCAGGCTATCGACCTGATCCTTCATCAGCGAGATAAGGGGGGATACCACGACCCCCAGACCGGGGCGCAGCAGGGCCGGGATCTGGTAGCAGAGCGACTTGCCGCCGCCGGTGGGCTTGAGCACCAAAGCATCGCGTCCCGCCACTATCTGCTCGATGATCTCCAGCTGGCCCGGCCGGAATTGCTGGTAGCCGAACACCGCCTGCAGCAGGGCAAGTGGCGTCTCTGGCACAGCATCGGGCTGAGAGTCGGGCTGGATGTCGGCGATGGCGGTCATGGGCTCTCCTTTGGGGTCGCCATTCTAAAGCAGCCGCCGCTCACAATAAACCTGCCATTGCGACTGTTACGGAACTGTTGCAGACTGGCTGGAGTTTTTACTCGGCTTGACTGCCAGGGATTGGGATCAGGGAATGAAACACATGCTGAAGAAGATGGCGCTCAGTGGCATCGCCAACCTGTTTGCCGAGCGGATGCCATTCAACAAGCTGATCGGCATGCAGGTGACTCACTATGACTTCGAAAAGGTGGAGCTGCGCATCAAGATGGAAGACAAGCTCATCGGCAACCCCTTCCACAACATCCTGCACGGGGGCGTCACCGCCAGCCTGCTGGACGTGGCAGGGGGCATGATAGTGGCCGCCTCCTGCATCGACGAGCTGGAGGACTTCTCCCCCAGCTATCTCAAGGAGCGCTTCTCCCGCCTCGGTACCATAGATCTGCGGGTCGACTACCTGCGTCCCGGCCGCGGCAACGAGTTCATCGCCACCGCCCACATCATCCGTGCCGGCAGCAAGGTGGCCGTCGCCCGCATGGAACTGCACAACGAGGAGGGGACTCACATCGCCTTCGGAACCGGTACTTATCTCGTCGGCTAAGGGCTTTATTGCATAAAAAATGCACTTCTAAGCTGATTTTAATCAATAGAATCCCTACCCCCGCGCCGTCTCGGGGTCCATACTGAAAGTCGGGATTGTGTGCAGAGGGAGGATTGCAGACGATGAGCGCGACACTGGCTACCAAACCATCCAGAGCCTTACTGACACAGCTCGAGTTCATGCTCGACGAGGTGCATACACCTGAGTGTCGCCACTGGTTGGAACAGGAGCTGGAGGGGTATTCTCTTTGCTCGCCCCTGCCTTGGTATCGCATCATCGCCTGTCGGCAACGCGGTCACTTCTTGAACCTGAAGACGGGAAAATTTTTGACCTGCCATATCGGCAGTCAAACGCTGAGCCAACGCGACCTGGCCCAAGTTCAGTTCATCTATGCCCGTGAACCCGCCGCCCACTATTTACTGCGTCATGATTCCGGTATAGAACCCTGGCCAGAACAGCTGCTGGAAGCGTATCGAGAGCAGTTGATCCCCGGCCATCTCTGCCTGCAAGCCTGGCATGAGCCCGTGTCTTCGTTGCGCTCACAACTGGTGGAGGGTCTCGGCCACTTCATCAGCGAGTACCCCAAGCATGCGGCCCTGCAAACTCAACACGGCTTCAAGGCATTGCGCCATCAACACTGGCACATCTAAGCAAGCGCCTTGGGCGCAAGGAGGGCACCATAGACAAGACCCACAACGAGATTGCCACAATCTAGAGTGCCGGAGTCAACATCAGACTCCACCAGTGGGCCACCGAGCGGTGGCCCTTTTACTGGCTGGCATTCGGTCCGGGCAATGCATCGAGGTCGATCCTGCCTTAGGTTGACCGAAGTCCCGGCCAGATTTCAAATGCGAAAAGGCCGCTCTACGAGCGGCCTTTTCTAATATGGTCGGTGTGAGAGGATTCGAACCTCCGACCCCTTCGTCCCGAACGAAGTGCGCTACCAAGCTGCGCTACACACCGATGTCTGCGGGGCGAGAATTTACCGAAAGCCCCGACCATACACAAGCCTTTTTTGTCTCTGGCGGGAAAAAATCACTTATCGCTCAACAATTCAGCATTTTTCGCACGCTCGGCATGGGCTGCAACAGGAGAGGGCCGTGATCCCCCTTACACCGGTAGCTGGAACTCGACCGGCCCCAGCAGACGGCGCCGCCAATCCGCCACCACCCCGTGCTCCAGCCAGTTGGCCGCGTGCTGGCGCCAGTTCGGCGAGAGCGCCGAGTTATCCAGCAGCAACTGCAGGTCATCCTCGTTGCGCACCTGGTTGAACAGGATGTCGGCGGTGCGCTTCACTGTCAGTTCGGGATAGGGCCTGTCGACCAGTTGCAGCTCGGCACCCGGCGCCACCTCACCCTCCTCCAGCACTCGCAGCAGCCAGCCACAACGGCCATTGAGCTGCATCACCTGCGAGAGGTGCGCATAGCCAAAGCGCTGATTCAGCTTGAAGCAAGGGGATCTCGGCTGGCTGATCTGGATCAGGGCCTCGCCGAGGCGGTAGACATCGCCGATGCAGGCTTGCGTCTCGGTCAGCCCGAGGCCGGAGAGGTTCTCGCCAAAGGCGGCCGGTTGCCAGGGAGTGCGGGGAATGGGCAAGCCCAGCGCACGTTGCCAGGTCTGCCACCAGAGATAGTGATCGGCGGGATAATAATGCAGCGCTCTGTCCGGGCCACCGTGATGGCGCTGGTCGCTCTGCTCATCGCCAGCCAGACCCGAGAAACTGCACCACAGGGGCCTGTCGGCGGCTTGCTTGTGGATGGCACTGACGAGGCCGGGAGCCAATTCGGGATTCAGTTCGGCGCCTTGGCCAATAAAGAGGGAGATCCGCATTCTATCCTCCTGCTGGATGAGAGAATGCGGATCTTAGGGGCTGTCGACGCTTGGACGCAAGCCCCAAACAGGACGTCAGGCGACGGCTTGCATCTGGGTAGTCATGGCGATCTCGGCGCGGCGGCGTTTCTCCGCCCTGGCCATCAAATACCAGCTACTGAAGGTGAACAGCGACACCGACAGCAGGATCAGGCTGGCCACCGCGTTGATCTCGGGTTTCACGCCGAGGCGCACCGCCGAGAAGACTTCCATCGGCAGGGTGGTAGAGCCAGGACCCGACACGAAGCTCGCCAGCACCAGATCATCGAGCGACAGGGCGAAGGACATCATGCCACCCGCCGCCAGCGAGGGGGCTATCATCGGGATGGTGATCAGGAAGAACACCTTCCAGGGTTTGGCCCCCAGATCCATGGCCGCCTCCTCGATGGAGAGATCCAGTTCCCGCAGTCGTGCCGACACCACGATCGCCACGTAGGCGGTACAGAAGGTGGTGTGAGCGATCCAGATGGTCAACATGCCCCGCTCGGCCGGCCAGCCAATCAGCTGGGCCATGGCCACGAACAGCAGCAGCAGTGACAGACCGGTGATCACCTCCGGCATGACCAGGGGCGCCGTCACCAGGCCCCCGAACAGGGTGCGGCCGCGGAAGTGCGGGATCCGGGTCAGCACGAAGGCCGCCATGGTTCCCAGCGCCACCGCCGCGATGGCGGTATAGAAGGCGATCTCCAGCGAGCGCAACACAGAGCCAATCAGCTGCTTGTTGTCGAGCAGGCCGAAGTACCACTTCAGGGACCAGCCTCCCCACACCGTCACCAGCTTGGAGGCGTTGAAGGAGTAGATCACCATGATCAGCATGGGCAGGTAGATAAACAGCAACCCCAGCCACAGCATCAGCTTGGCAAAACCGAAGCGCCTCATACTTTACCCTCCAGCTCTTTGGCCTGGTTGCAGTTGAACAGGGATGACAGGGGGACTATCAGCAGCTCCTTTTTCATACCTTGCCCTCCAATTCCTTCGCCTGGTTGCGGTTGAACAGGATAATCGGGACTATCAGCACCGCCAGCATCACCACCGCCAAGGCGGAAGCCACCGGCCAGTCACGGTTGTTGAAGAACTCCTGCCACAGCACCTTGCCGATCATCAGGGTCTCGGGGCCGCCGAGCAGTTCCGGGATGACGAACTCACCCACCACGGGGATGAACACCAGCATGCAGCCAGCGATGATGCCGTTCTTGGAGAGCGGTACCGTGATCTGCCAGAACCGGGTCAGGTTGCGGGCGCCGAGATCCGAGGCCGCCTCCAGCAGGCTCTGATCGTGTTTGACCAGGTTGGCGTAGAGCGGCAGCACCATGAACGGCAGGTAGGAGTAAACGATGCCGATATAGACCGCCAGATTGGTGTTGAGGATGGTCAGCGGCTCGTCGATCAGGCCAATGCCCATCAGCAGGCTGTTGAGCAGGCCGTTGTTGCTGAGGATCCCCATCCAGGCGTAGACCCGAATCAGGATCGCGGTCCAGGTCGGCATCATGATGAGCAGCAGCAGAACGGTCTGGGTCTCCTTGTTGGCCCGGGCGATGGAATAGGCCATGGGATAGCCGATCAGCAGACAGAGAATGGTGCTGATGAGGGCCATCTTGAGGGAGCCAAGGTAGGCCGCGATGTAGAGTTCATCCTCCTGCAACAGCAGGTAGTTGCCCATGTTGAGCAGGATGGTGAGCTGATTGTCGGCCCAGCTCACCACGTCGGTGTAGGGCGGGATGGCCACGTCCGCTTCGGCGAAGCTGATCTTCACCACTATGATGAAGGGCAGCAGGAAGAACAGGAACAGCCAGAAGAAGGGCACGCCGATCACCAGCTGGCGCCCGCCCAGTCGCTTCAGTCGTCTCAATGCCTTCATGATTGCAACACCACGCCGCTGTCATCTTCCCAATAGAGGAACACCTGGTCATCCCAGGTCGGCCGCTTGCCGTGGCGTTCGGCATTGGCGATGAAGGCCTGCACGATTTTGCCCGAAGGCAGCTGGATGTGATAAACGGAGTGGCCGCCGAGGTAGGCGATGTCGTAGACCAGCCCCTTGGTCCAGTTGAAGTCGGGATGCTCCAGATCGCTCGGTTTCTGGGTGCTCATCAGCAGCTTCTCGGGACGCAGGGCGTAGGTCACCTTCTTGTTTTCGGCGCGGGAGCTGATGCCGTGGCCCACGTAGATGGGCTGCTCCAGATCCGCACAGGCGATGGTGGCGTGGTCCTGCTCATCTTCCACCAGCAGGCCGTCAAACAGGTTGACGTTGCCGATGAACTCACACACCAGGCGGCTGGCC
The DNA here is from genome assembly GCF_000819865.1 of Aeromonas eucrenophila. Classification (GTDB taxonomy): domain Bacteria; phylum Pseudomonadota; class Gammaproteobacteria; order Enterobacterales; family Aeromonadaceae; genus Aeromonas; species Aeromonas eucrenophila. The sequence continues at coordinate 127,381 of NZ_CDDF01000018.1, forward strand.
GGGGTCTCGTAGATGTCCATCGGGCTGCCGATCTGTTCGATGCAGCCCAGGTGCATGATGGCGATCCGTTCGGCCATGGTCATGGCCTCTTCCTGATCGTGGGTCACCATGACGCAGGTCACGCCGACTCGCTCGATGATCTCCACCAGTTCGAGCTGCATCCTGGAGCGCAGCTTCTTGTCCAGCGCGCCCATGGGTTCATCCAGCAGCAGCAGCTTGGGGCGCTTGGCCAGGGAACGGGCCAGTGCCACCCGCTGGCGCTGGCCACCGGACAGCTGGTGCGGCTTGCGGCGGGCATACTGGGTCATCTGCACCAGCTTGAGCATCTCCTCGACCTGCGCATCGATCTCGGCCTTGGGCAGCCCATCCTGCTTGAGGCCGAAGGCGATGTTCTGTGCCACCGTCATGTGGGGGAACAGGGCGTAGGACTGGAACATCATGTTGATCGGACGCTCGTAGGGCGGCATGTCGGTAATGTCGACCCCGTCCAGGAACAGACGCCCCTCGGTGGGGCGCTCGAACCCGGCCAGCATCCGCAGCAGGGTGGACTTGCCGGAGCCGGAGCCACCCAGCAAGGCGAAGATCTCGCCCTTATGGATGTTGAGAGAGACGTTGTCGACCGCCAGCGTTTCGTCGAACTGCTTGCTAACCCTGTCTATTTTGACCAGCACTTCTTTACGCTGCTGGCTGCCCTCGAGGGCTTTCTTGTAGGCACTGGAGGCTATCGCCATTACCAAACTCCCAAACGTGATACCGATACAATCTGGCGCCCCGGGATGGGCGCCAAGGTTAGGTTCCGGACTTGATCTTGGTCCAACTCCGGGTGATCAGGCGCTGCACCGAACGCGGATGTGCATCCTGCACATAGAGCCGCTCCAGCACTGCCTGGGGGGGATAGACTGATTCGTCATCGCGCACGCGCTTGTCCATGAATTCTCCCGCCTTGGTGTTGGGGTTCGCATACCCCACGTAGTCGCTCACCTTGGCGATCACTTCCGGCTCGAGAATATAGTTGATCAGGGCGTGTGCCTCTTTGACGTTGGTGGCGTCCACCGGGATGGCCATCATGTCGAACCAGAGGTTGCCACCCTCCTTCGGGATGCTGTAGGCGATCTTGATCCCCTTGCCCGCCTCGTCGGCACGGGCCGCGGCCTGCAGTATGTCACCGGAGAAACCGGCGGCGACGCAGATGTCGCCGTTGGCCAGATCGCCGATGTACTTGGAGGAGTGGAAGTAGGCCACATAGGGGCGCACCTTCAACAGCAGCTCCTCGGCACGCTTGAGATCGGCCGGCTCATGGCTGTTGGGGCTGAGGCCGAGGTAGTTCAACGCAGCCGGGATCATCTCGTCCGCCGAGTCGAGGAAGGCGACGCCGCAGTGGGACAGCTTCTTCATGTTTTCCGGCTCGAAGATGACGGCCCAGGAGTCAATCTTGTCGACCCCGAGCACGGCCTTCACCTTCTCGACGTTGTAACCTATGCCGTTGGTACCCCACAGATAGGGCACGGCGTATTGATGACCCGGATCCACCTTGTCGAGCTGCTTGAGCAGCATGGGATCCAGGTTGGCCATGTTCGGCAGCAGAGCGGGATCCAGCTTCTGGAAGGCCCCCGCCTTGATCTGTTTGGCCAGGAAATTGTTGGAGGGCACGACCAGATCGTAACCGGTTCGCCCGGTCAGCAGCTTGCCTTCCAGCGTCTCGTTGGAGTCGAACACGTCGTAGACGGTCTTGATCCCGGTCTTCTGCTGAAAGTCACTGAGGGTGGTCTCGCCGATATAATCGGACCAGTTGTAAAAATGAACCACAGGGGCTGCCTGGGTCAGATTTGCAAACCCCAGGGTCAGGGCCAGCGTTGCTATCTTGGTCATGTGCACTTTGATCAGTCCTCATATTGTGATTTTGCCAGTCGCGCATCCATACACGCCGTCCAACCTGTTCGGGTGGTCACTACCCTCCCGGCCGAACTGCGGACCGGGAGGGGCACTCGTCACTTACTTGCTACTTGCCTGATTTGATCTTGGTCCAGCTGCGGGTCATCAGACGCTGCACCTTGGCCGGCAGATCCGGGAAGACGTACAGCTTCGCCAGGACCTCATCGCTCGGGTAGATACCCGGGTCGTTGCGGATCGCCTCCGAGACCAGCGGCACCGAGGCCTTGTTCCCGCTCGGATAGCTGACCGCATCCGAGATCTTGGCAATCACCTCAGGCTTCATCAGATAGTTGAGGAAGACATGGGCCTCTTCCACGTTCTTCGCATCGGCCGGGATGGCCAGCATGTCGAAGAAGCTGCCTGCCCCCTCTTTCGGGATCACATAGGTCAGATTGACACCGTTTTTGGCCTCGATCGCCCTGGACTTGGATTGCTGCAAGTCCCCGGAGTAACCGACCGCCACGCACAGGTTGCCGTTGGCCAGATCCGAAATGTATTTCGAAGAGTGGAAATAGGCGGTATAGGGACGGATGGAGAGGAACAACTCCTCCGCCTTCTTCAACTCATCCGGCTTCTGGCTATCCGGTTTGAAGCCCAGATATTGCAGGGCCGCCGGCAGCATTTCGGTCGGTGAGTCGAGGAAGGAGACACCGCACTCCTTCAACTTGGCCATATTTTCCGGCTTGAACACCAGATCCCAGGAGTTCACCGGCGCATCGGCACCCAGCACCGCCTTCACCTTGTCGATGTTGTAGGCGTAGCCGATGGTGCCCCACAGGTAGGGGATGGAGTACAAGTTGCCCGGGTCACTCGGCTCGAGCGCCTTGAGCAAGGTAGTGTCCAGGTTCTTCCAGTTCGACAGCTTGGCGCGGTCCAGCTTCTGGAACACCCCGGCCTTGATCTGCTTGGCCAGGAAGGGGTTCGATGGCACTACGATGTCATAGCCCGAACTGCCCGCCAGCAACTTGGCTTCCAGCACCTCGTTGCTGTCGAACACGTCATAGATGACCTTGATGCCCGTCTCTTTCTGGAAATCTTCCAGGGTATTTGGCGCGATATAGTCGCTCCAGTTGTAGACGTGCAGTACCTTGTCATCGGCCATCGCCCCAGTACTGACCATGACCAGCGCCACTGAGGCGGCCAGCATTCCCGTTTTAAAAGACATAGTCCTTGTCTCCTAAGCAAATTGTATGCGTAAGCCAACCTGCTCGGGTACAGCCTATTCCTGCAGCTTCGCAGCCGTCAGATCCAGACTGAGCCTGGCCAGTTTGACCAATTCATCTACCTGTTCCTCGGTGATCACCAAGGGGGGCGATATGATCATGGTATCGCCGACCGCCCTCATCACCAAGCCATTGTTAAAGCAGAACTCCCGACAGGTCATCCCCGCCTGCTGCTGGGCCGGGAAGCGACGCTTGGTCTGCTTGTCCTGGACTATTTCCAACGCGGCGACCAGGCCTTTACCCCGGGTTTCTCCCACCAGCGGGTGATCGGCAAGCTCGCTCCAGCGACGTTGCAAATAGGGGCCGATGCTATCATGAATTCGCTTAACTATGCTCTCCCTCTGCATAAGCTGGATGTTGGCGATGGCCACGGCGCAGGCGACCGGGTGGCCGGAATAGGTGAAGCCGTGGTTGAACTCGCCCCCCTCTTCCACCAGCACCTTGGCGACTCTGTCGCCGACCATCACGGCCCCCATCGGCAGATAGCCCGAGGTGATGCCCTTGGCCAGGCACATCAGATCCGGCTTGATGCCAAAGTCTTCGCTGGCGAACCAGTGGCCGGTGCGACCGAAACCGCAGATCACCTCGTCGGCGATCAGCAGGATGCCGTACTTGTCACAGATGCGCTGGATCTCGGGCCAGTAGCTCTCGGGCGGGATGATGACGCCGCCGGCCCCCTGAATGGGCTCGCCGATGAAGGCGGCGACCTTGTCCACCCCCAGTTCCAGGATCTTCAGCTCCAGCTGACGGGCGCGCTCCAGCCCGAACTCATGGGCGCTCACCCCCTGCCCCTCACCGAAGTGGTAAGGCTGATCGATGTGGACTATGCCGGGGATCGGCAGCCCGCCCTGGGCGTGCATGCCTTTCATCCCACCCAGGCTGGCCCCCGCCACGGTGGAGCCGTGGTAGGCGTTGTGGCGGCTGATGATCACCTGCTTGTCCGGCTGCCCCTTGCTGGCCCAGTAGTGGCGCACCATGCGCAGCACGGTGTCGTTGCACTCTGAACCCGAGCCGGTGAAGAAGACATGGTTGAGATGAGACGGCGTGATCTCGGCCAGCAGGGTCGCCAGCTCGGCAGCGGGCGGATGGCTGGTCTGGAAGAAGAGGTTGTAATAGGGCAGTTGCTGCATCTGTTTGGTGGCGGCGTCCACCAGCTCCTGGCGGCCGTAACCCATGTTGACGCACCACAGGCCCGCCATCCCGTCCAGAATGCGGCGCCCGTCGGAGTCTTCCAGATAGACCCCCTCGGCCTTGGTGATGATGCGGCTGCCCTTGTTGTTCAGCGCCTGAAAATCGGTAAAGGGATGCAGGTGATGGCTGGCATCCAGTTGTTGCCACTCACGAGTGGTGTGCTGCATTGCTTGCTCCTCGGTTCCTTCGATATGAGCGGGAAAGGCCGGTATCAGCCTCCATGCACTACCACCCTCGAGTGGTGTGCGACCCAGTTTGCTGCTGCTTGGTACTATCGCCATACGGGAGCGGCGGGTACTCGTCGCCCTGCACTGCCACTCATAATGCGCGGCGTGCGACCCGGTTTGTTTCTGCTTGGTGCTGTCGTCATACGGGATCGGCGGGTACTCATCACCCTGCACCGCCACTCATCATGAGCGGCGTGCGACCCGGCTTGTTGCTGTTTGGTGCTTTCACTCTCGGCGGGAGAGGCCGGCATCGACCTCCCCCTGTCGGGGTTGCGTGCGCCTTGCACGCACCGACATCACACGTTCAGCAGCAGGAATTCCCGCTCCCAACGACTGATCACCCCGAAGTAGGTCTCGTATTCCTTGCGCTTGACCGCGACGAAGGCGCGGATGAAACGCTCGCCCAGCATCTCCTTGATGGGCTCGCACTGTTCCAGGTGGCTCAGCGACTCCTCCAGCGAGCGGGGCAGGCTGTAGGGCAGGTCGTAGGCGCTCGCCTTCATCTCCTGCATCGGCTCCAGCTTCTCCATCATGCCGAGGTAGCCGCAGGCCAGGGTCGCGGCCAGCGCCAGATAGGGGTTGGCATCGGCGCCGGCGAAGCGGTTCTCCACCCGACGCGCGCTGGCCTCGGAGAAGGGCACCCGCAGGCCGCAGGTACGGTTCTCCACGCCCCACTGCACGTTGCGCGGCGCACTCTCACCGAAGGTGAGGCGGCGGTAGGAGTTGACGTTCGGTGCCAGCAGCGCGGTCACGGCCGGGGTATATTTCTGCAGGCCGGCGATGAAGTGCATGAACAACTCGGTGTTGCCGCCATTGTCCGTGCCGAACAGGTTGCGCCCCTCGGCATCCTCCAGGCTCTGGTGGATGTGCATGGCGGAGCCCGGCTCTTCACTCATGGGCTTGGCCATGAAGGTGGCGTAGATGCCGTGCTTGTGCGCCGCCTCACGCATGGTGCGCTTGAACAGGAACACCTGATCCGCCAGGTCGATGGCGTCACCGTGCAGGAAGTTGATCTCCATCTGGGCGGCACCGGACTCGTGGATCAGGGTATCCACCTCCAGCTCCTGCGCCTCGCAGTAGTCGTACATGTCCTCGAAGATGGGATCGAATTCGTTGACCGCATCGATGCTGAACGACTGGCGGGCGGTCTCCGGGCGGCCGTTGCGGCCGATCGGCGGCACCAGGGGATAGTCGGGGTCTTCGTTGCGCTTGACCAGATAGAACTCGAGCTCGGGGGCCACCACCGGCTTCCAGCCCTGCTTCTCGTAAAATGACAGGACCCGGCGCAGCACGGAGCGCGGTGCTATGTCGATGAGCTTGCCATTGATGTCGAAACAGTCGTGGATCACCTGAGCGGTCGGCTCCAGTGCCCAAGGGACGAAGCGAATGGTGTTGGGATCGGGATAGAGCTGCATGTCCCGCTCCAGCGGGTCAATCATGCTGTCGTCATCCGGATATTCGCCAGTCACCGTCTGGGTGAAGATGACTTCGGGTAGCCGCATGCCCCCTTCGCGCAGAAATTTATTGGCTGGAATGATCTTGCCTCGGGCATTGCCGGTGAAATCCGGAAACAGGCACTCCACTTCCGTGATGCGATTGCTCTCCATCCAGCCCTTGATACTGTCCATGTTAAACCCCGACTCTACGGTTGTCATAGGCAAGGGTGTCTAATATAAGGAACACCCTTGTTAAATAAATGTAATCAACATCACCATAAAAGCCCGCGATAAGGGCCCTTGTCAAGCGGTGGTGTTTAAAAAACTATAAACATTGGCCTATATAATGACCAGGCCGACACCAAATACTAAACACCTTGTAGCCCTATCAAACTACTGTGAACCCAGGCTGCAAAGCCGATGCCAATCGTGGACAAATTCAAGACGATACTCAGTCAGCCCCTGTCGGATGAAGGGCATTTCTTTGCAAGGGCGCACAATCCTTACCCGATGTGCTTTGCATCCGTGCTTTTTTTTGGTACAAGGCCCGCCCTGATTTGCACTCTCCTGCCTGGATTTGGTGCAAATCGGGATACGAGGGCTTGGTCTGCAGGCAGACAGCCCCCATAAATGGGTAAAATTGGGAAACTGACTGGTAGCTAACCGTATGTGTGATTTCATGACTGAAGACCAACTGGCCTTTTACAAGGGCCAGATCGAGCGACAAATCATCGAGCTCGAAGAACGTCTCAACTCCCAAGCCAGCCAGGCCATCGCCACCGATACCAACGAGATGGCTGATGAAATTGACCGTGCCAGCATCGAGGAAGCCCGCCGTCTGGAGCTGAACCGCATCGAGCACGACAAGTTGCATCTGCGCAAGCTGAGAGGGGCGTTGAAACGCATCAACGAAGGTGACTTTGGCTACTGCGAATCCTGCGGTGACGAGATCTCCCTCAAGCGGCTGCAGGCAAGGCCTGAGTCTCGTTTCTGTGTCGAGTGCCAGAGCACCAAGGAATTCAACGATACCCACGTGTTCCGTCGCGTCGCCTGATCCTGCCGGGCACAGTTCCGATCGGTAGTGGACCCGCCTCCCGCGGGTGACCATACTCCGCCGGGTGAAGAGAGCCGTTACTCTGGATAGACAGGGATAACTGGCGACACCCGAGCCCGGATCATGGTGTCGACATCAGATCGTGAACAAGTTCTGATAGACTCCGGGCAAGTCCCGGAATCTATCAGGAGAGCAGAGAGTGAAATGGCTCATCAGACTGTGTTTGTGCCTGCCGCTGCTGGCACAAGCACAGACTCTCACCGTCAAGGTCCCCAGCCGGCCTATCAATGACCTCGACAACGAATACCAGCTCAAGCTGCTGGAACTGGCGCTCGATCGCGCCGGGCAGCCGTTCAAGCTGGAGCGGGTCGAACTCAACCTCAATCAATACAGCCTGCAGCAGGAGCTGCGTCGGGGTAAGACCATCAATGTGTTCTGGATGGGCACCTCCAGCACCCTCGAATCCAATCTCATCCCTGTCCCCATCCCGCTGTTCCGCGGCCTGGAAGGCCTGCGGATCGCCTTCATCCACAGCGACGCCCAGGAGAAGTTCAACCAGGTCAACTCCCTGGCGGACCTCAAGAAACTGAAGGCGGCGCAGGGAGTCGGCTGGGCCGACAACAAGATCCTGGAGCATGCGGGCATCCCCACCTACGCAGGGCGCTACAGCAACCTGTTTCGCCTGATCAACGACGGCGACAAGCTCGACTTCTTCCCCCGCAATCTGGTGGAGATCTTCGCCGAGCGCGCCGAACTGGTGGCCCAGTATCCCAACCTCGCCGTCGAGCAGCACTTGCTGCTGCGCTACCCCTTCGCCGAGTTCTTCTTCGTCAGCCCCGAGTACCCCAAGTTGGCCAAGGCGCTCCAGCTCGGGCTGGAGCGGGCCTACGCCGATGGCAGCTTCATGAAGTTCTTCCACGAGAACCCCAAGATCCGCGAGGCCCTGGCCAGCGCGAACCTGGATCAGCGGGTCAGCATCCCGCTGGTCAATCCGGACATGACCCCCTTGCTCAGGAGCATTCCGGCCCAATATTGGGATTATCCACCCCAGCAGGGGCAATAAGAGCAGGCTTCCGACTGGGAGTACCGACCCGAGAACAGAGGCAGTGACAGCAGCCAGCTGACAGCAGATCCGCCCGGGATGGGCGGGAGAGACAGGTTTCACTCACAGCACCAGGGAGGTGCCATGAAACGACTCGAACAATGGTTCAACGACTACGGCCAGAGCCACCGTCACCCGACCAACGTCGCCATTCACAAGGTGGCGGTGCCCGGCATCTACCTGTGCGGGCTCGCCCTGCTCTGGTGCCTGCCCCAGGGGCCGCTGCCAGCGGGGCTCAACTGGGCGATGCTGGCGGCCGTGCCTGTGCTGCTGTTTTATCTGCGGCTGTCCCTTCCCCTGTTTCTGGGCATGGCGGCCTTCACCGGCCTCGGGCTGCTGGTCTGCGCCCTGTGGCAGGGGCCCCTGCTGCTAACCGCGCTGGCAGGGTTCGTGCTGCTCTGGATAGCCCAGTTTGTCGGCCACCAGATCGAGGGCAAACGCCCCTCCTTCCTCGCCGACCTGCAATTTTTGCTGATCGGCCCCGCCTGGGTGCTGGCCAGCCTCTATCGTCGCTTGGGCCTCTCCTATTGAGGCCAGGAGGAATCTTGATGTCGTATCAACGCATGCTGCCACTGCTGCTGACCACCCTGCTCGCCGGGCCCGCCCTGGCGGACAAGGCCGATCCCATCGGCGAGGTGAGTACCGCCTTCCAGCTGGTCGGCCCCAACCACAAGATCCTGGTGGAGGCGTTCGACGACCCCAGGATCGCCGGTGTCGCCTGCTATCTGGCGCGCCCCAAGACCGGGGGCGTCAAGGGCGGCCTCGGGCTGGCGGAGGATCCCTCCCATGCGTCCCTATCCTGCCACCAGACGGGACCCATCACCCTGCCCGCCAAGTTGAAGGCGGGGGAAGAGGTGTTCGATGTCAGCACCTCCCTGGTGTTCAAGGAGCAGAAAGTGGTGCGTTTTTACGACGAAAAACGTAACGCCCTGGTTTATCTGACTTACAGCACCAAGTTGGTGGATGGTTCTTATAAAAGCGCGGTTAGCGCCGTTCCCATCATGCCCTGGGGCTAATCCCCCACCATTTATCCCGTGATGAAGGGCGCGAGTTGTTGTAATTTAACCACATCGAAACCTGCGGAGAGCGCATCATGAGAGTCGCCGTTTTCAGTACCAAGAGCTATGACAAGGAACACTTCAACCAAGCCAACAGCCAGTACGGTTTCGAGCTGGAGTTCTTCGACGTGCGGCTGGAGGCCAAGACCGCCCGTCTCGCCCACCAGTTCCCCGTGGTCTGCCTGTTCGTCAACGACGACGCCGACCGTGAGGTGCTGACCGAGCTGGCCGCCAACGGCACCAAGGTGATCGCCCTGCGCTGCGCCGGTTACAACAACGTGGATCTGGTCGCCGCCAAGGAGCTGGGGCTGAAAGTGGTGCGGGTGCCTGCCTACTCACCGGAGGCGGTGGCCGAGCACGCGGTGGGCCTGATGATGACCCTCAACCGCCGCATCCATAAGGCCTATCAGCGCACCCGCGACGCCAACTTCTCCCTGGAAGGGCTGGTCGGCTTCAACATGCACGGCCGTACCGCCGGCATCGTCGGCACCGGCAAGATCGGCATCGCCACCCTGCGCATCCTCAAGGGCTTCGGCATGCGCCTGCTGGTGAGCGACCCCTACCCGAGCCAGGCGGCGCTGGATCTCGGTGCCGAGTACGTGGATCTCGACACCCTGTTCCGCCAGTCCGACGTCATCAGCCTGCACTGCCCACTGTTCAAGGAGAACTATCACCTGCTGAACAAGGAGGCGTTCGCCAAGATGAAGGACGGGGTGATGATCATCAACACCAGCCGTGGCGGTCTGCTGGACGCCAACGCCGCCATCGAGGCGCTCAAGACCTCCCGCATCGGCGCCCTGGGGCTGGATGTGTACGAGGAGGAGGAGGATCTGTTCTTCTCCGACAAGTCCAACGAGGTGATCACCGACGATGTGTTCCGTCGCCTCTCCGCCTGTCACAACGTGCTGTTCACCGGTCACCAGGCCTTCCTGACCCGGGAGGCGCTGCACGCCATCGCCGATACCACCCTCAGCAACATCGAGGCCATCGCGCGTCAGGGCCGCAGCGACAACGAGGTGGAATAAGCTTTCCGCGCAATAAAGCGGGCGCCGGGTTGTGAGACCCGGCGCCATCGGGTAGGCTACCAGCCCTTTTTTACTCAGGAGCCTGGCTGCCCATGTTTGTCGGATTTGATTACGGTACCTCCAACTGTGCCGTCGCCGTGATGGAACAAGGTAGCCCCAGGCTGCTGAGCCTGTGCGGTTCCCATTATCTGCCCTCCACCCTGCACGCTCCCCACCGGGAGGCCATCGCCGGCCTGCTGGCCGAAGGGCTGGCACCGGCCCAGCAGCAGGAATACCTCAAGCTGCGCGGCCCAGTGGTGCCCCGTGCCCAGGCGGTGCGTCGCCAGATGCGCGAAGAGGGGCTGATCGACGAGCTCAGCTTCGGAGCCGCCGCCCTCGAGCGTTACCTGGAAGAACCGGACGACGGCTACTACATCAAGTCCCCCAAGTCCTTCCTCGGTGCCTATGGCCTCAAGGCCCCCCAGATCGCCCTGTTTGAAGACATCGTCTGCGCCATGATGCTGCACGTGCGCCGCGAGGCGGAGCAACAGCTCGGCAAGCCGGTGCGCAGCGCCGTCATTGGTCGCCCGGTCAACTTCCAGGGGCTGGCGGGGGAAGAGAGCAACCGCCAGGCCATCGCCATCCTGACCGAGGCGGCCCGTCTGGCCGGTTTCGAGCAGGTGGAATTCCTGTATGAACCTGTGGCGGCCGGCTTCGAGTTCGAGGCGCGCCTCGACGAGGACGCGGTGGTACTGGTGGTGGACATCGGTGGCGGCACCACCGACTGCTCCATGCTGCGCATGGGGCCGAGCCACAGAGACCGGCTGGATCGCAGCGGTGATCTGCTCGGCCACAGCGGTCAGCGCATCGGCGGCAACGACTTCGACATCCGGCTGACGGTGGAGGGTATGATGCCGCTGCTCGGCATGCACGAGACCCTCAAGACCGGCAAGCCGCTGCCCCACCCGCTGTTCTGGGACGCGGCCGCCATCAACGACGTCAGCGCCCAGAGCCGCTTCTACAGCCTGGATACCGCCCGTCAGCTGCAAGACCTGCAGCTCGACAGCGGGCCCGGCAGCAAGCTCCCTCGCCTCGCCAGTCTGCGCGCCCACAAGCTGAGCCACCAACTGGTGTGGCGGGCCGAACAGGGCAAGATCGCCCTGTCCGATCACGAGCTCAATCACCAGACCCTGAACGAGCTGGAAAAGGGGCTGGAGGCGGAGCTCAGCCGCGCGCAACTGGCCAGCGCCTCGGCGCCGCTGCTGGAGAAGATCGGCGAGCTGATGGACGAAGCCATCGCCGCCGCCGGCGTGCAGCCGAGCCGGATCTTCGTCACCGGCGGCAGCGCCAAGTCGCCACTGATCAAAGCCTTCATTCGCCAGAAGCTGCCGGCGATCCCGCTGGAGGGTGGCGATGACTTCGGCTCGGTGGCGTCCGGTCTCGCCCGTTACGCCGAACGGCTGTTTGCCGACGCATAACGCGGTTCGCCGCTCGATAAACAAAGGGGTCACAGGGTGGCCCCTTTTGCTTGTGGCTCGACCCAGCCGGGACAGCTGTTGCCATTTACCGACACCCCTGTTGCCATGAGGGCGACAGAAGCGGTCGGGATCCCCCCCCCTTGCCCTGCCCCGGGGGCCATGCCGAGGGTATGCTTGTCGCTCCCATCACCGGAGCCCCTTCAATGCCCAGATTTTTGCTACTGTTGCTCGCCTTGCTCCTGCTCAGCGCCTGCAGCAGTACTCCCGCCTTCGTCCAGCAAGATCTGCAGCACCACCACTGGGTGCTCGACAAGCTGGACGGTCAGGCCGTCGCCAGCCCCCGTGACAACCCGCCCGACCTCGAGATAGGTGAACACTTCACCGTCAACGGCATCGCCGGTTGCAACCGCTACTTCGGCCAGGGCCACCTCGAGGACGGCAAGTTCTGGGTCACCAGCCTCGGCAGCACCGCCATGGCCTGCCCGCCGCAACTCGATCAGATAGAGCAGGCCGTGCTCGCCACCCTGACCGAGGGCGCCACCCTGAGCGGGACGACGCAGACGCTGATCCTGAAGGGAAAACGGCACCGTTTGGAATACAGGCTGCGGGACTGGGTGTTCTAGGAGGCTCCAGGGCTCACGAAACCAGACGCCATACAGGAACAACTGGCCAGGCTGTGGCACACTATGAGGCACTGTTCGCAATGGAGGCTGCCTCAGCCATGTCGATGGATCGCCTGTTTGACAAGATCAAACAACTGCCCACAATCCCCAAGCTGCTGCACGAGCTGATGCAGAGTTTCAATGACGAGAACGCCCGCATCGACGAGATCGCGGCCAAGATCGCCATGGATCAGGTCATCAGCGTCAAGGTGCTGCGGATGGCCAACTCGGCCGCCCTGCGCCGGGGCAACGAGGTCACCTCCATCGAGCAGGCGGTGATCCGGCTCGGCTTCAACCGCTTGCGCTCCGTGGTGGTCGCCTCCGGCATCATCAGCAGCTTCAAGGCCCCCCCCAGCTTCGACAAGAACCGCTTCTGGACCCAGACCTTCCAGGTCGCCACCATAGCCCGCACCCTGGCCCAGCAGACCAAGGTGGTGGATGCCGAGACCGCCTTCACCTGCGCGCTGATCCACAACATCGGCGAGCTGCTCATCCAGAGCACCCTGCCGGAAGAGGCCGAGCTCATCAACCTGGCCATCGAGAAGGGCAGCAGCCGGGTCGAGGCCCAGCGGGAGATGCTGGGGTTCGACTATGCCCAGCTCGGCGCCGAGCTGGCACGACGCTGGAACCTGTCGGAATCCTTCGTCGACGCCATCGCCCAGCAGCTGGATCCGCTTTCCTATCAGCCGGTCAGCAAGGAGGCGGTGCTTATCCGGCTCGCCGTCTTCGTCTCCTTCGCCTGGCATGCCGGCGTACCGGCCCAGGCCATCATAGCCCGCTTCCCCAAGCCGTTGGCCGATGAGCTGGGGCTGGACCCCGCCACCCTGGCGGATCAACTCGAGCAGTTGCACGAGCAGGGTAATGCCCTGGCCGATTTGCTGACCCAGTAGATGTACAACGACCGATCAGCAGGAGCCGGATCCCCGTCTCATTCTGGCGGATCAGCTCGAGCAGTTGCACGAGCAGGGTAATGCCCTCGCCGACTTGCTGACCCAGTAGTCCCAGTAGACCCAAGGCTGACTGACCAGCCCGAGCCGGATCGCCGTCTCATTCTGGTCGGTCAATACACACAATCTCACGAACGGGGTAGTAATATGGCCCTCGCCGACCCTCTGACGCAGTGGACACCATGACCCCTCCCTTCCTGTTTCACCCCCAGGTGGCACCCTGGTTCAAAGAGCGTGCCGATGCCCTGTTGCTCACCCTGTTCAGCGAGCTGGACGCGCCTATCCGGGAGGTGTGGCTGCGCCACGAGCCGGACAACGAGGAGTACCTGCTGGCCATGCGCCCGGTCTCGACCCGGGACCGGCTGCAGGTCTGGCAGGTCGAGCTGCCGCTGGCCAGGGGGCAGGACATTCATCTCTACTGCTTCAAGTGCCTCACCGACGACCAGCAATGGTGGCTGCACGGGGCCGGCGTCAGCGCCGCCATGCCACCTCGGGAGCAGCATTTTCGCTTCAACGGCCAGCACCAGCCACCGGCCTGGGTGCAGGATCAGGTGTTCTACCAGATCTTCCCCGACCGCTTCTGCAACGGCGATCCCTCCCTCAGCGTGCGGCACCACGAATATCAGTACAAGGGCAAGGCCGTCATCAGCAAGACCTGGGGGGCGCCGGTCAGCCGCCACGAGGAAGGGCACGGCGCCTGCGAATTCTACGGCGGTGATCTGGCGGGGATCGACGCCAAGCTGCACTACCTGCAATCCCTCGGCGTGACGGCGCTCTACCTCAACCCCATCTTCGACTCGCCGAGCAACCACAAGTACGACACCCTGGACTACTTCAAGGTCGACCCGCACCTCGGCACCAACGCCCAGTTTGCCGAGCTGACCCGCAACCTGCACCAGCGCGGCATGAGGGTGATACTGGACGCCGTGGTCAACCACACCTCCACCGAGCACCCCTGGTTCTGCCCGCCGCTGGGGGCCCAGAGCAACCCTGACTCCCCCTGGCGCAGCTTCTACACCTTCGATCAGGAAGGGGATTATGTCAGCTGGAAGGGCATTCGCAGTTTGCCCAAGCTGGATTTCTCAAGCGAGCAGGTGCAAGACGCCGTTTATCGGGCCGACAACGCCATCCTGCGCCACTGGATGCGTGCCCCCTACCAGATCGATGGCTGGCGCTTCGACGTCATCCACATGCTGGGGGAACGCGGCACCGCCGAAGGAAACCGCGGCCATGTGCGTGCCATTCGCGGCGCCGTGAAGCAGGAGAACCCGGACGCCTATGTGCTCGGCGAGCACTTCTTCGAGGCGAGCCAGTGGCTGCAGGGGGATCAGGAGGACGGTGCCATGAACTACTACGGCTTCGCCCACCCCATTCGCGCCTTCCTGGCGGGGCAGGACATCGCCTATCACCCCATCAGGATCAGCGCCACCGAGCTGGACCACTGGCTCAAGCTGGCGCGGGCCCATATCCCGTTCAAGAACCAGCTGGCCCAGTTCAACCTGCTGGACAGCCACGACACCGCCCGCTTCCTGCACCTGCTGGGGGAAGACAAGCAGCGCATGCGCCTCGCCGCCACCCTGCTCATCACCTACATAGGCGTGCCCTCCATCTACTACGGCGACGAGGTGGGGCTCTCCGGCGGCAACGATCCGGACTGCCGTCGCTGCTTCCCCTGGGAGACCACCGACTGGGATCACGTGCTACACGATCACTATCGCCGCCTGATCCAGCTCCGCCGCCAGCGGCCGGCCCTGCGCCGGGGGGACATCCAGACCCTCTACGCCGGTCCCCACAGCTATGTGTTCGCCCGCACCCTGCAAAGCGATCAGGTGGTGGTGGCATGCAACCGCCATCCGACCGAGCCGCGCACCATCAGCCTGCCCCTGTGGCAGACCGCCAGCCCCGCCAGCCGCTTCACCGACGCCTTCAACGGCGACAAGTTCGAGGTGGTGCAGGGCCAGTTGCAGCTCACCATCCCGGCCAACTCGGCCAGGGTGCTGCTCTCGAGCTGAGCGTCACGACAATAAAAAACCGGAGCCTGTGCTCCGGTTTTTTTATGCGGGATCCGCTTGGGTGACGGGTGCTGCTATGACACACATTGTCGGCGATTTCTCGCTATTCAAAGTGATCCAGCAGCACTAAACATCCATCACAGCCGTCAAAATCAGTAGTTGATGCTGACGTAGGGTACCTCCGGCACCTCCCAGCACTGCTTGAGGTAGACGGTCAGCACGAAGAAAAAGTTCGCCAGCAGGTTCGCGAAGCGGTAGAGGATGGGATCGAAGCGCACCCCGCTCTCCTCGAGCCGCACCAGCAACCGCACCACCTTCTTGCTGCCGCAGCGGCACAGGTGCAGGGTTGGGATGGGCTGGGGCCCCTGGGGCAGCACGAAGCCGGTCACCCGGCCGCGGCTCGCCTCGTTGTAGTGATCGTAACGCCCCTTCAGCCAGTCCAGATCTTCCTCGAAGATGCCGAGCCTGCCGCGCACCGAGCCGTTGAGGTTGTAGATGAGCCGCTGCAGGGCCGCGAGATCCGCCAGCATGGGCTGGGTATCGGCATCCGGCGCAAGGTGTGACAACACGGCCCCCACCTGGCAGCAGAGCTCGTCGGTGGCGATCTCGTAGTCGCACTGGAACTGGGTCTCGAAGATGAAGGGGTAGCAGAGCTCGCGCTTGTCTCTTGGCTTCTTGGGGTTCATGGCCGTTTCTGATTGAGGAAAAGGGCAGTGTGCCAGCCCGGCCATGGTCTAGCAAACAGGGCTGGCAAACCGCTCAGGGTACGGATAGGCGTCAGACCTGGCCGAGCAGCCTCATGGCCTCCAGCATCCGCTGGTTGAAGCCCATGAAACCTGCCCCGTCGGTCTGGCCTCGCGCCGCCAGCACGGCTGGGGTCAGCGCCTGCTGCTGGGATTCCGGCAACAAGCCGTCGGCCTGCTGCTGCAGCTGACTCAACCGCGGCAGGTAATCCGCCAGCGGCTTCAGACTGTCTTGCAGGGAGTGAGCCCCCTGATAGGTCTGGCTCAGCTTGGCAGACTGCCTGAGCTTGAGGGAGTAGGAGGCCAGCTGGCTGTCATCCAGTTGCAACCCGTTCAGCTTGTCCGCCAGGGTCTTGCCATCCCCGTTGAAGAAACTGCCCGCCAGCTCGTCCAGCCCCTTCACCAGCCGGCCCATGGCCTCCAGCTCGTCACCGTCGAGATCCCCCTCCAGGGAGAAGTCGAAGCTCTGGCTCGATTTCAAGCTGAACTGGCTGCCCCCCTCCTCGCTACGGGACTTGAACTGCCAGCTGTCGCTGAAGCGCAGTATCACCTTGTCCCCGTCCCGGGTCTCTATCTCGAGGGAGCTCTGCTGGCGGCTGGCCATCTCGGCCGCCCCCAGCTCGGTGGTCGAGACCTCGCCGAAGAACTCCTTCTCGAAGGACGCCAACCCCTCCTGGATGAGCTTGTAGCTCTGATCGATGCCGGTCTTGATGTCCTCGTTGTCGGTGGCCCAGCTGCCGAGCTGCTCCCTGGCACTGCCAAAGCCCATGTCCACCCCCTTGCGGGCTTGGGCCATCATCTCGGCCAGCTCGTCGTCGTTCTTGCCATCCGCCCGGGCCGCCCCTAGCCGCCCGGTGACAAATTGCAGCACGTTGTCCGCCACGGCGTCGAAATCGAACAGGGTATCCGGGGTGATCGCCTCCGGCGGATTCAGCTTGAACTCCTGGCTCTTGGGGGCCTGATAGTGCTGGCCGTTGATCTCCAGCGCGAACTGCAGCGCCTGCTGGATGAGTCGCTGCGCCCATTTCGGGGGCTGGTTGAGGGAGACCTGATCCCCTTCCTCCGCCTGCTTGCTCTGGGTAATTTGGGTTGCCTTGGGGGAGGCACCCACTCCCTTGGGTTGGGCCGCGCCCATGCCATCGATCTGCATCATTCTTCCTCCCGCCATAGTGGTGGATCGGTTATCGGCCTGACTGGACACTTCTTGACCATAAAAACTTGGAGAATCTGCGGCCGCCTCTTACAATCTTGCCCCTTTGGTTGGCCAAGGCCTTCCCCCGGTTTCTGCCCGGCCCTGCCGGTGTGCATCTGAGGTATCTATGACCCAATCCCAGCGGACCCCCGCCGACTATCAGGCCCAGCTCGACGAGAAGCGCACCCGCCTCACCGAGCTGTTCGCCAGCAGCAACCCGCCCGCGCTGGAGGTGCACGCCTCCCCCGCCGAGCACTACCGGATGCGCGCCGAGTTTCGCATCTGGCACGAGGGGGACGATCTCTTTCACTGCATGTATACCCCGGCCACCAAGGAGATCATCCGGGTCGACCTGTTCCCCACCGCCAGCCTGCTCATCAACCAGCTGATGCCCAAGCTCATCGAGGGCCTGCGCCCGCACCCGGTGCTGCGCAAGAAGCTGTTCCAGATAGACTACCTCTCCACCCAGTCCGGCCAGCTCTGTGTCAGCCTGCTCTATCATCGCCAGCTCCAGGCCGATTGGCAGCCGGTCGCCGAGGCGCTGCAAAGCGAGTTGCGCGCCCAGGGCTTCGATCTGCGGCTCATCGGTCGCGCCCACAAGCAGAAGATCTGCCTGGGAGAGGAGTTCGTCATCGAGCGGCTGAAGGTGCAGGGCCGTGAGCTCATCTACAAGCAGGTGGAGAACAGCTTCACCCAGCCCAATGCCGCCATCAACGAGCAGATGCTGGGCTGGGCGCTGGACGTGACCAAGGGGAGCGAGGGGGACCTGCTGGAGCTCTACTGCGGCAACGGCAACTTCTCCATCGCCCTGGCCCAGAATTTCCGCAAGGTGCTGGCCACCGAGATCGCCAAACCGAGCGTGGACTCCGCCCAGTTCAACATCGCCGCCAACGGGGTAGAGAACCTGATCATACTGCGCATGTCCGCCGAGGAGTTCACCCTGGCGATGCGTGGCGAGCGGGAGTTCAACCGCCTCAAGGGCGTCGACTTGAAGAGCTACCAGTGCAACACCATCTTCGTCGACCCGCCCCGCGCCGGCCTCGACGATGCGACAGTCCGGCTGGTGCAGGAGTACGACAACATCCTCTACATCTCCTGCAATCCGGAGACGCTGCAGGCCAACATGGCGGTGCTCGGCGAGACCCACGAGATCGCCCGCTTCGCCCTGTTCGACCAGTTCCCCTGGACCCACCATATGGAAGCCGGGGTCTATTTGAAGCGCAAGGAAGGCTGATCCCACCGCTATCCCCACGCAAAATGACGACAGGGCCCAAGGGCCCTGTCTGATTATTTATCCCGGTGCAGATCGGCAGCGGAGCCGTTATGCTGGCGACACGCGCATTCGCGCCATTGCCTGGGCCTCATGCCACCATGCCACGCGTTCTCTTTGTTGAAGATGATCCCGAAATAGGCCAGCTCATCAGCAGCTGGCTCGGCCGCCACGATATCGAGGTCCTGCTGGAGACCCGGGGCGATCTCGCGCTCGCCAGGGTCGAGGCCGAGCAACCGGATCTGGTGCTGCTCGACATCATGCTGCCGGGTCAGGATGGCCTCTCCCTGTGCCGGGATCTGCGGCCGCGCTTTGCCGGCCCCATCGTCATGCTCACCTCCCTCGACAGCGACATGAACCAGATCCTGAGTCTGGAGCTCGGTGCCAACGACTACATCCTCAAGACCACGCCGCCGCCGGTGCTGCTGGCCCGCCTGCGGGTCCAGTTCCGCCAGCAGGGGCAGATGCCGCAGGCGAGCGCGCCTGGCACCCCGCCCCAGCGCCTGCAATTCGGCCGCCTGCAGATCGACGGCCCCGGCCGGGATGTGCGGCTCGATGGCAACAACATCCCCCTCTCCACCGCCGATTTCGATCTGCTGTGGGAGCTCGCCTGCCACGCCGGCCAGATCCTGGGGCGGGAGGCGCTGTTTCGCAGCCTGCGTGGCCGCGACTACGACGGTCAGGATCGCAGCATGGACGTGGCCATCTCCCGCCTGCGCCGCAAGCTCGGCGATGACACCACCAATCCGACCCGGATCAAAACGGTACGCCAGAAGGGCTATCTGCTGGTGCCCCACGCCTGGGAATAGGGGAATCGTGCCCCATCGCTTGCAACCGACAGAGGGAGAGCGCCCATGCGTCGCCTGTTTATCCAGTTCTACCTGCTGCTGATCGGCTGTTTTGGCCTCGCCATCCTGCTGATCGGTCTGGTCTATCAGGTCAGTGCCGAGCGGGCGGGGGATCGCTATCTGGAGCACATGATGCAAGGCTCCCTCGGCCTGCTCACCGGCGAGCTGGCCCGCCTGCCGCCGGAGCGCTGGCCGGAGCGCATGGCTGAGCAAAGCCGCCAGCTCAACCTGCCGCTGCAGATAGGGGCCCTCGCCAACCAGCCCCTGGCCCGGGAGGATCAGAGCTTTCTCGAGGAGGGCAACATCGTCATCGTCGAGGAGGATGACACCTTCCTGCAGCGCATTCCCGCCACCGATCAGGTGCTGATCGTCGGCCCGGTTCCCTATCTCTCCTATCTGCACGAGCTGCACTGGGTCGATGTGGGCCTGCTGCTGCTCATCGGTCTCTCCCTCGGCCTGCCCATACTGCTCTGGCTGAGGCCCCACTGGCGCGGCCTGCAACAGCTCGAGCAGACCGCCCGCCGGGTCGGCGACGGGGATCTCTCCAGCCGCACCGGCCTACCCGCCAACAGCAGCCTAGCCAGGGTCGGCCGCACCTTCGATCTGATGGCGGAGCAGTTGCAGGCCATGCTGGCGAGCCGCAAGCAGCTGACCGATGCCATCGCCCACGAGCTGCGCACCCCCCTGGTGCGGCTGCGCTACCGGCTCGCCATGCTGGAGCCACAACCGGCCGAGGCCGACCGGCAGGGGCTGGAGCGCGACCTCGGGGCACTGGATGCCCTAATCGAGGAGATGCTGACCTATGCGCGGCTCGATCGCCCCGAGCTGCCGCTGCAATGCAGCGATCTGGAGCTCGGCGACTGGGCCGGGGCACACCTTGCCGACTGGCAAGCGCTGCGGCCGGACAAGCAACTCGAGCTCATTCCCCCCGCCAGCCCCCTGCCCTGGCGTGGCGATGCCAGGTTGCTGGAGCGGGCGCTGGAGAACCTCATCGGCAATGCCCTGCGCCATGCCAGCAGTCGGGTGATCCTGCACATGGAACGGCAGCAGGAGCACTATCTGCTGGAAGTGAGTGACGACGGCCCCGGCATAGACCCGGCGCTGGCGCCCCAGATCTTCGAGCCCTTCGTGCGGCTGGATCAGAGCAGGGACAGGCGCACCGGTGGCGCCGGGCTCGGGCTCGCCATAGTGCGCAGCATCGCCCGCCACCACGGCGGCGAGGTGCAACTGCTGCCCTCTGCCAGCGGCGCCCGTTTCTGCCTGACCTTGCCCGTACATTTGGATACAAACCGTCACCAGCCACTCACTGAAGCAAACCAGGCGCTGCCCTAGGATGAAGTCATGGAGAAACGCTCCATGTCATCAACCCGAATGAGGAACTGGAATATGAAAAAGCTGATCCCCCTGACCCTGGCCGCTGTCTTCGCCCTGACCTCTGGCTTCACCATGGCTGCCACCCCGACCAAGGCTGCCGCTCCCCATGCCACCCAGACCAAGGTAGTGAAAAAGCATCACAAGGCGGCCCACACCTCAGTCGCCCCTGCCAAGGTCAAACCTGCTGCTGCAGCACCCAAGGCCTGATAGCAACAGTTCGGCTTTGCCCTAACGAGAAGGGGCCCCATCGCGGGGCCCCTTCTGTTTTTGCCGAGGACGAACCTGAGGCTCAATCCAGCATATAGTCTGCCGGCAGCGCGATGCGCGCCACGCCGGAAGCCACCGCCGCCAGCGCCACGGCGCGGGCCACCCGCGGCAGCAGGCGGGCATCCATCGGCTTGGGAATGACGTAATCCTTGCCAAAGTGCAGCTCGCTCACCCCGGCGGCCACCAGCACCTCGGCCGGCACGGGTTCTTTCACCAGACCGCGAATGGCCTCCACCGCCGCCACCTTCATGGCATCGTTGATGCGGCTGGCACGGGCATCCAGGGCACCACGGAAGATGAAGGGGAAGCAGATGACATTGTTGATCTGGTTCGGGTAGTCAGAGCGACCCGTGCCCATGATGAGATCGCCCCGCACGGCGTGGGCCAGGGCGGGCTTGATCTCGGGATCCGGGTTGGAGCAGGCGAAGATCACCGGGCGCGGCGCCATCAGGGCCACCGCCTCGGCGGGCAGCACGTCCGGACCGGAGACGCCGACGAACACATCGGCCCCTGCGATGACATCCATCAGGGTCCGCAGTGGGGTGTCGTTGGCGAAGCGCTGCTTGTACTGGTTCAGATCGGTGCGGCCTGTGTGGATCACCCCCTGGCGGTCCAGCATGAAGATGTTCTGCGGCGCGGCGCCACACTTGATCAGCAAGTCCATGCAGGCGGTGGCGGCGGCGCCGGCGCCCATGCAGACGATGCGGCTCTGCTCGATGCGCTTGCCCTGCACCTCCAGGGCGTTGAGCAGGCCGGCGGCGGTGACGATGGCGGTGCCGTGCTGATCATCGTGGAACACCGGGATGTCGCAGCGCGCGATCAGCGCCTGCTCTATCTCGAAGCACTCGGGGGCCTTGATGTCTTCCAGGTTGATGCCACCGAAGGTGTCGGCGATGGCCGCGACCGTGTCGATGAACTGCTGGCTGGTCTCATGTTTCACTTCGATGTCGATGGCGTCGATGCCGGCGAAGCGCTTGAACAGCAGGGCCTTGCCCTCCATCACCGGCTTGGAGGCCAGCGGACCCAGGTTGCCCAGCCCCAGGATCGCGGTGCCGTTGGAGATGACGGCCACCAGGTTGCCCTTGCCGGTGTAGCGGTAGGCGTCGTCCGGGTTGGCGGCGATCTCGCGCACCGGCTCGGCCACACCCGGGCTGTAGGCCAGCGCCAGATCGCGGGCGGTCTCGGCGGGCTTGGTGAGGGCGATGGCAATCTTGCCGGGAATGGGATGGGCGTGGTAATCGAGCGCTTCTTGACGCAGATCGGACATGGGGGACCCCGATACGGAAGTGAATGTGGTGGTGCATGCTCGCCGCTGGCGAGGGCTGGGGATCATAAAGAAAAGCCCCGGGCTTTCACAGCAGAAAATATCGCCCAGAGCCTCTGACATGATAGTTATTAGCAGGTCACACCAGCCACCAATACCTATTTAGTTATAGATATGGTTTCAATCCATCACGGGTATACCGGCTCTCTGCTCCGCCTGACGAGCGATGGCCTCGGTCATCCCCTGGAAGATGAAGAGGTGGAACGGCAGCATGGCGAGCCAGTAGGCCAGCCCCCAGGCGCCCTGCGGGTGCCAGTGGGCCGTCACCTTGAGCCGGGTCAGGCCGGATTCCTGCGGCAGTATGTTGAACTCCAGCCGCCCCACCCCCGGCGCCTTCATGTTGAACAGCAAATCCAGCCTGCGTCCCTCATCCACCCCGAGGATCTGCCAGGAGTCCAACATGTCCCCCTTCACGAACTGCGCCGGGTTGGTGCGGCCCCGGGTCAGTGCCGGGCCACCGATCAGGTGATCCATCCACTCGCGTACCACCCAGAGCTCGTTCATGTAGAAGTAGCGTTGCTCACCGCCGAGCTGTTGCAACACCTGCCATACCACTTCGGGGCTAGCGAGGCAGTCGGCCTCTCCACTGGCGGTGCGATCGTAGAAGCCGTACTCGGGATGGCGCCAGCGCAGGCCGAGCGGCGTCTCCTCCCCCTGCTGTTCGGCGCCGAGCTTCTGCTCCAGCGCCAGACTCTCGGTCAGCGCCTCGTCGAAGCTGAGCAGGTGCTGGGGCAGCAGCACCCGCAGCGGGCCGTCGTCGGCCGGGATATCGTGCTTGAGCCCGCCCACCAGCGCCTTGGCGATGGGTTGCGGCACCGAGGTGGCAAACTGCAGCCACCAGGCGGAGAGGCGGGGGCTCAGCAAGGGGATGGGGATGATGGGGCAACGCTTGCCGATGTGGGCCGCAAACTTCTGCAACTGCTGCTGGTAGCTGAGCAGCTCGGGCCCGGCGGCGTTGAACACCTGGCCCTCCACCCCCTCGGCCTCCACCAGCCCGACCAGATAGTGCAGCAGGTTGGACAGCGCGATGGGGGGCGTGCGGGAGCGCACCCACCTGGGGGTGACCATCATGGGCAGGTTGAACACCAGATCCCGCATCACCTCGAAGGCGGCGGAGCCGGGCCCGATGATGATGCCGGCCCGCAGCTCCACCGTCGGCACCTCCGCCTCGCGAAACAGCTCGCCACAGTGGCGGCGGGAGTTGAGGTGACGGCTGTTGCAGCGCTCCGGCTGGATGGCGCCGAGATAAATGATGCGACGCACCCCGGCGGCACGGGCGGCGGCGGCGAAGTTCTTCACCCCCTGCTGCTCCAGCCGGTGGAAACCGGCGCCGGCCCCCATGGCGTGCACCAGATAGAAGACGGTATCGACCCCGGCCAGGGCCGGTGGCAGGGTGTCGGGCTTGAGGCTGTCGGCGAGGCGAAAGTCCACCCCCTCCGGCAGACGGCAGGGACGGCGGGCCCCGGCGATCACCCGATAGCCCAGCCCTTGCAGATGAGGCACCAGGTAGGAACCTATGTAACCCGCAGCCCCCATCACCAGACAATTTCGCATCCGCTCACTCCCTGTTCTTCCCATTCACTTAGCGCTCCCTTCTCCCGCAAGGGGAGAAGGGAGAGTCCCACCATAGGGCAAAGCGTTGCAATACAGAACGGCGCGCAATAAAAAAGGCGCCCATTGGGCGCCTTTTTCAGAATTCTTTAGAAGTAAGATTACTTCTTGGCAGTCAGACCACCGAAACGCTTGTTGAACTTGTCTACGCGGCCGCCGCTAGAAACTTCTTTCTGCTTGCCGGTATAGAACGGGTGGCAGGCAGAGCACACGTCCAGGTTCAGATCTTTACCCAGGGTAGAGAAGGTATTGATGACGTTACCGCAAGAGCATTTGCAGGTGATGGCGACGTACTCGGGATGGATATTAGCTTTCATGGACAACCTCGATAATAGGCCGTGTCGCCATCCGATCTCTTGTCGGACACCACACGATTGTTGAACACAGTTTCAAAGGCTGCGAATAATATAGGAAATGCCTGAGATCAGGCAAGTGGCTTCGCAGAAAAAATAGGCAACCCTTGGTGGATTCATCGCAAACGCTTGATCTGGTTCGTGTCGCAGTGCCGGTGCCGTTACGCCGTCACTTCGACTATCTCTCCCCCCTGCCCCTGCCTGCCCCCGGTTGTCGGGTCGAGATCCCCTTCGGCCCCCAGACCCTGGTCGGCCTGGTGGTGGCCCATCCGACCGAGAGCCAGGTGCCGCGCAACAAGCTCAAGCCCATTAAACGGGTGCTGGACAGCGAGCCGGTGCTGGGGCCGGACATTCTGGCGCTGATGGCCTGGAGCGCCAACTACTACCAGCATCCGCTGGGAGAGGTGCTGCCCCACGCCCTGCCGGTGCTGGTGCGCAAGGGCGAGTCCGCCTCCTATCGGGAGCTGGAGTTCTGGTTCGCCACCGACGCCGGGATGGAGATCGATCTCAACGAGCTCAAGCGATCGCCCAAGCAGCAGCAGGCCCTCGCCTGGCTGCGCAAGGGACCGCAGACGCCATCGGCCCTCAAGCAGGAGGAGATCCTGAGCCCGGCGCTCACCGCCCTGGCGAAGAAGGGCTTGCTGGAGAAGCGCAGCCTGGAGCCGAGCCATGAAGGGGACTGGGCCAGCCGTTTCGATGCGGGCGAGGGGTTGCGCCTGAACGGCGAGCAGGCGCTGGCGGTGGCCGCCGTCACCAGCCAGAGCGACAAATTTGGCGCCTTCCTGCTGGATGGCATCACCGGCTCCGGCAAGACGGAAGTGTACCTGAGCATCCTCGAGCCCCTGCTCAAGGCGGGCAAACAGGCGCTGGTGATGGTGCCGGAGATCGGCCTCACCCCCCAGACCATCAACCGCTTCCGCCGCCGCTTCCAGGTGCCAGTGGTGGCGATGAACTCCGCCATGAACGACAGGGAGCGGCTCGATGCCTGGCTCGCCTGCCGCGACGGGGGTGCCGCCATCCTGATCGGTACCCGCTCCGCCGTGTTCACGCCGTTCAAGGATCTCGGCATCATCATCATCGACGAGGAGCACGACGGCTCCTTCAAACAGCAGGATGGCTTCCGCTACCACGCCCGGGATCTCGCGGTGATGCGGGCCCATCGCGCCGGCATCCCCATACTGCTCGGCTCGGCCACCCCGTCCCTGGAGACGCTGCACAACGCCCGCACCGGCAAGTATCACCACCTGCACCTGACCCGGCGCGCCGGCAATGCCCAGACCGCCCGTCAGGTGATCCTGGACATCAAGAGCGTACGGCTGCAGGCCGGGCTCTCCCCCCAGCTCGAGCAGCTGATGGCGGAGCATTTGGTGGCAGGCAATCAGGTGATGCTGTTTCTCAATCGCCGCGGTTATGCCCCCTCGCTCATCTGCCACCAGTGCGGCTGGAGCGCCGCCTGCGAACGTTGCGATGCCTGGTACACCTGGCACCAGGCCGGACGGCGACTGCACTGCCACCATTGCGACAGCGTCCGACCCCTGCCCCATCACTGCCCCTCCTGTGGCAGCAACGAACTGATCGGCTCCGGGGTCGGCACCGAGCAGCTGGAACAACTGCTTGCCACCGTTTTCCCGCAATATCCTGTGGTGCGCATCGACAGGGACAACACCCGCCGCAAGGGGGAGCTGGAGACTCACCTCGGCGACATCAAGGCGGGCAAGTACAAGATCCTGATCGGCACCCAGATGCTGGCCAAGGGTCACCACTTCCCGGACGTGACGCTAGTGGGCCTACTGGACGTGGATGGGGCCCTGTTCAGCGCCGATTTTCGCGCCGCCGAGAAGCTGGCCCAGCTCTATACCCAGGTCGCGGGCCGCGCCGGGCGCGCCAGCAAGCCCGGTCTGGTGGTGTTGCAGAGCCATCACCCCGAGCACGCCCTGCTGCAGGATCTGACCCAGAACGGCTATGGCCACTTCGCCGACACGGCGCTCAAGGAGCGTCGCCTGCTGGGGTTGCCGCCGTTCAGCTATCAGGGGCTGTTCCGGGCCGAGGCCAACGGTCGCGACGAGGTGCAGCTGTTCCTCGGCCGCCTCGCCGACACCCTGCGCAGCGCCCACTACCCGCAGGTGCAGGTGCTGGGGCCCATCAGCGGCTTCATGGAGCGCAAGGCGGGCAAGTTCCGCATGCAGTTGCTGGTGCAGGGGCCGAACCGGGCCCCGCTCGCGCAGTTGCTGGATTGGGTGGTCAAGGAGCTGGATGGCTGGCCGGAGACCAAGAAGGTGCGCTGGAGCCTGGATATAGACCCCACGGAGCTGAACTAGCGATAGCAGGCCCCCGTCATGGCGTCTTTACTCCCTTCTCCCCTTGCGGGATAAGGGTTGGGGATGAGGGGATAACCAGAACACAACGAGGGGGTCTTGGCCCCCTCGTTGTTTTTACCCCATGACTGCAGAGGCTTATTCGGCGGCCTGGGAGACCCCGGTCAGCCGCACCTCGACCCGGCGATCCGGGGCCAGACAGGCGATCATCTGCGCCTTGGCACCATCCGGGCAACTGCCCCCCGTCACCGGGGAGGATTCACCCCGTCCCTCGGCGCGCACCTTGTCGGCAAACAGGCCCTTGGCGATGAGATAATCCGCCACGCTACGGGCACGTTGCTCGGACAGAGACTGGTTATAGGCATCGGAACCGATGCGGTCGGTGTGGCCGATCACGGTCGCCACCCCATCCTTCGGATTGGCGGCCAGGATCTGGGCAAACAGGTTATCCAGTGCCTGGCTGGCCTCAGGCTTCAGGGTCGCCTTGTTGAATTCGAACAGCACATCCGAATCCAGGCTGAACTGTTTCTCCACCAGCACAGGGGCTGGCGCGGGTTCCGGGGCGGGCACGGGCGCCACCGGCTCGTCGCCGACCTGGCCGAAGCGATAGAGCATGCCGACCGACAGCAGGCCGTTGTCCAGCTCTATGCCTGACTCATCGAGGGAGGTCTTGCCGAGTGGCGTGGTGTACTGATACTCGAGGCGGGCGGCCCAATCCTTGTCGATGGCATATTCGACCCCGAGAGCCCCGACGAAGGCGGCCCCATGGTACTTGCCACCGCCAGACAGGGACTGATTGTTGATGCCATCGTTGGCAGATGCACTGATGGAGCTGTCGGTCCAGGCGTAGGCGCCCCCCAGTCGGCCGTAGATGTCCAGCGCCTGGGTCGCAGGGAAGCCTATCTTCATGGTGGCCTGGATCATCTGGGCCTTGGCTTCACCATCCAGCCTCGCATCGACGCCATTACCCGAGAAGTGTTGATTGACCTGGTACTTGCCGAGCCAGTCATAACCGAGCTCGACGGCCACATTGCGGTTGACCTGATAGCCGGCGAAGGCGCCCAGGCCAAGGTCGCTGTGATCCTTGCCAGGATCGAAGGCATCGACCAGCGCCTTGACGTCGGCGTCGTAATCCACCCCGTAGTAATTGGACCAGCCGGCCTTGCCACCGACGTACCAGGTATTGTCCTGAGCGGCAGCCTGCACCGCCCCCGTTGCCATCAGGCCGCCGACGAGCACGGCAAGCGTAGACTTGTTCATGATGAGCCCCTGCATTGAATTGTTATGACGCACTGCGTCTCTCTTCCCTGACGAGGCCCAGAACCCAAGCCTCACCCTGAGATTATCCTATCTCTTGGTAGCCTCAAATGACCAGGGACTCAGGAGTGTGATATTGGCGACATTATCGACAGATGCCACCCCCTTCCCGGTCGCGCCCATAAAAAAACGAAGGGCAAAGCCCTTCGTTTTCAGACGGTTGCCAGCAACCTAGTCTAGCTCGCCAGGAACAACCGTGTAGATGGGATCCTCGCTCATCTCCTGCCAACCATCGCCGACCTCGTGCAACGCACCATAAAAAACCGGAGAGCGAGGCTCTCCGGTCGTGGATCAGGGCTAGGCGTTCAGTCCCTCCGACTCTAGCTCGCCAGGAACAACCTGTAGGCGGGATCCTCGCTCACCTCCTTCCAGCCGTAGCCAATCTCGCGCAGGTAGTCGTGGAAGGAAGCCACGTCCTCGTCCGGCAGCTCGAAGGCGCAGAGCACCCGGCCATAGTCGGCGCCGTGGTTGCGGTAGTGGAACAGGCTGATGTTCCAGCGACAACCGAGGGTCTCCAGGAAGCGCATCAGGGCACCGGGTTGCTCCGGGAACTTGAAGCTGTAGAGCCGCTCGCCGAGGGGCCGCGCCGGGCGGCCGCCAATCATGTAGCGCACGTGATTCTTGGCCAGCTCGCTCTCGGTCATGTTGACCACCGGATAGCCGTTGCCCTCCAGCTGGCCGGTGATCTGGGTCAGCTCCTCGTCGCCGCCGGTGAGGCGCACCGACACGAACAGCGAGGCCTGCACGGCATCCGCGTAGCGGTAGTTGAACTCGGTCACCATGCGTGGCCCGAGCTGACGGCAGAAGTCGAGGAAGGCCCCCTTGCGCTCGGGGATGGTCACCGCCAGCATGCCCTCGCGCTTCTCGCCGATCTCGCAGCGCTCCGACACGTAACGCAGGCTGTGGAAGTTGACGTTGGCGCCGGACAGTATGGCCGCCATCCGGCCGCCCTTGACCTGCTCCCGCTCGCTGTAGGCCTTGAGCCCGGCCAGCGACAGGGCACCCGACGGCTCGGCGATGGCGCGGCAGTCGTCGAAGATGTCCTTCAAGGCGGCGCAGATCTGGTCGTTGGAGACGGTCACCACCTCGTCCAGATACTGGTTGCACAGGCGGAAGGTCTCCTCGCCGATGCGCCTGACCGCCACCCCGTCCGCAAACAGCGAGACCCGCTCCAGGTTGACCGGCTCACCGGCCGCCAGCGCGGCCTTGAGGCAGGCTGAACCCTCGGCTTCCACCCCGATCACCTTCACGTCCGGCAGCAGCTGCTTGATGTAGACCGCCACCCCGGCGGCCAGGCCGCCGCCACCCACCGGCACGAACACGTGGGTGAGGTGGGTGTCCTGCTCCAGCAGCTCCTTGCCGATGGTGCCCTGGCCCGCGATCACCTCAACGTCGTCGAACGGCGGTATCAGGGTGTAGCCCTCCAGTTCGGCGAGGCGGCGACTCTCGCCGTAGGCCTCGTCGAAGCTGTTGCCAAACAGCATGACGTTGCCGCCCAGGCGGCGCACCGCATCGATCTTGATGTCCGGCGTGGTCTTGGGCATCACTATGATGGCCTTGATGCCGAGCTTGGCCGCCGACAGGGCGACCCCCTGAGCGTGGTTGCCGGCCGAGGCCGCCACCACGCCATTCGCCTTCTGCTCGGCGCTTAAGGTCGCGATCTTGTGATAGGCACCGCGTAGCTTGAAGGAGTGCACCGGTTGCAAGTCTTCCCGCTTGAGGGAGACCTGGTTGCCGAGCCGCTCGGACAATTTTTTAAGGGTCTGCAAGGGGGTCACCCGCGCCGCCTCATAGACGGGGGAGAGCAACACCTTGCGTAGATAATCTGCCGCTGAAACCATGTCCTATTCCTCCAGCTTGCTGAGGTCGCGCACCGCGCCTTTATCTGCGCTGGTGGCGAGCATGGCGTAGGCACGCAGGGCGTAGGAGACCTGACGCTGACGGTTCAGCGGTTTCCAGCCACGGGCCTCGACGGCGGCGCGGCGCATGGCCAGCACGCTGTCGGCCACTTCCAGCACCATGCTGCGGGCCGGGATGTTGATGTTGATGATGTCCCCATCCTCCACCAGCCCTATGGTGCCGCCGGAGGCCGCCTCGGGGGAGACGTGACCGATGGAGAGGCCCGAGGTACCGCCGGAGAAACGACCGTCGGTGATCAGCGCGCACGCCTTGCCGAGGCCCATGGATTTGAGATAGGTGGTGGGGTAGAGCATCTCCTGCATGCCGGGGCCGCCCTTGGGCCC
This sequence comes from Aeromonas eucrenophila, assembly GCF_000819865.1. GTDB lineage: Bacteria > Pseudomonadota > Gammaproteobacteria > Enterobacterales > Aeromonadaceae > Aeromonas > Aeromonas eucrenophila. The sequence goes on from NZ_CDDF01000018.1 coordinate 157,564, forward strand.
TTCGTAGCGGATCACCACCACCTCACCGGCCTGCACAGTGCCATCCAGGATGCCGGCCACCGCCGTGTCCTGGCTCTCGAACACCCGGGCCGGGCCGCGGAAGCAGAGGTTCTCTTCATCCACCCCGGCGGTCTTGACGATGGCGCCGTTCAGGGCAAGGTTGCCGGAGAGCACGGCCAGGCCGCCTTCCAGGCTGTAGGCGTTGTCCAGGGAGCGGATGCAGCCCTCGGCACGGTCCAGATCCAGCTCGGGCCAGCGGCAGCTCTGGCTGAACGCCTTGGTGGTGCGGATGCCGGCCGGGCCGGCGCGATAGAAGTCGTGCACCGCCTTGTCATCGCAGCGGCTGACGTCGTACTGCTCCAGCAGCTCGTGCAAGCTGGTGCCGAGCACGTTGCGGGTATCCCCGTGCACCAGCCCGGCCTTCTCCAGCTGGCCCAGGATGGCGACCACGCCACCGGCGCGGTGCACGTCTTCCATGTGGTACTTCTGGGTGGAAGGCGCGACCTTGCACAGCTGGGGCACCCGGCGGGACATGCGATCGATGTCGGTCATAGTGAAGTCCACCCCGGCCTCCTGGGCCGCCGCCAGCAGGTGCAGCACGGTGTTGGTGGAGCCGCCCATGGCGATGTCCAGCGCCATGGCGTTCTCGAACGCCGCCTTGGTGGCGATGTTGCGCGGCAGGGCGCTCTCGTCATCCTGCAGGTAGTAGCGGTTGGCCAAAGCGACGATGCGCTGACCAGCCAGCTTGAACAGCTGTTCCCGATCGGAGTGAGTCGCCAGCATGGAGCCGTTGCCCGGCTGGGAGAGGCCCAGCGCCTCGGTCAGACAGTTCATGGAGTTGGCGGTGAACATGCCGGAGCAGGAGCCGCAGGTGGGACAGGCGCTGCGCTCTATCTGATCGCTCTGGGCGTCGGACACCTTGGGGTCGGCACCCTGGATCATGGCGTCCACCAGATCCAGCTTGATGATCTGATCCGACAGCTTGGTCTTGCCGGCCTCCATGGGGCCGCCGGAGACGAAGATCACCGGAATGTTGATACGCAGGGCAGCCATCAGCATCCCCGGGGTGATCTTGTCGCAGTTGGAGATGCAGACCATGGCGTCAGCGCAGTGGGCGTTGACCATGTACTCCACGGAGTCGGCGATCAGTTCCCGGGACGGCAGCGAATAGAGCATGCCGCCGTGGCCCATGGCGATGCCGTCATCGACGGCTATGGTGTTGAATTCCTTGGCAACCCCGCCGGCGGCCTCGATCTCGCGGGCCACCAGCTGGCCGAGATCCTTGAGGTGCACGTGACCGGGTACGAACTGGGTGAAGGAGTTGACCACGGCGATGATGGGCTTGCCGAAATCCTGATCGGTCATGCCGGTGGCACGCCACAGGGCGCGCGCCCCGGCCATGTTACGTCCGTGGGTGGTGGTGGCGGATCTCAACTTCGGCATTTTCTCTACTCCCTGAATGCCCATATGGGCTGCGTTATGCGGCGATAATTTAAGTGGATCGGAATCGACCCTGCTGAGAGCACGACTCATGCCCTGAGCGGAGACGACTCGGGGAGGACTGGCCTCCCCGTCATCATCGATCGTTATGACTCTTTATCATCTACCGGGGTCAGCCAGCCCCACTTGTCCTCGGTCTGGCCGTTGAACAGACCGAAGAAGGCGTTCTGCAGCTGCTCGGTCACAGGACCGCGACTGCCGGCGCCGACCTTCATGCGATCCACCGAGCGCACCGGGGTTACCTCGGCGGCGGTGCCTGTCATGAAGATCTCGTCTGCCACATAGAGGGCTTCGCGCGGCAACGCCTGCTCGCGTACCTCATACCCCAGATCCCGCGCGAGCGTCATGATGGTGTCGCGGGTGATGCCGGGCAAGATGGCGGCGGTGGCGGGCGGGGTGAACAGCACCCCATTCTTCACCAGGAACAGGTTCTCCCCCGCCCCCTCGCTCAGGTAGCCGTTCACGTCCAGCGCCAACCCCTCGGCGAAGCCGTTGCGCTTGGCCTCCCGGCTGATCAGCTGAGACGACAGATAGTTGCCCCCCGCCTTGGCGCCGGTGGGAATGGTGTTCGGCGCGAGTCGGCTCCAGGAGGTGACGCACACATCCACCCCGTTTTTGAGCCCCTCCTCGCCGAGGTAGGCGCCCCAGGGCAGGGCCGCGACCATGAGATCGGCCTTGGCATCGAGCGGCGGGTGCAGCCCCAACCCCACGTTGCCGACGAAGGCCAGCGGGCGCAGGTAACCGCTCTTCAGGCCGTTCTCGCGCACCACGGTACGGCAGGCTTCGTTCACCTCGGCCTCGCTGTAGGGCACATCCATCCAGTAGATCTTGGCGGAGTCGAACAGCCGGCGGGTGTGCTCCTGCAGGCGGAAGATGCAGGTGCCTTTAGGGGTGTCGTAGGCACGCACCCCCTCGAATACCGAGGAGCCGTAGTGCAGGGCGTGGCTCATGACGTGAACCTGGGCATCTTGCCAGGGCACCAGGCTGCCGTTGAACCAGATGTATTGCGGGTGGGAAGGCTGTGACATTGGCTTTGCTCCTTAAGCGCTGATCCGGGATGGCTGTTCCAGTGCCTCGACCCGGGAGACGTCCGCCAGCTTGACCAGCTGGCTCCATAACTGCTGGATGGGACGCACCGACTCGACAGTAACCGTGATCCGCAGTTGTTGGCAATCTTGCTCGGCGCCCACCTCCATGTTGAGGGCGCAGAGCGCGAAGCCACGGTGGCGTACCACTCGCAGCACCCGCTCCATCACTTCGGGCGTGGGTCGGGCGTGGATATGCAGTCTGTGCTGGTTCATGGACGTTGCTCCATCATCTTGTGGTTGGCGACACCTGGCGGGACCAGGGGCCAGACGTTTTCTTCCTCTGAAATGGCGACATGCAGCAGGTAGGCGCTCTCGCTTGCCAGCAGGCGGCCCAGGGCCGGCGCTATCTCCTCCTTGCATCTGATGGTCTCCCCCGGGATGCCGAAGGCGGCAGCCAGGGCGATGAAGTCCGGGTTATCGGTGAGTATGGTCTCGCTGTAGCGGCCGTCGAAGAACAGCTCCTGCCACTGGCGCACCATGCCGAGCCGCTGATTGTCGATCAGCACCATCTTCACCTTGAGCTGGGCGCGGCGGATAGTGCCGAGCTCCTGCACGTTCATCATGAAGGAGCCGTCGCCGCTCACCAGCACCACCTCATCTTCCGGCCGCGCCATCTTGGCGCCGATGGCAGCGGGCAGACCGAAACCCATGGTGCCGAGGCCGGCGCTGGAGAGGTGGTTGCGCGGGCTGGTGAAGCGCATGTGCTGGGCCACCCACATCTGGTGCTGACCCACGTCGCAGGCCACCACGCTGCTGTCGGGCAGGCGAGCTGAGAGCTCTTTCAGCAGGGCCGGGGCATAGATGGGCTGGCCGGGGTGGTCGTAGCGGAACGCATATTCCCGGGCCATGGTGGCGCAGTGTTCGCGCCAGGGGGCGATGTCGAGGGCCATGGCCAGCGCCGGCAGCACCAGGGTAAGGTCCGTGGTGATGCCCACCTCGGCGGCGCGGCGCTTGCCGAACTCGGCGGCGTCCACGTCCAGATGGATGACTCTGGCGTGGGGGGCAAACTCGTCCAGCTTGCCGGTCACCCGATCATCGAAACGGGCGCCCACCACCAGCAGCAGATCACACTGCTGCACCGCGTAGTTCGCGGCCTTGGTGCCGTGCATGCCAAGCATGCCGAGATAAACGGCGCTGTCGGGTTCCAGCGCCCCTATGCCCTTGAGGGTGGTGACCGCCGGCATGCCGGTGGCAGCGGCAAAGTCTCGCAGCTGGCTCTCGGCATTGGCCATGCCCACGCCGCCACCGACGTAGAGCACCGGGCGCTCGGCAGCTCCGAGCAGGGCGCGGGCCGCATTGATCTCGGCCGGGTTGAGGGGCTCTGGCTCCTCCACCGCAAACAGGGGGCTCTGCGTCGGCACAGGGGCCAGCTGGATGTCCTTGGGGAAATCGATGAGCACGGGGCCCGGGCGACCCGAGGTGGCGATGGCGAAGGCTTCCGCCAGCACCCGTCCCAGATCCGCAGGGTCGGTCACCATGAAGGAGTGCTTGGTGCAGGAGAGAGACATGCCGAGCACGTCCACCTCCTGGAAGGCATCTGTCCCCACGGCGGCGCAAGCCACCTGGCCGCTGATGGCCACCAGGGGCACAGAGTCCAGCAGCGCCTCGGCCAAGCCGGTCACCAGATTGGTGGCACCCGGGCCCGAGGTGGCGATGCAGACGCCCACCTGACCGGAGGCGCGGGCATAGCCTACCGCCGCCATGGCGGCGCCCTGCTCGTGACGACAGAGCTGATGGGCCAGGCCACCGTCATACAGGGCGTCGTAGACCGGCATGATGGCCCCGCCCGGGTAACCAAACACCTGAGTCACACCCTGTTTCTTGAGAGCCTGTACCAAAAACTGCGCGCCGTTCATGTGGAAATCCTGTCCTTTGGTCGAAAAAAAACCCCCGGGCCGTGAGGCTCGGGGGTCGCTTGTTTCGTTCTGTCCGGTGGTGGGTCTATCCCTTGTTCCGTGCAGCTAAACGAGCCCCGAGCGGTGAGATAATAATCACCACTAGGACCACGATAATGCTGACGAAACGGGAGGCCATGTTCATAGTTACAACCGGAAATCCTGTGAAATGGGGGCGGTTCTTACCGCGAATGGCTATTAGAACTAGCACGGTGATTTTTATTGGGCAAGCGTTTTTTACCTGACAAGATCCTGGTTTAAAGCGAGTCCAGTGCCTCTAACTGGCACAAAAAACTAATAAAAAACGGTTAACCAGCATATACATCAAACCAAGGACGGGATTTATGTCATTAGCTGTGGTTTATAGCCGTGCCAGCCTGGGGATAGCGGCGCCGCAAGTCACGGTGGAAGTGCACCTCTCCAACGGCTTGCCCGCCTTCAACATGGTGGGGCTGCCGGAAACCTCGGTGAAGGAGTCGCGGGATCGGGTGCGCAGCGCCCTGCTCAACGGCAACTTCGAGTTTCCGAGCAAGCACATCACGGTCAATCTGGCCCCCGCCGACCTGCCCAAGGAGGGAGGCCGGTTCGATCTGGCCATCGCCATCGGCATCCTCGCCGCTTCCAAGCAGATACCGGCAAAATACCTGCTCGATCACGAATTTTTGGGAGAGTTGGCGCTGACCGGCGAGATCCGCCCCGTACTCGGGGTGCTGCCGGCGGTGCTCGCCTGCCGCGACGCGGGCCGTACCCTGTTGGTGCCGCGAGAGAATGGCCCCGAGGCCTCCCTCATTCAGGACGCCGAGGTGCGCACCGCTCATCAACTGTTGGCGGTCACCGCCTGGCTGGCGGGTCAGTATGAACTGCCGCTGCCGGATCCCCAGACCACGGATGCCCTGCCCGATGTGCCGGACCTGCAGGATGTGATCGGCCAATCCCAGGCCAAGCGGGCGCTGGAGATCGCCGCCGCCGGCAGCCACAACCTGCTGTTCATCGGCCCGCCCGGCACCGGCAAGAGCATGCTGGCGAGCCGCCTGCCCGGTATCTTGCCGCCGCTGAGCGAGCAGGAGGCGCAGCAGACCGCCGCCATCCACTCCATCGGCGGCCTGACCCCGCGCGCCGGCCACTGGCACCACAGGCCCTATCGCACACCCCATCACAGCGCCTCCGCCGTGGCCCTGGTGGGGGGTGGCAGCCACCCGAGACCCGGTGAAATATCCCTGGCCCACAACGGGGTGCTGTTTCTCGACGAGCTGCCGGAGTTCGAGCGCAAGGTGCTCGACTCCCTGCGCGAGCCGCTGGAGACCGGCCACATCACCATCAGCCGGGCCGCCCGTCAGGTGGATTTTCCCGCCCGTTTCCAGCTGATCGGCGCCATGAATCCCAGCCCCTGCGGCCACTACGGCGATGGCCAGACCCGCTCCAGCCCGGATCAGATCCTGCGCTACCTCGGCAAACTCTCGGGCCCTTTCCTCGACAGATTCGACCTGACGGTGGAGGTGCCGCTGCTGCCCAAGGGCAGCCTCACCGGCAAGGTGGAGCGCGGCGAGTCTAGCCAGCAGATCCGTGAACGGGTGCTAGGGGCGCGGGAGCGGATGCTGGCCCGCAACGGCAAGCTCAACAACCTGTTGGATAGCCGTGAGATCGAAGACATTTGCCGACTATCGCCGCAGGATGCCGAATTTCTGGAGGGAGCCATCCAGAAGCTGGGGCTCAGCATCCGGGCCTGGCACCGCATCCTGCGGGTGTCGCGCACCATAGCCGATCTGGCGGGCCAGCCCGGTATCGGCAAGGAACATCTGATCGAGGCGCTCGGCTACAGGGCCATGGACAGGTTGCTGTCACGGCTGCACAGCAGTTGAATTGCGGGGGTTTTAGGAGTAGTGAGTCCCATGTGGTGCATGGAGGCCACACATAGTCTCGCGGCGCATCGGCTGGTATTATGGCCACAGATCAGACCACTTGATGGTCGCCCACCGACAAGAAAACGGATCCGACTCATGCAAAACAAGCTGATAGAGCGGCTGCGTGGCAGCCTCTCGACCCTGCTCTATTTTCTCAACACCCTGTTCTGGTTTGTCCCCATCCTGCTGCTCGGCCTGCTCAAGCTGCTGCTGCCGCTCAAGGGCTGGCGCACCCTCTGCAACGCCCTGCTGGATGGCTGCGCCAGTTGCTGGATAGGTTTCAATAATCTGATCCAGAAAGTCATCATCAGGACACCTTTTGAGGTGGTCGGACTGGACAAAGGGAGCCGGAATGAGTGGTATATGGTGATTGCCAACCATCAATCCTGGGTCGACATACTGGTATTACAGCGGATTTTTAATCAGAAAATCCCCTTCCTGAAGTTTTTCCTCAAGAAAGAACTGATTTGGGTACCTTTTCTCGGTCTGGCCTGGTGGGCGCTGGACTTCCCCTTCATGCGACGTTATTCCCGTAAATTTCTGGAAAAACGCCCCCATTTGAAGGGAAAAGACATAGAAACGACGCGCAAGGCCTGTGCCAAGTTCCGCCACATTCCGGTGAGTGTGATGAACTTCGTGGAGGGCACCCGCTTCACCGCTCACAAGCATGACAAGCAGGCCGCCCCCTATCGCCACCTGCTGCACCCGAGGGCAGGGGGCGTCGCCTTTACCCTGGCGGCCATGGGGGATCAACTGCACAAGCTGGTGGATGTGACCATCGCCTATCCGGGCGGTATCCCCAGTTACTGGGACTTCATGTGTGGTCGGGTCAAGGAGATCAAGGTTCGGGTCCGCTTTCTGCCGATCGAACGCAATCTGGTGGGGGATTACTTCAATGACCCCGAGTTCCAACAAGAGTTTCAACAGTGGTTGAACGGGATCTGGCACGAGAAGGACCAGACCCTGAGCCAGCTGCTGGCGGACGAGACACAGTAAACGACACCCATGCTAACCTTTCTGCCCGGCCCGCTGGTGATGCTCATCAGCGCCAGCCTGACCATATTGTTCATCATCCTGGTCTCCAGCCTGATCCTGCTGGTTTCCTTGCTCAAGCTGCTGCCGATCCCGGCTCTCAGCCGCGCCTGCAGCCGGATCAACAACGGCATCATGCGCTTCTGGCTGGGCTGCAACGCCTTCGTCATCCGCCTCACCACCCGCATCGAGTGGCAGATCGAAGACGATAGCCGGCTGCGCAAGGATGGCTGGTATCTAATCGTCAGCAACCACATGAGCTGGACCGACATAGTGGTGCTGGGTCACCTGTTCCGCGACCGGCTGCCGGTGCCCAAGTTCTTCATGAAGCACGAACTTATCTATATACCGCTGATGGGGCTGGCCTGCTGGGGGCTGGACATGCCCTTCATGCGCCGCTATTCGAGGGAATTTTTACTGCGCAACCCGCACCTGCGGGGCCAGGACATAGAGACCACGCGCAAGGCCTGCGAGAAGTTTCGCCACATCCCCACCACCGTCATCAACTTCGTGGAAGGCACCCGCTTCACCGAGCCCAAGCGGGACGCTGTGCGCTCACCCTATCGTTACCTGATGCCCCCCAAGGCGGCGGGGCTGGCCTTCACCCTGGCGGCCATGGGGGAGCAGTTCGACAGCCTGATCAACGTCACCATCAGTTACCCGGACAACAGCGAGACGCCCTTCAAGGACTTCCTGATGGGGCGGATGAAGCGTATCCGGGTGCGCATCGAGGAGCTGCCCGTGGACGAGCAGCTGGTGGGGGATTACTTCAACGACAAGCAGTTCAAGCGCGGCTTCCAGCAGTGGCTGAACCAGCGCTGGCAGGAGAAGGACAGGACCCTGGCCCAGTGGCAGGAGGCCGATGCCCTGAGTCAGGCGGAGGTAGCCGCCAAGGCGAGTGCCGAGGCCAACTCCGGCAACTGATCCTCCGAGAAGACTTGGATGCCGTGGCGGCGCAGCAGGGCCGTGGTCTTGCCCTCACCCGCCATGGAGGTGCCCTCGAAGCGGCCGTTGTAGATGCGGCCGCTGCCACAGGAGGGGCTACCCTCCTTGAGCAGGGCGAAGCGAATGCCCTGGGCCTGGCAGAGTTGCAGCGCCAGTTCGGCGCCACGATCAAATTCCACCGTCACATCCAGCCCGCTTGCGGTCACCACCCGCTCCCCCTGCCGCTCGGCGGGGGGACGAGGGGTGGGCAGGCCACCGGCCACCTCGGGGCAGAACGCCAGCGCCCTGCCCTCGGCCCCCAGCGTCTTCAGCCAGTCGGTGACGATGCCCTTGCTCTGGCCGTCGTAACGCACCGGCTGACCCAGCAGACAGGCGCTAACCAGTACCTTGGGTGATGCAATTCCCTTCATGGTTTGGTTCCTGACAGGCTGATGAGATGACCCTGAGCCTGGCCGTCGTAATGCAGCGAAACTTGGCCCAGCAGACAGGCACTGACCAACACCTTGGGCTTGATCAGCGTCATGCTTCGGCTCCATTCATCACCTGATCGAACATCACGCAGCAGGGGCTCTCCAGCCGGTAGAGGATGGCGGGGCGCTGCTTGCCGGTACGCTTGCGGCCGGTATCCACCAGGATGTCGGCGCGATGGATCCGCTTGCGAAATGCCGCCGTGTTCATCGGGGTCTGCAAGATGAGCTCGAAGGCGCGCTGCACCTCGGAGAGCGTGAACTCGGGCCCCAGCAGTTGCAGCGGCAGGGTGCTGTAGCGGCTCTTGATGCGCAGTCGCTCCAGCCCCACGGCGATCAGCCGGGCATGATCGAAGGCGAGGCTGAGCCCCGGCAGCTCACAGAGTGGATGCCAGCGACCGCGGAGCACCTCCACCTCGGGTTCCACCAGGCACAGATAAACGAGCGTGGTCGACCAGCCGCGCGGATCCCGCTCCAGGTTGCCGAGGGTGCAGACCTGCTCGCTGTAGCAATGGCCAAGCCCCCACTCCGCCAGCAGGCGGTGGCGGGCGGCGTCCAGATCCCTGTCCCGCGTCTCGTCGATACGCAGCGCGGGCAACTGCCAGCATTGGGCAAAGGGAGGGCGATCGCGGGTCTCGAGTAGCAACTCGAGTCGCTCCTCGTTCAACCGCAGCACCACCATATCCAGACTCATTCTCGGCATCTTGGTCGACCTGCTCGCCTTCTAATAATGTTTGGTAGATAATATCACAAGAATAATATGTGCAGGAGCCAATCATGGGAACCGTCGCCAGCCTGGATATTGATGCGCAGAAGGGGTTCACCCCCCTCTGTCCGACCGAACTGCCCGTCGCGGGCGGGGATGATATTGTGGCTGCGCTCAACGCTCAGGCCCGCCTCGCCAGCCTGCGCGCAGGCAGCAAGGATGCCCATCCCCGCAATGCCGTCTGGGCCGTCACCCATCCGGCCGCCGCGCTGCAGCCACTGACCCTGCCCAACGCCGATCTCAGCTGGCCGGTGCACTGCGTGCCGGGCACCCCGGGCTTCGAGCTGCTCGATGGCCTGCCCGCCCCCATCGATTACGACTTCTTCGTCTGGAAGGGGGTCGAACCGGATCTGCATCCCTATGGCGCCTGCTTCCACGACTTGGCCGAGAGACGCAGCACCGGCCTCATCGAGTTTCTGCACTCGCGCGGCGTCGATACCGTGCTGGTTGGCGGCCTCGCCACCGACTACTGCGTCAAGACCAGCGTGCTGCAACTGCGCCGGGCCGGGCTGAGAGTGATAGTGCACCTCGATGCCTGCCGCGGCATCGCCGCCGGCACCGTCGCCCTTGCCCACACCCAGATGATCGAGGCCGGGGCCGAGCTGGCCCAGACCCTGACCGATGTACAACGCCTGCTGGACGCCTGATATGCCCCTCACGACCCTCATCCGTTTGCAGGAGTTATCCGCTGCCCTCACCCGCCTGCGAGGAGTCTGATATGCCTCCGATCCTCACCAGCCTGCTCGACACCGATGCCTACAAGCTGCACATGCAGCAGGCCGTCTTCCATCGCTATCCGGATGCCGAGGTGGTGGCCGAGTTCCACAGCCGCAACGACGAGGATCTGCTGCCTATGATGGGCCAGATCGAGGAGCAGCTGCGGCTCGCCGGCTCATTGCGGTTGACCAGACCCGAGCTCAACTTCCTGGCCGAGCGCCCCTTCTTCACCGCCGACTACCTGGATCACCTGCGCCGCAAGCCGCTGGACGCCTCATTATTGCGGGTGTTTGAGCAAGATGGCCGCATCAACGTCCGCGTGGAAGGCCCCTGGCAGGATGTGATCCTGTGGGAGATCCCGGTGCTCGCCATCATCAGCGAGATGCGCAATCGCTTCCGCTATCCCCAGTTCGGGGTGAGCCACGCCCTGACCCGGCTGGACCAGAAGATAGACAAACTGGAACAGACCCTGAGCCGGGAGGAGATGAGCGAGTTCAACCTCATCGACTTCGGTACCCGCCGCCGCTTCTCCCACGCGGTGCAGGATGCCGTAGTGGGCCGCCTCAAGGAGCGCCTGCCGGCGTTTCGTGGCACCAGCAACTACATGCTGGCCCAGAAGTACGGGCTGCCGGCGGTGGGCACCCAGGCCCACGAGTGGTTCCAGGCCCACCAGCAGCTCGGCTTCCCACTGGAGCACAGCCAGCGCGCGGCCCTCACCAGCTGGCTGGACGAGTTCACCAACCACCTCGGCATCGCCCTGACCGACTGCATCACCATGGATGCCTTCCTGCGGGACTTCGACTTCGAGCTGGCCAGCCGCTACCAGGGGCTGCGCCACGACTCCGGCGATCCCGTGGTGTGGGGGGAGAAGGCCATCAGCCACTATCAGCGGCTCGGCATCGATCCCACCGACAAGACCCTGGTGTTCTCCGACGGCCTCAACCTCGACAAGGCGGTGCAGCTGTTCCGCCACTTCCGTGGTCGCATCAATACCAGCTTCGGCATCGGCACCAAACTCACCTGCGATCTGCCCGGCGTCACCCCCATGAACATCGTGTTCAAGCTGATGGAGTGCAACGGCGGCCCGGTCGCCAAGATTTCCGACAGCCCCGGCAAGACCCTGTGCCGGGATGCGGACTTCATCCGCAACCTCAAGCAGGCCTTCCACGTCGGGGTCTGATCCCCAACAAACAAAAAGCCCGCCGGTTTGCACCGACGGGCTTTTTTCATGGGATCAGACGGGATCAGTCTTTCTTGGCCAGCAGGAATTTCACCAGCTGGTTGAACTGCTCCTGGGAAGTGATGGATTCAATCTTCACCATGTACTTGCCATTGACCAGGAAGGCCGGCACGCCGCGCACGTTGTAGCTCTCGGTGTTGCGATCGAACTGGGAAACCATGCCGGACACGGCGAAGCTGTCGACGGCACCGTCGAACTCTTCGGCCGGCACGCCGCTGTCCACGAAGATCTGCTTCAGATCGCCGCGGCTCTGCGGAACCTGCTTCTGGGTGTGGATCTTGTCGAAGATGACCGGGGTCAGCTTGCCTTCCACGTTCAGCAGGTTCGCAACGGCGTAGGCACGCTGGAACTCAGGACCCATCTCGCGACCCAGGAAGGCCACCGGGTTCTTCTTCATCGGCACGCCTTCCGGCAGGCTCTTCTTCAGATCCTCGGCGATCGGTTCGAACTTGGCGCAGTGCGGGCAGAGGTAGGAGAAGAACTCCAGCACTTCCGGTTGGGCACTGCCGGTCTGCTTGACCACGTCATAGTTGACGCCTTCCTTGAATTCCGGGGCGGCGTGAACCATGGGGATCATCAGCATGGTAGCGAGGAAAAATAGTACTTTTTTCATGACGTTTCCTGTTAAGGGATCACTGTGAGGCACGCCCGGCGAACCGAAGCAGTCCAAGCCTATTGTGTCCCTCCGCCAACGTCAATGACAAAGGCGGGCTGGCAGCGCAAGGCATTGGCTACGTCACAGCCCCGCCGTCAATGACAGAGGAGGACTGCCAGGTCTCCTCCCCCTCTCTCAGATAAGCAACTTGGGCAGGGTCGTCTCACCAGTCCGGCATCAGGCTCAGCGGCGGAGCCTTCAAGACCTCCAACTGATTATCCAGAGGGCTGGCGAACTGCAGCGCCCATGACCATTCACGCGTATCACCAATCCGGCATCAGGCTCAGCGGCGGAGCCTTCAAGGCCTCCAGCTGATCGTGCAGGGTGGCGATCTGCTGGTGCCAGTAGTGGTCGCTGTTGAACCAGGGGAAGTGGCGGGGGAAGGCCGGATCTTCCCAGCGTCGGGCCAGCCAGGCCATGTAGTGGACGATGCGCATGGCCCGCAGGGGCTCTATCAACGCCAGCTCCCGCGAGTCGAACTCCATGAACTCCTCGTAACCCGCCAGCAGGGTATCGAGCTGGATCAGTTGCTCGTTGCGATCGCCGCTGAGCAGCATCCACAAGTCCTGAATGGCGGGACCGGTGCGGCAGTCATCCAGATCCACGAACATGGGACCGTCGCGCCACAGTATGTTGCCGGGGTGGCAGTCCCCGTGCAGGGAGATCTGGGCCACGTCCAGGGTCATGGCGTCGCACACGTGGCGGATCAGCTCATCCAGCACCCCGAAGAACTGCTTGGCCAGTCCGCTCGGTACCCACTCCCCGGCCGCCAGCAGCTGACGCGGCTCGTGCAACATGCTCTCCACATCCAGCCTGACCCTGTGATGGAACGGCCGGCTGGCACCTATGCGGTGGATGCGGCCGAGGTAACGCCCCACCCACTCCAGCTGCTCCAGGTTGTCCACCTCGAACTGGCGACCGCCGACACTCTGCCAGATGGCGAAGGGGTAGCCCTGATGCTCCAGCAGGGTTTCGCCAGCGAAGCTCAGGGGCGCCGCTACCGGGATCTCGGACTCGTTGAGGCGAGCTGCGAAGCCGTGCTCCTCCAGGATCTGGGCCCGGCTCCAGCGGCCGGGACGATAGAATTTCACCACGTAGCGGCGGCGATCTTCGTCCTGAAACTGGTAGACCCGGTTCTCGTAACTATTGAGTTCGATGAGGCCGGAATCGATGCGCAGGCCGCTGAGATCGATAGCATCCATGATGAGATCGGGATTGAGGTCGGAATAGTTGAAACGCATGTCATCCACCATGAGAAAGGGGCGCTGTTGCGCCCCATTCTATCTCAACACTGCCCCAGATGGCGGCTAAAACTCACCCGCCATCTCGCGCACCAGCCGTCACAACCGGCTGATAAACTTGCTGGCCTGACGCAGAGAGCCCTTGCTGTCATCCGCGGCGGCCCCTTCCCGTTTGAGCACGAACTGGATATCCAGGGTCGGCTTCTTCAGGTTGAAGGGATCCACCGCCAGACTGACCGGCAGGGTGTAGATCTCGCCCGCCTTCAGGGTCACCTCCCGTGGGCCGAACCACTGGTATTCCGGCAAGCCTTCCACGTCCAGCTGGTAGCGCTGGGGCTGCAGGGTCTTGTTGAGGATCTTGAGGGTATAGGTGTTCTCGATGAGCCCCTCGCTGTTCTCCCGGAACAGCTGGTTGCGATCCCGCAGTATGTCGAGCCCCATGGGCATGATGGACATGGCGTTGTAAACGAAGACCCCCAGCATGATCACCATCACCAGGCCGTAGCCGAGCAGCTTGGGCCGCGCCACCTGAGTGGAGTTGTGGGCCAGCTTGTGTTCGGTGGTGTAGCTGATGAGCCCCTTCGGATAACCCATCCTGTCCATGGTCTGGTCGCAGGCATCGACGCAGGCGCCGCAGTTGATGCACTCGTATTGCAGGCCGTCACGGATATCGATGCCGGTCGGGCAGACCTGGACGCAGAGATCGCAGTCGATGCAGTCCCCCAGCCCCAGCGCCTTGGGATCCGCCTTGCGAGCACGGGGGCCGCGCGCCTCACCACGCTTGGCGTCATAGCCGACGATGTAGGTGTCCTTGTCGAACATGGCGGACTGGAAGCGGGCATAGGGGCACATGTGGATGCACATGATGGCGCGCATCCAACCGGCGTTGCCGTAGGTACAGGCGGCGAAGAACAGCGCCCAGAAGATGACCCAACCACTCGCCTGCAGGGTGAAGAAGTCCGGCACCAGCTGATACACGTCCTGGAAATAGGCCACGAAGGTGAGGCCGGTGCCCAGCGACAGCAGGATCCAGGCCAGGTGCTTGGCCCCCTTGCGGGCCAGCTTCTCGCCGCTCCAGGGGGCGGCATCCAGCTTGCGGCGCTTGTTGGCGGAGCCTTCCAGCTTCTCCTCAAACCAGATGAACATGAAGGTCCACACCGTCTGCGGGCAGAGGTAGCCACACCAGACCCGGCCGAGGAAAGTCGTCACGAAGAAGAGGGCGAAGGCGGCGATCATGAAGACCCAGGCGAGCAGGGTCAGATCCTGCGGCCAGATGGTGGCACCGAAGATGTGGAACTGCTGGTGCTCGAGATCGAACAGCACGGCCTGACGGCCGTCGTAGCGCAACCAGGGCAGGGCGACAAAGAGGGCGACGAAGAACCAGCCCATGGCCTTGCGCACCCGCTGCCAGTAGCCGGTCTGGGATCTCACATAGATGCGGTTGCCCGGATTGAACCTGTCATCGCTGGCTTTGAAGGTGTTGGGATTGAAGGTCCCGGTAACATCGCCGGTGACATCCTTGATATCGATCTTGTCCTGGTCGGCCATTGCAGCACATCGCTCCACTTATATTGTTATGAAGCAGATTATATCTTAAACAACCTGCTAATTGTGTGGGTTAAATGTATCTATAGTTCGAGTGCCGTCGCAATTTCGGGTAACAAAAAAGGCCCGTCGCCAGTTGACTACGGACCTTTTTAGAGATTCTTTTGAAAACCTGCCAGCTTCCCGTCGGGGCAAGCTTTACTTGATGCCGCGGGCCTTGAGCAGGGCTTCCTTGAAGTCGGGAACATGGTCCTTGGCAAGCCCGGGGATCAGCGCCTGCTTGTCCGCATCCCGCATCTTGAGGTGGTAGATCAGCATGTCATCGGTCAGCTCGGACAGGGCGCCCTCATAACCGGCTTCCGCCGCCAGCTTGGTGATGAACTGCACCAGGCTGAGGTCCTGTTCCTTGATCCAGGCGGGCTGCAACAGCTCCAGCAGCTCTTCGATACGATGGCATTGCATAGACGACCTCTCTCATCTGTCTTTTGAAACTCAGGCAACCTTACCCATCAAGGCTGCTTCGATACGATCCCGCCCATTATGCTTGGCCTGATAGAGGGCCGCATCCGCTTTTTGGATAAGCTCGGCGATGGAGAGACTCTGGTCAGGCACCAGAGTCGCCACTCCGAAGCTGCAACTGACCCGTCCCGAGACCCGGGATTGCTGATGCGGGATGCCCAGGGCGCGCAGGGCGGCGCGTACCTGCTCGGCGATCTGGACGGCCCCCTGCTGGCTGGTGCAGGGCAGCAGCAGGGCGAACTCCTCCCCACCGTAACGGGCGGCCAGATCGTCCTCCCGCCGCAACACTTCCGCCAGCAGGCCCGCCACCTCTTGCAGACACTGGTCCCCCAGCTGGTGACCATAGTGATCGTTGAACTGCTTGAAGTAATCCACATCCACCAGCACCAGCGACAGAGGCGCTCTGGCGCGCTGGCAGCGACGCCAGGCCCGTGCCAGAGAGTCGTCGAGGTGAGCGCGATTGGCGATGCCGGTCAGCCCGTCCAGGCGGGAGGTGAGCTTGAGGTGTTCGGAGACCGCCTTGAGCTCGGCCACCAGATCCGCATTGGAGAAGCGGTGATAGAGGGAGGCGACCTGATCTCGCCGCAGCCGGCGCAGCAGGGTCGGCAGAAACACGAACAGGTAACCCGCCAGCATGCAGGAGACGATCCGCTCCTGCTCGTTGCCACCGCTGAGTTCGAACAACATGGCAAACCCGAGCGGCAGCACGGCGCCATAGAGGGTGCGTCGGCTGCCGAACAGCATGATGGCGCTGCCGGTGAGGATCAGGCTGGCGAGCATCATCATGGCTGCCCTGTAGGTGTCGGGCAGCTTGTCCATGTAGAGCAACACCCCGAGCGCCCAGACGATGGAGGTGATGGTCACCCCGATAAACAGCTCGCGCTCCAGCACCGGCAAGGGGAGCTGTGCCAGTCTTGGCCGGCGCCAGCGCAGATGCCACCAGCGTCCCAGCAGCAGCAGGCAGACCAGTCCAAGCCAGCCCAGCGCCTCCCTGGCCGGCAGGTAATCGTGGAACAGCAGGCTCCAGCTGATCGCCATCAACCCCAGACAAGGCAGGCTGAAGGAGGCATGGGTGTAGAGCTGGACCATGATGGCCTGCCTCACCTGACGTGTCACACTCTGAGTCAACTGCGTACTCCCTGTACAATAGCCGACCAGTTTAGCACTCCCTCTTCCGGGCCAACAATCAATCGGCCGCTATTAAGCTGCCACTCAGCCGCACTCCAGATCGTCGAGCATTATGAGCACGCAGGGCTCTGGCTTAACCGCGCTCTAGTTCGTCGAGACTGAAGCACTATGGGCTGCTGGCTTAGCCGCGCTCCAGCTCGTCAAGGATGGGGCACTCCGGGCTCGCATCCCCGTGGCAGCAACCCACCACCTCCTCGAGGGAGGCCAGCATGGCCTGCAGGCCGGCGATGCGGGTACGCAGATCCACAATCTTCTCCTGGGCCAGCTTCTTCACCTGGGCGCTGGTCCTGTGCTCGTCCCGGTAGAGCGCCAGCAACTCCTGGCACTCCTCCAGATTGAAGCCGGTCTCCCGCGCCCGCTTGACGAAGCGCAGCTCTCGCAGAGCCCCGTCGCTGTAGCTGCGGTAGCCGTTGTCGCTGCGCACCGGCGCCGAGATGAGGCCGATGCTCTCGTAGTAGCGGATGGTCTTGGCGGTCAGTCCCGTCGCCTTGGCAACCTTGCTGATGTTCATCGATGACTCCTTAGATGTGCGGGTGAGCGCTGACACGGTTGCCCGCCTTGGGCCGCCAGCGTTTCAGTAACAGGGAATTGCTCAATACGGTGATGCTGCTGAGCGCCATGGCCGCCCCCGCCAGCTCGGGGCTGAGGTAGCCCAGTGCCGCCAGCGGAATGCCGACCACGTTGAACACGAAGGCCCAGAACAGGTTCTGCTGTATGGTGCGCCAGGTCGCCGCCGAGATGTCGATGGCATCCGCCACCAGCCGCGGGTCAGATCGCATGAGAGTGATGGAGGCGGTCTCCATCGCCACGTCGGAGCCGGAGCCCATGGCTATCCCCACGTCGGCCGCCGCCAGCGCCGGGGCATCGTTCACCCCGTCCCCCACCATGGCCACCAGGCCGTCAACTTGATTGCGCAGCGCCTCCACCTTCTCCACCTTGCCGGCTGGCAGCACGGAATCGAAAGCACCGTCCAGCCCCAGCTTGGCGGCGATATGGGCCACCGGCGCCGGTGCATCGCCGCTTACCAGCCAGCTGGCGATGCCGCGCTGACGCAGGGTCGCGATGGCCGCCGGACTCTCTGGCCTCAGGGTATCCGCCAATGCGGCTATGCCGACCGCCACCCCGTCGATGGCGACCCAGACCCGGGTCGCTCCATCGTTGCCAGACTCGGCATCCGGCTCGGCTTTTTCCGGCATGGGGATCCCGAGTGCAGCCAGCAGGGAGGGGTTGCCGATGGCAACAGAGTGACCCGCCACCTTGCCGAGGATACCGGCGCCGACACGCACCTCCACCTCATCCGGCTGGGGCAGGCTGGCGCCCTGCACGGCCTCCCGCATCGCCAGCGCCAGCGGGTGTTCGCTAGCCTGTTGCAGGGCGGCGGCCAGGCGCAGCTGCTCCTCGTTGCCGCTCCAGCTCGCCAGCACGGGCCGACCCTGAGTGAGAGTGCCTGTCTTGTCGAAGATCAGCGCCTTGATGCCGTGAGCCTTTTGCAGGGTATCCACGTCTTTGATCAGAATGCCGTGACGGGCCGCCACCCCGGTACCGGTGACGATGGCGGCTGGCGTCGCCAGCCCAAGGGCACAGGGACAGGCGATAACCAGCACAGCCACCGCCGCCAGCAGCGCCTGACCGAAGTCGTTGCTATAGGCGTACCAGGCCAGCAGGGTGAACAGGGCGATGGCCATCACCACGGGCACGAACACGGCGGAGACCCTGTCCACCAGCTGCTGCAGCGGGGCCTTGCCCATCTGGGCATTCTCCACCAGGGCGATGATCTTGCTGAGGCTGGAATCCTCCCCCACTGTGGTGGCTTCGATCTCCAGCACGCCGGATCTGTTGATGGCGCCCCCCAACACGTTGTCACCCGGGGTGCGCAGCACCGGCAGGCTCTCGCCGGTGAGGATCGACTCATCCAGCTCGCTCTCGCCGCTGGTGATCTTGCCATCCACCGGCACCCGCTCACCCACCAGCACCCGCAGCCTGTCGCCGCGCAGCACCTCGTCGACGGAGAGGCTCTGCCACTCTCCCCCGCGCCAGACGGTGGCGCTCTCCGGGCGCAGGGCCATCAGCTCGCGAATGGCGGACTGGGTACTGCGTCTGGCCCGCGCCTCCAGCAGTTTACCGAGTGAAATCAGGGTGATGATGATGGCGCTCGCCTCGAAATAGAGCTTGCCGCTGGCGGCCACGCCCAGGGTCAGCAACAGGTAGAGGCTGTAGAAGTAGGAGGCGCTGGTGCCGGTGGCGACCAGCACGTCCATGTTGGCGGAGCGGTTCTTGATGGCGAGCCAGGCGCCGCGATAGAAGCGGGCCCCGATCCAGAACTGTACCGGGGTGGCAAGCACCAGCTCCAGCCAGGCGGGCAGATGCCAGGGCAGAAGCCCCGCCATGGCCAGCATCCCCACCAGCAGCGGCAGGGTCAGCAGGGCAGAGATGCTGACCTGCACCAGCGCCTTGTGGGCGGCGGCAGACTCTTGCTCTTCCCGGGCCAGCAGTTGCTGGCGGCGGGCGCTGGCACTGCCTTGCGCCAGCTGGGCCCCGAAGCCGAGCCCTTCAATCTGCTCGCGTAACGAGGCCGGGGTCTGCACGCCGGGCACCTGGGTGATGCGGGCCTGCTCGAGGGAGAAGTTCACGTCCGCCGAGATGACCCCCGGCAGCGCGCTCAGCATCTTGTTCAGCCGAGCCGAACAACCGGCGCAGGTCATGCCAGTAATTTGAAACAACAGCGTCTCTTCGCCGTAGTCGTAACCCTGGGATTTGATGCTCTCGAGCACCGCCGGCAGCTGGGTATCCTGACTCAGCTCGATGGCCGCCTGCTCCAGCGCGAAGTTGACGGTGGCTTCGACCCCGTCGAGTTTGTTGAGGGCGGTGGTGATCCGGCTGGCGCAGTTGGCGCAGCTCATGCCGCTGATGGGAAGTTGAATGTGCATGGTCATGACAATGCTCCTCGGAGTTGACCAGCAAACATTAACCTTTACTGTAAGGGTAAGCTCAAGCCGCTGTCTTCACTTTTTGTGCAAATAAAATACGGCGCCTTTTGGCGCCGTATTTTGCTCTCGATCGGAGCGACGAACTCAGGCCGCAGGCCAAGTCGTCGTCAGATCCCGTACTGGGCGCGGTAGGCCTGCATGGCCGCCAGTTGCTCGGCCAGCTCTGGCCGCTCTGCCTGCTGCTCTTCCAGATAGGCGATGAGATCGGCCATCTGGATGATGGCGATGATGTGGGCACCGTAGTCGCGCTCCACCTCCTGGATGGCGGAGAGCTCGCCCTTGCCCTTCTCCTGGCGATCCAGGGCGATCAGCACCCCGGCCAGCGTTGCGCCGTTGGCCTGGATCAAGTCCATGGACTCGCGAATGGCGGTGCCGGCGGTGATGACGTCATCCACCAGCATGATGCGCCCCTTGAGCGGGCTGCCCACCAGGTTGCCGCCCTCGCCGTGATCCTTGGCTTCCTTGCGGTTGAAGCACCAGGGCACGTCCACATCGTGCTGCTCCACCAGCTGCACCGCGGTGGCGGAGGCGATGGGGATCCCCTTGTAGGCAGGCCCAAACAGCACGTCGAATGCTATGCCCGCATCCATCAGGGCGGCGGCATAGAAACGGCCGAGGCGGGCCAGATCGCGGCCGCTGTTGAACAGGCCGGCGTTGAAGAAGTAGGGGCTCTTGCGGCCGGATTTCAGGGTGAACTCACCGAATTTGAGGACCTGTTTCTCCAGGGCGAACTCGATAAATTGACGCTGGTAGGCTTTCATTCTGGCTCCTTGCTTGTCTCGTCTTGGTGTGGGGTAAAACAGGGGGGTATAAAAAACGCGGCCAATGCCGCGTTTTTAAAATCAGGAGAGCGACTGCTTCTGCAGCGCGATGATGTCGGCGATGCCGCCCTTGGCGAGCGCCAGCATGGCCAGCAGCTCCTCGTGGGTGAAGGGCTCGGCCTCGGCGGTGCCCTGCACCTCTATGATGCGACCGTCTTCGGTCATCACCACGTTCATGTCGGTCTCGGCGGCGGAGTCTTCGATGTACTCCAGATCGCAGATGGCTTCGCCCTGGAACATGCCGACGGAGACGGCGGCGATCATCTGCTTGAGCGGGCTCTGCTTGAGCATGCCTTTCTCGACCATCCAGTTCAGCGCGTCCACCAGGGCCACGCAGGCGCCGGTGATGGCGGCGGTGCGGGTGCCGCCGTCGGCCTGCAACACGTCACAGTCCACGGTGATGGAGTGCTCGCCCAGGGCGGTCAAGTCCACGGCGGCGCGCAGGGAGCGGGCGATCAGGCGGGAGATCTCCAGGGTACGGCCACTCTGCTTGCCGGCGGCGGCTTCACGGTTCATGCGGGAATGAGTGGAGCGCGGCAGCATGCCGTACTCGGCGGTGACCCAGCCCTGACCTTTGCCCTTGAGGAAGCGCGGCACGCTGGTGTCGACGCTGGCGGTGCAGAGTACGCGGGTGTTGCCGAACTCCACCAGCACAGATCCTTCCGCATGTTTGGTGAAGTGGCGGGTGATGGTAACCGGGCGCACTTGCGCGGCACTGCGATCGCTGGGACGTGGCATGGGATGGCTCTCTGGGCTGGCTGAATTGGCGCAGGAGTATAAGCCATCGTGGCCCAAATATCAGCCGCTAATACCAATACATCGGCTGACGCCCTGCCCCCTGCTGGGTATAATCCAGCCACACTTTATCAAGCCCGGAACAATCAATGATTCACAGCATGACCGCCTACGCCCGCAAGGAACTCAAGGGCGACTGGGGCACAGCCGTTTGGGAAATTCGTTCGGTCAACCAGCGCTATCTGGAAACCTACATCCGACTGCCGGAGCAGCTGCGCAGCCTGGAGCCGGTCCTGCGTGAGCGTTTCCGCGCCAAGCTGCAGCGCGGCAAGGTGGAGTGCAACCTGCGTTTCGAGGCCGCTCAGGCTGCCGCCAGCCAGCTGCACATCAATGAAGATCTGGCCAAGCTCATCATCGAGGGCGCCAACTGGGTGATGAAAGAAGCCGGTCAGGGTCAACTCAATCCGGTCGACGTGCTGCGCTGGCCCGGTGTCATGGCCGCCGCCGAGCAGGACATGGACGCGGTCGCCACCGAGCTGATGAGCGGTTTCGATCTGACCATGGAGGACTTCATCGCCTCCCGCGCCAGCGAAGGGGCTAACCTCAAGGACCTGATCCAGCAGCGTCTGGACGGCATCCAGGTGGAAGTGAAGAAGGTGCGCGTGCACCTGCCCCAGATCATCGAGTGGCAGCGCCAGAAGCTCACCGACCGCCTGGCCGAGGCCAAGGTGGAGCTGGATCCGGCCCGCATCGAGCAGGAAATCGTGCTGCTGGCCCAGAAGATCGACGTGGCCGAGGAGCTGGATCGCCTGGAGATGCACATCAGCGAGACCATCAAGATCATGAAGAAGGGGGGCGCCTGCGGCCGCCGTCTCGACTTCATGATGCAGGAGTTCAACCGCGAGTCGAACACGCTGGGCTCAAAGTCCATCAACGCCGAAGTGACCCAGTCCGCCGTCGAGCTGAAGGTCCTCATCGAGCAGATGCGCGAGCAGATCCAGAACATCGAGTGATCCCGCTTTGTTGCTGATCCTATTAAAAAAGCCCTTGGTAACAAGGGCTTTTTTGTTGGCATCGAATGGACGATAAGTTGGCCGCTATCTGGACTCAGCCACCGAGCAGGAAACCGGACTTTTCTTTTGCCGGTTGGGGCGCGGCCTTCAACGCCGTGGTCAGATCCTGCGCCTCCTCGCACTGGCCGCACAGCTTCTGCAGGATCTGCAGTTGTTCCTGGGCCTTCTGTCGCTCACCGTTTTGCAGGTAGGCCTCCCCCAGGTATTCGTGGGCGCCACGGTGTTTCGGGTCGATCTCCAGCGCCTTGTCGTAATAGGGGAAGGCCTCGGACAGACGGCCGGACTTGCGGGCCACGTAACCCGACCAGTTCCACACATCGGCCGAGTGGGATGCGCTGTGGCGCAGCTCCCGCAGTTCTGCTTCCGCCTGCGACCATTGCTGCGCCTTGACCAGTTGCTCGACGTGCTGCAACTTCTGCTGGGTCATGGACCAGCCACCGCCGCCGCTGCTTCCTCCCCCTCCACTACTGCCACCACCTCCGCCGCTGCTGCCCCCACCGCCCCCACCGCCACTGCTACCGCCGCCCCCCGCCGCCAGCGCCAGGCCGCTGCTGAGGCACAGGATAGCCACCAGCAATGTTCTCAGGATTTTCATGACTCACCTCCACAGGTTCGATCTCGGGATCCCAACTACTAGATTAGACCCCTCCCAGGCCCGAAGATGCGCGGCCGTACGGCTTGCCTGCCCGTGAGAAAGGCACGCCATCCCGCACTACCCGAGGAACAGGTTGCGAAGGCGCCATACGGGAAAACGGGATTGCAGGAGCGGCAGGAGAAGATGGGAGGGTAAAGCGGGCCGACAGGCTGCCGGCCCGGGGGTCAGTCGTTTTCCAGGCTGGCGAGGCAGTGGGACAGAGTGCGGGCCAGCGCGCCCTGATTGCGCAGCACCACGGCGCGGGCCTGCTCGCCCATCTCGCGGCGCTGATGCTCATCGGCAAGCAGCTCGCTCACCCGGGCCCCCAGCTCGGCAACATCCGCCACCACCAGGGCGCCCCCCTGAGCCACCAGCTGGCGGGTGATGTCGCTGAAATTGAAGAAGGCGGGGCCGGTCAGGCAGGGCTTGCCGAGCGCCGCCGGCTCCAGCAGGTTGTGGCCGCCGATGGGCACCAGACTGCCGCCGACGAAGGCCAGATCCGCCGCCGCCAACATCAGCGGCAGCTCCCCCATGGTGTCGCCAAGGTAAACCTTGTCGCTCGCCCCGATCACGCCGTGGTGAGCAGAGCGTCGCACGCAGCCATAGGGCACACACAGCTCGGCCACCCGCTCGAAGCGCTCGGGATGGCGCGGCACCAGCACCAGCAAGGCTTCGGGATGCGTCACCAGCACCCGATCGAAGGCGGCCAGCACCTGCTCGTCCTCCCCCTGATGGGTGCTGGCGGCGATCCAGACCGGTCTGGCCTCCCCCAGCTGCTGGCGCAGGGCGCGGCCCTTGGCCAACAGATCGTCGTCCAGCTGGATATCGAATTTGATGGAGCCGGTCACCGCCAGCCGCTCGCGGCCGATGCCGAGGCGATGGAAGCGATCCCCGTCGTCCTGGTGCTGGCACAGCAGGTGAGTGAGCGGTCGGCTCAAGGCGTCGAATGCCCCCTGGAAGCGGGCATAGCGCTGGCAGGAGCGCTCGGAGAGGCGGGCGTTGAGTATGGTCACCGGCAGGTGGCGCGCCTCGCAGGCCGCCAGCCAGTTTGGCCACAGCTCTGTCTCCATCACCCAGAGGGCGCGGGGCTTGAAGGTGTCGAGAAACCCTGCGACGGCCCAGGGATAGTCGAGGGGCGCGTAGCGATGCACCACCAGCTCGCCAAGCTTGGCGGCCTGCTCGGCGCCGGTGCGGGTGGTGGTAGTGAGCAGTATGGGCAAGTCCGGCCGCTCGGCCTTGAGGGCACGAATGAAGGGGCTGATGGCCAGCGTCTCGCCGACGCTGACCGCGTGGATCCAGAGTGGTGCCTCCTGCCCGCTCGGTGGCAGCCGGCCGAGGTGCTCGGCCCAGCGCGCTCCGAACCCCGGCTTACCCTTCTTCGGTCGATAGAGAGCAAGCAGCACCAGGGGCAAGCCGAGGTGGATCAGCAGGTTGTAGATCAACCGATAGATCATGCTATTTACTACCGGTATCAGTAGATGAATATTCCACCGGCTGTAGGGCTATGGTCAGATCCCCTGCCTCGCTGCGCTCCAGCCGCTTTCCCGCCGCGATGACCTGCTCCGGCATCAGCTCGATCAGGCACTTGAGGTGGCCGAACTTGCAGGTGCGCTTGAAGCAGGGGCGACACTCGATATCGGTGTGCACTATCTCGACCCTGTCCGCCAGCGGCGGCGTGTAGAGCGGCGAGGTGGAGCCATAGACCCCGATCAGCGGCCGGTTGAGGGCGGCGGCGACGTGCATCAGGCCAGAGTCGTTGGCGATGACCCGGCCCGCCAGCGCCATCAGATCGATCGCCTCGTGCAGACTGGTCTTGCCCGCCAGCACGTGACAGTTGGGGCGCGACAGCGGATTGATCCGATCGCGGATGGTGTTGGCTACCTCCACGTCCTTGCCGGAGCCGAAGATCCACACCTGCCAGCCCTCATCCAGGAGCTTCTGCGCCACCACGGCGTAGTGGCCTTCCGGCCAGCGCTTGGCCGGGCCGAACTCGGCTCCGGGGCAGAGCACCAGCACGGGGCGGCCACGATCCAGCCCGAGTCGCGCCAGCGCCTTCTCCTGATTGATGAGATCCACGTGCAGTGAGGGGTGGGGAATGGACGGGATATCGGCCCGACTCTTCATCTGCGCCTTGGGATAGGCCAGCGCCAGATAGGCTTCCACCATCAGCGGGAAGGCCTGCTTGTTGCTGCGCAGATCGTTGAGCAGACCGAAGCGGTGCTCCCCCTTCCAGCCGGTCCGCACCGGGATCCCGGCGAACCAGGGGATCAGCGCCGACTTCATGGAGTTCGGCTGGATGATGGCCTGATCGTATTGCTCGGCGGCCAGCTGTTTGCCGAGCCGGCGGCGGGCCCCCAGCTTGAAGTCGCCGTGGCCGAGCGGCATGGGGATGGCTTTGTCCACCTCGGGCATCCGCTCCAGCAGCGCCACGCACCAGGCCGGGGCCATCACGTGCAGCGCACAATCGGGGTGATTGGCCTTGATCGCCTTGTAGAGGCTCTGGGACATCACCATGTCGCCGACCCAGGAGGGGCCGATCACCAATATCTTCATCTCACGCATCTCTTGGGCCAAGCCCAGCGGTTAATCGTTACTGGCCGAGATTATGCCCCAAGAGTAGCCGGATAAATAACAGAAGATCCGTCATCCGGGCTTGTACAGGCCCCGAGGGCGCGGCCCGGCGCGGGATCCTGCCAGCAGCGGGGGCCATCAGATAAGCATCGGAAGCGTCCCGCTCACCGGCCAAGGTGATGCTCCGCTTCCCTTTTGAATCTTTCCCGGGATCCCTGATCCGACCGCTATTTTAGGCTAGAATGGGCGCCAATTTGACCGTGGCCCGCCAGCCGGGCGCCAACAAGAGCCCTGAACCCGTGAAAAAACCGACTCTGGCGGCTGTCCTGATCGTCAAGAATGAAGCCGACAACCTGCGCGCCTGCCTCGCCTCCCTCGGCGATCTGGTGGACGAGATCGTCATCCTCGACTCTGGCAGCCAGGACGATACCCCGAGCATTGCCGCCGAATTCGGCGCCCGCTTCTTCGTCAACAAGGAGTGGCCGGGCTTTGGCCGCCAGCGCCGCCTCGCCCAGTCCCACGTCCAGTCGGAGTGGGTGTTGTGGCTGGATGCGGACGAGCGGCTCACCCCCGAGCTGAAAGCGGCCATCGCCGCCACCATGGCCAGCCCGGCCCCCGACACCATCTATTCGATCCCGCGCCTCTCCTGGGTGTTCGGTCGCTTCATCCGCCACAGCGGCTGGTATCCGGACCGGGTGCTGCGGCTCTATCCCAAGGCGCTGACCAGTTACAACGAGGTGCTGGTGCACGAGAAGGTGGAGGTGCGCGCCAACATGAAGATCGTCAACCTGCACGGTGACCTGCTGCACTTCACCTACCGGGATCTGGAGCACTATCTGGTGAAGTCCGCCGGTTATGCCAGGGCCTGGGCCGATCAGCGTACCGCACGCGGCAAGAAGGGCTCCCTCGGTCAGGGACTGGTGCACGCGCTCGGCTGCTTCCTGAAGATGTACCTGCTCAAGGCGGGCTTCCTCGACGGCAAGCAGGGACTGCTGCTCGCCATCCTCTCCGCCCACTCCACCTTCGTGAAGTACGCCGACCTCTGGATCCGCCAGCAGCCCCAGGCGCCGAAATAACGGTGCAAGGCACGGCCGCGACCCGCGGCTTCGGATAATGAAACAGGGCCCGCGAGGGCCCTGTTTGCATTTGTCAGCGCTGTCCCTGCCAGAACGGAGGAGCCCAGCGGGCGATCGCCGCCGCCATGGTCTTGGGATCGAGCTGGCTCATGTCCTCCGGGTGATCGCTGTCCTCCGGCGGGCTGAACGCCAGGTGGCGACCCTCGCTGTTGAGGGGACGCCAGCGCAGCGGGGTGGCGGAGCGGTGGGCCGGGAAGAAGCCGACGGTGGGCACATCCAGCGCCGCCGCTATGTGCAGCGGCCCGGTGCTGCCCGCCACGAACAGAGCGGCGTTGGCCATCACCTGGCAGAACTTCGGCAGCCCCTCGTCGGAGCGATAGATCCAGCCGTTGCCGCCGTGCGCCAGCAATTCCGCGGCTAGCTGCTCGGCCTTGCTCTCTTCCCCCGGCCCCGCCGTCAACAGGCACTGCAACTCGGGGCAGGCCTGGTTGAGCTTGATGATGAGGCGGGCGTACTGCGGGATCGAGAGGTTGTTGGCCGAGCCGCCGCTGCCGGCGTGCACCATCAGCCAGGGGCGACTGGCATCCAGCTTGAGCTTGGAGGCCAGCTGCTCGCGCACCTGCTGCAGGCTCTGGGGATCGAAGCTGAGGTAGGGGGTCTGGGGCTCCACCGCGCTCAGCTGCTGATCGGCGAGGAAGCGGCGCACTAGATCCAAGTTGTACTCGTACTCCGGCTTCTGGGAGCGGGAGCGACGCTGGATCAGGCGCTGGTTGTAGAGCACCTGGGCCAACTTGGTGGCGGGGGCCAACCGGTAGGGGATGTGTGCCTTCCACACCAGCATGGCGTTGCGGGAGTTGGAGAACAGACAGATGGCGGCATCGAAGGTAGCGGCCTTGATGCGGGCCTGCAAGGCACGTTGCTGCTCCTTGTCGGCCCGGGCGCCCGGATCCAGGATGATGTCGTCAATCCAGGGGCAGAGACGGGCCAGGGGTGCCGTGTAGGCAGGCACCAGGGCAGTCACATGACAATCCATGGAGCCCTTGAGCATGGCGAAGCTCGGCCAGGCCAGCATGAAGTCACCAATCTTGTCATTGCGAACTACCAGAATGCGTTTCATAAGAAATCCCTTTGCTTCCTGTCACCAATGCAGGAAGGCTTGATGCGCGGTGCCGGTATTCTTGCCTGATGCACTGCTATTCTCAAGCGACGACCTTATAATGCGACCAAAATTTCCGGTTGCAGGAATCAGCAGCATGACCAACAAGGTAATTTATCCAGGCACCTTCGATCCCATCACCAATGGCCACACCGACCTGATTGGCCGGGCTGCCAGGCTGTTTGACGAGGTGGTGGTCGGGGTGGCCAACAGCCCGAGCAAGCGGCCGCTGTTCGATCTGGCAGAACGTGTCCTGCTTGCCCAGCAAGTGACCGCCCACCTGCCCAACGTCAGGGTGGTCGGCTTCTCCGGCCTGCTGGTGAGTTTTGCCAAGGAGCAGGGGGCCAACGTGCTGATCCGTGGCCTGCGCGCCGTCTCCGACTTCGAATACGAGTTCCAGCTCGCCAACATGAATCGCCGGTTGATGCCGGAGCTGGAGAGCGTGTTCCTCACTCCGGCGGAGGAAAACTCCTTCATTTCCTCGACCCTGGTGAAAGAAGTCGCCCTGCACGGTGGCGACATCCACCAGTTTGTCGATCCCATCGTCGCCCGGGCCATTGCCGCCAAGCAGGGCAAGTAACGAGAAGGGTCGCCCGCAGGCGACCCTTCTGTTTTCTGCCGCCGCCAACCGGGAGGCCATTACTCCGGCCTCAGCGCCCGTTGGCACGCCAGGGTCAGCTCGTCGAGCCACTCGTAGCGGCGCCGATACATGGCGCGCTTCTTGGAGGCAACCTCCTCCAGCGGCTTGCGCACCGCCGGCTGCAGCCGCACGAAGTTGGCATCCAGCGGAACGGCGCCAAACTCCTGCCACAGCTCGTCATAATCCGCCTGCAGACAGGCTTTCTTCTTCCGGCTGTAACGCCTGGCCTGGAAGATATGCGCCCTCATCCGCACCGCGGAGACACGACTGGCCCCCATCGCCTCGGCCAGCGCCAGCACCAGCATCACTACCAGCGACTTGGGCCTCAGCCCGTGACCGGCCTTGGTCAACGCCCGCACCTGCTCCTGTGGCTGCACGACACAGGGTTCAGGCCCCTGCACCGAGCCGATCACCAGCGCCAGCTCACGCTCGCTGCCCGCCAGAGAGAAGGCACAGCTGTAGAGCCGTTCTCCCCGCTCGTTGACGATGGAAAGGGCCAGCTCGGCCTCCCGGCGGAAGGTGCCGTCGTGGCGCAGCAGGATGCGGCAATCGCTCTGGGGATAGCGGCCCAGCTCGATGCCCTGCCCCAGATAGAGGGGCTCGATGAGAGTCGGGTAACGGGCCAGCAGCAGGCGGTAGTGCGCCTCCACCATCTCGGTGCGCTGGTTCACGGTGGAGCAAGCGAAGCGATAGGGTCGCATCGGCTTGTCGAGCAACTCGGGATAGTGGGCAGGCAGAGCCCTGAGCGGCTCCGCCTGGAACAGCGCAAACACCCGGCTCAGTTGCGGCCGATAGAGCAGGCTGCGCAGCACGAACTTGCCGCGGTTGAAGGTCTTGCGGCTGCTGCCATCGGGGTAGAGGTAGCGCGCCATTTTTTGGGCACAATAGTGCCCCTGCCGGGACAAATTATCCCAGTCTATTGATTTTGCTGTCATTTTCTTATCTCGCTGCGTGCGTGAGCGAGATAGTAGTAATGGACGTGCGGGGCTTCAACAGACTGGCAATACTCGCTTACAACTTCAGCTCCTTTCCCCCCAAATGGTGACCATCAGCGCTGACAGTGGGAGCAGAATACAGTGGTGCGCTGCCCGAGCCGCACCTCGCTGAGCAGGGTGTGGCAGTGGAAGCAGGGCTGGCCGCCACGGCCATAAACCTGCAACTGCTGCACGAAATACCCCGGCTTGCCGTCGGCGCTGGTGAAATCCTTGAGGGTGGTGCCCCCCTGACGAATGGCTTCGGTCAATACCCGTTTGATCTCGGCCACCAGGGTTGCCAGCCGCTCGGCGCTGATGTTGCCCGCCGCCCGCTTGGGGTGAATACCGGCGGCATAGAGCGCCTCGTTGGCGTAGATGTTGCCCACCCCGACCACCACATGGTTGTCCATCAGGAAGGTCTTGATCGGGGTGCTGCGCCCCTTGGCCCGCCCTTGCAGGTAGCTGGCACTGAAGACGTCGGTGAGCGGCTCTGGGCCGAGCTTGGCCAGCAGCGCATGGGCCTCGGCCGGTTCACGGGTCCACAGCAGGGCGCCGAAGCGACGGGGGTCGTTGAGCCGCAGCAGCTTGCCGTTGGCGAGCTCGATGTCCACGTGATCGTGCTTCTCGGCCGGGGTGCCGATGTCCAGCACCCGCAGGCTGCCGGACATGCCCAGATGCAGGATGGCGGTGCCAAAATCGGTCTCCAGCAGCAGGTACTTGGCCCGGCGGCTGACCCGATGGATGGTGAGATCCACCAGCTCCTGGATCTCGCCGGGCACCGGCCAGCGCAGGCGGCCGTCGCGCACCACCACCCGGGTGACCTTGATGCCGGTGAGCCAGGGAGAGATGCCCTGGCGGCTGACTTCGACTTCCGGTAATTCAGGCATAAGTGACTCTCGCGCTAACAGGGTGGATCAGGGGGTCGGCCGCAGCAGGCCGCGGTACTGCTGCTGGCTCAGTTCGAGCCAGGTCGAGGGGGGCAACAGGGCGGCAAACTTGCCGCTGTCCTGATAGAGCCCCACCTCGATGGGATCGCTCTGGCCGGCCACCCATATCTTGAGGGTGACTGGGGTGCCGCGCAGAGCCTCAGCGGGCGGCAACAACCAGCCTTGCCACGCCTCGATGTGGGCCGCCAGCTGGGCGCTATCCAGCCCCAGATCCGGGCCACTGCGCCAGCCCTGGCCGATGCGTTCGATCTGCCAGCTCGGCCCCTGCCAGGTCAGCACCACGGTGGACTCCGGCAACAGGGAACGCGGCCGCTGAGCGTTGTTGTCCTGCTGCGCCTGCTCCAGCCGGTGCAGCAGGGTGATCACGATCAGCACGGCGACGATAATCAGGTTGTTCCAGCCTTTACGGCTCAATTTGAACATGACGACTCTCCCCTCGAACCGGCAGTGTACTGAATTGCGGCCATAAAAAAACCCGGCACCAGGCCGGGTTTTTGAGACAAATTCAAGTGGTTACTTGATTTTGCCTTCTTTGTAGATCACATGCTGACGAATCACGGGATCAAATTTCTTGATCTCCATTTTTTCGGGCATGGTGCGCTTGTTCTTGGTAGTGGTATAGAAGTGACCAGTACCGGCGCTGGAGTTCAGGCGAATCTTATCGCGAATACCTTTAGCCATGATCTAATTCCTTATACCTTAACGCCGCTGGCACGCAGTTCAGCCAGAACCACTTCAACGCCGCGCTTGTCGATGATACGCATGCCTTTTGCGGATACGCGCAGGCTCACGAAGCGTTTTTCACTCTCAACCCAAAAACGGTGAGTGTGCAGGTTCGGCAGGAAACGACGCTTGGTAGCGTTGTTAGCGTGCGAACGGTTGTTACCAACTGCCGGGCGCTTGCCGGTTACTTGGCATACTCTAGACATGTCAGTCTCTCCAAATCTTACTTCATTGCTCGAGCAAATATCTGCCCCGCTGGCCTTCGATTGCGGGGCAAACAGAAGGCGGCATTTTATACAGCATCCGTGATCAAAGATCAACTAATACAGTGCCAGAGCCCAGTTCATAGCCAACCACGCTCAGCAAAAGAAACCGTGATGCCGTCACCGATCACCAAGTGATCCAGCACTCTGATATCGACCAAGGCCAGGGCGGCCAGGATCCGATCCGTGATCTGGCGGTCGGCCCGACTGGGCTCGGCTACGCCGGACGGGTGATTATGCGCCAGAATCACGGCGGCTGCATTATGTTTGAGCGCGATCTGCACGATTTCCCTGGGCCAGACGCTCGCCGCATCCAGCGTACCGTAGAAAAGTTCAACGAATTGAATGACTCTATGCTGATTATCCAGCAACAACAGGGCGAACACCTCTCGTGGCCTGTCCCGCAACTGGGCCTGCAGGTAGTCCCGGGTCAGCTGGGGCGAGGTCAGCGCATCTCCCCGCTGCAGCTGCTCGGCCAGATGACGTTTGCTCATCTCCAGCACCGCCTGAAGCTGGGCATATTTGGCTGGCCCCAGCCCATGAGCGGCACAAAAGGCCGGTTGTTCGGCACCGAGCAGGGCCCGCAGCGAACCAAATTGCAGCAACAGCTGGCGGGAAAGATCCACCGCACTCAGCCCGTTGACCCCGGTACGCAGGAAGATCGCCAGCAATTCGGCGTCGGACAACACCCCAGCACCGTGACGCAGCAGCTTCTCCCTTGGGCGTTCATCCTGTGGCCACTCCTTGATGCTCATTTGTCTCTCCCGCCAGCCTGTTGAGAGAAAACATAGCAAAAAAACGCGGGAGCCCGACCACAAGTCCCCCATGTCAGCCTCTGTCGTCATCCACAGCCTGTGGTATCTTAGCCGACCAGTCAGAGTGAGTCGGAAGAGAGACAGCAGATGAGATTGGCCGATAAACGCATCCTGTTGGGTGTCAGTGGTGGCATCGCCGCCTACAAGAGTGCCGAGCTGGTACGCCGCCTGAAGGATCAGGGGGCCGAGGTGCGGGTGGTGATGACCCGCTCCGCCAAGGAGTTCATCACCCCGCTGACCCTGCAGGCCGTCTCCGGCCACCCGGTCGCCGACAGCCTGCTGGATCCCGCCGCCGAAGCCGGCATGGGCCACATCGAGCTGGCCAAGTGGGCCGATCTGGTGCTGATCGCCCCCGCCAGCGCCAACCTGATGGCGCGCATGGCCGCCGGCATGGCGGACGAGTTGCTGACCACCCTCTGCCTGGCAACCCCGGCACCCGTCGCCTTGGCACCGGCCATGAACCAGCAGATGTATCGCAACGCCGCCACCCAGGCCAACCTCGATACCCTGGTCAGCCGCGGCATCCTGCTGTGGGGGCCGGACTCCGGCAGCCAGGCCTGCGGTGACGTGGGCCCCGGCCGCATGCTGGACCCCCTCGAGCTGGTGGAGCGCTGCTGCCAGCAGCTCGCCAGCGAACCCCTGCTGGCCGGGGTCAGGCTGCTGCTCACCGCCGGGCCGACCCGCGAGGCGCTGGATCCGGTGCGCTACATCAGCAACCACAGCTCCGGCAAGATGGGCTACGCCATCGCCCGCGCCGCCCGTGAGGCGGGTGCCGAGGTGACGCTGGTGAGCGGCCCGGTCGCCCTGGCCACGCCGCAAGGGGTGGCACGGGTCGATGTAGAGAGCGCCGAGCAGATGCACCAAGCGGTAATGAGCCGGGTCGGCGACTGCGATCTCTTCATCGGCTGCGCCGCCGTGGCGGACTATAGACCCGACCAGGTCGCCAGCCAGAAGATCAAGAAGACCGGGAGCAACGACCAGATGGTGCTGACCCTGGTCAAGAACCCGGACATCATCGCCGCCGTGGGGGCACTGCCGGACAAGCCCTTCACCGTCGGATTTGCCGCCGAAACCACGGATGTGGAACAATACGCCCTCGATAAATTGGGGCGTAAGCGGCTGGACATGATCGCCGCCAACGACGTGTCCCGCGCGGGCCAGGGCTTCAACGCCGATGACAACGCCCTGACCGTGTTCTGGCACGGGGGTCAAGCCCCCCTGCCCCTGGCCGATAAGCTGACGCTGGCTCGTCATCTCATCGCCTTGATTGCGCGTCACTATCGACCCTGAGACCGCGATCCCGACAGACAACCGATTCAGCGGGAGCTGACAGCACTGCCTGTACCAGCTTCCACAGCAGAATTCACTGAGCCATTCGATCGTCACAGTGCGATCTCATTGAAAAGCGATTCATGAACACACAAATTGAACTGAAAGTCCTGGATGCCCGCATCGGTACCGAATTCCCGCTGCCTGCCTACGCCACCCCGGGTTCCGCCGGCATGGATCTGCGCGCCCTGCTGGATGCCCCACTGATCCTGGCACCGGGTGACACCACCCTGGTGCCAACCGGTCTGGCCATCCATATCCAGGATCCGGGCCTGTGCGCCACCATATTGCCGCGCTCCGGCCTCGGTCATAAGCACGGCATCGTGCTGGGCAACCTGGTCGGCCTCATCGATTCCGACTACCAGGGCCAGCTGATGGTCTCGGTCTGGAACCGTGGCAACGACAGCTTCACCATGCAACCCGGTGAGCGCATCGCCCAGCTGGTGATCCTGCCGGTAGTACAGGCCAGCTTCCAGCTGGTCGACGAATTCAATCAGAGTGAACGGGGTGAAGGCGGGTTTGGTTCTTCTGGTCGCCAATAACAAGACCACACCGTCCCCTCGGGTCGGTGGCTAATAACAGAATCAAGCCATTGTTTTTTTAGGGGAATCCATGGCAAGCAGTAACCAGAAACAGAGTCGGCGCGATCAGATCCTGCAGGCACTCGCCCATATGCTGGAGATCGGTCCGGGCCAGCGTATCACCACGGCTCGCCTGGCGGCCGAGGTGGGCGTCTCCGAGGCCGCCCTCTATCGACACTTTCCGAGCAAGGCGCGGATGTTCGAGGGGCTGATCGACTTTATCGAGGATTCCCTGCTGTCACGGGTCAACCTGATCATGGCCGAGGAGAAGGACACCATGGCCCGCTGCCACCACATACTGCAGCTGCTGCTGGTGTTCGCCGAGCGCAATCCCGGCATCACCCGCATCCTCAACGGCGATGCCCTGCTGGGGGAACACGACCGGCTGCGGGATCGTATCAGCACCCTGTTCGACAAGCTGGAGACCCAGCTCAAACAGGCGCTGCGGGAGAAGCGGTTGCGGGAAGGCCAGGGCTTCCAGCTCGACGAGACCATGCTGGCCAACCTGTTGCTGGCCTATGCCGAGGGCAGGATCAGCCAGTTTGTTCGCTCCGAGTTCAAGATCAAGCCCACCGCCGGTTTCGAAGACCAGTGGCAGTTTATGCGCAGCCAGTTGCTGCAAAGCTGATTCAGAGGGCGGATCGACCAATGCATCCGCTCCGAATGCAAGCTCAAGCCCATCATCGGATGCGAGGAACGGCGGCAGTTTATGCGCAGCCAGTTGCTGCAGAGCTGATACCGCAAAGCTGAGTCATACTGGAATGTGCAAAGTGGGAGGCCTTGGCCTCCCTTGTTTTTTGTGGCAGCTTTCTATAGTGGAAAATAAGCACCAGATGCGACCCAAGCTGTCGCATTTGGGTGTTAGATTCATGCGCCATAAACCTTTAGAACAACAGGACATCCTATGGAACCCGAGATCATCACAGAAGCGCAGACCTGGCTGGTCAACAACCAGGGACTGCTGATCGAATATGCCGTCAACATCGCGGCCGCCCTGCTCACCCTGCTGGTCGGTTACATCGCCGCCAACCTCCTCAGCGGTGGCGTGGTCAAGGTGATGCAGACCCGCAAGCTGGACACCACGGTCACCCACTTCGTCGGCAGCATCCTCAAGTACACCATTCTGGTGTTCGTGGTGATCGCCGCTCTGGGCCGGGTCGGGGTGCAGACCGCCTCCTTCGTCGCCATCATAGGTGCCGCCGGTCTGGCCATCGGTCTGGCGCTGCAGGGTTCGCTCTCCAACTTCGCCGCTGGCTTCCTGCTGATCATCTTCCGCCCCATCAAGTCCGGTGAATTTATCGAGGTCGCGGGCACCGCGGGCGTGGTGCAATCCGTCCAGCTGTTCACCACCACCCTCACCTCCGGTGACAACAAGATGGTGGTGGTACCGAACTCCGCCATCCTCAACGGCACCATAGTCAACTACTCGCGCATGGATACCCGCCGGGTCGACATGACCTTCGGCATCGGTTATGGCTCCGATCTGCGCAAGGCCAAGCAGATCCTGGAGCGACTGGTGAGCGAAGAGCCCCGCATCCTGAAAGACCCTGAGGTCACCATCGCCGTCGCCGCCCTGGCCGACTCCTCGGTCAACATAGTGGTACGCCCCTGGGTCAAGACCGCCGATTACTGGGGTGTCTGGTTCGACTTCCACGAGAAGGTGAAGCTGGCCTTCGATGCCGAAGGCGTCGAGATCCCCTTCCCGCAGATGGTCATGCACATGCAAAAGACCCAGGCCTGATTTCAGAGCCCATGACCACAATGCCAGCCCTCGCGCTGGCATTGTCATTTCTGGAGGGCAGTCAGCCAGCGGCCGCACGAGCGCGACGGCGATGGCTCCCGCCGAGCAGGATCCGCTGCCACAGGCCCATGAGCCGGACCCGCGGTGCCTTCTCCTTTCCTCAGATGGAGGAGGTCCAGCGTCAGGCCCGGCTTGAAATCCCTTTCAAGCCCACGAGGCTGGCGAAGCATGCGCCAACGCAAGATCTCATGGTCAGAGCTGACTCATAATCCCAGCGTTTTGGTTGTAAACTCGGTCGATGGCAGACAATTGGTAATGCTCTGTTACACGGGCAGCACACCTGGCCCGGTATAATGCTCGAATAATAAGGTTTGGCGGGGCCTTGCCTGCAAGGTTCAAACACAACTTGGAATCTCAGGAATCCTATGAAAAACATCAATCCAACCCAGACCAAGGCCTGGCAGGCTCTGGAAACTCACTTCGCGGCTCATCAAGAGACCCAACTCAAGGATCTGTTCGCACAGGATCCCCAGCGTTTCGACAAATTCTCCCTCACCTTCGGTGGCGACATCCTGGTCGACTACTCCAAGAACCTGATCACCGAGGAAACCCTCAAGCTGCTGATCGAGCTGGCCAAGGAGACCGATCTGCGCGGCGCCATCGACGCCATGTTCAACGGTGACAAGATCAACATGACCGAAGGTCGCGCCGTGCTGCACGTGGCCCTGCGCAACCGCTCCGATCGCCCCATCGAGGTGGATGGCAAGGATGTGATGCCGGAAGTGAACGCCGTGCTGGCCAAGATGAAGGGCTTCTGCGAGAAGATCATCGGCGGTGAGTGGAAAGGCTACACCGGCAAGGCGATCCAGCACGTGGTCAACATCGGCATCGGTGGCTCGGATCTCGGCCCGGTGATGATCACCGAGGCGCTGCGCCCCTACAAAAACCACCTGCAGATGCACTTCGTTTCCAACGTCGATGGCACCCACATCGCCGAGACCCTGAAGAAGATCGATCCGGAAACCACCCTGTTCCTGGTGGCCTCCAAGACCTTCACCACTCAGGAGACCATGACCAACGCCCTGACCGCCCGCGACTGGTTCGTCGACATCGCCGGTGACAAAGCCCACGTCGCCAAGCACTTCGCCGCCCTCTCCACCAACGGCAAGGCCGTGGCCGAGTTCGGCATCGACACCGCCAACATGTTCGAGTTCTGGGACTGGGTCGGCGGCCGTTACTCCTCCTGGTCCGCCATCGGCATGCCCATCGCGCTCTCCCTGGGCTTCGAGCACTTCGAGGCCCTGCTGCAAGGCGCCTTCGAGATGGACATGCACTTCGCCACCGCCGCCTATGAGCAGAACGTCCCTGTGCTGCTGGCGCTGATCGGCCTCTGGTACAACAACTTCCACGGTGCCGAGTCCGAGGCAATCCTGCCGTACGACCAGTACATGCACCGCTTCCCTGCCTACTTCCAGCAGGGCAACATGGAATCCAACGGCAAGTTCACCGACCGCAACGGCAACAAGGTCGATTACCAGACCGGCCCCATCATCTGGGGTGAGCCGGGCACCAACGGCCAGCACGCCTTCTATCAGCTGATCCACCAGGGTACCAAGCTGATCCCCTGCGATTTCCTGGCGCCGGCCGTCAGCCACAACCCCATCGGTGACCACCATCCGAAGCTGCTGGCCAACTTCTTCGCCCAGACCGAGGCCCTGGCCTTCGGCAAGAGCAAAGAACAGGTCGAGGCCGAGTTCCTGGCCGCCGGCAAGACGCTGGAGCAGGTCAAGGATCTGGTACCGTTCAAGGTGTTCGAGGGCAACCGTCCCACCAACAGCATCCTGTTCAAGAGCCTGACCCCGAAGACGCTGGGTTCCCTGATCGCCATGTACGAGCACAAGATCTTCGTGCAGGGCGCAATCTGGAACATCTTCAGCTTCGATCAGTGGGGCGTTGAACTGGGCAAACAGCTGGCCAACAAGATCCTGCCGGAGCTGACCACAGACGCGGCCGTCACCAGCCACGACTGCTCCACCAACGGCCTGATCAATACCTGGAAAGCCTGGAAAGCCTGATCCATCACGCTTCCCTGAATGCAAAAGCCCCGCTCATTGAGCGGGGCTTTTTATTGCCGGAAAACCGGCGTTGTCATCGTCTGGATAGCTGACCGGGTGTCCAGGCCGGCCAGAAGACGGGAGTCGTCACCCCCGTCCTTCCATCTGTTGGCTTAGCCGCCGACGGCGATGCGCTTCATGTCCTTCATGTAACCACGCAGGGTATGGCCGATCGCTTCGATCGGGTGGTTGCGGGTCGCCTCGTTGGCGGCCAGCAGCGCCTGGTTGTCGACAGCTTGGCTGTCGGCCTGGCTGGTCCCCAGATCACCGGCCTTCAGAGTCGGCATGAAGTGCTCGCGCAACAGCGGCACGGCGGCGTTGGCGAACAGGTAGTTGCCGTATTCAGCGGTGTCGGAGATCACCACGTTCATCTCGTACAGGCGCTTGCGGGCGACGGTGTTGGCGATCAGCGGCAGCTCGTGCAGGGACTCGTAGTAGGCAGACTCTTCATAGATTCCGGAAGCCACCATGGTCTCGAATGCCAGCTCGACCCCCGCCTTGACCATGGCCACCATGACCACGCCATTGTCAAAGTACTCCTGCTCGGCAATCTTGCCCGCAAACGCCGGGGCATTCTCGAAGGCAGACTTGCCGGTCTCTTCACGCCAGCCGAACAGCTTGGCATCGTCTTCGGCCCAGTCGGCCATCATGCCGCGGGAGAACTCGCCGGCGATGATGTCATCCATGTGCTTCTCGAACAGCGGGCGCATCAGGGTGCGCAGTTGCTCGGACAGCTCGAAGGCGCGCAGCTTGGCCGGGTTGGACAGGCGGTCCATCATCAGGCTGATGCCACCCTGCTTCAGGGCTTCGGTGATGGTCTCCCAACCGAACTGGATCAGCTTGCCGGCGTAGGCCGGGTCTGTACCCTCGGCGACCAGCTTGTCGTAGCACAGCAGGGAGCCGGCCTGCAGCATGCCGCACAGGATGGTCTGCTCACCCATCAGGTCGGATTTCACTTCCGCCACGAAGGAGGACTCCAGCACCCCGGCGCGATCGCCACCGGTGGCGGAAGCCCAGGCCTTGGCGATGGCCATGCCCTCGCCCTGGGGATCGTTCTCCGGGTGCAC
Organism: Aeromonas eucrenophila; assembly: GCF_000819865.1. Taxonomy (GTDB): domain Bacteria; phylum Pseudomonadota; class Gammaproteobacteria; order Enterobacterales; family Aeromonadaceae; genus Aeromonas; species Aeromonas eucrenophila. The sequence continues at coordinate 196,510 of NZ_CDDF01000018.1, forward strand.
CGCCAGCAGGGTCGGCACGCCGAAGCCACGCTTGTACTCTTCACGCACCTCGGTGCCCGGGCACTTGGGCGCCACCATGACGACGGTGATGTCGGAGCGGATCTGCTGGCCTTCTTCCACCACGTTGAAACCGTGGGAGTAGCCCAGCGCAGCGCCTTGCTTCATCAGCGGCATGACGGTCTTGACGACGTCGGAGTGCTGCTTGTCCGGGGTCAGGTTCAACACCAGATCGGCGCTCGGGATCAGCTCTTCATAGGTGCCGACCGCGAAGCCGTTGTCGGTGGCCTTCTGCCAGGAGGCACGCTTCTCGGTGATGGCGGCCTTGCGCAGGGCGTAGGAGATATCCAGCCCGGAGTCACGCATGTTCAGGCCCTGGTTCAGGCCCTGGGCGCCACAACCCACAATCACCACCTTCTTGCCCTTGAGCGCCGCACAACCGTCAGCGAACTCTTCGCGCTGCATGAAACGACACTTGCCCAGCTGGGCCAACTGCTGACGCAGGTTCAGGGTGTTGAAATAATTAGCCATGGTGATTGCTCCGTTCGATTGATTCCATGCCGGGTGACGGCGTTGTCGAAACCACTATAGCGCGGGACACTTATTGCCTGAACTGATATATTCGAAACAGTACGTTGCAAGAATTGAAAGACCATTCTTCGCAATCTCGGGCGGTTTCTCCCACTCAATGAATGACGCTGAACGGATATATTCGGCACATGTGCCGTCACAGGAAATGAACGATGGATCTTCGCAATCTCGAGCTGTTTCTCCACCTCGCCGACTCCCTCCACTTCGGCAAGAGCGCCGATGCCATGGCGGTCAGCCCCTCCACCCTGAGCCGCGCCATCCAGCGCCTGGAGCAGGAGACCGGCTGCGTGCTGTTCGAGCGGGACAATCGCAGCGTGCGGCTCACTCCGGCCGGCGAGAAGCTGCGGGAGTTCGGCGGTAGCCTGTTGCAGGAGTGGCGCCAGCTCAAGCAGGAGCTCAGGCGTAGCGATGAGCCACTGCAGGGCCGGCTGCGGGTGTTCTGCTCGGTCACCGCCAGCTACTTCCTGCTGCCCGAGGTGCTCGAGCGTTTCCGTCGCCGTTACCCCCAGCTCGAGATCAAGCTCGAGACCGGCGATCCGGCGCTGGCGGTGGACAAGATCCTGGCCGATGAGGCCGATCTCGCCATCGCAGCGCGACCCGATGCACTCTCCGCCAAGCTGGAATTTGCCAGCCTGCAGCAGGTGCCGCTGGTATTCATCGCACCGCGCACCGCCCCCCAACTCAGTCAGTGGTTCCAGCATGGCGAACCGGACTGGGAGCATCTGCCCCTCATCCTCTCCGAGCAGGGGCTGGCGCGAAAGCGCTGCGATCAGTGGTTCCGCAACAAGGGCATAGCCCCCAACATCTATGCCGAGGTCGCCGGCAACGAGGGCATAGTCGCCATGGTGGCGCTCGGCTTCGGTGTGGGTCTGGTGCCCGCCGCCGTGATCGATCACAGCCCCATGGGAGACAAGGTGCGCATCGCCCTGCCCAAGCCCGCCCTCAAGCCCTTCGATGTCGGCATCGCCGTGCTCAAGAAGCGGCTGGAAGAGCCCCTGATCCGCGCCTTCTGGGACACGGCCCGTGGTCAGGGCACGTTGCGCTGAGGCACTGCGGCGAAAGCGGAGCCAGATAGCGAGCAACCACGCACGCTGGCTCGCCCGATTTTGGTGTCAAATGTGTCAGTATGAAAGGCTCGGGAAAGAGGGGACACTGGCCCGGCAAACCCATCAGCCGGAAATAAGGAGTACGTCGTGAGCCAGCATCTGGTCGAGATCAAGGGTTCCATCCTGTTTGAAGAGTATCTGCAGAGCCTGGGAGTCCGCCGTTGTCAGCTAGAGCAGGAGCAGGAAATCTATCTGCAGGATCGCCACCTGGCCACGGTGCGCCGCATCCGGGGCGAGCTCCGATTTTATCTGCGCGCCAATGCCCTGGTCGCACGCTGACCCGAAATCGGTCACAGAACAAAGGCACAAAGCGTATTAGACTGGCACCATCCGTCACCCTCGCTTTGGGGGTCGCCATGAGGAGTGCCCATGAAACCAAGCGGCCTGGATCGGCTCTTCAAACCCCAGTCAATTGCCGTCATCGGTGCCTCCAGCGACCCGCAGAAGGCGGGTCATGTGGTGATAAGGCATCTGCTCGCGGGCCAGTTCAAGGGCCCCATACTGCCGGTCAGCCCTCATAGCAAGGCCATCGCCGGCGTGCTCGCCTATCCCGATATCGCCAGCCTGCCGCTGGCCCCGGATCTCGCCATTGTTTGCACCAAGCGCGAGCGGGTGTTGCCACTCATCGAGGAGCTCGGCAAGAAGGGCACAGGCGCCGCCATCATTCTGGCCGCCCAGTTCTCGGCAGAGGATCGCCTGCGACTACAGCAGCTGTGCCGGCAATACGGCATCCGCCTGCTCGGCCCCAACAGCATGGGCATGCTGCTGCCGGGTCAGGGCATCAACGCCAGCTTCTCTCCCATCGCCGCCACTCCCGGGCAGGTCGCCTTCCTGTCGCAATCGGCGGCGGTCAGCACCACCATTCTCGACTGGGCCAAGCAGCGTGAACTCGGCTTCTCGGCCTTCGTGTCACTGGGAGATCACTGCGACATCGACTTCGGCCAGCTGCTGGATCAGCTCTCTCGCGATGGCAGCACCCGCGCCATCCTGATCTACATGGACAAGCTGCACGATGCCCGCCACTTCCTCTCGGCGGCACGCGCCGCCTCGCGCAACAAGCCGATCCTGGTGCTCAAGAGCGGTCGCCACGATCCCGCCAACGGCCTCGACAACGTCTATGATGCGGCCATCCGCCGAGCCGGCATGCTGCGGGTGCGGGACACCCACGAACTGTTCGCCACCGTCGAGACCCTCAGCCACTCCTTGACCCTCAAGGGGGAACGGCTCGCCATCCTCTCCAACGGACGCGGCCTCGCCAACATGGCTGCCGACGTGCTGCTGGAGCGCGGCGGCAGGCTGGCCATGACCCCGCTGGACATCGGCAGCGATGCCGATATCGAGGCCTATCGCAGTGCGCTGGACGAACTGCTGCAAGGGGACAAGGCTGACGCCATACTGCTGATCCACGCCCCCTCCCTCACCGCACAGGGCGCACGGCTTGCCAGCAACCTGATCGACTTTATCAAGCAACATCCCAGGGCCAGGCGTTTCAACATCCTGACCAACTGGGCCGGTGAATACTCCGCGCAAGAGGGCCGCCGGCTGTTCAATGAGGCCGGGATCCCCACCTACCGTACCCCGGAGAGTGCGGTCACCGCTTTCATGCACATGGTGGAATACCGCCGCAACCAGAAACAGCTGATGGAGACACCCGCTTCCCTGCAAGGGGGTCGGCTCAACGTCGAACGCTGCCAGCAGCTGATCCGCCAGGCGCAGGATCGCAAACAAAGGGTGCTCGATACCCACCTGGTGCATCCCATCATGCAGGCCGCCGGCCTCTCCACGCTGCCGACCTGGATCGTCTCGGATGCCAGCGAGGCGGCGTTGACGGCAGAGCAGATAGGCTATCCGGTGGCGGTGAAGCTGCGCTCTCCGGACATTGCCCACAAATCGGAAGTTCACGGTGTCATGCTGAACCTGCGCACCTCGGCCGAGGTGGCCCAGGCGGCGGACGCCATTCTGGACAGGGTGCGTCAGCACGATCCGGGAGCCCGGGTAGAAGGCTTGCTGGTCCAGCGTATGGCAAAACGCAGCGGTGGGCTCGAACTGCGCATCCGCCTGCAGCAAGACCCCGTGTTCGGGCCCGTGATCCTGCTCGGGGAATCCGGCGCCGAACCGCACCAGATGGTCGCTGCCCTGCCGCCCCTCAATCAGGCATTGGCGCGCTATCAGATCATCGGTGCCCTCAAGAACGGCAAGATCCGCGAGCAGGCCACCCCCGTGCGGCTCGATATCGATGCGCTCGGTCAGGTGCTGTGCCAACTGTCTGAGCTGCTATTGGCCTTTCCGGAGATCCAGGAGCTGGATCTGCACCCGCTGCAGGCCTGTGGCGACGAGATGGTGATCCTGGATGCCAGACTGGCCCTGATGGAGGAAGGGCAGCAAATGCTGCCGCTGGCCATCCGCCCCTATCCCACCGAATTGGAAGAGGGGGCCTGGCTCAAGGATCAGAGCCATGTGCTGCTTCGCCCGATCCGGCCGGAGGACGAGCCCGCTCACAAGCAGTTCGTGCTCAGGGTATCCGATGAGGACAGGTACAAACGCTTCTTCGCCGACGTGGGGGAGCTGGGTCATGAAGAGTTGGCCCGCATGACCCAGATAGATTACGACCGGGAGATGGCCTTCGTCGCCGTAGGACAGGATGGGGCCTTCAACCAACAGATCCTGGGAGTGGTGCGGGCCATCTCCAATCCGGACCAGTCCGATGCGGAGTTTGCCATCCTGATCCGCTCAGACCTGAAGGGGATAGGGCTCGGCAAGTTGATGATGGAGAAGATAGTGCGCTACGCCAGGGAGCGCGGCATAGGCCAGCTCTCCGGCATGACCATGCCCAGCAATCGCGGCATGATCAATCTGGCCAAGCGACTTGGCTTCCAGATCGATATCCAGTTGGAAGACGGGGTAGTGAATATGATGCTGCCCTGCGTGGAGCAGAGTCAGCAAGATCGGTAAAAGGCTTATAGGCAGGCGTTTATAGCGTAAAAATGAGAAATTTCAGGCAATAAAAAAGCCCGCTCGATTGAGCGGGCTTCTTCTAATT
>NZ_CDDF01000019.1:0-127214 GCF_000819865.1 Aeromonas eucrenophila
TCAATCGAGCGGGCTTTTTTATTGGCTGAGATGTGGGGTTTGGCAGATATTTTGTTCACCTTTAGCCTATTTATCAGACAACCACTTCGTAAAAACACATCAATTTAGTCAAATATACTGCCTTCTGCGTCTCCGATTACCTATCTCCAGCCTCTTTTTAGCTCCAAACTACCGGACTACCGGACTACCGGACTACCGGACTACCGGACTACCGGACTACCGGACTACCGGACTACCGGACTACCGGACTACCGGACTACCGGACTACCGGACTACCGGACTACCGGACTACCGGACTACCGGACTACCGGACTACCCGTATCTCCTCTCCACCTCCATACACAAGGCGGCTATGCCCTGCATCGATCATCACGATTGTTCGAAATGGGCGCGGCCAATCAGGTCATCAGCGTTATCTGAAATGGACGGGTGAAGAAGGTAATCAGCATTGCCTGAAACGGGCGCGGAATTGCCATTCCCTGAAACTGTTGGGGTCAGGCAGGTAATCACCATGGCCTGAAGCTGATGTGTGCAAGCAGACACAAACAAGTTCCTCTGATGTGGCTCCCTCTCTTTACCACGACAATCCCGTTACTCGATATTTCTCTGTTTACCCTTGTTTTGAATATAAAAAGTACAGAATGTGATACCCCTACCTTTCTTGGCGGGCCCGCTCTGCTTTAATTCGTCTGCCCACATTCGATGGGCCAAGGAAACACAATAATCTGAGGAAAGGACACATGTTCAAAAGAACAGTAACGATGATGCTGGCGGCGGGAACCCTGGTATTAGGCGGTTGCGCAGCTAACGGTGGCGCTGAACAGGCAGGGGCGGACAACAGCGATTTCGGTGGCAAGTCCATCTACCTGCGTGGGGAGATGAATGACTGGATGGCCAACGATGAGACCAAGGCGGTCAAGGTGGCCGACAAGCTCTACATGGCCAAGGGCACACTCAAGAAGGAGTGGGCTCCCTACAAATTCAAATTTGGTGACTCAAGCTGGAGCTGCGGCACCAACTTCGGCTACAAGAGCCCGAGCGATGGCGTTGCCGTGCTGGGCGGCGAGCCAGTCCCGGTCAACCCCTGTTCCAAATACGAGGACATGAAGTTCTCGCCGGAAGCAGACGGGGTCTATGAGTTCTATCTGAACCTGGCTGGCGAAACCCCGACTGTCTACGTCAAGAAGCCCTGATCCTGTCCCGAGTGGTCAATCTCTCGGACAATGAGACGGTTAACGGCCCTGGCTCAGCACTCTGCTGGCCGGGGCATTTTTTTAGGCTTGGGCCGACGACCCATGATATGAAGACTACTATATATAGTGTTTTCGTATTTCACATTTACATATGGGTTGTGTTTTTATCCCTGTCATGACGCTGATGCATTCACATAAGGTGGCTTGAAAATGGCTAAATCCAATCCGGTGCTGGAGACAGATCCCGGCACCGACCTCATCCCCCTGCAGGAAACCTCCCTCGAGATCTGGGACAGCAAGTATCGCCTCAAGCACAAGGATGGGGCCCCCATCGACGGCTCGGTTGACGAGACCTACCAACGGGTGGCCCGTGCCCTGGCCGCACAGGAGCGCGAGCCTGATGCCTGGTACGAGCCCTTCCTGTGGGCGCTGCGCAATGGGGCCATCCCGGCGGGGCGCATCACCTCCAACGCGGGAGCCTTCGAGCACAAGCCCGCCACCTCCACCATCAACTGCACCGTCTCCGGCACCATCGAAGATTCGATGGACGACATCCTCGGCAAGGTGCACGAGGCGGGGCTGACCCTGAAGGCGGGTTGTGGCATCGGCTATGACTTTTCTACCCTGCGTCCCCGTGGCGCCTTCGTCTCCGGCGCTGGTGCCTACACCTCGGGGCCTCTCTCCTTCATGGATATCTACGACAAGATGTGTTTCACCGTCTCGTCCGCCGGCGGTCGCCGCGGCGCCCAGATGGGGACCATGGATATCCGCCACCCGGACGTCGTCGAATTTATCCAGGCCAAGCGCGAGGATGGTCGCCTGCGCCAGTTCAACCTCTCCCTGCTCATCACAGAGGAGTTCGTCAAGGCGGTGAAGGAGGATGCCCCCTGGACGCTTATCTTCCCCTACACGGCGAAGGAGGTGGAGCAGGACGGGATCGCGCTGGACGACCCAGAGCAGGTGCTCTGGGCCGACTGGCCGAACAAGGAGGGGGTGGTCATCAATGCTCTGGGGCAGGTCGCCTGCAAGCGCTACAAGAGGCTGCCTGCCCGGAAGCTCTGGAACGTCATCATGAGTTCCACCTATGACTATGCCGAACCCGGTTTCATCCTGATCGACAAGGTGAACCAGATGAACAACAACTGGTTCTGCGAGGAGATCCGCGCCACCAACCCCTGCGGCGAGCAGCCACTGCCCCCCTATGGCGCCTGTCTGCTGGGCTCGGTCAACCTGACCAAGTTCGTACGCAACCCCTTCTCCGAGCAGGCGAGCTTCGACTGGCCCGCGTTTCGCAAGGTGGTGGCGATCTTCACCCGCATGCTGGACAACGTGGTGGAGATCAACCAGCTGCCTTTGCCCAAGCAGCGGGAAGAGATTATCAACAAGCGTCGGCACGGCATGGGCTTCCTGGGCCTCGGCTCGACCCTTACCATGCTGCAGATAAAATATGGATCCGCCACCTCCGTCGCCTTCACCGAAGAAGTCTCCCAGGAGCTGGCCATGACCGGCTGGCGCGAGTCCCTGGCCCTGGCTAAAGAGAAGGGCCCGGCTCCCATCATGGAGCAGGAGTTCGAGGTGACCGGCAAGATGCTGCGCCTGCGCCCGGAGATGGCGGCAGATGGCATCAAGCTCGGCGACAAGGTGAAGGGCCGGGTGCTGCACGCCCGCTACAGCCGCTACATGCAGCAGGTGGCCGAGGTGGATCCCGCCCTGGTGGCCGAGCTGGCCGAGCAGGGTGGCCGTTTCACCCACCACAGCAGCATAGCGCCGACGGGTACCATCTCTCTGTCGCTCGCCAACAACGCCAGCAACGGCATAGAGCCGAGCTTCGCCCACCACTACAGCCGCAACGTCATCAAGCCCGGCAAGAAGAGCAAGGAGAGCGTGGACGTCTACTCCTTCGAGCTGCTGGCCTACCGCGCGCTGGTCAATCCGGCCGCCATGCCCTATGGGGAGGAAGAGGGGACCCGGCTGCCGGACTACTTCATCACCGCCGATGACATCAGCCCGGCTCAGCACGTGGACATTCAGGCCGCGGCCCAGCGCTGGATAGACTCGTCCATCTCCAAGACTGCCAACATTCCCACCGACTTCCCGTTCGAGCAGTTCAAGGACATCTACCTCTATGCCTCGGATTCCGGGCTCAAGGGCTGCACCACCTTCCGCTTCAATCCGGCCGCCTTCCAGGGGGTCTTGGTGAAGGAGAAGGATCTGGAGAACACCAGTTACGAGTTCACACTGGAGGATGGCTCCGTCATCACCGCCAGGGGTAACGAAGAGATCGAATACGATGGGGAGCTGCACACCGCCGCCAACCTCTACGACGCCTTGAAAGAAGGCTATTACGGTAAATTCTGAGGACGACACATGGTCAAGAAGATCGACAGGAAAATCGTCGCTTACAAGGTGCAAACCCGGGACGAGCCGCAAGAAGCGCCGGCGCCGCAGGATGACGTGGTGCAGATGCACGAGACTGTGCTGCGCCCGGAGCGGCTGATGGGCACCACCTACAAGTTGAAGACGCCGGAGCATGTCTCCGAGCACTCGCTGTTCATCACCATCAACGACATCATTCTCAACGAGGGCACTGTGCACGAGAGTCGCCGCCCGTTCGAGATCTTCATCAACTCCAAGAGCCTGGAGCACTACCAGTGGATAGTGGCGCTGACCCGCATCATCTCGGCGGTGTTTCGCAAAGGGGGGGATGTCACCTTCCTGGTGGAGGAGCTGAGATCCGTGTTCGATCCCAAGGGGGGTTACTGGAACAAGGGCAAGTACGTTCCCTCCCTGATTGCCGAGATTGGCAACGTGATCGAGACCCATCTCACCGAAATCGGCATGCTCAAGGCCCCCAGGCTGGATGAGCATCAGCAGGCCTTCCTGGCCGAGAAGCGGGCCCAACTGCAGACCGAGCAGGAGGACGCAGCGCAATCTGCTGGCAGCGGCTTCCCCGCCAATGCGGCGCTCTGCTACAAGTGCCACACCAAGGCGCTGGTGCTGAAAGATGGCTGCATGACCTGTTTGAACTGCGGCGATTCCAAGTGCGGTTGAGAAGATAGAGTCTCAAAAAGACCGGCCCATTGGCCGGTCTTTTTTGTTGGGTGTTTTTTGTTCACTTGAATGTGGGAGCCAAAGGGATGTGTTGCGCACTGGTTAAATCGGGCGTAGCGTTGGTAGGTAATAAAACTGTCACGGCCGTGTGGTTTCAATGACATCTGAGATTCACACACGTGGCACCTTCAGTGCCAAGGAGGATGCTTATGGACAACACTGACCGAAAGCTGTTTATCCTGGATACCAACGTTCTGCTTCACGAACCCCTCGCCATTTACTCCTTCAAAGAGCACGACGTGCTCATCCCCATGACGGTGCTCGAAGAGCTCGACAACATCAAGGATCGCCAGAAAGACGTCAGCCGTGATGCGCGCGTCGCCATCCGGGCGCTGGAGGACGTGTTCCGCGATGCGGCCCCTGAGCAAATCGTGCAGGGGGTGGGACTGGCCGGGGAGGCGAGCGGTCACATCTCCATCTTCAGCGATCACCATCTGCCTCAGGATGCCGAGGTGTTCACCGACAAGGAGGCGGACAACCGCATCATCAATGCCGCCCTCTACCTGCAAAAGCATGAGATGAAACGCCAGGTGGTGCTGGTGACCAAGGACATCAACATGCGCCTCAAGGCCAAAGGAGCCGGGCTGGCGCACGTTGAGGACTATCGCAGCGACCAGTTGATCGACGATATCCGTCTGCTGGCCAAGGGCTTCCAGGTGGTGCCAGGCAGCTTCTGGGAGCGGGTCGGCGAGTGCGACAGCGAGACCCATGGCCGGGACACCGTCCATGTGATCGACGCCGAGCTGCTGGAGGGGGTACACGTCAACCAGTACCTGCTGGACGAGGAGAACTTCTTCGCGGCCCGGGTGCTGAGCCACGACGGCCACAAGATCCGCCTGAAAGATCTCGGCCGCGAGCGGTTGATGTCCCGCAAGGCCTGGGGCGTGCATCCCAAGAACGTCTATCAGGGCATGGCGCTGGACGCCCTGCTGGATCCGCACATCGATCTGGTGATCCTGACCGGCCCGGCCGGTTGCGGCAAGACCCTGCTGGCCATGGCAGCGGCGCTGGAGCTGGTGATCGAGAAGGGGATCTACGAGAAGGTGATCGTCACCCGCAACACCCCGGAGATCGCCGAGAGCATCGGCTTCCTGCCCGGCACCGAAGAAGAGAAGATGATGCCCTGGCTGGCGGCGGTCACCGACACCCTGGAGGTGTTGCACAAGCAGGACGAGAACATGAGCGGGTCGCTGAGCTACATCATGGAGAAGGCCAACATCCAGTTCAAATCCGTCAACTTCATGCGCGGGCGCAGCATCCAGAACACCTTCGTGCTGCTGGACGAGTGCCAGAACCTGACCGCGTCCCAGATCAAGACCATCATCACCCGCTGCGGCGAGGGCACCAAGATAGTCTGCTCCGGCAACCTGGCCCAGATTGACTCCAACTACCTGAGCCCGGTGACCTCGGGCCTGACCTACATCGTCGAGCGTTTCAAGGATTTCGACGGCAGTGCCAACATCTTCCTGAACGGGGTGGTGCGCAGCAAGCTCGCCTCCTTCGCCGAGGAAAATCTCTGATTTCACGTAATATCTTCATATGAAAAAGGGAGGCCACTGGCCTCCCTTTTTTGATCTCGTGACTTTGTGCTAGGTACTCTGGGAGTGGCCCAGGTAGCGCTGCAGGCCCGGGTGATCGCTGTTTTGCAAAATATCCGGTGTACCCTGCAGGGCGATGCGCCCCTCGTCCACGAACAGCACCCGATCGGCGATGAGCTGAGCATCCTCGGGATTGTGAGACACCATCAGTACGGTAATGCCCTGCTCGCAGGCGAGGCGGGCGACTTCTGCCAGCATCTCCCGGCGCAGGGCGGGGTCCAGCGCCGAGAAGGGCTCGTCCAGCAGCAGCAACGGCTTGCCACGCACCAGGGCGCGGGCCAGGCCCACCCGCTGCCGCTGACCACCGGAGAGCTGCTCCGGCAGCCGGTCCTGCATGTCGCCGAGCCCCACCTTGATGGCCGCTTCTTTCACCTGGGCGCGCTGGGCCGGGCTCAGGCGCAGGCCCGGATGCAGGCCGATGGCGATGTTGTCGAACACCGACAGGTGCAGAAACAGGTTGTGATCCTGGAACAGGGTGGTGACCGGACGCTCGGCGGGGCCGAGCGGTAATAGATCGATGCCATCGAAGCGCAGGGCTCCTGATTCTACCGGCACGAAGCCCGCTATCATGCCGAGCAGGGTCGATTTGCCGGCCCCGCTCGGGCCGATCAGCGCCGTGATCTCCCCCCTCGGCAGAGAGGCGCTGAAGGTCACCCGCCAATCAGGGTAACTGGTTGCCAAATCATCAATTAACAGCATCTTTGACTCCTATGATATGGCTGGGTGTACAGACCGCATGTGAAACCGTGCCATGGCAGCGAACTCGACTATCCAGCATCCTGGTTTTTGCCTCCGAGACCCCGCTCCACCAGCCAGAACAGGGAGAAACAGAGGATAAGCAGCAGCAGGGCGGTGGCCGCCGCCTCGGTCAGCCGGTAGCTGCCGAGCTGCTGATAGAGCAGCCAGGGCAATGTGGTGAGCTCCTGGCTGCCGAACATGGCGATGGCGCCGAGATCTCCTAAAGACAAGATCATGGAAAGCGCCATGGCCAGCGCCAGCGGGCGGCGCAGCAGGGGCCACTCCACCAGGCGCAGGCGCTGCAGGCCGCGCACCCCCAGACTGTCAGCCAGCCTGTCGTACTGGCGCACCACCAGCTGCATGGGGGCAGAAAGGGTGCGCAGCACATAGGGCAGCGCCATCAGGGCATTGACCAGCACCACCAGCCAGGGCCCGAGGGCGAAGACATCGGTGAAGGGCATAAACAGGATGAAGAGGCCGGTACTCAGCACCACCGCCGGGATCATCAGGATCATGGAGCCGCTGGCCTCCCACAGGGCGGCGGCCCGCCGCTTGCGCGCCCGTACCCGCAGGTGGCGGCTGGTGAGCAGCAGGCCGGCGCCGAGCAGAGTGGCGAGGCTCCCCGCCGCCAGCGCGATACCGAGGGACTGACCCCCCGCCTGCCACAGCCGGGAGGAGCCAAGCGCCGTCAGCAGGCCGGGGTTGAAGCCCGCCACCACGATGGCCAACAGGGGCGGCAGGAAGATGGCGAGGCCGAGGCTGAGGGCGGCGATGTCCATCAGCCGGGTGCCTGGCTGGAACCTGTCCGGCCGCAGGCTGGGACGACGAGTCGACACCCGGCTGGCCGGGGTGGTCTGCAGCTTGTGTTGCAGCAGCAACAGGCCTGCGGTCAGCAGCAGCTGCACCAGCGCCAGGCCGCCGGCGGTGGCGAGATCGAAGTCAAAGCGCAGGGCCTGATAGATGGCCACTTCCAATGTGGTGGACTTGGGGCCACCGCCCAGCGCCAGCACTGTGGTGAAGCTGGTGAAGCAGAGCATGAAGATGAGGCTCGCCAATCCCGGCAGCAGGCTCCGAATGATGGGCCACTCCAGCAGCCGGAAGATGTGGGAGGAGCGCATGCCGAGCTGGCTGGCGAGGCGCCAGGAGGACTCGGGGATGCTCTCTATCCCTTGCAGAATGAGGCGCGCGGCGAGCGGCATGTTGAAGAACACGTGGGCCAGCAGTATGCCGAACAGGCCGTACAGGTAGTTGCCGGGATCCAGCCCCAGGCTGCGCAGGGCGTGGGGCAGCCAGCCCTGGGAGCCGTGCACCGCGACTATGCCGAAGATGGCGATGATGACCGGCAGCACCAGGGAGAGGCCGAACAATTTGAGCAGCAGTCTTCGGCCGCGAAAACGGCGCCGCGCCAGGGCTCGCGCCACCGGAATGGCCAGTCCCAGGCTCAGCAGGGTGGAGAGCAGGGCCTGCCCCAGGCTGAAGCCCAGCACGTGGCGCAGGTAGGGGTCTGCCAGCAGGCTGCTTGGGAGCGCACCAGCCTGCCACAGCAGGGCCACGAGCGGCCCCAAGGAGAGCAGCAGTATGACGGCGGTGGCTGCGCTACCCGGCAGCCACCAGAGAGGACGAGAGTGGGCACTCACTGGGTGACGGCTTGCAGCCATTCCTTGATCCAGCCCTTGCGATTGGCGGCCACCTCATCGGAGCTAAAGCTCAGCGGTTTGGCGACTGTGATCATCTGCTCGAAGCCCTTGGGCAGCGGGGTGTCCGTCACCGGATACATCCAGTTGCCGCCCGGGATCTCCTGCTGGAAGGCGGGGCTGACCATGAACTGCAGGAACCGGTCCGCCAGCTTGTCTTGCTTGGCGCTCGCGAGCTTGGCGGCCACCTCTACCTGGCGATAGTGGCCCTCCTCGAAGGCCGCGGCCTGGTACTGGGCATTGTTCTCGGCGATCAGGTGATAGGCCGGGGAGGTGGTGTAGGAGAGCACCATGTCCGCCTCTCCGTCGAGGAACATGCCGTAGGCCTCGGACCAGCCCTTGGTGACTGTAACCGTCTTCTTGGCGAGCTGGGCCCAGGCGGCCGGTGCCTCCTTGCCATAGACGGACTTCATCCACAGCATCAGCCCCTGACCCGGGGTGGAGGTGCGGGGATCTTGGTAGATCACCTTGAGATCCGGGCGCTCCACCAGCTCTTTCAGGCTCTTGGGAGGGGTCTTGAGCTTGTCCTTGTTGTAGACGAAGGCGAAGTAGCCGTAGTCATAGGGAACGAAGGTGTCGTCCTGCCAGCCACCCGGCACCTTGAGGGCCGCGAGATCGGTGTGATGGGGGGCGAACAGGCCGCTCTGCTTGGCCTCGCTCACCAGGGCATCGTCCAGCCCCAGCACCAGATCGGCCTGGCTGTGTTTGCCTTCCAGTCGCAGCCGGTTGAGGATGGCGACCCCGTCTTCCAGCGCCACCAGCTTGAGGGTGCAACTGCACTCCTTCTCGAAGGCCTGCTTGATCTTGGGACCCGGTCCCCATTCGCTGGCGAAGGAGCCGTAGGTGTAGACGGTGAGGGTATCGGCCGCGAAGGCCTGGGCACTGAGCAGGCTGGTGGCGACCAGCAGCAGGGTTTTCATGGATGGCACTCCTGTGAGTCGTGAAGTGCCAGCGGGGGGAGGGCGCAAAAAACGAGCGCCATGCCTCAAATTCCTCCGCCAGCATTATCTGGATCAGGTTCACGGGTATAATCTCAGCGGCAAGCCGCACCCCGTTTGAGAAACGAACCGCATTGTATTAACGTTCCTTGGGGTAGGCCAGCACAATTATTTCACCGGCCGATACGGGCGTAGCGGCATAGCAGAGGAGGTCCTCGTGATCACCAGTACCAAGGAAAGGCGCGCCTTTGCGCGCATGGTCATCAATGCCCCCGTCACCCTGTTTCAGCATCAGGATGTGCTGGAGGGGGTTTGTCGGGATCTCAGTGCCAACGGCATGGGGGTCGAGGTGAACGAGCACAGCTTCGATGTGCATCAGCCCATCCGGGTGAGCCTGGCTACCAGCAGCAACCTGCTGCCGCCGTTCGAGGTTCAGGCTCGCATAGTGCGGGTGCTGGAGGAAGAGGGGGGGCTCTTGCTGGCGCTGGAGTTTCAGTCTCTGGCCTGATGTGACGACAGATTTCACTGCTTTTCATCGGCCAGCCTCTGTTGGCCGATGTCGTTTTGGTTATCAGTAGATTGATATGCTGCCGCCTGGCCATTCTCCATGGCTTCCCGGCCCGTCTGGCGGCGACTCACTGGCTGGCCAGCACGGGCTGCACACTTAGCTGCCGGCTGTCGATCAAGGTCTTGCTGGTGGGCGCGAGCTGGCCCATGGGGAGCTGGGCCGGGCCGGTCGGCTCCATCAGCAGATAGGTCTGCCCCTCCCAGCTCAGGGTCGCGTCTCCCGGTTTGGCGGGCAGGGCGACGCCGAGCAGCGCATGGCCAGGCACGAACACCATGGCCTGGGGGAGCTCGGGGAAGAGCTGGGCCAGCATGGCCGCCATCAGGGTCATCTTGCTGTCGCAATCCCCCCGGTTCTGCTCCAGCACCTGGCGCGGGGTCAGAAAGCCCTTGCCGGCGCGGCCGGACTGGCTGTCCAGCAGGCTATAGGGAATGGTTTGAACGAAGTCGAGCATGAAGGCCACCGTCTGCTGGCGCGCCTCCACCTCTGTGGTCCCCTGCCGTTTGAGCTGATCCGCCAGCGGTGCCAGCTCGGTCCGGCTCTCCAGTGCGATGCGCACGTGATCCTGCTTGATGGCGGGCACCCCATCGGATGGGGTGAAGCGCTGGAAGTAGTGCTGCTTGAGCCACTCCTGTTCCAATTTTGCCTGTTCAGGCCCAACCCAAGCCTGGGCTTCTCTCGCCTTGTCGGCGTTGCGGCTCTTGATGTTGAGGGCGAGCGCGGGGCGGGAGAGGGAGAACTGCACCTCGGGGAACTCGATGAAGGCCTGTTGCAACAGCTGTTGCAACATATCCTCCTGCATTCGCGCGGGTCTGTAGGCGATGAGGGGCGGCAAGGTGCCCGCCTCCAGGCGGTAGCTGAGCTGCTGTTCCTTGCCCTCCCTGTCCTGCCAGCCGACGTTGAGCTGGCCGCCGTTGCTGTGAAAATAGCGCTGCCCGGCACCGGCCGGCAGCGCGAACAGCAGGGCGCAGAGCAGGAGGCCACTCGCTTTCGTCATCATCCTCTCCTCGGGTATCGGTTGGCCGTTTGCCGGAAATGAAACAGGGAGCCTGGGCTCCCTGTGGATGCTACTCGTTGTGGCTATTCGTGCCTAGCTCCCGCTCGGCTGCCTTGTTTCGAAGGCGCAGAGACGGGTTTTGATCGTGCCTAGATCCAGCTCGGCTGCTTCGCCTCGAAGGCGCCGATGGCGGCCTCGTGCTGCAGGGTCAGGCCGATGGCATCCAGCCCGTTGAGCAGGCAGTAGCGGCGGAACTCGTCTATCTCGAAACCAAAGCAAAGCGTGCCTGCGCGCACCTGGTTGGCCTCCAGATCCACCTCGATCTGCTGGCCCGGGTTGGCCGTGACCAGCTGGAACAGGGCCTCCACCTCTTCGTCCTGCAAACGCACCGGCACCATGCCGTTGTTGATGGCGTTGCCGTAGAAGATGTCGGCGAAGCTCGGGGCTATGATGGTCTTGAAGCCGTAATCCGCCAGCGCCCAGGGGGCGTGCTCGCGGCTCGAGCCACAGCCGAAGTTTTCCCGGGCCAGCAAGATGCTGGCACCGGCATAACGCGGCTGGTTCAGCACGAACTCCGGATTCGGCTGCTGGCCGGCATCGTCCAAGAAGCGCCAGTCGTGGAACAGGTGCTTGCCAAAACCGGTGCGGTTCACCTTCTGCAGAAACTGCTTGGGAATGATGGCGTCGGTGTCTACGTTGACGCTGTCGAGGGGGACGGCGATCCCTTTATGTTGTTTGAATCCTGTCATGTTCATTCCCTCTTACAGCGCACGAATATCGGCAAAGTGACCGGTGACGGCGGCGGCGGCGGCCATGGCCGGGCTCACCAGATGGGTGCGGCCGGCACGGCCCTGACGACCCTCGAAGTTGCGGTTGCTGGTGGAGGCGCAGCGCTCCCCCGGTTGCAGTCGGTCGTTGTTCATGGCCAGACACATGGAGCAGCCCGGCAGACGCCATTCAAACCCTGCTTCGATGAAGATCTTGTCCAGCCCCTCGGCCTCGGCCTGGGCCTTCACCTGCTCGGAGCCCGGCACCACCAGCGCCTGTACCCCGGCGGCGACCTTGCGGCCACGGGCGATGGCGGCGGCGGCACGCAAGTCCTCGATGCGGCTGTTGGTGCAAGAGCCGATGAACACCTTGTCGATGGCGACGTCGGAGAGCTTCTGGCCCGGTTGCAGGTCCATGTAGGCCAGCGCCTTGCGGGCGGACTGCTGCTCCATCAGATCGGTGAAGGAGTCCGGATCCGGGATGGGATCCCCCACGGCGATCACCTGGCCTGGGTTGGTGCCCCAGGTCACCTGAGGGGCGATGTCGACGGCATCGAGTACCACTTCGGCGTCGAAGGTCGCGCCTTCGTCGCTCTTGAGGGTCTGCCAGTAGGCGATGGCCTGGGCCAGTGCCTCACCCTCGGGTGCGAACACCTTGCCGCGGATGTAGTCGATGGTGGTCTGGTCCGGGGCTATCATGCCCGCCTTGGCGCCGAGCTCGATGGCCATGTTGCACACCGTCATGCGCCCTTCCATGGAGAGGCTGGCGATGGCGTCCCCTGCGAACTCCACCACGTAACCGGTACCGCCGGCGTGGCCGACCCGGCCTATGATGGCGAGCACCACGTCTTTCGCGCTGATGCCCTCGGCCAGCTTGCCGTTGACGCTGATGCGCATGGTCTTGGCCCGGCCCTGTTTCAGGGTCTGGGTGGCCATCACGTGCTCCACCTCGGAGGTGCCGATGCCGAACGCCAAGGATCCGAAGGCGCCGTGGGTGGCGGTGTGGGAATCGCCGCAGACGATGGTGGTACCGGGCAGGGTGATGCCGAGCTCAGGCCCCATCACGTGGACTATGCCCTGATACTGGTGGTTCAGGTCGTAGAGGCGAACCCCGAACTCCTTGCAGTTGGCGGCCAGCGTCTCCATCTGGATGCGGGCCATCTCGCCGGAGGCGGCGATGTCCTTGGTGGTGGTGGAGACGTTGTGGTCCATGGTGGCCCAGGTGAGATCCGGGCGACGCAGTTGGCGGTTCATGGCGCGCAGGCCGTCGAACGCCTGCGGGCTGGTCACTTCGTGCACCAGGTGGCGGTCGATGTAGATGAGGGGCGTTTCCCCGGCCACTTCACGCACCACGTGGGCGTCGAACACTTTCTGATAGAGGGTCTTGGACATTGCTCTCTTCCTTATTTTTTGGTGCTGGATCAGATGCGCGCGGCTATCTGATCGCCCATGGCGGCGGTGCTCTGTACCGGGTGCTTGGCACTCGCCTGATGCAAGTCGGCGGTGAAGTAACCTTCGGCCAGGGCCTGGGCAACGGCCTGCTCGATGGCTTGGGCGGCGGCTTCCTGACCGAGGCTGTAACGCAGCATCAGGGCGGCGGAGAGGATCTGGGCGATGGGGTTCGCGATCCCCTTGCCGGCGATGTCAGGCGCCGAGCCACCGGCCGGCTCGAACAGGCCGAAGCCGGATTCGTTCAGGCTGGCGGAGGGCAACAGCCCCATGGAGCCGGTGATCATGGCGCACTCGTCGGAGAGTATGTCGCCGAACAGGTTGGAGCAGAGCAGCACGTCGAACTGGGACGGATCCTTGATGAGCTGCATGGTGGCGTTGTCGATGTACATGTGGTTCAGGGCCACGTCCGGGTAGGACTTGGCAACCTGAGTCACCACCTCGCGCCACAGGATGGAGGAGGCGAGCACGTTGGCCTTGTCGATGGAGGTGACCTTGGCCTTGCGCACACGAGCCGATTCAAACGCTATCTTGGCGATGCGCTCGATCTCGAAACGGTGATAGACCTCGGTGTCGAACGCCTTCTCGTTGGCGCCTTCACCCTCACGCCCCTTGGGCTGGCCGAAGTAGATGCCGCCGGTCAGCTCACGCACGCAGGCGATGTCAAAGCCCCGATCCGAGATGTCGGCACGCAGCGGTGAAAACTGCTCGAGACCGGTGTAGATACGGGCCGGACGCAGGTTGCAGAACAGCTTGAAGTGGGCGCGCAGGGGCAGCAGGGCGCCGCGCTCCGGCTGATCGTTTGGCGGCAGATGCTCCCACTTGGGGCCACCGACCGAGCCGAACAGCACGGCGTCGGCCGCTTCGCAGCCCGCTATGGTGCTCTGGGGCAGGGGAGTGCCGTGGTTGTCGATGGCGATGCCGCCCACGTCATGGCGGTCGTACTCGAGGGAGAAGCCAAACCTGGCCTGCACCTTTTCCAGCACCTTGACGGCCTCGGCCATCACTTCCGGGCCAATGCCGTCACCCGGCAATACTGCGATCCGATAACTGCTCATACTCTCTCCGTCCTGATGTTGTTATTGAGCTCCAACCGCTCAGCTATTTCCGTCTAGATGTCATTTTGTGTCCTATCCGCTCAGCGACGCTGCTCAGACGGTTTCCGTCTTGATCGTGTTTTTCTGTCCCATCTGCTCGGCGACCATGTCGGCACGCCAGATGCTGTTGATGACGTGGACCAGGGCCTGGGCCGAGGACTCGATGATGTCGGTGGCCAGCCCCATGCCGTGGAACTTGCGGCCCTTGTACTCGGCGACGATATCGACCTGGCCGAGGGCGTTCTTGCCTTCCCCCTTGCCCTTGAGCTCGTACTTGTCGATGCGGATCTCATAGCCGGTGATGCGGTTGATGCACTGGTAGACCGCATCCACCGGGCCGTTGCCGGTGGCGGCTTCGCTGATGGTCTCCTGGCCTACCTTCAGCTTCACCGAGGCGGTGGCGAGCACGGAGCTGCCGCTCTGCACCCCGAGGTACTCCAGCTTGAAGTGCTCCGGCTCTTCGTGGATCTGGCTGAAGAAGGCGAGCGCCTCGAGATCGTAATCGAACACCTGGCCCTTCTTGTCCGCCAGGGTCAGGAACTTGCCGTAGAGATCGTCCAGGTCGTAGCTGCTCTCGGTGTAGCCCATGGATTCCATGCGGTGCTTGATCACGTGGCGGCCGGAGCGGGAGGTCATGTTGAGGCTGTTCTGGGTGAGGCCGATGCTCTCGGGGGTGATGATCTCGTAGGTATTCTTGGCCTTGAGCACGCCATCCTGGTGGATGCCGGAGCTGTGGGAGAAGGCGTTGGCGCCGACGATGGCCTTGTTCGGCTGCACCGGCATGTTGCAGATCTGGCTGACGAGGGTGCTGGTGCGATGGATCTCGCTGTGGCGGATGTTGGTGTGAACCCCCAGCAAGTCGGCGCGGGTTTTGAGGATCATCGCCACCTCTTCCAGGGAGCAGTTGCCCGCCCGTTCGCCGATGCCGTTGATGGTGCACTCGATCTGGCGGGCCCCCATCTGCACGGCGCCGATGGAGTTCGCCACCGACAGGCCGAGATCGTCGTGACAGTGTACCGAGATGATGGCCTGATCGATGTTCGGCACCCGGTTGAACAGGGTCTGGATGATGCCGGAGAACTCGGTCGGTACCGTGTAGCCCACGGTGTCCGGGATGTTGATGGTGCGGGCGCCGGCCCGGATGGCGGCTTCCACCATGCGGCACAGGTTATCGATGGGGGTGCGGCCCGCGTCCTCGCAGGAGAACTCCACATCGTCCGTGTAGCGGCGGGCATGCTTGATGGCGCTGATCCCCATCTCCAATACGTCCTCGAAGCTCTTCTTGAGCTTGCTCTCGACGTGGATGGAGGAGGTGGAGATAAAGGTATGGATACGGAAGGCTTCTGCGACTTTCAAGGCCTCGCCGGCGGCATCGATGTCTTTGGGCAGGGCGCGGGCCAGGGCGCAGACCCGGCTGTTCTTGATGTGACGGGCTATGGTCTGCACCGAGAGGAAATCACCGGGGGAGGAGACCGGGAAGCCCACTTCCATGATGTCGACACCGAGTCGCTCCAGCGCCTGGGCGACCTGCAGCTTCTCCTTGACCGTCAGGCTGGCCGACAGCGCCTGCTCACCATCACGCAAGGTGGTATCGAATATGATGACGCGATCTGACATGTGACTTCCCTCTTCCTAAGTTCGGTGCGTGCACCCGCGCGGCATAAAAAAACCCGTGCGGGGTGCACGGGTTTTTGTAAATTCCGGCTATGCCTTAGCCCGGCTACAAGGATCCCGCGCGACGAGTCACGATTAGGGAAAGCAGTAGTAGCGGAGCGGCAAAATGCATGATGACTCAATCCTTCCAGTCGATAACGCTTCTACCAATATCGAGATTCTTATGCTGTGTCAACTCGAACGGGCAGGTTCATTACACTGTTTTATTTAATCGGATTGTAAAGGAGTGCAAATTTCCTTGTCCCATATTCGGTTCATGCCTGATTATCCGGTCATTCCTGCTGTACTCGATCATCCGCACAATCAGATCGACTTATCAGCACTTGCTGAATTATCTGAGGTATCCCATGGAAAAACGCAGACCAGGCCGTCCGGTCGGACGTTCCGACATTCGTGACAAGCTGCTTGCCGCCGCACGCGAACGTTTTCTGAACACTCCCTACAGCAAGGTGACGACCCGCGAGATCGCCGAGCTGGCCGGCTCCAATCTGGCGATGATCCACTACTACTTCGGTAGCAAAGAGGGCCTCTACAAGGCCGTGCTCGGGGATGTCGCCGAGCCGCTGGATCAGGCCTGGCAGGATGAGACCAGCAACCGCAGCCTCACCGACCTGCTCAATACCTACTATCAGGTGATGGCACCGAACAGTGAGCTGACCTCCGCCATCTCCAGTGCATTGTCGACCGAGAAGAGCCCGGGACGGGATTTCGTGCTGAACCGCCTGCTTGAGCGCCAGCTGCCCCAGTTCGATGCCCTGCTCGAATCCATGAAGTCCAACGGCCAGTTGGGCGACAACCTGGATCCCGAGATGCTGAAGATCTCCTTCCTCAGCATGATGTGGCAGCCGTTCGTGATGAAGGATCTCTACGAGCAGGTATTCGGCCTGACCGTAGACGAGAGTTTCATGAGCCGTCTGGCGGCCCACAACTGCCAGCTGATGGAAAACGGGCTGCGCGGCGCCCTGAACTGAGTTCCGCCACCTGAAAGAATCAAAAAAAGGGCCGTTCGGCCCTTTTTTCATCGTGCTTTTCACAAATCTGTTATCTGCCCTTCAACGAACTGTCACTCCGCCGCCCTAGTCTGCACAGAGATCTCGGGGAAGGAGGGGTTATGAACAAGATCCAGCAATGGGACCTGCAGGTGTGCCGTGTCTGTCTGCTCCATCCCTACAATCGTTCGCAAGCCAGAGTCAGCCGGCTCATCTCCCGCACCGGTGACGGTCCGCTCTACGCCGTGCTGGCGGCCCTGCTCTGGTGGCAGGGGGAGGCGCAGCGTGACGTGGTGCTGGTGGCCCTGCTGGCGTTTGCCCTCGAACTGCCGCTCTATCTGCTGCTCAAGAATGCCCTGAAGCGCCAGCGTCCGGTGGGCCTGCCGGTCTTCATCACCCCCTCCGATCGCTACAGCCTGCCGTCCGGCCACACCGCGGCGGCATTTTTGATGGCGACCGTGCTGGCGGCCAGCTTCCCGCTCTGGGCGCCGCTGCTGTTTGCCTGGGCCGCACTGGTGGGGGCATCCCGCCTGCTGCTCGGGGTGCACTACCTGAGCGATCTGGTGGCCGGCGCTCTGCTCGGCGGTGGCTGCGCCCTCTGGGCACTGAGCTGGAGCCAGGCATGAAGATACTGTTCGGGGTTCAGGGCACCGGCAACGGTCATATCAGTCGCAGCAGGACTCTGGCGCGGGCCTTGAAGGCCAGGGGGATCGAGGTTGACTACCTGTTCAGCGGCCGCCCCGCCGAGAGCTACTTCGAGATGGGGGTGTTTGGGGATTATCGCACCTTCCCCGGTATCAGCTTCGTCAGCCATGAGGGCAGCATCTCGGGCTGGCGCACCCTCAAGGGGCTGGCGCCAATCCGCTTCTGGCGGGACATGCGGGCCCTGGATTGCCGCGACTACGACCTGGTGATCAGCGATTTCGAGCCTCTCAGTGCCCATGCCGCCCGGCGCTGGCAAAAACCCAGCCTCACCATCAGCCATCAGGCCAGCTTCGACTGGTCCATCCCGCGCTGGGGGGAGAGCGGCTTCAGCCGGCAGTTGATGCACCATTTTGCCCCGGTCCGGCAATCCTTGGGGCTGCACTGGTTTCACTTCGGTCAGCCGCTGCTGCCCCCCATCATAGATCCCATCGCACTCGCCCCGGACAACCAGCAGGTGCTGGTCTATCTGCCGTTCGAGCAGACCGAGCAGATAGCGGCCCTGTTGTCGCGCTTCAGCCAGCAGCATTTCGTCTGCTTCCATCCCGCCATTCGCACCCCCAGCCAGTGGCGCAACATCCACTTCGAGCCCCTGGCGCGGGAAGGGTTCAAGCAGGTGCTGGCCGGTTGCCGGGGGGTCATCACCAATGCGGGTTTCGAGCTGGCCTCGGAGGCGCTCTCCCTTGGCAAGAAACTGCTGGTCAAACCCCTTGGCGGCCAGTTCGAGCAGCTGACCAACGGCAAGACCCTGGAGCTGATGGGCTTGGCCCAGCTGATGGAGGTGCTCGATGCCAATGCGGTGCGCGGCTGGCTTGAGGCGGCGGCCCCCGGCGCCATTCGCTATCCGGATGTGGCGGGCGAGTTGGCGGATTGGCTGGCCGCCGGGGCAGAAGAGGGTATTGAGCACTTGTCTCGCCGGCTGTGGGCCAGGACCCTCTTCCCGGAGGAGGTGTGTGATCGGCTCAGCGAGCTGGCCGAAAACCCGGCATTGACCCGCCCCTGGTTATCGCAACTCAGTGCCTTTGACTAAACTGAGATGACCCCACCCAAGGAGAGGACGGACAGCATGCGCTTTACCAATGAGAACGGCGATACCATGACCCTGGCGGACAATCTGACGCTCCATGAATTACTGGACATGGGCGTCAGCATCTCGGTCTGCGAGGAGACGGATCCGGATCAGCAGATCTGGCTGGTGGAGCCGGAACAGGACCAGTGAGTCACCGGATAGTTGACGGGCCCACCCAAGCGGTGGGCCATTTTTTTCCGTTAAACCTCAATTTTTCAGCATGATCCGCTGCTTTACTCCTCCTCCTCTTCGCTTTCTTTCCTGCCCTCTGGCCAAGTCACTGAATGTTAATAGCTGTTTGAAATTTATGACTGTTCAAGCCAGACAAAGCCGTGGACAAGCGTTCACAAGCGGGTTAAGTTGGTTTTTCACCCGATTTTCGGGTGAATGATGGAAAAAATCACTTTTTCTACTATCGACCGCTCCGTACTCGCCTGGTCTGTATTCAGACAACAACAAGACACGGACTGGCGTTGCCGGGAAGCAGCGGACTGTCGATAGCTTTCGCTTAACGGAGCAAAGCCTGGAGGGCTTTATCATGGAGATGTTATCAGGCGCCCAGATGGTGGTTAGAGCGCTGGAAGATCAGGGAGTGGAGCACGTGTTCGGCTACCCTGGTGGCTCAGTGCTCGACATCTATGACGCTCTCTTCGAAAACGGCAAGATGGAGCATGTCCTGGTGCGGCACGAGCAAGCCGCGGTGCACATGGCGGACGGTTACGCCCGCTCTACTGGCAAGGTGGGCACTGTGCTGGTCACCTCGGGCCCCGGCGCCACCAACTGCATCACCGGCATCGCCACCGCCTACATGGACTCGATCCCCCTGGTGATCCTGTCCGGTCAGGTGCCGACCAGCATGATCGGGGAGGATGCGTTCCAGGAGACCGACATGATCGGTATCTCCCGCCCGGTGGTGAAGCACAGCTTCCTGTGCAAGAAGGCCAGCGAGATCCCCGACGCCATCAAGAAGGCTTACTACATTGCTGCCAGCGGCCGCCCGGGGCCGGTGGTGGTGGACTTGCCCAAGGATGTACAGAACCCGAAGGAGAAGTTCCCCTATCAGTATCCCGAGTCTGTCTCGCTGCGTTCCTACAACCCGACCAAGGCCGGCCACAAGGGCCAGATCAAGCGCGCCGCCAAGCTGCTGACCGAGGCGAGCCGCCCGGTGATGTACGTGGGCGGTGGTGCCATCAACGCCAACGCGGATCAGCTGGTGACCCAGCTGGCGGAGCTGTTGAACCTGCCGGTGACCACCACCCTCATGGGGCTTGGCGCCTTCTCCGGCACCCACCCGCAGTTTATCGGCATGCTCGGCATGCACGGCACCTTCGAAGCGAACAAGACCATGCACAACGCGGATCTGATCTTCGCCGTGGGTGCCCGCTTCGATGACCGCGTCACCAACAACGTGGCCAAGTTCTGTCCCAACGCGACCATAGTCCACATCGACATCGATCCCACCTCCATCTCCAAGACGGTGCAGGCCCATGTGCCCATCGTCGGCTCGGTGGAAACCGTGCTGGAGCAGATGCTGGAGGTGATCCGCGAATGTGGCTTTGCCAACGACAAGCAGGCCTTGTCGGAGTGGTGGGAGCAGATCGCCCAGTGGCGTTCCCGCAACTGCCTGGCCTACGAGACCTCGCCCACCCTGATCAAGCCGCAGCAGGTCATTGAGGCGCTCTACAAGGTGACCAAGGGGGAGGCTTTCGTCGCCTCGGACGTGGGCCAGCACCAGATGTTTGCCGCGCTCTACTATCCGTTCGCCAAGCCGCGCCAGTGGATCAACTCGGGTGGCCTCGGCACCATGGGCTTCGGCATTCCGGCCGCCATGGGGGCCCAGTTCGCCAACCCGGATGCGGTGGTGTGCTGCGTGACCGGCGACGGTTCGGTGCAGATGAACATCCAGGAGCTCTCCACCTGCCTGCAGTACGGGGTGCCCATCAAGATCATCTCCATCAACAACCGTGCCCTCGGCATGGTCAAGCAGTGGCAGAAGATGTTCTACGGCGGCCGTCACAGCCACTCCTACATGGAGTCCCTGCCGGACTTCGTCAAGCTGGCGGAGGCCTATGGCCACGTCGGCATCGCGGTGAGCGATCCGGCGGAGCTCGAGAGCGCCATGGAGAAGGCCTTCGCCATGAAGGATCGGTTGGTGTTCATGGACATCTCGGTCGATCCGGACGAGCACGTCTATCCGATGCAGATCAAGTTTGGTGCCATGGATGAGATGTGGCTGAGCAAGACGGAGAGAACCTGATGAGACATATTATTTCCGTTCTGTTGGAAAACGAATCTGGTGCCCTGAGCCGTGTGGTGGGCCTCTTCTCCCAGCGCGGCTACAACATCGAGACCCTGACGGTGGCCCCCACCGAGGATCCGACCCTGTCGCGCATGACCATCGTCACCATGGGTGATGAGCGAGTGCTGGAGCAGATCCAGAAGCAATTGCACAAGCTGGTGGACGTGCTCAAGGTGTGTGACTTGAGCGAGGGTGAGCACATCGAGCGGGAGATCGCTCTGGTCAAGGCGCGTGCCGCCGGTGGCGCTCGCGACGAGCTGAAACGACTGGCAGATATCTTCCGTGGTCAGATCGTCGACGTGACTCCCGAGCAGTACACGGTGCAGCTGGTGGGGACGAGCGAGAAGCTCGACGCCTTCATCAAGACCGCCGCCCAGACCAACGAGATCATCGAGGTGGTGCGCTCCGGCGTCTGCGGGATCTCCCGCGCCGACAAGGCGCTGCGTCCCTGACTCGCCTTGCCGTCAATGGGTTATCCACAAAGGGCTCCTCGGAGCCCTTTTGTTATCTCGTAGGGGGGCGCGCCTCAAGCTGTCTGCGGGATTTGCAGACAAGGGGCTGTGTTCCTGTGACCCATACTGTCGGTCAGTGGGTTATCCACAAGGGGCTCCTCGGAGCCCTTTTTCATGGGCGAGCGCCGGGGCAGGGGAAGGGATGAGTCTGTCATTTTCTTTCAAATGATCGGTAAACTATCCACAAAAGCTGTGGAAAAGTCTGTAGATTAGCGGTGTGTCTGGCGTTAGTTGGCTGATCTTAAAGGAATATTTTGATTTGATCCTGGCTGGATCGCAATTGTGCAATTCATAGAGAGGTGGTGAGTGTTTGCTTATCGCCTAAGCCTTGCCAGACGAGCCCCAGCGCCGGGCGGGTGGATCCGCTCAGGATCCTGATTTGATCTTGCGGATCAACATCTCGCCGCCATAAAAAAACCCGCCGGAAGGCGGGTTTTTGATATGTCAGGGCTAAGGTCGATTACTCGGCCTGAGCTGCCTGAATACCGGTCAGGGCGATGGTGTAGACGATGTCGTCCACCAGGGCGCCACGGGACAGGTCGTTGACCGGCTTGCGCATGCCTTGCAGCATGGGGCCGATGGAGACCAGCTCTGCGGAGCGCTGTACCGCCTTGTAGGTGGTGTTGCCGGTGTTCAAGTCCGGGAACACGAACACGGTCGCCTTGCCGGCTACCGGAGAGTTCGGTGCCTTGGACTTGGCCACGTTCTCCATGATGGCCGCATCGTACTGCAGCGGGCCGTCGATGATGAGGTCGGGACGCTTGGCCTTGGCCAGCTCGGTCGCCTCACGCACCTTCTCTACATCCGCGCCGGCGCCAGAGGTACCGGTGGAGTAGGAGATCATGGCCACGCGCGGCTCGATGCCGAAGGCTGCAGCGGAGTCGGCGGACTGGATGGCGATCTCGGCCAGCTGTTCGGCGCTCGGGTCCGGGTTGATGGCGCAGTCGCCATACACCAGTACCTGATCCGGCAGCAGCATGAAGAAGATGGAGGAGATCAGGGAAGAGCCCGGCGCAGTCTTGATGATCTGCATCGGCGGACGGATGGTGTTGGCGGTGGTGTGCACGGCGCCGGAGACCAGGCCATCAACTTCACCACGTTCCAGCATCATGGTGCCCAGCACCACGTTGTCTTCCAGCTGTTCGCGGGCGACCACTTCGGTCATGCCCTTGCTCTTGCGCAGCTCGACCAGACGCGGCACATAGCGCTCGCGTACTTCCAGCGGATCGATGATCTCGACGCGATCGGTCAGCACCACACCCTGTTGTTCGGCGACGCGGCGGATCTCTTCCGGGTTGCCCAGCAGCACCGGACGGGCGATGCCACGCTCGGCACAGATGGCGGCAGCCTTGATGGTGCGCGGCTCTTCCCCTTCCGGCAGCACGACGCGCTTGTTGGCTTGGCGGGCCAGCTCGGTCAGCTGATAACGGAAGGCGGGCGGGCTCAGGCGACGGGAGCGGGTGGACTTGGCAGAGAGAGACTCGATCCAGTGCTTGTCGATGTGGCCAGCCACATAGTCCTGCACCAGCTCGATACGCTCGCGGTCATCTTCCGGGATGTCGACGTTGAAGTTCTGCAGGCTGACGGCGGTCTGCCAGGTGTTGGTGCCGGTGATCATGATCGGCAGGCCGGTGGCCATGGCCTGTTGGCACAGGGCGATGACTTGCGGCTCCGGATGATAGTTGCCGGTCAGCAACAGGGCGCCCAGCTTGACGCCGTTCATGGCGGACAGGCAGGCGGAGACGATGACGTCTGAACGATCGCCGGAGGTCACCAGCAGGCTGCCCGGACGGAAGTGCTCGATCATGTTGTGGATGGAGCGGGCACAGAAGGTCACGGTCTGCAGACGGCGGCTGTCGAGCTCACCCTTGTGCAGGATCTTGGCGGCCAGGTGCTTGGCGAGATCCTTGGCACGGGGGGCGATCAGCTGGGTGTTCCAGGGAATGCAGCCCAGGATGCGCAGCGGGCTCTTGCCGAACACTTGCAGCACTTCCAGGTTATGGGCGGTGTCGGAGGTGTGGTGATGAGCCTCGAACATCTCGGTCAAGTCAGGGCGGGTCACGCCGTGCTCGTCAACCGGTGCACCGACCTTGTTGATCACGCAACCGACGATACGCGGGTTGCTGACACCACCGAAGTTGGAGCAGGCCAGCTCGATGCGCTCTTTGAGCTTCTGGCTGGAGTCGTTGCCCGGATGGGTCACGAACACCATGTCGGCGTCCAGCGCCTTGGCGACATCGTAGTTCAGCTTGTTGGCAAACGGCTGCTTGTCGGTCGGGACCAGACCTTCGATCACCAGCACCTCGGCACCGCTGGCCTTCACGTGCTCTTCGAAGCGAGCCACGATCTCTTCCAGCAGGATATCGGTGTTGCTGGAGGTGATCATGTTCTCGGCGTAGGAGAGGGTGAACGGCTCGGGCGGGTTGATGTTGGCGGCGGCGCGGATCACGGCGGTGGAGCGCTCGGCACCGGTTTCACCCGGACGCGGCTGAGCAACCGGTTTGAAGAAGCTGACATTGACACCGTGACGCTCCATGGCGCGAACGACGCCAAGACTCACGGAAGTTACGCCGACACCAGTGCCGACCGGGATGAGCATAATAGTGCGTGCCACTTATTACCCCTTGTTCATTTTTTGGGATCAGGAAAAGGCCGCCCTGGGGCGGCCTTGCTCTACAGCTAAATTATGCGCCGACCAGTTCCAGCGCGTCGTGGGCGATGACCCACTCTTCGTTGGTCGGGATAACCAGGGCTTTGGTGGAGCCAGCCTTGGTGATCTCGCCACCCTTGCCGAAGCGTGCCTTCAGGTTCGCGTCGTGGTCGACGTCGAAGCCCAGCAGGCCCAGCTTGTTCAGGGTGATCTCACGGATCGGGGCGGAGTTCTCGCCGATGCCACCGGTGAAGACCACGGCATCCAGACGACCGTCCATGGCGGCGGCGTAGGCGCCGATGTACTTGGCCAGACGGTAGCAGTACACGTCCATGGCACGCTTGGCTTCTTCCTTGCTGTCGTAGTTGTCTTCGACGAAACGGCAATCGGAAGTGACTTCGGTCAGACCCTGCAGGCCGGATTCCTTGGTCAGCATGGTGTTGATCTCGGCAACGCTCATGCCCAGCTTGTCGTGCAGGAAGAAGATGATGGCCGGATCCAGATCACCGGAACGGGTACCCATCACCAGGCCTTCCAGCGGGGTCAGACCCATGGAGGTGTCGACGGACTGGCCGTTCTTGATGGCGCAGACGGAGCCGCCGTTGCCCAAGTGGCAGTTGATGATGTTCAGCTCGGACACCGGCTTGTTCAGCTGCTTGGCGGCTTCCAGGCTGATGTAGTAGTGGCTGGTGCCGTGGGCGCCGTAGCGACGGATGCCGTTCTCTTTGTAGAGCTTGTACGGCAGGGCGTACAGGAAGGCTTCTTCCGGCATGGTCTGGTGGAAAGCGGTATCGAACACGGCCACGTTCTTCTCGGCCAGCTCCGGGAACACCTTCAGCGCGGCACGGATACCGATCAGGTGAGCCGGGTTGTGCAGCGGCGCGTAAGGGATGGCGGCTTCGATACCAGCGATCACGTCCTTGCAGATGCGCACGGAGGAGGTGAATTGCTCGCCGCCGTGTACTACGCGATGGCCGATGGCGATCAGGTTCTTGGACAGTTCAGGGTTGAGCGGCAGGATCTTGTGGACGATGAAGTCCAGCGCTTCCTGGTGAGCGGCACCGGCACCCAGATCGGCGCTGCCTTTCTCACCATTGAGCTTCCACTTGATGCGGGCGTCGTCGAGGTTGAAGCACTCGGCCAGGCCGGACAGCAGATCATCACCGGTGGTTGCGTCAATGACAGCAAACTTCAGGGACGAGCTGCCACAGTTAAGAACAAGAACCAGCTTACTCATGAATAAATCCTATCGCAGATTGGGTTGGGTTGGAGGATGCGCCGGACGCGGAGCGTCCAAAAACTATCAACTTATCCTTATGAGGGTTGGCAATCTGTTGCTTGCCCCTTGTATAGTGATACAAGACCCGAAATCCAGACGTCCCTGACTGGCCAACGGCAGGCCGTTGGCGTAAAAATTAGGCGCTCAAAGGATAACCTGATTGTTGAAAAATAACAAAGTCATCCTCAACCTTTGTTATTGAACCTCAAATATTGTCGAGGTTTTGCCGTTAATACGTTCAAAAAGAGCTCGGAGGTAGTATGAGCATGAACATTTTTGGAACTAAATTACAGCAAGGCCGTCATTATATGACTCTTTGGCCGCGCCGTCCCGAGCTTAATTCCATGTTCCCGGAGAATCGGGTGATCAGGGCCACCGAGTTTGCCCTCAAGATCATTCCGGCCCTCGCCGTGCTCAGCGTCATGCTGCAATTCCAGTTCGGCGAACAGCATTACTGGCCTTCGGTCATGGCCTCAGTGCTGTTTCTGCTCAGCCTGCCGCTGCAAGGCTACTACTGGCTAGGTCAGCGTGCCGATACCCGGTTGCCTCCCTCTCTCGCTAGCTGGTATAGGGAGATCAACGGCAAGATGAACGAGCAGGGGGGGCACCGCCAGCTCGTATCCCGGCCCCGTTATGAGGAGCTGGCCGATACCCTCAACGCCGCCTTCAAGCAGCTGGACAAATCCTTCCTCTACGAATGACACCGCAGATGCTGCAACAAGGCGCCCGAGGGCGCCTTTTTCATCTGTATTTTCAGGCTGCCAGCACCTTGCTGATCTCCTGAATGGAGAGCTTGTACTGACGGGGGCACTGACGCCAGGCCGCCAGCATGCGCTGGTATTTGTCGCGCATGGCGATGTCGCTGGAGAGCTCGTCGCAAGGGCAGGGCAGCTCGGGGAAGCGCTTGTCCACCTCCAGCAGGAAGCAGACATAATCCGCCAGCTCCCGCTCCTGGCTGCGGCTGTAACCGTTGAAGGTCAGCCGGCTGGCGTTGACCTCGGCCTGGGCGGTGGCGTCGAGATTGCCCCAGGAGATGGCCAGCGCATGGTGCAGCTCCAGGGTGTCCAGCACTTCCTGGCAGGTGGCGAGATCCAGGTGGCCGAAACTCTTCTCCAGCTCGAGGATCTGCAAGCAGTAGCCACGCTCGACTATGGTGCTGGCCCGCTGGTAAAACGGTGCCTTCTCCGGATTGAGTTTGGCCAGGATCTCGTACTGATTGCTCAGGATCAGGCGTTCGGTGTGGCTCATGTTCATGGGCTTTCTCACTGGAAAATGAATCTGGGATAACGTTAACCCATATTCAAGATGAATTTTTTGATCTGAGCGGGGAGGTTGGCGAGAAAAGCAGGGGGGAGCAGGTACAGATGCGCGCCAGGGGGTCTGATGAAGCGCATCAGCGAAGAGGGCCTGCAACGGCAGGCCCTCTTCGTATCGGGAGAAGAATAAGCGGGCGCTTATTGCCCCTTGATCAGGTCGAGCACCACCTGATGGTGATCGCTGGTCTTGAACTTGTCGAAGCGATGGCTGATCTTGCCCTCCTCGTCGATGAGGAAGCTCAGCCGATGGATGCCGTCGTACTCCTTGCCCATGAACTTCTTCGGGCCCCAGACGCCGAACGCATCGGCCACCGCGTGATCCTCATCCGCCAGCAGGCGGAAATTCAGGTTGTCGCGCTCCTCGAACTTTTTCAGGCGCTTGGCCGGATCCGGGCTGATGCCGAGCACCACCACATTGAGGGCGGCCAGCTCGGCGTTGACGTCACGCAGACCACAGGCCTGGGTGGTGCACCCAGGGGTCATCGCCTTGGGGTAGAAATAGACGAGCACCTTCTTGCCGCGCAGGGAGACCAGGCTGACTTGGTTGCCATCCTGATCGGAGAGGGAAAAATCGGGGGCCTGAGTGCCAACTGATAAGGGTTGCATAGGATCTCCTGAGCCGTCAGGCGTACTTGTGATTGACGAGAAAGTCGAAGGATTCGGCGCCCAGTTCACGACAGAAATCGGCGAAAGCCGTCTTCGACTCACCGGCTTCACCCTGCTTGGAGAGGTTCAGCTGAAAGCTCGCCTTGAGCAGGTTGAACGGTTGCTGTTCCAGGGTAATGGTCTGCATGGCCTGGATGTCCCAACCATGATCACTGAAGAACTGGGTGCACTGGCTGACGATGCCGGGCTGGTCCCGGATCAGTACATCGGCGCTGGCGCTGATGTCATATTGCAGTGAGTGGTGGCGCTCGGTGCGCTTCATCATGGTGATGAGATCCCACTCCTGGCTGCGCAGGGGCAGGCTGATTTCGAGTTGCATCAGGCTGTTCCAGTCACCGGACAGCAGCATGATGAAGGTGAATTCATTACCAAAAATACCAAGACGGCTGTCGACTATGTTGCAACCGCAGCCACTGACGTGGCGGGTAACCTCATTGACGATGCCAGGCCTATCCGTGCCGATGGCCGTTACGACCAGGTAGTGAGTCATAAATGTCTCTCGTCCATTAGTGCGAATGCGATGACTGCGAGCGCTATTTATGGGCATGGCCGCCAAGCGTTGGCGCATGTCCTGCTCTCGTGCAGCATTTTTAGGGCGGATGGTATCACGGCTTGTCCCTTGCCTCCCTTGTTTTTCAAAGGGGGCAGCTTTACCATAACGCCCCTGAAAATCGGGAGAAAAATCCATGTTACGCGGTAGTATTGTTGCGCTCGTTACCCCCATGCTGGCCTCGGGTGACATCGATTGGACCAGCTTGGCAGCCCTGGTCGATTATCATGTCGACGCCGGTACTAGTGCCATCGTCGCGGTGGGCACCACGGGCGAGTCGGTCACCCTGACCGAGCAGGAACATATCGCCGTGGTGGAAAAAACCGTCGAGTTCACCGCCGGCCGCATTCCGGTCATCGCCGGTTGTGGCTCCAACAGCACAGCTCACGCCATCGAACTCTCCAGGCGTTTCGCCAACATGGGCGTAGTCGCGGGTCTCTCGGTCACCCCCTATTACAACAAACCGACCCAGGAAGGCCTCTATCGTCACTATTGTGCGATCGCCGAGGCTAGTGGTCTGCCCCAAATTCTCTATAATGTGCCCGGTCGCACCTGCTGCGATCTCAAACCCGAGACGGTGGCCCGGTTGGCCAAGGTACCGGGCATCATAGGTCTGAAAGAGGCCACCGGCGATCTGAGCCGAACCCCGTTGCTGCGCGAGCTGTGCGGGTCGGATTTTGCGCTTTATAGTGGCGATGATGCCAGTGGATGTGATTTTATGCTGCAAGGGGGCGATGGAGTCATCTCGGTCACCACCAATATTGCAGCGGCCCAAATGGCCGACATGTGTCGTGCTGCGCTGACTGGCGATGCCGGGCGGGCGTATGATATCAACAATCGATTGATGCCGTTGCATCAGACTCTGTTCTGCGAACCGAGTCCCATCCCGGTGAAGTGGGCTTGCGCCCGACTGGGATTGATGGCGACGGCGACCTTGCGTCTGCCGCTGACCGACCTCACCCCAGAGGGAGAACAGGCGATGGCGCGAGCACTGACGACTGCGGAGTTGATGGCGAGTGTTTAAAGCAAATGGAAAGGGAAATGCAGTGCGCCTGGTGCTGAGTGTCGCGACCGTTGCCGTGTTGGCAGCCTGTAGCTCACCCCAGGATCGCAAGATGGCCAACCGTGGCTTCGAGTATGAAGAGAGCCGCCTCGAAGGTCGCGCCTTCCTCGTACCCGCCGGGTTGAGTACCCCCGCCTTTAACAGCAGTTTCGACATTCCGGCCCTGCCCGAGAGCAGCCGCGAGGGCGCCCTGGGTGCCAAGGTCGACGTGCGTCCACCCGCCCAGTTGCTGACCGTGGTACCGGGCAGCCAGGTGGTGACCAAGGCCAGCGAGCCAACCCTGGCCTTCTATGCCCTGAGCACCAGTCAGAGCGTGGAGCGCGATACCTGGGCCTTCCTGATGAACTTCCTGGCTCAGCACAAGGTGACCACCGAGAAGCTGGATCAGCAGGCCGGCGTGCTGCAGACCGGCTGGTTCGACAACACGGTCGCACTCGATGGCTGGGGTGAAGAAGACGAAGACTTCAAGATCCGTCAGCGCTATCAATTCACCCTGAGCAACGATGCCCAGCGCCACGCCGTCAACATGTCGGTGCGGGTGCTGGAACACGAAGAGACCTACGACGGCGAGACCAGCACGGCGCTGACCGCCGCCGATGCCCAGCGCTACGCGACCCGGGCCCTGAACCAGTTCTCCCTCTACTACGACAAGCAGCTCAAGGCGCGCGAACAGCACAAGTCCAGCGATGGCATGGGCATGGAGCTGGGTCTGGACAACAACGAGCTGAGCGCCTGGATAGCCGACGGTTCCTTCGAGCAGGTGTGGCGCCGTCTCAACCAGGTGCTGCCGGGTTATGGCTTCACCATCAAGGATACCCAGCAGTCCCTGGGCTGGATCGACGTCGAGTATGACGATCCGGGCACTGACTTCTGGAAGGCGAAGGGCGCCGAACCGTTCAAGCTGGAGGAAGAGGCATACCGCTTCCAGCTCGGCGAGATGGCGGGAGGCAAGACCTCCATCACCCTGTTCGACAAGGACAAGAAGCCGGTCGCCTCCGGGATCATCTCCCAGATGTACATCAGCCTGTCCGAGGCATTTGCCAAGGGGCAGGCCGATCAGGCAGCAGCAAAAGCAGAATAGAAACAGGGGCCTAGTGCCCCTGTTTTGTTTTATGAATTCCCATACAAACAGGGAGCCTAGTGCACTGCGTTGTTAGATGAATTTCCCTCCCAAAGAGGGGTTGAGTGCTCTCGTGTAGTGATGTAAACCCCACAAGCAGGGGCCGAAGCCCCTGTTTTATTAGTCCCACAACAGGAAGTGTTATTAACCATGAGTCTTGCAGATCAAGTATTGGCGGTGAATGACGATTTGCCGATCCGTACCGATAAACCTGTCCATTCCGGCAAAGTGCGCAGCGTCTACTGGTTGACCCAGGCGGACAGTGCCCGGCTCATCAGAGAGAAAGGCTATGACGTACCGGCCGATGCACCGCTCGCCATCATGGTGATCAGCGATCGCATCTCGGCTTTCGACTGCATCTGGCAGGGCGTGGACGGATTGAACGGCGTGCCGGGCAAGGGCGCCGCACTCAATGCCATCTCCAGCCACTGGTTCAAGCTGTTCAAGGAGAAGGGCCTGGCCGACAGTCACATCCTGGACATCCCGCACCCCTTCGTCTGGATAGTGCAGAAGGCCCGTCCCGTGATGATCGAGGCCATCGCCCGCCAATACATCACCGGCTCCATGTGGCGTGCCTACAAGGACGGCGAGCGCGACTTCTGCGGCATCCGTCTGCCAGAAGGGCTTAAGAAGGATCAGAAGCTGCCCGAGATCCTCATCACCCCGTCCACCAAGGGCGTGCTCAAGGGGCTGGAAGGGATACCGGAGGCCGACGACGTCAACATCTCCCGTGCCGACATCGAGCGCCACTGTCAGAGCTTCAACTTCAGCACACCGGCCGACATCGATCGCTACGAGGTGCTGCTCAAGGAGGGCTTCAACGTGATCAGCGATGCTTTGGCTGCGCTGGATCAGATCTTCGTCGACACCAAGTTCGAGTTCGGTTATGTCAAGGACGCTGCCGGCAACGAGAAGCTCATCTACATGGATGAAGTCGGCACTCCCGACAGCTCCCGCATCTGGGATGGCCAAGCCCTGCGCGATGGCGAGATCATCGAGAAGTCGAAAGAGGGCTTCCGCCAGTGGCTGCTGAACCACTTCCCGGATCCGGACATTCTGCTCAACAAGCATCGCATGCCTGAGCGCTTCACCTTGGCCCGCGACAACAAGCTGCCCACCGAGGTGATGATGGACATCTCCAACACCTACGTGGGGATCGCCGAGAAGATCATCGGTCAGCCGCTGGTGCGCAGTGCCAATCCGAAGCAGGAGATCATCGAGGTCTTGCGCACTCAGTACGGTCTCGTCGACTGAGGCTTGCCGCCTTTTTTTGCTGCCGAAAAACAAACGTTTGCCGGTGATGAAAGGCTGGCAGCACCATAGCGGTGACAAACGAACGGGCCCCATTGCGGGGCCCGTTTTTATTGGGATATTCGCTGGTTTGAGCAGGCGTTAACCATTGACCCTGAACACCTGACCGCTCTGTACTCCCAGCACCGACTTCTTGTAGGCCTGGGCCACCCGGGCGGCGGGCACGGGCACGAAGCCCGGGAAGAAGTCGGCGTACTTGTCCATGGACTCTGTCAGCACTGTGGGGCTTATCACGTTGATGCGCAAGCCTCTTGGCAACTCGCAGGCGGCGGCGCGCACGAAGTGTTCGATGGCACCGTTGATGGTGCTGGCGCTGACACCCCAGTTGATGGGCTCCTCGCTCAGGATGCCGCTGATCAGGGTGATGGAGCCCTTGTCGTTGAGGTGCGGTATGGCGGCACGGGTCAGCCTGATCTGGCCCATCAGCTTGCTCTCGAGCCCTGTCTGCCATTGCTCGTCCGTCATCTCGGGGAAGGGGGCGAAGGCGACGTTGCCACTGGCGACCACCAGGGCATCGAACTGGCCTATGCCCTCAAACAGGGCGGCGATGGAGGCGCCGTCCGTCATGTCGACCAGGGCATCCCCCTGACGATGGCCGACCCGGATCAGCTGGTGATCCTCGGCGAGCAGTTCCGTGACGGCGGATCCGACGGTGCCGGAGGCACCCACAATTACGATTTTCATCTTGGTCACTCCTGTTTGGGATATTTATCATTCTAGTCGGCATAAAAAGAAGAAAAAGCGCTTAACATGAACGTATTGTTTCCATATTGGAGCTAATGAATGGATGTGACTCACCTGGCCAGCTTCTATGAGGTCGTCAAACGGGGTAGTTTCTCCGCCGCCGCCGAGCTGATGGGGGTGAGCAAGGGGATGCTGAGCCGTCACGTCAGCGCGCTGGAGGCATCCCTCAATGCCCAACTGTTGCAGCGCACCACCCGCCGACTCAGCCTGACGGAGGCGGGCAAGACCCTCTATCTGCAGGCGGGACAGATCTTCGCGCTGGCCCTGCAGGCGGAGCAGGACATCCAGGCCCTGACCGAGGAGGACAGCGGCCGGCTGCGCTTCACCTGCCCGGTCAGCACCGGGGATCGCATGGTGAGCGAGCTGCTCGGTCGTTTCGCCGAGCTCTGCCCCGGCGTCGAGGTCGAGCTCAACTTCACCAATGCCATGATCGACATGAGCCAGGGGGAACACGACATCGCCCTGCGCGCCATGGAGCGGATACCGGACAACCTGGTGGCGCTGCCGCTTGGTCGCTTGAAGGACGTGGTGGTGGCGAGCCCGGCCCTGATCGCGCGGGAAGGGATCCCGGCCACCCCCTACGAGCTCGGCGGTCGCACCTGTCTGCGGCAGGGGAGCAACCCCGCCTGGGAGCAGTGGCACTTTCGCAAGGAGGGAGAGGAGGTGCAGATCCCGGTGCAGGGGCGAGTGCGGGCCAACCACTACAGCACCCTGCTGCAACTGGTCCACGCCGGCATGGGTTATGCCAAGTGCCCGCTGATGCTGGTGGAAGCCAGCCTGGCCAAAGAGGAGCTGGTGGCCGTGCTGACGGACTGGCAGACGGGGCTGCACCCGCTGCACGTGCTCCATGCCCAGCAGCGGCGGGTGCCGCGCAAGATCCGGTTGTTCAAGCAGGTGCTGGCCCAGTGGTTCGCCGAGCGGCCCCATTACTTGCTCTGAAGGTGTTGTTCCGAGCTGCGTTATTTTTCTGTCATATCCGGCTGCTAGCCTGCGCCATCATCGCGATCAAAGAGAGGCAGGGAATGAAGCGTCATCAGGGTTGGATTGGGATCATGCTGCTGTGCGGCGGCGTGGCGCAGGCCGAGGTGCGGGTTGAGGTGCCCCAGGATTTCCGGATCCTGGCGGTGAGTAACGGCAGGTTGCAGGATGATCGGCACGCGGTGCTGGCCGATGGCGAGCAACAGCTGCTGGTGCGCTATGAGGGTGTGATCCCGAGTCGCAACAGCAGCGACAACGATCGCCAGATCCGCTCCGAGCCCCAGGTGATCCGCTATGAGGCCCGGGGCCAGCAGCTGAAACTGCAGGCCGCGGTGCCCACCGATGAGAACGGGATGGAGCGCTACGCCAAGGCCCCGGCCGTGAGTCTGCAAGGGGCGGGGCAGCCAGTGGCGGCGGTGCAGGATGAGCTGGCAATCAAGGGCATGCAGATCGGCATGGACTGGCCGGCCCGGTTGGCGGAATACAACCGTGGCGCGGGCAAGGCGGTGCTGGCAACGGGGACGGTCGCGACAACGGCCACTGCGGCGGCGACCCAGGCGCCGAGCGTGCCCGCCAGCGAGCTGGAGAGGCAACTGCAGCAACTCTTCCTGCGGGCGGATCCCGAGCTGCGCAAGCGCTTCATCGGCTGGGCCGTGCCCCGGCTTTAAGTTTGCCCCTCGTTGCAGTAACGTGGGCGCATCCAACGATGTGCCCTCCTACCGACGAGGTTCTTATGTTTGAATTACATCCCCGCCTGCTGGCGGATACCCGGTCCCTCGGGGATCTGCCGCTGTGCCGCGTCCTGCTTGCCAAAGACAGCCAATATCCTTGGCTCATCCTGGTGCCGCGCATCGCCAACTTGCGGGAGATCCACCATCTGGCCCCCGCTCAGCAGCAACAGCTGATGCAGGAGTCCTGCGCCGTCGCCGCCCTGATGGAGCAGGCGCTCAGTCCCGACAAGATCAACGTGGCGGCACTGGGCAACCTGGTGCCCCAGCTGCACCTGCACCACGTCTGCCGTTTCAGCACGGATCCCGCCTGGCCTGGCCCCGTCTGGGGGGCTCATCCCGCCGTCCCATATAGCGCGCAAGATTTGCAGCGCGAGGCCGATAACTGGCGAGCCCGCCTGGCCGGCGTGAGTGGATTCAGCCCGCTCGCCGACTGACAAAGTCGTCAAGTGGGAGCCGGCTCGCGGTTTCGACGCCAGGATAGCATTATCTGTTAGCGCGACGGCCGAGCGCGTGGTGACATGAGTGACGAGACAGACAAGCCCATTTTTTTCGATCAGCAGGAAGGTTCCATGATAGTGACAAGATCCGAGGATGATGCCGTATTCACCACAGAGGACGTGCTGCTGAGCCTGTGCAATTCGGTGACGACGGTATTGAGCGCGGCGACCATGAGTCAGGTCCGCTTCTCCGGCATGGTGCAGCGGATCAACAAGACCTGCCTCAAGCCTGACATCGGCTGCTTCGTGTTGTTCGACGGCGGCTTCTCCGGCTTGGTGGTGATCAACTTCTCCGCCGCGGCGGCCATGGAGCTTTACCAGAGTTACATGCTAAACATGGGGCTTTCCAAAGAAGATCTCGCTATTTCTCATACCTCTGACGAGGTGAGCAACGTCATGGGCGAGCTGATGAACCAGATTGTCGGCAGCTTCACCGGCAAGGTAGGGCGCGAGCTGCAGACCCACATCACCCAGAACCAGCCCAAGATGCTGGCCCTGAACAAGCAGGTGATGCTGAGTGTCGACACCAACCTCGACAACCCCGAGACCCGCCGGGTCACCTTCTTCACCGCCACCAACAACATCTTCTATCTGGAGCTGGCGATGGACAGGACCGAGTTTATCCGGATCCACGATGGCGGTGTGCAGGAGGAGGTCGATCCGGACGAGCTGATCGCCCAGGCCAAGCTGGCGGCGGCCAAGCCGGCCCCTGCACCGGCGGCGCTGGCCAGCAACGATCACGACGATCTGCTGAACTCCCTCGGTCTGTAAGCGACTCGCGGATACGACAAGGCCACCCCAGGGGTGGCCTTGTTTTTTTGCGTCGGCAGCGACTCAGAAGTTGTAGAGCAGGCCTGTGTTGAGGCTGCTGGTCTGGGTGTCGTAGAAGGCGATGTCTGCGTCGGCCTGGCTGTAGGTCGCGGTGATGACGCCGGTGAGATCCTTGATCCCCAGCAGGCGGTGCCAGAAGAAGGTGCCGGTGAGGGCCAGCTCCTCGGCGTCGGCACGCTGACCGAAGAGGGGATTCGCCTCGTCATAGTCGCGTTTGCCCACATAGGCGTTGCTGACGAAGGACCACTGGGGGCCGCGCTTGGCATAGGTCAGCTGCAGCCCCTTGCTGTCGAAACTCTCGGCGCTGCCGTCGAGTTTGGCCTGCTTGTAGAGAAGGGCGGGCTCCAGCAGCTGGCCATCGCCGAAGTGCCACTGGTAGGAGAGCTCCATGTCGTGGACCTTGCCGTTGCGATCCAGCATGGAGGCGTAGTGGGTGCCGTGGCGCTGATCGTACTGCTGGCCGCTGCGCTCCTCGTCCAGGTCCACTTCACGGCTGGTGATGCTGCCGTTAAAGTTGCTGCCCCAGATCTTGTCCCAGGCGAAACGTACCCCCTTCGACTTGGCATCGGTGGAGCTGCGATCCACGCCGGTGGCGAAGGGATCGCTCCAC
Source organism: Aeromonas eucrenophila (assembly GCF_000819865.1). Lineage (GTDB taxonomy): Bacteria > Pseudomonadota > Gammaproteobacteria > Enterobacterales > Aeromonadaceae > Aeromonas > Aeromonas eucrenophila. The sequence goes on from NZ_CDDF01000019.1 coordinate 35,739, forward strand.
AGCTCGACCGGCATGACGTTGAACACCACAGAACCGGCCACTATGCCCTTGTCCCCCATGGCCTGGCGGATCCCGAGCTGCTGGGTAAAGTCGAAGCGCAGCGCGTCCTGGATCAGGTTGCCGAGGAATACCTGGGTGCGGGTATCGGCGAAGGTGTAGCGGATGTCGGCGTTGACGAGTGCCGAGAAGGCACTCTCGCTGTGGGGGGAGCCGAGGTTGTCGATGCGGCTGTGGCTGTCACCACCGGCATAGAAGTTGGACTCATGGCTGCTGGCGGTGACGCCCCCCAGCAGAAAACCGGACCAGCCTGATTGCGTGGGGATGGCGCCGAGGTCGGCGTGGGCCGCATTGGCGATCAGCAGGCCGAGGCTCAGCAGGACGGGATTGCGCATCGGTAGGGGCTCCTGAGGTTGGGGATGATGACGGTGACAGCCAGGCTCGGATTCGTTTGCTGAACTGGAGCTGACTGGGCGCAGGGGCATGCTACCCCAGCAGGAGTGTGACGTTAATCAATAATTTAAGATGCAACGGGCAAGAGTTCGGGGCGCCGTACTGGTATTCTGTTTGCGCAATAGCGGGGAGAAAACAACGAGATGAAGCAAATCAAATCCTGGGCGCAATACTATGTCGACCTGATGACCAAGCTGGGGCTGGTGCGTTTCAGCATGCTGCTGGCGGCCTGCATCATAGTGCTGGCGGTCTCCATCCAGATGGGAGTGACGCTATTTCTGCGCGGCACCGTGGACATCGTCGATCTGGTGCGCTCGGTCTTCTTCGGTCTGCTGGTGACCCCCTGGGCCGTCTATTTTCTCTCCATAGTGGTGGATCAACTGGAAGATTCCCGCCAGCGCCTGAGCCGCCTAGTGGCGAAGCTGCAGGACATGCGCGAGCGGGATCTCGAACTCAACAGCCAGTTGCAGGAGAACATCCACCGCCTCAACGCCCAGATAGCCGAGACCAACAGGGCCGAGACCCTGCGCCAGCAGGCGATCGAGGATCTGGAGAACGAGGTGTTCCAGCGCGAGAAGGCTCAACTGCACCTGGGCGAGCGCACCGCCCTGCTGCGCTCCTTCATCGACTGCTCGCCGGATCTGGTCTATTACCGCAACGAGGAGGAGCAGTTCTCCGGTTGCAACCGCGCCATGGAGGAGCTGACCGGCCGGGTCGAGGCGGATCTGATTGGCCTGACTCCCTTCGATGTCTACAAGCAGGATATCGCCAGCAAGGTGGTGGAGACCGACAAGCAGGTCTTTGCCAACAACGAGCCGCTCACCTATGAGCAGTGGCTGGAGTACCCGGATGGCCGCAAGGCCTACTTCGAGCTGCGCAAGGTGCCCTTCTTCGATCGTTTCGGCAAGCGGCTCGGCCTGCTCGGTTTCGGCCGGGACATCACTGAGCGCAAGCAGTATCAGGACAAGCTGGAGAAGGCGAGTCGGGACAAGACAACCTTCATCTCCACCATCAGCCACGAGCTGCGCACCCCGCTCAACGGCATCGTCGGCCTGAGCCGGATGCTGATGGACACGCCGCTCGACCCAGTTCGTCACCAGCAGCTCAAGACCATTCACCTGAGCGCAGTGACGCTCGGCAACATCTTCAACGACATCATCGATCTGGACAAACTCGATCGGCGCCGGCTGGAAATTGCGCCGACCCGCATCGACTTGCCCGCCTTCCTCGACGAGCTGGAGACGCTGTCGCGCATCCAGGCGGAGCAGAAGGGGCTCTACCTGCATTTCGACAGGGATGGCGACATGCCGCAGTTCGTGATGGCCGATGGTACCCGGTTGCGCCAGGTGTTGTGGAACCTGGTGGGCAATGCGGTCAAGTTTACCGACGAGGGGGGAGTGACGGTGCGTTGCCTCTCCCACGCGTCCGATGTGCCGGGCAAGCTGGCGCTGCACTTCGAGGTGGAAGACACAGGTGTCGGTATTCCCCGCGCCCAGCAGGAGAAGATCTTCGCCATGTACTATCAGGTGCAAGGCAAGAAGCACGCCACTGGCACCGGCATCGGCCTCGCGGTCTCCCGCCAGCTGGTGCAGGCCATGGGTGGTCAGCTCTATGTGGACAGCGATCCGGGGGAGGGCTCCTGCTTCACCGCCGAGCTGGAGGTGGACTGCGTCGAACCTCAGGCCATCGAGCCGGAGCAAGAGCTGCCGTCCCTGGACATCCTGCTGGTGGAGGACGTGGAGCTGAACGTGACCGTGGCCTGCGCCCTGCTGAGCAAGCTGGGCCACGAGGTCAAGGTGGCGCGGGATGGCACCCAGGCGCTGGCCATGGCCAACCCGGATGACTTCGATCTGATCCTGCTCGATATCCAGCTGCCGGACATGACCGGCTTCGATGTGGCGGCTCAGTTGCTGGCGCGCTATGGCGACAGCCTGCCCCCCATGGTGGCGCTCACCGCCAATACCACAGGGGATCGCCAGTATTATCGGGATCGCGGCATGCAGGATGTGATTAACAAGCCGCTCGGATCCAAGGCGGTGCGGGAGGTGATAGGCCACCTGTTTGCGGATCTGGCCTTCGATGAGGCCGATGCCATAGAGGATGCGAGCAATCAGGATGCCTTGCTGGACTTGCCCTTCCTCACCGATTACGCGAGCACGGTCGGCAAGCCGATACTGCTCTCCAGCGTCGACCTGTTCGAGAAGATGATGCCCGATTACATGGCGGTGCTCGATTCGAACATGATTGCCAAGGATCAGGCCGGGGTGGTGGAGGAGGCGCACAAGATCAAGGGGGCCGCCGGCTCCATCGGTCTGCGCCGCCTGCAACAGACGGCCCAGCTGATCCAGAGCCCGGATCACCCCGCCTGGTGGGAGAACGTGGAAGACTGGATTGAGACGCTGCGCCGGGAATACCCGGGGGACATCGCCCGCCTGCGCCGCTGGTTGCTCTCCTGAGTCGCTCGCCGATTGTCATCAAAGCCAAGGAGGCAGACCCATGTATCAGCGCCTGATCCCGTCACTGCGAATTCACTGCTGGGGCGAGGAGCCCCTGCTGGAGGCGACCGAGCAGGATCGCGCGCGCATAGTGCAAGCCGCGCCGGTGCGCCGCCTGCAGCAGAAGACCCAGGTCTTCCCGCTGGATGTGAAGGCCTCGGTGCGCAGCCGCCTCACCCACTCCCTGGAGGTGCAGGAGACGGGTCGCCAGATCAGCCGCCGCATCCTGGCCCTGCTGCCCGCCGGCACCGTGTGCGAAGGGGCCTTCATCAACCTGGTGGAGATGTCCTGCCTGTTGCACGATGTCGGCAACCCGCCGTTCGGCCACTTCGGCGAGCAGGTGATGAGCCAGTGGCTGGCAGAGGCGCTGGATGATCTCTTTGCCAGCGCCCACGACCAACTGCCGAGCCCGCAGTGGGCCGAGCTGCGCCAGGACCTGCTGGTGTTCGATGGCAACGCCCAGAGCCTGCGACTGGTGCACAGCCTGCACGAGCTGAACCTGACCCTGGGCCAGCTGGCGGCCCTGTGCAAATACCCGCAGCAGCCCCAGCCAGGACTGCATTATGGCCAGCACCACGGCTGGACCAGCAAGCGCGGCATCTTCTTCAGCGAGCAGCCGCTCTATAGCGCCCTCGGCCAGAGCCTGGGGCTGGCACCGGGCTGTCGCCATCCGCTGGTCTACATCATGGAGGCGGCGGATGACATCTCTTACTGCATCGCCGATCTCGAGGATGCGGTGGACAGACGCATCCTCAGCCTTGGCGAGTTGTTGCAGGCACTGCACAGCGCAGATCAAGGGGACTATATGGCCGGGCTGCTGGCGGATGCCGGCGCCTCCGAGCGGGGCTTCTTCCCCCATTTTCGTCAACAGCTCACCCGGGATCTGGTGACGCTGGCGGCCGATACCTATGTGAGCGAGCATACGGCCATTCTGAGCGGAGCCTACCCCCAGGCGCTACTGCACGGTCAGGCGCCGGCGGCGCGGGTGCTCGATACCCTCAAACAGGTGGCTCGTGAGCTGGTGTTCATGCGCCCCGAGGTCGAGGCGTTGGAGCTGGAGGGCTACGCCGCCCTGCGCGGGGTGCTGTCTACCTACGCCTGCCTGCTGGCGCTGCCGGTCTCCCAGTTCGAACGGTTGCTGGCCGGCGAGGGCGGGAGCGAGCTGTTCTTCGCCCGTCGGCTGTTTCACCGGCTCTCGGCCCGCCACCTCAAGGCGTATCGGTTGGCGGTGGCCACGGCGGATCCCCGATTCGCCTCTGCGGCAGAGCAGGAGTGGTATTACAGGGTGCGATTGCTGCTCGATTACGTCAGCGGCATGACGGATACCTATGCGCTGGAGGAGTTCCGGTTGTTGTCCGGGATCTGAGCGGCTTCATCAGGCATCCCACCCATATGGGTGGGATAGATATTGCACAATATTCGGTGTTTTTCTAGACTGTGGCAACTTGTTCAACTTTCACTCGGTAAGGAGACGTCTATGCAACATTCAATGCTCAACGTTGCGTTCGTCCGCTGCTCTGGCAGCGCGAAGACTCGTGCTCTTTATTTACCGCGTGGAGGGAACAGGTAACACCTGCCTTTTCATCACCCGCGGTTATCCCGCAGGGTGATGTCCTCTCTCCGGGAGAACCGCATGTTCAACTGGAGAATCATATGTCTATCGAACTCACTCTGCTGCGCACCGTCGAATCCCTGGTTCAGAAACGGATCACCCGACTGGAGCGGCGCGTCAGCTATCCGCACCTCTCCCCGGCCATGTTGAAGGATATCGGCCTGGAAGGAATGGATGTGCAGGTCTCCCATGTGCGTGAGCAGGAGTTTCAAACCGGCTTCCGGCTTGGGAATCGAATAACCTGATGACAGGGGCGCTGGCCCCAAACCACTCAATGGCAGGCCTTTGGCCTGCCATTTTTATTACCGATGGATGGGTCACGTATTTATTAGTCGCACATTTGGTTAAAAACTCTATGATCACCCTCCTGTCCATATGGGAGTTAACCATGTTGTGTCGCTGCTATCGTCTCGTCTTGCTGTGCTGGCTCGCCTGCTGGAGTCTGGTGACTGTGGCCGCCACCGCCCTGAGCCACGACAACCTGGTGCAAGCGGAACAGCTGTGGCTCGAGTCGCGCAGCGAACTGGTGGTTGGCATGGTTTCGGTGGACTGGCCTCCTTATGTCTATACCAATGGCCAGGGTGGTTTCAGTGGCCCGCTGGATGACTTCGCCGAACGGGTGAGCAACCAGCTGGGGCTCACGCTCAAGTACAAGGGGTATCCCGATTATGCCCGTGCCCAGCAGGCGCTGATCGATGGTGAGGCAGATCTGTTGCTGGGAGTGGTGCCCGAGCAGAGATCGCAACAGCAGGCGCTGAAGACGCTGGATATCATGGGGGTACCGCGGGGGATCTTGCTTGCTCGTTCGCAGACACACTCTTCTCTGGCCGAGGCGCGAGCCTGGCGCTGGGTCTGCATACGGGGCTTTGGCGCCTGTGACGAGCTGGGCAAGCTTGGGATGACCTCGCTGGAGGAAGCTGACAGCGTCGACGAGGCTGCCTTCATGGTGAAGCGAGGGCTGGTGGATGCCTATCTCGCGGACTTGCCGACCCTGCTCCGCCTGCAGCAGTTGCGACAGCATGCCAAGTTGCAGGTGATCACTCCGCCCTGGGTGCCAGCCACTCGGCTGACCATGGTCATGACCGCCGACAATCTGGGGTTGCATAGCCTGCTGCAGCGAGTGCTTGACTCCATCCCGGATGGGGAGCGGTCGCACCTGTTGGAGGCGGACGGTGGCATCGATTATGGCCAGGTACAGGGGCTGCGCCAGAGCCTCTTCAATCAGGATGAGCTGAACTGGCTAGCACAGCACTCGACTTTGAAATATGGGGTCTCTCCTAATTGGCCGGCAATGAGCAATATCAGCAAACGAGGGGAGCTGACGGGGTTTGTCGCCGACCTGCTGGAGCTGATGAGTGCCCGCTCCGGTCTCAAATTCACACTGGTGCCGACCCAGAGTTGGGCCGATACCCTGGGGCAGTTTCAGGCAAGCAAGCTGGATTTCGTCCCCGCCGTGACCCCGACCGATGAGCGCCGTCGCTCCATGTTGTTCACCCCGGATTATGCCTTCATCAACCGGGTCATAGTGGCGAAGCAAGGGGTAGCCGAGCTGCCCAACACGGCAGTGCTGAAAGGACGTCGGGTGGGGATGGTTCGGGGATCGGTGGAGCAGCTACTGCTGGAGCAGGTCGGGGCAGTGCTGGTGGTAGTAGACAGCGACACTCAGCTGCTGTCGCTGCTCGACAGCGGTGAGGCCGAGTACACGCTGATGAGCATGAACACCCTGGGACAAGCGTTGCAAAAGGGATTCAGCGAGCGCTATCGGGTGGTCTTCTCCGGCAACGAGCTCAGGGTTCCCATCGCCATGGCGGTGCAGCGCAAGGATCCCATGCTGCAGCAGATCCTGAGCAAGGCTTTGCTCTCGGTCCGGCCGGACGAGCTGGCCAGACTGGAACACAAGTGGATGTCCCTGACCATACAGACGGGGATAGATCCGGGCAAGGTCCTGTTCTGGTCTTCCCTCGGAGGGGGCATCTTCCTGCTCTGCGTGCTGTTGTTTGTGGGCTGGAACCGCACTCTACGCCGTCAGATCAGCCAGCGACGGGAAGCGGAGCGGCGACTCGAGGAGCAACTGGCGTTCGTGCAGATGCTGCTAGACGCCCTGCCCAACCAGGTGGTGCTGACCAACGAACGCTATGAAATCGCCATGACGAACCGGGCGTACCGACAGTTGTTCTTGCAGGGGGAGAACCTGAGCGGTTCCTATGAACTATTGCTCCAGGATCGGCTGCCAGACGCCATCCGGGCCAGAGTCATCGAGGAGGATGCCAGGGTCTGGGAGAGCGGTGAGGAGCTCAATGGCAGCGGCGAGGTTCAGCTGTCGGACGGTGCGCTGCATCAGATGCTCTACACCAAGCGGCTATTTGTCGGCCCCGACAACAAGCGGCTCGGGATCCTGACCGTGCTGACCGATGTCACCGAGTTGCAGCAGGCGCGCTCCGCGGCGCTGGAAGCTGAGACCCGGCTCACCCAGATCACCGACAGCATGCCGGGCCTCGTCTATCAGTATCACTGGATTGGGCCGAGGAATGGACGCTTCCTCTATACCTCCCAGGGGATCAAGGAGATGGTGGACTATGACGAGGATCCTGTTCAGACAGCTGTCTCTGGCCACACCCTTTTAGGGCTGACGGGAGCGGCAAGTGACGACTTTATTGAGACCGTTGGGCAGCATGCCAGGACGATGAAACCCCTGGATCTTGAAGTGGAAGTAAGACGCAATGGTGAACTTTGCTACCTGCAGATCCGGGGGCATTTTACCCATCAAAAGGGGCTCGAGGGGGTCATCCTGAACGGGGTGGTGCAGGATATCACCGGCCTGAAGCGACAGGCACTGGAGCTGCGCCAGGCCCGCACTGTGGCGGAGGAGGCAATGCAGGCCCGCAGTCGCTTCCTCGCGACCATGAGCCATGAACTGCGCACCCCCATCTCCGGCATGCACGGCATGCTGGAGCTGCTGCAGATGAGCGATCTGGACGACGACCAACGCTATATGCTGCGCAACGTCTCGACCTCCACCAATCACCTGCTCTACCTGGTCAACGACATCCTGGACTTCTCCAAGATGGAGGCGGGCCAGTTGCAACTGCATTATCAAGTGGGCAGGCTCACCACCGTCATCTGCGATGTCATCCGTGGCCATGCCACCCTGGCCCATGGCAAGGGGCTCGGCGTGACCTTGGCCTGGGGGGCCGAGGTGCCGGATCAGGCCAGTATCGACGCTATTCGGGTCGGGCAGGTGATCTCGAACCTGCTCAACAACGCGGTGAAATTCACCGAATCGGGGCAGATAGACATCCGGGTCGATTATGACGACCATCGGCTGGCATTCATCGTTCAGGACTCGGGGATCGGCATTCCCCTGGACAAACAGGCCAACCTGTTTACCCCGTTCAAGCAGGTCGAGTCCGACATCACCCGGCGTTTCGGCGGGACCGGGCTCGGGCTCGCCATCTGTCACCAGCTGGCCCAGAAGATGGGGGGCAGTCTGACGCTGGAGAGCCAACCCGGGGTGGGAACCAGGATGACTTTCAGGGTCCCTCTGAGCGACTGCCAGTGGGATCTGCCGCCGCTGGCGGGGCAGGATTGGTGGTGGTTTGGCGAGGACGCCGTGCTGCAGTCGGTGATGGAACGGTTCGGCGCCAGGCTTCATCGACTGGAACCCGCCCAGTGGCAGCCGTCGCTCGGCGGATGCCTGTTGGCACAAGAGAGCCACCTGGAGCAAGCCCTCGGCGGTGACTGGTTACAGCATTTGCAGCAGTCCGCGCTCAAGGGCATAGTGCTCTCTTCACAGGAGGCGTTGCGTGGCCGCATGGGCTCGGATGCCTGGTGGCGACTGGGCCAGTCCCCGCTCTATCCCGACCTGTTGCTGGAGACCTGTCGCCAGCTGTCGGGGGAGCGCGCAGTCCAACCGGTGCAGGCCCTGGGAGACAAGTTGCAGGGCCGGGTGCTGGTGGCCGACGATCACCCCGTCAACCGCGCCCTGCTGGCCCGCCAGCTCGCCATTCTCGGCATAGATGCCGAGCTGGTGGATGATGGGGAGAAGGCGCTTCGCGCCTGGCAGGGGCAGGGCTTTGCTTTGCTGCTGACCGATTGCCACATGCCGGTGATGGACGGCTATACCCTGACGCGCACCCTGCGAGCGGCGGGCGACGAGGCACCCATCATCGGGGTCACCGCCGATGCCTCCGAGGAGGCCAGTCTGCAGATGCAGGCCGCGGGCATGAACGACATGCTGTTCAAGCCTTACAGCCTGGAAACCTTGCGCCAAACGCTGGAGCGCTGGCTACCGACCGCCAGCTTGCCGCCGTGCGAGCCCGAGCCGCTGGTGCAGGCGAGGGCGCAGGAGCAGGGGTTGAGCTGGCTATCCTTGTTCGGCGATGAGGCGCTGGCGCGCAGCATGGCGATGGAATATCTGGACTCCAATCGTCAGGATAGCGAGGACATGATGCGGGCGCTGGCGCGCCAGGACGCCCAGGCGCTGGTTGAGACGGCGCATCGCATCAAGGGGGCGGCCCGCATGGTCGGGCAGCTCGCGCTGGCAGAAGAGGCGGCCCGGCTTGAGACGGCGGCCCGCCTGAAGCAGCTGGACAGGCTCACCGAGTTGAGCCAGACGGTACAGGCATTGATGGATTCTATTACAGGCGAAATTGGATTATGGCTCGATGAATAGCACAGGGAATAATTTGGCAATCATGGTGGTGGAAGATCACAACTTCCAGCGCAAGGCCCTGATGCATCAGATCCGCGGGCTCGGCTACGGCAATCTGCTGGAGGCGCAGGACGGGGAAGAGGCGCTGGCACTGTGCCAGCATCACCAGGTTGACATTCTGTTTTGTGATCTGCGCATGCCCGGCATGGATGGCATGGCCCTGTTGCGCCGGCTGTCGCTCGGGGGATTTCGTGGCGGCATCATTCTGTGCAGTGCGCTGGAAGACGATGTGGTCGAGGCCGTGCTGCGCATGAGCAGCGCCTACGGCCTGCAGGTGCTGGGACGCATCGACAAACCGGCGAGCCATCAGCAGATCAAGCAGATGATCGGTGCCTGGCGGCCGCAACTGGTGCACAGTCAGCAGGAAGATGGCCACAGCCTGACGCTGGATGAGCTCAGCCAGGCGCTGGAACAGGATCAGCTGCTGCCCTGGTATCAACCCAAGGTGAGCTTTGGCACCGGTCAGTGGGTCGGCATGGAGGCGCTCGCGCGCTGGCAGCACCCGAAATACGGGCTCATCTCTCCGGCCCGCTTCATTCCGCTGGCGGAGCATCACGGGCTCATCGATCCGCTGACCGAGCTCATCATCAGCAAGTCCCTGCGTGATGGCCATCTGTGGGAGCAGACCGGACTTTCACTCAACCTGTCGATGAACCTCTCCACCACCTCGCTGATCGAGGGGGATCTGTGCAACACCCTGCTCAACCACTGCCAGCGCTGGAGCATCAACCCCGAACTGATCACCCTGGAGGTGACAGAAAGCGCCTTCGTCAAGGATCTGGGGAAGTCCCTCGAGGTGCTGACACGGCTGCGCATGCACGGTTTTGGCCTCTCCATCGATGACTTCGGCACCGGTTACTCCTCCATGCAGCAGCTGGCCCTGTTGCCTTTCACCGAGTTGAAGCTTGACAGATCCTTCGTGGATCGTTGCTATGAGGATCCCTCCCGGCTCGCCATCATAGAGTCGAGCATAGAGCTGGCTCGCAAGCTGGGGCTCAAGTCGGTGGCCGAGGGGGTCGAGGATGAACCCACTTGGCAGTTGCTGGCCAGACTGGGATGTGATCAGTGTCAGGGCTTCTTCTCCGCCCGGCCCATGCCGCGGGATGAACTGCTGGAGTGGCATCGCACCTGGCTCGAACGATTACCGACGTTGATCAAGCACTAAACCCTGGGCAGGATGCCCGCAGTGGAACAAGGACGTTTATGAAAATATCAAGCAAGCTGTTGTTGAGCTTCTGTTTTATCAACCTGCTCATCATTCTCTCCTCCACCCTCGTCTACCATCAGCTCGGCCAGATTGAACAGTCGCAAGATGCCTTGCTGGAGCAGGCGTTGCCCGCCCTGCAACGGGATGAAGCGAGCCAGAAGGCGTTGATCGCCACCGTCTCCTCCCTGCGTGCCTACCTCATCCTCGGCAAGGATCAGACCCAGGCCAGTCGTCTCAAGCAGGAGTGGGATGGCGCCTGGCATGCCATCGAGCAGCAGACCTTCACCCCCGCACTGACCCAGTCCCTCAAGGCGTTCAAGGGCGCCCAGGAGAAGGTGTGGGCCATCGCCCATACCGAGGAGAACCTGCCGGCCCACAGCCTGATGCTGCTGGAGGCGGGCCCGCTGGCGGAGGCGGCGCTCGATCAGCTGCAATCCTTTGCCAATGAAGAGGTGGCCACGTCCCAAGCGGAGCTGCCCGGGGATCGTCGGCTGCTGCTCAAGCAGGTGGGGGATGCCTACAACGGCCTCGCCAATGCGCTCTCCGCCCTGCGGGATTTTCTCATCTCGGGGGACAAGGAGTATCGGGACAAGTACCAGGATTACTACCAGTTTCACCTGCAGCGGGTGGCCGAGCTGAAGCAGCAAGAGGCGAATTTCACCGAGGCACAGAAGGGGCTCTGGGCGCTGTTCGAGCAGATGTCGGCCCCCTTTGCCGAGCTGGTGGGTCAGGTGATCAGCAAGCGCCAGGCACCGGACTGGGATCAGGCCAACCACCTGATGGCGACCGATATCGAGCCGTCGCTGACCCGGCTCGCCGACCAGCTGGCGTCCCAGGTGACCCATACCCGGGCCGAGGTGGACGGGATGGCGCACAAGATGGCCGGCGCCAGCCAGACCATTCACCGCACCTTGCTACTGGCCACCCTCAGCGTCATCCTGCTCGGCACCCTGGTGGCCTTGCTGTTCAGTCGCCGGCTGACCCGGGACATCGCCAGCCTGGTAACGCGCGCCGGCCTGGTGGCGGATGGCCGCCTGCCGGCCGAGCCCTTGCCGGTACTGCGTCAGGACGAGCTGGGCGGCCTGACCGGCTCCATCAACCGGATGTCGACCCAGTTGCGCCAGCTGGTCGGTGAGATCCAGGGCGCGGTGGGGCAGGTGGAAGGGGCTGGCCGCGAGGTGGGTCAGACCACCAATGCCATCGTCGAGGATCTGGCAAGCCAGAATCAACGGGTCGATATGGTCGCCGCCGCCATCGAGCAGATGTCGGTCAGCTCCCGGGATGTGGCGGGCAACACCGCCGGGGCGGCGGAGGCGGCGCGGCAGACCGAGCATCAGGCCCGCCAGGGGAGCGACAGGCTGGAGCGCATGGTGAACACCATGAAGCAGGTCGCCGTCATGATCACCCAGGCCAACCAGGCCATGGGGCAGCTCAGCAGCCAGAGCGAGCAGGTGGGGCGCGTCACCGAGGTCATCGCCACCATCGCCGAGCAGACCAACCTGCTGGCGCTCAATGCCGCCATCGAGGCGGCCCGCGCTGGCGAGCAGGGGCGTGGCTTTGCCGTGGTGGCGGACGAGGTGCGTCAGCTGGCCAACCGCACCAGCCAGTCGACGGCGGAGATCAACCAGACCATCGCCAGCATCCAGCAGCAGACCCGCCAGACCGCCGCGACCGTGGGGGGAGGTACTCAGCTGGTGGAACAGGGGCGTACCGTCATGTTCGCACTGGCCGAGACGTTCGAGACAGTGATGCGGCTGGTGCAGGATCTCTCTGGTCAACTGGAAGCCATCGCCGCCGTGACCGAGCAGCAGTCCAGAGTAGCGCAGGAGGTGGCCGGGACTGTCGAGGAGATTGCGGGTCTCAGCCGCCAATCCAGCGAGCGTGGTCAACAGGGAGAGCTGATTGCCGCCAGATTGACCCGGGAGACGGGCCGCTTGACCTCGGTCATCAGCCGGTTCGAACTGAGGTGACAAGGAGGCGGGCAGATGCCCGCCCGTGGTTTAGTCCAGGCGGCGAAAGGCCTGGTTGTCGAAGCTGCCGCTGGTCTCCTGATTGAGCAGGGTGACCAGCAAGATGGCGCGCTTCTCGCCATCCGGCTCCAGATAGATGGCCTCGAATCCGGTCAGAGGGCCCGCCTCGATGAGCACCTTGTCCCCCTGAGTCGGCAGGCTGGCATAGCTTGCCCTCGCCTCGTCGCTGTCATCACGACTCATCAATCGGTAGATCAGCTGACTGCTGATGGAGGTCCACTCCTTGCCGAAATGGACGATGCGGCTGATGCCGCGGGTGGACTTCAGGGTGACTGGGGTGACCTCTTCCAGATCCACATAGATGAACAGATAGTTGGGAAACATGGGCTCGCATACGGGGACCCGCTTGCCGCGGCGCAGTTTCTCGACTTCGACCATGGGGTAATAGGATTCGACACCTTGGGCTGCCAGATGAGCGCGGGCGCGAGCCTCTTCCTTTGGCTTGCAGTAGGCCAGATACCATTTTTTCATTGTTCTATTTTTTTTCGTGTTGCCGTGCTTGTGGCTATGATAGCGGGGGCAAAAAAAAAGGCCACGCTTGGCGCAGCCTTTTTTACAGAGTGAGTGATTACCAACCTTTGACCAGACCACCCTTGAACAGTTCGGTGCCTTTCTTGTAGACCTCGTCGGTCTGGAAGGACTGAACGAACTCCTTGACCTTCTCGTCATCCTTGTTGTTTTCACGGGCGACGATCAGGTTCACGTAGGGGGACTCCTTGTCTTCCACGAAGAGGCCGTTCTCGGTCGGGGTCAGGCCGATCTGACCGGCGAAGGTGTTGTTGATGATGGAGAGATCAACATCTTCCAGGGAGCGGGGCAGCTGAGCGGCTTCCAGCTCGACGATCTTGAAGTTGCGCGGGTTGCTGGCGATGTCCAGTACGGTGGCTTCCAGGCCGGCACCTTCCTTCAGTTTCAGCAGACCTTGCTTCTCCAGCAGGATCAGGGAGCGACCCAGGTTGGTCGGATCGTTGGGGACCGCGATTTGGGCGCCGTCTTTCAGTTCGCTCAGGGCCTTGATCTTCTTGGAGTAACCGGCAATCGGGTAGACGAAGGTGTTGCCAACCGGCACCAGCTTGAAGCCACGATCACGGATCTGGGCATCCAGGTAGGGCTTGTGCTGGAAGGCGTTGACGTCGACGCTGCCGTCGTTCAGTGCCACGTTCGGGGTGACATAGTCGGAGAAGGTCACGATCTCGACGTTCAGACCGTATTTCTCTTTCGCCACCTTGGCGGCAGTCTCGACCAGCTCGGTCTCCGGACCGGCGATGGCGCCGACTTTCAGGGTCTTGTTCTCTTCCTTCTGGCCGCAGCCGACCAGAACCAGTGTAGCCAGCAGTGCAGCCGCAGCGGATTTAATGCCCAATTTCATAAAAACCTCCTGTCAGAAATCGACGATTAACGATGATCACATTGTTGAACCAGGCGCTCACCTGCGCTCTGGATGAGTTGAACCAGCACTACCAGAATGACCACGGTAACCAGCATGACGGTGGGATCGAAGCGCTGGTAGCCGTAGCGAATACCCACATCTCCCAGACCACCACCACCAATGGCACCGGCCATGGCGGAGTAGTTCACGAGCGTGACTAACGTGATGATGACGCTGTTGAGGATCCCGGGCAGGGCCTCGGGCAGCAGCACCTTGGCGATGATTTGCAAGGGTTTGGCACCCATGGCCTTGGCCGCCTCGAGCAGGCCGTCCGGCACTTCCATCAGGGCCCCTTCCACCAGGCGGGCGATAAAGGGGATGCAACCGACGGTCAGCGGCACTATGGCGGCTATGGTGCCGATGCTGGTGCCGACGATGAAGCGGGTCAGCGGAATGATGGCCACCAGCAAGATGATGAAGGGCACGGAGCGGCCGACGTTGACTATGATGCCGAGGATCCGGTTCAGCAGCGGGTTGGCCAGGATCTGGCCGGCCTTGGTCACGTGCAGCGCCACGCCGAGGGGCAGGCCGAGCAGGCAGCCAAACAGGGCGGAGGCAAACACCATGATCAGGGTGTCGCCGAGGGCTGAGATCAGCAGATTAATCATTGCTTCGGACATAGCCCATCACCTCTAACTGAATATGGTTGTCTATCAGGAACTGCTGGGTGGCCTCGCACTGGGCCTCATCCCCGAACAGTTCCGCCAGCAGGAAGCCGAACTTGACCCCGCCGGCGTATTCGATGTCGGCACTCAGGATGCTGATATCGATGTTGAAGCGGCGGCTCGCCTCGGAGATGAGCGGGGTGTCGACCGTGCTGCCGGTGAAGCCGAGCTTGACCAGCGGGTAGCTGTTCGCCACACGCTCCGCACTCATCCTGTCCTGGTACTCCTGCGGCACCTCCAGATGGATGGTGGAGTGGATGAAGTCACGGGCCAGCTGGGTCTTGGCGTTGCTGAAGAACCAGGCCACTTCCCCCTGCTCGATCAGACGGCCGTCGCTGATGATGGCGACCTCGTCACAAATCCCCTTCACCACGTCCATCTCGTGGGTGATGAGCAAGATGGTGAGCCCCAGCTTGACGTTGATCTCCTTGAGCAGGCTCAGGATGGAGCGCGTGGTCTGGGGATCCAGGGCCGAGGTGGCCTCGTCACACAGCAATACCTTGGGGGCCGGTGCCAGGGCGCGGGCGATGGCGACGCGCTGCTTCTGACCGCCGGACAGTTCGGACGGGTAGGCGTGGGCGCGGGCTTCCAGCCCGACTAGGGCGAGCAGCTCCTCGACCCTGGTCTGGATCTGGGCCTTGCTCCAGCCTGCCAGCTCCAGCGGGAACGCGATGTTGGCGAACACGGTGCGGGAAGAGAGCAGGTTGAAGTGCTGGAAGATCATGCCGATCTGGCGGCGCGCCTGGGTCAGATCCCGCTCTGGCAGGGCCACCAGATCCTGGCCATCGACGATGACCTGGCCGTCGGTGGGACGCTCCAGCAGGTTGACGCAACGAATGAGGGTACTCTTGCCGGCACCCGAGGCGCCGATCACGCCGAAGATCTTGCCTTGTGGCACATGCAGGCTCACGTCACGCAGGGCGTGCACGGCGTCAGTGCCCTTACCGTAGACTTTGTTGAGACCGTTCAACTTAATCATGAATTCTTCCGTGCTAACAGCCTTAAAGCACAGGGCGCTACAGGCGAGTGAATTGGGCAGAGGTTCCACTGGGTTAGTCTGCCATCATGGAGGATGATGCTAAGATGTCTGGATGGCCGTGTCAACGCATGTTTCTACGTCTAGACGGCTAAAAAATGGATAAGGATTTCTGCTGATTGACTATGGATTGGCGGGAAACGGATCGATTCAATATTAGATTCTTATATATAGCCTAATGTCCGAATATAACCCAATTTATGGGCCTCATGGCGCTGATTCATCAGGGTCGCCATTTCTCGTTGCTTGCCTCTCCCGGCCAGCCATTGCCAAGATGACACGGATCCCTCTGCCTTGTCCCGCCCTCTTTCTCTTTTCCATCCTATTGATAAAGCACAATAAATGACCATTTCTGGTGAGGGGTCGAGCCGGCTATCGTTTGAGCCTGCCAGGAGGTGTATGCCAAGCGGGGAAATCGGAGACTAAAAGAAGGAGGAGCGTACTCACCGAGGCGGCACTGTCTCGGCGCTGGCCACCTTATCCCACCCCGATGATCGAAGAGGCCCGACATATGCCGGGCCTCATTTCATCATCTTGCGAGAGCGTGACTCACTTCCCTTGCTGGGACTCGGCGTAGAGGGCGGCGCCTATGATGCCGGCCTGATTGAGGCTGGCCGCCGCCAGCAGCGGGGCCCGGGTCTCTATCTTGTCGATGAACTTGTCGAGCTTGGCGGCGCTGCCACCCCCCAGGATGAAGAGGTCGGGGGAGAACAGGAACTCCAGCCTGGCCAGGTACTTGTTGAAACGCTTGCCCCAGCGGCTCCAGGAGAGATCCTCGCGCTTGCGCACGGCGTCCGAACAGTAGTGCTCGGCGATCATGCCTTCCAGCATCAGGTGACCCAGTTCGGTGTTGGGCAGCAGCTGACCGTTGACGAAGATGGCGGTGCCTATGCCGGTGCCGACCGTGATGAGGATGATGACCCCCTTGCGATCCTGACCTGTGCCAAAGCGCATCTCGGCAATCCCGGCCGCATCGGCATCGTTGATCACGTGGCAGGGCAGGCCGGTCACGTCCGTAAACAGGTGGGCCGCATCGGTCTCGACCCAGCTCTTGTCGATGTTGGCGGCGCTTTTGGCGATGCCGTTGTGAATGATGGCGGGGAAGCCGCAGCCCACCGGGCCCTTCCATTCGAAGTGCTCGACCAGCGCCTTGAGGGTATGGGCAATGGCGGCCGGGGTGGCCGGCTGCGGGGTGGTCAGACGCAGGCGTTCGCCAATCAGCTCGCCGGTCTTGGTATCGACCAGGCAACCCTTGATCCCGGACCCACCTATATCAACTCCCAACATCTGCATCAGAATGTTCCTTTTATTGTGCCGATGATCAATGGTCGGCAGAGCATGAAAAAATGGCTGGCATCCGGCAAGGGGCAGATCGCAGGGGCGTGATCTGGCAGTCCTTTTTTACTGCAACGGCTGTGCAACCTTCCCAGCGGGTGCCTATGGCACACCCCGCTATCCACATCCGTAAGGGGCCGATCACTCAGGCGTGATCCGGCAGCCCTTTTTCGATGCAACGGATCAACAACTTGGTCTTTTTGTTCTCTTCCTGCTGACGGTTGGCCAGGGTTGCCAGTGCCCATTCTATGTGTTCGGCCACCATGGGCTCGGCCTCGGCCAGCGCCTGCTGAAGGGCCTCGATCGCCTCGGGGCTGGCCGGACCGTTGCCGAGCGCCACCGCCAGGTTGCGGCGCCAGCGCTGATAACCGATGCGGCGAATGGGGCTGCCCTCGGTGTGCTTGAGAAAATCGCTCTCGGCCCAGTGCCACAGGGTGAGCAGGGGCGGGCGGTGCAGGTTGGACCTGGGACTGAAGTCCGGCTCGGGACTGACGTCCGCATAGCGATTCCAGGGGCAGATGAGCTGGCAGTCGTCACAACCATAGATGCGATTGCCCATGAGCGGGCGCAGCTCCTCTGGGATGGGGCCGTCGTTCTCTATGGTGAGATAGGAGATGCAACGCCGGCCGTCCACCACATAGGGCGCTATGATGGCACCAGTCGGGCAGATGTTGATGCAGGCCACGCATTTGCCGCACTGTTCTTTCTCCACCGGCGCATCCATGGGCAGCGGCAGGCTGACGAGCAGCTCTCCGAGAAAGAAGAAGGAGCCGGCGGACTCGTTGAGCAGCAGCGAGTGCTTGCCCACCCAGCCGAGCCCGGCCTTGGCGGCGAGCGGCCGTTCCAGTATGGGGGCCGAGTCGACGAAGGGACGCCACTCTCCCGTGGCGTGGAGCAGCGCCTGGCAGCGTTGCTCTATGCGATCCCCCAGCTGTTTGAGCCGGTTGCGCATGACCTTGTGGTAGTCGCGGCCGAGGGCATAGCGGCTGATGTAACCCAGGGTGGGATCGCGCAGGGTAGCGGCAAATCCGGCCTCGAAGGGCAGGTAGTTCATGCGCACCGACAGCACCCGCTGGGTACCGGGCAACAGTTCATGGGGGCGTGCGCGCATCATGCCGTGACGGGCCATGTAGTCCATGTTGCCGTGATGGTTCGCATCCAGCCAGGCCTGCAATCTAGGCTCCTCGATACGCAGATCGGTGTCGGTGATCCCGACCTGGTCAAATCCTAGCTCGCGTGCCCAGAGCTTGATATCTTGGGCCAGTTGCTGGAGTTCGGTGGCCGTCATGCTGCGCGGTCGGCCCCGAGCCCCGAAGGCGGGATCTTGGGGGGCGGGCATGGGGCTGAGCAGCTGTCGTCATGCCACGGCATATGCCCGGCGCCGAAAGGCCGGATCAGGGGATGATGAAGGTCGGGAGCCGTCATGGTACAGGTTATCGAGGATGCTATCTGCGGGGAAGAAGGCAACAGTTTAGCACAGCCCCTGTGGCGGACCGAACAGATCCGTCGCCTGGAGCAGCACTGGGCCAGGCACGAGGGGCGTGAATGCTATGACCTGATGGAGCGGGCTGGCGCCGCCCTGTGCAGCTACGCCTGCCACCATTGGCCCGAGAGCCGCCACTGGTGGATCTTCGTCGGCCCCGGCAACAACGGCGGTGATGGCTATGTGCTGGCGCGCCTCGCCAGGCGAGTCGGTCTCGAGCCTCTGGTGATAGCCGCACGGGCTCCTGAGTTACTCAAAGGTGACGCCAGGCGAGCCGCCGATGCATGGCTCGCCGCAGGCGGCTGCGTGATCATGGCCGAGGAGGCCGAGCTCGCCTCACTGATGCCACCGGATCTGGTGATAGACGCCTTGCTCGGCACCGGTGTCCATATTTCCCTCTCCCCCGCAATGACAAGGATTGTCGCAACAATCAATGCCTTGCAGGCCCCCGTGTTGGCGGTGGACCTGCCCTCCGGGCTCAATGCCGACACCGGTCGCGCCATGGGCGCCCTGGTACGAGCCACCCGCACCCTCACCTTCATCGGCATCAAGCAGGGCATGTTGACCGCTGACGGGGTGGACGGGGTCGGTCGGCTCGACTGCGACAGCCTCGGTGTGACACCGCCGGATGGCGTTATCCCTGCTGCTCTGCGAATAGACTATCCCGGCCTCAAGGCGCTGCTGACCCCGCGCCCTCGCTCGGCCCACAAGGGGAGCAACGGCAAGGTGCTGGTGGTGGGGGGCAACCTCGGCATGCAAGGCGCCATCCTGCTGGCGGGAATGGCCTGCCTGCGGACGGGGGCCGGCCTGGTGCGGCTGTCTCAGCATCCAGACTTGCCCCCCGTCAGTCTGGCGCAGCCGGAACTGATGGGCTGGTCTGGCGGAGTTGACGATGGCTGGGCCCAGGTCAGGGTGCTGGGACCCGGGCTCGGCCGGGACGAGTGGGCAAGGAGCCGGTTCGAGCAGCTGATCACGACCGAGGGGCCGCTGGTATTGGATGCCGATGGATTGAATTGGCTGGCGCAGGGGCCCCGTCATCAGGATAATTGGGTGCTCACCCCCCACCCGGGGGAGGCGGCTCGCCTGCTGGGTTGTGCCATCGCCGAGATAGCAGCGGATCGCTTCGCCGCGGTGCGGCAACTGCAGCGGCGCTACGGCGGCGTCGTGCTGCTCAAGGGGGCGGGCACCCTCATCTGCGACGGGCACAGCATAGCCCTGTGCGACGAAGGCAACCCCGGCATGGCCAGTGGCGGCATGGGCGACCTGTTATCTGGTATAATCGCCGCCCTCCTGGCTCAGGGCTGGTCTGCCTCCATGGCAACCCGGCTGGGCGCAGTGATCCACGGCGAGGCGGCCGATTGCGCCGCCGCCGAGGGAGAGAGGGGCATGCTGGCATCGGATCTGCTGCCCTGGATCCGCCGTCTGGTCAATCCGACACAGTAACAAGTTAAAAGAAGAACATGGCAAAACAGTTGATGATGACACTGCCGGATGAGGCAGCAACAGTGGCACTGGGCGGACGGCTGGCGCAGGCGTGCCAGCAGGCGACCACGGTATTCCTGCACGGCACTCTCGGAGCCGGCAAGACCACCCTGACCCGAGGTTGGGTGCAAGGACTCGGCCATCAAGGCAAGGTTAAGAGTCCGACCTATACCCTTGTTGAGCCCTATGAATTGGCCAACTGGCAGGTCTATCACTTCGATCTCTATCGACTGGCGGATCCGGAAGAGCTGGAATTCATGGGCATTCGGGACTACTTCGTGGCCGATACCCTCTGTTTGGTGGAGTGGCCACAGAAGGGGGAGGGCTGGCTGCCCGCACCCGATCTCGAGATTACCCTGACGTATGTAAACGAGCAGCGTGAGGCCCTGATAGTGGCCCGCACTGCTATTGGCGAAGCCATTCTGGAACGGTTGTCATCTCAGTGCGCTTGATCCTTTTCGTTGTATTTTCCCTGCTGGCCCTGCCCTCCTACGCGAATCAGCTCAAGAGTGTGCGGGTCTGGCCATCGCCGGATAACACCCGGGTCGTGCTCGACATGAGCAGTGCCCCCAATTTCAACTATTTCACCCTGACCGGTCCGAGCCGGCTGGTGATCGATCTGAAGGGGGCGAGCAACGCCGCCAACCTGACCCGCATCGAGAATAAGAGCGAGTTGGTGCGCAAGATCCGCGAGAGCACGCCGCTCGAGAAGGGCAGCATGCGACTGGTGCTGGATCTCAGCTCCAACATCAAGCCGGTGGTGTTCCCGCTGGCACCGGCAGGCCCCTATGGTCACCGGCTGGTGATCGACTTGCCCTATGAGGAGAAGGGGGCCAGCACAGCGCAGTCCACTCCCGTCGGCGGGCAGGGCAAGGCCATCGTCATCGCCATCGATCCCGGTCATGGCGGGGAAGATCCCGGCTCCATAGGCCCGCGCCGCACCTACGAGAAACGGGTGACCCTGGCGGTATCCCAGAAGTTGGCGGCGCTGATCGACCGTGAGCCCGGCATGCGCGCCGTGATGACCCGGCGTGGGGACTACTTCGTCGACCTGAACAAGCGCTCCGAAATCGCCCGCAAGGCCAAGGCCGATCTGCTGGTGTCGGTGCACGCGGACAGCTTCCATAACTCCACCCCGCGCGGCGCCTCCGTCTGGGTGCTGTCGACCAACCGCGCCAACCGCGAGATGGGTAGCTGGCTGGAGAAGCAGGAGAAGCAGGGGGAACTGCTCGGCGGGGTGGGCAAGGTATTGGCCGAATCCGATCCCAATCCCTATCTGGCGCAGACCTTCCTCGACCTTTCCATGGACAAGTCCCGAGCCGAGGGCTATGACGTCAGCCGCCAGATCCTGCGCTCCATGGGCAAGGTTGCCCGGCTGCACAAGAAGGCGCCGGAACACGCCAGCCTGGCGGTGCTCAAGGCGCCGGACATCCCCTCAGTGCTGGTGGAGACGGGGTTCATCTCCAACCATGCGGAAGAGAAGCTTTTGGCTACCGCCAGCTATCAGGATCAGCTGGCCCGCGCCATCTTCGAGGGGATCCGCAACTACTATCGCAGCCACCCGACCAAGGGCCCCATGATGACCGGCAAGGGTCAGCAGGTGGCCAGAACCAGTCAACCGGCGGCGAAGAAGGCGGTGGTCGCGGCCGCCCCCCAGCAGCAGGTGACCAATCGCATGCCGGCCACCGAGCCGACCCGCAGCAGTGACGGTGGAGCCCCGGTCAGCAGCGTGAACGGCGGCTCCGGCGCTGGGGTGATCAAGCCCTATTCTGTGGCGGCCAAGGAGCCGAGCGTGCCGGTCAGTAGCGTGCAGGCCAACGACAAGTCGAAGATGATCCGGCACGTGGTCACCCGTGGCCAGAGCCTCTCCCGCCTCGCCGAGAAGCACGGGGTGAGCCAGGCGCGGCTGGTGGAGATCAACAAACTGAAATCGCGGGACATCCAGATAGGGCAGGTGCTCTACATCCCGCAACAATAACAATCAGGAGTAACTGATGCCGATCCGTATATTGCCTCCTATCCTGGCGAACCAGATCGCCGCCGGCGAGGTAGTTGAGCGGCCCTCCTCCGTGGTGAAGGAGCTGGTGGAGAACAGCCTGGATGCGGGGGCGGATCGGATCGAGGTCGACATCGACAAGGGGGGCGCCAAGCTCATCCGCATCCGTGACAACGGCAGCGGCGTCGCCAAAGACGAGCTGGTGCTGGCACTGTCGCGCCATGCCACCTCCAAGGTGGCGACCCTGGACGATCTGGAAGGGATCAACAGCCTGGGCTTCAGGGGGGAGGCGCTCGCCTCCATCAGCTCCGTCTCCCGCCTCACCTTTACCTCCCGCACGGCGGAGCAAACCGAGGCCTGGCAGGCCGAGGCGCAGGGACGCGAGATGAGCGTCACCGTCAAGCCGGCGGCCCACCCGGTGGGCACGACAGTGGAGGTGGTGGATCTCTTCTTCAACACCCCGGCCCGGCGCAAGTTCATGCGCAGCGAGAAGACAGAGTTCGCCCACATCGACGAACTGATACGCCGCATCGCGCTCTCCCGCTTCGATATCACCCTGATCCTGCGCCACAACGGCAAGGTGGTGCGCCAGTACAAGGCTGCCAACACGGTGGCGGAGCAGGAGCGCCGCCTCGCCGCCGTCTGCGGTACTCCCTTCATGCACCACGCCCTGGCGGTGGAGAGCGAGCACAGCGACGTGCGGCTCTGGGGTTGGCTGGCAGCCCCCGCCGGTGCCAGGCCGCAGAACGATCTGCAATACACCTACGTCAACGGCCGCATGATGCGCGACAAGCTCATCAATCACGCCATTCGCCAGGCCTATGACGAGTTGCTGCCCGCTGACCGCTTCGCCGCCTATGTGCTCTACATCGAGCTGGATCCCCGTCAGGTAGACGTGAACGTGCATCCGGCCAAGCACGAGGTGCGCTTTCATCAGGCCCGCCTGATCCACGACTTCATCTTCCAGGCCCTGTTCAGTGCACTGCATCGCGAGAGCAGGGTAGCGGATGATATGGAAGAACCACTGGCTGGTAGTCAGATTGAACTGTCATCCGCGTCAAAAATAGAATATCCCGGTCAGGCGCCGCGTCCGGAGTGGTATGGCGCCGAGCACAGCTATCGCTCCCCGGCCCAGGTCAGGGAGAGCGGTGAGGCGCGGGAGGGCGGCACGACTCGTGGCGGCCATTATCAGCCCCCCGAGCCCCCGAGCCGGGAGGCGATGCGCGGCATGGGCGCCTTGCTGACCACCCTGCCCATCGCCGAGGCCGGATCCGCGGCCCCCGCCGCGCCGGTTGGCGCCGTCACGGCCACCCAGCCGCCGCAGGCCTATCGTGCCCTGACCCTGGTGGAGCAGTCCTACCTGCTGCTGGAGCGGCATGG
The DNA here is from genome assembly GCF_000819865.1 of Aeromonas eucrenophila. Lineage (GTDB taxonomy): Bacteria > Pseudomonadota > Gammaproteobacteria > Enterobacterales > Aeromonadaceae > Aeromonas > Aeromonas eucrenophila. The sequence continues at coordinate 59,050 of NZ_CDDF01000019.1, forward strand.
CCAGCTGGCGCTGCTCTCCCTGGTGCGGGCCGAGCGCCTGCTGCTGCGCCACTGGCTGCTGGAGGCCTGGGGCCAAGGGTTGGCGGCTCAGCCACTGCTGCTGCCGGTCTCCTTCAAACTGCCCAAGCCCCTGGTCGCGCTGGTAGAAGAACAGGAACGTTTGCTTAAACGCATGGGGCTGGAGTTGAAAAGCGGTGGGCGCGACACCATGATCTTGACTCGGGTGCCCGCCTTGCTGCGTCAGACCGATCTGGTTCGACTCTTACCCGAATTGCTGCAGTTAATCGAGAGCGGATCTGACAGTGATGCTAACCAGCTGGCTGAAGTAGTATGCCAATGGCTGGTGGAGCAGGGCATAAGCACCGAAAAAGTATATGATTTTTCAACGGCCAGTCGTTTGCTGACGGAACTTGTGAGCAATTTCAGTGACCAACTGGCAGATATTCGCATGGTGCGCCCCCTGTCGTTGGCGGCCGTGCTGGAAGCATTTACGCAGGGCGGTCAGGCGCAATGAATCCCCTCCGGGTCGATTCCTTGCCTTCTATATGCCGTGCGAGAGGAAAGTGAACGTGGCTGAGTTGCCGAATGCAATTTTTCTGATGGGGCCGACGGCCTCCGGCAAGACGGATCTCGCCATCGCCCTGTGTCAGGCCCTGCCTTGCGACATCATCAGCGTGGACTCCGCGCTCATCTATCGCGGCATGGACATCGGCACCGCCAAACCGAGTGCCGCCGAGCTGGCGCAGGCGCCGCACCGACTGATCGACATTCTGGATCCCGCCATGAGCTATTCGGCGGCGGATTTCTGCCGCGATGCCCTGCGCGAGATGGACGAGATAGTGGCCCGTGGCCGCATCCCGCTGCTGGTGGGGGGCACCATGCTCTACTTCAAGGCGCTGCTGGAGGGGCTCTCTCCCCTGCCACCGGCGGATCCGGTCATTCGCGCCGGGCTGGAAGAAGAGGCAGCCCGCCTCGGTTGGCAGGCCCTGCACGATGAGCTGGTGCGCCTCGATCCCGTGGCCGGTGCGCGCATTCACCCCAACGACCCGCAGCGTCTGTGTCGGGCGCTGGAGGTCTATCGTATCAGCGGCAAGACGCTCACCGAGCTGACCCAGGTGCAGGGGGAAGGCTTGCCGTATCGGGTACACCAGTTTGCTATCGCACCGAGTGATCGCGCCGTGTTGCATCAACGCATCGAACAACGCTTCGATCTGATGCTGCAAAACGGCTTCGAGCAAGAGGTGCGAGCCTTGTTTGAACGGGGGGATCTCCACCCCGACCTGCCTGCAATTCGCTGCGTTGGCTACCGCCAAATGTGGGACTATCTGGCAGGGGAAGTGGGATATGATGAGATGCGTTATCGTGGCATCGTTGCCACCCGTCAGCTGGCCAAGCGCCAGATGACCTGGTTACGTGGCTGGTCCGATCTGACCTGGTTGGAATCTGGTGAGTCTGGCAATCTGGCAAGGGTGGTTGCCCGTGCTGGTGCGGCTTGACACTCCCTGTATAATCAGGTTGTTATAGCGATATCCGGTGTTTAAAAACAACAAACTATAAGGAAAAGAAAGATGGCTAAGGGGCAATCTCTCCAAGACCCGTTTTTGAATGCGCTGCGCCGTGAGCGTATTCCCGTTTCTATCTATTTGGTCAACGGCATCAAACTGCAGGGTCAGATCGAATCGTTTGACCAGTTTGTCATCTTGCTGAAGAACACCGTGAGCCAGATGGTTTACAAGCACGCCATTTCTACCGTGGTGCCGGCCCGTGCCGTCAATCATCACCAGCCTGCCCCGGGCGCGGCCGGTGAAGAGCAGGGTGAAGCCGAGGCGTGATATGTCGCGGCGAGCCGGCTCGCCAACCCGGATTCATCATGAGATCTGTTAAGGAGCAAGCGCTTGTTTGACCGTTACGAAGCTGGTGAACAGGCCGTTCTGGTACATGTCAACTTCAGCGATGAGGGTGAGCGGGAGGATCTGGAAGAGCTCAAGATGCTGGTGAGCTCGGCCGGGGTCAATGCGCTGGGGGTGATCACCACCAGTCGCAGTGCGCCCAGCGCCAAGTTTTTTGTCGGTAGCGGCAAGGCGGAGGAGATCGCGTCCCAGGTTCAGATGCTGAATGCGGACGTGGTCATCTTCAACCATGCCCTGACCCCCGCCCAGGAGCGTAACCTGGAGCGTCTGTTCCAGTGCCGGGTGGTGGACAGAACCGGCCTCATCCTCGATATCTTCGCTCAGCGTGCCCGTACTCACGAAGGCAAGTTGCAGGTCGAACTGGCCCAATTGCGCCATCTTTCTACTCGCCTGGTGCGAGGCTGGACCCACCTTGAGCGTCAGAAGGGCGGTATCGGTCTGCGCGGCCCGGGTGAGACTCAACTTGAGACCGACCGACGCCTGTTGCGGGAACGCATCAAGGCGATTCTGCGTCGACTCGACAAGGTGGCAAAGCAGCGGGAGCAAGGTCGTCGCGCCCGCAACCGCAACGAGGTGCCGACCGTTTCGCTGGTGGGCTATACCAACGCCGGAAAGTCCACTTTGTTCAACCAACTTACAGATGCCAGCGTGTATGCTGCCGACCAATTGTTCGCAACTTTGGATCCCACCCTGCGTAAATTGGTGATCCAGGATGTGGGTGATGTGATCCTGGCGGATACAGTTGGATTTATTCGGCACTTGCCCCATGATCTGGTCGCGGCCTTCAAGGCGACGCTGCAGGAGACCCGCGAGGCGGACTTGCTGCTGCACGTCGTGGACTGTGCCGATGAGCAGATGCAGGAGAATGTCGAGTCGGTACAGACAGTGCTGGCCGAGATCGAGGCGGATGACCGTCCTCAGCTGATGATCTGTAACAAGATAGACAAGCTGACCGATCGTCCGGCTGGCCTGGAGCGGGATGACGAGGGTCGCCCACTGCGGGTCTGGCTGTCGGCCCAGACCGGTGAGGGGAGCGAATACCTGTTCGCAGCCCTGACCGAATTGCTGGCTGGATCCATGGTCCATCACACCCTGCAACTGCCGCCCTCGGCCGCGAGATTGCGCAGTGCGCTCTATCGGCTGAAAGGCATCGAGCAGGAAGGTTTCAGTGAGGAGGGGGATTTTGTCCTGGAGGTGCGCTTGCAAGTGGCCGACTGGAACCGCCTCATGAAGCAAGAAGGTGAGAGTTTACAACGCTTTATCAGGCATTGACTGGTCGATGAAGATGAAGGCTTAGCGGCTTCATCAACGAGCGATAACCCGATAGAGATGATATCCATCCGCATGTATTAATGGAGACGCTGATGGCTTGGAATGAGCCTGGTAACAACGGCAAAGACCGTGACCCTTGGGGGAATAACGGCAAGAATCAGGGACCCCCTGATTTGGATGAAATGCTGCGTAAAGTGAGCCGCCGGTTCGGTGGTCTGTTCGGCGGTGGCAAATCCGGTGGTGGTGATGTGGGCAAGTTTGGCCTCTCCATCGCGCTGGTGGTGGCCGTGGTGGTGTGGGTCGTCAGCGGCTTCTACACCATTCGTGAAGCCGAACGCGGCGTGGTACTGCGCTTTGGGGAGTATTCCCACAACGTGGATCCTGGCCTGCGCTGGAAGCCGACCTTCATCGATCGGGTGATCCCGGTTGACGTCGAGTCCGTGCGCTCCCTGCCGGCCTCCGGCTTCATGTTGACCCAGGACGAGAACGTGGTCCGGGTCGAGATGGACGTGCAGTATCGCGTGGTCGATCCCGAGCAGTACCTGTTCAGCGTCACCAATGCGGATGAGAGTCTGAGCCAGGCCACCGACAGCGCCCTGCGCTACGTGGTGGGTCACACCCGGATGGATGATGTGCTGACCACGGGTCGTGAGAAGGTCCGTCAGGAAACCTGGCAGGTGATCGATGGCATCATCGAGCCCTACCAGATGGGTCTGCAGATCGTCGACGTCAACTTCCTGCCGGCGCGTCCGCCGGAAGAAGTGAAAGACGCCTTCGATGACGCCATCTCCGCTCAGGAAGATGAACAGCGTTTCATTCGTGAAGCGGAAGCCTATGCCCGTGAAGTTGAGCCAAAGGCCCGCGGCTCGGTCAAGCGTCTGGAACAGGAAGCCGAAGGCTACAAGTCCCAGATCGTGCTGAAGGCCAAGGGTGAAGTCGCTCGCTTCAACGAGCTGCTGCCCCAGTATCAGGCCGCGCCCGAGCTGACCCGTGAGCGTATCTACCTGGAAACCATGGAAGAGCTGTATCAGCAAGCTAACAAGGTGCTGGTCGACATGCCTGCTGGCAACAACAGCATGATCTACCTGCCACTGGACAAGCTGTCTGGCAAGGCGAATGCGGTGCAACCGGCACGTCCGGCGGGCACACCTGCGGTGGAGCCGGCCCAGCCGTCCAACGAAGGGGCTAATTCCACTCCGACGCCGCTGCGTGGCGGTGACCGTTTCAGCACAGGGAGAAACTAATAGATGAAAAAAATAGCTATTGGTGTCATCGCTGTGGCCGCCATGGTCTGCTTCTCCTCCGTCTTCATCGTCGATGAAGGTCAGAAGGGCATAGTCGTGCAATTCGGCAAGGTGAAGCGGGTTGACTCCGGTGAACCCCGCCTCTACGAGCCGGGCCTGCACTTCAAGGTGCCGGTGATCGATCAGGTTCGCAAGATGGATGCCCGCATCCAGACCCTGGAAGGTCAGGCTGATCGCTTCGTCACCTCGGAGAAGAAAGACCTCATCATCGACTCCTACGTGAAGTGGAAGATCGAGGACTTCTCCAAGTACTACCTGGCAACGGGTGGTGGCAACAAGATCCAGGCCGAAGACCTGCTCAAGCGCAAGATAAACAACGGCCTGCGTTCCGAGATCGGTAACCGCACCATCAAGGACATCGTCTCCGGTGAGCGCAGTACCGTGATGGAAGATGCGCTGATGAAGATGGCGCGCTCCTCCGAGCTCGGCATCAAGGTGGTGGATGTGCGGATCAAGCAGATCAACCTGCCGGTGGAAGTTTCCAGCTCCATCTATCAGCGGATGCGTGCCGAGCGGACCGCCGTGGCCCGTGAGCACCGCTCCCAGGGTCGTGAGCAGGCCGAAATCCTGCGTGCCGACATCGACCGCAAGGTCACCGTCATGATCGCCGACGCCGAGAGTAATGCGCGTCAGCTGCGTGGTGAAGGGGATGCCGAAGCCGCCAAGATCTATGCCGACAGCTACAAGAAGGACCCCGAGTTCTTCAGCTTCGTGCGTAGCATGGAGGCCTACCGCAAGAGCTTCGCCGGTGGCAACGACCTCATGGTCCTGAAGCCGGACAGCGAGTTCTTCCGTTACCTCAAGTCTCCTCACGGCGACAAGCAGTAACAAGCCAAACGGTAAGAGCGAAGGGCCTGAATATTCAGGCCCTTCTTGCATTAGAACATAGGGCCACCTGCCGAGGCGGGTGGCTTTTTCATGGGAGGAGACAGGATGCTGACATCCATCTTGATGGGATTGGGGCTGTTGCTGTTGTTTGAAGGCTTGGGACCCTTGCTGGCGCCAAAGGCCTGGCAGCAGATGCTGCGGCTGATGAGCGATCAGCCCCCTGAATCGTTGCGTCGCATCGGTGGCTGCCTAGTAGTGGCGGGAGCCGTGATCCTCTGGGCGCTGGCTCACTGAGTCGCGTGGGTTGCCGAGCGACGGTGCGTTCAGCGCAGATCAAAAAAGAGGCCCGTGGGCCTCTTTTTCATGGATAGCAGACTGCCCAGTCAGGCGCTGCGTTGTACCGCCATCTCGGCCAGGGTGGCCAGTGCCTGCTTGTGCTCGGAGTCGGGCAAGATGGCGAGGGCGGCAATCGCCTTGTCGGCCTCTTCCCGGGCGCGCTGGCGGGAGTACTCGAGGGCACCGGTGCTGTCCAGAATGCTCAGGATACGGTCGAGGTGGTCCATGCCGTTGCGATGCTCGATGGCATCACGGATGAGTTGACGCTCTTCCGGGGAGCCCACCGCCATGGCACGCAGCAGCGGCAGAGTAGGTTTGCCTTCGGCCAGATCGTCACCGACGTTCTTGCCCATCTCATCGCTCTGGGAGCAGTAGTCCATGACGTCATCGATGATCTGGAAGGCGGTGCCCAGATACTTGCCGTAATCCGTCATGGCCTGCTCGATGGATGCGGGCTGATGGGTCAGCACGGCGGCGAGACGGGTGGCGGCTTCGAACAGCTTGGCGGTCTTGCAGTAGATGACCGTCATGTAGCTCTCTTCCGTGGTATCCGGATCGTTGCAGTTCATCAGCTGCAACACTTCCCCCTCGGCGATGGTGTTGGTGGCATCCGACAGGATTTCCATCACCTTGAGGTTGGAGAGCTCGCTCATCATCTGGAAGGAGCGGCTGTAGAGGTAGTCACCGACCAAGACGCTTGCGGCATTGCCAAACAGCGCATTGGCGGTCTCCCGGCCACGGCGCAGGTCGGATTCGTCGACCACATCGTCGTGCAGCAGGGTGGAGGTGTGAATGAATTCGATGATGGCGGCCAGTTTCAGGTGATCTTCACCTTCATAACCCAGTGCGCGGGCGGCCATGACTGTCAGCATGGGGCGCATCCGTTTTCCGCCTGCACTGACAATGTAGAAACCCAGTTGGTTGATCAGGCTGACATCGGACTGGAGTCTCGCCAGGATCAGTTCATTGACCGCCGTCATGTCGGCGGCACAGAGCGCACGGATAGTCTGTTGGTCCATAAGTCTCGTAACGTGACGGCAGCAATTACTGCGTTTTTAGCAATGGCGGGGATTCTACACGATTTCACAATGGGTTACAGTTAAGCGTTTATTCACGGCGGCGGATATGCGCACAAAGTAAACTTTTTGCTAATTTGGCCTTGCCTGAGCAGATCGATTTGCGTAGAATGCCGGCCCATTGTTATAGGTTTTTGCGCGTGTCTGGCCTTGAGCAAAAGACACGCCTTTACGGAGTTAATCAAATGTACGCGGTATTCCAAAGCGGCGGAAAACAACACCGTGTGGCCGAAGGTCAAATCGTTCGTCTGGAAAAGCTGAACGTTGAGACTGGCGCTACTATCGACTTCAACGAAGTTCTGATGGTTGCTGCAGGCGACACTTTTAAAGTAGGTGCTCCTTTCGTTGAAGGTGGCAAGGTTATTGCTGAAGTTGTGGCTCACGGCCGTGGCGAGAAAGTGACTATCGTCAAGTTCCGTCGTCGTAAGCACCATCGCAAGCAAGCTGGCCACCGTCAGTGGTTCACTGAAGTCAAAATCACTGGCATCAGCGCTTAATTCGAGAGGAATCTGAAAAATGGCACATAAGAAAGCTGGCGGTTCATCCCGCAACGGTCGCGACTCAGAAGCCAAACGCCTCGGCGTCAAGCGCTTCGGCGGCGAAACTGTACTGGCAGGCAGCATCATCGTTCGTCAGCGTGGCACCAAGTTCCACCCTGGCACCAACGTTGGCTTGGGTACCGACCACACTCTGTTCGCTACCGCGACCGGTAAAGTGTTGTTCGAAGTTAAAGGTCCGCAGAATCGTAAGTACGTCAGCATCGTTGCTGAGTAATTACGGACCGCAAGGATCCGAAGCCCCGCCAACCTGGCGGGGCTTTTGTTTTTCTGATGAGTTTGACGAAAAAACGGCACGCGGATGAGCCGGCGTAGACGGGCCCATCGGCCAGATGCGTCTCGCCCGCAGGGGTCTGTACCACTATAATTGCGTATCGGTTTTTCGAATTAAGGGTGACGGTTACCTATGAAGTTTGTTGATGAAGTCCAGATTCGAGTCGATGCCGGTGACGGTGGTAACGGTTGTGTGAGCTTCCGTCGGGAATTGTATATTCCCAACGGTGGCCCGGACGGTGGTGACGGTGGCGACGGCGGTGATGTGTACCTGCTCGCCGACGAGAACCTGAATACCCTGATCGACTACCGTTTCGAGCGTTTTCACGCAGCCGAGCGTGGTGAGAATGGCAGAAGTGCCAACTGTACCGGTCGCCGCGGCAAGGATCGCGTCCTGCGTGTGCCCGTCGGTACTCGTGCCAGCGATGAAGATACCGGCGAATTGCTGGGGGATCTGACCGCTCACGGTCAGAAGCTGCTGGTCGCCAAAGGTGGCTTCCATGGCCTCGGCAACACCCGTTTCAAGAGTTCGGTCAACCGTACCCCCTATCAGAAGAGCAATGGCACCCCGGGTGAAGTGCGTACCCTGAAGCTGGAGCTGCTGCTGCTGGCGGACGTCGGCATGCTGGGTCTGCCCAATGCGGGCAAGTCCACCTTCATTCGCGCCGTGTCTGCTGCCCGCCCGAAAGTGGCCGACTATCCCTTCACCACCCTGGTCCCGAACCTCGGTGTGGTGCGTGGTGAGAACTCCCGCTCCTTCGTCATCGCCGATATTCCGGGCCTGATCGAAGGCGCCGCCGAAGGGGCTGGCCTCGGCATCCGCTTCCTGAAGCACCTCGAGCGTTGCCGCGTGCTGCTCCACCTGGTGGACATCTGCCCGGTCGATGGCTCTGATCCCGCCGAGAATGCGGTGACCATAGTCCGGGAGCTGGAGAAGTACAGCCCCGAGCTGGCCGGCAAGACGCGCTGGTTGGTGTTCAACAAGATGGATCTGATCCTGGAAGAAGAAGCCCAGGAAGTGATGGACAGAGTCAAGGCCGCGCTGGCCTACGAAGGTCCCGTCTATCAGATCACCGCCATCAGCAAGGAAGGCACCAAGAAGGTCTGCTACGACATTCTGGATCTGCTGGACACCATGCCCCGTCAGCTGGAAGCCGATGCCAAGGCCGCCATCGAGAAGGTGGAGTTCAAGTGGGATGATTACCACAAGAACCAGCTGGCCCAGGCGGAAGCCGAGGCGCTGGCGGCGTCCAGAGCCTTCGATGAGGCACTGGACGATGACGACGACTTCGATGACGACGATGATGACGGCGTCGAGGTCATCTACGTCCGCGACTAATAGTCCTGCCTGAGTGGTGCGGCTTTCGAGCCCACCCCTGCAAAAAACCGGAGCCTGGCAACAGGCTCCGGTTTTTTTATGGGGGAAAGGAGATTAAAACTACCTAAGCCTCTCGTGGTGGGTGGTTTCACCATCTGATTCTTTGGTGGTGGCGGTACATCCTTCTCAACAAGCAATGCGCAGCCATTCATATGCTAATGATGGCTGGCCAGCGAATGCAGGACAGTCAATCGGGACGCTGCTATCCCACCTCAGAAGCTATTTTGCCGCCGCGTAGTGTCCCTTCATCCACCTCGTCCAGCTGCTCCGGCGCCAGGAAACGCAGGGCATAATCCCGCCAGACACCGCTGGTGACGAACAGGTCAAACAGCGCCGGATCTATGTGCTGCTCCTGCACCATGTGCTCCATGATGGCCAGGGACTGGGAGACCGTCTTGCCCGACTTGTAGGGGCGATCGCTCGCGGTCAGCGCCTCAAAGATGTCGGCGATGGCCATGATGCGGGCGGGGATGCTCATCTGGGCGCCCAGCAGCTGGCGCGGATAGCCCTTGCCATCCATCCGCTCGTGGTGACCGCCGGCGATCTCCGGCACCTTGCGCAGGTGGCGGGGGAAGGGGAGCCGTTCCAGCATGCGAATGGTCTGGATGATGTGATCGTTGATCTTGTAGCGCTCCTCCTCGGTGAGGGTGCCGCGGCCGATGGCGAGGTTGTAGCACTCGCCCCTGTTGTAGAGGTGAACGGGGACCTTGACCTTGAATCCCCAGGGATTGTGGTCGGTCAGGCTGTCGTGGCCGGGGCGGGGTACCAGGTGTTGCGGCTTGTCGGCCAGCAGCGGCTCGAGGCAAGGCAGCTCGGGGGCAGGCTCATCCTGATGCCGTCTGAGCTCATCCCGGCTGATCCCCAGCCGGTCGTCCAGGGTGCGCAGCCAGGTACGGTTGGCAATGAGGTTGAGTTGCTCCAGCTTCTCCGGCGCCATCCACTCACCACCGAGGTTGCACTCGGCGACGAAGGCAAACTCCCGATCCAGGGTGGACCAGAGGGGGGCCACGGCCTCCCGGCTCGCCACCCGCTCCTGCTCCGGCAAGCGGGCCGCCAGCACCTCTATGTAGGCATCGCGCTTGAGTACCTCGAAGCGGGTGCGGATCTCGTGGATCCGGTCGTAGATGGTCTCCAGCTTGGTGGCCTTGTCGACCACGAACTCCGGCGTGGTGACTTTGCCGCAGTCGTGCAGCCAGCTTGCGATGTGGATAGCCTCCCACTCCTCTTCGCTCAAGCTGAAGTCGCTGAAGGGTCCCTGCTGCTGGGCGCAGGCGGCCTCCGTCAGCATGCGGGTCAGCTCGGGCACGCGTTGGCAGTGGCCGCCCGTGTAGGGGCTCTTGGCATCGATGGCTCCCGCGATCAGCTCGATGAAGGCCTCAAGTAGCTGCTTTTGCTCCTCCAGCAGGCGCTGATTCTCGATGGCGGAGGCAGACATGCCGGCCAGCGCCTCGATCAGGCTGGTGCGTGAGGCCAGCTCGGACGCCGAGCAATGGGGCAGGATCAGCAGCAGGCAGCCGATCCGCTCCTGGCGGTGATTGTGCAGCGGTTCCACCAGCAGCTGGCGGGGGCCGGGGAAGGGGCCCCAGCCGGTCAGGTATTGCTGCCAGTCGTCGGCATCTAGGCTCAGGCTGAGCCGCTCGGTATGGTAGAGGCCGCCGAGCAGTTCATCCTGCCAGCGCAGTTGTTCGGCAGACAGAGACTGCTGTTGCCAGATGGCTTGTATCGCCGTCATCTGCTCGCCCTGCGCCAGGTAGAGGCAGCCCCCTTCCGCCTGCACCGCCGCTATTGTCTCGTGCAGGATGCGGTTGAGCAGGGAATCGAAGCGGTGCTCGGCCGCCAGTGCCCGGCCCATGCTCATGAAGTTGCCGAGGGTCAGGCGCATGCCCGACATGGTGCGGGCCAGATCGTCAATCTCCCGGATCGCCGAGTCGGGTCCCCGGCTCTCGCTGAAGTCGAAATGCTGGATCCGCTCCGCCTCCTGGGTCAGTGCCAGCAAGGGTGCCGCGGTGCGTCTCGCCACCAGCCAGATGACGGGCAACAACAGCAACAACCCGGCCAGGGCCCAGACAAGGTTGCGCAGGGCCTCGTGGCGAGCCTGTGCGGTGAGCGCCTCTGTCGGTACCAGCAGGGCGACATGGAAGGGGGAGCCTTCGCCAAGGGCGGAGAGATTGATCAGCCAGTCGCTGCGATCCGCCGCGCTCAGGGTCAGGCTCTGCTCGCTCGGGCCGTGCAGCAGGGTGGGCTGGGTGGCGATCTGCTGCTGCAACTGGGTCAGGATGGGATCATTGAGTGCCGACAGCATGGGCAGTCGACTCAGCTGATCGAAGCTTGGCAGCAGCTTGGGATCCGTGGCCAGCAGGGTGCCGAACTCATCGAACAACACCAGTTGGCAATGGCTGGGCAGGGGCAGCTCGCCGATGAGGGCGGAGAGGCCCTCCACGCTGGTGTCCAGTCCGATCACCGCGCGCCTATCGTCGCTCTCCACCGCCAGCGTCATGCCAGGCTCCTTGGTGGTGAAGAAGAGGTAGGGGTGGGTCACGACGATGCCGGTGCGCCAGCGCGCCTCCTTGTACCAGTCGCGGCTGCGGGGATCGAAGCGATAGTCAGGCATGAGTCGGCGCTCGAGCAGATGCAGCCGCTTGTCGAAATAGAGGTACTCCCCCTGGCCCTGACTCAGGCTCTGCACCAGCAGATAACTGGCGGGAGGGGCCGGCTCCAGCCGCTCCTTGGCCCGTTTGGTCAACTTGCGGACCAGAAAGAAGTCACCGTTATCGTAACCGGCATAGACGGCACCATAGCTGGTGCTGTTGGCCAGCACTTCCGCCAGCTGGGGCAGATAGGTGAGGCGCGCCTCCAGATCCGTCATCTCCGCCAGCTGGCCGCTGCGCAGCAGGCTCAGGGACATGCGGGCCGGGCGCTCGTTCAGCTTGAGTGCCAGCGCCAGCTGTTCCCGATACTGCAGGAAGCTCTGTCGCTCGTGCTCCAAGCCCTGCTGCATGCCCTGCTGATACTGGAGCAGGATGAGGGCGCCCCCCAGCAGGGTGAACAACAGAATGAACAGGGTAGCGATGTGTACGTAGAAGGGCCTGCGACCCAGTCTTGCCGTTGTCATGAATGCATCCTTGCCGACGAACGATAACCCAATGATCCCTCATCAGTGTGCTCGCAGGATGACAAAAAACACAGCCATCCGGCGGGAATATCAGAGAAAAAGCAGACCCTTTCGAGGATCTTCACGATGTGAGCGGGAGGGGGCAGGGTTCGTTTCTTCGGGAGCGGGCGACGGGACCATGGGTGGGCAGCGTGATTCATTCAGATATCTCGTGCTACAGTGCCCGCTGATGAGTTACCCGTGAATCAATGGAGTGTCCCATGTCCGCCATCCCCTATTCCGTCCTCGATCTTGTACCCGTACCCGAAGGCTCGGTGCCCGCCGAATCATTTCGCCACTCGCTGGATCTGGCCCGTCACGCCGAGCGCTGGGGCTATCACCGCTACTGGCTGGCGGAGCATCACAACATGCCGGGCATCGCCAGCGCCGCCACCTCGGTGCTGATCGGCCATCTGGCCGGCGGTACCAGCACACTGCGGCTGGGGGCCGGCGGCATCATGTTGCCGAATCACTCGCCGCTGGTGATCGCCGAGCAGTTTGGCACCCTGGCCTCCCTCTACCCGGACAGGATCGATCTGGGACTGGGGCGTGCCCCCGGCACGGATCAGCGCACCATGCAGGCGCTGCGCCGTCAGCGCAGCGGCGAGGTGGACGACTTCCCGGCGGATGTGCGCGAGCTGATGCGCTACTTTGGCGACCAACCGGGGGCCGTGCAGGCGGTGCCGGGTCAGGGGCTGGAGGTGCCCGTCTGGCTGCTGGGGTCCAGTCTCTACAGCGCCCAGCTGGCCGCCGCCATGGGGCTGCCGTTCGGCTTTGCCTCCCACTTCGCCCCCGGCCTGCTGCTGCAGGCGCTGGAACTTTATCGCAGCCAGTACCAGCCTTCCGCCCGCTGGCCCAAGCCCTATGCCGTAGTGTGCATCAACGTGATAGCGGCCGACACCGAGCGCGAGGCCCGCTTCCTGTTCACCACACTGCAGCAGCAGTTCCTGCGGCTCTATCGCGGCGATGCGGGCAAGTTGCCGCTGCCGGTGCAGGAGTTGGGGGAGGAGTGGTCGCCGCGGGAGCTGATGGCGATGGAGCAGACCCTGGCGCGCTCCCTGGTGGGTGACCGAGACAGGGTCCGCCACGGCTTGCAGGCATTGCTGGCGGAAACCGGCGCCGATGAGCTGATGTTCAACGGCCCCATCGTCTCCCACGAGGCCAGGCTGCGCTCGTTCGAGATCGCCGCCGAGCTGATGCAGAGCCTCTAAATCATGGGGCGAATGAGAGTCAAGATGTTGATTTAACACGACAGTCAGGTTGATGTCAGGCCTTTGTCGTGTCGCCGAGCGTGTTTCCGGCCCTATGCTGGCCCTGTTCAAAATCACAAGGAGCCGATGATGATAGTCAGGAAATTGAGATTGCAGCGGGGTTGGTCACAGGAGCAGTTGGCGACCCTGTCCGGTCTGAGTGTGCGCACCATACAGCGGATCGAGCAGGGGCAACAACCCGGACTGGAATCCCTCAAGGCCCTGGCCTCAGTCTTTGAGCTCGATGTGACTCAACTGCAGGAGAGCGAGATGAAAGGCAATGAGTTCGACAGTCAGGGAAGCGTGCACGTGGCGCGGGATGAGCGGGAGGCGATGAAGTTTGTCGAGGGGCTCAAGGGCTTCTATGGCCACCTCACCAGCTATGTGCTGGTGATGACGGGTCTGTTTGTCATCAACTACCTGAGCAACCCGGATTACATCTGGGCCTGGTGGCCCATGCTGGGTTGGGGATTGGGCCTGATGTCCCATGCCATCAATCTGTTCCAGCCGTTCAAGCTGTTCGGGCCCGAATGGGAGCGACGTCAGGTCGAGAAACGGCTGGGACGCAAACTCTAGTCCCGCGATGATCACCATAAAAACGGGCCCGGCAGTGATGCCGGGCCCGTTTTATTGTCCGCCTCTCGCCTCACTTGGTGCAGGCAGGGCTAGGGCATGCCTCTTCGGTGAGGTTGCTTGCGATACGGCGCTGCCGCGACGGCTTATTTGGCGTAAGCGGGGCAGGGGGTCGCAATCATGGCGTCGTCTTCATACCGCCACATGGTGAGGCTGTTGCCCCAGACGCAGCCGGTATCCAGTCCCTTGATGTCGTCCTTGCCGGTGGCACCCATCAGCGCAGCCCAGTGGCCGAACACCAGTATGGGGTCATCCACATGGTGCTCGCGTTGCTCGAACCAAGGGCGCAGGCCGGGGGTGGACTCCGTGGGGCCTTTCTTGCACTTGAATTCGAGCCGGCCATCGAAGTAGCAGAACCGCATGCGGGTGAAGCTGTTGATGATGTAGCGGTAGCGCTCTATCCCCAACAAGTTGTCGTCCCAGCTGTCCGGCTGGTCGCCATACATGTTGTGCAGCAGCCACTGGTACTGATCGCCGCGCAGCAGGCTCTCCACCTCGCGCGCGCAACTGCGGGCGGTGTGGGCATCCCAGGCGGGGGAGAGGCCGGCGTGGATCATCATGATGGGCAGGTCCGGGTGCTCTGCCAGCAGCGGGCGGTGACGCAGCCACTCCAGCAGCTCGTCCCGATCCGGGGCCTCCATCAGGGCCTGCAGCTTGTCTTTCTTCTTGAGCGGTGCCACGCCGTGGGCCACCGCCAGCAGGTGCAGATCGTGGTTGCCGAGCACACTGACGGCCTGCTGTCCCAGGGATTTGACGAAACGCAGGGTATTGAGAGAGTCCGGCCCGCGGGCGACGAGATCGCCACACAGCCAGAGCGTGTCGTTATCGAAGTCGAACTCGGCGAGATCCAGCAGGCGGCGCAAGTCGTCGTAGCAGCCCTGGATATCACCGACGAAACAGTTCGCCATGAAACCTCAGTTGATAATGTTGGGTACGGCCAGCGTGAAGGGCGCTATGGGGGCTTCAAATTGCTGCCCCGACTCATCTTGCAGGATGTAGCTGCCTTCCATCACGCCTAACGGAGTGGCGAGGGGAACGCCACTCTGGTAGCTAAAGGTCTCGCCGGGGGCGATCAAGGGTTGTTCGCCGACCACCCCGGGACCTTCCACTTCCTGCATCTTGCCATTGGCGTCGGTGATGAGCCAGCGTCGATGCAGCAGTTGCACCGTCCCCGGCCCCAGATTCTCTATCTCGATGAGATAGATAAAATGGTAAGGATCCTCGGTGCCTGCCACATAGCTGGGATGGGGGCGGATCAGTATCCGGGGATGTGCCATGGGATCAGGCCTGCTGCTGATCGGCCAGCCAGTTGGCGATCTGGACGAACTGCTCGAGGGAGAGGTTCTCCGGACGCAGGCTGCCATCGATGCCGAGCTCGGTCAGCTGAGCCTCGGTGATGAAGTTGGCGAAGCTGTTGCGAATGGTCTTGCGACGTTGACCGAAGCCCTCGGTACAGACGCGGCTCAGGCAGCGCATGTCTTTGGCGACGATTGTCGGGTTCTTGTGCGGCATCAGGCGTACCACGGCAGAATCGACCTTGGGCGCCGGTTTGAAGGCGCCAGGGCCCACTTCCAGCACCGGGATCACCTGGCAGTAGTACTGCACCATGACGCTCAGGCGACCATAGGCCTTGCTGCCGGGGCCGGCGCACATCCGCAATACCACTTCCTTTTGCAGCATGAAGTGCATGTCCTCTACCCGGTCGGCGAACTCGCACAGGTGGAAGATGAGTGGGGTGGAGATGTTGTAGGGCAGGTTGCCAAAGATGCGCAACGGCCCCTTGCCTTCCCCCATCAGGGTGCCGAAGTCGAAGCGCATGGCATCGGCCTCGATCACGGTCAGCTTGTCCTTGAGGGTGGGGTGCTCACGCAGGCGCGCGGCCAGATCCCGGTCCAGCTCGACGACTGTCATCTTGTCCATCTGGGAGGCGACCGGTTCGGTCAGCGCGGCCAGACCCGGACCTATCTCCACCAGATTCTGACCCGGTTGCGGGTTGATGGCGGCGACTATCTGGTCGATCACATAACGGTCGTGCAAGAAGTTTTGACCGAAACGCTTACGGGCCGTGTGGCCCATGTGCACTTTATTGTTCTGCACCTTACTGCTCATAGCTTTTTTTCTCTACCATCTGGATGGCGTGGTTAATCGCGGTGGTGAGGCTGCCCGAGTCCGCCAGGCCCTTGCCTGCCAGATCCAGCGCTGTGCCGTGATCCACCGAAGTGCGGATGAATGGGAGTCCGAGGGTGATATTGACCGAGTTGCCAAAGCCCTTGTACTTGAGCACGGGCAGCCCCTGGTCGTGGTACATGGCGAGTACCGCATCCGCATCCTTGAGGTATTTGTCCTGGAACAGGGTGTCGGCCGGCAGCGGGCCGACCAGATCGATGCCTTCCTCGCGCAAGCCAGCGAGGGCTGGCTCGATCACCTCGATCTCTTCCCGGCCGAGATGTCCCCCTTCCCCGGCGTGGGGATTGAGGCCACAGACGTAAATCCGGGGCTTGGCAATGCCGAACTTGGCCTTGAGATCCGCATCCAGGATGCGGATCACCTTGCCGAGGCGATCTTCGGTGATGGCCATGGCCACGTAGGCGAGGGGAATATGGGTGGTCGCCAGTGCCACTCGCAGCCCTTCCGTCGCCAGCAGCATCACCACGTCGGCGGTGCCGGACTGCTGGGCGAAGAACTCGGTGTGGCCGCTGAACGAGACGCCGGCCTGATTGATGATCCCTTTGTGTACCGGCCCGGTCACCACGGCGGCAAACTCGCCGTTCATGTTGCCGTCGCAGGCACGTTGCAGGGTCGCCAGCACGTAGGCGCCGTTCGCCTCATCGAGCTCACCCGGCATCACTGGTGCGCCGAGTTGGATGGGGCAGAGCGTGAGCGTCCCCGCCCGCTGGGGGCGGGCAGGGGCGCTTGCGTCATAGGGTTCCAGCCCGATGGACAGCCCCAACAGGGCGGCTCGCTCGCGCAGCAGGGCGGGATCGGCGATCACCACCAGCTGATGGGGCCAGCCCTGCTGGGCTATCTGCAGCACCAGATCCGGGCCTATGCCCGCCGGTTCACCCGGCGTGATGGCGAGACGCTGGCAGCTCATCAGCTTCTCTTCCATCAGTTCGGTTCGATCTGGATATAGGCCTCATCGCGCAGCTCATCCAGCCAGGCTTGGGACTCTTCGGTGAAGCGGCGGTTGAAGATCAGCTGATAGGCGCGCTGCTCCTGTGCCTTGCCGGTGGCATCCTGGCTGCGACGGTCTTCCAGCTGCACTATGTGCCAGCCGTGGCTGGTGCGGAACGGCTCGCTGATCTGGCCCGGTTGCAGACGGTTGACCATGTCGCGGAACTCCGGCACATAGACGCCGGGATCGGACCAGCCCAGTTCGCCACCCTGCACCGCAGAGCCCGGATCTTCGGAGTATTTCTCCGCCATGCTGGCGAAGCTGGCCTTGCCACTCTTGATGTCGTGCAAGATACCGTCCAGGGTTCCCTTGGCCTTCTCCTCACTCAGGATGATGGAGGGCTTGATCAGGATGTGACGGGCCTTGACCTCGGTCTGCATGACTTGCTGCTGACCCTTGGTGTCGAAGATCTTGATGATGTGCAGACCGGCGCCGGAGCGCAGCGGGCCGACGATGTCACCCTTGCTGGCGCCTTGCACCGCCTCCGCCATCAGAGTGGGCATCTCCTGCGGGCTCATCCAGCCCCAGTCACCCCCTTCCAGGGCCTTGGGGCCATTACTCTCGGCGATGGCCAGCTTGCGGAAATCGGCACCGCCCTTCAGGGCGGCCAGGATGCGTTCGATCTTGGCCTTGGCGGCATTGAGCTGCTCGGCGTTCGGGTTATCCGGCAGGGCAACCTGAATGTGACCGACGTGGTATTCGGTCTGCTGCTGACCCTGCTTGCTCAGCGCCTCGACCACCTGTTTTACCTCCTGCTCGGAGATGTTGATGCGGCGGCGAACCTGGCTGCGACGCACCTCGTTCATCAGGATCTCGCGGCGAACCTCTTCCCGGTACTGGGCGTAGGTCAGGCCTTCACGCTCCAGCTGGGCGCGCAACTGCTCCAGAGTCATCTTGTTGTCGGCTGCGATGCTCTGGATGGCTTGTTCCAGCTGGGTGTCGCTGATCTTCAGGCCCTGGCGATCCGCCAGTTGCAACTGCAGGCTCTCTTGGATCAGGCGATCCAGCGCCTGCTTGCGCAGGGTGGCGTCATCGGGCAGGGATTGGCCGCTCTCCTGAGCGGAGGCCTTCACCTTCTGCACCAGGGCATCCTGCTGGCTGACCAGCACCACGTCCTTGTTGACCACGGCCAGCACCTTGTCCATCAGCTCGGGGGCGGCGAAGGCACCCTGGCTCATGACTCCAAACAGGCCTGCGGTCAGCAGGGAAATCAACGTCTTCTTCATATCCATCTCTCAATGCGTGTGCCAAACCGGTTATTGGTCTAGCAGATTAAACGGACGAATGTAAGGCAGGGCTTCGGTATCCAGGGAAGTCCCCTTTGGGCCCGTTCCCACGCTACCCAATCCTTTCATTTCAAATTGAATCCCCAGACTACGCTCTGCACTGGGCTGATAATTGACGTTATCCGGGTCGTTGACCCACTCCATGTTGAAGTTGATGCTCCAGCAGCAAGAGTCGTACTTCAGGCCCACCTTGCGGTCAACCTTGACCCCTTGATCCAGCTCGTAATAATAACCGCCATAGAGGTGCCACTGATCGTTGAGCGGGGTGGTCAACAACATGCCGATCTGGTTGAGATCGCTTGTCTCTTTGCCCTTGCTCTCCAGGTCGTAGTTGGCATCCCGGATGAAGCGGTAGTTCAACTGGCTGATCAGCTTCTCGTGGCGGTATTCCAGGGCGCTGTTGGCTGAACTGATGAGGTTCTGCTCCATGTCGTATTGTGCGCCCACATGGGCAAACCACTGCTCGTTGATCTTGGCATCCCCTTCGAACGAGAGCGGGGAGCGGGTGTTGTTGCTCAGCTCGTCGTTGGGGTAGAGGGTGACCCTGGGGGCGACGAAGTCGAATGCTTGGGCAACGGCCAGCCGAATTCGTTCATCCCCGGCCGGGTCATAGACACGGCTGGTGAGGCCGAGGGTCAGGCGGTTGGAGTCACTGATGCGGTCGAGGCCGGCATAACGCTGATCGCTGAACAGGCTGTAGTAATCCTGGCGCATGGTGGTGGAGTCATAGATCCCTATATTGTCCTGATCCTTGTAGGGCACATAGAGGTACTGGAACTCCGGCTCCAGGGTCTGGTTGGCCTCCTCGCCGAACCACTGTTGTTGTCGATCGAAGGTGAGACCGCCCTTGAGACGAAACGACGGCAACACCCGGATGACATGGTCATCGAGCTCGGTCAAGCCCCGGTCACGGTAGTAGGCGGTGAGCTTGCCATCATCCGGCACGTCCTGATTGTACTGGGTGTACATCAGCTTGTACTGACTATCGAGGTAGTAAGCCGCCGAGGTCACGAGCGGCACCGTCAGGGTCGGGGCGCTGTACAGGCGGGTACCTGTGTAGACCTCGCCTATGGTGGATTCATCGTTGTCGTAGCCGAACTTGGTCAGCTCGGTGTTCCAGGCCAGATCGTACCAGCTGCCCTGCTGATAGTAGTTGTGGTCGATACGCGGCAGCATGGAGTGGGGCTGCTGGGCGCCGGCCAGCAAAATCTGGTAGGTACGCACCTCTGTCTTGAGGTTCCAGTTCTGCTGGAAGTAGCCGGCGGTCAGGGATTGCTGCAACTGGTTGTCGACCTGGGTACCCACCTTGGGGTCGAAGTCGTTGAAGTAGTTGTAGTCCTTGTCCCGTACCTTGGTGTAGTCCACCGATACCCGCAGCGCGTTGTCCATGAACAGGGAGGTGTGGCGGGCATTGATCAGGTAGCGGTGACCATCGGCCAGGTTATCATTGAGGCTGGCCGTCTCGTCGTACTGCTTGTCATCCGCCAGGTTCTCGAAGTAAAAGCTGCCGGTATGGGCCGGATCCGGCATATAGCGGAACTCGACCTGGTTCATCAGGCCGCGTCTGTCCATGAAGCGCGGGGTGATGGTGGCGTCGTAGTTCGGGGCTATGTTCCAGTAAAATGGCTGGGTGATCTCCATGCCATTGTCGGAACTCTGCTTGTAATAGGGATAGAGCAGGCCGGTCTTGCGCTCATCCTTGATCGGGAAGTTGATATAGGGGGTGTAGAACACCGGGTAATCGTAGAGCCAGAGGGTGGCGTTATAAGCCTCACCGAACACCTCGGTCTGATCGATGTCGATGCTGCCTGCCTTCAGGGTCCAGGCCTCCTGGCCCGGTGGGCAGGTGGTGTACTGAGCCCCTTCCAGGGTGATGTTCTGGTTGTTGTTGGTCATGGTCACCTTCTCGGCGAAGCCGCGCACCGGTGAACCGTGAACCTGATACTTGCCCTCTTCCAGCTCGGAATCCTTGGTATCCAGGTTGGATTTGAGAGTCTTGTCGCTGGTGACGGTGATCTGGCCGTCGTTGTAATAGATGTTGCCGATGGCGATGACATCCCGGCTCTGCTGATCGACCTGAGCGTAGTCGGAGTCGAATTTGCGCACCCCCTGACGAACCTTGACGTCACCCTCATAGACGGCGGTCTCACCCTGCTTGGCCTCGAGGCGATCCGCATCGACCTCGACGGGCAGCGCATTGGCGTCCTCATCCGCTTTGGGTTTTTCTACTTTGGGAACATAGTCATAGCAGAGACTATCCAGGATCCCGGTAGCCGGTGGCGCGTTGAATGGCGCAGCCTGGACCGTGAAAGGACTCAAGGCTGGGACAAGGCTGATGGTCAGGGCGATGGGAGCAGAGGCTCCCAGTGTCCATTTTGTCATGTGAAAGGCTCGCGCAATCCGTGGTAAAAACGGTTGATTCAGGGCATGCATTTTATGTCAGGATCCATCGAGTTGACATTGCATGTCATTGCTTTATGTTAGCCGGCAATGATAAAGCATTATTGCGGCCAGGGCTAACAGCCAAGTGCTGCTTTCCAATTTGGTCCCTGACTCATGCACGATCGCGATTCCCTGTTACAGCAATGGGCGCGCCGGATCTCCGGTGATGCCAACCTTCAATTGACCCTGATCTCCGGTGACGCCAGTTTTCGCCGCTACTTCCGTGGTGCCGGTCTGGTGTGGGTGGATGCTAATCCGAAAACCGAAAAAAATCATGAATTTGTTCGTAATGCCGCGGCGCTGAACGCCATGGGGCTGCTGGCCCCCGAGGTCAGGGCCGTGGACTATGAACAGGGCCTGCTGGCGGTGACGGATCTCGGTGATACCCAGCTGATAAGCTGTCTGGGCTTGCACAACGTGCTGGCCTGGTATGGCAAGGCCATCGCCTTGTTGCCGAGGCTGGGGGCGGTTGCGCTGACGCTCGAGCCGTTCGATGCTGCCTTTATGGCCCGTGAAGACGCCATTTTCCCCGAGTGGTTGCTGGGTCGTCACCTGCAGCTTGCCCTGAACGAGGCCGAGCAACGGATGCTGGACGACACCTTCGCCTGTCTTACTACCAACAACCTGACCCAGCCCCAGGGCGTGATGCACCGGGACTTCCACAGCCGCAACCTGATGGTGTGTGGTGGCGATACGCCCGACAGCAGCGAGCTTGCCATTATCGATTTCCAGGACATGGTCATAGGCCCTTTGAGCTATGACCTGGTTTCGTTGCTCAAGGATTGCTATGTACGCTGGCCTGATGCGGTGATAGAGCAGGGCGTGCGCCACGGCTTCGAGACGCTCGGTCAAGCCGGCCTGCTCGGTGAGCTCGATTACGCCAGCTTCCGCCGTCATGTCGATCTCACCGGCATGCAGCGCCACCTGAAGGCGGCGGGACTCTTCACCCGCCTCTACCACAGAGATGGCAAGTCAGGTTACCTCAAGGATATTCCCCGTACTCTGGGCTATGTGGTGGACGTATGCGAGTTGCATGGGGCCGACCATCCGGTGCTGGCCCGCTTCGGTGACTGGTTGCAGCAGGTGGTGTTGCCTGGGCTGACAAGGGTGGCGGAGTCGCGGTCATGAAGGTGATGATCCTGGCGGCCGGGCGCGGCGAGCGGATGCGACCGCTCACCGATCTGTTGCCCAAGCCGCTGCTCGCAGTAGGGGGCAAGCCGCTCATAGTGCACCATATCGAGAAGCTCAAGCACGCCGGAGTGACGGATCTCGTCATCAACCACGCCTGGCTCGGCCACAAGCTGGTGGAGGCCCTCGGTGACGGCAGCCGGTTCGGCGTCAGCATTCAGTGGTCGGCGGAGGAGAGTGCCCTTGAGACCGCCGGTGGCATAGTGCAGGCGCTGCCATTGCTGGGGGATGCGCCTTTCCTGGTGATCAACGGCGATACCTGGATTGACATGGACTATGGCGTCTTGACTGGTGCCTTGATGCAGCAGCCACTGGGGGACGATCTGGCTCGCCTCTGGCTGGTGCCCAACCCGCCCCAGCACCCGCAGGGGGATTTTGCCCTGCAGGCCGGACGGGTGCTGGATCTGCCAGCCGAGGCCCCCGGCGGTGAGACCGAACACCCTGGCCCCGCCGTCTTTACCTTTAGCGGTGTCGGCATCTATCATCCCGCCGCCTTTGCCAACTTGTCGCCCGGCGCGCGCAAGCTGGCCCCCCTGCTGCGCGACTGGATGGCCCAAGACAGGGTCGCTGGCGCCTTGCTGGCCGGTGAATGGCGGGACATAGGGACGGTAGAGCGGTTGCGCGAGCTGGACGATCAGTTGCAAGGACGTACTCATTAATTTCACGAGGTCTTGAACCATGCGTATTTGGGGTAAGGTGCTTGGCGCCTTCTTCGGTTTTCTGCTCGGCAACATCTTCGGTGCCCTGCTCGGCCTCTGGATAGGCCACCGTTTCGATCGTGGCATGGGCATGTCCTTCCGCCGTGCGCCCACCCAGCAGCAACAGGCTGTCTTCTTCCACGCCACCTTCGCCGTCATGGGCCACATCGCCAAGGCGAGCGGTCAGGTCACCGAGCAGGAGATCCGGGTCGCCTCCAACCTGATGGACAGGATGCGCCTCTCCGGCGAGCAGCGAGTGCGGGCGCAGGAGTCATTCCGCCAAGGCAAGGAGAGCGGCTTCCCGCTGCGGGAGACCCTGGCCGAGTTTCGTCAGGCGAGTCAGGGTCAGCGCGATATCTTGCGCTTCTTCCTGGAAGTCCAGCTGCAGGCCGCCTTCGCCGATGGTCGGGTGGAGGCCGATGAGCGAGCCATCTTGCAGACTATTGCCGACGAACTCGGTGTCAGCCGCATCGAGCTGGCTCGGATCCTGGCCATGGCCGAGGCGCAGATGAATTTCTTCCATCGCCAGCAGCAGGGCGGTGGACAGGGCCAGCAGTACCGGCAGGAGGCACCCTCGGCGGATCGCCTCAAGGATGCCTACCAGTTGCTCGGGGTGAGCGAGAGCGACAGCGATCAGGACATCAAGCGCGCCTATCGCAAGGAGATGAGCAAGCATCACCCGGACAAGCTGGCCGCCAAGGGGTTGCCGCCCGAGATGATGGAGATGGCCAAGGAGAAGACCCAGGAGATCCAGCAGGCCTGGGAGTGGATCCGCGAGGCGCGCGGCATCCGTTAACCCATCTCTGGTGAGCGAAAGTCAGCCATAAAAAATGCCCGTCGATGACGGGCATTTTTGTCTCTGGCAACCGGGCTTAGTGGCTGTCGACCCAGACGAACTTGAGCACGAACAGCAGGGCGACCACCAGCACGCAGGGGTTGATCTCGCGCCAGCGGCCGGTGCCCGCCTTCATCACGCAGTAGGAGATAAAGCCCACGGCGATCCCCTCGGTGATGGAGAAGCTGAACGGCATCATGACGGCAGTCATGAAGGCCGGCACCGCTTCGGTCAAGTCTTCCCACTTCACGCGGGTCAGCTCGGAGCACATCAGCACGCCCACATAGATGAGGGCTCCCGCAGCAGCATAGGCGGGCACCATGGCGGCGATGGGGGAGAAGAAGATGGCCAGCAGGAACAAGACGCCGGCGACGATGGCGGTCAGGCCGGTGCGGCCACCCACGGCCACGCCGGAGCTGCTCTCGATGTAAGCGGTGACCGAGGAGGTGCCCATGAAGGCGCCGCCGACGGAGCTCACGCTGTCGACCACCAGCGCTTGTTTCATGCGCGGGAAGCGACCCTGATCATCGGCCAGCTTGGCGCGGTTGGTGACCCCGATCAGGGTACCTGAGGAGTCGAACAGGTTGACCAGCATGAAGGAGAAGATGATCCCGGCCAGGCTGATATCCAGAGAACCCATCAAATCCAGCTGACCGAACACCGGCGTGATGCTCGGCGGCATGGAGATGAAGCCCTTGAAGGTCACATCCCCGAACAACCAGCCCAGGGTGGTGGTCACCACGATGGCGATCAGCACGGCGGAGTGCACGCCGCGGGCGGAGAAGATGCAGATCAGGAAGAAGCCGAGCAGCCCCAGCAGGCAGGGCAGGGAGGTGAGGTTGCCCACCGTCACCATGGTGGCCGGGCTCGCGACCACTATGCCGGCGTTGTGCAGGCCGAGCAGGGCGATGAGCAGGCCGATACCGGCGGTGATGCCGACCCGCAGGGTGAGCGGTATGTTGGCGATCAGCCAGTAGCGCACTCGTAGCAGGGTGAGGATCAGCAGCCCCAGGGCGCCCCAGAAAATGGTGCCCATGCCGACCTGCCAGGAGTAGCCCATGCCAGCCACCACCACGAAGGCGAAGAAGGCGTTCAGGCCCATGGCGGGGGCCAGGGCGATGGGCAGGTTCGCGAGCAGGCCCATGAGTATGCTGCCGATACCGGCGATGAGGCAGGTGGTGACGAACACGGCCTGGGTGTCCATGCCCGCAGCGGAGAGGATCTGCGGGTTGACGAAGACGATGTAGACCATGGTCAGGAAGGTGGTGATCCCGGCGATGACTTCGGTGCGGGCCGTGGTGCCGTGGCCTTTCAGGGCAAACAGACGCTCGAGCAATCCTTGCCCGGCCGCCTGGCTGGTGGCTTGATGTGGTTGATTCATGTTGGATTCCAATGGTGACGTGAAATAAGCAGCAGGCGCGGTCAGACCCATCCATAGGGGCTCCGACCTTGTCTGTGGCGACCTAATCGCCAGACTCGTCCTGATACCGTGACAGCGCGCACATTTTTACACAGGCGGCGGCGTTTACAAACCCCGGATCTGCGAAGCGGATCAATGAATAGAGCAAAAATTCAAACGTTTGCCATCGGGGTGGGAAAAACGAGTCTCGATGGGGGCTTTTTATCAGTGAGGTGACCTCAGAGGGTTTTGAAGTAACGCTCCACCAGCTGGGCCAGCACGGCATCGCTGCGCTCCTGCAATGGGGCGAGCGTCAGCCCCATGCGTTGCAATAGCAGGCCGGCCTGCTCCTCGCTCAGTTTGCGCCCCTCGATAAGAAACTCCTGCTCCGGCAACAGCTTGTCATGGCGCGGGATCAGCACCCAGTTCACCCGATCCGGCTCGATGGTGGCAAAGATCCGGCTGGCGGCGGCGCAGAAGGTCTCGATGTGGCGCTTGCCATCCGGCCCGAGGCAGCCGGGTTCGATCCGGATCTGGATGGTGAGTTTCTTCGCACTGCCTGTGGTGTGGACCATGATGGATATCGGTTGGGAAGGACCGGGAGATTGTATGCCAAAAGGCAATAAAAAGGGGAGCCTGTGCTCCCCTTGTCCGTACATGCAGTGACTCGCCTTACTTGGCGATGCGCTTGTACTTGGCGCGGTGAGGCTGGACTGCCTCGGCGCCGTAGGTCTTCTTCTTCCACTCTTCGTATTCGGTGAAGTTGCCTTCGAAGAAGGCAATATTGCCCTCGTCCTGGTAGTCCAGGATGTGGGTGGCGATACGGTCGAGGAACCAGCGATCGTGGGAGATGACCATGGCGCAACCCGGGAACTCCAGCAGGGCGTTCTCGAGGGCGCGCAGGGTTTCGATGTCCAGATCGTTGGTCGGTTCATCCAGCAGCAGCACGTTGCCGCCGGTCTGCAGCAGCTTGGCCAGATGCAGACGGCCACGCTCACCCCCGGACAACTCGCCGACGCGTTTTTGCTGATCGGCGCCCTTGAAGTTGAAGCGGCCTATGTAGGCGCGGCTAGGGAACTCGTAGGTGCCGATGCGCAGGATGTCCTGCCCGTCAGCGACCTCTTCGAACACCGTCTTCTTGTCGTTCATGCTGTCGCGGAACTGATCCACCGAGGCCAGCACCACGGTATCACCGAGGGTGATGGTGCCGGAATCCGGCTGCTCCTGACCGGACATCATGCGGAACAGGGTGGATTTACCGGCCCCGTTCGGCCCTATTATGCCGACGATGGCCCCCTTCGGAATGGCGAAGGAGAGATCGTCGATAAGCACGCGATCACCGTAGGATTTGCGCAGGTTGGCCACTTCCAGCACCTTGTCGCCGAGGCGGGGTCCGGGCGGAATGAACAGCTCGTTGGTCTCGTTGCGCTTCTGGTAGTCGTTGGTGTTGAGCTCCTCAAAGCGCGCCATACGAGCCTTGGATTTGGCCTGACGGCCTTTCGGGTTCTGGCGAACCCACTCCAGTTCCTTCTCGATGGATTTGCGACGGGCGGCTTCGGAGCTGGCTTCCTGCGCCAGACGGGCATCTTTCTGCTCCAGCCAGGAGGAGTAGTTGCCTTCCCATGGGATGCCCTCGCCACGGTCCAGCTCCAGGATCCAGCCCGCCACGTTGTCGAGGAAGTAGCGGTCGTGGGTGATGGCCACCACGGTGCCCTCGTAGTCGTGCAGGAAACGCTCGAGCCAGGCCACGGATTCCGCATCCAGGTGGTTGGTCGGTTCGTCCAGCAGTAACATGTCCGGTTTTTCCAGCAGCAGGCGGCACAGGGCCACGCGGCGGCGCTCACCACCGGAGAGGTGCTTGATCTGGGCATCCCAGGCCGGCAGACGCAGGGCATCGGCCGCGCGCTCCAGCTGGTTTTCCATGTTGTGGCCGCCCTGGGCGGCGATAATGGCTTCCAGCTCACCCTGTTCGCGGGCCAGCTTGTCGAAGTCGGCATCCGGCTCGGCGTAGAGGGCATAAACCTCGTCCAGCCGTGCCATGGCGCGCTTGACGTCGCCGACCGCCTCTTCGACCGCTTCACGCACTGTCTGCTCCGGATCCAGCTTCGGCTCCTGGGGCAGGTAGCCGATCTTGATGCCGGGTTGCGGGCGGGCTTCCCCTTCGATGTCGGTGTCGATCCCGGCCATGATGCGCAGCAGGGTGGACTTGCCGGCTCCGTTCAGGCCCAATACGCCGATCTTGGCGCCCGGGAAGAAGGAGAGGGAGATGTTCTTGAGAATATGACGCTTGGGCGGCACTACCTTGCCGACCCGGTTCATGGTGTAAATAAATTGAGCCATTGGCTAATTCTCTTCCTTTTCAGCAGCTTAATGTCTTGGCATTAACAGACTGAGGTCGTGGTGGGCCTGGTCGGCAGAGGCCAACCCGGTTCCAAAAAACCCGTCGATTGTAAACCAATGGGCAGAGGGCGGCAAAGTGGACAACAGATTGGTTATTGCGGGCCGACGCGCCTCTGAGCAGGGCGCGGGATAGTGAAAGTCAGACGGCAACGTCATCGGGGGAGAAAGCTTAATTTTTCCTTAAGCCTGATCCGATAGGATTCGGTCTGACCCCTGGATGGCGGGTTCGGCAATCCGGCACCGGTGAATATGATCACCGTGGCCGTCGCACCGCCTTGGGCTGGTCGTGCCCCGAGTAGTAGAGCACCCGCTGCACGTACTCCTGGGTCTCCTGATAGGGCGGCACGCCACCGTAGCGGACCACGGCCTGTTCACCGGCGTTGTAGGCGGCACTGATCCTGACCCAGTCTGGACCGAACTGCTTCTCCAGCCACTTCAGGTAGATCATGGCGCCCCGGATGTTCTGCTCGGGATCGAACGGGCGGGTCACCCCGAAGCGGGCCTGGGTCTCGGGGATGAGCTGCATGACCCCCTGCGCCTGTTTGGGCGAGACGGCGAAACTGTTGAGGTTCGACTCGGCGATGGCAATGGCCAGCGCCAACTGCGGATTGACCTTGTGGCGGTGAGCCGCCTGGCGGATCAGGCCGGCCAGCTTCTGTTTGGTGAGGGACTGGCGGGCCAGGTAGCTATCCTGATCGAAGGGGACGCCGGGGCGTATCCAGGGCGCTCCGCCGGAGCCGCCACCGACGCCGCAGGTGCCGAGGGGCGCATTGCCCACCCGTGCGTTGTAGTAGCGGGCGGCCTGCTGGTTGCCAAGGCGCATGGCCATGGCGAGATAGGCGTTGGCATGGCTGGCACTGCGGATCCCTTGTGGCCCGCGAGCCAACAGGCGACCGATGCGAAAATAGGCTTCCGGGTTGCCAAGGCTGGCCGCGTTGCAGTAATGGGCGATGGCTTGTCGCGGGTTGCTGCGCTCGATGGCGGCGCCCTGACGCAAGGCGCTCATGGCCTTGGGCGCCTGGCGAAATGACTCGGCATGGGACGGTGTGGTGGCGAGCAGTATCAGGAGTCCCCAGCCCCAAGTGCAGAGTCGCTGCATGATGGATACCTCATATTTGTATCCGCAAGATATAGGTCCTCTATGGGGCGCTTGCCAGCCGGGCGATGGAACATGTGGTTATGTGTTCGACCATCAGAGATGAAAACGGTATGGAACTTTTAGTGCGCAGGAATTAACCAATCCATTTGGCGCCATGAGACATGAGGGTGAGACCTGCGGTACGAGGTTTTCAATCACCCTGTTAATGATGCGTTTGTTACTACCGAAGTGATAAACTGCGGATATCCAATTTTTTTAACACCTTGTATTTGCATGAGGTTCGAACGGCCGTCAGCCGCCACTCAGGGTGCAAGTGACAGTGTGTTACCTCTTTTTATAGTCGGGAAGCTCATATGGGTTATTCAGTCGATGTATCAGTCGTGGTGCCCGCCAAGGATGAACGGGACAATCTGGCTCCCCTTATCGGCGAGATCGATGCCGCGTTGGTGGGGAAGTACGACTACGAGTTGATTTACGTGGATGATGGCAGCGAGGATGACAGCTTTGCCGTCCTCGGCGAGCTGAAGTCTCGCTTCGCCAGCCTGAGGGTGGTGCGTCACGTGCGGGCCGTCGGCCAGAGCATGGCGGTGCTGAGCGGGGTACGCCACGGCCGTGGTGACTGGCTGGTGGTACTGGATGGCGATGGTCAGAACGATCCGGCCGACATTCCCGCCATGCTGGAGGAGGCCAAGCGTCGCTTTGCGCAGGATCCCACTCAGGTAGGGCTCATCGGTCATAGGGTCAATCGCCGTGATGACTGGGTGAAGCGGCTCTCTTCGAAGCTGGCCAACGGTTTTCGCGATATGTTGCTGCGTGACGGCATCCCGGATACCGGCTGTGGTCTCAAGGTGGTTCGCCGTGACTGGTATCTGCGCCTGCCTTCGTTCAACCACATGCACCGCTACATTCCGGCGCTGATCCAGGCGCAGGGTGGCCGCATGTCGCCCTGGCCGGTCAACCACAGACCCAGGCAGGCAGGCATCTCCAAATATGGCGTCTGGAACCGGCTCTGGGTCGGGCTGGTGGACGTGGTCGGCGTCTGGTGGTTGCAGCGCCGCTCCAAGGTGGTCGAGGTCAGGGAGACATTGGAGTGATCGACGCTTTGCTTTCGATGCCGCTGACCTGGCATGACAGTGCTTTGCCTGTGACAGGTTTGAATCAGGAGTGGCCGATATGATCGATGCCTTGATCTCGATGCCATTCGATTGGCTGGAGAATGGTACTGGCTTGCATGTGACCGGCTTGATGTTCGGTGAAAAACCCGCACAGGAGTGGTTGCCATGATCGATGCCCTGCTTTCGATGCCGCTCGATTGGCTGGACTGGACTGGTTTGCATGTGACCGGCTGGAAGATCATCGGCTACACGGGGGCGCTGATGTTCGGCGGCCGCTGGCTGGTGCAGTTCGTCGCTTCCAAGCGCGCCGGCAAGCCGGTGATCCCTCGCATGTTCTGGTACATGAGCGTGCTCGGCAGCCTGATGACCCTGAGTTACTTCGTCTTCTCTCCCAAGCAGGACTCCGTCGGCGTGCTGCAAAACCTTTTCCCCACCTTCACCGCACTCTACAGCCTCTATCTGGATATTCAGCACAGGGGCTGGAAGCGGGACAAGCTGACCCATAACGAGGCTCGCCATGGTGAATGACCGCGCGTTACTCAATCAGACTTCCTTAGGCTGGCTATTGCTGATCGCACTGGTGGTGCTGGGGGCCGGCCTCGGCCTGCGAGATCCCTGGCC
Source organism: Aeromonas eucrenophila (assembly GCF_000819865.1). GTDB lineage: Bacteria > Pseudomonadota > Gammaproteobacteria > Enterobacterales > Aeromonadaceae > Aeromonas > Aeromonas eucrenophila. The sequence continues at coordinate 89,276 of NZ_CDDF01000019.1, forward strand.
CGCCGATGAGCCACGCTTCGCCTTGATCGCCAAGGAGATGGTGGAGAGCGGCCAATGGCTGTTCCCCATGCGTGGCGGTGAGATCTACCCGGACAAGCCGCCGATGTTCATGTGGGGCATCGCCATCGGCTATCTGCTGACGGGCTCCATCAAGGTAGCGTTTTTGCTGCCCTCCCTGCTGTCGGGTCTACTGACCATCACCCTGGTATGGGATCTGGGCCGCCGCCTGTGGAGCCCGTCCGTCGGCTTCCTGGCCGGATTGCTGCTGCTGTTCACAGTCCAGTTCACCCTGCAGGCCAAGACGGCGCAGATAGATGCGCTGGTCACCTGCTTCATCACCCTCGGAGTCTATGGCTTCATCCGTTTCCTGCTCTGTGACGGCGGCTGGCGCTGGTACTGGCTCGGCTGGTTCGCCGCCGGGCTTGGCATCATCACCAAGGGGGTGGGGCTGCTGGCCCTGCTGATCCTGATCCCGGCAATCTGGACCCACTGGGAGAAGATCCGCACGGCCTCCCGCGCCGATTGGCTCAAGGGGTTGGCGGGGCCACTGTTTATGCTGTTGGCCATCGGCCTGTGGCTGGTGCCCATGCTGAGCGCCGTGGCCCAGAGCGGGGATCCCATCTTGCAGGCGTATCGGGACAACATACTGCTGCGGCAGACGGTGACCCGCTATGCCAACGCCTGGCACCACGTCAAACCCTTCTGGTATTACCTCAGCTCGGTGATACCGCCGTTCTGGCTGCCACTTTCCCTGCTGCTGCCCTGGCTGGTGGTGGAATGGCACAAGGGGATCCGGGCGCGGGACCAGCGGATCATACTGCTGCTCGGTTATCTGGTGCTGGTGATCGTCTTCTTCTCGGCCTCGCCTGGCAAGCGCGGTGTCTATGTCACGCCAGGCACACCGGCGCTGGCCCTGCTGGCGGCCCCCTTTATCGGTGCGCTGCTGACGCGGGTCTGGCCCGCGCGTCTGCTGGGCGGGCTCGGTTGGCTGCTGGGGATCCTCTGTGTGGGAGGCGCCGGGGCGCTGATGTTCAGCGCCAAGCTGGCGAGCAAGGTCGGCGACATTGGCCCTGCGCCCTGGCTGCCCCTGCTGGCTATGGGAGCGGCACTGTTGCTCATCAATGCCCTGCTGCGCCGTGCACCGCTCAGTGCCATCCTCTGCTCGCTGGCGGTGGGTTGGCTCATCTATTCCAGCTGGATCTGCGTGAAGCTCAACGACATGCGTACCCCCCAGGGGGTGATGGCGTTGGCGGCAGAGCGGGTGCCTGCGGGGGATGAGCTGTTGCTTGCCGGCTTCAAGGAGCAGCATCTGCTGTTCAGCCAGCAACCGCTCTGGCACTACTCCTATCAGATGCCCGATGGGGAGCAAGCCCGTGAGGCGGCGGCCTGGGTCGCCGGCGCACCCAAGCGCTGGGTGCTGGGCTCTGCCGACATCATGACGGTGTGTTTCGATCCGGCGCGGATGGAGAACCTCGGCAATCGCCATCGCACCGACTGGTTGCTGGCCGACGGCGCGGCGCTGAAACCCGAGTGCCAGGGGCTGGTCGCCGGGGTCGAGCCGTTCCACTACTCACCGGGTCCTCAGGCCGGACAATGAGGTCCTGACGACAACGAGAAAAGGGGCTGCCAGTGGCAGCCCCTTTTCATTGTCAGCGCGGTCGGTGAGGTCAGATTTGGTAGTACGACTTGTACCAGTCGACGAAGCTCTCCACCCCTTCCTTCAAGGCGACCCGGGGGAGATAGCCGGTGGCTTCGAACAAGGATTCTGTGTCGGCCCAGGTGGCGAGCACGTCGCCGGGCTGCATCGGCAGCAGGTTGCGAACCGCTGGTTTACCGAGCGCCGTTTCGATGGCTTCCACGAAGTCCAGCAGTCGCACCGGGCTGCCGTTGCCGATGTTGTAGAGGCGATAAGGCGCCGGGCTGGCGTCGGTCTGCCCCTGCCAGTTGGCATCGCCGACCGGTGGCCGATCCGCGATGCGCACTATGCCCTCCACTATGTCGTCGATATGGGTGAAGTCCCGACTGAGCTGGCCCTGATTGTAGATATCGATGGGCTCCCCCTTGAGGATAGCGCGCACGAACTTGAACAGCGCCATGTCGGGGCGACCCCAGGGGCCGTAGACGGTGAAGAAGCGCAGGCCCGTGGTCGGCAGGTTGTAGAGGTGGGAGTAGGAGTGGGCCATCAGCTCGTTGGCCTTCTTGCTCGCGGCGTAGAGGGAGACTGGGTGATCCACTCCGTCCGAGGTCTTGAACGGCATCTGCTCGTTCAGGCCGTATACCGAGCTTGAAGAGGCGTAGACCAGGTGCTGCACCCCATGATGGCGACATCCCTCCAGTACAGTGAGGGTGCCGGTGAGGTTGCTGTCGGCGTAGGCGAAGGGGTTGTCGAGGGAATAGCGTACCCCGGCCTGGGCGCCGAGGTGGATCACCCGCTCGAACTTCTCCCGAGCGAACAGTTCCGCCATGGCGGCGCGATCGGCGAGATCGAGGCGTTCGAAGCGAAAGCCGGGCAGGGGGCTGAGCCGTGCGAGGCGCGCCTCCTTCAGGCTCACCTCGTAGTAGTCATTCAGGTTGTCGATGCCGACCACCTGATGACCCTCGGCGCAGAGCCGCAGCGCTAGGTGAAAGCCGATGAAGCCGGCGGCGCCGGTGACCAGGTATTTCATTGGGGACGCTCCAGGCTGTCGCCGCGGCCGATGGCGTAATAGGTGAAGCCGCGCTGGCGCAGACGGGCCGGATCATAGAGGTTACGGCCATCGATGATGACGGGCTGGGTCAGGGTGCGCTGGATCAGCTCGAAGTCGGGGGCGCGGAACTGCTGCCACTCGGTGCAGATGAGCAGGGCGTCGGCACCCTTGAGGGCCGCCTCCTGGGTACCGCACAGGCTCAGGTCGTCCCGCAGGCCGTAGAGGTGCTGGGCCTCGCTCATGGCCTGGGGATCGAACGCCTGCACCTTGCCACCGGCGGCCCAGATGGCCTCCATCAGCACCCGGCTCGGCGCCTCGCGCATGTCGTCGGTGTTGGGTTTGAAGGCGAGCCCCCAGAGCGCGAAGGTGCGTCCGCGCAGATCGGCGCCGAAGTGCTGGTGCAGCCGCTCGATGAGTTTGTGCTTCTGGCGATCGTTGACCCGCTCCACCGAGCGCAGCAGCGGCGCCTCGCAGCCAATCTCGCTGGCGGTGTGGATAAGTGCCTTGACGTCTTTCGGGAAGCAGGAGCCGCCATAACCGCAGCCGGGGTAGATGAAGTGGTAGCCGATGCGCGGATCGGCGCCTATGCCTTTGCGCACCGCCTCGATGTCGGCCCCCAGCTTCTCCGCCAGATTGGCCATCTCGTTCATGAAGGAGATCTTGGTGGCCAGCATGGCGTTGGCGGCGTACTTGGTCAGCTCGGCGCTGTGCACATCCATCTGGATGATGCGATCGTGATTGCGGTTGAAAGGGGCGTACAGCTCCTCCAGCAAGGCGATGGCGTGGGCAGAGTCGGTACCGATGATGATGCGATCCGGCCGCAGGCAGTCGGCCACGGCGGCCCCTTCCTTGAGAAACTCCGGATTGGAGACCACCTCGAGCGGGAAGTTGACGCCGCGCTCGCCGAGGATGGTGGCGATATGCTGACGCACCCGGCTGGCGGTGCCGACAGGCACTGTGCTCTTGTTGACCACCACCTTGCTGCCCTGCATCAGGCTGCCTATGGTGCCCGCCACCGCCAGCACGTGCTTGAGATCGGCGGAGCCATCTTCATCCGGCGGGGTGCCGACCGCGATGAAGATAAGCTCGGCAAAGCTGACCCCCTCGCTCACGTCCGTGGTGAAGTGCAGGCGACCGCCCTGATGGTTGGCTACCACCATGGGGGCGAGACCGGGTTCGAAGATGGGAATGATGCCCTCCTTCAGGCGCTCGACCTTGGCGGCATCCACATCAACACAGGTCACCTGGTGGCCCATCTCGGCCAACACGGCGGCCTGGACCAACCCCACGTAACCTATTCCGAATACGGTGACTCTCATCTGCTGTTGCTCCTTGGTGCTGGCAGTGGCAAGGCATCCATTCTAGAACGATTTGCGCGTGGGAGCAGCGGGATCCTGCGACTCGTTCAGGCTAAGAGCAGGCTGGTACTGATGGCTATTTTGGTGCAAGGCGTGTAACGCCGGGCTGACGCGCACCGTTTCGGGGCATTTGGCCGCACTCTTGTGATCTGGCTCACTGAAACCGGACACTGTGCTCATAACGAAGCCCCGATACACGGGGCTCGCATGCCCGGACAGGGCAGACACTCTTTTCACTTCGCTATGGACATCATGTTATGGACAACACCCCCCGTCTGGCACATCCGATCTATGAGGATGTGCTCGCCCTGCTGACCGCGTCAGGCTTCGTATCACTCGGCATCTTCCTGTTTCATCAGGTCGGGCTGCTCACCGGCGGCACCGCCGGGCTGGCGTTGCTGTTGCAGCAGGTGACTGGCCTGAGCTTTGGCCTGCTGTTCTTCTGCATGAACCTGCCGTTCTATGCCCTGGCCTGGCTCAGGATGGGGCCGCGTTTTACCCTCAATACCTTCGCCTCGGTCGCGGTCGTCTCCTTCATGACGGACCACCTCAATGCAGTGCTGCAGATCGGCAAGATAGAGCCGCTGTACGCGGCCCTCATCGGCGGTACCCTGATCGGCATGGGGCTGCTCATCATGTTCCGCCACAAATCGAGCCTGGGTGGCTTCAATATCCTGGCGCTGTTCATTCAGGACAAGTTCGGCATCCGGGCGGGCAAGCTGCAAATGGGGCTTGATTGCGCCATCGTCATCGCCTCCTTCTTCGTGGTATCGCCCTGGCTACTGGGGCTCTCGGTGGTGGCGGCCATCATCTGTAACCTGGTGTTGACACTCAACCACAAGCCGGGCCGCTATCAGATAGCCTGACAGACCCCCGCCAGTTGAAACAAACAGAGCGCCCTCGGGTGCTCTGTTGTTATCTGCGTTCGCTCAGGACTTCGCTGTCACACCACCATGGGCAGGCCGGTGTCGGGGTGATGCAGCACCTGGGCAGGGTAGTCGTAGAGCCGCGCGATGAGCTCCGGGGTCAGCACCTCGGCCGGGGTACCGTCCGCCATCAAGCGCCCTTGCTCCAGCATCACCAGTCGATCGGCATAGCGCGCCGCCAGATTCAGATCGTGCAGCACCACCAGCACGGCGGTGTTGCGACCGGCGAGGGCGCGGGCCATGGTGAGCAACTGATGCTGATACTTGAGATCGAGCGCCGAGGTGGGTTCGTCGAGCAACAGCAGGCGGGGTGCCTGCGGCTCTTCCGGCGCTTGCCAGATCTGGGCCAGCACCCGGGCGAATTGTACCCGCTGGCGCTCCCCTCCCGACAGGCCGGGGTAGAGGCGCCCGATCAGGTGCTCGACCCCGGCATGGATCATGGCGGCCTTGACGATCTCGTCGCGGCGGCTGCCGGGCTCGGTGTGGGGCAGCCGGCCCATGGCTACCACCTCCTCGCACAGGAAGGGGAAGTTCAGGGACGAGCTCTGGGGCAGCACGCCGACGCTGTGGGCCAGCGCGTTGCCGGCCCAGGCCTGCCGCTCGCGACCAAACAACGCTATCTCGCCGTCATATTCCAGCTCGCCGGTCAGGCACTTGAGCAGCGAGCTCTTGCCCGCCCCGTTCGGGCCGAGCAGGGCGGTCAGGGTGCCCGAGTGCAGGGAGAGGTTGAGCCTGTCCAGGATGAGGCGATCGCCCCTTGTCAGGCTGAGGTGCCGGCAGTCAAGCAGGGCGGGTGAGGATGATCCAGGCAAGAGCAGCTCTCCTGTTAAAGCGTCCGGCGGCTCTTGACCAGCAGCCAGATGAAGAAGGGGGCACCGAGCAGGGCGGTGATGATGCCAACCGGCAGCTCGGCCGGCGCCAGCAGGGTGCGGGCCAGCATGTCGGCACCGAGCAACAGGGCGGCGCCCAGCAGGGCCGAGAGGGGCAGCAGCCTGACATGGTTGGGGCCAGCCAGCAGCCGCACCAGATGGGGAACCACCAGGCCGACGAAGCCGATCATGCCCGCCACCGCCACCGCGACGCCGACACCGGCGGCGGTGAGCAGGATCAGCCGCCGCTTGAGGGATTGCACGTTCACCCCCAGATGACGGGCCTCGCCCTCGCCCAGCAGCAGCGCATTGAGGGGATTGGCGTCGCGCACGAACAAGAGCAGCAGCGCGGCCAGGGTTGCCAGCGCCAGCGCCACGTCGGCCGGCTTGCCGGCGGCCAGGGATCCCATCTGCCACAGGCTGAGGTTGCGCAGCATCTGATCGTCGGCCAGATAGGTGAGCAGCCCGATCACGGCGCCGGACAGGGCCGTGATGGCGACCCCGGCCAGCAGCATGACGGTGACGGAAGTCCCCCCCTCACGGGTGCCCAGCAAATATACAAGCGTGGTGGTGAGCGCCCCGCCGAGGAAGGCGAGCAGGGGCAGCAGGCCGACGCCGAGCAGGCTCTGCCACTGCTGACCCAGGGGGGCCAGCAGCACTATGGCCAGGGCCGCGCCGAGGGCCGCGCCACCGGATACTCCTATGATGCCGGGATCGGCGAGGGGGTTGCGAAACAGCCCCTGCATCACGGCGCCGCAGAGGCCGAGTATGCCCCCCACGGCGATGCACAGCAGGGTGCGGGGCAGTCTGATCTCCTGCACGATCAGCAGCTTGTGCGCTTCGATCCCGCTCTCCTTGCCGGCGAACAGCGCCTGCAGACTCTCGCCAAAGGAGAGCGTCATGGGGCCGGTCGCCAGCGACCCGACCAGCAGCAGCGCCAGGGTGGTGCCGGTGAGCGCGAAAAGCCAAGGCAGCGGCAGACGCATCATGAACCCTGCTGGATCCACTGGGCGATCTGGTTCGCCTGTTGCAGCGATCTCAGGCTCAGGCCCCCTTGCAGGGCGTGACCGTCGATGGCATGGATGGCTTTGTTCTTGCCGGCCGGGGTGGCAGCCAGGGCGGGCACCTGGGCCAGCACGCTGTCGATGTTCTGGAATTGCTGCCAGTCACGACCGCTCACCAGCACCAGATCCGGCTGCATCTCGATCAGGGATTCGGTGGAGACGGGTTTGTAGTCGTGCAACTGGGCCACCGGGTTGATGCCGCCGGCCAGGGTCACCAGGGCGCTGGCGGTGGTATTGCCGCCGGCGATGCTGGTGGGCTGACCCTTGTGCAGCAGCAGGAAGGCGACCTTGAGCGGTTTGTTCTGGCTGGCCTGGGCCGCCAGCTGATCGCTCTGGCTGGCGATCTCGGCTTTCAGCTTGACGCCGGCGGCGGGATCCCCCAGCAATGCGGCCAGGGTATCGATGCGCTCGTTGAGGTTCGCCAGCGTCGGGGCCGTGGCCAGCACATCGACCTTGACCCCGGCGCGGCGCAGTTGCTCCAGGGTAGAGGGAGGGCCCATCTCGTCGCTGCCGACCACCCGGGTCGGTGCCAGACTCAGGATCCCCTCGGAGGCCAGGGCGCGGTGATAGCCGACCCTGGGCAGCGCCTTGGGTTCGGGGCTGCTCACATCGGTGGCGATGAGGCTGGATTCCCCCCCAAGGGCCAGGATCAGCTCGGTGGTGGCAGGGCCGACGCTGACGATGCGCTCTTGCGCGGTGGCAGAGAGGGAAAGGGATACGCAGCCGAGCAGGCTGAGTGCGAGGGCAAAACGACGGCCCATGCGAACCTCCGAAGGGTGAATGAGAGTGGGATTGCCGCCGAGAATATCAAGCTCGTGAAAAAAATGCACTGATAATGAAAGCGATTATCAATTGCGTTGGGGCCGCCGCTTTATTACAGTATCCGCCGCGATACAGAGCACAATAGCCAGATTATCCCAAGGGAGAACCGATGAGCATTGCACAACGCATTCATGAGCTGCTGGAGCAAGATCCCAGCGCCCATCCCTCCAGCATCGCCAGCCAACTGGCGGTCAGCGAGTGGGAGGTGGTGCGCCACCTGCCCGCCGAGCTGGTGACCCTGGTGCCGGGCGAGCAGGCGGAAGCCCTGCTGGCCGACTTGGCCAGCTGGGGCCCGGTGACCACCATAGTCGAATCCGATGGCTCCATCTTCGAGGTGAAAGCTCCCTTCCCCAAGGGCAAGACCGCACGCGGTTACTACAACCTGATGGGCCGTGACGGCGAGATGCATGGTCACCTCAAGCTCGACAACGTGGTTGGCATCGCCCTGGTCAGCAAGCTGTTCATGGGCAAGGAGGGGCACTCCTTCCAGTTCTTTGGCCACAGCGGTCGCTGCATTTTCAAGGTCTATCTGGGGCGTGACGAACAGCGTCAGCTGCTGCAGGATCAGGTGGAACGCTTCATGGCCCTGCGCCACCAGCATAAAGAGGAAGTGAAAGCATGAGTGAACGTCAGGAACGTCTGCAGAACCGTCTGCAACCGGAGATCCGTGAGTTTCGTGACGGTTGCCGTACCCTGCAGCTCGCGACTGTGGATGGCGAAGGCAACCCCAATGCCAGCTACGCCCCCTTCGTGCTGCAGGAAGATGGCTACTATGTGCTGATCTCCGAGATAGCCCGCCATGCCCGCAACCTGCAACAGGTGCCCAAGGTCTCCCTGATGCTGATCGAAGACGAGAATGGCGCCCGCGAGCTGTTTGCCCGCAAGCGTCTCACCTTCGATGCGGTCGCCGAAGTGGTGGCGCGGGATGACGAGCGTTGGGGCAAGGCTATCGGGGCCCTGGAAGGGCGCTTCGGCGACATCGTCAAGGGATTGTCCAACCTCAAGGACTTCGTGCTGTTCCGCCTCAAGCCGGAGCAGGGTCTGTTCGTCAAGGGCTTCGGCCAGGCGTTCCGTGTCTCCGGTGACGAGTTGGTGGACTTCGTCCATTTGGTGGAAGGGCACAAGCGTGTCGACAACGGCGCCGAGCTGACCAGCGAGACAGACGCGCCGGTCTGATGGTGCGGCCATGAAATAGAAAACGGGCAGCCTGGGCTGCCCGTTTTTATATGGGGTGATCCTGCGGAGTGTCAGTCTTGCCAGGAGGCCAGGTTGGGGAAGGTGCTGCGATCGGCCTGGGTGGCGGTCTCGTTGCACTCTCCCCGCACCTTCCAGGAGGTCTGGCTGAGGACTATGTAGCCGGAGCGGCAATACTTGCGGCTGGCCAGCGCCTGGGTCAGCTGTTCGTCCTGCAGTGCTTCCCGACGCTCCAGCAGAGCCTTGCTGTTGTCATTGGCATCCTGCAACCGGCTCGGCAACATCTCGAGCGGGGCGGCTTCGAAGGTGAAGCGCTTGCTCCCCTCTTCGTTGATGTGGGTGCGAAACAGGGGGGCCGGGCCATCCGGTGCCGATCCCGCCAGATTGGAGCAGGCGGTGAGCGGCGGTAACAACAGCATGCAGACGACGGCAGGCAATAGACGCAAGGAAGACTCCATCAGATCAGGTCGACAGGGGCGGGCAGCTTAACACGCCGATACCGGTTGCGTGACGCCGAGCAACTGATCGGTGGTGAGCAGGGTCACGCTTCTGCCCTTTGACAGGCTGAGGTGCTGCCACATCCAGTGATGGTGCTCGATGATCTGCTCCGCATTGAGGTGAGGTCTGTCCGCCGTGGTATGGGCATCGGTCAGCACCGTCACGTCGAATCCCTTGCTGGCGGCGCTGCGCAGCGTGGTGTCGACGCAAAAATCGGTGGCGCAGCCACTGATGAGCAGCCTGTCCACCGCCTGCTCCGCCAGCAGGAAGCCGAGTTCGGTGTCGAGGAAGCTGTCACAGGCGGTCTTGCGTACCCGGCTCTCCCCCGGGGCCGGGGTCAGGTCGGCATGCAGTTGCCAACCCGGGCTGTGGGGTTCGAGCTCAGAGCCCGGCTCGTCGTGCTGCACATAGATGACTCGCCCCTGGCTGGCGCGCACGCCGTCTGCCAGTCGATTGATATTGGCGATGACCTGCGCATCCTGATGGCGGGGTGAGTCGAACAACCCCTGTTGCATGTCAATGACCAGTAACACATCCATATGAGATCCTCAGGCGATTGTCAGGGCTGCAACCACTGGCTGCAGTCACGGCTGCGGGATTGATGCAGCGCACCCATATCTTGCTTCATTTCATCGGCATTTAGCCAGCGCTCCGGCAGGGGGGCGATCCGGACCCGCACCTCGGGGGTACGGCCGGCTGGCGCCTTGTCATCCGCCTGCGAGGGCGTTTCTGGCACGATCAGCGCGACCTTGAGTGCCGGGTTGCGGCTGGCGATGCGGCTCGCGATCCCAAGTCCCCCCTCCACGTGGAAGTTGCCAGCGATGTGCATGATGCGCTGGCCGGGGTGTTTGCCTAAGTAGTCGACCATGCTCTCGGCCATGGTGTCATCCCAGCTGGTCTGGGCGGCGAAGCGGCGGGCATTGCCGTCGGCATCGCCGTGATGCATGGACGCCATGAACTTCTGGCGGTAGCCATCGTCACTCAGGGTGAGCGTCCTGGCGAGCTGGCTGCGGCGATTGGCGGGCAGCTTGTCGAGCCACTGCGGCCCTTCCTGGCCGACACAGCTCACCAGCGGCTTGGGGGCGTTGGCGGCGATGATGGCCAGGTGCTGCGCCTTGGCAAATTCCACCAGGGGGCGATAGTCGCTCGGGTAATTGGGCCAGGCGTTGCCATCCCGAATGAGCGCTGCCTCGCCGATGCGGCCGGCGAGATAGGCATCCAGGGTCGGTTGATCGGCGCGGCTGAACTGTTCCATGGAGAGTACCTGGGCCCGGCCATCGGCCCGGGCGCGCTCGGTCAGTCCCGCCAGTAGGCGAGCCTGCAGCAGGTGCACGGCCGGATGGGTGTGCAGCTCGCCGACCAGCACTATGTCGGCGTCCGCCACCTTGTCCAATGCCTGTGCCAGGGTGAGTTGCTTATCGCCCTGTCCTTCGCCGAGCTGGTAGTGATAGAGGGTCCGGGGCGCCTCTGTCTGCGGTGGGGTGGCGCAGGCGGCCAGCAGCAGGGGCAGGGCGAGCAGGGGCAGTCGTCGAGTCATGGTATCTCACTAGCAATGGCAGAGAATGGAAACGGGGTCGCGCCATACCATGGCAGCATGGCGAGCAGGAAAAAAGAGGGGCTAGTGTAAAACTGAATCACGACAAAAGAAAATGAGAATGATTCACTTTATTATTGATCTTTGTTGCGAGCTGGGTAATATGCCTTCCGCTTGATAATAATTCTCAATAAGGATTTTGCAGTGGCGCACAACAACACCCCCTCACTGATTGCTCTCGCCGTGACGGCGGCCCTGGCTTCCCCTGTTTTCGCAGCAGACAAGAAAGCCGATGAAGTCATGGTCGTCAGCGGCTCCCGGATGGAGCAGAAACTGGAAGATGTCTCAGGCCCCATCTCCGTCATCACCTCCGAACAGATCGAAGAGCAGGTCGTCAGCAACGTCGCCGACCTGTTCCGCTACGAGCCGGGTGTTTCCGTGCTGGGCGGGGCGGGCGATGCCCAGACCTTCGTCATTCGTGGCATGGGCGAGAACCGGGTCAAGATAGTGCAAGACGGGGTGCGCCAGAACGACGCCTACAAGAACGGTGGGGTAGGCCAGACCTATTTCGATACCGACATGATCAAGCAGGTTGAAGTGGCCAAGGGGCCGGCCTCCGCTGCCTACGGCTCCGATGCCCTGGGTGGGGTCATCGCCATCACCACCAAGGACGCCAGCGATTTCCTCAAGGGTCGGGACAGCTATCTGGACGCGACCACCGGCTATGCCTCCAGCAGCCACCAGAACATGGCAGGCATCACCGGCGCCCTGCGTACCGGCGATGTGGAGAGCCTGCTGCGCTACACCTGGCGCGATGGCGGTGTGACCCAGAACTACGACAGCGACAAGAACGAATTCGACATCGTCAGCCAGGCCGTGTTGCTCAAGAGCCAGTGGAATGTCAGCGACGATCAGTTCCTGAAGCTGACCGTCGACTACTTCACCGAGGGCCAGGATCCGGATGCCGTCGACCTGACCAAGGCGGGCTCCGTCTTCAAGCAGCCGATCACCGACAAGGACACCGACAACCTCTCCCTGATGCTGGATCATGGCCTCGCCCTGAACCAGGTCTGGGCCGATCGGGTCGACAGCAAGCTCTATTACGCTCGCACCAAGCAGACCCTGGATCAGTACGCCTCCTCCAAGTACCCGGTCAGCCCGAACAACCCCTATGTGACCAAGAATTCCCTGGACAGCAACGGCTTCGATCAGGAGAGCCTGGGTGCCCAGGTGAAATTCAGCAAGGCCCTCGCCAGCCAGCGTCTGGCCTGGGGTGTCGAGTATGAGCACACCGACAACGAGCGGACCCGTTTCAAGGCACCGACCAAGCCCGGTGACTTCGTCGGCTACAACGAGCTGAGCTTCCCGTCCACCACCAGCGAGCGCGCTGCACTCTGGGCCTTCGACGAGATCAAGTTTGGCGAGCGCTGGGTGCTGACCCCGGGTGCCCGTTACGAATACTACAAGATGACCCCGGACGAAGATCCCGCCTACACCGGCGAGAAACTCAAGAAGTTCTCCGAAGGGGAGTTCTCGCCCAAGCTGGGGCTGGTGTTCAAGGCGCACGAGGCGGCCAACCTGTTCGCCCAGTACAGCCACGGCTTCAAGGCGCCCATGTATGACAACGCCTTCTCTACTCTGAACCATCAGGCGTACGGTTATCGCATCGAGCCGAACCCGGACCTGAAACCCGAGAGCAGCGACGGTATCGATCTCGGTGTGCGCGGCAGCACCGGTGGCTTCAGCTACGAAGTGGCGACCTTCTACAACAAGTTCGAGGACTTCATCGAGCTGGCCCAGATCGGCATGGAAGGCCGCACCGCGCTGTATCAGTACCAGAACCTGGACAAGGCGACCACCAAGGGCGTCGAGGCTAAGGCCGATTACTGGCTCAATGATCTGGTCAACATCTGGGGCAACCTGGCCTACATCGACGGCAAGGATGGGGATGGCAACTACATCAACAGCCTGAGCCCGCTCAACGGTAGCCTTGGCCTGCGTCTGGAACAGCCGAACTGGAACCTCAACACCGCCCTGCGCTTCGCCGATGACATGGACAAGGTGGGCAAAGATGCCCGCGGCAACGACAACATCAAGAGCGCCGGCTGGGGTGTGGTGGACATCTACGCCCAGTTCAAGCCGATGCAGGATCTGCAGCTCAACGTCGGTGTCTTCAACCTGTTTGACAAGGAATACGTCAACTACGAGAGCATCACCGGCCTGAGCGCCACCAGCGATACCAGCAACCAGACCGAGCCGGGCCGCAACCTGAGCGCCCGCGTCAAGTACGTGTTCTGATACGAAACCTGACCGTGATGACGAAGGGGCCCTTGGGCCCCTTTCTCGTTTGGCCTATTTAGTGCCGACCGAGAAGCCAATCAGTATCGGGTAGATGGAGGCATTGCGGCCATCAGCAGAGGCGCCCTCACCCAAGGAGGCAGAGTCGGGCAAGGGTTTAACACTGTTGATATTTATGACGTTTATTCTCTCCTGCACGAGGGGATCGGCGCGCCAAAATCGGTTATCATTTGTCCCCCTTGCGCCGTTGCCGAGTCCTTATGCCCGCCTTCTCCTGGTTAGCCCTGTTCTTTGGTGCCTTCTACTTCGTCTATGGCGCCTACCTGCCGTTCTGGTCGCTCTGGCTGGAGGGAATAGGCGTGAGCGCCGAGCAGATCGGCCTGCTGCTCGGCGCGGGCATGGCGATCCGCTTCGCCGGCAACCTGGTGGTGATGGGGCAGCTCAAGGGGGCGGGGCACCTGCTGCCGGTCACCCGGCTGCTCTGTGTGCTGAGCCTGTTGGCCTTCCTCGGTTTCTATGCCAGCCACCAGCTCTGGTGGCTGGTGGTGCTGACCCTGGTGGCCAACTTCATCTACCCGACCCTGATGCCCATGGGGGAGGCGCTGGCTACCCGCATGGTGGTGCAGGCCCACCTCGATTACGGCAAAGTGCGGCTGTGCGGCTCCTTCGCCTTTATCGTCGCTTCCACTCTGGTCGGCGCCCTGGTGGGCAATTTTGGCAGCGACTGGGTGCTGCACACCATGGTGGCTGGCCTGCTGCTGATGTTGGTGTTGAGCGCGCTGCCGCTGCGGCCCGCGCCCCAAGAGTTGCAAGGTGAGCGGGCCAAGGCTTCGCTGAAGGAGACCCTGAAATCTGCATCGGTGCGCCGTTTTCTGCTGATCACCGCCCTGTTGCAGGGCAGTCACGCCGCCTACTACGGCTTCAGCGCCATCTACTGGAAGGCCGAAGGCTACAGCGGCACCATCATCGGCTATCTATGGGCGCTGGGGGTGGTGGCGGAGATCTGCATGTTTGCTGCCGACAAGCGCTTCCTCCAGCGGTTCGGGGCCCAGACCCTGTTCCTGGTCGGCGCCATCGGCTGCGTGGTGCGCTGGAGCCTGCTCGGTGCCTCCAGCGAGCTGTGGGTGCTGGTGCTTGGCCAGTTGCTGCATGCGGTCACCTTCTGCGTCAGCCACCTGGGGGCCATCCGCTTCATGACTCGCCAACTACCCCCCGAGCAGCTCATCCCCACCCAGGCGCTCTACGCAGCTCTGGGTCTCGGCATCACGGTGGCGGCGCTGATGGCCCTGTGCGGCCTGCTGTTTGAGCCGCTTGGCGGCGGTATCTTCTTCATCATGATCCTGGTGGTGCTGCCGGTCTTCTTCCTGCGTCTGCGCACGGCGACCACAGGGGCACGGGCCTGAGCGAGAACGATGACACGGCCGTGCCCGGGCTTTAGACTGGCGCGGCGCTCAACATATCTGGACAGGGGAATTAGCTAGATGCACCAAGGATGGCTGCTGATCGGATTGTCGCTCGCCTATCTGGGCTTGCTGTTCCTCATCGCCTACGTGGCGGACAAGAACAAGCGCCGCCGCCCCAAGGGGCAGCCCCTGCTCTACAGCCTGTCGCTGGCGGTCTACTGCACCTCCTGGACCTTCTTCGGCACCGTCGGCCAGGCTAGCGAATCCCCCTGGTCCCCCGTGCCCATCTACCTCGGCCCCATGCTGGTGTTCCTGTTCGGGTGGCGGCTGCTGGCCCGGCTCATCCTGGTGGCCAAGCGCGAGCACATCACCTCCATCGCCGACTTCATCGCCGCCCGCTATGGCAAGTCCCAGCGCCTCGCCATGGTGATCAGCCTGATCGCCATCATGGGGATACTTCCCTACCTGGTGTTGCAGCTCAAGGCGATCGTCACTGGGCTGGATCTGCTGATGGCCAACGCCGTGCCGGTCGGTGCCATCAGCACGTCGGCGGGCAACAGCGCCGGGCTGGCCCTCGGCGTTGCCCTGCTGCTGGCGCTGTTCAGCATCTTGTTCGGTACCCGCAACCTGGATGCCACCGAGCACCACCGCGGCATGGTGGTGGCCATCGCCTTCGAATCCGTGGTCAAGCTGCTCGCCTTCATGGCGGTGGGGGGCTTCGCGCTCTGGCTTATCATCACCAAGCCGAGCCCTGTCCGCAGCCAGGTGACCAGCGATTTCCTCGATGCCGTGGTAGCTGTCACCCCGGGCAGCCTGCTGGAGCTCGCCATCTATACCCTGGTCGCCATGTGCGCCGTCATCTGCCTGCCGCGCCAGTTCCACGTGACTGTGGTGGAGAACAACCAGGGGCAGGATCTGCACTGGGCACGCTGGTTGTTCCCGCTCTATCTGTTCCTGATGGGGCTCTTCATCTGGCCCCTGGCCCTGGCGGGCAAGCAGTGGGTCGGCGCCGGCATGGGCTCGGATACCTATGTGATCAGCCTGCCCATGTCGCTCGGCTACGACGGCATGGCGATGCTGGCGTTCCTCGGCGGCACCTCGGCGGCCACCGGCATGGTGATCGTCTGCACCATCGCCCTGGCCATCATGGTCAGCAACGATCTGGTGCTGCCAGTATTGCTGCGCCGCTTCTGGCAACAGGGGCGGGACGAGCGGCTGATGCGGCTGCTGCTGCAGGTGCGCCGTGGCGCCATCCTGCTGATCCTGCTGGCGGCCTGGGCGCTCTATCTCTGGCTCGGGGATCTCACCAGCCTGTCGCGCATCGGCTACCTGTCGTTCGGGGCCGTGGCCCAGTTCGCCCCGGCGCTGCTGCTCGGTCTCTATTGGCGACATGGCAACCGCAAGGGGGTCTACCTCGGCCTCGCCCTCGGGGTCAGCCTCTGGTTCCTCACCCTGCTGGCCGAAAGCGGTCTGCTGGCGGGCTCACCGCTGGAGGCGCTGCTGGCGCCGCCGGATTGGCCCGCGTTCCGGAATCTGAGCCTGGGGGCCTGGTGCATCTTCCTGAGCCTGTTACTGAACCTGATGGGCTATGTGGCGGGATCGCTGTTGTCGCGGGCGGCGGTGAGCGAGCGGCTACAGGCGGCGAACTTCGTCGGCAAGCCGAGCCGGGATCTGGCGGCGCTCTATCAGGCTCGGGTCTCGGTCAAGGAGCTGGAGATGCTGGCGGCCCGCTTCGTCGGCTCGAGCCGGGTCAAGCGCGCCTTCGGCCGTTTCGCCGGTGAGCGCGGCGGCACCCTGGCCCCCCAGATGCAGGCATCGGCGGAGCTGATTGCCCACACAGAGCGGCTGCTGGCCGGGGTGTTCGGCGCCTCGTCCGCTCGGCTGGTGCTGGCCTCGGCTCTGCAGGGGCGCAACATGCAGCTCGAGGAGATCGCCACCATAGTGGACGAGGCCTCGGACGTGTTCCGCTTCAACCGGGGACTGCTGCAGGGGGCCATCGAACACATGGGGCAGGGGATCTCGGTGGTGGACAGGGAGCTCAAGCTGGTGGCCTGGAACCGGCGCTACATAGAGCTGTTCCACTACCCGCCCGGCCTCATCCAGGTGGGGCGCTCCATCGAGGATATCATCCGCTACAACGCCGAGCAGGGGCTGTGCGGCCCGGGCGAGCTGGAGGCCCATGTGGCCCGGCGAGTCGCCTTCATGCAGCGCGGCAGCCCCCACGTCTCGGCGCGGGAGCGACCGGATGGGCGGGTGATCGAGATGCAGGGCAACCCCATGCCGGCGGGGGGCTTCGTCATGACCTTCACCGACATCACCCCCTTCCGGGCGGCGGAGAGGGTGTTGCGAGAGGCCAACGAGCACCTGGAGGCGCGGGTGGCCGAGCGCACCCACGAGCTGTCCGAGCTCAACCGTCAGCTGCTGCTGGTGAACCAGCAGGTGGAGCGGGCCAACCACTCCAAGAGCCGCTTCCTGGCGGCGGTGAGTCACGATCTGACCCAGCCGCTGAACGCGGCCAAGCTGTTTACCTCCTCCCTGCTGGAGATGCTGCCGGGGGAGCAGGGAGCGGAGCAGAGGGCGGAGCAGGTTCGCATCGCCCGCCACATCGACGATGCCCTGGGGGCGACCGAGGATCTCATCACCGACTTGCTCGACATCTCCCGGCTCGAAGCCGGCAAGTTCAAGGCCAAGAAGCTCGATTTCGCCCTGCGGGATGTGCTCGACAACCTCAAGGCGGAGTTCGGGGTGCTGGCCCAGGCGGGAGAGATCCAGTTCTCGGTGGTGGAGAGCAAGCTCGCGGTCTACAGCGACGTGCGCCTGCTTAGGCGGGTGCTGCAGAATTTCCTCACCAATGCGTTTCGCTACAACCCGGGGGGCCGGGTGCTGCTCGGTTGCCGCCGGCTGGGGGACAAGGTGCGCATCGAGGTGTGGGACAACGGCCCCGGCATCCCCCTCGACAAGCAGGAGAGCATCTTCGATGAGTTTTCCCGCCTCGATCACTCCCGCACCGCCAGGGAGCAGGGGCTGGGGCTGGGGCTCGCCATCGCCCGCGGCATCTCCCTGGTGCTGGGCCATCAGCTCTCATTGCGCAGTTGGCCACAGGCGGGATCGGTGTTTTCCATCACCCTGAACCTGGCGACTCGGCCCGTGATGCCGACCCAGATAGCGGCGCCGGCGGTGCGGGACAGCCAGCTGGAGGGGATCAGGATCCTCTGCATCGACAACGAGGAGGACATTCTCACCGCCATGCACTCCCTGCTAAGGCGCTGGGGCTGCGAGGTGATGTGCGCCCAGAGCCTGGAGCAGGCACAGGTGCTCATTGGGGACGGCTTCCTGCCACAACTGGTGCTGTCGGATTATCACCTGGATGACGGCAAGACCGGGCTGCAGGCGCTGCACATGATTCGGCTGGCTCACGGCAATGGCATCGGCGGCATCATCATCAGCGCGGATCGCAAGAGCGAGCTGCAGGCGCAGATCCGCGAGCACGGCTTCGGTTACGTCAGCAAACCGGTCAAACCCCTCAAGCTGCGGGCGCTGATGAACAGCTTGTTGATGCCAATACAGTGACAAACATCACAGAATTAATCTTTGACAGGCCGCGTCGGTCGGGGGCTGAAACAGGGGCCAAACCGACCCATCCCACATCTTGGCAACAGAATGCCCACATGATCGCGACTTATTGCGAAAAGTGAGTCCCAGCTACTGTCATTTTTACTAGGTAGCGTCCCCTCTGGCTCCCCCTTATAGTCACAAAGCGATTATTTTTGTCGCAAATCAAGTTGTGCAAAAAGGCAAACCGGACGAAAGTCCGGGACGCAAAGCCACCGGTCTAAGGGTCTGAGTACCTAGGATAGCGGGGCCACCACAGGTTGTATCGTCCATGGGCCAAGCCATGGTTGCGATGTCGTCTGCGTTACCTGTCAGGTTGCGTTGCCTTTTTCGTTGTTAATTCCAATAACGAAATAAGGAAGTTCAAATATGCTCAGTCCAAAACATTCCCTGCTGGCGCTCATGGTCGGGGGGCTCTGTGCTACCTCTGCCTTCGCCGCCGCCCCAGGCAAACCCACCATAGGTTCAGGCCCCACCAAGTTCGCCATCGTCGAAGTCAATCAATCCGCCACCGCTTACAACCAGCTGGTGACAGTGCATGCGGACGGCGCCGCCGTCACCGTGACCTGGAACCTCTGGACCGGCGACGTGGGCCAGACCGCCAAGGTATTGCTCGATGGCAAGGAGGTGTGGTCCGGTCCGGCT
The DNA here is from genome assembly GCF_000819865.1 of Aeromonas eucrenophila. GTDB lineage: Bacteria > Pseudomonadota > Gammaproteobacteria > Enterobacterales > Aeromonadaceae > Aeromonas > Aeromonas eucrenophila. The sequence continues at coordinate 108,186 of NZ_CDDF01000019.1, forward strand.
TCCGCCGCGGGCACTGCCAACTTCAAGGTCACCAAGGGTGGCCGCTACCAGATGCAGGTGGCCCTGTGCAACGCCGACGGCTGTACCCTCTCCGACAAGAAGGAGATCGTGGTAGCCGACACCGATGGCAGCCACCTGGCACCGCTCACCGCGCCGCTGCAAGAGAACAACAAGCCCTACGCCAACAAGTCCGGCAAGGTGGTGGGGGCTTACTACGTGGAGTGGGGCGTCTATGGTCGCAAGTTCACCGTGGACAAGATCCCGGCCCAGAACCTGACCCACATCCTCTACGGCTTCACCCCCATCTGCGGGGGCAATGGCATCAACGACAGTCTCAAAGAGATCGCAGGCAGCTTCGAGGCGCTGCAGAAATCTTGCGCCGGTCGCGCGGATTTCAAGGTTTCCATTCACGATCCCTGGGCGGCCGTCCAGATGTCACAGGGCAACCTCAGCGCCTGGGATGAACCCTACAAGGGCAACTTCGGCAACCTGATGGCGCTCAAGAAGGCTAACCCCAACCTGAAAATTCTGCCCTCAGTGGGTGGCTGGACGCTGTCCGACCCCTTCTACTTCTTCGGTGACAAGACCAAGCGCGACACCTTCGTCGCCTCGGTGAAAGAGTACCTGCAGACCTGGAAGTTCTTCGATGGCGTGGACATCGACTGGGAGTACCCGGGTGGACAGGGTGCCAACCCCAACCTGGGTAACCCGGCGACAGATGGCCAGACTTATACCCTGCTGATGAAGGAGCTGCGCGCCATGCTCGACGAGCTGGAAGCCCAGACCGGTCGCCAGTATGAGCTCACCTCCGCGGTCGGCGCCGGTGGCGACAAGATCGAGGACGTGGACTACCAGAGCGCCCAGCAGTACATGGATCACATCTTCCTGATGAGTTACGACTTCAAGGGGGCCTTCGATCTGCAGAACCTGGGTCATCAGACCAACCTCTATGCCGCGAGCTGGGATCCGAACACCAAGTACACCACCGACAAGGCGGTGCAGGCCATGCTGGCCAAGGGTGTACCGGCCAACAAGCTGGTGGTGGGCGCCGCCATGTACGGTCGCGGCTGGACCGGGGTGAAAGGCTATCAGGCCGGCAACCCCTTCACCGGCACCGCCACAGGCCCGGTCACCGGTACCTGGGAAAATGGGGTGGTGGATTATCGCGACATCGTCAACAACCGCATGGGCGCTGGCTGGGAGCAGGGTTATGACGAGGTGGCCGAGGCCCCCTATGTCTTCAAGGCCAGCAGTGGGGATCTCATCAGCTTCGACAACGAGCGCTCGGTCAAGGCCAAGGGGCAGTACGTGCTGGCGAACCAGCTCGGTGGCCTGTTTGCCTGGGAGATCGACTCCGACAACGGTGACATCCTCAACGCCATGCACGAGGGGCTCGGTCATGGAGAAGGCACCACACCGCCGGCCAACAAGCCGCCGGTGGCCAATGCGGGCAGCGATCTGAGCGTCACAGGCCCGGCCGAGGTGATCCTCAATGGTGCTGCTTCCCACGACCCGGAGAGCGGCGCGCTGACTTACAGCTGGAAGCAGGTCTCGGGCCCGCAGACCGCCGTGCTCGACGCTACTCAGGCGAAGGCGCGGGTGGTGCTCGATGCCGTCAGCACCGACATCAACCTGGTGTTCGAGCTGACCGTCACCGATGACCACAACCTCACGGCCAAGGATCAGGTGGTGGTGACCAACAAGGCGCCGCAGCCGAACCTGCCCCCCGTGGTGACGGTACCGGCTACCGCCAGCGTGGAGTCGGGCAAGCAGGTGACCATCAAGGCCACCGCCTCCGATCCGAACGGTGATGCCCTGACCTATCAGTGGAGCCTGCCTGCGGGCCTCACCGCCACCGGTCAGAACAGTGCGACCCTGGTGGTCACTGGCCCAAGCGTGACCAGCGATACTCCCTATGATCTGACCCTGGTGGTCACCGATGGGGCGCTGGACGCCAGTGCGGCGACTCGCCTGACCGTCAAACCGGTCAGCACGGGTGGCGGCTGTGGGGCAACCGATCCGGATGCGGCCAACCAGCCGGCCTGGAATGCCAGCACCGTCTACAACTCTCCTGACAAGGTGAGCCACAACCAGCTGGTATGGCAGGCCAAGTACTGGACCCAGGGCAACGAGCCGAGCCAGACCGCCGATCAGTGGAAGCTGGTCAGCCCGGTACAGCTTGGCTGGAATGCCGGTGTGGCTTACAACGCCCAGGACACCACCACTCACAACGGTCGCAAGTGGAAGGCCCAGTACTGGACCAAGGGCGACGAGCCTGGCAAGGCATCGGTCTGGGTCGATCAGGGGGCAGCCAGCTGTAACTGATTGCCATCAAGGATGGGGCCAAGGCCCCATCTTTTTTCCCCACTCTCCAACGGCAGGAGCCTCTGCGCCCTGCCATCACAACAAGAATGCTTCAGCATCCACGCGCTATAAGGACAGATCCCATGACACATCACAATCACCGCCTGCGGGCGACTGCGCCCCTGCTCGGCTGTGCGCTGCTGGCCCCGCTGGCGATGGCCCAGCAGAGCAGCACGACCGGCGAGTTTCGCAAAGACAACAGCGCTGCCCAGATCTACAGCCAGGAGGGCATGGTCAACAACTTTGCCCAGAAGCTGCCGCTGGGGGCGACCTTCGCCCCTCTGCTGACCGCCTGGGACGCGGAGGATGGTGACCTCACGGCCAGCATCAGCCAGAAGAGCGGCGTCAATACCCAGGTGCCCGGCAACTATGTGGCCCAGTACCAGGTCAGAGATGCCGGCTTGCCACATGAGGACGGTTTTGTTGGTTGGGGTGGCAGCACCACCACCTACTCGCTGCCGGTGGCCGTCTATGATCCGGCGCGGGATCACCCCACCAATATGGTTGCCCTGGGGGCGCTCTGGGATGAGGGCCCCGTCATCAACAGCACCCTCTTCATGGCGGTGGGCAGCGAGCTGAGCCACCCCCTCTGGATCCCCGGCTTCACCCTGCCGCTGCTGGGAGATCGGCTCTCCATTCGCAGCTTCCAGGTGAAGGAGGGGCACTGGGGTGGCAACAACCGCCAGTTCGCGCTCCGGCTGACGGATCCCGACAGCGGCGAGGTGCTCTATGACGGCCCCCTGACCTTCAGCGGTGGCACTACCTTCACCCCCAGTGCCCCCATCTCCGTACTGGCGGATCGGGATTACACCTTCACCCTGCGCTACTTGGCCGGGGCGGACAACCAGGGCTTCAAGAGCAACGAGGCTGGCGAGTTCTGGCTCGGCGCCGAGGGGGTACAGGAGCAGGCGCTCTACCCCTATGCCCAGGTGCTGCCGGATGCCGCCAACCAGCTCGCCTTTGACCCGGGCCTGAGCCGCCCGCTCAAGGAGAAACTGCTCAGCAGCGCGGGGGGCAAGGAGGTGCTCCATGTCCGCAAGCTGCCGGGGGCCGAGGCCCAGTCGCTGAGCTACGCCATCGCGGATCCGGCGCTGGCGACTGTCCAGATCCAGCCGGGAGAAGGGGAAGATCGCCTGGTGCTGAGCGGGCTGCAGGAGGGGGAGACCAACCTGGAGATCCTGGCCAACGGCGAGCGGGTCGATCTGGTGCGCCTCGTCATCACGGCACCCAAGGCGGTGACGCTCTCCTACAGCTACATCGCCTACCCTGGCGAGACCAAGACTCACCTGTGGGATGACGGCGCCCTGATCCAGCGCGACATCACCCGCCGCTATGCCCCCTACAACATCCGGCTCAGCTGGGTCGACAACGGCGTGCTGGTGCACGAATGGGACAAGGATGGCGACGGTGGATCCTACGAGGAGGATCGCTCGGAGCGGGAGGCGCCGTTCGATGAAGGCTGGATCCCGAACAAGGGGCAGGTCTTCTCCAACCTCTATGTGATCCGCAGCTACAAGGATCCGGCGCGAGCCTGTGGTGGCTCCGGGGCGGGTTCGTCCATGGGCATGGGGCCAGATGATGCTCCCCCTCGTGCCGGCTATCGCGCCGCCTGCCCGGGCAACGCCACCGAGCTGGGTCAGTCCCTGACCCTGGCCCATGAGCTGGGCCACAACCTGGGGCTGTGGCACACCGGCAGCACCGAGTTGTATCGCAACAGCAACATCATGACCGCAGGTCGCCAGGAGGGGATCTTCTTCGCGTCCCAGTGGCGGGTGATCCACCAGACCCTGAGCAGCCGCATCGCCGCCGGGGATCCCGGGGTGAGCGAGGACAAGGCGCAGCGCTAGCACCCATAGGCAGCATGGGCGGTGACAGGTTCGGGATGAACCTCACCGCCCCGGCACAGAGATTCACATAAGGGTGGGGGCGGCACCGAGGAGCCGTCACCCGCCCCATCAGGCTACCCATAACAGGGCATGTGGACATGCCCAACAGGATGAAAACCATGACAATGAAAACCACGCACATCGCCAGCCTGATCATGGGCATATTGGCGAGCGGCCCTCTGCTGGCCGCCGTCCAGGCCCCCCCTTCCCTGGTGTTCGACGACCAAGTCCCCATCAACGATCTGCAAGGCTCTCTCGCGGCCGAGGTGCAGTTTGCCCAGAGCCAAATCCTGCCGGCACAGCCGCGGGAGGGAGACAACCAGCCCTGGCTGGTGGCAGAGCGCAAGAGCCTGCTGCTGGTCAGGCCCCTGCAGGCCGACACCGCTGCGCCTATGACGGTGACGGTGCAGGATGGCGCCGGGCAGATGCTCGGGACCCTGGCGCTCAATCCACCCGGACAGCAACCGAAAACGGCCTATTACCTCGACGGCTCACCTGAGGAGGGGGTCGACTTCACCCCGGGGCCGGGCACCAGTGGCGTCATCAACAGCAGCAGCGAGCTGGCAAAGCTGAGCGACCCCGCCGGCACCTTCCTGCTCGGCAAGTTGCAACCCCATGCCCTGCTGAGCATCCAGACCGCGGACGGACGCTGGGTGCGCGATATCCATCTGCCGGGCGGGGCCGCCCTGGAAGGCAAGATGGTGCGCACTGTTTCCAATGCCGGTTACAACTCGACCGTCTATTACAGCGGCCGCCAGGTGACGCTCTCCCGCGGCCAGACCCTGCAGTTCAAGTTCGTGAACGGCCAGTGGATCCGGGACGGGGAGCTTGAGAACAACGGCATCCGCTATGCGGCCGATGCCTGGAGCGCCGTGCTGCCGGCCGACTGGATCCGCCCGGGCATCAGCCTGCAGCTCAGCCAGGGTGCGCTCAGCGGCGAGCTGACGGATGTGCAGATAGGTGCCCCGAGCGAGCTGCTGATCCACACCATCGACATCGGCATGCTCACCTCCCCCCGCAACCAGTTCGCCTTCGCACAGGATCCCGAGGCGCACCGCGAGTATTTCCAGACGGTGCCCACCAGTCGGCTCATCGTCAGCCAGTACGCGCCCCTCTCCCTGGCCGAGGTGATGCTGCCGGATGGCACCCTGCTCACGGATTTTGATCCCAGCCAGGGGGGCTGGCACGAGGGCACCATGCGTCAGCGCATCGGCAAGGAACTGGTCTCCCTCGGCATCGACAACGCCAACTACGGCATCAACAGCACCGCCGGCGAGGGGGAGGGCAGCCACCCCTATGTGGTGGCCCAGCTGGCGGCCCACAACAGCCGCGGCAAGTACGCCAACGGGGTGCAGGTGCACGGTGGCTCAGGCGGCGGCGGCATCGTCACCCTCGACAGCTCCCTTGGCAACGAATTCAGCCACGAGGTGGGCCACAACTACGGCCTCGGTCACTACGTGGGGGGCTTCGCCGGCTCGGTGCATCGCAGCGCCGAGGCGGCCAATTCGAGCTGGGGTTGGGATGGGGACAAGAACCGCTTCATCCCGAACTTTGGTGCCAGCCGCAACGGCCAGAGCAGTTGCCTCGACGGCCAGTGCCAGGCGCCTTTCGATGGCCGCCCGTTCGGGTTCGACGCCATGGCGGGGGGCGCCCCCTTCTCCGGCTTCAACCGCTTCACCCTCTACACCCCCAACTCGGCCGCCATCATCCAGCGCTTCCTCGAGAGCAAGGCGGTGTTCGATGCCCACTCGGTGACCGGGTTCAGCAAGTGGAATGCCGCCACCGCGACCATGGAGCCCTATCAGCACAAGGTCGAGGCCCTGGAGCGGGTCAGTGCCCCCATGAACAGCCTGGGCGAGGCCGCACTGACGGCCCTGCTGGCGCAGTACGATCTGGTCAAGGTGGCCATGTGGGATGGCAACTGGACCCGCAACATCCAGCCGCCCCCCGCCTCGGCCGCCAACGCGGGCCGCATCCTGACCCTGGATCACAATGCCGGCTACAACAGCGTGCTCTTCATCAACGGTCAGCAGATCACCGTCTCCCGTGGCTTCAAGAAGAGCTACACCTCGGACGGCAACCGCTGGCAGGAAGGGGCGCCGGTGGACTCGCGGGCCCCGCGTAAGCCGCAAGGCTTCGGCCTGCCGGTGACGACGCTGGTGGGTTATTACGATCCCCAGGGCCAGTTGCCGAGCTACATCTACCCCGCGTTGCACGGCGCCTATGGCTTCAGCTACGGGGATGATGGCGCCCGCCTGACGACGGCTGACTGCCAACTGCAGGTGGAGACCCGTGACGGCACCTTGCACTTCCGGCTGACCAATCACCGCCAAAGCGCCAACCTGATGAACAAGTTCCACGTCAACGTGCCGACGGCGAGCGAGCCGCGCAGCGCCGCCGTGATCTGCGCCGGGAACACCCTGGATCAGCAGGCGATTTCGGCGCCGGCCGAGACGCTGACTTACACCGTCAACGGACGCCCGCTGTAGTAGTGATTCATACTGCTTAGGCTGCTTTTGGTAGTGCTATATAGCGTTAAAAGCCGATGATTCATGCAATAAAAAAGGCCCCTCGGGGCCTTTTTTCATGGGTGCTGAGTCATCAGAGCGGCTTCTGCCACAGGCTCAGCAGCACGTCCTGCTCCAGCTCATCCGGTCCCTGGTGGGTGAAAGCGTGGCGCTGCTCACCACCGGCCCGCCAGCCGAGGCGGCTGGTTTCCAGTACGTGGCTGCGCAGGCCCTGATCCATGGTCATGGAGAACTGGCAGCGCTGCCGCTCCACCGGGTTGAGACCGGCCAGGCTTGGCCAGCTCAGGGGGTGCTCCATGCTCACCGGGTTGAGGCTGACCCTCAGCTGCCACTGGTGACGCGGACCCGGTTGCAGCAGCAGCAGATAGCCGCCCGGCGCCAGCCAGCTGACCAGCTGCTCGGTCTTGATCTTGAGATCGTTGACCAGCAGCACCTGGGCCGTGCCGGCTTGCAGCGGGGCCCTGGCCGGGTCGGCGATGACGAAGTGGCCGTCCGGCTGCGCCTTGTTGGCGGCGAAGATGGCGTTTTTGGCCAAGTCGACCCCGCCGAAGCGCCAGCCGGGCAGGCGCTCGCTCAGGGCGCGGCAGTAGTAGCCTTCGCCGCAGCCGAGGTGGATCAGCTCCTGTTCGCCGAGGGGGGCCAGCAAGGCCGCCATGGCCTCGACCAGGGGCAGCTGGTGGCCCTGCTCCAGGAAGTGACGCTTGGCGCGCATCAGCAGGCGGCTGTCGCTGTCCTTGGGATCTTTCTTGCCGGGAATGAGGTCAAGATAACCTTCCGGGGCGGGATCGAAATGGTGCTTGTTGTCGCAATAGAGCCCGCGAGAGGCTTCGTGAAGATGCAGGGCACCACGGCAGAGGGGGCATTGAAGGTGCATAGGCTTGGATACTCTCTTGGCGAAGACCGGAACGGTGAAGGGCGTTCGGGATTATAGGGGAGACGATCGAAAAAGGCTGCCGTGGCAGCCTTTTTATCAGGCGGTGGTCTTTAAACGGCTTGTGCGCGGCCGTCAGACCCCCGGTCAGCGGGTACCAAACACCACTATGGTCTTGCCGTGGGCGGAGATGAGCTCTTGCTCTTCCAGCATCTTGAGGATGCGGCCAACGGTTTCACGGGAGCAGCCGACGATCTGGCCTATCTCCTGACGGGTGATCTTGATCTGCATGCCATCCGGATGGGTCATGGCATCCGGCTGCTTGGCCAGGTTCAGCAGGGTCTGGGCGATCCGGCCGGTCACGTCCAAGAAGGCGAGGTTACCGACCTTCTGGCTGGTGTGCTGCAGGCGCTTGGCCATCTGGCCGGAGAGGCGCAGCAGTATGTCCGGGTTGACCTGGATCAGCTGGCGGAACTTCTTGTAGGAGATCTCGGCGACTTCACAGGCGCCTTTGGCTCGTACCCAGGCGGAACGTTCCGGGTTCTCGTTCTCTTCGAACATCCCCATCTCGCCCAGGAAATCCCCCTGATTCAGGTAGGAGAGGATCATCTCCTTGCCTTCGTCATCCTTGATCAGGACGGCGACGGTTCCCTTCACGATGTAGTAGAGGGTTTCTGCCTTCTCGCCGGCGTGGATCAGGGTGCTCTTGGCGGGATACTTATGAATGTGGCAATGCGACAAGAACCACTCAAGGGTGGGATCGCTTTGCGGTTTGCCAATGATCATGAGACTTCCTCTGTAGTGTCTTTTTATGGACTCGTGCGTCCGGGCAAGTTGCCAAGCCTGCCATTCCTTCGTCTTTGGTCGCAGTAGAATAAGAGCCTTTGTCTGTGCTGACAAGGCTTTGGGACTGTGCCGTCCATCTCTGTGCATCGTTCTGCTGCGCCATCGCCGCCATTCTAGGCAAGAAGAGGTCGGAAGATGTTGATTTCGATCTATTTACGCTGGAAGTGCGCAAGATAATGGGGCATGTGCCACTCGGCCCCTGCTTGAGGTATGCTATGGGCGTCAGAACCGTCGTCATTGAGAGGAAATGTGAGATGAAAGCCAAGGTCAGCTGGGTGGAAGGCATGAAGTTTGTGGGCGAGAGCGAGTCCGGTCATCAAGTGACGCTGGACGGCGCCAACCCGGGCGAAGGTGCCAGCCCGATGGAGATGATCCTGCTGGCGGTCGGTGGTTGCAGCTCCATCGACGTGGTCTCCATCCTGGAGAAGGCGCGTCAGTCCGTGACGGCGTGCCACGTGGAGCTGGAAGGGGAGCGGGCCGAATCCGTCCCCCGGGTGTTTGAAAAGATCCATCTCAATTTCGTCGTGACCGGCAAGGGGCTGGCCGAGAAGCAGGTGGCCCGCGCGGTCGACTTGTCGATGGAGAAGTACTGTTCGGTTTCCCTGATGTTGGAAAAAGCGGTAGAAATTACCCATAGTTATCAAATTGTTGAAGCTTGATAGTTTGTGGTTTGTCCCGTCTATAACGCCATGACATAAGGAAAGTGCGATGAAAAAGACGATAATGTTGCTTCCCCTGTTCGGACTGGCCGCCTGCAGCATGCCGCAGCCGACCCAGTATCAATACAGTCAGTATCAGTGTGGGGAAGAGTTGTTGGCCATCACCTACGATGCCCAGGCCGACATGGTGCAGTTCCCTTATGCCGGGGTGTATCACAAGCTGGGTCGCATCGAGTCACCCAAAGACACGGCCAGCTATTCCGATGGCGTCACCACCTTCTCCCATCAGGACAAGAAGGCCACCCTGGTACAAAAAGGCGTGACTCTGCTCACCTGCGAGCTCAAATAACCCGCTGTCAGTCTGGTGTATCAACAAACGGCCCGCTTCAAGCGGGCCGTTGTGTTATGGGGGTTAGCGCGCGGGCAGGGCGCCCAGTAGCTGCTCGGCAAGCTGCTGGCTCAGCTGGCTGCGGGCGTCGTCGTCGATGGGCACGTCACTGGCGAGCTGGATGGCGCTGCTCCACACGGTCTGCTGAGTCTTGCGGTCAAGCAGCATGATGGCCAGGGTGCCCTTGCGGGCATCGGCGCCGGCCTGCAGCCCGGGGGTCATGCCGAGACGGGCAAAGATCTCGCCGTCGCTCATGTCCTTGCTGCCTGCCACTCCGATGGCGACCCAGACGTCGGCCTCATCGAGGGGCACGCTCTGCCAGCCCTTGCCATTGAGATCCCGACTGACCGCCTGCTGTACCGGCTCCAGCCAGCCGGCGGCGCTGTTGCCCGCATACTGGAACTGCTCGGCCAGCGCATAGCGCGGCGTCGTGCCATAGGTCCAGTTATCCGCCGGACGCACCACCATGGTACCCGTCTCGACGGTGGGGGCGGCGGGGCCCGTGCTGCAACCCGCCAGCAGGGCCGCCAGTGTTAATGAGAGAAGTGCACCGCGCATCGTAAGCTCCTTGGCTCAGGTGATCTTGCCGGTTTCGATCAGTTGCTGGATCAGGGGGCGCAGGATCAGCTCCATTGCAAAACCCATCTTGCCCCCCGGCACCACTATGGTGTTCATCCTCGACATGAAGGCGCCGTCGATCATCGACAGCAGGTAGGGGAAGTCCACCTGCTTGATACCGCGAAACCGGATCACCAGCATACTCTCGTCCAGGCTGGGTATCACCTTGGCGCTGAAGGGGTTGGAGGTGTCGACGGTCGGCACCCGCTGGAAGTTGATGTGGGTGCGGGAGAACTGCGGGGTGATGAAGTTGATGTAGTCATCCATGGAGCGAACGATGGAGTCGGTCACCGCCTCGCGGGAGTGGCCGCGCTCGGAGGTGTCGCGGATCAGCTTCTGGATCCACTCCAGGTTGACGATGGGCACCACCCCGATGAGAAAGTCCACGTGGCGGGCCACGTTGTGCTCGCCGGTGACCACGCCGCCGTGCAGCCCCTCGTAGAACAGCAGATCCGTCTCCCCCGGCAGATCCTGCCAGGGGGTGAAGGTGCCCGGCATCTGGTTGAAGGGCACCGCCTCGTCGAAGCTGTGCAGGTAGCGCCGGTACTGGCCGTTGCCGTTCTGGCCGTACTCCTGGAAGAAAGACTCCAGCAGGCCGAAGTCGTTGGCCTCGGGCCCGAAGTAGCTGATGTGGCGTCCCTGCTCGCGGGCCTTGCGGATCGCCACGTCCATCTCGGGCCGGGTGTAGCGATGAAAACTGTCCCCCTCGACCACGGCCGCGTTGTACCCCAGCTGGTGGAACATGGAGCGAAAGGCGTTGGTGGAGGTGGAGGTGCCGGCACCGGACGAACCGGTAACCGCAATGATGGGATGCTTTGCCGACATAGAATTCTCTCTTCCTTGGGAGTTCCCTTATAAGGGGATGTTCAAAGCGCGGTCAAGTGGGTTCTATGGCCGAGGCCAGCCTCGGGATCCCTGAAAGGCAGCGAAAACAACTGTAATGAGCCATTCCAGTGCCTATTAGTGCTTTACAGGCATCAGCTGTTGGTCATATTCACTGCCTGTGGGATAGGTAACTGTGCCTTATTCAGGCATGTCCGGTGCGGCAAAACGATGCAAGGACTCTAGAGGAACTATATTTATGCTCTCATGGAGTTCGCTGTAGACGATAACTGCGCTACCTTGCTGCAGTTGTTGTCTGACAGCATCGACCTTGTCGGCCAGACTGACATCCTGTTCACCGTATTCGGTACCCTCTTGCAGGACAAAGTGTTCGAGCAGGTTGTTGAGGGTATCCGGATCAAGCTCTTGCCAGGGGATTATCATGATTTCATCTTCGTTCATTGAAATGCGGACATTGTCTGCGTCTGGCCGCCAAGCGCAAGGGGTTTGTCTGCGGGAGGTCGTGCATGCTCTCCGCTGAACAGCGCCGCCTCGCCAGCCGGTTCGATCACCATCTGCACGATGCCCGTCGCCGGGCCCTCGACGGGGGATTGGGCTGGTTCTGGGTGATCAACCTGATCGCCATCCTGTTCCTGCTGACCCGCTTCTACATCTTTTGGGATGCCCATATGATGCCGACCGGGATCCTGCCCTGGCACTATGAGTGGCAGCTCATCGCCATGATGTGCCTCTGCCTGCTGCTGCCCCTCCTGTGGCGCTGGCTCTTCCGCCAGCCGTCTTCGGTGTGGCGACCCTGGCTGTGGGGCTGCGCCCTGTGCTGGGGGATGGCCTGGGCATCGGCGGGCTACACCATCTCCCTCGTCGATCCCAAGGGGAGCTTCAGTCTTATCTTCAACATGGTCAGCCTGCTGCTGCTGACGGCCCTCATCGCCTTCTACAGCGAACTGCGGCTGTTCTACTGCCTGGCGGCCGCCCCCTTGCTGTATTTGCTGGTGCTGGCCGGTGGCAGCCCGTCCCCGATCAACATGGTCAACGTGCTGGCGGTGGGGGTGCTGCTCACCGTGCTGGAGACCGGGCGACGCATGCTCAACGGCTGGTTCGAGCTGGCGGTCTCGCGGGAGCATGACAACCTGGTGCTGGCGCGCAAGCTGGATGCCATGGCCAACAGCGATCCCCTGACCGGGGTGGCCAATCGCCGCTACTTCGCCACCGTCAGCGAGCAGATCCTCAAGGAGGTGCGGGCGCACCAGACCTCCCTCGCCCTGATCCTGCTGGATGTGGATTTCTTCAAGTTGTACAACGATCGTTACGGTCATCAGCAGGGGGATGAGTGTCTGATCGCGGTGGCTGACTGCCTGCGCACCTCCCTGCGCGAGCCCACGGATGTGGTGGCCCGCTATGGCGGTGAGGAGTTCGTGATCCTGCTGTACGGGGCCGATGGTGCCGCCGCTGAGACGGTGGCTAGACGGATCGCCAGCGAGCTGGCCCGCTGCGCCATTCCCCACGCCGGCTCCAGCGTTGCCGATCAGGTGACCGCGAGTCTCGGCATCGCCCTGCTACGCAGCGGTGAAACCATAGGCGAGCTGCTGGTGCGAGCGGATGAGGCGCTGTATCGGGTCAAGGATAGGGGACGAAATGGCTATCAGACAGCCCCTTGAGTCTGCTCCCGCAGCCAGAGGCTGATCCGCTCCTCCAGCCAGAAGCGGGGGCGCCAGGGCGTGCCGTGCAGGAAGCCCACGTGGCCACCCCGTCGGCTCAGCTCGTAGCGCACCAGGGGAGAGAGCTGTTCCGCTGTCGGGATCACCGCCCGGGTCATGAAGGGATCGTCGGCCGCGTGGATCACCAGGGTCGGGATGGGGATCCGGGCCAGGAGATCGAGGCCGGAGCAGCTCTGATAGTAGTGATCGGCACTGTCGAACCCGTGCAGCGGCGCCGTGATCTGTTCGTCGAAGTCGCGCAGGGTGGCGATGCGGTCGACCTGCTCCGGTTGCCAGCGGGCCCGGGCCGCGTCCTGATGACGGATCTTGCTCTGCAGATTGCTGCGCATGGTGCGCAGCAGATAGCTCTGATAGACCCGTGAAAACCCTTGATTGACCCGATCGGCGCAGCTGGCCAGTTGCAGCGGTGCCGAGATCACCACGGCGGCCTTCAATTCCGCAGGGCAGCCGCGCGCCAGCAGATTCACCAGCATGTTGCCACCAAGGGAATAGCCGATGGCCACCATGGGCTTGCCGGGAAAGCGGCGGCCGAGCTCGGTGATCAGCGCCTGCGCATCCTCGATGGCACCGGAGTGATAGGCCCGCAGCAGCCGGTTCGGCTCACCACTGCAGCCTCGAAAATGCATCAGCACCGCCTCGTTCCCCTGTTGCTGCAGGTGGGCAAACAGTCCCTTGGCATAGTGGGAGTGGATGCTCCCCTCCAGACCGTGAAACAGCACCAGCAGCGGCCGCTCGTCCTGGCGGATGGGCCCGCTCCAGGCGAGATCGACGAAATCCCCGTCCGCCAGCTCGAACCGCTCGGCGGTGAAGCGGGCCGGCGTGCGGCGCAACCACTTGGGCAAGATGGTTTGCAGGTGAGGATTGCGGGCCCACCAGGGGGCGTGAAAGTGGCTCTCTGTCAGCATGAAAGGGCTCGGGGTAGCGGGCGGGTCAAGGGGGCGGCGAGCCAGGCTCGCCGCGTTCGTCAGGCGGGCAGGCGGTCGTGGTGTTCGGCCCCGCGCAGCATGGCCTGGATCAGTTCGTTGGCCTCGAATTTGGTCAGCGCCTCGTGGGCGCCGACCTGGTGGGCGCGCTCCACGCTGATCTCGCTGGAGAGGGAGGTGTGCAGGATGATGTAGGCCTCCGCCAGCTTGGGATCGCTCTGCACCTCGAACGCCAGCTCGTAGCCGTCCAGCCCCGGCATCTCGATGTCGCTCACCAGAATGTCGATCCGGCTGCCCTGGCCGACCTTGCCCTGCATCAGGCTGAGGGCATCGCGCCCGTTGGTGCACACCTCGTAGGGAATGTTGATGTAATCCAGCGCCGCCATCAGCTGGCGGCGGGCGACCGAGGAGTCGTCCACCAGCAGGATCCGCATCGGTTTGAGCCGTTCGCGCTGCACGTCGGTCAGCACCGGATAGAGGTGGCTGGGATCGTCCGGATAGACCCGGGAGAGGATCAGCTCCACGTCCAGCAGCTGGATCAACTGCTCGCCAACCTTGGTCACCCCGGTCACGAACACGTTCTGGCCGAGGGAGGGCGGGGGCGGCTCTATGTCACGCCAGTTGCACTCGGTGATCTTGTCGATGCCCCGCACCAGGAAGCCCACCAGGGTGCGGCGGCAGTCGGTGATGATGATGAAACACTGGGCCATCTCCTCCCGGGTGATGCGTCTATACCCCACCGCCATGGCCATGTCGATCACCGGTATGGTGGTGCCCCGCATGTTGGCGGCGCCGAGCACGGTCGGGTGTGAATGGGGCAGGGCGGTGAGCTGGGTGTAGGGGACTATCTCCTTCACCTTGAGGGTGCCGATGGCGAAGGATTGCCTGGCGGAGAGGTGAAACAGCAACATGCCCTGGGATTGGTTGGCCTTGCTCGTCATGGCGGATGTCCTGTTGATCTAAACGATGGCGGTCGATTCGGTGTTCAGCATAGAAGATGATGATAGCGATGACCCGTCTGTTGTTAACGACCGGGGGCCGCAAAACTGGATCCCTTTCACCATTATTTCTTTGCTCATCAGGCTCAGGCCGAGGGGGACTGCGACAGGGAATCGAGGGGCAGGCCGAGCCAGCGCAGGCAAGCCTCGGCCAGTGCGCCCTCATCCCTGAACCCGAGTTTTGCCACCACCTGTGCCGGCTTGCTGCCGCTTCGGAGCAGGCGCGCCGCCTGCAGCAGTTGCCACTGGGCGCCGAGGGCCTCGGGATCCAGTCCGGCGGCCCTGAGGGATTGCCCGGCGGCGAGGCCACCCGCCTGCAGCGCACGCCAGGCGCTTTGCAACCCCTGATCCCCCTGTGAGCGGAGGGTGCAGCCCCGCAACTCGTCTTGGATCACCCGCAGACGGTGGCCATAGGCCCCTTGCCAGTCGCGTTCCCGGTCCCAGCTGGCCAAGCTATCCAACAAAGCATCCAGCAGCGGGGTGGGTTGCAACCAGCCTGCCTGGGCGGGTTGCGCCACGCGCACCGAGCAGATCAGCCGGTCGATGTGACTGCCGGCCAGGGGGGTGAAGGCGGCGAGGGCATCGGCGCACAGCCAGAAGTGGCTGCCCGCCGTCAGCAGCAGTTCATGGGCGCCGAGTCTTAGCAGCGCCGCTCCCTGGGTGACGCGCAGCAGTTGTCCCATGGGGACACGCTTGCGGGCACCGACCTGCAGATGAGGAGTGGAAAAATGCTGATATTCGATGGCGTGATGCATGGTGAAACCCTGATATGATGCTGCCTGGAGGTAACAAAAATGGAAACCAGACGTAAAAAACGCTTCATTGCCGGTGCAGTTTGTCCGGCGTGCGGCAAGATGGACACCATGATGCTGTATATGGAGCATGGAGTCGAGAAGGTGACCTGTGTCGACTGCGGGGATACCCAGGTGCAGACCCAGGCCGAGGTGGACAAGGCGACCCGCGAGGCCGAACAGGTGATAGGGGTGTTCAGGCCGGAATAGGGGTCAACCTCATCGCTCCAAAAGAAAGCCGGCCTGGCGCCGTGCTGATGAGTTTTTCAGCATATCGGAGGGGGCCCTGCCATATGCTTGGCCACCTTTTTAAGGTATTCTGGGCCCGTTTTTTTCTATCCGCAGGATCCCTGACATGAAAGTAGCTCCCCTGAGCGTGGTTACGCTGGAATACACGGTCACCGACGAACACGGTGAAGTCATCGACACCACTGTCGGTAAAGAGCCTCTGGTGTATCTGCACGGTACCCGTTATCTGGTCGCCGGCCTCGAAGCCGAGCTGGAAGGTCGCAGCGTGGGCGAGGCGTTCGACGTCACCCTGACGCCAGGCCAGGCTTATGGCGAGTACGACGAGACTCTGGTGCAGGAAGTGCCCGGCGAGCTGTTCGACGGCATGGAAGTGTCCGAAGGGGATACTTTCGTTGCCGAGACCGATGATGGCCACCGTCCGGTGACCGTGGTTGAAGTCTCCGAAGAGTTCATCAAGGTGGATGGCAACCATCCGCTGGCCGGTGTGACCCTGGGCTTCAAGGTCGAGATCAAGGACGTCCGTGCCGCCACCGCCGAAGAGCTGGCCCATGGCCACGTCCACGGTGCCGGTGGTTGCGGTCACGATCATGGCCACGACCATGATCACGACCACGGCCATGAGCACGGCGGCTGCTGCGGTGGTGGTGGCCACGGTCACGATCACGGCCATGACCACGGTGATGACCATGGCCACGGCGGTTGCTGTGGTGGTGGCGGTTGCGGTGGCAAGGGTCACCAGCACTGATCTGCCCCAAGGCTTGATAAAAAAACCCGCGTCTGACGCGGGTTTTTTTATGGTGCTACGGGCCGCGCTCAATAGTGCGGTGGCGGCGTCTCTTCGGCCATGCTGGCGATTTGGCTCGGTTGCACGCTCTGCAGCTTGTCGACCAACAGCTGGATCTGATGCTTGAGCCGGTCGAGTTCACGGCCCTGGGTGGTCACCTCCTCGTTGAGCTGCTCCACCGTGTATTCGGCATAGGCGAGACGGCTTTCCAGGGTCTCGAGACGATCGTTAAGTTGCTGACTCATGGGCCTTTTGGTCCTTTACTTGATAGTCCAGATTTCGGCCAGGCCACTGGAACTGGCGCTGACGAGGTGGCTATTGTCGCGCAAAGCCACGCCATAGACCACAGCGCTCGGCGGTTTCACGTCTGGATGGGGCGATACCTGCCAGCGTTGCAGCAGGCTGCCGTCGCTCACCCGCCACAGGGAGAGCTGACGGGAGGGGGCCCCGGTGATGAGCCACTGACCGTCATTGGCGAAACGGGCGCTGGTATGGACCTCGAAGCGGTGATCGAGTCGCAGCCGGCTCAGCTCCTTGCCGGTTTTCAAGTCCCAGATGCTGGCCTGATGGCTGTCGGCGGTGAAGGCAACGCGCCCCGCCGAGTCCAGCCTCGCCATCACCACCCGGCCGCCGTGGTGGAAACGCCATATCACCTGGCCCGAACGGGTGTCCCACAAATAGGCGCTGTAGTCGTTGCCCCCGGTGAGGGCGTAGCGGCCATTGGCACTGAGATCCACCGTATTGACCTGCTCGGTATGACCGAGAAACTGCAGCCGGCGGCCGCTTCGGGTATCCACCAGCTCCGCCTTGCCGTCGGCTCGCCCGATCAATACCTGACGCGCATCGGCGGACAATGCCGCGTCCCTCAGGCTGGATTCAGGAAGCGAATAGTAGCCTTGGGACTGGCCATCTTGCAGGCGCCAGATGGCGAAGGTGTGCTGGGTTGCGGTGATGGCGTGGCTGTCGTCAGGGGAAAAACGGGTGAGGGTCACGAAGTCATTCTGGTCATCGGACTGACGCCAGCGCCAGCGTTCCTTGCCCTGTACCAGATCCCACACCACCGTGCCCTGGCTCAGGCTGGAGACGATGGCTTGCTTGCCGTCGAGACTCAGATCCGCGCTCAGCAAGCCTTGTTTGGCGAGGGGGATCTGCAGGTTCGGTGATGAGCTCTGTTCGCAGCCCGTCAGCGTCAGGCAGATAGCGATGAGATAAATGGCACTTTTGATCATTTTTCCTGTCTCATGCTTTCGTTACCTGCGATCACGGCGTTAGTATAAGGCGCTTATCACGATAAACCTCTCATTTCACGAAGGAACCGAGAGCGGTATTTAGAGTTTTGGAGAAACGGATGAACAATTTTCTGAAGGTGTCCCTGCTGGCTGCGGCCGTTGCCGTTGGTCTGACTGGTTGCCAAAAAGATGAAAAACCTGCTGCCAATACCGCAGAGGTGAAGGCAGAAGCCAGCAAGCCGGCAGAGGCCCCCAAGGCTGAAGCCAAGAGCTTTGAAGAGCAATCCGGCTATGCCATCGGCCTCTCCATGGGTCGTTATATCGCCAACACCCTGGAACGTCAGCAGGAGTTGGGTATCAAGCTGGATAACACCGTCATCCTCAAAGGGGTGACCGACGGTCTGGGCAAAGAAGCCAGCATGACCGACGAAGAGATCCAGAAGGTTCTGCAACAGTACGACGCCAAGATCAACGAGTTGACCAAGGCCAAGGCTGACAAAGATGCCGTGGACAACCTGAAGAAGGGTGAAGAGTACCTGGCCGCCAACGCCAAGAAAGAGGGCGTGAAGAGCACCGAATCCGGCCTGCAGTATCAGGTCGAGAAGCTGGGTGACGGCGCCAAGCCCAAGGCCACCGACATCGTCAAGGTCCACTACACCGGCACCCTGACCGATGGCACCAAGTTCGATAGCTCCGTCGATCGTGGCGAGCCGGCCACCTTCCCGCTCAACCAGGTGATCCCGGGTTGGACCGAAGGCGTGCAACTGATGCCGGTCGGTTCCAAGTTCAAGTTCTTCCTGCCGTCCAAGCTGGCCTATGGCGAGCACGGTGCAGGCTCCATCCCGGCGAACGCCGTGCTGGTATTTGACGTCGAGCTGCTGGCCATCGAAAAGCCGGCCGCCGAAGGTGACAACAGCAAGAAATAAGCACAATGCTGCACAAAAACGGCTCCTCAGGGAGCCGTTTTTACTTGGTTCGACCCGCCGCTGGCGAGAGAAGAAATAGGGTCGTCACATCTTGAGTGTGTGGCGGGTAGCCCCCAGAATAGACAACAAAATCAATCGCAAGGATGGATCCCGTGGCTGAAAGCAAACCTCGCGTCCTGTTGGTGGAAGACACCCGCAGTCTGGCGGTCGTCTATGAGCAGTACCTGGCCCAGGATGGCTATGAGGTGTTGCTGGCCGACTGTGGCCAGCAGGCGCTGGCGCAGCTGCTGGCGAGCCCGCCCCCCGTGGTGCTGCTGGATCTGGAGCTGCCCGACATGTCCGGCATGGACATCTTGCAGCAGATCACCGAGCAGCAGTTGCCCTGCTCCGTGGTGGTGATCACCGCCC
>NZ_CDDF01000019.1:127431-186447 GCF_000819865.1 Aeromonas eucrenophila
CCACGGCTCGGTGGACGTGGCGGTGGAGGCGATGCGCCACGGCGCCTTCGACTTCCTGACCAAGCCCTTCGATGGCAAGCGGCTGTGTGCCACCGCGCGCAATGCCCTGACTCATCAGCAACTGAGCTCGCTGGTGGCCCAGTATCGGGAAAACTTCGAGCGCAGCTCGTTCGCCGGCTTCATCGGTGCCTCCATGCCGATGCAGGCGGTGTACCGCATCATAGAAAGCGCGGCGCCGAGCAAGGCGACCGTGTTTATCACCGGCGAGAGCGGTACCGGCAAGGAGGTGTGCGCCGAGGCCATTCATCAATGCAGCCCGCGCCGGGAGCAGCCCTTCATCGCACTGAACTGCGCCGCCATTCCCCACGACCTGATGGAGAGCGAGATCTTCGGCCACGTGAAGGGATCCTTTACCGGCGCCCAGGGGGATCGCAAGGGGGCGGCCAGTCTGGCGGACGGCGGCACCCTGTTCCTGGACGAGATCTGCGAGATGGACCTGGATCTGCAGAGCAAGCTGCTGCGCTTCATCCAGACCGGCACCCTGCAGCGGGTCGGTAGCGGCAAGCTGGAGACGGTGGATGTGCGTTTCGTCTGCGCCACCAACCGGGATCCCCTGGTGGAGGTGAAGGCGGGGCGTTTCCGGGAGGATCTCTACTATCGCCTGCACGTGATCCCGCTCGGCCTGCCGCCCCTGCGGGAGCGCGGCGAAGACATACTGTTGCTGGCGCGGGATCTGCTGCTGCGCTATGCGAAAGAAGAGAATAAACGTTTCAGGGACTTCGATGCCGAGACGGCGCGGGTGTTGCTCGATTACCCCTGGCCAGGCAACGTGCGCGAGCTGCAGAACGTGGTGCGCAATATCGTCGTGCTCAACGACAGGGAGCTGGTGAGCCCGGACATTCTGCCACCCCCCCTCAACGGTGCCCGGGCCGGTGTCCTGCCGGTGCCAGCGTTGGCCGACTTGGATGCCACGACCGCCCCGGCGCGGCCCAGCGCCCCGATCCGCCCGCTCTGGCTGGTGGAGAAGGAGACCATAGAGCAGGCCATCGCCAGCTGTGATGGCAACATCCCCAAGGCCGCGGCCCTGCTGGAGATCAGCCCCTCCACCATTTACCGCAAGAAACAAGGCTGGGAAGAGGCGAGCCAGCGTTAAAAGGAGGGGGCTGGAGATCAGCCCCTCCACCATCTATCGCAAGAAACAAGGCTGGGAAGAGGCGAGCCAGCGCTGAAAGGCGGGGGCTGGAGATCAGCCCTCTTTCCCTATCCATTCATGCAAGAAGCCGGTTCGATCCAAGGCTCCCCCTTACCGCTTAATACACCATGGCCAGGCTCATCAGCATCAGGCCGAGGGCGGCGAAGGCCCCCTCCTTGATAGCCAGACGGGGCACCAGCGCCTTGGGCAGGGCCGGGAACAGGCTAAGTGCAAAGCCAAGGCCGGGCATCAGCCAGTGAAAGCCCGGACTGCGCTGGGCGGGGTCGGCGGCGCCATTGATGATGATAAGCAGGATGAACAGGGTGAAGGCGGGCAGGATAAACCAGCGGGCGCTGCCCGAGGCGACGGCCCGCAGCGGTGAGATGCGATAGAGCACCAGGGTCACGATGAACAGCACCAGGGGGGCCAACAGATAGAGTGGGGCCGGATTCATGACGGAAGTTCTCCAGATGATGGCAGGTTGAAGGAGGCCGAGCTCATCGGCCTGCTGAGGGTGACGGCGATCAGGGCTGTCACCGCTTGATCGGGGATCCCCCAAGGCGGGTCTCCAGACGATGGGGAGCGAGTTTACTCAGCCCTGGCGAGGGATGACCAGCCTGGTTGCCCCGGCCTGTGAAGCCGATCCCAGGGCAAAGGTTTGCCTGTGCCGGGATCAGCGCAGCCAGAACCAGGCGCCGGCAAACGCCAGCCAGCTCAGCGCCAGCAGTATCCAGGGCAACGGGTGCTGGCGGGAGATCTCGATCACCTCGAGCTCGCTCTCTTCTTCCTGTTCACCTTGCGGCAGAGACTTCGCCTTGGCGTGCAGTTTCTTCTGGCGATTGGCCTCCCGTGCCCGCGCCTTCATCTGCTTCTTGTATTCATCTATGCCCTTCTGGATCCCTTGCGCGATCAGCTGGGTCTGCTCCTTGGTCTGGCCCGGTTTCTGGTTGGCGCGGGCGATCTTCATCGCCTCTTGCTGGGTCTCGGGGGAAATCTTGTCGTACTTTGCCATTCGAGGCGCTCCTTGGCGTCGGTTGGCGGGAAGTATGCCATAACTGCTGCCCGCAGACTGCCATTTGGGCCGACGAAATAACCCGGTGCCGCGCCGAAAAAGGGCCTGGATATCAGAACGCCAAATCAGGTTGCGCGGGTGATCACATTTAGCGGAATTTGTGAGTCGTCGATGAAAAATCGTCACATGTTGTTTGTTATATTACCGCCCGACCCGAGGCTGGGTCGTCCAATAACAAAATAACAAGGTGATATGGAAATGAATTATAAATTTATCAAAGGAAGTGTCGCACTGGCTGTACTCGCCGCTCTGAGTGGTTGTAATTCCTCCAAGAATGAAAGTGTCGCCCCCTGTACCGAGAATGTCTGCAAACTGACCGTCCTGCACACCAACGATACCCATGGCCGTTTCTGGCACAACGTCGATGGTGAATATGGCATGGCGGCCCAGAAGACCCTGGTCGAGCGGCTGCGCGCCGAGGCCAAGGCGGCGGGCAGCGAGGTGCTGGTACTCTCCGGTGGTGACGTGAACACCGGGGTGCCCGAGTCGGATCTGCAGGATGCCGAACCCGATTTTATCGGCATGAACAGCATCCGTTACGATGCCATGGCGGTGGGCAACCATGAATTTGACAACCCTTTGACTATCCTGGAAAAACAGCGTGAGTGGGCCAAGTTCCCCATGCTGTCAGCCAACATCTATGACAAGGCCAGCGGCAAGCACTACTTCGACCCCTACAAGGTGTTCAAGCTGGAGAGCGGCCTCAAGGTCGCCGTGCTGGGCCTGACCACCGAAGACACCGCCCAGTTGGTGGATCCCAACAACGTTAAGACCCTGGAGTTCCGCGATCCGACCACGGAGGCGGCCAAGCTGGGCAAGCAGATACGCGCTGGCAAGGAAGCCAACTTGGTCTTCGCCATCACCCACATGGGCCACTACGCAGATGGTCAGCACGGCAGCAATGCCCCTGGCGATGTCGAGATGGCGCGCGCACTGCCAGCCGGTACCCTGGACGCCATTATTGGTGGTCACTCCCAGAACCCGGTCTGCATGGAGCCGGGTACCCCCGACAAATACGCCAACTTCCAGCCGGGGGACGACTGCCTGCCGGATCAGCAGAACGGCACCTGGATCATGCAGGCCCACGAGTGGGGCAAGTATGTGGGCCGTGCCCAGTTTGACTACCAGAATGGCAAGCTGACCCTGACCAGCTATGAACTTATTCCGGTCAATCTGGTGAAGCGTGATGCCAAGAATGCTGTCATTAAAGACACTAATAATAATGTGCAGTTTATTCAGGACGAAATTATCAAGGACCCTGATCTTTACTCCACCTTGCAAGTATTCCAAGAGAAAGGAGAGGCTGAGTTAGGCGTAAAAATTGCCTCCACCGATGATCTCCTGTTAGGGGAGCGTAAAAATGTTCGCTTTATGCAAACCAATTTGGGGCGGCTTATTACTACAGCCACAGCTCAAAAGCTGGGTGCTAATTTTGGCATCGTAAACTCGGGCGGCGTGCGTGCGTCAATTCAGACCGGTGATATTACCTACCGTGATGTACTCACAGTTCATCCCTTCGGTAACACGGTTAACAAAGCAACCATGAAGGGTTCTGAGCTTGTCGATTACCTCGGCAAGGTCGCTACCTTGACCAGTGGTGGATATCCCCAATTTGGCGGCATCAACATGGAAGTCAATTGTGGTGCCAAGAGCGTCACCATTGCCTCCATCGGTGGCAAGGCATTCGATGCCAATGCAAGTTACAGCTTTGCCATTCCGAGTTTCAGTGCTGCGGGTGGCGACAAGTATCCTGTCATCAACACCATCAACGCTGGCCTCGTCGATGCGGGTGTGCTGAAAGAGTATCTGGAAGCCAAACAGAACATCCATGCTGCTGACTACCAGCCTGCGGGTGAAGTTACCTTCATCAACAACACTATCAACCCGGCCAACACCAATAACTGTGGTCAGGAAATCATAGGTAACTGATCATCGCTGAGACCAAAACCGGGGCCATAGCCCCGGTTTTGGTCGTGCGAATAGTTTGACTTGTATCGACGTGGGCAAACAATGGCGCGGTGCCAGTGTGAGTCACATGAAGCCATAGTGATACGTAGTAAAAAGGCGACCCTGAGGTCGCCTTTTTGAGATTTACCGGAGGGAGGCTATTACAGCTGCTCGATACCGGCGATGTGCCAGGGAGCGTTGTCCTTGGCCAGGTTGCGCTCGAGGTGCCACACCTCTTTGATGTCCTCCTCGACCTGCTCCTGGCGATCCATGTAGCGGCCGCTGAAGCGCACGCTGACCTGGGCCCAGTCGCTGCCGTAGTCGGCACGGACCAGCTGGGTGTCCACATACATCACTTCGGTATGCTGCTCGCCGGTCAGTTCGGCGCGCTCGGTCTTGAGCTGCTCGAACAGCTCAGGGCTCACGTACTCGCGTACCTTCTCCAGATCGTTCTTGTTCCAGGCCTCTTGCAGGGTGCGATAGTGATCGCGGGCACCGGACAGGAAACCATTCATGTCGAAGCCCGGGGGCAGACGGAAGGGCACGTCGCTGTCGGCAAAGCCGGTGGCCTGCGGGGCGCTGTGGCTCTGCTCGAACTGCTGCGGGGCCTGGGGAGGCTGATAGCCCGCATAGGCCGCCTGTGGCTGGGCCGTCGCCGCCTTGTTCTTGCGCATGGCGCGGAACAGGAAGACGGCACCCAGGGCCAGCATGGCGATCAGCAGCATGTCCATGCCCTGCAGACCTTCGAAGGCGCCGCTACCCAGCAGGTAGGCGAACAGGCCGCCGGCCAGCAGGCCGCCGAGCAGACCGCCCATCATGCCGCTCTTTTTGGGCGCCGCGGCCAGGGTCGGGTTCTTGCCGTTCACTGGTGCTGCGGCCGGAGCCGGTTGGGCCGGCGCCGTCTTGTAGCTTTTGCCAAAGGATTTGCCGCCACCAAATTTCTTGGCTTCGGCGATGGGTGCCCCGAGGCCAATGGCCAGGATCACGGCAAACAGGGTCAGCATCTTTTTCATTTTGACTCTTTTCACTCTCATGTGGATGGGGGCATGCTCTGCTTGTACGAGGCGCATGGCAGGCTGCCAGTCCCTTTTTGTGGTGCAGCTTGCGACTATGATTAACATGTTTGGCATGAATTATTCATGAACAGATTGTGCCCCATCCAGGGGCTTTTGCAGGAGAAGCGCTATGAAAAACAGACGACCGAGCCGGACGGTGCGCAGACAACGTAACAAGGCGAGAGCCAAGGCACAGGATCAGGTGCTGGTGTGGCCCTTTCTCGTGTTGTGAGGCGGCCCCATAGTCCCGAAGCACGATGAGCGCAGGCTTCGCCAGCAACCACCAAGAGGAGGGTGAAGTGAATGGCGAGCATTAGCGCTCGCGGTGGCGGGGTTTCTTTTGTAAAATTCCCGTCCCCTTCCCGCTGCGGTTTTTATGTGTATGGCAGAGCAAGTGACGGCGAAAAAAGACGCCAAGACACAACAGCTGAAAGTTCCCCCCCACTCCTTTGAGGCCGAGCAGTCCGTACTGGGCGGCCTGATGCTGGATAACGAGGCCTGGGACAGGGTCGCCGAGCGGGTGATCGACAAGGATTTCTACAGCCGTCCCCACCGCCTCATCTTCCAGGCCATGACCCGCCTCTCCAACGCGGGCAACCCCATCGATCTCATCACCTTGCAGGAGGAACTGGAACGCTCCGAGCAGTTGGAAGAGTCCGGTGGCTTTGCCTACCTGGTGGAGATCGCCAAGAACACCCCGAGCGCCGCCAACATCAACGCCTATGCCGAAATCGTGCGTGAGCGGGCCGTGGTGCGGGAGATGATCTCGGTCGCCAACGAGATAGTCGAGGCGGGTTACGAGCCTCAGGGCCGTACTTCCGGCGATCTGCTGGACTTGGCCGAGAGCAAGGTGTTCCAGATTGCCGAGCAGCGCACCAGCGCCAACGAGGGCCCCCAGCCCTTGAAGCTCATCCTGGAACAGACGGTCGACAAGATTGAAGAGCTGTTCAAGACCCCCCACAACGGGGTGACCGGGGTCTCCAGCGGTTACGGGGATCTGGACAAGATGACCGCCGGTCTGCAGCGCTCGGACCTCATCATAGTCGCGGCCCGTCCCTCCATGGGCAAGACCACCTTTGCCATGAACCTGTGCGAGCACGCGGCGCTGACCGCCGACAAGCCGGTGCTGATCTTCTCCCTCGAGATGCCCTCCGAGCAGATCATCATGCGTATGCTCGCCTCGGTCGGTCGCATCGACCAGACCAAGGTGCGGACCGGCCAGCTCGACGATGAGGATTGGGCGCGCCTCTCCTCCACCATGGGGCTCTTGCTCGAGAAGGGCAAGATGTACATAGACGACGCCTCCGGCCTGACCCCGACCGACGTGCGCTCCCGTGCGCGCCGTATCGCCCGTGAGCACGGTGGCCTCTCCATGATCATGATCGACTACCTGCAACTGATGCGGGTGCCTGCGCTGTCTGACAACAGAACTCTGGAAATCGGTGAAATCTCCCGCTCCCTCAAGGCGCTGGCAAAAGAGCTGCAATGCCCCGTGGTGGCGCTCTCCCAGTTGAACCGAAGCCTGGAACAGCGCGCCGACAAGCGCCCGGTCAACTCGGATCTGCGGGAATCCGGCTCCATCGAGCAGGATGCGGATTTGATCATGTTCATCTACCGCGACGAGGTCTATCACGACGACAGCCCCGACAAGGGGATCGCCGAGATCATCATCGGCAAGCAGCGTAACGGCCCCATAGGACGAGTGCGTCTCACCTTCCAGGGCCAGTTCTCCCGGTTCGACAACTACGCCGGCCCGGCCTTTGACGACGATTACTAAACCGGAGCGAATCGCTCCCCCGATGACAAGACACAGTTTTCCCGGTTCGACAATTCTGCCGGTCCGGCCTTAGACGATGACAATTAAGGGCTGACACCCCCCGGTGCCTGGCGCATTCAAGCGCCATCATGCCCTCGTAAGGGAAAACAGATGAAAGCGGCTATTGCCCAAATCGATACAGCGGCCCTGCGCCACAACCTCGCCGTGGTCAAACGCCACGCCCCTTCCTGCAAGATCATCGCCGTGGTCAAGGCCAACGCCTATGGTCATGGCCTGCTGCCGGTCGCCCGTACCCTGGTGGATGCGGACGCCTACGCGGTGGCCCGCATCGAGGAGGCACTGATGCTGCGCTCCTGCGCCGTGGTCAAACCCATAGTGCTGCTGGAAGGCTTCTTCTCGAGCGCAGACTTGCCGGTGCTGGCGGCCAACAACCTGCAGACAGCCGTGCACACCTGGGAGCAGCTCGAAGCCCTGGAGCAGGCCGAGCTGCCGGCCCCCGTGGTGGCCTGGCTCAAGCTCGATACCGGCATGCACCGGCTCGGGGTGCGGGCCGACGAGATGCCCGCCTTTATCGAGCGCCTCGCCAAGTGCAAGAACGTGGTGCAGCCGTTCAACATCATGACCCACTTCAGCCGCTCCGATGAGCTGGAACAGGCCACCACCCGCGAGCAGATCGACTTGTTCAGCAAGTTGACCGCCCCTCTGGCGGGCGAGCGTGCCATGGCAAACTCCGCGGGGATCCTGGCCTGGCCGGACTCCCACTGCGACTGGGTGCGCCCCGGCGTCATCCTGTACGGCGTGTCGCCCTTCCCGAACACGGTGGCGGCGGATTACGACCTTAAGCCGGTGATGACCCTCAAGACCCAGCTCATCGCGGTGCGGGATCACAAGGCGGGCGAGCCGGTGGGCTATGGGGCTAACTGGGTGTCGGAGCGCGACACCCGGCTCGGGGTCATCGCCATCGGCTACGGAGACGGTTACCCGCGCATGGCGCCCAACGGTACGTCCGTGCTGGTCAACGGCCGCATAGTGCCCCTGGTGGGCCGGGTCTCCATGGACATGACCACGGTAGACTTGGGCCCAGGCGCCACCGACAAGGCCGGCGACGAGGCCGTGCTCTGGGGCGAGGGTCTGCCGGTGGAACGGGTCGCCGAGGAGATTGGCACCATTCCCTATGAGCTGATCACCAAGCTGACGTCCAGAGTCTTTATGGAGTACGTCTAGACGAATCCCCCTCATCCCTGGCCCTTCTCCCGAGAGGGGAGAAGGGAGCAAGAGAGTGATAACAGCCGTTTTCTCTTCGCTGGGAGAGGTATAAAGCATAAAAAAGGCCGCCCTTATCGGGGCGGCCTTTTTTATTCTCTGCCGATGGCTGTGTGGATATGAAAAAGCCCCGCATCGGCGGGGCTCGATTCTGTGCCGTCAAGCGGGGCGCTTAGCCGATAGTCATCAGGCTGGCGTTGCCACCGGCGGCGGCGGTGTTGACCGAGAGGGCGTGCTCGATCAGCAGGCGCTCCAGCGGGATATCGGTCTCGCCACGGTGCAGGCCGTGCACGCCGACGATGGCGCCAGCACGGGCGGCGGCGAGCTTGCTCACCTCGATCAACTGATCCGAGTCACCGTGGTGCAGCAGGGCATCGAAGGCGATGTCGCCGTTGGCCCAGTCTGCCACCAGCTGGATGCGTCCGCGCACCTCGGCCGGCAGGCCGGACTGCAGGGTGCGGTTCTGGGCGTTGTCCTGCCACAGCACCTCGGTCCCGACCGCGAGACAAGCCGCCAGCTGGGCCAGCAGATCTGCTTTATCCTCGGCCAGACAGAGCACCCGCTCCCTGGGCAGCAGGCTGTAAGTGTTGCGCTCGCCGGTGGGGCCGACCAGCACCTGGGTCAGGCCGCTCTGGGCCAGCTCGCCATACTGGTCGCACAGGGCTACCAGCGCTTTCTCCTGCTTGGCTGCCCAGTTGCGCAGCGCTTGCAGGGCCGGCTTGGTCGCCTCGGTGCGCTGGGTGGCACCGGACTCCTGACGCAGCTGGCTGGCCACCGCATCCTGCGGGCGGGTCGCCAGCAGGCGGTACATGTAGAGCGGGCCGCCTGCCTTGGGACCGGTGCCGGAGAGGCCCTCGCCACCGAAGGGCTGCACCCCGACCACGGCCCCGACGATGTTGCGGTTCACGTAGAGGTTGCCGACCTTGGCAGTGTTCACCACCTGGGCTATGGTCTCGTCGATCCGGGTGTGGACCCCGAGCGTCAGGCCGTAGCCGCTGTCGTTGATCTGGCTGAGCAGTTCGCCGAGCTTGGCGCGCGGGTAGCGCACCAGGTGCAGCACGGGGCCGAACACCTCGCGGCCGAGTTCATCCAGGCTGTCGAGCTCGATCAGCGTCGGCAGCACGAAGGTGCCGCGGCTGTAATCGGCGCCTTGGGCACGGGCAATCTGATGCACCTTGCGGCCCTTGTCGCTCATGGCCTTGATGTGCTGCTCGATGTTGGCCTTGGCCTCGGCATCGATCACCGGACCTATGTCGGTGGAGAGGTGCTCGGGGTTGCCGACCTTGTACTCGGCCATGGCACCCTTGAGCATGCGGATTACCCGATCCGCCACGTCTTCCTGCACGCACAGCACCCGCAGGGCGGAGCAACGCTGACCGGCGCTGTCGAACGCTGAGGAGATGACGTCCATCACCACCTGCTCGGTCAGGGCGGAGGAGTCGACGATCATGGCGTTCTGGCCACCGGTCTCGGCGATGAGGGGAATGGTGCGACCCTGGGCGTCGAGGCGGCCGGCCAGGTTGCGGGAGATGATGCCCGCGACTTCGGTGGAGCCGGTGAACATGACGCCGCGCACCCGCTCGTCGGCGATAAGGGCGGCGCCCACGGTTTCACCGCGGCCCGGCAGCAGTTGCACCGCGCCGGCCGGGACACCGGCTTCCAGCAGGATGCGCACCGCCTGGGCGGCGATGAGGGGGGTCTGTTCGGCGGGTTTGGCCAGCACAGTGTTGCCGGCGGCGAGGGCCGCGCAGACCTGGCCGCTGAAGATGGCCAGCGGGAAGTTCCAGGGGCTGATGCAGACCACGGGGCCCAGCGGCCTGTGGCTGTCGTTGGCGAAGTGATTGCGGGCCTGGGTGGCGTAGTAGCGCAGGAAGTCCACCGCCTCGCGCACCTCGGCGATGGCGTTGCTGAAGGTCTTGCCGGATTCACGCACCAGCAGGCCCATCAGGGGTTGCAGCTCGGATTCCATCAGATTGGCGGCGCGCTCCAGCACGGCGGCACGCTCGGCCGGCGGGGTCGATTGCCAGATCTGGCCGCTGGCCAGAGCACAGGTTAGCGCACTGTCGACCAGCTCGGGGGTGGCCTCGCTCACCTGACCGACCACATCCCGGTGATCCGCCGGGTTGACCACAGGCTGGAACTCGGTCGGTGCCGTGCTCTCACAACCCAACATGGGCAGCGCCTGATAGCGGGTATTGGTGCTGCCGAGCAGGGCGGCGGAGAGCGACCCCAGGCGGTGTTCGTTGGCGAGATCCAACCCTTCGGAGTTCGGGCGCGCCTCGCCGTACAGATCTCGGGGCAGGGGGATGCGCGGGTGCGGCAGGCCCAGGGTGCCTTCGCGGGCGGCCATCTGCTCGATCTGCTGCACCGGATCCTGCACCAGATCCGAGAGGGAGATGTTGTTGTCCGCGATGCGGTTGACGAAGGAGGTGTTGGCCCCGTTCTCCAGCAGGCGGCGCACCAGGTAGGCGAGCAGGGTCTCGTGGCTGCCGACCGGCGCATAGATGCGGCAGGGGCGACCCAGTTTGCCGTCGGCGACCTTGCCGACCACCTGTTCGTACAGCGGTTCACCCATGCCGTGCAGGCACTGGAACTCGTACTGGCCCGGATAGTAGTTCTGCCCGGCCAGCTGATAGATGGCCGACAGGGAATGCGCGTTGTGGGTGGCGAACTGCGGGTAGATGGCTTCCGGCACCGCCAGCAGCTTGCGGGCGCAGGCCAGATAAGAGAGATCGGTATAGGGCTTGCGGGTATAGACCGGATAGCCTTCCAGGCCGTCCTGCTGGGCGCGCTTGATCTCGCTGTCCCAGTAGGCGCCCTTCACCAGCCGGATCATCAGGCGGTGACGGCTGCGCTTGGCCAGATCGATGACGTAGTCGATCGCATAGGGGCAGCGCTTCTGATAGGCCTGGATGACGAAGCCGATACCGTTCCAGTCGGCGAGGCTCGGGTCGAAGCAGAGCTTCTCCAGCAGATCGAGGGAGATCTCCAGTCGATCGGCTTCCTCGGCGTCGATGTTGATGCCGATGTCGTACTGCTTGGCGAGCTGGGTCAGGGAGAGCAGGGTGGGGTAGAGCTCCTCCATCACCCGATCGTACTGGGCGCGGCTGTAGCGCGGGTGCAGGGCGGAGAGCTTGATGGAGATGCCCGGACCCTCGTAGATGCCGCGGCCGTGGGAGGCCTTGCCGATGGCGTGGATGGCCTGCTCGTAGGAGGCCAGATAGCGCTTGGCGTCCTCCTCGGTCAGGGCAGCCTCGCCAAGCATGTCGTAGGAGTAGCGGAAGCCCTTGCTCTCGGTGCTGCCAGCGTTGGCCAGCGCCTCGGCTATGGTCTCGCCGGTGACGAACTGTTCGCCCATCAGCCGCATGGCCATGTCGACGCCCTTGCGGATCAGCGGCTCGCCGCCCTTGCCGATCAGGCCCTTGAGGGAGGTATTCAGACCCGCCTCGTTATGGGTGGCCACCAGCTTGCCGATGATGAGCAGGCCCCAGGAGGCGGCGTTGACGAACAGGGAGGTGCTGTTGCCCAGATGCTGGCTCCAGTTGCCACCGCTGATCTTGTCGCGGATGAGGGCGTCACGGGTCGCCTTGTCCGGGATGCGCAGCAGCGCCTCCGCCAGACACATCAGGGCCACCCCTTCCTGGGAGGAGAGAGAGAACTCCTGCAGCAGGCCCTGCACCAGGCCCTGACGGCCACTGGCACCCTTCTGGTTGCGCAGCTTCTCGGCGATGCTCATGGCGAGCTTCTGGGTCGCCTCGGCCTTGTCCTTGGGCAGGCGGGCTTGCTCCAGCAGCATGGGCACGGCCTCGGTCTCGGGACGACGATAGGCGGAGGTGATGGCGGCGCGTAGCACGGACTGCGGCAAGATGCTCTCGGCGAACTCGAGGAAGACCTGGATGCCCTGCTCGGTCAGCGCCTCGACGGCTTCTTCACCAGCGGCAGCGGCCAGGCCGGACTGCTCGGGCGGGGTCAGGCCGCGATCCAGCTGCTCCAGATAGGTGAAGATCGCCTGCTTGATCAACCAGTGGGGGGTGCGATCCAGGGTCTGCGCCGCCTGCTTGAGCCGGTCGCGGGTCGCATCATCGAGTTTAACGCCAAGAGTGGTGGTGGCCATGGGACTTCCTGTGTCTAGAAGGTAACAATATTACCGGACGGTTAAATTTTGGCGATAATGGTGCAACCAGGTGCAACCCGCAAGTTATAAATTTTAATGCCTGCGCTACATTGCTGAATTAAGCCGTGCCTGCTGGGCTGGGGATAGTGCCGGACGAGGTGTCGCCACCGGTATTTTTTGCCGGGAGATGAGGGACTTGGTGGCTTGTCTCCCTCTGCCTTGGAAAAAGGTGCAACCCAGAATGATGTGAGGTTGCTCTTTGCTCGTCTGACCTCCGCCATCGGGGGAGGGAGCGTCAGCGGCCGACTCTATTCTATGCTGAGAGCGGGTTTGCAGATCACATCCATCAGTGACAAGGAGAAAGCCATGGCGCGTGTCAGTACCTATCTCAACTTCGCCCGGGAGACGGAGGCCGCCTTCCTGTTCTACCGGGAGGTGTTCGGCGGCGACTTCAACGGTCCCATCCACAGATTCAAGGATTCCCCCGGCTGCCCTGGCCAACCCGCCCTGTCCGAGGCGGATGGGGAGCTGGTGATGCACGTGGAGCTCGCCATCCTCGGCGGCCATGTGCTGATGGGGACGGATGCTCCCGCCAGCATGGGCTTCACCCTGGTGCAGGGCAACAACAGCTATCTCAATCTGGAGCCGGACAGTCGCGCCGAGACCGACAGGCTGTTTGCGGCCCTGGGGGCGGGAGGCAAGGTGGAGATGGCGCTGCAGGAGATGTTCTGGGGCGACTACTTCGGATCCCTGGTGGATAAATTCGGTACCCACTGGATGTTCAACTGCCAGAGCAAGACCTGATAGCGGCTTTGTCATGAAAAAGGGCGCCTTGGCGCCCTTTTTATCTGCTTGTTCTGACCAAAACCTTATTTGCTGCGACCCACCATGTCGGCGGGCACCACCCAGGCATCGAACTGCTGCGCCGTGAGGTGGCCGGAGGCGATGGCCGCCTCCCGCAGGCTCAAGCCCTGATGGTGAGCGTGCTTGGCGATCTCGGCCGCCTTGTCGTAGCCGATGTGGGGATTGAGCGCCGTCACCAGCATCAGGGAGCTGGCCAGCAGCTCGTCGATGCGCGCCCGGTTCGGGCTGATGCCGAGGGCGCAGTGCTCGTTGAAGCTCTTCATGCCGTCCGCCAGCAGCCGCACGCTCTGCAAAAAGTTGTGGGCGATCATGGGCCTGAACACGTTCAGCTCGAAGTTGCCGCTGGCGCCGCCGATGTTGATGGCCACGTCGTTGCCCATCACCTGGGCGCACAGCATGGTGAGCGCCTCGCTCTGGGTCGGGTTGACCTTGCCCGGCATAATGGAGGAGCCGGGCTCGTTCTCGGGGATGAGCAACTCGCCGAGGCCGCTGCGGGGGCCGCTCGCCAGCCAGCGCACGTCGTTGGCGATCTTCATCAAGGAAGCCGCCAGCGTCTTGAGGGCGCCATGGGCAAACACCTGGGCATCGCTCGCCGCCAGCGCCTCGAACTTGTTGGGGGCGCTGACCAGTGGCAGGCCCGTCTGCTCGGCCAGGGTCTTGGCCACCGCCTCGGCGAAGCCGGGGGGGCAGTTGAGGCCTGTGCCGACCGCGGTGCCGCCGAGGGCCAGCTCATAGAGATGGGGCAGGGCAGCGCGCAGGTGGCGCTCCCCCTGACCGAGCTGGGCGACCCAGCCGGAGATCTCCTGCCCCAGGGTGAGGGGGGTGGCATCCTGCAGGTGGGTGCGGCCAATCTTGACGATGTCGTCGAAGGCGGCGGCCTTGCTGGCGAGTGTCTCCTTGAGGGCGACCAGCGCCGGCAGCAACTGCCCGGTGATGGCGATGACGGCGGCCAGGTTCATGGCGCTCGGGAAGACGTCGTTGCTGGACTGGCTCTTGTTCACCTCGTCGTTGGAGTGCACCAGCCGCGCCTCGCCCCGGGCGCCGCCGAGCAGCTCGCTCGCCCGGTTCGCCAGCACCTCGTTGAGGTTCATGTTGGTCTGGGTGCCGGAGCCGGTCTGCCACACCATCAGCGGAAACTCGTCCCCGTGCTGGCCGCACAGGATCTCGTCGGCGGCGGCCATGATGGCCTGGGCCTTGCGCGCCGGCAGCAGCCCGAGATCGTGGTTGACCCGGGCGCAGGCCGCCTTGATGCGGGCGAGGGCCAGGATGATCTCCCTGGGCTGGCGCTCCCCCGAGATGTTGAAGTGATGCAGGGAGCGCTGGGTCTGGGCGCCCCACAGTCTGTCCGCCGGGACGGCTATCTCCCCCAGGCTGTCTCTTTCCATCCTGATGTTCATCTGCGCTCTCCTGCCGATTGGGTGTTCCCTAGCATGACCATAAAGCGCGGCCGAGGCCAGTTTGCTTATTTCTGCGCCTTGCATATAATAAGTAAAGCTTATTATATAGGTTGGCTATGATGAACAAACAACCCGATTCCATCGGCTTCCTGATCGGCGACGTGCAGCGCCTGATGCGCCGTCAGTTCCAGCAACAGCTGGAAGGCAGTTGCCTGACCCTGGCCCAGGCGCGCGCCCTGGTCCATATCGCCCGCGATGAGGGGATCCGCCAGGTGGAGTTGGCGGAGCGGCTGGATATCCAGCCCATCACCCTGGCGCGTCAGCTCGATCAGCTGGCCGAGAACGGCCTGGTGGAGCGACGCAACGATCCCAGCGATCGACGGGCCTATCAGCTCTATCTGACCGAGGCGGCGACCCCCTATCTCGCGATGATCAAGCAGGCCTCGGCGGCGGTGCATCAGCGCGCCATGGGCGAGCTGGGGGAGGAGGCGACGCGCTCGCTCTGCGACTCCCTCAAGACCCTGCGCACCAATCTCTCCCACTCCTGATCCTTTCTCCTTCAAGCACCATTAGCGGAGCGTTTTTATGAATGCCACTTCTCCCTCCTCCCAGGGCCTCGTCTCACCGAGCCCCGTTGCCCCGAGCCCCGGCGCCAACCGCCGCCGGACCCGCCTGCTGTTGCTGGTGGTGGTACCGGCGCTGGCCCTGCTCGGCATAGGCGCCATCTACATGCTGGGTGGCCGTTACGTCGAGACCGACAACGCCTACGTGAAGGCGGACAAGGTGCCCATCAGTACCGAGGTGCTGGGCCGGGTGGCCAAGGTCTATGTCGGCGAGAACGAGCAGGTCAAATCTGGCCAGCTGATGTTCGAGCTGGATCCGGAATCCTTCCAGGTGGCCGTGACCAAAGCCGAGGCGGAGCTGGCCAAGGTGCGCACCGATCTGGTGGCGCTGCAGACCAGCTATCGCGGTCAGCAGGCGGAGATCGACGTGGCCCGCACCCGTCATGCTTATGCCCTGAAAGAGGAGCACCGTCAGGCGGATCTGGTGGCCAAGCACTTCACCTCCACCGCCAACTATGACGATGCGCGCCAGCTCACCATCCAGACCGCCCAGCAACAGGTGGCGCTGGAAGAGGGGCTCAAGCAGATAGAGGCCTCCCTGAACGGCGACGTCAACCTGCCGGTCGAGCAGCAACCCGCCTATCAGGAAGCGGCCGCCGGCCTCGCCAAGGCCAAGCTGGATCTCGCCCGCACCAAGATTTATGCCCCCGCCAACGGCATCGCCAGCCAGTTGCCCAAGCCCGGCCAATACAGCCTGGTGGGCATGACCGCCATGATGCTGGTGGAGACGGACAGCCCCTGGATAGAGGCGAACTTCACCGAGACTGAGCTGACCCATGTGCAGCCAGGCCAGCAGGTGGACATCAGCGTGGATACCTATCCCGATGCCCGCTGGCACGGGGTGGTGCAGAGCCTGAGCCCGGCCACCGGCTCCGAGTTCTCGGTGATCCCGGCCCAGAACGCCACCGGCAACTGGGTCAAGATCGCCCAGCGGGTGGCGGTGCGGATCAAGCTCGACGAGGTGACGGATCAGCCCGTGTTGCGGGCGGGCCTGAGCGCCATGACCAAGATCGACACCGGCCACAAACGCAGCCTGCTGGGCTGGTCATTCTGAGGTTGATATGACAACGCAAAGCCATCAGGGGGCCGATCAAAGCTCCCAGCGTGGCTTCATCACCCTGTCGGTGATGTTGGCCACCATCATGCAGGCGCTGGACACCACCATCGCCAACGTCGCCCTGCCCCACATGCAGGGGGCCATGGGGGCAACCCAGGATCAGATCTCCTGGGTGCTGACCTCCTACATAGTGGCGGCGGCCATCTTCATGCCGCTGACCGGTTTTATCTCGGCGCGGATCGGCCGTAAAAGGCTGTTTATGTGGTCGGTGGCGGGCTTCACCGTCGCCTCCATGCTGTGCGGCGCGGCCCAGAGCCTGGATCAAATAGTGCTGTTCCGCTTGTTGCAGGGGATCTTCGGCGCCAGCTTGGTGCCCCTCTCCCAGGCCGTGCTGCTCGACACTTACCCGCCGGAGAAACACGGCTCCGCCATGGCGCTCTGGGGCATTGGTGTCATGGTGGGCCCTATCCTGGGGCCCTCCCTGGGTGGCTGGCTCACCGAGTATTACAACTGGCGCTGGGTGTTTTACATCAACCTGCCGTTCGGCCTGCTGGCCTGGTTCGGCCTCGCCGCCTTCATCGAGGAGACCAAGCTCGATGCGAGCCGCCGCTTCGATCTGCTGGGTTTCGCCTTGCTCAGTCTGGGGATAGGGGCGCTGCAGATGGCGCTGGACAGAGGGGAGTCCCAGAACTGGTTCGCGAGCCCGGAGATCGTCATCGAGACCATCTTGATGGTGATGGCGTTTTACCTGTTCGTGGTGCACATCTTCACCCACCCACATCCCTACATAGAGCCGGCCCTGTTCAAGGATCGCAACTTCAGCGTGGGGCTGGTGTTCATCTTCATCATCGGCATCATCTTGCTGGCGACCATGACCCTGCTGCCCCCCTTCATGCAGGGGTTGATGGGCTATCCGGTGATCGACGTGGGCTACCTGCTCGCCCCGCGCGGGGTCGGCACCATGTTCGCCATGATGCTGGTGGGCCGGCTGTCGGGCCGGGTGGACGTGCGTTACCTCATACTGACCGGGCTGCTGCTCACCAGCTTCTCCATGTGGGAGATGACCCTGTTCAACACCGACATCAGCAGTTGGGACATAGTGCGCACCGGCATAGTGCAGGGGCTGGGGCTAGGCTTCATCTTCGTGCCGCTCTCCACCATCACCTTCGCGACCCTGGCGCCGCGCTATCGCAACGAGGGGACGGCGCTGTTCAGCCTGGTGCGCAACATCGGCAGCAGTATCGGCATCTCAGTGGTCATCACCTATCTGGCCCAGCGCACCCAGATGAACCACGAGGTGTTCGCCTCCTACATCACTCCCTTCAACACGGGGTTGCAGCAGGGAATGGGGGCGGCGGCGCTGATGACCCCCAAGGGGCTCGCCATGCTCAACGGCGAGGTGACCCGTCAGGCCAGCCTGCTCGCCTATCTGCAGGATTTCCGGCTGATGATGTGGGTGACCCTGTGCGCCATCCCGTTGGTGGTGCTGCTCAAGACCCCCAAGGGGGGCACCGGCAAGCGCGACGAGATGGCGATCCTGGAATAGGGGGTTGCCCAGTAATCTGCGGATAAAAAAGAGGGATGGCTCAGGCCATCCCTCTTTTCATGTGCGCATCGCGCCGACGTCGTCACACCTTGGGCGAGAAGGGGGTCAGCCCGGCCAGCGGGGCGGCGTCCATAAACTCCTGGGGCGTCTCGCCGTGCTTGAAGATCTTGAAGCCTTCGCTGCGGGCGCTCCAGTATTCGATGGTCTCGCCGCTGCTCTCGCCACTTATTTGGAGCAGGCTGGCCTCGCGCAGGGCCACCACGTGCTCGCTCGGGTTGATGGCACAGAACTCGGCGAGGCGCTCGTCCCGGGTCTCCCCCATGTGGCCGCTGATGCTGGCATCCAGATAGTGAGGGTTGATCTGCTGGGGGAAGAGGCCGAGGGCCGGCAACACGGCGGCGTTGCACACCGGCATGTCGTTGGTGGTGCGGATGCTGGGGGTTGCCACGTTGCAACCGGCGCTCCAGCCCACATAGGGCACACCGCGCTCGCGCACCGCGCGCTGGATCGGCACCACCAGGCCATATTCGTGCAGCAGCTGGTTCAGGCGCCAGGTGTTGCCCCCGCTGATGAAGATGGCATCGGCCTGGTTGATGGCCTCCACCGGATCGTCGAACTGGTGGATGCTGATGGCCTCCACTCCCAGGCTCTCGCCGAGCTCATTGGCCCTGGCGTCCCAGTCACTGCGGATCACCGCATAGGGGATGAGCAGGATGCGCTTGACCTGTTTGCGGGCGAGCAGGCTCTGCACCCGCTCACGGGCCCAGCCCAGCAGGCCCGGGTATTCGGTGGCTTTACCGTTGCTCAGAAGAAGCAGTTCCATTATGACTCCTCGATATCGAAAGGCGCAGGGTCAACTGACCCTGAGAAAGGCAGGAGGGCACCATACCCCCATAGCGCCGCCAAGTGTGTGATCTCACCGCGTTTTGTGTCCGGCTGCCGACGGAGTGCCTATTTTTTGGCCTAATGACTCCTTGGTATCAGGGCGCCGAATGGACGTCTGCATAGAGCAGCATCAGCTCGGCCAGGGAGTCGACCTCGAGCCGCCGCATCAGGCTGGCGCGGCACACCTCGACGGTGCGCACCGAGATGCAGAGCCTGCTCGCGATTTGCTGGTTCTTGTGGCCCAGGGCGATGAGCTGCAACAGCTGGTGTTCGCGAGGGGTGAGGCGACGGTAGGCACGCTGGTGTTCAAGGTGGGTTGCCGCCGCCTGAGTGGCCTGCCAGGCACGCTCGATGGCACTTAGCAGGGGGGCGAGCTGCACCGGTTTTTGCAGGAAGTCGACCGCCCCCTGTTTCAAGGATTCCACTGCCAAGGGGACGTCCCCGTGGCCGGTGAGAAAGAGGATGGCGATGGGGCTCTGGGCCTCCTTCAGCCGCTGCTGCAACTCGGGGCCCGACAGCCCCGGCATGCGGCAATCCAGGATCAGGCAGGCGGGCTGGTGGAGCGCCACCTCGGCGAGGAAGCGCTCCCCATCGTCAAAGCAGCTGAGCGCCAGATCGCAGCTCTCCAGCATGAAGCCAAGGGAATCGAGCACGGCCCTATCGTCATCGACCAGATAGAGCGGGAGTTGGCCTGTGATCGGCATGTCAGTTCCTCGGGGGTTGGGAGGCAGCGGCCTCCGGTGGCGTGGCGGGGAGCTCGACCTGGGCGAGGCAGCCCCGGGGCTGGGCGTCCCTCAGGCTGAAGTGGCCGCTGTGAAACTCGACCACGTCCCGGCAGATGGCGAGACCGAGCCCCATGCCATCGGCCTTGCTGCTGTAAAACGCCTGCCGCAACTGGGCCTGGGAGGCCGTGAGGCCGGGGCCGTTGTCCTGCACCTCCAGCCGCAGCCGATCCGGCTCGAAGGCGATCCGCAGCTCGACCCTGGGCTCGGCATCCGTTGATGGAACACCGGCCTGCGCCGCGCTCTCGGCGCCATTCTTGACGAGGTTCACCAGCAGTTGCTCCACTCCGGTGCCATCCAGCAGGAGCTGGCGTGGCTGGCCCTGCCAGCGGAGGATCAGCTCGACGCCAAGCGGCGCCAGCATCTGCTCCAGCAGCGGCGTCAGCCGCGCCATCAGCGCCACCAGATCCGTGGGCTCCGGGCTGCGAGGCCGCTTCTGCCAGCGGGATCGCAGCCGCCCTATGGTCTGGCTGATGCGCTCTACCTGCTGGCCTATCTGCTCCAGGGCCAGGGTCAGGGCGGGATCCTGCGGGGCTTGTGTTTGTTTCGCGATGCGCCGCAGGGCGCCCTGGCTGTAGCCGGCGATGGCGGTCAGGGGCTGGTTGATCTCGTGGGCCATGTTGGCGCCGAGTTCGCCAAGCTCCGCGAGGCGCCTGGCCTGCTCGAGCTGACGCGCCTGCTCATCGAGCCGGTGGCGGGCTTTGAGCAGTCGCCGCTGGCTGCGGTTGAACAGATGTTGCAGCAGCAGGTGGTGGCCGCCGAGCAGCGCCAACAGCAACAGGGCGCCCCAGCCCCACTCTTGATGCTGGCGCAGCCAGTGCCAGGCCTCCTGCCACCAGGGGCTCTGCAGGGGGTGGCGATCCAGCTCCTTGAGCAGGCGATCGATGGCGAGGGGGCTGGTGGGCACAGTCCAGCCCGCCGAGTCGGCGGCTCGGGCGGCCTCGCTGTCCGGGGGCAGGGCGAACAGGGCGCGGGTGACCGCCAGCGCCAGTGCGGGGGGAACCCGCTCCGTGCTCGCCAGGGACCAGTTCGGGTAGAGCCGGGTCGAGCTCTGGCAACCGAGGCTGGTGGCGGCCTGCCTGTCGAGCACCCGAAAATCCGCATAGGCGACCTTGCCCTCCCGCGCCATGCGTTCGAGCTGGCAGACCGGCACTATGGCGGCGGCCACCGCCTTATGCTGCAGCTGGGAGATCAGTCTATCCAGTGGGAATCCGGTGAAGTTTATCGCTGAAAAGAAGTCATCTATCCGCACACCTTGCTGATAGGCCTCGAAACGGTAGGCGAGATAACCACCGAAGGCCTCCTGGGACACGGCGGCGACCGCCTCTCCCTTGAGATCCTGCCAGCCCTGGAAGGGGGCGTCGGCACGCACCACCAGGGCGGCGCCGATGGCGAGGTTGTCACCCCCATCCGGGCTCCTCAGGGTCGCGAGCCAGGCGAGGGGATACTGGCGTGACAGGCTGACTAGCTGACCTGGGTTGGTGATGACGAAGTCGATCCGTTCATCGGCGACGGCCTCGGCCAGCCCGTCGAGCTCCAGCGGCACCAGGGCGAAGTGCTGACCCGGCACCCTCTGCTCCAGCCAGCCCATCAGCGGTTGCCACTGCTGCCGGGCGAGGGGGAGGCCGCGAGTCGCCAACACGCCGACTCGCACCGGCTCTGCTTGGACAGATACAGGCACGGGCTGGCTCTGCACCGGCTCCGCTTGGGCAGATATAGGCACGGACTGGCTCGGCTCGGACGCGGCCAAAGCGGGCAGGGCCATCAGCCAGAGCAGCAGGCCGGACAGCAGCCAGCTCAGCCGCCGGCACCGGAACGATGGCGAGGGTTGGAGGAACAGGGGCGTGAACATAGGCGGCCAGTCTATCACCGGGAGGGCCATCAGGGGCCGGCTTGACCCCCTGCCGGACGCGCAATGGGGGGCCCGTCACAGTTCGGCCAGAGGCTCGCCGCTTTTCTTGCGCTGGATCAAGGGGGCCCCCGCTATGTGGAAAACCACAATAGAGACGGATTTTTCTGCCGGGGACAATGGCCTCATCCCCACGCTTGCCCTCTGGGCGAGCCAGCAGAAGGAAGAGTCCATGGAGCCCAGCAAGCGCCGATTGTTATCCGGCATTGCCGCCATCACCGCCGGGGCGGCCCTGATCCCCGTCGCTCAAGCCCGGAGCCCGCGCCATGCCGCCCCGGGTGCCCGTCCAGCCATAGGCCGGGGCGATCCCGGCAAGCGTTACGGCATGCTGATTGACTTGCGCCGCTGCGTCGGCTGTCAGGCCTGCACAGTCGCCTGCACCATAGAGAACCAGCCCCCCCTCGGCCAGTTTCGCACCACCGTCAGCCAGTACGAGGTGAGCGAGGTGGCGGCCCTGGAGGCCCCTGCGTCCCTCTTCATGCTGCCGAGGCTCTGCAACCACTGCGCCGAGCCCGCCTGCCTCGACGTCTGCCCCACCGGCGCCACCTTCCAGCGGGACGACGGCATCGTCGTGGTCAACAACGACTGGTGCGTCGCCTGCGGCTACTGCGTGCAGGCCTGCCCCTACGACGCCCGCTTCATCAACCACGAGACCCACGCCGCCGACAAGTGCACCTTCTGCGCCCACCGGCTGGAGGCGGGGCTCCTGCCCGCCTGCGTGGAGAGCTGCGTCGGCGAGGCGCGGATCATTGGCGACTTGAACGATCCCGAGAGCCAGATAAGCCGACTGCTGCGCGAACACGAGCCGGCCCTCAAGGTGCTCAAGCCCGAGGCCCATACCCAGCCGAGGGTCTTCTATCTCGGCATGGACGAGGCCTTCGTCAGCAAGATCGACGGCAACCCGGCCCTGCGCACCCTGCTGACCGACGATGGCAAGGAGATAGCCCATGACCATTAACGAACTGCTGGCCCCGGATCAACCCATCACCTGGCTGCCCTGGGCGGTGCAATATTTCTTCCTGATTGGCCTCGCCTACGGGGCCCTCTGGCTCGGCGCCGCCGATCTGTGGCGCAAGGCGCCGGACAGTCGGCTGCAGACCCTGGCGGCCGTGCTGATGATGGCGGCAGGGCTGGTGGCCCCCATCGCACTGACGGCGGATCTGCACCAGCCCGCCCGGGCCTGGCACTTCTACGCCCAGACCCGCTTCAGCTCCATCATGTGGTACGGCGCCTATCTGCTGCCCCTGTTCAGCCTGCTCAGCATGGGGCTGGGCTGGTTGCTGCTCAGGCCTGCCCTGGCGAGCCGTGGTCAAGGGGATGACGCCATAGCCCGTCTCGCCCGGCTGCTCTGTCTGGGCACCTGGTCGAGTGAGTCTTGGCTCAAGCCACTCTCCCTGCTGGCGGCCCTGAGTGGCCTTAGCATCGCCCTCTACACCGGCCTCGAGACCATGGTGGTGGCGGCGCGCCCGCTCTGGCACACGCCCTGGCTGCCCTGGTTGCTGGTCATCAGCGCCCTGCTGGGGGCCCAGGGCGCCCTGCTGCTGCTCAACCGAGTGCTGGCGGGCTGGCGTGGGCAGACGGAGGCGACCCTGCTGCGCCAGAGCCGCTGGACCCTCGCCTTGCTCGCCCTCTCCCTGCTGGGCTGGGCCCTGTTTGGGGGGGCCTCGGCGGCTGAGGCGAGCGCGCTCTACCGGCTCGATCCCAGCTGGCGGCTAGCGGCCCACTGGCTGCTGCTGACCCTCTGCCTGCTCGGCGCCCTGATGCTGGTGGGAAGGGGCTCCCGCCGAGTGCAGTCCTGGCGGCTGTGGGGGCTGGCGCTGCTCATCCTGCACCTGGTGTGGGGGCTGCGCTGGCTGGTGCTGATCCAGGGGCAGCTCGCCCCCAAGTACGGGGCCGGCGTCTATCTCTACCAGATAGCCTGGGGCCCAGAGGGTGTGCTCGGTATCCTCGGCACCTTCGGCCTCTTGCTGGCCCTGCTGGTGGCGCTCAGCGAGCTGGTGCTCACCCCCTATCCCCATCCCAACACAGACGAGGCACGCTAGATGGATCACAGCAAACGCAAGTTTCTCAAGGGCGCCGCCATCGCCGGGGGCACAGGGCTCTTCGTGGCGGGATACAGCGACACCCTCAAGCAGGTGGTGAGCGGGGTGGCCACCGGCAGCGCCGGCAAACCGACCCGGGATCCCATCCACGGCAACTCGCTCCCGGTGGAATACCATGTCGATGCGCAGGGGGAGCTGCACCCCAACCCGGCT
The DNA here is from genome assembly GCF_000819865.1 of Aeromonas eucrenophila. Lineage (GTDB taxonomy): Bacteria > Pseudomonadota > Gammaproteobacteria > Enterobacterales > Aeromonadaceae > Aeromonas > Aeromonas eucrenophila. The sequence goes on from NZ_CDDF01000019.1 coordinate 151,170, forward strand.
CAGCGCCTCGCCAACACCATGTGCCTCGGCTGCTGGACCCTGTGCGGAGTGCGGGCCCGCATCGACAACGAGAGCGACAAGATAGTGCGGATCCTCGGCAACCCCTATCACCCGCTCTCCGCCCGCCACCACATCGACTTCAAGACCCCGATAAAGCAGGCATTGCTCGGCACCAGCGGTTATCAGGAAGGAGGGCTGGAGGGCCGCTCCACCGCCTGCGCCCGGGGCAACGCCATGCTCGAGCAGCTCGACAGCCCGCACAGAGTCACCCGCTGCCTCAAGCGGATAGGGCCGCGCGGCAGCGGCCGCTGGCAGAGCATCCCCTTCGAGCAGCTGATTGAAGAGGTGGTGGAGGGGGGCGATCTGTTCGGCGAGGGCCAGATCGAGGGGCTCAGGGCCATCCGCAACCTCGCGGAGCCGCTGGATCCGGCCAACCCGGAATACGGCCCCAGGGCCAACCAACTGCTGGTGAGCAACGCCTCGGACGAGGGCCGGGATCACTTCATCAAGCGCTTCACCTTCAACGGCTTTGGCACCCGCAACTTCGCGAACCACGGCGCTTACTGCGGCCTGTCGTTTCGGGTCGGGGCCGGCGCTTTGCTGGACGATCTTGAGAAGAACGCCCACCTCAAGCCGGACTGGGACGAGAGCGACTTCCTGCTGTTTATGGGCACCTCACCCCAGCAGTCCGGCAACCCCTTCAAGCGTCAGTCCCGCCAGCTGGCGGCGAACCGGGCGCGGGAGGGCAAGCCCTTCTCCTACGTGGTGGTGGCCCCCAGCCTGCCGAACACGGTGAACATGCCCTCCGCCCCCGCCAACCGTTGGCTGCCCATCAGGCCCGCCACGGATTCCGCCCTGGCCCTGGCCATGCTGCGCTGGATCATCGACAACGACCGCTACGCCGCGCCCTTCCTGGCGGCCCCCAATGCCGAGGCCGCCGAGCGGGCCGGTTATCGCGGTTTCAGCAACGCCAGCCATCTGGTTATCAGCGATGAATCCCACCCGCGCTTCGGTCAGATGCTGCGTTCAAGCGATCTCGGCTTGCCCTTTGAGGGGGAAGCCCATGGGGAGGGGGACGCAATGCTGGTGGCCGATGCGGGCAGTGGCGCCCTGTTGCCTGCGGGCCAGTGCGAGCGGGCCAGCCTCTGGGTGGATCGCCGCATCACAGTTCCGAGCGGCGAGCTGGCGGTCAAAAGCAGCTTCCAGCTGCTGGCCGAATCGTGCCGGGAGCACACCCTGGAGCAGTACAGCGCCGAGTGCGCCGTGCCGGTGAACGAGATCGTTGAGCTGGCGCGGGAGTTCACCAGCCACGGCACCCGGGCGGCTGTGGTCTCCCACGGCGGCACCATGAGCGCCAACGGCTTCTACTCGGCCTGGGCCATCATGATGCTCAACGCCATGATAGGGAACCTCAACGCCCGAGGTGGCGCCGTGGCGAGCGGCGGCAAGTTCGACCCCTTCGGCGCCGGGCCGCGCTACGATCTGGCGAGCTTCCCGGGCATGGTGAAACCCGCCGGGGTCTTTCTGTCCCGCTCCAAGTTCCCTTACGAGAAAACTTCCGAATATCGCCGCAAGCGGGAGGCGGGGCAGAATCCCTATCCGGCGCGGGAGCCCTGGTTCCCCATCTCGGGCCCCTTGCTCGGCGAGCACCTGACCGCGGCGGTGAACGGCTATCCCTACCGGCTCAAGGCCTGGATCAACCACATGGGCAACCCCCTCTACGGTCAGGCCGGGCTCGCCAAGGCCATAGGGGAGCAGTTGAAAGACCCGAGCGTGTTGCCGCTGTTTATCAGCATCGACAGCTTCATCAACGAATCCTCGGCGCTGTCGGATTACCTAGTGCCGGACACCCTCACCTACGAGTCCTGGGGCTGGGCCACCGCCTGGCACGGGGTCATGACCAAGGTCTCCACCGGGCGCTGGCCCGTGGTGGAGCCTCGCGTCGCCAAGACAGCCGAGGGGGATCCGGTTTGCATGGAGTCCTTCCTGATCGCGGTGGCCAAGCGCCTCGGCCTGCCGGGCTTCGGCGAGGGAGCGGTCAAGGGGGCCAATGGCAAGCTGCACGCCCTCAACCGGGCGGCGGACTTCTCTCTCTATGGGGCGGCGAACGTCGCCTACCTCGGCCAACCGGTGCCCGCCATCGGCGCAGAAGATCTCGTCTGGTCCGGGGTGGAACGGATCATGCCGGTGCTGAACGCCACCCTGAGCCCGGAGGAGGCGGGCCGCGCCGCCTACCTCTTCGCCCGGGGTGGGCGCTTCGAGCCGGTGGCCAAGGGGCGCGATGAAGCCGGTCAGCCGAGCAAGCGTTGGCCCAAGCCACTGATGTTGTGGAACCCCGAGGTGGGTAGCCGTCGCCACAGCCAGAGCGGCCAGTTCCTGAGCGGCACCCCGCGTTTCTTCCGACCCCAGCTGGCGGATGGTACGCCGCTCAGCGAGGCGTTCAAGCCGGCCCAGTGGCCCCTGCTGCTCACCAGCTACAAGTCCCACACCATGAGCTCCATGAGCATCGGCTCGGATCGCCTGCGCCAGGTGAACCCCAGCAACCGTGTGCGGCTCAACAGCGAGACGGCGGCGCGCTTAGGCATAGAGAGCGGGGACAGGGTGCGGGTCAGCACCCCGGATGGCAGCCTGATCGGGGTGGCCGAATGTGTTGCCGGGGTACAAGCGGATGCCATCGCCATCGAGCACGGCTTCGGTCACAAGGAGCTGGGGGCGAGGGCGCACTGGGTCGATGGCAAGGAGATAGCCGCCAGCCCCTTGCGCGGGGCCGGGGTCAACCTCAACGATCTGGCGGTGCTGGATCCGAGCCGCCATGGCCGCTACCCCCTGGTGGACTGGGCCATCGGCTCCTCGGCGCGCCAGGGCCTGCCGGCCAGGGTCGACAAGCTGGTGTAGCGCCAGAGACAAAAAAGCGGGGCCATCATGGCCCCGCTTTTCATTGAGAGATCCTTGGGATCACTTGTCCAGTTCGAAGTCCACCCACACCAGGCGGTGATCCGAGCTCACCCCCTTGGCGATGCCGAGCTTGGCGTCATACACCAGGTGGTAGCCGGGCTCGAAGCTGGCGGGCCAGAACACCCCTGAGGCCACCGCATTGAGGTTGGCGGAGGGGATCAGGTGATCGAGCTGCAGGCCGCTGCTGCTGGTGATGCGCTCAGGGGTCGGCCTGTTGTTGTTGCGCTTGCACTGATCCGGTTGGCTCGCGAGGCACTCGGGACCCCCCTGGCTCACCGGGATCAGGGCGCCGTTGGTGACCGCCTGATTGACCAGCACATGGTTGTGCAAGTCCTGGATGGCGGTCAGATCCCCGTCGCCGAGTTGGGGATCGGCGTTGAGATCCCCGGCGATGACGAAGCGAGCGCCCGCTGGCAGACCACCGGCCTTGCCCGCGTCATCCACCATGTAGCTGGCCGCTTCCACGTAGTCCTGCCAGAAGGCGACTTCGGCCCTGTTGTGCTTGACGTTGTGGCGCGCCGCGTTGCCGAAGATGGGCGGGGTCGGGTGGGAGATGAGGAAGTGGATGACCTGCTCCCCCTTGGCGGTCTTGACCCGCACCGGCACGTCCGCGTGGTTTTTGGAGGAGAGCGGGAACTGCGCCCAGGCCGCGGCGTCATACCAGGGCTCGCCACACTGGCGGCCGGCCGGGATCGGCGCCTTGGGGTTGTTGCAGTCGTCGATAATGGGGTTGGTTTCGCCCGGCATGTCCTTCCACTTGAAGTGCTGGAAGGTGCGGATCCCCTTGGTGTCGATGGGATATTTCGACATCACCGCGAAGGCGTACTGGCCGTGGTAGTTGCCAAAGCCCCAGGCATCGTCCGGCCCGCTGTTGACCTTGCCGTCCAGGTTGAGATCCTGGCCGCTCATCAGGCCGGTGTTGGTGGCAAAGTTCTGCATCACCGGGTAGCTGATGGCCTGCACCTCGGCGTGTTGCGGGTGGGCGAGGTAGTTGCTGTTGAACGCCTGCAGATCGGCGCTGCTCTCGCCCTTGCCGTTGTTGTCGAACTCGTTCAGCAGGAAGACATCCGGGCGGGTGCGCTGCACTATCTCGGCGATATTGCGGATCTGCTGCACGTCTTTCGCACGGGTGATCTCGGCCTGACTGAGGCTGCCGTCACCGGCCTGATAGCGGGCGAGCAGGGCATCCTGGGCGGCTCTGTCCAGCGCCAGCTCGGCGCTCAGCATGCCGGCGGCGGTGCGGTCGAAGGAGAGGTTGAAGGTAGCGAAGCGAACCATGGGGGTCGGGGTCTCTGAGTCGTTTTGGCTGTTACAGCCTGCCAGCATTCCGAGGGAAATGGCAGCGGCGACCAGGGTTTTGTTGATGTTTTTCATTGTAATATTCCGTAGCATCAAGATGTTATGCCTCTGTAGGGTCAAGTGAGGCGCGGACATTATAGGGATGTCGGTCACAAGAGGGGCTCTGAATGGGCCAAACTGTGTGTCCATTCACAAAGTGCCGTGAAAAACGCCATGAAAAGTGTCGTGGACAAGGGCGCCAAGAGTTGGAACATGAGGTCAGCCAGGGTGCAGTAGTCAATCCTGCTGTGAATGAACCTGGGTCTGAATCTATTCACCATAGTGTTGGGAAGGAGGCGGGATGAGTCGGCAGCAAACGGCCCTGGTGGTCGAGGGGGGCGCCATGCGCGGCATCTTCGCCGCCGGGGTGCTGGATGCCTTTCTGGCGAAGGGGAAGACGGCCTTCGATCACTGCATCGGGGTGTCGGCGGGGGCGGTCAACCTGGCGGCCTATCTGGCCGGTCAGCAGGGGCGCAACCACAGGGTCATCACCGATTACTCCTGTCGCCCCGAGTTCATCAGCCTGGCCAAGTTCCTGCGCGGCGGCCACTGGCTCGATCTCGACTGGCTGTGGGAGATCACCATTCGCGAGATCAGGCTGGATCTCGCGCACTTCGCCGAGAGTGCGGTGCCCCTGACCGTGGTCACCACCCGGGTCTCTGACGGTCAGGCCGCCTATCTCAGGGGGAGTGCAGAGGCGCTGGAGCAGCAGATCAAGGCCTCCTGCTCGGTGCCGCTCGCCTATCGCGACTTCGTGCGCATTGGGGGGGAGGCCATGACCGACGGCGGGGTGGCGGACTCCATCCCGGTGCGCCACGCCTACGAGCAGGGGGCGCGAGAGATCACTGTGGTGCTCTCCCGGCCGCTGGGCTATCGCAAGAGGGCGCCCAGATTGCCGGCCCTGCACCGCCACCTGCTGCGCCGCACCCCGGCGCTGGCCGAGGCGAGCCTGGTGCGTCATCGCAGCTACAACGACGCCATCGACTTTATCCGCCAGCCGCCAGGGGATTGCCGCATTCGGGTCATAGTGCCCCCCGCGGGCTTTCGGGTCGGCCGCATGACCACGGACAGAGACAGGCTGGAGCAGGGTTATCAGATGGGCTGGCAGGCGGGATTGGCCTATCTGGCCGAGACCGAGTCGGCCAGCCAGAGAGCCGGGCTGAGCGGGGACGCTAAGCCCTAGTTGGCCGCCCGACGCTGGGCATGATCCTTCGGGTGAAGGTCGGCATCACGGACAGGCACAGCATGGATGGACTGCGCCAACCAGTCCCAGTCCAGAGGCGGGGAGCCGGCCTTGAAGCGCTGATAGGCCCGCCCCTGCTGCACGGTCAGGAACAGGGTCGCCGGCAGGCCGAGACGATTGAGGTAGCGCACCATGACCTCACCCCGGTAGGTGCAGAGGCGCAGCTGCAGCTCGGACAGGGTCAGTCCGTACTCCTTGCCCGTTTCATCCCAGATTTCAAACATGAGAGGTCGCTCCTTGCGATGAGGAGTCCACTGTTTCTAAAAAACCGGGGGAGGGCAATTGTCAGATTTGACAGTGCCAAATGGAATTCGGCCAGAAAAGCGAAAACCCGGCGCCAGGCCGGGTTTTCTGAAGAATGGTGGAGGGAGAAGGATTCGAACCTTCGAAGGCAGAGCCGTCAGATTTACAGTCTGATCCCTTTGGCCGCTCGGGAACCCCTCCACGGGGTATTACTATTTCTTGGCCTGCTACTCAGGAAGATGGTGGAGGGAGAAGGATTCGAACCTTCGAAGGCAGAGCCGTCAGATTTACAGTCTGATCCCTTTGGCCGCTCGGGAACCCCTCCACGGGGTATTTTCCTGATTTTTTCGCACTTGAATGGTGGAGGGAGAAGGATTCGAACCTTCGAAGGCAGAGCCGTCAGATTTACAGTCTGATCCCTTTGGCCGCTCGGGAACCCCTCCCCAAGTGCGAGGCCGCATACTACCAGATCCCATGGGGTTGTGAACCCCTCAGCTCCATTCTGACGAGAAAAAAGTATCGTTTGGTCATTTTTTGATATCTCTCGCTCAAAAATCACGCTTTTCAACGACTTTCATGCCGGGGATAGGGCACTTGGACAGGCCGGGGCGGGAGGCGGGTCAGCCAACCATTAGCCAACAAAAAGAGGAGCCCTGGGCTCCTCTCACACAGAAATGGTCGGCCGGGCTCAGGCGTCGCGGGCCTGCTGGCAGCCGTCGACCGCATGGGCGATGAGTTCCAGCGCGTTCTGCTCGCAGGGGGGCAGTTCCTCATCACAATGGCTAAGCGGGGTGACCCGGTCGCCCCATTTGAGGAGGGCGGCGCCCCAGGTCAGGCCGGCACCGAAGGCGGCGCTCAGCAGATAGCTGTTCGGCTTGACCCGGCCCTGCTCCAGCGCCTCGCACAGGGCGATGGGCACGGTGGCGGCCGAGGTGTTGCCGTAGTGCTCTATGTTGACCATCACCTTGTCCATGGGGGCGTTCATGCGCTTGGCTAGGGTCTCGATGATACGCATGTTGGCCTGGTGCGGGACGATGAGATCGACCTGCTCCGGCGCTATGCCCGCCTGAGCCAGCACGGCGCCGGTGGCCTCGCCCATGCCACGCACGGCGCGCTTGAAGATCTCCTGCCCCTCGAAGTTGAAGGTGAACAGGCCGTCGATGTCGGCGAAGCGCACCCGATCGGTACCAAAATTCGGCACGTGCAGGATCTCGCGGGCCTCACTGTCACAGCCGAGCTTGTTGGCGATGAGGCCAGACTCGATGTCGCTCGCCTCGATCACCACGGCGCCGGCGCCGTCACCGAACAGCACGGCGGTGTCGCGCTTGGCCCAATCCAGCAACTGGGTCAGTCGCTCGGCGCCTATCACCAGCACCTTGCTCATCATGCCGGTTTGCACCAGGGAGGTGGCGACCGAGAGGGCATAGACGAAGCCGGTACAGGCTGCATTGAGATCGAACACCGCCGCCTGGTGGGCGCCGAGGGCCTGTTGCACCGCGGAGGCGCCGTTGGGGACCAGGGTACCCGGGGTGGCGGTGGCCAGTATGATGCCGTCGAGAGCGCTGGCGTCGAGACCAGCGCAGGCCAGGGCGCGGCGACCGGCCAGGGTGGCGAGCGCCTGGGTGCTGACGTGGGAAACCCGGCGTGCCTTGATGCCGGTGCGCGGATAGATCCACTCATCCGAGGTGTCCATGATGGTGCTGAGATCGTCGTTGGTCAGCACTGCGGGGGGCAGGCACTTGCCCCAGCCGGTGATATTGGCGTATTTCATCTTGTGGTCGCTTCTCGTTATGAGTCGCCCATGGACGGGCAATCGGACGATTATGCCGCACGGGTCAACCAGTGTCATCTGGTGGTCATATTACCGCGGGGGCGTGAGGATGGTGGCGAACAAGGTGGTGATTTTGCTTAAGATCCCCCCCTGCCTTGGCCTAAGATGGGGCCCAGGACCGGCTCTCTTCCCCGAGGTGATGTTAGTGCACAAAGCGAATCTCAACCTGTTGCCGACCCTCAAGATCTTGCTGGAGACCCGCAACATCAGCCGGGCGGCGGAGCTGCTGCACCTGAGCCAGCCCTCCATCAGCAAGCAGCTGACCCAGTTGCGCGCCGAATTTGGCGACGAGCTGCTGGTGCGAGAAGGCCAGCGCTGGCTGCTGACCCCGCGAGCCGAGAGTCTGGCGGCCCAGCTGGCGGACTCCCTCGGTGCGCTGGACAGGCTCTATGAGGCGCCCGAATTCGAGCCCGGCCGCTGCGAGCGGGTGTTTAGGCTCGCCTCCTCGGACTACGTGGCCCAGCACATACTGCCGGATATCTGCGCGGCGCTGGCCAAGGCAGCGCCCCTGGCGGCCCTCGAATACAGCCTGTGGGACAAGCGCCAGCTGCCGCAGCTGTGGCAGTCCGAGCTGGATCTGGTCTCCACCATCACGGATCTGGTGCCGGATCAGATTCGGGGCCTGCACCAGGGGGAGGACAGGCTGGTGATCCTGATGGGGCGCCACCATCCGTTCTCGGGCGCGGCCCCCTCGCTGGAGGATTACCTCGCCTGGCCCCACCTGCAGGTGAGCGGTGGCGGCGACAAGGACAGCCCGGTGGAGCGGGTGCTGGCGCCGCAAGGCCTCTCCCGGCGCTGGTTTGCCCGGGTGCCCTTCTTCCAGGCGGCGGTGGAGGTGCTGCTGCGCACCGACTGCCTGATGACCACCCCGGCCCACATCGCCTGGCAGCTCTCCCGGGAGCACGAGCTGAGCTTCTGCGATCTGCCCTTCGCCACTCGCTCCCAGCAATATCATCTGCTGTGGCATCAGCGCCATCATCAGGATCCGGCCCACCGCTGGTTTCGGGAGCTGGCCTATCCCTTCCTGCGGGATCATCTGCAGCGCACCGTCACCGAGAGCCGCAAACAGCTTGGGCGCAAGCCGCAGGCGACGGGGCCACAGTTTGAATGATCCTGATCTCAGGCATTGTGTAGTCGATTGTGCTGCTTCATCACCATTGGCTATGGGATCTATTCATAACTTTCACTTCTTGCATGATGTCGTCCCCCTTACCCTGAGGGCCGACATCCATTTTCAGGTGAGCAAGGAACGGGTATGGAATTGACGAGTTGGCTGGCACTGGCGGCAATCTGTGTGATGGGGGCCATCAGCCCGGGACCCAGCCTGGCGCTGATCATCCGCAATACGGTGCAGGGCGGGCAGGGGCATGGTGTGGTGACGGCACTTGGCCACGGGCTGGGAGTCGGCATCTACGCGCTGATCACCGCCTTCGGCCTCTCGCTGCTGATCACCCAGACCCCGCTGCTGTTCGACATCATCCGTTACGGCGGCGCCGCCTTCCTCGCCTGGCTCGGCATCAAGGCGCTGCTGGCGAAACCCGCCAGCGGTGGGGTGGAAGAAGAAGGCCATGGGCTGAAGGGTCGCCAGGGGGCGTTCGAGGGCTTTATGGTGGCCTTCCTGAACCCTCAGCTCGCCATCTTCTTCATCGCCCTGTTCAGCCAGTTCGTCCACGCGGACACCGGCTGGCGCGAGGGCATCATCATGATGCTGACCGCCGGCGGTATAGACGCCGTCTGGTACGTGCTGGTGGCGCTGGTGCTGTCCCGCGGCCCTGTGCTCGCCTGGCTCAAGGCGAAGTCCTTCGTCATCGACAAGATAAGTGGCCTGGTGTTGCTGGGGCTGGCACTGAAAGTCGTGATCTGAGGTGCTCCCACGGCCGAGCCATCGCGGTACTGACGCAAGGCGAAACCCTTCGTCATCGATAAAGTCAGCGGTCTGATGTTGATCGACCTGGCGCTCAAGGTGGTGATCTAAACCCGCGTTTGGCGCCAGGCTAGCCCGCGCAATCTCTCTGCCCCCTTCTCCCCTCGCGGGAGAAGGGCTGGGGATGAGGGGGCGCTACGTAGGTGTGTCTCGACCCGGCGAGAGCCGCATCTCCTGCTCCGGGGCTGCTGCGGATCCAATCCTGTATCTTGCGGTGATCTTAAGCGGGATCAAGGCAGGGAGGCGCCGGCCTCGCTAGAGTGGCGCCTTTGCTGCCGCCTGCGAACCCGACCCTATGCACGATCAGACCCAGACTCGCCGCTTCGAACGCCATCGTCTCGAACAGAATCGCCTCGAACTGCTGGCCCCGGCCAAGAACCTCGCCTACGGCATCGAAGCCATCAACCATGGTGCAGACGCCGTCTACATGGGCGGCCCCGCCTTCGGTGCCCGCAGCGCCGCCGGCAACTCCCTCGAGGACATAGAAGCGCTGGCGCGCCATGCCCACCGCTTCGGCGCCCAGGTGTTCGTCGCCTTCAACACCCTGCTGCACGATCACGAGCTGGAGCAGGCCAGGCGTCTGACCCACCAGATCTACGAGGCCGGTGCCGATGCGCTGATCGTGCAGGACATGGGGCTGCTGGCGCTGGACTTGCCCCCCATAGCGCTGCACGCCAGCACCCAGACCGACAACCGCACGCCGGAGAAGGTGAAGTTTCTACAAGACGTGGGTTTCTCCCAGGTGGTGCTGGCCCGGGAGTTGTCCCTCGAGCAGATCCGCGCCATCAGTGCGCAGACCTCGGTGCAGCTGGAGTTCTTCATCCACGGCGCGCTCTGCGTCTCCTACAGCGGTCAGTGCAATATCAGCTACGCCCGCACCGGCCGTAGCGCGAACCGGGGTGAGTGTGCCCAGCTGTGCCGCTTGCCCTGCTCGCTGCAAAAGCCGGACGGCGAGGTGCTGGTGGAGAGCAGTCACCTGCTCTCCCTCAAAGACATGGATCAGAGCGCGAACCTGGAGGCGTTGATCGAGGCGGGGATCCGCTCCTTCAAGATTGAGGGGCGGCTCAAGGGGCTGGATTACGTGAAGAACGTCACCGCCTGGTATCGCCAGAAGCTGGACGCCATCCTGGAGAAGCGCCCGGATCTGGTGGCCAGCTCGGCCGGCCGCTGCACCTATGGCTTCACACCGGATCCGAAGAAGAGCTTCAACCGTGGTGGCACCGACTACTTCCTGCACGGTCGCCAGCTGGGGATCGACTCCCCGCGGAGCCCGAAATACCTGGGGGAACCCCTCGGTCGGGTCAGCAAGATCGGCCGGGACGGCATCGAGATAGAGGGCAAGGCCCTGAGCCTCAACAACGGCGACGGCCTCGGTTTCTTCAAGCCGAACGACGAGCTGGTGGGGATGAGGCTGAACAAGGTGGAAGGCAAGCAGTTGCTGCTGTCGGAGCCCGTGCCTGGGCTCAAGGTCGGCGCCGAAATCTACCGCAATCACGATCAGACCTTCAGCAAATTGCTGGAAAAGCCGAGCGCGGAGCGTCGTATCCGGGTCGATATGCAGCTATCCGAGTGCGACGCCGGGTTGCGGCTCGCGTTCTGCGACGAGCAGGGGGTGGAGGCCTGTGTCACCCTGGCCTGCGACAAGCGGCCCGCCGACAACCCGGAGCGGGCGCTGCAGCAGGCGCGGGATCAGCTCGCCAAGCTTGGCAACAGCCTGTTCGTGGCGCGCAAGATTGAGTTGGCGTTCACGACGCCGCTGTTTATCGCCGCCTCCCAGCTCAACGGCCTGCGCCGGGACGGCATAGCCGCGCTGGAGGCGGCCCGCCTCGTGAGCTATCGGCGACCCGAGCGGCGGGTTCCCTTGGCGGACGTCAGCTATCCCCAGCATCGGCTCTCCTACCTTGGCAACGTGCTGAACAAGGCCGCCGAGGACTTCTTCCGCGAGCACGGGGTGGAGCGCATAGCCCCTGCCTATGAGGCGAACAAGGAGGAGGGGGAGGTGATGCTGATGATCACCAAGCATTGCATCCGCTACAGCCAGAACCTCTGCCCCAAGGAGGTGCCCGGTCTCAAGCCCGAACCCCTCGAGCTCAAGATGGGCAAGGACAGCTTCCGCCTGCGCTTCGACTGCAAACGTTGCGAGATGCAGGTGATGGGCAGCCTCAAGCGCTAATGGCCTATCCGGCCACCCTCTGGGCATAGGGCAGGAGCGGATTCGATGGCAGTATAGGGAGGCTCGAGAGGGAGCCTGCCCGATCACGAATTTTCCGCAGGGATCGGTGAGCACTCTCGGGATCTCCGTGAGTAGACAAAGGATCTGTCATGAAAATCAATGAATTGCCTTTTTGTACGACGAACTGGGCCGAGATAGCGCCCACCGAGCACAAGGGAGAAACCGGGGTGGCCTTCTGGCACACCCAACACTTTGGCGAGTTGCGGGTGCGGCTGGTGGAGTATTCCGCCGGCTATCTGGCGGATCACTGGTGCAGCAAGGGCCACGTCCTGTTCTGCATCGAAGGGGAGCTGCACACCGAGCTGCAGGATGGCCGCGTCTTCACCCTGACGGCGGGCATGAGCTATCAGGTGGCCGACAATGCCGAGCCCCATAGGTCCTCCACCCAAGCCGGTGCCCGGCTCTTTATAGTCGATTGAGCCGCGCTTTTCTTCCGTTCTCCCAAGAGGTTGCCCATGCTTGAACTCAGACCCGGCTGTGAATGTTGTGACACAGGCCTGCCCGCCGACACCGGCCACGCCTATATCTGCTCCTTCGAGTGCACCTTCTGCGCCGATTGCACCGAGCAACTGCTGCATCATGTCTGCCCGAACTGCGGCGGCGAGCTGGTCAGTCGCCCCCGCCGTCCCACCGCCAAGTTGGCGGCCAATCCCGCCTCCATAAAGCGCGTTTTCAATCCGGCCCTGAGAAACAAGGCAAGATAAGCAGCCTTTCGGGTCCGGGCCGCCATACCCGGACCTGACTTGCCCCGGCCCCTGATCTGAACCGCACCCTTTCAGATTGTGCTTTACCTTCTCCCGGCGGTAGCCCCTATCAAGGGACTCCAACCAGAGGAGAGAGCGAGATGACGGAGCGGTTTGCAGGAGAGGGGGCGCAGGCCTATGACGAACGTATTCCCTTGCTGGTGCCAGGTTATGAGTTGCTGCATCAGCTGAGCGCCGCCCAGCTGATGACGCGGCTCGGCCCCGGCGCGCGGGTGCTGCTGGTGGGGGTAGGCACCGGCAGCGAGCTGGTGTTGCTCGGCCGGCTCTGCCCCGACTGGCAGTTTGTCGCCCAGGACATCTCGGCGGACATGCTGGCGCTGGCGCGTCAGCGGGCCGACGAGGTGGGGATGGGAGCGCGGATCAGCTGGCTGCTGGGAGACTTACCCACTGCCTCGATGCAATGCGACGGTGCACTCTGTCTGCTGGTGCTGCATTTTTTGGATAAAGACACCAAGGCGGCGCTGCTTGCCGATATCTCCCGCCAGCTCAACGGGGGGGCCCCGCTGCTGTTGGCGGATCTGATGGTGCCAGCAGACCCGGTCGAGCGGGCCGTGATGGGGCAACAGGCCCGGCTGGCGGGTCTGCCCCGGCCGGCCAGCGAACGCATGGTGCAGCGGCTCGCGGATGACTTTATCCCCCTCGAGGAAGGGCAACTTCAGCAACTGTTGCAAGACTCGGGCTTCGAGGCGGGGCAGCGCTATTTTCAGGCACTCGGCTTTCATGGCTGGTTGGCGCTGCGGCGTTGAGTCAGCCTCAATGCCATCTTCTCGGGGAAGGGGAGGGAGTAGGGTCGCCCAAGACTGGGCACCCCTCCGGCGGGGCCCGCAGGCGCCCGCCGCAGATCACACCACTTATTTCTCCATCACCACATTCCAGGGGCCATCCGCCTGGATGAAGAACAGTGCCGGTTCCTTGCCCTCCACCTTGGCCACATGGGGCACCTTGTCGGTCAGGGCGAAGTAGGCGCCTGGGCCGAGATGGTATGCCTTGCCTCCTACCGTCAGAGTGATGGCGCCGGACACCAGGGTCACATAGTGATCCGCATCGTGATGGTGGTTTGGCGTCACCAGTCCCACCGGATACCTCAGGAAGAACCGGCTCGGCCCGCTGGCCATGTCACCGGAGACCGGGGCGGCGGCGATGCCGTTGCCCATGTCCTTCCACTTGAGATCGGCCTGAGTCATTACCATGGTCTCGGCGATGACCCAGGAGGGAACGCCGACCATCAGCAGCGCCGACAGCGAGAGGACGACTGCATGCATGAATTTCATCTGCTCTCTCCTTTGCGAGTTGAAAAACGCTTCCATCTGCGGCGAGGCCATCGACGCCTCGCCTCTTCAATCATAGGTCTGAGGTCGCATGCCGGGGTTGCCGAGGGCCTGAGGCGCCGCGCGTGAGGTGGCGGGGATGCTGGTTGCCTGAACGAGCCGGAACCAGCCTCTTGGCAAGGGGCGCCGAGATGGACTAGAGGATCAGAAGAGCAGCCATCCTGGGGTCACCGTTTGATGACGCCAGTGGCCCGGATCCCGCCCAGAGGAGGCAAAGATGGCCGAGCAACAATCCCCGTTCGATGCCGAGCAATACAAGGGTGCGCAGCGGGCGCAGTGGAACAAGGACGGCGCGGCCTGGCGACGCTGGAATCCGACGCTGGACGCCTGGTATGGCGAGGCGACCCGCCAGATGCTCGAGCTGGCGCACATTGTACCCGGTCAGCGGATCCTGGACGTTGCCGCCGGCGCCGGTGAGCCGGCGGTCAGTGCCGCCGCCCGGGTCGGGCCCGGAGGCTATGTGCTGGCGACCGACATCTCGGAGGGGATCATGGAGCAGGCGCGCCAGGTCGCCGATGCGCTTGGGCTCAGCCAGCTGGAGACGCGGGTCATGGATGGCGAACAGCTGACGCTGCCCGCCGATGCCTTTGACGCCGTCCTGTGCCGGCTCGGCCTGATGTACATGCCGCGGCCGCTGATCGCGCTGCGGGAATGGCGGCGGGTGCTGAAACCCGGCGGCCGAGTCGCCGTCCTGGTGTTCTCCACGGCGGATCGCAACGACTGGGGGGCCCTGCCCGCGTCCATCATCCGCCACCGCGCACGGCTCCCGGCTCCCGCTGCGGGGCAACCCGGGCCCTTCAGTCTGGGGGCGCCTGGGGTGCTCGAAGGGTTCTTCCGGCAGGCGGGATTCGCGAGTCCCGAAGTGCAGGCTCTGCCCGTGCCCCATCGCATTGGCAGCGCAAAGGAGTACGTGCGGGTCGCCCGGGAGGCCTTCGGCGGGCTCAACGCCATGATGGCGCACCTGCCCGCGCCGGAGCGCGAGTCCATATGGAACGAAGTCGCGGCCGCGATGGGCCGCTTCGAATCGCCGGACGGGTTCGAGGTCGGGGGGGAATGCCTGCTCGTGGCGGCGACCAAATGAGCCGGGCCAGCCGCGCATGTCGGCTGGATGCGACTCATGGGATCAGAGCCGCTTCCGCCCCTGCGCTCAACACGCGATGCCTTCGAGTTTCAACAGCGCCTGCTTGATGGGCAGGCCCCCCGCGTAGCCGGTCAGGCTGCCGTCCCGGCCGATCACGCGGTGGCAGGGGACTATGATGGACAGCGGATTGCGGCCGTTCGCCGCCCCCACCGCCCGCATGGCGGTCGGCTTGCCGATGGCAAGCGCGATGTCGCGGTAGCTGCGGGTCTCGCCATAGGGGATGTCGCACAATGCCTGCCACACCGCCTGCTGAAATGGCGTGCCCTGGGCCGCGAGCGGCAGGGTGAAGCGTTGCAGCTCACCCGCGAAGTAGGCCCGAAACTGCGCGAGATAGGGGGCCAGTGCCTCGCTGTCTCGCTGCCACTCATCTTGTTTTGGCAGGGTGCGCAGGCCGTCCACGAAGTCCACGTGGCGCAGGCCGGTCTCGTCGATGGCGACCAGCAGCGCGCCGCAGGCGGTATCCAGAAAGTCATAACGGATCATGATGTTGTCTCCTTGTTTTCCTGTGACGTCACGGCTTGAGTCAGCAGCGCGGGTTGCTCGCTCATGGCGTGCCACAGCCAGCTCGCGGCATAGGCGCGCCAGGGTTGCCAGGCGGTGCTCAAGGCCTTCACCTCCTTGACCGGTAACTTGATGCCGCCGCCGAGCGCCTTTTGCAGCACCAGATCGGAGGCGGGGAAGGCATCCGGATCCTGGCCGGTGCGCAGTCGCCAGTAGGCGATGGTCCAGGGGCCTATGCCCGGCAGCGCCAGCAGTTGCTCGTCGCTCGCCGTGGCGAGGGTGATCTCACCGCTCGCGATCGCCGCGGCTATGCCCTGCAAGGTTCTGATCCGGCTGCCCGGCATGCCGATGCCGTCCAGATCGAGCGCGCACAGCTGTGCCGGGGTCGGCAGCGCGCTGACCCCGAACTGCGCCTCGGTGCGTGTCACCAAGCGCCCCATGATGGTGATGGCGCCCTTGACCGACACCTGCTGGCCGACGATGGCGCGCAGCAGCACCTCATACTCATCCCAGCCCCCCGGCAGTCGCACCCCGGGCCAGCAAGCCTGTATCCGCGCGAGCAGCGGATCCTGTCCGAGCCGCTCGCCGATGCGGGTCATGTCTGCATCGAGATCCCACATGCGCCGCACGCGATACAAGAGATCCGGCAGCGCACCTGGCGGCAGATCCCGCAGCGTCAGCTTGAGGTGGTTCCCCTCGCCGGGCTCGATGCGGATCCAGCCTTCCCGCTCGCCTACCTTGTGGCGCCGCTCGTAGCCGTGCTCGTCGACGCGCTCCAGCCCCGGGATGGCGCGCAGCCGGTAGAACGCCAGCATGGCTTGCACGTCGAACGGCGGCCTATACGTCAGTTGCAGTGTCAGGCTCGGTTGAGTTGTCGCTGCACCGCCCTCTTGCGATACGCCGTCCCGCTTGCGCAGTGCGCTCGGGGCCAGGCCATAGGCGTGCTGCCACGCATCGTTGAAGCGGCGGATGCTCGCAAAGCCTGCCGCGAACGCGATGTCGGTGATGGGCAGCGCGGTCTCCGTCAGCAGCCGTTTCGCGAGCAGCAGGCGGCGCGTCTGCTCCACCTGCTTCGGCGAGGCGCCGAGGTGTTGCTCGAACTGGCGTCTCAGCGTGCGCTCCGTGATGCCGGCTTCGGTTGCAAGCACGCCGAGCGTGCTGTCCGCGAGCTCACCGCGTTCGATGCGCGCCAGCACCTGGCCGACCAGGCTTGGCAGCTCGCCGCCGGACGAGGGTGCGAGCTCCGGTCGGCAGCGCAGGCAGGGGCGCAGTCCGTGTTGTTCCGCCGCCGCGGCGACGCGGAAATACTGCACGTTATGCTCGTGAGGCGCACGCGCCGGGCAGATAGGCCGGCAGTAGATGCCGGTGGACAGCACGCCGGTGAAGAAGCGGCCGTCGAAGCGCGCGTCCCGGGCGAGCCGGGCGGCGTGGCACTGCTCGCGGGTGAGACCGGGGATGATCTCATCTGGGGATCCGGGCTGCTCGATATTCATGGGGACGACTCCGCAGATGCTGTTCATGCTCTGAGACTAAGCGGGGACGAGGGGGCTGACTAGCCAAAAACGGACAGGGATAGGAAAAATAGTCGGGGCAGGGATCTTATGGACAAGAGGGATAAAAAAATGGCGCCCCGAGTCAGGGCGCCGTTTGTTGCATCAGGGCAGAGGTTACTTTAGATAACGCTGCTCAAGGTGTTTGCGCAGCCACTGCGGATTCAACGCCTCGCCGGTTGCGTTGCGGATAAGCGTATCGGTGTCGTGCAGGCTGCCCTGGGACCAGATATGGCGGCCAAGCCACGCGAAGATCTCCGGCAGGCGGCCCGCCGCGATCAGGCCGCCCATCTCGCCCAAGTCTTTCTCCAGTGCGAAGCGCAGCTGCGCCGCGTACATGGCGCCGAGCGTGTAACTCGGGAAGTAACCGAACGAGCCGTCCGTCCAGTGGATGTCCTGCATGCAGCCATTGCGGTAGTTGTCCCTCGTCGACAGCCCGAGCCACTGCTGCATCTTTGCATCCCACAGCTCGGGGATGTCAGCGACCTCGATGCGTCCCTCGATGAGATCCCGCTCCAGTTCGTAGCGCAGGATCACGTGGGCCGGGTAGGTCACCTCATCCGCATCGACACGGATGAAGCCGGGCTCGACGCGGTTGTACAGCTTCGCAAGGTTCGCCGGATCCAGCGCGGGCTGGGTGCCGAAGTGCGACCGGATGCGCGGCGCGAGCAGGGCCAGGAACGCCGGCGAGTGGCCGAGCTGCATCTCGCAGAACAGGCTCTGGCTCTCGTGAATGCCCATGGATCGTGCCTCGGCGACCGGCTGGCCGAGCAGATGGCGCGGCAGTCCCTGCTCGTAACGGGCGTGACCCGTCTCGTGCACTATGCCCATCAGGCTGGAGACGAATTCGTCCTCGTTGTAGCGCGTGGTGATGCGCACGTCCGTCGGCACGCCGCCGCAGAACGGGTGGCTGCTCACGTCGAGCCGGCCGTGGGCGAAATCGAAGCCGAGCAGCCCCATCACCTCCTGACCGAGCGCCTGTTGCGTCGCTATGGGGAAGGGGCCCTGCGGGAGCAAGATGGCGTCCTGCTTCTGCCGCTCGCTCACCGTCTGGATAAGGCCGGGCAGCCAGCTCGTCAGATCGCCGAAGATCTCGTCCAGCCGCGCGCTCGTCATGCCGGGCTCGTACAGCGCCAGCATGGCGTCGTAGGGGCGCACGTTCAGCGCCTCGGCGCGCAAGGCCGCCACTTCTCGCGACAGCTTCACCACCTCTTTCAGGTTCGGTGCGAAGCCCGCCCAGTCATTCTCCTTGCGCTGGCGACGCCAGGCGTGCTCGCACTTGCTGCCGGCCAGAGACAGGGCCTCCACCAGCGCCGTGGGCAGCAGGCTCGCATCCTGCCAGTGGCGCTTGATCTCGCCCAGGTTCGCGCGCTGGGTCGCATCCAGGCTCTCGCCTTCGGCCTTGGCTATCCAGCCGCCAAGTTCCGGGGCGGTGCGCTTCTCGTGAATGAGCACGCCGAGCTCGGCCATGGCCTCGGCACGCGCCTCGTTGCCGCCCTCCGGCATCATGGCGGCCTGATCCCAGCCGCAGATGGCACTGAGGTGGCTGAGACGGTGCAGCTGTTGCTGATGTTGTTCGAGCTTCTGATATGACATGGAATTGTCCTTGTTATCGCCCTGAGAGAATCGACCCCGTACCTGGCATGATCGGGGCGCCTCGATGCTAGCACCGCCGTCAGGCGTTTTTCCACTCCCGGTGCTCAACCGAGCCGCTTCTGATGGCGTTCGCGGTTCTCCGCCTTCTGGCGCTCGCTCTTTCGCAGCAAGACATAGAGCGCGCCGCTGCCGCCGTGACGGCGCTCGGCACTGTGAATGGCCATGACCTCGGGCAGTTGTGGCAACCAGGCGCTGACATGGCTCTTGAGCATGGCGCGCGGGGTGCTGCGCTCCCCCTTGCCGTGCAGGATCAGCAGGCAGCGGATATCCCGCTGAGCGCAGTCCCGGATGAACTGCACCAGGGCGACCCGTGCCTCGTTCAGCGTCTTCTGATGCAGATCCAGGCTGGCCTGCAGCTCGTATTTGCCGAGCCGCAGCTTCTTGTAGACCCCCTCCTGCACCCCGTCGCGCTTGAAGCCGACGATGTCGTGGGGATCGAGCATCTCGATCCCTTCCATGCCGAGGGGATCTTGGGATAACGGGTCGGCACTGGCGGCCTGTCGGCGTGCGAGTTGCGCCTCGGTCGGAGGGTTGTTGCCCGCAGGAGGGGCTAGATGGTCGCTGCGAAGGGGCCGCACACCGGCCACCTCCTGCAGGAACAGTGAGAGTTCGTCGTCATGAGACACGGCAGGCTCCCCGCATGAGAATGAGCGGGCATTATAGCGGGGCAGGGCCTTGCTTTGAATGGCAGCCAGCGGTCGGCCGGTTTACCCGCCGGCTTATTGCTGCCTGGTCGGCGGCTCAGTCCTCACCTGGTCTGGCGCCCCGCCGGTTTATTGCTCCTCGGTGGGGGGCTTGGCGTTCATCACCTTGTAGATGAAGTAGACCGCGTAGGAGCTGATCAGCAGGAAGGTGCCGATAATCACCAGCATGGACATCAGCCCCACGCTGTTGCCAAACATCAGGTTCATCCAAAATTCCATCTCGTTCACTCCTGTCGTCCTCTTGATGACAGGCATGATAGATACCTCTTTGGGAGGAATGAGATGATCCCGATCAAGTCCCGTTGTGGTTATTAAACCGGCAGTCCGTTCTGTGAGCTGCCTCGCACCCGGCACCAGATTGAGGAGGGGCCGGGTGATCTTGGCGGCCGTTCAGGCCGTCAATTCGTCGTCTGCGTCGCGGTCTGCGCCTTGGGCTCGGTGAGCGCAGTGATGCGCCAGCCTTGCTGCTCCAGCAGGGCGAGCAGGCCCTGATCGCCGTAAAGATGCAGCGCGCCTACCACGATAAAGCTCTCGTTTGGCAGCGTCGGCCACTTCTTGACCCAGTTGCGGTTGCGCTCCGCCAGCAGGGTCTGTTCCAGCCAGGCTTGCAGTTTCGGCGGTGCCATCTCCTCCCTGAGCAGGTTGATGAGGGTGGCTTGATCCCCGTCTTGCCACGCGCTCATCACCTTGGCAAAACCGGCCTCGAGTTCGGGCAGCTCATCCAGGGTGCTCTCCAGCATTAGGGTCTGGTTGTCGCCGACGCTGGCGAGGTAGCCGAGCTGCTCGAGCAGGGTCTCCAGCCCGACGATGGGTTTGCCCCCCTCGTTCGCCCGCTTCGCGAAGTGCTGATCCACCCCATACTCGCCGCTGTAGCCGGTGCGCTCCAGCGCCGCCTGGGTCAGGGTGATGGCCGCGAACCAGGGCCGCAGCGGGGCCAGCATGGTTTCGGTGAGACCGTTCTGGCCGGCGGCGATCAGGGTGCGGCGGTAGAGATCGAGCGGCAGGTGATCCTTGAGCGTCTTGCCATCCACCAGTCGGGTGATGGCGCCCATCTCTTGCCACTGCGCCTGGGTGATGTGGGTCATGTCGACCTCCATCACCAGGGTGCGGCTCTGTTGCCAGGCGCGCTCGACGGGATCGGGCAGGGGATAGAGGGAAGGCTTGCCCGCATGGATGGAGCCCAGCAGCCAGTGTTGCTCGTTGCCTTTTTCGATGCGATAGAAGGCCGGATCGGCGATGGCCTGCAGCGGCAGCAGCAGGCACAGCAGCAGGGAGAACAGCGGGGGATGAAATCTCATGAGGTACCTTATGCGAGCGGGATGACTTCTCTATGATAAGTCCTCATTTGTCACAGCCAAGAGGTTTCCCATGCCCCACCTTCGTTTTCGGGCAGTTTCTGTCGACACCCTTCAGCGGATAAGCACTCCTCTGCTGGCGGAACTCTGCGCCCTGACCGGCGGCAAGCCGGAGTTTGTCACCCTGGAGTGCGTCGACAGCATCCGGGTGCGTGACGGCGCCATCGAGGCCGGTTTCCCCTTCGTGGAGCTGGTCTGGTTCGAGCGGCCCCAGGAAGTGCAAGATGCCGCCGCCGCCCTCATCACCCGCCACCTGAAGGCGGTGCTGGGGGAGCAGACCTATGTGGTGGTGCAGGTGCTGCCCATAGTCAAGAGCCACTACTACAGCAACGGTGAGCACTACTAGGGCATCTGTGTGGCTGGATCCCGCAGGGGCAATGGGCGGAACTATCGCCCCCTGCGCGATCGATGGTTGTTGCGGCTCAGGCGGATTTGATCAGCAGCCTGTCGAGCCAGCGGCTCGGCAGCAGACGGCGCAGCACGCTGAACAGCTTGGTCGGGAAGGTGACCGGATAGCGGTGTTTCGGCCGCTTGCTCTTGAGTGCATGGAGCAGCGGCGCTATGCAGGCCTCGCTTGGCAGGGTGAAGCCACGGGCGCCTCCCTCCCGCTCCAGCCGGCTCAGGGTCTGGCCATAGGCGGCCTGATGGCGGCTCGCCTCGGGAGCGATGTGGCGCAGGAAGGCGGCGCGGGCATTGGCGCGAAAGCGGGTGTCGATGGGGCCGGGCTCGATCAGGCTCAGTTGCACGCCGGTGCCTTTGAGCTCCAGGCGCAGGGTGTCGGTGTAGCCCTCCAGCGCGAATTTGCTGGCGTTGTAGGCGCCGCGAAACTTCATGGCCACCAGGCCGAGCACTGAGCTGTTCTGCACTATGCGCCCTTCTCCCGCCGACAGCATGGTCGGCAGCACCTGACGAATGAGGTGATGCCAGCCAAACAGGTTGGTATTGAACTGCTCCCGCAGCGCGGCCGTGGGCAAGTCTTCCAGCGCACCGGGCTGACCGTAGGCGCCGTTGTTGAACAGCCCATAGAGGCGCCCCCCGGCCAGGGACAGGGCCTCGGCGGCGCCCTGCTCTATGCTGGCCTCGTCGGCGAGATCCAGCCGCACTGCCAGCAGACCCTGCTGGCGCAGCGAGGCCACATCTTCCTCCTTGCGGGCGGAGGCGATGACGGTGAAGCCGTGAGCCCCGAGCGCCTTGGCGGCGGCGAGGCCGATGCCGCTGGAGCAGCCGGTGATGAGTACGAAGGGGTGGGGCATGGGGTTGTCCTTGGCGGGGTCAGAATGGCTGAGGGCATGGTAGCCCGAGCGCCCCAAAAACAAAACCGGGCCCAAGGGCCCGGTTTGCTTATCTGCTACCCCCTGATTACAGGAAGGTGAACGGCATGATGATGTGGAACTTGACGTCATGCTCGGAGCTGAACATGTTCGGGTAGTACCAGCTGCCCTTGTCGTCCTGCTCGTTGTTGTAGTCGGTGTAGTGCAGCTTGAACAGGGTGCCCTTCAGCTTGCCGTCTTGCACTGTGTACATGACGTCGAAGTTCGCAGCCCACTCTTTACCGCCTTCCAGAGTACCGTCGCCGTTGTTGGCATCCCAACCGTAGGCACCGGAGATACCGGTGGACCAGCCAGGTGCACCCACCAGATCATCCAGGGAACGGGTCACACCGAAGAACACAGCCTTCTCTTCGTTGTGGTTCCAATCTGAGCGGGAATCCCACCAGATCTCGTTCGCACCCTGGGAGTTGCCGTAGCCGCGGGTCAGACGGGGCAGGTAGTTGCCCAGATCCCCTTCAGCCTTGGTGTACAGGCCTTCCAGACGGAAGCCGTAAGGACCCGATGCCCAGCTCGCGGTCAGGGCTTGTTGCCAGGCCAGGCCGTCATAGTCTTCGTTGTCGGTGTTGGAGCCATAGAACTGGTAGCTGGTGTTCAGGCCACCCAGCACGTCAAACTTGTGTGCCAGTTTGAAGTGGTAGCTGTCCATGTAGCCTTCGGACTGACCGAAGCCACCGGTGACGGCGGTGCCGTTCTCGAAGGTGTAACGGGCTGCCAGACCATGGATGTAGTCGATCTTGTTGGCATCGGTGAAGGGGTCGCTGGCGTAGGGGCTGCTCTTGGAGAAGCCGGCGGTGTTCTTGAACCAGGGTGCCTTGTATTCATCGGCGATGGCGTAGGTCAGGTAAAGGCCACCGAAGTTACCCTCGATCTGGCCACCACGGTAGGTACCGGGTTGATAGGACCAGTTCACGCCCAGGATGCCGGGGACATACAGCTGGGTGTAGCCGCCCTTGGCGGTGACCTTGTCACCAAATTTAAATTTCAGGGATGCGGTGGAGAGGCTGAAGCCATTCTCGGGAACACCGTCACCACCTGAACCCCACTGGTCACCCCAGAAGGAGAATTCGTTTTCTTCGTTGACGCCGTTGCTCTCGTCAACCGCCAGGTCATAGGCGCCGAAGCCGCCCACGTCGATACCGACCACATCCCAGGCGTAACCTGAGTTGAAGTTAAGGGCTGCCTGCGCGGTGGCGTGGCTCAAGTTGGAGTGGTATTTGCCATCCTGACCGGGACCGGCTTGTACGCGGTCACGCTCACGTTGGAAGTAGAACAGACCGCCGGACAGCTTGGCGTCATCGGCGAACGCCTCGTAGGACTTGCCGTATTCCGGGCTCATCATGTCCTGAGCGGCCAATGCCATACCGGGGGCGACCAGCGCTGCAACCACGGCAGCGCTCAACGCGGCACGCTTGAAGATCACTTTTTCCATTTTGTATTGCTCCTGATTTTATGGACTTAGCTTTTTTTTCCGGCAGTCAGGCAGTGGCCCGCCGCTCGGTATTGGCATTGCAATCTATACCCCGAAGGGCAAAATTTTTGGTCTGGCTGTGCCCTGTGTTCGCGGATGCCTTGGCGCATCGCTGAAGGGCAGTCTGTATTTTTACAGTCTTTATTTTTTGGCTCCGACCCTTGGCGATCGGATAACACCAGAGTACGTTCGCGGTGCGAAATATCAACGGAAAGTTCCCTTAAAATTTCAAAAATATGACCGAGTGCAAATAATCATGATTCTTGGTGTGGGCACTCTCAGCCCGCCTGTGTCGGCGGTGACAGCGTTTTCAGGTGAAATGCTTCGCCATCGCAGGCGGATCTCGCACAGGATGCGGAACTTTCGCCGTTAACCTGGTGGCAACAGATAATTTTGTGTCACAAAAAAAGATAAGAGCTCCGTGGGAGGACGCCGTTTCTCAATGGCGGGGCCGATTTCTTTTGGTTGCGCAGAGGGGTCACCGGATCAGGAGATGGATAAGCCACGACGATTGCGTAGAGGGAAGATCAGGTCTGACACGGGATACGGGGCTCTGCCAAGCCAGAGGATGGATGAACAGCCAATAGACACTGACCCGGGGATACGTGGATCCGCCGGGTCAGAGGGAGGATAAAGGGTAGGTCAGACCTGACCCAGGATACGGGGGATCTGCTGGGCCTGGTGATGGATATGTTGCGAGACCTGGACCGAGAGCTGGCTGCCCTGGTGGGCATGTTGGCTGATACGGCCGATCAGGGTGGCGAAGCTGGCCAGCCTGTGCTCCTGACTCCTGGCGTTGTCGGCCCCCTGCAGGGCGATGACGGCGGTGCTGCGGGCTATCTCCCGCACCGTCTGGGTAGTCTGGCGCAACTGCTCGGCCTGCTGGCGCTGGCCGGCGGCCTCCGTCGTGATGCGGGTCAGCACGGTGGCGAGCTGATCCCCTGCCTGGGTGAGGCTCGCCAGGATCTCGGTGATCTGACCGAGGGATCGCTGGGTATCGGCCGACAGATGCCGCACCTCGTCGGCGACCACCGCGAAGCCACGACCCTGCTCGCCGGCCCGGGCCGCCTCGATGGCGGCATTGAGGGCCAGCAAATTGGTCTGTTGGGAGATGTGGCCGATGACGTCGACGATGGCGGTGACATCCTCCACCGAGCGCTTGAGCTGCGTCAGGGCGCCGCTGCTCTCGTCGATGGCCAGACCGGTCTGGGCGGTGGCGGCCAGCATGCCGCCCACCAGCTGCTCGCTCTGGCTCATGGAGTGTTCGTTGTGCTGGGCGTGCTGGGCGATGTCGGCGGCGACCTGATGCACCTCGCTCGCCAGCTGGTTCAGCTCCTGCATCATCTGATCGCTCTCATCCACCACCTGCTCCGTGGTGCGGGTGCTGTGATGGATCTCCTGCACCTGCTGCACCATCTGCTGTAGGCTCGAGGAGACGCTGGAGAGCTGGCCCGCCTTCTGTTGCTGATCCTGTTGCAGGCGAAGGATGAGGCGGTTGTAGCTCGCGACTATGTCGGCGAGCTCGTTGCGCTCGGATCTCGCCGGCAACAGCTGGGCCTGACCAGTGGCATCGAGTTGTGCGAAGGCGCCGCGCAGTTGCAACAGCGGCTTGACCAGCCAGCGCCGCTGCACCAGCGCAAACAGCAGGGCGACGATCACCAGACAGAGCGCCAGGGAGCCGAGAATGGTGGCGAGCTCCTTGTTCACATCCTGACGCGCGCTGGCGAGTTGTTCCCCCAGCCGATCGCTTGCCTGCAACAGTTGCGCTATGTCCTGCTGCACCATCTGGCGAGCCGCCTGCTGCTGTTGCAACGCCTTGCGACTGTTGTCCAGCTCCTGTGGGTAGCGCTTGAGCAGGGAGACCAGCTCGCTGCGCGGCTGTTCGCCGAGTTCCCGGCGCTCGGGTTCGCCAAGAGTGAATTCGTCGGCGGGAGCCTCTTCAAAGATCCCGAGTGCCGGCAATGCCGCCAGCTTGTCAGCCTGTTTCTGCAGGGCGCTCAGTTCGAATTGCAAGCCTTCCAGCAGCTTGGGGCTGGCCTGCTCCATGTAGTTCTGACGCAGATGGCCGAGCCCTGGCAGGGTCGCCAGCATGTCGGCGGCAAGCAGGCGGTATTGATCGGCATTCAAGGGATCCGTGCCCGTCGCCCCCTGCTGACCGTAGCGCAGCAGCGCTTTGGCGTGGGCGGTCAGCTCGTTCTCGGCATTTTGCAGCAGCCACTGGCTGTTGCCGGAGAGCTTGCCCGCCGCCAGATAATCGCTGTCGATGCGCTCACCCATCTGCTCGAGCAGGGTACGCAGCGGTGCGCTCAGACCGGGATCCTGTTGAGCCAGCCGACCGAGTGCCTGTTTGCGAACCCCCTGTGCTTCGGCCAGACGCAGGGGATCGCCGCTGCCGAGGTAGTCGCGAAGCGCCCCCTGCAGCGGGCCGTTCAGCCGCTGTTGCAGGCGTTCGTGTTGACGCTGGGTCTGCTCCGCCTGATCCAGCTGCTGCCAGCCATGAAACAGGGCGGCGGCCTGGATGCCTGCGACCAGCAGTAAAACCAGAGAGGAGAGGGCGGCATAATGGGCAATTTTCACATCAACATCCTGCTTGAACCACGCGATGGGCTGGAGCTTAAGCAGGAGTGATGGCGTTTTTATGACAGTGGCGGGCTCGTCTTGCGCGCCTTGGGGGTCCGTACCAGCAAGCCAAGCAGGGCGCCCCCCATGATGAGCGCCCCTGCCAGCAGGTGACGGGGAGTGAGCTGCTCGCCGTTGAGCCAGACCAGCAGCAGGGTACTCAGCAGCGGGGTCAGGTAGGCCAGCGCACCGATGCGGCGCGGATCCCCGTCCCGCAGTGCCAGATACCAGGTGATGAAGGCCGCCCCCATGGGCCCGAGCGCCAGCCCCGCGATGAGCAGCCAGTCAGCCGTCGGGATCCTGGCGAGGGGTAACGGCCCCTCCAGCATCCAGGCGAGCAGCAGCGCCAGCAAGCCGGCGGGCAGGCAGGCGGCGGCGGTCACCACGGCGGGGGCGGGTGGCAGACGACGGGAGAGCACGGAGTAGGCCCCCCAGATGATGGCGGCGCCCAATGCCAGCAGGTAGCCGGGCAGATAGGCCTGCTGCAACTGCAGCTCGCCGTCGACCATCACCAGCACCGAGCCGGTAAGGCCCAGTGCCCCGGCCAGCAGGTGATGCAGGTGCAGCGGGTGGTTTGGCAGCAGCAGCGGCGTGAACAGAATGATGCACAGGGGCCACAGATAGTTGATGAGGTTCGCCTCGAGCACGGGGGCGTGGCGAAAGCTCATGAACAACAGCAGGTGATAGAGCAGCAGGGCCGTGATGGTCACCAGCCAGGTGACGGGGCGGGCCCGCCACTGGCGCCAGAACGGCAGGGCGCCGGCGCCGCAGAAGAACAGCACCAGCCCCACCAGCACCAGCGGCGAGACGCTGGTGATACGGGAGGTGAGCGCAGCAAGCGAGGCCCACAGCAAGATGGTGAGCAGGGCCAGACCGGTGGGCTTGTCCCACCAGGAAACAGCAGACATCCAACACTCCTTTGCAAGATGAACAAAAACGAGGGCCAGTCTATCAGACTGGCCCTCGTGCGGCAGTGAATGCTGGGGTTTGTTTGCCCGGCGCGGGACGGGGGATGAGTGATGCGGCTCCCCGGGAGGTTTGTCCGTGGCGCCCTCTGGGGCTCGCCTACTTGTTGTCCGAGAGGTTGGTTGATTTCTGGATCACTTCCCCCGCCCGCTCCACATCCCTGCCCATGCCGTGGATGGTGTTGCATCCCAGCAGTAACAGGCAGGCACCCAGCATCAACAGGCCTCGTAATCTGTTCATCATTCTTTCTCCTATGGCGGCGTTGTCCATTATCCATGTTCTCGTCAGGGGGTCAGCTTGAGCAGGCGTCCGTTAGCGGCATCGGTCAACAGATAGAGGGCACCGTCCGGTCCCTCCTTGACGGTACGGATCCGCTCTCCCAGCTCCGTCAGCAGCCGCTCCTCAGACACAATCTTGTCCCCTGCCAGCCGCAGATGCAACAGGGCCTGGCCGCGCAGGGCGCCGACGAACAGGTCTCCCTGCCACTGCTTGAACTGCTCGCCCCGATAAAATGTCATGCCCGAGGGGGCGATGGAGGGCACCCAGATCCACTGCGGGGGTGTCATGCCCGGCGCCGCCGTGCCCGAGCCAATCTTGCCGCCCCCGTACTCCTCGCCGAAGGTCACCCTGGGCCAGCCGTAGTTGTGGCCGGGCAGGATGAGATTGACCTCGTCCCCGCCCTGAGGGCCGTGCTCGTGGGCCCAGAACTGCTGGCTGCCTGGGCGCAGTGCGGCCCCCTGCATGTTGCGGTGACCCAGGCTCCAGATCTCGGGCAGGGCCCCGGCTGTCCCGACGAAAGGATTGTCGGCGGGGATCCGGCCATCCTTGTGCAGGCGCACCGTCTTGCCGAGGTGGTTGTCCAGGCTCTGGGCCCGCTCCCGTTCGGTGAAGCGATCGCCCAGGGTGATGAAGAGGTAGTCATCCTCCGTCAACAGCAAGCGGGAGCCGAAGTGAGCGCCACCGGCGACCTTGGGTTGCTGGCGAAACAGCAGTTGCCAGTCCGTCAGGGCATCTTTTTGCAGCCGAGCCCTGGCCACCGCGGTGCCGACGCCTCCTTCGCCGGGCTCGCTGTAGCTCAGATAGAGCCAGCCTTCCTTGTCCAGCGCGAGATCGAGCAGGCCACCCTGACCCTGGTTGGCAATGGGGGGCAGGCCCGAGATCGGGTGACGCTGCCCCTTGGCATCGAGACGCAGCAAACGGCCGGGGCGCTCGCCGACCAGCAGATCCCCATCGGGCAGGAAGGCCAGCCCCCAGGGGTGAGCCAGCCCCTCTGCGAGTGGCACCAGGGTCAGCGCCCTGACCGGTGCCAGCAGGCCGAGCAGCAACAGGATGAGCAATAAACGCAAGGTGGGAACCTCCGCTGGATATCGGGTCTTGGCGTGAGCCGTCGTCGCTGAAGTATAGAGGGGGGAGGGGCGTCGACGGCGCGGCTCTGCTTGGCCCCTCAGTTTTCATCTATTTCGTCGCCGGTCGCCCAGTCCTGTGTGTGACGGGGACGTACACTTTCAGCAGTGGCCTTCCGATGGTCTCGCGGGAATGAGAGCTGTCAGATCCCCTCGTGAGCCATCGGCCATTGACCAGCATGCGGGATCTGAGGTGGCGCCCGTTTTCCGCCTCGCATGGTTGACAATGAGGGGGGCCGAGCGCCCAGATGACAGCATCTGAGCCCGCTCAGGCCAGCATTTATGGAGGAGACTATGTCATCACCCGCGTCGGCGCCCAGGCGCCTTCTGCCCGATCTGCTGGCCGGCGTCACTGCGGCGGCGGTCGTACTGCCCAAGGCCATGGCCTACGCCACCGTGGCCGGTCTGCCGGTGGCGATCGGCCTCTACACCGCCTTCGTGCCCATGCTGATCTACGCCCTGCTCGGCTCGTCCCGGGTGCTCAACGTCAGCTCCACCAGTACCCTGGCCATCCTGACCGCGACCCAGCTCGGGGTGGTGGTGCCGGATGGCGATCCCGGCCAGCTGATCACGGTGACGGCCACCCTGACCCTGCTGGTGGGGGCCATGCTGATGCTGGCGGCGGTGCTGCGGCTCGGGTTCGTGGCCAACTTCATCTCCCTGCCGGTGCTGGTGGGTTTCAAGAGCGGCATCGGGTTGGTCATCATCCTCGATCAATTGCCCAAGCTGTTCGGGGTGCACCTGCAGAAAGAGAACTTCTTCATGGATCTCTATCACCTGGGGCAGGCGCTGCCCGAGACCTCTTTGGCGACCCTGGGGGTCGCCCTCGCCACCTTGGTGGTGCTGGTGCTCATGGAGTGGCGCTTCCCGCACTCCCCCGCCCCCCTGCTGGGGGTGGGGCTAGGTATCGCGCTGGTGTGGGGCTGGGGACTGAACGAGGCGGGTGTCGCCATCGTCGGCACCATTCCCACCGGCCTGCCCAGCCTGACGATGCAGGATCTGGCGCTGGTGCTGCAACTGCTGCCGGGGGCGGCGGGCATCGCGCTGATGAGCTTTACCGAGACCATTGCCGCCGGCCGCGCCTTCATGGGGGAGGGGGAGCCCGAGATCAATCCGAACCGTGAGCTGGTGGCCACCGGGCTGGCCAACCTGGGGGGCGCCTTCTGCGGCAGCATGCCGGCGGGGGGCGGCACCTCCCAGACCGCGGTGGTTCGCTCCGTCGGCGGGATCAGCCAGCGCGCCTCAGTGGTCACGGCGGCGATGGCGCTGGCGACCATGATCTTCCTCGCCCCCCTGTTGTCCTGGCTGCCGAACGCTACCCTGGCGGTGGTGGTCATCGTCTACTCGGTGGGGCTCATCCAGCCGGGCGAGTTTCGCAAGATCGGGCAAATTCGCATGATGGAGTTTCGCTGGGCCGCCATCGCCTGCCTGGGGGTGCTGCTGTTCGGCACCTTGCAGGGGATAGTGGTGGCGATCCTGGCCTCCCTGTTGGGGCTGGCGAGCCAGACGGCGCAGCCCCGGGTCCATGTGATCGGCCGCAAGCCGGGGGAGGATGTGCTGCGCCCGCTCTCCGAGCGTCATCCCAAGGACGAGACGATCCCGGGGCTGCTGATCCTGCGGCCGGAGGGGCGGCTCTTCTTCATCAACGTCCAGCACGTGGCGGCCCAGTTGCGGCAACTGATCGAGAGCCAGCAACCCGAGGTGGTGGTGCTGGACATGAGCCGGGTGCTGGATGTGGAGTATTCGGCGCTGATGATGCTGATGGAAGGGGAGCAGCAGGTGCGCGCCAGGGGCGTCGAGCTTTGGCTGGCCGGCCTCAATCCCGGGGTGCTCGAGAACGTGCGCCGCAGCGGCCTGGCCAGGCAACTCGGCCCGGACCGCATGCTGTTCAATGCCAGGGCGGCCATCCGCCAATATCAACAGCGCATGGGATAGGCTTCAGGTGCCCTCTCGGGATGGGGTTTTCGTCGATATGGTAGGGTTAGGGGGAACCTCAGGCTCCCCCCGTGATGGCATTCAGAACTGTTCCGGAATGAAACGGAACGGGTGGTCGGTGGGCTTGGCCTTGCCTATCTTGCGCTTGGGCAGCTTGACATGTTCGACCGGCAACTCTTCATAGGGAATGTGGGCCAGCAGGTGGGAGATGATGTTGAGCCGCACCTTCTTCTTGTCTTCGGAGCGCGCCACGAACCAGGGGGCCCAGGTGGTGTCAGTGGCGGCGAACATGGCGTCCCGCGCCTCGGTGTAGTCGTCCCAGCGATTGAATGACTTGATGTCCATCGGCGAGAGTTTCCAGGTCTTGCGACCGTCGTCGATGCGATCCCGCAACCGGCGCTCCTGCTCCTCCGGACTCACCTCCAGCCAGTATTTCAACAAGATGATGCCGGCATCGACCATGGACCACTCCATCTGCGGCGTGCTGACCAGGAACTTGTCGCTCGCCTCCGGGGTGCAGAAGCCCATGATCCGCTCCACGCCGGCTCTGTTGTACCAGCTGCGGTCGAAGATGACGATCTCGCCGGCGGCGGGCAGATGGGGGACGTAGCGCTGCATGTAGAGCTGGCTCTTCTCCCGCTCGGTGGGCGCGGGCAGGGCCACGACCCTAAACACTCGCGGACTGACTCGTTCGGTGAGTGCCTTGATGGTGCCGCCCTTGCCCGCGCCGTCACGTCCCTCGAACACGATGCAGACCTTGAGCCCCTTGTGCACCACCCACTGCTGCAGCTTGACGAGCTCCACGTGCAGGCGCCGCAGCTCCTTCTCATACTCCTTGGTGCCAAGCGGCTTGTGCTCGGGCGCCTCTGTGACTTGTTCTACCTTGGCTTTCTTCTTGTTACCCATGATGTCCTTCTCTTGTCTCAAACAGGTGGAGAGCGGCCGTCACCCTTGACGGTTACTCCTTGAGTGTACATGACGATATATTTGATAACAGTCATAAAACAAATGGCGAGCCAGGTATAAGGCCGCTTGAACCTGCCGGTCTGAGCAGACCTTGTGGTTATCCAGTCATGTCTCTCTCACTTGATGATGAGGATGCTCATTGTCAATATGGATAACCCACGGAACGCCTGTTAATTATTTATATTCAGCTCCAATTCAATTAAGGTTGCATTCAGTTTTAATGGCAGAGTTAAATTCAGCTTTAATACAGGTTGGGTACATGATGGGCTAATAATTAAGCCTCAAGATATCAATGTGAGTCCTTTAAATAAATGATGAATGAAAATTGTGTGAACCTTGCAGCAAAACAGTAGTCGGCTTCTGTCATCGCCAAAGGCGTTTGTTATAGTTCCCTCACTTAAAAACAAGATGCTCAATAATGTGGTTGGCCGAATTTAACATCGATGTGTTAACAATCGGAACCAGCTGTTCCGCGCTGTTGGAGTGTGCATCTATCGACTCACTGCAAAGGTGAAAGACCAGACAGGCCAAGCGCTGTACTCGATCAGCATAGCGTCTCTGCATGGTGCAAGCGCAAGAGGATGACGCCCTTCTGCCTGGTGCAGAGGTTGGTCATCTGCATGATCGCCTCAAAGGCCAATGCGTGCCAAACGAAGTCGTTTCAATAATTCAAGCGTGGCTTTTGTCGCCTGCTTTTATTTAGATTTTATTATCTATTCTCTAATGGTGGATATTATTTCGAGGCACATTTGTGGCCCTTTTATTCTTGGTGATAGAGCATAAACATCAGTCATTCTAAAGGTTGATGTTTCTGTTTTGGATTCTTTCGAATAAGTACAAATAGAGCTCAGATAACGGAGCACCATTTATTAATAGCGTTGATAAAGTTGACTCGGCAGAACGAAGGGGGATGTGAAGCGTTCACCTAGGCCGATGTTCGGGCACTGCAGCGCTAATTCCCAATTTTTAATCTCCCCTGCACAACGACGTGCAGGGACTTCATTGGTCATGGAATCGACTTGGTGAGGCACTGATTGTCTTCAGTGCCTCGCAATAAAACATCGCAATAAAGGAAGAAATAATGAAAACCAAGTGGCTCCCGATTGCTGTCGCCGTTGTGTCAGCACTTTCTGCTCAAGCCGCCGTCTCTGCCGAGGCCGCCGGTTTCGACTACTACGGTTATTTCCGCTCCGGCATGGGCACTGGTGATGGTGGCTCCATGCAAGACGCCGTGGGTGGCAGCTTCGAGAAGAAAAAGCTGGGTCGTCTGGGTAACGAGTTCGATACCTATGCCGAAGTCGGCTTTGGCAAAGAGCTGAAGAGCGATGACACCAAGTCTGTCTATATCCAGACCATGTTCAACATGTACGACGGTGATACCAACAGCAAGATGGATGATTCCAACTTCGGTTGGGAAAACCTGAACATGCAGCTTCGCAACTTCATGGGGCTGGGGGAGACCTCCTGGGTCGGTATTCGTCAGTACAACAAGAGCTATAGCATTGGCTCTAACGATTACGACTATTGGAACCAGACCAATATCGGCGGCGGTATCGAAGGAATGAAGCTGGGCCAGGGCAAGCTCTCCGTGGCCGCGCTGCATCGTGATATTGCGGACTCCTATATCAACGATGATGCACAGAATGTTGAGGACATGATCGACGCCAATCAGTTGGAGTTGACCTACGACAGCCTGCCCGTGTGGAACGGCGCAACCCTGGCCATGGGTTACAAGTTCCTGAACGCCGATGCGACCACCGAGCAAACTGATGTCCTTCATAAACATGACTTCGCCGATGGTCATGCAGTGATGCTGGAGCTGAACCAGTCCCTCCTGGGAACCGGTTGGAACAAGACTACCCTCCAGTACTACGCAGACGGCTCCGCCCTGCAAGGCGTCACCTTCGGTGCGGCCGACACCCTGAACGGTACCGTCGAGAGCGGTAACGGCTTTGCCATCCGCAACCACGGTATCATCCCGCTGGCCGCCGATTGGGAACTGAGCCACGCCATCAACTACGCCGAAGCGAACGACATCAAGCTGTGGGATGGTAAAGAAGGTGACGCAAGCGCCTTCGCGGTGAGCGCCAAGGTGACCTACCACTGGACCGATATCACCCGCACCTATGTGGAAGCCGGTTACTTCGATGACGAGAAGACCGAAAACGGTGATGTGGAGTCCCGCAGTGGTTCCAAGACCACCATCGCCCAGGCGTTCTCCTTCGGCCGTGGTGAGCCGGAGCTGCGCGTGTTTGCCAGCTACCTCGATAGCGACAACTCCGACTGGGATGGTTCCCACGCCTTCGACAACGGCACCGCCGATGACAC
Organism: Aeromonas eucrenophila; assembly: GCF_000819865.1. GTDB lineage: Bacteria > Pseudomonadota > Gammaproteobacteria > Enterobacterales > Aeromonadaceae > Aeromonas > Aeromonas eucrenophila. The sequence continues at coordinate 184,952 of NZ_CDDF01000019.1, forward strand.
CTGGACCATCGGCCTGCAAGCCAACGTCTGGTGGTAACAAGATAGTCAGAAGCAACGGCTGAAGCCTCTTCTCTGCCCGGTGTACAGAGAGGGCGGATGCTAAAAGCGGAAGTAGCAGGGGGTTGGCATCATATTGATGCCAACCCCTTGTGTTTTATGGCAATCCCTATCGGGATGACCTCGAAGTCTCTCTCTTGGGTCAAGGCGTTACTGAACTTGTCCGGTTCTCGCCGCCGTCTTCGTATTCTCGAAGACGCACCGTGCTGGGGAGGCAGGGAGACGTTTCTATCAACACAACAGCGGCAGTAGAAAAACGCCCCCCATCTTGCGATGGGGGGCGTTTATCGACTCAGCGCTTGGGCCCGGTGCTGCTCAGCCCAAGATGCCGGCGGGCATTACAGGGATTCGGCGGTCGCGACCACGTTTTCCACGGTAAAGCCAAATTCCTTGAACAAGAGCTCGGCCGGCGCGGACTCACCGAAGGTGGTCATGCCGATGATCTTGCCGCCAAAGCCTACGTACTTGTACCAGTAGTCGGCGATGCCCGCTTCGATGGCGACACGCTTGGTCACGGAAGACGGCAGCACGGATTCCTTGTACTCGGCAGACTGGGCGTCGAACACGTCGGTGGCCGGCAGGGAGACCACGCGCACGGCGCGGCCCTTGGCGGTCAGCTCGACGTAGGCGGCCACGGCCAGCTCTACTTCGGAACCGGTGGCGATCAGGATCAGCTCCGGAGTGCCGGCGCAATCCTTCAGCACATAACCACCCTTGGCCACATCGGCCAGTTGCTGGGCGGTGCGGTCCATTTGCGGCAGGTTCTGACGAGAGAAGATCAGTGCAGTCGGGCCGTCATTGCGCTCGATGGCATGCTTCCAGGCGATGGCGGATTCCACCTGGTCACATGGGCGCCAGGTGCTCATGTTCGGGGTCAGACGCAGGGAAGCGATCTGCTCCACCGGCTGGTGAGTCGGGCCATCTTCACCCAGACCGATGGAGTCGTGGGTGTAAACGAAGATGGCGCGCTGCTTCATCAGGGCGGCCATGCGCAGGGCGTTACGGGCGTATTCCATGAACATCAGGAAGGTCGCGCCGTAGGGGATGAAACCACCGTGCAGGGCGATGCCGTTCATGATGGCGGACATGGCGAACTCGCGCACACCGTAGTGAATGTAGTTGCCGGAGGCATCTTCATTGGTCAGGGACTTGGAGCCGGACCACATGGTCAGGTTGGACGGTGCCAGATCCGCAGAGCCACCCATGAACTCGGGCAGCAGCTTGCCGAAGGCTTCCAGAGAGTTCTGGGACGCTTTACGGGTTGCGATCTTGGCCGGGTTCGCTTGCAGGGTTTCGATGATCTTGGCGGATTCTGCAGCCCAGTTGGCCGGCAGCTCACCGACGGTGCGGCGTTTGAATTCGGCGGCCAGGGTCGGGTGCGCGGCTTCATAGGCGGCAAACTTGGCAGCCCAGTCGGCTTCCAGCTTGGTGCCTTTCTC
>NZ_CDDF01000020.1 GCF_000819865.1 Aeromonas eucrenophila
GCTGAAACTTTCTGGCAAGCGGAAAATTGCAAAAAGATGGCTTCTGTCGACTGTTCGTTCGCAAAGCCACCGATCCGTATATTAAACGAACTGAATCAACCTGCTTTAGGCACAGAAATAGCGAAATCCTGCAGGTTGTCATAGATGGCATCGGCCAGTGCTATACCTGCATCGGTCACCGGCTTGCCGGTACGCACCATCACCTTGTGACCCACCTTGGCATTGAGAGCCGCTTTCAGATCGGAGGGTTTGTCGCCCACCATATAGGAGCGTCTCATGTCGATACCCAGCTCCTGCTGTGCCAGCAGCAGCATACCAGGGGCCGGTTTGCGGCAATCGCAAGGCGCGCCGTGATCCGGATGGTGAGGACAGAAGTAAATGCCGTCGAGATCTATATCCCGATCCGCCAGCGACCAGTCCATCCACTCGGTCAGGTTCATGAAGTCATCTTCACTGAAGTAACCACGGGCGATCCCCGACTGATTGGTAACCACCACCAAGAGGTAGCCTTTCTGCTTCAGCTGTTGCATGGCTTCGATCACGCCAGGCAAGAAATGAAAGTCGTCTACCTGGCTGACATAGCCGGTATCTTCGTTGATGACACCATCACGATCCAGAAAAATGGCGGGCTTGCTCACGGGGACTACCTCTATCAATGTTTCGCAAAG
>NZ_CDDF01000021.1 GCF_000819865.1 Aeromonas eucrenophila
AGATGGGTCGTTAGCTCAGTCGGTAGAGCAGTTGACTCTTAATCAATTGGTCGTAGGTTCGATCCCTACACGACCCACCATCTTGACCACCGAGTTCCCAGGTCGTTTAGCTCAGCTGGGAGAGCACCTCCCTTACAAGGAGGGGGTCACTGGTTCGAGCCCAGTAACGACCACCATGTTTTAAAAATGATACAGATGGGTCGTTAGCTCAGTCGGTAGAGCAGTTGACTTTTAATCAATTGGTCGCTGGTTCGAATCCAGCACGACCCACCATCATTCAGTCTTGCCCCAGGTCGTTTAGCTCAGCTGGGAGAGCACCTCCCTTACAAGGAGGGGGTCACTGGTTCGAGCCCAGTAACGACCACCACTTTCTTGAAATAGAAAGAAAAAATGATTTAGATGGGTCGTTAGCTCAGTCGGTAGAGCAGTTGACTTTTAATCAATTGGTCGCTGGTTCGAATCCAGCACGACCCACCATCATTCAGTCTTGCCCCAGGTCGTTTAGCTCAGCTGGGAGAGCACCTCCCTTACAAGGAGGGGGTCACTGGTTCGAGCCCAGTAACGACCACCA
>NZ_CDDF01000022.1 GCF_000819865.1 Aeromonas eucrenophila
AATCGCAGGAGATACAGATGCCTTCTCGTAAAGAGCTTGCCAATGCCATTCGCGCATTGAGTATGGATGCCGTTCAAAAAGCCAACTCCGGTCACCCGGGCGCCCCCATGGGAATGGCAGATATCGCCGAAGTGTTGTGGCGTGGCCACCTCAAGCACAACCCGAACAACCCCAAGTGGGCCGACCGCGACCGTTTCGTGCTGTCTAACGGCCACGGCTCCATGCTGCTGTACTCTCTGCTGCACCTCTCCGGTTACGACCTCTCCATCGATGACCTGAAGAACTTCCGTCAACTGCACTCTCGCACCCCGGGTCACCCGGAGTACGGTTATGCCCCTGGCATCGAAACCACCACTGGCCCGCTGGGTCAGGGCATCACCAATGCCGTCGGCATGGCGATCGCCGAGAAGGCCATGAGCGAACAGTTCAACCAGCCGGGCTTTGATGTCGTTGACCACTACACCTACGCCTTCATGGGCGACGGCTGCCTGATGGAAGGGATCTCCCACGAGGCTTGCTCCCTGGCCGGCACCCTGCAACTGGGCAAGCTGATTGCGTTCTGGGATGACAACGGCATCTCCATCGACGGTCACGTCGAAGGCTGGTTCACCGATGACACCCCCAAGCGCTTCGAAGCCTACGGCTGGCACGTCATCCCGGCCGTGGACGGTCACAGCCCGGAAGCCATCAATGCTGCCATCGAAGCCGCCAAGGCCGAGACCGGCAAGCCGACCCTGATCTGCTGCCGCACCATCATCGGTTACGGTTCACCGAACAAGTCCGGCTCCCACGATTGCCACGGTTCACCGCTCGGCAACGACGAGATCGCCGCCGCCCGTGCCTTCCTGAAATGGGACCACGCGCCCTTCGTCATTCCGTCCGACATCGCTGCCGAGTGGAATGCCCAAGAGAAAGGCACCAAGCTGGA